>NZ_CP139249.1:0-2400000 GCF_034064985.1 Acinetobacter pittii | reverse complement strand
CTTCTTTTGACGAAGGAACGGATCTTGTTCTGTACTATAAATATTTAATGGTACTTAACGGTGATAAAGAATATACCTTACATTTTAACGAAACGGATGCATTGAGTGAATCACAACGTAAATACGTTGAAACTCAGTATGAACTATTCCGTACTTGGTATCGTAACTGGTCAGCTGAAATCTAAGAAAATATGTATAAAAAAGAGGCTAATGATTGAGCCTCTTTTTTACTTCTATTATTTATTTTTTAGTGAGAACAATAACGCAGAGAAAAATTAGAATTAAACCCAAGTAACTATGCATTGTTAAACTTTCGCCTACTACAACAACTGCTAATAATGCTGCAACTGGAATCTCAACCAAAGCTAATGTCATAGCTTGACTGGCTGGAATTCGTTTAAGGCCAAAACTAAAAAATAAATAGCCCAAAAACATAGGAACAATCGGAATATAAATTGCAACCCAGAGATTTGTTGGGTAATCAAAAAGGTTTTGTGCAGTAATGAATAATGTAGGTAGTAACAGCACTGCAGAGATACCAAAAATCACTCCCATGGCAGCTCTTGAGTCGACATCTTGGCGAATTAGGTTTCTCATTATCCAAGAATATGTTGCATAGCTCAGGCTAGAGAGTAAACCAAAAAATACCCCTAAAATACGATCAGATTGTACGATTTGGTGCTGCGCATGATCACCAGAATAAGAGAGTAAAATAATTCCTAAAAAACCGAGAATAAAACTGATGAGCCATTTTAAAGAAAGTTTTCGCTTATCTAAAATCCATTCTAAAAGCACTGAAAACAAAGGTGCACAGCCAATCGAAATCACGGTGCCAATCGATACACCAGCTAAAGAGACAGATGAATAAAATGCAAATGGACAAAGAATTGAAACGACAACGGCAATAAAGATTTGAGACTTATAGTTAAATAGTTTTTGATAATTCTTTTTAATAGCTTTTAAGCTTAAAAATGTATGAATTAATCCACCGAAGCCCACAGAAATGGTAGCAATTACAAGTGGACTAATGCCTTTTGCAAAAGATGCCGCTGTACCTGCTGTACCCCATAGAAAAGCAGCAAATAGTACAGATAAGAAACCCGTATAATAATTCAGCGAAAATTTTGCTTCTGTTGGCGTACTCATATGAAGTGACTCAAACTTTAAAAGTTTTATGCAGCATGATTTTTACAAGATAAAAATTTTATCTTGCAGGCAATAACTCAGTGCAATGGATAAGAATTTTTTGACAGTTACCCGTCAAGAGAACAGGGTAGTATGCTGGTATTTATGACGATTTGCTTGGTTAAATACACTAAAATAATGACGATTTCAGCATAGTCTAATAATAGTTTTGTGATTTAAATGGTATAAAGTATACTTTAGCTATTAATGCAGTTAAAAATTATTAGCTCCAATAAATAGAGAAAATGAGTTTTAGCAGCATTGAAATAAAGGTAAGCCGTGCCGAAAATAATGCTTGAAAAGCAATGATTTCATTATGGCGGATGAATAAAAATTATCATCCTTTTATTTGTGTCATATTTTGAGGTTAAGAGAATATTCGTGACGCTACCATCTTTTAATGTATCAAATCTTGGTGCAATGCCTTCGGTATCTGAAGTTATTGTCAAATATATTAGAGAAGCAATTATTGCAGGGCATATTGCTGAAGGCGAACCAATTCGTCAGGATGAAATTGCCAAACTTTTTAATGTTAGCAAAATTCCCGTACGTGAAGCTTTAAAGCAACTTGAAGCCGAAGGCTTGGTTGAGTTTATAAAAAATCGTGGCGCAATTGTGACTCGTATTTCTGAAGAAGAGTTGGCACAGATTTTTGAAGTCCGAGTGATGTTGGAAACGAAGCTGATTCAGCTCGCCGTGCCGAATATGACAGAAGAAACTTATAAAAAGGCAGATGAAATTTGTAACGCCTTTATTGATAACATGGATATTGGAAGCTGGACCACATTAAATTGGCAGTTACATGCGTGCCTTTATGAACCAGCACAGCGACCTTATATGCTCGGATTAATTCGTTCGATTTACGATAAAATTGAGCGCTATTTAAGATTACAAATGAATGTTTCCGAAGGCAAATCGCGTGCAAATGATGAGCACAAAGAAATTGTGAAAGCCTGTAAAGCCAAGGATGTTGATTTGGCGGTTAAGTTAATTGAAGAGCATATTAATGGTGTTTGCCAATCACTTTATGAGCACTTACCTCACCATAAAAATGTGAAAAAATAAGCGCTGCATTCTTTATCATTTCAATTAGGCCAATGGCCTAATTTTTTTGTCTTTATTTTTGAAGAAGCATGTTTTCACTATGCTGATTTCGTCATCGTTTTATAAGAAAACGATCAAGCTTGCTGTTTTGAGATCAGTCATCCTAGAAAAAAATGTAAGGATACTTCTATGAAAACAGTAAAAATTTTGGACTCTCATACTGGTGGTGAACCAACACGATTAGTGCTTGAAGGTTTTCCTGATTTAGGCACAGGGGATATGGAAAGCCGCCGAAAAATATTATCAGAACAATATGACCATTTCCGTCGAGCAACCATGTTAGAGCCGCGCGGTAATGATGTGTTGGTTGGCGCATTATTGTGTAAACCTGTGAATCCCAAAGCGAGCGCGGGCGTTATTTTCTTTAATAACACAGGCTACCTAGGCATGTGTGGTCATGGCACGATTGGTTTAGTGGCTTCGTTAGCACACTTGGGAAAAATACAAGTTGGTACACACTTAATTGAAACTCCAGTCGGGGATGTTGAAGCGACATTGCATGAAGATCATTCAGTGAGTGTGCGCAATGTACCAGCATATCGTTATAAAAAAGCAGTCGAAGTTGATGTTGAAAAATATGGAAAAGTTACTGGTGATATTGCATGGGGCGGTAACTGGTTCTTCTTGATTAATGATCATGGTCAACGTGTTTCAAGTGATAATTTGGATCAACTGACTGAATATGCGTGGACGGTTAGACAAGCGCTTACGGCACAAGGAATAACCGGTAAAGATGGGCAAGAAATTGACCATATCGAGTTATTTGCAAGTGACGCCGAAGCAGACAGTAAAAATTTCGTGCTTTGTCCAGGCAAGGCCTATGACCGTTCACCGTGTGGAACCGGAACGAGTGCGAAAATTGCTTGCTTGGCCGCAGATGGCAAACTTGAGCCAGGAAAGTTATGGAAACAAGCCAGCATTATCGGTAGCCAGTTTATTGCCTCGTATGAACAAGCAGGGGAATATGTGATTCCAACCATTCGTGGTGAAGCTTACATGAGTGCCGAAGCAACTTTATTTATGGATGAAAATGACCCATTTGCTTGGGGTATTCAGCTATGAGAACCGATGCCATCGTCATTGGGGCAGGCATTGTAGGTGCTGCATGTGCTTATGAATTGGCTCGGCAAGGGTTAAATGTACAAGTTTTAGATGCTCGGATCGGTGGTGCAACAGCCGCAGGTATGGGACATTTGGTCATTATGGATGACTTGGAAGCCGAATTAAAACTTAGTCATTGGTCAGTTCAGCTATGGCATGAATTAGGGCACGAGCTTTCGGAAGACTGTGCCTATCGCCAAACGCCAACTTTATGGCTGGCAAGCAGCGCAGAAGAAATGCAGATTGCTGAGGAAAAATATCAACGTCTCACTGCACAAGGTGTCCGTTGCCAACTTCGAAACGCAGAGGAAATCCGTCAGCTTGAACCTCACTTAAAGCAGGGTCTTTATGGTGGTTTAGAAGTTTTTGATGATGGAATTTTATATGCACCCTGTGCTGCCGAATGGTTGTTAAAAAAAATTCCCCACAAGGTTCAGGTGCAACAAGCTAAAGTTATTCATATTGAAGAAAATCGGGTTCAGCTAAGTGATGGAACATGGCTAGAAGCTGCGCATATTGTTTTAGCAAACGGTATTCATGCGACAGATTTTTTTCCAGAGTTACCGATTGAACCTAAAAAAGGTCATTTGGCTATTACTGACCGTTACCCTGAATTAAATGTAAAACATACGTTAGTGGCTTTGGCTTATGCAGCCAGCACTCAAGCGACAAGTGGAATTTCGGTGGCTTGTAATATTCAGCCTAGACCGACAGGCCAGCTTTTTATTGGGTCATCTCGTCAGTTTAATACAGTTGATCCGACTGTAGAGCCAGAAGTCTTTACTCGGGTACTTAAAGAGGCTGTCGATTATTTTCCAGCTTTGGCTGATCTTAATGTTATTCGGGCATGGACTGGCTTTCGCGCTGCTACTCCAGATGGTATTCCAGTAATTGGACGACATCCTGCATTTCAATCGGTTTATTTAGCGGTAGGTCATGAAGGATTAGGTGTAACCACAGCAACAGGTACAGCAAGACTGATTGCCTCACACATATGTGGATTAACTTTTGATATAGATCCAGAACCTTTTTTACCTCATCGTTTTATAGGAGCTGCATAGATGATTCAGCTTTTTATTAACGGCCAATCGGTTTCTGTGATTGAGGGCACCAGTGTTGCTGCTGCTTTAGTACAAGCGAAGTCTTATAGCCGTTTGTCTGTCTGTGGGGAAAAACGTACTCCATTTTGTGGAATGGGAGTTTGTCAGGAATGTCGTGTCAATATTAATGGACTCAGAGTGCTTGCTTGCCAGACGCTGTGCCAGCAAGACATGAAGGTGGAAACACAGTAATGGAAAAAGAATACGATGTGGTCGTTGTCGGTGCTGGGCCTGCTGGGTTATCAGCTGCTATTGCAGCCGCCGAAAGTGGCGGACGAATTTTAGTATTAGATAATAACCCACAGGCGGGCGGTCAAATCTGGCGCGCTGGACCGATTTTTCCTGTACCTGAAATGGCGCAGCAAAAATATCAACAAATCAAGGCTTATTCTAATATTGAATTTATGTTTGGTGCGAAAATTGTCGCCGCGCCTTTTGTAGGCCAATTGCTTGTTGAGCGACCTCACGACAGCCTAAATTTGTCTTATCACCAGCTTATATTGTGTACGGGCGCAAGAGAACTGTTTTTGCCTTTTCCTGGTTGGACTTTACCTGGTGTAACAGGGGCAGGTGGTTTGCAAGCCTTAATTAAAGCAGGCACACCTGTCAAAAATGAACGCATTGTGATTGCGGGCTCTGGACCATTACTCTTAGCAAGTGCGGACACAGCGAAAAAAGCAGAGGCTCAAGTTCTCTATGTTGCCGAACAGGCGGCTTCATCTTCCGTTCGTAAATTTGCACTTAAACTTTGGCGCTGGCCTGCGAAAATAATACAGGCGTTATCTTTGCCTTATCGTTTATATCAACCTGACAGTTATGTGATTGAAGCGATTGGTCAGGAACGTCTTGAACGAGTAAGGCTACAAACGCCGAAGGGAATCATTGAAATTGAGTGTGATCGACTCGCGTGCGGGTTTGGCTTAGTACCGAATACTCAATTGGGACAGTTAATGGGTTGTCAAATTAAGGACAATGCGATTACGGTCGATGACTATCAACATACATCACAACCACAGGTGTGGGCAGCAGGTGAGTGTACAGGTTTTGGCGGAAGTGAGCTGGCGATGGTTGAAGGTAGCATCGCAGGTTATGCTGCTATAGGTCAAAATGAAAAAGCGAGTCAATTATTTGCTCAAAGACAACGGTATCGTTTATTTGCATATCTCCTTGAGAAAAGCTTCAAGTTACGTGCTGAGTTAAAAACGCTTGCACGCCCAGAAACTATTTTTTGTCGATGTGAAGATGTAACTTTTGATAAAGTTGCCGAGCGTAATAGTTGGATTGATGCAAAATTACATACACGCTGTGGAATGGGAGCATGTCAGGGAAGTACATGTGCAACAGCAGCAGCCTGCCTATTTGATTGGCAGTTGCCTAACTCTAGACCACCATTACTGCCTACTCGTGTAAAAAGCCTCATAGAGATGTCCACTTCTCCTTTAAATCAAAAATGAAATGTTCTAGAGTAGACAAGTTATAACTTTGTCCGCTCTAGCTCATGACTTTGGTTCAAATTCCGAAACTAACTACCACTTTGGAAGATTTCTTAAAAAATCTGGAAAGTATAGAACCATTGTTTGATGCTTTATCTTCGGTGGTGTTTTTCATCAAAAATACCGAAGCACGCTATGTCTTTGTCAATCAAACATTAGTAAATCGCTGCGGTCTCAAAGATAAAACTGCAATATTGGGAAAAACCTCTTCTGAAGTTTTTCCTCATTCACTTGGAAAAATATATACATCGCAAGACTTGCAAGTTATTCGCCGCGGTAAAAAGTTAACAGAGCAATTAGAACTACATTTATATGCAAAAAATCAGTCGGGTTGGTGTTTAACTTATAAAGAACCATTATTTGATGCGGATGGAAACTTAGTAGGAATAGCGGGTATTTCTAATGATTTAAATGTGCCTGAAAATACACATCCTGCTTTTTATAAAATGGTTCAGGTTGAGGAATATATTAAAAAGAATTACGCCGAAACCATTACTTTGGCGCATTTGACCGCAATTGCTGGTGTATCTGTGGCTCAGTTAGAACGTTATTGCAAAAAAATATACCATTTAACGCCTCGGCAAATGATTAGCAAAATACGACTTCAAGTCGCCACTGAACTATTGGCGACAGATTTACCAATCACTCAAATTGGTTTGCGCTGTGGTTATACCGACCATAGTGCTTTTTGTCGTCAGTTTAAGTTGCATACAGGCATGTCACCTACTTTGTATCGCGCCTCTACCAAAAATATTTAGATAAAAAAATGGGTTGTATAGAACAACCCAAAATGATTATTAAGTGTTGAATTTGTATATTAAAGATTAATCTTTAAAAGTTAGAGATCGGCCTTTGGTTTCTTTCACCAGCAAAATCGAGACAATAGAGATCAGACTTGCGGCAACCAAATATAAAGAAATCGGAACCGAGCTATTAAATTCTTTGAGTAAGGTTAAGGCAATTAATGGAGCAAGGGAACCTGCCATAATTGGCGCGACCTGATAACAAAATGAAAGCGCCGTATAGCGAATATGAGTAGGAAATAACTCAGTCATTAACGCAGAGTAAGGCGAGTAGGTCATGGACTCAATAAATAAACCAAGCACAATTGCTAACATAATGAGCCAGTCATTGCCTGTATCCATCAAAGGAAAGCCGACAAAACCCCAAAAAGCAGTAAGTACAGCCCCAATAAGATAAATAGGTTTGCGGCCAAATATATCGCTTAAATGTCCCATAAAAGGAATAATAAAGAAATGGATCAGATGAGCGCCAAACATGAGCAGTAAGATCTGCGAAGTATCTTTATGGACGACTAACTTTAAATAACTGATCGAAAAAGTAACCACCATATAGTACAAAATGTTTTCTGCGAATCGGGCACCAATACCCGCAATAACAGATTTCTTATGATATTTTAAAACCTCAATAATCCCGAGTTGTTGTTTTTCAAGAAGCTGTTGTTTGGCCTGTGCTTCTTTAAACACTTCGGCATCGTCTACATTTTTTCGAATCCATAAACCAATCAGTACTACGACTGCTGAGAACCAGAATGCACAGCGCCATCCCCAATCTAGAAATTGTTCGGGCGAAAGGTTTTTTGAAAGTAATAATAAAACCAGTGTGGCTACTAAATTCCCGAGCGGTACACCAGTTTGTGGCCAGCTTGCCCAATAACCTCTGCGATCATCTGGACTGTGCTCTGAAACCAAAATAACTGCGCCACCCCATTCACCACCAAAAGCAAAGCCTTGAATTAGACGTAGCATGACCAAAAGTGTAGGCGCCCAATAGCCAATTTGATGAAAGGTTGGAATACAGCCCATTAAAAAAGTAGTGATACCGACAATAATGAGGCTAATTTGCAATAATTTCTTGCGACCAATTTTATCGCCGTAATGACCAAACACGAGGCCACCAATAGGTCTTGCTAAAAAGCCAACAGCATAGAGGGCAAATGCTGCCAAAATTCCATCTATAGCATTGCCGGTTTGTTGAAAGAAAAGTTCGCCAAAGACAAGGGCAGAAGCGGTGCCATAAAGGAAAAATTCATACCATTCTGCTACGGAGCCAACCATGGAGGCCGCTACTACCTTTTTTAGTGTTGTCGTCATATACCAATATCCTTATTTGAAAATATGTTACGCATTGATTTGATGGAGCATCGTGCTATTCATTTTTTGCACTTTTTTATTTAAATAGTGTGCGGTTACGCTGGACGCTTTGAACTAAAAAAAAGGAATTCATCTCTTGGATAAACTCCTTTAAAAAATTAAAGAGCAGCTTTACTCATTTCACCATTAACCAAGCGCGCGATACCAAGCGGATTGGCATTTTGAAGCGCGAGTGGCAATAAGTGATCTGGATAGTTTTGGTAGCATACTGGACGTAAATAACGTTCGATTGCCAAGGTTCCTACCGATGTGCCACGTGCATCTGAAGTTGCAGGATATGGCCCGCCGTGAACCATGGCATCACAGACTTCCACACCTGTTGGGTAACCATTTAGAAGTAAACGTCCTGCTTTTTCTTCAAGTAATGGAATAAGGGTCGCGAAGTTTTCAAAATCTTGCGGTTCGGCAATTAAAGATGCTGTAAGTTGACCACGTAGACCATTTAAAGCGAGAGCGAGCTGCTCTGCCGATTCAACTTCAATCACAATCGTCGTTGGGCCGAACACTTCTTCTTGAAGTAATTCATCATGCTCGAGTAAAAGAGATACATCGGCTTTAAAGAGCTGAGGATAGGCTTGCGGACCTTGTTGGGGTTGACCCGCTAAATGCTCAATTTTGTCATGTGCGAGTAATTCTTTAAGACCATGCTCGTAGCTTCTTAAAGTGCCTTTGTTAAGCATAGTTTGTGGCGGTTGTTGAGCCATTGCAGCCTTGAACTGCGTAATAAATTGGCTAAATTCAGGTGATTTAATTCCAATTATTAAACCTGGATTGGTACAGAACTGACCGCAACCTAAAACCACTGAACCACTAAGTTCGGTCGCAATTTTATCACCATGCACTTTTAGAGCTTCGGGTAATAAAATCATTGGGTTAATGCTCGACATTTCGGCAAAAACAGGAATGGGTTCAGGACGTGCAGCAGCTAAATCGCAGAGAGCACGACCACCTTTAAGTGAACCTGTAAATCCAACAGCTTTAATTGCAGGATGTTTTACCAGTGGCTCACCGACACCTTGACCATAAATCATGCTAAAGATGCCTTTTGGCAAAGCGCATTTCTCAATCGCACTACAAATGGCATTTGCAATTGATTCGGCTGTTGCCATGTGACCGCTATGAGCCTTCACAATAACTGGACATCCAGCCGCAAGTGCTGAAGCGGTATCCCCACCAGCAGTAGAAAAGGCAAGAGGGAAGTTACTGGCACCAAATACGGCCACTGGCCCAACACCGATTTTATATTGACGTAAATCTGGACGTGGAAGAGGTTGACGTTCAGGCAAAGCCAAATCAATACGGGCACCTAAATAGTCACCACGGCGTAATACTTGAGCAAATAGGCGTAATTGACCTGTGGTCCGCCCACGTTCACCGCGAATACGCGCTTCCGGCAAAGCAGTTTCTTGACAGACTGTTGCAATAAACTGGTCATCAAGCGCATCAATTTCACTGGCAATCGTTTCTAGAAAAACAGCGCGTTGTTCTGGCGTAGTTTGTCTAAAAGCCGGATAAGCCAATGCAGCTGCTTGAGCTGCCTGATCAATTTCTTCAGGAGTTGCTTGAGCAAACTGATAGGGTAATGCTTCATCTGTTGCAGCATCGTAGCTTAATACAAACTTACTGCCTGCACTTGAACGTTGACCTGCAATAAAATTTTGACCAGTAATATTTAACATTATCAACCTCACTTGAGAGTGAACGTCAAAAGTGGTTCTTCTGACGTTGGAGAGTTATCAAAGCGAAGGTTCTACTTTTGAAAATATAGTATTTTGTATACGTTATTGATCAAAAGAAAACCTTAACTTATATGTGTTTAAGCAAGCAATTGCTAAGCTTCATCGTCATTTTTAATCAGTGCTTTTGGTAAACCTGAGCGGATACCCCAGTAGTAGCAACCAAGAGAAATCACCATGACGAATAAGGTGTCGAAAGGCGCTGCCAATAGGTGTGTTGCACCGTCACCGAAGCTGCCAAGGTAAGAGGCAAGAATCATTAAAATGTAGTAAACAAGGAGCCACGCTGATGACTTTAACTGTTGGGCAAGGCTGACTTCTTGGGTTGGCACATAGCGCTTAAAAATGACGTAGAGTGCAAACAACACGATTTGTGCGCCTAATAACCATGAAATGACATTCCAGCCAGACCAATACACAATAAAAGACGCAATGACAAAAGCAAGCGGCCCGAGAACAGTAAATCCTTTTACATAGAATGGACGCTCAAGCTCAGGAGCATTACGGCGTAAAGCACCCACTGTGACAGGAGCTAGGGCATAACTTAAAACTAACGCTGCCGAAACTACGGAAATTAATTTATCCCAAGATGGAAACGGCATGGTCCAAAATACTGAAAGTGCAAACGTTAACCATAATGCATAACGTGGAATGCCTGATTTTGGATCTACACGAGTAAAAATACGGAAGAATGTATTACTGTTCGACCATGCATAAATGACACGTGGAGTTGCAGCCATATAGATATTGCCGCAGCCAGACGGAGAAATAATGGCATCTGAAACAACTAACAGTGCTAACCATCCCAAACCTAATAACATGGCAATGTCACGGTAAGGTAATGGGAACTTGTCACTAAGTCCTGACCAACCATTGGCTAACATATCGGTAGGTACTGCACCTAAGAAAGCAACTTGAAGCACTACATAAATAACCGTTGCCAAAACAACAGATAAGATGAGTGCAAAAGGAATCGTAAATTGAGGACGTTTTACTTCACTTGCTACCGAAATAATCGGCGTTAAACCCAAATACGCAAAAATAATACCGCCAGCAGATACGGCACCTTGTACGCCATGAGCGCCCATTGGAGCAAACTCGGTCATTGAAAAGTTTGCAGGTTTAAAATGGTATAGAAGTGCAACCATGACTAAAACGGGAACAGCAAATTTCAATGCACTAATCAGGTTGTTGGCAATTGCAAAGGTTTTTACGCTGTAATAGTTCAATGCAAAAAATACGCATAAAAGCGCAAACTGAAACAACCATCCAATGGTAGTTGGAGTTCGAACACCATCATGTACGGCGGTAAGAGAAGGGAACCATGCGGCTGCATATTCACGAGCAGCGACGACTTCAATTGCAATTAAACTTGAAAAGGCAATGACGGTCACAGAACCCAATAAATATCCTTGTAATGGGCCATGTGAAAATACGGGATAACGGATAATACCGCCTGCTCGGGGTAAGGCTGCGCCTAACTCACAATAAATAATTCCCAGAATTAAAACGGCAAAGCCCCCAATAATCCATGACAATATACCCGCAGGGCCGGCTTGAGAGGCCACATGACTTGCTGAAAATAACCATCCTGAACCGAAAATGGCGCCTAAGCCAATGAATGTAAGATCCATTAGAGATAACTGTTTTTTAAACTGACTTGTCATTACGTTTTCCTTAACGACAGAACTATTGTTCTTTCATATATCGTATACGATATATGGTTATTGGTAAATAGGGGAATTTTTATTCTATTTATTAGCAATGGATGATTTAAATATTATGTAAATAATTGTTTTTAATTAATTTTAAATGGTTTAAATTTTAAGTAAATAACTTTAAAACCAAATTTTTTTTATAAAAAATTGGCCAAGGTTTGTGATTTTATTTGCTCAAAAGAACAATTCTTCAATATTGGTTGGGTCATTTACCATTTAAATTAATGGAAAATTCAATTTTTTAAAAAGGCTGTATTAGCAATTGATTGTGTTGTTTTTAGGCAATGAAACATTTATTTTCAGTGCTTTATAGATGGCTTAATGATAATTTTAGAGCTATCCGAAAGGACACAATAATGACGAACATACGAATAATAATGAATCGAAGGTAGGACCACGTGTTTATTAGTGTATTTGATCTTTTTAAAATTGGCATCGGCCCATCTAGCTCCCATACAGTTGGACCAATGCGTGCGGCATACAGTTTTGTGGATGATTTATTGAAGCAAAACGATTTACAAGCGACGGTTAGAGTTCAGGTGAAGTTATATGGATCGCTGTCGGCAACCGGTGTCGGTCATGCGACAGACAAGGCTGTTCTGTTAGGTTTAATGGGCTTTGATCCTGAACATATTGATACTCAAGTAAGCACAAGCTTGATTGAAGATGTTCTTGAAAATAAGGCAATCCAGCTTCATCGGCAAAAGAGTATTGTTTTTGACTATAAGCATGATGTGCTTTTTTTAGATGAATCTTTGCCTTATCACCCCAATGCAATGGAGCTGATAGCGTATAACGGGGCACAAGAAGTTTTGTATGCAGAAACTTACTATTCGGTTGGTGGCGGCTTTATTGTCAGTGAAAGACAATTAACACACACCCAAACTGAAACCAACGACGTTAAAGTTCCATATCCATTTCACAGTGCGGCTGAACTTTTAAGCTTATGTAAGACTCATCATTTATCAATAAGTGAGTTAATGCTTGAAAATGAAAAAAGCTGGCGTAGTGAAGCTGAAATTCGTAGCAAGATTATGGAAATCTGGAAAGTAATGCAGCACTGCATTCACAACGGATTAATTAATGAAGGCATATTACCGGGCGGTTTAAATGTAAAACGTCGGGCTAAAAAAATTCACGATAAGTTATTAAATAAGAAAAACTCAAACCTGATTGTGACGACCTTTCATGCGATGGAATGGGTCAATTTATTTGCCTTAGCGGTAAATGAAGAAAATGCTGCTGGCGGTCGAGTAGTGACGGCACCTACAAATGGTGCAGCAGGAATTATTCCGGCGGTTTTATATTACTACGTGACTTTCTCTAAAGACTTTTCCGAAGATAAAGTGGTTCGCTTTTTTCTAAGTGCGGCAGCCGTTGGCATTTTATGTAAACTCAATGCTTCTATTTCTGGTGCAGAAGTAGGGTGTCAGGGAGAAGTCGGCTCGGCATGTGCAATGGCTTCGGCAGGTTTAGCCGAAATTTTAGGAGCATCACCTGAGCAAGTGGAGCATGCAGCTGAAATTGGGCTTGAACATAATTTAGGTTTAACGTGTGACCCGATTGGTGGTTTGGTTCAGGTGCCTTGTATTGAACGAAATGCAATTGCCGCTGTAAAAGCCATTAACGCAGCCCAAATGGCACTTCATGATGACGATGCACACTTTGTCACCCTAGATAAAGTGATCCAGACTATGAAGGAAACAGGCAAAGATATGTCTGAGAAATATAAAGAGACTTCAAAAGGTGGTCTCGCTGTTAACGCTATTGAGTGCTAAAAAAATGAGATGGGGACGAGGTGACCCCATCTCATTTTAACCATTAAGCCTCGCGAGCAACTAAGGTTAAAATGTCGTAGGTTGCGACAAGTTCACCACGTTGGTTTTTGACTTTAATATCCCATACCACAACGCCATGCGCAGGTTGAGATGGGTCTTTTTGTGGTTTAGGGGTTTTTTGCTTACAGGTGAGTTCAACTTGGATTGAGTCACCAATTTTAACCGGTTCAACAAAACGTAAGTTGTCCATACCGTAATTGGCAATTACAGGGCCTTGTGCTGCATCTACAAATAGACCTGCTGCGGCAGACACAATGAAGTAGCCGTGTGCCACACGTTCACCAAAGAAAGACTCGGCCGCTGCGATTTTGTCAGTATGTGCATAGAAGTAGTCACCGCTTAAACAAGCAAAATTGACAATATCTGCTTCGGTGACTGTACGACGCGCCGTTAATAAACGTTCACCAATCACTAACTCATCAAAAGACTTTTTAAATGGATGTACACGGTCTTCATTAACTTTTGAGCCAGCAGTCCATGAGTGGGTAATTTGTGTCAGACTGTTTGGAGAACCCTGAATTGCAGTGCGCTGCATATAGTGTTTAACTGCACGAATACCACCTAATTCTTCACCGCCACCTGCACGACCAGGGCCGCCGTGTACTAAATGTGGAAGTGGTGAACCATGTCCTGTACTTTCTTTTGCTGATTCTGCATCAAGTACATGCACACGGCCATGCCAAGGCGCAATTTTTTGAATAATCTGTTCAATATTCTCATCGTTATTTTTAACGACAGAAGCCACTAGGCTACCTTCACCACGTGAAACAAGGTCAGCTAGTTCTTCAATGTTTTGATATGGCATGAGTGTACATACCGGACCGAAAGCTTCCGTGGTATGAACATTCGTTGCTTGTAAAGGTTGTTCGCACACCAATAAAGTTGGAGCGAAAAAAGCACCTTTTTCAGGATGGTCTGCATTAAATTTAAAGCTATCATTGCCACCAAAAACAATTTTTGCATCTTTGCTGAGTTCAGCAACTTTTTCTGCAACGTCATGTTTTTGTTTAATGCTCGCCAAAGCACCCATGGTGGTTTCTTCTTTTTGAGGGTCGCCCACCACAACTTTAGCAAGTTTGGCAGTTAGCTTTTCTTGCACAGTTGCTAACAAGTTTTCAGGAACAAGTGCACGACGAATGGCAGTACATTTTTGGCCTGCTTTGGTGGTCATTTCACGGAAGACTTCACGCACAAATAAATCGACAGTTTCTTCATTTGCCTCAGGGCTTAAAATTGCGCTGTTTACCGAGTCGGCTTCCATGCTAAATGGAATCGAATATTTATTGAGGTGAGGGTGGTTACGTAGTTTTTGACCTGTGTAGGCAGAACCTGTAAAGGTCACACAGTCTTGAGGGCCTAAGTGGTCGAACAAGTCATAAGTCTGACCACAAATGAGTTGTAGCGAGCCTTTTGGTAATACATGTGCCTCTTCAATCGCTTTTACAACCGCTTGAGTTAATTGGGCACCATCGGTTGCAGGTTTAACAATACATGGCACACCTGCAAGTAAAGTTGGTGCAATCTTTTCAAGCATTCCCCAAATTGGAAAGTTAAAAGCATTAATGTGAACGGCAACACCTGCTTTAGGACTTAAAATGTGCTTAGCACCGAAAGTTCCATTTTTAGATAATTGAATCCAGCTGTCTTCAGTAATAATTTTTTCGTCATTGAGTTCACGGCGAACCAGACTTGAATAGGCAAATAACGTCTGGATGCCACCTTCAATATCAATCCATGCATCTTTACGAGTTGCGCCTGTCGCATAAGCAAGTTTGTAGAACTCTTCTTTACGCTCAAGTAAATGTTGGGCAATTTGTTTTAACGCATTTGCACGTTGGTGAAATGTCCAGTTAGCCAGTTCTGAACCATTTTGTTTGGCATATTGAACAACACGTTTCATATCAATGCCATGACTACTTACGGCATAAATCGCTTCACCTGTAATGGCATGATAAACAGGGCGTAGTTCTTCACTCGTCGAATGCCAAGTTCCATAGACATAAGAAGCAAGATGAGGCAGTTGATGCTCAGACTGTTGAAAATCTGTGTCAGTTGAGGTTCCTTCTAGGTGTGCTTGTTCAAGCATGACCAAACTCCTTTTTTATTTGATACATCAATTATAAAAATTGCAAAAATATGATTCATAATTTCAGATTAATTTGTCTAAAAGTCAACTTTATTTTGATTTGTAAACGTAAAAAGATTTTTTGTTTTTAATTAATGTTTATTAATTTCAAATATTTAGTCATTGTTTATTGGCTGAATTTAATTTGATACTAAAAAAGTGATTGACTTTGTTTTTAGTGTATCGAAAAATAGATTCAAGGGTGATACCTACAGGGAATGAAAGAATGGAAAACAATTACCAGAAATTTGAACAAAATATTGCCAATGAAATTACGATCGAGGCTAAGGATCAAATGCCCGATGCCTATCGCAAAACATTGATTCGTCAAATTGGGCAACATGGCCATTCTGAAATTGTAGGTATGTTGCCTGAAGGAAACTGGATTACTCGTGCACCAACTTTAAAACGTAAAGCGGTTTTACTGGCGAAAGTACAAGATGAAGCGGGTCATGGTTTATATCTGTATAGCGCGGCAGAAACTTTAGGTGCAGACCGTGATGACATGATGGAAAAGTTGATTGATGGGAAAATGAAATACTCATCAATCTTTAACTATCCAACTTTGACTTGGGCAGATGTCGCTGCAATTGGTTGGCTTGTCGATGGGGCAGCCATTGTGAACCAAGTTGCGCTTTGCCGTACTTCATATGGGCCATATGCACGTGCGATGGTACGTATTTGTAAAGAAGAAAGTTTCCACCAACGTCAAGGTTTTGAAGCCATGATGGCTTTGGCAAACGGTACACCAGAACAAAAACAGATGGCACAAGATGCAGTGAATCGTTTCTGGTGGCCAGCACTGATGATGTTTGGCCCAAGTGATGAGCATTCTCCAAACAGCGCGCAAAGCATGGCGTGGAAAATCAAACGCTTTAGTAACGATGAATTACGACAAAAGTTCGTCGATAACACCGTACCGCAAGTGTTGCAACTTGGCTTGGAAGTACCGGACCCAGATTTAAAGTTCAATGAAGAAACAGGCCACTATGAGTTTGGCGAGATTGACTGGCACGAATTTAATGAAGTGATTGCCGGACGTGGACCATGTAATCACGAGCGTATCGAAGCACGCCGTAAAGCATGGGAAAACGGCAAATGGGTTCGTGATGCAGCAGTGGTCTACGCGAAAAAACAACAGCTTGAAGCGAACAAAGTGGCTTAACAAGATTTATGGAAAAATTTGAGGAAATCAAAATGGAAGATAAAAATAACTGGTCGCTCTACGAAGTATTTGTACGTAGTAAACAAGGCTTAAGCCACCGTCATGTAGGCAGCTTAAGAGCACCTGATGATGAAATCGCACTGCAACATGCTCGTGATGTTTATACGCGCCGTAATGAAGGAATTAGCATTTGGGTAGTTCGTTCAGAACTGATTAAGTCATCACAGCCAGATGAAAAAGCTGAATTTTTCGATCCTTCTTTAGACAAGGTTTATCGTCATCCGACTTTTTACCATATCCCAGATGGCATTGAGCACATGTAAGGGGAATGGCAAATGAATCATTCAGTTTTATCTAAATTCTTATTACATATTGGCGACAGCCAACTGGTTTTATCTCAGCGTTTGGCTGAATGGTGCGGGCATGCACCTGAGCTAGAAATTGATATTGCCTTAGCAAATATCGGCTTGGACTTGTTGGGTCAAGCAAGAAACTTTCTGACTTTGGCTGGTCAATATGATGAAGCTAAGCGTGATGAAGACCAACTTGCGTATTTCCGTACAGAACGTGAATTTTTAAACCTATTGTTGTGCGAACAACCCAATGGTGATTTTGCACAAACGATTGTACGCCAGTGGTTGATGGACCATTACCATCTTCATTTATTTACGGCCTTAGCGCAAAGCTCACTTCCTGAATTAAGTGCGCTTGCTGTCAAATCTTTAAAAGAAGTGAAGTATCACATTCGCTTTTCGACAAGCTGGATGGAACGTTTAAGTTTAAGCACAGATGAAGCGCATCAACGTGTACAAGACGGATTAAATAATTTATGGCGCTTTACCGCTGAATTATTTGAACTGAGTGCAGACGAGCAAGCACTAGTTGCAGAAGGTGTGATTCCAGATTTTTCAAATGAAAAAGAACAATGGAACCAAACCATTGCAGATGAGCTTAAGCGTTTTGAATTAAATGTTGCTGTGAACGGTGCTTATCGCCGTGGTGCAAAACAAGGATTACATACCGAGCATTTGGGTTATTTATTGGCTGAAATGCAATGTATTCAAAGAACTTATCCGGGAATGACCTGGTAAGACAAGGAGGTGAGCCATGCAAATGATTCGTCATTGCATCGACCAATGTTGGGATGTTCTACAAACGGTCAGTGATCCTGAAATTCCGGTTTTATCGGTTGTCGATTTAGGCATGATTCGCGGTGTAGAGATTAACGATCAACAAGAAATTATTGTTCGTCTAACTCCGACATATAGCGGTTGCCCAGCAACAGATATGTTGAAAGCACAAATTGTTGAGGCATTTACCGCAGAAGCTTTGACACCAGTCAAAGTCATGGTCGATTTATCAGAAGCATGGACCACGGACTGGATGTCTGAAGCGGGTAAAAAGAAACTGCAAGTTTATGGCATTGCACCACCTGAAGGATTGGCGCATCAGTGTGGAACTCACGTTCATTTAAATGATGGTGTCGAGTGCCCACGTTGTAAAAGCCGACATACCCGACTGTTAACAGAGTTTAGTTCTACCGCCTGTAAAGCACTTTATAAATGTCAGGACTGTCTTGAGCCTTTTGATTACTTCAAATGTATTTAAGTCTTTAGATAAGGAAATCAGCCATGAGCCAATTTGTACCATTAAAAGTAAAAAGTATTACGCCTCAAACCGATCAGGCAATTTGTATTGCATTTGACGTTGTACCTGAACAACAAGAACAATTTCAATTTCAACCAGGTCAACATTTAACCATTCGCCATTTAACCGAAGCGGGTGAAATCCGCCGTTGTTATTCAATTTGTAGCTATGCGGGTAAAGAAGACATCAGCATTGCGGTTAAAAAAATTGATCAGGGTCAATTTTCAAACTGGGCAAATGACCATTTGAAAGTGGGCGATGTGCTTGAAGTGATGCCACCACAAGGGGTGTTTTTTCAAAAAGCAGCCAAGATGGGCGGACAAAACTATTTAGGTGTTGCTGCGGGCAGTGGTATTACCCCAATTTTATCGATTGTTAAGCAAGTTTTGTTTGAGCAACCTGAAGCAAAATTTACGTTGCTCTATGGCAATCGTTCATGGAAACAAACCATGTTTGCCGAGCAAATTATGGATTTGAAAGATCAGTTTAAAGAGCGCTTTCAACTTATCAATATTTTTTCTCGTGAGTTCAACGATAGCGAGCTAATGAACGGTCGTATTGATGCAGAAAAGTTAAAACAGCTTTTTGATTTTGAAGTGCTTGAAACGAGTTTTGACCATGTATTTGCTTGTGGTCCAGACGAAATGATGAATGCTGTAGAAAGCACCTTGCCGAACTTTGGTATTGCCAAAGAGCGAATTCACACTGAGCGCTTCCATACAGGCCAAGCGCGTAAACGTAGTGTTGAAGCAGATGCAAACCGTAAAGAAGAAAAAGTAAACATCATTTTAGATGGTCGTGAGCTGATTGTTTCCGTGGCTCAAGATGATGAAAGTATTCTTGATGCGGCTTTACGTGCGGGGGCTGATTTACCGTATGCATGTAAAGGTGGGGTGTGTGCGACCTGTCGCTGTAAGGTACTTTCAGGCGAAGTCGATATGTTCCTTAACTATAGTCTTGAAGAAGATGAAGTTGAAAAGGGCTATGTGCTGAGCTGTCAGACCTTACCAAAAGGCTCAAATGTTCGCTTGAGTTTTGATGAATAGAGGCTGTCATGCAAGAGTTGATCAAAGCCAGTACAGCTGTTGACGGTGTTTTGTTATTAACCCTAAACCGTCCAGAAAAAAGAAATGCTTTAAACAATGCAACCTTGCAGTGTTTGTGCGAGTTGCTCGAAGAAGCTGAACATAATGCTCAAGTCAAAGCAGTGGTTTTAACGGGTAACGCTCAGTGTTTTGCGGCTGGAGCAGATCTTAGCGAGCTGGCTGCAATGGATGCCGTGTCTTTGCAACTCGATATTCGCCCGAAGCTTTGGCAAAAAATTGATGCGTTTAGTAAGCCACTGATTAGTGCAGTCAATGGCTATGCCTTAGGCGCTGGGTTTGAGTTGGTTTTGCATTCAGATATGGTGATTTGCGGTGAAAATGCCCGTTTTGCTTTACCTGAAATTGGCCTTGGTATGTTGCCGGGTGCAGGCGGAACACAACGTTTAGCACGCTTGGTTGGGCAACAACTTACCATGCGCTGGGCTATGACAGGTGAGATGATTTCGGCAAAACACGCAGAGCAACACGGCATTTGCAGTCAAGTGGTGCCGACCGAATTAACCGTTGAATATGCGGTTCAACTTGCAGCCAAAATAGCCAAACAAGCACCTTTAGCGATTCGCGTGATTAAACAATCAATTAAAAGTATTCATGAAACGACTTTAAGTCAGGGACTCAAGTTTGAACGTCAAAACTTTGTCTGGCTGGCGGCTACAAAAGATCGAAACGAAGGGATTAATGCTTTCTTTGAGAAAAGAAAGCCAGTGTTTAGAGGTGAGTGATGGACTATCAAAATATTATTGCTGAAGAAAAAAATGGTGTTGGCTACCTGACATTTAACCGCCCAAAAGCACTGAATAGCTTTAACGTAGATATGCACCGCGAAGTGGCTGAGGTTTTAAACCAGTGGACCAAAAATCCGGATGTTCGCTGTGTGGTGATTAGTGGCGAAGGCCGCGGCTTCTGTGCAGGGCAAGACTTAGGCGACCGTGTAGTAGACCCAAATGCTGAAGCTCCAGATTTAGGATATTCCATTGAAACTTACTATAACCCGCTGATTAAAACGATTGTAAATATGCCAAAGCCTGTCATTTGCGCGGTAAATGGCGTGGCAGCAGGTGCAGGGGCAAATATTGCACTGGCGTGTGACTTGGTGATAGCAGCTAAATCGGCAAACTTTGTACAAGCATTTTGTCGTTTAGGTTTGGTTCCAGACTCAGCTGGTACATGGTTTTTACCACGTACTGTAGGTCATGCACGTGCGATGGGTTTGACCTTATTAGGTGACAAACTACCGGCAGAAACCGCAAAAGAATGGGGCATGATTTGGGATGTAGTTGAAGACGCCGAGCTTAAAACAAAAGTGACTGAACTTGCTGAACGTTTAGCGAAACAGCCTACATTTGGTCTATCTCTCATTAAAAAAGCCATTCATCAATCAAGCAATAACACCTTTGATGAGCAAATGCTGTTAGAGCGAGATTTACAACGTATTGCGGGTCGTTCAGAAGATTATCGTGAAGGTGTACAAGCCTTTATGAATAAACGTGAACCAAATTTTAAAGGGCGCTAAGCATGACAGATTTAGATTTATCTCGTGCCCGAATTGCCGTCATTGGTTCTGGCACCATGGGTATTGGTATTGCCCAGTTAGCCATCGTAAACGGGCACCCAACCATTTTGTATGATCTGGACGCTCAAAAAGCGCAACAAGCCGCTCACGGCTTAGGGCAGACGTTTAAAAAGCTAGTTGAAAAGAGCAAGCTCACACAACAGCAAGCTGATGAAGCTTTAGCACGTTTAACTGTGGTGAATCAAATTGAAGCTTTAAGTGATTCTGACTTAATCATTGAAGCAGTGGTTGAGAAAAAAGAAGTTAAACAGTCTTTATTTAAGCAACTCGCTGAAATTTGTAGTGCGCAAACCATTTTTGCAAGCAATACATCTTCAATTTCGGTGACTGCAATTTCGGCGGGCATTGCTCACCCTGAGCGCGTAGTGGGTTTACACTTTTTTAACCCTGCACCAGTGATGAAACTGGTTGAAATTGTACAAGGCTTAAAAACACCAAACAGCTTATGTTTGGCTTTAAAAAACTTGATGTTGAATTGGAAAAAAATTCCAGTACTCACCAAGTCAACTCCCGGGTTTATTGTTAACCGAATTGCTCGTCCGTTTTATGCAGAAGGCTTTAGAGCCCTGCAAGAACAAGTTACCAGCTACGACCAGCTAGACTATGCCTTAAAGCAGTGTGGTGGTTTTGCGATGGGGCCGTGTGAACTCACCGACCTTATTGGGCAAGATGTTAACTTTTCAGTGACCCAAAGCGTTTATCAAGAGTTTTTTTACGAACCACGCTACCGTCCAAGCCTCATTCAAAAAGAATTGGTCGATGCAGGTGCTTGGGGCCGTAAGTCAAAACAAGGCTTTTATAGTTATAACGAAAAAAATCAGTACGAGACTTTTCAGCCTCAAGCTGTAGTCGCCAAACCAGTTGATGCCCATATTCAGCTAAAAGGGACTTGGTCTCAGCTACCTGCTTTTTTAACGCGTTTAGGTTTAAAAAGCGGATCTGCGAGTGACGACAATATCCTTCAAATTGATGATATCGATTTACGTTTAAGCCAAGGTGAGTCAGCCAATATTCATTACCTAAGCCGTAAAGTGGTTTTAATGGATTGGCACCATGATTTTGAGCACGCAGAGGCTTTAGTACTCAGTCATAACGAGCTTTGTGAAACAAATGATCTGGCTAAAGTTGAAGCGTACTTTGCACAGTTTGGTATCAGCGTGATGTGGATTAAAGACCATCCCGCACTGTTAACCTTGCGCACCATCGCTTTACTCATTAATGAAGCCTGCGAAGCAAGTTTACATGGTGTTGCGAGTCTGGAAGATATTGATAATGCCATGAAATATGGAGTGAATTATCCTAAAGGTCCTTACCAGTGGTTGACACAAATGGGCGGTGCTTATGTGCTCCAAACCTTAAATAACTTATATGCACTCTATGGAGAGGAGAAATATCGCGCGAGTATCTATCTCAAGCAATATGTAGCGAAAACTCAAAACATTGCCACTCAATATTCACGTGATATGACCGAATTTGCATAATCAGGAGTCAACATGGAAGACGTTTTAATTTGCGATTTTATTCGTACCCCAATTGGACGATATGCAGGTGCCCTAAGTGCTGTACGTGCAGATGATTTAGCTGCATTGCCCATCAAATATTTAAAAGATAAACACCCGAACTTGCCGTGGAATACGGTAGACGAAGTATTTTTAGGATGTGCTAACCAAGCAGGTGAAGACAACCGCAACGTTGCACGTATGGCAACACTGTTAGCAGGCCTACCTGATACAGTCCCTGCCATGACCGTCAATCGTTTGTGTGCTTCGGGTTTAGATGCGGTAGGCCTTGCGGCACGCTCAATTAAAGCTGGTGAAGCGCAGTTCGTTTTAGCTGGTGGTGTTGAGTCAATGAGCCGTGCACCATTTGTACAAGCTAAACCAACTGAAGCATTTAGCCGTACACCTGAAATTTATGACACCACTATTGGCTGGCGCTTTGTAAATAAGCAACTTAAAGCGCAATACGGCACCGACAGCATGCCGG
The DNA here is from genome assembly GCF_034064985.1 of Acinetobacter pittii. NCBI lineage: Bacteria > Pseudomonadati > Pseudomonadota > Gammaproteobacteria > Moraxellales > Moraxellaceae > Acinetobacter > Acinetobacter pittii. The sequence goes on along the minus strand of NZ_CP139249.1, from coordinate 2,376,949 downwards.
AAACTGCCGAAAATGTAGCTGAAAAATATCAAATTAGCCGTGAAGACCAAGATGCGTTTGCATTGCGTAGTCAACAAAAAACGGCTGCGGCACAACAAAACGGTTTCTTTAACGATGAGATTTTGCCTGTCGAGATTGTAGACCGTAAGAAAAACGTAGTTGTGGTGAACCGCGATGAACATCCGCGTGAAACGACACTTGAAGCACTCGCTAAGCTAAAAGCGCCATTTAAAAAAGAAGGCGGTTCGGTGACTGCCGGAAATGCCTCTGGTATAAATGACGGCGCTGCGTGTGTGTTAATTACCAACCGTGAATTTGCAGATACACATGGTTTAAAACCTTTAGCACGTGTAATTGGCATTGCAAGTGCAGGGGTTGAACCCAAATATATGGGTATAGGTCCTGTTCCGGCTGTGCAGAAAATTTTAAAGCAAACAGGTTTAACGCTAGATCAGATGGATGTGATTGAGCTGAATGAAGCATTCGCAGCCCAATCTTTAGCATGTATGCGTGAACTCGGTCTAAAAGATGACGATGAACGCGTGAACCCAAATGGCGGTGCGATTGCACTCGGACATCCGCTCGGCATGAGTGGTACACGTTTAGTGATTACGGCAACACGTGAGCTAAAAAAACGAGGTGGGCGCTATGCACTTTGCACGATGTGTGTAGGTGTTGGACAAGGCGTCGCACTGATTTTGGAAAACTTAAATTAATTTAGACGGTTTTTAAAATTACATAATGAGGAGAGAGGCGATGGACAGCCTTACAACGGATAATGTTGAGCAATTAACACTTGCAGAGCTTAGAGAGCTGCAAACTAAACGGTTAAAACAAACCCTGACTTTTGTATATGAAAATAGTCCGGTCTATAAGAAAAAGTTCGATGAAGCGGGTGTACATCCTGATGACTTCGTGACTTTAGACGATCTGGCGAAGTTTCCATTTACCACCAAACAGGATTTAAGAGACAACTATCCGTTTGGAATGTTTGCCGTGCCGCAAGAACAGATTGTGCGTTTACATGCATCATCAGGCACAACGGGTAAACCGACCGTGGTGGGTTATACCCAAAAAGATATTAACACTTGGTCGGACATTGTTGCGCGTTGCTTACGCATGGCAGGTTTAACCGCGAAAGATATGGTTCAGGTGGCTTATGGCTATGGACTATTTACAGGTGGACTAGGTGCACATTATGGTGCCGAGCGCTTAGGTGCAACAGTTATTCCAATGTCTGGTGGGCAAACTGAAAAGCAAGTTCAGCTTATTCAAGACTTTAAACCGACTGCAATCATGGTTACGCCATCATATTGCGTGAGCATTATTGAAAAGCTTGAACAACAATTTGGTACTGCACGTAATACGTCTTTAAAAGTCGGTATTTTTGGTGCCGAGCCGTGGACCAACGAACTGCGCCGTGAAATTGAAGAACGCCTTAATATTAAAGCGCTCGATATTTATGGCTTGTCTGAGGTCATGGGGCCGGGCGTTGCCATGCAATGTCTAGGTGAGGGCGAAGGATTAACCATTTGGGAAGATCATTTCTATCCGGAAATTATTAACCCTGAAACAGGTGAAGTCTGTAAAGATGGTGAACTTGGCGAGTTAGTCTTTACCACCATTACCAAAGAAGGCTTACCGATTATTCGTTACCGTACTCGTGATTTGACCCGTTTATTACCGGGTGAAAATCTGGCAATGCGCAAAATGGATAAAATTGTGGGTCGTAGCGACGACATGCTGATTATTCGCGGCGTGAACGTTTTCCCGACCCAAATTGAAGAGCAAATTTTGCAAGTTCCGCATTTAGTTCCAAATTATGAAATTTTGGTGACTAAAAAAGGCCATATGGATACTTTGCATATTCGTACAGAGATGTGTCATAACTGTACTATACAGGCCAATCAACTTGCTCAGGAGTTAATGAAACGCATTAAAACCATGATTGGGATTAGCGTTACTGTAGAAGTTGTGACAGAAGCGACCTTACCTCGTTCGGAAGGTAAGGCAAAGCGGGTAATCGATATGCGTCAGATTGCTTAACATCAAGATCATTCAGGGTATAGAATCTATACCCTGAAACTAAACGCCAAGACATGAGTATGAGTGCAAAAATACAGCAAATAATTGATTCTGTTGTAAAGAATGAAACCTTAAGTGGAACTTCGCTTATTTCGACAATTTTTGGAGATTCAGTACTTCATCGGGGTGGAAACATTAGTCTTGCAAGCTTGATTCAGTTATTAGAGCTATTTGGTTTTAATGACCGCGCTGTAAGAACCTCTGTTTTTCGTTTAGTTAAAAATGATTGGTTATGTTCAGACAAAATTGGCAGAACCAGTTTTTATCGAATTACCGATTCAAGCCGTTCGACCTATTTGCAAGCCGAGCAACGTATTTATAACGACCAGATGAAAGAGTGGGACCATTATTGGGATCTTATTCTGATGTCTAGCCTCGATACTGAAAATAAAGCGTTGCTAAAGAAAGAACTCGAATGGTTAGGGTTTGCCAATATTTCTACAAACTTAATGGCTTATCCGGGTTGTAACCGTATTGAACTGCAACGCTTGTTGGTTGACTTAAATATGAGTGAGCAAGTGGTGGTGTTTAAAGCCGAAACATTGCAGCTCTTTAATAATTCGGTCGATACCATTGGCCGTATGCTCAGAACCAACTGGCCAATCGATGAATTACGCCAAAGATATCTACAGTTTCTCGATATTTTTAGAGAAATTGGCGTGTTGCTGATGCAGGAAAACGAACAACTCGAACCAGTTCAGGCCTTTCAAATTCGAACTTTGCTGATTCACTATTATCGAAGAATTTTGTTGAAAGACCCTGCATTACCGCTTGAGTTGTTGCCAACTGACTGGCCTGCGATTAGTGCACGAACTTTATCAATGAATATTTATAAAAAAGTATTTGAACCTGCCGATGAATACTTCTTGTCTGTTGCCGCAACAGCAGAAGGACCAATGCCAAATGCCACAGCACATTATTGGCGCCGTTTCGGAGGTTTGGTGGCAACAAATGAGAGGTTAAATCATGCCTTGTTATAGTATTGACGGTGTTATTCCCGTCGTTAGCCCAGACGCTTTTGTACATCCAACCGCTGTTTTAATTGGTGATGTGATTATTGAAGCGGGCGTATATGTAGGGCCATTTGCCTCATTGCGTGCCGATTTTGGTCGAATCCATATTAAGCAAAATGCCAATATACAAGATAGCTGCACCGTACATGGCTTTCCGCAAAGCGTGACTTTAGTTGAGGAAATGGGGCACATTGGGCATGGGGCAATTTTGCATGGCTGCCGCATTGGTAAAAATGTTTTGGTCGGCATGAACAGCGTAATTTTGGACTATGCCGAAATTGGTGAAAACACCATTATTGGCGCAAATAGTTTAGTTAAAACCAAAGATATTATTCCGGCAAATGTACTGGCAATGGGTAGTCCTGCAAAAGTTGCACGTGATTTATCAGAACAAGAAAAAAAATGGAAAACCAGAGGCACGCAAGAGTACATTGAGCTTGCACAGCGCTGCTTAAACTCAATGCAAGAAGTTCAGCCTTTAAGCTCAGAGTTGGATGACCGCTTGACCTATAAGGACTTTAATTCTTCAAACTATCAGATTAAACAAGATAGCGTTTAACGGCTTTTAATCAGTCGATTTCAATATAGATAGATTTATAACACTTAAGGAATACTCGCACGAGTAGGGAGACGTTTGTGCAAAAAATGGAAAATACTGCGGTTGATCAATTCGCAGAGCTATTGGGTGTTCAAGTGCTGCATCGCAGTTTTGATGAAGCGCGTTGTCAGCTTAATGTAAAAGACGAACACATGAATGCCTTGGGTGGCGTACATGGTGGTGTCATATTTTCTTTAGCCGATATTGCTTTTGCGATGGCTTGTAATGCAGGGGATGCGCCATATACAGGCCTACAGGCTGACATTCGCTATATGAGCAGTGCGAAAGATAGGGTGTTATTTGCAACAGCAACCAAGGTCGGCAGTAGTAAAAAATTCGCGCATTATGAAGTTGTAATAACAGACGGTTTGAATAATAAAGTCGCTTTATTTACCTCTACGTGTTACAGGCTTGCGCCGTGATAGGTGGTTGTTTGATGGTTAGAGATTAAAAGATCACTACCCAGTACAAAACCAACGCTCGAATTTTCCTTCTTTATCATAAATTTTGTGAGCTAATGCATAAGGGCACTCTATTAAGAAGTACCATCCTATGTAATTATTTTCCTCATCCATCTTATTGATCGCATCACTGCCGATCCAGACTTGCTTTAACTGCTTAATTTGTTCTTCTGCTGATCCAGTTAGCACTTCTCCATCTCTAGATGGGTCTTCAAAGTTCAAGTTATAAAATAGAGAAATATCACCAGTGTCTAACAAACTTTTTAAAGCCATGAAGAATGCTGTATCTTGGTCATATTCGAGCATAATCGTTGGGTAAATTTCTTTGAGAAAGTTACCCGATAAATAGAATAAATCATCTAAACCTTCCTTAAACTCATACTCATGAAAGGTTTTTAGAATTAATTCTAGTTGATTCATTAAAATTTATGCTCCGTATCTAAACGGCCTATCATTAGTAGACTGCTTTTATTTTTTCTAATGCCTAATTATATTATTAGGTATATTCATTACCGAATCATGTCTTCTATCCAAGTTTTAAAATTAGGATAAGAACTTTGAGCATCATTTATAATTTCAGTAACTGTTCTAGAATTAGATTTAGAATTCTGTTTTGCAAAAGTCAGAAAATCATTATTAATTTGAGTGTTAGCTTCAGGATATTCGATAGATTCAAATGGACCATGATTCTGTGACAACAACCAAAGATAATCATTAAAATCTTTCGCTACAACTCCCATTTCTCCTTCTGATCCTAAGAATACAATTGGTTGATCTAATATATTTTTGTCTTTATTTACTATCCAAAAAGCAGCACACCCACCTGTACCATCTTGGCCAAAAAATAATAATGTACTAGCATCAGCTTGAGGATTTCCAGTCCAAGCTGTTAAAAATCCAGCTGTTTCTTCAGGTGATAAGAAATCTTGGTATGGCTCAAAATCAATGCCATCTCCATCAGCATAATCAAAATCTAGTTGGTGTAACTTCTTAAGTAAATCGGGAAATTGAGTCATAAGTTCTCTATTCATTATTTTAAAGAGTTTCTAAAATTATATAATTTATCAGTTCAATAAGTAAAAACCTGAGTGTTTCTAATTGGCTGATAAACCAGATTGTATCTAAATTGCTGCATTAAATCTTTTGAAAGTGGTTGAGGTTGTTGTATTTGCATCATCAAAAGCTGTAAAAACTGTCCATGACTAAACACAGCCAAATTCTTTTGGACATAATTATCACTCAATGCCTTTAACTTTTCATAAAAAGCTTGAACCCGCATATATAGATCTTCAAAAGACTCCGCGTCATCTGCATCTTTATGCTGATAATCCATTTTCTCCCAATATGCTTTTACCCAAGCTTTACGGTCATCCATATTGGTATTGGCACATTTACGCTCAGACAAATAGCTAAATTCATGCAAATGCTTATCTACTTCAAAAGTGAGATTATATTTTTCTAGTAGTGGGGCAGCGGTTTGATGTGTACGTAGATATTGAGACACAATCACATGATCAATCCTGGGGAGCTTTAAACAGAGTGCTTGAGCTTGTTTATGCCCATCTTCACTTAAAGTAATTGAAGCATGTGAAAGGGTTTTTCCATTAATATTCGCTTCACTTTCAGCATGTCGGATCAGAAAAATACTCATTTTGATTCCATTAGACTCTTTAGGTCGATGTTTCTCACTTAGAGATTGTTAATTTTATAAATTGAGAGTAGGGTAAATCCTTTTACACACCTAAGTATGTGTTATTTCTTTATCATCATATTTTATGAGTAATAGGTAAATTACAGTTTTTTATAATTCTAATTAATAGATTATGCTAACTTATTCCGTATTAAATTTTTTAATTATAAAAAGATGTCAAATATTGAGATTAAAATTTTAAGTATCAACGAGCTTAAAGATTTCAGAACTATCAGACTTTCCGCTTTAAAAAAATCACCAAAAATGTTTGGATCTACCTATGATGCAGAGGTAGAGAGACCTTCAATGTTTTTTGAAGCGTGCCTATCAAATTCAATGGTATTTGGTGCCTACTATAAAAATGAAATAATAGGCTTAGCCACATTAACACAAGAGATTGGAGTAAAGCTTTCTCATAAAGCATATTTATCAAGTGTGTTTATTGAACCTGAATTTCAACAAAAAGGCATTGCAAGTCGTCTACTTAATGCAGTCATTGAATATAGTAAAAAGCACGTTGAACAAATTTTACTTACTGTTGCAGAAGACAATAAAGCAGCAATTCACCTTTATAAAAAACTTGGTTTTCAAATCTATGGAATTGAAGAAAAAGCTCTAAAAGATAATGATGAATATATTGATGAAATTCTAATGAAGCTTTTTGTGATCTAATATTTTTATTATTTTGCCAAAACTAATTCCTGACTTTCATTGTAAAAAGTTAAGGTATAGCTTTTTAAAGTTTTCCCATTTATAACATCATGTTTTAAAGCAGGGCCAGGATATATCCAATCTTTTTGAATATTAGGATCATTTTTAATTAAATCTACATCTTCTTCAAAGTTAGCTAATGTTTGGATAGAAAAACGTTCAGCAGTTACATTAAACATTTGGGGATAATAGCCAAACTCGGCGGAAATCCAATTATTAATTTCTGTTTGCATAGTGTGGGCTTCCTTAAGTAATTTTGATTAATTAACTGAACCTTTTAATATATTTAAAATTAAAAGCGTACTATTTAAGTTAGCTATTTTTTTATTTCTTTTATAATTTTTAATCTTTTCCCAACCAATTTTTTGTAAATTTTCAATTGATCTTCAGTAGTGCCAATAATGTATTGATCGGCATAAAAAGCTAATTTTTTATTAACTTCCTTGACAAAATCTATTGACACGTAATTTATACCTTTTTTAAAGCGATCAGATTTATTAATCATATAACCCACTTTAGGAGAAATTGCATAAAAAAAGTCTGCCTCATCCTCAGAGGGAACAGCTATATCATTCTCATTCATTGCTTTATGTATATTAATAATTGGGTGATCTGAGGTTATGAAATCTTCATTTGTTTCATTAATTAATAAGCAATGTATATCAATTTTTCGTGTTTCAAAAAAACTTTTCCCTATATTCATACCAAACATATAACTAATAAACCACCAAGATTCTTTATAAATTTTCTGTAATTCTTGGTTTGTCTGAGTAGCTAAGACTTTATCTCTGAATGGTTTAGTTCTGGCAATTTGGTGTCCCAAATAGCTCATAAAATTAATCATATTTTGAATGTCATCCAAAACTGATAAATCGTGGTTTTTTAAGCTTTTTAGGATAGAACTAACACCATTTTCATGTCCTGTATGCAGCTTTTCTAGTGCATTACTTTTAAATACTTCGATATAAGCTTGGACTTTCTCATCTTTTTTCTCTGATTTTATATATAGAGATTCTAGTGCTTGAAATTGTAAGAATGAATCTAAATAAAGTTTATGTAATTTTTGTAGTTCCTCTGGTGATTGTTTTGATATTAATAAGATTAGCTTTAAATGCTGCTCTGTAATGAACTGATATCTATAGAAGTCTTTCTCCTTAAGAATTGCTTTAACACTGTCATGAGCTATTTTAAGTTTCTTTGTTGTATACCATACTTCTAAGTTATTTAAGGACCAATTTTTTAAGTAATTAGCCCATACATAGTGATTTTCTCTTTGTGGTTCTAATTGTTTCGGTGTCATTTCCATTTGATGTTCTAGTACCATTTTAAAAGATTATTAAAATTAACCTACTATAGTTTATACCAAATATTTATTACCTACCCAAAAACACTCTATCACTAAGCTGTTTTTTCATTTCCCCTTACAATCCCCACTTAACAATAACCCACCCATTATTTAGCCTTACTTTTCTAATGATTTAATTTAAAACAAATGGCATTTTGCGTGCTTGACTGCAAAAAGGTTGGGCACTATTCTTTGCCTGCTGGCCACATTGCCAGACGGTCGTCGCGGACCGTGATGAAAGATCGCATCAGAGTTATTCCTTCTGAGGGATAGTCTTATGCGTGAACTCCTCGTCTCCTCCCGTAGCGGTAGGACGGGAGAGGGACACCTTCGGGTGTGCTGGTTATCTTTCCCAGTCCGCGAACCCTTTCTCGTTCTGCCACCATAATTTTAATGTCTGGCAGAACTCCCAATAAAAAAGGAGTTGGCTTTGCACATCCATTATTTCTTGGCTCTCAATGCCAAAAGCTATAACGACACAGCTTAAAAATTAAAGCAGCTTGAACGCCCTAAAGTTTTCAGGCTTAAAGTCATTTTTATTTAAAACTTAGCAACAACAAATTTGAGATGTGCCAAGCACAGTCTTTACGGCTTTGCTGTGTCTTTTTTTCTCCCAAAAAGGGCACAGGCTTTTTTTATCTCATTTACAAACAACAAGAATTTATAACGGTAAAACTATGCCAAAGTTAGTGCTTTCTTCCCGTGCCATACAAGTCATCAACAAGTCGATTGATTTATTTCACCATCGTGGCTTTCATACGGTTGGGATAGATCGAATCGTTAAAGAATGTGAAATTACCAAAGCGACTTTTTATAACTTTTTCCATTCAAAAGAGCGGTTTATTGAAATCTGTCTAATCGTACAAAAAGAGCGATTAAAAGAAAAAGTGGTCTCAATTGTAGAGTATGCCCAAGGCACAAGTGCGACCGATAAACTCAAAAAGCTTTATTTCTTACATACCGATGTAGAGGGGATGTATTACCTCTTATTTAAAGCCATGTTTGAAACGAAACTGAGCTATCCAAAAGCCTATATCACCGCGGTGAGATATCGCACATGGTTGCTGAATGAAATCTATAGCCAGCTTATAAAACTAAAAACCGATACGACTTTTCAGGACGCCAAACTATTTTTATATATGATTGAAGGCGCAATCATTCAGCTTTTAAGTTCAGATGGGGCAGATAACAAAGAAAGCTATTGGAATATGATTTCTAATGTCTTTCTTTAGATGCTTGAGCCTTTGTTTAGAGAAGAAGCCAAAATAGAAAAGTTTAAATATTTAACTCAAAGTTTACTTTTACACGATCTAAAACAATTAAGGTTCGATATGTTTTTACATCTTCATTATCAGCAAAATGTTTTCTAACTAAACTTTCAAAATGAGATAAGTTATTGCTCAGCATGATAATGATAAAAGAGACTCCGCCATTCACAAAATAGCACTGTTGAATTTCATCAACAGATGCAAAGTATTGCTTCGCTCTGTCCATAACGACAGAGCGATCTTCGCTAAGTCGAACTTCAATAATAGAAGTAATTTTTTCACCAAATTTAAGCGGATTTAAAATAGCGCAATTTCTTAAAATAATTTCCTTTTCTTCCATACGAGATATACGTCTTTGAACAGAAGCAGCAGATAGACCAATTTTTTCAGAAATTTCTCGATGAGACGTCTTATTGTCTTTTTGCAGTATTCTTAAGATTGCGTAGTCAAAATTATCTAAAGAAATATCTGACATGAGTAAATCTCTCATTAAGTTTTAAATATAGAGTTATTTAATCGTTTTATTGAGAGAAATAGAAGAAATATATTGATTATATAGAATTAAAATTTCAATCATTCCCAGAGCGATAAATATGATGATTGAAACCAACTCCAAGCAAGGTATGGCATTTGCAGCCGCATTTCTATCTTTAGTTTCTGTGCAAATAGGAGCATCAATAGGAAAAGCCCTTTTTCCAATTCTTAGTGCTGAAGGAGTGACCTTAACTCGACTTGCTTTAGCAGCGTGTTTCTTATGGATTGTTTATAAACCTTGGAGAGATTGGAACAGACAGACCAATTGGAAAAATCTAATTATTTATGGGGCCATCCTCACTTTAATGAATACTTTAATTTATAAAGCATTTTCTTATATGTCTGTGGGGATCGCTATTTCCATTGAAGTGTTAGGACCGCTTACTGTTGCTATTTTAATGTCTAAAAATAAATTAGATTATTTTTGGGGAGCATTATCTCTGATTGGTTTGCTTCTTTTACCCATGGGCAATTCAAATCATAACTTCAGTTTTATTGGTATGACGTATGCGCTTGTGGCGGCAGTAGGTTGGGGGCTATATATTATTTACGGCTCTAAAGTTGCAAAAGGTGGGGGAAGTTCTGTTGCGACTGGAATGTTCTTGGCGGCTTTGTTTGCAATACCTTTAGGGGCATCTCACATTGTCCATATTTTTGATAGTTATAAGATTCTTTTGACATGTTTGCTCATGGCGATGCTAGCAAGTGCGATTCCATTTATATTAGATATGGTTGCGATGAAAAAACTGCATCCACGCGTTTTTGGAATTTTATTGAGTGCATCACCCGCGGTGAGTGCTTTGGCTGGATGGCTGATTTTAGATGAACGATTAAATAGTTTTCAGATCATTGGAATAACAATTATTATGGCATCGTGTGCAGGATGTTCTTATTTTTCTTATAAACGTAATACTGCATAAGCCTGTTCTTCTATAATGGCTTATATCTAAAGCTGGATAAATCAATTTGAAGGGGGAGAGAAATAATAAATAAAGCCCCCGTAGAAAGGCTGCTTGTGTACAAAAGAATATAAAAACAGCAAGTAACACTTACTCAAGTGTCATTTTAATCTGTTTGATATTTATACAATATAATTACATGATCACAAGGATATGAACCGATGAAATTTCTAAAATTTCTAACTTTTAGCACGATTCTTACCTTATCCGCACATAGTTATGCGACAGTAGGTGGTGGACAAAAAATTGAAGTATTGGGCTATCAGCAAAAAGAGAAGAAACTGTATGTTTTAAGACATTATGAAGATGGTCGAGGACGCCTACCACAACTCTATTATTATCTATTAAATAGTAAATCGCCTGATAAACTTATTGAAGTTAAATCGCTCTATATCAATCCAAAAACACATAAGATTGATTATGATCAAGATAGTACAGCGTTTAATAAGGCGCTTAAAAAAATTAAAAGGAATTTAATCCCCTTAGTCGTAAGTAATAGTAAGACTGTAAAAATTCAAACGTTAAAAACTCATCAGAATCAAGTATCAGCTTGGTTTGATCCTTCAGGAAAGATCACACAATATCAAACAGAATATGTTGTAAAATCGCCGTCTTTAAAAAGTAAGACCCACATTGCGGTCCATTACAGCAAAGCAATAAAAATTTCCCAAAATTATAGTGTGCCTAAACACAATAAGAAGTTGGTTGTCGTTAAATATTTGGGGATTCCAGAAGAAACTGGTTACGATATTGAAGACCCTGTTTTACTACTACCTATAAAAAAATAAGCTTAAGAGCAAATTATTTTCTTGGTTCAAACCGGCAATATACCTAATATCTGTGTATATTCAGCTCAGAACTTATCTCCACTTGGATGTTTTAATTTATAGTTCATCATAAAGCCCAATTTAACAATAACTTATTCATTTTAAAATCTGTTTGATCGTGCAAAAAGAACATCTAAAAGAAAAAGTCGTTTCAATTGTAGAGTACGACCAAGACTCAAGCGTGAAGGATAAACTCAAGAAACTTTATTTCTTACATACCGATGTAGAAGGGCTTTACTTTCTATTATTTAAAGCCATTTTTGAAACAAAATTGGTCTATCTAAAAGCCTATATAACCGCAGTGAGATATCGCACATGGCTCATCAATGAAATCTATAGCCAGCTTATAAAATTAAAAACCGATGCGACTTTTCAAGATGCAAAACTGTTTTGATAATGATTGAAGGGGCAATTATTCACTTTTTAAGTTCAGATGGGGCAATCGATCAGGAAAGAGTGACAGATTTTTATACAATTTATGTCTAACAGAGTCCAATTAATCTTTATTATTTGTGATCTATTGGTCATTAATTTTTAACACTGTGGACGGTTTGGGCAATAGATTGCAAAAGTTTCATATTAATTACTTAATAGGCAAAATCCCTTACATTTTGTAATGGTTAATTCATCATAATTCCTTAAAAGGCAAAAGATATAAGAATGCCTATAACAAAAGGGAAATAGGGATGACAAAATTTATAGCTATCGCCGAAAAGGTTTATCAAGAATGTGAGAAAAAGAATTTATTTTCTGAAAGTGTTGTTGAGCAGCTCAATAATTTAGTGAGTGCGATAAGAAAAGAACTAAAAGGTTCTTCATGTAAACTAAAAAATAATTACATTGATTTTGAAGCGTGTTTAAACAAGCCACCCGATCAGTGCTTAGTTAAGTTAGATATCAGTTTAATGCCCAAATATAAAAATAAGCTTGAATACATTATGTGGCTAGCGGGATTTATTGAAAGAATTACAGTTGGAGGGAGACCTAAGCTTCCACCACTCGCTAGCTTGATTCCTGCTGAATATCAAGCCAGACAAGAAGTTAAAGTTGATCTAGAAGAAGAAAGAAGAAGATCAGAAGAAAGCGCCAATATGATTAGAAGTTATTTTGATTCTGAAGATTATAAAAAAAATGAAAAAAGTTTCGCAATTTCATAAGATGAAGCGCTAAATTTTATTTACAAATGGAAATCTCAAGCAGCTGTTTATGAGAACAGTTGCTTGTTTATGTTTAAAAAAACTCTATGAAATATGTGGTTTTATTAACTAAATCTGATCGTGAATCAACTATCCGTCAAATAAATAGTTTGAGTAATTCATAGATTGGTTGAGGTTTTCAGCCAATCTATGAATGATGCATTCACCACTATTTAGCTAACTCTTGGAATACCCAAGGACGAACCTGTTTGGTTTTTTCTTCATATGCGCGAATTGCATCCGCATTTTGAAGCGTTAAACCAATATCATCCAAACCATTTAACAAGCAGTGCTTACGAAATGGATCAACTTCAAATTTAAAAGCTTCACCTGTTGGCGTACGTACTTCTTGAGCTGCTAAATCAATTGTTAATTGATATCCTTCATTGACAGCGCATTCTTTAAATAACTGATCAACAATTTCTTCTGACAAAATGACAGGTAACATGCCATTTTTGAAACAGTTATTAAAGAAAATATCAGCAAAGCTTGGTGCAATAACCGTACGGAATCCATATTCATTTAATGCCCAAGGCGCATGCTCACGGCTTGAACCACAACCAAAGTTAGTACGAGCAATTAAAACGGTTGCCCCTTGATAACGTGGCTGATTTAAAACGAAATCCGGATTTTTTGGACGTACTGAATTGTCTTGTCCCGGATAGCCTTCGTCTAAATAACGAAGTTCATCAAATAAGTTGTCGCCAAAACCAGTACGTTTAATCGACTTTAAAAACTGTTTTGGAATAATTAAATCTGTATCAACATTGGCACGATCTAATGGTGCAACGATACCTTGTTCAACTGTATAAGCTTTCATGGTTTGCTCCAGACCGAATTAAAATGAACGAACATCAACAAAGTGACCAGCGATTGCAGCCGCTGCCGCCATTGCCGGACTCACCAAGTGAGTGCGACCGCCATTGCCTTGTCGGCCTTCAAAGTTACGATTAGACGTCGATGCACAGTGTTCACCCGGTTGTAACTTATCAGCATTCATTGCTAAACACATTGAACAACCCGGTTCGCGCCATTCAAAACCAGCTTCCAAGAAGATTTTATCTAAGCCTTCTTTTTCCGCCTGTTGTTTCACTAAACCAGACCCCGGAACAATCATAGCTTGCTTAATGCTAGAGGCTACTTTACGCCCCTTAACCACCTCAGCCGCAGCACGAATATCTTCGATACGAGAGTTCGTACAAGAACCGATAAAGACACGATCAAGTTGAATATCAGCTAATGCCTGTCCTGCATTTAAGCCCATATATTGATAAGCACGTGTCCAGTCATTGCGTTGTACGTCATCTTTCGCTTGTTCTAAAGTTGGTACAGCTTCAGTAACAGGAATAACCATTTCTGGTGAAGTTCCCCAAGATACTTGTGGTTCGATTTCTGCGCCATTTAACTCAACGACTGCATCAAATACTACATCATCATCTGAATGCAAGGTGTTCCAGTAAGCAACTGCTTGCTCCCATTGCTCGCCTTTTGGTGCGTAGCTACGGCCTTTTACGTATTCAATAGTTTTGTCATCAACTGCAACCATACCGACACGAGCACCCGCTTCAATCGCCATGTTACATACCGTCATACGTCCTTCAATCGACATATCACGGAAAACTTGGCCACCGAATTCAATTGCATAGCCCGTACCGCCAGCGGTACCAATTTTACCGATAATCGCCAACACCACATCTTTTGGTGTTACACCCTTGCCCAATACGCCATCTACACGCACTAACATATTTTTAGATTTTTTCTGAATTAAGCATTGTGTTGCTAACACATGTTCAACTTCAGATGTTCCAATACCATGCGCCAAGCAACCGAAAGCACCGTGAGTCGCTGTATGTGAATCACCACATACGACTGTCATGCCCGGCAAAGTTAAACCTTGTTCAGGTCCAATCACATGTAAAATCCCTTGGCGTATGTCATTGATATCAAATTCAATAATATTAAAAGTCTTGCAATTGTTATTGAGTGTTTGTACAGGAATACGCGATGTGTCATCTTCAATACCGGCGATACCTTGGTCACGTTCTTTTTTAGATGTTGGAACGTTGTGGTCCGGTGTCGCGACGTTTGCACTTAAACGCCATGGTTGACGACCCGCAAGTTGCAATCCATCGAATGCTTGGGGACTTGTTACTTCATTTAATAAATGACGGTCAATGTATAGTAAACATGAGCCATCATCACGTTGTGAGACTAAATGTGCATCCCACAATTTGTCATATAAAGTTTTGCCTGCCATATCGTCTTGCTCCATAAGACTAAGTAATTTTAGGATGAGATCATCGCGCGATTTGGGAGCTAATTTATCACTTCATAATATGCTCAGTGTTCGCATGTAGCGAAGAGGACTTGACGTTTTAAGAAATGTAAGAGGTATATGAATAACGGTTATGCTTCTTGTGCCCAAAACCTTGAATCTTTTATGATGTGTCATACTTTGATTTAATTGTTAAAGGAAAAGTCATAGATAGGGAAATTGGTGACGTGTGATGCATATAGAAAATATTATTCGTAAACTGGATTTGGTCACCTTAACGATTTTCCAATCTGTTTGTGATGAAAAATCTCTGAGCAAGGCCGCTGAAAAAAATATGATTGCGCTGTCTGCCGCAAGTAAGCGTTTAACTGATTTGGAGCATTTGATTGGAACCAAACTATTTATTCGTGATGGTAAAGGCATGCAAATTACACCTGCTGGTGAAAGCCTGCTTTATCATTGCAGAACCATCTTAGACTCGGTTTATAAAGCTTCGGTTGAGTTAGAAGAATACAAAATAGGCATTAAAGGTTTTGTACGATTACAGGCAAATTTATCAACGATCATTCAGTTTTTACCCGAAAGCCTACATCCTTTTATTGTTGAAAACCCTCAAATTAAAATTGAACTTGAAGAACGCCCTAGTATAGAAATTATTCAAAATGTAAGTAATAAAATTGCTGACTTAGGGATCTGCGTTGCTGAGAATTTATCAGAAGATCTGGATTATTATCATTATCGTAGCGATCGGCTGGTCGCGGTTATACAAAACCAGCAATATTTAAGTGAACAGAAAATCATTTCCTTTGAAGATGCATTAGATTACGACTTTATTGGTTTGCATACTCAGAGTGCGATTAACCGGATTTTGCAGCAAAAGTCTGAAGCGTTAGGAAAGCAGCTCAAACTCAGAATATTGGTGACAAGTTTTGATGCTGTTTGCCGTATGGTACAGGCGGGTATGGGGATTGGGATTTTGCCTCATAAAGTTTTTGAAATCTTTGGTAAACCCTTAGGGCTGGCAAGTGTAGAGTTAACCGATGATTGGGCAAAAAGAGACTTATATCTTGTGTCCAAGCATGATGAGTTTTTAAATCCAGTAACTTTGCTTTTAAAACAATATTTTATGCATCCACATAAAGAAATTGCATCTGAATAAATTTCATAGGTTTCGCAAACCACGAAGATTTGTTGGTCTTTTAAGAATTGTATTACTGCTCATTGCGCCATAAATTTAATTCTATCGGAAGTAGATATAATATGGATTGTTATGAGTCTAGCCCTTGAGAAAATAAAAGTCCTAGAAATAGGAACGCTAATTGCAGCTCCTTTTGCAACACGCATTCTTGCGGAGTTCGGTGCTGAAGTCATAAAAATTGAGCCTATTGGCAAAGGTGATCCACTTCGTAAATGGCGTAAGTTACATCACGGAACATCTTTGTGGTGGTACTTACAGTCACGTAATAAGAAATCTTTAGCGCTTAATCTTAAGTCACCGGAAGCAATTGCTTTAATCAAAAAGATGATTGTCGATACCGACATTCTGGTCGAAAACATGCGTCCCGGTGCGCTTGAAAAATTAGGTCTAGATTGGGAAACCTTAAAATCAATTAACCCTAAACTAACTTTTGTTCGTATATCTGGTTATGGGCAATCTGGCCCTTATAAAGACAAGCCGGGCTTTGGTGCAATTGGTGAGGCAATGGGTGGAATTCGTTATACCACGGGTTCTCAAGATTCTGCGCCTGCACGAGTTGGCGTGAGTTTGGGTGACTCACTTGCTTCATTACATGCGGTGATTGGCGCTTTAATGTCGATTGTGAATATCAAAACCAATAATGGTAATGGACAGATTGTTGACGTGTCACTTGCAGAAAGTGTCTTCAATATTATGGAAAGTGTTGTCCCAGAATACGACTTGCATGGCTTTATTCGGGAACGTTCTGGAGGTTCGTTACCGGGCATTGCACCTTCAAATACCTATCGAACGAAGGATAATGCTTTTGTGGTGATTGCAGGAAACAGTGATCCAATTTTTAAGCGCTTAATGCATGTGATTGGTCGTGAAGATTTAGCAAATCGACCTGAGTTTGAACACAACGATGGGCGTGCGCAGCAAAGTGATTTACTCGATGCTGCAATTGAATCATGGAGTCGACAGCATTCAATTGATGAAGTCTTGCAACAGCTTGAACAGGCTGAGGTTCCATCAGGACGAATTTATTCTGTAGCAGACATGGTCAATGATCCGCACTTTAATGCACGTGATATGTTGCTTTCAACTGAGTTGCCTGATGGTCAGGTGGTAAAAATGCCGGGTATAGTTCCGAAGCTTTCTGAAACACCGGGGCAGGTCAAATGGCGTGGTCCTGAGTTGGGCGAACATACCGAATCTGTTTTAAAACAATATGGTTATCAAGCTGAAGATATTGAAAGCTTACGTGTATCAGGAGTAGTGCAATGACAACATTTGCCGACTTACTTGTTGTACAAGAAGTCTCTCCACGAGATGGTTTGCAAATTGAGCCGACTTGGGTACCCACGACAAAGAAAATTGATTTAATTAATCAGTTGTCGACAATGGGTTTCTCTCGAATTGAGGCAGGGTCTTTTGTTTCTCCAAAAGCGATTCCGAACCTGCGAGATGGAGAAGAGGTTTTTACTAGAATTACGCGCCATAAAGATATTATTTATGTTGGGTTAATTCCAAATTTAAAAGGCGCGCTTCGGGCAGTTGAAGCCAATGCAAATGAGTTGAATCTAGTCCTCTCTGCTAGCCAAACCCACAACCTTGCCAATATGCGTATGACAAAGGCTCAATCGTTTGCGGGATTTACCGAAATTGTAGAGCAACTACAGGGTAAAACACAGTTTAACGGAACTGTTGCAACAACGTTTGGCTGCCCATTTGAAGGCAAGATTAGTGAAAAGGAAGTGTTTAGCTTAGTTGAGTACTATCTAAAACTGGGTATTGATAATATTACACTGGCAGATACCACTGGCATGGCAAACCCAGTGCAAGTGAAAAGAATTGTCTCTCACGTTTTATCGTTAATTTTACCTGAGCAGCTGACCTTACATTTTCATAATACACGTGGATTGGGATTAACTAATGTTCTTGCAGCTTATGAAGCTGGAGCAAGAAGGTTTGATGCCGCATTGGGTGGATTAGGTGGGTGCCCATTTGCACCAGGTGCTTCAGGAAATATCTGTACTGAAGATTTGGTCAATATGTGCGAAGAAATGGGAATACCCACCACTATTGATTTGGATGCTCTTATTCAACTTTCCAGAACTTTACCAGCTCTTTTAGGGCATGACACGCCAAGCCAGCTTGCCAAGGCGGGGAGAAATACAGACTTGCATCCTATACCGGATTACATCAAATCACTTAATTAAGATACGTTACTCAAGTTAGTTCGAGATAAGACGATATTCGTATCGTCATCGGTTAACTCGTCTTTAAAAACTTGAGAAGACGTGTTTTGAGGCTCATTTTCAGGAGAAAATAAATGAGTTTAACGCAAAGCATGGAATTATCGGCTGAAGCAACTGCCGAAAAGCAATTAATAAAAAAAGTAGCATGGAAAATCATGCCATTAATTATGGTGTGTTACCTATTTGCCTTTTTTGATCGTATCAATATTAGTTTTGCCAAGTTTCAGTTACAAGCTGATTTATCTCTAAGCAATACAGCTTATGGCCTTGGTGCCAGTTTGTTTGTAATTGGGTATGTAATATTTGAAGTACCGAGTAATTTATTGCTACATAAATTTGGTGCAAGAAAATGGATTGCACGCATCATGGTTTCTTGGGGTGTTGCAACGGCCTTAATGGTCTTTGTGACTACAGAGTGGCAATTTTATGTATTACGTTTCTTGATTGGTGCAATGGAGGCTGGCTTTGCTCCGGGTGTGCTGTATTACATGACTCTTTGGTTTCCTCAAAGCTATCGTGGTCGAATTATTTCATTATTTTTCCTTGCTTCTGCTTTTGCGGGCATCTTTGGGGGACCAGTTTCAGGCGTGTTGTTGTCATCACTTGATGGTGTGATGAACATGCGTGGGTGGCATTGGTTATTTCTATTGGGAGGTATTCCGTGTGTTCTGTTGGGTCTCTGTGTTTTAACTTATTTAAAAGACCGTATTGATGATGCACAATGGCTATCTGCATCAGAAAAAGTGCATTTAAAACGCTTAGTTGAACCAAAACAACCAGAAAAAGCGACCCATTCATTGTGGGCAGCAATTAAAACCCCAGGTTTCTTGGTTTTGAGTCTGAGCTATTTTTTGATTCAAGTTGCATCTTATGGACTAAATTTCTGGGGGCCACAATTAATTAAAAGCTCAGGTATTGATGATACCAAGCTCATCGGCTTGTTGACAGCAATTCCATATATTATGGGGGCAATGACCATGGTGATCGTGGGTCGTTTGGCCGATAGAACGGGTGAGCGCTTAAAATTTACAGTAGGGTTATTGTCTTTCGGTGCAATTGGTTTCTTTACAGCGGGTTTCTTTGATACCAATCCTGTTGTTGTAGTCATTTCGCTTGCTTTATTAGGGGCGGGTATTGTTGCAGCAATTCCTTCTTTCTGGAATTTACCACCGAAGCTTCTGGTTGGAGCTGGGGCAGGTGCTGCTGGTGGCACAGCGCTCATTAATACATTAGGGCAAATGGGAGGAATTGTTAGTCCTATTATGGTTGGTCATATTAAAGACATAACAGGGAGTACAACGCCCGCGCTATATATTATTGCAAGCTTATGTGTTGTGTGTATTGCACTACTAATATGGGCTACGCCAAAACGGTTAAAAGAGAAAGGTTAAACGATTCACTCATGCTCCAAGCCATCTAGGTGGCTATGGAGTGAGCGTAGTTAATATGAAAATGACCTAGAAGCCTATTTAACTCGATACCAATGTATTCACGAGCAATAAGTTTTTCACCATCTAGTGATGCGACTTTTTAGGACGCTAAACTATTTTTATATATGATTGAAGGCGCAATTATTCAGCTTTTAAGTTCAGATGAGGCAATCGATCGGGAAAAGGTACTCGATTGTTTTTTGCAGTTTAGGGGGGGAAGTAATTTGAGACCTCAGAATGCGCTAAACAATCGATAAAATTAAAAGCCGTTTGTCACCATATCTACGGATGTGGTTTTTATACTTTTAAGACATTTACTTTATTGCTTAATCAGAAAAATGAATGTATGGCTGATAACAAAAAATATTAGACCGGTCGTCTACTAATCTATATAGTGAGGCCTAACTTTGTTGACATTCTAGTTTAAAAGAGAAAATTAATGTCTATTATTCTTCATCATTTAAATGCTTCACGCTCATTTCGAATTCTGTGGTTACTTGAAGAAATTAATCAACCTTATGAATTAAAAAGTTATTTTCGAGATAAAACTACAAACCTTGCACCTCAAGAATTAAAAAATATTCATCCTTTAGGAAAATCACCTGTGATTGAGCTTAATGGAAAAGTAATTGCAGAATCAGGTGCTATTGTAGAAATTTTGATTGAAAAGTTTGCTCCTCAACTTATGCCCGCGAAAGATTCAGACAGTTATCTTGATTATTTACAATGGGTTCATTTTTCAGAAAGTTCGGCTATGGTTCCATATTTATTAAATATTTTTAATTCGATTGAGTTAAAAAATGGCACTCAATTAAAGTTCTTAGATCAATATGCGCAAACTGAGTTGGATAAAGTATTTTCGTATTTAGATCAACAATTAGTAGGCAAAAAATTCTTAGTAGGCAATAGCTTAACGGGTGCCGATTTTATGATTGGTTTCGTAGTCTATGGTCTGATTAATTCTTTAAATATTCGATCAAAATATCTCAATATTGAGCAATATGTAAAAGGTCTCGAAAACCTAGAAAGCTGGCAAAAAGCCATGTCTATAGAACAAAATCTTCATCACCAAACCAATGTCTAAAAACGAAATGGCCTTAAGCACTGAAAAAAGAATTGATTTCCCAAGTTGAGAAATCAATTCAGCAATTTAGATCCCTTCAACAAAACTTACCATGACATCACAGCAGCCTTGGCGTTTACTTTTGGCAAGCTGATATTCAGGTGAAAAATAACATTCACGTGCAGTTTCCATATCTGGAAACTTAATCACCACGTGACGTTCAAACACTTGCCCCTCTAAGACTTCCGAGGCACCGCCACGCGCAAGAAACTTGGCGCCGTACTTTTGAAAAGCTTGCGGAGCAGTGGCCATATATTGTTTATATTGTTCCATATCATGAATGGTGACATGAGCAATCCAGTAAGCAGACATATCGTATTTCCCTATAATTCATTCAATAAAGGTTTATTTACCTTTTCCTAAAACTTGTGATTTCAGGTATCTAAAATATTTTTTGCGACAGCAGCAGCTTCGGCAATATGTTCAGCAACCGCTTGTTTTGCCTTTTCAGGGTCTTTGTGAAGATAGATGGCTTCGCACATATTTTTAATACGTTGATAACCTGAAATTTCACGCTTTGTCGATTTCATAGTCATGGCACGAAGGCGGCTAATTCGGCCATTTAAGCGCTGAACTACTTCCCAAGCAATATGATGATTTGCGGTAGCGAAGATGGTTTGATAAAGCTGGGTTGAGGTCTCAATAATCAGATTGATGTCATCGGCAGCAAAAGCAGCTTTAAGATCTTCTAATAGAAACTTTAATTTTTCAGCAGTTTTTTCATCTAGGTTTTTAGTGCAGTCAACCACAGCACTTTGCTCTAATAAAAGACGAATTTCATAAATCTGTGAAGCGATGTCCCAGTTAAGTAGCGAAACAATAGGGCCTTTATTTGGCAAAATTTCAACTAAACCTTCTGCTTCCAAATAACGAATCACTTCGCGAACCACAGAACGGCTCACGCCGAGTTCTTCACATAACGTTCTTTCAACCAGTCTTTTTCCTGAAGGGAAATAGCCCGTAATAATGGCATTGCGCACTTTATCTAAACACAGCTCTCGTAATGTTACGGGCGGGTTTTCAATTTTAAGATTCATAAATAATTAAATTTTCCTGTTTTTTAACATGTTGAGTTTCATCACATGTTTTTCAATAAAAATTAGCATAGCAAACTCTTGCTTTTTTTTCAGTATGTATTATGGTATACCATAATACGAATGACAAGATAATTTACTTGCAAGGAAGAGCAATGGAACTCATACGTAAAACAGTGCTACATGTAGAAACCACTTATGTAGATGGCGGCAAAGAAGCAGCAAAGCCTTTAAAAATGGTGGCAGCCGCAGCGGTGATTAAAAATCCGTGGGCAGGGCAAGGTTATGTAGAAAACCTAACACCGGAAATTCGCCGTATTGCGCCGATCTTAAGCGAGCATTTAACCAAGCTTATTCTTGATGAAGTCGGTTCTGGTGAAGCAGTTGAAGCTTTTGGTAAAAGTGCAGTAGTTGGCTTAAACGGTGAACTTGAACATGCATCAGCTTTAATTCACACCTTACATTTTGGTAATACTTACCGTAGTGCTGTTGGTGCGAAATCTTATTTGGCATTTAACAATACCCGTGGTCCAGCAAATGCGCCGATTTTAATTCCAATGATGGATAAAAATGACGAAGGTCGTCGTTCTCATTACTTAACATTGCAATTTGCAATTCCAGATGCACCTGCTGCCGATGAACTGGTTGTTGTGATTGGTGCAGCAACAGGTGGTCGACCACATCATCGTATTGGTGATCGTTATAAAGATTTGGAAGAGTTAGGTCATGATGTCAAAAACCCTGCAGCTGTCAAATAACCGTATTGCTCACTATTTCGAGCAAGGCGAAGGAGAGCCTCTGGTTCTGATCCATGGAGTGGGAATGCAAGCCGCGGCATGGTATCCACAAATTGAATATTTTTCTAAACATTATCATGTAATTTCAGTAGACATGCCGGGACATGGTCAAAGCACCAAATTACCGGCAGAAGCAAAATTACAAGATTTTGTTGAATGGACCATCGAATTTATTACAGCCTTAAATCTAGGACCTGTAAATTTAGCGGGACATTCAATGGGATCGCTGATTACCACAGGAGTTAGCGTTACCCGTCCTGATTTAGTTAAACGGATGGCAGTGCTCAATGGTGTATATAAACGTACAACACAAGCACGTAATGCAGTCATCCAAAGAGCTGAAGAGTTAAAAACAGGCCGTATTGATGTTGAGACTCCGCTACAGCGCTGGTTTGGCGAAAGTGAAGTCGAGCGTATTGCAGCAGCCAAAGTGAAATCATGGCTCGAAAATGTCGACTTGTCTGGTTATACCACTGCATATTCTGCGTTTGCACAAGGCGATGAAACCTATGCAGATGACTGGTCAAAGATCACTTGTCCTGCTTTGGTGTTGACCGGAACGGATGATCCGAATTCAACTGCAGAAATGGCTTTGCAAATGGCGAATCAGGCAAAGCATGGCACTGCAATAGTCATTGAAAATGAACGTCACATGGTGAACTTAACTGCACCTGACAAAGTGAATAATGCAATGCAAGCGTGGTTGGAAACCAGCGTTTAATTTGCCACACATTGCTGAAGGAATATAACAATGAGTGAAATGGATACGATTAATAAAATGCGTGAACTACGTGATGCTTTCGGGTCATTTATGACAGGCGTTACCGTGGTCACAACCTGTAAAGAAGATGGAACGCCACTTGGCTTTACAGCGAACTCTTTTGCTTCGGTGTCTTTGGACCCAGCTTTACTTCTAGTGAGTATTGCCAAGACATCAAGCAATTATCATAACTTTGCAAATACCACTCATTTTGCAATCAATATTTTGGCAGAAGAGCAAAAAGATGTTTCGAATACCTTTGCTCGTCCGAGCGAAGACCGTTTTGCAAATCTTTCATGGTCAAAAAGTGCTTGCCAAAACCCGCTGATCGATCATGTCAGTGCATGGTTTGACTGTACAACCTACCAAGTTGTTGATGCAGGTGACCATGCCATTTTAATTGGTAAAGTTGAAGACTTTGCTTCGACAGGTTTTGCAGGACTTGGTTATTATCGTGGTGGATATTTCACACCAGCGAAACTTTCTGCCGAGGTGATCTCTGGTCCTAAAGTGGTGATGAGTGCAATTATTGGACATGAAAATACTATTTTACTTGAAGAAACTGCCGATCATAAATGGACTATTCCACATGTCATGGTAGATAAAGACGGTGCAGATAAAGCGCTCGAGAAAATCTTTGCACAATATCAGCCAGATGCTTCTGCCAACTTCATTTACTCTGTATATGAAAACGTTGAAAACCAGCAGCAATATATTTCATTTTTATGCAACACACCCGTAGCTCAAGCCACTAAAGGTCAGTTTGTCGATTTAAATGATCTTGAAAAGCTAGAGTTTGTAGACAGCGCTTTAGAAAGTATGTTGATGCGCTATCGCAAAGAAAACCATTTGAAAACTTATGGTGTTTATTACGGAAATCAGACAACAGGTACAGTTCGTCAAATCGTTAAAGAGGAAGTTTAATCATGCGTTTTTCATTATTTGTGCATATGGAACGTGTTTCTGATCAGCAAACCCAGAAGCAGCTTTATGATGAAATGATTGAGCTTTGTCAGATTGCAGACCGCGGCGGTATGCATGCAGTTTGGACAGGCGAACACCATGCCATGAACTTTACCATTGCACCGAACCCATTTTTAAATCTGGTCGATTTAGCAAATAAGACTCAAAATGTTCGTTTAGGTACAGGCACAGTGGTAGCGCCATTCTGGCATCCGATTAAACTTGCAGGCGAAGCTGCAATGACTGACATTATTACCAATGGTCGTTTAGATATTGGTATTGCTCGCGGTGCTTATTCGTTTGAATATGAACGTATGGTTCCGGGCATGGATGCATGGAGTGCAGGTCAGCGTTTACGTGAAATGATTCCCGCAATTAAAAACCTTTGGAAAGGCGATTATGAGCATAACGGGGAATTTTGGCAGTTTCCAAAAACGACTTCAGCTCCTCAACCACTTCAACAACCACATCCACCAATTTGGGTTGCTGCACGTGATCCAAATAGCCATGAATTTGCTGTGCAAAATGGCTGTAATGTACAGGTAACGCCTTTGCATTTAGGTGACGAAGAAGTTGAAAAGCTTATGGGACATTTCAATGCAGCTTGCGAAAAGTTCAGCGATGTACCGCGCCCTGAAATTATGTTGCTCCGCCATACCTATGTGGCAGATAGCGAAGAAGATGCTCAACTGGCAGCAGATGAAATTAATACGTTCTATAACTACTTTGGTGCTTGGTTTAAAAATGAGCGTGAAATTAATCAAGGTTTAATCGCACCTTTAAGTGCTGAAGAAATTGCTGCACATCCTTTTTATACACCAGAAGCGATGCGCAAAAATAATGTGATTGGACAGGCCCAAGAAGTCATTGACCGCTTAAAAGCTTATGAAGCAATGGGCTATAACGAATATTCTTTCTGGATTGATACGGGCATGAGCTTTGAACGTAAAAAAGCCTCATTAGAACGTATGATCAATGAAGTTATGCCGGCATTTGCATAGAGGCGAATATCATGACAGCAGATTTTCAGCTTTATATTAATGGTCAGTTTGAATCTGGTGCAGCGACTTTTGAAAGTATTAATCCTGCAACAGGTGAAGTCTGGGCACAGATGCCGGAAGCTCGAACCGATGAAGTCAACCGAGCAGTTCAAGCGGCATCTCAGGCCTTAAAAGCACCAGCTTGGGCAGGTTTAACTGCCTCACAGCGTGGTAAATTGCTCTATAAACTGGCTAATTTAATTGAAAAAGCTGCACCGCAACTGGCTCAAATTGAAACCAGTGATACGGGCAAGATTATTCGTGAAACATCGAGCCAGATTGCCTATGTCGCTGAATATTATCGCTACTATGCAGGTATTGCCGACAAATTAGAGGGAAGTTTTCTACCGATTGATAAGGCCGACATGCAAGCATGGATTGTTCGTGAACCAGTAGGTGTGGTTGCTGCAATTGTTCCTTGGAACAGTCAGTTATTTCTATCGGCAGTAAAGGTTGGCCCAGCTTTAGCGGCAGGTTGTACCGTCGTGCTAAAAGCCTCTGAAGACGGCCCTGGACCATTATTGGCTTTTGCTAAATTGGTCCATGAAGCGGGTTTTCCGGCTGGAGTGGTCAACGTGATTACCGGTTTCGGACCTGAATGTGGCGCCGTGTTGAGTAGTCATCCTGATGTTGCCCATGTTGCGTTTACAGGTGGTCCAGAAACCGCACGGCACATTGTGCGTAACTCGGCTGAAAATCTTGCAAAAGTTTCACTCGAGTTAGGTGGAAAATCACCATTTATTGTATTTGCTGATGCAGATATTCAAAGTGCGGTAAATGCTCAGGTCGCTGCTATTTTTGCTGCTACTGGGCAAAGTTGTGTAGCAGGTTCACGCTTACTGGTTGAAGAAAGCATTAAAGATGAATTTGTTCAGCGTTTGGTTGAGCGTGTACAAACCATAAAAATTGGTTTACCTCATGAGATGGCAACCGAGTTTGGGCCGCTTTGTACTTTACGCCAACGCCAAAAAATTGAGCAAGTCGTTGCAAGTTCAATCCAGCAAGGTGCAAAACTTCTTACCGGGGGTAAAAGCCTTGAGCGAGCAGGTTATTACTATCCACCGACCATTTTAGATTGCACCGATGCACCTCAAGCAGATTGCATTACCACGGAACTATTTGGTCCGGTGTTATCGGTAGATAGTTTCAAAGATGAAGCGGAAGCCGTGCAAAAAGCCAATAGCACGCCTTATGGACTGGCAGCAGGCGTTTTTACCACCAATTTAAGTCGTGCTCACCGCATGACTAAAGTCATTGGGTCGGGAATTGTTTGGCTAAACACTTATCGCGCGGTTTCTCCACTTGCACCTTTTGGTGGACATGGGCTTTCGGGACATGGTCGGGAAGGTGGCGCAAATGCGGTTCTAGATTACACCACCACCAAAACAGTTTGGTTACGTACCTCAGATGAGCCAATTGATGACCCATTTGTCATGAGATAAGTCATGACTTGAGGTATGAAAATATAACGGGATTTTAATTTCAAGGATGAAAAAATGAATCAGTCAAACCCAATAATCGCCTAAAGCTTTAAATAGTTGAAAACGTAAAACTAGATGTATCGATGCTTAATCAAGTATTGATTGGACTGGCTTTACCTTTTTCTTGGCTAAAACAACACAAACAGAGAAATGAGCTGTTTGTAAAAGGAAATAAAAAGATGAAGCCGAGTCATATTGAAATGACTTTGGCTGGGTAGATTTTTTGATGTTGAGGAAATGAATTCCTCAAAGAGAGATTAAGGATATGAGCCAAAACGAAAATAGCAATAATGCTTTCGCTATCGAAAGTCATTCCATTGATTATGTTGCTCCCTCTGAACGTAATGGAAAAGTTCGCGATCTATTCACATTATGGTTTTGTACCAATATTGCACCGCTTGCCGTGATTACGGGTGCAATGTCAATTTTAACCTTTAACCTCAATATTGTAAGTGCATTGTTTGCGATCTGCTGCGGACATTTTTTTGGTGCAGCGATTCTAGCCTTAACCTCTGCACAAGGTCCGCAGGTCGGCATTCCTCAAATGATTCAGAGCCGCGCACAGTTCGGACGTTATGGAGCATTGCTGGTTGTACTGTTTACGACCCTCATTTATTTAGGTTTTTTCATCTCTAACATTATTTTGTCAGGGAAAACCCTGCATACTGTTGTTCCTGCCATTCCAGTGCCGACCGCGACTGTCATTGGCGCAATTGCAGCAACCACAATAGGCGTGATCGGTTATCACTTTATTCATAAGTTTAATAAAATTGGAACTTGGTTTATGGGTGGTTCATTGCTCATTGGCCTCATGATTATGGTGCCGCATATTAATGCAGATGTACTAGCCAAAGGCTCTTTCAATATGAAAGGCTGGTTTGCCATGTTTGGTTTGTGTGCGGTATGGCAAATTAGTTTCTCGCCTTATACCTCAGACTATTCACGATATTTACCGAAGTCGATTGGTATTTATAAGCCATTTATCTTTACCTATTTAGGCGCATCGTTAGGAACTATTTTTGCAATGGCATTTGGTACGATTGCGGTCAGCATTGGCTCAACCACAGATGCCATGGAAGCGGTAAAGTCGGGTACTGGGCTATTCGGTTATGTTCTTATGATTTTGTTCTTATGCAATATCATTGGTCATAATGCCATGAACCTCTACGGTGCGGTTCTTTCTTGTATTACCTCTATTCAGACTTTTGCAGGGCAGTGGATGCCAAGCCGAAATATCCGAGTCGTGTTATCAATCATTGTATTAGTTCTAGCGACTTTAACGGCGCTTTGGGCATCAAGTAACTTTATTAGTTTCTTCTTGAATGTGATTTTTGCCTTGTTATTTATTTTGGTGCCGTGGGTGTCTATTAATTTATTAGATTTCTATGTCGTGAATAAAAAGTCTTATGACATTCAATCGATCTTTGCACGTGATGGTGGTATTTACGGCAAATTTAATGCAAAAGCGCTTACGGCTTATTTCATTGGGATCGCGGTACAAATTCCGTTCTTAAAAAATGCCTTCTTCACAGGTGCATTGGCCGATGTAATTCCCGATGCGGATATTTCATGGGTGATTGGATTGGTGGTGAGTCTGGTGGTGTATTACATCTTTAATCTAGGAAAGATTAAATGTTCTGCGCCTGCATTAAACGCAAAATTACCTCAATAAGCATTGTAGTGAAAGGAATCCCACAATGAAAAAAAGCTACTTACAAGCGGCTCTAAGCACAGCATTGATGGCTGTAATCTATCCAAGTTATGCAGGTGTAAGTTTTGGAAATAGCGATGGTGAATACGGCAAGCTCACCGTATCAGGTTATGTTCGCGCTAACTATCAAGATAAACACTATGGCGAAACTGCTTCTGATCAAAAAATTCGTTTTGATGCTGCGCAGTTAAAACTGGACTACGAGCGTGGACCGTTATTTGGTCATGCGGAATATCGGTGCTATCAATATGATCGTCTATGTGATTTTTCTACGTTAGTTGATGGTTATATAGGGTACAAATTAAATAAAACAGATCAAGTGGTGGCAGGTGTTCAGCCGATTCCATTTGGACCGGGACGTTTTTGGGGCAATAGCCTATATGGAAGTATGAGCACAACCGCAGGTTTGGAAGATGTTCACAATCTTGGTTTGAATTATCACTTTGAATTGCCGACAGCAACTAAGTTTGATGTGGGGTATTTTGCGGTAGATGGTGGAAGCTACACAGGCTCTACCCAACATTCAGGTCGCTACACTGCAAATTATGTCAGTTCAGATGATCCCAACAAAACCGATTTGCAAGAAAAGAACATGTGGGTAGGCCGAGTGACTCAAGATATAAATCTTGGAGTTAATGGTTTAACCACACAGCTCGGTGGTTCCTATTGGACATCCGATATTGAAAATAAAGCTGCTTCGAGTGATGGGCGTCGTCATGCATGGGCACTTTTTGGTAAAGCTAATTATGGCAATTTTAATGTGACCCTTACTGGCGGTAAAAATGATGTAACTAATCAGGACCAGCTTAATCCTAATCAGTCGATCATGGGCTCTTACGACAGTGAATATTATGTCGCGAACAAAGGAACATTCTATACCGCAGACGTTGGTTATTCTTTCAAAAATGTTAAGCAGATCGGGAACATTACACCGTACTTTATGTACAGTCAGTACGACAAAGATCAGGACAATATGAAAGATTCGATTCGTAATATTATTGGTGTGTCTATTGACCATAAACAGCTATCTTTGGTGGCTGAATACATCATGAGTAAAAATGACCCATTCATTGGTGGGACTCAAGATTCATTGGCACAAGGGGATGATAACCAGTGGAATAAGTTGCTTAACTTAACGCTGTTTTATTATTTCTAAAGACATTTAAACATTCGGTCATACCGAAAATTTTTTTAAATTAATTTTTGGTATGCCATAATACAAGGTTGATGGTGAGCTATTTAATTTATGTATCGCTCCACTATCAATGCAGAAGATCTCAATAGGATAATGATCATGCAGCTTAATGAACTCGCTTTATTTCGTCAGCAAGCCTTTGTTGCTGGAAAGTGGTGCGATGCAGACCATCAACAAACATCCGAAATTTTAAATCCGGCGACATTAGAGATTATTGGTACTGTCCCAAATATGGGCAAAGCTGAAGCCGAGCGTGCCA
This sequence comes from Acinetobacter pittii, assembly GCF_034064985.1. NCBI lineage: Bacteria > Pseudomonadati > Pseudomonadota > Gammaproteobacteria > Moraxellales > Moraxellaceae > Acinetobacter > Acinetobacter pittii. Next base: position 2,346,756 of record NZ_CP139249.1, on the reverse strand, counting down.
TTGAAGCTGCCAAAGAAGCTTGGCCGCTATGGAAAAATAAAACAGCAAAAGATCGATCAATTATTTTAAAAAAATGGTTCGATTTAATCATTTCAAATGCAGATGAATTAGCTTTTATTTTAACGAGTGAGCAAGGAAAGCCCTTAGCTGAAGCCAAGGGTGAAATTTTATATGCTGCCAGTTTTATTGAATGGTTTGCTGAAGAAGCAAAACGAGTGTATGGCGATATTATTCCGAGTCCATATCCCGATGCTCGTATTGTCGTAAATAAACAGCCTATTGGCGTCGTTGCAGCTATTACGCCGTGGAATTTTCCCGCTGCCATGATTACGCGTAAGGTTGCTCCAGCCTTGGCGGCGGGTTGTCCTTGTATAGTAAAACCGGCGCCTGAAACGCCTTTTACTGCTTTGGCTTTAGTGGACTTAGCCGTGCAAGCTGGCGTGCCTGCTGAAATCTTTAGTGTGATTACAGGTGATGCAGTTCATATTGGTGATGCGATTTTTGAAAGTGATGTCGTACGCAAGTTTACTTTTACCGGTTCAACACCAGTTGGCAAAATGTTGCTTGAGCGTTCAGCAAAAACCTTAAAAAAAGTTTCCTTAGAGTTGGGTGGCAATGCGCCGTTTATTGTATTTGATGATGCCGATTTAGATGCAGCAATTGAGGGAGCGCTCATTGCTAAATTTAGAAATGCAGGGCAAACCTGTGTCTGCGTCAATCGATTTTTAGTGCAGGCGGGCATTTATGAAAAATTTATTGCTGCCATAAGCCAAAAAATCCAAAACTTTAATATTGGTAATGGATTAGAAGCTGGGCATGACATTGGGCCATTAATTAATGCCAATGCGGTGAAAAAAGTTGAAGCTCATATTCAAGATGCATTAGATAAAAATGGTCGTCTTGTGATTGGTGGTAAAAGGCATACTGCGGGTGAATTATTTTTTGAACCGACACTAATTGCAGATGTTACCGCTGATATGGATGTTGCAACCCAAGAAACGTTTGGTCCGCTAGCAGCTGTATTTAAATTTGAAACCGAGCAACAAGCAGTTGAAATGGCAAATGCAACTGAATTTGGTTTAGCCGCATATTGTTATACCAAAGATTTAGGCCGTGCTTGGCGAATGAGTGAACAGCTTGAGTATGGCATGGTCGGAATTAATAAAGGCCTTATTTCAAATGAAGTTGCGCCTTTTGGTGGCATTAAACAGTCTGGTTTGGGGCGTGAAGGTTCTAAATACGGTATTGAAGATTATCTGGAAATTAAATACACCTTGTTTGGAGGATTGAATATATGAGTAATGAAAAATTTGAAAAGGGTTTAGCAATCCGTAAACAAGTTCTTGGTGAAGAATATGTAAATAATTCAATCAACAATGCTGATGAGTTTAATCTTCCTCTTCAAGAATTAGTCACTGAATATTGCTGGGGAGCTGTTTGGGGGCGTGAAGAATTAAGTAAGCCTGAGCGCAGTTTAATTAATTTGGCAATGATCTCAGCTTTAAATCGTCCGCATGAATTAAAACTACATGTTAAAGGTGCACTTCGAAATGGTGTACCTAAAGAGAAAATTCGTGAAGTGCTTTTGCAGGTTGCAATTTACTGTGGCGTGCCTGCTGCTGTAGATAGCTTTCGAATTGCTAAAGAGGCAATTAAAGAGTTTGAGTCTGAGCAATAAACGTTGCCTTTGAATAATTAAAAAAGCCTTGTTCAAGTGGACGAGGCTTTTTTTATTTTTAAGCTTATTTGTTCAGTTCAGGGGGTAAATGCTGCGCCAAATAATCAATTGCAAGACGGGTTTTGAGTGGCATAAAAGGCAGTGTAGGCCATACTAAATGAATCGGAAAAGCAGTGCTCGACATGGCGTCTAACACTTGTACCAGCTTACCGTCCTGTAATTCATTTTGAATGAGCCAGTCGGGTAGCCAAGCGATACCAGCTCCAGCAAGCGCTGCATTTTTAATAGCTTGTAAGTCATTTAAAAGAAGTTTTGCTTTGGGCTTAATAAAGAAAGGCTCGCTATTTTCTTTTTGAAGTCGCCATTTCTGCATTTGACCAAAATGCGGATCGGCAATCGTGGCGTGCTGGTCTAAGTCCTCAATATGTTCTAGGGGACCTGCTTTATTTAAATAGTCAGGTGAGGCACAAAGTAGCATTCGATGCTCACCAATCGGTTTGGCAACGAGCTGAGTGGTGTCAGGCAATACCCCGATTCTTATACATAAATCAAAACCTTCTTCGATCAAGTCTACATTTCGGTCATTAAATGAAATTTCTAGCTGTAAGTCCGCATGCTGCTGAGCAAATTTAACCATGAGCGGGGTAGCAAAGAGTTGTCCAAAAAGTACAGGCACAGACATTCTTAATCGGCCTGTTGCGTTAATTTTCCTTTGGTCTAATAAAGCTGCCGCATTTTGTATTTCACTTAACGCTCGGCGGCTATGTTCATAAAACAAAGCTCCTTCGTCAGTCATGCTGAGTGAACGTGTTGTTCTTTTAAATAGAGCTACACCAAGCTGTTCTTCAAGCCGAGCAATATTTTTACTTATGGCTGAGCGAGTTAAATGTAATTGCTCGGCAGCTTTTACAAAACTTCCAGCTTCAACCACCGTCACAAATATAGAAATTGCACTCAACTCATGTTGCATGATTGTTGCCTAAAAGGAACCAATGATAAGAAATAATATCACCACTGTTGAATTTATTGTGGGGTTAATATGGCTTCATCAAAAACGTGGAGATGGTCATGGCTAAAATATTGGTATTAAAATCCAGCATTATGGGTGAGGGTTCTCAAACCAATCGCCTAATCGATGTAATGCTTGAACACCGTAAAGGCCAAGGTTTGCAAGATGACATTACCATACGCAATTTAGCTGAAATGAACCTGCCTGTATTAGATTTGGAAATTTTTCAGGCGCTTCGTGGGGCTGAAAATGTAAATCAAGACATTCAACGAATCGTTGCTTTGTCTGATGAATTAATTGCTGAATTAAAAAGTGCCGATTTATTGGTGATAGGCGCACCCATGTACAACTTAAATGTGCCGACTCAACTTAAAAACTGGTTTGACTTGGTGGCACGGGCAAGACAAACATTCCGCTACACCGAAACTTATCCTCAAGGTTTGGTGAAAGGGGTAAAAGCGGTGGTAGTAAGTAGTCGGGGTGGTATTCATGTCGGCCAAGAAACTGAGGCAGTCACGCCTTATCTCAAAGCGGTGTTAGGGCTAATGGGCATTCATGACGTTGAATTTATCTATGCAGAAGGCTTAGACATGCAGGCTTATCGCAGCAACGCTTTAGATTTGGCAAGCCAGCAAGTTAAAGAATTCGCTGTTTAAAATTATGAGTTGAAACTCTTGTACCTCTAACTGATGACAAGAGTTTCTAAGTCTATTTAAATTACATTTCTAAGTTCATTTGCTGTGTTGCGCAGCAATGGCAAAATTTGCTGAACCAAATAATCTTCTTGTACACGGTTGGTTTGAGACATGCAGTTAAGCGCTGCTATGGCTTGACCTTGGGCGTTAAATACGGGCACCGCAATCGCAATCACGCCAAGCTCATGTTCTTCTTTGGAAAGACAATAATCCGATAACGAAATACCCTTAAGCACTTCAAAAAACTTTGACTCATCTACTATGGTAAATGGCGTTAAGCGCTTTAAACCATAATTTTTTACCCATGTGTGCTGAGCTTCTTCAGGGAGTGCTGCCAGCAATACTTTACCCGTGGAAGTGGCATGGGCAGGGAGTCGGTTTCCTAAGTGCATCCCATACGGGCTAACACGTAAATTATCTTGCTGCGGTAAATAACTACGGGCAATCGGCACCACTTCGTTATCGTCTAACACCACAATTGAAAAAGTCAGAGATGTCTGCGCACACAAAAGGTTTAAAAATGATTGAGCAACTTTAGGCAGGTGGGCAGAGCTTAGATAAGAACTCGAAAAGCGCAGCACGCGATGAGTGAGCCAAAAGTAATGTTCATCGGTTTCTAAATAGCCTAAGTATTTTAAAGTTTTAAGATAACGCCTTGCTGCTGTTCGGCTAATACCGGTTCGTTCAGCCACTTGAGTGACATTAAGCCGCTGGCGATCTGTTCCAAAAGCTTCCAGTAAAGCCAAGCCTTTTGCTAAGCCTGCAATGTAGTCTTCTTGACGAATTTTCTCATGCGAGTTTGGGTGCTCTAAAAAAGCATCGAGAGAAGGCATCCTTTCATTCCTGTTATTTTGGTTGTTTCTGTCCGCTATTCGGACAAACTAAATGATAAACGGTTATTTTCGTCTTGGATACATAGTGCACAAAACTTAAAGCCAGTAATTTAAAAGTCAGGATGAAACAAGGATGAAGTTATGGAAATTTTAAAGACACAGGTTGCAATTATTGGATCTGGACCAGCAGGGTTATTGCTTGGGCAACTTCTATATAAAGCTGGCATCGACCATATTATTGTTGAGCAGCGTAGTGCTGAATATGTGGCTTCACGGATTCGTGCAGGAATTTTAGAGCAAGTTTCGGTCGACTTACTGAAACAAGCAGGTGTTGACCAAAACTTAAAAGACAAAGGATTACCGCATTCAGGCATTGAAATCTTAACCAATGGTGAATTGCATCGAGTTGATTTAGCTGCACTCACGGGTGGCAAACAAGTGACCGTATATGGTCAGACCGAAGTCACCAAAGATTTAATGACTGCGCGTGAAGCAGAGCAGCTCACTTCATTTTATGAAGCTCAAAATGTACAAGTAAAAGATTTTTACACTGCACCAAAAGTTGAGTTTGAGTACCAAGGTAAAGCCTTTCAAATTCAGTGTGACTTTATTGCTGGTTGTGATGGCTACCATGGTGTCTGCCGTGCCAGCGTGCCAGACGATAAAATTAAAACCTTTGAAAAAGTTTATCCGTTTGGCTGGTTAGGGGTGTTGGCCGATGTGCCACCTGTAGCCGATGAACTCATTTATGTACAGTCAGAGCGTGGATTTGCTTTATGTAGTATGCGTTCAGAAACACGTAGCCGTTATTATTTACAAGTCCCTTTAACAGATCACGTCGAAGATTGGTCAGATGAAAAGTTCTGGGATGAGTTAAAAAATCGCCTAGACCCTGAAAGCCGTGAAAAGCTAGTGACAGGACCTTCTATTGAAAAAAGTATCGCGCCGTTACGCAGCTTTGTGACAGAGCCAATGCGTTTTGGAAAACTATTTTTAGCTGGCGATGCTGCGCATATTGTTCCACCGACTGGAGCAAAAGGCCTCAATCTGGCGGCTTCCGATATTGCTTATTTATCAAGTGCGCTTGTTGAATATTATGTCGAAGGTTCCGAGCAAGGTATAAATGAATACTCAGAAAAATGCCTACAACGTGTATGGAAAGCTGAGCGCTTTTCTTGGTGGATGACTCATTTATTGCATCGTTTTGAAACTGAAAGTGAGTTTGATCACAAGATTAAACAAGCCGAGTTAAGTTATGTGCTTGGCTCGATTGCAGGTAAAACCACATTGGCCGAAAACTATGTCGGTTTGCCTTATGAGATTAAGCAAATTGATAGTTTTAAGCACGCAAGCTAAAGACTAAGTAAAAAATAAAAAGGGCATGCAAATGTCCTTTTTTTATATAAAAACTGGATGGAATGAGATCGGTTAAAAGATGTGATTCGGCTATAAAGTAGCCCCAATACTATTCAAAATACAGGGGCTACCTATCAATTCACCTAAAGTTTATTCAGCGGTTGCCGTAACTTTATTATTGGTTAATATCACTTGTTGTTGAGATTGAAGGGGCTTAATCACTTGTGGATTAGAGTTACTCCACGGGATATAGGCTTCTGTCAAAATATGGCCTGTAAGACTGGTTAAATCACTCGTTTTAACTTCTGCATCGCCTTGACGACCAAATAATACAACTTCATCACCTGCTTTGGCCTCTGGAATATCGGTTACATCAACCATCACAGTATTCATTGATACTCGACCTACCACTGGTGCTTTTTGTCCATTTATTAATACAAAAGCCTTATTACTAAAACTACGACGGTAACCATCCGAATAACCTACAGGGAGGTTTGCGAGTCTAGAGTCACGTTTTAAAGTATAAGTTTGGTCATAACCTACAGTTGAATCTTTAAGGTAATTATTCACTGCGGCAATTTGTGTTTTAAATGCCATCATACCTTTAAATTCAGGGTGATTAGGAAAATCCCCATATATAATTGCGCCTGCACGAACCATATCTAAATGTGATTCAGGAACGTTTACGGTAGCAAATGAATTAGCTGTATGTAATGTTAATTCTTTACGATTAAGTTTGGCTTTTTTAATCAACCATGCGGTTTGTTCATTAAATTGCGCCAGACGCTCACGAACAAATTTTTCATCTTCTACGGCATAGTGGGTCATAATGCCGTCAATTTTAAGATGAGGGAGTTTGGTGATCGCCACAGCTTGTTCTTTGCCTAGAGCCGTAGACATTTCAAGACCATTACGATCCATACCACCCGAATTTAAAGCCAAGCTGTAATGAACAGTTGTATTGTTCGCTTCTGCCCATTTAGACATACGAGCAGCTTGGTCATAATTACCTAAAAGCTCTTCAATATTTAAAGCCTGTGCGTTAATAATTTCACTATCTGTGGCTGTACGTAAACGTGTAATTTTGCCTTTATAGCCATGCTTACGCACCATAGCCGCTTCAGCATTACTGGTAATGCCAATACAAGATACATTTAACTTCATAACACTTGGCATAAGTAGGTCAATACTATGGCCGTATGCGTTAGCTTTCATGACTATACAAAGTTGTGTTTTGCCATTAAGTAACTGATTTGTCCTTTTAATATTATCTTCAAAAGCTTGAGTATCAATTTCTATCCATGCATTGGCTGTAGGAGCAGGACTTACTTCATTTGTAACATGGGGAGTAAGTAAGGGAGCTGCATGAGCAAATTGCACCGAACCGAATAATATTAATGCACAGCTATAAGCGAGATGAGAAAATTTTGTTTTAAGTTTCATGAGTTTTTTAATCTTTCCTGGCTGAATATAATTTAATGCTGGGTGGATTTTTATGGTTAAGTACTGAAATATAATTGATTTAAAATTTCACATGATTTTGTCGCAATAATACTTTCTCCTTAAAATATTATAGTCGCTATTAAGTAAAGTTTAATTTTGCTTAAAATAAATTGAAAAAATAAAAATCTGATTTCAATTAATCTTAATTAAATCTAAATATACATTCATAAAAAAACAAGAAGAAAAATTATTATATTTTTTGAATGTTATTTTTTTAATCTATTTATTAGGGCTATTTTTAATAAAATTTTTTAAAATATAACATTTGGTAAATAATTAACTTTATTATTGCAAAAGATTTTTTTATTTTTTAAATATATTTGATTGTATTTTTTATCAGTTGGTAAAATATAAAAAAATGGATGAATAAATATCCATAATTTTATTTAATAGAATACAAAAAATTAAAATAAATATATTTTCAAAAACTTATTTATTATTTATTAAGGATATTTAGAAATTATGGATTATGCCGTGTCAATTTTTAAGCATCTAATGTCATGTTTAATAGTTTTTCATAAGTTAATTTAAATTTTATAAATAGAATATTAATTAGGTTGAGTGAATAATTGGGTAATATTTAACCTTGGGTGTGTGGTCTTGGTTTTGTGCAATAAATAGGCTGGTATGTCATATATTATTTTTTTAATTCGATTTATTGTTTGAGATTTTGGTTCAATTAAAAATTTTATGTTTGTTTTGAAGTTAAGGAATTTTCTTAATATTTTAGTTTTTATTAAATAAATAATTTTATATTAAGACTTTATAAATATAAGATGATGAGTATGTTTTTTTAATTACTCGGAATAGTTTGGCTTTTTCTTGTTTATATTATTCTAATTCTATAAGGGTGTAATATAGGAGGGCTGATCTTGATTTTTAGTGCAAACCATCAGTTCCTGTGTAAGAGTCCGTATAGAAATATGAATTTTTATCTTAAAAAGTGTCTAATTAAATATCCTGTAATGGCTAGGCCATGCCGTTTTTTCTTGATGAACAAATGAGCTCAGGAAAGTTTTGCGAAGCCATCATAGGCGTACACCCACCATTTTTATGAAAAAATGAATTGGGATAAAATCGGGGAATAGGACGCATTTTGCTTAAAAGATCAGCATTAATAAAAGCTTTTGTCACATTTTTTCAGTATATTGCTATTAATTTCTTTATTTATAAATTCTAAGTTTGTATGGAACAGGACCAAGCTCGCATACCTAAATATATTCCTATCCGCGATGCAATTGCCCATGATATTGAATCTGGCGTATTAGAAGCCCACGCAAAACTCCCATCGGAAAGAGTGCTTTCTGAACAATTCCAAACCACTCGAGTGGCTGCACGTGAAGCTTTATTGGCTTTGGAAACTGATGGTCTGATTTATCGTTTAGACCGCCGTGGTTGGTATGTTCGCTCTCCTCGTATTATTTATCATCCGCAATCTACAAAAAACTTTAATCAGTTTGTGATTGAACAAGGCTATGAACCTTCTACAGAAGTGATTTCGAGTGAAATAACACAGGCTACTTCTTGGGATGCCAAGCATTTAAAAGTTGAAAAAGGGCATCCAATTTATTCAGTTTGGCGACGTCGTTGTATTAATGGTCGCCCTGTTTTGGTTGAGCATTTACGTGTGAATGCCGAGCTTTTTCCCGAGTTTTTATCTCATGATCTCAAGCAATCCATTACTTTGCTGATGGCAAATCAATATAACTGCCATATCACCAGAGCCGATATTAACCTCTATCCAACAGCTTTATCGGAACAGCAGGCCAAAGCACTGCATGTGAATGTGGGCGCACTGGGTTTATATATTTGCCGTAGCAACAGAAATAAAGAAGGCGAAATTACTGATGTTGACCAAGAATATTGGTTACACGATGTTTTAGATTTACATTTCGAAGCGCGAGCATAAAAATAAAATCTGGTTTAAACCAGATTAATTAAACTGTCATATAAAGCTGTTGAAATACCATCATCAAATAATTGCATTCGATGGTTTGCAGATGAAACAGTATGTTCAACAGACAATTAAACTCGGTGCTGCATCAGTTTTAGGTGTAGTAGTTGCTATTCAAATGGGATGTTCATCAGCAACATCAAAACAATCAGAAGAAATTACAGTCTATACGGCAGTGGAAGCCGACCAGCTTAAACAGTACCAAGAAGAATTATATCAAGCCTATCCAGAGCTAAAAGTAAAATGGGTACGAGATTCAACAGGTGTGATTACCGCTAAACTTTTGGCAGAGCAGAAGAATCCTCAAGCGGATGTGGTTTTTGGTGTGGCTTTAACCAGCTTACTGGTCATGGAAAAGAAAGACATGCTCGAGCCTTTTAAACCTGAAGGTGTGCAAAATTTAAAACCGGAATTTGTGAGCCAAAAACCTGTACCGACTTGGACGGGTATGGATGCATGGGAATCTGCAATTTGTGTCAATAAAGTCGAATTAGAAAAACGTAAGCTACCGATTCCAAAAACTTGGAAAGATTTAACCAACCCCATTTATAAAAACCTGATTGTGATGCCGAATCCGGCTTCGAGTGGCACAGGCTATTTAGATGTCACGGCTTGGATGCAAATTTGGGGTGAAAAGCAGGCATGGGACTATATGCAAGCTTTAGATAAAAACATTTCACAATATCCTCATTCGGGTTCAAAACCTTGCAAGATGGCTGCACAGGGCGAAATCCCAATTGGAGTTTCTTTCGGTTATCCAGCATTTAAATTAAAAGCAGAGGGTGCACCTTTAGAAGTAGTTTATCCAACTGAAGGTTTAGGCTGGGAAATGGAAGCCTCAGCAATTGTGAAAGGAACCAAGAAATTAAGTAGCGCACAAAAATTTATAAATTGGTCGGTAAGCAAAGCGGCAAACGAAGCCTATGCCCATAACTTTTCAATGGTGGCCTATAAAGGCATTGAAAATACCACTATGGACTTCCCGAAAAATCTTCCTCAAATGCTCGTAAAAAATGATTTTTATTGGGCGGCCGAGCAGCGTGAACGTATTTTGGCTGAATGGTCAAAGCGTTTTGAAAAGTGATCTTTTGGATAAGGGTCTTATTATGCAAATTCCTTCGTCATTGCAGTCATCGCTGCTAGGTCAAAACCAAAAGGCCGAGTTAGCAGGGCATTTATTGTCGACCTTAACGACCTATAAATATCCTGAACATGGCCCTTCGGTTTTAGAAGTAGTGGATATTCAAAAAAAGTTCCAACACTTTCAGGCTCTAACACATATTAATTTAGACCTTAAAGCTGGCGAGTTCGTGAGCTTTTTGGGACCTTCTGGATGCGGTAAAACCACATTGCTACGCATAATTGCGGGTCTAGAAAAACCTGATTATGGAAAAGTCATAAAAAAGGGCACTGATATTACGTTGTTGAGTGCTGAAAAGCGTCACTGTGGCATTGTGTTTCAAAACTATGCGTTATTTCCAAACTTAAACGTTGAAGAAAATATTGCTTTTGGCTTAGATAAAAAGAAATGGGATAAGGCACAGCGTAGCCAACGAGTTCAACAGTTATTACAACTGATTGAGTTACCTGATATTGCAAAAAAATATCCAAACCAATTATCGGGTGGGCAGCAGCAACGTGTTGCGCTCGCTCGGGCAATTGCACCGAATCCGGATATTTTATTGCTAGATGAACCGCTTTCAGCACTTGATGCTCAGGTACGTTTGAACCTAAGACAAAAGATTCGCTCAATTCAATCGCAGCTTAATTTGCCTACTATTATGGTGACGCACGACCAAGAAGAAGCATTAAGCATTTCTGACCGTGTTGTGGTGATGAATCACGGCGTGATTGAGCAAATCGATACGCCGCACAATATTTACTACAAGCCACAAACCCAATTCGTTGCAAAGTTTATTGGCACAATGAACTTTTTAAAAGCCATTTGTGCAGTACCCAATCAGCTCAATGTTTTAGGTTTTATTCCTTTAAATTTGGAACAGCAAAAACTTAAAGCTGGGCAAAACTACAGCATTGGTTTTAGACCGGAAGCGGTCGAGTTGGTTGATGATTTCGGTAGTGATAAAGAGTCGTTGTATTTGCCAGTTAAAGTAATAAGCACTGAATTTTTAGGCGCAAAACGTCGTTTGTTTTGCACTATTCATATCGATGGAATTGAGCAGGCAAAACACCTTTTGCAAATTGAAATTGAAAATACAAAGTTCAAATCTTTGCAAGAACTGATGTTTATAAAAGTGCCTAATCAGCTCATCCATGTCTTTGACGAACACGGGTACGCACTATGTTAAATGAAGCTGCTTCAGCGGTTTTAAAAACACAGCCGCGTCGAAAAACTGAATATTCATTAAGATCAAATATTGCTTTGGCTATGGTCGCAATCGCTTTGACTTTAGCGATTATTGCTCCTTTAATGATGCTATTTGAAACCGCATTTTTTGATGAAAATCAAAGTTTTGTTGGTCTTGAAAATTTTTATAATTATTTTGCAAGCCCAGCTTTACTCAGTTCTATATTTAACTCGGTCTGGGTTGCTTGTGCTGCTACTGTCATTACAGTATTTCTTGCCAGTATTTATGCTTTTGCCCTCACCAATGTGAATATAAAAGGCAAAGGCTTCTTTAAACTGGTGGCTTTTTTACCCATTTTAGCGCCGTCACTTTTGCCTTCTTTGGCATTGGTTTATTTGTTTGGTAAGCAAGGCGTATTAAAACCTTTACTGGGCGACATACAAATTTATGGCCCAATCGGTATTTTAATCAGTTACTGCTTTTGGCTATTTCCTGCAATTTTGATGTTGATGATGGTGTCTTTTCGCAGTGTCGATCAGCGTTTAATTGAGGCGTCTTTGTCACTGGGTAAAAATATCTGGAAGACACATTACCACGTCACGCTACCTGCAATTCGCTATGGGCTTATTAGTGCAAGTCTGGTGGCTTTTATTTATGTACTGACTGATTTTGGTATTCCAAAAGTCATTGGCGGTTCATTTAACATGATGGCGCTTGATGTCTATAAACAGATTATTGGTCAGCAAAACATGAGTATGGGTGCGGTAATTTCCATCTTGTTATTGCTACCAGCAATTTTTGTGTTCATTTTCGACCGTATACAAGGCAAGCGGCATGCACGGTTTCAAGCCTTTCAGGCTAAACCTTATGTTTCAGCATCGAATAAAAAACTTGAAGTCGTTCTGAGCATATTTTGTAGCTTGGTTTCAGCTACGATTTTACTGATTATCTTTACGGCTGTGCTCGCATCATTTATTCAGTCTTGGCCTTATGATTTGTCTTTGACCTTAGCACATTATAGTTTTGAATATGTCGATGGTGGTGGTTGGGCAGCCTACTTCAACTCAGTTCGCATGGCACTCTTTAGTACAGTTTTTGGAACAGCACTGATTTTTATGGTGGCACTATTAACCGAACGTTTTAAGGCACATCCACTCATTAAAAACTATGTGCAAGCTTTGGTTCTACTGCCACTCGCTGTGCCGGGGCTGGTCTTGGGTATTGCTTATATTTTGTTTTTTAACCAGCAGAGTAATCCGTTAAATGTGTTGTATGGAACCATGACTATTTTGGTGATTTCAACCATTGTGCATTATTACACTGTGCCACACCTCACTTTAACCAATGCCATTAAGCAGATTCCGCTACAGCTCGATCAGGCAGCAGAAACTCTAGGAACATCGAAGTGGAAAACCTTTTGGAAAGTATATTTGCCCATGTGTTTTCCAGCGCTATGTGATGTGTCGGTCTATGTTTTTGTCAATGCCATGACCACTGTGTCGGCTGCCATTTTCCTCTATTCACCAGACACCAGTTTAGCGGCGGTAGCCGTTTTAAATATGGATGATGCGGGAGACACGGTTGCTGCTGTTGCCATGAGCATTCTCATTTTAACCACCTCATGTGTTGTAAAACTCATTCACTGGTTATTTACCCGAAAAATTATGGCAAGAAGTCAGCAATGGTGTGAAAGCTCTCACTAAGCTTTAACTAAACACAATTTTTATTTAACCGACTGAAACGAAATGCTTTGTTCAACAAGGCAAGGGTTTATTCATCCTAAATTTCGCAAATTGGAAGTCTTATGAATCACGTACAGTTTGATTTAATTGTTGTCGGAGCCGGTATTTTAGGTTTGTCCGCTGCCATACAGGCACAAGAACAAGGCTTGAAAGTCTGTATCTTTGAGAAAAATGCCAAGCCTGTGGGCGCAACTCGCCGTAATTTCGGCATGGTCGGAACATCGACCTTAACCCATCCAGAGCAAAAGTGGCGAAAGTACGCGCTTGAAACGCGTTCTTTTTATCAGCGTATTCAAACTGAAACCGATATTTCATTTGCTCAACGCCAAGGTGTTTATCTCGCAAACACTGCACTTGAATGGCAGGTTTTAAATGAGTTTGCCGAGCGTGCAAATAACTATCAAATTCCAGTTCATTTGCTAAAGCATGAGGAGCTGGTCACCCAATTTTCTTATTTAAACCCCGCGCGGCAGTTTCAAGGCGGCTTGGTTTTTGAAGAAGATTATTCGGTTGAACCGCATGCGGTTGGGCAACGACTATTGGCATATGCACAGAGTCAAGGTGTAGAGATTTATACCAATGCCTGTGTCGTTCAAACCCAATATCAACATGAAATTTGTCAGGTTCGTTTGGCAAATGGTATGACTTATCAAGCAAATAAAGTTTTGATCTGTCACGGTGAAGTCATCGATGTTTTATATCCAGATCTCTTACAAAGCTTGAATCTGAAACGTTGTGGTTTGCAAATGGCCCTGACTCAACGGTTTCACCAAAACTTAAATGCTTCTCTTTATTCAGGCTTATCTATTTCACGTTATCCGGCTTTTGAAATTTGCCCAAGTCATGCAGAGCTGGTTAAAGCATCACAACAGGGTTTCATTAAAGAATTCGGTATTCATATTCTGATTAAACAAAATGAATTTGGCGAACTGATCGTAGGCGATAGTCATGAATATCATTCGACTAATGAAGCGCCTCAGTTCGAGCAACGTGAAGAGATTAATGAGTTTATTCAAACGTACTGCCACGAAAAACTAGGGCTGACTTTACCTCCAATTCAAAAACGCTGGATTGGTTATTACCTGACCCATGAACATGAGTTGGCCTGTTTCACTGAAGCCGAAAAAAATATCTTTCTGGTGAGTGCGATTGCTGGCAAAGGCATGACCATAGGGGCTGGGTTTATGAAAGAAATATTAGAACAAAATATTTATTAGTTTGTCATCTGGTTTAAACCAGATTGATGTATATTGAAATGAACGCGAAAGAAATGAGTAACATTATGAACATGCAACCCCAACTCGATATGGATTTAGAGAACAAGTATTTGCTTCTTACTCCAGGACCCTTATCAACATCGGCAACAGTACGCCGTGCCATGCAAAAAGACTGGTGTACTTGGGACCAAGAATACAACTCGCTGGTACAAGATATTCGTAATCAACTGGTCAACTTGGCAACCAGTCAACCTGAAAAATATACGGCTGTGTTAATGCAAGGCAGTGGAAGTTTTGCTGTGGAGTCTGTGCTTGGGTCAGCTATTCCGCGTGATGGCAAGATCTTGATTATCAATAACGGCGCATACGGTGCACGTATGGTGCAAATGGCACGTTGCTTAAATATTGAAGTTGTAGAACTGAACTATTTAGAAACCCAAGCACCAGATTTACAAGAAATTGAGCGTGTTTTAGAAGATAAAACTATTAGCCATGTTACTTGTGTGCACTGTGAAACCACCACAGGTATTTTAAATCCGATTCAAGAGATAGGCCGTTTAGTTAAAGCTGCAGGAAAAATCTGGATTGTAGATGCCATGAGTTCATTCGGTGGTGTGCCCATGGATATGGCTGAGCTTGAAATTGATTTTCTAATTTCAAGTGCAAATAAATGTATTCAAGGTGTTCCGGGCTTTGGCTTTATTTTGGCAAAGCGTGATTGCCTAGAAGCATGTAAAGGTTTAGCTCGTTCGGTCAGTCTCGATTTGTATGACCAGTGGAATACGATGGAGCAGTATAATGGTAAATGGCGCTTTACCTCGCCAACCCATGTGGTACGTGCTTTTTATCAGGCATTGCTTGAGCTTGAGGCAGAAGGCGGCGTTGCTGCACGTTATCAACGTTATTTACAAAACCAACAAACCTTATCTAAAGGTATGCAACAACTGGGCTTTGAATTGGTGCTCGGTAAAGAGTGCACACAATCGCCCATCATTACCACATTCCTTTACCCAACAGCCGAGACATTTAGCTTTCAGTCATTCTACGAAACGTTGAAAAATTCAGGTTATGTAATTTATCCGGGCAAAGTCACTGACCTTAACTGCTTCCGTATTGGCAATATTGGCGAAGTTTATATTCATGACATTGAAGGGCTTCTTACTGCGATTGTCAGCTACTGCGAAAACCACCTAAACCAAGCTGTAACAGCATAATTTTTATTAAATTAAAGGGAATACATCATGACGACCAACAATACACAAATTCAGGCTGTGGTTTTTGACTGGGCTGGCACAACAGTAGATTTTGGCTCACGCGCACCAATTTTAGCTTTTATGGCTTTGTTTAAAGACAATAAAGTTGAAATTACGGTTGAAGAAGCACGTGCACCAATGGGTTTAGAAAAACGTGACCATATTGCAGCAGTTTTAAAAATGCCGCGTGTCGCAGCGGCATGGCAGGAAGTCTATGGTCAGGCGGCAACTGAAGCAGATATTGACCGTTTATATAAAGACTTTATTCCATATCAATTAAATTCTATTCCGAAATGTTCTGCTTTAATTCCGGGGGCATTAGAAACGTTTGAAAATATTAAAAAGCGTGGTGCAAAAATTGGAAGTAACACGGGCTATGCATCCATGATGATTGGCCGCTTGGTCAAAGATGCTGCCGATCAGGGCTATCGACCAGACTGTATTGTTACTGCAAGCGACGTGAAATATGGCCGTCCATATCCTGAAATGCTTTGGAAGAACTTAATTCAACTCGACGTATCTGACATCAAAACTGTTGTAAAAGTAGATGATACCGTGGTGGGAATTGACGAAGGTTTAAACGCAGGGTGCTGGACAGTAGGACTTGCAGTTAGTGGTAATGAAGTCGGTTTAAGCTATGAAGAGTGGAGTGCATTATCGACCGATGAACAGATTGTTCTAAAAGATAAGGCATACCAAAAAATGAATGCGTCGGGCGCTCACTATGTGATTGATAGTGTCGCTGACCTGCCAAATGTACTCGATGATATTGAACGCCGTTTGGAGCAGGGTGAACGACCTTAAACAAATGTTTAGGTCTATATCTTTTTAAGCTTAGCTCCCTTGGGAGCTAAGCTTACCTAAAAAATTAAAATGAAGAGTAATAAACTCTACATATGTGGAAATAAGGAATAACTTTGAAGAGTAAATTCCTTATTTCTTGCTAATCATCTAAAACACATGTTTAGATCGTTAGACCATCAATCTTATAGTCATAGGACCTATAGGATTTTTTGTGATGGATCTTTTACGACTTTTGAGGGTCGTATAATTTTTCTTTAATGAATAGGGCTGGTATCACACCACAAATCAGGTAGGCAGCGCCCATCACGACAAAACCTAAACCAATTGAGCCGCCAGAGGCTAAGAAACCAATCGTTGCAGGGGCTAATGCAGCGCCTAAACGACCGACGTTATAAGCACCGCCAATAGCTGTACCGCGGATTGCTGTTGCAAAGCTTTCGGTCATGTAGGTTGCATTTACGCCATAAGGGATGCCGTAGAGGAAACCAAAGGTGACCAGTAAATATAAAATGTTGCTTGGTGAGTTATAAAAGACAATTAGCGGTAAGAAAATAGCAGTACCGATTGCACCAAAGGCATAGGTAAAGCGACGACCTAATTTATCAGCCATCATGCCTGCAAGGACTTTACCTAAAATCATGGCGGTATATGTACCTACCATATAAGAGGTCATTTCCTTAAATTTCATACCCAGTTCACTTTCTAGATATGACGGCATCCAGTTATTTACGCCATAGTAGCCAAACTGTAAAAAGCCCGCTGTTAATGCCCATAAGATAAACATATTGCGGTTTCGTTTATCTTGGAAAATAAGCTTAAATGCTGAAGTTTTTTGAGCATTCTGAGCTACAACAGGTTGTTGTAGTCGAGATTTTTGCCATGCTTCTGGTTCGGGTACAAGCACATGCATGAGGACAGCAATAACAACAGGAATAATCGCAACATAAAACAGCATGCGCCAGCCATGATCAGGAATAATCCAGCCTGCAAGCAAAGTCGCAACAATATAGCCGACGGTCCAGCCAGCCTGTAATGTGCCTAGTACTGTGGTGCGATAACGGGTTGGGACATATTCGGCCATGAGGGTATTACAGGCGATATAAAGTGAACCCAAACCCAGTGATGCAAAAAATCTTAAAATACCAAACTGAAGAAAGCTCTGAGTAAAACCTAAGCCACAGGTGAGGAGCGAGAAAGTTAAAATAGAAATAACAACAATGCGCACGCGACCAAATTTATCGCACGCCCATCCCCCAAAAATTCCACCAACAGCCATACCTGCCAATGTGAAACTGCCAAGCATACCTGCTTGTACTGAACTTAATCCAAAATCTGCCTTAATACTATTTAAGCTATAAGACAGCAGCATCAAATCTGCACCATCTACCAATAGTGCTAAAAATGCAAAAGTAAATGCTATTTTCCACGTATGAGGCTGTATACGAGAAAGACCTTCTTTGTAATTTGTAGCCATAATCCATTACCTACATTTGATAAAAAGCACTTCAAGTCGTTTTGAAGCGCTTAAAATTTGATTAAGACGCAGCGCGAATCATGTTTCGGGCAATAATCACTTGTTGAATTTGAGTGGTCCCTTCATAAAGACGGAACAGACGAACATCTCGATAAAAACGTTCAATGGCATATTCACTGATATAGCCCGCACCGCCGTGAATTTGTACGCAGCGATCAGCAACGCGGCCACACATTTCGGTTGCAAACATTTTTGCGCAAGAAGCTTCGGTGCTAACGTTTTGTCCTGCATCGCGTAGGCGTGCAGCGTCTAAGACCATACATTTAGCGGCATAAATTTCAGCTTTTGAGTCCGCAAGCATGGCTTGAATGAGTTGAAATTCGGCAATCGGTTGTCCAAATTGCTTGCGTTCGATGGCGTAATTTAAAGAATCGTCTAGCATTCGTGTTGCTGCACCGACACTCAAAGCCGCAATATGCAAACGGCCTTTATCGAGTACTTTCATGGCCGTTTTAAAACCAACACCTTCAACACCACCAATGAGTGCGGAGGCAGGAATACGACAATTTTCAAAAATGACGTCACAGGTATGTGCGCCTTTTTGCCCCATTTTTTTATCGCGTTTGCCAAGAGAAATACCCTGAGTTTGGCTGTCGACAATAAACGCAGAAATACCACCAGCGCCTTTAATATCAGAGTTTGTACGTGCCATGACTGTGAATACGCCAGCGTGTGGAGCATTGGTAATAAAGCGTTTGGTACCATTTAAAATATAAAAGTCACCCTCTTTTATAGCGCTGGTTTTTAAAGAGGCAGCATCAGAACCTGCGTCTGGTTCGGTTAAGCAAAAAGAACTGATCACTTCACCACGAGCTAAACGCGGTAAGAAAAATGATTTTTGTGCTTCGGTCCCATCAATAATCAGGCCACTTGAGCCAATGCCATTATTGGTCCCAATGAGAGAACGAAAAGCAGGAGAAGTACGACCCAATTCAAAAGCCACATAGACTTCTTCTTCCATCGTCAGGCCAAGACCTTCGTATTCTTCTGGAATGGTTAAACCAAATAAACCGAGAGCTTTCATTTGCTCAACAATATCTTGAGGAATTTCATCCGTTTCAGCGACTTCATTCTCATGAGGAATTAATACACCTTCAACAAATTGTCGAATCATATCAACAAGTTGATTTAAGGTTTCCTGATCTCGAATCATAGTCTCGTCCTTTTACTACATGCAGAAAACATCAATGTGATGTTCGTAAAATCACCAATATTTGAAGCGATAGTAATCAAACGATGAACGCAAAACAATATATTTTGAAAATTAATTTCGCAATGCGATACTTTGTTATTGATTTATATTTGGCTAATTTATTGATTTATTTGAGCTATATTTTCTTATAAAAAATCATTATTTTTAGTGGAAAATTAAAGTTTGATTTTTAAAAAGAGCTGTGTATATTAAAAATATATATCGCTATGCGAAATTTTAAATGGATAAGTTTTCCTATAGGAAATAAGTCACAAAATATAGTGGGATGAAGATGGGTGCTTTAAATGGAATTCGGGTACTTGACTTAAGTCGGGTATTGGCTGGGCCTTGGTGTGGGCAGATTCTTGCCGATTTAGGCGCAGAAGTAATCAAGATTGAACGACCAAAAGTCGGTGACGATACCCGTTCTTGGGGGCCGCCTTGGATGAAAGATGACTCAGGCCAAGACACTCAAGAAGCTGCTTATTATCAGTCTACCAACCGCAATAAACTATCGGTTGCCATCGATATTGCCAGTCCTGATGGCCAAGAATTGATTAAAGCCCTCATTCAAGACACCGATGTCGTGATTGAAAACTACAAAGCGGGTTCTTTGAAAAAGTACGGTTTGCACTATGAGTCTTTATCTGCGATTAACCCTAAACTGGTGTATTGCTCAATTACAGGCTTTGGTCAAACTGGCCCAAGAGCAGAGGAACCCGGTTACGACTTTATTATTCAGGGCATGGGCGGACTCATGTCGGTCACAGGTGAGCGCGATGATTTGCCGGGCGGCGGTCCACAAAAAGTAGGGGTCGCATTTTCCGATTTAGCCACGGGACTCTATTCTACGATTGCCATACAGGCTGCTTTACTCAACCGCCATGTCACAGGTTTAGGCCAATACATTGATATGGCTTTGCTTGACGTTCAAATTGCCACAATGGCAAATCAGGGAATGAATTATCTTTCATCGGGTAATATCCCTAAGCGTTATGGCAATGCACATGCCAATATTGTGCCTTATCAGGTATTTAAAGCTTCTGATCGTGATTTTATTATTGCATGTGGAAATGACACTCAGTTTATTCAACTCTGTCGAAGTATTGGTTTACCCGATTTACCAAATGATGCGCGTTTTGCCCGAAATGCGGACCGAATCAAGCATCGTGATGAAATTATCGGAATTTTATCAAATCACTTTTTAACTAAAACCGCAGATGAATGGGTAGATGCTATCTATGCGGCTAAAGTTCCCGTTGGTGTGATTAATAACTTGGAACAAGCTTTTCAAGAGCCTCAAGTGATCGCCCGAGAAATGTTAGTCGAGATGAACCATCCTCAACGTGAAAAGTTGAAGGTAATTGGCTCGCCAATCAAACTTTCGAGAACGCCAGTTGAATACAAAACAGCTCCTCCGTTGTTGGGTGAACATACGCAGGCGGTTTTAGGTCGAGTGGTTTCTTCAGACAAGTTAGCCGAGCTCAAAGAAAAGGGTGTAATTGGATAAGTGGCTTAAAAGCGGAAGGTTAAAATTATATTTAAAATCAGAAAATAAAATATTTAATCTTTCGCTTTAATGAGTTAAATGAAGTTATCTTTTAGATGCAGACTCGGATGTTTGCTCTTTTGCTATTTATAGAAAAAATAGATTATAATTTTCGCAGTGCGAAACAAAATATGGATTGGTATGACAATGAACGATGCAGTTGATGCAGAACCTACAGAAAAATTATTAGCGCCGTTAAGGCATGAATTATTACATCCGATTGAAGACATGCAGGATGAAAATGATCGCCAATTTATTACTGCATTAGCACGTGGTTTAGAGCTATTACGTTGTTTTACGCCTAAGCATCAACATTTGGGTAACCAAGAACTTGCTCAAATGACCGGTTTGCCAAAACCAACCATTACTCGCCTTACACATACCTTGTCGCGTTTGGGATATATCAAACAAGTACCTAACTCAAGCAAATTCCAGCTTTCAGTGGGTGTTCTTGCATTTGGTTATTCCATGCTCTCTAACGTATCGATTCGCTCTATTGCTCATCCATATATGAAAAATTTGGCAGACTATGCTGGCGCTGCTGTAGCCATGGCAACACGTGATCGACTAAATATGATTTATCTTGATGTGGTGCAAGGCAAAGGCAATATGACCATGCGTCGTCAAGTTGGAACCTATTTACCGATTCATCTAAGTTCGATGGGACGTGCTTGTTTAGCTGCAATGCCTGAAGATGAAAGAGAATTTTTACTTGATGCCATCCGTAGTAAGCACAAAGAAGACTGGATCAAAATTAACCGTGATCTAGACAAAGCGTTTAAAGACTACCAAGATTTTGGTTATTGTTTTTCAATTGGCGAATGGCATAAAGATGTCAATTCGGTTGCGGTTCCACTCATTCATGAACAACATGGTTTATTGGTGTTTAACTGTGGCGGCCCAAGTTTTATTATGAACCGTGAAAAACTCGAAGAAGATATTGCACCGCGTCTTTTACACATGGTGAATAATATTCGTACTGAGATTAGCTAAACCAATCTGATTTACTTATAAAAGCCAGCTTTGATTTTCAATGCTGGCTTTTTAGTAGGTGTATCTAGACTGTTTGGTTGTGAAAGTTTGGTTTCCGTTTTTCTTTGAAAGCCCTTAATGCTTCTTTAAACTCGGAACCCTGTAAACAGTGTGAGAAAATAGTCGACTCATGATCAATACGATTGAGTAGATCATCGATTGGCATATCTCTTAGCAACTTTTTGCTCAGTTGTAAGGCTTGACTTGGTTTGTGAGCAAGTTTAATTGCCACATCTTCAACTACTTGATCCAGCTCAGCAGCTTCAAATATTTCATTTACCAGACCATAATTTTTTGCTTGATCTGCCGAAAATTTTTCCCCCAGTAAAATAATTTCAGAAGCTCGAGCAAAGCCCAATAATCTTGGCAAGATGTAACTTGAACCCGCTTCAGGTACAAGCCCCAAATTCACAAAGGGAAACTGAAAAATAGAGCCTTGGCTTGCATACACAAGGTCACAATGTAGAAGCATAGTACTGCCAATACCAATTGCTACACCATTTACTTTAGCAATAATCGGTTTTGGAAAAGTTGCCAAGCTTTTTAAGAAAACAATCGAAGCGGGTGGTTCTGAACTTGATGCGTCGCGTTTTTCAAATGCATTGACATCATTACCACTGGTAAACGAAGAACCTTCACCAGTAAGTACAACGACATGAACATCTTGATTAGTTGCAGCTTGATCTAATGCTCGACTTAGGGACGTATACATTTCATAGTTAATTGCATTCTTTTTGGTGGGATTGCTTATGGTGAGCGTTAGTATATTTTTATCAAAACGCTGTTGAATTGTGCCTGTTTTAAGCTCGTTTTGAGTTTTATTATCCTGCTGCATTATACATTCCTTTAAATAGCTTTCCGTTTAAAATTTAAACTGATTAAAATGATGCTATCGGAAAATAATTCCGTTATCAATTATTATGTTTTATATTGTGGTATAAAATTTTGTATTGTGGAATTTTTACTTTAAATCACTTTAAATGATGGTAGGATTTATGCGTAAATAAGCATCTAGCTCTGCTAAGGAAATGAGAAGCTAGCTATAAAACAATGAGTGGAAAGAATATGAAGACCAAAATTACAGAATTATTTGAAATCGAGCACCCAATTGTTCAAGGTGGTATGCATTATGTTGGTTTTGCAGAGCTGGCTGCTGCGGTTTCTAACGCGGGTGGGTTAGGCATTATTACTGGCTTAACTCAGCGTACACCTGAAAATCTGGCAAAAGAAATTGCACGTTGCCGAGAAATGACCGACAAGCCTTTTGGTGTAAATTTAACCTTTTTACCTACGGTAAATACCCCTGATTATCCAGGTTTTGTAGAAGCAATCATTAAAGGCGGGGTAAAGGTTGTAGAAACAGCGGGGCGTAATCCTGAACAAGTCATGCCGTATTTAAAGGCTGCTGGCATTAAAGTAATTCACAAATGTACTTCGGTTCGACATAGCTTAAAAGCACAGCAAATTGGGTGCGATGCAGTTTCTGTAGATGGTTTCGAGTGTGGTGGGCATCCTGGTGAGGATGATGTGCCAAATATGATTTTATTGCCTTTAGCAGCCGATGCATTAGAAATCCCGTTTGTTGCTTCAGGTGGTATGGCAGATGGGCGTTCACTTGCTGCGGCTTTAGCGATGGGAGCCGATGGAATTAACATGGGAACGCGCTTTATTGCAACTCAGGAAGCTCCTGTACATGCAAATGTGAAACAGGCGATTTTGAATGCAACCGAAAGAGATACGCGTTTAATTATGCGTGCTTTGCGAAATACAGAACGCGTTATGAATAATGCTGCTGTAGAAAAAATTGTGGCAAAAGAAAAGGCACTCGGCGATAATATTAAGTTTGAAGATATTTTTGAAGAAGTGGCTGGCGTCTATCCAAAAGTCATGATTGATGGCGATGTTAATGCTGGCGCATGGTCATGTGGGTTGGTGGCTAGCTTGATTCATGATATTCCGACATGCGATGAACTGGTTAACCGAATTGTCAAAGAGGCAGAAGATATTATTCGCGGACGGTTATTAGGACTTTTATAGGATTTATCCTCGCTTCTATAACTCATTATTAGCCTATTTTATATAAGATCAGCACAAGTTTTAATTGTGCTGATTTTTTGCATCACGCACACAATAATAAAGACATACAACGGCAAAAATTAAGCCTAAAATACAGACACCTGTCCAACCGTAATGTTTCCAAGCATAGCTTCCCGCTGTTGTGCCTAAAGCGCCCCCAGCAAAATAACCCGTCATATAAATCGCATTAAACCGTGAGCGTAATTCTTGATTAAGTTTAAATACAATACTTTGGTTGGTGACATGCACAGCAGAAAGAGAAGCGTAGAGAATAAGTAAGGCAATAATATAAAAAGCAAAATGGTAGGGTAAAAGTGAAAAAAGAATCCAACTTATAATAAGCCCAATGCCGCAATAAATTGAAATTTTATGGATATAGCCTTGGTCAATAAATTTACCTGAGAAATTGGCAACGAACGTCCCTAATACCCCAACAAAACTGAAAAGGCCAATGGTAAAGTCACTAAAAAAATAGGGCGCTGGAGCCAGAAGCAACGACATGGTGGTAAAGGTTAAACTTACACAAGCAAATGTAAAACCACCAATGTAAGTTCTGGTTCTTAACCGACGATTTTGAATAAAAATCTGTGGTAAAGAACGAATAGTTTTCGCATAGTTTTCAGATTTAGTCGGTGGAAATAACCCGATATTACGATGCAAAATAAAGGCAATGATAAGTAACAGAAAACCACTGACCAGATAAATAATATTCCATGCAAAAAGCGTAGACATCAGCCCTGAAAGAGAGCGGGCGAGTAAAACCCCCATCATCAGACCACTCAGGAGAAAGCCAACGACACGGCCGCTTTGTTGAATTGGAACCAGACTTGCAGCAAGTGGTAACAACAGTTGGGCTGCACTAGAAAATAGACCAGTAATGATAGTGCCAAGCAGCAAAAGATAAATATTGTGCGAAAAACCGCTAATAATTAATCCACTTGAAGCCAATAACATAAAGATAAATAGCAGCTTGCGCTTTTCTAATATGTCACCCAACGGCATTAAAAAGAGTAAACCACATGCGTAGGTGATTTGGGCTAGAGTTGGCACCCACGCTGTAGTTGTTTCAGTTAAATCTAGGCTTACACTAATTGAATGAATAAGTGGCTGACTAAAATAATTTCCACCTGTACAAATGCCTGCGGCAATTGCCATTAAAATAATGGTTGGGGTATAGAGTGCGTTTTTCATCATGCCTTAGTCATAATGAAAGTGGTACCTTAATCAACACAACCATGACTGTTTTGAGTACGGTTATTAGTGCGTTTCATTCAAGGCATCTTGAATATTGTGCACCATGTGGATTAAACGTGGTCCAATTTCACCTTCAAGTTTTTCGGGATTTAAATGAAAACTTGGCGCACCACAGTTAAAAACATAAAGTCCATGTTTAGAGCTAACCAAAGGTACGGCCACCGAGTTCACTTCTTTATGCCACTCACCTAACGACAAACAATATCCATAATCTTGATAATCACGGAAAGCTCGTTCTAATGAGCGTTTTATGGCTGGCCAGTTTTCTGGATTTTTTTGTTTCAATGCATCAAGTAGAAAGTTGCGCTCACGTTCAGGAGTCGCAGCTAAACATGCTCGTCCCATAGAACTGCTATGCAGTGGTAAAGTCGAACCAATTGGACGGCGCATATTTAAGGCTGTTTCAATTTGCACAACATCGATATACACCATATTTAAGCGATCACGCGTTGCCATTGCTACAGGCGCTTGAACATACTGGCTCATCTCTTCCATATATTGATGAGCAATATTACGAATCGAGATGTTAGATAATGCTGCATATCCTAAAGATAAAACGCCAATATCTAGTGTGTATTTGGTCGAGTTAGGCAATTGTTTTAAATAACCTAATGACACAAGGGTATTAGTAATACGTGCAATGGTCGGTTTAGGTAAACCTGTCATTTTTGCTAATTCTTGGTTACCAAGTACCTGATTATTTGCAGAAAAGCATCTTAAAAGTTCTAAACCGCGCGCTAAAGAAGCAATAAATTGCGGGTTATTTTCCCGATGTATATGCGAAATAGGATCTAAACGTATCTCATCAAAATTTATTGGTTTTTCAGTTTCCATGTTTTGAGACATTCGATCCTCAAATATAATTAAAGCAATAGTTTTGCCATTATATTTCGCTCTGCAAAATAAATCCATTCATCACTGCGCTGTTGTGATGAATGGATATCGGGTTCAATGGTTATGAAACGTTTTCAATCACCATCGCAAGACCTTGGCCTACACCAATACATAGGCTCACCACGGCATATTTCTTCTTACGGCGAATTAACTCGCGCGCTACTGTTAACGCAAGACGAGCGCCTGAAGCACCAAGTGGATGACCAACCGCAATCGCACCACCGTTCGGGTTCACACGTGGGTCATTAAAATCAACATTTAAACCTTTTAAGCAAGATAAAACCTGTGAAGCAAAGGCTTCATTAATTTCGATAATATCCATGTCATCTAAAGTAAGCCCCGCGCGCGCAACAGCTTTTTTAATGGCTTCGATCGGGCCTGCACCCATAATGCGTGGTTCAATACCCGCAGCCGCGGCTGATAAGATTTTTGCCATTGGTTTTAGGCCATATTTTTGACCGGCAGCTTCTGAACCAATCAAAAGTGCTGCTGCACCGTCGTTAATCCCTGAGGCATTACCAGCTGTAACCACGCCACCTTCAAATAGAGGTTTTAACTTTGTGAGTGCTTCAACAGTTGAGCTTGGGCGAGGGTGTTCATCTTCTGAAATGAGTTTAGGCGGTAATTTTTTGCCTTGGAAAACCTCAATTGGTGTAATTTCATCGGCAAAGAAACCTTCTTCTTTGGCTTTTTGATATTTGGCTTGTGATTGAGCTGCAAAAAAATCAGCTTGTTCGCGGCTAATACCAAAGTCGGCTGCAACGTTATCACCCGTTTCAGGCATTGAATGACCGCCGTACTGAGCAATAATTTTTTTATTTGGAAAACGAGATCCAATGGTGGTGTCATAAATTTTTGCATCACGGCTATAAGCACTTTCGGCTTTACCCATCACAAAAGGTGCGCGAGACATACTTTCTACACCACCTGCGATATAGAGTTCGCCTTCACCACAAGTAATGGCACGTGCTGAGTCAATCACAGCACCTAAACCACTAGCACATAGGCGGTTTACCGTCTGGCCCGGTACAGTAACAGGTAAACCTGCAAGTAATAGCGCATTTCGTGCCACATTACGGCTATCTTCACCCGCTTGGTTGGTGTCGCCTAAAATCACATCTTCAATATCAGCACCCGGAACACCAGTTTTTTCTAGTAGTTTTTGAATGACAGTTGCGGCTAAATCATCAGGACGAATTGAGGCAAGTTCACCTGCATGACGGCCAAATGGGCTACGTAAACCATCATAGATATATGCATTTAACATTGAGAAATTCCTTTTCAAGACTCGTGAGTAAAAGTAAGAGGTAAACGAAGTGCGACACGACGCTGTAACCACGGGCTAGGGCGGTAACGCGGATCATGTGTAAGTGCGGTTATACGGTTTAGAATGAGTAAGATTTTTTCGCTACCGACTTGATCGCCCCATTCGATTGGGCCAAATGGATAGCCTAAGCCAAGACGTACCGCGGCATTAATGTCATCTACAGTGGCAACATTTTGCTGGGCAATATCACAGCCTAAATTAATGACCATGGCTAAAACGCGCTGTGCAACAAAGCCAATACTTTCATTAATCATACTCACCAGGTTTCCATCTAGATTGAAAATAGAGTGAGCGGCTTGTCGGTATTCAGGTTTGGTAATAAGTGAAGGCATTAAGGTTCGATGCTTTGCAATGCCATAAAGCATGTCTATAGCAACAGCTTGTTCTGGATTAACCCCAAGGCGGGTCGCCGCTTGAGTTGTATCTTCACCATAACAAGCGAGTAAACATAAGCTATCTGTTTGTGGTTCAGTATGAGTGTCTAAGGCAATATTTTGCTGAGTTAAATAATCTTCGAGCTGTTTTTTATCGTCTAAGAAATCGGCAGCGATCCAAACTTTTGGATATTGTGCTAAACGCTCTACAAACTTCGCAGGTTGTTCACCTGTTTTGGAACCAGTTTCATAGTTATAAAAACCTTGATTAACTTTACGTCCAAGTTGTTTGGCATCTAGCATTTGTTTGGTGAGCGGGTTTGGTTTGTAGCGGGCTTCTTCATAGTATTGGTGATAAATCGATTCCATGACTGGATGAGAAACATCAAGGCCAGTTAAATCGAGTAATTCAAAAGGACCCATTCTAAAACCAACGCCGTCACGTAAAATTCGATCAATTTCACTAATATCACAGACGTTTTCATTTAAAATTTTGAGCGCTTCGGTGCCATAAGCGCGGCCTGCGTGATTAATAATAAATCCAGGGGTGTCCTTCGCTACAACAGGGCGATGACCAAATGCACGAGACAGATCATTTAAGGCATCAATGATAAGTGGATCTGTTTTTAAACCACGAATCACCTCGACCACTTTCATGAGTGGAACTGGGTTAAAGAAGTGATAGCCCACCACACGTTCAGGTTTTTTGCAGTTTGCAGCAATGGCTGTAATAGACAGAGAAGAGGTGTTTGAGGCTAAAATAGTATTATCCGAAACAACGTCTTCAAGCTGCTGCATTAAGCTTTGTTTGATATCGAGACGTTCAACAATTGCTTCTACAATGAGGTCGCAATTTTTTAAATCTTCAATTTGATGAGCAACAATTAAATGGCTATTTGCTGCTGCTGCTTGCTCAGATGTAATTTTATTTTTGTCGACTAACTTTTGAAATGTAGCAGCCAGTTTTTCTTTAGCCTGTTCTGCTGCACCTGCTTTGGCATCATATAAATAAGTGGTATGACCTGACTGTGCAGCAATTTGAGCAATACCACTGCCCATGACACCTACACCAATCACAGCCATGCTTTTAATATCATAAGTCATGTCGATCATCCTGATGATTAATCTATATTTGAAATTAAACGGAAAAATAGGGTTGGGTGATTTAGCTTAAGCATTGTTTATCACCATCAATGGGTAAGATTTGTCCTGAAATTGAGCGACCACTATCTGACGCTAAAAATAGGCATGAATCTGCAATATGCTTTGGATTGACAAAATATTTGAGCGACTGATTTTTCAGTGCATTTTGAGTCACTTCTTCAAGTGAGGTATGCGCTACATCGGCACGGGCCTGTAATACGCGTTGAACCCGATCCCCATCGACTGCACCCGGAAGAATAGCGTTAACTCGAATATTGTCTGCACCGAGTTCCATAGAAAGCGTTTTGGTAAAACCCACCAGCCCCCATTTTGAAGTGGAGTAGGCTAATCGGTATGGATAGCCTAAGCGTCCGGCAATAGACGACATATTTATAATCACGCCTGCCTGTGCTTGCTTTAAATAGGGAATGGCTAACTGGGTAATTAAAAAAGTGCTATTCAGGTTTAAATTAATCACCGTGTTCCAATCTTCAAAACTTAACTCATCTGCTGCAACGGTCGGACCTGAAATGCCTGTGTTATTGACTAAAATATCAATAGCGCCAAGTTTATGAATGGCTTGACTAATCATCAGTTTAATTTGTTCATGGTCGGCTAAATCACAGGTATATATGTGTAGCTTTGGATAATCTTGTTGAAATTGTTCTAAGCTTTTAGCATTGATATCACAAACAAAAACTTCATCCTGATTGTTTAAAAATGCCTCGGCAATGCATCGTCCTATCCCTGAACCACCTGCACTAATTAATACTTTTCTGGCCATTTTCATTCCTTTGTTATTTTCGTTTTAAATTATTTACCTTGATACGACGGCTTACGCTTTTCGATAAAAGCTTGAACGCCTTCATTTTTATCTTCGGTCGAAAACAGTAACTGGAATGCTTTTCGTTCTAGCGTTAAGCCTGCATTTAATGGAACATCTTCGCTCATTAGTGCAACTTCTTTAATTTGTTGCAGGGCAATAGGAGGCATTTTTGCAAGGCTCTGCGCCATTTGAATTGCAGTTGGAATAGTTTGATCATCTTCTGTGACTTGTGAAACAAGACCAATCAAATAAGCTTCTTCGGCTTGCACCATGGCGCCTGTCATAATCATGCGCATGGCATGGAATTTACCCACAGCACGGAATAAACGTTGTGTACCGCCAGCACCCGGCATTAACCCGACTTTAATTTCCGGCTGGCCAAAGGTTGCGCCTTTACCTGCAATAATAATGTCAGCGTGCATTGCAAGTTCGCAGCCACCCCCTAATGCATAACCATTTACGGCAGCAATCACGGGTTTAGGGCACTGGGCAATCGCGTTCCAATAACGTTCGGTATGACGCAATAACATTTCTGTTGAAGTTGCGGTTGCCATTTCTTTTAGATCTGCACCTGCGGCAAAGACCTCTTCACCACCTGTGAGTACAACCGCATTGATCTTATCGTTAAAACTTAATTCGGTAAAAGCTTGTGCTAGTTGTTTGCGAACTTCTGTATTCAGTGCATTTTTTGCTTCAGGTCGGTTTATTTTTACAATTGCTATTTTTTGAATAGAAAAGTCGATTTCTACGAAATTATTCCCTATTGATACACTCATTTTTGAATTCCTTGTTTCGCACATCAAAACTATATTCCTTTTATGATGCTTATTTTGGAATTTATTTCAAGTCTTATTTAGTCTGTTATAACTATTATGAACTATGAAATAAGCTAAGTAATTGATATTACGTAATGGTCTGATTTTAAATTTCGTTTAACGAAATTAATTTTCAAAAAAGCTTGAAATTTGTATTTTCGTTCTCGTACTATGAAATACATCCGCAGTAAACAAGATTTAAAACATGGTATCCAGACAAGCTGGAGATGGCTGATGGGTGCGATGGAAATACATAAAAAGGGAGATCACAGATGATCCGTGATGAAGGGATGTTGGAGCAGTTACTTTCAACAATTCGAGATTTTGTAAAAAATGAATTGATCCCTCGTGAAAACGAAGTGGTAGAGAAAGACAAAATTCCAGATGACATTGTGCAGCAAATGCGTGAGCTAGGCTTGTTCGGGCTCACAATTCCCGAAGAATATGGTGGCTTAGGCATCACTATGGAAGAGGAAGTCAGAGTTGCATTTGAACTTGGACAAACTTCACCGGCTTTTCGTTCTTTAATTGGTACCAATAACGGTATTGGCTCAAGTGCAATTTTGATTGATGGTACAGAAGAGCAAAAGCAAAAATATTTACCACGTTACGCAAGTGGCGAAATTATTGGTTCATTCTGTTTAACCGAACCTGAATCTGGCTCTGACGCTGCCTCTTTAAAAACCAGTGCAGTAAAAGATGGCGACTTTTATGTGTTAAACGGCACCAAACGTTTTATTACCAATGCACCCCATGCTGCAACTTTTACCGTAATGGCGCGAACCAATCCTGAAATTAAAGGATCAGGTGGTATTTCAGCTTTTTTAGTTGAAGCGAATACACCGGGCATTACATTGGGAAAAATTGACCAAAAAATGGGGCAAAAAGGTTCGCACACTTGTGATGTGATTTTTGAAAATTGCCGTGTGCCTGCTTCTGCATTGATTGGGGGCATAGAAGGTGTTGGTTTTAAAACGGCCATGAAAGTGCTTGATAAAGGGCGTTTGCACATTGGTGCCTATAGCGTGGGTGTTGCCGAACGTATGTTAAACGACGCTTTGCACTATGCGATTGAGCGTAAACAGTTTGGTCAACCTATTGCAAACTTCCAGTTGATTCAAGCCATGCTTGCCGACTCTAAAGCCGAGATTTATGCAGCTAAATGTATGGTTTTAGATGCAGCTCGCCGCCGTGATAATGGCGAAAACATTAGCACAGAAGCATCATGCGCAAAAATGTTTGCGACTGAAATGTGCGGACGCGTTGCTGACCGCTGTGTACAGATTCACGGTGGTGCAGGCTATATCAGTGAATATGCCATTGA
Source organism: Acinetobacter pittii (assembly GCF_034064985.1). Lineage (NCBI taxonomy): Bacteria > Pseudomonadati > Pseudomonadota > Gammaproteobacteria > Moraxellales > Moraxellaceae > Acinetobacter > Acinetobacter pittii. Next base: position 2,315,063 of record NZ_CP139249.1, on the reverse strand, counting down.
GCGTTTTTATCGTGATGTGCGTTTGTTCCGTCTCTATGAAGGAACCACGCAAGTTCAACAAATTATTATTGCCAAAAACATGATTAGGGAAGCTACAGCCTAATAAAAAATCAAATGCCATGAGGCATTGGATGCCTCATGTTCCTTCTGAGGATATGGACATGACAACAGAAACAGTTACCCAAAATACGGCTAGCAGTGAAGCTATCCAGACACCAAAAAAGATTTGGATTACCGCATTTATATTCGCTTTTTTAACATTGTTGTGTGATGGGGCAGACTTAGGTTTTTTGGCATTGAGCCTAACCAGTCTTAAAACAGAATTTCATTTGACGGGTGTACAAGCTGGAACACTAGGCAGCTTAACGCTTTTTGGTTCCGCTGTGGGTGGCTTGATTGGTGGCTGGGCGTGTGACCGTTTTGGGCGGGTTCGCATTATTGTGTTCTTTATTGCTTATTCTTCAGTTTTAACCAGTGCGCTGGGTTTTACTGATTCTTATATGCAATTTGCAGTTTTAAGAACATTTGGAGCGATGGGCTTAGGCGCACTTTATATTGCTTGTAATATCTTAATGTCTGAGATGGTGCCAACCAAACATCGCTCGACTGTTTTAGCTACTCTCATGACGGGGTACACCTTAGGTTCTTTACTCGCGACTTTATTAGCTGGACATATTATTCCTGAACATGGCTGGCGTTTCCTTTACTGGATTGCAATTGCGCCTGTGGTGTTGTCAGTTTTGATGCACTTTTGCGTACCTGAACCTGAGTCTTGGAAAAAAGCGCGTCAATTAAAAGCGCTAGAAGTCGCTCAAAGCAACCAACCTAAAAAACGCCAAAATCCATATCTTGAGATTTTAAGAGATAAAAAACATGGCACCATGTTTGTGCTTTGGATTATTAGTACGGGTGCATTGCAGTTTGGTTATTACGGCGTAAGTAACTGGTTACCGGCTTATTTAGAGTCTGATCTAGGCATCAAGTTTAAAGAAATGGCCATGTATATGGTCGGTACTTTCCTGATTATGATGTTTGCCAAAGTGATTGCAGGGATCGTTGCCGACAAATTAGGGCGCCGCGCTGTATTCGCTTTCGGAACCATTGGGACAGCCTTATTTATTCCGGTCATTGTCTATTTAAATACACCAACCAACATTTTATGGATGATGCTGTTCTTCGGTTTCCTTTACGGTATTCCATACGCAATTAATGCCACCTATATGACAGAAAGTTTCCCGACTTCTATTCGAGGCTCGGCAGTGGGTGGTGCTTATAATATTGGAAAAGTACTTTCTATTTTCTCTCCATTAACAATTGGTTTTCTATCGCAAAACGGTTCTATTGGCTTAGGGCTCTTGGTGATGGCTGCGGCTTATTTTATCTGCGGTGTAATCCCATTGTTATTTATTAAAGACCGACTATTTAACCCGCAAAAGGCAGAGTGACAGATCAATCTGTCACCTTAAATTAAGGATGAAAAGGGACAAGTGAGATGATAAATAAAATCACCAGTGACATTGAACCGATTTTAAAAGCTATTCCTGATGGTGCAACCATCATGACAGGCGGGTTCGGTGTGACAGGGCAACCTGCTGAATTAATTGAAGCCTTAATCGATTTAGGGAAAAAAGAACTGACGATTGTAAATAACAATGCGGCTTCGGGTGATCGTGGTTTAACCAAGCTCATTATTGCCGGTTGCGTTAAAAAAATGATTTGTTCATTTCCAAAATCTGCGGGATCAACCGTTTTTCAAGACTTATATAGAGCAGGAAAAATTGAGTTGGAACTGGTTCCACAAGGTAATTTGGCATGTCGTATTCAGGCAGCTGGCGCAGGCTTAGGCGCTATTTTTACGCCGACTGGTTATGGCACCAAAGTTGCCGAGGGTAAAGAGACCCGAGCCATCAACGGTAAGAACTATGTGCTTGAATATCCACTTGAAGCTGACTTTGCACTGATTTATGCCGATAAAGCCGATCGCTGGGGCAATTTAACTTACCGCAAAGCGGCCCGCAATTTCGGCCCAATTATGGCAAAAGCCGCCAAGACCACGATTGTTCAAGTGAATGATACCGTAGAGCTAGGAACGCTTGACCCAGAGTGCATTATTACACCGGGAATTTTTGTTCAGCACGTTGTAAAAGTAGGAGATATCTAATGTCAGTTCAAAAGCGTTCTCGTGAAGATATTGCCAAACTCATTGCTTATGACATTCCGGAAGGTTCTTATGTCAATTTAGGTATTGGCTTACCGACCAACGTTGCTAAATTTTTGCCAAAAGACAAAGAAATCTTTTTACATTCGGAAAATGGGGTTTTGGCTTTTGGGCCGCCGCCACAACCGGGTGAAGAAGATCAAGATTTGGTTAATGCTGGAAAAGAACTTGTCACTTTATTAGATGGTGGTTGTTTTATGCATCATGGTGACTCGTTTGACATTATGCGTGGCGGCCATCTGGACATTTGTGTAATTGGCGCATTCCAAGTTGCGGTAAATGGGGACTTGGCAAATTGGCATACAGGTAAAGCAGATGATGTACCCGCGGTCGGCGGTGCTATGGATTTGGCAGTCGGCGCGAAAACGATTTATGTCTATATGGAACATGTCACTAAAAAAGGTGAGTCCAAAATTGTAAAGGAAATTACATATCCAATGACGGGTGAGCAGTGTGTTAATCGTATTTATACCGATTTATGCATTATTGAACTCAAAGACCAAAAAGCTTATGTCACGGAAATAGTCGAAGGCTTAAGTTTCGAAGAATTACAGGCAGTCACAGACTGTGAACTAATCGATGCACGTGTAGCCTAAATTACACACGGAAAAACGCTTCTTTAAGGATTAAAAGATGAAAAAATTAATTTTAGCTGCAGCTTGCGCTGCGGCTTCAGGGACTATTTTTGCAAATTCTTCAGATACGACAGAACAAAGAATTAATTTGCTAGAAACCGAGCTGCAAAAATTAAAAGCAGAACTTGCTGCTCAGAAACAAACTCAAAATAATTTACAGGTCAAACAGGTAAAGATCGAAGAGAACATTGAAAAAACTAAAGCAACGGTAACAGAAAAGCCTGTTGCTCCTTCATGGGTCACTTGGACAGATAATGTGAAGGTTTACGGTATTGCACGTGTTGATGCAGCGGTTGATTTTAAATCATCACCTGACTCGGGCGGTAGAACAACCAGCAGTCTATACCGAACACCTTTTGAAAATGAAAAGCGTTCAAACCATGCGCGCTCTGATGCCATGATTAATGCAAGCCGACTCGGTGTTTATTTTAATAGCCCAAATAAAGCAGTAACGGGAAATATTGAAGCCGATTTCTTTGATAGCTCTAACATGGGAACGGGAGATGGTAAATTCCGTATCCGTCATGCATTTTTTACCTATAAAGATTGGACCTTTGGTCAAACATGGTCACTCATGTCTAACATGGAAACTCGTACAGAAGCTGTCGATTACACGCAATTTGTGGGCACCTCTTATACGCGTACTCCTCAAATTCGCTATGACTGGAAAATTGATGGCAATAATGATTTAAAAGTAGCTTTGGAATATACAGGTTCGAGAGTCTCGGCATTTCCAACTTTAACGGGTCGCTATACTTTTAAACAAGGTCCTTTAACAGCACTTGCTCAAGGCTTTATTAATGAAAAGTCTACAGATGTCGCAACTGCCACGGTGAAGAAAGTAAGCTGGGGTGCTGGAGGCGGTTTAAAATATCAACTCACGCCACAACAATCAGTACAAGCAAATTATCAATATATTGTCGGTGATCAAAAATTTATGCCGTATACCACCCAAAGTGGGTTGGCAAATTCAACAAGTTTAAATGCCGCGGGTGATTTTTCTTTAAGCGAAGACAAAACAGATTTGGTTATGAATAAGTTGAATAGCATCAATATTGGTTATTCATATAAATTTAATGAGCAATGGCGTGCAAACTTATCGGCTTCAATGTTTGATTATGATGACGACACGGCTTATGCCAAACTCAACCCAGATGCTAATAAACGCTTAACGGACTACGCAGCTAACGTCTTTTATTCACCGATTGAGCAAATGGATATTGGTATGGAATATCATCAAGGCAAACGAGAAGTATTTGATGGCAGAACCGCTGATGTATCACGCGTAAACTTTGTATCGATGTATAAATTCTAAAATGGGACGTAATTAAAAATGGAAAAAATAGTTGAGCCCAATGCAGAAAATATACTGTCAAAAAGCTTTATTTTTATCATGGCAATGACATGTGGAATTTGTGCGGGTTCAAACTATTATAACCAGCCCTTAATCTATTCGATTGCTGAAGCATTAAAAGTTAATGCCGATCAAGTCGCTTTAACTATTGTGATTAGCCAACTGTCATATGCAGTTGGCCTTTTTATATTGGTTCCCTTAGGCGACTTTTTTGAAAAGCGAAGTTATATTTGCTTGCTCATGTGTTGTACAGGCCTTGCCCAAGTAGGGCTATCTTTAAGTCAAACCTTGCCAGCTTTATATGGCTTTACCTTTTTAGCCACATTCTTTTCAATTGCGACTCAAGTTTTAGTTCCTTTCGCCGCAGGTTTAGCTAGTCCCAAAAAAAGTCCTCAAGTTGTAGGCACTCTCATGAGTGGTTTGTTTTTGGGAATATTATTGGCGCGCTCTATTGCAGGCTTACTTTCTACAGTTTGGTCTTGGCATGCGGTTTATTTAATTAGCGGAATTGTCATTTTGGTGTTTGCATGGGTAATGTGGGTAAAGTTACCAGTTGCGCGAAAATCCCATGAACTTAATATTCTACAGATTTATGGTTCATTATTTTCATTAGCAGCTCATCAGCCTCATTTACTGCGCCGTGGTTTGGCGGGAGGAATTGGCTTTGGAATTTTGGCTCTGATTTTTACTACCATGACTTTCATTTTGGCGAATGAGCCTTATCACTTTAACGATTTCCAGATTGGTTTATTTGGGATTGTTGGCTTGGCCGGTGTATTTGCTACTCCTTGGGCAGGTAAGAAAATTGCAGCAGGGCTTGAGAATAAAATTGCAGTGATTTGCATGGGGTTATTAATAAGTGCATGGATACCACTATTTTTTGCCCAGCAGTCTCTGGTGGCCTACGCTGTAGGGGTTGTTATGGCGTACTTTGGTTTATCGGCATTACATGTACTCAACCAAAATCTGGTCTATCGAATTTCGGCCGAGGCGCGTTCCCGTATTAACTCAATTTATATGACCTTATATTTTGGTGGAGCCGCTTTGGGTTCTTTTATTGCGGTGTATGCATGGAAACACTGGGGATGGGAAGCGTGTGCTGCTTTAGGTTTAGCGATGGCAATATTAAGTTTTATAATTGATCGCTTAGATTTTTATGAAATGAACAAAATTGCAAAGCAAGAAAAAGCTCCATAAACAGGAGCTTCAATATTTTATTATTTGCGAATAATCATTAATGTTGCCGAGGCAAAAGCATACACTTTGCCGTTCTCATCTACGATTTTTCCTTCGGTACTAATAATATTACGGCCCGCATTGATCAACTCGGCCGTCGCATAGTAAGACGTATCAACCTGCATGGGGCGGATCATTTTTACATTTAAATCAATGGTTCCATAGCCAACACCATGTTCAAGTAGGGTATGGGCCGCACTGCCTGTCGCCGTATCTAAAGCTGTGGCACAAAAGCCGCCGTGTACACCGCCTTGTATATTTCTATGTTCTTTGCAAGGAGTAACTTTATAAGTTGCTTTACCTTCGGAAACTTCAACGAGTTCCATCGGTATGGTGTGAGCCATAGGTGATGGAGAAACTTCACCATTTTTTAAAGCGGTTAAAAACTCAAGACCTGTGTATTTCGGGCTTTCCATAAATCGTCCTTGCATGATTAAGCAGTCTAATCACCATACTATAAATTGATTTTTTACGGAATAAAATTTTGCAATACAAAATAAAAATTTATTCTAGTTAAACAAGACTAATTAATTTTTATCTTATATTTTTATTTAAAAACATATATTTATTTTTTATCTCTATAGCTAAGTTAGGATAATTTTATTAAATTAGTGAAATTATATTTTGCTATAAGAAATTTTTTGATATTTTGGTGAGATTGAAACAATAAAAGTCCATTTCAAGGAAAAACAATATCTGCCCATGACACAGGCAGTGAAGTGAAAGGAAAAAACTATGCCTTCATACAAAGCTCCATTACGTGATATGCAATTTGTACTGCATGAAATGCTTCAAACAGAACAGAACTATCAAGGTTTAAGTAAATATCAGGAAAGCGTAAATCGAGAATTAATTGATCAATACTTAGAGGCAGCAGCAGATTTTTGTGAAAATGAATTGGCGCCCATAAATCAAAATGGCGATCAGGAAGGCTGTCATTTAAATCAAGGCGTAGTCACAACGCCGAAAGGTTTTAAAGAAGCCTACCAAAAATATGCTGAGCTTGGATTTACCTCACTAACCGCCGACCCTGAATATGGTGGGCAAGGCTTACCAACATTGCTGCGGATTGCCATTTCTGAAATGTTATGTGGTTCTAATTGGGCGTGGGCAATGTATCCGGGTTTGTCTCATGGAGCGATGAGAACCATAGAGCACCATGGTACTGAGCAACAAAAACAAAAGTTTTTGACTAAACTCATTAGCGGTATCTGGACGGGAACAATGTGTTTAACCGAATCCCATGCAGGCTCAGACCTTGGGTTAATTAGAACGAAAGCCGAACCAAATCCGGACGGTAGTTACTCAATTACGGGGGAAAAGATTTTTATTTCAGCAGGTGAACACGATCTTTCAGAAAATATTATTCATATTGTTTTAGCCCGTTTGCCTCAGGCACCTGCAGGGACCAAAGGTATTTCTTTATTTATTGTGCCTAAATTTAATGTAGACGATGAAGGTAATTTAGAAGACCGTAATAAAGTCGTCTGTAGTGCAATTGAACATAAAATGGGGATCCATGGTAATGCCACTTGTGTTCTTAATTTTGATGGTGCCAAAGGTTATTTGATTGGTCCTGAAAATCGCGGGCTTAATTGTATGTTTACCTTTATGAATACCGCACGTATTGGAACGGCAGTACAAGGGCTTGCTGCTTCTGAAATTTCATTTCAAGGTGCATTAAGTTATGCCAAAGAACGTCTCGCCATGCGTTCGCTATCAGGTCCTCAATATCCTGAGAAAAATGCCGACCCAATTATTGTGCATCCTGCTGTGCGCTCGATGCTAATGACGCAAAAAGCTTTTTCTGAAGGTGGCCGTGCATTGGCTTACTTTTTAGCTCAGCATGTCGATATTGTGGAAAGTTCAAATGATCAGGAACAGCAAAAGCACTCCGATGAATTACTGGCTTTTTTAACGCCGATTGCTAAAGCTTTTTTAACAGAATCAGGCAATGAATCTGCAAAGCATGGTGTTCAAGTATTTGGTGGGCATGGCTTCATTGTTGAGCATGGTATGGAGCAAATTGTACGTGATGCGCGTATCTCAACATTGTATGAGGGAACGACTGAAATCCAGTCTTTAGATTTACTTGCACGTAAAGTCCTCAAGTCGGAAGGCAAACTTCTAAAAAATATGACCGATTTAATTGATCGATTTATTGGTCAACATCAATCAAATGAACTCTTGAAATCTTATTTAGAAAAATTAGCTGAGCTTAAGCAACAATGGTTGTCACTGACCAAATCGATTGCAGAGAAAGCAAAACACAACCCTGAAGAAATAGGGGCCGCTTCGGTAGATTATCTTTATTTTTCCAGTTACGTCGTGTTCGCTTATTTATGGGCTCGAATGGCACAAGTTGCCCATGAAAAATTAGAATCGGGTACACAAGAGGAAGCTTTTTATAAAGCAAAATTAACGACTGCTAAGTTTTTCTATCAAAAGCTTTTGCATCGTACACAGAGTCATGCTGCTTCTATTGAGTCTGGCGCTGAATCTGTGATGGAGCTTGATCAAGATGCTTTTGCATTTTAATGAATCGTAAGTTCTAGAATCGCTGGGTGAAATTGACATGCGAAATTTTACCTAGTGATTAAATTTGTAATTTTAGACTCATCAGTTTTTGGTAGGAAAAACCAGTTGAGCCAAAGAAAGAGAGGGTTAACATAAGCATTAAAACGTGAATTTTCATCAAATATAGATGTTGGATAAGGACTACGGAAAGAAAATCATGAATGCTTATTATCAATTACTGAATAGAACAATTGGTCCTCAAGGTGAAGTCATTGCTCATTATTGCTCAACTGTCCATGCACAAGGGGCTTGGAACCCTCATGAACAGCATATGGCACCTGCAAGTGGTGTCATCGCAGCAGAGTTAGAGCAATTTTCACCACGACAAGATAAGCGAATTGGCCGAATTAGTTTTGATATTTTTGGTTTGATCGCATTTGGTGAATTTACGATTAAGACACATGTGATTCGTGCCGGTAAAACCATTGAATTGATTGAAGCCGAAATGCAAGCACAAGGTAAAACCTGTATTGTGGCTAGAGCATGGCGCATGTGTACTCAAGACAGTTCCGATATTGCTGGGCTTGAAGATCAGCCAGTTCACCATCCAGATACCTTTACAGAATGGACGGGTATGAAAAGATGGCCAGGTGGCTTTATTCAAACGCTAGTCACTAAAACGGATGATCAGCATCGTGCGGGTAAAGGCATTGTTTGGCTCAATAATGATAAAGAAATCGTGGAAGGGCAGCCGACCACAGATTTTGCGCATTTGATTGGCATGGTAGATGCGGCAAACGGCATTGTCCCAAGACAAGAAGGCGAATTTACTTGGGGCTTTCCAAATCTTGATTTACAAATCCACATGCACCGTTATCCGCAAGGGAAATGGCTAGGTTTGGAAACCGTTCAGCAATATGGTTCGGATGGTATTGGTTTAACCAGTGCAGTTTTACATGATGTGTATGGACCATTTGGACGAAGCGAGCAAATTTTGACTTTACGTAAAATGACTAAATAAATTTTTGAGCCAATAAAAAAGTCATCCCTAAGGATGACTTTTTTATTTTAAGATTTAATTTTAGTTACGGACTTTGAGCAGTGTTGGTGTAAGTTCATCCCAACGTTGTTTTGCAGCGTCCATTGCTTTCATTTTGATATGACCATAACCGCGGACTTCTGCTGGTAATTTTGCAATTTGCTCAGCAACTGCCAAGTTATGATTATCTGGTGCTTCAACAAGTGCTTCAACAAAAGCGATGTAACGATCACGCCATGCTTGTTCGTGTTGACGCTCTTCTTGACGTGCAAATGGGTCAAGGAAAGTTTCACGAAGCCATTGTAAGCGAGCAAGCATCATCATTGGGAAGCGCATCCAGTAACCAAACGCACGTTTACGAACATTTTTCAGACCACCCAGTAACGCTGGCGGAGCAAGATGATACGTTAAACGTAAGCCTTTACCGAATTGGGTTTCAATCGATTCTTTGAAGCTCTTACCAGTTAAAAGACGTGCAACTTCATATTCATCTTTATACGCCATGACTCTATAAAGCTGAGTTGCAATGGTACCCGTTAATTCTTCTGGTAGTTTTTTAGCGGCCAGTTCTACAAGTGTGCGGTATTTAGCTGCATAAGCTTCATTCCAGTAGTCTGTTAAACGAGCAGAACGATCTTCAACAAGTTCAGCTAAAGTTTGCGGAGTTTTGGTTTTTGGCATTGCCGCAACTAAGCGTGCAGCTAAAGTTGGGTCACTTGCAAGATGACAACCCACACGGAAAGCTTCGAGGTTCTTTTCAACAGCCGTACCATTTAAACGAATTGCTTTTTCAATGCTTTCACGCAGTAATGGAATACGTCCAGATTGCCATGCCATACCGAGTAATAACTGGTTGGTATAGATTGAATCACCTAGGAGTTGCGTTGCAATGCGAGCTGCTGGCAAAGAAACTAGTTGACCTTGACGAACACGACCACGAAGACGATCAATTAAATCACTAATAGGTGCATACCAGTCACGAGATTTAATAAACTCAGAAGTAGGAGTGCTGTCTTCATTCACAATAACTAAAGCATCATCTTTTAAGCGAGATAGAGCAGCGCTACCACCAGCGACTACCGCATCTGCACCAATCAATAATTCACATTGACCTGCCGGAATTTTGGTAGAAGAAATTTGCTCATCACTTGCTGCAAGTTGAACGTATGAATAAACCGTACCACCTTTTTGCGCAAGACCTGCCATGTCCATAACACGTGTTGCTTTACCTTCGAGGTGAGCCGCCATACCAAGCAGTGCACCAATAGTCACAACACCTGTACCGCCAATACCACCCACCATAATACGACTTGGAACATCATATAACTGAGGAATAACTGGTGATGTTGGCCAGCCTGCACCAATACCTTCAAATTTAGCTGGACGTTTCATGTCACGTGTATGAACAGTCACAAAACTAGGGCAGAACCCTTCAGCACAAGTGAAGTCTTTATTACAGCTACTTTGGTTAATTTGACGTTTAGTACCTAAAGCAGTCTCTACAGGTTCAATCGATAAACAGTTTGATTTTTTCGAACAGTCGCCACAGCCTTCACAAATATCACTGTTAATGTATAAACGCTCAGCTGGGTCAGGGTAGACGTCACGTTTACGGCGACGACGTTTTTCACTGGCACAGGTTTGTACATAAATTAAAGCGGTTACACCTGTCACTTCACGAAGCTCACGTTGAACTGCGTCGAGCTCATTACGGTGGCGAATTTCGACACCCGGTGCAATACCATCTTCTTCGTTTAATAATTTAACTTCATCCGTCACGATGACTTGTTTTTTAATACCTTCAGCAGCAAGCTGGCGAGTTAACTGTGCAACGCTCAAATGACCATCTACATGCTGACCACCTGTCATAGCGACTGCATCGTTGTAGAGGATTTTGTAGGTAATATTGGTTTTTGCAGCGATAGACTGACGAATTGCTAAGTAACCTGAGTGGAAGTAAGTTCCGTCACCGAGGTTAGCAAAAATGTGTTTTTCATTAGTAAATGGTGATGCACCAACCCAGCTTACACCTTCACCGCCCATTTGAGAGAACGTTTCGGTACCGCGATCAAGTGAAACAGCAATATAGTGACAACCGATACCGCCTAATGCACGGCTACCTTCAGGAACTACGGTTGAAGAGTTATGAGGGCAACCACTACAGAAATAAGGTTTACGTTCAGCAAGATCAATGACACGTTTTGATTCTTGCTCTGCTTTTAGCAGTAAGTCGATTCTACTTTGGATTTGTACTTTTAGGCTTTCTGGAATATCAAGTTTTAAGAAGCGAGCAGCCAGCATTTTTGCAATAGGTTCAGGCTGGTACTCATAGTGACCAATGAGCGGTGCTTCTTCAATAGAAGTACTCCATTCGCCTTTGCCGTCAGTTGCTTTACCAATGACACGAGGACGTTTGCCATCAGGCAGTGAGTACAGCTCATCTTTAATTTGTGTTTCAATAATTGGACGTTTTTCTTCAATAACGATTAGCTCTTCTAAACCTTCGGCAAATTCACGAATGCCTTGTGGTTCTAAAGGCCAAATCAGACCAACTTGATAAACACGTAGCCCAAGCTGTTGGGCAGTTTCATCTTCAATACCTAAAATGCGTAAGGCTTCAATGGTATCTAAATAACCTTTACCACTTGCGGCAATACCGACACGGGCATTTTCACAAGGCCATGTTACGTTATTGATTTTGTTGGCACGGGCATAGGCCAAAACAGCAGGTAAGCGATATTTATAAAGGCGCTCTTCTTGTTGAATGCCGTGATCTGGCCAGCGAATATTGACGCCGCCTTCTGGGAAATTGACATCTTCTGGTATAACCGGAGTAACACGGTCTAGGTCGACATGAACAGAAGCAGAAGTCTCTACAATTTCACTGACGAGCTTCATTGAAGACCAAAGGCCAGAAAAACGTGAAACAGCAATGGCGTGAACACCAAAGTCTAAAATTTGTTGAACGGATGTTGGGTAGAAAATTGGAATACCACAACCAATCATGACATGTTCAGACTGGTGAGGAATTGTAGAAGATTTACATGAGTGGTCATCGCCAAATAAAGCAACCACACCACCACGTTCAGAGGTACCAGCTAAGTTAGCATGGCGGAGTACGTCGCCTGAACGGTCAACACCCGGGCCTTTACCATACCACCAAGAAGACACTCCATCATATTTGCCTTGGCCTGAAAGGTTAACTTGTTGGGTACCCCAAATTGCGGTAGCAGCCAAGTCTTCGTTTACACCAGGTTGAAATACAACATTATGGGATTTAAGTAATCCTTGAACTTGCCAAAGGAAACTATCATAGTTACCAACAGGAGAACCGCGATAACCAGAAATAAAACCAGCAGTATGATAACCATTCATCGCGTCACGGCGAGTTTGGGCAAGAGGCAACCGAACAAGTGCCTGAATGCCGGTCATATATGCTGTACCGTTATCACTTACATATTTATCTTCAAGTGACACATCCTTTGTTGCAATAATATTTGGAGTGACTTTTGTAGCTATATTCATTTATATCTCCTTAGAATTTTTAGTAGCTCGGACTACTTTCTTTTTTCAACATCCAGTTGAATATTTGGAGCAAGTGACATACGAAATAAAAAAAGATCGGTTCCTCTTCTTAAAAAGAATTAGTGCCAATGTATGTACATTTAGTCATTGTGGTTGATCTAAACTGGTGCAACAATCCGTAATTTAGGAAAACATATTTACGTTATGCGCAAAAATCTCGATGGTGGACTATTGCATGCAATGCATGCATTCCTGAAAGTGATTGATAGCGGGAGTTTCACAGCAGCAGCTGAGCAGATGGATCTGACCACAGCACAGGTTTCACGTCTTATCAGCGAGCTAGAAACACGCTTAGGTACAAAATTAATACAACGCTCAACGCGCCAGCAGGCACTGACCGATATTGGTGCGACTTACGCAGAGCGCTGTCGCCAAGTCATTTCAATGGTGGATGAAGCAGAGTCGGAAGTGACAGGAACGGCATCTAAACCCAAAGGACGTTTACGTGTGTTAAGCATGGGAAGCTTTGGACATCATTATGTTTTTCCAGTGATGGCCGAATTTTGTAAGCATTATCCTGAACTAACCGTGGAATATACGACTTCGCAGTACGTTCCAGACTTGTTGGCAAAAGGGGTGGATGTCAGTCTTTATCTCACTGAATCTTTAACAGACTCCCGTTTTGTTGCACGCAGAATTGGTACTATTTTTTCTGTTTTATGTGCTTCACCTGCTTATCTCGAAAAACATGGTGTGCCGAAGTCCCCAGAAGACTTAAAAGATCATGCCTGTTTACGCTTGGTAAACCCTTCTATTACACCAGATTGGCACTTATTAAATACAAGTGGTGAGTCTTACCAAATCGACATTGGCGGACAACTCATTGCAGATAATCCTGAGTTATTGTTAGATGTGGTGCAACAGGATATGGGCATCGCATTATTGCCGATGTTTTCGGCTTTAGATGCAGTTCAAAATGGAAGATTATGTCATATCTTGCCAGAGTGGCGTTCACCCGATATAGGAGTTTATACCTTATTGCCTTCACGCCATTTTATTGATGCTAAAACACGTGCATGGTTAGATTGGGTGGAAGAATATATTTCCCCAAGAATTGAAATGGATGCATCTTATTTTTATAAATAATGAGATAAATTTTTTAAGGACTAAAATAGAAAAGGATGAAGAATAATACGGTTTAGAATAAAAATAGGGTAGAGAATGCTTCTTTTGAAAGAGGCATTTAATACAGAGATAAATAATAGATTTTAAAAAAATTGCATGAGGGATTGAGCCCCAATTCCTGAACAGAATGAGATAAAGATGAGATAGGATGATCTGGTACTTTGCCTAATATTAAGCCTTATACCAGATGCTAAACTACTTTAATTTATGACTAGGCACACTTGGTTTGCCAATAAGCATTTGCATAATTCGACAAGCTTTTTCGGTTTAATACGTTGCTAATATTTTGGCTGGCTTGCATCAGTTTCTCTAAGTCAATGCCAGTTTCAAAGCCCATGTGTGACAGCAAATAAAACAGATCTTCGGTCGATACATTACCCGAAGCTCCTTTGGCATAAGGGCAACCGCCGAGTCCTGCAAGAGACGAGTCAAAAACACGAATGCCTTGTTGTAAAGACTGATAAATATTGGCAATTGCCATGCCGTAGGTATTGTGGAAATGCCCAGCTAAAACCTTGCTATCGAGTTCAGCAAGGCATGCTTGCCAAACCTTTTGAACACGATCTGGTGTTGCGGTGCCAATGGTTTCACCTAAAGACACTTCATAGCAGCCCATGTCATAGAGTCGTTTAACCACTTTTACCACTTGCTCAGGTGCAATTGCGCCTTCATAGGGACAATCGACAATACAAGAGACATAGCCGCGTACACGGATGTTATGTGCTTTTGCTGCGTTCATGACATCGCTAAACTTTTCAAAGCTTTCGTCGATTGAACAGTTAATATTTTTACGGGTAAAACTTTCAGAAGCTGCGGTAAACACCGCGACCTCTTTGCATCCTACTGCTTGAGCAGTTTCAAAACCTTTAATATTTGGAGTGAGCAGGCTAAATTGCACATCGGTTGTTTGGGGTAATAACTTAAATAGCTCGTCACTTTGGGCCATTTGCGGTACCCATTTTGCCGAAACGCATGAACCGACTTCAATCGATTTTAGGCCTGCACTAATTAGGTCATTAACGAAGTTTAAGCGTTGTTCGACGGTTAAAGCCTGCTTTTCGTTTTGGAGACCGTCTCTGGGACCGACCTCCACGATTTTGACAAACTCACTCATGCAACTTCCTCCTGAGCAGGCTGAAATTCCACAAGCTCGTCGCCAGCTTTGACCTGATCACCGACTTGGAAATAGGAGTCTACAATCACGCCATCTTTAGGGGCACGGATGGTATATTCCATTTTCATTGCTTCAAGCGTCATTAAAATATCGTCTTTCTTCACGCTATGATTTGCACTGACTAGCACTTGAGTGACCACACCTGGCATTGGTGCTTTCAGGTGGCCTTCATCGGCTTGGCTATCTGCCTGATTAAAGTCTTGACGAATATAAGCAAACTTATAGCTTTGTCCATTTTGGAACAAGGTAATGCCTTGCTGACTTTGGTTAAAAGATAGCTTTTGCTTAGATCCACCAATTTGAATAGAGGCGGTATGCGCATCAATCAATTGACCAGAAATTGGATAGCTTTGACCGTTATATTCTGCGGTGAATCCATCTTCATTTGAGGCAAATTTGATTTGAATATTTTGGTTTAAATAGTTCAGTTTAATACTGTGCTGATAGGCAATATTTAAACGCCAAAGTGGCTGAGCCTGCCAAAGCTGTTTTTGGCTTGAGCTGTTGTTATTAAGTTTACTTAAAAACTCAATAAATGCTGCTGCCACCACCAGTTCAGGTTTGATATCTTCTGGGCTAAACAAGAAGTTTTGTTCACGTTGAATCAGGTTGGTATCAAGCTTGGCTTGTTTAAACGATTCGCTACGAACAATTTTTTCAAGAAAGGCAATGTTGTTGCCTAAGCCATCGACATGGAATTGGCTTAAGGCATGCTGCATTTGAATGAGCGCAGCTTCACGGTTTTTACCCCATACGATCAGTTTGGCAATCATTGGGTCGTAATACGTCGTGATTTCATCGCCTTCAACGATACCGCTGTCTACACGCACATACTGGTTTTGGGTTGGGTAGTGTAAATAGTCAATTTTACCAATGGCAGGTAAAAAGCCTTTTTCAGGTTCTTCTGCGTAAATACGTGCTTCGAGTGCATGTCCGTGAATTTGTAATTCGTTTTGTAGTTTAGGTAAAGGTTCACCATAAGCCACACGAAGTTGCCATTCAACCAAGTCTTCACCTGTAATCATTTCGGTGACAGGGTGTTCGACTTGTAAACGTGTATTCATTTCCATGAAATACGCTGTACCGTCTTGTTCCACAATAAACTCAACCGTACCTGCGCCAACGTAATTTACCGCACGTGCAGCATCAATTGCAGCTTGGCGCATTGCATCTAGCTTTTCGCTTGGCATTTGTGGAGCAGGCGCTTCTTCTAACACTTTTTGGTGTCGGCGTTGTACAGAGCAGTCACGTTCAAACAGATGCACATAGTTGCCATGTGTGTCGCTAAATACTTGAACTTCAATATGGCGCGGTTGAATCACATAACGCTCAATCAAGACATCATCATTACCAAAGCTCGATTTAGCTTCACGTTTACAAGAGGCTAAGGCATGCAAAAAGTCTTCACTGCGTTCAACCAGACTCATGCCTTTACCACCGCCGCCCGCACTGGCTTTAATTAAAACAGGATATCCAATTCGATCTGCCTGCTGTTTTAAAAAGTCAGCATCTTGGTTGGTTCCGTGATAGCCCGGTGTTAAAGGAACACCTGCTTTTTCCATTAAAGCTTTTGAGGTTGCTTTTAAGCCCATTGCTAAAATGGCATCCACTGGTGGGCCAATAAAGCAAATATTGTGTTGTTGGCAAGCGAGTGCAAACTGATCATTTTCTGAAAGGAAGCCGTAGCCTGGGTGAACCGCTTGGCTGCCCGTATCGATCGCTGCCTGAATAATGCGGTCTGCTTGTAAATAACTTTGAGTTGCAGGGGACTGACCAATATAAACCGCTTCATCTGCAAGTTTGACATGTTGTGCATTTGCATCTGCATCTGAGTAAACAGCCACCGTTGCAATCCCTAATTTTTTAGCTGTACGAATCACACGGCAGGCAATTTCGCCACGGTTCGCAATTAAAATCTTTTCAAACATGATGATCGTCCTTAATTGTTGTTATTCGAGTTAGAAACCCAAGCAGGCTGTTGTTTATTTAAAAAGGCACTCAGACCTTCTTTTGCCTCGCTGCCTTGACGAACTTGAGCAATATGATGTGCTGTCTGATGCAGCAAGTCATTGCTCATGGTCTGGTTGCTCACCATTTGAATGAGTTGTTTGGATGCCGCTTGAGCGTGTGGGCCACCGAGTAATAGTGCATCAATAATTTCTTGAACTTTTTTATCTAAGTCTTCAGCATCTGCAACTTCATGGGCCAAACCAATGTGTTTGGCATCACGTGCTGAAATTCGCTCGGCAGTTAAGAAGTAACGAGAGGCTTGTCTTGCACCAATCGCACGGATCACATAGGGACTAATGGTAGATGGAGTAAGCCCTAAACGAACCTCAGAGGTTGCAAACTTGGCATCCGTGCTGGCAATACAAATATCACATGCCGAAGCTAAACCCATGCCGCCACCAAAGGCAATCCCATGCACACGGGCAATGGTCGGTTGTTTTAGGGTTGCGAGCGCATCTAACATTTGTGCAAGTTTTAATGCATCTGCTTCATTTTCTGCTGAAGATGCCTGACCTGCCTGTTTCATCCAGTTGAGGTCGGCACCTGCTGAAAAGCTTTTGCCGCGACCTGCTAAAACCACTACACGAATGTCATCACGGGTATTAATTTGTTTAAAGCAGGCATGTAGTTCTTCAATGACTGTCGTATTAAAAGCATTGTGTAATTCAGGGCGGTTCAGCCAAACATAGGCAACCTGACCTTGTTGTTCGAGTTGTAAAAATTGATAGCTCATATACACCTCTTACATGCGGAACACGCCAAATTTGGTTGGCTGGATTGGGGCGTTCATGGCCGCAGCCAAACTTAAACCAAGTACCTGACGAGTTTGCGCTGGGTCAATTACGCCGTCATCCCAAAGGCGGGCAGAAGCATAGTACGGATGACCTTGACGTTCATATTGTTCACGAATTGGCTGTTTAAATTCATCTTCTTGCTCAGCTGACCACTCTGCACCTTTTTGCTCAATTTGATCGCGCTTTAAAGTTGAAAGTACGCTTGCGGCTTGTTCGCCGCCCATCACTGAAATACGAGAGTTTGGCCATGTCCATAAAAAGCGTGGTGAATAAGCGCGGCCACACATACCGTAGTTACCTGCACCAAACGAACCACCAATAATCAAGGTGAGTTTTGGTACATTTGCGGTTGCAACTGCCATAACCAATTTAGCGCCGTTTTTTGCAATCCCTTCATTTTCATACTGGCGACCAACCATAAAGCCCGTAATGTTTTGTAGGAATAACAATGGAATATTGCGCTGAGTGCACAGCTCAATAAAGTGCGCGCCTTTTTGTGCAGACTCAGAGAATAAAATCCCGTTATTGGCAATAATCCCGACTGGCATACCATAGAGTGAAGCGAAACCGGTAATCAGTGTTGAACCAAAACGTGCTTTAAACTCATCAAAACGTGAGCCGTCTACAATACGGGCAATCACTTCACGCACATCGAAAGGTTTACGCGCATCATTTGGTACCACGCCATAGAGTTCCGGTGCATCAAACAAAGGCTCATCAATTTGCTTGTTTAACTCATTTGGCTTTTTATTTAAGTTCGCAACAATGTTCCGTGCAATGGCAATCGCATGTTCATCATTTTCAGCTAAATGGTCAGCCACGCCTGAAAGACGTGTGTGAACATCACCACCGCCTAAATCTTCACTGCTCACCACTTCGCCCGTTGCAGCTTTTACCAGAGGAGGGCCGCCTAAGAAAATCGTACCTTGATTACGTACAATAATCGTTTCATCAGACATGGCAGGTACATATGCACCTCCTGCGGTGCAGCTACCCATCACTACAGCGATTTGGGCAATACCTAGGCTCGACATGCGTGCCTGATTATAGAAAATACGCCCGAAGTGATCACGGTCTGGGAAGACTTCATCTTGCATTGGTAAATAGGCACCGCCTGAGTCCACCAAATAAATACAAGGCAAGTGATTTTGTTCAGCAATTTCTTGTGCGCGTAAATGCTTTTTAACCGTAAGAGGATAATACGTTCCGCCTTTAACCGTTGCATCGTTGGCAACGATCATGCAAGTGATGCCGTTGACCTGACCAATACCAGCAATCACACCCGCAGCAGGAACATCATCTTCATAAACGTTGTACGCTGCCAATTGACCAATTTCTAAAAATGCCGTGCCGACATCAATCAGTTGGTCAATACGTTCACGGGGCAAAAGTTTACCTCGAGCCAAATGTTTTTGACGGGCATTTTCACCACCGCCTAAAGCAATACGCTGGGCAACTTGTTTTAGATCTGTGACCAATGTTTGCATGGCTTGCTGGTTTGTTTTGAAGTCTTCACTTCGAACATTAATCTTGCTTTGTAATTGGTTCATAAGATGCGTCCTTATTTATAATTATTATTTGGTTTCATTGAAAAGTTCGCGGCCAATCAACATACGGCGAATTTCAGAAGTTCCTGCACCAATTTCATAAAGTTTTGCATCGCGCCATAAACGCCCAGCAGGGAATTCATTGATATAACCGTTGCCGCCTAAAGTTTGAATTGCTTCACCCGCCATCCATGTTGCTTTTTCAGCAGAATATAAAATGGCACTTGCAGCATCTTTACGTAGGCTGCGGTCATGGTCAGCTTTGTCACACGCAGCACCAACAGCGTAGACGAGGGCTTTACATGCCAACCATGTTGAATACATATCGGCAAGTTTGCCTTGCATAAGCTGGAATTCACCTAAAGCTTGGCCAAACTGTTCACGTTGATGTAAATAAGGAATCACGACATCTAAACAGGCATCCATAATACCTAAAGGGCCAGCACTTAAAACTGCACGTTCATAGTCCAAACCACTCATGAGTACTTTTGTACCGTTACCCACGCCGCCGAGTACGTTTTCAGCAGGCACTTCCACATTGTCAAAGAACAGCGGGTAAGTGTTAGAGCCACGCATACCGAGTTTGTCTAAGTGGTTACCGTGACTAAAGCCTTTCATGCCTTTTTCAATTAAAAAAGCAGTCATACCTTTCGCGCCAGCTTGCGGGTCAGTTTTAGCGTAAACTACGAGTACATCTGCATCACCACCGTTAGTGATCCACATTTTTGAACCATTTAAAACGAAGTGATCACCTTTTTGTTCAGCACGTAATTTCATGCTGACGACATCAGAACCCGCATTCGGTTCAGACATCGCAAGGGCACCCACATATTCACCAGAAATGAGTTTAGGTAAATATTTCTGCTTTTGTTGCTCGTTACCGTTACGGTTAATTTGGTTTACACATAAATTAGAATGAGCGCCGTATGACAGGCCAATAGATGCCGAAGCACGCGAAATTTCTTGCATAGCAATAATATGAGCTAAATAACCCATATTGGCACCGCCATATTCTTCAGAAACCGTCATGCCTAAAAGGCCCATATCTCCGAATTTTTTCCAGAGATGTGCAGGGAATTTGTTGTCTTGATCAACTTGTTGGGCAAGTGGTGCAATTTCCTTTGCACAAAATGCTGCCACTGAATCTTGAAGCGCAATTAAAGTTTCATCTAGACCGAAATTCAAGCTGCGTAGGTTCATGATATCTTCATCCTATTGGTTATATTTGTTGTCCATAAAATATTTTGTGGGTATTTGATAATTACCATACAATGATTTTTTAAAAAAGTGAATACTGATTCATAAAATGATTTACAATTCATTTTATTTGTTAGAGAATAAATTATGAGCTATAAACGATCATCTTTAATGCAAGAGCGGATGGAACAAAATCGTAAGTCGATTTTGAGTTCAGCCAGAAAGTTAATTTCAGAGGGAGGGTTTAAAGACGCACAAATACAAACAATTGCAGAGCAAGCGGGCGTATCAAGTGGTCTGGTTTATCGCTACTTTGATAATAAAAGCCAAGTGCTGATTGAGGTTTTGTCCGAAGCCATTAATACGGAACTATTGGTGATTGATTCGATTACTGAAAGTGACTTATCGGCAAAGCAGAAATTGCATAAGGCTGTGGCAACCTTTGTAAAAAGGGCACTGAATAGTCCTCAGCTTGCATATTCACTCATGTTTGAACCTGTCGATTCAACGGTTGAACATGAGCGTTTTCGTGTGAAGCAATTGATTAAACAAAGTATTAAAAAAATACTTGCGGATGGAAATGCAAGTGGTGAGTTTGTCTTGGATGATTTAAATACAGCAGCACTTTGTGTTGTCGGTGCCATGACCTATGTGGTGGTTGAACCCCTAGACCCAGCTCAAAATACAAAGTTTGATCATGCGCATAAAGACTATTTTTCAAAACAGATTGCTGACTTTTGTGTAGATGCTGTGCAGAGGAAATAGGGCATATAAAGGATAAAACAACACAAAGAAGGCGGTTTAGAAAAATAGTTGCAGTAACAACAATTAGATCAGGTAAGAAGAGAATTAGAAGAATCAAGGAGAATGATTCAATGCAACAAGAACGGTTAAGCTACGCCTCGGGACCAAGCACACAGCCCTTATTGGGTATGACCATTGGTGAACAATTTGATCAGGCTTGTCGGCAATATGCTGAAAAGGAAGCAATCGTTAGTTTTCATCAAAACAGACGATTAACCTATAAAGCTTTACAAGATGAAGTAAATGCTTTTGCTTGTAGCCTTTTAAAATTGGGATTAAGAAAAGGAGATCGATTAGCGATCTGGTCGCCTAATTGTGTGGAATGGACGGTAACCCAATTTGCAGCCTTTAAAGCAGGGATTATTTTAGTCAATCTCAATACAGCTTATAAAAGCCATGAACTTGAATATGTGTTGAATAAAGTCTCATGCAAAGGATTGATTATTGCTTCTCAATTCAAAACGACTGATTACCAAGAATTACTCACAAAAATTGCCCCTGAGTTAACCACCTGTACTGACAAAGTGCTCAGTTCAGAACGTTTACCATATTTAAAATTTGTCATTAAAATTGATGACCAGCAACATACGGGTATTCATCGCTTTAGTGATTTAGTCACTACGCCAACATCAGAACAGCTAGAACAATTAAAACTATTAAGCAAGCAACTTCAGTTTGATGAAACCATTAATATCCAGTTTACTTCTGGTACAACGGGTAATCCTAAAGGGACTATGTTGACCCACCATAATATTTTAAATAATGGCTATTTTGTTGGTGAAGGCATTCGTTTGACCCCTCAAGATAAAGTCTGTATTTCTGTGCCGTTGTTTCATTGTTTTGGCATGGTGATGGGGAATCTGGCGTGTGTGACGCATGGGTCAACCATGGTCTATCCATCGGCTGTATTTAATCCTTTAGAAACTTTAAAAGCGATTCATCAAGAGCGTTGTACGGCAGCTTATGGCGTGCCAACCATGTTTATTGCCACCTTAGAACATGAACAGTTTAATGAGTTTGACCTGTCGAGCTTAAGAACAGGCATTATGGCAGGTAGTCCTTGTCCACGTGAAATTATGCAACGTGTTATCGACCGCATGCACATGTCTGAAATCACCATTTGTTATGGCATGACTGAAACCTCGCCAGTGAGTGTACAAAGTTCGGTAAATGATTCGATTGATAAACGGGTAAGCACAGTTGGACATGTTCATCCGCATGTTGAAATTAAAATTGTCGATTTAGAAGGGCAGATTGTTCCGCAAGGAACTTTGGGTGAGCTATGCGTTCGCGGTTATTCAGTGATGGCTGGCTATTGGGGTGAAGAAGAAAAGACCAAAGAGGTCATTGATGCTGCTGGTTGGATGCATACAGGTGATATTGCCGAAATGGATCAAGACGGTTTTATTAAAATTAAAGGCCGTATTAAAGATGTGGTGATTCGTGGTGGTGAAAATCTCTTTCCAAAAGAAATTGAAGATTTCTTATACACTCATCCCGATGTAAGCGATGTCCAGGTCATAGGCTTACCAGATGCCAGATATGGTGAAGAACTTTGTGCTTGTATTATTTTGCATGAACATCATCAAATTGATGAAGACAGCATTCGCCAATTCTGCAAAGAGCATATTTCTCATAATAAAGTGCCGCGTTATGTCCGATTCTTTAATGAGTTTCCAATGACTGCTTCAGGCAAAGCGCAAAAGTTTAAATTGCAGGAAATTATGCGAGCTGAACTTAACTTAACGGGAAATGTCTTTGACTAAAGAAGTCGAAAGCCCATTCAAAGTGCAGCAAACTATAAATTGAAAGGTAGTTTAAATAGAGGATAAGCAAAATGGCAAAAGACTTTAATAGCCCAAAGGTAGTCGAAGGATATGACGAACATATTCGTAAATTAATTCCGGGTTATGAATTGATCCATCAACAGGTGGATGCCATTTTGCAATCGGTGTTGTCCCCAAATGCTCATATTTTAATTGTGGGCTGTGGTACGGGGTATGAACTCGAATATTTACTTAAACGTCATCCAAACTGGAAATTTACAGCAGTTGAACCATCTTTAACTATGCTGCAAAAAGCTCAGGAACAGGTTGAACTTTTAGATAAATCTTCTCAAGTCATCTTTGTTCACGGTGAAACGTCAGCTTTACCTCTTGAGAATTGCTTTGATGCTGCACTTTCTATTCTCGTGGCTCATTTTATTGTAGATGACATAAAACCTGTTTTTTTTAAGGATATTTATGATCGCTTAAAAGAAAAAGCGATTTTGCTGACCTACGATTTAATGACGTGTGTAAATCCACAGCATTTTCAAGCTTTACGTTATTTATGTTTGGCACAAGGCTTAACAGAAGAACAATGTCAAAAAATGTTAGAGCGTATGGCGCAAGACTTTTTTAGCCTAACCACTGAAGGATATATAAAACTTTTAGAAAAAACTGGTTTTGAAAGTGTGCATCCTTATACGCAAATTTTGACGTATCAAGGGTTTATTGCAAAAAAATAATGGATTTGGGAAAGCGTTAATACGGATATAAAACCTGCATATTCTCAATGAGGAAGAGAATATAAAAACTGAAAAAAATTAGAAGATTTAGCTTTACTTAAAAACAAATTAAAAGTGGTTTTCAGGCCGCTTTAGGGAGGTTTTGTCTAAAAAATATGATCAAAGGTCTTTCTTGTGAAAGAAAGGCAAATTTTAAGCACCTATTTTAGATAGGTACATAACAAAAAGGATGTCGAGATCTTTAAGTCGAATTAAAGACCAAAAGGAAAATTTCATGATGAAAGTTTTAAATACAACGGTTCAAAAAAGCCTGTTGGCTGTTTCTGTGACCCTGCTTGTGTCTTCTGCTCTTGCAGGTCAAACAGATCCTGAAATAGCACAACTTCGCCAAGAAGTGAAAGAACTTCGGGCTATATTACAAGCCAATATGCAGGCGCAAAAATCTTTATCGCAACAAAGAGTGGAACTAGTAAATTCAGCGACTCCTCAAGCCGTACCACCAAAACAGCAAGGTTTAACCAAGTCTGGCGCAGAATTTAACTTATATGGCTATATACGGGCAGATGCTTCTTATCAAATGAAGGGGGCATCTACGATGTATAACAATATTAGCGGTGTTCCACTTGAAAACACGCCAGAAGAATCTGCACAAAAAGACCAATTGCACAGTACGGTTAATGTGACACGTTTCGGGTTGAATTTTAAAACCCCAACAGCCGCGGGTGATGTGGGCGGAAAGTTAGAAATGGACTTCTTTGGGGCAGCCACTCGTGATCAGTTTCGGATACGCCATGCTTATTTAACTTTTGATAAATGGCTCATCGGTCAAACGTGGTCAACATTTATCGCACCCGAATATTATCCGGAAACGATTGATGCAGGCACATTTGTAGGCAGTGCATTATTAAGATCACCGCTAGTTCGCTATAGCGATAACTTAACGGCAAATACGAGCTTTGCAGTATCGGTTGAAGATCCGAAATATACTGCGACCTCAGACCCTGACAATAAAATGCGCTTACCAGCTTTGGTAGGACGTTTAAATCATAAGTTTGCGAATGGCTCGATGTTGTCGGGACGTAGTTTTGTCGCCGAAAAGAGAACGAATAATGATGAGCAAGTCGCTTGGGGTGTGGGCTTCGGCGGTAAATATCAAATTACGCCTGATACCTTACTCAAAGCCGATTATTACCATGTCAAAGGAGATGGGCGTTTCTTGCTATGGAGTAATAGCGGCTATGCAATAGATGATCAAAATAATATGCATAGCAACGAGTTTGACACCGTTTCTTTGGGTATCACTCATCAATTTACATCACAAATTCGTTCAACCTTAGGTTATGGCTATATGAAAGCCAAAGATGATAACCGTTTTGCCGAATTACAACGTAATAGCACCACTCAAAACAAAGAGCTTTGGCAGGGTTGGGTGAATGCACTTTATAACCCTTACAAGCCAATTACCTTGGGCGTCGAATATGTGTATGGCGAACGAGAAACTTTTGATGGACGTAACGGGATTGATAACCGCTTCAATATGATGGCGAGTTATGATTTTTAATTTATTCAATAAAACCTTGAATAATCTGTTTTTTCTTTAGGGTGCAGTATGTCGTTTTAAAAAATTGAATATGAATTTATCTCACAGAGGAGGTGAGTAAATGACAACATCTAAATTAAATGTAAATGAAGTTATTGATCAGGCCAGATTTACCCCTTTTCACTGGAGCATTTTGCTTTGGTGTTTATTAATTATTGTTTTTGATGGTTATGATCTGGTGATTTATGGCGTGGTACTGCCTTTGCTAATGCAAGAGTGGTCGTTAACAGCTGTACAGGCGGGGATGTTAGCAAGTACAGCACTATGCGGAATGATGTTTGGGGCAATGTTCTTTGGAACACTGGCAGACAAAATAGGCCGTAAAAAGGTAATTTTAATCTGTGTGACATTTTTTAGTGGTTTTACCTTCTTAGGTGCTTTTGCATCAAGCCCACTTGAGTTTGGGGTACTTCGGTTCTTGGCGGGACTAGGTATTGGTGGGGTTATGCCAAATTTAGTTGCACTTACATCAGAATATGCACCTAAACGTATACGCAGTACGCTGGTGGGGAGTATGTTTAGTGGTTATGCAATTGGGGGAATTCTTTCAGCATTGATCGGTAGTTATTTGGTTGAAAGTCAGGGGTGGCAAATTATGTTTTTAATTGCCGGTATTCCACTATTTTTATTACCTGTCATTTGGAAGTTTTTACCTGAGTCATTAACTTTTTTAGTTAAGACGGGTAAGACTGAGCAAGCACAGCGCATTATTCAAAAAATTTCACCTGAACAAAACCTAACGATTAATACTCACTTAGTGCTTAATGAAGATAATGTTCCAACAGGCAGCTCTGTAAAAGGATTATTTCAACAAGGTCGTGCATTTAATACATTCATGTTCTGGCTCGTGTTCTTTATGTGCTTACTCATGGTATATGCCTTAAGTAGCTGGTTACCAAAACTCATGCTGGCAGCAGGTTATTCACTTGGAAAGAGTATTTTATTCTTGCTTGCTCTAAATGTTGGCGCAATGATCGGTTCAATCGGCGGTGGTATTTTGTCTGATAAATTCCATCTGAAACCTGTAATTATGGGAATGCTGCTAGCTGGTGTTTTGGCACTGGTCGGCTTAGGTTTTAACTCACCCGCCTATGTTTTATATGGTTTAGTCACTGTTGCCGGAGCAGCAACGATTGGTACTTCAATTCTTCTTTATAGTTACGTTGCGCAATATTATCCATTAAGTGTGCGTTCTACTGGAATTGGCTGTGCCTCTGGTGTTGGTCGTATTGGGGCTATTGTTGGACCTATCTTAACGGGCCTGTTATTGGGTTTAGAATTGCCGCATAAGATGAATTTTGTGATGATCGCAATTCCTGCAATTTTAGCGCTTTTCGCCGTCATGGTTTTAAGACGATATGCAGCTGAAAAACAGCCTATTACACCAAAACTTAATGTTGAGTTAGAGGGGAATTAATCCATATGGATACGGGTAGGAAATAAATTCCTATCCGTATCTGGACGTTTTATTGATTAACTAATTGGTTTAAATCAACTAGATTTGCCATTTGTTGATTACCGCGATCATTCGGATGTAAATGATCTCCTGAATCATAAATTGGATTTAATCGATCAGGGTGTTTAGGGTCTTTTAAACCTTGCTCAAGATCAAGTACGGCGTCAAATGTATGGCTGGTTCTGATCCAGTGATTAATGCGCTGACGTAATTCATCTTTATTCATTTGGTAATAATTATCTAACGGTGTATTGGGTAAGGCACCTGAAAAGGGAAGTAAAGTTGCCCCAATCACTTGAATACCTTGACGATGTGCTTCATCTATAACGCGTTTATAACCTTGAGTGAGTGCTTCAAAAGTTGGTATTTGTTGTTTAGGTGCAAATGCGGTACCAGGCCAAGAAATATCATTAATACCCACCAGCACAATTAATGTTTTCACACCTGAGTATTGAAACACTTCACTTTTTAAACGTTTTAAAGCACTGTCACCCATACCGTCTGTAAGTAGTCGATTCCCTGAAATTCCACTATTAATAACTGCTACTTGATGTGGCGATAAGCGCTTAGCTAAAAAGTCGGTCCATCGAGTATTTGCATCTAAAGTTGCGGTTGCTCCATCGGTAATTGAATCTCCAATGACTGCAACAACATGTGCTTTACGCTTTGGTTTTACTTCCACAGCCGACAATAATAATCGCGCAGTTGTTGTTTTGGCACTGCTAGGCGTATTTAAATTCGCAGTCTGGTTGCCCGTAATGAGCCAACTGGTTTGTTTCGCATCCCAATGAAAAGTTTTAAATGTAGTGGGCTTTTGAATAAAGGTATTTACCATTAACTGCGCATGATCGGGAACTGGTAATTGGATTGGATCACTCATCAGCTGTTTGCCAGGTAAAATTTGTGCTTTAAGCTTTCCAGAAAAATAAACTGGATAAGCATTCTTTGATTTTAGACTTTGTCCTTTGATTAGTCCCACGGTAGTTTTATCAATATATAAAGGTTGATCCCCATATTGGTTGGTGAAAACGAGCCGAACAGCTTCACCACCTAAACTAATTTGACTAATTTGTTTGATGGTCTGATTTGATATTTGATCTGGAATATTGGTCGGGAAAACGAAATCTTTATTCCAGACTTTTTGTGGGCTGGCTGCCCAAGTGGTAATCCATTGGCTCTTTTGTACTTCTGCTTGTGCAAAGCTCGTAAATAAAACGAGAGAGAATAGGGCGGTTTGATAAAGTTTCATCTCGTGAACTCTTTAAAACGAATTAAAGTTATCTTGAAACAAATTGCTGGCTTGTTATAGCCACATAAGCGGAATAAGATTTGTGAATGAAATTCATAAATAGATTTTGTTATGTCTTATTTTGATATTAATCGGTCTGGCGAGTTGGCAATTTTTATTCGAGTGGTCGAGCTTGGAAGTTTCTCTGCCGTTGCAAGAGCTTGTGACATGACGCCGTCTGCGGTGAGTAAGTTAATTTCACGCTTGGAAAAAAGACTTGGCGTAAGGTTGCTTAACCGTTCAACACGCCAGTTTCAGCTTACCAGTGAAGGATGTCAGTTTTATGAGCAAGGTATTCAAATCCTGAACGATCTAGACGAGCTTGAACAATCTGTTACTGCAAACCACATACCGCAAGGGCGAATTAGAATTCATACTAGTCTTTCATATTGGACGCATTTTTTATTGCCTTGTATTTCTCAATTTAATGAGTGCTATCCACAAATAGAATTAGAAGCTCATTTGAGTGATGAAGTCATTAATTTGGTTGAGCAAAGAATAGATGTTGCAATTCGTACAGGGCCTTTAAAAAGCTCAAATTTGGTTGCTCGTACACTCGGGAGCACGCAGAAACATTATGTATGTTCACCTACATATATTGAAAAGTATGGCTGTCCGCAGCACCCAGAAGAGTTATATGAACATCAGCTTTTAGATGTAAGTTACCAACGCCAAAATAAAACATGGCTTTTTAAAAAAGATGTTCAAGAAATCACGCTTGCTCCCACTAAGGTTTTAAGAGTAAATCATGGAGAAGCAATCTTACAGTTAGCGCTTGCAGGTGCTGGTATTGCACAGCTTAACCAATTCCAAGTCCAAAAAGCTGTGGAGCAAAAACTATTGGTTAAAATCCTTGAAGACTGGAATACCAATGCTTCTGAAGAATTTCATGCCGTCTGGATCGGACATGACAAATATGTTCCTAAACGTGTCAGGGCTTTTTTAGATTTCTTGGTCGAGCATGCAAACATTAGTTAATTAATTTGTTTCTGGCACTTAACTGACATTGATCCATGGTTTCATTCATTGTTTCCACAAAGTGCATATCCGCATCAATATTTTGTAAGCTAACTTTCGGTAAGTTTTCTACAAACTTTGGCGAATAATGTTTTTCTAAAGAGTTATAAATACAGTTGCATTGTGAAAGTGCACGACCTGCCCAAACACAATGTGTATTAAATTCATTTTTACTAATAGATCTGCAACCTATTAAACTTATAGAACTTATTAATAGGGTGCACATTAAAACAATACGATATAAAAAAAACATCATTATTGCTCTTTATTGGTTGTTGTTATCGTTCAGTTTGGTTTGGAGATGTTCTCATCTTTAACGGGTGTTAAATATTGACATCTTTTGTCGAGTGAGATGAGTGTTTGGATGGGCGAAAAAATAGAGAAAGTTCTTTAAAACCGCTTTAAGCCAAATAAAAGGATAGTGAAGAGTAAGAAAAATAAAATAATATAAAATAATAGTCATTAGAGACTCCTTGATAAAAGAAGTTGCGCCCAATCACTGCTATTAATTATGGTGGTGAAACGAAAGAGGGTTAGCAGACTGATACCTAAGAAACCAGCACACCCGAAGGTGTCCCACTCCCGTTCCTCCGTCAAAGGCACGAGGGGCTCCACACCAAAAAACTTGTTTTTAGTGCACTTAGGTAGACGATCTGCTAAAACCGACTGACAAAATAGGTCAGCGGGAGCATCATAAGCTGAGCCTTAAAGCGGGTCAATTGCAAAAATAAAAGATTGGTTTATATAAACAAATATTAATATTTTTAAATTTTTATTAATAAAATAAGGAGTTATTTAGAATTTGAAGTACTGAATAAACATTCAGTCAAATTTAGAAAATGAGTTTTAATGTTTATATATCAAATATTTATTAATTGTGTATTTATATAGTGTGGAGGGCTATTAACTTAATAAAATACAAGTTTAAAAAGGGTGAGAATTTTTAATTTTATAAATATGATGTAATTAAATAATTAGCTATTGCCAAAAAATAATCAAAATATCAATTGCAAGAATAGTAATTTTCTTTAGATTTATTTTATTGAGATTTTTACAAAAGCTTGCATAACCTACAAAACTTAAGAGAACCATAGCGGTAGGTAAACATAAGAAAATGTTATTCATAAACCTACATCTTAAGATTTAAAAGGGTGACCTCAATGTTAAGAATATTTTATGCAGTAAGTATGGTAGTCACAATTGCAGTCGGTATGAGCGCTTGTCAAGATAGAAATACAACTGACGATGATGGTACACACGGTTCTAATGATCCAGCGACTACTCAACAAATGGATAAAAATTCATAATATTTTCGCTTAAGAAAACTCACTGTTAAGTGGGTTTTCTTATCGTTTATTTCTATAAAATATGTAACATAATAAAAAATACAATTATATGAAAATATAAAATTAATCAATAAATTAGTGAGTTATTATGTTTGTATAAAATTGTTGTTATTGAATTGTGTCTAATATAAATTATAGTTTCAAAAAATTAATAAAATAAACACAATAAATTACTTATATTCATCCAAAATTCATTTTAGTGAAAACAATTTTTTGAAGGTAAGGATATGCCCCAGTACTTAAGAATAGCTGAGAAAATCTATCAAAATGTTAAAGAAAAAAAAGGCTTTACAGATGATCCTATGGAAGATCTTAACAATTTGATGATTGAGCTCAGACACGAGATTAAGGGGACAAATCTTAAACTTTTATACAATTATATTGATTTTGCTGAATTACTGATTAAACCTCTTCAGGAATCTAAAATTAAATTAGATTTAAGTATTATTCCTAAAAGTAAGAATACACAGGAATTTGTACTTTGGCTTGCAAGTTTTATCGAACGAATTACCACGGGTGGTCAAGAAAAACTGCCTCCCATCCGTGCAAAAGTTGCTTTGCCTGCCTATGCCTATGAAGAACCATATCCTCCTACGGGAAGCCCCGTAAATAATGGGGAAGAAATTATTGAATACTTTAAGAAAAAAGAAAATTAAACAAATTTTCAGTCAAGCCTGATGTGTACCTACTTAGATCAGGCTTAAATGATATTAGAACTCTATTACGTTTACGTTCAAATGAATACTTAAGGTGGTTAAGCATGTTTGTATATTTTACAGATGGGACGTGTATTAATGAGTCTGAGATCTATGGTGTGAAAGCCAAACATGAGCAAAATAAGTATGTAGTTGAAGTAACAATCAAACCGACTCATACATTATCGGCATCTAGTGTACAGTTCAAAAAAGAAGTTTTTGATAATGCTCAATTAGCCAATCAATATTTAAATAATAATTTTAATATGCCACCTTTCTTTTAAAGAAGCACTCGAAGCTGGATTTTTAAGAAATTTTAGCAATAAAAAGAGCTTATTTCCGAGGGCCAATAGGAAATAAGCTCATGGCTTTGGACCAATTAAGGATGTTACATGTCATCCCATGCATCTTTAATGGCTTGTTTAGCATGTTCCCATTTTAAACGAGATTCAGCTTTTAATTCTTCCCACTTTTGTTGCAAGCTACCTTCCATATCTTCAAACTGAGTTCCTTCTTTAGATTCTGAACGGGCACGGTGACCTAGTTCATAAGCTGCAGAAAAATCACGATCATAATCCAGATCTGGCGTAGTTAATTGAGCTTCTTGATAATAAGGTCGAGTAAGATAACTTTCCCGCCAGCGAGAGTCAGAATAATTATGGTCGCCAGCTACAAGTTGAGCATGGTCTGTATTTTGATCTGTCATCAGTTTTTCCTCTTCTCTTATTTAATTTTATGCTTATGTTAAATTTAGGAAGGTGAGGGCACCTTCCTAAATAAAATGAATGACCGCATCAAATGACATTTAAGTCAGCAACGAATTAACGTTGCTGATTATTGTTATTTGAGTTTTGTTGGCCTGAATCTTTTTGATTAGAGCCTTGTTGTTGGCGGCGGTTGTCATTTTGCTGTTGTTGCTGGTTGTTTTGTTGCTGTTGATCGTTTTGCTGTTGGTTGCCTTGTTGCTGCTGGTTGTTACGGTTGTCGTTTTGCTGTTGTTGTTGCTGTTGATTATCACGTTGATTGCTTTGATTATTAGTAGTGCTCATCTTTAATTACCTCATATCATTTATGATGTGTGTTTTATCTGAGAGCTTCAGATAGGTTCATTAAAACATGAAAATTTTTAATGTGTAGTCTAGGGGTGTTACCCTATATTTAACTGTAACTTTGATTATTAAATAAAACCTTGATTTCTATAAAATGTAATTTTAATCAATAAACATAATTAATATGAAGATAGATAAGATTACATTTAGGTACATTGGAATTAAGCAAACACTATGATCATTTCCAAATATGTATTTGTTATCTTTTATAAAGAAAAGCTATTTTTTATTATCTAATATTATATATTCAATATCTTGGGTAATGTAATAAAGAAGTTGTCTAAGTTTAAGATAGGGAAAACCTTTAAATACTCTTCTAAAGTTATAAAAATTATTCTGATAATAAATAGAATAAAAGAAAGTGCCTACAGGTTTCTCACTAGTTTCCGAGCCCCCCTTTTTTAGTAAGCCAGTACAGGCAACATAGAGGTCGGCATGCAAGAGTTCTTTGCCTTTTTTGATCATCTCTACAGTGACTTGCATAGACTCAGGCGTATATTTTTCAATAAGTTCAGGTGAAATATGAAGAGTATTCTCTTTAACACGTAAGTCATAGCTAACTAAGCTTCCAATAAGAATGTCACCTGAATAAGGACTTAAAGAGAAGCGGTAAGCGAGATAACCAGCCGAAGCACTTTCAAAAAATGCGATTTTAATTTTCTCTTGGGCAAGTAATTTACAACATGAGTTAAACATTTGTTTTCTCCTTAAAACTATTTTTAATTTAGTTATAAGATTATTTTTAATTTCTTTTTGTTAAGTTTTTAGTCTTTATAATTTTAAAGGTAGCTCAAGTGTAATAAAGGTTTATAATTTATATATTTTTTATAAAAACAGTTGGTTAAATTATTCGAAAGGTGAGAATGTAAGTTTGTGTTATTTTGTATCTTGTTGAAATTTAATATTTTTAAAATTATAGGTTGTTTCTTGATAACGTAATATAACAAAGATAGGCTGGGATTATAGTTCAGTTAAAGTATGGTAATTTATATCTCACTAAAGGAGAATAGAAATGCCTGTTGTAGTGAAAAAAAGATTATTAGACTTATTACAAGATAATCAACAGAACTATTACGAATTATTTGTTTTTTTCCTTGATCCTGATATTTCTAGTTTTGAAAAAGAAAAGAAAGCAAGAGATTTCCTTAATCAAGAAATAGATAAAATAGATCAAGAGGAAATTGATTTTCCAGCAACTATAAAGACCGTTAAAGAATGGTGTGAAAATGATAATAAACAAAATTGTGAGTTATTTCAGACCTATTTGAGTCGTAGACAAAATGGCGGCGGAAGAGAGTACTTTAAAAATGTTGGTCAGGCATTTGAGTTTTTAATTAAAGTTTCACCCACTAAAAAAGTAGACGGTGCATGGCTATATAGTTCAGTTCAATATTGGAATGATCCGGTTTTTCATGACCTTATCATTACCTATTTGGAAGAGCTGGGGCTAGGTGAGCCGAAAGCAAATCATGTATGTATCTATGATGACTTATTACGTAGTCTTGGGCTCGATAGTTTTGATCTACTCTTAGAAGATGAATATTATCATAATGCCGTGATTCAATTGGCGCTTGGTTATGCTCCAGCTGAGTTCATTCCCGAAATTGTTGGCTTTAATTTAGGCTATGAGCAACTGCCACTTCATCTACTCATCAGTAATTATGAGCTTGCGGAACTTGGTATTGATTCTAAATATTTTAATTTGCATATCACTATCGATAACATTGATAACGGCCATGCAGATAAAGCAATTAAAGTTATAGAAAATATTTACGATAAATATAGAGACAAAGAACTTTTCTTTAATAAATTGAAGCGCGGTTTTGCTCTTAATAGCCATGGCGTTTCTTCTTCAAAAATTATTAAAAATTTAAATCTTGAAGATTTAGTCCTTAAAATTTTAAAAAGAAAAGCGCTCGTGGGTCAGCTAATACATAACGAAACTAGACAGTTTGGATGTAAAACGATTAACCAATGGTTATCAAATCCAGAAGACGTTAAAGGGTTGGTTACACACCTCATTGATCACAAGTGGATTAAATTGAATACCGATCCTGAACAGAGCGTGTTCTGGCGAATGATTAATGAAGAAAATGGAAAAATGTTTGGGGTATTTAACCCTGTAGAACGACAAATTATTCATGATTGGATTGCTGGTAGTGACCATGCTTCTAACTTTTTGGCTTATAGCAGAGAACTAAAGAATAGCCAGCGTATTCAAGACTATCTCTTTAGCTATATTTCTGATGGCGAACTCGATGCACTTCAGGAACGTATACGCCAGACCCCTGATCTTGCCATAAAGATATGTAAGCTGACCCCGTTTTTGGCCCCAGATTCACATCATAAAAGCATTGGTCTATGGAGCACACGTAAATATGTTGAGCTCCTTTTTCCATATTTAAGTTCCTTTAACAAAAACTAACTCTTGGAGTTTTTTAATTCACCCCACGTTTAACTTTAAAACATAGGTAATGAACATGACTGATAATGTTAAATCAACAAATAAAACAAGTGAAATGGCTGGTGCGGACGCTGCAAATAAAGCCAATACTACCCAAAAAACTGAACAATTAGACTCAGTCAGAGATGATGCAACCAATGAGGCATTAACCACAAACCAAGGGGTTAAAATAGCGGATAACGAGAATAGTTTAAGAGCGGGCATTCGTGGTTCGACACTATTAGAAGATTTTATTTTAAGAGAGAAGATCACTCATTTTGACCATGAACGTATTCCTGAACGTATTGTGCATGCACGTGGCGTAGGTGCACATGGTTACTTTCAGGCCTATGAAGGAAACGAGCGTTTTACAAAAGCGGGATTTTTAACCGATCCAAGTATTCAAACGCCAATTTTTGTACGCTTCTCAACTGTGCAAGGCCCACGTGGTTCTGCTGACACCGTCCGTGATATCCGCGGTTTCGCAATTAAGTTTTATACCCAAGAAGGTAATTTCGATTTAGTCGGTAACAATGCACCCGTGTTTTTTGTACAAGATGGTATTAAGTTTCCAGACTTCGTGCATGCCGTAAAACCTGAACCAGATACAGAAATGCCAACAGGAGCAACTGCTCATGATACTTTCTGGGATTTTGTGTCTTTAGTGCCTGAGTCAGCACATGCAGTCATTTGGGCAATGTCAGACCGTGCTATTCCACGTAATCTACGTTCAATTCAGGGTTTTGGTGTTCATACATTCCGCCTTATTAATGCTCAAGGCAAATCTCATTTCGTGAAATTCCACTGGACACCTAAACAAGGTTTAAGTGCTTTAGTTTGGGATGAAGCTCAAAAGCTTGCAGGTAAAGATCCAGATTTCCACCGTCGCGATCTCTATGAAGCGATTGAGAATGGAGTTTATCCAGAATGGGAACTTGGTGTACAAATTGTTGAAGAAGAAGATGAGATGAACTTTGACTTCGACTTATTGGACCCGACAAAAATTATTCCTGAAGAGTTGGTTCCAGTGACACCAATTGGCCGATTTGTTTTAAACAGAAATGTAGATAATTTCTTTGCAGAAACAGAGCAGGTGGCTTTCTGTCCAGGCCATATTGTGCCAGGGATTGATTTTACAAATGACCCACTTTTACAAGCACGTCTATTTTCGTATACCGATACGCAGTTAAGTCGTTTAGGTGGACCAAACTTCCATCAAATTCCGATTAATAAACCGGTATGCCCATTCCACAATAATCAACGTGATGGTATTCACCAACATACCATTCACAAAGGACAGGCTGCATACCAACCAAACTCAATTGATAATGATTGGCCAGCAGAAACACCACCTGCGGCTTCAAATGGTGGCTTTGAAAGCTATCCTGAAAATATTAGCGGACATAAACTTCGTCAAAGAAGTGAAACCTTTTCCGATCATTTTTCACAACCGCGCCTTTACTACAAGAGCCTTGCGCCTCATGAGCAAAAGCACGTGGTCGATGCCTATACTTTTGAATTAAGTAAAGTGCAAAGAAAACACATCCGTGAGCGCCAAGTTCAACAAATTTTGGCAAATATTGATCTCGATTTAGCTCGACAAGTAGGTGCTAACTTAGGAATCGAAATTCCTGATTTAACGCTAGATTATAAGAAAACTGCAGTTGAAAAATCAGCTAAATTATCTTTCTTGGCTTTTCCACCAGAAGATATTCAAGGCCGAAAAGTTGCAGTGCTCATCCATAATTTAGTGAAATCTGATGAACTAGAAGTTATGAAAAATTGGGCAATTAAAGAAGGTGTAACTCTTCATTTATTAGCGCCAAGTTTAGCTCCTGTAAAAGATCATCAAGATAAAATTATTACGGCTGATGGCATGCAAATGGCTGAACCTTCAATCGCTTATGATGCGGTAATCATTCCGGATGGCGATAATTTAAATGCTGTTATGCAAGATGGTGTGACTCGTCATTATCTATTAGAAGCTTATAAGCATTTAAAACCAATTGCATTTTTAGGTAATAAATCTGATTTACTTGAACCGCTAGGTTTAGTTGCCGATGAAGGTACGCTAGTTGAAGATGAATTCCAGCAAATTGCTGAAAAATTCAAAAACTTGATTATGGCTCATCGTGTTTGGTCACGAGAACAAATCGCTGCTCACGTACCAGCTTAACAAATAAAAAAAGCCCTGAAAGCTTTAACTTTCAGGGCTTTTTTATATCTTAATGATTAGCCATTAACGATTTGACCACCGTTTACATGAATAACCTGACCTGTAATATAACTTGCATCATCTGAGGCAAGGAAAAGATAAGCAGGTGCAACTTCACTTGGTTGTCCCATTCTTCCCATTGGCGTATCTTTACCAAATTCTGCAACGGTTTCTGCATCAAAACTACTTGGAATTAAGGGAGTCCAGATGGGACCGGGTGCCACACCATTCACTCGTATACCTTTTTTCTGTTTCATTAAATTGTTCGATAAGCTGCGCGTAAAAGTAGTAATAGCACCTTTCGTACTTGCGTAATCGATTAGCTCATCATGACCTTGATAGCTGGTAATACTGGTCGTGTTAATAATACTATCGCCTTCTTCCATATAAGGAATGGCTTCTTTAGTAAGATAAAACATTGGAAAAATATTGGTTTTAAATGTCTTTTCTAACTGCTCATTACTAATGCTTTCAATTTCCTTTTGTTGATATTGCACACCGGCATTATTCACTAAGATATTAATTTTGCCGTACTGTTGTAGAACTTTATCAATATCTAGTTTTGCAACATCTGGGTCAGAAATATCACCTTTTAATAAAAGGCAATGTTGTCCTTCTCTTTCTACGAGCTGTTTGGTGATTTCGGCATCTTGATCTTCTTCAAGATAAAGGATGGCAATATCGGCACCTTCACGGGCAAACAATACAGCGACAGAACGGCCTATACCACTATCGCCACCACTAATAACGGCAACTTTACCTTTTAACTTCTCGCTACCTTTATGGGAGCTTTTTATAATCTCTGGTTCAGGATGCATTTTTTCCTGATCGCCTGGTTGGTGAGATTGAACTTGTGCGGGAGCAGACGTCGGATATTGATTTGTTGAGTTTTCCATGTTTCAAATACCTCTGTATGAATATCTAATTTTCATAGGGTGAACTGTTGTTACGTAAATATAAGTAAAATGAATTTTTTAATAAGTTGTCTTTGTTATTTTATATATAAGGATGTAAAAAAATATTTTATATTTGAGAGTTATATAATTTCCATTAGCTTAATTTTATTTTTATCAATCATACTCTCAATAATAGAGCGGTTTCCTATATCGTCTAACCAATTTTCTATCGGTATATTATTAGATAAGTCTAAAATTTCTTGAATAACTTTTCTTGCTCCCTCTATATTCTGTGAAGCTTTATTATCTTGATGCGCTATATTATCAAGTAATAATTTTATATCTTCTTGTTTCATATCTTTTGATTTAATAATGTATAAGTCTCTTTGGAAGGGATGGCTTGCATGTGGGGGATCTAATCTATAACTCCATTCTTGATCATAATTCTGCCATGAATTCTTAGACTTAATATGACCTAATAGAATTTCTGGGATAGAAATATGAATATATTGTGGAAGTGATGATTGTTGATCTACTTTCATGGCTAACTCACTTAGAATATCTTAAATTAATTTTTAAATAGTATTTTTTATTACTCAAGTAAAGATTTTAAAGAAATGTAATGATATATGTTTATGTTTTTTAAAAAAATTATTTGTTTCCCATTTGTGTTTTTTTAGGTGGGGATGTTTCATAGTTTTAATTTTTGTTTTTATTTAAACTGTTTTGTTATTTACATGATAGTTTTAAAACTGATTGTAAGAATATATTTTAATGTGCGCTTGAGTAATAATGAGTGAATAATTATATAAAAGGTAAAGTTGAATAGAAGCTGAAATATATAAATTCTTATTTAAATAATGAAGTTATAAAAATTTAAAATTTTAATTTTATATACATTTAAATCGATTGATACAGAGCCTAGGTGGGAAAATATTACAGATCTTCTATCTTAATTAAATCCGTTAACCAAAAGCGGTAGTGACTATAATTAAATATAGGAAGATATAACTATGGCTAATACTAGATATGAAGATGATGATAACAATAGAACAGGTACTTCAAATCGTGGATTTGCAAGTATGGATCCTGAAAGAGTACGAGAAATAGCCAGCAAAGGTGGGCGAGCAGCTCACGCGAGTGGTAATGCACATGAGTTTACCTCTGAAGAGGCTCGTGAAGCTGGCAGAGCAGCCCATGCAAGTGGTAACGCTCATGAATTTACGTCTGAAGAAGCACGTGAAGCGGGTGCCTTAAGTCATAAAAATGACCGTAATGGTCGTGGCCGCAGTCGTGATGATGACGATGATGATGATCGCGGTGGCCGCTCAGGTGGTCGAGGCCGAGGTCGCAGTCGTGATGACGACGATGATGATGACGATCGCGGAGGCCGTTCAGGTGGCCGAGGCCGAGGTCGCAGTCGTGATGACGACGATGATGATGACGATCGCGGTGGCCGTTCAGGTGGTCGAGGCCGAGGTCGCAGCCGTGATGATGACGATGATGATGACGATCGTGGTGGCCGTTCAGGTGGTCGAGGCCGAGGTCGCAGCCGTGATGATGACGATGATGATGACGATCGCGGTGGCCGCTCAGGTGGTCGAGGTCGTGGCCGCAGCCGTGATGACGATGATGATGATGATGATCGCGGTGGTCGCTCAGGCGGACGAGGTCGTGGTCGCAGCCGTGATGATGACGATGATGACGATCGCGGTGGCCGCTCAGGCGGACGAGGTCGTGGTCGCAGCCGTGATGATGACGATGATGATGATCGCGGTGGCCGTTCAGGCGGACGAGGTCGTGGTCGCAGCCGTGATGACGACGACGATGATGATCGCGGTGGCCGTTCAGGTGGCCGAGGCCGAGGTCGTAGCCGTGATGACGACGACGATGATGATCGTGGTGGCCGTTCAGGCGGACGAGGTCGTGGTCGCAGCCGTGATGATGACGATGATGACGATCGCGGTGGCCGTTCAGGCGGACGAGGTCGTGGCCGCAGCCGTGATGACGATGATGATGACGATCGCGGAGGCCGTTCAGGCGGACGAGGCCGTGGCCGCAGCCGTGATGACGATGATGATGACGATCGCGGTGGCCGTTCAGGCGGACGAGGTCGTGGCCGCAGCCGTGATGACGATGATGATGACGATCGTGGTGGCCGTTCAGGCGGACGAGGTCGAGGTCGCAGCCGTGATGACGACGATGATTATGATGGCCGCGGTCAAAACTCGCGTAATCAAAAACGTGATGCCTACGGACGTTTTACGTCTTAAGCAGAATGTTTTAAAAACAAAGGAGGCTTTTGCCTCCTTTGTTTTTAGTTTACTTACTGTATTTACTGAGGGAGAGGTTGTAAGCCTTTTACAATATCAAGATATTCAGACCCGTTTAACCAAAAAGATTTTTTCAAAAAAAGTGTTGTCATAATACTTTCGGCTGCTTCGCTATCTGGATTTTCACAAAACAATCCGTAGCTTTCACCTAAAACCGCATCATTTTCAATGAGACGGATATAGTAAGCATGTTGCTCATTTGCATAACCTAAAACCGCATCACGTTGATTTTTCATTTCGCATGTCTCCATACCAAAAACTGAATTTAACCAGAATGTTAAGTGTTCAGAATCTCATTTGATAAAAATCAAAAACAGTCAGCGATAAAGACTATTTCAAAATAGGTTTTGATTTTCTTCAAATTGCCATTTCGCTCAAAACATCCCTGTTAAAAACAAAATGGATTAAAATCTGATCATGAGATTTATTGTTATGCAAAAAAAATATTTCGTCAACTTGAAAATGTAACTTTTTCAAGTTACATTGTTTGTGTAGGATTTGAACGGTGATAAGGGAGGCGATATGCCCAAGAAAAAAGAGTTCGAGCATGGTGGTGCACGAGAAAATGCCGGCCGTAAAGCACAGTTCAATGAACCCACCAAAGTCATTCGTGTTCCTGAGTCCCAAGTTAACTTTATCAAAAATTGGTTACTGAATAATGTCAAAACCAATCACTTGACCGACTTTAACTCAAAACTTAATGTTCAAGCAGTGCACCCGAATAACGATAAAATTTACCACATTCCTTTGGCAACTGAACGTGTTGCAGCGGGTTTTCCTTCACCTGCACAAGATGATATTGAGCAAGCACTCGATTTAAATGAATATTTAATTAGAAATGAAAATGCCACGTTTATTGTCAAAGCCAACTCTTTATCCATGTTAGATGCTGGAATTGATATTAATGATCCGCTTATTGTGGACCGTAGCATTCCCGCTAAATCGGGTGATATTGTGATTGCACTCATCGATAATGATTTCACTGTGAAGCGCTTAATGATTGATAGTCAATTTCATCCACCTAAAGTTTGGCTAAAAGCAGAAAATCCTGATTATCAGAATATTTATATTGAAGAGGGGCAAGAACTGGTTATTTGGGGAGTCGTGACTTATAACCTCAAACGAATGAGATAATTTTTTCTTATATTTATTATTTAAGTTACTGACCTGAAATCGAGGCCAGTAACTTTTTGCTGAATGACTTTTAAATTTGCCCAATCAATAAGCACGTTGCGATAACGACCATTAAACCACCTGAAAAACGGCCGACTAACTGTGCTGCTTGTGGTCTGGTTTTCAAAATAGCCTCTGAACCATAACCCACCATTAAGTAAATAATTGCGCAGCTAATCATGTGGACAACACCAAAGGCAAGAATTTGTGTCGTCACTGACCATGAAGCAGTCGTGTCAATAAATTGAGGAAGCAGGGCTAAAAAGAGCAAAAAAACTTTCGGGTTTAATCCACTCACGTAAACGCCTTTGGTTGCCCAGCTCAACCATGACTGAGCCTTTTCAGAACCAGATTCGTTCGGAGTAGGAGGGGTAAGTAATAAATTTATTCCCATCCATAATAAATAAGCAGAACCCGCAACAGTAAGAATCATCAGAGCAGTTGGATTATTTGCTACAAGCAGACCAACACCAGCTGCTACTAATAAAATCGTAATAAAGTGCCCAAATAGCATGCCTGCGACAGCGGGTACGACAACTTTACCTTTAATTCCTGCCGAAATGGCATAGGCCCAGTCTGCCCCTGGCGTAATGATAAAAAGAATGGAGACACTCCAAAATGCAATAAAAATGTTAAAAGCCATATGCTTATCTCGGCAAACTATTTTCCAAAGGTTTCACTCGTGGTTTAGAAAAAATCCCTATTTATTCGAGCTTGTTGAAAATAATATGCTCATGTATTTAGAATGTGCTTTTAAATGTTTGCTCATATCACACTCATTTGGGGTAAATTTTTCTAAATGGATCGCACAGATAAAAAGATTCTTGCTGAATTGCAATTAAATGGCCGATTATCTATTACTGAATTGGCAGAAAAAGTAGGCTTGAGCATTTCACCTTGTCATAGACGAGTGAAGGCTTTAGAAGAGTCAGGAGCTATCAAAGGTTATCGGGCAGAGCTCGACCCGAATTTAGTGGGATTTGAATTTTCAGCGATTGTTTTTATTACGCTTAAAGAAGGTGATAAACAGGCAGTTGAGAAGTTTGAAAATGCTGTGATAGACATCCCGCAAATTATTCAGGCGCAGCGCTTATTTGGTGAGCCAGACTATTTGCTGCATGTGGTGGCTAAAGATTTACCGGCTTTCCAGCGTTTGTACGATGAAAAATTATCTGCTATTCCAAGTGTGCAAAGGCTCATCTCAACCATTGTGATGAAAGATGTAGTGCCTGAACGTTTATTCCCGATTGGCTAAGAATCATCAGATATAAAAAAAAGAAGCTTTAAAGCTTCTTTTTTAGTTTTAAGAATATTTAATCATCGAGTGTTTTACACAAAGAACAGATTGTACCGTTATGTTTGTGAGAGAACATAATATCTGGACGTTCATAACCTTGCTCACATACGCGGCAGTGATAAACAGTTGCTACAGGAGTACCTTCAGCATCATAACGTGGTTCTTTAATACCGTCATCGTGTGACTTGATGTAGTATTTTCCTTTGGTTAATAAGCCCATGATTGGTGTTAATACAAAGGCAAGTACAAGTGCGATAAGCGGTGAGTAAGGCGCCAAGAAGCTACCAAGTAAGCCGAAGAATGCTGCAATTGATAAGCCTGCTGATACAAGGAACGCAACCATACCGACAGGGTTTACGTTGTATAGCATGTCACGGCGATATTCAGGTTCTTTCGGTGAAAGTTTTAAAACATATTTATTAATTGAAATGTCTGTTGCTACAACCACAACCCAAGCAATCGCAAAGTTTGAATAGAACCCTAAGATTTTACCCAGTACCGCAAACATGTTGCCTTCCATTAAAGCAAGTGCAATTGCCAAGTTCACCATCACAAACACAATACGACCAGGATAATGTTTGCTAATACGAGTGTAGGCACTTGTCCATGCAAGGGAACCAGAGTAAGCATTGGTCACATTAATTTTAATTTGAGAAATAACCACCAAAATAACCGCAAGTGTTAAAGCCGCCCAGCCCGGAAGCATGTCATGAAACGCCGCATTAAACTGTTGAACAGGTTCGGTACTGTTTACGCCCGGTATTTTAGTGAGTAAATAGAAACCTAAAAATGCCCCAATAATTTGTTTAATCGCCCCTAAAATCACCCAGCCTGGCCCCGCTGAAATAACCGCTGCCCACCATGCTTTGCTATTTTCTTTTGTTTTTGCAGGCATGAAGCGTAGGTAGTCAATTTGCTCACCGATTTGCATGATGAGGGATAAGCATATACCTGCACCAAGCATAATCGCTGCCATATCTACAGGTGCAAAACCTTCATGACCTGTAAACGTTGCAAACTGGCTAACTAAGGTAGGTTCTTGGTAAATCAGATAAGCCACAGGACCAATCATTAGAACGAGCCAAAGTGGGGTAGTCCAGACTTGTAATTTACTTAAAGCTTTCATGCCGTAAATCACCAGCGGAATAACCATAACGGTTGAGATGAGGTAGCCAGCCCAAAGCGGAACGCCTAAACCGAGCAATAATCCTTGCGCCATGATTGAACCTTCAAGGGCAAAGAAAATAAATGTGAAACTGGCGAAAATGATACTGGTAAGAACCGAACCGATGTAACCGAAACCTGCACCGCGGGTAATCAAGTCAAGGTCGATGTTATAGCGAGCTGCGTAGTAGGCTAAAGGAATGCCGGTTAAGAAGATAATAATCGCTGCAAATAAAATGGAGAAAACAGCATTGGTTGTTCCATAAGACATACCAATACTGGCACCAATAGAAAAGTCAGCAAGATAGGCAATACCACCAAGTGCAGTAATAGCAACAACTTTGGGACTCCAGCGCCGAAAGCTGTGTGGAGCATAACGTAAAGTATAATCTTCTAAGGTTTCATTCACTGCTTTTTGTGAATCTGCACCTTGCACAGTGTCCAGATTTGGATGTTCAGATACACTCATAACATCAATCTCCCAATCATTTTCGGTCAATCAACACAAATATTGATCATTGTTTTTTGATGGTTTTGAGTGTGTGATTTTTGGGAAAAATTGAAA
This sequence comes from Acinetobacter pittii, assembly GCF_034064985.1. Taxonomy (NCBI): domain Bacteria; kingdom Pseudomonadati; phylum Pseudomonadota; class Gammaproteobacteria; order Moraxellales; family Moraxellaceae; genus Acinetobacter; species Acinetobacter pittii. The sequence goes on along the minus strand of NZ_CP139249.1, from coordinate 2,270,722 downwards.
ATACGTTATTTTGCGTATATGTGCGTATTAGAAAAAATCGCCATGATAAATGACTTTTGGCATAAGGATTGCTGGGTTTAATGCAGCCACATGCCAAACATGAGTGTTATGCCAGATTCTTCACGCCCCCAACAAGCGCCACAACGTGTGATCAAAACACGCCGTGAATATAATATTTGGGTGGCAGATGAAAGTATCGAAGATTATGCGCTTCGCTACGCACCCACCTCAGTAAGAAAATGGTCGCCTTGGACGGTAACCAATACTGCAATTTCGACCGTTAGCTTTTTGGCTATGGAAGCCATTGGGGCGACTATGCTTTGGCAGTATGGCTTTAGCAATGCAGTCTGGGCAGCAATTGTCGTATGTACCATCATATTCTTAACCAGTTGGCCCATTAGTTACTACGCTGCAAAATATAATGTAGACGTCGATTTGCTTACTCGTGGTGCAGGTTTTGGCTACATTGGCTCGACCATTACATCTCTAATTTATGCCAGCTTTACCTTTATTTTGCTTGCGTTTGAAGCCGCAATTATGGCAATGGCACTTGAGCTGGCTTTAGGCATTCCGCAAGTTATTGGTTATTTAATTTCTGCCTTAGTGATTTTGCCTTTAGTGGTCAAAGGCATTGGTTTTATTAATAAAGTTCAGGCAATCACTCAGCCAATCTGGCTCTTGTTGCTGTTATTGCCGTGGTTTTTTGTACTTTGGAAACAACCACAAATTTTAAGTAGTAGCCTGCATTTTGTTGGTGCGGTTTCAAAATCGACCGATTTTAATCTGTATTACTTTGGTGCGGCGTGCACTCTTATTTTTTCATTTGTGATCCAAATTGGTGAGCAAGCCGACTATTTACGTTTTTTACCCCAACAAGAAAAGAATAGAACTGCATGGCGTTTTGCTGTTTTTTTAGGTGGTCCATCTTGGATTATTTTCGGATTTCTAAAAGTTTTGATGGGCATGCTGCTGATGGTGTTGGCTTTTCAGTTGTTTATTCCTGTCTCTGAACTAGACAATCCGACTTATCTATATTGGGTCGCCTATCAACAATTTATTCCAAACCCTCAGCTTGCTCTAATCTTAACTCTGGCACTGGTTTGCTTGGCACAAATTAAAATTAATATGACCAATGCCTACGCTGGCTCATTGGCATGGTCCAACTTTTTTGCTCGCTTGACTCATAGCCATCCGGGGCGAATTGTCTGGCTTCTTTTTAATGTTTTTATTGCTATCGTTTTGATGGAAATGGGGATTAGCCATGCGGTTGAACGCATTTTGGGGCTATATAGCAATATCGCTTTGGCGTGGATTGGCGCCGTTGTTGCCGATTTAATTATCTGTAAGCCTTTAGGTTTAAGCCCGAAGGGAATTGAATTTCGCCGTGCTTATTTATATGACATTAACCCCGTAGGTGTGGGCGCATTACTGATTGCCTCAGTGTTATCTATGCTGAGTTATTTGGGCTTTTTCGGACTCATGGCAAAAGGATTGGCGAGTTTTATTGCTCTAGGGAGCGCAATGTTATGCGTTCCTGTCATTGCTTACTTAACCAAAGGCAAATATTACATTGCACGTCAGCCTGAAAAAATTCAGGCAACTTCGGTTGCAAACTGTGTGGTGTGTGAACGGGACTATGAACTCGCTGATATGGCGGGCTGTCCAGCCTATAACGGTACGATTTGCTCATTATGCTGTTCACTTGAAGCACGCTGCCACGATTTATGTAAACCCGATGCACGTTGGTCAGTTCAGCTCAAAAAAGCCATCTGGCACTATTTACCAGAACGTTGGGCTAGCCGTTTAAATAGCAGGGTCAGTTTGTATCTATTGTTGACTCTAGGGCTGTCGATCGTTTTGGCAGTGAGTTTAAGTCTGGTTTATATCCAAGAAAAAACCTATTTAGAAACCATTAATGCCGCAGCCGTTCCGCAGTTATTCATGCTGTTTGTAAAAATTTACACCATCTTATTTTTATTGATGAGTGTTGCAGCATGGTGGTTAGTACTAAACGATGAAAGCCGACGTAATGCCGAAATCGAAACGCATCAGCAAACAACATTATTGATTGATGAAATTGCTGCCCATGAAGTCACTTCAAAAGACTTACAAGACGCCAGAATAGCAGCGGAGCGGGCAAATGACGCAAAAAGCCGTTATGTCATTGGCATTAGCCACGAATTACGAACGCCTCTAAATAGTATTTTGGGCTATAGCCAATTGCTTCAAAAACAAGAGCAGCTTTCGGAACAAGGCAAAATGGCGCTCGGGGTGATTAGCCGTAGTGGCCAGCATTTGACTTCACTCATTGACGGTTTACTAGATTTAGCACGAATTGAAACAGGTAAAATTTCTTTAAATGTAGTGGATGTTCATTTCCCCAATTTTATTGAACAGATTATTCAAATGTTTCAACCACAGTTTGAACAGAAGAATTTACAGTTTGTTTATGAAATTGGAGAGAACCTACCGCACTATGTGCGTACCGACAAAAAACGCTTAGAACAAGTACTCATCAATTTACTGGGTAATGCTTTAAAATTTACGACGAGCGGTACAATTACTTTAAAAGTCGAGTACCGTTTTCAGACGGCTTATTTTGAAATTAAAGATACAGGATGTGGTATTGCAGAAGCAGATTTAGAGCGAATATTTAACCCGTTTGAACGGGGTAGTAATGTGGTTCAAGGCGGATTTACCGGAACAGGACTCGGACTACCCATTGTAAAATTATTAGTCGATTTACTTGGTGGCCAGCTATCTGTGACTAGTCAGCTCAATCATGGTTCACAATTTAAGATTAAGTTTTACTTACCTTCAAAAGAAGTAGTCCATCCAATTTCTAATGTCTACTCCAACCAAATTACGGGTTATCAAGGCGAGCGTAAACGAATTTTGGTTGTCGATAATGAAGCTGTGGACCGAGGATTAGTTGCTAATTTTCTCAAACCTTTGGGATTTATGATTGAAGAAGCCGAGTCGGGCATTGATTGTTTAAGACGTGTACCTATTTTTCAGCCGAACCTGATTTTGATGGATTTAAATATGCCTTTGATGGGCGGGTGGGAAACTGCGCGTTTGTTACGTCAGAATAATATTACCAATGTGCCGATCTTAATTATTTCGGCCAATGCAGGCGAGCGTGAAGTCAATCCACAAGATGCGGTCTTAAGTGAAGACTTTATGTTAAAACCAATCGATCTCAATTTATTGCTGAGTAAAATTGGAGACAAGTTGGGCTTGGTGTGGATTGATTCCAAATCAGAGACACTCCTTGAAAATAATGAAGTTCAAGCACTCGATTTAAATATATATAAGCAAGAGCAAGCTGCTGTTCATACACCAATTCAACGACCAGAAAATAATGATCTGCTTGATTTACCGCAAAGCTTGCAACAGTTAAATGATTTAATTGGACAGGGTTATATTCGAGGAATTCAACAGACTTTAATGCAATGCCGTCAAAATTTTCCGGAGCATAATGAGTTATGGGAACAGCTTGAACAGGCTATTCAAAAGTTTGATTTAAAACACGCGCAACGATTAATTCAGGATAAGTAATGAGTACGCAACATGTTTCTTTTCAGCAAGCTTCGCCAAATGAGCAGGCTGTTATTCTGATTGTGGATGATGTGCCGGAAAATTTAGGCTTGCTACATGAAAGTCTGGATCAGGCAGGTTACCGCGTGCTTGTCACAACCGATGGATTGAGTGCAATTGAAATTGCACACCGATGCTTACCGGATATGATTTTACTCGATGGCAATATGCCACATATGGATGGTTTTGAAAGTTGTATACAGCTTAAAACGAGTCCAATTACGCAGTTTATTCCCGTCATTTTTATGACAGGTTTGTCTGAGACAGAGCATATTGTGCGTGGTTTTCAGGTTGGCGGGGTGGACTATGTAACCAAACCTCTGAATATTGAAGAAGTATTAGCAAGGGTAAAAACACATTTGGCACATGCCAAACTATTGCAGCAACAAAAACAGGTCATTGATGCGACGGAAACAGCCATTCTTGCACTAGATGTTCACGGTAAAATTGTTTGGAAAACTCAAAAAGCCAGTGATTTACTGAATCAATATTTACCTGAATTAGAAGGTTTTGAAGCAGGCTTAAAAGCTTGGTTTTCAGATTTGGAACATGAAAAAGACCCCAAAAAATTAACCAGCTGTTCTTATTCAACACCATCTCAGCAATTACAGCTTTTATTGCTTACACCGTGGCAATCTGAAACAAGCGTAGCAAAAAATTATCTTATCCAGATCAAGACATCTACGCCAGCTTTGGAAATGGCTGATATTTTGAAATATTGCCCGCAGTTGACTCAACGTGAGGCAGAAGTCATGCATTGGTTGTTGTTAGGAAAAACCAATAAAGATATTGCAGAAATCTTGGAGCTTAGCCCACGGACGGTAAACAAGCATTTAGAGCATGTTTTTGAAAAACTTTGCGTTGAAAACCGAACTGCTGCGGTGGCGCATATTAATAGCTTGGTACAAGAGTTTTACTAATTTAAGTGAAGATTGTATTTAAAAAGCATACAGACTCACTGCTAAAAATAGGCTATTTTTTTACAGTTAAATTTGTTCTTATAGATAAAGATATATAAAGTCATTTTTAAATAAATTTGAGCCATAATACGAGGAATTCATTGTGAATATTCAACAAAAAGATGATACAAAACACGGCAGCTTTAGCTTACTTGATGGTGAAACCGTTGCAGGCGAAATGACTTATACATGGGCAGGCGAAGGTATGCTGATTATTGATGCCACAGATGTGAATGAAAATTATCGTGGACAAGGCGTAGGTCGCCAATTACTTGATGCTTTGGTGGCTTTTGTTCGTGAAAAAGACGTAAAAGTAATTCCGCTTTGCCCATATGCTAAATCGGTTTTTGATAAAGACCCAAGCATTGGCGATGTACTGAGAAAGTAAGCAATAAATTGAAAATCATTTAATAAAAATCGGGCCTTGGTGTCCGATTTTTTATTGGTTTTATTATTCATCTTTGTTTTAGTGAATATGTTTTGAGCGGTTGTATTCAACTGCTTTAAAGGTTTTCGATTACCAGATCGAATTTATCAAACTTATAGAAAAGCTTATCTAATAAAAATAGTTTTAGACCAATTGGGAAAAAAATAAACTTGTTACACAAATATTTAATGGCTGATGAAAGCTAAATATTTATAGCGTTTTAATATTATTTTTTTGGAATTTTCCTTGAACTGGCAGTATATCCATAGTGTGTTGCCGCAATTCTTCTCTGCAACTTTGACCACGCTGGAAATTTCAATTATCAGCATTATTTTGGCAATTATTGTAGGGCTAATTTGCAGCATTTTAATCACATATCGCGTGCGGGTGCTAAATAGAATTGCCCAGTTCTATATTGAGTTATCTCGAAATACCCCTTTATTAATTCAACTGTTCTTTTTGTATTACGGTTTGCCAAAACTCGGTATCAAAATTGATGGTTTTGCTTGTGGTGTGATCGGACTGACCTTCTTAGGTGGAAGCTATATGGCCGAAGCTTTCCGAGCAGGTTTGCAGTCGGTGGCCAAAGGGCAGATTGACTCAGCAAAAAGTATTGGTCTACAACCGATTCAAATTTTTAGATATGTCATTTTCCCTCAAGCACTGGCTATTTCAATTCCGGCAATAGGGGCAAATTGCCTATTTCTAATTAAAGAAAGTTCTGTGGTCAGTGCTATTGCTGTCGTTGAACTGCTTTTTGTCACCAAAGACTTAATTGGCATGGACTATAAAACCACCGAAGCTTTGTTCTTACTCATCATGGCTTATCTGATTATTTTATTGCCCGTATCTATTTTAACCAGTTATCTGGAGCACAGAAGTCGGAAGGTGAGCCATGGAACTTGATTATCTATTTCAAGCGAGTCACCTCGAACGTTTAATGTGGGGACTTTGGGCAACTGCAAAAATTGCTTTTATTTCGGTGTTTTTCTCTGCAATTTTTGGCACAGTTTTCGGCGTCATTATGACTTCTAAAAACATAGTCGTTAAAGCGCTGTGCCGTCTGTATTTAGAAGCCATTCGAATCATTCCAATTTTAGTTTTGCTATTTGTGTTTTATTTCGGCTTTGCGACATGGTTTAACTGGCAATTTTCCGCAATGTGGGTGTGTGTTGTTGTATTTGTTTTATGGGGTACGGCAGAAATGGGCGATTTGGTTCGTGCAGCGATTACTTCGATTGATCAACATCAACGTGATTCGGCCTATGCGCTTGGACTTACCCATGTTCAAGCCTTGGTGTATGTCATTTTTCCGCAAAGTCTAAAACGAGTAACACCAGGCGCGATTAACTTATTTACTCGAATGGTGAAAACCAGCTCTTTGGCAGTCCTGATCGGTGTGGTTGAGGTCATTAAAGTTGGCCAGCAAATTATTGAAAATTCGCTGTTGACCGTGCCGAGCGCTTCTCTTTGGATTTATGGCTTTATTTTTATTTTGTATTTTCTGATTTGCTACCCCTTATCGCGTTTGGCGGCACACTTAGAAAAGGTCTGGGAGTAATTATGCCTTTGTTATCGATACAACAATTACAGAAATCATTTGCACAAAGTCATATTTTACAGGGCATTGATCTGGATGTAGAACAAGGAGAGGTGGTTGTTATTTTAGGCCCATCGGGCTGCGGTAAAAGTACTTTATTACGCTGTATTAATGGCTTAGAACCGATTCAGGGTGGTGAAATCCGTTTAACCGGTTCAGGTGTTTTGGGTAAAGATGTGGACTGGACTAATGCTCGTCAAAAAATTGGCATGGTTTTTCAGAACTATGAGCTATTTGGGCATATGAACGTCATTGACAATATTTTGCTCGGACCACTCAAAGTACAAAAACGCCACCGCGATGAAGCAGAACAAGTCGCAGATGAGTTGCTAAAGCGAGTGGGATTGTTTGAGCGAAAACTTGATTATCCACGACAACTTTCTGGTGGACAAAAACAGCGTATCGCTATTGTGCGTTCGCTAGTTATGCAACCTAAAGTCATTTTACTTGATGAAATTACTGCTGCGCTTGATCCGGAAATGGTGAGAGAAGTACTTGATGTAGTCCTTAAGTTGGCGAATGAAGGCATGACCATGTTGATTGTGACACATGAGATGTCCTTTGCACGCAAGGTTGCCGACCGCATTATTTTTATGGATAAGGGCAAGATTATTGAACAGGCTTCACCAGAAGAATTTTTTAAACAGCCAAAAACAGAACGAGCGAAAGCCTTCTTAAATATTTTGTCTTACTAAATTTTTATTATTTGAATCATGAGGAAGTGAATGTTTAAACGTAATTCAATAAAAATATTAAGCAGTCTTGCTGTTGTTGGGGTGTTGTTAACTGCATGTAGTAAAACGCCATCCACTGAACAGGCAAGTAATGCTCAAGAAGACCATTCTTTAGAGCAAGTCAAAAAAAATGGAGTTCTACGCGTTGCTGTTTTTGCTGATGATCCGCCGTTTGGTTACGTAGATAGTGCGGGGAATAATCAGGGCTTTGATGTGGCCTTAGCAAAACGAGTGACCAAAGACTTGCTCGGTGATGAAAAGAAAGTTGAGTTTATTGTGACTGAAGCTTCAAATCGGGTGGAGTTTTTAAAATCAAATCGTGCCGATGTGGTGTTCGCGACATTTACAGTAACGCCTGAACGTAAAGAAGTTGTCGATTTTGCCGAGCCTTATTTAAAAGGTGCGTTTGGTATTGTCTCGCCTAAAGCCAAGCCAATTACTGACATTGCCCAATTAGAAGGTAAAACTTTAATTGTAAATAAAGGCACAAGTTCGGATACTTACTTTACCAAGCATTATCCGAAAGTGAATTTACTTAAGTTTGAAAGAAACTCGGATGCGTTTAAAGCCTTAACCGACGGTCGTGGTGACGCAATTTCACAAGATAGTACGTATGCTTTGGCATGGGCCGCGAAGAACCCAAGTTATGTGGCGGGTATTCAGTCTATTGGTGATCAAGAGTTTATTGCACCAGCAGTGAAAAAGGGCAATACCCAATTATTGAATTGGCTTAATACTGAAATTAAGCAGCTAAGAACTAGTGGTGAAATTAAGAAAATTTATGATGAAACCTTGAAACCAATTTACGGTGACTCGGTCAATCCGAATGTGTTTTTAGATGTAGGCCAATAATTTTCGATATCGCTAGAGCAGTGTTTAAAAGTAGGCGCTGCGATTTTAAATAAGACTTTTACAAGAACGATAGGGTGAAATAATGACAACATTAACATTTCAAAACGTGAAGCATATTTTAGCTGCGTCTTTACTGAGTTTAGGTTTAGTTGCATGTGACAAAGGAACTCAGTCTACTGAAAAAACGGCAGATACCACACAAACTGTGTCGAGTATTGAACAGATCAAAAAGAATGGCGTGGTACGAATTGGCGTATTTAGTGATAAACCGCCGTTTGGATATTTAGATGCTCAAGGTAAAAATCAGGGCTTTGATGTAGAAATTGCTAAGCATGTCGCTAAAGACTTGTTGGGTGATGAAAACAAAGTTGAGTTTGTTTTAACTGAAGCGGCGAACCGTGTCGAATACTTAAAAGCCAATAAAGTGGATATTATTTTTGCAAACTTTACAGTTACACCAGAACGTAAAGAAGTAGTCGATTTTGCTAAGCCTTATTTAAAAGTTGCTTTGGGGGTTGTTTCTCCAAAAAGTCATCCCATTACCGATGTGGCTCAACTTAAAGATAAAACTTTGTTGGTAAACAAAGGTACAACGGCTGATTCATTCTTCACCAAGACTCATCCTGAAATTAAACTACAAAAGTATGAACAAAACACTGAAACTTTTGATGCTTTAAAAGATGGACGTGGTGCTGCGCTTGCCCATGATAACTTGCTGGTTTTAGCTTGGGCTAAAGAAAATCCAAATTACACTGTTGGCATTACTAATTTAGGTGAGCAGGACTTAATTGCACCAGCAGTGAAAAAAGGCGATAAAGAGTTACTGGACTGGTTGAACCAAGATTTAGAGAAACTGGCAAAAGAAGGTGTGATTCATCAGACTTATGAAAAAACGTTAAAACCAGTCTATGGCGATACGATTAATCCAAAAGATTTATTGGTTGAATAATCGTGCTAATAACGATTAGAACTCTAGATAGTCTTTGCTCTAGCTAAGATTCATCTACAGCCTGCCCATAATTTATAAAGATAATGTTTTTGCAATATTTTTTATAGATGTAAACAGTGGTCAGGTTCTGTAGATGAGAAAGTTTTTTGGTTACTTTTTTCAAAAAAAGTAACAGAATTAGCTGATTGCTTTAGAGGTTAAAAGGTTGGATTCCATCGTGCTAATTCTTTGACTTTATATTACTTTAACTTAAATAAAGTCGGCTCTGCTGCTAATTTATCTGCCAAATATTGAATAAATACACTCAATTTAGGTGGGACATGCCGTGTCGGTGGGTAGAGTAACCACAGTCCGCCACTATAATAGGTTTTAAAATACCAATCTGGTAAAACCTGAACTAAGGTACCTTGTTGTAGAGCATGGCGTGCAACAAAGTAAGGCAAGCTAGCAATACCTAAATGTTGTAATGCGGCACTCAAACGCACACCCGTATGATTTGCAGCATAACGCCCACGCACAGCCACACTGATCGATTTATTTCCTTGCTGAAATTTCCATTTTGAGTCACTGACTTGTTCACCTAAGTAAATACATTCATGCTGCTTTAAATCATGAGGATGGTTCGGTGTGCCATGTTTTGCTAAATATTCAGGTGTAGCACAAACCAAGTGATCAATATCAATCAGCTTTCGACCCATAAGGCCACCCGGTGGTTGCTCTGTAATTCGAAGTGCTAAATCGATGCCATCATCAATGAGATCTACATAGCGATCTTCTAAAAGCATTTGTATATCAATTTTCGGGTAGCGTTCTAAAAACTCGGGTAAATGCGGATGAATCATAAAATGTCCCACAGCTTTCGGAACACTCATACGAATAATACCTTCTGGCTCGACATGAAATTGACCTGAACTTTCCATGACTGCTTGTGCCGCATTCACCATGTCTAAACAGCGTTGATAGACCTGTTGTCCACTTTCACTTAAACGAAGTTTCCGGGTGGTCCGATAGAGTAAGCGGGTGCCTAAAGCACGTTCTAAACGAGCAATCGCACGACTAACAGCAGAAGGTGTTGTACCAAGCTGGCGAGCCGTTTCAGAAAAACTTTCCGACTCGACAACCTTAACGAAAGTCGCCATTTCATTTAACAGAACCAGACTTTGATTTGTGCTCATGAGGCAAAAGTTATTTGGATTTTGATTGGATTATCGCGTCTAGAAAATCGCAATACAATCTTTTCTGTGATTTTCAGGAAACTAAATTGTTATGTGGCAGTTGTATGGACATGAGTTTTTAACGCTAGCTCTTATTCACTTTATGGCGGTGATTTTACCGGGACCAGATTTTGTGATTACGGTCAGGCAAAGTGTACGTTATGGCTACTTAATTGGATGTCTGACTGCGATTGGTATTGGTGTCGGGATTTCAGTCCATGTGTTTTATACACTTGTTGGTATTGGCTTTTTGATTCAGCAAAGTGAATGGCTCATGTCACTAATCAGAACAGCGGGGGCAGCTTACTTAGTGTATTTAGGATGGCAGTGTTTACGTAGTCAGCCGAATACCACTATTGAGATTAATGGCTCAGCAGACAGTGACACGCCGAGTTTATTTAAAGCTTTTACAATGGGTTTTCTTACTAATGCATTGAACCCAAAAGCTACTATCTTTTTTCTGGCAATTTTCACTACGATTGTAAGTACGACTACCCCAATGAAAGTTCAGGTTTTTTATGGGGTCTGGATGTGTATGGTCAATGCCATCTGGTTTATGGTGGTGAGTGTACTGTTTGCACAGCCTATTGTACGTAAAAGATTTTTGGAGTTTGGGGTTTATTTTGAAAGGGTAATGGGATTGTTGTTGATTGGCATTGCATTGAGATTGATTTGGGGATTGTTTGTTTAAGTTAGTTTTCTTTATAAGTGGGAGTACTGTCGCGACGGAGTCTTACCGTTTATACGTCATAATAAAGTAGTTAATTCTGTTACTTTTTTTGGAAAAAGTAACCAAAAAACTTTGTCATCTACAGAACCTGTTCACTGTTTTCATCTATCAGGAAATGTTGCAAAAATATTATTTTTATAAATTATGCACAGGCTGTAGATGACTCTTAGCACGAGCCGAAGGCTAATTCAGAAATCGAATTTAAAATAACAAGACTCCGCAGTGATAACTACTTTGAGTTGTCCGAACTATTGATGACTCTTAATTCGAGCTAAAATCATCTGCAACCTGCGTGGTATTAAATAGTTTATGTTTCTGCGATATATCGATTAGATATAAGAAGAGGACAGGTTTTGCAGATGAAAATGCTTTTGCTTACTTTGGGCGAAACCAAAGTAAGTCTAGCCGAAGGCTAAGCTAGGAATCAAATTTCAAATCATAAGACCCCGCCGTGATAGCTACTTTGACTTGTTACTTCATATATAACTTTTGAGCTCAAGTAGTTTTAATAAATAATCCATAAAAAAGACCGCTCAAAAGCAGTCTTTTCTAGTCTAAAAATAGATTTAGTTGCTACGCCTATTACGTGTCAGTTGATGTAACACCGACACCAATAAATCAATTTCTTCAGTCGTATTATAAAAAGCTAAAGACGGACGCACGGTCTGTTCTACACCAAAACGACGTAAAATTGGCTGTGCACAGTGGTGGCCAGAACGTACTGCAATGCCATGTTGATTTAAAGCTTTACCGACTTGTTCAGTTGAATAGCCTTGTAAAGTAAAGGACATAACACTGGCTTTGTGATGTGCGGTTCCGATCAAGCGTAAACCTGACACATTGCTCAGTGCATTTTGACCATATTCGAGTAGATCATGTTCATAGCGAGCAATGTTATGAATACCTAGACTTTCGACATATTCAAGTGCAGCACCTAGACCAACAGCATCGGCAATGTTGCCAGTTCCGGCTTCAAACTTGTTGGGTGCAGGTTGGTAAACTACCTGTTCGAAGGTCACATCCTGAATCATGTTACCGCCGCCTTCCCAAACAGGCATACTTTCTAGCAACTCTGGTTTTGCATAGACCGCCCCAATTCCCGTTGGCCCAAATACTTTATGTCCAGAAAACACAAAAAAGTCTGCATCAAGAGCTTGTACATCGGTAGGGATGTGCGAAACAGATTGAGCACCGTCAACTAAAACGCGTACACCTTTGGCATGTGCAATTTTAATGACTTCAGCAACAGGTGTGACTGTTCCTAAAGCATTCGAAACTTGAGTAATCGACAGCAGTTTAGTGCGCTCATTAATCAGTTTTGGCAACTCTTCTAAAATAATCTGGCCCGTGTCATCCACAGGAATGACTCTTAATTTCGCTCCAGTTTTTTTAGTGAGTTGATACCAAGGCACAATATTGGCATGGTGTTCTAAGTGAGAAACGATAATTTCATCACCTTCACCAATATTTTGCTCGCCCCATGTTTTTGCAATCAAGTTAATCCCTTCGGTTGTTCCTCGAACAAAGATAATTTCTTTAGAAGAGGGTGCACCAATAAATCGGGCAACTACATTTCTCGCATGTTCATAGGCATCGGTTGCACGAGCCGCTAACTCATGGGCAGCACGGTGAATATTTGAGTTTTCATGCTGATAAAAATAAGCAATCCGATCAATCACGCGCTGTGGTTTTTGTGTGGTCGCTGCATTATCCAACCAAACTAGAGGGCGGCCATTGACGCGTTCCTGTAAAATTGGGAAATCGCGACGTATAGCATGTACATCGAGTGGTTGAGCACTACTTGCTACAAAAGTGGGTTGCGATGGCTGATAGTGACTATAACTTTGTCCACTTTGAGGCAAGTCTAAAAAGTAAAATGCAGAGCTTGCCGAACTTTGGGGGGGCGTGTTCGTTGCAAAACGATCTTCCGTCAGCAATGATTTCAGCTGGTCACCATGTGGCAATTGAAAAGACTGTGCAACCGAATAATTATCTTCAACACCTTTAACAGATGGCTCTGCTGTATTTAGAGCAGAAAAATCATTTAAAAAATAATAAGGTGATTCACCTGCACCAGTGGGTAAGTTTGGTTCAATGCGCGGCACATTGGGTTCACTATCAGCAGCTTGTGGCAAATGTGGTTCAAATGGTGGGCGTGGCAAATTAGCTCCACCAACCACAGGCGCAGACGCTACAATTCGGCGTTCAGGGTAGTCGGGCAAATTTGGAATATGCTCAGGATATTCCGGATTGAGACTTTTCTGAAAGGCGATATTAGGCGCACGACCACTGAGTGCTGAAAATGGTTCACCCGGTTGTGGTGGGTGCGGTGGTGCTCCGACAGGTAAATCCAAGTTAAGGCCCGATGGAGAAGTAGAACTGCTTGAGCTTGGCACTGCTGAAAAAAACTCATTAGCAAGTCGAGCAATGGTGGACTCATCGGGGAAGTTGGCTGGTGGGTTAGCACCAGTCACTTCAGGCCCCGTTGAACTACCTTGCAGATTACTTGTAGTTAACTGGGTAGTCATGATATTTGTCCACCTCCACATCATCTAACACTGCCAAAGCATCGTCTGTTAATACTGCAAGTGAGCAATATAACGAGATTAGATATGAGGCAATCGCGTTACGGTTAATTCCCATAAAGCGTACTGAAAGCCCCGGTGACTGTTCACTCGCAAGGCCCGGTTGGAACAAACCAACAATCCCTTGACGCTTTTCACCAACACGAAGCAGCAAGATTTTAGTTTTGCCATCTTCTACAGGAATTTTATTTGATGGAATAAGTGGAATTCCGCGCCATGTAATGAACTGCGAACCAAACAGACTAACCGTTGGAGGCGGCACACCACGGCGTGTACATTCACGTCCAAATGCTGCAATCGCATCAGGGTGTGCTAGGAAAAATCCCGGTTCTTTCCAGACCTTACGTAGCAAATCATCAAGATCATCAGGAGTTGGTGGGCCATTTAAAGTCGAAATACGTTGGTCATCTGTCACACTTGCTAGTAAACCGTATTCAGGGTTATTGATAAGCTCACTTTCTTGACGTTCTTTAATGGTTTCAATGGTTAAGCGAAGCTGTTCTTTAATTTGGTCATGTGGGCTGCTGTAAAGGTCGGCAACACGTGTATGCACATCTAAAACAGTAGATACACCATTTAAAAAGTATTCACGTGGCTCTGGGTCATAATCAACAAAAGTTTGTGGCAAAGTTGCTTCATCACGTTGTGTACAAGCGACTTGAATATCATCGGTATTATTTACACGGTTTAGGCGATAAATACCTGCTTCAACAGGGAGCCATTGAAGTAAATGAGTCAGCCATCGGGGAGTAATCGTAGAAAGTTGGGGAGCTGTCTTGGTTGCATTGGCCAGTTGGCGGGCTGCGTGGTCCCCAAGTGCAAGTTGAGCTTTGTCTGTATTTTTCGCCATGAATCATTTTTCCTTATTACATTGGCTTTTTGAAAATAAAAATTCTAGGATGCATATAAACTAGAATTAGTTCTGGTTTTAAAATTAAAATCGCGTTATAAATTTTTAAAATACTGAGCTTATTAATGAGTTATCTATTTTCTAAATAAAAATATATTTAAACTAGAAATAAGCATTTTATTAATCTGCACGTTCTTTGTTTATTTATCTCCTTATCTATTTATTTCACATCTATAGTTTTTAACCGGCAATATGATTTTTTTGATAAGACTCATTAGGAGACTGTAAAATCTGACTACCTGCTGCAACACTATGGGTTAACCAAACATTCCCCCCAATAATAGACCCTCGACCAATCGTAATACGGCCTAAAATAGTCGCACCTGCATAGATCACAACGTCATCTTCAACAATTGGATGGCGTGTATAGTCTTTTTTCAAAGCACCATCATCATTGGTTTCAAAGCGTTTTGCCCCCAGTGTTACGGTCTGATAAATACGAACGCGTTCCCCAATCACACAAGTCTCACCAATCACCACACCCGTACCATGGTCAATGAAAAATCCTTTGCCAATTTGCGCACCCGGATGAATATCAATACCCGTAGCAGAGTGAGCCAACTCAGAAATAATGCGAGACAATAAAGGCACTTGGGCATAGAGTTGATGCGCAATTCGGTGATAAATAATCGCAAATATGCCCGGATAGCAGAGTAATACTTCATCTACACTATGTGCTGCCGGATCGCCTTCATAGGCTGCACGTACATCGCCGTCTAAAAGACGTCGTATAGAGGGCAAAGTGTTGGCAAAATCCTGCACAATAGTTTGAGCAAGTTCTTGTGGCTGCTGCACTGGGCTTGAATGACCCAAATGACGTTTTGCTTCATAATTCAAAGCCAGTTGCACTTGAGCATGTAAGGCTGTCAGTACCCGATTTAAGGTATAGGCAATATAAGAATCTTCAGTTTCCTGACGTAAGTCGGCAGGGCCTAAACGCATTGGAAATAAAATCCCGCACAGGTCATCTAAAATGGCCTTTAAAGCTTCTTTAGATGGAAGTTCACGGCCCCCAAATTCTTTTGTTCTGTGCTGTTGCTGACGCCAGTCATGCCTTGCTTGTTGTAAACCTTGTACAACCGCATTAATGTTCCATTGAGTCACAAGCTTTCCTTGATTCACTGAAAATTGATTGAAGTATTAGTCTTGTTGCCAAGGAAGTTGGTGGATGCGCCAGCCATTTTTCTGATTACGCTGTTGCTGATCATTTAGATCACCTTCGAAGCCTTCAAGAACGTTATAAATGTGCTCAAAACCTGCATTAAATGCGGCTTCGGCTGCTTGTGCTGAACGGTTGCCACTACGACATAACAAAAGAATGTTTTTGTCTTTGCCAACTTTTGATTCAAGTTCTTTTAAAAAGCGTGGATTACGGTTAAATGATGTGCCTGTTGCCCACGCCACATGAATACTTTCAGGAACATAACCCACAAATTTACGTTCTTCATTGGTACGCACATCAACTAAAACAGCTTCTCCTTGTTGTACAAGCTGCCATGCGTCAATAGGTGATAAACTGCCACTAAAATTTAGTTCGTGTTCTTGTGCATATTGCTGTGCTTTAGCAAGAATATCTTCGGCTGAAAAGGATGTATTTGAACCATTTGAGATAAAACTTTGTGGAGTTTCAGTATTTAATTTAGCGTTCATTGAATATATCCTTATCTTTGATTCAGATTGTTAAGGTTCAATTTACGCGGTTTTAAATATAAGCAAAAATAAGGAATATCTATTTATATATATTATTTTGATAAATAAGAGCGGTGAATATTTTATATAAAATAGTATTAGTTAATCTTATAAAGTTATTAAAATAAAATAGATTTAAGAAAGTTTATTATTTAGTAAAAACCGTGAGAATTAAAATAATCCACACGGTTTTAAAAATTAAGCAAATCCACCATTTACTCGAATGACTTGTGAATTTACCCAACGTCCATCTGGACCAGCTAGCATGGCAACTACGTCAGCAATTTCGTCAGGTGTTCCGATTCGTTCCAATGGAGCAAGTTTTGCAATAGCCGCTACTTGCTCGTCAGTTTTTCCATTGTAAAAAAGGTCAGTGCCTGTCGGGCCGGGTGCAACGGCGTTTACAGTGATATTGCGCCCACGTAACTCATTTGCTAACACATGTACCAAACCTTCGACACCTGCTTTTGAAGCAATATAAGGACCATATGCCGGAAAAGATTTGGCAATTACACTGGTTGAAAGCGCAATAATCCGGCCACCATCTGGCACTGTTTCGGCCGCATGCGCCAAAATTAAAAACGCGCCACGTAAATTGGTATGAATTACTTTATCGAAATCTGGCAGACCTTCAGGTGTAATTTTTGCCATAGGCATAATACCGGCACTATGAACTACAACATCTATTCGACCGTTAATGGCCTTTGCTTCTTGAAACAAACGGCTCACCTCATGTTCATTTGCAACGTCCGCTTGAATAGCTGAGGCTTGACCACCTTGCTCAATAATGTGCTCTACAGTGGCGTGGGCATGCACTTTATTGCCAGCATAGTTAACAATCACATAAAAACCATTTTGGGCTAAACGTTCTGCGATAGTACGGCCAATACCACGTGATGCACCAGTAACCAGAGCTGTTTTTCTTGAAATATTCATTTTTAGATTGCCTGTTTGAGTAGGTATGGCTTATTTTAATAATATAGAAATATGGGATAAATTATCAGAATTGGATATGATAATTCCATATAAATTAATAATAGGTAGGGTTAAAAGCGAGCACCATGGATAAATTTGATACCTTGCAACTTTTTACCCGCATTGTAGAGTTGGGTAGTTTTAGTCAGGCAGCCGATCAGCTGAATATCCCACGCGCTACAGCAAGTAATGCCATTAAGGAGTTAGAAAATAATTTACAGTGCCGTTTGCTAGAGCGGACGACTCGGCATGTAAGACCATCACTAGATGGGCAGGCATTTTATGAGCGTTGTACACAAATATTATCGGAACTCGATGATGCCGAATCGTCTTTACGCAATGTAGTTGCACAGCCCCGTGGTTTATTACGTGTCGATTTATCCGGTGCACATGCGACTAAAATTGTTTTACCCAATATCGACCAATTTCACGAGTTGTATCCCGACATTGAACTCGTAATTAGTACAGGAGATCGCTTGGTTGATCTGATTAGGGAAGGGATAGACTGCGTGGTGAGAGCGGGACGTTTGGATGATTCCACTTTAATTGCTAGACATTTGGTCGATATGCCGCAAGTGATTTGTGCAAGTCCTGATTATTTAAATAAACATGGAACACCACAGCAACCAGAAGATTTATTATCACATTATTGTGTCAATTTCTTTTCGACATCAGGCGGGCGGAATTATCCATTTGAATTGATGGTGAATGGCAAAAAACAAGATTATTTTTTGAAAAGCTGGTTCGCAGTAAATGATGCTGAAAACTATGTATTATCTGCTTTACGTGGAGCAGGTTTAATTCAGGTCCCGCGCTACCATGTGGCGAATGAGTTAAAAGACGGGCAACTGGTTGAGGTTTTATCTGAATGGGAAATCCCTAAGATGTCAGTTTCTGCTCTATATCCGCAGCACAGGCAGCTCTCGCCACGTGTACGAGTTTTTGTCACTTGGTTGAGTGAGTTATATACGGGGTATTTTTCAAAATAACGATAGCAGCCCTAATAATCTGGAGCGAATTACAGGATTTTTTGATCAAAGCCATATGACACGTCATTTTCTAAAAGCATTTGGATTGACCCCAGCCCGATGGCGGATGATCAATAAACTCTCTTCTTAAGCAACTTATTTAAAAGCCAGCCTGTTTAGGCTGACATAGACTTTATCTTAAAATAGGTTCATGCCTTTCAAAAAATCATAAAGCATAAATATGCCAGAAACGATTAGCATCAATCCCATGGCTTGGTTTATACGATTAAACCAGATTTTATTTTTAATTTTTTTACCTAACACAGCACCTGCCCAAGAGTAAAGGCAGGGCGCGCCAGCTGCACCCAGTGAAATGAGCAATGACACTAAGAAGATTTGAACGCCAATGATATGTGCAGTAGGGTACATAATGGTTGTAACAGGCAAAATCACTAAAACTCCTTTGGGATTTAAAACTTGTATCCAAAAACCATTCCAGAACGAAAGCACCTGAACTTCAGTGGTCTCATTACTCATATCGATATCTGACTTTAACATTTGGTATGAAAGATAAAATGTATAAAGTGCACCGAATAACGCAATATAGTGCAAGGCATTTTGTGGAATGATTGCAGCCCCAAGATATCCAAAAAGCATGAATAACATCAGCATTGCACAACCGACACCCATAAAAAAATAAATTGTTCTTTTGAATTGCCCGGTTAGCCCAGCGTTTAGTCCCATAAAATTTACTGGACCGGGGCTATACATCACACTCAAGGTATAAAAAAAGATTTCCATAACGTATCTACTGAAACCAAAACAACCCAGCATAGTGACTCGTAAATTTAGGGTCTTGTACGTTTGTGATGGCTCCTGCACAAACGTACAAGACGAGAAAAATCTGAATGAGTCATGATGAGCGGCCTAAAATAAATGATTCAGGAAAGAAGTTTATGTTTGACACAAAAATTGCGCTGATTGTCCGTAATGATCTTGCGACGTGGCAGAGATTAAATGTGGCGGCTTTTTTGGCAACGGGGATTGCCTCTGCTGTACCTGAAATGTTGGGTAAACCTTATATCGATGCGAATGGCTATGAGTATGGCAACATGTTAGGGCAGCCGATCTTGGTATTTGAGGGAGATTTATCTGGTCTGCAAAAAGCGCATCGCAAAGCAATTGAGCAAGATTTAGCGATAATTCCCTATGTACATGCCATGTTTTCTACAGGCAATGATGAGGACAATAGAGCTGTTTTTTTGGCTGACGATGCGAATCAATTAAATTTGGTCGGAGTGGCATTAAGAGGACCTAAAAAGGCAGTTGATAAGGCAATTAAGGGACGTTCTTTGCATCAATAAGATTTTTATTGGAAGAATGATAAAACCCACTTTTTGAGCAAAAGTGGGTTTTATTTAAAAATAATAATTAAACTTTATCTTGAGTCTTGGTCTCAAAATCGCTGGCATCATGACGTTCATGCAACTGTGTAGCTAAGTCACCAAAAGTACGGTTGACCATACGGCCACGTTGTACCGCAGGACGCGCTAAAATCGCATCTGCCCAACGTTGAACATTTTTATATTGATCGACACCTAAAAACTCCGCGCCGTTATACACCCAGTTTTTAACAAGACCACCATACCAAGGGAACGCCGCAATATCAGCGATGCTATATTCAGAACCAGCCAAATATTCATGCTTTGCTAGATGCTGATCTAATACATCAAGTAAGCGTTTTGTTTCCAAGGCAAAGCGGTTAATTGCATATTCAACTTTAACGGGTGCATAAGCATAAAAATGTCCAAAACCGCCACCTAGGTAAGGCGCGCTGCCCATTTGCCAGAATAACCAATTGAGGCATTCAGTACGTGCAACAATATCAGTTGGAATGAAAGCTTTAAACTTTTCAGCCAAGTAAAGCAAAATTGAGCCTGACTCGAAAACTCGTAGAGGAGGATTTTGGCTATGGTCAACCAATGCTGGAATTTTAGAGTTTGGATTAATTTCTACAAAGCCACTACCAAATTGCTGCCCTTCACCGATTTTAATCAGCCATGCATCATATTCAGCATCTTGGTGTCCTAGAGCTAAAAGCTCTTCTAATAAAATAGTGACTTTTTGACCATTAGGCGTTGCTAAAGAATAGAGCTGGAGCGGATGTTTCCCTACTGGAAGTGTATGTTCGTAGCGAGGGCCTGAAGTAGGTTGGTTTAAATCGGTTTTTTCTCCAGCCCATTGCCAAACTTGTGGAGGAATATAGTTTGAATCACTCATTTTTTATCTCGTGTTTGGTGTAAATATAAGGATTTATTTATGTCTTAAGGCAAGCCATTTTTGTACGGTCGGTCTTTGCCATTGCTGTAATGCATAGTTTTTTAAACGTTCTGGTACAGCATCACCATTTTGAATAAGGCGTTGCAACATAAGGGCAAGTTCAGCATCGACAATGCTCCATGAACCAAAAAGAAATTCGGCATCAGACGCAAGAAGTTTTTCTGCAACAAAGAAAAGTTTCTCTGCTGCTTTTTGGCCTTGTTCAGAAAGTGGAGTGGAGGTGGGCTGAATAAAAATAACATCGGTTGGACGCTCAGTTCTTAGTGCAACTAAGTCCGATCGGAGCCATGCCTGAATTTGTCTTGCTCTTGCGCGTGCTTGAATATCTTTTGGATAAATAGATGTGTTTGGATAAAGCTCTTCAAGATATTCCAAAATGGCGGAGGATTCTGATAAGGCAAAATCGTTATGCTCGAGTACAGGCACTTTGGCAGTTAATGACTTTGCTACATAAGATTTTTCAAACTGGCCTTGTTGGCCTAAGTTGATGGTCGCAATTTCAAATGGAATTTGTTTTTCATGTAGCCCTACAAAAACTGTAAACGCATAGGGGCTTAGAAACTCTGAATCTGTGTACAGCTTAAAATGTTCATTATTCATTGTTATTGTCCATGTCATAAAACAATCGGATCTAGTCTAAGTGAGCTGATCCAAGATTGGGTAGCTTTTTTGTGGAAAAGCTTTATCAGTTTTTGAATTAAGTCATTTCAGTGTTCAACGTTAGGGCTTAATGTGTTGAAAATGCTGACGAACAATATTAAGCCACGCCTGTACTGCTGGTGAGACAGGAAGATTTTTTTTCCAAGCCATCACTAAGTGCCACTGAATATTTGGTTTTTCAAGCGGTACTGCTGCAAATAAATTAGGGTCAAGCATGTCGGTATAATATTGCGGGAGAAGCGCAATCCCCATTCGTTGTAACACCATATCTGCTAAGAGGTGCCATTGGCTGGTCCGGCAAGCAATGGTTGGGTAGAAACCATGCTGCTTACAGGCATCGAGAATAATACTATTTAAAGAGAAATTTTCTGGAAACATTAAAAATGATTGGTGTTGTAGTTCTTCTAGATTTATTTTTTTACGGGTTGCCCAAGTCGCATCACGGCGTAAAAGGACCATTAAAGGGTAGTTACATAGCTCGATGCTATTGAAAATTTGCGTATCAAAAGGCTGCAATAAAACGCCAACGTCTAGTTCATTGTTAAGCAAAGCTTGCTCAATACCGCGTGAACCCACTTCCATAAAAGCCAATTCAATCTCTGGCCATTGCTGATGATAATCAAATAGGGCAGTCGTTAAGAGCTGTGAACCTAAAGGCGGAACGCCAAGTTTTAAAGTTCCTGTTTTTAATTGTTGATAGTTTTCAATTTCAAGAAAGATGTTTTGTTCTGCTTGAAGAAGCTCGATCGCATGTTGATAAATGCGCTCTCCAATTTCAGTTAGTTCAATTTGTCTTTTACGGCCGTGATCAGGTTTAACCAAAAGCTGTACCTGAAGTTGCTCTTCAAGCTGCTGTAATATTTTACTAATAGTGGGTTGAGTCAGATACAACTCTTCAGCAGTACGGGTAAAACTTTTAGTTTTTACCAATGTAACGAAGCACTGTAGTGATTTTAGAGAAAGCATAATAAAGAATAAATTATTCCATTTTGGAATGATATTAACATGAATAATTCATATTTAGCAGCTTTAACCAAGATAGCATAATAGTGTAGTTAACCATTTAATTTCGCAAAATGAGTACTGAATCTGCTTCTGGAACACCCACACAACCTTCACTATTCGTGTTAGTTAAACAAATTTTGATTTTGGCTGGATTTTGGTGGGTCGGATATCTCTTACATCAAAAACTTGGCGTACCTGTCTCGGCAGGTATTTTAGGTATGTTTTTATTGCTTTTATGCCTGTTCTTTAAAATTATCAAAATGGATCAGGTAGCAATGGGAGCAACCGTTGTTTTAGGTGAACTGTTGCTGTTTTTCGTGCCCGTTGTGGTCGCTGTAGTGCAGTATAAAACCTTGTTTATGACCGAAGGATGGCAAATTGTCTTGAGCATTGCGGTTGGGACCATTTTGGTCATGCTCAGTACATGCCTGACGATCCACTATTACAATCGTTTGAAAGCTTATTTACAGACCCGAAAACGTCTTCAACATAAGCATATCTAAGAGAAAATGACATGAATATTTGGTCAATTCTTTGTCTGATCTGGACCTTGGCAGCCTATGTTGTGGCAAAGCGGATCTATCAGAAAAATCCGAAACTTTGGTTATCACCAGCAATTAGTGTGCCTGTACTCACCATTATTTTGATGACGATTTTTGGAATTTCATATCAAACTTATGCTGAAGATACGCAGTGGATTGTTAATTTATTAGGACCAGCAACGGTTGCTTTCGCTGTACCGATTTATCGTTATAGGGAAACGATTCGTAAAAACCTTGGGGTGCTTTCGATTGCAATTATTGTGGGGATGAGTGTTGGTGTGATGTCAGCCTATGAGATGGCTCAGTGGTTCCACTTTAGCCCAGAAGTGACCAACAGTTTAATGGCACGTTCTATTTCAACACCTTTTGCCATGATTTTAGCCGAAGATATTCATGGTTCGGCAGCATTGGTTTCACTATTTACCGTTATTACTGGTTTGGTCGGTATGATTTGCGGCGATGCGATTTTAGCGATTACTAAAATCCGTTCTAACGTAGCAAATGGGGCAGCCTTCGGCAATGCAGCCCACGGTTTTGGTACAGTTAGAGCACAGCAGCGCAATAGTGAAGAAGGGGTAATTGCCAGTTTAACCATGGTTATTGCCGGTATTTTAATGGTACTGATTGGACCATTTGCGATTCATCTATGGTTGCTGTTGTAGGCTATATCTAAGTCGGCTTGTCATGTTGTTGAATAATTTTTGATAGTTTTTTTATGGTTTGTTGCATCAGTTCGGGTTCAAAATCGCCTAAGCCGACAATTAAACCCGAACGTTGCCGCTCTTTTGAAAATGTCGGTGAAATTGCTTTGATGGCAATGCCTGTATCGATTGCCGAACTTGCAACGTCAATATCATTAATATGCTGAGCAAGCCATAACACCACATGCATGCCTTGATCGCCCGGCTGTAACCAAGCCAGTTCTTGAGGTATGTATTTTTCAATCAGACCAATAATGTATTCTCGAACTTCTGCATAGACATTTCGAGTACGTCGTATATGCCGCTCTAAATAACCCTCTTGAATAAAAGCAGCCAAAACGTGTTGGTCGGCAGCAGGCGGGTGTCTATCAATTAAGACTCTAAGCCCACAAAAAGGAGCTACCAGTTCTTTAGGCAACACTGCATAGCCAAGTCTAAGAGACGGAAATAAGACCTTACTGAAAGTGCCAAGATAAATGACTTGATCGGGTGCCATACCTTGTAAAGATGGAAAGGGCTGTCCGTTATAACGAAGTTCGCTGTCATAGTCATCTTCAATGATCCATGCATTTTGCTGTTTTGCCCAAGCTAATAAAGCAGTACGTCTTGCTAGACTCATCGGCATACCCAGTGGATATTGGTGAGAGGGTGTTACAAAAGCAGCACGCGCATGTTTAGAAAGCTTAATGCCAGTTTCAACCTGAATGCCTTCTTCATCAACAGGAACACGCACCATCCGAATGTTTTGTACAACATGTTCAAAAATGGCTGTTGTACCGCGATAAGCTGGATCTTCAATCCAAACTTCATCTTTTGCTTCAAATAAAATCTGGCTACAAATATAAAGTGACTGTTGAATGCCAGGTGTAATCACAATTTGTTCAGGTTCGCAGTGGACAGAACGTGAGCGTCGTATATAGTCTGCTATAGCAATTCTTAGTGATAACACCCCTTGAGGTTCACCATAACCTGATGGAGCACCTGCACCCCGAGATCTAAATTTATTACCAAATTTACGCCAGATATCACTTGGTTGAGTACGACCGACGGGGACAGATACCGCAAAAGGAACATGAGGAAGTGGCTTAAATTCATCAAGCACTTTGGCATAAGAACGTGCCGATTTGGTCAACGATATCGAGTTAGGTTTATTTTCTTTTGATGAGTGTTGTATTACAGATGTTTTAACCAAAGCATGAGACACATAAGTGCCAGTTCGTGGTTGAGAGTCAAACACACCTTCAGCTAAAAGCTGATCATAAGCTTCAATAATGGTTCCTCGTGCGACCTCAAGTGTTTGAGCCAGTTCACGAGAAGAAGGCAATGGATCGCCTGGCTGTAAATCACCACTTTGTACAGCTTCACGTAAAGCTTGAGTCAGTTGAGCACTAATCTTTCCTTGGCTTTTGTCAATCTTTGCAATAGATGGAAGTTCCACAACTTTTGCCATTCTTGCCATAATTCTGGTCTACTTAAAAAAATACAAAGTGGTTCTTTTTAATAAACCACAGAAACCAGAAAATTTACAACACAAAATATAAATAACCCTGATATTTACAGCGAGGTTTTTAGCCATGTATATCCCTGATGATTTTGCAGAAAACCGTTTGGATGTATTGCATTCTCTTATTGCAGAACATCAATTTGGGGTGCTTTTTACGCATGGAAGTAATGGCTTAGATGCAAATCATCTTCCATTCGAATTACAGGCAAGCGAAGGGAACTTGGGTATGCTACATGCCCATGTGTCTCGAAATAATTCTGTTTGGCAGGATATTAAAAATGGAGATGAGGTACTTGTCGTGTTCCAAGCTGGCGATGCGTATATTTCACCAAACTGGTACCCATCCAAACATGAACAGCACAGACAAGTGCCGACGTGGAACTATAGGGTTGTGCATGCTTATGGCAAAGTGACAATTCGAGATGATGAACGTTATGTTCGTGGTGTGGTGGCTCGCTTAACCCGCACCCATGAAGCTTCTCAACCTGAACCATGGAAAATGTCAGATGCACCAAAAGACTATCTTGAACCGATGTTAAAAGCCATTGTGGGAATGGAAATTGAAATTACTAAGCTGCAAGGGAAATCAAAACTTGGGCAAAACAAAGAACGCCGAGACATTTTAGGCGCGGCAGATGGCCTATCGAAATCTGGTCATCAAACTATAGCGAATGCCATGTACAGTGTGGCTGAGTTAAATAAATAATTTTGAAAATATAAAAGCTTAATATCAATTGAGGAGATAAAGATGTCTTTGACTACACCTGTTGAGTTATTGGGTGAACACGTTATTTTAAAGCCGCTAGATGTAACTCAAGCTGAAGCGCTCAAAGAGGCCGTTTGCGATGGGGAACTCTATAATCTTTGGTATACCCGTGTGCCAAGACCTGAACAGATAGCTGCTGAAATTGAAAGACGTCTTGATTTGCAAAAATCCGGCTCTATGTTGCCATTTTATATTGAAGACCGAAAAACGGGGCGAGCGCTGGGCATGACAACTTTAATGCATATTGAAGAAGCCCATCGCCGTGTAGAAATTGGCTCAACATGGTATCGAAAGTCTGCACAACGTACGCCTGTAAATACTGAATGTAAAAAGCTATTGTTGGCTCATGCATTTGAGACTTTAAACTGTATTGCGGTTGAGTTACGCACATCTTCTTTAAATGTTCAAAGTCAAGCCGCGATTGTACGCTTGGGTGCAAAGCTAGACGGTGTGCTAAGAAGCCATCAAATTGTGAAAGATGATATTTTGCGGGACACTCATGTTTACAGTATTTTAAAACATGAATGGCCTGCGGTCCGTCAAAATCTAGAATGGCTATTGAGCAAACCGCGTTAAAAAGAATTTAAACAAACTGCTTTTCTCTTTTTTGGCTTAGCCAAAAGAGAGAAGCTGCGGCAATCACCAACCATGGTATTAACGCGATATTCATTGCTTTCCAGCCAAATAAATCCAGTAAAGCACCTGCACTAAACGAACAAATCAAACCGACGACAAAAACGGTCATATCGTTAATAGCTTGGGCCTTGGCTTTTTCAGCCACGGAATAAGTTCCTGTGAGTAAAGAAGTACTGCCAATAAATAAAAAGTTCCATCCCACACCTAATAAAATTAAAGAAATAGCAAAAGATGTGAACTGAATACCTGAGAGAGCAAATCCGATATAGCAGACAAATAATAAAAGACCTGCAAACATGATTTTCAGCACACCAAAGCGAGCAATTAAGTTTCCAGTAAAGAATGAAGGCAGAAACATACCAAGCACATGTAGCTGAATGACTGTCGTAATTGACCCAAGTTCATGGTGTGAATGCCGCATAGCAATTGGTGTTGCGGTCATACCTAAAATCATAATGCCATAACCTGTGACGGCACCAAACAGAGCAACTAAATAGGTCGGTTGAAAGACAATCTGTTGCCACGGACGACCAGCAGTAAAGTCAGACTTTTGCTCAACTGTATCAGCTATATGTAAGCTAGATAAAATGCCCATTGCCACAAGTGAGATGATACTAATAATTAAAAATGAACCGATATATTCTAAATGCTGGAATAAGGGTCCACCAAAACGGGCTAAAGTCGGACCAATCAGTGCTGCAACAATTCCACCTGCCATCACCCAAGAAATAGCGCGTGAGCGGAACGCATCATTTGCCACTTCACTGGCAGCAAAACGGTAAAACTGAGCAAAGGATTGATAGGCCCCGACACATAGCGTACCCAGAGCCAGAAGCATGAGTGAACTATAAAAAATACCAATTGATGCGATAATGCCGCCGAGCACACCTAAAAAAGCACCGAATAGAAAACCATTACGCCGTCCAATATGTGCCATTAATATTGAGGCAGGGAACATCATTAAAGCCGTACCCAAAAACATAGATGCGATGGGCAGCGTTGCAAGTGTTGGGGTATTTGCAATATTTGCCCCAGCCAAGCCACCAATGGTCATGACCATGACAGAAACGGTTTGGAAAAGGGATTGGGAACTCGCCAAAATTAATACTTGGCGGTGCATAGTATTTTGAAGCATAAAGAGCCTTTAATTATATTCCGCAATGGCTGAGGCTAGGTGTCCAGTTTTTACATAAAGAGAAGTGCCAGACAAACCAGCTTGAAAATATGCATGTGTTTTCGGTGGTAAGCGTATCCATGTGCCAGTTTCATAAACTATTTCTTTATCAACTAATTGACCTTGGGTAATCAAAATTTCGATTCCACCCTCAGCTTCTTCAATAAAAAGTTGCTGCGGCTTGAGTTTTTCTAAATAAGTGTGTTCATAACTTGCATCAATCAATGTGCAAATTAAACGCGAACCTTTTTCTTGCCATTTTGCTGGGTCGTTGGTATTGATCCGTAAGGTTTGCGTTTCTGACGTAGGAATTTGCATAAGTTTGACAAAAATCAATGTACCTTCTTCACTCGATGGTTGATGTCCCGACTGATGGGGACTGCGTAAATACCATCCAGCAGGGTAGTGCTGATTTTGATTTTCAGTAAATACGCCTGAAAGTACGAGGATTTCTTCACCATGATGATGTCGATGTTCAGGGAAGGTTGTATGGGGCGCATATTTCACCAAACTGGTTGCACGGGCTACTTCATCGCCAATACGATCGAGCATGACACGATCAACTTCCCCACGGGGAGATTTCACCCAGTGATAGTCTTCAGGTTTGATAATCACAGCCTGTGAAAAATCGGCATGGATCAACATGAATACTTTCCTCCTAAACGCAATTCTCTTTATTCAATAACAAAATAAATAAAGTGAGTGAGCAAGCCTACTCAAGATGTAAAAATTTAATCGTTATGAATAGATTACAGAGCATTTTAGAAATAAAGATTTATAAGTACAAATGAGATAATCTACTTATCCAATAAAGAAAATCTTTAGTGCCTATGAATTCACCAGTTTATTTGAATGCCCTTCGTGCTTTTGAAGCCAGTGCACGCCACAAAAGTTTTTCTGCTGCGGCAAAAGAGTTAAATGTGACTCCGGCCGCAGTGGGGCAATTGGTACGTACACTTGAAGATTGGTTAGGCTTTCCGTTGTTTCATCGGCAAACTAACGGTAAAAATCGACTGGTCGCTACTGAACTGGCTGAATCGGTTTTACCGGATATTCGGGCGGGTTTTGATAAGCTCACTTTGGCTTTGGAGAAATTAAAACAAGATTCTCTATCAGGTGTGCTTAATATTGCGGTAAGTCCAGCATTTGCTGAAAAATGGCTATTACCAAGAATTGATCATTTTCAAAAACAGTATCCAGATATTGATATTCGTTTAGACATTAACTTGAAAACCGTAGATTTTTTAGAACAAAAAGTCGATGTGGGGGTCAGATATGGTCAAGGACAATGGCAAGGTTTAGAAGCCGTTAAACTTATGGATGAAGAGGTTTATCCCGTATGTTCGCCCGCATTTTTAAATGAACATTCATTTCTCTTAACCCCAAATGATCTGAAAAATATCACTTTAATTCATGATCTTTCTATGGAAAAACATCAACAATTTCCGGGGTGGCAATCTTGGCTAAAAAGTGTAGGTTTGAATGACATCAATATTAGCCGTGGTATGCAAATCAACAGTTCATCTGCAGTTTTACAGGCTGCAATGGAAGGACATGGTGTTGCATTAGCGCGTAGTGTTATGGTGCAAAAAGATATACAAACCGGGCGTTTGATACGATTATTTCCTCAAATTCACTTCTCATCGCCCTTTTCTTATTATTTGGTGTACCGACCACAATACGCAAATTTGCCTAAAGTCAAAATCTGTCTAGATTGGTTTTTTGAAGAAATTCATCGAATATAAAATTAATCATTAACCTGAGGTTAATAACGACTCATCTAGGTTGATTGATCGAAAGTCCATAAAGCGTTTTTATAGATTCAGAACAAAACTGCGATCTATAGGTAAGTACATGGAAGGATCAGTTCAGAATAAAGAACGATTATGGACAAAGCGGCGTTATGCCAAACAACTAAAACTAGAGATGGCAAACCAATATACCGATGGTGTGGTCATTCCAACTCAAGACATTATTAAAGTTTTAGAAACCTTAATTACACCGGGTGACAAGGTTGTACTCGAAGGGAATAACCAAAAACAGGCAGATTTCCTTTCGCGTTCTTTGGCACAAACCAATCCAGATGTTTTGCATGATTTACATATGATCATGCCAAGTGTAGGGCGTTCAGAACATCTTGATCTGTTTGAAAAAGGCAT
The DNA here is from genome assembly GCF_034064985.1 of Acinetobacter pittii. Lineage (NCBI taxonomy): Bacteria > Pseudomonadati > Pseudomonadota > Gammaproteobacteria > Moraxellales > Moraxellaceae > Acinetobacter > Acinetobacter pittii. The sequence goes on along the minus strand of NZ_CP139249.1, from coordinate 2,241,043 downwards.
TGCGCGTAAGCTCGATTTTTCTTTTGCTGGCCCACAAAGTTTGCGTATTAGCCAGTTAATTGAAGATGGTTTACTAGAGATTGGTGCGATTCATACCTATATCGAACTATATTCACGTTTGGTAGTCGACCTCATTCCAAATGTGGTGCTCTCAGCGGGCTTTATGGCAGACCGTCAGGGCAATATCTATACAGGCCCAAGTACCGAAGACTCTCCAGCACTCATTGAACCTGCTGCTTTTAGTGACGGTATCGTGATTGTTCAGGTCAATGAACTGGTCGATGACGTCTCAGAGTTACCCCGTGTCGATATTCCTGCTTCTTGGGTGGATTATGTGGTGGTCGCAGATCAGCCATTTTATATCGAACCGTTATTTACTCGAGACCCGAAACATATCAAGCCAGTGCATGTGCTCATGGCGATGATGGCAATTCGCGGAATTTATGAAAAGCATAATGTGCAATCATTAAACCATGGTATTGGTTTTAACACTGCGGCAATTGAACTGATTTTACCGACCTATGGTGAGTCTTTAGGTTTAAAAGGAAAAATCTGCCGAAACTGGACACTAAATCCGCATCCAACCTTAATTCCAGCGATTGAAACGGGATGGGTTGAAAGCGTGCATTGTTTTGGTACCGAACTCGGTATGGAAAAATATGTTGCAGCTCGTCCCGACGTATTCTTTACAGGTCGTGATGGTGCGCTACGTTCTAACCGCATGATGTGTCAGCTCGCAGGTCAGTACGCCGTTGATCTATTTATTGGCGCAACGTTGCAAGTTGATGGCATGGGCCATTCTTCGACTGTTACCAAAGGCCGTTTAGCTGGTTTCGGTGGTGCACCAAACATGGGGCATGATCCACGGGGACGTCGTCACGATACGCCAGCATGGCTAGATATGCGTTTACAAGGTGCCAGTGAAACCGAAACTTATTTGGCACGTGGTAAAAAGTTAGTTGTTCAAATGGTGGAAACCTTCCAAGAGGGTGGCAAGCCAACTTTTGTAGATCGTCTCGATGCGATTGATGTTGCTAAAACCGCAGGTTTGCCTTTAGCCCCGATCATGATTTATGGCGATGATGTGACCCATTTACTGACCGAAGAAGGCATTGCTTATCTATATAAAGCAAGCAGCCAAGAAGAACGTCAAGCCATGATTGCTGCGGTGGCAGGTGTGACCAGTATTGGTTTAACTCAAGACCCGAAAACAACAGCACGTTTAAGACATGAAGGTCTGGTGGTATTCCCTGAAGATTTAGGTATTCGTCGCACCGATGCAACACGTGAACTTTTAGCTGCAAAAAATATTGCCGACTTGGTGACATGGTCAGATGGTTTATATCAACCCCCTGCAAAATTCAGGAGTTGGTAATGATGGCACAAGTTAAATATCAAACACTGAGCGATAGTCAGCTTTTGGCAGATATGGCAGTCGAAGCGTTAATTGATGAAGTTAATTTAACACCAAAGCCTGCCTTGGTCGATCGCCGTGGAAGTGGTGCGCATGATGACCTGACTTTGGAGTTAATGGAACGCTCTGCGAAAAGTTTAGGACCCATGTTTGAAGCGATGGTTCAAGTTGCAAAGCATCACGGGAAAGTCTGTTTAGCTTTGCGTGAAGACATTGGAGAAATTGGCCGCCAAGGTGAAAAGGCCATGATGTTGGCGACAAATGGCGTCAATACACATCGCGGTGCAATTTGGGCATTAGGGTTAATGATTACGGCAGCAGCATTGGCGCGCAGTAATCAGCAATATTTATCGGCTGTTGAGCTATGCCAGTTAGCAGGCCAGATTGCTCAGCTTGAAGATCGTTTTATTCCAAAGCAGGCTTTAAGTCATGGTCAGCAAGTACAAAATAAATTAGGCATCCTAGGTGCCAAAGAACAGGCTCAACAAGGTTTTCCAACTATTGTGAAATTTGGCTTAAAGCAGCTTTACCAAAGTCGTAGTAAACCCATGAAAGAAGAGTTCGCTCGTTTAGATGCTTTACTTGCCATGATGACCGATCTGACCGATACCTGTGTGCTTTATCGATCTGGAACATCTGGCTTAAAGCGTATGCAACAAGGTGCTCAGCAAGTACTTGATTTGGGCGGCAGCTCAAGCTTGGAAGGTCGACGTGCTTTGCATCTTTTAGAGATTGATTTGCTTCGGATGAAAGCTTCCGCTGGTGGTGCCGCAGATTTATTGGCAGCCACATTGTTTATAGATCGTGTTGAGCAGTCATCTGCGAAAAATAAAAAGGGATTTTGATTATGGAAACACTTCATTTTGAATTTGTGGCCACAAAGCCACCTGTAAAAAAAGCACTAGTAGGATGTGTTGGCTCTGGCGATTTAGAAATTTTGATGGAACCTGGTGAAACTGGAAAAGCTTCTATTCAAGTGGTGACTTCGGTAGATGGCAGTGCAGCACGTTGGCACAATCTTTTTGAACGGATTTTTACTGCGCAAATACCGCCAGCGGTCAATATTGATATTCATGACTTTGGTGCAACTCCTGGTGTCGTTCGCTTACGTCTGGAACAAGCATTGGAGGAGATTGCTCATGACTGATATTCAGAGTTTATTAAATAAACAAGATTTTATTGAACTTAGTGCAAGAGAACGCGCCAAAGCGCTATTAGATGAAGGGACTTTTCGAGAGTTACTCGACCCATTTGCACGTGTTATGTCGCCTTGGCTCGTTAAACAGAATATTGTGCCGCAAGCCGATGATGGCGTGGTGGTTGCAAAAGGAACTATTCAAGAACAGCCAGTAGTTTTAATTTCTATTGAAGGTTTATTTCAAGGTGGCAGTTTAGGCGAGGTGGGCGGTGCCAAAATTGCGGGTGCCTTAGAACTTGCGGTTGAAGACAATCTAAAAGGTATTCCAACAGCTGCAATTTTATTGTTGGAAACGGGTGGCGTTCGTTTACAAGAAGCAAATCTGGGCTTGGCTGCAATTGCTGAGATTCAAGCTGCAATTGTGAACTTACGTCAGTATCAACCTGTGATTGCAGTTGTTGCTGGCAGTGTAGGGTGCTTCGGCGGTATGTCAATTGCAGCTGGACTATGTAGCTATATCGTAATGACACAAGAAGGACGTTTAGGTTTAAATGGCCCGCAAGTGATTGAACAAGAAGCTGGTGTACAAGAATATAACGCCAAAGATCGTCCATTTATATGGAGTATTACTGGCGGGAACCAACGGTTTGCTAGTGGTTTGGTAGATGCTTATGTTGACGATGATCGCCAGAAAATTCGTCTGCAAGTCATCGATTATTTAACTCAAGGCGTACCTCATCAGCATCGTAGTTCAAATTACACATTCTATTTAGAAAAGCTGCAACAAGTTGATACTGCTGAGCAGATTACCCCAGCACAAGTTCAAGCTTTGTATCAAGGAGAGCAAGCATGAATATCGCCGTTGATACATTAAAAGCATCTATTCGTGGTGCACATTGGTTTAAAGCACTCACGCAAGGCTTTAAGACAGTTGAAGGTTTTCTAGCTTCGGTTTGGGTGTCTGATGGTCAGATTGACCAGCAAGCGGTACGTGTGATTGCCGTTGTTCAAGACAGCAATAATCTGTTCCCTCGGGCAAAACAAGGTGAAGTTGGACTCTTGGAAGGCTGGAATTTAGCAAAAGCAGTCGATGAGGTGATTCAAGCCGATGCACAGGCTGAAACTAAACGCGGCATTTTATGTTTGGTTGACGTCCCAAGTCAGGCCTATGGGCGCCGTGAAGAATTATTAGGGATTCATCAAGCTTTAGCGGGTGCAGTAGATAGCTATGCTAGAGCCAGATTGGCAGGCCATCCTATTGTCAGTTTATTGGTAGGTAAGTCGATGTCGGGTGCTTTCTTGGCGCATGGATACCAAGCCAATCGTATTATTGCCTTAAAAGATTCAGGTGTTATGGTGCATGCGATGGGTAAGGAATCTGCTGCACGCGTTACCTTAAGATCGGTTGATGAGTTAGAGCAATTGGCCTCAAGCATTCCGCCAATGGCTTATGACATTGAAAGTTATGCAACGCTGGGTTTGTTATCTGAACTGTTATCTGTCGAAAACCCTGAACAACCGACAAATGATGATCTTTTGTTAGCGAAGCAGGTAGTTGCTCGAGCATTTAAAGAAATTAATGCTGGACAATCGAGAGGACTGGAACAAAGACTTCACGGCCAAAACCGTCAAATGTCTAAAAAGGTCCGTGAATTATTGCGTGAGCAATGGTCATGAAACTTAAGCTCGAAGCCCATGATTTGTTGTGGGGTATGACGGTCGATTGCTTGGCTGATGATGCTCCACATTGGGTGAGAGAGGTATTGCAACGAGGTGATCCTGTTGTGGTTCGACGGGAAATTACTCCTGAAAATCAGGTGGCTGTAGGTGTTAGAGGGCAATTTCGTCATCAACGATATGCAGCTCAAATGCCACGATCAGCGATTAGCAAACAGCTTAAGCCAGAAGCGCTGACTCGCGTAGATATGCAACAGTTTGAGCACTTAGCAGAACGTTTACAGAGCATTTCCAGCATTATGAAAAACTTTTCAGGATGTTGGGGATATACGGGAAGTTTCGGCTTTGAACTAGCAACGGGCATTAAAACAGTAAATCAGCAAAGTGACATAGATTTGTTGATTCGAGCTGAACAGCCTTTTGCCAAAAAGCAGGCAGTTGAGCTACTCGAAAATTTTCAGCAAGCAGGGCTGAATGTGGATATACAGCTACAACTTCCACAAGGTGGTTTGGCGTTAAAAGAATGGGCTGGGAATAGCGGAAAAGTTCTATTAAAACGTCCTGATGGTGCTGTTTTAGTAGAAAACCCATGGAATTAGGGAATAGATATCATGGCTTCAATTTGGGTATATCCGGGACAAGGTGTGCAAAGAAGCAATATGTTGAACGATTTACCTCAAACCGCACTGGTTAAAGAATACCTTGAGCGTGCATCGGATGCACTCAAAGAAGATGTCTTGATGTTAGATAGTCCGGCTGAATTGCAATCGACACGTGCAGTACAGCTTTGTTTACTGATTTCAGGTGTGGTGAGTTCAGCCTTATTAACAGCGGAAAACTTAACACCTGATTATGTAGCAGGTTTATCAATTGGTGCATGGTCGGCTGCGGTTGTAGCGGGAGTTTTAGCCTTTGAGGATGCCGTTCGATTGGTTGCCTATCGAGGTGAACTCATGCAAAACGCTTATCCCACTGGATATGGCATGACGGCCCTAATTGGTACAGACCGTGCAGCTGTTGAAACATGGGTCAAACAAATTTATGAAATAACGCCAGAGGTGTTTGTTGCAAATATTAATGCACATAACCAGATCGTTATTTCAGGAAGCTTTGAAGCCATGAATCAAGTTGTTGTTTTGGCAAAGCAACAAGGCGTGGTGGCAAAAAAATTAGATGTATCGGTGCCATCGCACTGTGAATTATTAAGTCAGCAAGCAAAGCAACTTGCAGCGTCTATGGAGGGAGTGACTTTAAAGCAGCCTAAAATACGTTATTTAAGTGGTACAACAGCTCGTACGCTTGGCAGGCCAGAACAGATTGGTGATGATTTGGCTTTTAATATGAGTCGAACTGTAGATTGGGAAAGTACTATCCAAGCTGCATGGGAGCGAGGTGTAAGGTTGCAGATAGAAGCTTTGCCGGGAACGGTACTTACTACACTTGCACGTCGAACATTTAAAGAAGGAACTGTATTGTCATTTCAGGGAACACGTTTAGACAGCATTCAATTGGCAATGCAAAACGAAAATAATGCTTCTTTGTAATTACAATACAAATTAAAAATTGAGTAATAACCCAAGGATATGAGGGATTTACAATGATTATTTATGGAACAGCAATATTAGCGATCTGCCATTTATTAGGTGACTATCTTGGTAACACCTTAGGCATGGTATTAGGCGTTAAAGCCAATGTCGGTGGAGTGGCTATTTCGATGATTCTGTTAATCTTATCTAAAGAATTATTGGCAAAAAAAGGTTACTTACCTCAAGTCACACAATTTGGCGTCTTGTATTGGTCAGGTATGTATATTCCGATCGTAGTTGCGATGTCAGCAGGTCAAAATGTCGTTGCCGCTTTATCAGGTGGCATGTTAGGGCTGATTGTCTCTATTGCATCGTTGATCGGTACGGTTTTAGTCATCCGTTATTTAAATAGAATTAGTGGTGACTATGAAACTTATGAATGGACAATAGAAACCAAAGAAAAAATAGCCTAAGCAAACATAAACTACAAAAAGTTCAATCAAAAAGGATTTAAATGATGGACGCTATAATTGCTGTGTTATCAAAAAATGCATTAGTTACTGCTCTTGCCGTAACGGGTTTAATGATGTTCGTTTCCCATCTACTCTCAAAATATTTGACCAAGGGAAAACTACAAAGTTCTGCAATCGCGATTACTTTAGGTTTGGTTGTTGCTTACTTTGCAGGAGTTTATACGCAAGGAACCAAAGGTGTTTCGGACATCGCTATTTTTTCTGGTTTTGCGTTGTTGGGCGGAGCCATGATTCGTGATTTGGCTATCGCTTCAACTGCATTTGAAGTTGATGTGAAAGAAGTGAAGAAAGCAGGCAAAATTGGTCTAATTGCATTAATGCTTGGTTGTGTTGTGCCTTTTGCAATTGGGGTTTTGGTTGCATGGAGCATGGGCTATCGAGATCCAATTTCGATGACAACGATCGGTGCAGGGGCAATGACTTATATTGTTGGCCCGATTACAGGAACCGCAATTGGTGCGAGCTCTGATGTGATCGCACTTTCTATTGCAATTGGTTTAATCAAGTCAGTTTTCTTTATGGTAGGGACGCCGCTGCTTGCTAAATTCATGTACTTAAAAAGTCCACGCTCTGCCATGGTATTTGGCGGCTTAGCAGGAACAACCAGTGGCACTGCAGCAGGCCTAGCTGGTACTGATGTACGACTTGTACCTTATGGAGCTTTGGTTGCAACCTTCTATACAGGACTTGGCTGTTTACTTGGACCTTCTTTATTTTTCTTAACGGTTAATGCAATTTTTGGATAAATTTTTGAAAATCGCACAACGGCAACTCATTATTCTTTAATAAGTTGCCGATATTTATCTTTTAAAATTAGTGGCGAACATTCGACATTCAGCAATCAGAGCAAGTAAGTTAGGGTCGCGTTCTTTACTTTTTAAAAAGACCAGTCCAATTTCTTGTTGCATGTGATATTGCTGTTTTAGCGGAATAAGTTTTACTGAACTTTCATAAACAGCAGAAATACGACCGGGTAGTAGAGCAAAACCGACGCCTGAACTGACCATACTAATTAAGGTGAAAATATCATTGACCTGTAAAGCAACTTTAGGCGAAAAGCCTGCTTTTTTAAAAATAATATCGCTGTCGTTATGGGTTGCAAAACCCTTGGTTAAAGTTAAAAAAGTTTCTTCTTTTAAAAGGCTTAAATCAATGTCTTTAAAATCGGCATATTTTGAATCTTTATTGACGGCCAAAAAAATGTCGTCTGAAAACATTGGCAAAATTTCAAAGTCATCATCTTGGGTGGTTTCATTTAAAGCTACAATGATTGCATCCAGCTCAGTGGCTTTCAGCTTTTTTACCAAATCCTGATTTGAACTCAGCAACAGCTGAATATCAAGCTCACTACGTCTGAGCTTAAGACCGCTAATCACATTTGGAATCGTATTTACCGTCAAAGAATAAAGAGAACCTAAATGTAAAACCTTAGCCGCAAAACCCGCAGCCTCTCTGGTTTTATTTACGGTAATAAAAATGTCTTGTACGATTTTTTGTGCTCGTTCTTCAAAGACATAAGCACTTTTTAAAGGAATGAGGTTACGGCCTTCATTTTTAAAAAGAGGACAACGTAAAGCGCTTTCTAAGGAGTGCAGTGCTTTGTGAACACTGACATTACTTAGCTGCATTTCTGTGGCTGTTTTAGACAAATTTCCACAGCGCATAAAAGCTAAAAAAATCTGTATTTTTTTCAGGGTGAGTTCTTCATCAATTTCCATATTAAGCCTTTGAACCTGTTTCCCTTAAAACTATAGATTTGAGCTATAAAGTTACCACAAAATAAAGGCCATAAAATTGTGCTTAGGTCGAAGCATTTCTTTAGAGACTTGCTTCAACTCTTTGTTGTATAGTTTTAATCACTTGATCTAATGCACTTTGAATTTTAGTGTTCCATTCAAAAGAACAGTTAATTCGTAAATAATGCTGTTGTGCGGGTAAAACACTAAACAAAGGGCTTGGCGCAACGCCAATGTCTTGCTGAATCAATTCTTCATAAACTTGCATACTGTCTAGCGTACTAGGAAGTTTGACCCATAGAAAATAGCCACTTGGGTAGTAATACACTTCGCAAGAGCTTGGTAAATGCTGCTTTAAATAGTGATAAAACTGCTTTTTATAACGTTCAAGTGAAAGTCTAAGTGTACGCAAGTGCTTTTCATAATGATGATGAGACAAAAACTCAACCAATGCATTTTGAATGAGTGCATTGACTGAAATGGTACTCATGAGTTGCAAGTGTTGAATATGGTCCGAAAATTTACCCGCATAAACCCAACCGACCCGAAAACCTGCACCTAATGTTTTAGAAAAAGACGAGCAGTGTAGCACCAGATTTTGTTGGTCAAAATACTTCATCGAAAGTGGTTTTTGCCCACCATAATAAAGCTCTTCATACACATCATCTTCAATCAAATAAATTTGGTGTTCATGAAGTAGTTTGGCAATTTTATATTTAATGTCATCACTAACTGTAAAACCAATCGGGTTATGGGCGTTGAGCATGAGCCAGCACACCTTGATTGGATATGTTTGAATGACCTGTTCAAAAGCCTCTAAGTCAAAACCGTGTTGTGGATGCTCAGGAATGGTAATCACTTTAAGTCCTAAACGCTCGGCGGCTTGCCAAGCCCCATAAAACACAGTTTGCTGTAATAAAATATAATCGCCGGGTTGAGCGACAGCTTGTAGCGAAAGGTTCAGTGCATCTAAACCTCCAGATGTAATGACAATGTCATCTGGATCGGTCTGTATGCCTTGCATACAGTAGCGCTGAGCAATCAGTTTTCTTAACGCTAAATTACCGGGAGGTAGGCTTGCTGTCTGGTCATAGCTTTGCCTTTGCCGTGCAAATTGCCCCATAATTTGAATAAGTTTGGGAGCAGCTAAAAGTTGACTATCAGGGAAAGCTGAACCAAAAGGCACGACAGATTCATGTTGAATCGATTTAAGATATTTAAAAACTAAAGAATTAATTTCAATTTTAGAATTAAGTGAAACAACCGAATACTGTTCTAAAGGTTTAAGAGCAATTTGCTCGGCAACGAAATAACCCGATTTTTCTTTTGAATAAATGAGCCCTTGAGATTCAAGTTCTTGGTAAGCATTCATGACAGTCATTAAGCTAAAACCAGAACGTTGTACCTGATCTCTTAAAGACGGGAGTTTCTCATGCGCATTTAAATTTCCGCTCTCAATGAGTCGGCGAATACTATGGGCAAGTTGTTCAGATTTATACATGTGTTGGCTGCCAAAAATGACAAAATAAAAGAAGCGCTTACTCAATAATAAATGCCGTTTGCAGAATCTACAAACGGCATTTATATACAACTATCGGTTTATTTTAAGTACGGGGCGGCATAAATCAATATCACTTTAAACAAACCAGCAATCACAGCTAAGGCTAAAAAACCGCCCAGCCATAACAGAATAAACCATTGAGTTTGATTGAGTTTAACGGATGACTTTTTCATAAAACCCTCCATACTTAATGATAACCTTCGTCACCTACACGCACTTTGTCACGGAATACCCAATAAGAAACAATGGTGTAAGCAATAATAATTGGAATCAAAATAAGTGCGCCGACCAAAGCAAACATCTGGCTTGAATGAGGCGCTGCTGCCTGCCAAATGGTAACTGATGGCGGAATAATATATGGCCATAAACTAATTACAAAACCAGTAAATGCAAGGAAAACGAGAGCCAATGTATATGCAAATGGTTTAAGGTCATGATCCTGCTTTTTACATGCCGATAAAATCAGGCCAACAAACAATAAGACCAAAATAGGTACAGGGCTAAAATAGAACAGATTTGGTAAAGAGAACCAGCGATCTGCAATTTCAGGATGAGTCAGAGGCGTATATAAACTTACGCCACCAAAAATAATGAGCAATGCAATAATCAGCTTTGGCATAAGCTCATACATACGTTGCTGCAAACCTTTTTCGGTTTTTAAGATCAGCCATCCACATCCTAAAGTGGCATACATCGCAACTACGCCAATACCTGTAAAGATCGTAAATGGGGAAAGCCAATCAAAAGACCCACCAGCAAAAATACCATTTTCGGTTTTAATCCCTTGGATATAGGCACCTAAAATAATCCCTTGTAGGAAACTGGTTAAAACTGAACCCCAAATAAAGGCTAAGTCCCACAGATGCTTAGTACGGTGAGCTTTAAAACGGAATTCAAACGCAACACCGCGGAAAATCAGGGCAATGACCATGAAAATAATAGGTAGGTAGAGTGCTGATAAAACTGTCGAATAAACCAGCGGAAATGCTGCATATAGACCAGCACCACCGAGAACCATCCACGTTTCGTTACCATCCCAGACAGGAGCCACAGTATTCATCATGACGTCACGTTCTTGGCTGTTCTTAATGAAAGGGAACATAATTCCGATTCCTAAGTCAAAACCATCCATGACCACATAAATTAAAACACCTAAACCAATAATACCGACCCATATTAAAGAAAGATCAATCATGATGTTTCTCCCCAGATTTTTGATTATCGTCAATGTTTTCATCGACAGCACTGAGTGGACGCATTGGTGTTTTAAAGTGTCCAACGCCACCAGATTCAATAGTTGGTGTATCGATAAATACAGGGCCTTTATTAATGAGTTTTAAGGTGTAGTAAATACCGCTACCAAAAACGATGGTGTATACCACCACAAAAATAAAGAGACTCAGACCCACCTGATCTGCAGAAACTGTATGTGAAAGCCCGTCTTTAGTGCGCATAATGCCGTATACAACCCATGGTTGACGGCCTACTTCAGTAGTAATCCAGCCAGCCAGCATTGCCACATAACCCGCAGGCCCCATCACTACAGCAAATTTATGAAACCATGATGTTTCATAGAGTTTTCCACGTTTACGTAACCAAAGCGCAATTAAAGACAGAGTGACCATGAGCACACCAAGACCCACCATCACACGGAAGCTCCAGAAAACGATGGTTGAATTTGGACGGTCTTCAGGTGCGAAATCTTTTAAACCAGTCACTTGACCATCTAAACTGTGCGTTAAAATTAAACTGCCTAAATATGGAACGCCCACTTCAAAGTGGTTACGCTCTTCTATCATATCTGGAATGGCAAATAACAATAATGGCATCGGCTCATTGTGATTGGTTTCCCAGTGACCTTCCATTGCTGCAAGTTTGGCAGGTTGATGTTCACGAGTATTTAAACCGTGGTTATCGCCAATCACCACTTGCAAACAAGAAGTTACAAGCACCATCCATAAACCCATCGAGAACGATTTTTTTACCAATTCATCACGACGGCCTTTTACTAAATGCCATGCAGATGTTCCAACGACCAATAATGATGAAACTAAGAAAGCCGCTGCACCCATGTGGGCAAAGCGGTAAGGGAAGGACGGATTAAACACAATTGCAAACCAGTCTTTTGGCACAATAATGCCATTTTCGATGGCAAAGCCTTGAGGGGTCTGCATCCAGCTATTGGAAGATAAGATCCAGAACATGGAAATACATGTTCCGATGGCAACCATAAGTGTTGCAAAGAAATGGGCCCTAGGACCAACGCGTCCCCAACCAAATAACATAATGCCCAAGAAACCTGCTTCTAAGAAGAAGGCACTCAAGACTTCATAGGTAAGTAAAGGGCCAGTAATACTTCCGGCGACACGTGAAAATTCACTCCAGTTGGTACCAAACTGGTAACTCATAACCACGCCCGAGACCACACCCATACCAAAGGCAACGGCAAAGATCTTAATCCAGTATTTAAAGAGATCTTTATAAATCGGGTTTTGGGTTCTTAACCATTTCCACTCTAATACTGCTAAAAAGCAGGCAAGACCGATGGAAGTGGCCGGAAAAATAATATGGAACGATACTGTAAAAGCAAATTGTATTCGCGCTAATTCTAAAGCGGTTAGACCGAGGCTCATAAACTTTCCCCCTGTGAACTAGCTGATGATGGTTGAATGTGTTAAATACTTATTTTCAGGCAACAAAGTATTTTGGCGATTAAACTTACTTCTGTGATAGATCTTCTTAGCAAGTAAAATGCCAACAGGGTTAAGCAATATAATTGCTTGATATTTCAAGAGAATAGACTGATTAATTGTTCTCAGTCTGTTAACAAAGTTTATGCTTGATGTTGCATTTGTAAAAATGCATGTTGCATTGAAACATTGATGAAATATCTGGCGATATGCAATAGATCGTCTCATGAAAACTACCTACCTTAAGAAGTTTCCTTAATCATGCACTTACTATTTTTGTATATGTAGATACAGAAATTTTTTATAAAACTATAACAGTCTGAAGCACTCATGAGGTGTGCTATAGTTTTTTTTCAAATATCTGTAGCTATGTATCCATTCTTCAAAAGTCCAAAATAAATGAACAAGATTTACGAATGGCCAAAATCACTTTCCAAAACAAAGTGAATGCGACTTTGGGGAATAAGCGCAGAATAGTTTCTTCTCTTTTATTCCTTTGTTGTTTTGCGAGAGGTCTGGTTGTTACGTAGGTTATTAAAGACCTGATTTAAGTGTAGCTCTTCTAAAATAGCTTGGATGTTAAAAAATGTTTATTACTTCTCAACTCAATGTCCTGCATAAAATTATTAAAAATCAGCCTATTCCTGTATCTATATTGGCTCAGTTAGAGCAAACCTACGTTAATTTTGAAGCTACTTTATTAAGAGCGAAAGTACTCAGAGACTTTTCTAAATCTGAAACAGTATATTTGATCCAATCTCATATTGAGGCACAGCAAAGTAGTGTGGCTTATCTATTTTCACCATTTATTTTTGCCAACTTAAACAAGGCAGCTATTTATACAACGCCTGCAACTGCGCCTGTGCTTTCTATTCTTAATAAATATTACCAAGCTGAGAAGAAAGTACTCTTTAAAGTAGATGACGTTTTAGAAAGTCTAAAAATTTATATAGATTTGGTACTTGCAGAGCTTAATGAAGTTGAGTTTATTTATTTAAGCTTAATCAAGGCACTATGCCGAAGTGATCTCTCAACAGTTTTTTTAATTACGAGTTTAGACGTAGATATCGAGCATTTAAAAGCACTGGAGCAATTTTTAAAGGTCAAAATTTATTGGATTAAAACCACAGAAGATGATGACTTAAAAAACCTAAATGGCTTAGAAATGCGGAAATTATTATTCAAAAATAAAGATGAGACTTATATCAAATTATGCGCGAAATTCGCTCAAATGAACGCAGCGCTGGTTGGTTTATGCGACACCTTTACTGCTGGTCAAATGACACATTTAATTGATGATATGTTTTATTCAGAGCATATTTTTGAAAAATTATCTGTCTATTCAGAATATATACAAACACTTCTACAAAGCCAGCAGAGCATTAGACAAAAAGAACTATCTTAGGGCTTGGGAGATGAGCTTTTTATGTTTGTGTTTGGGTTCTTATATAAAGAATGAATACAGTTATAAAAAAATAATCGTTTTCATGTGAAATAAATATTTTATGGTAAAAGCAAAGCAATATTGGTTTTACTTACATGACAAATTTAAATTTTGAGCATCATCTCGGTTCACTAACGCATGCAGCACTTAGTCAGGCCTCAATTATTTCTCGTGTGTGGGGTGAAGGGCCAACTGAGCGTTATGATGAATTGGCAAAAAATTTCAGACCGACTTTTGCCCGTATTAAAGAAGGGGCTTTAATTCGTGAGCAACAGCATATTTTGCCCTATGAACAACTTCAGTGGCTTAAAGATATTGGTTTTACACGGTTAAGACTTCCCAAAGCTCATGGGGGCTTTGATGCAACCATTCCTGAACTATTTGCATTGCTCATTGAACTTGCCGAGGCCGATTCAAACTTACCGCAAGCTTTGCGTGTGCATTTTGGTTTCACTGAAGATGTCTTAGTAAGTAAAGACAAAGCGTTTCAACAGCGTTGGATTAGCCGAATTGCAAATGGCGAAACAGTGGGTAGTGCATGGTCTGAAGGCGGGAAAGAGTCAATCGATCAGTTTGAAACTCACTTATATCGAGACAGTGACGGAAAAATTCGCGTTAAAGGCAAAAAATATTACACCACTGGTAGCCTATATGCAGACTGGGTGGATGTTGGGGTAACAGATTTAAAAGGAGAGTCTGGCTCAGTTGTTGTTCGCCGTGAAGATGAAGGCGTTGAAATTGTCGATGACTGGAATGGTTTTGGTCAGCAGCTTACTGCAAGTGGTACGGCATATTTCCACGATGTATTGGTCGATGAAACTGAAATTTTACCTGATGATGATCGTTTTAAATATTCAGCGGCTTACTATCAACTGGTCCAACTGGCAACCATTACAGGTCTAGGACGTGCTGCAACCTATGATGTTTCTCAAGCTGTGGCGAAACGTACCCGAAACTATACGCATGCGAATGCTCAATTTGTAAAACAGGATCCGCAAATTTTACAAGTCGTAGGCCAAATTCGTGGTGCAGCTTACAGTGCAGGGGCGATTGTTGAAAAAGTTGCACAAAGCTTGCAGCGTGCTTACTTGGCTGCATTTCAAAATAATGAGCAGCTTGAAGAAGAACAAAATGCGCTTGCCGAACTTGAAAGTGCGCAGTCTCAAACGGTCATTACTGATCTAATCTTAAATGCTTCTACGATTTTATTTGACGCTTTAGGTGCTTCCGCAACAGACAAAGATTTAGGCCTAGATCGATACTGGCGTAATGTACGAACTTTATCTTCACATAACCCGAGAGTATTTAAAAATCGAATTATTGGTGATTTTAGTGTAAACGGTACATTACCACCGTATCAATGGCGAATAGGGAATGTTGCTAAACAATAAATTATATTTTTAAATATTAAGCTGCTATTTTAGTAGCTTAATATTATTTATGTTTTTAGAAATAAATTATAAAAATCTATTAGAATAAAATCATATTTTGTTTGGGGTTTATATTATAAAGAAAACCTAAAAATTGCTTTAGTATAAAAATTAAATAAAATGCTGGCGAATATTTTATGACTAAGAAAATTAGTTTTAATGCTTTTGAAATGAATTGTATTGCCCACCAATCTCCTGGATTATGGCGACATCCTCAAGATCGATCTGTTGAATATAAAGATTTAGAATATTGGACAGATTTAGCGCAAATTCTTGAGCGTGGTTTTTTTGACGGTATTTTTATTGCAGATGTGCTTGGTATTTATGACGTTTATCATCAAAGTGCTGAACATGCCTTAACAGGTGCAGTACAAGTTCCAGTCAATGATCCTTTGCAGATTGTACCAGCGATGGCCGCAGTCACAAAGCATTTGGGCTTTGGTGTCACAACTTCGATTTCCTTTGAACATCCTTATCCTTTTGCTAGACGTATTAGTACGCTAGACCATTTAACCAAAGGGCGAGTTGGATGGAATATCGTGACGTCTTATTTGGAAAGCGGTTCAAAAAACTTGGGCCTAGAAACTCAGGTTAACCATGACAATCGTTATGATATTGCTGATGAATATTTAGAAGTCCTTTACAAACTTTGGGAAGGGTCTTGGGAAGAAGGATCGGTACTGCGTGACCGTAAAAATGGTATCTTTGCTGACCATAAAAAAGTGCATCCAATTCAGCACGAAGGTAAATACTTTACTGTACCGGGCATCCATATTTGTGAACCATCACCGCAGCGAACGCCAGTACTTTATCAAGCAGGCGCATCTTCACGCGGCCAGAAGTTTGCGAGTCAAAATGCCGAGTGCGTATTCATCGCAGCGCCGTCTAAAATTGCCACTAAAAAAGTGGTACAGGGTATTCGCCAAAAATTGGCTCAAGAAGGCCGCGACCCGTACTCAGTCAAAATTTATGCACTTTTGTCGATTGTCACTGATGAAACCGATGCAAAAGCTCAGGCTAAATTTAAAGAATATCAAAGCTATGGAAGCTATGACGGCGCTTTAACCTTGCTGTCTGGCTGGTCGGGTGTTGATTTTTCGCAATACCAACCGACCGACAAAGTTGAATATATTCAAACCAACGCGATTCAATCTTTATTAGATTCTTATGTAAATGCGGACCCAGAACGTGTTTGGACCATTGAAGAAATTGCAAACTGGAACAGCTTAGGCGGTAATGGGCCAGTATTGGTGGGTTCGGCAGAAACCGTTTCAGATGCTCTACAGCAATGGGTTGAAGATACAGATGTCGATGGCTTTAACCTTGCCTATATTTTGGCGCATCAAACCTTTGCCGATGTGGTTGAATTTATTGTGCCAGAGTTGCAAAAACGAGGGGTATATCAAACCTCATATGCACAAGGAACATTAAGAGAAAAATTATTTGGTGCTGGGCCATATTTACCTGAAAATCACCGCGGTGCAAAATATCGTAATCTAAAAGAGTTAAAACTTGCTGAGGCGAGTTAATATTTTGGAAAACCTTTAAATAAATAGCTGGTTAAATACCAGCTTTTATTTTGCCTTTTTATATCGGTTTTACTGCTGAGTTAATAACGAAAAGATAATTCTATAATTTAGATTAAAACATCAGATTAATTTGTTTTTGTATTATGTGAATAATCATTATTTTGTTTCTGTTATTAAAATTCAGGAATTATTAAGTGAGCACACAAGAACTCGATCATAACCATCGTTATGAAATTAAATCTCCCGATGATGTTTCACAATTAATTTCAAAATTTGCAGGGAAGGGTAAATCGAATAAAGTTATTTGGTTGGCACTAATTGGGGTGTTTATTGATGCCTATGATTTAACAACGCTGTCCTTTGGTATTGAGCAAGTTATCTCAGAGTTTTCTTTAAGCCCTGTGATGACTGGTGTGGTGGCTTCAGCAATTGTCTGCGGAACTATTGTTGGTAACCTGATTGGTGGTTGGCTGACAGATAAAATTGGCCGTTATCGGGTCTTCATGGCGGACATGGTGCTGTTTGTCATTGCGGCAATTGTCGCTGGTTTTGCACCGAATGTCTGGATTTTGATTTTAGCCCGATTTATTATGGGAATTAGTGTTGGTATTGATTTGCCGGTGGCAATGTCATACTTATCTGAGTTTTCCAAGTTTAACGGTAGTAGCAACAAGGCAGCGCGTTTAGCCGCATGGTGCCCAATGTGGTATGCCGCTTCTTCGGTTTGTTTTGGTCTAGTTTTGGCGCTTTATTTTCTTTTACCCCCTGAGCATAGCAACTGGTTATGGAGAGCATCTTTAATTTTCGGCGCAGTGCCAGCGTTACTCATTATTTTTATTCGCGGTAAATATTTAACTGAATCACCAATCTGGCTTGCAAACCAAGGTGATTTAAAAGGTGCAGCTAAAGTTCTACAAGAATCCTATGCAATTAATGCAGTCGCTACAGTTGAAAAAGTGGAAAGAACTGCTGAAAAGAAAAAGCGCGAGGGGTTTGCGGTTTTATTTAATAAAACCTATTTGCCAAGAACGATTGTGGCAATTGTGATTCACATTTCGGTGGCATTTCAGTACACGACCATTGCCTTCTTTTTACCTTCTATTTTAACGCGATTCTTTCATACCGATGTCTTGACGACCATTACTACAACACTTGGGCTTAATTTATTGTTTGCATTTACGGGCGGGCTGTTAGGTGTATTTGTTGCTAGCAGATTTAAATCTCGTCATGTGTTGCTTACAGGCTTTTTACTCCAGTTTATAGCCCTCATTGCCTTAGCATTAATTGGTGAACCCGGTAATAGCTTTTTACTTTACACCGCGATTGGAATGTTAGGTTTATGGCTTTTTGCCGAAGGCTTTGGGCCAGGGGCACAAATGATGGTTTATCCAACTATGGCTTATCCAGCTTCGATTCGTGGCGTTGGTGTTGGCTTTAACCGTGCGGTAACGGGTGTTGCTCAAGCAATCGCTTTGTTTGTTTTACCGATCTGGATGGCGGGATATAAAACTGATGTTTACCTGATTATTTCTATCTTTGCGTTTATTCCTTTAATTGTGATTGGGCTACTGATTAAGTTTGAGCCTACTGCTCAAGATGTCGATGTTGTCGATGAAGATAAAACAGAACTTTCTCTCAATAATTCACCAGTAATCGATTAGAGTAAAAATAAATATCTAGATAAAAACAAAGGCCAACATCTGTTGGCCTTTGTTTTTGGAGTTAGAAGTAATAAGCAAAAATCACAAACGCTTTTTTATTCCATTTATCATTGCTTCCACCAGCCGCTAGACCTTCGCTATCTCCTAGATATGGATCGTGTTTACCCATCAGCAACTCGGCTTGTACTGTCAATTTTTGATAGTTAAAGGCAATGCCGGGAATAAAACGGGTAGAGTCTTTAAAGCCATCTTGCTCTTTTCGATAAGAACTATAGTTTAAATACGGGCGAACAGAGGTAATTGGGCCAAACTGCTGAGGAAATAAATAGCTTAGTTCTGCTGAATAAATCTGACCTTTGGTTGCAGAGTTAAATGAATAATCGAAACCGCCCAAAGTCAGATGATCTTTATATTGGGTGTCGGCATTATCAATGTCTTGATAACCAGCCAAAAGCTGTAAATTCCATTGGTTGTAATTGGTATTGCTAAAAACCGAATAAACTTGGCGATCGCCATCTTGCCCTGAACGTTTATTTTCAATGGTGGAATACCATGCAGAAGCACCCAGTTGGGTAGAGAAATTTTCTTGGCCTAAGATATTCTTAAAGGTATGAGCACCGCGAACAACAATGGAGTTCTTTTCTTGGGTATTAGTGCCTTGCGGTACAGTGTCATCTGCATTGACAGGGTTGATACTAAATCGACTCGAGTCTTTGCTTTTACCTCTATAAGTGCCACCATCGGTAGGATAAAAGGCGAGTTGTGCTTCATTGGTTCCATCATTGAAATCATATTTCACCCCAAGGTTGTGTACATCTTCCCAACCTGCACTATTGGCAATGCCTAAATAATAAGTATTTCCCCAAAAGCGACCCAAGCCAAAAGGAACTGGGTTTAAGCCTGCAATAATTTTACTGTTGTCATTAATTTTATAACCCAACCACGCATCGGTGAGCCAATTGGTATCGCCTAAACGTCCATAATATTCATAAACCCGATAATCTAGGCGACCAATCCATTTCGGGGAGTTGTAGTCCAGCCATAAGACCGCATCATTAAAAGAAAATTTACTGGTAGTGGGATCTGAGTCAAAATCATAAACATATTTAGCTCGAACAGTACCGCTTACTTTAAGTTGACCTTCTTCAGCATTGCCAAAGGTAAGGGCTGCATGACTTGAGAGGCTGAATGTAAGCAAAGACGTTGTAATTAATGTTTTTGTCAAAATTTGAGAATGTTTAAACAAAAGAATTTTTCTCCTCTTAAAAATAAAAATTAAATTTGCCTCATGTATAAACCAGAAAAAGATTTGTCCAAATCTTAATATTTGCAGAAGATTTAAGATAAAAAGATAATAAAATCTGTACTTTATATAAAAGAATGAAAATTAATGAGATGCAAAACTCTGGGTGCGATAAGCAAAAATAAAAATGTTGAAATGAGTAGGATAAAATACTTAGAAGATGTGTGTCAGCCTTTTCACATCTTATCTTTTGTGAATATCGTTTTTAATTATTGATATATAAGTATTTTAATTTTACCGCTAATCTATATGATTGCTTAAAATTTGCTTTTTACCAAAAGATAAAAACTTATAAGTAAAAGTTATTTATAAAAATTAGATAAGCAACTCATATTTTTTTATTTTTCATTATAAAGCCGGCTGAATACCATGAGCTTATATTATTGAAAGATCATGAAATTATGAGCACGAAGACCAAACCGTTGATTATCACGGCAATTGTAGTAGTCGCAATTGTTGCATTTATCGTATGGCAAAATAAAAAAGACAATAATACAAGTGCTTCAGTTCGTGACAACAAACCTGTCGTGATTGCTTATCAAACTGGGGTTGACCCAAGCAAAGTGGCGCAGGCCAATGGGGAATATGAAAAACATAGTCAACGAACCATTCAATGGAAAAAATTTGATGCGGGTTCAGATGTTGTAAACGCACTTGCTTCAGGTGATGTCGTACTTGGCAATATTGGTTCAAGCCCACTTGCTGCGGCGGCAAGTCGTGATTTACCGATTGAAGTATTCTTAATTACTTCAAAACTTGGTGCGTCTGAAGCGCTCGTAGTGAGTAATAAATCAGGCATTAAAACTCCTCAAGATTTAATTGGCAAAACCATTGCTGTACCGTTTGTTTCAACAACCCATTACAGTCTTTTATCTGCACTTAAACATTGGAACATTCCAGAAGACAAAGTAAAAATTATTAACTTGCGCCCACCTGAAATTTCAGCTGCATGGGAGCGTGGTGATATTGATGCAGCTTATGTGTGGGAACCTGCTTTAAGTAAAGCTAAAGCATCTGGTACGGTTTTAACTGACTCAAAACAAGTGGGTGAATGGGGCGCTCCAACTTATGACTTATGGGTTGTGCGTAAAGATTTTGCAGAGAAAAATCCTGACTTCTTAAAAGCTTTTGTTAAAACTACGCTTGAGCAGCTTGAAAAATATAATCAAGACCCAGCCGCTTACGTTAAAGATGCCGATAACGTGCAAAAAATTGCGCAGCTCACAGGTTCTGATCCAAAAGATATCTCGCTTTTATTAAGTGGAAACATTTACCTTGACCACGCTCAGCAAAAACAAACGTTAGATGGTGAATTTGCGCAAAATATTTTTGATACAGCGAAGTTCTTAAAAGGTCAGGGCAAAGTCGATCAACTTAAAGCCGATTATAAAGGCAATGTGAATTCTTCATTTTTGCAGCCTTAAGGAGTTGTCATGAGTGTACTAGAAGCCAAACATATTCATCTGACTTTTCCTAAACAGCAAAAGCCAGTTTTACAAGACATTAACCTAACGATTGAAGAAGGTTCTTTAACCGTCATTTTAGGCGAGTCAGGTTGTGGCAAAACAACTTTGCTTAATATCTTGGCGGGGTTTCAAAAGCCGAGTTCAGGTGATGTGCTTGTAAATCATGAAGTGGTAAATGGACCAGATGTAACCCGCGCTGTCGTGTTTCAGGATCATGCACTCCTTCCTTGGTTGAATGTTGCAGATAATGTTGGCTTCGCTTTGCAGTTAAAAGGTTTAAAGCGCACGGATATCGAAGCACAAGTGAACGTAATTTTAAAAATTGTAGGTTTAAGTCACGTTGAAAAAGCCAATATTTGGGAACTTTCCGGTGGTATGAAACAACGTGTTGGTATTGCCAGAGCTTTGATCAGCCACGCGCCGTTTATTCTATTAGATGAACCTTTTGCTGCATTAGATGCTTTTACACGTGAAAACATGCAGCAGTTAGTGCTCGATTTATGGATTCAACAAAATAAAAGCTTCTTTTTAATTACTCATGACATTGAAGAGGCATTATTGCTCAGCAATCAGTTAGTTCTAATGACAGCGCATCCAGGCAAAATTGTAGAAACTCTATATCTCGATTTTGCTAATCGATATCGTCAGGGTGAGTCTATTCGCTCGATTAAATCGGATCCTCAATTTATTCAGCTCAGAGAACAGTTATTTGAAAGTTTAAGGGCACAAAAACAAAGCGGTAAGGAGGCGTTACCTACATGAACACTAAAGATAACGTCTATGAATATGACAAAGCAGAGCTTAAATCTGAGTTAAATGTGCAAACAGAAAATGCTTCATTTCTATCGTCATTCTTTGAGAAACATCGCACTTTGGCGGTCAGCATAATCAGTGTGGGAAGTGTAGTTGCACTCTGGTTCCTCATTACTGCTTTGCATGTTGTACCTGAACTGTTTTTACCGAGTCCACAGGCAGTCTGGCAAAAATTTATATCGGTCAGCCAAGAAGGCTTTATGAAGGCTACTTTGTGGCAACATTTGGCAGCCAGTATCTCACGTGTATTTTTGGCTTTGATTGCTGCCGTGGTGATTGGTGTTCCGCTAGGCTTATGGATGGGGCTGAACAAATGGGTTCGTGCTGTTCTAGATCCTTTGGTTGAATTATTACGTCCAATTCCACCGTTAGCTTATTTGCCGTTACTTGTAATTTGGTTCGGTATTGGCGAAACCACAAAAGTACTTTTGATTTTTTTCTCGATTTTGGCGCCTGTCATTATTAGTAGTGCGCATGGTGTGTTAAGCCATCAGCTTAATCGTGAACGTGCGGCATTGTCGCTAGGGGCAAGTCAGTCACAAGTCTTTTGGTATGTCATTTTACCAACCGCTTTGCCTCATATTATTACCGGTATTCGTATTGGTCTTGGGGTGGGCTGGTCAACATTAGTTGCAGCAGAGTTGGTTGCAGCGGACCGTGGTATTGGTTTTATGGTGCAATCGGCAGCACAGTTCTTAATTACCGATACGGTGATTCTAGGCATTATTGTGATTGCGATTGTCGCAGTTAGTTTTGAGCTGTTTTTACGTTGGTTACAAAAACAGTTTTCTCCTTGGTATGGTCAGCAGTTGTAGTAAAGAAGATGAATACAGTAGTAGCAAACTTAAATATTGAAGTGATCAAGCCTAGCATTGGCGCAATTATTCACGATATTGATTTGAATGCGTTAAATGAACAGACAACGCAACAAATCCAGCAGGCTTTGCTTGATCATCAGGTCATTTTTTTTCGAAAGCAACAATTAGCACCGCAAGCACAAGCAGACTTGGCACGCAGTTTTGGTAGCTTACATGTGCACCCGATTTATCCTTCAATTGAAGATGTACCTGAAGTGATGGTGCTCGACAGTTGGAAACAGGATTTG
Organism: Acinetobacter pittii; assembly: GCF_034064985.1. Taxonomy (NCBI): domain Bacteria; kingdom Pseudomonadati; phylum Pseudomonadota; class Gammaproteobacteria; order Moraxellales; family Moraxellaceae; genus Acinetobacter; species Acinetobacter pittii. Next base: position 2,218,017 of record NZ_CP139249.1, on the reverse strand, counting down.
CGTGACAATGAACTTTGGCACACAGATGTGACTTTTAGTAAAACCCCGCCTTTAGGTTGTGTGTTGCAAGCCATAAAAATTCCACTTGTAGGCGGTGACACGTTGTGGTCGAGTAACACAGCAGCTTTTAAAGGACTTCCGCTTGAGTTACAGCAAAAACTACGTGGCTTAACTGCAACCCACGATATTCGTAAGTCTTTTCCGCTTGAACGTTTTGCTCATAACGAAGAGGAACGTGAAAAGCTTTTACAAACATTTAAGCGTAACCCACCAGTGGTTCACCCAGTGGTGCGTACCCATCCTGTTACAGGTGAGCCTTTGTTGTTTGTAAGTGAGGGCTTTACCACTCGCATTAATGAGTTACCTGAACAAGAAAGTGAGCAATTACTTAATTTCTTGTTTGAACATGCGACCCAAGAGCAATTTCATTTACGCTGGAAATGGCAAGACGGTGATATCGCGATTTGGGATAACCGTTGCACACAACATAAAGCATTATTTGATTATGGCGATGCTCATCGCATCATGCACCGTGCAACTATTAATGGCGATGTGCCATTTTATAAAGAAGAACAACAGTCAGAGTTAGCAGAGGCTTAATTCCTTTAATTATTCTTTGTTTCAATTCCAACTCTGAGTTTTGAGCTGGAATTGAAACAGTAACTCTTTAGCGTACTCCAAAACCTGACAATATGCCTGTGTAGTTCTTTACAGGAGGTGGGGCCCAATCACCAACTTTGCTGGTTTTTAAATTTAATTGAACTAATATTTCAGCTTGTTTAACGGCTGCTGTAACGCCGTCAATAACGATTACACCCAACTCGTTTTGTAGCTTTAGGCATAAATCGCTCATACCTGCACAGCCCAAAACAATTGCATCGCTTTTATCTTCCGCGAGTGCTTTTTTGCACTCATCTCGTATTGTTCGATAAGCATCTGAGTCAGGAAGCTCCAACTTTTCAACTGTAATGTCACAAGCTCGAACATTTTTGCAAAATGGTGTAGCCCCATAGCGATGAGCTAAATGCCAGCTCATATTCACTGTGCGTTGTAAGGTGGTGATCACACTAAAACCAGTACTAACATAACTTGCAGTTCGCATAGCTGCTTCGGCAATCCCAATCACAGGTGCTGAAGTCATTTCACGGGCAGCATAAAGCGCAGGATCACCAAAACATGCAATGATATAGGCATCGACATTTAGCTGTACACCTTGGTGAATTTCTTCTAACACACCTACTGCACTTAGAGCTTCATCATAATAACTTTCAATTGTTGCAGGTCCCATTTGAGGACTCACAGCAATAATTTGAGTATCAGAATTTGCGACTATCTTTGCTGATGCAGCAATTTTGTCTGTCATGCTTTGGGTGGTATTAGGGTTAATAATTTTAATTTTCATTGTACTTTTACCTTCGTCATTGCCGATTTAGCATGGGCAAGCGGTTGATTAAGAAATCGGTAAATGACAAAACCAAATCCCATACCGATAAACCATGTGAAATTAGCAAGTGCAGAGAGTTGTGGTAAAAGCACACATAGAATAGGAATTAATGAAGCTGGAATTAAGGCATAAAAGGCAGAGTGGTTATAACCATTTTTGTACCAATACAAACCTTTGCTATCTAAGGTATATAAATCATCTACCACAATTTTTTGTTTTTTAACGAGGTAAAAATCGGCGAGCAATACACCGAAAAGTGGACCGATAAATGCACCTAAAATATCAATGGTGTAATGGATCACTTGAGGATTATTAAACAAATTCCATGGGGTAATGAAAATTGAACCTACTGCTGCAATCATTCCACCCATACGCCAGCTAATTTTGCTCGGTGAAACATTAGAAAAATCAAATGCAGGTGAAACAAAGTTAGCAACAATATTAATTCCGATAGTGGCAATCATTAAGGTTAAACTGCCTAAAATCACCACAAATGTGTTATCTAGTTTTCCAACCATCTCGACAGGGTCTGTAATGAGCTTGCCGTACACTGGAAGCGTTGCTGCAATACACACCACAGTAAGTAAAGAAAAGCCTAAGAAGTTAATCGGTAGCCCAAGAAAGTTCCCCATTTTAATAGCATTAAAGCTTTTGCCATAACGAGAAAAGTCACCAAAGTTCAGCATAGGCCCTGAAAAATATGAAACAACAAGCGCAATAGCACCAATCATGACAGGTACAACCGCAAAGCCGTCGTATTGAACACCGCTCAAGTTTAAATCAATATTTTGCCAGCCAGCTTTCCAGATGAGCCATACTGCCATCGCAAACATCACAACATAGACAGCTGGACCTGCCCAGTCAATAAATTTACGTATGCTTTCCATGCCAGACCAAAAAACAATCGCTTGTAGTAGCCAAAGCAGCATGAAGCCAACCCATCCTAAATAGGAAAGCCCAAGAAAGCCGTAAGTTGAAACATCAGCATAGGGTGACCATTCTGGAAAGAACTTTAAAATGACTAATAAGAATGCACTTGAGGCCAAATAGGTTTGAATGCCATACCACGCGACAGCGATAAGACCCCGAATAACAGCAGGAATATTTGCACCAAGCACACCGAAAGTGGCACGACAAATAACAGGATAGGGCGTGCCTGTTTGTTGGCTAGACTTGGCAATCAGATTTGTAAAAAACTGAACTATGGCAATGCCGATGAGTAAAGATAAAAGTACCTGCCAGCTGTTCAGCCCGAGTGCAAAAAGGCTCCCAGCCATGACATAACCGCCGACACTATGAACATCAGACATCCAGAAAGCAAAAATATTATAAGCGCCCCATGTTTGCTTTTTTAAAGGAGCTAAGTCTTGATTTGTCAGTTTTGCATCATAAGAAGGTTTAATTATTGATTCGGTATTATTCATCTTGAACACTCACTTCCCTTATGTTGGGCTGGCACGTTCTTCAGCAGCTTGAAATTCTGGCTAAAAGAATGAAATTAAAATTGTGCACAATGTGATATTTATATTGTGCACAATTTTAATTGAGCAAAAGTTATGCCAAATTTAAGAAGTAGCGCTTATGAGTTATTTAAACTGGTATGAATTTTGGATATGAAGAGACAAATTTATAAAATGAGAAGTGCTTAATTTTTTATAAAAAGTAAGTAAAGTTAGGTGTATAAGTGGATATTTAGAAGTCTAATATTGAATTGTTTAGCTCAACATTAGTGTTTTGGAAATGAGAGCAATATTCCAAAACGCTTAAGTTAAACTTACACTACAGTTATTAGATAAAGTTTTAGAAAGAGGAGGCGTTAATAAAAATGGAGAAATCAATGCCATCAAATGCACCAAAAAAAGCCGTAGAAATGAGCAATGATGAAATTGATGACCATATATATAACGCTATTGTAGATGCTATTTTAAATCGACAACTCGTTCCTGGCGCACGTTTAGTTGAAGCACCTTTGTGTGAGGCATTTGGTGTAACGAGGGGAGTGTTAAGACGTGTTTTCGTAAAACTTGCCCATGATAAGGTCATCGAAATTCAGCCCAATCGTGGAGCACTCATCGCAAAACATAGTGCTCATGAAACAAAAGAGGTCTTTGAAGCACGCAGCATGCTTGAAATCGCTACTGTAAAAAAGCTAGCTCAAAAGTCACATAGCCTAGATTTTAGTGAGCTTAGAAGCTTAGTAGATCAAGAGTCTCATGAGCGTTTAGCTGGCAATTGGGCCGAGTGGATTAAGCTATCAGGGCAATTTCATTTAAAGCTAATTGAAGCAAATCAAAATACGATTATGATCAGTTATTTGCAGACGCTTATTGCAAGGACTTCGTTATTAATTGGCTTATATGAAATTCCAAAACATAATAATTGTTCGGCTGATGAACACCGTGCAATTTTAGATGCAATTGAGCAGGGTGAAGAAAAACGAGCAACTCAATTGATGGAAGAGCATTTAGAACACTACGCGACGACATTTGTTGAACAAGACAGTACAGCAACAGCAGAGCAAAATTTATTAAATTTATTTAAAAATAAGAAGATTGAAACCATTTAAACTAACTAAAAAATAATGGGCCATTCCTTCTGGAAAAGGCCCAAATTGGTTATTTTATGGGAACGATTTGACGTGTTAGAAAATCAATAAATAATTTTACTTTCTTCGATAAAATCTTACGGTTTGGCCATGTAACATATAAGTGAAGCGGCTGACTGGTGTAGTCTTCCAAACATTTCTGTAATTTACCTTCTTTGTAGTAAGGCTCTGCAATAAACTCTGGAAGAAAGACGATACCATGATCTTTCAAGCACATATCTAATAATAATTCACCATTATTACAGGTCATCACAGGGAAGCAATTAAAAGACACTTCTTTTTGATCTTTTTGGAAAATCAATTTCTTATGTCGGCTATCCTGATAATAAATTAGAAACTTATGTTCTTTAAGTTCTTCTAATGAATCTGGTAATCCATGCTGATTAAAATACTCAGGTGTTGCATACAAATATCGTTGATAGGTATTTAATATTTTACTATTTGCCAAATTAGGAGGAGAGCCATCTACACGAATGGTTAAATCAAATTTATTATTATTCATGTCTAATAGCTGATCAGTCATGAATAAATCAATTTTGATGCTGGGATATTTCTCTATAAAGTCCGAAATGATATGTTGAAGAAAAATGTTGCTAAAAGACATTGGTGTATTGAGCTTGAGTTCGCCTTCAGGGTACTGCTGATTATAGCTAATTTCGTATGCAGCCCATTCGAACTCACTTAAAATGACTTTGCTATGTTGATAAAACTTTTCCCCACAAGAGGTGAGGTTCATCTGTCTTGTTGTTCGAGTTAAAAGTGTGGTTCTGAGGTCGTTTTCGAGGTGGCAAACACGTTTGGCAACTAAGTCACGAGAAATATCGAGTGCTCTGGCTGCGCTACTAAAATTCCCATGTTCTACAACACTTACAAAAGTGGAAATACAGTCTAATCGATCCATGGATAAGCGAAAGGTAAAAAATATATATCAATGATTAAACTATAAAAATTAAAAAGCAATCATTGTTTTGATTGTATTCGTACAGAATACAGATTCGTGCTGATTTGCTGTCTATGCTTTTACATTTTTATCTGTTTTCATAATAACCAGTAAGCAATTTTAATGCATTACTCATAAGGAATAATGGAGTTTACCCATGAATAAATCACTTTTAGAACAACTATCACCAACCAATTGTCAGGTTATTTTTATTGATCATCAGCCACAAATGGCTTTTGGGGTACAGTCAATAGATCGCCAAGTATTAAAGAATAATACTGTAGGATTAGCAAAAGCAGCTAAAACATTCAATATTCCTGTCACCATTACCACGGTTGAAACTGAAAGCTTCTCTGGTCATACCTATCCAGAACTTTTAGATGTATTTCCAGATGCTCCATTACTAGAACGTACTTCAATGAATTCGTGGGATGACCAAAAAGTACGTGATTCGCTTGCAAAAAATAATCGTAAAAAAGTGATTGTTTCAGGTTTGTGGACTGAAGTGTGTAATAACACCTTCGCTTTTGGTGCGATGCTTGAAGGGGATTATGAGATTTATATGGTCGCGGATGCTTCAGGTGGTACATCGAAAGAGGCACATGACTATGCCATGCAACGTATGATTCAAGCTGGTGTTGTTCCGGTAACTTGGCAACAAGTATTACTTGAATGGCAGCGTGATTGGGCACACCGTGATACGTATGATGCAGTTATGGCGATTGTCCGTGAACACTCTGGTGCTTACGGTATGGGTGTGGATTATGCTTATACGATGGTACATAAGGCACCTGAGCGTACAACATCAGAACATGAAGTACTTGCACCAGTTCCTGCAAAATAAAACACTACTGATTTAGGTAAAGGCATGTCTAGTATTCAATATTTAAGTGATATTAATACAGATATGCCTTTATTTTTTAGAACGATAACTCACAAGAATGGAGTTCAGAATGACCGAAATAAACCTCATACTCATAAACGGTAAAATCACAACATTAGACCCCAAAAGTCCAGAAGTACAAGCAATTGCGATTGCAGATGGTAAAGTGTTACGCACGGGTACAAATGATGAGGTTATGAAGCTCGCAACACCAACAAGCAAAGTTGTAGATTTAAATGGCCGTCGCGTTATACCGGGTCTAAATGACAGTCATCTGCATATTATTCGTGGTGGCCTAAATTACAATATGGAACTGCGCTGGGAAGGTGTGCCATCCGTTGCTGATGCATTACGCTTACTCAAAGAACAAGCAGACAATACTCCAGCTCCACAATGGGTTCGTGTCGTAGGCGGTTGGACTGAATTCCAGTTTGCCGAAAAGCGTTTACCGACTTTAGAAGAAATTAATAAAGCTGCACCAGATACTCCAGTATTTATTTTACATCTATACGCTAGTGCCTTGTTGAACCGAGCTGCACTTGATGTATTGGGCTTTAACAAAGACACACCAGACCCACCGGGTGGTAAGATTGTACGTGATGAAAAAGGTGAACCAACAGGTCTGTTGCTCGCAACTCCATCCGCTATGATTTTATATTCGACCTTAGGGAAAGCACCAAAATTGCCAGTTGAAGACCAAGTCAATTCAACTCGACATTTCATGCGTGAGTTGAACCGATTAGGCATTACTTCAGCAATTGATGCAGGTGGCGGTGGGCAAAACTACCCTGAAGATTATGATGTGATTAAGCAATTGCACGATCAAAATCAAATGACGGTTCGAATTGCTTATAACCTATTTGCTCAAAAGGCAGGCCAAGAGCTTGATGATTATCGTCGCTGGACAGAAATGACATTTCCGGGTGATGGTGATGAGCTATTTAGAATGAATGGAGCAGGTGAGAACCTGACGTGGTCAGCGGGTGACTTTGAAGATTTCTATGAGCCACGTCCAGATTTACCAGAAAAAATGGAAGGCGAACTCGAAGCCATTGTAGAACACTTGGCTGAAAAGAAATGGCCATTCCGTATTCATGCAACTTATGATGAAAGTATTAATCGCTTACTGAATGTATTTGAAAAAGTAAATTCAAAACAGCCATTTGCGACACGATTTATTATTGACCATGCCGAAACTGTATCTGAGCGCAATATCGAACGTATTGGTGCGTTGGGTGGCGGTATCGCCATTCAACATCGTATGGCATATCAAGGTGAGATTTTCGTAAAGCGTTATGGTGCAGAGGCTGCTCAGGCAACGCCCCCAGTCAAGAAAATGTTAGAACTTGGTGTACCTGTCGGTGCGGGGACAGATGCGACTCGTGTTGCCTCTTATAACCCTTGGGTGTGTTTGTATTGGCTAAGTACAGGTAAAACAGTCGGCGGTTTACCTCTCTATGATGAAAAAAATCTATTAGACCGTCAAACAGCACTCAAACTCTGGACTAAAGGTTCAGCTTGGTTCTCAGGTGAAAAAGATATTAAGGGTTCACTCACAGCAGGGGAACTCGCCGACTTAGTTGTGTTGTCAGATGACTACTTCAAAGTTGAAGCAGAAGATATCCAGTGGATTGAGTCTGTACTCACTGTTTTAGGCGGCAAAGTGGTGTACGCAGGGGCAGAGTTTAAGCAAGACGATCCGCCATTACCGCCAGCATCTCCAACATGGTCACCAGTAAAACGCTTTGGTGGCCAGTGGCGTTTATCCGAAAATCGTAATGCACCTTCGAATCAATCATTACAGTCACAAAGTGCATTGTGTGCATGTGCTAGCAGCTGTGGCATGCATGGACATAGCCATGCTTGGATGCTTGATGTTCCTGTTAATGATAAGGACAAAAAATCTTTCTGGGGCGCACTTGGGTGCTCGTGTTTTGCATTTTAAATAAAACAGTATGGGAACCTGCTGATTAAATGGCTTGATTCTCTAAGGTATGTACGATGAAAATGTACTTGTTATCTTTGGCTGTAGGGTTGCTTGTTGGTGTCTTATATTATGTTTTCAATGTTAAGTCACCAGCTCCACCTCTTGTTGCATTAGTCGGTTTATTAGGCATGGTAATAGGAGAGCAACTGCTTCCTTTTATTAAATCCTATTTTTAATCCGTTTCATTCAGAAAAAGCTAAATGGTGCCATGTCATTTAGCTTTTTATATTAATAAGTATCTTCAATTACTTAATACGACGGCTTTGTTCATCAATGATCACTTCACCATCTTCTTTTGCAAAATAGCCTAAGTTTTTTGAATCTAAAATGTCGAGCACCACTTCAGAAGGGCGGCAAAGTCGTGTGCCTTTTGGTGTAACCACGAATGGGCGATTAATTAAAATTGGGTACTGAACCATAAACTCAATTAACTGCTCATCGGTCCAATCGGCTTGTTCCAACTCTAAATCTTTATATGGATCAACATTTTTACGGATTGCTTCACGTACTGTTAAATTTGAATTCTTAATGAGTTGGATTAGCTCATCTTTACTTGGTGGTGTTTTTAAATATTCGATAATTATAGGCTCAAGACCTGCATGACGAATGAGTGCCAAAGTATTGCGTGACGTGCCACATGCAGGGTTATGATAGATTTTTACTTGCTCAGTCATGGTAAATTTATTGTCAAATTAAGATATTGCATTTATATATGGATATCCGTATATTTGCAATAACGAATATATTCTGTTGAAGATATGATCAACCAAGTCGATTTCTTTAAATGTCTATCTGACCAAACTCGGTTAAATATTCTTAAATTAGTTCTAAATAAACAAAATATTTGTGTCTGTGAGCTAACAGAGCAGCTTGAGTTGAGCCAACCGAAAATCTCCAGACACTTGGCCTTATTAAGAACTCATGGCGTATTACTGGATGAAAGAAAAGGCCAGTGGGTCTATTACAGCTTAAATCCTGATTTACCTATCTGGGCTTTAGATATTTTAAAAGTGATCGGAAATGATGGGACTGGGACAAGAGTAAAACAACAGGATCAGCCTTTCATTACGACAACGTGCTGTGATTAATCTTCCTAGCTTTCCGTCTTTAAAATTCAGATTTTCTTAGCATAAGTGCATAAGTCATTTGTGTGTATTGAGAAAAATTAATCAATTCTTTCTTCGAGTAGAACATGACCAAACAAGGGCTTTCCTTTTTAGATCGAAACCTGACGCTATGGATTTTTATAGCAATGGCTTTAGGTTTAGCTATTGGAGTTTTCTTTCCTCAAGCATCTGTGTCTTTAAATGAATTAAGTGTAGATAACGTTAATATTCCGATCGCAATCGGCTTAATTTTGATGATGTATCCACCTTTAGCAAAGGTTGATTATGCTGCCTTACCAGAAGTATTTAAAGATAAGAAAACTTTAACTTTATCGCTGGTACAAAACTGGATTATTGCTCCAGTTTTAATGTTCATTCTTGCGATTGTTTTTTTACATAACTATCCGGAGTATATGACGGGCCTTATTTTAATTGGCTTAGCACGTTGTATTGCAATGGTTTTGGTTTGGAATGGCTTAGCTTGTGGTGACAACCAATATGTTGCAGCTTTGGTTGCCTTTAATAGTATTTTTCAGATTTTATTTTTTAGCACCTATGCATGGCTTTTCTTAAATTTCTTGCCGCCATATTTTGGTGTGGCAGGACAAGTCATTGATGTTAATTTCTGGACCATCACATATGCTGTTTTGGTGTATCTAGGTATTCCATTTTTAATGGGATTTTTAACTCGTTTGATTTTAGTTAAATCAAAAGGGTTAGATTGGTATCAAACAAAATTTTTACCAAAGATCAGTCCAATTAGTCTTATTGCTTTGCTATTTACCATTGTGGCGATGTTTAGTCTAAAAGGCGGCGATGTGGTGAGCTTACCTTTAGATGTATTACGTATTGCGATTCCACTTACGATTTACTTTGTGGTGATGTTCTTTATCAGCTTTTTTATGAGTAAACGGCTGGGGAATAATTATCCTCAAACCGCGGCAATTTCATTTACTGCGGCCGGTAATAACTTTGAGTTGGCTTTAGCTGTTGCCATTGCAACTTTGGGTTTAGCATCACCTGTGGCATTTACCACAGTGATTGGACCATTGGTTGAAGTCCCTGTTCTGATTTCATTGGTTTCGGTTTCGCTTTGGTTAAAGAAAAAATATTACGCTTAAGAAATATAACAAAATTTATTTGATCAAAATTTTATTAAAGTGTCTTTAGATAGGCACTTTTTATTACCCAGCTTTTAAACTCAAGTCATTGTCGGTAATAGTTTTTGCATGAGTTCAATAAAGTTTGAAACTTTAGCTGAATTTTCATTTTCTCTTGTAATCAAGTAAATAGGCGCATTTAGTTTTATTGAATCATCAAACTCGCGATACACAATTTCATGGTCCCAAAAGTTATGCATTGAGGCTGGCACAATAGTGATGCCAATTCCAGCAGCCACTAAATTTAATGTTGCGGTGGGACGAGGGGCTTCCTGAATAATGCGAGGACTAAAACCTGCCTGATAGCAGCTATATAAAATATTGTCATATAAACCTTGCCCAGAAGAACGACGGTATAAAACAAAATTCTCATCTGACAAATCACTTAAACTAATTTTCTCTTTTTGTGTAAGTGGATGTCCTATAGGTAATGCCACTACCATTGACTCATCTAATATATGAAGATGCTTTAACCCAATATCACGGCTGATCGGTGCTCTTAGAAAAGCAATATCTAACTTTTCCGAAATTAACCAGTCCAGTTGTTTTTGACTGCCTGCTTCCTCAAGTTTGGTTTGTACTGCAGGATATATTTCACGATATGAACGTAATACTAGTGAAATGAGGGGGTGTAAGCCTGCTGAACTTGTAAAACCAATATTAAGTTGTCCAGTTTTACCTTGGCTAACGTCTTGGACTAATTTTGGAATATGTCGAGCATGCTCTAATAAAATTTGTGCTTCTTTAAATAAGGCTAAGCCCGCTTCTGTAGGTTCAATGCCACGCGGTTGCCTTACAAGCAACTGTGTACCGAGTTCTTGTTCTAGTTTTTTGAGTAAACGTGTTAAAGGCGGCTGCTGAATAAATAATCGGTTTGCCGCATGTGTGATATTCCGTTCTTCTACTACTACCACAAAGGCATGAAGCTTATGTAAATCTAGCATAGGAATACCTTTAGGGTATGGTTAGTGAAAATAAAAGCATTTGTAGATATATCATAAAAGTAGCATTCTATGCTGGTCAGATAAAGTGAAAAGTAATGAAAATGAACCATGTTGAGATTGCCGTGCAGAAGGAGAGCGTACCGACCTGCACAGAGTTATTTTTAGGTTTTTTAACATTAGGTTTAATTGGATTTGGTGGTGTGTTGCCTTTGGCCCGTAAAGTTGTTGTAGAGCAAAGACAGTGGCTAAGTCCTGAAAAATTCACTGAGTTACTGGGTCTGTGTCAATTTTTACCGGGCGGCAATATCATTAATTTATCGGTTGCGATTGGCATGGAGTTTCGCGGTGTCCGTGGTGCAGTAAGCTCTCTGATTGGTTTAATCTTTGCTCCAACAGTCATTGTTGTACTTTTACATTATGTCTATGAGCAGTTTCAAGATAACTTGATGGTTAAGCACCTTTTCGAAGGTTTAGCAGCAGCAGCAGCAGGGCTTCTGGTGGCAACTGGCTTAAAAATGTTGAAACCATTATTACGTAACCCAATAGCAATGTGTGTTGTAGTGGCGGCAATTGTCAGTATTGCTTTTCTAAAAATCTCCTTGCTTTTGACCATGCTAATTTTGTTGACTCTTTATTCAACTATTATTTGGAGACGTGTGTAATGGGCGCAGTTCTACTTACTTTAGCGATCATTTTTACTCAATTGTCTCTTATCGCATTTGGTGGCGGAAATACGATTTTGCCTGAAATGCAACGCCAAGTGGTTGATATTCACCAGTGGATGACAGCACAAGAATTTAGTGCTCTGTTTGCTATGGCTCAAGCTGCACCTGGTCCGAACATGATGATTGTACCTTTGGTGGGATGGCATGTAGCAGGGTTGTCAGGTCTACTCGTGACCTCTACAGCTAAATTTTTACCTTCATCGATTATTACTGTGTTTGTAATGAGAGGTTGGTCGAAATTTAAAGATAAGAAATGGCGCCGTGTTTTACAGCTTGCTTTACAACCTGTCACTGTTGGAACGGTGCTTGCCAGTGCTTGGATTATCTCTGAGGCAGCGGCAATAAATACTTTACTCATTATTATGGTAGTCATTGCAACTTTATTATCTTTAATTAAAAAAGTTCATCCCTTGCATGTTTTGATTGCTGGGGCTGTATTTGGTGTGGTCTTACTCTAGTTTAATCAGTTTGCCGACCTGCGCTGGATGAGTTCAGGTCGGCTTTTTTTAATTGCGGAAATAATAAAATCTAAAAAACCGATCAAATCTATAAAAACATACTGTTTTACCTATTCTGTGTTTTAACGTACTATGCATCTATTGAAAGAATTTGGATGCATTGGAGTAAAAACAGATGTTAGATCAAAACATTAAAACTCAATTAAAAGCTTATTTAGAACGTTTAGAAAGTCCAATCGAATTAGTTGCTGCTTTAGATGAATCAGATAAAGCTGCTCAAATTAAAGAATTAGTTTCTGAAATCGCTGAGCTTTCTGACAAAGTAACTGCCCGTTTTGACGGTAACAATACACGTCGTCCAAGCTTTGGTGTAGCTAAAGCAGGTGAACAGCCTCGTGTGTTCTTTGCAGGCTTACCAATGGGCCATGAGTTTACGTCTTTGATCTTGGCACTGTTACAGGTATCTGGTTATGCACCTAAAGTGTCTGATGAAGTACTTAACCAGATTAAAGGTTTAAACCTCAAAGCAAACTTTGATGTATTCGTATCGCTTAGCTGTCATAACTGTCCGGACGTGGTACAGGCGCTTAACCTGATTGCGATTTATAACCCGAACACCACAGCAACCATGATTGACGGTTCATTCTTCCAAGATGAAGTGGAACAACGCAAAATCATGGCTGTGCCGATGGTATTCCAAGACAACGAACACATTGGTCAAGGTCGTATGACCCTTGAAGAGATTGTAGCGAAACTTGATACCAACTCGGCTGAAAAAGATGCAGCAGTACTCAATGCTAAAGATGCATTTGATGTATTGGTGATTGGTGGTGGACCTGCAGGTGCAACAGCTGCAATTTATGCGGCACGTAAAGGCATTAATACCGGTATCGTGGCTGAACGCTTTGGTGGTCAGGTCATGGATACCATGGATATTGAAAACTTCACGTCTGTGCAAAAGACTCAAGGTCCTAAGTTTGCTGCCGAGATGGAAGCACATGTTCGTGAATATGATGTCGATATCATGAACCTGCAGCGTGTCAGCAAAATCACGGGTGCCAACCAAACTGCAAATGGCTTGGTTGAAGTTGAACTTGATAACGGTGCGAAACTTGAATCGAAAACTGTGATCCTTTCAACAGGTGCACGTTGGAGAGAAATGAATGTACCGGGTGAACAAGAATACCGTACTCGTGGTGTTGCGTACTGCCCACACTGTGATGGTCCATTGTTCAAAGGCAAACGTGTTGCGGTGATTGGCGGTGGTAACTCTGGTGTTGAAGCTGCAATTGATCTTGCAGGGATTGTTGAGCATGTCACTCTGGTTGAGTTCGATACCAAACTTCGTGCTGACCAAGTGTTGCAAAACAAATTGCATAGCTTGCCAAACACCACTGTGATTATGAATGCCTTAAGTACAGAAGTGCTGGGTGATGGCTCACAAGTGACTGGTCTTAAATATAAAGACCGCGCCACTGATGAAGAGCATGTGGTAGAGCTTGCAGGGATCTTTGTACAGATTGGTTTACTGCCAAACACTGACTTCTTGAAAGACAGTGAAGTTGAGTTAACCAACCGTGGTGAGATCATTGTCAATGACCGCAACGAAACCAATGTTCAAGGTGTGTTTGCTGCGGGTGACTGTACGACTGTACCTTACAAGCAAATCATTATTGCCACAGGTGAAGGCGCTAAAGCATCACTCTCTGCGTTTGATTACATCATCCGTTCTGGGCAGTAAAATTTAATACTAAAAAGAAAGAGCCAAAGGTTATCCTTTGGCTCCTTCTTTTTATGGTTTATATAAACCATGTTCGACTAAATGCTCTCGTAAAATACGACGCAGTTCTAATACAGCTTGTGGTGTAAGCTGGATTGAGTGACCACCAGGAAGAACTTTTTCTGACTTTGCTCCGTCTAAGTGAGCACTTTTATACGGAACGATACCATCGGTAATTACATTTGGATCATCGCTCTTGGTTATATTTCCCATAATTGAATGGAAAACTAAGCCTTGGTGTGGATTAATATCTTTTGTGAGCTCCATAAATTTAGATTGATGACTTAAATCACTTGGTCCATTTTGAATCAAACCATTGTCAATATTACTCAAGAAATCTTTAACATCTAAATTTTCGGTTGTTAGTGACGTGGCAACAGCCGACAAAAATGCACCGGGTAAACGAATAATTTTACGCGCTGCTAAAGTAAACCAACGATCCGCATAATCTGTACCGCGATGAGGAGAAGCCAAGAAAATTGCACGATCAAAATTATTGATTGAATGCATTTGCAATCGTTCAGTAACCATTGGATGTTTTTTAAAGCGGTTTTGCTGACGAATCGTCATCAACTCTAAGGCAGGTTTAGTGATATCTCCATCACTGACCAGTAAACGGCTGATAATACCTCCCATACTATGGCCCACAAGAACAGCATCATGTGCAGCAGGGTCACTTGGGTTTAATGAACCAAAAGCTTGTTTCAAGAGTGCATAAATCTGAAAACGACTTTCCAAAATTGGCATGTTGGTCGAATAGAAAACTTGCCAAACTTGGTAATTGTCTCTTAAAACCGTATCGCCCATAACATCATTGGTCAGTGCAATCCATGCCTCGGGGCTACTTGCCAAGCCATGGACTAACACAATAATTTTCTTATTTGGATTGTACGGTTCAAGCATGTAGAGATGTGGCATAGTTAAATGCTGATCGCGATCAATCAGAGTTAAATAGGCTGCAACCCCCAAATTGTTTTCGGCTAACCATAGGCCATAAGGTGCTGAAAAGTTAGCTGCTAGAGGATATTGCTTACCCGCTACATTAATATTATCTGTTCGATATGGATCATAAACTCGGATTATGAATTCAGGATTATTAATAATTTCTTCAACAGTACTTGCGTGTTTGGGTTCAGCTACAATAGTCGCAGCTAAGTAGCGTGCATGATGAATATTTGGGTTCACACCATTTTTATAATTATATTTAAGTGGGTCTAGGATATATTCATTAATATCTTCGCTTCCTGAACTTGGGAAAACAGCCACAAATTCAGATCCAAAGCCATCACGGCGGTTAATAGTTCTTAAACCTGAAAAATTTAAGTTATAACTTGAAATTAGTTTTTCTAATTTTTGACCTGATAACTGTCTATGAAATTCAAAGTCAATTGAGTAAACACTTTTACCAATGTGAATTTGTGGTTCAACCACATTTTTCTTGGGGTGTCTTAAATCATAAACACTGACCATTTTGGCGATTGCTTGATTATAGAAATCGCGAATTTGAACCTGTCTATTATCAAAAATACGGTCATTAGGCTGACGTTTCGTTGAAAATAGATACGCATAGCTATAACGAATACTTTTATCTAATAGACTCAATTGCTGGTCTAAGCAATCATCATATCTATTCAGAATATTCTTTTGTTCTTCTTCAGATTTATGTTTAGTAAATCTACTTACTTTACAGTCAGAGGTATCTGATAAAGCTATTGCTTTTGCGAGATACATCTCGCTTGCTGCTGATAAGAACTGTTCATCTAAAATTTGAGGAAGGTTTTTGAGTTGATTTACACAGGTCTCAGGGGTGTCTGTACAAACTTTAGCTTCCTGACCAGACATAGATAGAACATTCAGGCTTGCTTCGCTGAGTTTATCTTGCGTGAGAATACTATTACGTTCATTTGCAATCGTTACATTCAAAGCTTGCTGCTTAACATTTACGACCTGACAACCACTCAGAATTGAACCGAGTAGCATGACCGTCAACAGTGTTTTGCTTATTTTTATTGAAAACATTAGGGTCAAAATATAGTGGCTCAATGGTAGGTAGATCATACAAATTTTAAAGTAATTTTCAAATGATCAAATATAAAAAAGGGCTGTCAAAACAGCCCTTTTTAAATCATTAAACTTACTTTTTAGATGTTTCAGTAGGAGTAGCAGGAGACATAGCTGGGTTAGTCAAAACTTGCCATACATTCCAACGACCTTGTTTTTCAATCTCTTGAATTAAACGATCAGCAACTTCCGCTTCATCTGGATATTTAACTTTATAATTCTTCAGCGTCTGAATCGCATTTTTCTTTTGCTCCATCGCAATATAGTTATTTGCTGCAGCTAGATATGCTTCTTGAACATTACCTTTAATGGCTTTGTCTAAATATGGAATGGCTTCACGTTGGCCGCCACCTTCAGATAAACCAAAACCAAACCAGAAATTTGTTTCCGCATCATCTGGATTAATTTTTAAAAGTCTTTGAGCATATTCTAAAGATTTAGTGGTATGAACAGTACCTAAATCAAGGTTACGTGCAAGAACACTTGCTTTAAAAGCACGAAGTAGAATATCAAATGATGCATTTTCATTTGCAGCAAGTGTATCGAGTTGCTGTGTTACTTCTTTTAGTTTACTTTCAAAGCCTTTACGTTCTTGGCGGTCAGTAAAGCGAGGTGGGTAGTGACGTGCTTTACCTTCTACTAACTGTAAGAAGTCATCAATAGATGTTACGTCAATTTCATTTTCACCCGCTAAAACTGCGTATTTCATTGAACGTTGTGAATTATTTACAGTCGGAACAATGAGTTTGTTGACGTCGAGTGTAAGCTGTTTGGTCGGATCATCTTGACGATTTACCACCATTTTCGTTACAGGCTGTGCAGCAGCATCTTTTAATGCAACTTCAAATACCGGTGGCTGATCATAGTTAAAAGGATTAAGTGCATAAAAAGGAGGAGTAAGCTCTGGTTCCTTGAAAACAAAAGGCTCAATTTTTTGTTCTTTTACTGGGGCCATTGTACAAGCGGTTAAACTTGAGGTCGCAAGGATAATATATGCCAAAGGCTTAAAATTCATAGGATCTTCCGTTCATTTTAGTAAAGTCAGATTTGGTACAGGTAAGTCTAGGAAAAGCTAAACAGACATGCAAGGGTAAGCGTGTTACATTATGAATCAAGAATATTACGTTTTTGATGTCTTATCTTGCGCACCGCATTCACGACGAACTTCTTCAATAATTTTCAATTCTTCATCACTAAAAGGCTGTTCATCCTGACTTTCTTTTTTGAAACTCGGATCTAGCTCTGATAAACGTTGGCATAAATTATTCATACGAGTTTCATTATGCTGAATACGATCAAGTAAAACGCGCATACCTTCTAAAATTGGGTCTGACTGATCAGCAGTTGTCGCGTAGGGAGCGAAACCGATACTTTGTGCATAATCACGGCGACGTTCTTCATCTTTATTCTTGTCGGGGGTATCTTTATAAATATAGCGAGCAGGGTTTCCTACAGCGGTCACGCCAGCAGGAACAGCTTTAGTCACCACAGCATTTGAACCGACTTTAGCGCCTTTGCCTATGGTAAATGGTCCTAAAATTTTTGCACCCGCACCAACAACAACGCCATCTTCTAAAGTTGGATGTCGCTTACCTTTATTCCATGTTGTGCCACCTAGGGTAACACCATGATAAAGTGTAACATCATCACCAATTTCAGCAGTTTCACCAATCACAACACCCATACCGTGATCAATAAAAAAACGTTTACCGATTTTGGCGCCAGGATGAATTTCGATGCCTGTTGCAAAACGGCTAAATGAAGAAAGAAGACGAGCAGCCCCTTTACAATCTTTTTGCCATAATTCATGTGCGACACGATGCATCATAATTGCATGGATGCCAGGGTAGGTGGTAAGAACTTCAAGTGTATTGCGTGCAGCAGGATCTCGCGCAAATACAGCCTTTATATCTTCTTTAAGCTGTTTAAGCATTGGGTTGATCCTCCTTGTCAGATAATGCTTTTTTCCATTTACCACTTGTTAGGGCTTGTACACGACTAAAAATACCGCGAAGTAAATGATATTCCATACGATCTAATTGTATACGACCAAATAAACGACGCAAGCGTAAAGGTAATAAACGTGGATTGTCTGGATCTAAAAATTCAATTTCAGTCAGCATCTTTTCTAGATGAGGATAAAACTCTTCCATTTGTTGCTGAGTAACCAAAGGCTCATCCCATTGCATGCTTTGACCTTGGACTAATGGCATTTCTTCTGCATCTTGGTCCACGTTTTGTTGCTCTAGAGCAGACATGCGAAGTTCGTAACATACGACTTGAATTGCTTGCGCAACATTTAATACGCCATAGTCCGGATTTACAGGAATTGTTAAATGATAATTGGCCAGTGCTAATTCTTCGTTTGTTAAACCACGATCTTCACGGCCAAAAACAATCGCAATTTGTTGTCCTTGAGTGGTGGCTTTAATGGCTTCTTTAGCTGCAGGTCGTACATCAAGTAGAGGCCAAGGAATGGTGCGGCTACGTGCACTTGTTCCAAACACTAAATGGCAATCTTTAATGGCATCTTCTAAAGTATCTACAATCTCAAGATGTTCAAATAAATCTTGAGCACCAGCAGCGAGCGCTTGTATATCTGGATGCGGATATGTTTTTGGGGCAACCAGAACTAATTTAATTAGTCCCATTGTTTTCATTGCACGTAAAGCGCTGCCAATATTAGCAGGCAAAGTGGTATTTACCATGACAATACGCACTTGTGCTAACT
This sequence comes from Acinetobacter pittii, assembly GCF_034064985.1. Classification (NCBI taxonomy): domain Bacteria; kingdom Pseudomonadati; phylum Pseudomonadota; class Gammaproteobacteria; order Moraxellales; family Moraxellaceae; genus Acinetobacter; species Acinetobacter pittii. The sequence continues at coordinate 2,199,193 of NZ_CP139249.1, read as the reverse complement.
GTTTTGACACAGTGGTGTGATCAAACGAACTCATAAGATTTCCAGAAATTACGAATATTGAGAAACTTCGCTTTGGTATAAATCCAATGCATCGTCCATGGACATGCCTGAAGGAGGAGAGGCAACAGTTTGCGGACGGACAGGTTCTGCTGCTTTAGCTGCTTTCGACTTTACTTGATATTCAATGTAAATATTATCTTTTCCAAAATAATCTCTGAGTTTAGCAAGTAATTCATCTAGAGGAGCGACTTTCCATTGTGGACCAAGTTGAAGCTCTGCTTGAGCATAAGGTTGATCAATCAGGAGTTGTAAAGTGATATGTTGATGCATATCTACATTGCAAAATGGCAAGATGATATTTTGCAGATCTTTTGCCAAAGTAGCTTGCATAAACTCTTCTGCTAATTTGATCTGAATACTGTTAGCACGTTTTTGTCGTATTTCATTTAAAGTAAAAGCCTTGGTTAAACGACCCATTGGACGTTCAAAGCCTTCTCTCTCATAAATTTCGCCTTCAAAGACGACAACACGCTCAACTTGGATAATATCTTTAAAACGTTGGAAACGTTCATGGTTGCAACTTACTTCAATACGAGCTGTACCGTCATCTAGTACGATAACTACGCGATTTGGGAAGTTTGCCACGTCAATCACTAGTCCTGCATAGACTGTTGTAACGCCACGACGTGTAGCCGTAATTTCATTAAGTTTTACAGGAATAAAAGCTTTAAGTTCTTGGCGGTAAACATCAATTGGATGACCAGTGAGATATAGACCAAGCGTGTCTTTTTCGCCTTTTAGACGAACTTCATCACTCCACGGTTTAACGGGTTTAGCTGGCTTACGCTGAACTTCTTCAACCTCACCAAATAAATCCATAATACCGCTTTCACGGTTACTGCGCGCTTGTTCGGCAGCTTGAACAGCTTCAGGCAATTGCGCCATTAAGCTTGCGCGTTCAATTCCTAAGCAATCGAGTGCACCTGCACGAATTAAAGCTTCAAGAGTACGCTTATTGATTTTCTTCAAATCAATACGATGGCAAAAATCGAATAGATCTGTATAAGGACCAAATTGTCGACGAGAGTCAATAACTGACTGCATCGCTTGTTCGCCAACGCCTTTAATTGCACCTAAACCATACACAATCGTTTTATCATCGCTCGCATGGAAATGATAAGTCGACATATTGACGGATGGTGGTAAAACTTCTAGGCCATTATTTCGGCAGTCATCAATTAAAAATACAACACTGTCCGTGTTCTGCATTTCCGATGACATTACCGCTGCCATAAACTCAGCAGGATAATGAGCTTTTAACCATGCAGTATGGTAGGCAACGAGGGCATAAGCAGCGGCGTGAGATTTGTTGAAACCATAGCCTGCGAACTTTTCCATATAGTCAAAAATATGGTTGGCTGTACTTTCGTCAATCCCTTTTTCAGCAGCACCTGCTAAGAAAATTTGACGCTGCTTAACCATCTCCTCAGGTTTCTTTTTACCCATTGCACGACGTAGTAAGTCAGCGCCACCGAGCGTATAACCCGCACAGATCTGTGCTGTCTGCATTACCTGTTCTTGGTAAACCATAATCCCGTAAGTCGGTTCTAATACACCTTCAAGAAGGGGGTGAAGATATTCAAAATCCCCACCATGCATACGGTGAATAAAGTCAGGAATAAGATCCATTGGACCAGGACGGTACAATGATACGAACGCAATAATCTCTTCAAATTTACTTGGACGTGCTTCTTTAAGCATTCGTTTCATGCCGACGGATTCAAACTGGAATACCGCGGTTGTATTTGCATCGGCAAAGACAGAATATGCTTTAGCATCGTCAAGTGGAACATGCGAAATAATAAGCGGATCATTACTATCGCGATTTTTATTAATATTTTGAATTGCGTCTTCAATAACGGTTAAGTTACGTAAACCCAAGAAGTCGAATTTGACGAGACCGGCTGCCTCTACATCGTCTTTATCGTATTGAGCAACACGGCTGGTTCCGTCTTCATCACAAAGTACAGCCGAGAAATCGGTAATCTTACCTGGTGCAATAACAACACCACCGGCATGCTTACCTGTATTTCGGGTAATACCTTCTAGTTTTAATGCCATTTCCCAGATTTCACTCGCGTCATCATTATCTGGGTTAGATGGATTGGTAACAATATCTTTAAGCTGAGGTTCCATCTCAATAGCAGTGGCTAAGTCCACACCGAGTGGTTTAGTAGGAACCATTTTTGAGATACGATCAGCTAAACCGTAAGATTTACCCAATACACGGGCAACGTCACGAATAGCACCTTTTGCCGCCATCGTACCGAAAGTTGCAATTTGCGACACGGCTTCACGGCCATATGTACGGGAAACATAATCAATAACGCGGTCACGTCCGGCAATACAGAAGTCGACATCAAAGTCGGGCATCGAAACACGTTCTGGGTTTAAGAAACGTTCGAAAAGTAGATCGTAACGAAGAGGATCAAGATCAGTAATTTTTAAGCTATATGCAACGAGCGAACCCGCACCTGAACCACGGCCTGGTCCGACAGGAACGCCATTATTTTTTGCCCACTGGATGAAGTCCATAACGATAAGGAAGTAACCTGGGAATCCCATTTTGAGGATAATGCCGACTTCATAATCAATTCGTTCATCGTAAGGTTTACGAATCTCAGGCCAGTCTTCACCACGTTTTTCAACAGGGTAGAGATAATCTAAACGTTCTTCTAAACCTACTTTTGACAAATGCTCAAAGTAAGTGTCGATGGTAAAGCCATCTGGAATTGGGTAGTCAGGTAAAAAGTAGGTGCCAAGTTGTAGGCTAACATTACAGCGTTTTGCAATGTTATAGGTGTTTTCGATAGCACTTGGGATATCTGAAAACAACTCGATCATTTCATCGGAGGTTTTAAAGTGTTGCTCAGGACTATATAAGCGTGGACGACGATCATCTGCTAATACATAGCCATCAGCAATACAAACACGGGCTTCGTGTGCCTCAAAATCTTCTTTTTCTACAAAGTGCACATCATTATGCGCAACTACACCGACATTATATTGAGCAGCAAGTTTAGCGGCTTCTTGAATAAAATCTTCTTCACCAGGACGATCGGTACGTGTTAAAGCCAGATAAACACGGTTACCAAATTTTTCGATCCATGCTTCTAAAAGGGGAGCTGCTTTTTGAGGGTTAGATGAGCAAAGCATCTGACCCACATCACTATGCTGGCCAAGTAAAACAATAATATCTTGATGTTGTTCAAGTACCCATTCTTTTTTTACACATGGAATACTGAGTTGTTGACCTTCAATAAAACCGCGTGAAACGATTTCGGTAAGACTTTTCCAGCCTACATTACTCATTGCAAGTAAAGTTGCACGATGTTGAGCATCGTCAAGGCGAATTGTGCTACCTAAAAGCGGTTTAATTCCTTTTTTTAAACAAGAATTATAAAATTTTACTGCTGCATGGAGGTTTGATAGATCGGTTAATGCCAGCGCAGGCATTTGGTCTTTAACCGCAGCGTTGACCAAGTCAGGTATGCGAACTATCGACTCTGTAATCGAAAATTCTGTATAAATACCGAGATGAACAAACTGCATAAACCAATCCTTAATACGACTGCAGCATAGTTTAGCACGCAAAGTTAAAACGAAATGCTTAATATTTTGGCAAACTGTTAAGGATTTTATTATTTAAGAAGAATGATTTGAATATCTATTGTACAGATTGAATATAAAAGAGCTTATTTTTAAGAAATAGGACCAACCCAAACTTTATGTTTGGGCTGGTTGAAAAACTTAGTACTGCCAGAACATGCGCTGAATTTCTTTCGTGTCATTAGTCTTAGTAAGAGCTAAAGCTGCAAGAAGACGCGCTTTTTGAGGGTTTAAATCATGTGCTGCTACCCAACCATATTTAGAGTCAGGTTGTTCTGCATCACGTAATACGAAACCTTGTGCGACACGTGATGAACGGATAATTTGAATACCATTTTTGTCGTGAAGATTTTGTAAGGTTGGTACGATATATTTTGGTACAGAACCGTTACCAGTACCTGCATTAATGATCGCTTTAGCACCAGCTTTTGCATACGCTTCATATGCATCTGGAAGCATAGAGTCTGAACCATAAACGATCTGTACGGTTGGAAGTGCATCGCCTTTAATATTTTCAATATTAAATTCTGAAGCATTGGTATGACGTTTTACAGATTGTCTGAACCAATACGGCTTGCCTTCAACTAATGTACCTAAAGCACCCCATTGGCTAACAAAAGCATTTGTATGGATGTTAATTCCTTTAGTCACATCACGTGCAGCAAATATAGAGTCGTTCATGAGAACCATAACGCCTTTATTTTTTGCATCATCAGAAGCTGCCAAAGCAACTGCACTATAAAGGTTAAGTGGACCATCTGCTGAAAGAGCAGTTGAAGGACGCATTGAACCAACAAGTACAATTGGTTTATCAGTATGAACAACCAAATTTAAGAAAAATGCTGTTTCTTCTAAAGTATCTGTACCGTGTGTAATCACGACACCATTAACAGATGGCTTTTTAACAAGCTCATTCACTTGACGAGCAATTTCTAATAATTCCTTATCAGTAATACTCTCAGAAGCGATTTGTAATGCCTGAATACCAGTTACATTTGCTAAATCTTTGATTTGTGGAACTGCGTTGATTAGGGTATCAACAGGCACCTTTGCAGCAGTATAAGTTGCACTGTTTGCCGAGCTTGCGCCAGCACCGGCGATAGTACCGCCAGTTGCAACAACAACAACATTATTTTTTGCATAAAGTGGGAGAGAGCAGGCTAATAAGCCCATCGCTAAACCTAAAGATTTAACAGTTTTAGTCAACATCGAAAATATCCTTATGAAGTGACGAAGTAAAAGTTTGTTGAATATGACTGCTTTTCCTAAGCAAAATACATACCATGTAAAACATATTCATAACTTGTTTGAATAAGAAGCATCCCTGAATAGCATTTTGTTTCATCAACAATAGCTTAGTCATTGCTTTTATTTAGCGTTAATAAATAACATGAATAAAATAAAAAATCTATTAAGTTTTTCTAATTTATCTTGATTTGTTTATTTTTTAATATAAGTAAAACAAATGATTTTTTTATCTTTATAAAATTAAAAAATAATAGATATATTTAAGTAAATTTTTGCCATTTGATATTTTTATATTATTGATTTTTATTGTTATAATTTAAAATTAAGATATTTTTAAATTTTTCAGTATAAATTGAAAAATAATTCTATTAATTTAATATAATTTAATTGTTTTAAATTGAATTAAAATTTAATCACTTGGTATTTATTTTTAAAAATATAAAATTTGTTTGAGTGATTTTTATTCTATTTTTAAGGTTTGATTCATGAAAATTTAATAGCAGTTTAAAGTCATTATTTAATATAAAAATATAGGTGAATTTCTGCCATCAATTTTAAAATAAAAAAAGAGCAATTTTATAAGGTCATATAAAATTGCTCTTAAGTTGGGAGAGTGGGAGAAAAGAGAAACTTAAGCTGTCGTTTGTTCTTGAGTTGATTTAATTAATACTGGCTCTGGTAGTTCTTCAGCATCTGCCACTTTATCGCCTTCAAGCTTGGCAACAACTGCGGTCGCAATACTGTTACCTACTACGTTTGTTGCAGTACGGCCCATATCAAGGAACTGATCGATACCGAGTAATAAAAGGATGCCAGCTTCAGGTAAATGGAACATACTGAGCGTTGCTGAAATAACGACAATAGAAGCTCGTGAAACACCGGCAATACCTTTACTTGTTACCATTAGAGTTAACAAAATTAAGATTTGTTGAGTGAAACTAAGATCAATATTGTAGGCCTGAGCAATAAAGAGTACTGCAAACGTGGTGTACATCATTGAACCATCAAGGTTGAATGAATAACCTAAAGGTAATACAAAGCTCGTTACTTTTTTAGGCACACCAAATTTATTTAGGGCATCCATTACTTTAGGGTAGGCTGATTCACTTGAAGCTGTAGCAAAAGCGAGCGTTACAGGTTCACGAATTAATTTGCCTAAGCGAAAGATATCTTTTTTAAGTACGATTGCACCTACAGAGAATAAGATGATCCACAGTAATAAAAGACCGAAGTAGAACTCTGCGATTAAAATGCCATAATCAACAATCAAGCCTAAACCTTGTACTGTAATTGCCGAAGCGATTGCTGCAAATACTGCTACAGGTGCAAACATCATGACGTAATCAGTAATACGGAACATGATCTTGCTGAGTTCATCAGTCAAACGAATAATCACTGAATCTTTTTCTTTGCCTTGATTTACAAAAGCGAGAGCTGAACCAAAGAAAATAGAGAAAACAAGAACTTGTAAAATATCATTGTTTGCCATTGCTTCTGCAATGCTGCGAGGGAACACATGGCTGATGAATGATTGCAGGGTAAAACCACTAGTTGTTGGAAGAGAAGCGCCACTCAATTGCTGAGCTGTTGGTAGTGCTAAATCTAAAGCCGCACCAGGTTGGAAAAAGTTTGCTAAGCCCATGCCGATCGCAAGCGATACAAACGAAGCGGTAATGAACCAAGTCATCGACTTAACAGTAATACTGCCGATTGATGTTGATTTTCCCATTGAGACAATGCCCGAAACAATTGTGGCAAATACCAATGGGGCAATAATCATTTTGATAAGACGTAAAAAGATGTCTGTACCAATGTTGAAATAAGAAGCGATCTGTTTGAGTTGTTCACCTTCATTGAAGAAGTGGTGACAAATCCAACCTGTTAGTACGCCAAGTAAAATAGCAATAACAATATACTTGAGCAATTTCTTTTGCTTCATATGAACCTCTATCCATTTGATTCAATCATCCTTTGATGGGATTTGGATAATTGAAAGCTTTCCTTGTTAGTTCAGTCCGGTCGTTTTAACGATTTTATCTTCCTAGATCTGTATCTGTTTTAACCGAATCGAATATGGCGATGTTGTTATGGAGAGGGATTGTTGCTCGATTTTGAAGCAGTGTGAAATGCAAAAATATATTGAACCATGCATTTTTTGCATAATAAAAATTGGCTAAGTTAACAGAATATAAGTGATTTTGAACGTATGGTAAAAAATATATGAATAAAAACGTGAACTAATTTTTACAACTAAAAGAGTGAATGGTTTTATAAAAATATTTTAACTTCAATATCTTATTTTTGATGGGTACAGTTTGGTGAAGATCTGTGATTTTTCTTTTGCAAAAATGAATAAACTATAATAATAAAAAAGGCACCTAGTTTAAGATGCCTTTTTATTATGCATTTTTTTAACGACGATTGGCTAAGAAACGGCCTAGTCGTGTAATTGCTTCACGTAATTCATTTTCGGCAGGTAGGAATACCACACGGAAATGATCGGGTGTTGGCCAGTTAAAGCCTGTACCTTGCACCAATAAAACTTTTTCTGCGCGCAGCAAATCAAGCATTAATTTTTCATCATCTTCGATTGGGTAGATGTTTGGATCGAGGCGTGGGAAACAGTACATTGCTCCATCTGGTTTTACACAGCTCACCCCAGGAATCTCATTAAGCATTTCCCAGGCGATATTACGTTGCTCGTATAAACGACCGCCGGGACGAATCAAGTCATTAATAGATTGATAACCGCCTAGGGCAGTTTGGATCGCATATTGAGCTTGAACATTTGCACATAGACGCATTGATGCCAACATGTCTAATCCTTCGATATAGTCGGCAGCACGGCTTTTATCTCCAGTGATTGCCATCCAACCTGAGCGGAAACCTGCAATACGATAAGCTTTTGATAAGCCGTTAAAAGATACACAAAGCTGGTCGCCCGCTAATGAGGCTACTGAAACATGTTCAATACCGTCATAAATAATTTTGTCGTAAATTTCATCGGCAAATAAAATTAGATCGTATTTTTTCGCAATCGCTACAATCTGTTCAAGAATATGACGTGGGTAAACCGAACCAGTTGGGTTATTCGGGTTAATGATGACAATACCACGAGTATTCGGAGTAATTTTACTTTCAATATCAGCAATATCTGGATACCAGCTATTTTCTTCATCACATTTATAGTGAATTGCTGTACCGCCTGAAAGATTAACGGCTGCTGTCCAAAGTGGGTAATCCGGCATTGGAATAAGCATTTCATCTCCGTCATCTAATAGGCCTTGCATGGCCATTACGATGAGTTCAGATACACCGTTACCCACATACACGTCATTAACGTGCATATTTAAGATACCTTTTTGCTGGTAGTACTGGCAGATCGCTTTACGTGCCGGAAAGATACCTTTTGAATCTACATAACCAATCGCATTTGGCAGGTTTAAAGCAACGTCATTAATAATTTCTTGTGGTGCTTCAAAGCCAAATGGAGCAGGGTTGCCGATATTCAGCTTAATAATTTTATGTCCTTGCTCTTCCATTTCATTGGCGGCTCGCAATACTGGTCCGCGAATGTCATAGCAAACATGCTCAAGCTTCGATGATTTTTTAATTTCTCGAGAAGTTGGCATGGATTGGAGTGTAGCAGTATTTTTAGACATAGCTGGATTCACTTTTGCATATCGGTATAAATAACTTTTAAATGTTTTAACTGTTACCAAATTCAGATCATGTTGATCTTTCAATAGTTCAACAATTTTTTCATGGGTAAAACCCAATTGTTGATATTGTTTAATAACTGGTAGTAGTTGCTGGAAAAGCACACTTTTTTTCTGAGACATGTTTTGTCCTGTACAACCGTGCCACACAAGAATAGCACCATCTTTGCTTCCTTGAAAGAAAATAAAATGTAAATTTGCTTACTTTTGTTTTTGTATTTTGCTTACTTTTTGCTTCCTATGGCTTAGATGTTTAAATTCCAACAATTTTTACGTTCAGAGACTAGTGTTTTTTTGATGAATGGCGTAAATATAAAATACGTTTATCAATTTATGTTTACATCAGAATAAAAGGTGCAGGTCATGGGAAAAGTTAATAAAACAGACCGAGAATGGCAAAGAGAGTTATCACCTGAAGAATATAGGATAACGCGACAAAAGGGCACTGAACCAGCATTTACGGGGCAATACTGGAATACGAAGCAACATGGTACTTATGTGTGCCGTTGCTGCGGTGCAGAATTGTTCTCATCAGATACAAAATATGACAGTGGTTGCGGCTGGCCGAGTTTCTTCCGTCCTATCAATGGTGCTGTCATTGATGAACATGAAGATTTAACGCATGGTATGGTCAGAACGGAAATAGTTTGTCATGATTGCGAGGCTCATTTAGGGCATGTATTTGAAGATGGACCACAGCCGACTGGTTTGCGCTATTGTGTAAACTCGGCATCATTACAATTGAAAACACAAGAAAAAAATGATGAGGAAACCTATCCATGAGTAATATTTATCAGTTTGAAGCTGAGCTATTAGAGGGTGAAGTTAAGCAATTGGCTGATTACAAAGGTAAAGTTTTACTAATTGTAAACACTGCCAGTAAATGTGGTTTTACACCACAATTTGCTGGCCTCGAAAAACTTTATGAAAAATATAAAGATCAAGGATTAGAAGTTTTAGGTTTTCCCTGCAATCAGTTTGGCGGGCAAGATCCGGGAACTAATAAAGAAATCGGCAGTTTTTGCCAGCGTAACTATGGGGTGAAATTTCCCATGTTTGCTAAAGTTGATGTAAAAGGTCCGGAAGCCCACGTGATTTTTAGATATTTAACACGTGAAGCTAAAGGTATTTTAGGCAGTAGTAGCATTAAATGGAACTTCACCAAATTTTTGGTAGGTAAAGATGGTGCTGTTCTAAATCGCTATGCACCTACGACTAAACCAGAAGCTTTAGAAGCTGATATTGAAAAAGCATTGGCGAGTTAATCGTTTAAATGAACGCTATTCCTCCATTCTTTGAGTTTTGGCAAGATGGGCGAATGCCTTATGTTGAAACTCGAAGGTCTTGTTTTAGCCGAACATGTTATAAGGCACATAGCCACCCAACCTTTTCTATTGGGGCTATCGATGAGGGGAATAGCGTTTTTCAAAGCTCATTTTTTACGCCTCAAAAGATTAGTGCTGGTAATTTGGTTATTGTACCGGCACATATTGAGCATTCATGTAATCCTTTGCCAGATCAAGCTTGGAGTTACCAGATGCTACATTTGGATATTTCATGGCTTAAGCAATGGTTTACAGAGTTTCAAAAAGAGGGCTTTGATTTAAATTTACCCCAGCATAGACCCCTTATTATAAAAGATGAGTCTTTATATCAGGCTTTTTCTGATATGAATGAGACTTTATTTAACCCTCAAAAATTAATTATTGAAAAAGAACAATCACTGATTTATTGCCTTACTCAGTTGTTACTCCCTCATTTCATATTAGAAGAAATACAAAAAACTGAATATTTATATGAAGATTTTTTGGACTTAATTCATATTATTAAATCGTCAGAACAATTTATTTCTTTAGAAGCGCTTGCAGAGCAGGTAGGCCTGAGCCGATATGCAGTCATTCGTCTATTTAAAGCCAATGTTGGCCTAACACCACATGCATTTCAAATTAATTTAAAAATTAATCAAGCCAGAGCTCAATTAAAACAAGGGATTTCACTCGCAGAATTGGCAACAAATTTAGGTTTTAGTGATCAGAGCCATTTTCATAAAGCTTTCAAAGCGCATACAGGAATCACTCCTCGACAGTTTCAACTTGCAGCCGCGCAATAATTTACAAGAAATTAATTTTCTCTATTTTTAAGCTATTCCATACAGTTTTAAAGATGAAATCGTTATGGAAGTTTTTTTGGTTATTGCCTTTACCCACTTTTTAGCATTGTTATCTCCAGGTCCAGATTTTTTCCTTATACTCACTAGTCTTTTGCAAAAAGGTTCACGGTATACATATGGCATCATTGCAGGAATTACGTTGGGTAATGCCTTGATCTTAATGGTGTGTCTATTTGGATTTATGATGCTTGGTAATTTAAGTGCAACCATTCTTTTAGTACTTAAATGGCTGGGGGCTGGATATTTAGCTTATTTGAGTTTTCTTTGTTTTAGAGCCACTCAAGGAACAAATTTAAATATTACTGTTGCTGAAAATAGTTTGGTTGAACAAGAGTCCAGTTATAAAAATAAGATTAAAAGCTTAGCTTTGGGCTTGCAGTCCAGTCTCCTAAATCCTAAAAATATTATGTTCTACAGTAGTTTGATGCTGCTTATTCAAAATGATTTTAGTTTATTTCAAAAATTACTGATGAGTGGATGGATGGTCGGAGTGGTTTTAATCTGGAATATCTTATTAGTTAGACTACTTACTCAGGAACGAGTTTTAGACAAAATTAAGCGCTCTGCGACAGGTTTATACTATTGTTCTGGTATCGCTTTTATTCTTTTTGCTGTGCTTTTGATTACATATAAATAGTGTTATAGCCCAGTTGTACAACCTGAGTAAAAGGCTGTACAACTGCTAAGAAGAGGCTTACAGAATCATTTTTAAGCGTTTAACCACTTCTTCACATTGAGCTAAGTCTGCCACTAACGCCATACGTACATGGTTGGCTCCAGGGTTACCTTGTTCGGTATCACGAGATAAATAACGGCCCGGTAAAACTTTAATGTGGGCTTTTTCCATCAGCATCTTGGCAAAAGTTTCATCATTATCAACTTTTAACCAGTAATAAAATCCAGCATCAGGTTTTTGTAGTGGGAGCAAATGGCCTAGTTCAGATTGAAATAAGTCAAATTTTGCACGATATTGCTTACGGTTTTCTTCAACATGGTTTTCATCGTTCCACGCTGCGATTGAAGCAAGCTGGTGTTGTACTGGCATTGCAGCGCCGTGATAGGTGCGGTATTGCAAATATGGCTTTAACAGATCGGCATCACCTGCTACAAAACCTGAACGCAGACCCGGTAAGTTTGAACGTTTTGAAAGTGAATGAAATACGATACAGTTTTTGTAGTCATCACGGCCAAGCTCAGCACAAACTTCTAATAGACCAGTAGGTGCTTGGTCAAACCAAAGCTCTGAGTAGCATTCATCAGAAGCAATAACGAAATTATATTGATCAGATAAGGCGATTAGCTTTTTAAATTGTTCTTTAGAAAGCACAGTACCTGTTGGGTTACCCGGTGTACATACAAAAAGAAGGGCTGTCTTTTCCCAAACTTCAGCTGGTACAGCATCAAAGTCGCCTAAATAGCCATTTTCTTCCGTGCAATTAATGAAGTATGGCTTTGCACCTGCAAGTAAAGCTGCACCTTCATAAATTTGATAAAACGGGTTCGGCATCACCACATAAGGTGCATCTTCACGATTAATTAATGCCTGTACAAAAGAAAAAATACCTTCACGTGTACCTGAGACAGGCAAGATGTGGTTTTCAGCACTAATGCTGTTAAGTTTAAAGCGCTTAGTTAACCAATTTGCAATACTTTGGCGAAGCTCAGGTAAGCCTTTACTGTTTGGATAAGTTGATAAATGGTTAAAGTTATCAATAATAGCCTGTTTAACAAACTCTGGTGCTGGATGCTTAGGTTCGCCAATTGATAGAGGAATCAAGGGAAGGTTAGCAGGAGTAGTATCCTTAAAAAGTTGGTTTAACTTTTCAAATGGATACGGGTGTAATAACGACAAGCTAGAGTTCATTAAACAGTTACCAAGTAGTTGAGTTTCAGTGCTGACAAATTTGATTAGATGCTTCATCTAATGCAGCTTTCAGTTTTTCCGAGAAGAGTTTGACCTCTTCGTGATTCAGCGGTTTACCATCTTTTTTGGTGACAAAGAAAATATCTTCGGCACGTTCACCTAAAGTTGCGATTCGGGCTGAATGGATGTCTAAACCTTGCATCATAAATAAACCACCCACGCGTGCAAGTAGGCCGGGGTGATCGAGTGTTGAAATTTCGACCATATTTTGCTGTAAGGCTTCATTTAATGTTACATCGACTGTATTTTCAATATCGAAGTGACGTAATTGACGCGGAATACGGCGTTGCATGAGTCCCGGATATTGGTCTGGTTGGCTAAGCGCCTTCACTAATGCATTTTTAACGGTTTCTTCACGCGCTGGGTCGGTAAGCAACGTACCGAAACGGTCAAGTACAACATAGGTGTCTAAGCTAAATGCTGTACTTGCCGTGATAATTTTTGCGTCCTGAACGTCTAAGTTCATTCGGTCTAAAACGGCAACAGTCGTGGCAAACAGGTTAGGTTGATCGCGTGTATAAATAAAGATTTGTACTGCATCTTGAGCTGCTTTACGGTGAGCACGCAAGAGCACTAATGGCTCCGGATTATCGCCGTGTTTTAAAATTGCTTGTGTATGCCATGCAATTTCGTCTGCTGACTCTTTGATGAAGTATTCATCACCAAGTTCTTGCCATACTTTTTCGACATCTGCCAATGCGAAGTTATTTACCAGTAATTCACTTGCTGCAAATTTGGTGTCTTCAATTAACATTTGGTAGTCAACAGGACGACCTAAACCTGTACGGATTACATCACGGGCATGCGTATAAAGCTGACGCATAAGCGATGCGCGCCATGTGTTCCAAAGTTTTGGATTTGTGGCGTTAATATCTGCAACTGTTAAAGTGTAGAGATAATCAAGATGCTCCATGTCGCCAAGTTTTTCTGCAAAATCTTTCACGACATCAGGATCAGAAATATCTTTTTTCTGAGCGGTCAAAGACATGAGCAAATGGTTTTGAATGAGCCATGCAATTAATTTGCATTCACGTTCTGTAAAACCGTGTGCACGTCCAAACTCAATTGCATCTTCTGCACCAAGTTCACTATGGTCACCACCGCGACCTTTTGCAATGTCATGGAATAAAGCAGCAATAAAGACAATATCTTGACGAGCAAGACGTTGGAAAACTGAACTTACTACAGGAAATTCTTTGGCAAATTCAGGTTCTCTAAAACGATTTAAATTACGCAGCAATAATAATGTATGAGCATCGACCGTATAGATATGGAATAGGTCATATTGCATAAGGCCCATAATTTGGCCAAAAGCAGGAATATAGTTTCCTAAAACCCCATAACGTTTCATCGCAACCAAGGTATCGTATAAACGATATGGTGAACGAATAATCGACATAAACAGTGCTTGATGCTCTGGATTATCGCGATAACTTTGGTTGATTCGTTTCGCAGCAAGAATAAGTAAGCGTAAAGTCCGAGCGCGGATTCCTTCAATATCTGGTCGATTGGCTAAAATATAGAACAACTCTAAAATCGCGCTTGGATGCTCTGCGAATATTTTGTGATGTTGTACGGCAAGTTTATTGTCGACAATCTTAAAGTGATCGTTAACGACTTCAATTTTGCGTTCATAGTTGGGCAGTCGAGGAGTAATCACTGACTCGCTAAAATACGCAAGCAACATTTCATTGAGTGTTGAAATTTGCTGCGCCGTACGGTAGTAGCGTTTCATGAACTGCTCAACCCCATAATTTACAGGTTGGCCTTCTTGACGCACATATCCAAATTTCGCGGCAATTTCTCTTTGGTGGTCAAAGAGTAAACGGTTTTCATCACGTTTAGCTAAACGGTGTAAATGATGTCGAATTTCCCAAAGAAAACTTTCTGCTTCTTCTAAAACTGCCAATTCAAACTCTGAAATGAAACCTAAATGCACTAAGTCATAAATACGGTTTACGCGAAAGTGACGTTTTGCAATCCAGCCAATTTGGTTAATGTCACGGATACCGCCTGGTGCATTTTTAATGTCGGGTTCTAAATTACTTTCAGTATTGTTGTGTTGGTGATAACGCTTGGCTTGTTCGGCCATTTTTGCGTCATAAAATGTTTTATCTGTCCATGTCTGCGAAACAATACGGCGAGGCCATTTCGCAAGCTGATTATTGCCAGTAATTAACCGCGCCTCAATTAAAGTTGTTGCAACGGTTAAATCGGTAGCGGCCTGTTCAACACAGCTTTGAATGGTGCGAACACTAATGCCGGGTTTGAAATTGCCAACGTCCCATAAAGAAGAAATAAATGTAGAGATACGTTTTTCGTTTTCTTCGTTAATTTCATGCTCCGATAAAATCATGATATCAACGTCAGAATAGGGCAACATCTCACGGCGCCCATAACCGCCTACAGCAAAAAGGCCCAGTTCTGTCTGATCGAGTTCAGCATGTTTCCATAAAAAGATCAGTGCTTCATCTACTAAATCTGAACGGGCTTTAATGATTTCACGAATAGATTGCCCATTTTCATATGAATCTTGCAACTGCTTTTCTACATCCGTTCGCCATTGATTAATGGCTTTAATATCATGATGACTTGAGACATAGTTCAACAATGGCGATATATTGATCATGAAAATGGGTCTACCAATAAGTAAAAATTATGAGTTTGTTTGAACGCTTACTTGATCAGCGGTTTCTTTCGCTAAAGTACGAGCAAGATCAGTATTTTCAGCACGAGCGGTTGCTACACCCATACGACGACGTTTGAAACCTTCTGGTTTGCCAAACAGGCGTAAATCGGTGTCTGGGTGTGTTAAAGCTACATTGAGATTGCTATAACTTAAATTGCTGGCATCAACTCCAGCATAAATTACCGCACTTGCTGCAACACTGTGGCGTGCTGTGTTTACAGGTAAACCTAAAATTGCACGTGCATGCAGTTCAAATTCACTTTGAAACTGAGATGCTAAAGTTACGAGTCCTGTATCGTGTGGGCGAGGTGAGACTTCACTAAACCAAACCTTGTCGCTTTTAATAAACAGTTCTACACCAAAAATACCACAGCCACCAAGTGCAGTTGTCACTTTATTTGCAATACGTTTTGCTTCTTCGAGTGCCGCCGCCGTCATTGGTTGAGGTTGCCAGCTTTCTACATAATCCCCGGCATCTTGGCGGTGACCAATTGGGTCACAGTAATGAGTTTCGATTTCACCAGTTTCAGGGTTTTTAGCGCGAACGGTAAGTAATGTAATTTCAAAATCAAAATCAATTTGAGATTCAATAATGACCGTGCCTTGGTTAACACGGCCACCTTGCATTGCATATTCCCAAGCAGCATCGACTTCATCGAAACTTTTTACACGAGACTGACCTTTACCAGACGAAGACATGACCGGTTTTACAAAGTTTGGATAACCAATGTCATCGCAAGCGGCGCGGAAGCTTTCGAGCGTATCAGCAAAACGATAAGCAGAAGTAGGTAGGCCAAGTTCTTCAGCCGCAAGACGTCGGATGCCTTCACGGTTCATAGTCAGGTTTACAGCTTTAGCAGAAGGGATGACAGTTGCTACTTTGCTCGCTTCAATCTCAAGTAAAACTTCAGTCGCAATTGCTTCAATTTCTGGAACAATTAAATTTGGTTTAATTTTCTCGATGAGTTGTTTTAATTGGGCAGGATCTGCCATGTTTAACACATAAGAAAAATGTGCAACTTGCATTGCTGGTGCGTGATCATAACGGTCGGCTGCATGTACTTCTACACCAAGGCGTTGTAAGGAAATTACAACTTCTTTGCCAAGCTCTCCTGAACCTAACAATAAAACTTTAAATGCAGAAGATTGAAGTGGGGTACCGAGTGTCACGCTCATGCGAATCATCCTGACAAAATTATTTTTTTAAGCATAGCAGAACTTATGGTGGAGTTAAGCCTTATCATGCATAAAAAAGTAATTTTGTCGGACAATTAAAAAAGTGGTTTTTAGATATTAACCTGATAGTTTAAAAGCAATTCATCCGCATTTTTACCACGGATGCCCCAATTTTCTTTAGGTGTTTCAAAAATAGTAATTTCAATGTCTTGTGGAGAAATTCTACATTGTTCTTGAATATTACGAAATAAGGTTTGGATAAGCTGCTTTTTAGTAGCTGCACTGCGGCCTGCAAACATTGAAAGTTCAATAATAATGTAATGCTGGCTTCTGTCAGAAGGGTAAATGAAATTTCCTGGTTTAAGGCTGATAAAACGTTGAAATCTTTTCTCAACAGGATATTTCAATTCTTCAATAACCGCCTGATGGATTGCATGAGAAAGTAATTCTCGGTACTGCATAATGGTTTGTTCATTTGCATAAATTTTAACTTGTGACATTTTTATCTCTATTAAGTAGCTAAGGTTATCTTTTTAATCAATTCAAAAATTAAATTTTCCAAGCCAGAAGTTTCAGTCTTAAACGCCTCTGGCCAGATTTTATTTTATATAAGGAAAATAAGTTTATCTATTTATAAAGGTAAATAAGTATAGATCAGACCATAAACAATTGCGGCAGTTAAAGTTGCTGGTACGATTTTCTTAAATTTAAAATAAAGACCAGCTAGAACTATAAAACCGATAACCATTGCTAAAATCTTATTTGGGGTTTCAAGGAGAGGTGGAAGAGTAGCAACTACAAGCATGGCACTAATTGCAGATATTCCAATACTTCCTAAGGCAATTTTGATCCAGATTGAGCCGCGTCTTTGTTGGTTGCCCTGTAGTTTTTGTATTACGAAAAAAGGTCCAAAGCGTGAAGCAAAATTGGCTATACCCACAATAATGCCGACCAGAATAATTTCTAGGTTCATATTAAGCCTCAACCTCATCATGTTGTTTCAGCACATAATATTTAAATAGACCAGCTAAAATGCCTGAAAAAATACCAATAAAAATAGCAGCTGATAAGTTAATCCAATAACAGGCCAAAGCTGAAACTACTAAAGATACAGCAACAACAAGGCTATGCTTTCGTTCAAATGCCGCTAATAAAAAACTTAAAAATAAAGCAGGTAATAAGAAGTCTAAAGCTGCTTGTAAAAACTTTGGTAAATGAGCAACTTGATCGGCAAATAATCCACCTAACAAAGAGCCACTTGCCCAAGCCATCCAACTAAATAGGCTTAAGCCAAGCATCCAAGACTCGGTCCATTGTTGTCTGCGTTGTGAAAGTTGGATCATTCCACTGGCAAAAACTTCATCCGTTAAGCCCCAAGCCCATACTGCCGTTTTCTTAAGATTTAATTTGTTTGGAATCAGGTTGTATAGAGCAGGTCCATACAGGACATGGCGAATATCTAGTGCAATGACTGTTAATGCTGTTAGCCAGATGGATGAACCGCTAGCCAAAAGAGCGACAACCAAAAATTGGCTAGCGCCAGCATACATTGAACAAGATAGAAAAAAAGCTTCCCATGGTGTAAAACCAAACTGAGATGCAGAAACGCCAAAGGCAAAAGAAACGGGTAAATAGGTGAGTACGATAGCTTGGCTATCTTTGGCGCCTTGCCAAAAAGTTGCTGTTTGGGCAGGCATCAATTGTTGTTCGGACACAATACACCTTGGCAATAAACCAAATGATAAAAATACTTGAAAGATTGAGTATTGTAGCCGAATTTAATAGCATAGTGCCGAAATGTTTAATCGGCAGTTTGATATGTTCAAGGCAAAGATTCGTTTAGTTTATATCGCCATGATAAGTGCAGGTATTTTTACATTGCAGGGCTGTGATAATGGTAATCAGGGTGCAGAAAAAAAAGTAGAAATTAAGCCAGCACCGAAACTAACCAATGATGCAACTGTTTATGCTCAAAAAGCATGGACATTGATTAACACGGTTGAGCATTTAGTTTATGAAAAACAACTCAGCCAAATTGATGACAAAGTTCGTAAACCTTTACGCCAATTGAGTACAGACTGGCGTATCAATGTGAAAATGACAGATTCGGTCACTGAAGGTAAATATGCGCTTTGCCGTAAAGCTTTAACGAGTCTAGATGTATGGGCGCGCGAAACGCTTGAAAATAATAGTTCGGTTGCTCAGAAACAGGCAGATTATGAGCGTGATAAACAACAGTGTAAGGAAGCGATTGAAAACCCGAATTTAGGAAACACATCTCCTAAATAAAGCCTATACATATAAAAAAGCGAGATGATCAATCTCGCTTTTTTGCTTTTAAACGATAATGAGTGAATGTGAATTACGGTTTTGTGGCAGCTTTAGCGGTGTTTGCAGTTTTCACAGCATCTTGTTTCATTTGATGAGTCATTTGCTGTGATTCATGTTGAGCATGAGTTGCACTAGTTATTGCATCATGTTTTTGAGTGCTTAAGTCTTTTTTAACATCCTGTTTAGTTTTAGTTACCTCTTTCTTGGCTTTTTGAGCGGTAGTTTTTCCATGTACAGCTACACATTTTCCACCTTTGTGATTTGGTCCTGTACCGCCTTGTAGTTGAGTTCCTTTAGGACATGCAAATGCCGAAACACTTAACATAGCCAATACGCCTGCTGTAAGAATTGTTGATAATTTTTTCATGTTAATCAGCGCCTTGTTGAGTATTATTGCTCAGCTTGAGTGTAGGATGAAAATATCTGCTTTAACACATTTATTTTGTGGAAATAGAGTTTGAACAATGTTTTGATTTGCAGTGTTATCTAATTTTTTAATTTAATTTTAAGTTTTTATTATTTAGCCTCCTGTGTAAAGATTAGGATTGTGCTTGAGCAACTACTTTCAATTTCTCAATATCTAAAATCTCAATTTTTCTAAAAGCAATTTTAATGATTTTCTGTTTTTCGAGCAGGCTGAGTTCATGATTGATCGTCTGCCTAGATGTGGTCAGCATATTTGCCAACTGTTCTTGAGAAATATGGATGTGATGATCTTGAATAAGAATATGATTCCCATAACCTTCTAAAATGAATAGAAGACGCTGAGCCAGCCTTTGAGAAATACTGCGTGTTTGTATTGCAATCTGTTCTAAGAAAACATACCTGAGTTTTTGGCTCGTTAAACGTGCAAAATAATACCAATAATATGGATTGTCTTTGAGTAGATCATTTAATGGTTTTGCAGGAATATGTAGAACTGTACTTTTTTTCAAAGCAATAGCATCGTGCGAGCGTGGTTCATGATCAATTAAAGATATTTCACCAAACCACATAATCGGCTCAGCAATTGCAGAGAGTGCTTCATTACCATTTACGTCCACATAACCCAAACTAATTGAGCCTTCAAGTACAGTATAAATGCCATCAAATATATCTTGAGCATGGAAAACATAGCTATTTTTTTCAAAGGTGATTTGTTTGCCATGTTCTAAAATAAAATTTTGGAATGTTTCTGGAAGCACACTAAACCAAGTGTTCTCTTTTAGTCGGTTAATATAAATTAGGTCCAATATTCGGTCATCCATGAAAAAATTCATTACTTTGTCAAATAGCTGACAACTTTAAGTTTTCCTTATTCGTACAGTATGACTATATGTAAGTGAATAAGGAATAACTCATGTCAAATCTGGAGCAACAGCTTAGCAAATATGCGGCTTATCATTTAAATCATAAAAATATTTTGACGCACTTTATCGGTATTCCGCTCATCGTGTTTTCAATTTTGTGTTTAACCGCAAGAGCTGGAATCGATATTGGTAGTTTTAAACTGACTTTAGCCATAGTCCTGATTGCAGCTAATACGATCTATTATTTTATTTTAGATAAAGTATTTGGCTTACTCATGCTCGTTCTTTTAGCTGCTGTGTATCCACTAGCGAGCCAAATTGCTCAATTGTCTTTAGGAGAATGGTTAGCAGCAAGTATTGGCTTCTTTGTTGTCGGTTGGGTCTTTCAGTTTGTAGGACATTATTTTGAAAAGAAAAAACCGGCTTTTGTTGATGATGTGATTGGACTTGCGATAGGGCCGTTATTTGTATTGGCAGAATTTATATTTATGCTAGGTTTTAGAAAGCCTTTGCATGCGCGTATTTTACAAGAGGCACGCAGTAAACGAGAGGCGATGGATATTAGTCATTAAATGTAAAAAAAAGCCCCAACATATTGGGGCTTTTTTTGAGCTTTAACTTATACGTTAAAACGGAAGTGCATTACATCGCCGTCTTGAACAACGTAAGTTTTACCTTCTAAACGCCATTTACCAGCTTCTTTAGCGCCGTTTTCACCGTTGTATTGTACAAAGTCATCATATGCAACAACTTCAGCACGGATAAAACCTTTTTCGAAGTCAGTATGAATCACACCAGCTGCTTGAGGAGCGGTTGCGCCAACTTTTACTGTCCATGCACGAACTTCTTGTTCACCAGCAGTGAAATAAGTCTGTAAACCTAAAAGCGCATAACCTGCACGAATAACCACATTTAAGCCTGGTTCTTCCATCCCCATTGCTTCTAAGAACTCAGCACGATCTTCATCTTCTAATAATGAAATTTCAGCTTCGATCTGGTTGCAAAGAGGAACAACAATTGCGTTTTCTTCAGCCGCAAGTTTTTTTACTGCATCTAAATGCGGGTTATTTTCAAAACCATCTTCTGCAACGTTTGCAATATACATGGTTGGTTTTAAAGTCATTAAACCAAAACCACGAACTAATTTACGTTCGTCATCAGACAAATCGGCTGCACGAGCTGGTTTACCTTCGTCAAGTAAAGGTTGGATTTTTTCTAAAACTGCTTTAGTTGCTACAGCCTCTTTGTCGCCGCCTTTAGCAACTTTAGTTAAGCGTAAAATTGCTTTAGCAACAGTTTCAAGATCGGCAAGTGCAAGTTCAGTATTGATGGTTGCGATATCGTCTAACGGATCAATTTTACCATTTACGTGAATTACGTTTTCGTCTTCGAAACAACGTACAACGTGTGCAATTGCATCAGTTTCACGGATGTTAGCAAGGAATTGGTTACCTAAGCCTTCACCTTTTGATGCACCAGCAACAAGACCTGCAATGTCCACAAATTCCATTGTGGTTGGCAAAATACGCTGTGGTTTAACAATCGCAGCAAGTTTGTCTAAACGTGGATCTGGTACAGGAACAATACCTGTGTTTGGTTCAATGGTACAGAAAGGGAAGTTTTCCGCTGCAATCGCTGCTTTCGTTAATGCATTGAAAAGGGTAGATTTCCCTACGTTTGGCAGACCAACAATACCGCAATTAAAACCCATGAAAACCACTCACAAATGTGTAAATTAAAAATTGTCGCTGATTTTACATGAAAGCCATGACAAAGTCATGGCTAGAGCGGGGTTGTATTGCTTTTAAACTTTACGTTTATCAAGTTGCTGGGCTAATGCATCGCCACTTGCTTGTACTAACATGACTAAAACAATGAGCACAAAAATTACAGCCAACATAATTTGCATATCAAAACGTTGATAGCCATAACGATAAGCAATGTCTCCTAAGCCACCTGCACCAATAGCACCAGCAATCGCAGAGGAATTAATCATTGTCACAATAGTCACGGTAAAGCCTGCCACAATACCCGGTAAAGCCTCGGGTAAAAGTACATGCCAAATAATTTGTTTACGGTTACAACCCATGGCCTGTGCAGCTTCAATTAAACCTTGATCGACTTCGCGTAAGCTGACTTCTGCAATACGCGCAAAGAAAGGAATTGCAGCAATAGTCAGCGGAACAACCGCCGCCCATACGCCGTAACTCGTGCCGACAATCCAGCGAGTAAGCGGAATAAGCGCAACCATTAAAATAAGGAAGGGTACAGAGCGAGCGATATTGATGACCCAACCCAAAGCTTGATTAATCTTTTGTGACGGATGAATGCCGTGCTCAGAAGTACTGACTAAAACAACAGCAATCGGTAAGCCAATTAAAAAAGCAATAAATGCAGATGCACCTACCATGAGTAAGGTATCTACAGTTCCAGTAATTAATAAATCAATGAGCTGGTCGTGCATAGCCAAGTACCTCAAATTGTGCAATTGCAGTTGATGCATCTTGTCGTATAGATGAAATATCAATTTCTACGTTAGGAATACCGACTAAAAGTGAACCAATAATATGCCCTTGAATGGTATCGACCTGACTTTGATATAAATTGACGGGCGCTTTAAATTTGGCAAGTAATTCTTGAATATCAGGGACCTGATGTGCTTCAGCCTCATATTTCAGTTTTACAATAATATGAGTCGAATCTTCATCGGGTAGAGGACTGATTTTAAAAGGCAGGGTAATTTGCTCAAGGTTTAACAATTCTTGAGTAATTTGTTGTTCTGGTCGTGAAAATACAGACCAGACTTGTCCAGCCTCTACTATCTCACCTTGATCAATCACCACCACTTGATCACAAATTTCTCGAATGACCTGCATTTCGTGAGTAATTAATACAATAGTAAGACCCAGCTCCTGATTAATCTTTTTAAGTAAAGCCAGAATAGTGGCGGTACTTTCAGGGTCAAGTGCAGAGGTTGCTTCGTCACAGAGTAAAATTTCTGGATGGTGAACAAGTGCACGTGCAATACCGACACGTTGCTTTTGTCCGCCTGAAAGTTGCGATGGATAGTAGCCAGACTTATCAGCAAGGCCTACGAGTGCCAGAACTTCATTTACACGCTCATCGATATCTGCTTTGTTGTAATTGGAAACTTTTAAGGGCAATGCCACATTTTCCCAAACCGTTTTTGCAGACATTAAATTGAAATGTTGAAAAATCATTCCAATTCGTTGACGGGTTTGAATGAGTTCAGCATGACTCAATTCAGCAATGTTTTGTTGATGAATATGAATGCTGCCAGTATTTACTAGTTCTAGGCCATTTAACGTGCGAAGTAAGGAAGATTTTCCTGCACCACTTTTACCAATAATGCCTAAAATCTTACCTTGAGGAATATCAAGGTTAATCTCTTTTAAAGCATGCAGTTTTTGACCTTGTGATTGGTAAAACTTATTTAAACCACGAATTTTGATATGAGGTAGAGAAAAATCAACTTGTGATCCAAAACTCACCATTGCCATTCTCCTTATTTCCAGCCTTGAAACCACATACCTTTACCAAAGTCTTTATCCAGAATGTCTTGTGCTTGTTTTGAGTTCTGGAATGCTTTAACAAAGGTTGCAAGTTTTTGGTTTTTATCTTGGTAATCGCGACGGGTCACAAACAAAATTGCATATTTTTTATCGATTGGATCTAAAAATAATGCGCTATGTGGGTCGGTTACCTTTGCCATTTTTAAGTAGTGAGAGAAGCCGAAAATTAAATCGACATCGTTATATGCATGTGCTGTCTGTGGTCCTTCAACTTCAACGAAGCTCAGCTGTTTAGGATTAGCAATAATGTCTTGAGTGGTTGAAAGCTCATTATTAATGTCTTTAAGCTGAATTAAACCTGCACGATGTAATAAAATTAAAGCACGGGCTAAATTGACTGGATCGTTTGGAATAGCAACACGTGCATTTGAAGGTAAGTCGTCAAGTGATTTATATTTTTTCGAATATAAACCTACATGACTTCCTGAACCCACACCAAATGCATGTAAGTCATAACCCGTTTCTTTTACAGCATTACGTAGAAATACGCTTTGCTGGAAAAAGTTTGCATCAATATCACCGTTTTGTACGGCAACATTGGGTGCTCGCCAATCAGAAAATTCAACGAGTTTGACATGAACGCCTTGCTTTTCTACTTCATTGGCTACGCTTTGTAATAGCTCAGCATAAGGTGGGCTAATCCCAATCGTTAAAACATCATCGGCTTGTTTATTTTTAATATAACGGTAACCGACGAGGCCCAGAACTACGATTAAAACCGTAATTCCGAGTAACCAAGGCTTATGCTGTTTGAACTGAATCGCCATAATCTTTCCGTTATTACTTCCAGCCAGGGAACCAAAGTGTTGGCCCAATCTCGGCATCTAACACAGCTTTAACTTTTGGTGAGTTTTGATAGATCTCAACAAATTTCTTTAATTTGTCGCCCTTATCTTGGTAGTCATCACGCACTACAAACAAAATTGCATAACGTTTATTGGTATTGTCATCAAGTAAAAGTGCACTTTCAGGGGCAGCTGTTTTTGCTAAGCGTAAGTAATGCGGATAGCCAAAAGCCAAGTCAACATCATCAATTGCACGAGCAGTTTGTGGTCCTTCAACCTCTACGAATTGCAAATTTTTAGGGTTTGAAACTACATCTTTAAGTGCAGATAAATGATTATTTGAATCTTTAAGCGTAATTAATTTAGCTTGCTGTAAGAGTAGTAGGGCACGACCTTGATTCACTGGATCATTTGGAATGACTACACGTGCGTTTTGCGGCAATTCATCAAGGCTTTTGTACTTCTTTGAATAAAGTCCCACATGTGATGCTGCACCCACTGCAAATGCCTTTAATTTAAAGCCAGTTTCTTTAATTGCATTATCTAAGAAAGGTTGATGCTGGAAAAAGTTCGCATCAATATCCCCATGATTTAAAGTAATGTTTGGTGTGTTCCAGTCAGAAAATTCGACCAGTTTTACATTTAACCCCTGTTTCTTTGCTTCATCGGCAGCAGCTTGTAAAGTTTTTGCAAATGGGGGACTAATGCCAATCACAAGTTCATTTGAGCCACTTTGACGATGTTTATTCCATAAGAATAAAGCAACAAAAAGGACTACAACGACTAAGCCTACGCCTAGCCATTTTTTTGAGGCTGTTTGAGCCATGTCTATCTCCAAATTTAAGCGGTTATTTCTTCAATTGTTGTTAAGTTTTTGCTGTTGTTATTGGGACTACATCGGAACGCTTGAACAGGGTGTTGTTTTGGTAATTGATCACCCCGATTAAAAATTTTGTTCCGCAGTGAACCCGTTTTATATGCAGTTTTATAGCGACCACGTTGTTGTAGCTCAGGAATGACCAAGCGGATAAAGTCGTGGTGAGACTCAGGTGCAACAGTACGTGTTAAATTAAAGCCATCAATATCTGTCTCATCTAAAAGATGAATTAAGTATTCAGCAACTTCTTCGCCACTACCCACGATGAGGGGATAACGGCCACCTAAAACATGCTGAGCTTTTAAGTCATTTTTTGTGATTTGTTGCTCTTTAAATTTTTCGGTAATCGAAACAATACTGTTACTTTTTTGGTAAGGAATCGCTTCATCGTCGGCAAATTTACTTAAGTCGATACCAGTTGAACTCGCGTAATGCGCTAAGCCTGCTTCAGGACTTGCATACTGACGATATTCATTCAGTTTCTGTACGGCCAGATCATGTGTGTCGGCAACAACAACTGTTATACCGACAAACACTTTAATATCATTCGCTGAGCGTCCTTGCTGTTCGGCAAGAGTACGAATCTTTTTCACTTGTTCGCGAATTTTTTCGGGTTTGTCACCGCCAATAAATACACATTCAGCATGACGTGTTGCAAACTGCATACCTTTAGGTGAAGCACCTGCTTGAAATAGGGTTGGAGTGCGTTGCACAGAAGGAGATACCTGAAACACACCTTCACTCTGGTAATACTTTCCATGGTGGTGAATGGTATGCACCTTAGATGGATCTGTAAAAACACGCCGTGCTTTATCTTTTTTAACTGCGTCGTTTTCCCAAGAACCTTCCCAATATTTGTAGCAAAGTTCTAAAAACTCTTCGGCTTGTTCATAGCGGGCATCGTGGTCTTTTAAACCTTTTTGACCAATTAAGCGTTCGGCACTATCTAGATAACCTGTCACGATATTCCAGCCAATACGACCTTGAGTTAAATGGTCGAGACTCGCAAAGCGGCGTGCAAACTGATATGGATGTTCATAGCTCAAATTCACAGTGACCCCAAAACTTAAGTTTTGAGTGACTGCCGCCATAGCTGAAATGAGTGTAGATGGGTCATGGCTCGGAAGCTGAATGGACTCTTTTAAAGTCAGATCAATACCGTTTTGATAGACGTCATACACACCTGTAATGTCCGCAATAAATAAACTATCAAATAAACCACTTTCTAAGGTCTTGGCTTGTTCTGTCCAATAGCTCAATTCGTTAAAACGATGTGATTCATCACGTGGATGTGTCCATAAGCCATGATTAATATGACCAACGCAGTTCATATCAAAGGCGTTTAATAAAATTTCTTTCGCTTTAAAATCTGTCATTACAATGTCCCCCGACGAGGTGGTAAAACACCGTTAAGAACATAGTTCCCAATAAAGTAATATTTCCATCGCGCAGCATCATGCAATGTATGAACGCGCGCATTACGCCAGAAGCGATCTAGACCATCTTGTGACTGACTACCACGGCTTCCTGCAAGTTCGATCAGCTTAGAAGATGCTTTGAGTGCTGTATTGCTACTATGAGCACGTACTTTGGCAACATCGATGGATGCTTTTGCAATACTTTCAGGTGTGGTTTCAATTTTTGCGGCATCAATTGATTGAGCTGCCTGTTTTAATAACACTTCACTTGCCCGTACATCGACAGCAATACGCCCTAATTCATAAATCGTTAAAGGATCTTGGTTTGCAGTTTCTACATTTGAATCAATCCATGGGCGCGCTTGATGCACTCTTTGCAAGCTTTCTTCAAAGGCTGCACGTGCAATGCCTACCTCAATCGATGCATGCATAATTTGCGCAAAAGGACCGACTAAGGTTGGTTGTAAAAATGCAGTATCAAAAGGAATGACATCATCTGCATCGACAAAAACCTGATCAAACTTGACCGTGCCGCTGCCTGTCGTTTTCTGTCCAAAGCCAGACCAGTCATCAACAAGTTTTAATCCTTGTGAACCACTTTTTACAAAGGCTAGATACTCTCGACCCGCATCGTCTAAAACTAAGGTTGGAATACGGTGAGCAAATAAACTTCCTGTGCAGTAAAACTTTTCACCTTGAATCAAATACCCATTTTCATGCGGACGAATATTGGTTTGTTTGTGAGTTGAAGTTTTAGTTTTAAACTCGGCAAGTGCATTACCAAAACGAGTGCCATTTAACACTTCGCCGTATAAACGTTGTTTCTGAGTTTCTGTACCTGTATTGCGTAACACTTCTAATGCATAGAAGTGGTTTTGTGGAATTTGCCCGATTGAACCATCTGCACCGCTTAAAAGCGCAATTACTTTGGCAACTGTATGGCTTGAAACTTCGGCACCACCATATTGCTTTGGTACTGTAATTGCCCAAAGCCCAGACTGGCTCAATGCATCAATTTCGGTATACGGTAAAATTCGCTTAGCGTCTCGCTCAACTGCGGTTTTTTTAAATTGTTCGGCAAATTGTTCGGCAATTTCTAATGCTTCAGCATCATTTTGAATAATGTGCGCTTGGCCAGATGCCGATGTTTGTTTAGTTTGAACCGATTGATATGAAGTCATGACAATTTCTCCTTAAATCCAAGCATGGCGGGCAGGGAAATGACCATTAAGGTAATAATTGCCAATGGCATGTAATTTCCAGCGAACAGGGTCATGTAAGGTATGTACACGGGCATTTCGCCAATGTTGATCTAAATTATGTTGGCTTAAGCTTGAACGACTACCGCCCAGCTCTAGTAGTTTTTCAGAGATTTGTAGAGCCGCATCATTGGCATAGACTTTCGCTTCGGCCACCAAGATCGAAGCTTTAGCTACTTGTTCATCAGTCACAGTTTGAAGTTGGTCGAGTTCATCTAAATATTCAGCAGCTTCATCAAGCAGTAAAATTGCAGCGTCCAGCAAAATATTTAACTTACCTACCTCTTGCAGGGTGTAATGTTCAAAGCTGGCTTTTTCAACGTTTGCATCAATAATTGGACGCGCTTTGTGTATAGTCGATAAAGTATCTTCAAAAGCGGCTTCTGCAATACCGACATCAATGGCTACTTGTAATAACTGAGAATAAGCACCGCGATAAGTAGGGACCTGTGTTAATAAGCGCTCATCAAAAATAAGTTCTGGATTAACTTCAACTTGATTTAATTTAACTGTACCGCTCGCTGTAGTACGTTGACCAAATCCATTCCAGTCATTAATGACTTCAATGCCTTGGACATCTCGGCTAACAATGACTAAAACCACATGGCCTTCAGGATGAACCGCTTTAATTGCGAGCCAATGTGCAAAACTTGTACCTGTAGAATAAAACTTTTCACCGTTTAAAATATATTTACCATTTTCAATGGTGAGTGTAGTTTTTAAGGTTTTTGAATCATGGGTATTACGTTCTGGCCCACCGTTGGCAAGACGTTTACCTGCTAATATTTCTGAAAAGATAAATTGTTTTTGTTGTTCTGTGCCCATGATTTCGATCAGGTTTAACAGACTAATCTGATTTTGTGGAATCTGACCAACATTTGCATCACCTTTACTTAAAATACGGAAAACTTGTGCCAGTGTTTTATTGGAAACAAAAGCACCACGGTATTTTTTTGAAATGCGAATTCCGCCTAAACCTTTTTGGCTAAAGCTTTCAATTTGCTCATGGGGTAGTAAGCGTTGTTGATCACGTGTATTACGGCCCTCTAAAGCAAAATCAGCTACTTGATAAGCAGCATTAATTGCTTGTTGATCATTTTGAATGATTTGGACGTATGCCGTCGTTTTAGATAGAGAATTAGACATAATGACACCTTGTATTGCTGTCATTACCTTACAAAAGAAATATTTTTCCACTAAACGAGGACTTATGCTCAGCTTATGAATAAAAATGCAAAGCAGTTTTTTTGATTTTTAATAGATAAATAAAGATATAGAAATATATTAAAAATCAATAAATTATAATTTTTATCTGTAAAATGAATAACTAAAAATTTTTTAATATGAAAAAGAGCTATAAGTACGGTAAAAAAAGATATAAAAAATATAGACCTAACTGTCAGTGAAAAATGAGCACAATATCCATTGTTTTCATTAAAAATAGCTTCTAAAGTATCTACTTACCATCGACCATTTTTGTACAAATAGTCAAATAAAAATAAACGTGGAGATTTTATGCGGGTTTTGTATCAGTTTCCTTTGTCCCATTATTGTGAAAAAGCTCGCTGGTTGTTAGACCATAAAGAACTTGATTATGTGGCTCATAACTTAATTCCAGGATTTCATCGTGCTTTTGCACAACTCAAAACAGGCCAAAATTTACTGCCTATTTTGAAAGATGATCATCAATGGATTGCTGAATCGACTAAAATTGCACTTTATCTGGATGATACTTATCCAGAGCATTCACTGTTACGTCGTGATGAACAATTAAGGCAGCAAACATTAAAAATAGATAGCTTGGCTGATGAGCTGGGTATTCATGTCCGTCGTTGGGCTCTAGCTCACACGTTGGCGCAAGGAGACCATGCTTTAGAAATTATGATGGGTGAACAAGGCTATTTACGTCAGTTTGAAAAAATATCGAAACCCTTTCTTAAAACATTGGTAAAGAAGAACTATAAACTTGAAGAAGAGCTAGTCAACCAGTCAAAAGAGCGTATGGATGAACTCATAAATGAACTAAATAACTGCTTAATCGAAAATCAGGCACGTTATATGGTGGGTGATCGCTTAAGTCTTGCTGATATTTCTGTATGTTCTATGCTTGCTCCTTTATTGGAAATAAAGGGTACGCCGTGGGAGCGTGAAGAGGCTGAAGGTGTTTCGGAAGAATGGAATAATTATCAGCAAAATTTACTCGATTTACCCCTCGGTCAGTATGTTTTAAGAATATATCAAACTGAGCGTAATGCACGAGTAGATTGGCGCGGAATTTAAAGTCATAAAATGCCCTGAGAAAATCGGGGTTTTTTTATCTCTGCTAGTTGTTTTATTAATGTAGACATTACTATCAATTTTCTAAATGATTTTTATTAAGCCATTTGTTTATATTATTTTGATGCCAAAATTACTTTTTACAATATAAATTCCATTTTATCTAAATGACTAATAACTTTAATTTTTATAATTTTTTGGAAAATACAATTTTTCTAAATACTATTTTTAGCCAAAGTTAAGCCACTTTATTGTGCATGTGTTTACAATGTAATCAATAATTGCCACATTTAAGTGTAAATAGATGAGCTTAATAATAGACAGAAGATTAAAACATAGATTAAAGTAGAAACATGTGAGCAGTTTTAAAGGTATTAATTCTGCAAAACAGATTGAATAGAATAAGTGAAGCAAATGGATGGGTCCAACTTGGAAAAGTTGGCTCGATAATTGCAATTTAATAAAAAATCACTCTATTGCTCTATATGAATGATTCTATAGATAAATAGAGAGAATGATCATCAAGGAGTTCTTATGAAACGTTCTGCAACCTCTCTCATTATTTCAACAGTTATACTTTGTACGGTTGGCGCTACTTCTCAAATTCAAGCAGCAGATACATTAGCTAAAATTAAAAGTACCGGAAAAATCGTAATTGGTCATCGAGAATCCTCAGATCCAATTTCATATGTTGTTGCAGGTAAACCAGTAGGTTATGCAGTCGATATCTGTAACCAGTTTGCAAATGACATTAAAAAAGAATTGAAAATGCCTGGCTTAAAAGTTGAGTACAAGGCAGTAACTTCATCAACACGTATTCCTGAGCTTTTGGCAGGCAATATCGATATGGAATGTGGTACCACTACAAACTCTAAACAACGTCAGCAACAAGTCGGTTTCTCAACTAACTACTATGCAACAGAAGTGCGCATGGCTGTTAAAGCAAACTCTGGCATTAAGAGTTTGGCGGACTTAAATGGTAAAGCAGTTGTTACTACTCAGGGCACTACATCTGACAAATACATCAAGATGAATGAAAAAGGTCAGGCTGTTAATGTTCAAAATATTTATGGTAAAGATCATGCTGACTCTTTTGCCATGATGGCATCTGGCCGTGCTGCTGCATTTGTAATGGATGATAATATTTTAGCAGGCTTGATTGCTAAGTCTTCTACACCTAAAGCTTTCGCAATTGTAGGTCCGGTACTTTCATCTGAACCTTATGGAATTATGCTTGCTAAAGATGATCCAAAATTTAAAGCGGTTGCAGACCGTACTGTAAATAACTTGTGGAAAACTGGTAAAATGGACGCTTTATATAAGAAGTGGTTCTTATCTCCAATTCCACCAAAAAACACGAATTTGAACATGCAACAAAGTTCATCTTATAAGAAATTAAAAGCTAACCCAACAGATGCAGGAATCTAACTGGATCTTTTTGTCCTAAATTTACTTGTGTAAGTGTAAAGATTCATTTGCACAAGTGGTCTATTTTCTAAAGATATTAATTTAAGGGGCAAACATGTCAGTCGGCTCGCTAAACTGGACTATATTCTGTGCGGAGTCTAATGAATATGGTGTCGATAAAGCCGCATGGGCAGAATCAGTTTGTAAAGCTATTGGTAGCTCAAGCTACAATGCTTATGCTGAGGCACCCACATGGTTACAAATGTTAGGTTCAGGCGTGTTCACTATGGTTTGGACAGCTATTATAGCCTTTCTTATCGCATTTTTATTAGGTTCTCTCCTAGGGGTAATTCGTACATTACCCAACAAACCTCTCGCATTTATCGGCAATTGTTACGTTGAAATTTTCCGTAATATTCCACTTATTGTGCAACTATTCTTCTGGGCTTTTGTTTTTCCCGAGTTTTTACCGGACAGCTTAAGTGCAGGTAGTGGGGATGTAGTTGCTGGTGGTTGGTGGAAAAATATTTTAAATCAGCAACCTGCGGTTATTGGTGTTTTTGCATTAGGTCTCTACACGGCTGCCCGTGTATCTGAGCACATACGTGCCGGAATTAATACCGTGTCTCGTGGACAGAAGTTCGCAGCTTCCGCTATGGGTTTTACTACTGCACAAAGCTATCGTTATGTCATTTTACCGGTTGCATATCGTACCGTATGGCCAACGATTACATCTGAAGCAATGAACGTTTTTAAAAACTCAGCTGTTTTATATGCGTTGAGTGTATTGAATTTCTTTGCTTACACGAAAACCATGCGTGAAGAAACTTCTCAGGACATTATCATTCTTATTCTCTCTACACCTGTTTATTTGATTATCACTTATAGCATTAAGTTTGTGATGGCATGGATTGAGAAACGAATGGCTGTACCTGGCTTAGGTTCAGGAGGGAAGTAATCATGGATTTTTCTTTATTACAAAACCCTGATGTGATCGCGGCACTCAAAGAAGGTTTCATTTTTACGCTTACCGTAACGG
The DNA here is from genome assembly GCF_034064985.1 of Acinetobacter pittii. Classification (NCBI taxonomy): domain Bacteria; kingdom Pseudomonadati; phylum Pseudomonadota; class Gammaproteobacteria; order Moraxellales; family Moraxellaceae; genus Acinetobacter; species Acinetobacter pittii. The sequence goes on along the minus strand of NZ_CP139249.1, from coordinate 2,166,323 downwards.
TATTAGCAATGATGGGCGGTATCCTAATTGGAACCCCATTGGCAATGATGCGTTTATCTAGCAATGCCATCGCAAGTAATTTTGCAAAATTTTATGTTGATCTGTTTCGTGGTATTCCACTGATTCAGGTGATCTTTATCTTCTACTTTTTGTTGCCGAAAATATTTGAGTTCCAATCTGATACCTATTGGGGTCCGTTGTTTTCGAGCGTTGTAACTTTTGCCATTTTTGAAGCAGCTTTTTTCTCGGAAATTGTACGTTCTGGAATTCAGTCTATTTCAAAAGGTCAGGTACATGCAGGCTATGCGCTAGGTTTTACCTACGGTCAATCAATGCGCTATGTGGTATTACCTCAAGCCTTCCGTAACATGCTCCCAGTATTGTTAACTCAAACAATCATTCTATTTCAGGACATCTCATTAGTTTATGTGATTAGTGCACCAGACTTTTTAGGCCGTGCAGATACATTGGCTAATACATATGGACCTGAAACAAAAGCAACATTCTATTTAATCGTCGCTGTAGTGTATTTCTGTAGCTCGTTTGTGCTGTCGCATTTAGTCAAACGCTTACAGCAAAAAATTGCCATCATTCGCTAATTGGAGATTTTAAATGCCAATGATAGACATCCAACATATCTCTAAATGGTATGGTGATTTTCAGGTTTTAACAGATTGCACGACGAGTATTGAAAAAGGTGATGTCGTTGTTGTTTGCGGACCATCTGGTTCAGGAAAATCAACACTCATCAAAACAGTAAATGCTTTAGAACCATTTCAACAAGGTGACATTATTGTTGATGGAATTTCGCTTAAAGATCCAAAAACAGATCTCGCTAAATTTCGTTCACGAGTGGGAATGGTCTTTCAGCACTTTGAGCTTTTTCCGCACATGACTGTTTTGGAAAATTTGACGATTGCTCAAGTTAAAGTGTTAAAGCGTTCAGTTGCAGATGCTCGTGCAAAAGGTCTGAAATATTTAGAGCGTGTAGGCTTACTTGCTCATAAAGATAAATTTCCGGGGCAGTTGTCGGGTGGTCAGCAGCAACGTGTAGCGATTGCACGTGGTTTGTCTATGGACCCAATCTGTATGTTGTTTGATGAGCCAACTTCTGCACTTGATCCTGAAATGGTCGGTGAGGTTCTTGAAGTTATGGTACAGCTCGCACATGAAGGCATGACCATGATGTGTGTTACGCATGAAATGGGCTTTGCTAAAAGAGTATCTAACCGTTTAATTTTTATGGATGAAGGTAAGATTTTAGAAGACTGCCCAACCCATGAATTCTTTGATAATTTAGAAGCTCGTCATGAGCGTGCTAAACTTTTCTTAGAAAAAATTCAGGCGATGCACTAATAACCCTAATAAAAAAAAGAGCCATTAAAGGCTCTTTTTTTATATCTAATTTTTAGAAGCTATACTTTGCTAGTAGGTTGATACGTGAATAATCACCCTTGTCACCTGCAAAAGTTTCACGTTGACCGTAAGTATATTCTGCTCCTAAATCAATATTTTTAACTGGGTTCCAGATTAAATTGACTAAAGCGTTATAAATTTCTTTGTTATAGCTGGTATTGGTTAAATTGCTATTTGCATAGACGTTATCATCTTTGTATTGAATACCACCTACAGCAAAAGTAGAACGCAGAGTAGGGCTCCATTTACGTTGATATCCAATTACTGCGCTATCGAATTCTCCTAAATTAATATCTTGTGTTGTTGTGTCATAGTTATAAGCCGAATTGCTATAAAGTAAATAACGGCCATCGCCTTTAACATGATAGTAGTTAGCAACTACGCTATCTTGAGGCGTTAAATCATATTTACCACCAACGCCTACACCCCAGCCAAATTTCTCTTCAGAAGTACTATCTTTTGGAGCTACACGGTTTTCATGGGCAAGACCATGTAACTGTAATAGGCCTTTGTTATCCGTAGTTTTGAAATCATATCGTGCTGTTAAAGCAGGAAAACGGCTTCCACCGGCAGCATTACCAGCTTTTTCAACATCGCCACCCTCTAAGGCAACTAATATTTTTTGTTGTGCATTAATTGGTTGGGTGTAACGGACCTGTACTGTACGTGTAGTACCTGTACCGATAGCGCCATTAAAATCTACTGTTTCTGGTGATGTATCTGTGTTTACAAAAGGTGAGGTCGTTTGACCAGCTAACCATTTTCCTAAAGACATATAGGCATGACGAACACGGAAAGTACCATGGCCATTATCTCCATTGCCACCCATGAAATCGGCTTCAATTTTACCTGTTAAATCTCCATATTGAGTTGGACGAGTAATATCTAAGCCAATTCGTGAAGTTGCTGCAGATACATTGAGTGAGTCTTGTTTTGGATCATCTTTATTCAGTGGATAATTGGCACCATTTGAAATACTGCCATTTGAACCTTTAAAGTCATAGGTTGCATCTGCGCGAACACTACCATAAAGCTTGACTTGAGTTTGCCCATCGGCCATAGCCATCCAACCTGGTTTTGATGCAGGGGGTGTAGGGGTGGCAGGTACTGCGGGAATTGTTGCTGGAGCAGTGACAGTTAAAGCTGTTTTTTGTTGATCAGATAGTTTCTGAACGAGTAGTTTTAACTCCTTTACCTCATCACGTAAGGCGTTAACTTCAGCATCTGTAGCGGCATGCACAGACATCGTCACGCTCATTGCACCTAAAGAACTCATTGCTAACACTAGTGTTTTGATTTTATTCACAGGAACTCCCCCGACATGGATAAAAATTTTCCTGCAAATACATAACAAAAATGATGCCAACTTTGCGAAGATTAAAAAATAGTCAAATTTTGATGATTAATTCCTTTTTAGCCTCAAATGGTAGTGAGAATAAGGATTCTGAATAGATAAACCAGATTTAAGCATAAAACTGACTCTCTAAAATGAACCGCCTCTGACACTACTTGCACGTTTAAAAGGCATAATCGAAATAAACTCTATAAAAGAAATAGAGTTTTGCTGTCCATAAACCTTTGTATTTTCAATGCAGAGGTGATGGTATAGGGTTATACTGTCTTTACTGTGAAATTCTGGTTGGAGATTAAGAGTGGAGTTAGATCGTTTTGATAAACAAATTCTAGAAATTTTGTCTCATGAAGACTTAAATTTGAATGAACTTTCAGAACGGATCAATCTGTCAGTCAGTTCTGTGCATCGCCGTATTAAGCACCTGATTGAAGCCAACATTATGGGACAGCTCAAAAGGGAAATTAATTTTAGTAAGCTTGGTTTTACTTTACATATTTTATTGCAAGTTTCACTGAGTAAACATGATAGTGAAACATTTGATAAGTTTCTGTCTGAAATAGAAGCAATTCCAGAAGTAACTAATGCATTCTTGGTAACGGGTCAGAGTGCTGATTTTATTTTAGAGCTTGTAGCACGCAACATGGATGACTACAGTGAAATTTTATTAAGACGTATTGGAAAAATCGACAATGTAGTTGCTTTGCATTCTAGCTTTGTCATTAAAGAATATAATGTGTTTAATTGCTATAACTTGCTCAACAAACTATAAAAAAACGCACCATTTGGTGCGTTTTCTTTGATTCAAATGTTTGATTTAAGCATCAAGTTGAGCCAAAACCTCATCCGAGAATTCAACGTTAGTATAAACGTTTTGTACATCGTCAAGATCTTCAAACATATCAATCATTTTAAGAATTTGTTTTGCTTGGTCAACATCTGTAATTTCAGCTTTTGTAGATGGACTCATCACAACTTCTGCGTTATCAGATTTTAAACCAGCAGCAGTAAGGGCATCTTGTACTTCACCAAAAGTTTCTGGTGAAGTGATTACCAAAATTTCGTCTTCTGAAACTTCAATATCTTCAGCGCCAGCTTCTAAAGCAACTTCCATGATTTTATCTTCTAAAGAAACATCTTCAAAAGTAATCTCACCACGTTTAGTAAATAGATAAGATACAGAACCCGCAGTTCCTAAGTTACCATTTGTTTTACTAAAACAGTGACGTACGTCTGGTACTGTACGGTTTAAGTTATCTGTCATTGTTTCAACAAGAACAGCAACCCCGCCAACCCCATAACCTTCATAAGTTACTTCTTTTAAATCATCATTATCTTCACCACCAGCACCACGTTGGATAGCACGGTTAATGGTGTCACGTGTCATATTAACTGAGAGAGCTTTTTCAACTACTGCACGCAGACGAGGGTTGCTAGCAGCATCTCCACCACCAAGTTTGGCAGCAGTCACAATTTCACGAATATATTTAGTAAAAACCTTACCGCGACTTGCATCTTGTTTAGCTTTACGATGCTTAATATTGGCCCATTTAGAATGACCCGCCATGGACGTGAACTCCAAAAAAAGAAAATGCAAAAGTGCTGGAATATTAGCATAGGCTTGGTTTTGTTGAAAACTGTTGCCCTGCGTTTTGTTAGCCAATTGAATAAGAACAATAAGCTTAAGACCTAATGAGTGAGATTAGGTCAGATCAAGTCCAATTTGATTTAGTTAATTTTTACATCTATGTCAAATTGAGTATATAACTCTTTAATTGTTTCCAAATCTTTTTGTAAATCTGTTGGATAAATTTTACCTAAAATCCCACCTTGTTTACTTCGAGCATTGGCATACATTAAAACGATTGGAACATTGGCTGCTTTAGCAATATGCCAAAAACCGGTACGGATTGGTTTGCGTTCCGAACCATCTTTAGCACGAGTAGCTTCAGGAGCAATCACTAAGTTAAAAGTTTCATGCGTTTGAAATTGTTCAACCATCTGAGAAACAATATCTTTACTCGCTTTTCGATCAACTGGAATACCTCCTAGCTTTTCTAAAAGTGGTTTAAGCGGGCCTTTAAACAGTTCCTTTTTTATTAAAGTATGAATTTTAATATCTAAAATTTGGAAGAGGGCAATCGATAACACTGCATCTAGATTTGAGGTATGTTCAAAGCCAATAATAACTTGTTTTTTCTCAAGAATTTGAGGGTCTACATTGTAGGTCCAACCAACGGCTTTAAAGATAGAATTACCTAGAAATTTTTTCATAGATCAGTGCAAGGTGATAAATTTTCAGGATTCTAATATGAGTTTGTAGAAAAGCCTAGAGAAATTATGAAAGCTAAAGTACGGCACTAAAATTAAGGATTAAGTAAGCTATAAATTGTTTGAAAATTTATTTTTTATTTTTCTCTCAAACTTTTTATGAAAATAATAAACCTAAGGAATATTAAAACTATGAGGCTTGCTGAGGAATCTCCTCATTAATTAAATATTCAATATATTTCCAGATTTTTTCAGGATTAATAAGAGTTTTATCTGTTGTACCATCAATAATCATCCCATCAATAATCGAGATAATGATCTGAACGAGGGGAGTCGGGTTTTTTATACCTAATTGAGAAAGCTTTTCATGCAATAAGTTAGTTAGCCATTTGGTATATTCATAAAATGGTTCACGAATTGAAGTGTACTGTTTAGATACTTCAATGAATGCTTTTTTAAACAAACATCCATTAAATGTTTCGCTGTTGATCCATTCAATATACCAATTGAAAATAATATGAATTTTTTCAAGAGGACTAGCATCTTGATGTAAACTTAATTGCTCATTGATTGAGTTTTGAATATTTATATTCCGATGTTGCAAACACTCCATAATTAAATTTTCCTTTGAAGGAAAATATTTATAAAAAGTCATTTTTGCAACATTTGATTCAGCAATAATACGGTCAACACCAGTAGCATTGTACCCGATCTGATTAAATAAATTTAAAGCAGTATTTATAATATCTTCTTTTTTTGACATTACTATTCCATATAGTTAAAACTAATTATAACTTAATCTAAAATATTAAATTTTTAATACAAATTATGATAATAAAAAACTGAAATTGATTCAAGTTTATATTGTGATAATGATTATCATTTAATTAGATTTTTTTTAAATTTTCTATTTGATTTCGTATGATTTTACTTCTAATATTAATTAATAATGGAACATGTTTAAATATTGATTTAAGTCATTGTTTTTATAATAAAATATGTAAAAATCGGACCGACTTTAATAAATTTAATGAGAGTGGATATGCCTAAGAAATTTGAGAATTTTAATAATCCTAGAAAGAAAGCACTCGCAGGGATGAAGCAAAGTATTTCAGCCGAATTGTGGGAAAAAAATTCAAACTTTTTGATCCGCTTGAGGGCAAAAATTGCTGAACATCCTGTATCTCATCATTCTGCAATTGATATTTTAAATAATGGAAAAATTAATAAAGAAGATTTAAAAAAAATTCATTTAGAGTACCGTCACGCAATTGTTCAAACTTTCACCGATGCTTTGCTCATGGCACAATTTCAAACAAAACAATTAGAGCCAAGATTACATGCAGGTGCAAAAATGTATCCGCGCTTTCTTTTGAGTTTAAATATTTTTGATGAGTTTGGATTTCGTCCAGGTTTAGATAAAGACGGTTACTATCAGGGTAATCCTGAATATGCTCACTATCCGCTATTTGAAGATATATTGAATGATTTTGGTATTACAGAACAAGATCGTCTAACGTATCAACCTACTGAAATTGCAAAGCAAGTTAGAGTATTTTTAGAAAATGCTTATGATGACTATAAGGCTGTTTCAGCGTTACTAGCAGTTGCAGAGGAAGAAGTTATTCTTTATAGCCCTCCGTTACGTAAAGCGACTAAAGCAGTAGGCCTGGACGTGGATGGTGGGGGGTATTACCATGTACATGGGATATCTGATGATGAAAGTGCAGAAGCTGCAGATGATGACCATGAAGAAGACTTATGGTATGTCTTGATGCAAGCTTGTACAGAAGAAGATTATAACTATATTGAAAAGTTATGCTTAGAGTATTGTGATTTGTGGGAAAAGTTTTGGGATGCTCAATTAGAACATATAGAGCTTATGCGGAAGCAAATTTTAGCTTAATAGGAGAAATAGGCATATTCAATTTAGACGAAAGGTATTTAAAAGCAATTAAAATTTTAAGATAAAATAAATTTTACAATTTGATAATTAAGTTTTGAATATTGTTTATAACGTCAAAAACCATTCTATTTAGATAATTATTAAAAAACCCCATAAACTTTTTAGTTTATGAGGTTCGAATTTGGTGGGCCCACACAGACTTGAACTGTGGACCAACGGATTATGAGTCCGCTGCTCTAACCAACTGAGCTATAGGCCCTATAAGTCAGAAAAGCTTTTAATCTCAAGGCTTTTCAGTGCGTGCAATACTAATCAATTTTTTAATTAAACACAAGTCATTTTCTGAAGTAGACGTAAACTAAACTCAAAAAATATTGTGATTTATTGGTTAAATATTACAAGCGTTAGCGATTCTAGCGTATGTTTACTTCATGAGTAAAGTGAACTTAGTTATTTATCGATCAATTAGAACTTATTTCAGCAGTTTGTCATGTTAGTGATATAAATATTCTTTCAATTTGCATGATTAACTTATATAGAATGTTTTTGTTTAAAAAGTGACCATTTTTGTAATTTATTTGTTTGTAATAAAGAATGATATTTTAGATAAACTTAGTTAAAAAAGCTAAATATAAAAAATATAAATTTTATGTGTATTAAAATTAAATTCTAAAATATAAAAAGTATTATTTTAAAAATCATATTTATTGAAAAGTATTGCCTATAACTTTAATTTATAGAATTCTAATGAAGTAGTTGCAAATGAATAATATTAAAAAATTATTCGGTTAAAATAACTTAAATGAGGTTTTAGTACTAATTTTTAGAGAAAATATAAAATTAGTACTTTAGAATAAATTCATGTTAAATTATATTGTTAAAAAGTTTAATCGAGGTAGTAAGACAATTACTTTGAAATATAGAAGTAATGAGTAAACGTATTTACAATATTTTAGATATAAGGATTTAGTTAATTTAAAAATATAATATTTATTCTTTATTTTTCGATCGTTTTTTACTAAAAACGGATAAGCTTTTAAGAGAAGAGAATGGAAGTTTTTATCATTGAAATAACCTTCTTTTTTCTAAAATATTTTCCATAACAGACTTCAAGAACGGTTGTCATGACACCAATGTAATTCTTTGTATCTTATCAATTTTATTCTTGACTAAAACACTTGGGTTTAATAAAGTATAATTGTATTTTTTACAAAATAAAATATTATTGCTTAATCCTGAAATACAGTAAGCAGCCTACTTTTTGAGTAGGCTTTTTGCTTTTAACAATAGTGGTAAAAATAGTACACAGCAATAAATTCAAACTTTAAAGAAAATAGATTTAGCAAGAATTGATATCATAAAAATATCTATAAGTTTTTATGATTAATATATAAAAATTTATAAATTTTCTTGAATAATTTGAATTAGCTCGCGAGCTGCTTTAGGTAAAGGGCGATCTTGAAGCCAAATTAAATAGATTGATAGGGGTAAATGATTTTTTGTATTTTTGAAATCTAAAAGTACTAAATGACCTTGATCAATTTTTTCTTGTACTAAAGATAAAGGAAAATTTCCCCAGCCAAGTCCTGCTTCAACCATATTAATTGCTGTTTGTAGACTATTCGTTTTCCAATACATTGCACCAATAATTGAACGGGGATCTGTCATTTCATGCTCACTACTCGCCACAACAATTTGTCTAATATTGATTAACTCTTCAATAGAAAATTGCTTTGATTTTTCTTGTAGAAGAGTATGGCTAGACGAAATAGTAGCCACTACTGTTTCAGTCATTACCAATTGTAGATTCTCACGCATTTTTATATTGAGGTCTGAACCTGCTAAGCAAAGACTAATTTGCTCTGTATAAAGTAAATTAACAATGTCGTCTTGGGGAGCAGTAATAACTTCTATGTTCAGTAAGGGGAATTTATCGGCTAATTTCTTTATTGAATGGAATAATAATTTTGTATTTACATCTGAGACCACACCAATCCGCAATTTACTTTCAAGTCCTAAAGAAAGTTCATGGGCATGGGTACTAAATAGCCTAAGTTGTTCAGAAATAATCCGTGCTTGAGGTTCCAAAGCTAGTGCTGTGGCGGTTGGAATGACCTTGCGAGGAGTACGCTCAAATAAGGTGTAACCCAATTCTGCCTCTAAATTAGCTACGGCCATACTTACTGCTGAGGGTACCCGATTTAGTTTACGGGCGGCTGCAGAGAAAGAACCTGTATCGAGTACGGTGATGAATAGTTCAATATTTTCACTATTAAAATTCATTTTGATATCAATTGAACTGAAAGCTATTAACTTTATATATGATTTTGACTGAAATTAAAATATAAAAAATTAAGCAGAGTTTGTGGGTTATGCAAGGTATAAAACGTCGAATTGTATATGTATCTTCTTACGAAATAATCGGAATGATTATTTCATCAGTAGGGTTAGCGATTTTGGCAGGTGATAGTGTTGAACATACAGGGCCACTATCTGTCATGATTACAACCATCGCTGTGACTTGGAATTTTATCTACAATATTTTATATGAGAAATGGGAAGCTAAACAAACCAGTAATGTCCGTACAGTTAAGCGTAGAGTGGGGCATGCTATTGGTTTCCAACTTACCTTAGTCTTGTTTTTGATTCCTCTTATTTCGTGGTGGATGGATATTTCTCTGGTTGCTGCTTTTTGGTTAGATGTGGCCTTTATTATCATTATTCCTATCTATACTTTTATATTCAATTGGAGCTTTGATAAGTTATTTGGATTGCCTATTTCGGCACAGGCTAAAGCTCTACAAGAATAGTCACCAAATCATATTAATAAGCTATCAAGGTGATCAACTTTGATAGCTTATTAAGTTCAATTATTTGATTTGATCAATCACTAATTGTTTTGAAAACTTGAGTTGAGCTTTCTTGGCGAAAATATAGTAAATCAATGCTGTAGAGATAAGGCCTACAAGCCACGATAAATCGATTCCTCCTAACATTGCTGAAATTTGACCTGTATAGAATTTACTATCAATAAATGGTAGTTGAATCAAAATACCTAGAAAGTAGCAGGTAATTCCAATTCGATTCCAACGACCATACTTGCCATTGGGATCATAGAGTGCATCTACATCACATTCTTCTTTAGAGATGAAGTAGTAATCAACAAGATTAATGGCACTCCATGGAATAAAAAAGGTAAGTAAAAACAAAATAAATGCTTTAAAAGCACTTAAAAAAGTATGCTCACCTATAATTGCAATAAAGGTTGAGACTACAACCATTGCAAGGACAATCAATAATCTTGTTATTTTTGAGATTTGATTTGTCGATTTGAAACTATTCCAAATCGTAGCAATACACATAAAACTACCATAGGCGTTTAAAGTCGTCAGAGTAACTTTTCCAAAAGCGATACTAAAATATAGAAAGGTTACGACAAGGGCAATTGGGTTCATACCAACAACATATTGAACTTCATTTCCAACAAAATTGCCGTTTGCAACCTGAGCGATTAAAACGCCTAAGGTCATAGAAATTTGTGAGCCAATTAAAGAACCTAAGCCGACTGCCCAAAAAACACGAGATGAAGATGTTTTAGTTGGAAGATATCGAGAATAATCTGCAACATATGGTCCGAAAGAGATTTGCCAAGAAGCAGAAAGGGAAACTGCTAACAAGAATGAAGACCAGCTGAAATGACGTATTGCTAAGAGTTCAGAAAAATCAGAAAGTGCTAAGATCTGAGTCAAAATAATCACAAAAGCAATCAAACCAATAATACTGGCTACTTTGCCTACCAAATGGATTAAACGGTATCCAATCGTTGCGAATAAAATGATTAAACTTGCATAAATTAAGATACCAGTTGTATTGCTGACATGTGCCAAATGTGCAATTGCTTTACCCGCTAATACCTCTCCAGTTGCGGTAAAACCAATATACATAAGGCAAACGAGTATGATTGGAATACAAGCGCCATAAACCCCAAATTGCACACGGCTTGAAATCATTTGAGGGAGACCAAGTTTAGGACCTTGGGCAGCATGCAGTGCCATGACGGCAGCACCAAAACATTGTCCTACTAATAAGCCGATAATAGACCAAAAAACATCTCCACCTAACACAACTGCTAGCGCGCCTGTCACAATGGCTGTGATTTGTAAGTTGGCACCGAACCAAAGGGTGAATTGAGCAAACACACCTCCGTGTCTTTCATTTTCAGGAATAAAATCAATGCTTCGGTTTTCTATAAAACTACTATTAGGTTTCCCAGCCGATGAGTCCATTTCACTCTCCTTATCCTTTAAGAGCCATCCTATTCTTATTTATTCATATTTGTATAATCAAATATGAACATGTATATACAAGTAATTTTAAGAAGAATCAAATATTTTTGAAGTACTGGACGTTAAACTTGAGTTAAATAATTCATAAATAAATAGAAAAAGTATTTGACTGATTTTATTTTTAAAAGTTAAATGATAAAAAATAATATATGAAAAAGCCCTCTGCAGAGGGCTCGATTTTATGCATTTGCGTCTAAAACAAGTTGGAAATAAGTGGGAAGTTCAGAAAATTGTACCAGTTGGGTCTTATCCTCTTGCTTAAAATAATACTGATAATTTGGAGTGTCTAAATGGTTATCTAGATATTGGGTTGCATCTGTAAACTGTGCTTTTGCAATCGGCTTATCTTTCTTGCATTTAATAATAACAGGATTTACGGAGTTTAATTTTACAGGAACGCCATTTTCAAATTTAGCAGTTTCAATCAATAAGGAAATTTTGAAATCACCGAAGGTTACACAGAAGTGGCCTCCATTTTCTGTCTTAATTTCTCTGTCAGAGAAAAGATCTTTAAATAAATTCTTAAGGGATTCTCTGTGTTTATCTAAAGCAACTTGAAATTCATGGTCTCGTTGCTCAATCTTTTCTTGCTCTTCTTGTAGCAATCTGGCTTGCTTTTCAATTGTTGTAAAATCCAGCTTCATTTTAATATCTCCTTTGGTTGTTTTAAAACTATATATGGCAATCATTTATTAAATTTTAAAGAAACATACAGTATTTGTTACAACGGAATAATTAAGATGAGCTTTTGTATAAACCATCACAAATGTAAAAAATTTTTTTGAAAATATAAGAATTTAAAGAAATAATTTATATATTTGAAATGCTGCTACATATTAAGCATAGATTTTTAATGTAGCAGCATATTTCTTATTTTGTACAATGTTTTGCCATAAGTGGAGTGCTTTTAATTTTAAAAAATCCTCCGCTACTCATTACACCAAGCATCACTAAAACTGTTCCTACTAACTGCCAGATATTGAGGGTTTGTCCAGTAAGTAGAGCAATTATCATACTGAACACTGGCACAAAGTTAAAAAAGACAGAAGCACGACCAGCACCTAACTTTTGTATGCCATTAAACCAGAATAGATAAGCAATCATGGTAGAGCAGATAACAACATATCCCATGGCTAAGTGCGCATTAATCGGGGCAGATGTAATCGCTGTAAGAGGATCTTCAAATATCACACTCAACAAACCAAGTGTTATTGCCCCGAACAGCATAGAAAAAGTTGTTGTTTCTAAGGGAGTAGCATTTTTTACATAACGGCGAGACAGTACATTTGCAAGACAAAATCCAAATGCGCCCAATAATATAAATAGATCTCCAATGTCTATTTTGAGGTGCAGCAAAGTCGTTATATGTCCCTGACTAATCACCAGTAACACACCACTTAAGCCAAATAAAACGCCTAAGAATTTATTAGTGGTAAGTTTTTCACCATCTAAAAGGATTGTCATTAATAGAGTCATTAATGGCGTGGTTGCCATAATTAAAGCACCGTTAACAGCTGATGTGGTTTGAAGTCCATAAAAACAGCCGATGTTGAATCCCGCAATTCCGATAATACCAATAATCAGATAGATAGCTAGATTCTGTCTTAAGGCTGTCCATCTAAGCTGGCCTGTTATTGAAAAGATTAAGAGTAAGCCTAGACTTGCAATAAAAAAACGTTCAGACGCAGCAGATAACGGGGGCATATGTTGAATAATATAAGACATTGCATTAAATGCTGATCCCCAAAAAAACATCGTTAAGACAACACCAGCATAGGCATAAGCCACCGTTCTGTTCATGGACAGGCTCCCATTAAGAAAGGTTTTATTCTCGACAAATCTATAAAGGTGTACAATTCCATATTAATACACTTCTAATGTGAAAATTTGCACAATGATTGATTGGGAAAATTTGCATTACTTTTCAGTTTTTACAGAAGAAAAGTCACTTTCTGCTGCTGCCAGAAAATTGGGTGTAGACCATGCAACAGTATCTAGAAGAATTGCTCAGCTAGAACAAAACTTAAAACTTAAATTAGTTGATCGTAGGCCACGCACATACATTCTAACTCCTGATGGGGAACGTCTTGCACAAGTAGTTGCTCGTATGATGGAAGAAACTTTTTCTATCGAGCGTTTAACTCAAGCAGGTCAGCAAGAAGTAATGGGAAGTGTCTCTATTAGTATGCCTCCCTTAACTGCTGCACATCTCATCATGCCTCATTTGGGTAAATTTTATCGCCATTATCCGCAGTTAAAATTACGGGTGCTCGGTGATGTTCATTATGTTTCTTTACAGCATAGTGAGGCTGATATAGCGGTAAGGTTTGGACGTCCTAAAGATGAAAATTTAGTTGCACGCAAAGTAGGTGAAATACCTTTTGGAATATATGCGGGTCCAAATTATTTGGCTTCAACAAAGCCTGAAAATTATGAATGGATTAGTGTAGAAGTAGGAGGAGTACATGGTCAAAAACAGCAGAAGCTAAAGGAAAGATTAAACTATAAAGATCCAATAATGGTTACTAATCATCCTGAGCTGCAGTGGAGAGCTGCATGCGGAGAAATTGGTTTAGCGGTCTTACCAGATTTTTTAGGTGCATTTAGCAATTTGGTTAGATTAGAAGATGACTATCCAATGAGTGCTGAAATCTGGTTAGTTACACACGAAGATTTACGACATAGTCCTGCTATACGAGTGGTGATGGACTTTCTTGTAAGCTGCTTCGAACCTTTCAAAATATAAATTTTCTTTAATAAACACGGTAGATATAGATAGTAACAGCAAAGTGGTTTTATCTAGTTATCAGAAAAAAAGCCTGCATCTTCCCATGCTTGTTTTAAAGCTAATATAAAAGATAACAATAAAAGTAGACCTATTAAAAATAGAAAAAAATCAATTTTACTAATTGCACACCCTATGCTGAAGGCTCCTAGACTTAATAAAATAATACATAATATTTTCCAAAAAATGAGCATGTTACGTTCTAGTGAAAAGCCTAAGATCTTGTTTGTAATTGAAGGGGATTTCTAAATTTATTTATGTTTTTTTTCTTATAAATTATGTAATTCTTTATAATTGTTATAATCATTAATTTTTAATATTTAGATTTAAGTTTTTGAAATTACATTAAATATTTTTAATCCACTTAAAAGCGGTCCTTTTAGATTTTCTTAAAATTAAGTTTTTATTAATTAATAGAATGATAATTCTTTAGAAACGCTATAGAATAGTTGTTTTGAAATTAAATATACTTTTTAAATTTATTTAAAACAATGACTTACTTTATTTTTTTAACTTTTTAATAAAAAAAAGACTTGATTTTCGAGTTAGATTTTGGAATTATAGTCAAGCAAATTGTGATCTATTTCCCACAATTTGTATTTCAGGTTAAGTGGTTATCACTAATGCTCATTTGCTATTTTCGCTTATGAGCATTTTTTTATGGAATTTTTTAATATAACTACAAAGTTTAAAAAAGTTCAAAATTTAAGTTTTTAGCAACATCTAATTTTTTATTTTTAATAAATGGTACAGGGGATGAATTAATCATATTGAATAGTCACCGTTGCTGTTGCGGTAACTATACCTGCGCTTACATTAGTTGCTGTTTGATAGTAGCGAGCAGTTAAGGGAATATCATATTCTATAATTTGGTTGGAATTGATTGTACCTATATTTTGTTTGGCTGTTTTTTGAATGGGGCTGTTAGCGCCATTCATATTCCATAGCAGTTCTACACCAACACCATTGGCTTTGTTTGAATTTGCAGCACTATTATTAATGACCTGATTATTGGTGGGGTCAGAGTTATAATCAAAACTTAAGCTGATCGTGTTGCTCGTAGCTATACCAGAGTTATTCTCGCCGCCATTACATACAATCGATAGGTTAAAACTCTGTTCACCTTGTGTTGAACCAATCGCTTTAAAACCTGACTTCATAACATTAGGAAGTTGCACAGGAGTATCTATTCCATTTTGAATTTCACATGATGAGGACGCGATTAGAATAGGGGCATTACTTAATACGGTAGTGGTTAGAAATGGGCGATTCTGTTGCCCTGATACATAATAAGTACTATAACGGCCTGCTACTAAGGCGCCTGAACCTGTTGTCATCGCAGTTTTAATCACTTCCATAACAAAATACCCTGAAGAAAGCGTATAGGCTGTATTGGGCGTTAATGTACGTCTATATGGATAATATCCAGAAAAATCTGAAGCATCTGCAGCTTCACGATAAAGACGAATACCAATACCGGGAATATTGGTTGCATAGACATTATTACCTATTGGACTAATTGGATAGTTTAAGGGAAGAGCTGCAATAATTTGATCACTCGCACGGCTACATGTTGCACTTGAGTTATTTGGAGAGATCGAAAAAGTATTCCTTTGTAATATGGTTCCTATAGGATCTGTCGGTTTTACAACGATTTTACCAATATTCATTGGAATATCGACAGTGGTAAATCCTTTACTTAAAGTACAGTTTGCATTTGTATGGTTATAAGCAAATAGACTTACACCTAAAAATCCAATTTTTTTAAAAATATTATTCATTTACAGACTGCCTTTGTCATAATAATTGGTTGGTTGTTATGCTTTATTTGATCGGTTATATCGTATTCTAGTTCGCATTTTTCTGTACTCTTATCTCCCCATTTCACATATAAACGGTCATGGCTTAAGGGTGTTCTTAAATAAATACGACTGCCTTGCGCAACAATACCTATGACCTCGTTATTTAGGTTGTACACTTGCGCTGCAAAAGGTAAATGTGAGCCATCTAAACTGGTTGTATTAATAAAAAGTGCATAACCTTTTTTTGTTGTGAATTGAACTTTAGTGATTGAACCTGCATAGGGTGCGATACGTAAGCTACTTTCAGCTAGCTCAACTTGCGTAGACATATTTTGCGGGTCAAGGCTAATATCATTCATACGGTAGGGTGTAACATACGGAATCACGGCATACCCCTTTTTGTTAATGCTTAGCCCTGGCGTATTCCCGACTTGTGCTCCTGTCGCATCTGGCGCGTAAACTAATACCATTGTTTGAGCTTGGTCTGGACCAAATAGAAGTCCTTGGGAGTGTGCAACGATATTGCCACTTAAGTTAAGCATTTCTTGTTGATAGGAATCGGCATAACTTATTGAAGCGCCAATGGTTGTGTAGTTTGTTTTATAGTTACTATTAATATTGAGGTTAGTTTGACCCTGACCTTGATTAGAAATTGATGCGCCGTAGTTCAAACGACTTCCTGTAAACCCGCTTAAGCTTAAAATTTGGCTATCTTTACTTAGAATACTATTCAAATTTAAAGAAGTTTTCTTAAAATCTAATGGAAAGGATAGAGAGGCTAGGTATTGAGTATCTTGGCCAGCCCGCCCATCAGCTTGGGTAATTTCACTATTAATTGCAGATAAACTATAAGTTAAATCTTTAAATTGATTGCTATAACCTAATTGGAACTGCTTATTAGGAGTAGTTTGATTCCAATAGTTTGTCCACGAGCCTACTAAATAGAAATTTCCCCACTGGTTTGGGAGGGCTTGATTTAAAGTAAGTTGGAATTCACTTTTTTGTTTGCCTACTGAAAAACTATCAATATTTTGTTGTTGTAAGTCTCGAATTAAAATTGCATCACGCAATTTGAGATAGTTTTCTGTTGAATAACGATAAGTTGCTAATGTTAAATTGGTATGCGTTGGAGAAAATAGCTTACTGTAACTTAAACGATAACTTTGCCCTGCCATTTTAGGCTGTTGAGCAAATTCGGCATTTGAGTGAGTGACATCAAAAGAAATAGCTCCAATTGGTGTTGAAAAAGCTGTACCTAATAATACAGAGAAATATTGTTGCGTCCCTTGAGCTGCACTATAAGTCGTGAGGTAATTATTAATTCCTCGTTGATATTTACCTTGGATTAACCATGGAGTTAATTTAACATTTGAATCGCGGAATTGTCCTAAAGTGAGTGAATATCGACTCATTTGTGGGCGCAGCATTTCAATGACAGAAGCATAGGGAATAGAGAATTTTTGAATTGCTCCATTAGATTCAATTACTGAAACTTGTAATTCACCTCCAAATCCCGTTGGATAGAGGTCATTAATTTCAAAGTTTCCAGGTGGTACGGTGGTCTGATAGATTAAATTACCTTGTTGTCTCACCTCGACTTTTGCATTGGTTTTGGCATAACCTCGGACTCTTGGAGCATAACCCACCATACTATTTGGAAGCATTCGGTCATCACTTGAAATGTTTACGCCGCGATAGGGTAAAGAATCGATAAAATCGCTATTAGTAAAATAATCTCCTAAGGTCACAACACCATGAATCTGGGGAAAGGCCTTTTGTACATATGTATTTGTTGAGGTATAAGAAGAATTATTGGATTGATAGCCAGACTGGCTTTGCCATTTCCATTGTCCATTATGGCGAAACTGCCAACTTGCTAAATTTGCTCCGAGATTGGTTCCCATAAAAGCATATGTATTTTCATGCTGTTCATTCACTATTCGATATGCCGTTGCGTTATAGGTTAAAAAAGCCGCATTAATACCGCGATCCCACAAATGTGGATCGATATAGCCCTGCGCATTTTTTTCTAAGACGACTTGTGGAATTGAAATATCAATTCTTAAACGGGAACTATCAAATACATAAAAAGCATTATCTATCCATGAAGCGAGAGCTTTACATGAAAGAGATGAAGTAGAGTCATGTTGACTTAGAACATCAGCTTTTACACCATATTCAAGCAACATGGCTTCTGTAAAACATGTTTCAGCATTTGTGTTGGGAATTAGGGCATTAAATTGCATGCGCCGCTTACCTAGCCATTGACCATTCACATAGACATCTAAGCTATATTCACCAGGTAAGATCGGGTTTCCATATTTGAATCGAGCTATATCAATTTTTTGTGCGTTACCGACTAAGAAATTACTATCAAATTCGGCTCTTGAGAAATGTGAAACATCAGTATTATTTTTAGCATATGCAGCCACAGACATGAATAGCGTAATACTTGATACGACGTAACAAGTAAAAGGGCTTTTTAAACATATATAAGGTATAAACCATTTAGACATAGTTTTAGAGCCTATTCATGATAGGTAGTTAAATTTTCTTAAGTAATACAGTGAGGTTAGAACTTTATTAGATGCTCAACTCGTCCACCGTAATCATTGATATATACAAAGCTCATATCTGCTAAGTTTTTATTTTTTAGTTTTATTTTATCCTCTGAAAAAGGGGCAATCATTAGACCTTGCTGTAATAAGTCTGTTTTATGACCTTCACTTGTTTGAAAAATTGAAGTAATAGTGAGGAAAAACGGCGTAGGATTTTTTATTGCTATATATTGATCATTTATCTTCCATTCGACTTTGTCACTGAGTTGACCAACATTTTCTTTTAGGTCTGTAGGGCGATAAAAGAATTTAATTCTTGAGCGAACAGCGAGTTGCAAAAAATTATTAGAGGTAGAAGTGACTTGGTCTTTTTGTTGAGTTTTCCCTTCTGGTTTAGGAGGTATATCTAAAACATTAAGCCAAAAAATCGATTCTTGTTGCTGGCTAAGTTGAGATGAGGTTGGTAAAGCTGTAATTCTTAAGGTTTGTCCCTTAGTTGCCTCTACCCGCGAAATCGGTGGTGTAATAATGAAGGGGACGTTTGCTTCATCTGGTGTTGACTTAGCATTTCCATCATCAATCCACGCTTGCACAAGAGACGGGGCAGTACCGTTATTACTCAGTTGTAATGTGATTTCACGTGCATTTGAAGGATAAATGACACGTGTACCGTGTAAAACAATTTCAGCATGACCCGTAGCAGTTAGTACTGCCTGTAGGCAAACTAATCCCCAAAAAAATTTACGACCACGAAAAAGCATGAGTCATATTCTCAATAATAAATAATAGTAGGAGATAGCTTCTATTCATGAATAGAAGCTTCAATTTTAATTTTATTGATAAATAATCGTGTATTTTACTTGCGATGTTACCGTACCGGCAGTAGAAGCGCCTGTAGCATAATATTCAGCATAATAGTTAAGGTCAGCACTACCACCTGCTGAAACATTTACCCATTGTGAATTCGTTTGAGTTTCATTGGTGCTTGTAGCAAGTACAGGAATTACAGTGTTATTGCTGCCAAGTAATTGAATATTCACATTTGTTGCTGCACCAGAAGTGGCTTGGTTTAATAAACGGCCCGTATTAAAGTCAACGGTAGCACCTGGTTCAAAATAAGTTGCAACTTTACCAGCAGCGGCACAGTTCGTTAAGTTAATTTGAAAAGGCGTACGACCAGCCACATCACCTGCATTCTTTAAGGTTTGAGATGAAACTGTAGGTAAATTGATTGTTAAATTTTTATCTCCAGTATCAATAGTACAAGTATTATCCGTGACAAGACCATTAATAGTAATTGTGCCATCTGCAGCTTGTGCATTTGCTATATTTAAGAGAGAAACAGCCGCCATAAAAATAAATTTTTTCATAAAATCCCCAGAATAGCCTTTTAAAATAAAATCCATTACTTTTCAGTAAGTTTATTCTGATTAAGTAAGGCGATGGAAATATATCACTTTTCAAACAAAAAACAAGAAAAACATTATATTTATATATATTTTGATCAATTTATTTTTATTAAGAATGAGTGGGCAAGATATTTTTTATCATTTGGTAAAATAATTAACTATTATGTCATTAAAATAAAATTAAAAACTTAAAATATTTAAGTGTTTGTATTTTATTAAATTAATTTAAATTTAAAATAGTTTTTATTATAAAATTGTTGAATATGGCATTAAGTTGTTGTTTTATAATATTAAATGTGTTTTTCATTTAACTTGTGAAATAATTTATTTTTTTAAGAATTTTTTAAGATTCAATTCCTACTGTTTTAGTTGTAATTTAATAAAAGATAATCTGGAGTTCAGTTCCATGAATAGTATGAAGTATAGCTATAAACCTAATTACTTTTTCTTTGCTCATAAATTAGTTTTATTTTTAAAGGATTATCTCATTAAGCATCCGACGGAACAGCAAACAACCTTTAACTTGCAAACTATTTATGACATCTTTAGCCATGATCTTGCTTCGAGTACGACAAATCTTGAAGGTATCTTAAATATTGCAGATGAATATGTCTTTGAAACAGAAGATGGCTTACTTCCATTAATTAGTAAGCATTCAGTCAATCTCAAAAACCATGTACTTTCTTTAGAATTTACACCTCAAGCCTTGGCAAGTCTATTGTCAGGTCGTTCGTTGGTAAATCCTAAAGCAGCTTAGATTTTCTTTTAAGGTAGAATGAACTCATATAAAATTCATAAAATTTATTTTTAAGAGTTATTTATGAGTAAAGACTTTAAGGCCTTAACTTATATTGCGGATGAGAATGTAGCAGATACAGTGACTTGGCTTTTACACCATCAAGATGTTTTTGATTCTTTTAATTTTGATGTGTTGAGCCAAGAGTTCACAGTAACGCATGCAGCAGGTAAGGATATTATTCGAGTCGGAACCTTTCTAAATGCCACTTACGGAATATTAGTAACTTCTATATAAATGAAAAAAGCCCTGAATAATCAGGGCTTTTAAATTTTTGAACTTGAGTTAAGCACTCATTGCATCTACTGATAAATCAGAAACTGTTGGCTTTGGTTTTTCAGCCGTTAAACCTAGTTTATTAAATAAAGCTTGGTCTTTACCTTCACCGGCATTTGGTGTGGTCAGTAATTTATCGCCAGAGAATAATGAGTTTGCACCTGCCATAAATGCTAAGGCTTGATCTGAATCACTTAATGATTCGCGACCAGCAGATAAACGAATATAGCTATGCGGCATGATAATACGCGCCACAGCAATAGTACGAATCCACTCAATTACATCAAGCTTTTCAACATCAGCTAAAGGTGTTCCTTCAATAGGAACAAGCATATTGATTGGCACAGATTCAGGATGAATTGGTAGGGTAGCTAGTTCATGTAATAAACCAATTCGGTCTTCACGACTTTCGCCTAAACCCACAATACCGCCACTACAAACTTTCATACCAGCTTGACGAACATAATCAAGTGTATTTAAACGGTCATCAAAAGTACGAGTACTAATGATGTGAGAATAATACTCACGAGATGTATCTAAATTGTGGTTGTAGTAATCTAAACCAGCAACTTTTAGGCGTTCTGCTTGAGATTGGTTAAGCATGCCTAAAGTCATACAGGTTTCCATACCTAATGCTTTAACTTCACGTACCATTTCTAAAACATAAGGCATATCGCGCTCATGTGGGTTACGCCAAGCAGCACCCATACAAAAACGTGAAGAACCTGAATCTTTTGCAGCTTTCGCTTCACTAATCACTTTTTCAACAGCAATACGTTTTTCTGCTTCTAGTTTTGATTCGTAATGTGCCGATTGTGAGCAGTATTTGCAATCTTCAGGACATTTACCCGTTTTAATAGATAAAAGGGTACTGACCTGAATCGAATTGGCAGTGAAGTGCTCACGATGTACTTGCTGAGCCTTGAAAACTAAATCCAAAAAAGGTTGTTCATATAAAGCTTGGATTTCTTCACGATTCCAATCATTACGTAGAGTCATTGTCATATCCATGATGATGGCATTAATTCACTACACATAATCATACAGAATTCGCATTAAAGCTATAGGGCAAAAAACATCATTTTTTTAATTTGATGACTGAAGTTGATTAAGTTGCTGTTCAATTGCCCAATCAATATGCACATTGACGATTTCGTCATGTAAATTTTTGCCATTTTGTAGTTGATCTACAATTTCTTTTGAATAAGGTGCGTTGCCTAAACCGATGGCAATATTACGTTTAAATGATTGATAACCTGTCCGGCGAATAGGGCTACCTTCTGTATTGGCTAAAAAAGTGGCTTCATCCCACTGCCAGATATCAAGCAGACTAATATTATCTAATCCATGCCTAGGGTTGAAATCGGTAATAGAAGCTTTTTTTGCAAAGCTGTTCCATGGACAGATTAACTGACAGTCATCACAACCAAAAATTCGATTACCAATACCTGCACGTAATTCTTCAGCAATAATTCCTTTATATTCGATAGTTAAATAAGCAATACAACGTCTTGCATCTAACATATAAGGCTCGACAATTGCTTGCGTCGGACAAATATCAATACAAGCGCTACAAGAACCACAATGTGCTGTTGCAGGCTCGTCGAAAGGTAGGTCGAGTGATGTAAATAGCTCACCTAAAACAAAAAAAGAACCTGATTTTTTATGAATGAGCAAAGTATGTTTGCCTGTCCAACCCATTCCAGCACTTTCTGCTAATGATTTTTCAAAAATAGGTGCCGAATCTGCAAAAGGACGAGATTCAAAGTCACCAACTTTTTCACGAATTCGTGTTGCTAAGGTTTTCAATCTACCACGCATGACTTTATGGTAGTCACGGCCACGTGCATAACGGGCGATAATGGCAGAGTTTGGTTCGAAAGGTACATATCTGGGTTTTGGAGATTCCACAAGATAATTCATACGGACACAAATAATACTTTTGGTGCCAGGAACTAATAATGTTGGATTAGCTCGCTTTTCTAGATTTTCTTCTAAATAGGTCATGTCCGCATGATAACCACGTTCTAGATACTCTAAAAAACGTGGCATTTGCTCTTGAGCATCTGGTTTTGCAATGACACAATCAGCAAAACCCAAGTCTAATGCTTGAGCTTTGATCCATGCTTTTAATTCATGTGGATCAATTTGTTGCACTGCAATGCGTGATGTGTCGGAAGATGTCATAAACCAAAATGCAAGAGGATAATAATATGCAGGCAGTAGTTTACCATAGCGATGATATTCGAGCATGGGAGCGGCGCTGGTTTGCTGCGCAAAACTCCTCGTTAGGTTTAATGCAGCAAGCGGCTTGGTCAATTGTCCAGCAACTTATTGAGCTTTTTAAAGATCGGGCTGTCAAGAATATTGCTGTTTGGTGCGGACAGGGGAATAACGCAGGTGATGGTTACTTTATAGCAGGTTACCTGAAACAAGCTGGATTTCAGATTGAAATATTTGCGGCTCAATTGGGCGAGTCAAATGATTTACATTGTGCAGCGCAATTCGCTAAAGAAATGAAACTCCAAATTCATTCAAATTTCGATATTAAAAGAACATTTGATTGTCATATTGATGCTTTATTTGGCATAGGCTTAAATCGTGAATTAAATACTAATTGGCAACAGCCTATTCAACAATTTAATGAACAATCTGGTCTAAAAATTTCGATTGATATACCGAGTGGCTTGCATGCAAATACAGGTTGTGTTTTACCTTGTGCAATACGAGCTGATCATACCTTTACTGTTTTAGGACTTAAAGCTGGATTATTTACAGGACAAGGAAAAGAATATGCGGGACAAATTCATTTAGTTAATTTAATTCCAATAGATGAAGAGCTGAAATCATTAGCTTATTTGTCACCCACAAATATTAAACTTCCTCAGCGTATGGCATTTGGGCATAAGGGAAGCTACGGGCATGTTTTAGTGGTGGGTGGGCATGAACAAATGGGTGGAGCAGTCATTATGGCTGCTGAAGCTGCTTTTCATGCAGGTGCAGGTAAAGTGACGGTGGTTTGTCATCGTAATCATCATCAAGCTATTTTGTCGCGGGCACCTAATATTATGCTCCGTGATATTAATGCTTTAGATGAAGAAAATATTAGAGTGATTTTATCTCAAGTTGATGCAGTATGTTTTGGAATGGGGCTAGGGCGTGATGAGTGGGCTAAGCAAATCTATCAGCAATGGTTTAATTTATTAAATCAGAGTACCCACCTAGAAACTGTTTTAGATGCAGATGCTTTATGGTTTTTAGCAAAGCAACCTGAAAAATTGGGTACACATATTTATGCGACGCCTCATCCGGGAGAAGCTGCTACCTTACTTGGTTCTTCTACAGCGCAAATTGAAAATGACCGAATTGCTGCAATTTATGCATTACAACAAAAATATGAAGGCCAGTGGGTACTTAAAGGAGCGGGTAGCTTAATTTTAGAGAAAAACTTGTATATTTGTACACAAGGTAATGCTGGAATGGGAACGGGTGGAATGGGTGATGTGTTAGCAGGAATGATTGCAAGCTTGAAAGCCCAATTCCACAAAGATATTGCGTTACATGAGATTGTTACCCTTCATGCACAAGCAGGAGACCTTTTAGCTAAAAATGGTATGCGTGGCTTGCAGGCTTTTGAGATGAATCAGGCAATTACTCGAGTCGTAAATCAATAAATTTTTAACGTCTGCGACTGCTAGAGCGACTTCGCCCACGTGCCATACCACCTAAAGCATTTAAAACAGACAGTTTGCTCATGCTTCCCGATGCATGAGCATGGCAAATGGCAGCAGCAAGAGCATCGGCTGCATCGGATTGAGGCTTAATCGTCAAATTAAGTAATCGCATGACCATCATTTGAACTTGTTCTTTATCGGCAGCGCCATAACCAACCACAGATTGTTTAATTTGACGGGCAGTATATTCTGCAACTTGTAAATCTAAATTAACTAATGCGGCTATGGCAGCACCACGGGCTTGCCCCAGTTTTAAGGCAGAGTCTGGGTTTTGAGCCATAAAGACTTGCTCAACTGCAGCTTCAGTAGGGCCATGAAATTTCACTATGCGCTCAACGCCAGCAAAAATACGTTTTAAGCGCTCTGGCATTTCCTGAGTTTCAGTTCGGATTGTACCGGCATCAACAAAACGCAGTTTGCTACCATCTTTTTCAATGATTCCATAACCTGTTAAGCGTGAACCTGGGTCAATTCCAATAATCAATGCCATGTGAAGACTTATATAAGTAATTTAGAGAGTATTGTTACATAGCCAAAACGGTTATGCATGAGTAATTTAAAGAAAGCCGTGACGAATGGTTATTTTTCGGTTTTTATCTTACCCATCGATATTGTTTAAAATCATTTGATGTAATTCTATTTTAATGGAATACTTATCTATAATTTTGGAATTTACGTCTGTAGCAGATGGAAGATATTAATATACGCATTGCGCAGCAAGTACGTGAACTACGTCTATCACGTGGATATACTCTAGATGTTCTTGCTAGTCGATGTCAGGTAAGCCGTTCTGCAATTTCACTCATTGAAAGAGGTGAGGCAAGTCCAACGGCGGTTGTCCTTGAAAAGCTGGCAAATGGTTTAGGGGTTCCTTTAACTCAACTATTCGCCACTTCACAAAATAATCAATCACCACAACCTATAGTTCGACGTATTCAACAATCCGAATGGAAAGACCCTGAAACAGGATATATTCGCCGTCAAGTCTCTCCTCCAAATTGGAAGTCTCCATTTCAAATTGTTGAAATTGAATTTCCGGCTCATGCTCGAATTACTTATGAAATTAATGAAACCTCTAATGTTGTACAGCAACAACTTTGGGTAGTTGAAGGGCAAATTGATATTCAATTAGGTGAAGCTTGTTATGCTTTAAGCAAAGGAGATTGCTTAGCAATGCAACTCAACCAACCTGTTATATACACTAATAATTCAGCTCAAGTCGCTCGCTATATCTTAGTCGTCTCTAGTCAACTCGTATCTGCCGTTAAGGAATCGTTATGATCTATTCCCTCAATTCTAATTTTCGCTTAATTGATTGTAATGAAGCAGAACATGCAGCGGCTATATTAGAGATACTGAATGAGGCAATTATTAATTCTACAGCACTGTATGATTATGTACCGCGCTCAATTGATTCAATGAAAACATGGTTTTCAGTCAAAAGAGAACAAGGTTTTCCAGTGATTGGTATTGTGGATGAGACAAACAAATTATTGGGTTTTGCGAGCTGGGGAACCTTTAGGGCTTTTCCTGCCTATAAATATACGGTCGAACATAGTATTTATATTCATCATGAACATCGTGGCAGTGGATTAAGCAAAATTCTAATGCAAGAATTGATTAAGCGCGCTCAAGAGGCAGATCTACATGTATTGATAGGTTGTATCGATGCAACCAACCAAGCGAGTATCGGTTTACATGAAAAAATGGGCTTTATCCATGCAGGTACTTTTAAGCAAGTTGGTTTTAAGTTTGGGCAATGGTTAGATGCTGCTTTCTATCAGTTAAATTTAAATACGCCACAGCAGCCAGTTGACGGATAAATAATAAGGTTTTCAAATTTCAAGTTTTAAAATAACCCAGTTTATAAGGATGAATATAAGCTGGGCTATAAAGTTCAAATTATAAAATACCTAGCTGCTCTAATCCTTTATAAGCAATTTCTTTTCGAATAGAACTAGGTGTTCCTTTTTTCATTTCTAAATTGAGCGAGAATGCCACAATTTCACCTTGTGGTTGAACGACCCAGCCTGTTAACCAGCCTACTTGAGGATCCACATCCCATCCCCAACCGCTTTTAGCGTAAATTTTACGTCCGTTTTTTTCTTCTACGAACACCATAGATTGAACTTGTTCTTGTACATTTTTGCTAAAGGGAAGAGTTTTATGTGCTAATTCATAAGCAAATTGGGTTTCTTGCTGAGGTGTAATTTTAAGGGGACCGACAAGCCAAAAATTATCTACTTTTGAACCAATATCAGCATTACCGAAACTAATACGCTTGACCTCTTTGGACATAAGATCAAGGCCAATTCTTCGCGCTAGTTCTTGATAGACAGGAATAGCAGAAGCTTTCATGGCCTCACCCAGAGTCATATCCTTTTCCCAATCAGGAAATAAACGCTTTTGTCCATCCCATTTGAACATTTCAGTTGTCGTTGCTTTATGATGTTCAAGTCCAATTAAAGCATTTAGCATTTTAAATGTAGAGGCGGGAACATATTCGGTTGATGCTCTTTTAAGATCATTGCCATAAATTTCTACGGTTTGCCCACGCTTAATCACTAAAACTCCCGTGGTCTGTGCCTGATCAAACAGTGATTTAATTTCTTCTGAATTTTTATGAGTAGAAATAGCGTGTATTTGGTGCTGTTGTACTGTATTGAAAGAACATGCTGACAAAAATATGGTACTAATAGCAAAGAAAAGAGCTTTTTTAGTCATAAGGCTATGTAGGTTTAAAAATATTATTCTTTAATTTAACTTGAATAGCTGTGCTTTTAGATAGAGAAAATGTAAGCTATTTGCGTGAGCCGTCACTTAAATATCATTTTTTAATCCTTTAAAAGCCATACATATTCAAAAAAGTTAAGACTTTTTATTTGACTAAAAACTGCTGGTGAGAGAGCTATACTGTCTAAATAGAGTAAAAAAATTAAAATCTGATAAAAGTCGCACTTGATAAACCAGATAGAGCACTCATTAATAATAAAGCATGTTTGTTTTTATCGAGTTAAAATCAAATGTACTCTAGTATTGCAGACTCTGGCTGATTCGATAGGGTTGGGGCAAATAAAACTGCAATGAATTTTCTTTTTGAGATAGATAAAGTTTTACATGAATTTACTTCTTATTGTAGTTCTGGGCGCGATTGTTGAAATTGCCGTATGGATTGGCGTAGCACAGTTCATCAGTGGATGGTATGTGTTCTTTTGGTTCATTTTTGCTTTCTTTATTGGTTTGGGGCTTATTCGCAGAAGTACTGCTGGTATTATGCCTCAATTACAACAAATGCAGATGACAGGTCAGCTTGGTAATGATCCGGCAGTAACTAAAAAACTTGCTTACGCTTTTGCCGGTTTCTTATTAATGTTGCCAGGTCTTGTTTCTGATGTGTTAGCTGTTTTAATTCTGATCCCTGGTGTTCAAACTGCTTTCCGTAATATAGCAATGAAAACTCTTGCAAAGCGCCAACAAGCTATGATGGAAAAAATGATGGGTGGTATGGGCGGTAATATGGGCGGACAAAACCCATTTGCTGATTTAATGCGCCAAATGCAAGATATGCAGAATCAACAAGGTGGCAATAGTCAAGATCAATACCGTGATTCAAGCATTATTGATGGTGAAGCTAGAGAAGTTACTCCAGATCATAAGAAAATTGAACATAAAAATAAGGATTAATAGTTACCTTATTTAAAGGCCTAAACCTCCAGAGTTTAGGCCTTTTTTATTTTAAATAGATATACCTTATTTAGTTAGAGATTCTTCAGTATCAGTCAGATCTTTTTGAGCCAATTCAGTTTGGTCTTCTTGTGGTTTTGTTTGAGGTTGATATTTGTTGGAAGGTAAGGCAGTTTGCTTATTTTCAGATTGTTGATAACCTCGGCTTCGGTTGGCTCTTTCGCGAAAGCCACCTTTATTAATGAGCTTTGTATGTGACATGCATTTGCCTCAAATGTGAGATTATTCGCTTATTTTAACAAATTAGACAAAATATCAAAATAAGAAAAATAGTCCTATAAAAATAATATTTAACTTATGTTTTTGTTTTTAGAGAATATTTTTTAATTGACTCAATTGTTCATCTAGATTGAATTATCTTTTCATTTCACATAGGATAAATATAAAGGATGTATAAATTAAAAAATGTAGCAAACCTATTAAAACAACAACGGTTGAAATGAGGGAAGGAGGGTTACCTATGCTATATCAATACCATTGTGCGTGTTGCGACAAAGTTGTGGCATCAACAGATAAATCATGCCCATACTGTGGCTCACAACATATTCGAAGTCCTTATGGCTTATGGATGTTTTGTGTGATGGCTTGTCTAGCGGTTGTCGTTGTATTTAAAGTTGTCCATATCTATATCCAGAACCATCAAGATACTCCTACGCAGTCAACATTACTTGATGTATTAAATCAGGATGATAAAACGACAAGACAATAGACTTTGATTACAGCTATAAATGATATGGCGTCAAGGATGATTGCTAGAAGACTAAACCCTACATACCATAGAGTTTTAAGTATAAAAAAGCCCGCTCAATCGCGGGCTTTTTTATGACAGCATATTAGAGGCCAGCAGCATCTTTAAGGGCATCAACTTTATCAGTTTTTTCCCAAGTAAATGCAGAGTCTGAACCTTCACGACCAAAGTGGCCATAAGCCGCAGTTTGTTTGTACATTGGTTGAATAAGGTCCAACATACGAGTAATACCAAATGGTCTTAAATCGAAGTGGTCACGTACAAGTTGAATAATCAACTCATCAGAAACTTTTGCTGTACCAAAGGTATTAATTGAAATTGAAGTAGGTTCTGCTACACCAATGGCATAACTCACTTGAATCTCACATTTGTCAGCAAGACCGGCAGCTACAATATTTTTTGCAACATAACGACCTGCATAAGCAGCAGAACGGTCAACTTTAGATGGGTCTTTACCAGAGAAAGCACCACCGCCGTGACGAGCCATACCGCCGTATGTATCAACAATAATTTTACGACCTGTTAAACCACAGTCACCTACAGGTCCGCCAATTACGAACATACCTGTTGGGTTAATATGGAATTTAGTAGCTGCATGGAACATTTCAGCAGGGATGATCGGTTTGATAATTTCTTCAATAACTGCTTCTTTAAGCTGGCTTTGAGTAATTTCAGGATCGTGCTGAGTAGATAAAACAACAGCATCTAAACGTACAGGCTTACCATTTTCATATGCAAAAGTAACTTGGCTTTTTGCATCTGGGCGTAACCATGGAAGGGCACCTGAACGACGAAGTTCAGCTTGACGCTCCATTAAGCGATGAGCATAAGAAATCGGCGCAGGCATAAGCACGTCTGTTTCACGACTTGCATAACCGAACATTAGACCTTGGTCACCAGCACCTTGATCTTCTGGTTTTTGACGATCTACACCTTGAGCAATTTCAGGTGATTGTTTACCGATCATATTGATTACAGCACACGTTGATCCATCAAAGCCAAGATCAGAGTGGTGGTAACCAATACCGTTAACAGTATTACGAACAACAGCTTCAACATCAATATTAGCAGTCGTTGTTACTTCACCAGCAAGTACAACAGCGCCTGTTTTTACCAGTGTTTCACAAGCAACACGTGCGTATGGGTCTTCTTTTAAGATTGCATCCAAAATAGCGTCGCTAATTTGGTCGGCCATTTTATCGGGATGACCTTCGCTTACAGATTCCGAGGTAAAAACAGCGTACTCGCGCATGAAAGTCCTATCTTGGTTATTTCAAAAGACATAATATGTTACATCGACTTGAGCTTGAGGACCAGTTCATACTGACTAAAAAGCATGAATTTATTTCATTTATAGTGTGTTTTAATTGATAAGTGTATTAGTAAAATTGATATAGAGAGTTATAATTTAAAGTATTTATATTTTAACAACTTGTTGCTCGTGTGTTTTTTAGACATATAAACTAATAAAAAGATTTTATCTAAAAATTTGGACTTTAAAGAAAACTAATACGATCAGCTTATGCAAGATGAGGGAAATATTTTAACTATATATCAAAAACTAACAGGGGAAATACTTTGAAATTTGAGCAGTCTGCAGAGAAATAAGCATTGTTTTATATAACTTAAAGATTCAAATGTTTTTTGTGTAACCAAGAAATGGTTAAAAATAAAGAAATATACCGTGTTGGGGTTTACCCTCAGCCTTTTTTTTAAGACAATATAGCGGCATTGAATGGTTATTCATCTTCTTCTTTTCATCAATCTATTAAAATTGGATTCTGATCTATGACGACCCCTTTAAACGAACGTCGTATTGCAAATGCAATTCGTGTATTGGCAATGGATGCTGTGCAACAGGCAAACTCAGGGCATCCAGGTGCTCCAATGGGGATGGCAGATATTGCTGACGTCGTCTGGCGTGAGTTTTTAAATCACAACCCAACAAATCCACAATGGGCAAACCGTGACCGTTTCGTTTTATCAAATGGCCATGGATCAATGTTGCAATACGCTTTGCTTCATTTAACAGGTTATGATCTTTCAATTGAAGATTTAAAACAGTTCCGTCAATTGCATTCTAGAACTCCTGGTCACCCTGAATATGGCTATGCACCGGGTGTAGAGACGACAACTGGTCCTTTAGGTCAAGGTATTGCTAATGCTGTTGGTTTTGCTTTAGCAGAAAAAACATTAGCTGCTCAATTTAATAAAGATGATTTAAAAGTTGTTGACCATTTCACTTACTGTTTCTTAGGTGATGGCTGTTTAATGGAAGGTATTTCTCATGAAGTATGTTCTTTAGCTGGCACATTACAACTTGGTAAATTGATTGCTTATTATGATGATAATGGTATTTCAATTGATGGTGAAGTAGAAGGCTGGTTCAGTGATGATACAGAAGAGCGTTTCAAAGCCTATGGTTGGCAAGTTCTTCGTGTAGATGGTCATGACGCTGATGCGATTCGTCAAGCGACAATCGAAGCAAAAGCTGAAACTCAAAAACCAACAATCATTATGTGTAAAACGATTATTGGTTTAGGTTCACCAAATAAGCAGGGTAAAGAAGACTGTCATGGTGCGCCATTAGGTAAAGATGAGATTACTTTAACTCGTGAAGCATTAGGCTGGAACGAAGAAGCATTTGTTATTCCTGCTGATGTATATGCTGCATGGGATGCAAAAGCAAAAGGTAGTGAGTCTGAAGCAGCTTGGAATGCGGTATTTGCACAATATCAAGCAAAATATCCAACTGAAGCAGCTGAGTTACTTCGTCGTATTAGTGGTGATTTACCAGCAGAATTTGCAGCACAAGCAGATGCTTTCATTCGTGAAACAAATGCGAAAGGCGAGACAATTGCAACACGTAAAGCAAGCCAAAATACATTACAAGCATTTGGTCCTTTATTACCTGAATTGTTAGGTGGTTCTGCTGACTTAGCGGGTTCTAACCTAACACTTTGGAAAGGTTGCCAAGGTATTCAAGAAAACCCAGCGGGTAACTATGTATACTATGGCGTACGTGAATTTGGTATGACTGCAATCGCTAATGGCGTTGCATTGCATGGCGGTTTCGTTCCTTACGTTGCAACATTCTTAATGTTTATGGAATATGCACGTAATGCAGTACGTATGTCTGCATTAATGAAACAACGTGTAATTCATGTTTATACACATGACTCAATTGGTCTAGGTGAAGATGGTCCAACTCACCAACCGATTGAACAAATTGCTTCATTACGTGGTACACCTAACTTAAATACATGGCGTCCTGCAGATACTGTAGAAACTGCAATTGCTTGGAAATCTGCTTTAGAACGCAAAGACGGTCCTACAGCTCTTATTTTCTCTCGTCAAAACTTACCATTCCAAACACGTTCTGAAGAGCAAATTCAAAACGCTGCAAAAGGTGGTTATGTTCTTGCTCAAGAAAAAGGCGAATTAAAAGCAATTATTATTGCAACTGGTTCTGAAATTTCTTTAGCAATGGAAGCTTATGCACAACTTGAAGGTGTACGTGTAGTTTCTATGCCATGTGCAGAAGAATTTATGAAGCAAGATGCTGTATATAGAGAAGCAGTTTTACCAGCTCATATTCGTGCACGTGTGGCAGTTGAAGCAGCTCATGTTGACTACTGGTGGAAGTTTGTTGGTCTTGATGGCAAAGTAATTGGTATGACAACTTATGGTGAGTCTGCACCAGCAAAAGATTTGTTCCAATTCTTTGGTATTACGACTGAAGCTGTTGTTGCAGCAGTAAAAGAATTAACTGCTTAAATATTAAAGTAGTGTAAAAAAAGCGCTCCTAGTGGAGCGCTTTTTTTATTTAAAATTTTAAATGCTAAGTTCTGTTTGGATACTAATCTGAGAGGTCAATAACTTATGAATAGGGCAGTTCTCGGCAACTTTTAATAAACGCTTGTGTTGGTCTTCAGTAAACTCGCCTTTGAGTGTGATTTTCCGTTCAATATTATTTTGGCCTTTCTCAGGTTCGCCGTTGGGGTTTAATGCTAAATCCACTTGAACATGCTCAAGCTTAATACCTTTAAGATTCGCATACATTTCTAAAGTAATGGTGGTACAAGCTCCTAAAGCGGATAATAAAAGCTGAACCGGGTTCGGAGCTGTATCTTGTCCACCTTTATCAGTCGGTTCATCTGCAAACCATTGATGACCT
The DNA here is from genome assembly GCF_034064985.1 of Acinetobacter pittii. Classification (NCBI taxonomy): domain Bacteria; kingdom Pseudomonadati; phylum Pseudomonadota; class Gammaproteobacteria; order Moraxellales; family Moraxellaceae; genus Acinetobacter; species Acinetobacter pittii. The sequence goes on along the minus strand of NZ_CP139249.1, from coordinate 2,133,004 downwards.
GAAGGATCGGTAAGAGTTACTCGATATGGGGTAGAAGTACTTTGTGCTTGGGCTGTATTAACCATGTTTTACCTTGTTATTCATCAATAAATTTGAAGTAAAAACGAAATCTTAGAATTCGGACACGGATGATAGTACCGATACTTTATAATATGGGTTTTAAATAATAACTGTAACGCTTTTATTGTTGCATGGATGAAACATATCGTTTTATAAAGAATGGTGAATTAAATTACTTGATGTATACACTAACGACTATATCAATAAAGGATACGAAAAATGCATCTTAAAACATTAAGCTTCGGTTTGGCAGTAGCATTGGCTAGTTCAGTTACTTTAGCTGCGCCAGTAGACTACAAAATTGACCCAACACATACAGCTACTGTTTTCTCATGGAATCACTTTGGTTTTTCTACTCCAAGCGCTAACTTCTCGGATATCCAAGGCGTAATTAAAGTTGATAATGCTAAACCAGCAAACTCATCTGTCAATGTGACGATTCCTCTAAGCAGCGTAAATACAAATGTACCTGCTTTAGATAAAGAGTTCCAAGAAGAAGCTTGGTTTAATGCTGCTAAATATCCAAATATTACGTTTAAAAGTACTAAAGTTGAAACCAAAGACAAAAAGCACTTTAAAATTACTGGTGACTTAACTGTCAAAGGTGTAACTAAACCTGTTGTACTTGACGCTGTTTTAAACAAGCAAGGCGAGCATCCAATGGCTAAAGTGCCAGCGATTGGTTTTAATGCTACAACTTCATTCAAGCGTTCTGACTTTGGTTTAGGTAACTATGTGCCGAACGTTGGTGATAAGATCACTGTAAACATTACGACTGAAGCAACTGCCGCTAATGCAGCTAAAAAATAAGTTATAAGCTTTCTAAAAAAGTCCTCAAAAATGAGGGCTTTTTTATTTAGACAGGCTCTTTTTTATCTGGATCTATAAATACTAGAGGTGCTGAAGGATCGATATTTCTTTTCTGAGATTTTTCTCTTAGGAACTGGTAAGTAGGGACTTTTCTTTTGGCCTGATCGCGCAGTTTCTTTTTAATATAAAGAACCAGAGCAAAACATGTGGTTGCAACAGTGAGCATCATACCATTCATATAGCTCATGATTGAGCTTAGATAACCAATGGTCGTTAAGCGGTGCATCATACGTTCAACTTGGGTGCTACTTTCAATACCAGTAATTGCCCAACTACATAGATGTTCGCAATTATTAATAATCAAATGATAGTGATTTTCATGCATACGTGAGCGCATTCGGCGAACGACAATCTTTCCTTTATAACGAGGTCTGTCATAAGAACGAACGTGTATTTTTTTTCCATGTGAGAACGCATCTATTGAGGTGATTTCAATCGGGCGTTTTTTGACGAAATGAGCTAAGCCGGAATAATGGATAACTCGACCTCTCCCTGCATATATACCATGATGGCTATAGCCGAGATGCTTTACGATGAGGTGAGCCCCTAAAGGGTAGTGTTTATTCGGTTGTTGCATGCTTACGCTGATCCAATAAAGTATAAATGGCTTTTATTGAAAAGCTGCTAAACATTATAACCAATATCAGCAATTTGGAGTGTATTGATTACGTCGGATGAATGAGTTTGATGCATATCCAATCTATTCATATTTCTTGTATATAATTTAAGAATTTAAAATGAAGGAAAAATGTCATGTCAGGTGATATTCAATGAAATGGGTTTTCGGGTGCTTAGCTTTGTATTGGTTTTTGTTCCAGTCTGCATATGCTATAGAACATCAGCAAGTTAAAACAGTAGAAGGTGATCAATACGATGTGGTCTCTATTAGCGATTTTAAAGCATTGCGCCTGTTTTTAAGAAATCCTCATAATCAACAATATTACAAAAGTTTTAACAATGTTCAGGAGCAATTAAAGCAGTGCGAGCAACTTAACTTTGCAATGAATGCAGGGATATTTCATATAGGATTTTCTCCCGTAGGGCTATATGTTGAAAAGGCTAAGATAATTCAACCCTTAAATGAGCATAAAGGATTGGGAAATTTCTTTTTACAGCCGAATGGTGTATTAGCTTGGAATAAAAAACAGGCCTTTGTTTTAACTACGCAACAATATAGCCGACAAAATTTGAAAGTTGATTATGCAACCCAATCTGGGCCAATGTTAGTTATTGATGGAAAGATAAATTCCCTTTTTTTACCAGACTCTCAATCAAAGAAAATTCGTAATGGAGTTGGTATTCGAGATAATAAACTTTACTTTGTAATATCGAAAAATAGGGTGAATTTCTATAATTTTGCCGAGTTTTTTCAAAGAAACCTTAAAGTAGAGCAAGCTTTATATCTCGATGGTTCTATTTCTAGTTTATATCTGCAAAAGAACAGACGGAATGATCAGCAATTTCAAATTGGACCAATGGTCGGTTGGGTAGGCGAGTCCAGTTGTGCATTAAAGTGAAATATAAAAAAGCCAGTACAAGACTGGCTTTTTAATTAATGAATAGATGGTTTTTGAGTGAGTTCATTTAACTCTTTTCGGCTATAACCACGGGAAATAAGAACTTTTTTAATTCCCTTAATGACATCTTCATCTGTTGCTTGTGCAAGTGCACTTAGAAGTTGTTCATTAGTTTTACATGAGCAGTCATTTTCAACACAAGCAGTTTGGTTTTTATGCTCGTTATGCTGTTGATCTGCCAAGAACAGCTTTTGCCAAAAACTCATAGAGCCTTCATATACAACCTAACATAGCTCGAAATATAGCCAATTTAAAATAAAATACAAGACTCTATAAGTGATAAATCCACCAATTGAACTCGAGAATTTTCGATGGGAATGCTTGAGTTAAACGAAATTATGACGAATAGATGACTTGATATTTTTTGAAAATTTAAATACTTAACTAATAAAACGTTAAAAAATAAGGAGGTATGTAGCCTCCTTATTTAAAACTTTACAATGAAAGATTTTGTTTAAATCTTCTCAAGTAAAACACCAGACTCGACATGATGCGTATAAGGGAACTGATCAAATAAGGCGAATTTAGTCACTCGATGAGTTTGACTGAGCGTTTTTAAATTTTCATATAACGTGTCAGGGTTACATGAAATGTAGATAATACGTTCAAAACCTTGTAAAAGTTTTAAAGTCTCATCATCAATTCCTGCACGTGGTGGATCTACAAATACCGTATCAAAGTCATAACTGTGAATATCAATATTTGCTTCTTGTAGACGACGGAATTCTCGTTCACCTTGATAAGCCTGAGTAAACTCTTCAGCCGATAAACGTGCTACTTGAATATTATCAATTTGGTTTTGTTCTATGTTCCATTGAGCTGCATAAACAGATGATTTTGCAAGCTCGGTAGCCAATACTCGTTCGAACTTTAAAGAGAGTGGAAGTGTAAAATTACCATTACCACAATAAAGTTCTAATAAGTGTTTCTTTGATCCTTCTGCCGCATCACATGCCCATTGCAGCATTTTTTTGCAAACTTGTGCATTAGGTTGGGTAAAGCTACTTTCGATTTGCTTGTATTTAAATGAACGATTTAAAAGTTCGAATTCTTCAATGACGAAATCATCGCCAATAACAATTTTCTGGCCACGACTACGGCCCATAATCTTAATATCTAATTTATCGGCAAGCGCTTTAGCGGCTTGTTCCCATTCTTGATCCAGTTTACGATGATAAATTAGGGTAACCAATATTTCTCCGCTAAGTGTTGCGAGGAAATCAGCTTCAAATAAACGATTAGAAAGCTTGGGTTCCGCTTTGAGTTCTTCCAAAAGTTTTGGCATTAAATCATTGATGCTTTGATCTGCAATTGGAAACTCATCAATGCGTACAACGGTTTTTTGCTTGTCGTCATCGTTACGCTCAAACATGGCATAGAACATATCATTTTCTGTATGCCAGATACGAAATTCAGCACGCATACGGAAATGTTGTTCAGGTGATTCAAACACTTCTAATGTAGGTGGTGTAAATTCAGAAAATTGAGTAGTAATACGTTCAATTTTAGCTTGAAGTTGTTGACGATAAGAAGAGGTCATAGACAAAGAAAATTTAGACAGAATCAAATAGTGAATGGTATCAAAAAAATTGAACTTACAGGAGCCAATTTTAACCAGATATTCATAAGAGAAAGGAGGTGTCTAAACTACAGCTAATTTAAAACACGATTAATAAAATCTGATTTTATTGTTCTATATTGATCGGGGGTCTAAATGACTACACTGTAATTTTAATTCATTATATTCATTAACCAAGGGTGGGTGAGCTTATAAGCTTATTTTTAAATGTTAAGAAAAATGTAAATATTGAATCCGTGACTACAATTTGAAAAGCTACATCATCATTGTTGAGTGATTCGAGCATACAAAGCTCATGTGTTCTTAATGTGTTTTGTTTTTCGATAAAGTTAAGTGTTTTTAATTGTTCTATTGCGAATTCAAATTGCTCAGGTATAACTTCAATATAAATATCTAAATCACCTTTTGAAATTGCATTCGGTATAGCGGAAGAACCAATATGCTCAATTTTGGCAAATGGTAGAAGGGCGCAAATAGCTTTGTGATATGAATTAAAAAGTTGAGCGCATCTTTGTTGATATTGTTCTGGTTCTAAAAAGATCATTATTAGAATCTCAAATTGATAAAATTTATATAGTTAAGAATAGATTACTTTATTAAATAAAAAAGCCCAAATACTGAGATTTGGGCTTTTTAGAAAGTTATATATTAATCAGTCATTGTCATTAAGCTTGCGTTACCACCAGCTGCAGCTGTATTCACACTAATTGCACGTTCAATCACTAAACGTTCAAGTGGAATATTCTCATTCGGCTCAACATGGGTAATACCGACAATTGCACCAGAACGAGTAGCAATCTCTTGCTGTAATGAGAAGATCTCTTCGCGATTACCATGATGTAAAACTGCATCAAAATCATCTGATGTGATATTTTTAACTGTAGTAATTGCTGCAAGTACATCTTTTGGCAAAGTTTGTTTGTATTTTGCCAATAATGGGCTATTTGGCATTACTGCTGCTTGGCTACCTACTGCAAAAATTGCGAGCAATTGATGCAACTGATTCTGTTCTGTGTCAGCAATAGAAAGAACACGATGACGTGGCAAAATAATATATTGGTTACTTTCCCCAGTAGGGCCTTGTAACTCATAGAATTTACCAACACCAAATGGTTCGATATCACGATTTGCTTGCGGTAAATGCTGTTTCGCCCAATTTTGTAAGCTCTTATAAACCTCACGGTTAAAGCCTTCAAAAGCAGTTTGCTCATTCTTCATAGCAAATGGTGTTGCCAATACTTTGTTTGAACACTGCTGCATCAAGCGATACATGTAAAGCGGACCACCAGCTTTCGGGCCTGTACCAGATAAACCTTCACCACCGAATGGTTGTACACCAACGACAGCACCAACAATATTACGGTTGATATAAAGGTTACCAACTTCAGCATGTTGAATGACTGTTTGGATGGTTTCATCAATACGTGTATGCAGACCCATTGTTAAACCATAACCTTTGGCATTAATACGTGAGATCAACTGCTCAAGCTCGCCATACTTATAGGTAATGATGTGTAATACTGGACCAAAGACTTCGCGCTGCAAATCATCAAGGTTAGGGAGTTCAATTGCTGTTGGTACAACAAAAGTTCCTTTATCCAGTTCATTCTGACTTGTTGCACCAAACATCAACTGATGTACTGGATAGCCTTTCGACTTCATTTTTTGGATATGTTGATCAATCGTCTGTTTTGCTTCGTCATCAATCACAGGACCAATGTCAGTTTTTAAAATCGCAGGGTTACCTACGATCAACTGCTGCATTGCACCTTTAAGCATTTTAATTACGGTTGCAGCACTATCTTCTTGCACACATAAAATACGTAAGGCAGAGCAACGTTGACCCGCGCTATCAAAAGCAGAACTTACAACATCGAGTACGACTTGTTCAGTTAATGCTGATGAGTCCACAATCATTGCATTTTGACCGCCAGTCTCTGCAATAAGAGGAATAGATTGACCATTCTCAGATAAACGTTTCGCAACGGTTTTCTGTAAAATTTTTGCAACTTCAGTCGAACCAGTAAACATGATGCCATCAATACGGCTATCTTGGCTAAGCTGAGCACCTACTGTTTCACCGCGGCCAGGAAGTAGCTGTACAGCACCATGTGGAATACCAGCTTCCCATAAAATCTGAACTGCTTGAGCTGCGATTAATGGGGTTTGTTCAGCAGGTTTAGCAATAACACAGTTACCACTGACTAATGCTGCAGCAATTTGGCCAGAGAAAATTGCAAGAGGGAAGTTCCATGGGCTAATACAAAGTACAGTACCTAAAGGCTGAATATCTGTATGTGCAGGAAGATTCTCAACTTGAGTTGCGTAATAACGTAGGAAATCTACAGCTTCACGAACTTCTGCAATCGCATTGGCATAAGTTTTCCCGCTTTCACGGCAAAGTAAAACCATCAATTCTTGAATGCGACTTTCCATTAGGTCAGCTGCATGTTTTAAGTGTTGAGCACGCTGTTCTTTAGGTGTATTTGACCATTCTGATTGAGCTTGTTCAGCTGCATTAAGCGCAATTTCAACATGCTTAAGATCAGCTTCTTGCACATAACCAACAATTTCATCATTTTGTGCTGGGTTTGTAATTGCAACAGAATGACCTTGCTCTAACGACTCGTTATTTGCCAATAATGGATGGCTTTGCCAAATACGATTACGTAATTCTTGAGCTGTGCTATCTAATGCTGCAAGTGGGGTGTCATTTGCTAAGTCATAACCTTTAGAATTTTTACGAAGCGTTCCGTACATATCTAAAGGTAGAGGAATAGATGGGTGTTTTAAGCCAACTGAACCTTCAAGCTTAGCTGCATGACGAAGATCGTAAATTGGAGACTGGATAAGATCTTCAACTTTAAGCGTTTTATCGGCAATACGGTTAACGAATGAAGTATTCGCGCCATTTTCAAGTAAACGACGAACTAAATAAGCTAACAACGTTTCATGGTTACCAACGGGAGCATAAATACGGCATGGTATGCCTAATTTATTTTGCTCACGTGGACCAACAACTTGTTCATAAAGCGGTTCGCCCATGCCATGTAAGCATTGGAATTCATATTGACCAGCATAATATTTGCTTGGATCAGCTAAATGATAGATCGTTGCCAATGTTTGGGCATTATGAGTGGCAAATTGCGGATAGATGAACTCAGGTGCTGCAAGTAATTTTTTAGCACAAGCGATATAAGATAAATCGGTATGTACTTTACGAGTGAAGACAGGGTAGTCATCCATACCTTCGATTTGCGCTTTTTTAATTTCGCTGTCCCAATATGCGCCTTTTACAAGACGGATCATGAGACGCTTTTGGCTGCGTTTAGCAAGGTCAATAATATAATCAACCACGAAGAAACAGCGTTTTTGATAAGCTTGAATTACGAAACCAATGCCTTTCCAGTTCGCAAGTTCCGGCTCGAAGCAAAGACGTTCAAGTAATTCAAGAGAAATTTCTAAACGCTCTGATTCCTCTGCATCAATATTTAAACCAATATTGTATTTTTTAGCCAAAAGAGCGAGTTCAAATACTTTACCGTAGAGTTCTTTGTGAACACGTTCAATTTGCGCACGTTGATAGCGAGGATGTAAAGCAGAAAGCTTAATTGAAATACCTGGGCCATCATAAACGCCTTTACCATTAGATGCTTTACCAATTGCATGAATGGCTTGTGTGTAATCGTTAAAGTAGCGTTCAGCATCATGTTCGGTTAAAGCTGCTTCACCCAACATGTCATAAGAATAGCGGAACCCTTTGTCTTCGAGTACTTTGGCGTGGTCTACAGCTTCTTCAATGGTTTCACCAGTCACAAACTGTTCACCCATCATACGCATTGCGACGTCAACAGCTTTACGAATAATACCACGACCACTACGTGCTAAAAGACCAGTAAGTACACTTGAAAGACTAGTTTGCTTAGGGGTTTCCATCAGCTTACCAGTTAACATGAGACCCCATGCTGCAGCATTTACAAACATTAAGCTGCTTTGGCCAACGTGTTCTTTCCAGTTACCTTGATTGATTTTATCTCGAATAAGCAAATCACGTGTTGCTGAGTCTGGAATACGAAGTAAAGCTTCGGCAAGACACATGAGCGCCACGCCTTCTTGTGAAGAAAGAGAGAATTCTTGTAATAACCCTTGAACAATACCTGCTTTACCCGAAGAGGTCTTACGTTCACGTAAATTATTGGCAAGATTAAAAGCAAGATCATAAATTTTATGATCTAAATCATCAGATACCGCGGCAGCTTGTAATAGCTCTTCTACAGCTTCTGGTTCAGCACGTCGCCAAGCTGTATTGATGCGTTGTTCAAACTCACTTTTATCGTTGAATTCGGTGATATAGCCTTGGTGAGATTTATCCATTTGATGAAAAGTATCCATTGTGTTCATATCTGTTTCCGCCAACCAGCTCTCGTAAACTCATCTTGAGTAGAGAGGTTTAGATAATTTATCATTACAGAAGAAACACCGAATAACTCACTATATTTAGCCCATTTTTTAGAGGAAAATTCAGATGAATAGCCCAATTTTAAGCCTTGACCGCACTGATTTAAAAATTTTGGATATTCTTCAAACAGATGGGCGAATTTCTAATAGTAAATTGGCGGAACTTGTTAACTTGTCACCAACAGCAGTGATGGCCCGAGTTCAAAAATTAACGAAAGATGAATTCATCTTAGGATATGAAGCTAAATTAAATCCGGTTAAGTTAAACGCAAATTTTTTGGTGTTCGTTGAAGTATTACTAGATAAAACCACACCTAATGTTTTAGATGAGTTTATTGATGCTGTGGTTCACTATCCAGAAATTGTTGAATGTCATATGGTGAGCGGTGGCTTTGATTTTTTAATTAAATTACGAAGTGGCAGTATGGAAGAATTTAGACGTATTGCAGGGCAGGTGCTGTGGCAATTGCCGGGGGTAAAAGAGACTCGTAGTTATCCAGTCATGCAAGTTGTAAAAGATACTTCAAAAATTAAAATTAAAACCAAAAATAAATAAAGGGGCCGAAGCCCCTTGATCTATTTCATTAAATTATACGCTTTCTTTGTAGAGTTCATCTGCTTTTTCGAAGCGTCCAGTTACTGTTGTATTTGGCGCTTTAGTTAAAAGACTCACTACAATGATACTGATAAATGCAAGGATAAAGCCTGGAATAATCTCGTAAACACCTGTGTCTGCGAAAAGGTTTTTCCAGCCAATGACCACAACTGCACCAACGATCATACCCGCTAAAGCACCTTGTAAATTCATACGCTTCCAGAATAGCGACAAGATGATAAGCGGACCAAATGCAGCACCAAAACCAGCCCATGCATAAGCAACAAGACCAAGAACCTTGCTATCAGGGTTGCCTGCAAGAAAAATTGCGAGAAGAGCAATGGCAAGAACCATAACACGCCCAACCCATACAAGTTCTTTCTGAGAAGCGTTTTTACGAATGAAGCCTTTGTATAAATCTTCTGTTAATGCACTCGAACATACCAATAGCTGACAGCTCAATGTACTCATCACAGCAGCTAAAATCGCAGCCAGAATGATACCTACAATCCATGGATTGAATAAGATTTTAGTCAATTCCATAAATACAGTTTCAGGGTTTTTGCTTACAACTGCTGCTAATTCAGGATGTTGCTGGAAGTATGCAATACCGAAGAAACCAGCGCCGACAGCACCAACTAAACACAAGATCATCCAAGTCATGCCGATACGACGAGCAGCAGGAATTGATTTTACAGAGTCAGCAGCCATGAAACGCACAAGAATATGTGGCTGGCCAAAGTAACCTAAGCCCCATGCCATGGAGGAGAGAACCGCCACAACACTTAAATCTGAGATGATGTTAAACGCATGCGGACGAGCAGTTTCAATGAGCGTAACGAAATGAGTCGTATCGCCAATTGCAAGGTAAGTCACAATTGGTGTTAACAACAGAGCAAAAATCATTAAGCCAGCTTGGAACGTATCGGTCCAGCTAATTGCTAAGAATCCACCAATACAAACATAACTGATAGTCGCGATAGCACTGAGCCAAATAGCTGTGTTGTAAGACATCCCGAATAAATTTTCAAATAGACGGGCGCCTGCTACCATGCCAGAAGCACAGTAAATTGCAAAGAAAACCAAGATGATAACGGCAGAAAAAATACGAAGTACTTTTTTCTGATCATCAAAACGGCTTGTAAAATAATCTGGCAAAGTCAGTGCATTATTTTGAACTTCAGTATGAACGCGTAATCGACCAGCAACCAGTAGCCAGTTAAGCCAAGCACCGATAATAAGACCAATTGCAATCCAAGCTTCAGATAAACCAGAAAGATAAATCGCGCCTGGTAAGCCCATGAGTAGCCAGCCACTCATGTCTGATGCGCCTGCGGATAATGCAGTTACGAAACTGCCTAAACTACGACCACCGAGAATATAATCTGAGAAGTCGCTTGTAGCACGGTAGGCAAATAAGCCAATGAGTACCATTGCTACGATGTACACCATAAACATGATGAGGGTGGGATCAAAATAGCTCATAATGGATGTGTGTCCTTATATCCATAATCCGTGATTGTAACCTAATCCAGGTCGCTGTTTTCTTGTACGGCATTCAAGAGGTTGAGATTCAACCACAAAAGATTTTTTTTGCTCTGTTATTTTTTTATTATAGTTTTGTGTATTTGTGTAAGTGATAAATATAGATTCTATGAATTAAAAATTATGATAATAATCAATAAATTATAAACTTATAATGTTTGTTTTTAAATTTTTTTTTGAGAAAAAGTGATATTTTAGAAATTAATTGAACTTATATTGAATTATAAATAAGCAATTGATCGAAATTTTTCTATAGAAACTCAAAATAAAGTGCGTGAAATTGGCAAAAAATTAATCAATTAATAATAATTTTTATTCAAACTAAATTTTTTAAGTATTAAAAATGACACTTATTTGACTAAATTTTCAAAAAGTTCACGCATTCCTTGAGTCGCTGACATCTTTAATAATTCATATTGCTTGGGAACACGCAAATAATCTGCATTTGGGTCTATATAGTAGGCTTTACATTGATTTGAAATTTCATGAACTAAAGCTGCAACTGGATATACGCTTAATGTCGAGCCGATCACAATAAAAATATCTGCACTCTGTACTAATTGAATTGCTTCTTCATAGGCAGGTACAGCTTCACCAAACCAGACAACATGTGGACGCAACGGATAGCCATCTGGGCAAAAGTCTTGTTCTAAATCTAGCTTCCAACCATTAATATGGTAAAACTGTGTTGTAAATTGTGCATTCGGGCCAGAGCTTTTCGCTAAACGAATATTTCCATGCAAATGTAAAACGTTAGAACTTCCAGCCCGTTCATGTAAATCATCAATATTTTGAGTAATCACTTGTACGTCAAAGTAGTCTTGTAGTTTGGCAATATATTGATGCGCTTCGTTAGGTTCAGCCTCTAAAATATTTTTACGTCGCTCATTATAAAAGCGTTGAACTAAAGCAGGGTTCTTTTGCCATGCTTCAGGTGTGGCAACTAGTTGGATGTCGTAATTTTCCCATAAGCCATTGCTGTCACGAAAAGTGCTAATTCCACTTTCAGCACTCATACCTGCGCCTGAAAATACAACAAGTTTTGTCATAGAAGTCACCTATTCATACCACTAATTTTAAATAGATAAAGAAAAACCAGTTTAAGACTAAACTGGTTTTTATCAAATATTGAAAGCAATGCCTATCTTTTATAAGCCAGCTTCATATTCTGAATTTGTTAAAAGTTTTTCAACATCTGCAATGTTGTCTGGTTTAATTTTATAAATCCAGCCTTTACCATATGGATCTTCATTTACAAAGTCTGGATCATCTTCAAGATCAGTATTCACCTCTACTACTGTACCTGATACAGGGGCGTGAATATCAGATGCTGTTTTTACTGACTCTACTACACCAGCTTGTTCACCAGCGGTAACTTGACTCCCAACTTCCGGAGTTTCAACGTATACCAAATCGCCAAGTTCATCTTGTGCATGATCGGTAATCCCTGTAATAACAAGATCACCCTCAATCTTTACCCACTCATGTGTACGTGCATACTTCAGTTCCGAAGGATGATTCATGATAACTCCTTAAGCTTGTGTCCAATAGTTTTTAACATTATAAGTATGGGTCTTTACGCCAGTTGCTCGGACTGCGACCACTCCAGCGTTTAAAAGCACGGCTAAAATTTGCAACGTCCGAATAGCCAAGTTCATCTGCAATTTGTTCAAGACTATAATCTGTACGTGAAAGTAAAGATGTTGCATGTCGATAGCGTACTTCATCAACTAACGTGGAAAATGATGTTCCTTCCGCTGCTAATTGACGTTTGAGTGTCCGATCTGACATATGTAGACATTCAGCTACATTTTCGATGCTTAAATAATGTTGTTCAGAATTACTTAAAATATCACGAACACGCATTGCTAAACGACGGCGTTCACCTAAAGCAGAAAGTTCAGCTTCACATTGATTAATGGCAACTTGACTGGCGATTGGATCTGAATTGATTAACTTAAGTCCTAAGTATTTTTTATCAAAACTTGAGATCAAATGTGGTTGATTAAACCGAATTGTACTGCTTAATTTATTTCTATATTTTTCAAAACCTTCAGGTTCAGGAAAATCTAAATCTACATCGCCGGCTAAGTCTTCAATCCCCGTAATCGCTTTGGCCATGCTCATAATACCAATGGTCAAACCTAAAACGATTTCTGTACGTAAAGGCTCAAGTTCGATATCACATTGCAATTGTAAGGTCGCTTTGGGGCCAAACGTTGAAAAATATAATTGTAAAAAGGGTAAACGTAATTGAATAAAGCGTGCTGCAAGAGCAATTGCTTCTGTAATATCCTTGGCTGTCATAATTGCATAGCCAATGAAGCCATGAATCGAAATACGCATTTGAGTACCAAGATGGTAACCCAACGTAGTTTCACCAGTTAAATTAAGCGCGTGTTTAACCAGTTCATTTGCTACAGGTGTAGAAATACGATAATCAGGATCGGCGAGTTGCTCACTAGTAAGATTAAATGGAGCAAATAATGTTTCATCGTTGTATCCCCAACGCGAAACAACATCTAATAGCAATAAGCCATAGACTCCTGGAATACCTTGATCTTGACGAGCTGAGGTAATTTTCATATGCGTTCCATTGCTCTCATCAATTTGTCATATGCATTTCTTACGCATCTTGTCATGAAATATAATCTGAGTTTATAAAAACTGTTAGACAATCATATCAACCATGTTTTAAACATTCTTTTTAAAGACAACAATTTTTGTTGTTGAAATAAGTAATACGTCACCATTTTGATTTAAGGCTTGCGTAACGTAACTTACAATACCACGATCTAATTTTGTTTTGGATGGTGTGATTGCTGAAATTTCAGCTTCAACATGAATTTTATCACCCGGTCGAGTAGGGCGTGGCCACCGTAAACTTGATTCCGAACCGATTAAGCCACCGTGAATCGGCATACATTCTGTCCATAATCGCATAGTAATTGCAGAAGTATGCCAACCACTAGCAGCGATCCCCTGAAAAATTGGATCGTGCTTAGCTTGTTCTTCATCTATATGGAAGGGTTGAGGGTCATACGAGCTTGCGAATTTTTTGATTTCATCTAAGGTAATTTCATATTCACGGCTAATGAAACGATCACCAATTTTCAAATCTTCTAAATAAAGCATTAATCTTGACCCTGTAATACTTTTTGCTCAATTAAGAAACCACCTGTTTGACGTTTCCATAATTGTGCGTATATACCATCTTGCGCAATTAACTCTTCATGAGTTCCTTGTTCAGCAATTCGACCTTCATCAAGAACGATTAAACGGTCCATTTGTGCAATAGTAGATAAACGGTGAGCAATTGCAATAACGGTTTTATCAACCATCAGGTCATTTAAACTTGCCTGGATCGCTGCTTCAACTTCCGAATCTAATGCACTTGTTGCTTCATCTAAAATAAGAATAGGAGCATCTTTTAAGAATACTCGTGCAATAGCAATACGCTGTCTTTGCCCACCAGAAAGTTTGACACCACGTTCACCTACCTGAGCGTTATAACCACTACGTCCTTTTAAATCAACTAATTGTGGAATAAATTCAGCAGCTTTGGCTTTATTTACAGCATTTTCCATGTCCGCATCAGACGCATCTGGGCGGCCATATTTAATATTTTCTGCAACTGAGCGATGCAATAAAGACGTATCTTGAGTAACTAAAGCAATATTAGCTCTTAGACTATCTTGAGTTACATCTTCGATGTTTTGGCCATCAATTAAAATAGCACCTTGCTTAAGATGGTAAAAATGTAAAAGTAACTGAATCAGCGTCGACTTTCCTGCGCCAGAACGTCCAACAATACCTATTTTTTCGCCTGCTTTAATATGTAAGTTGAAGTGATCAATTACATTTTTATTATTATAAGCAAAGCTTACATCCTTAAATACAATCTCGCCTTTGGTGACGTTCAGTGATTTTGCATCCGGTTTGTCTTGAATATTGATTTTTTTACCTAATGTTTGCATACCATCTTGAATGGTTCCAACATTTTCAAATAAGGCTGACATATGCCACATCATGAATTCAGCCATACTATTAAGTTTTAAAATCATTGCCGTCGTTGCTGCGATTACACCTAAGGCCGCTAAACCTTGAGTCCATAACCAAACAGAGGTACCAATTACACCTACAAACAAAACAGCAGACAACATATTAATGCTGACTTCAAAGAGGGTGCCTAAACGCATTTGAGCATAGACTGTAGTCATAAACTCTTTCATTGATGCTTTTGCGTATTGGCTTTCACGACCAGCGTGAGCAAATAATTTTACAGTTTGAATGTTAGTGTACGCATCTGTTACGCGGCCAGTCATGATCGCTCTAGCATCGGCTTGTTGCTGAGAAACTTTACTTAAGCGGGGGATAAAGAACCATGCGCTTAATAAAAATAGACTTAACCAAACTAAAAGAGGAATAAGCAGGATTGGCGAAATTGCCCCAAGAACAATACTGACCGTAATAAAGTAAATGCTGACGTAGGCCAACATGTCACCCAAAATAATCCAGAACTCACGGATTGCTAATGCTGTTTGCATAACTTTGGCAGAAAGTCGTCCTGCAAAGTCGTTATGGAAAAAGTCTAAGCTTTGCTTCAATAAAAGATTATGGAAGCGCCAGCGCAAACGCATTGGGAAGGTACTATATAAAATCTGATGTTTGATAATAGATTGTATATTTACAAAAAAGATATTAGTAAATAAAACACCAATCAAAATTAGTAAATCATTAGCATGCTGACTTAAAAAGCTTTCAGGATGACTTTTACTTAACCAATCTACGAGTTGTCCAATCTTTGAAAAAAGTAAGGCTTCAAAGCTTGCAGCACCTGCTGTAAAAAGAATAAGTAAAAATAAATAAGGGCGTACGCCTTCTGTAGCTTGCCAAACAAATGGGAAAAAACGAGTCGGTAAAGGTTCATCCAAACCTTTAGTTGGGTAGGGATCTACAAGTTTTTCAAACCACTTCAGCATGAATTACTACCTTTGAGACAAAAGCCACTTAATTAAATCTTGCAATTTAATTTGTAAAAAGTCAGTTAGATCAATATCACTTAGGGTTTCGATCTTGTGAGTATGTGCAAATACACATGAACTGATTATGTTGTACGTCTTTAATTAATAGATGACGCAAAAATTGGAGACCTGAAGAAATCTTCAGAACGTCGCGAGGACTAAAATATTATTCATTATATCGAGATTAATAGATAAAGGGTGAACGAATTTATTCTTTAAGTATTTTTTCTTCGTATTTTGAACATTTATTAAATTATTACAGCTATACATATTAGAAAGGCCTTTAGATTTGTATCATAAAGGCCAAATTATGGTATTACCACATTAAGTCATCTGGAATAACATATGCTGCATATGGATCTTCTTCATCGGTGGCCTGTTCATTTTTCTCAGCATTATTAATTAAAATGAAACCTTGCATTTTTTGATCAATTTTTTCAGCTAACGCTTTTGGAAGATAGGCGTACTGATCTTGATCTTTAGCAATGACTAAACTGCCAGCAACAAGTGCGTTATAAACTTGCTGAGATAAATAAACTTTTTTGATTTTATTTTCATCAATAAACTGATAAGCCACATCACCAGCAAAATCAGTAATTTTATGTTGTTTAATCATCTGAATGATTGATGCTTTAAGTGCTTTTTCTTCAAGCTGTTTCTGTTTTTCTAAATTTAAAGCCTGATCTTTAGCTAATTTTTCTTGTTGAGCTTTTTCAATATTCGCTTTGATTTCAGCCTCATCACTGAGTCCAAGACGTTGTTCGTGATGAGCTTGTTTAGTTAATTTTTTTGCTTTTTTATTATCAACTAAACCAGCTTTGAGTAGCTGTGCTTGTAAGGCATTTTTAACCATGTCTTAATCCTTATGTGAAGTTGAAGTGCTATAAAGATAAACTACCCAGTAAGAGATACTTAAGGCTAAGCTTAAAATTGCCGGCAATAAAAATGATTGTAGTTTCAAATATGGATGTACTACAGCGGAAAGAATTCCACCCAATAGAAAGCCAGCAAAAATAAGTAAATGTAAAACAATACGACGTTTTTCTACAATTAAGCCTCTGGCTTTATATCCAAGCGCTAAACCAATATCTGTCAATACACCAGATAGATGGGTAGTGCGGATGATCGTTCCTTTATAGTGGCTTACCATCGCATTTTGTAAACCCATTGCTGTACATGCCCATAATAATCCATAGCGTGGAAAATAAGGAAGTAATAGCCAGCAAAGAAAAATAAAGAAGGCTACCAGGCTCAAAGGTAAACCGTAACGACGATCTAGTCGAAAATGACTGCTGCCTAAAATAAAACCACTATAAAATGAACCGCAAACATAACAAATAATCACCAGAAGCAAAAAAATAATATGTTCTGGTTGCCACTCTACCAAACTCATCGCTAGCATACTAACGTTGCCAGTCATATGTGAGATCGATTGATGTAAAAGGGTAATTAACCCTAATACATTAATCATTCCAGCATTAAATGCCAGTAAAAAGGCTCCAAGTTGGAACCAGTTTGGTAGGCGCTGAAGTGGCATTTCGTTTATGAAGCTTGCTTAGAGCGGATATCTACAGCTGCGGTAAATAAAACATCTGTAGAAGAGTTAAGGGCTGTTTCTGTAGAGTCTTGCAATACACTGATAATCATACCAACAGCTACAACTTGCATAGCAATTTCTGTTGAAATACCAAATAGACTACAAGCTACTGGAATCAGAAGTAGAGAACCACCTGCAACACCAGAAGCACCACAAGCTGAAACAGTAGCAACAACTGATAAAATAACCATTGTCGCAAAATCAACATGAATGCCAAGCGTATGTACAGTAGCTAATGTAAGTACAGTAATCGTGACTGCTGCACCTGCCATATTTACTGTTGCACCTAAAGGAATAGATACACTAGCTGTAGATGGGTTAACACCTAAACGCTCTGCCAAATCTAAGTTAACTGGAATGTTTGCTGCTGAGCTTCGAGTAAAGAAAGCTGTAATACCACTTTCTTTTAGACACTTAAATACGAGAGGGTATGGATTTCCACGTATAGTAAGGGCAACAAGAATAGGGTTAATAACTAAAGCAACAAAGAACATGGTACCTAACAATACCACTAATAATTGTGCATAGCTTTCAAGTGTTGCAAGACCAGCATCGGCAAAAGTCACAGCAACTAATCCGAAAATACCGACTGGTGCAAAAGCAATTACTTTATGAATAATAGCGCTTACAGCATGTGATACATCCTGCATCACTTGTTTTGTGGTATCTGAGCTATGGCGCATAGCTAAACCTAGGCCAATTGCCCAAGCTAAAATACCAATAAAGTTAGCTTCACTAATTGCTTGAACAGGGTTCGCAATAAAGCTTAAGAGCAAGTTTTTTAATATATCTGCGAGACTACCAGGCGCTTGTAAATCATTATGTGAAACTGTATTGAGGAATAATGTGCTTGGAAAAGAAAGACTGACAATCACAGCTGTGAAAGCTGCAAGCAACATACCTGCCACATATAGAATCATAATTGGGCGTAAATTGGCGCTATGACCTACTTGGAAGTTGGCAATAGAAGAAAGCACCAATACAAAAACTAAAATAGGGGCAACCGACTTTAAGGCTTTAATGAAAAGCTCACCAAATAAACTTAAGTAAGGCGTAACGTTCGGAAATAGTAATGCAACGCCTATCCCTAGAATAATGGCGATAATAATCTTAGTGACTAAGCTTAATCGAGAAAAGAATGCAAGCATATAAAGGCCTTATTAACCTAATCATGGCTAAAGGTTGAACAAGCGGAGTATTTTATACTTAAGTGATGTGAATCTTAAGCTTTTTTATAGCACCTATAAGTATTTATAATTAATGGTAATATTAAATATTTGTTTTTATTGGCCTTAATTTGATAATTTTAATTTTGTAGTTCGTGGTTTTGCTTGTTAATTGCTCATTAAAAAAACTAGGTATATCAAAAAGCTGTGAAAGCATGGAATAGGCTAAAGAAAATAGAGTGGCAAAAAGTTAAATATGGTTGAGCTTTTTAGAAAAGCTACGCGAATTTTCAAAACTTTGTGCTTGGATTGGACTCTAAGCTTTCAAGCTGAAAAATCGCATATTTCAGGAAGTTACTACTATTATTATAAATTTATAATTTAAAAAATATTATTTACTTGCACAGTACAGTTGATGAAGCGTATTTAAAATTGAATGCATATTGTCATCCTTAATTGAATAAAAAATTTGCTTACCATCACGACGGGTTGATACAACATCACTTTTGCGTAGCATCATAAGTTGTTGTGAAAGAGTGGGCTGGGTAATTTGGGTCTTCTCTTCAATCTGAGAAACATTTAACTCCTCATAAGCTAAGTGACATAAAATTAATAAACGATCTGTATTAGCCAAAGATTTAAGAATTCCAACGACTGAATCAGCCGCATTTTTCATTTCTTCAATTTGGAGTCCATCTTTCATACTTTATACCTATATCAATATAGCGGGCATAGTATAGATTGATCTTACGAAAATGAATGTAGCAAAACTAATCAATCCAATTGTTTTTGTTGAAAAGCAATATAAGAGGAATTGATAAATAAGTAGTCTTTCTAATTAAAAACAACTATTTGTAGTTATTTTGTGTCTAAAGTGTTGCTTTGTGTTATAAGTGTAATTGTTAAGTATAAGTGAACCGAAGTCAACCTAAAATAATTCAAATTCAGTTCCAATAAATAGTTAAATCTAATTTATCTTTAAGCAAATCATAAAAAATGTTTGAGTTTTTATTTTTTAAATATATAATCTGTTTTGTACAGACAGGTCTGTATATTTTGGTTTAGTAAGGTCGAAAAAAACGTCTAAATTTGAACCAAAATGACTTTCAGACGCAGCGTGATACACAAGAAGAATCATTAAATATAAGAAGAAGAATATCACGCTTTATTTTTATGCAGCTCTTTCAAAGTCGATTAACTTTTCTACTCGAGTCCAGTAATCATTAATCTTTATTGATCCATGTTCAACTTGAGCTTGTATGGTCATGCCTTCCAAAATATTAACTAATAACAAGGATAGGGGAACTGGTTCTTTTACATCATACTGATTAAGCAAATTTTGCATGAGTTGAGTTAACCAGGCTTTATATAATGTTGCTGGTTGATGTGTTGAAGGGTATTGTTTTAAAACCTCTTCCAAAGCCTTTTGAAACATACAGCCATTAAAATCTTCGCTATTAAACCAGTCGGAATACCATAAAAAAACTGCTTTAATTCTTGCAAGAGGGTCTAACTCATCATGTTTTGATAAGGCTGCGGTAAGAGAGTTTTGTAAAAGCGTATTACGTAGAAGTAGACACTCTTCAATTAATTTTTCTTTTGACGGGAAATGCTTATAAAAAGTCATTTTTGCAACGCCAGATTCATTAATGATGCGATCTACACCTATAGAATTATAGCTATACGAGTTAAAAAGTCTTAATGCGGTGTTAATAATGTCATCTTTTTTCGACATATTTTAGCCTCTCACAAATGAATTGCTATTAGCTTGAATGGTGATCTTTATCAATGAGAATCTAGATGACTTAATTTTACAAGGTATTGTTTGTTATTGATAGAAAAAAGATATTATTTTTTTAAACGCTGAAGTTTTACTTTTTAAGGAAAGAGGAAATAATTTCTAGAATATATTTTTAAATAATTTAGCTTTTAAATTTTCTAAATTATATTTCAAACTTCTTGAAGTTAATTATTTTTACCATAAGTTTATTTAGAATCTTAAAGCAATATTGACTAATAATCTATTTAGAAAAATGGACTTTTCATTTCCATAAAAAGTCCATTTTTCGGTAAAGCTTCCTATTCTGAAGGAGGTAAAAGCATCAAAATAGATTCATTGAGTAAGTAAGCAACATTCTCAAGGATTTCAAGTTCATTAAATTCGCTATCGAAAGCTAGACTTTCCCCATTAGCGATAGCTCTTAATTTTGGTGCGAAAGTTTCAGCTATACATAAAGCTTCGCCGTTTCCCCAGAAGCTTAGAACTCCATTATTTTCTGTGTAGAGTAAGCGAGAGGCTGGCTCTAATAGAACTTCATAACCCTCGTGTAAAATCTCCTTAAGATCATCAGCTTCAATCTCATCAGGTTCTGGAATATTATCAGGATATTTAGGTTCACTCATGTACGATATGATTGCTGCATCAAGTGCCGAAGAATCTTGTAACTGAGCTAAAACTAAATCTTTGAGGTAGCTCAGTTCAGTTGCATTCATTTCGCCAATTTGGCTTATTTGTTTGCGTGCGATATCTATAACAGGGTTTTGCAATAAAGTATTAGCTGAAAATTGATCACTAATACGTTCCATCATTCCTGCAACGTTTGGCATGCGAAAGCCAAATGAGAACGTTAAACAATCATCTTCAGCAACCCCGTAATGTGCCATTCCAGGTGGAACATAGAGTAAATCACCTGGTGCTAAAACTTCATCAAATTGCACATCTATTTCTGGCAAAAGTTTTAATGGTTGATTGGGTACAAATGCAGTATTTACATCGCACATTTGTCCTAGCTGCCAGCGACGGTGTCCATGACCTTGAACTAAAAACACATCATAGAAATCGAAATGTTTCCCAACTGAACCACCCTTAGGTGCATAAGACACCATAATATCGTCGCGGCGCCATTGAGGAATAAAAGGAAATTTTTTCCACAGTTCAGAAAGATCAAAAGAGTAGTGATCTACTGCTTGTACTAAAAGAGTCCATAATTTTGGTAGCTTTTGAAAGTCACCTTTGGTTAAGGGTGAAGACTTTACATGCCATTCATTTGGATTTCTATCTTTTTGGCGAATGAGTCGGGCACTTGCATGTTCTTCTAAAGCAAGTTCTTGCACATCTTGGGGTTCTAAAAGACCTACAATCTCTGGCAATCCGTTACGTACCAACAAAGGTTTTTTCTGCCAATATTCTGCTAAGAATTGTTCGGCAGTAATACCGCCTAAAACTGTTAAAGGTTCTGTCATGGAAATAACCTATTTGTAAAACATTTAAAATTAAGGAATTTGTAGCTCAAGCTGCCTTAAAATATGGCAAAGTTGAATCATAGGAAGACCCATAAGTGTTGTTTGGTCTTGGCCTATCATTTTTTCAAACAAGCTGATCCCTAAACTTTCACACTTAAAGCTACCAGCGCAATGTAGTGGCTGATCTAATAAAACGTATCGTTCAATTTCAGCTTGATTCAGGTTTCGAAATTTAACTTGATAATGTTCAACGAGTGTTTGTTCAAAGTTTCTATCGAGCCATTGCACGCTAAGAGCTGTACTAAAAAAAACAGTTCGACCAGAATTATCTGCTAGTTGTGATTTAGCATTTTCAATAGTCATCGGTTTGCCAATAAAGTCATGCGGGGCATGTTCTCGCCACGCGACTTGATCTGAACCAATAACGATTGCTGATGGATTCTGTTTAGCAATCACTTGGGCTTTTGTGAAGGCGAGTCTTTTCGCAAGTTCATCGGCATGGGTTTCATTGCGAGGGCTCTCATCAATATCAGGACTAACACAGATATAATTAATCCCTAAGCGATCCATTAAGGCTTTACGCGTTTGACTGCTTGATGCCAAAATAATTTGTGGCTGAACCATTACACTGCAAATTCCATTAGTACTTCTAAAGGTACATAGCTTAATACAGCTTGGTGACATGCATGTATTTTAATAGGAGGGGCTTCGCCAGCTTGATAAGCCTCTACCCAACGCGTTACGCAGATACACCAGAAATCACCCGGTTTTAGACCCGGGAAACCTACTTCTGGTAA
This sequence comes from Acinetobacter pittii, assembly GCF_034064985.1. NCBI lineage: Bacteria > Pseudomonadati > Pseudomonadota > Gammaproteobacteria > Moraxellales > Moraxellaceae > Acinetobacter > Acinetobacter pittii. The sequence goes on along the minus strand of NZ_CP139249.1, from coordinate 2,110,493 downwards.
AGGCGTGATGAGATCATTGCCAATTTTTTGAGAAAAATTTAAGAAATCAGAAGTCATTTGTGCACAGACAGTGTGCTGACCAAGGTCTGTTACTGCTGTGTGGCAGAAACCATTTCTAAAATAGCCTGTAATAGGGTCAAAGCAACAACTTGCTAAAGGTTCCCCTAAAACATTTAAGCGATTGATTTGTGGATCTGGATGAATAGACATAATGGGTGAAATATCAAATAACTACCTCTATCATAATCAAAACTGGGGCTTTCTACAGCTTTTATGCAAAAAAACTAACCTTTTTTGATGTAATCATTTAAAATTGGCGCGTTTTTAAAATCATAAAGAGAGCTTTACATGAATTTTCAGCGTATGACTGACCTTAACTTAACAGGCAAACGTGTCCTTATTCGTGAAGATTTAAACGTTCCTGTCAAAAATGGTGTGATTACTAGCGATGCTCGCTTACGTGCAGCATTACCAACTATTAAAGCTGCTTTAGATAAAGGCGCAGCAGTGATGGTATGTTCACATCTAGGTCGTCCTGTTGAAGGTGAACCAAAGCCAGAACAATCACTTGCACCAGTCGCTGCTTATTTAACAGAAGTATTGGGTCAAGAAGTTAAATTATTAACAGATTATCTAGAAGGCGTTGAAGTTGAAGCTGGTCAAGTTGTATTGCTTGAAAATGTACGCTTTAACCATGGTGAAAAGAAAAATAATCCAGAGCTAGCTCAAAAATATGCTGCATTATGTGACGTATTTGTTATGGATGCATTTGGTACTGCTCATCGTGCAGAAGCATCTACTGAAGGTGTAGCTCGTTTTGCGCCAGTTGCTGCTGCTGGTCCTTTGTTGGCTGCTGAGTTGGATGCTCTAGGCCGTGCAATGCAAACTCCAGAAAAACCAATGGTTGCAATTGTTGCTGGTTCTAAAGTTTCAACTAAACTCGATGTTTTAAACTCACTTTCTAGTATCTGTGATCAACTGATCGTTGGTGGTGGTATTGCAAATACATTCTTAGCAGCTGCTGGTTTCAATGTTGGTAAATCATTATATGAAGCTGACTTGGTTGAAACTGCTAAACAAATTGCCGCTAAAGTAAGTGTTCCACTTCCTACAGATGTTGTGGTTGCTGATGCATCGCAAATTAATTTTGAAGATTTCTTAGGTTCTTTAGCAGCAGCTCAAGCTGTTGTGAAGAAAGTAGAAGATGTGACTGCAAATGACATGATTTTAGATGTTGGTCCTGAAACTGCTAAAGCATTTGCTAATATTTTAACAACATCAAAAACGATTCTTTGGAATGGCCCAGTGGGTGTATTTGAAGTAGATCAATTTGGTGAAGGTACTAAAGCGCTTTCTCTTGCTGTTGCTCAATCTGAAGGGTTCTCTATTGCTGGTGGCGGAGATACATTAGCTGCAATTGATAAATATAATGTAGCTGATCAAATTGGTTATATTTCTACAGGTGGTGGTGCGTTCCTTGAGTTTGTTGAAGGAAAGACATTGCCTGCAGTGGCTGTTTTACTTGAACGTGCTTAATATTGTTGTATAGAAATAAGAAGGGATTGGGTAGCCACTCCCTTTTTCATTGATAAGTCATTAAACTGTCATATATCTGCAATAAAATGTTGAGCATTAAATCACCAACTGTGGACAATAGTGATGAATTTAAAGCTTACATTTGCTGCTGTGTTAATTGTACCGATGATGTTGACTGCTTGTGCGAAGAAAGATGACGCATCTCAAGCTGGACAAGAATCGGCAGCTTCTACTGCTGTTTCTGAAAAAGTAACGCCTGAGCAACAAGCAGCAATTGATGCGATTGATAAGCCAGTTCTAGATGAAAAAAATACAGATGTGGTTGAAGGTAGTGCACCAAGTGAGGCTGCTGCTTCAGAAACACATTAATTTGTTGTTTTTTGTTAAAAAATCCCTGCAAATGCGGGGATTTTTTTTGAAATACTGTGATTTGTTGCTGAATTGAAATAAATGACAGGGTAGAATAAGCCGCACTACCTGGGAGGATATTATGGCACTCATTTCAATGCGCCAGCTCTTGGATCACGCTGCTGAACATAACTACGGCGTACCAGCATTTAACGTAAATAACTTAGAACAAATGCGTGCAATTATGCTTGCCGCGGATGCAACCAATTCACCTGTAATTGTTCAAGCATCAGCTGGAGCTCGCAAATATGCAGGCGCTCCATTCTTACGCCATCTTATTTTGGCTGCAATTGAAGAATGGCCACATATTCCAGTGGTAATGCATCAAGACCATGGAACAAGCCCTGATATCTGTCAGCGTTCAATTCAGCTTGGCTTTAGCTCAGTGATGATGGACGGTTCATTAGGTACAGATGGTAAAACACCTACATCGTACGAATACAACGTTGATGTAACTCGTAATGTTGTTGCTTTAGCACATGCATGTGGTGTTTCTGTCGAAGGTGAAATTGGCTGTTTAGGTAGCCTTGAAACTGGTATGGCTGGTGAAGAAGACGGTGTTGGTGCAGAAGGTGTACTTGATCACTCACAACTTCTTACTTCTGTTGAAGAAGCGACTCAGTTTGTTGCCGATACTAATGTAGATGCATTAGCGATTGCTGTAGGTACTTCACATGGTGCTTACAAATTCACTCGTCCACCTACAGGCGATATCTTGGCGATTGACCGTATTAAAGAAATTCATGCGGCATTACCAAATACTCATCTTGTTATGCATGGTTCAAGTTCTGTACCGCAAGAATGGTTGAAAGTAATCAATGAGTTCGGTGGCGATATTAAAGAGACTTATGGTGTACCTGTTGAACAGCTTGTAGAAGCAATTAAACATGGTGTTCGTAAGATCAATATCGATACAGACTTACGTTTAGCGTCTACTGGTGCAATTCGTCAGTTTATGGCTGAAAACCCTGCTGAGTTCGATCCACGTAAATACTTTGCTAAAACTGTAGATTCAATGAAGCAAATTTGTATTGATCGCTATGAAGCATTTGGTACAGCTGGAAATGCTGACAAGATTCGTCCAATTTCTTTAGAGAAAATGGTTGATCGTTATAAATAATTCCCGTTAGGGTCTAATTTATAGAAACCGGTTATTTATATAACCGGTTTTTTTATTAGGTAAATTCCATTCATAAAAAAACCTGTGATAGACACAGGTTTTAATGACAATAGAAGAACTTACTTTTGTAAGTTCTTTTTGTCTAGACTTGGATCTTTGATTTCTACATATGCATTTGCACGTACTTCACGTAACCAACTATCAATTTCGGTATTAAATTGACGTTCACCTAAAATCTGACGTGCCATACGCTCTTGATATTCATGAGTCATATCTTTTTCGCGTTTGTCTGTCACTTGTAAGATATGCCAACCAAATTGAGTTTGGAATGGTTCACTAATCTGACCTACAGGAATCTCCTGCATTTTTTTATCAAATTCAGGCACCATCATTCCAGGTGTTACCCAGCCTAAACTTCCGCCATCACGAGCGGAACCTGTATCATTTGAATAGGTTGCTGCTAATGTTGCAAAATCCTCACCAGCTTTTAAACGTTTGTAGATGTTATCAATAATTTGCTTGGCATTCTCAAGAGTCACCACTTCAGATGGTTGAATGAGAATGTGGCGGGTTTGAAATTGAGGTACTAAAGCTTTTTGCTCATTTTGTTTACGTTCAATAAGCTTTAAAACATGTACACCATCACGTACCGATACTAAGTCAGTTGTTTGACCATCTTGTAAAGGAGTAATGCGAGCAGCGAGTTCGGCAGGAATATCAGACAGTGGGCGAAAACCCATGTCAGCACCTTCAACTTTTACATTTGCAGTTGAAAGTTTTTTCAATGCATTTATATCGTTACTTTGCGCAAGCTTTGAACGCACTTCTTGAGCTACAGATTGAACTTCCTGTGCATTGTCACCAGAAATGCGCATATGAATTACATGTGCTTGATTACCTAGCGCAGCTTGTCCCTGAGGTGACTTTAAGAAGTTTTCTACATCTTGATCACTGATTTTAATACGAGACATGACTTGTTGTTGACGTAAACGGCTAATCGCTAGATCTTCAGCGATTCGACTACGTAAACTTTCATAAGTGCCTGGAGCCATAGCGTCTAGTTTTTGCTGGAAAGCTTCTAAACTTTTAGACCCAGATTGACTAGCTACTTTGAGTACAGCTTCATTTAAGCTCTTTTCATCAGGTTTGATGCCATATTTTTTAACTTGCTCAAGCTGTGCTTGACGCAAGATTAATTGATCCAATACCTGAAACTGTAAATATTGCTGAGGTGGCACTTCTTTTTTTTGTGCTTGCAGTTCATGAGCTGCTTCAGCCATACCTTGTTGAAGATCGCTTTTTAAAATTACGCTATTGTCCACAATTGCCACAACTTCATCAGCGGGTTGGGCAAAACTATGCATTGATGAAGAGATTAGGGCAGCAAGTGTAGTTGCTTTAAAAAACTGTTTAAGATGCTTTGTCTTCATTAACGTTGTGTCCAAGATTGATTAATTTTGTTAAAACCTAAAACGCGATTTTCAAGTAAAGACGCGAGTTTATTGTTTAAACCACCTAAACCTTTTAGTGTAATTTCGGCCATGATCGCGCGCTTTTCACTAACATCTGAAGTTTTCGGATCGTCTAGATCGTTATAGTACGAGCGACCGTAGACAGAAATACCCCAGCAACATGACTCATAGTTAACTCCTAGTAAGAGTTCGCGGGCAACGTCATTGTCCATGTCATATTGTACGTGCCCCATAATACGCCAATTGTCTTTAATTGGTTGTATAAACGATGCAACAACTTGATCATAGGTATCTTGGCGACCAGGAATATCTTTACGATAGAAATAGCCTAAGTTGTATAGATTTCCTTTATCACCTGTATAGTAAACTTGGAAGTCACGTTGAGCATTGTCGCCATTCGACATCCATGCTGAGTTAGCAGCAATAGTGAAGTTTTGATTAAGTTGGCTAGATAGGCTTATAACAGGGCCAGTGTTACGCTCGGTGTCAAATTCATCTTGACCTTGTTTTAAAGTGACACGACGATCTTCGAAATAATAACTTTGACCAACACTTGCGCGTAAACGCTCTAAACCTACTGTATCGAAGAGGCTATAACTTACACCTAATGATAAAAAGTTGTTGTCTTCAAGGCGGTCATGACCATAGAAACGGTAAGGGTTAAATAATTGATCATAACTTACTGACGCAGTGGTTGAGTCAAAGTTAGGGTAGCCATCCTGATTTTTGTATGGTGCATAGGCGTAGAAAGCACGTGGTGTAAGTGTTTGTAAGTACTTACCATCACGCTCAAAATTCAGTCCGGTATCTAAAGTAAACTGAGGTACAACGACTGATTTATTTTCAGAACCGCCAGGGTTATTTAACTGAGTGTCTTTATCATAAAATGTTTGAATAGAACGTACAGAAACTTCTGGGATCACAAATGCTGCTGGTGTACGGTAGTTATAGCGCGTTGCAAACTGGTTATAGAAACGTGTACCACTACTTTCCTGAGCAGAGTCATCATTAATTGATTTCTTAAAGTATGCAGTATCGTTATTAAATTCGTATTGTAAGCCTAATGGATTACCTGTGACGTAATTCAACAAGAATTGCGGCAAACGTGCATATGGTTTGTCTGCATCCTTAACTTGAGGATCAAGTGTCTGGAAATCTTCGACTTTAAGCTGTGCTTTTAAACCCGGAATACCATGTTGATAGTTAAGTTCCCATGCTCTACGTAAGTTAAGATCGGTTTTAGAGTTAGGGCTACTATCTAAGTCAGAGAAATAATCTTTATCTGATGCATAGTTATATTCAAGGTTGGTAGACCACTGATCGTTAATTTCCCAATTATGTAAAAAATGGAAATCTTTACGATCTTTATCGTCATAACCTTTGTCAGATGGCAAGATGCCACCCCACATTTCACCAGCGCCAAAGCCATCGGTTAAATAACGGAAGTCACCTTTTAACATTGCACCACGATCTGCTAAATAACGTGGAGTAAGTGTCAGATCGTAGTTAGGTGCAAGGTTTAAATAGACCGGAACAGAAAGCTCAACACCGCCATCGTTTGAGAAACCAAACTGTGGATTGAGAATACCGGTAGTACGGCGGTCGTCAATTGGGAAGTTAAAGTAGGGAACAGCTAGAACAGGAACGTCCTTAACATATAGTTTTGTTCCACGAGTTACGCCGCGTCCAGTTTCCTGATTTAACTCAATTTTATTGGCTTGGATTTTCCAACCAGGTTTTTGGCCTGGTGGGCAAGTCGTATAGGTGGCATCATTAAGAACCATAACATTTGGTGAGGTTCTTTCGATTTTTCCTGCGTGTCCATGGGCATGTTGCTGTTCAGAAATATAGAAACTATTGTCTAAATTCCCGGTTTGGGTTTTTAGGTTGTAATTAATTTCATCACTCTGTGAAAGTAACCCGCCTTGAGCTAACTGTACTCGACCTTGTGCATGTGCAAAGGTTTGGGTTTTATCAATCGTTACTTTGTCAGCTCGAACTGTGCGTCCTTCCTGATCAATAACGACGTCACCTTCTAAAACAGAATCACCCGCTGGATTGTAATGTCCGTAGTTAGCCGTAACGACAGAAGTCGCTTTATCGGCATCTAAAGCTTTTGTCTCAGGGTTAATCGGTGTAACCCATGTACCTTGGCAAAATGCCGAGCTTAAATATTTATTGTCACGAAGCTGAGCTTCAGGTGCAGATTTATCAACATAGTATTGCTGAAAAAATTCTTGGCCTGGGTAAGCTTCCTTGATGCTCGCTTTAAGTTGATTATTGTCTATATTGGAGACAACATCAGTTGACTCAGCATAACTTGATTGTATGGAGCCACATAAGAGCGTAAAAATAGCTGTCGCTAAAGGATTAAATTTAAACTGATGCTTCATTGTCTCATTAACCAAGTATGCTAATTCACAATTAATTATTGTCGCATCATAGAGAAAAAGTTTATAAGTGGCTACACTTAACCCTTCAAAAATCTCAGCTTGTTTTAGATTTTATTGCAAATGAATACACAACGTGAACAATTGATATATACATGGCTTACATCTGTTCTTGAAAATGATCAATTTAAGATCGCTTTTTTGGCAGGTGATGCAAGCTTCCGCCGTTATGCGCGTATCGAGTTACAAAATAAAACGTATATGCTCATGGATGCCCCTCCAGAAAAAGAAGACTGTGTTCCGTTTGTGACCATTGACGAGTTTTTTGCGAGCCATGGCGTACGTGTGCCTCAGATTATCGCAAAAGATCTGACTCAAGGTTTTCTGTTATTGGAAGACTTTGGTGATGTACTTTTATCGACATTATTAACTGATGAGACAGTTGATAAATACTACGAGCAAAGTTTTAAGCAGCTTATTCACTTGCAGTCTATTGGCGGGACCAATCAGTTCCCAGCTTATTCTTACGAAAAATTAATGTCGGAAATGCAGCTACTCACAGACTGGATGTTGCCATCGCTTTCTATTCAGCCGACTGCTGAACAGAAAAAAATGATTGATAATGCATTTGACTTCTTGGCTCGTACTGCATTAGCCCAACCGCAAGTTATTGTACATCGAGATTTTCATAGCCGTAATTTAATGAAAATTACCGATGAGCAAGAGTTAGGGGTAATCGACTTCCAAGATGCCGTTATTGGCGCTGATACATATGACCTAATTTCGATTACTCGTGATGCATATGTTCAATGGAACGCTGATCGTGTTTATCAATGGTTTAAAGTTTTTTATGACCTGTTGCCAGCGTCGACAAAACAAAACCGTAGTTTTGATCAATTTAAACGTGATGCAGATTTAATGGCGATCCAACGCCATATTAAAATTTTAGGCATTTTTGTTCGCTTGTTTGAACGTGATGGTAAGTCTGGTTATTTGAAGGATTTACCACGTGTCATGTGGTATTTACTCGAAGAAAGCCGTGGTTACGCTGAGCTTGAAGAGTTTATGGCATTTATAAATAACATCGTGATGCCTAAATTTATCGAGAAATATGGTAGCTATGAGGTAGCAGCATAATGAAAGCAATGATTCTTGCTGCTGGCTTGGGCAATCGTATGCGTCCACTTACGCTATATACACCAAAGCCTTTACTCGAGGTAGGCGGTAAGCCCCTAATTGTGTGGCATATTGAAAAACTTAAGAAAATTGGTGTGACTGAAATAGTCATCAATTCTGCATGGTTGGCAGATAAACTCATCAGTAGCTTAGGCGATGGTTCTCAATTCGGTGTTGATATCCGTTGGACACGAGAGGATGAAGGACTAGAAACAGCTGGTGGAATTATTAATGCTTTGCCACTGCTTGGAACAGATCCGTTTATTCTGGTGAATGGAGATGTATGGACCACAATGGATTTTGAAGCTCTCCGCCATATTAAGTTAAATGATGATTTAGCCCATCTTGTATTAGTTGATAACCCTAAACAGCATCCTGAAGGCGACTTTACATTATTGGATGGTCGCGCTTTTACATTTGATCAAGATGTGACGGGTGAGAACCTCACTTTTAGTGGTGTATCTGTTATCCATCCTAAGCTTTTTGATGGATTGGAAGCGGGTAAACGTCCTTTAGCCCCACTGTTGAAGCAAGCGATGCACAATCAAAAAATATCTGGTGAAAAGCTTAAAGGTGCATGGGTAGATGTGGGAACGCCTGAGCGTTTAATGGAGCTAGATTTGCAAATTCGTGAAGGCTTCTACGATTAAGTGTGTAATCCCTAATCGTTAACTAGTGTTCCACGATGCATAAATCGGTATACTTTGTTTTAAATTTTACTTAGATGTTATCTGTTTATGCATCCGTTTTTTCAAGAGTTACAACAGGGTAGTCAAAAATTAGGTTTATCGCTTAGCGATGAAGCTTTGACATTATTGTTGAAGTATCAAGATGCTTTGGTACTTTGGAACAAAGCTTATAATCTAACAGCGATTCGTGATCCGAAAGAAATGTTAGTGAAGCATTTGTTGGATAGTCTAAGTATTTTGAAAGATTTGCCAGCAGGTCGTTTGCTCGATGTGGGTACAGGTGGTGGTATGCCGGGCATGATCATTGCTTTATGTCAGCCGGAACGCTCATGTGTATTGCTTGATTCAAATGGTAAAAAAATTCGTTTTTTGAAACAGTTTATTGCTGATCTTAAGCTTAAAAACGTAATGGCCGTGCAAACACGCGTTGAAAATCAAGATACAATTGATGAGCTTGGTCAATTTGATGTGATTACAAGTCGCGCTTTTGCTTCTTTAACGGATTTTGTAGATGCAGCTCAGCCATATTTACATCAGAGCAGTATAATTGCAGCAATGAAAGGTGTTGTGCCAGTTGAGGAAATTGAGCAACTTAAGCAGGACTTTTCATGTAAAGTGATTGAGCTTAATGTACCAAGACTTGATGAACAACGTCATTTACTTTTACTTCAACGTATTTAAATAAAAAGTATTAGGGTTACCATGGCTCAAATTATTGCGATTGCAAACCAAAAGGGTGGTGTTGGTAAAACAACGACTGCAGTAAATCTTGCAGCGTCTCTAGCTGTATTAAAGAAACGTGTATTACTTGTGGATATGGATTCACAAGGTAATGCTACGATGGGGTCCGGTATTCAAAAGAACGATCTTTTGTATTCCATTACGGATGTTCTACTTGGCGAAGTACCAATTGAAACAGCTATTCAAAAAGCAGAAGTCGGATATAAAGTTTTAGGTTCTAATCGTGAACTTTCTGGTGTTGAACTCGCTATTGCAGAGCAAGAGGGTCGTGAATTCATTCTAAAAAATGCTTTGAATGAAATTAGAAACTCATTTGATTTTATCATTGTGGATTGTGCGCCAAGCTTGAGCTTGATTACTGTTAATGCTTTGGCAGCTGTAGATAGTGTAATCATTCCAATGCAATGCGAGTATTATGCGCTAGAGGGTTTGGCTGATTTAACGCAGACTATTGATCGTATTCAAAAAGCATTAAATCCTGATTTAGAAATTATTGGTGTATTACGTACAATGTACGATGCACGAAATGCTTTAACACGTGATGTATCTGCGGAGCTAGAGCAGTATTTCGGTAAAAAACTTTATGATACCGTTGTTCCACGTAATGTCCGCTTAGCAGAAGCACCAGCGCATGGTTTACCTGTGATCTATTTTGAGAAAAGTTCTAAAGGTGCAGTTGCATACTTAAATCTTGCAGCTGAGATGTTAAAGAAAAGTAAAGTGAAGAAAGGAAGTAAAGTATGAGCATCAAAAAACGCGGATTGGCTAAAGGACGTGGTTTAGATGCATTACTTGGTTCAATTCAAAAAGAAAAATTACAACTTGAAGCACAGGCGCTTGACCACGGACAGTTAAAGCAAATTGATGTAAATTTATTAAAACGTGGTGAATATCAACCACGTCGTTTTATTCATGAGCATGATTTACAAGAGTTAGCTTCTTCTATTGAAAAACATGGGGTAATGCAACCTATTGTAATTCGTCCAGTTGATGATGAAGCGCACCCATATGAAATCATTGCGGGTGAGCGTCGCTGGCGTGCAGCACAACTTGCGGGTTTAACTGAAATTCCTGCAATTGTTCGTGATTTAAATGATCAGGTTGCTATCGCTTTAGCGCTCATTGAGAATATTCAACGCCAAGATTTAAATCCGATTGATCAAGCAATAGCTTTACAGCGTTTTCATGATGAATTCGGTTTGAGCCATCAAGAAATTGCTGACACAGTAGGGAAAGCACGTACTACAGTAAGTAATTTACTTCGTTTGTTGAGTTTGGCGGAAGAAATTAAAGATTTCATGCAACAAGGTCAGCTTGATATGGGACATGCTCGAGCTATCTTGACGTTAAAGGGTAAAGATCAATTAGACATTGCTAAAATTGTAATTGAAAAAGGATTATCTGTTCGTCAAACAGAGCAATTGGTGCGTGATAGAAGTGAGCCTAAGCAGGAGAAGGAAAAAGCACCTGTAGCACCAGATATTGAACAATTGACACAAAAATTATCAGAGCGTTTTGGCGCTAATGTGAAAATTGATCATAATCAAAAAGGTAAGGGTAAGCTTGTTATTCATTACCATACCTTAGATGAGTTAGATGGCATTTTAAATATTTGTTTGCCTGATTAATTTACATTTGGGTCATATATTTCTAATTTTATATTCTTGGGGAAGAAGATATGTGGGAACTTGTGAGAGCGGGTGGATGGTTGATGCTGCCTTTAATTCTATGCTCAATTTTAACTGTTGCGATCAGCATTGAACGTTTTGTTCGGTTAAGACGTTCACAAGTTCTACCCAAAGCATTAATTGATGATAGTTCTTTAAGAACTGAAGATATTGTGGAAAATATAGAACAAAATGTAGAAGTCCAGAACAGCGCATTGGCCCACATTTTAAAAGCAGGTTTTGATTATCGTGAGCATGGTGAGCAATTTGCACGTGCGCAAATGGAAGTGGCAGCTTCTCAAGAAATTTCTTATTTAGAAAAAAATATTAATTTCTTAGGAACTTTGAGTGCGGTGGCACCTTTATTAGGGCTGCTTGGTACAGTAGTCGGGATTATTGAATCATTTCTTGTGATTGATTTTGGATCGGCTGGTAGCCCAAGTTTAATGATTCCAGGTATCTCTAAAGCGCTTATTACCACAGCTGTTGGAATGTTAATTGCGATTCCAGCTCTAATCGCATATCGCTATTTCCAAAGAGTGGTGCAAGATTATGTTGCGGAGTTAGAACAGCAATCTACACTCTTTCATGCATCGTTGTTTTACAAACGTTCTTCAGCTGTGCAAGAACATCGCCGTGTTGGTTGATGGGTAGGGAACAATATGAAGTTTAAACGTTCTCAGGTCGAAGATATTCATATCAATCTAACGCCTATGATTGATTGTTTACTGTTCATTCTAGTGTTTTTATTGTTATCTACCACTTTTAATCAGCCAAGTCGCATCAATTTAACTTTACCAGATGCCCAAGGTGTTCCACCAAAACAGTACGATCACAAAATTGAAGTCGTGGTAGACTCTGCTGGTCATTATGCTGTAAATGGTCAGGCACTTTCGTCTAAAGAGGTTGCTGATCTGAGTACTGCGATTAAGCAAGTTGCTCAAGAGCGCCGTGATTTTATGTTCATCATTGCTGCGGATGCCAAAGCGTCTCATCAGGATGTAATTCGCGTTATGGATGTAGCAGGACAACTCGGTTTTGTTAACATCAATATTAGTACCAAAGTTCCTTCTAGAGGTTTTTCTGAGTGAATCAAGATTTTAAGGTTTATTTGCGTCTCATAGCCTATTTAAAACCTTATTGGGGCGTGGCCTTATTAGTACTTATCGGGTTCGGTATTAACTCAGCAACAGAAGTCTCCGTTGCTAAATTGATTAAATTTATTATTGATGCAATCCAAAATAGCAGTAGAGGTGATTTGGATTGGTTCCCATTATTAATCATTTTATTGGTTTTTTTCCGTGGTTTAGGCCTATTTATGGGCGGTTACTATACTGCGGTGATTTCACGTAGTTTAGTTTTTAGTATTCGCCAAGAAGTTTATGCCAAACTTTTAAGACTACCAGCACAATATTACCTTGATAATTCATCTGGCCATATTACTGCCAAGATTATGTATAACGTTGAGCAGCTAACGGCAGCTTCTTCGGAATCATTAAGAACCATCGTTAGGGATGGGATGATTACATTGGGATTATTGGGTTATCTGTTTTATACCAATTGGCGCCTGACTCTATGTATATTTGTATTTTTACCAGTCATTGGTGTATTGGTACGTAAAGCTTCAAAACGAATGCGAAAGCTTTCTTTACAAGTCCAAGATACGATGGGTGATGTGAATCATGTTGTTCAAGAAAGTATTAACGGTAATGCGGTAGTAAAAAGTTTTGCAGGTGAGGAGTCTGAACAAGCACGATTCTATAAGTCATCGGAAGAAAACTTAAAACGTGGTCTGAAAATGGTAATTGTGCAAAACCTGAATAGCCCCGTGGTTCAAGTGGTGATGGCTTGTGCTATGGCCCTTATTGTATGGTTAGCTTTGCGACCACAGATTTTAGGTAATACAAGTGCTGGTGAGTTCGTGGCTTATATTACAGCTGCTGGTTTATTAGCAAAACCGGTAAAAAACCTGACTGATGTTAATGAAAAGTTACAACGCGGTTTAGCTGCAGCTCACTCTGTTTTTGAACTATTAGATTTGCCTGAAGAGCAAAATAATGGCCATTTGAAACCTAAATTAAATGGTGCGATTCGTTTTGATCATGTAGCATTAAATTATGCTGATGGTGTACAAGCGATTAAAGACTTCTCTCTAGATATTCTTCCAGGTCAAACTGTAGCATTAGTTGGACGTTCAGGTGCTGGTAAAAGCTCATTAGTTAATATGTTGGTACGTTTCCAAGAAGTATCAAGTGGGCAAATTTATTTAGATAATGTGCCAATTAATGATATTGATCTTTCTTGTCTGCGTACACAAATCGCAATGGTAAATCAACAAGTTGTATTGTTTAACCGTACTGTTCGCGAAAATATTGCTTATGGTCAGTTGCAGGGTGCCTCAGATGAGGAAATTCATGCGGCTGCAAGAGCTGCATATGCACATGACTTTATTATGAATTTACCAAATGGTTATGATACTGTCTTAGGTGCACAAGGTCTCAACTTATCAGGTGGACAACGTCAGCGAATTGCTATTGCTCGAGCAATTCTAAAAAATGCTCCAATTTTAATTTTAGATGAAGCTACAAGTGCTCTAGATAATGAATCTGAACATTTTATTCAGCAAGCATTTGATGAAGCGATGCAAGATCGTACAACTATTGTTATTGCTCATCGTTTATCAACAATTGAAAATGCTGATCGTATTGTAGTAATGGATCAAGGGCAAATTGTTGAACAAGGTACCCACCAAGAACTTCTTGCAAAACATGGTGCTTATTATCAATTACATCAGCGTAATTTCGAGGATAACTAAGCATGTCATTAGCCCAGCTGATCCAAAATGCATGGAATAAGCAATCGAGTTGGTTGATTGCTTTACGTCCATTGTCTTGCTTGTATCGCGCTGGGTTCCTATTCAATCGTAATCTTTATAATTCGGGTTTTAAGCAAGTTTATAAAGCACCCGTGCCTGTGATGGTTATAGGGAATATCACAGTAGGTGGAAGTGGAAAAACTCCCTTACTAATACAACTGGTGAATTATCTACAACAGCATAATGTAAAAGTAGGGGTAATTAGTCGGGGATATGGGGGTAATGGTCCTTTTCCAATGTTGGTTACTTCGGGTGCTCAAGCAAATCAGGTTGGAGATGAGCCTGCATTAATTGTTCAATCAACAAGTGTAGCAATGGCAGTGGGTCCTAATAGACAGGCTGCAATTGAACTTTTATTAGCATCAACATCAGTAGATTTAATTATTAGTGATGATGGGTTGCAGCATTGGGCACTGGGACGACAAATCGAGTGGATTGTACTGGATCAAAATCGAGGTTTAGGGAATAAAAAATTATTACCTGAAGGCTATCTGCGAGAGCCTGTTGAACGTTTAGAAACTGGAACAGTGATTGAGCATACTCATAAACCTGCTACAGAATTAAACATGCATCTCGAGACAGGACAGCCATATTTACTCAATCCTTTGTCTAGTTCTAAACCCAATTTTAATCCTGAGAATAGTTATCACGCTGTAGTCGGGATTGGCTTTCCTCAGCGCTTTTATCAAACACTTAAAGATCTGGGTTTAAAACAATTTCAAGAGCATGCATTTCGTGATCATCATGATTACACAATCAATGATTTAATTTTTAATGACGAGCTGCCACTTATTACAACTGAAAAAGATGCAGTTAAACTATTGCCATTACTTGAAAAGCATCCTGAATTTAAACAGTCTATTTGGGTGGTTCCTGTTAAAGCCGTCCTGTCTCCACAGTGTTATGAGGTTTTAAAACAGCAATTGCAAAAACTTGATATTCAATTATCTTAGGTAGAAAAAATGAAACACATCGTCATTCCAGCACGCTTCTCAAGTTCGCGTTTGCCAGGTAAACCATTGTTGCTTATTCATAACCGTCCTATGATTTTACGTGTAGTGGATCAGGCAAAAAAAGTCGAAGGTTTTGATGATCTGTGTGTGGCAACAGATGACGAGCGTATTGCTGAGATTTGCCGTGCAAATGGAGTTGATGTAGTTCTTACCAGCGCTGATCATCCCTCAGGTACAGACCGTTTAAGTGAAGTTGCTCGTATTAAAGGCTGGGATGCAGACGATATTATTGTAAATGTTCAAGGTGATGAACCTTTGTTGCCAGCTCAACTTGTTCAACAAGTTGCAAAACTTTTGGTAGATAAACCAAATTGTTCAATGTCTACGTTGTGTGAGCCGATTCATACCTTAGATGAGTTCCAGCGGGACAGTATTGTAAAAGTAGTCATGTCTAAGCAAAATGAAGCATTATATTTTAGCCGGGCTACCATTCCTTATGATCGAGATGGGGCTAAGCATGATGAACCGACTTTACATTCACAAGCATTTCGTCATTTAGGTTTATATGCTTATCGAGTGAACTTATTACAAGAATATGTAACATGGGATATGGGTAAGCTTGAAAAGCTTGAGAGTCTTGAACAATTACGTGTTTTAGAAAATGGTCATCGAATTGCAATCGCTGTAGCCGAAGCAAATTTACCACCCGGTGTGGACACTCAAGCTGATCTTGATCGCTTAAATAATATGCCTGTTGAATCTTTTGAATAAGCGTTAATTTTTAATGAATCCGAATGTAACTTCAAAGGTTTATCCTTGGCAGCAAACAACATGGGATACCTTGACTACAAGGTTTCCCAATATTGGCCATGGTCTCTTATTTTACGGCAAGCAAGGGTGCGGGAAACATGCTTTTGCTAAGCATTTTTTAGCATGGGTGCTTTGTTTAAATAAGCAGCCACAAGGCCCTTGTGGTGAATGTAGTAGTTGCCAATGGTTAAAATCAGACACTCATCCCAATTATGTTCATATCACAACGGATGAAGAAAATAAAAAACAGAATGCAAAGATTAAAATAGAAAAGATTCGTGACTTACTACCTTTCGTACAACAAACGGGAGAAGGTTGGCGCGTTATTGTGATTGAGCCTGCTGAAGCACTTAATTTGGCATCTTCAAATGCTTTACTAAAGACTTTAGAAGAACCAGGCGAGCGTGTTGTTTTAATTTTGCTGGCTGATCACTACCTTAAATTACCAGCCACTATTCGTAGCCGTTTACAGCATTTTGCTTTGGATCGTATCTCCTACGAGCAAGCTACATCATATTTGAATGAGCATTTAACTGAACTTGCAGAAGTGCAGCCTGATTTACTGCTTGGCTTATCTAATGATATGCCTTTACAAGCAATAGAAATTGCTCAAAGTGACTGGTTTGCGAAAAGACAAATTTTCTTAAATGATTGGCTTAAAATCGTTGCTCAAAAAAATATGCCTTTATTTTTCTCAGGCAAATGGCAAAAAGAATTAAGTTTTAGTGATTTTATAATGCTTTTTGAATACTTGTTGGGTGATTTAATTTGTGTCAAGCTAAATCAGCCA
Source organism: Acinetobacter pittii (assembly GCF_034064985.1). Classification (NCBI taxonomy): domain Bacteria; kingdom Pseudomonadati; phylum Pseudomonadota; class Gammaproteobacteria; order Moraxellales; family Moraxellaceae; genus Acinetobacter; species Acinetobacter pittii. The sequence continues at coordinate 2,093,866 of NZ_CP139249.1, read as the reverse complement.
CAAAAAAATACTGATTTAAATTTTGATCAGTTAAGCTCATATTATGATTTAGAAAGCTTATTTAATATTTATAATGAATTACAACAAGCAAAAAAGCTTGTTGAGCAAAATGTACAAACTCAACTAATTATAGATCAGTTGTTTATAATATTAATGAATATTTAAGGGGAAGATGATGCAGCCGCAAATGGGGGGAATTATTCAGGTAAATATTCCTGATAAAGCTACTTTACAAGCAAGCTATATGGGATATGTGCAAGGTGGAGGTCTATTCGTACCATCAAAACAAAAGGTAAAGATGGGACAAGAAATTTTCATTTTGGCAACTTTGCCTGAGCAGTCTCAAAAAATTCCTCTAACAGGTAAGGTAATCTGGATCTCCCATAAGCAAAGTGGATTTAAACCTCAAGGTTTTGCTATTCAATTAAGTGGAGATAAGGGAATTTACTATAAAAACGAGGCAGAACGAGTTTTGGCTGGTAGTATGTCTCTAGACCGCCCAAGTTATGCCATGTAATTAAATAGGAAAGAAAAGTGTTTGTTGATACGCATTGCCATTTAACGATGTTAGATTTAACGCCTTATAGCGGTGATCTGGACCTTGCGCTTGCAGCAGCGCGAGCAGAAGGAGTGTCTAAGTTTATGGCAATTTCCGTAGATCTAGATGACCATATTGCACTAGCAGAAATTGCAAAAAAACATGAAGACGTTGGTTATACGGTCGGCGTACATCCTTGTGAGGATGTGGACACTATGGAACGCGCAACAACTGAATATTTAATTGACTTAGCTCAATCAGAAAAGGTGTGGGCTTTAGGTGAAACTGGACTGGATTATTATCACAGTACAGATTTCATTGAGGAGCAAAAGGCATGTTTTGCAAGACATATCCAAGCTTCAAAAATTGTAAAAAAACCAGTTGTCGTTCATACCCGTTCAGCAAAGCATGATACGGTAGATATTATTCGTGCTGAACACTCAACACATGGAATTCTGCATTGTTTTACTGAAGATTGGGAAACGGCTAAAGCTGTGCTGGATTGTGGTTATTACATTTCTTTTTCCGGTATTGTGTCATTTAAGAACGCGCAAGATCTAAGAGATGTAGCTAAACAGGTCCCTCTAGACCGTCTTTTAATTGAAACAGATAGTCCATATTTAGCCCCTGTTCCATATCGTGGTAAAACAAATGAGCCAAAATATGTGCCTTATGTAGCCAAAGCGCTCAGTGATGTATATGATAAATCGGTTGAGGAAATTGCAATGATCACCTCACAAAATTTTGAGAACTTGCTAAAAGCGATTTAGGTCATTGAAACTATATAAGAGAGTAATTGCGTGAAGATGGATCGTCAGGCTCAGTTCCGAGCAAGAGAAGTATTAATATTTCAGGTTGCGGAACAATTATTGCTAGAAAATGGCGAAGCTGGAATGACACTTGATGTCCTAGCTGCTGAGCTTGATTTAGCAAAAGGAACTTTGTACAAACACTTTCAAAGTAAAGATGAGTTGTACATGCTGTTGATTATTCGTAATGAGCGTATGTTACTTGAAATGGTTCAAGATACTGAAAAGGCCTTTCCAGAACATTTAGCTTTTTTCATGTTGCATCATTTACATCATCCTGAGCGAACAGTTTTATTTCACCAAATTGAAGAAAAACTCTCAATCACTGCTCAAGGTGTACATCATCTTTTTCATGAGCTTTATCAGGTTCGTAAACAGCGATTGCGAATTATCATTCGCATGACAGATCATTATTTAGAATCTATTCAAAGTAATATGACGACTCGTGATTATTTGGCTTCTATTTGGTCATTAACACATGGTGCAGCAGCTATTCTCAATTCAAGTTTTTACCAACGGTATTTAGGTTCAAGAGACACTTTGAGAGTGGCTTATATTGATCAGGCATTAGCCTTACCTAAACAAGCTGTTGAGCAATATGCTTAGGTCGATATGAAATCTCAATCACCTAAATCCCAAAAAGGTTTTACACTTATTGAAGTGATGGTGGTGATTGTTATTATGACCATTATGACTTCACTCGTCGTACTTAACATTGGTGGGGTTGACCAAAAGAAAGCAATGCAAGCAAGAGAGCTATTTTTGCTTGATATACATAAAATTGGTAAAGAGTCGCTTGATCAATCTCGTGTTCTAGCTTTATCTACTCTTAGTGAAACCGACGTTTCACCATTTTCTTATGAATTATATGAATATCACGACCAGAGTAAATTACAGGTTCAGGATATAAAAAATCGCTGGCAAAAATATTCAGAATTTACTACGCGGCAACTGCCTAAACACGTATCGTTTACAGTACAAACTTTAGATGAGCAAAACTATTCAAAAGCTACGAATACCGATTTAATTGGAGGGCAAGCTCCTCAGTTAATCTGGTTTGGCAATGGTGAAGCTAAAACTGTTAAAATCCAGTTCTACTTTGAGCAAAAACCAATTGGTTCAGAAATACAAATTGATCATTTGGGTAAAATAAATGAAATCTAAAGGCTTTACTCTATTAGAAGTGATGGTTGCTTTAGCAATTTTTGCAGTGGCAGCTGTCGCGCTAACTAAAGTAGCCATGCAATATACTCAATCTACCTCAAATGCAATTCTTAGAACAAAAGCACAGTTTGTCGCAATGAATGAAATTGCTTTAATGGAGATAAATCAGGAATGGCTTGAAGGTACTCAAAGTAAGCAAGTTACTTCTCAAGGCGAAACATGGCAGATTGACAAATCTGCACAATCTACAATTAGCCCGAATGTTCAGAAAGTTGATTTACAAATTAGCTTGTATGATTCTGATAAGGGTAAAGTTCAAAATGGTATTACTCACTTGGTATTTTTTAATTATCCAATGAAAGCAAAATAATGATAAAGAATAAATATTCTCGTTCTCCAAGCACTGCTTCACGTCTTGCGGTACGATCGGAGCAGATGATGAGGGGTTACTCCGAGCAAAGCTCTTCATCTTGCGCTCAGACAAAGCTTCGCTTTGTTAATCCTTGCTCAGGATTTACTTTAGTTGAGCTTTTAGTTTCAATTGCAATTTTTGCTATTTTATCTTTGTTGGGTTGGAAGGTTTTTGACTATTTATTAAAAGTTCGCGATCGTAATACTCAACATGAAGTGCAGCTATTTGAATTACAAGATGCTTATCAACAAGTTTTGCGTGATACATTGCAAATTATACCTTTATCAGCCAATCAAGGCGGGCAATTACGTCCAGCTTTAGAGATTGATAATCAAGTTCTCCGCTTTAGTAAGGCGGGTGTTACTGATCCATTAAAGCAAGGATTATCACCTTTTGAGCGTATCGAATATCGATATGATCCTGATCAAAAAAAGCTTTATCGCCTTAAATATAGTAACTTAAATACTTCAAATAGAGAGCAACCCTTATCAAGTACGCTGTTGAGCCAAGTTGAACAATTTCAAATTATGGTTTTGACACCTCAAGAAGTAACAAAGTGGCCTGAAGTTAATATTGACCCTACAAAACCTGATGAATTTAGGAAGTTGCCAAAAGGAATAAAAATGCAACTCACGGTTGCAGGTGTAAGTTATGAGTGGATTTATAGCTTAAACCAAGGTGACTTATCGCTCTCCAAACAGGGAGGTCAATAAATGTTACTCTATAAAAAAAATCAGCAAGGTGTAGCATTACTCACAATTTTGATAATGGTTGCTTTGGCTACAATTTTAGCTGCCTCTATCGCAAAGCATCAAACTAATACGATGGAAAACACGGGTTATTTGATGCGTCAAAATCAGTCATTACTCTATGCAAAAAGTGCAGAAGCTTTTTTTTCTGAATTATTAATTCAAGATGCAAATAATGCTGGTGGTATCGATCATTTAAAGGAAAGCTGGGCTCAGCCAATGCCACCTTTTCCAATAGAAGATGGAGCCGTATCGGGGCGCTTACTAGATGAGTCAGGAAAATTTAACCTAAACAATTTAACGACCAATGAAGGTAAGGTAAACGAAGCTGCTAAAAATTGGTTTGAGCGATTGCTTGTGCGTGTAGGGTTGCCAGCAGAGTTAAGTCAAGCAGTTATTGATTGGCAAGATCCAGATGACGAACCATCTGGACCTATGGGGGCAGAAAGTAATTATTATGAAGGCCTTGATCCTGGTTATTTAGCTTCAAATGCTAAATTTCATCGTATAGAGGAGTTGAAGTTGGTAAGAGGTTTTGAAGGCAAGAAATATGATTTAATCGCACCATACATTTCTGCATTACCTGAAAATACAAAAGTGAATATTAATACCGCATCGCCATTAGTATTAGCGAGTATTGATCAAAAATTGGATTTAGTGACTATAGAAAAAGAACTTCAATTACGCCAACAGAATTTAAAGTTCTTTCAAAATATTGATGAATTATGGCAATTGAATGCTTTTTCAACAGTTGATCCACAAAAGAAAACTGAAGTTAGTAGCCTTTTAGATGTAAAGTCGAACTTTTTTCAAGCACAAATTGAGGTTGTGTTGAATAATAGAAAAAGACAGTTTACAAGTGCCTTAATGCGTAGTGATAAGCAGGTTTATGTATATTCTAGAAATATAGCGCCTTTTAACTAATTGAAAATTTATGATTTATTTATTTTTGGTAGACTGTCGTGGTTTGTAATTATTAATTTTTTATCGAGTACATATTTAAATAAATATAATTTTTCTATATATGTATCTCCAATGTTTCTTCATAAGTCTTATCATACTTTTTGCTAATTGTTTCTAATTGAAAAGTGGTGCGAAATTTTCATCTTTTGCTTTATAATAATGTTCTTAGAAGGAATGATCGATTTGGCACATGTTAATTCGTAAGTTATTTAAGTTTGAAAATGCACATGTTGTACGTAACTGTACATCGGATCGTTGTAAGCGATCAATTCATGGACATAGCTATAAAGTTGAGTTATTGCTTAAAGCTTCGAAATTAGATCATGGGCAAATGGTTTATGATTTTGGACTCCTAAAGGGAGTAATAAAAGATCTTTTCGATAGCTTTGACCATGCAATCTGTTTTTGGGAAAAAGATGATCCTCAGTATATTGAGGCATGTCAGACTTTTAGTGCTCGTTGGATTTCTTTACCTGTTTCACCGTCGGCTGAACAGTTTTCACGTATTTTCTTTTATCTAGCTCAGCAAGTTTTACAATCAACAGTCACTCAAAATGGGGAAGGTGATGTTGAAGTATATTCTGTTATTGTTCATGAGACTGATACTGGATATGCTCAAAGCTTTATTGAAGATATTCAAAACGAACAAATGGGTATTTTAAGACTTGATGGAATTGTCTTTTCAGAACAAATTCAGTTAGAGTGGGCAAATCCACACATGTATGAAGACTTGAAAAAAGGGATTAGATTTAATAATCCTCAAGTTGATTTGCAAGTCGAAGTATAAATCGAATTACTTATTTTATTTGTAGAATTGAAAATTGATCTAGGATGACATTAATGCAATTAACTGAGCAACAGCAAGATAAACTCAGTAAAGTTCAATTAGAAGAAAGTTGGAAAAGATCTTTAGCACCTTTTCTATTAAGTCCTCAGATGGATAACTTGCGCGATTTCTTATTTCAACAGAAACAAGCTCAAAAAATAATATATCCACCAAGTAAGCAAATCTTTAATGCTTTAAATACCACACCATTGGCTGATGTGAAAGTTGTGATTTTAGGGCAAGATCCATACCATGGCCCAAATCAAGCTAATGGCTTAAGTTTCTCTGTTCAAAAAGGTGTTGCATTACCACCATCTTTACGCAATATTTTTCATGAATTACATACAGATTTAGGTATTCCAGCTCCTCGCCATGGTGACTTAACAAAGTGGGCTAAACAAGGCGTGCTTTTACTCAATAGTGTGCTTACGGTTGAGGCTGGACAGCCGACTTCACATCAAAAGCAGGGTTGGGAAGCCTTTACTGATGAAGTTATTGATGTTCTAAATGAACAGAGACAACATATAGTATTTATTTTGTGGGGTGCTTATGCACAGCGCAAAGGACAACGTATAAATAGAGATAAACACTTGGTTTTAACAGCCGCACATCCATCACCTCTTGCTGCAAATAGAGGGGGATTTTTTGGATGCAAAGTGTTTTCAAAAACAAATCAATATTTGAAACAACATGGCATTGAGCCCATAGACTGGCAATTGGACGCATGATGAACTCTCCCAATGTAAATAACTATCACCCGGACTTGGTGGTTGAAGAAGCAAAAAACGGCTGGCGTATAGTACGTTTGAATCGTCCTAAATCGTTGCATGCTTTAGACGAATCAATCGTAACGGCATTATTGCGTGTATTTGAAGATTTCCGTGACGATGAACAGGTTAAAGCAATTTGGTTAGACTCAACTACACCAAAAGCTTTTTGTGCAGGTGGTGATGTTAGAAAATTACGCCAACTTGTTATAAATCAAGAAGTCGATACCGCAAATAAGTTCTTCCAGCAGGAATATGCTTTAGATCTACTTTTACATAATTATGCTAAACCGGTTGTGGTTTGGGGAGAAGGTTATGTAATGGGCGGTGGTTTAGGCTTGTTTATGGCTGCACCATTTCGTCTAGTGACGCCATATTCACGTTTAGCAATGCCTGAAATTAATATTGGTTTATATCCTGACGTTGGTGCGAGCCGTTTCTTGGCAGATCGTGGTCCAATAGGTTTGTTTACGGGTTTAACCGGTTCAATCATGACTGCTGCTGGAGCATATAGCATCGGTTGGGCAACACATATTTGTGAAGCACAGCGTGATAATGTTTTGCAAAAAGTTTTAAATATTAATTGGGCTCATTATCCTGCAGGGGATTTCCGAGCAATTGATGATACTTTAAATAGTTTGCACCGTCCTGTTGCGGCAGGTCCATTGCAAAACTCACTTGATGTAATTCATAGCGTTTGCCGTGGTTTCAATTTTGAACAAGACTATCAAGCGATTGTTAGCTTGCGTGATGCGAGCAGTGATTGGTTACGTCAAGCGAGTGAGAATTTGCAAAAAGGATCTCCTAGTACCGCGGCAATTACTTGGTTACTGTGGCAATGGGGCAAACAAATTCACTCATGGGATGAAGTGTTTGATCTAGAGGCTCAGATTTCTGAGTGGAAAATCCGTCATCCTGACTTTGTTGAAGGTGTACGCGCACGCTTGGTAGATAAAGACTTATCACCAGAATGGAAGCAATGTGATGATCTCAGCTTAAGAGGTATTTTGGCTGATTGTCCACCAGTCACTTCAATAGATAGCTGGAATGCCTTACTTAGACAACACGGTGTGCTCACCTAAAATAAATGACTGAATATAATGATGAATACTGGATGCAGCTTGCTTACGAGCAAGCTGAATTAGCTGCTCAGCAGGGTGAGATCCCCGTTGGAGCAGTTTTGGTGAGCCAAAATCGAGTAATTGGATCGGGGTATAATGCTCCAATTACTTTATTAGATCCGACTGCACATGCAGAAATTCAAGCTATCCGTGCAGCATGTTCCTCTTTAGAAAATTATCGATTACCCGAAGATACAACTTTATATGTCACTCTTGAGCCATGTACTATGTGTGTAGGTGCGCTCGTACATGCAAGAATTAAACATGTAGTTTTTGGTACGCCAGAACCTAAAGCAGGTTCTTTGGTAAGTGCACGTCAGTTATTACAGCAAGGTTATTATAATCATAGGTTTACATTTCAGAATGGTTGTCTACAAGAAAAATGTGCTCAACAGCTTAGCTATTTTTTTAAACAAAGACGTGAGCAAAAGAAACAAGAGAAACAACAAAAAACGTCTTTAAATGATTAAAAATTAACACGCTCTTATGGCAAACTAACGCGGTTTTAATGCCATGATTCTATTTAATAGGACGATCTAATGCGTAATGTAATTACCGTAAAAAAAGAATTTAATGCTCCTCTTACCGATGTATTTAACTTGCTCTCTAAGCACTCAACTTACAATACTGCCTTTGCACCTTTACAAGTTGTGCGTATTAAAGACTCCGCAGATTCTAAAAGACCTGATGGTTTGGGCTCAGTTCGACGTATGGGATTTGGTCCAATCAAGCCACTTAAAGAAGAAATTACATTGTTGGAAGAAAATAAAAGTATTGAGTACAAATTGATAGACAATCCTTTGATTAAACACCATTTGGGTAGAATCGAGTTTTCTGAGATTACCCCATACATTACTTTAGTTACATACCGCATCGAGTTAACGGCAAAGGCGCCAGTGGTAAGTAAATTAATCCTTGCACAGCTAAAACTAGCCATTACACTAGGCTTTTCGAGATTAGCTAAAGCAGTTGCTTCTTAGTGAGAGTTCAATGACAGTTCAAATTATTACTATTGATGGTCCGAGTGGTTCGGGTAAAGGAACATTGGCTGCAAAACTTGCAGCACATTATCAATATCATTTACTTGATTCGGGTGCCTTATATCGTTTGTTAGGGTTGTCATTACATAAACACGATTTATTAGAGAAATTAGATAGTCAGCTTGATGAATGTATTCAATATGCACGTCAACTGGATATTAAATTTGAGACTTCTGCATCAGGGATTTTGGTTTTCTTGGATGGAGAAGATGTGTCTCAAACAATTCGTACAGAACGAGTTGGTGAATACGCATCGAAAGTTGCAGTGATTCCAGAGCTTAGACAGGCGTTATTCGAAAGACAAAGAGCTTTTGCGCAAAATCCTGGTTTAGTTGCAGATGGCCGTGATATGGCAACATCTATCTTTCCTGAAGCAAATGCTAAAATTTATCTGACAGCTTCGGCTGAATCGCGTGCTGAGCGTAGAGTAAAACAGTTGCAGGGTATGGGGCTAGATGCTAAAATAAACGACATTTTAGCTAATATACAGGCACGAGACAAAAGAGATATGGAGCGAGAAGTTGCTCCGCTCAAGCCAGCCAAAGATGCTTATATCATTGATAGTTCGGAATTAACGATCGATCAGGTATTTAAGTTAATGGTTGATTATGTCGATAGCCGTACTATTTAGTAAATAGAATTATCAGTTGAAGCATAGCTTGATCAGTCTATAAAGACTATGTTGATACTTAACTAAACCGGCCTTGTCTGATCCAAGACCGCTGAATTTATCAGGTATATCATGACCGAATCTTTTGCAGCCCTCTTTGAAGAAAGTGAATTAAACCTCAACGTTGAAAAGGGTGCAGTCATCCAAGGTGTTGTTGTAAACATCGATAGCGACTGGGTAACTGTTGACACTGGCCTAAAGTCTGAAGGCATTGTTGACCGTGCTGAATTTTTAAATGAACAACGTGAACTTGAAGTTCAGGTTGGTGATACTGTTGACGTAGTTGTTGAAGCTCTTGACAACGGTATGGGTCAAACAGTTTTATCACGTGAAAAAGCTAAGCGTGCTGAAACTTGGACTAAACTTGAAAAAATCTTTGAAGATGGCGAAATCGTTACTGGTGTTATCTCTGGTAAAGTTAAAGGCGGTTTCACTGTTGACATCGGTCCTGTTCGTGCATTCTTACCAGGTTCATTAGTTGACACTCGTCCTATCCGTGACACTACTCACCTTGAAGGTAAAGAGTTAGAGTTCAAAGTAATTAAACTTGATGCTAAACGTAATAACGTTGTTGTATCTCGTCGTGCTGTTATGGAAGCTGAATCTTCTGCTGACCGTGAAGCATTACTTGCTCAACTTGAAGAAGGTCAAACAGTTACAGGTACAATCAAAAACCTTACTGATTACGGTGCATTCGTTGATCTTGGCGGTATTGATGGTCTTCTACATATCACAGATATGGCTTGGAAGCGTATCAAGCACCCTTCAGAAGTTGTTGAAGTTGGTCAAGAAGTTACTGTTAAAGTACTTAAATTTGACCGTGAACGTAACCGCGTATCTTTAGGCCTTAAACAATTAGGCGAAGATCCATGGTTAGCGATCATGAGCCGTTACCCAAAAGGTTCTATCGTTAAAGCTCGCGTAACTAACTTAACTGACTACGGTTGTTTCGCTGAAATCGCTGAAGGCGTTGAAGGTTTAGTTCACGTTTCTGAAATGGACCACACTAACAAAAACATCCACCCATCTAAAGTTGTTCAGATTGGTGATGAAGTTGATGTTATGGTTCTTGAAGTTGATGAAGAACGTCGTCGTATCAGCCTTGGTATCAAACAAACTCGTGCTAACCCATGGGAAGAGTTTGCTAAAGCTCATGAGAAAGGCGAAAAAGTATCTGGTACTATCAAGTCTATCACTGACTTTGGTATCTTCATTGGCTTGAACGGCGGTATCGACGGTTTAGTACACTTGTCTGATATTTCTTGGAACGAGCAAGGTGAAGAAGCTATTCGTCGTTACAAGAAAGGTGACACTGTTGAAGCTGTTATCTTGTCTGTAGACGCTGAAGGTAACCGTATCAGCCTTGGTATCAAGCAATTGAACAGCGATCCGTTCAATGACTTCTTAGCTGCTAACGAACGTGGTGCTTTAGTTAAAGGTACTGTAACTGCAGTTGATGCTCGTGGTGCAACTGTTAAGTTGGCTGACGAAGTTGAAGCAACTCTTAAAGCTTCTGAAATCAACCGTGACCGCGTAGAAGATGCGACTAAATTCTTAGAAGTTGGTCAAGAAGTTGAAGCGAAGATCATCAACGTTGATCGTAAATCTCGCTCTATCAACTTGTCTATCAAAGCGAAAGACGAAGCTGAAGAGAAAGAAGCAGTTGCTAGCTTGCGTACAGCGACTACAAGTCAAGACAATGGTCCTAAGACTATTGGTGACTTGATCAAAGCACAAATGAAGTAATAAGTTAACAAAGTACAGTTTCATGTAACGGAATTGTACTTTTTATACAAATTACTGTAAACGGTAGCCTAGTATTCAACATACTGCGCTACCGTTTTGTATTTAAACAGGTTATTATCGAACGACATAGAGTAGCAATAAATAACGAGGTCGTAGATGACTACTGAAGCTCTTAATAAGTCTGATTTGATTGAACGCATTGCGCTAAAAAACCCACACTTAGCTGAACCTTTGGTGGAAGAGGCGGTTAAAATTATGATTGATCAAATGATAGAAGCACTATCAACTGATAATCGAATTGAAATCCGTGGTTTTGGTAGCTTTGCTTTACACCACCGTGATCCAAGAGTTGGTCGTAATCCTAAAACAGGAAAATCAGTTGAAGTTGCAGCTAAAGCTGTTCCACATTTCAAACCCGGAAAAGCCCTTCGTGATGCTGTAAACGAATCTGGGAAATAAATAAAATTTATAAGTCGGGGTGCCTATGCGTTATATTTTAATTGCATTGCTTATTGTTGTATTTGGCTATTCTTTAGCACTTGTTTTGCAAAATCCAACAGAGCTTTCTGTTGATTTGTTATTTACTCAAGTTCCTGCTATGCGTTTAGGCTTATTATTGCTACTCACATTAGTACTAGGAACAGTGGTCGGTCTTTTACTAGGTGTACAGGTTTTCAGAGTATTCCAAAAAGGTTGGGAAATTAAACGCCTGCGTAAAGATATTGAACATTTAAGAAAAGAACAAATCCAAAGTGCTCAATTAGCAGCAGCAGAAGCAGCTGCAAATGTAAGACATGAAAAAACCGTTGTAGATATTTATCCTCAAGATAAAAATTCTACTCCGCTATAATCCCCGTACTACTCTTTATTGATGAGTAAAGAGTAGTATCTCCCTAATTTAATCTGTTCTTCTTTTATTCTTCTAAATATAAACTCTTTTAGTCTTATCGCTTTTAAATTTGAAAAGCGAGCCTCTACATTCCTTTATTCCTTCATGATTTGTCTATTATAATAACGCTGATTTTATATGATGGAAGAAAGTCTCTTGAGTATCATTGTTGCGTTAGATGCAAAAAGCCAATATGACGCTTTAAAAATTGTTGAACAGCTTGACCCTGCTTTATGCCGCGTAAAAGTAGGTAAAGAGCTTTTTACTCATGAAGGCCCATCTATTGTAAAAAAACTGCAAGAACAAAATTTTGAAGTTTTCCTTGACCTTAAATTTCACGATATTCCTAATACTACAGCTCAAGCTGTTTGTGCGGCAGCTGATTTAGGCGTATGGATGGTAAATGTTCACGCTTCAGGTGGTCGTAAAATGATGGAAACCTGTGTTGAACGTTTAAAAGCAGGTAACTATCAAACTCAACTTATTGCTGTGACAGTACTCACATCAATGGGCCGTGAAGATTTAAAAGATATTGGTTTAGATATTGAACCTGTAGAGCATGTGAAGCGTCTAGCTAAATTAACTAAAGAAAGTGGCTTGGATGGGGTGGTTTGTTCTGCTCAAGAAGCTAAGATTCTTCGTGAATTGATCGGGCAAGACTTCTCTCTGGTAACACCAGGAATTCGCCCAGAGGGTTCTAATGCAGACGACCAAAAACGTATTGTGACTCCAAAGCAAGCTATGCTTGATGGTTCTACACATCTGGTTATTGGTCGACCGATTACTAAAGCAGAAAACCCAACAGAAATGTTGAAATCTATTCTGGCTTCAATTGCCTAAAAATTTAGAAATAAGCTAATTAATAACGGCGCGAGTAGGCTTAATAATAAGCCACTCATCATGGCATGTGGTACATAATGTGTACCACATGACTGTTTTACCATGGCTAAGGTAACGTCCATTGAGGTTGCTCCAGCACTTGAGATAGCAGGGCGTGGAAAACGCCATCCCATCGTATACATTAGAAAAATAGCAACGATTTCCCTAAATAAGTCAGTTAATAAGGCAATTCCACCTAGTTCTGCCGAATGTAATTGCGTAAATAAAATCCCTGACATTGAATACCAGCCATAACCTTGTGCTAAAGCTAAAGTTTCATTAAGTGTAAAATGTTTGTGAAGTAAGTAGTAATTCAAAAAGCCCGCTATACATGACCCTATAAAAGCAGCTAACGGTACAATTAAAATCTTCCAGCTTAACCAAGTGCGGTTAAAGTGGGTAAAGGCAAGTTCAATACCAATTAAGAAAATAAAAAGTAATAATAAATACCAGCTATTAAATGCGATATGTGAGGTGAATTGAGTAATGATAGCGCCGAATAAAACACCGACACCTAGTGCAAAAAAAGCCTTCGCAATGTTCTTTAAAGCATTTACAAAAAGTTGTAGGGAGATTTTTCCTTTGACGCTTTGTTTATCAAAAATTGTATAAGCAAATAAACACGTAAAGAACGAACCAAAAGACGTGGTAAGAGCAATGATAATCGCTGGTGGGAGTATGGCAGAAGGATTCTCGATTTGATCAAGGGCCAATGTTAATTCTAAAGCTACACTCGCTAAGAGAATATAAGAAAAATAGGGAAGTATTTTAAATATAAAGTGTCGGATATTTAGAGATAGTTTTGGAGCTAAAAAATAACCGGAAGCAAGTGCTAAAAATATTTGAATAATGAGATAAAGAGATTGCATATAATAGATAGATTGTTATCAACCTACCTATTATGTCTTGAACATTTTAAGCTGCATAGCTCTGTGAGCTTTTATTTAAAAGTAAGTAATCTTTGGACTTAACTTTACGTGTTTCTAACCAATACTTCCATGTGTAAGTTGGCCATAGAGAAAAGTTCTTTCCATCGGCAGATTGATACCAGCTACTACAGCCACCAGCTTGCCATACAGTTCCTTGAAGCTGCTTTTGAACACGTTTATTAAAAGCATCTTGAACTTCCGGTTTGATCTCGATTGCTTTTTGACCAGATTTTTCTACAAGTTGAATAAGCTGTAAAATATAATTTACTTGAGATTCAATCATAAAAATAATCGAATTATGTCCTAAAACAGTATTTGGCCCGACGAGTTGGAATAGGTTAGGAAAATTCTTGGTCATTATTCCATAATAACTTTCTGCACCATCTTTCCAAGCTTGTTTTAGCTCGATTTGATTGCGTCCAATACAGGTAAAATGTTTTAAATAAATACGTGGGTCAGTAATAAAACCTGTACCGTAAATTAAACAATCAATAGGACGTTCTTTACCATCTTTAGTGATAATACTGTTTTCTTTAATCTCTTGAATGCCATCAGTGACTAACTCAACATTTTTTCGATTAAAGGTAGGAAAGTATTTATTTGAGATAAGAATACGTTTACAGCCCATAACGAAGTCAGGTGTGAGTTTTTTTGCTAACTCTTTATCTTTAACTTGAAAACGGATGAATGCTTCTGCCAATTTTTGGCCATACTTCATGATTTGAGGTTGGACAATGGGTACAACGCGAGATTCATTACTCCAGTAAAGGCGACTACGATGAATTTGGCGATAAATATTTGAAGATTTGAATAATGCTTTACTTAAACTTGAATATTTGCGCTCATCTCGTGGTATGACCCATGCGGCCGTTCTTTGAAATACATAGAGCTGTTTAACATCTTTAGCTATTTCAGGAATATATTGGATTGCACTGCCGCCCGTACCAATAGATGCGACTGACTTTCCGTTTAAGTCATAGTCATGTTCCCATTTTGAGGAATGAAATACTTTTCCTTTGAATTTTTCAATCCCTTTGATAGGAGGAATTTGTGGGATGTGTAGGGGGCCTGAGGCAAAAACTACAAATTGAGCTTCTATAGAAGGTTGGTCCTTAAAATCTAGAGTCCAGACATGACGTGTTTCATCATATTGGACATGAGTTACGTCGTGCTTAAATTTACAGTAATTTTTAATTTTATATTTTTCTGTAATACTCTGAATATATTCAAAAATTTCTGGCCCTTCAGCATAGCGTTTTGTCCAATCTGTTTTTGGTGCAAAAGATAATGAATACATATGAGATTGAACATCACATGCTGCACCTGGATAACGATTTTCTCGCCAAGTTCCACCGACATCGTTTGATTTTTCTAAAACAACAAAGTCGTGCTGTTGATTTTGTAGTAAACGGATTGCCATAGCTAGGCCACCAAAGCCAGCACCAATAATAGCGATTTTAGTTTTTTGAATAGCATCTTGCTTTGTGTTTAGCATTGGAAACCCTGCATAAGCTGAAAAGAGGATTGCACGCAAGACTAACGTTTTTTAATCAGTTTAAACATGATTGTATCGACGTGAAAATTGATAGATTAGGCAATTAATTTTCTTGCTTCTTTATAGTAAAACATTTCAGTCTAAGGAAATTGATAGAAGAATGAAACGGTCGATACTTGGTTTAATCTATTTAATTCAAGGAATGCGCAATGCTGGCATTGATGTCGACTCACGTTTGGCCGATATAGGTATTAAAGTCGATGCTTTAGACCCGAGTTCCACAATTCATGATCGCCTTGAATGGGACATTCAACAAATAATTAGTAAAAATGTAGAGCCTGAAAAGGGTTTATTTATTGGACAGCATTATGCTTTAGCGGGTTACGGCCCATTGCTTATGCTGCTTGTCACAAGTCATGATATTCAAACTGCTTTAAATAAAGGTATAAAATATCAAAAGCTTACGCACTTATTTGGTAGCTTAGCTTTATACGAAACTGATGAGCGCACCATTCTAAATTATTTGCCTGTTGATTTGAAAACTGAAATTGGTCAGTTACGGGCACAATGCGAAGTCTCGGGGACTTATAAGTTTATTCAAGATATTTATACGATGATGGGATTACAAATGCCTACGATGCGTATAGAACTTCCATTCGAAAAACCTACTGATTTAGATACTTTGTCACGCTATTTTGCATATTATGGCGAAGATGTGCATTTTAATAGTAAATATGCGGCGTTTAGCCTAAGTAAGGATGTACTTGAAATCAAGATTCCTTCTGCCGATATCATTACACATCGTATTTATGAATCAAAATGTATTGCAGAAATAACAAGATTAAATCAACAAGATCATCAAACTCCACATATCATACAATGTGTACAAGATTATCTTGAGTTGCAACAAGGAATTATCCCGAGCATGGCAGAAACGGCTTTTGCATTGAAAATGCCTGAAAGGACATTAAGGCATCAACTGCAACAGCTAAATACGAGTTATAAGCAAATTCGTGAACAAATTATCAAGAATAAGGCATTGAAGCTTATGGAATATAGGGAATACTCAATAGAGGTTGTTGCCGAATTACTCGGCTATTCTGAACCAGCGGCATTTAATCATGCTTTTAAACGATGGTTTGGGCAGAGTCCTCGACAATATGCAAAAGAGTCATCGTCGTAACTCTTGATGCTAAAAGCTAATGTGGTTGAACAAAATGTTCGCTATACTCTCATCAGTTAAAATTGAAATAAAACGATATGTTAAATTTAAAATCTTCTCATAGTACTGCATTCACTCCTTCTTCCCCAGCAGAACGCTATGCTGAGGCTTTAGCTTCAGGCCAATTTATGGCAGATGAAGCGCAAGCACAGGCAGTGCAAGAATTAGATCGCGTATGGAAGGAGCTTTTAAACCGTTATAAAGCCTCTAAAAAAGCTTTCCGTCGTTTTCGTCGCCAAACTTCACCTAAGGGTGTATATATGTGGGGCGGAGTAGGCCGTGGAAAAACTTGGCTGATGGATCAATTTTACGAGTCTGTACCATTTCGCCGTAAAACACGTATGCATTTTCATCATTTCATGCAACATGTTCATAAAGAGCTAAATAAGCTTTCAGGCCAACGTAATCCGCTTGAAATTGTAGCTGACCAAATTTATAAAGATGCTGTTGTTATCTGTTTTGATGAATTCTTTGTCTCAAACGTAACAGATGCAATGATCCTGAGTGATTTATTCCAAAAATTATTTGTCCGCGGTGTGACGTTAATTGCAACATCAAACATTGCACCAGATGGCTTATATAAAAACGGTATTCATCGTGATCGCTTCTTACCAACAATTGAAATGGTTAAAAAGAACTGTGCTGTTTTAAATGTAGATGCGGGTGTGGACTATCGTTTGCGTGTACTAAAACAGGCTCAATTATTTAAATCACCATTAAGTAATGAAGCACAAAATTGGATGTCAGAGCGCTTTAATGCATTAACTCACACCCAAGCTCATTCTAAAGAGCCGATTGTGATTAATAATCGTGTGGTTGAGACGCTCGGACATACAGAAGATGTGTTGTGGTGTGAATTCTCTGAACTCTGCTTTAAACCACGTAGCCCAGCAGATTTTATTGAAATTGCGAATATTTATAATACGGTTCTAGTGAGTAATGTTCCTCATTTGACAGATTTCTTATCAGAAGGTACTCGACGTTTTATTTATCTAGTTGATGAATTCTATGATCGAGGTGTGAAATTACTTTTAACTTCTCAAGATAGTATTATTGATATTTATCAAGGTGAAAAATTAGCATTTGAAATTGAACGTACGCGTTCGCGTTTACTCGAAATGCAATCTGACGAATATTTACATTCCGAACATCGTCATATTGATGATACTAAAAACGCATAAAAAAATAGATATGAAAAGCGCTCTAAATAGAGCGCTTTTTTTACAACAAAAATTGATAAATTTAGTTAAATAGTGCTTTTTCACACTGTAAAGTTTGATATAACTAAATACGCTTTAGAAAAACAAGATAGTGAAATTTTTGTCTGTTAACAAAAAGTCTAGTTTCAGTATCTTTAAATATTGAATAAATTGATGGGAATCCTAGTTAGAATTTTAATATTTCCTTTATAGAAAAATTTATCTTTGTCAATAGTTTTGCAAGGGAAAATGCTTACTATTTAGGAATGTGATATTAGTATTCAGCTTAATTTAAATCGGTATACTAGGATTCTCTTGGTATAAAAAGTAGCAACTTCAGGAAAGACAATGACTGCACGTATTCAAAAAGGCAAGTTAGCAATTGCTAAAGAACTTTACGATTTTATCGAAAATGAAGCTTTACCAGGTTCTGGTTTAGATAGTGAAACTTACTGGAAGAACTTTGAGCAAGTTGTTGTCGATCTTAGCCCAAAAAATAAAGCATTATTGGCTAAGCGTGATGAATTACAAGCAAAAATTGATGAATGGCACCGTAACAACAAATTTGAATTAGGTGCTTATAAAGCGTTCTTAACTGAAATTGGTTATTTATTACCAGAAGTTGAAGATTTTCAAATTACTACTGAAAATGTAGATGAAGAAATTGCGTTATTGGCAGGACCACAGTTAGTTGTACCTGTACGTAATGCACGTTATTGCTTAAATGCAGCAAATGCCCGTTGGGGTTCTTTATATGATGCACTTTACGGCTTCGATGTAATTTCTGAAGAAGGCGGAGCTGAAAAGGGTAAAGGATATAATCCTGTTCGTGGTGCAAAAGTTATTGAGTTCGCTAAAAATTTCTTAAATGAAGTTTTCCCGCTTGCTCAAGGTTCACATGCAGATGCAACAAAATATGCTATTGAGCAAAATAAACTCGTTGTAACTTTGAAAGATGGTTCAAAAACAGGTTTAGCTCATGAAGCTCAGTTTGTTGGTTTCAATGGTGAAGAAGCAAATCCTTCAGAAGTGGTATTATTAAGTAATGGTCTTCATGTCATTATTGAAATCGACCCATCTAGTCCAATTGGACAAACTGATTCTGCAGGGGTTAAAGATTTAACATTTGAAGCGGCAGTAACCACAATTCAAGATTTGGAAGACTCTGTTGCGGCTGTGGATGCAGAAGAAAAAGTTGAAGGTTACCGTAACTGGTTAGGTTTAATGAAGGGTACACTTCAAGAATCTATCGAAAAGAACGGTAAAACGATTGTTCGTGATTTGAATAAAGATCGCGAAATTAAAAACTTAATTGGTGGTACAACAAAACTTCATGGTCGTTCACTTATGTTACTTCGTAACGTAGGTCACTTAATGACTAACCCAGCTATTTTGGTAGACGGCGAAGAAATTTTTGAAGGTATTATGGATGCATTGGTAACTCCATTGTTATCAATTGCTGATATCCGTAGTACAAACGAAAATAAAAACTCTCGTAAAGGGTCTATGTATATTGTTAAGCCAAAAATGCATGGTCCTGAAGAAGTTGCGTTTGCTGTAGAGTTATTTGAACGTGCTGAACAGGCGATTGGATTACCACCTAAATCGTTAAAAATCGGTATTATGGATGAAGAGCGCCGTACATCTGTAAACTTGAAAAACTGTATCGCTGCTGCTAAAGACCGTACGATCTTTATTAATACTGGCTTTATGGACCGTACGGGTGACGAAATCCATACTTCTATGGAAGCTGCGCCAGTAGTTCGTAAAGAAGCTGTTAAAACACAAAAATGGATTGCTGCTTACGAAAACCGTAACGTTGCAATTGGCTTGAAATGTGGTTTACAAGGTAAAGCACAGATTGGTAAAGGCATGTGGCCAAAACCAGATAGCATGAAAGATATGTTAGCGACTAAAGCTGCACATCCAAATGCTGGTGCTTCATGTGCTTGGGTTCCATCTCCAACTGGCGCTGTACTTCACGCGATGCATTACCATCAAGTGAATGTAAAAGCACGTCAAGATCAGTTAAAAGCTGAAGAAATGTTGTCATTAGATGACTTGTTAACCCCTCCATTTGCACCAGAAACAAACTGGTCAGCGGAAGAGATTAATAATGAGCTTGAAAATAACTGCCAAGGTATCTTAGGTTATGTTGTTCGTTGGGTTGACTTAGGTGTAGGTTGTTCGAAAGTTCCTGATATTAACAACGTGGGTTTAATGGAAGACCGTGCAACTTTACGTATTTCTTCTCAACACGTTGCGAACTGGTTACGTCACGGTATTGTGACTCGTGAACAAGTTGAAGAAGTGCTTAAACGCATGGCAAAAATTGTTGATGAGCAAAATGCAAATGACCCATTGTATAAACCAATGGCGGCTAACTTTGAAACAAATATTGCTTTCCAAGCAGCTTCTGATCTTATCTTCAAAGGTTGTGAACAGCCTTCTGGTTACACTGAGCCGTTACTTCATGCTGCTCGTTTGAAGTTAAAAGGTTATACAGGTGATTAATTTCATCCTGTTTTGAAAAAAGCCTCTTCGGAGGCTTTTTTATTTGAAAGAATAAATTAAATATATGACTTAATTGTTACTTACAATTCCAATTTTAGTTACACCTAAACGCTGTGCTGTAGCCATGACCATCGCTACATTTTTATATTCAGCCATCTGGTCTGGTTTGAGTTTGATCTGGTCTTGATCTTTTTTAGCAACAACACCTTGAAATAAAGTCTCCAGTGCCTTTCGGTCAGAAACCTCTTGGTTATTCCAAAATACTTTGCCTGCTGCGTCAATTCTTACATCAATCACTTCAGGTGGCTTTTCATTTGTTGGAGGCGGTGTGCCGTTTGGCAAATTAATATTAATCGCGTTGTTTGGTGCAGGGATGGTAATAATGAACATAATAATAAGTACCAACATGACATCAATAAGAGGCGTCATGTTAACTTCCAACATCACATCGTCATCATTATTTGAACCGACATTCATACCCATAAAATTCTCCTTAAGTTAATTACGGGGAAGCTGGAGGGGTAGTAACAAAAGCAATTTTGCCAATACCAGCTTCTTTGGTCGTACTAATGACCTGATCTATCGCTTCAAAATGGGTAAGTTGATCACCCCGAATATGAACTTCTGGCTGAGGCCTTTTTTGTGCAACTGCTTGAAGTTTTGCTAACAATATTTCTTTACTAGGCACATAACTTTCGTTCCAGAAAATATCGCCTTTTTTATTTACTGAGAGTTGAATATTTTCAGGCGTGGTTGCGTACGGCGTATTTTTTTCTTCTGGTAGTTTCACTGGAACCGTATGTGTGACTACCGGAATAGTAATAAGAAAAATAATAAGTAAAACCAACATGACATCAACCAAAGGCGTCGTGTTAATTGTGCCAATCATTTCGTCATCATCTTCAGAACCAACACTCATACCCATAATGTTTGCTCCCGATTATTTAATACTGCGATTAACTGAATTATTGGTATTAATTTCTCCACTTAATAAAACCGCGTGTAAATCTGAACCAAATGAACGGACATTTTCCATAACTGCTTTATTACGGCGTGTAAGCCAGTTATAACCAAGTACAGCAGGTACTGCGACTGCAAGACCAATCGCTGTCATAATCAGAGCTTCACCAACGGGGCCTGCAACTTTATCGATAGATGCTTGACCTGAGATACCAATGGCTGTTAATGCGTGATAAATTCCCCAAACCGTACCAAAAAGTCCAACAAATGGCGCAGTAGAGCCTACTGTTGCTAAAAAGGCTAAACCACCACCTAAATGATTTTGTATTTTCTCAATTGCGCGTTGAATTGAAATGCTCACCCATGTATTAAAATCGATTCGTTCAAGTAAAGAACCGCCATGTGATTTAGTTGAATTAATGCCTTTTTCTGCAATAAAGCGATAAGCACTACTTTGTTCTAAACCTTCTGCAGCATTATCAAGGGAAGTTGCCTCCCAGAAATGTTTTTCAGCTTCTTTACCTTGGCGTTTGACTTTACCTTGTTGTAATAATTTAGAGATGATGATGTACCAAGTACCAATCGACATGAGTACTAAAATAAATAAGGTAGACTTAGCGACTAAGTCGCCTTCACGCCAAAGGGCTTCTAGACCGTATGGATTTTTAACAGTTTCGCTCGTTGCGGGTTTTGGTGGTGGAGTTGGAGTATTTGTATTTGAATTAGCTTCAGTAGTTGCTGTGGCTACAGGAGTGTTGCTTGTTTCTTCTGCGAAAACTGAGCTTAATGGAAGTAACGAGCAAGCTGCGATTAGACTTGCAGAAGCGAAACGAACTAAAGGTTGAGTTGATTTTTTCATCATATATCTCCAATATTTTTTAATTTCTTGCTAATTCAATTGTTTATTCAATTACAAATGGATATTCAATTTCATACCAATCTTGCTGAGGTACACCATCTTTCATTGCTGGTTTGAACGTACATAAGCTGTAAGCTTTAGTTGCCGCTTTATCTAAAATTTTGCTGCCACTCGATTTTTTTACTTTGGCATCAATAACCTTGCCCGAAGTATCAACTAAAACACGTATGCGCACTGTCCCTTGTTCTTCATTCATAAGTGCTTCACGTGGATATTCTGGTTTTTCACAGCCAGCTGAACCCTCTGAAACACCACGACTCACACCAGCTGGTTTTGGTGCCGGCGCAGCAGCCACTGGAGCAGGTGCAGCAACAGGGCTTGGTGATGGGGTACTAGGTGCAGCAGGAGCCGGGGTAGCCACTTTCGTTGGTTGAGTCACCGGCGTCGTTTTTTGTACCGGTGTTGCTACTTTCTCTACTTGTTTAGGCGGCTCAGGAACCTTGGCAACTTTTTCTACCATTTTTGGTGGCTCAGGCGGTTTTTCCTTTGGTTTCGGCTCTTCCGGCTTTAGTGGAGGAGGCGGCTTAATATCCTGAATAATTTGCAATTCCACAGGTTTTTCTGCTGGTTTTTGAATATTGTTTGCTAAACCTGACATCAGAATATAGGCAACAAGAAGATGCAGAAAAATAACTGCAGCAATACCAATTAGGCGTTTGGCAGATTTATTTTCTATGTCTGTAAAAGTCATGCCCATAGTTACTCCTGAAACTTGAGACAAACAATTCTTAAATTAATGTTTGACTAAGGGTGAGTATTCGGTCTGCAAACACGATGTCTAAAGTCGTGTTTGCAAAATAACCAATTAGAACTTGTATGTACCACGTAAATAGTATGTACGTCCTGTTGGGTCACTATACCGAGGGTCATATCCATATTGGAAATTATCTAAAACGTTTGAGGCAGATGGGTCTTCATCGAAAATATTTTTAATACCCGCTGTTAGCTCAAGATTTTTAAAGCCTTTATAGGTACCAGAAATATTGTAGAGGGTATAATCACTAACTTTGTGATAATCATATTGTTCTTCACCTATCTGATTTTGATCATCGTAACCACGTACAAACTGTTGTTCAAAAACTAGTCTCCAATTTTCATATGCCCAGTTAATATTAGCTGTGTGTTTCCATCGGACAACAGCAGGGTCTTCATATAGGCCAACCTGTCCTGTCCATGGCTCACTTTTTGAGTCGCGATAATCTAGTTTGGATACATAAGTCCCATCAATTCCAAAGCCAAAACGGCCAGTGGATGTCATTGGAGTTAAATAATTCAGACTAATATCAAAACCTTCTGTTTTCATACCACCAGAGTTGAATAAGTTGGTTTTTATATAGTCGATAGTACCATCAGCATTTCTTACAAAAAGAGCAGAGTATTTTTCAGGTTCTCCAAAGATTGTGGCTTCTCCCACCTGAGCAATCAGGTCGTTAATTTTAATATTGAAATAGTCAACCGTTAGTACAAGGTTTTTAATTGGCTCGAAAACAAAGCCGGCAGTAAATGATTTTGATTCTTCTGGTTGTAAATCTTTTGAGCCTCCCTGTAATTTCATAAATTGAGTATTACAAAAGTCATTTTTATTTTTCCCTTCTACGACCTCACCGCCTGGGCAGTAAAGTGGGTCATTATATTTTGCACCAGTATAAGTTTTGCTTTGAGCCGCATTAATCTCATATAGGCTTGGTGCACGGAAACCTGTGCTATATGAGGTACGGAACATGAGTTGTTTTAATGGCTCCCAACGGATCGCGAATTTAGGGTTAAAAGTATCCCCAAAGTCACTATAGTCATCGTAACGAGCTGCAAGTTGTGCTTCGATCGTTTTGGTTATAGGTATTTGTAATTCTGCAAATGCAGAGGTAATGTCTCGGTCGCCAGAATTATCAGGTTTACTAGGGTCTGTACCACTACTAGGAGCTTGACGGACTAAAT
The DNA here is from genome assembly GCF_034064985.1 of Acinetobacter pittii. Taxonomy (NCBI): domain Bacteria; kingdom Pseudomonadati; phylum Pseudomonadota; class Gammaproteobacteria; order Moraxellales; family Moraxellaceae; genus Acinetobacter; species Acinetobacter pittii. Next base: position 2,070,120 of record NZ_CP139249.1, on the reverse strand, counting down.
CTGCATTAATATGTTGTTTCCAATCTTGATTAGTAAAGCTGCCTCCTAAAGCAAAACCAACCTCACCAGCAGGTAAAGTAAAAATAGGACGGCTAATACTGAAGTCAGCAGTAGTGGATTCTAAAGTTGCTTCATTATATTTTCCTTTAACTGATAAACTGTTCCAGATATTAGGATCACTACTTTCACCAAATGGGTTTAATGTTCCGTTATTTAAGGCATCTTGTAATTTAGTCTTATTTAATTGACCAGTAACGAAATTATCTGAGGCTTCACTTTTTGCATAGGTAATACCTGTGTTTAAATCCCATCCCCATACGTCACCTTCTAGACCAGCAAAAAGCCGATGTGATTCATTAATTGATTTAGCTATACGGTTCCCAGCATGTGATCGTAAATAGAGTTCAAGGGGAGCACCACTTAACCCTTTAACGCTAGGAACAATACCATTGCCTGGATAATATGGACTATCACTTGAAAGGGTGACGCGAGTTGACAGATTACTGCGGCTAAATGGGTCAGGGGCAACAGAAGTGATAACTTCACTACGTGAATAGATATATTCACCAATAGCATTTAAATTATCGTTAACTTTGAATGTACCACGTCCTAAAACAGAAACGTTTTCTACATCTGGTTTGATACCTATCAAAGCTTGAGTATTTGCATAACAGAATCCTTCTTCTGCTGACTCTGCGGGACCTAAACATTGACCATTTTGAGCATAGGGATTTCCTGAAACTCCAGATATAGGGTCATAAAAATTTGAGGTAAAGGCATTAGCAGAGCGTCCATCAAGACCGAGTTCTGGTAATACTCCTCCACGTTCAGAAATTCTTCGGTCTTTCGCCATAATGCCGTTAGTACGACGATAATCTACAACACCGAAAATATTAAAACCATCTTCATCTAAGTCGCCATAGCCACCAAAGATAGAAATATCTTGTTTGTCACCACCTTTGTGTTCTGGTTGTAACAAGCCTGCGCTAATACCCACACCTTGATATGTTTTTTTTGTAATGAAATTAATAACCCCTGCAACAGCATCGGCACCATAAACTGCTGAGGCACCATCACGTAAAACTTCAATACGATCAATCATTGCTAAAGGAATAATATTTAGGTTTACGGTGGAAGTACCAAAAGGGTTCGCTGCGAGGCGTCGTCCATTAAGTAAAACGAGTGTTTTATCGCTACCTAAACCCCGAAGGTTAGCGGTAGAACCATCGGTATTACTGGCACCCACATTCTGGTCAGTTGAAAAACCTGCCTGATTTGAACTTACACGGGTTAATGCTTCTTCAACTGTAGTAACGCCAGCATTTGCGAGATCTTCGCCTTTAATAATAGTAATGGGTGAGGCACTTTGAGCTGCAACCCCTTTAATTGATGAACCTGTTACAGCAACTTTTACGACTTTTGTTGGTTTTTCATCAGTACTTGATTGTTCAGTTTCTGCTGCCTGTGCCAGGGTAAGACACATCATACTTAAACTAAGGGTGCTTAATTTAAGAATTGTTTTGCCAATCTTGGGGGTTGCCTGAGATCGAACATTGTATTTTTTTTTCATTGTGGATTTGATCCCTTTTTGTTGTCGTTAGCGATATTGCTGGAAAGTTTTTAAGCAAAGCAAGTGCCAACTATATATTTTTCTTTTTTTAGTTTATGCAAAATATTGATATATATTGATTTTATTGTGGTTGAGCAGGAGGCTTTAGTATTTTTGAGATAAAAATAAATTTTCCATTTGGAAAAATTTTTGATAGTGGCGAAAAGTTTCAAATTTATTTGTATAAAAAATATACATTAATGGACTCTTCACATGCTTATTAAATAAAAATGTATCGTTTTAGAGCCTTTTAATATGTAATGTTATAATATCTATAGTTATGTGGCCTAACTATAATTTAATTATTAATCAATAAATTATTTAAAAATTATGTGTAAAGTAAGCTGGTTCTAATGTGGATCATAATTAATTTTTAATGTATTTTATTTGTGCATTTAAGGTGTGAGATGATTAACTTATATGAATATAATATTTGGCAAAAAGTTACTTTTATTTATATAGTTCAAACGTTTTTAAGTATCTAATAAAAATATGAATTTTTAATATTTTTAAATATTTTAAGATGGGTATTAATAAATGGCATGAAATTCGCTTTATATTCAATAGTTATAAAACTCTAGGTATTTGAGTTTATTTTTCCATTTGATCAAATAAAAAGATGATAAAGGAAAGTGAATTTTAAAACCTAAATAGGCCTATCTGTTGAAAAAGAACTTTTCTTATGCAGATTTAGATGTTACTCAAAAGAATAATATCTTTTAAAAAACTAATTACGTGGGTATGAACTTGAAATTAAAATTTTTTAAGCTCGCCATTTTAAGTCTGGCTATTACATCAATTCCTTGTGCTTACGCAATTACGCCAGCGCAACCAAATAAAATTTTGCATGTTGCCTATGAAGCTCCAGATGATGGCTTCGATATGGTTAAAACTACCAATTTCTATAGTGCTAATATTGCTGAGGCAATTTTTGAGCCTTTACTCAAATATGACTATCTGGCACGTCCATTACAGTTAGCTCCCTATACAGTAGAGAGTCTGCCTAAAGTGGAACAAGACGGTAAAGTTTATACTTTTAAAATTAAGCCAGGTATCTATTTTACCAATGATCCCGCTTTTAAAGGTAAACGCCGTGAGCTAGTAGCCGAAGACTACGTCTATACAATTAAACGTATTTTAGACCCGAAAAATAGAGCACCGTCTGTTTCATTCATTGATGGTAAGTTACTAGGTGCCGATGCGGTTGTAGCCCAAGCAAAGAAAACTGGAAAATTTGATTATGCTGCTCCAATTGCAGGAGTCAAAGCACTTGATCGATATACTTTACAATTTACCTTAACTCGCCAAGACTATAATTTCCCTTATATTCTTGCCTATATTACTTTTGGCGGAGTTGCTAAAGAGGTTGTCGATTATTACGGTGACCGTATTGGTATGCATCCCGTAGGTACAGGCCCTTACATGTTAAGTAAGTATGTACCAAGAAGTAAGGTCGAGTTAGTTGCCAATCCTGATTATCGTGGTTTTGTCTGGAACTTTAAGTCGACAGGAACACCTTGGGATAACCAGCTTGTTAAGGAAATGTCTGGAAAGAAAATGCCACAAATTGGAATGGTGGTAGTCAGTATTATTGAAGAAGAGCAGTCAAGATGGTTAGCTTTCCAGTCGGGTCAACTCGACTTTGACAAACTTACAGCGAGTGCAGTTCCTCAAGCTTTAGATGGAAATCAGCTTAAAGCTTCTTTTAAGAAGAGAGGAATTAAGCACTATACCAATAAAGAACCTGAGATTACCTATACCATGATGAACATGCGTGATCCAGTGATTGGTGGTTTTAGCCCAGAAAAGATCGCTCTTCGTAGAGCAATTACTTTGTCCTACAACCAAAAAGAAAGTATAAAACAGGCTTATAAAGGGCAAGCTGTTCGGGCTGAAATGTTTATACCTGAAGGTGTGAATGGCTATAATCCGAAATATAAAAGTAGCGTAGGATACAACCCGCTGCTAGCAAATAAATTACTTGATTATTATGGTTATAAAAAGGGGGCTGATGGTTATAGAACCCAGCCAAACGGTAAACCTTTAATTTTAAAAATCAATACAGAAAATAGCTCGGCATCAGTTATCCACTCAGAACTCTGGAAAAAGAATCTGGATGCGATTGGCATTCGAGCTGACTTTAAGGTGAGTAATTTTGCAGATAACTTAAAAGCCGCAACTCAATGTAAATATATGATTTGGAGTGGGGCATGGATTGCTGACTATCCTGAAGGAGATAATTTTGCACAGTTGCTTTATGGACCTAATGCTGGTCAGGGAAACCATGCTTGTTATCAGTCTAAAACATATGATGCTCTTTATACTCAGGCCATTCATTTACCACCGCAACAACGTCTACCATATTATGAAAAGCTCAATCGCCAGATTGAAGCTGATAACCCATGGATTGTTCATATAACTCGAATTCGTAACTGGTTAGTACGGCCACAAGTTCAGGGTTTTAAACCTCATCCTATGATGAATACAAACTGGCAATATCTTGATATTACTCCTATTAAAAAATAATTTTAGATAAAGATCATGATGACTGAAAATTTAAAACAAAAGCTCAAGCATTGTAGTATCAGCTTGCTATTCGCTAGTATGGCCTTAACGGGATCTACAAGTATTTTTGCGAAAAGCCCAGCCGATCCGAATAAAGTTTTACGTTATGTATTTCCAACAGCTGAGACAGGTTTCGACCCAGCTTATATCCATGATTTATATTCGGCGCATGTAACCACATCGATATTTGAAACTTTATATACCTATGATTATTTAGCAAGGCCGGCAAAGCTTATTCCGCAAATAGCAACCGCTATGCCAGAAGTCAGTGCCGATGGTCTGACCTATACCATTCGCATTAAAAAGGGAATTTATTTTACGCCAGACCCTGTTTTTAAAGGCAAACCTAGAGAATTAACAGCCAATGATTATGCGTATTCTTTTAAGCGTTTATTGGACCCGAATCTGCGCTCTCCAAATAGCTGGCTATTAGAAAACAAAATTGAAGGTATGGATGCGTTAGTCAAAGCAGCCAATAAGTCCGGAAAATTTAACTATGATCAAAAGGTAAGTGGTTTACAAACACCTGATAAATACACTTTGGTGATTCGTTTAGTTAAACCAGACTATAATTTTCCTTTATTACTGGCCCATGATCCGACAGGTGCTGTGGCACGCGAAGTTATCGAAAAGTATAAAGACAAAGCCGGTTATGTTATGGGCCATCCTGTAGGTACAGGTCCTTATGTGCTGAGCAAGTGGGTACCAGCATCGCGTATTGTTTTAAAAGCGAATCCTGATTATCGCGGCTTTACTTGGAACTTTACTGCCAGCAGCCCTGAAGATCAGGCAATTGTGAAGCGACTTAAAGGTAAAAAAATGCCTCAAATAGGCACAATTGATATTCAGGTGATGGAAGAAAACCAATCGCGGTGGCTAGCATTTCAGCGTGGTGAGGTTGATATATTTCAGCTTGAAGGCCAACTGGTCGCAAAAGCGGTTAAAGACGGTAAATTAAGACCTGAACTTGCTAAAGAAGGTGTGCAGTTATCTCGCATTGTTGACCCCGAAATTAGCTATATTTATTGGAATCTTAAAAATCCAGTTGTTGGGGGAATGAGTAAAGAAAAAATTGCTTTACGCCGTGCGATTGCGATGTCTCGTTCAATAGATCAAGAAATTAAACTAGTAAGAAATGATGATGCACAGCGTCTACATTTTCCAATTCCACCAGGTGTAGTGGGTAATGACCCTCAATACAGAACCAGTACCCCATATTCTGTGAAAGCAGCAAATTTACTATTAGATCGATATCACTATAAAAAGGATGCCTCAGGTTGGCGTACACAACCAGACGGAAAACCACTTGTCATTGAATATATGGCGCGTAGTGACAGTATTGGACAGCAAAGCGCTGAACTCTGGAAGAAAAATTTTGATAGTTTGAATATCCGTATGGTCTTTAAACCCATGCTCTTTGCAGATCTTATTCGTGCGCAAAAACAATGCGACGGTATGTTCGGGTCTTCTGCATGGATAGCCGATTATCCAGATGGGGATAATTTTATGCAGAATTTTTATGGACCTAATACACATATGACGAACTGGTCTTGTGGCTCTATTCCAGAGTTTGATCAGTTGTATCGCCAAACGCAACAAATGCAAGCAGGTGCTGAGAGAGATGCACTTTATCGAAAAATGACACGGTTGTTAGAAGTGTATATGCCTGTCCAAATCTCATATGCACGCTACCGGAATATGCTGGCTCAACCCAAAATCATTGGATATAAGAAGCATCCAATTTTACATGCAGAGTGGATGTATTTCGATATTGATACAAATACTAAATCTAATCATTAAATGAAAAAAATTGGAGATATGATGAAAAATAATACACTGAAAATGACAACCTTATGTATGTTGACCATGGGTATAAGTCAATTTGCAACGGCAGAGACAACACATCCTACTTTGCCATTAGTTAAAGCACAACAACTTCCAGCATGGTGTGATGCGAATTTAACAAAGATTCAGAAAGAGATTTTAAATTTTGAAAAAACGCCTGTTAAAGATAATGCAGCAGCGGCACCTATATTGGCAAAGTGGGATAAAATTTTTGCGCATTTTGAAGATTTCTCAGGTCCGATAAGTCTATACAGTAACGTAGACCCAGATGCAAAGTTACGTAAGGCAGCAGAAGACTGTGAAATCAAAATTAATCAGTTTCATACTGATATATTCCAAAATTCAAAATTATATAATGTCATTAAGAATACAAATGCTACTGATCCGATAGATCAAAAATACCGTCAAGATATTCTAGATCAGTTTGAAGACACAGGGGTTCAATTAGAACCAGCAAAACGTGCAAGAATGAAGGCCATTCTGGATGAGCTGACTAAACTAGAACAAGAATATGCCCGTAACGTCCGTGATAATCCAGAGAAACTTGAGTTTACTCCTGAAGAGATGAAAGGCTTACCTCAAAGTTATATTTCAGCATTAAAGAAAAATGCTAAAGGCAACTATTTATTAGGTTTTGAATATCCGGAATATCGTCCTTTTATGGAGTTGGCAGATAATGATGATGCCCGAAAAAGATATCAAATTGCCTTTACGCGACGGGGTACTGAACAAAATTTAAAACTACTTAAACAGGCAATTGATTTGCGTTATGAGCTTGCACAGTTATTTGGAAAAGCAAGTTATGCAGATTGGGTTTTAAAAGACCGTATGGCTAAAACGCCTGAGGCTGTAAATCAATTTTTAGCAGAAGTACAAAAAACCGTAGCACCACTAGAGCGTAAAGAAGTAGAAGAACTCCGAGCATTTAAAGCGCAAACATTAAAAACACCACTAGATAAAACCGAGATCACACGTTGGAGTGAAGCTTACTGGAGTGAAAAGCTTCGTAAGAATAAATATCAGATTGATCAGGAAAAACTTCGTGATTATTTCCCCACTTTAGCTGCTCAAAAATGGTTGTTTGCTATTTCATCTGATCTTTATGGTATTGATTTTAAACCTGTCAAAGTTAAAGCATGGCAGGATGAAGTTGAATATTACGATGTGGTTGACAAAAAAACAGGAAAGCTTCTTGGTGGCTTATATATGGATAAATTCCCTCGTGAAGGGAAGTATGGCCATGCCGCCGTTTGGGGAGTATATGGTGGAAGTACATTAACCAACCGCTTACCAGTTTCAGCCCTAGTCACTAACTTTAATCGTAAAGGGTTAAATAGTGATGAGCTTGAAACTTTTGTTCATGAGTTTGGTCACGCTTTACATGGCATTTTATCAAATACACGTTATGCCAGTCAGTCTGGAACTTCTGTAGAGCGTGATTTCGTAGAGGCACCATCTCAAATGTATGAAGAGTGGGCACGCCGTAAAGAAACTTTATCTAAAGTGGCTGATTACTGTGACCCAGCCTGCCCACGTGTTGATGACGAACTAATTGCTCGTTTAAAAGCAGTACATAATTATGGTCGTGGCTTACGTTATGCGCGTCAAACCCTTTATGCACAATATGACATGTCACTGCACACTTCTGATGCTTTAAAAGTGAAACCTTTAGAAAATTGGCAAAAAATGGAAGCTGCTACTGCTTTAGGTTATGTGCCAACAACAGAGTTTCCTGGGCAGTTTGGGCATTTGATGGGCGGTTACCAAGCAGGTTATTACGGCTATATGTGGTCTGAGGTTTTAGCTTTAGACATGCTTTCTGCCTATGGGGACAACCTTAATAACCCACAAGTAGGGCAACGTTACCGTCAAACCATTTTGTCACAAGGTAGCCAAAAACCGGCAGCTGAACTAGTTAAAGATTTCCTTGGCCGTGAACCTGATAACAAAGCGTTCTTTAATGAAATTACCGGACAACGGGTTAAATAAGGAATTATCACTATGCTGGCATATGTTATTCGGCGTTTATGGCAGATGATTCCAACTATGTTGGGGGTAGTCTTACTTATTTTTATTCTTTTTAACTGGGTAGGTGGCGATCCTGCTTATATTTTAGCGGGCAAGATGTCTAATCCTGAGCAGATTGAAAACATTCGTAAGCAGTTAGGTGTAGATCAGCCTTATTACGTTCAGCTCTGGATTTTTATTAAGCAGATTCTCACTTTTGACTATGGGGCGAGTTGGAGTACTGGCGAACCTGTTTCTCAAATTATTTTAACCCGATTGGGACCCTCGCTCACGCTTCTAATCCCACTAACTATTTTACAGACGGTTATTTCAATTATTTTGGCATTGGCTGTTGCAGCGGTACGTGGTTCTCTAACCGACCGTATGGTCATGATGCTATGTACTATTGGCATGTCGATCAGCATCTTAGTTTACATTATCGTTTTTCAATATGTTCTGGCTTATCAGCTAAGTTGGTTTCCTGTGCAAGGCTGGAGCGACACTTTTACTGATAACTTATTTAAGTTTGCCTTACTGCCAATTCTAATCATGCTGGTGGTGAGTATTGCACCGACTTTACGGTTATATCGTAGTTTCGTGCTTGATGAAATTAATCAAGACTATGTTCGAACAGCACGGGCTAAAGGTGTGGGTGAAAGCCGAATCTTAGGTGTACATGTACTACGTAATGCTTCAATTCCGATTATTACCGACGTGATGTCAACTTTACCTGCATTGCTCATAGGCGCATTTTTAATTGAACGTTTTTTTGGTATTCCCGGGATTGGTCGAGAGGTGATTATTGCAGTTGAGCGGAGTGATTTTCCTGTTATTAAAGCAATTACAGTTTACATCGCAGCTGCAACTATGATTTTTAACCTGATTGCCGATTTGGTCTACAAAGTGGTTGATCCACGTGTACAGTTGAAGTAGGTGGGCTATGCTGAGCGTTTTATCAAAAAGAAAACAACAAACAAAAGCCGAAGCTCATTCATCTGGCCTGTGGAAACTTGCCATGCGTCGTCTTCGGGCCGACAAGATCGCAATGTCATCGCTAGTGATTGTATTGCTTTATTTTATTATCTTGGTTCTATCAATGACGGGCGTGATTGCATCTGACTGGAATAAAGAAGTTGCTGTGAGTTATGCGCCACCCACATTTATAGGGGCAGACAAGACAACAGAAGCTGGACAAAATGCAGCAGCAATTGGGGAGGAATTACCAGAAAATCCAGTTGATCCTTTAAAAGATGTAATTAACAAGCTTAAGGCTGAAATTAAACAAGAAAAGAGCTCTGGAAGTGCAATTGATTATTATGGTGTAGTTGACCCATTAGCGGATGATATGAAAGCGATCGATCAGCAACTTGGAGGACATTTACTTGATCAACAAGCAGAACTGAAAAGTACCCTTGTGTTTGGAGCTGATAAATGGGGACAGGACGTTTTAAAGAAAACTATTAAAGGTGCTGAAACTTCAATTATTGTTGGGGTGATATCGGCTTTACTCGCAGTAGGGATTGGTACACTTTTAGGCGCAATTTCTGGATATTTCGGTGGTTGGGTTGATGATATTCTCAACTGGTTTTATAACATTTTTACCTCAATTCCATATTTATTATTAGTTCTCGCGATTGCTGCAGTACTTCAACAAAAAGGTATTTTGTCTATTGTTCTGATTTTAGGTTTAACGGGCTGGACGGGTGTTTATCGATTAATACGTGCTGAATATATGAAACACACGGCACGTGAATACGTTCTTGCTGCCAAAGCAATTGGTGTTGGTCACTTCCGCCGTATGTTCATTCATATTTTCCCAAATGTCAGCCATATCGCTTTAGTCCAAATGTCAATTTTGGTGGTTTCTTTTATTAAATCTGAAGTTATTTTGAGTTTCTTGGGCTTTGGTGTGCCAGTAGGCGTAGTGTCTTGGGGGAGCATGTTAAATGAAGCACAAAGTGAACTACTTTTAGGTAAGTGGTGGCAGCTTGTCGCAGCTTCTGTCGCAATGGCTGTTTTGGTAACGGCATTTTCAATGTTTACTGATGCGCTCCGTGATGCATTAGATCCAAAACTAAAATAAGAGGAAGATCAAAATGATCGAACAAGAAAATAAGAATGCGCCGTTATTGCACGTTAAAAATTTACGAGTAAGTTTTAAAGGTCAAGATAAGCAATATATTGAAACCGTAAAAGGAATTACTTTTGATATTCCTACAAATACTACGGTTGCTTTAGTAGGTGAGTCGGGTAGTGGTAAATCGGTTACTTCTTTGGCAACTATGGGATTGCTGCCTGTAGGTCAGAGTAAAATTGATGAGCAAAGTAAAATTATATTTGAAGGCAAAGATTTACTAAGCTTATCTCGTAAAGATATGCGCAAAATCTGTGGTAAAGACATAGCCATGATTTTTCAGGAGCCGATGTCATCATTAAATCCAGTTTTTACGGTTGGCAATCAAATTGCAGAAGTGTTGTGTTTGCATATGGGATTGAGCCGTAAACAGGCCCGACAACGCGTTTTAGAGTTGCTTAAAGAAGTAGGTATTCCGTCACCTGAAACTAAAATTGATGCCTATCCAAACCAACTTTCGGGTGGTCAACAACAACGTGTCATGATTGCTATGGCGATTGCATGTGAGCCTAAACTGCTCATTGCCGATGAACCGACTACGGCCCTTGATGTCACGATTCAAAAGCAAATTCTTGATTTACTCGAGTCATTGCGTAAGCGCCGTCAAATGTCGATGCTTTTTATTACCCACGATTTAGCATTGGTCGGTGAAATTGCAGATAGAGTCATTGTAATGCGTCATGGCGAGATTAGAGAGCAAGGTGCTGCTGAACAGGTTCTTGAACAGCCTAAAGATGTATATACGAGAGCTTTGTTATATTGCCGCCCGCAAATGTCACAAAGACCTTATCGTTTACCAGTGACCAGCGATTTTATGCGTCAAGAAGACGATGTATTGGTCGAGCAAAGTTTTGATGCTTCAGAAATTCCCGAGCGCAAACGTGGCTTAAATGGTGATGAACAAATCATTTTAGAAGTAAAAGACCTGAAAAAAAGCTTTTATAGCCGTAAAGGTCTATTTGGCAAAGAAGAGTTTCAGGCCGTAAAAGGTGTTTCTTTTAAGCTGGCTAAAGGAAAAACCTTAGGATTAGTTGGTGAGTCAGGTTCAGGTAAAACGACTGTTGGGCTATTACTCATGCGCTTACATCAGGCATCTGGTGGGCAGGCTTTCATCGAAGGTAAAGATATTCTTTCATTAACTGAAAAAGAGTTTGCTAAATATCAACGGAAAATCCAGATCATCTTTCAAAATCCGTATGCGTCTCTTAATCCGCGCTTTACCATCGGGCAGATTTTATTAGAGCCTATGCAAATTCATGGTATTGGTAAAGATGATGCTGAGCGCAAGCAAATTGCTCTCAGACTGCTTGAGCGAGTCAATTTACCTGAACAAGCTTACTACCGATATCCGCATGAGTTTTCAGGTGGACAACGTCAACGTATTGCCATTGCACGCTGTTTAACGCTAAAGCCTGAAATCTTAATTTGTGATGAATCTGTTTCTGCGCTCGATGTTTCAGTTCAGGCACAAGTACTTAATTTATTGCAAGACTTACAAGATGAGTTTGGACTAAGTTATATCTTTATTTCACATGATTTATCGGTCGTGAAATATATCTCTGATCAGGTCATGGTCATGAATCATGGCGAGGTTGTAGAAATAGCCAATTCAGATGAACTCTATGCACATCCTCAACATGATTATACTAAACGACTATTAAAGGCGATTCCTCAAGGGATTCAACACGTTTCATGAGCGTAAAGTTATGTCGTTAAGGGCACTTTCGAGTGCCTTTTTATTTGGTTTATGTGGTAAATGCTTATAAAATAAAAGAAGTAAATGTAGAGTATTTTATTCTTGTTATGTGCGCTAATTTTAAACCTTTAACGCTTGCCCAATTACAGCAACTTCAGTTGCCTGTGGTCGGCTTTAGCTATGCCGAAGAGGTTTATCCTGCAGGAACAATGCCACTATTATTTAAATCACCACAAGGGCTTGAGTGGCGTGAAGTGATGTTCGGATTGGTTCCAAAATGGGCTGAAGATACAAACATAGCAAAACATACCTACAATGCCCGCCATGAGACTATTTTCCAAAAACCGAGTTTTCAAGAAGCTGCACTTAAATGTAAATTTGGTGTGATTCCAGTGACCGAATTTTATGAAAGTAAGTATATAAATGATAAACCTGAGCGGTGGGGTGTTCGCCGTAAAGATGGGCAGGCTTTTTTCATCGCAGCAATCTACGAAATTTGCAAAATGAATGAAACGATTATTCGTTCTGCAAGTATGTTGACCATGGACGCTATAGACCATCCAATGATGAAAGACTTTCACGAGCCAGGCGATGTTAAACGATCAGTTATTGTGATTCCACACGACCGACTAGATGAATGGTTAAGTTTAGAAACACCAGATATTTCCAGCTTTATCGAAGGCTTTCCAGTTGAAGAGTTTGAATGTTCTCATGTCCCAAAAGAAAAAATTATAAAACCTACACCTCAGTTAAGTATGTTTGACTAATCTATCTAAGATTAAGATGAGGTTATTGATCTCAAATTTGAATCAATAACCTATATCACTTATTCAATATTTTTACTTAATGTTTGTACCTCAGAGTCTTCAGCTAAATAGCTCAATTCAATCGGTGAAATCACAAAAGTTGTATTATCTGAGGTCTGTTTAAATACAAAACCATATTCAAAAGATTGGCTATTTTTACTTGGTAACCAGAATAGATAAGGACAGCCTGTATAGCTACCATCCCAACCCATTTCTCTAGCGAGAGCCAACGCTGTATCAGATTTCGCTATGATTTCTTTGAGTGATTCTTTATCTCGTGTTGAGACATCACCATCATCATCTGCAAATGTTTGTAGAAACTCATTTAAGGGTTTAAGGTCTTCCCAGTTATGTTCTATTGTCGAGAAATGATATCCATATAGCATCATGTGCACTTTCTTCCATCTTGTTATTGTGTCCTTGAACATACCAAGAAATATATGAAAAGGAAATGGATAAATCTGATTTAAGTTGTTTATTTTTCATAACTTATAGATTGTTTTTTGTACGGAATAAAGGCTTTTATAAATAATATAATTATGCATATTAACTAAATAGTAGAGGCGGAAAGCAACGGCCTAATGATTAAGATAAATTACTATTTTAGTAAATCAAACTGTTGGCGAATATGGAATTGTTCATAATTCACCTATAATAGAAATGAAACTATGTAGAGCATATTTATGTTTATAACAACTACACGCCCACAAGATAATTTAATTAATCAACTTCTGCCGATTTTGGAACAGGCGAGCCAGATTTTACTAGAAGAATATCAAAACTATTCAGCGGGTTATGAGTTTACTATTCATGAAAAGAATGATGATTCACCTGTAACCCAAGCAGATCTAAAGGTAAATAGATTTTTATTAAAGCATCTTGCAGAGATTACTCCAGAGTTGCCTGTATTGTCTGAAGAAAGTGATTATAGTGCCCGTCATGAATGGTCTACTTGTTGGATGTTAGATCCACTCGATGGAACCAAAGAATTTATACATGAACGTGATGAATTTACGATCAATCTAAGCTTGATCAACGGCAAAGAAACAGTTTTCTCAGTTATTGCTGTGCCATGTGAACAAGTTGTGTACTTAGGATATCTACAAGATTTACCTTTTAAATATAGCTTTAGCCAACAACAATGGTATCAATATCAGGTTAGTTCAACTTCGCTAGATGTACCTATACAAATAGGACTTAGTCACGGTAGTAAAAATCCAAAATACCAAAAATTTATTCAACCTATAGAAAAAGAACATCGTATTATTCGACGAGAAGCTGGGAGTGCCTATAAGTTTTGCATGATGTTAGAAGGTGAAATAGATATTTACCCACGCTTTCATCCTACTTCTGAATGGGATACCAGTTCTGGTCAAGGTCTCTTAGAAAGTATAGGCGGTGGTTTACTTACTCTTGATGGAAAACCTTTTGAATATAACCAAAGAAGCACGGTTTTAAATAAGGGCTTTATCGCTTTTCGTGATCAGGAAAGCAAAAAAATAGCATTTGAAGCATTAACCCAATCAGGTGTTATAGATTGAGAGTTATGCCAGACATGTTATAGTGGCAAAGTATTGAAAAAAGATGACAAGATAAAAATGGCACTCGATTTATTGCCTAAAAGTATGTTTGAAGCAATTGATTTATTGCCCGATGCTTCAACTCCTGTAACCTTATTTACGCGCCATTCTTTAAGAGAACTTGTAGATGGGCAGGGCTTGGCTGGTTATGATCTCCAACTTACTCCTCAAGGACGTGAGCTTGCGCAGGCATGGGGTAATTACTTAATCAAAAATACAGATCGTGTTATTCAGCATTGTATTTCAAGTCCAATACAACGCTGTGTCGATACGGCGGCACTCATGATTGAAGGGGCTGACGATGTAAGTCCCCAATCAAATACTCATACGATTGAAATTATTGAGCAAGGGCTACTTGTTGAACCGGGTAGCTTTGTGTTGGATATACAACAAGCTGCTCCTTATTTTAAAAAGCAGGGTGCTTTAGGTTTTATTAATAGTTTTGTAAATAATGCATTACCTGGTATGAAACATCCCATTACAGGTGTTTTAGATGTACTAGAGCTTATTTACCGGACTCATCCAAAAACTAAAGGCGGTCTTAGTTTAGCCGTGAGTCATGACACGATTATTGCAGCAATTGTTGCTGTAATTTCTGGTGAGAATAAAATTAAGAAAGAAGACTGGCCGGAAATGATGGAAGGATTATTTGTATGGTTTGAAGGTGAAGAGTTTCCAAATTGTAAATTAAAGTGGATTTGGAGAGGAAAGGCCTATGAGCTGAATGTAGCTAAATTTCATAAAGTGCTATAAGCTCAAAAACAATAGATAATAAAAAAAGCCCTATTGGGCTTTTTTTACATGTTCAAATTAGTTAGCTAACGCTTTAACTTGAGCATTTAAACGGCTCTTATGACGAGCAGCTTTATTTTTGTGGATGATGCCTTTATCAGCCATGCGGTCGATTACAGGAACAGCTTTTTTGTAAGCTTCTGTAGCAACAGCATAATCACCACCAGCGATTGCACTTAAAGTACGTTTGATGTAGGTACGAACCATAGAACGCAAGCTTGCGTTGTGTTTACGCGCTGTAACGTTTTGACGCGCACGTTTTTTAGCTTGAGCAGAGTTTGCCACTCTTGCACTCCTTGAAAATAAGTTGGTCTGGGCGGGCTGTGGTCAATTCAGTAAACTGGTGTAACCATCACCAGCCCGTAAACAAGTGCCATATTGTGATGAATCAACACCGTGAAGTCAAGCCTTGCGAGCATTTTAAGCGGTTTTAGGGGCTGCTAAAACGGTAAGAAAAGGTTAAATTTGATACAAACTTAAAGAGGGTTGGATAAAAAATGACTATAAGTACTAAAAAAGCAATTGTGATAGGTGCTACGGGACTTGTGGGTTTAGCGCTTGTCGAACAGCTTGAGCAAACACCAGAATTTGAAGCGATTACTGTTGTGGTAAGAAAAGAATCACAACTACTTAATACATATAAAAAAGTTACTCAACTTGTTATAGAGGACTTTTTATTACTCAATGATGAAGATGTGAATGGCCATACCCATGCTTTTAGCTGTCTCGGAACAACATTAAAAATGGCTGGTTCAAAACAGGCTTTTTATGCCGTGGATTATGAAATCAATGCCCATTTAGCAGATCTAGTGCAAGATAAGCACATTCATTTACTGCTAGTGAGTGCCCTTGGAGCAAATGCAAACTCTCCAATTTTCTATAATAAAGTGAAAGGACAGTTAGAAGATTATATTGAGAGCTTAGAACTCGAAAAACTATCTATTTTTAGACCGTCTTTACTGATTGGTAAACGCAGCGATGTACGGTTTATTGAAGACTTAGGGCAGAGTCTATTTAAACTTATTGAGAATAAATTTCAAAAGCCATTCAAATATAAGCCAGTAACTGCCGAGCAATTGGCTCATACGATGGTCGTAGCGGCGCTAACGCAAATTGAAGCCTTTAAACGATATGATAATCTGAGCATACAACAAACTCGATAAGGGAGTATGAAAGTGTCGACAGTACCATTTGTAACATGTGATTTATTAGATGATAACCCTGAAAAAGGCTTACAGGTTGTAATCCCATCAATGGATGGCAAGTTCTTTCAAAGTTATGGAGCTCGTAAAACTTTTGGGGGACAGGTTGTAACAGTAAAGTGCTTTGAAGATAACTCACGTGTAAAAGAGTTATTGGCAACAGATGGTACAGGTAAAGTATTAGTTGTGGATGGTGGTGCATCTATGCGCTGTGCACTCATGGGTGATTTGATTGCTGAGTCAGCAGTTAAAAACAACTGGAATGGTGTAGTGATTTACGGTTGTGTAAGAGATGTTGATGCACTTGCGACCTTAGATTTGGGAGTACATGCATTGGCTGCAATTCCACAAAAAAGTAATCGTAAGGGCATTGGTGAAGTAGATATTAATTTGTATTTTGGTGGAGTCACAATTCAATCTGGTGATTTTATCTATGCTGATAATAATGGGATTGTGATAGCAAAAGAAAAATTAGTCTAATTCTCTAATATAAAGGAAGGCATGATGGTGATTCATCAAATTAAAGTACTTCAAGCAGTTGTATCTGCAATTGCTGAAGGTGGTAGAGGTGTTTCAGGAACAGCATTTCCACAACAACCTGTAAAGGCTTTGAAATTATATGAATTTGAAGGTTCACCATTTTGCCGTCGTGTTCGTGAAGTGATTACACTTTTGAATCTGGACGTTGAAATTTATCCATGTCCTAAAGGTGGAACAAAGTATCGTTCAGTTGTAAAAGAAAAAGGCGGTAAATTACAGTTTCCATTTTTAATTGATGAAAATACTGGCGATCAGCTATATGAATCACAGGATATTATTCATCATTTATTTAAACATTATGGTAAGACAGGGAAAACGCCGCAGAAATTTTCGAGTTACCCAAACATGCCTTATGCTGCAGTTGCTGGAACTCTATTAAATGGAGCTCGCGGAATATGGATAAATAAAAAAATTGTTAATAGAGCTGCACCTGAACAAAAACTTGAGTTATGGAGTTTTGAAGCAAGTCCGTATTCACGAATTGTAAGAAGTCTACTCTCTGAACTTGAGCTTCCATATATTTTGCATAATGTAGCAAAAGAGAGATGGCAAGATATGGGACCTGCTATTCTTCGCTTAAAACCAGGGAAATATATACCTTTAGAAGGTGGGAAAAGGGAAAAGCTGTTGCCTATTATGCAAGATAAAATGCAGGTGCCGTATTTGGTAGATCCAAATACGGGAGTGAAGATGTTTGAGTCGGCTCAAATCGTAAAGTATTTAAAAAAGCAATATGGACGTTGATTAAGGTTAATTTGAGTAAGGGTTTAAGGCGTTTTACTTAAACTCTTATCAACATCAGATTTCTTAACAGGTTGTATGAAAAAAATATGAGTATGCTAAATTAATAAACTTAAATACCTAAAAAGGCATATTTTATGGAATGTATGAGAATTCAACCTGTAACGAGTGCTCCTGGTGAAAATGCATTATTTATTGTATTGGGACTAGCTCAAGGTGATTCTGTAATAGAAAAAGTAAAAGATTTTGCTGCTAATTTTTCAGCACTAACCAGAAGTCTCTTTAATCGTTATCCAGATAGTAAATTTAATGCTACTTTAGGTTTTAGCTCTAATGCATGGGATATATTATTTCCAGAGCAATCCAAGCCTCAAGAGTTAGAGCCATTTCAAGAAATTAGAGGCCCGAAATACACAGCTGTCTCAACTCCGGGTGATTTATTTTTTCATATACGTGCTGATCGTCAGACTTTATGTTACGAGCTGGGCAATATAATTAATCAACAGCTTGGTAAAGTAACGTATCCAATTGATGAAGTTCATGGTTTTCGTTATTTTGACGGACGAGCAATTATTGGCTTTGTAGATGGAACGGAGAATCCGGAACCAGTTATTGCAGCGCAGTGGGCGTTAGTAGGCGATGAAGACCCTGACTTTATTGGGGGAAGTTATGCTTTTATCCAGAAATATACACATGATATGGACAAATGGCGTTCATTAACTGACGAAGAACAAGAAAAAGTGATTGGCCGAAAAAAGTTCAATGATGTTGAGCTCGGCGATGATGAAAAACCTTTAACTGCTCATAATGTCGTTAGTAAAGCTCATGATGCAGAAGGTAATGAACTTAAAATTATGCGAGCTAATATGCCTTTTTCAAATCCGTCTAGAAATGAATATGGCACATTCTTTATTGGCTACTCGCGTAAATTTAGTACAACCCGACAAATGCTTGAGAACATGTTTTTAGGTAACGAGCATGGTAATCTGGATCGGTTACTTGACTTTAGTACTGCTCAAACAGGTACTTTATTTTTTGTACCGACTGTAGATTTTCTTGATGATTTAGGCGATGAATAGTCGTTAGTTTAGAAGACTCAAATGATGGGAGTGACTAGATGACTTCCATTATTTAAATTGAAATAAATATGATGTGATGAGATGTTTAAAAAGATAACGCAGCTTTTTCAAGGCTCGAAAGAGACACCTGAACAAATTTACTTGCAAGAGAATCAATTAAAATTTGATTCTGAACGTGGGCCTATCATTAATGATGTAGTGATTAATCAAAAGTGGTCAGAGCATCTTGAATATTTTTCAAACCGTAAATTACAGAATTTTGATAATCTTCAAAAGTTATTTCAAATTACGCCACAAATTAATGAAAAGATTGATCTAGAAATCGCAACACAGCGCTATGTTGCAAGATTGGAAAATACTCAAGAAAAGCTACTCCAACTTAAAGCGATTATACAAATATTAAATCAATATTACGTTTTGTTTTTGCGTGATAAATAATCATAGTTGATTGATTAAAAAATATAAAAAAGTAGGGCCAACTAGTAGTTTGATTTTCAAAAAAATAACTCATTTCACTAAAAGCATCATGCTACTATTGAGCACATATCTTTTTAGCTGATAAAAGCCATATACATGTTTCAACAAGAAATCTCTCAATTGAATTTACAACAGCTCAAAGCCGGTGAAAAGCGTTGGGTAGGGTCGTTATTAGGTTCGTCTGCTGCATTATTATTCAAAGAAATTGCCGTTCAGCATTCATCTTTGCTCGTTGTAGTAGCTCGAAATAACCAACATGTTGCTCAGTTAGAAAGTGAACTTGAATTTTATGGCATAAAACCGACAATTTTCCCTGATTGGGAGATTTTGCCGTATGACCGCTTGTCACCTCATCAAGATATTGTTTCAGAGCGACTCGCGATTTTATCCAATATGCCGCAAAAAGGTGTATTGCTCATTTCAGCAAGCACTTTAGCTCAAAGAGTTGCACCATATTCTTGGGTTTTAGGGGAGCATTTTGATATACGTGTGGGGCAAAAATTTGATTTAGAACAACAGAAGCTACGTTTAGTACAAGCTGGGTATCATTTAGTAGATACGGTTTATGACCATGGTGAGTTTGCTGTACGTGGTAGCATTATGGATATTTTTGCATCTGGTCAGGATGCACCTATCCGTATTGACCTTTTTGATGATGAAATTGATACTTTAAAATTCTTTGATCCAGAAACGCAAAGAACAACAACTACTTTAAAAAGTTTTACCGTCTTACCAGCAAAAGAGTTCCCATTAAAAGAAGCTCGTTCAATTTTTAGAGACCGTTATTCTGAACTTTTTCCGACTGCAAATCCTAAGAAAAACCCAATTTACCAAGATGTTCTTGATGGAATTGCATCTCCAGGAATTGAGTTTTATTTACCGTTATTTTTTGATAAAACTTACATGCAATCTCAAAGTACACTTACAACGTACTTTCCAAAGAATTGCATTGTAATTACAAATAATGATGTGGATAGTGATTTAACCAGTTTTTGGAAAGAAGTTTTCCGTCGCTATGAAGATAGACGTCATAACGCAGACCAGCCAATTCTCCCACCTGATGAGTTATTTATTGCACCAAATAACTTACTAAGTGCTTTAAATCAGTTCCCACGTATGCTTGTGAGCGCTGAAGCAGTTGAAGAAAAAGCTGGGGCTCTAAATCTTAAGGTTGAGCAACCACCTAAGTTGCCTGTTGATCCGAAAAAAGACAAACCATTTGCCGTAGTTAAAAAATATATTGATGAAGCAAATCATCCTGTTTTATTGGTTGCAGAAAGTGCTGGTCGACGAGAAAGTTTAAGAGATGGTTTGCGTGCCAGTCTGGGAGATATTCCTAGTGTAGATAGTTTTGAGCAATTCCAGAAAAGTCAGTTTGCGATTGCTATTACGAATGCACCATTAGACCGTGGTTTGCTTTTAACCGATCAATTGTCTGTTATTTCAGAAAATCAGTTATATGAGCATCGGGTAGTCCAACGTCGTCGTAAACGTCAGCAAGAAGTTTCAGAAGAGTTCCTAATTCGTAGTTTGACCGAATTAAGCATTGGTGCTCCTGTTGTTCATATTGACCATGGTGTAGGGCGTTATGCTGGGTTAATTACTTTGGCAATTGAAGGGCAAGATTACGAGTTCTTGCAATTAGACTATGCTGAAGAGGCAAAAGTTTATGTGCCTGTGACGAATTTGCATCTTATTAGTCGTTACAGTGGTGGAGATCCGGACTTAGCACCATTACATAAAATAGGAACTGATGCGTGGAGTAAGGCAAAACGTAAAGCTTTAGAACAAATTCATGATGTCGCAGCAGAATTGTTACATATACAAGCACGTCGTCAGTCAAAACCTGGTTTTGGCTTTGAAGTCGATCAGTCGCTTTATATGCAATTTGCAAGCGGGTTTGCGTATGAAGAAACACTTGATCAAGCCAATGCTATTGAAGCGACGCTTTACGATATGCAACAAGCTAAACCGATGGATCGACTTGTTTGTGGAGACGTTGGTTTTGGTAAAACAGAAGTTGCAATGCGAGCAGCATTTGTTGCGGTGCAAAATGGTAAGCAGGTCGCTGTATTAGTACCGACGACATTACTTGCTCAACAGCATTATGAATCTTTTAAAGACCGCTTTGCCGACTGGCCTGTTCGTATTGAAGTATTATCACGTTTTGGTTCAAATAAAACGCATACGAAAAATATTGAAGATCTTGCTGAAGGTAAAGTCGATATTGTGGTGGGTACCCATAAACTTTTACAAGAAAATGTACAGTTTAAAGATCTAGGGTTAATGGTAGTCGACGAAGAACATCGTTTTGGTGTGCGGGATAAAGAGCGTATTAAAGCATTACGCGCAGATGTTGATATGTTAACGCTTACAGCTACACCAATTCCACGAACTTTAAATATGGCTTTTTCGGGAATGCGTGATTTATCTATCATTGCTACACCGCCAGCCCGTCGTTTAGCTGTTAAAACCTTTGTACAAGAACATACTGAAGCATCTATTAAAGAAGCGATCTTACGTGAATTACTACGCGGTGGCCAAGTGTATTTCTTACACAATGAAGTTGATACGATTGAAAGAGCAGCTGAAAATATTCGTGTGCTTGTACCTGAAGCTCGTGTAGCAGTGGCTCACGGACAAATGAGGGAAAGAGAACTTGAGCAAGTCATGCAACAGTTCTATCACAAAGAATACAATGTATTGGTATGCTCAACCATTATTGAAACCGGAATTGATGTTCCAAATGCCAACACCATTTTGATCGAAAGGGCCGACAAACTTGGTCTAGCTCAATTACATCAACTGCGTGGCCGTGTGGGGCGTTCACATCACCAAGCTTATGCTTATTTATTAGTTCCTTCGATAAAGCATCTAAAAGGTGATGCTGAAAAACGCCTTGATGCAATCCAACGTGCTTCAACTCTTGGTGCTGGTTTCATGCTGGCTACAGAAGATTTAGAAATTCGAGGCGCAGGTGAGCTTTTAGGTGAGCAGCAAAGTGGTTCAATGCAAGCAATTGGATATAGCCTATATATGGAAATGCTGGAAAAAGCTACTAAGGCGATTCAACAAGGGAAAACACCGAATTTTGATGCACCTTTATCATTAACAGCAGAAATTAATTTACACATTCCTGCACTGATTCCAGATGAGTATTTAGGTGATGTGCATCAGCGTTTATTATTCTATAAGCGTATTAGTAATACAGATACCCAAGAAAAGCTCGACAATATCCGTATGGAGCTGATTGACCGTTTTGGGGTTCCACCGCAATCAGTTAAACACTTATTTAGTGTTCACCAAATTCGACTGAAAGCTGAACAGTTAGGTATTACTAAAATCGATATTAATACTCAAGGTGGCAATATTGAATTCTCGCCTGATACACCTGTTCAGGCCATCAGTATTATTCAACTCATGCAAAAACATCCAACCTATTATCGTATGGAAGGTGGCCAACGTTTAAAAGTTATGGTTCAGCTTGAAGAACAGGAAAAACGAATCCAATTTATTAATGATTTGTTAGCGAAATTATTGAATGAATTACATGCTTAAATAGTGTTTTAAAGTGATTTCAACTCAACAAGAATCTTTTGTATGTTGATAACAGAATTTTATGCACGATTTCTTGGTCTATTCGGGGAATAAGTGCATAAAATCATTGTTATTTGTAATCAAACCAGACACTAGCAATACTCACATTAAAACTGATGTGATAGTATTAGCCATTATTGTTTATTGTCATTTATAAAAGATATGTTTAGTTTGCATCCACAACTTGCTCAAGATACTTTTTTTGTAGGCGATTTCCCGCTTTCAACATGTCGTTTAATGAATGATATGCAATTCCCTTGGCTGATTTTAATCCCTCGTGTGCCGGGAATCACAGAATTATATGAGTTGAGCCAAGCTGACCAAGAACAATTTTTACGTGAATCAAGTTGGTTATCTAGCCAGCTATCTCGTGTATTCCGTGCTGATAAAATGAATGTTGCAGCTTTGGGGAATATGGTGCCTCAATTGCATTTTCATCATGTTGTACGTTATCAGAATGATGTTGCATGGCCTAAACCAGTTTGGGGTACACCAGCTGTTCCATATACAAATGATGTGCTGGCTCATATGCGTCAAACCCTTATGCTTGCGCTACGTGGTCAAGGTGACATGCCTTTTGATTGGCGCATGGACTAAATCAATGCAATGCCACATTTATATGAATGTGGCTACATTGAGGTGTGGAGGATAGGGTGCAATTAGAGAGGTTTATCGATAGAGAGCCTAAGCAGTTTGCATATTTTCATCGTTTGATGGGATATTCAATTCTGTCATTAATTTTAGTGATCTATGCTTTTACCTCACCTAATACAAATTATCAGATCTATGTTCCACCTTTTTTCCTATTTCTGCTTTTTATTAGTTCGAAGTTAGAACATTGGCTTCAGTACCAATTCGATAAAAAAACTCAAAAAAGTGTTTTCTTTGCAATCGATGCAATTGTTGTAGCAGTTACATTGGCTGGTCTGCATCTTAATTTAGTGCCTACATTTATTGCACTTTTTGCCTTGTTTTATTCAGCAATTAATAGTCGTATTTCTTTCGCAGTCATTTGTTTGACGAGTTTGTTAGGCGCGATTATTTTTTATTTAAGTACTTTCTTCCTATTTGGTTTTTATACATATTTTGAGCCTACTAGCCAAGAGTTGACAGTAATAACTCTTCTTGGTTTGGTTATGTTTATTACCATTGGAAATTATTACCAACATCGCTGGGTTAAAAAAATCAGTCAGCAGCGTCAACATTACTATGACCAAATGACCCGCTATATTGCTTTTGCTAATCAGCTAAGCCGTTATGCGCCACTACAGTTGTGGCAGTCTATTATGCGCGGCGAGGCTGAAGCAAAGATTGAATATAAGCGAAAAAAAATGACGGTGTTTTTTTCTGATATTCAGGGTTTTACAGAGTTATCAGAAACTTTGATTCCAGATGATTTGGCATTTTTGCTTAATGATTATTTAAGCCATATGACTGAAATTGCTAAACAGTATGAGGCTACTGTCGATAAATTTATGGGGGATGCCATCCTCATATTTTTTGGTGATCCGAATTCACAAGGTGTAGAGCAAGATGCCAAAGCATGTGTAGAAATGGCAATCGCTATGCGTCAGCAAATGAAATTGCTACGTGAGCGCTGGAAAAAAATGGGTTACTCAGCATTACATATCCGAATGGGGATTAGTACAGGTTATTGTCACGTAGGGAATTATGGGGCAACACATCGCATGGCTTATACGATTGTTGGTCGTGATGTGAATTTAGCGGCTCGTTTACAATATGCTGCGGAAATAGATGAAATTTTAATTTCAGATGATACTTATCAATTAATTAAGAGCGATTTCCTTTGTGCTCCTAAAACACCAATTTACCTAAAAGGTATCCAAGGTGCAGTAAAAACATGGCAAGTAATGGAGAAATATACAGGGAATAAGTCAGATCATCAGCAATGGTTTGACTATGAATATAAAGGCTTCCACTTGGTACTTAACTTAGAAGAAGTCCAAAACTATGAATATCCTGAATTGGTAGAAGTGCTTGAGAAGATGATTCAACGAATTAAAGTTCAACAAACTTTAGTAAATACTCAAGGTATTGCACAGTTAAGAATTGAAGATGAAGTTAAACCTTTACAGATAGATCCACAAGACCAAGTTTAAAGTTTATAAAACATAAAAAAGCTGCTTTAAAAGCAGCTTTTTTAATAACTCGATTAATGATTTTCTGAAGCGTGGTTGATTGTATATTTAGGAATCTCAATTTCTAAATCTTCATCAACAATTTTTACTTGGCATGAGAGGCGAGAATCTGGTTCAAGGCCCCAAGCGCGATCTAAAAGATCTGCTTCAACATCATCCATTTCTTCTAGGCTATCAAAACCTTTACGAACTACTACGTGACAGGTAGTGCAAGCACATGACATGTCACATGCGTGTTCGATTTTAATTCCTCGATCAAGCAAACTTTGGCAAAGATTTGCATTTTGTTCAACTTCAAATTCTGCACCTTCAGGACAAAATTGAGCGTGAGGAAGTACTTTAATACGGGGCATATTGATCACCTATACCTTTAGTTTGAATTTGACCAATCTTCAAGTTTTGTACCTTTTAAGGCGTGGTCAATATGTCGATTCATACGTAGTGCAGCAAAACCATCACTATGTACTTTAAGTTGTTCTACAGCTTTTTCAATTGCTTGAATATCATTACTTTCAAGTTGTACTTTAAGCGAATTTTCAGCGGCTTTAAGTGCTTCGAGTTGCTCATTATTGAGTAAATCAGCATCTACTTTCAAAGCTTGTTCTAATGCTTCAAGTTCACGTTGGGCCTCAACTTTGGTTTCTTTTAAATGACGCAGATTTTTATCTTCTTCCGCGTGCTGGAAACCTTCAATTAATAAGCGTTCAGTGTCAGACTCTGATAAACCATAAGATGGTTTAATATCAATTTGGGCTTGTACACCTGAAGTTGTTTCACGAGCTGAAACTGTGAGTAAGCCATCTGCATCTACTTGAAAGGTAACTTCAATACGTGCTTGACCAGCAGTCATTGGAGGGATGCCATGAAGAACAAATCTTCCTAATGATCGACAATGCTCGACTAAATCTCGCTCACCTTGAACTACATGAATAAGCATGGCTGTTTGGCCATCTTGATAAGTAGTAAACTCTTGACGGCGGGCGACAGGAATAGCTGTGTTACGAGAAATAAGACGCTCCACTAATCCACCCATGGTTTCTAAACCAAGAGAAAGAGGAGTAACATCTAAAAGTAGTGAGCCGTCTTGACTGTTTCCAATTAATTGATTAGCTGTAATAGAAGCACCAATCGCTACTACTTCATCTGGATTAATCGTGCAAAGTGGTTCTTGGTTAAATACATTGCGAACTGCTTGCTGAACAGCATAAGAGCGAGTAGAACCACCTACCAAAACAACATTTTGAATATCTGATAATTCAAGTTTTGCATCACGCAGTACACGCTTACAAACACTAATCGTTTTGTCTAATGCTACTTGAATAATGCTTTCAAATGTAGAGCGATCTAGTGTGAGAGTTGCTTCGAGTAACTTTAATTCAACTGAATCTTGAGTTGATAATTGTTCTTTAGCTTGACGAGCAGCCACAATAAATACGGCATAGTTTTCATCGCTTAGCGTATCAATGTTTAGCTGTTTTTTAGCCCATTTAACAATAAGACGGTCTAAGTCATCACCACCTAAAGCAGTATGGCCACCAGTAGCTAATACTTCAAAGACACCTTGTGAGAAACGTAGGATTGATACGTCAAAAGTACCACCCCCTAAGTCATAAATCACATAGTTGTGATCTGTAGCTAAATTGGTTTCTTGGTCTAAACCATAAGCCACAGCAGCTGCCGTTGGTTCATTTAGAAGACGTAATACATTTAAACCAGCAAGCTGCGCAGCATCACGTGTCGCTTGGCGCTGAGCTTCATCAAAGTAAGCGGGAACAGTAATTACAGCTCCATTTACTGGATTTTGTAAGCTAGATTCAGCACGTTCTTTTAGTTGTTTTAAAATTTCAGCTGAAATTTCAACAGGCGTTTTGCGACCAGAACGTGTCTCGAAAGCTGGCATCTCATTTTCAGAACCCACTAAATCATAAGGGTGTTGAAATTTGATATCTGCTTTTGAACGTCCCATAAAACGTTTTACAGAAACGATTGTATTTTTTGGATCAGCAATAATGAAAGGCTTTGCTTCTTCACCATAGTGAGTGATATCACTTCCATAGTGCACAATAGAGGGAAGAAGTCTTCTTTCTTTTTCGTCGTTGAGGACTTTTGGTTTGCCTGATAACACTGTCGCAACTAGAGAATGTGTTGTTCCTAGGTCGATACCAATCGCAATGCGGTGTTGATGTGGGGCACTGGATTGACCCGGTTCAGCAATTTGCAAAAGTGCCATGAGTTAAATCCTTTGAATATAAATTGAAAAAAGCAAATTAAAAATCGTCATCTAAATCAAAGTTGTCTTCATCATCCAACAATTGATCTTCTGCTTTTTCAATATCGTTAAGAACGCGCTGAAAGAAACGTAATTTACGTACAGTATCTCGAGCTTCACCCCAGTCTTCATCTGAGTAATCAATTTTAAATTCGCGAACTAAACCATCAATCCACTGAAACACTTCTTGTTTAAGAGTGCTTAAATGCTCTTGTGAAGTTGCTTCATCAAGTTGTTCACGAAGTTCTAGAGCTGATTGCAGAAATTCAAAATCACTAATAGATTGATCGAGGTGATGGTCTTGCTTTTTTAATGCTAGAAGATAAGCAGCGCGGCTATCTACTTGCGACAGAACTTTAAAAGCTTGATTGATTTCACTTGATTTGATCAACGCCTGATCTTTATCTTCTGCTTTATCTGGATGATATTGCTGCTGCAAGCTTAAGAAGCTAGATTTTAAGCTCGCCAAATCGATATCGAGTTCTACGGGTAAATTGAACAACTCAAAATGATTCATTAGAAAGGAGGTCCACGTTAATTAAATACATTAAAACAGTGCTATAAAAAGACACTGTTTTAATGAAAAGGATGGAAGGAGAAGTGGGTTATACAGTGAAAGACTCACCGCAACCACATTCACCTTTCTTATTAGGATTGTTAAATTCGAACCCTTCATTAAGGCCGTTCTTAACGTAGTCCATTTCTAAGCCTTCTAAATAGACTAAGCTTTTTGGATCTACAACAACCTTAACGCCAAATTGTTCGAAAACTTGGTCATGTTCATCGATAGAATCAACAAATTCGAGAACATAAGCCAATCCAGAACAACCAGAAGTTTTCACACCCACGCGAATGCCTTCACCCTTACCTCGGTTTTTAAGGTAATTGTTAATATGAGTCGCAGCATTTTCAGTTAAATGAATCATGAAAACTCCAACGTTTACAATGGTAACAAATTAAGCTTTAGATTTTTTACTGCGGTAATCATCAATCGCAGCTTTAATTGCATCTTCAGCTAGTACAGAGCAGTGAACTTTTACTGGTGGAAGTGCAAGCTCAGTTGCGATATCAATATTTTTGATCGCTTGAGCTTCATCAAGAGTTTTACCTTTTAACCACTCAGTTACAAGGGAACTTGATGCAATTGCAGAACCACAGCCATAAGTTTTAAAGCGTGCTTCTTCAATCACGCCGCTATCGTTTACTTGAATTTGTAAACGCATCACGTCGCCACATGCAGGTGCACCCACCATTCCTGTACCTACATTTTCAGAGTTTTTATCTAAAACACCAACATTACGTGGATTTTCGTAATGATCAATTACCTTTTCGCTATAAGCCATTTCGCTTCTCCAAACCTCGGGGTCAGCCTAATATTAATATGAGGGTAAAAACACTAATTTCAATGAATTAGTGTTCAGCCCATTCAACTGTAGAAAGATCAATACCTTCTTTATACATATCCCAAAGCGGAGAAAGTTCACGTAATTTCTCAACAGCGGCTTTGGTAATTGTAAGCACGTGATCAATATCTTCTTCAGTTGTGTATTTACCAAAACTAAAGCGGATTGAACTGTGTGCTAACTCATCAGATAAACCTAATGCGCGAAGAACATATGAAGGCTCTAAGGTTGCAGAAGTACAAGCAGAACCACTTGATACCGCAGCATCTTTAAGAGACATCATTAAAGATTCACCTTCAACAAAGTTAAAGCTGACATTTAAATAGTTAGCAACGTTTTGAGTTGGGTGGCCGTTCAAGAAAACTTGTTCAAGATCTTGTAAACCATTCCAAAGCTTGTCGCGAAGCTTACGGATACGCTCTTGTTCTGCTTGCATTGTTTTGCCAGCAATTTCAAAAGCTTCACCCATACCTACAATTTGGTGAGTCGCTAAAGTACCAGAACGCATACCACGCTCATGACCACCGCCATGAATTTGTGCTTTTAAGCGCACACGTGGACTACGACGTACGTATAATGCACCGATACCTTTTGGACCATAAATTTTATGAGCAGAGAAACTCATAAGGTCAATTTTCATAGTAGATAAATCAATTTCGACTTTACCAGCCGCTTGTGCTGCATCTACATGAAAGAATGTTTTATTGGCACGTGTTAATTCACCAATCGCTGCTACGTCTGTAACTGTACCAATTTCATTGTTTACCATCATCAGTGAAACAAGAATAGTATCTGGGCGAAGGGCAGCATTAACCATTTCAGGAGTAATTAAACCTGTTTGTGGCTCTGGCTCTAAATAAGTAATTTCAAAACCTTGTTCTTCTAATTCACGACAAGGATCTAGAACAGCTTTATGTTCAATTTTACTTGTAATGATATGTTTGCCTTTAGATGCATAGAATTGAGCTACACCTTTAAGGGCAAGGTTGTCTGATTCAGTTGCACCAGAAGTCCAAACGATTTCACGTGGATCAGCTTTAATTAAATTTGCTACTTGCTCACGTGCATATTCAACTTTTTCTTCTGCCTGCCAGCCATAAGCGTGGGAACGAGACGCAGCATTACCAAAGGTACCGTCGAAAGTTAAACACTCCATCATACGTTCTGCAACTTGCGGATCTACTGGAGTGGTTGCTGCGTAATCAAGATAAATTGGACGTTTCATATCAAATACCTGTACCCGATAAAAGAGCTGAATCTGTGCCAGTCACATTTTGGCGTAATGCAACAGTTTGAACGTTGTCTCGGCTAATGAGATCGGCAAGAGAGATTTTTGCTAAATAGTCGGCAATATGATGAGAGAGTTCTTGCCATAAATCGTGAGTGAGACACATTGCACCATTCTGGCAGTTACCTTTATGGTCACAACGTGTTGCGTCAACGGTTTCATTTACGGCTTCAATAATTTCTAACACAGTAATTTCATCAGCATTTCGAGCCAAATGATAACCACCATTTGCACCACGAACACTAGAAACTAACCCATGACGCTTAAGTTTTGCGAATAACTGTTCTAAATAAGCAACTGAAATGGATTGGCGTGCGGCAATTTCGGCGAGCGTGATCGTTTGTTCAGTTGGCTGCAAAGCTAAATCAAGTAGAGCAGTCACTGCGTAGCGACCGCGAGTTGTAAGGCGCATGATTCGATACACATGTTAAGACTAGATAATAGGATTTTATGAATCCCGACTAAAATAGTCAAGTTTTTTTATTTTTAATTCAAGTATAGGAACAAAATGGAAAAATAAATTAAACAACCCACAAATTATATATGAAATAAGCAATAAATATTAGGCTAATTATACCAAAGGAGAGGTTAATGTTTCGTTGGCGTCGCTGTAAACGGGTAATTCGATTTTGATATTGTTTAATTTCCACATGAAGTGAATTGATTTCTGATCGTTGTTGATCAATTTTTTCAAGTAAAGGTGCAATTTTTTTATGCGAAGCAAGTGTTTCAGCTTCATCATCAACTGCATTGAACCATTGTTTCCAGTCTGCAAGTAACTTAGGTAATGTTAAGTGAGAAATTAAATCTAGAAGTTCCTTTTTAGTTTCCTCATCTCCATCAATACGCATATTGTTAAGACTACGCTGATTTGAAAAACCGAAAATTTTAATGAGGTCAACGAGAGTACTATTGATTTCAAGATCAATACGTCTGTCAAAAGAGTGGATGTCGAATAACAAGCCTTTCTCTGTAAATTGAACATAGAAGTCAAAAAAAGGCAGATAGCTGTTAATGCGAATTGTTGTTTTGTTTAAGATAAACTTTTTCGCTTGCAAGCGAAGAGCACCATCGTGGGTGAGAATAAATGAAAAGAAAGTTTCTAAAATAATTAGGACAATATTCAGCAACAGACGCGGATGTTTTTGTCTTTGTTGCGTTTCACTCATAAAAGTTTATCCTTACAAATAGCAATTAATTGAAGAATGGGACATCCTATCCCAAACTTAACACAATGTCGTGTTAAATATATTTACATGACTTAATTGCTTTGTAGAACAGTTTTGTAAATGGATCAAGTCTTTACTTTGATATTATAGAAATATTTTGTGGTCAAATCAGTCATCATTTCTCTCATCTGATTAGGAGTTTAGATTAATGGATAATGCAAATATAGATAACCAGACAGAAGAGTCAGAAGAAAAAAATAAATTAAAATCAAGAGGTTCAAGAAAATCTGCTTTAGATTTTAGAAAGTATACTAAGCAAATTTGGTTGGCGGGACTAGGGGCATTTTCACGTGCCGAAGAAGAGGGCAACAAACTCTTTGATTCCTTGGTCAAAGTTGGTGAAGAGTTAGAGTCAAAAACTGGGGACTTAGCCGATAATACTGTAGGTAAAGTTACAGAAAAAGCTAAAGAATCTGTATCTGAAACAAAAGATAAGGTAGAGAAGATTCTTGATACGAGTGTTAATCATTCTTTAAACCGAATAGGATTAGTCACTCCGAAGGATTTACAACACATTGAACAGCTGCTTGTACAACTGCATATTAAGGTGGATGCTTTAATAGAAGAAAACCAGCAGTTGAAAGCAAAATTGAATAAAAAGTAAAAAAATGTTGGGATTTAGCAAATATATAACAGTTTTTTAGCATTTATTTTTGCTAAAAGCCCTGCTCTAGTATTGCGTTTTCCCCTAAAGCATTGCTATAAAGGCGTCATGGCCTTTTAAACTATAGCCTTGGACCTTAAACAAACGATATTAAGAGGATGTTTTATTCATGAATAAATCAGAATTAATCGATGCAATTGCTGAAAAAGGGGGAGTATCTAAGACTGATGCAGGCAAGGCACTCGATGCGACAATTGCGTCAATTACTGAAGCACTTAAAAAAGGTGACACAGTAACTTTAGTTGGTTTTGGTACTTTCAGTGTTAAAGAACGTGCTGCACGTACTGGTCGTAACCCTAAAACTGGTGAAGAGCTTCAAATTAAAGCAACAAAAGTACCAAGCTTCAAAGCTGGTAAAGGTCTTAAAGATTCAGTAGCTTAATCTTTTAAGATGAATAAACGCGCCAATATAGGCGCGTTTTTTATTAAAAATCTGAATTGACCAATATTGCTCATTCATTGATTGTGGTTTTTCAGTTAAAATTCTCCTCGAAATAAAATATTGGAATACTTATGGAATCGTTTCGTACAGTCATTAAGGGTTGGCTCGGCAAAGTCCTTCTAATTTTGTTTTTGACCCCTTTAGCACTTGTAGGTATTGAAGGATATTTTAATAGGGGAAACAAGGCTGATGTTGCAAAGACAGTAAACGGCCAAGAAATATCTAAAAAAGACCTTGAAACTTTAACTCAGTCTTACAAACAACAATATTTAGCTGCTGTTAAAGGTGATGAGAGTTTACTTAATTTGCCTGTCATTCAGGCTAAGGCACTTGATATTTTAGTGTCGCGTAATTTGTTAATTCAGCAAGCGGAAAAATTAGGTATTTCTTTGAGTGATACTCAAATTGAGCAAATGTTAGCTCAACAGCCTAGTTTGCAAGAGAATGGTCAATTCTCACAAAAACTCTATGAAAATTATTTACGTTCTATCGGCATGACAAGCCAAGGTTTAATTTCAAGCCTACGTCAAGATCATGCTTTAAAAATGTTAACTTCTACATTTGCTGATTACTCTCTAGTAAGTAAAGTTGATCTTATGCAAATCGCGAATTTGCAAACTGAACAACGTACTTTACATTTAGCTAGTATTAAATTAGATAGTTATAAAACAGGCTTAACTGCGTCTAATCAAGAAGCTACAGATTATTACAACAAGCATCAAAATGAATTTAAGCAACAAGCTTCGGTTGATGTGGATTATGTTGTGTTATCTCCTTCAATGGTGGCTAAACCAGCTCCTGCAACTGAAGCTGAACTTCAGCAAGCCTATGCAAAGTTTGTTGAAACTCAGAAAAAAGATGCTAAACGAACTGTAAAGCATATTTTAATTACTACTGATGCTCGTGATGATGCAGCAGCTCAAAAGCTTGCAAAAGAAGTTTATGCGAAAATTCAAGGTGGTCTTTCATTTGCACAAGCTGCATCGCAGTTCTCTGAAGATCCTAGTTCAAAAGCAAAAGGCGGCTTAGTTGAAGCATATGCACCAGGTGTTTTCTCGGATGCATTTGATAAAACTGTTTTAAGTTTGAAAAATGGACAAGTTTCACAGCCAGTAAAAACACAATATGGTTATCATATTATTGAAGCAGAAACTCAAGCTAACCAAATCCCTTCATTTGAAGCTGAGAAGGCTCGTTTAACTGCTGAGGTTGAAAAGAATAAAGTTGCGACCGTTTATTCAGATACCGTAAATAGTTTGAATGAAACGATTGTTGGCAATGATTCTTTAGAAGCTGTTGTTCAAGAAGTAAAAGGTACAAAAGTTGAATCATTAAATGGTGTAACTTTAGCTACTCAAAATCCATATTTAAGCGATCCAAGTGTCAAAATTAAATTATTTAATGATGATGTGAAGAATGGTGACCGTAATACTTCCTCTAATATTCAGTTAGCGAATGGTGATACGGTATGGGTTAAAGTACGTGATTACCACGCAGCTGGTGTAAAACCATTAGCGCAAGCGATGAATGAAGCAAAAGCAAAAGTTATCGATGAAAAAGCGCGTAAGGCTGCTCAAGCAAAAATTGCTACTATGTTGACTGAGTTTAAAACTCAACCTGCAGACCAAGTGGTTGCTAAAAACAAAGTCGCATTTGAGTCAGCTGGTGTGTTTACTCGATCACAAGGTTTAAAACGCGAAATTGAACGTGCTGCATTTAGCTTAGCTACACCTAAACCAGGTATGTGGTCTGTTACAACAGCAAACTTACCAAATGAGCTTGTAGTAGTTGCAGTTTCAAATGTAAATTCATCAGCTGTAAATGCCATTCCTGCCGATCAGTTACAACAGTTAAAACAACTTTATCGCCAATCACGTGGTCAACAAATATTGGAAGATTACAGCCAATATTTAAAATCACATGCAAAAATTAAATAATAATTTGATCAAATAAAAAAAGCGCTTCGGCGCTTTTTTTATTTTCTATTAATCGAGATGATGTTCGATATATTGCTGTCGATATTGTTTAGGTGATAAATCAAAAATTCTTTTAAAGGCCTGACTAAAAGCAGTCTCGGATGAATAGCCGACTTTGTTTGATATTTGCTGAATTGAAAAATTACTTGTGCGTAAGTACTGACTTGCTAAACGAAAACGGTAATGTTGCAAATAAGTGAGAGGTGGTTCCCCAATAATACTATTAAATAGATTTGCAAATTTGGAACGTGACATACAGCATTGTTCTGCTAAAGACTCAACTGTCCAGGCAACTTCTGGTTGGCTGTGAATAGCAGATAGGGCATTACTCAATTCAGGGTGGGTTAATGCACTTAGCCAGTTTTGTTGATCTGTCATTTGTTGAATGTGATCACGGATGCACTCAATGAGAAGAATACTGACTAAATGATCAATAATTTTGTCATGTCCCGGCCTGATTTTTTGAGTTTCAATTGCTAAAAAATAAAGCCCAATTTGTAGCCATTCGGGTGGATTGGTTTGATTTTCATGTTGAATATGCATGATAGAAGGCAATGCATTAATCAAAGGACCTGCCATATGAGTATCGATCTGACAGCGTAAACATAGTAATAATGTTTTATCTGGAGAAGAAGTACCAAACTCGATCGCGTCTTGTCTATGGCCATTAAAAAGTGAAGTAATATCTAGAGAATCTACTAATTTAGTTGCTGTTGATTTTGAATCAGTGGCACTATGTGCTTTTCCAGAAGGAATTAAAATAATATCACCAGCTGTCGCAATTATTTTTTCTGACGCATTAAGTTGAATATATACTGAACCAGTTAAAACAATATAGGCAAGTAAAGCAGATTGATCTTGTGTTTTAAAAGCCCATTCTCCTTGTGCTTTTAAATAGATGTATTCAGACTTATTAAGGTGAATATCATCAAAAAATTTACTTAGTGCATCCATCTTTAAATGATCAATCATTATTTTAATAAAATTATAGTGAGCTATGAGAATAGATCAACATGTGTTTTTAGGACAAAAAAGTGGAAGAAAATGCCAAAGACTTTGAAATAGGTTTTTTGGACGGTTACTACTGTTAAGTAAGTACTATTTCTTTAACTATATAGATATATAGAAAAAGGAAATATGACTATGAATGCACCAGTAAATGTTCAGCAAGAACTTATGCCAGTGCCAGCGTCTATGCGTGAGATAGATCGTAAGCGCTATTTATGGATGATTAGTCCAGCTCTACCTGTAATTGGTTTAGGTATTTTAGCTGGTTACCATTTTGGTCCACGCCCATTAAAAAAAGTTTTCGCTTTAGGTGGTCCACTTTTATTACATATTGTGATCCCTGCAATTGATACTGTTATTGGGAAGGATGCACGTAATCCGACTGATGAAGAAATTAAGCTTTTAGAAAAAGATCCATATTATTCACGTCTTGTGAAAAGTTTTATTCCTTTGCAGTATGCTGCAAATGTTTATGCATGTTATTTAACAAGCCGTAAGACCACATCATTCATTGATAAAATTTTACTTGGTGTTTCGATGGGTGCAATTAATGGTATTGCGATTAATACAGCCCATGAATTAAGCCACAAGCATGATCGTATTGATCATATTTTATCTCACCTTGCTTTGGTTCCTACAGGTTATAACCATTTCCGTATCGAACATCCTTATGGTCATCATAAACGTGCAGCAACTCCTGAAGATCCTGCTTCTTCACGTATGGGCGAAACATTTTATGAGTTCTGGCCACGTACAGTTGTAGGTTCTTTTAAATCTGCAATTGAAATCGAGAAAAATCGTTTAAAACGTAAAGGAAAAGAGTTCTGGTCAGCAGATAATGAATTATTACAGGGCTGGGGAATGAGCGCTGCTTTCCATGCTTCTATGGTGGGAATTTTTGGTAAAAGCACAATTCCATATTTAGCGACACAAGCATTTTACGGCATTAGTCTTTTTGAAATTATTAACTATATTGAACATTATGGCTTACTACGTCAGAAAAAAGAAAATGGTCAATATGAACGTACAATGCCAGAGCATAGCTGGAACAACAATAACGTAGTAACAAATTTATTCTTGTACCAATTGCAGCGTCACTCAGATCATCATGCTTATCCGACTCGTCCATTCCAAGCTTTACGTCATTTTGATGAGGCGCCTGAATTACCAAGTGGGTATGCAAGTATGTTATTACCTGCGTTAATTCCTTCGTTGTGGTTCAAAATAATGGATAAGCGAGTTTTTGATCACTATAAAGGTGATTTAAACAAAGCAAATATTTCTTCAAAACGTCGCGCAAAAATCTTCAAAAAATTTGGTGTAGTAGATAAATCATTAGAAGCATAAAAATTGAAAAAATAATATATTCCTGAAATACCAAACCCTCTAATCATGTGATTAGAGGGTTTTATTTTTAGATAAATCTTAGCGTTATGACGCAAGAGAACTTAGATTCTCTTGCGTCTTTCTTATTTTAATTCACTAGAAGATTTACCAAGTTCACGACGTGCAATAATTAATTGTTGAATTTGCTGAGTACCTTCAAAAATATCAAGAATTTTTGAATCACGCGCCCATTTCTCAAGTAGTTCGTCTTCGTTATAGCCAACACTTGATGCTAATTCGACACATTTTAAAGTGATTTCGTTACCAACACGACCTGCTTTTGCTTTTGCAATAGAAGCTTCTTTAGAGTTTGGCTTTTTGTTATCTGCCATCCATGTTGCTTTTAACATGAGCAGACGAGCAGCTTCCCATTCAGCCTCCATGCGGTAGATTTGTGCTGCAAGGTTAGAAGCATGCAGATAGGGAGTCGAGTAGTTAGGATCAAGCTGATCTTTAAAAATTTCTTTAATACGCTCTAGTGATGCTTTCGCACAACCGATTGCCATTGCTGCAACTAACGGGCGAGTATTGTCAAAAGTTTCCATTACTCCAGCAAAGCCTTTCGCAACATCGACTTCGGCATTACCTAAAAGATTTTCGGCTGGTACGCGGCAGTCAATAAAACTAATCACGGCTGTATCTGAAGCTTTAATTCCCAATTTATGTTCGAGACGTTCGACCTTCATGCCAGGCGTACCTTTGGGTACTACAAATGATTTAATAGCTGCACGGCCAAGTTTGCGATCAAGTGTAGCCCAAACCACGACAGAGTCTGCTCGTTCACCTGAGGTCACAAAAATCTTTTCACCATTTAGAATATAGTCATTGCCATCTTTGGTTGCCGTGGTACGGATAGCGGCAGAGTCGGAGCCACAACCCGGTTCGGTGATGGCCATTGCTGCCCATGTTCCTTTGAACCTTTCTAATTGCTCATCATTTGCGACAGCAGCAATTGCCGAGTTTCCAAGACCCTGACGAGGCATACTCAGTAATAAGCCTGTATCGCCATAACACATCTCAATAATTCCAAGAGCGGTCGACATGTTGGTTCCGTTACGAACACCTTCATTGTCTGTATCACCACGTTTTCCAGCACCCGCAGCTCCAGCATTAATTCCTTCACCACCTTCATTCATGCCATCGATGAGAGAGGCGAGCATATCAAGTTCTTTTGGATATGCATGTTCAGCTTTATCATATTTACGAGAAATAGGGCGTAAAACATTGATCGCAACATCACGTGCTTGATCAATCATCATTTTGAATTTTTTAGGATTTTGTAAATTCATTAAAGTATCCTCTGATTGATCATTTAAGCATGTAAGCCAGATTGTAAAATTGCAGTAGCCCGTAAATCGCGGTACCAACGTTCAACTGGATGTTCTTTTGTGAAACCATGTCCACCAAGAATTTGCACTCCATCTGTACCGATTTTCATGGACTTTTCAGCACAAAGGAGATGGGCTAAGTAAGCTTCGCGGTGAAATGGTTTGCCTGACTCTGCAAGGCTTGCAGCATTTAAAATCAACATACGCATTGCATCAATTTCAATAGCCATATCTGCAATCATGAAAGCGACACTTTGGCGATGAGAAATTGGCTCGCCGAATGCAGTACGTTCATTGGCATATTTAATACAGTAAGCTTTTACAGCTTCACATGTACCTACAGCCATTGCACACCACATTAAGTTGCCTAAATCTAAAAAGGCGGTGTAATCAAAATCTGTTGTACCTAATCGTATAGCAGGTGTATGGCTGAATTTTAAAGTAGCTGTCTCTGTTGCTTTGAGACCCATAGCAGGGGTACTTTTAATGGAAATGGTATCGCCCGCTTGTACTACAAATACATCCGGCTTGCCATTAAAGTCTGCACTCACCAAGAACACATCAGCCAAATCACCTAAAATGACTAAGGTTTTTTCACCATTTATAAAATATTGATCATTTTTAAGTGATGCTTTTGTTTTTAAAGCATAAGGATTAAATGCTGGAGTTGCTTCTTGAACAGCAAAAGTTGCGGTAATGTCTGAGTCTTCTGCAAAACATGGTAAGTACATCGACTGAACTTCGGTAGAACCCCAACGTGTAATTGCATTAATAACGCTAAAGGTACTGAGTAATCCTGCTGTAAGGCTAAAATCACCTTCAGCTAATTTTTCAGCTATTAATAGATTACTAACAATATTTTGTTCAGTTGCTACACCACCTAATGCTTCTGGAAGTGCATAGTAATTGAGTCCTAAATCTTCCACATATTGCCAAAGACTTTCAGGAAACTGAGCTGTCTGATCAGCATCATGAGCCAATCCCAATAAGACTTCTTGAGCAAATTGGGACATTGCTTCAGAAGTCATTTGTTGTTCTTCGGTTAGACTTAAATCAAATAGATTTTTTTGTTGACGAGGCAAACGTTGTTGAGAGATTTGCTTGGGTTTAAATGCTTTTTGAGTCTGCGTTAATGCTCTAAAGCCAGCTTTTGAACCTTGATAAAGAGATTTTTCAACAAATTTACGCAATTTGAGTTGATCAAGTACATCGCTTCCAGCCAATCTGGTGATCAGCGATAAACCCAAACCCTGAGCTTTATTGATCATACTTGTCATGATTATGGTGTCCTAACACATTGTTATTGTTTTATGCTGACACGCCTCATAATAAAAAACTATGTCGTTACTGACATTCGAAAAATGAGTAGATAAAAGGTAAATAAAAATTAATTAATTTATAAGATGCTGATTTTATTTATTTAAATTAATTTTAAAATTTGATGAGGTGAGAGGTATTGACTAGAATGACATGGAATCATTCTAGTCATTCATTAAATTAAGCAAAGTTACGAATCATACGTCGCACATTGGTTTTTGAATCAATAACCGTCATAAATGTGTAGGCTCCAATGAATTTACGGCTAATAAACATAAACTCTTTTGGCGGAACCGAAAAATAACGTGATGCCATTGATTTACTCGCTTGCTGCATAACACGACTATGGAGCTGACTTTTCTTCCAGTCATAACGTTCGTGTTCATCCATAAGGCCAGCAGGCATATCTGGGTTATTTGCAGGAGTGCTGAATGCTTCTGTCGCAAGTAAAAAGACATCAGCCATACCTGGTTTAATACTTTCAGGCATTGCATCAAAGAACTCATAACCAGTCATGGCTTTCACCATAGCATCTTTATTATGCTGATAACCTGCTTGAATGAGTTGACGGGCAACTGTTAGCAAGTGTTCATCAAACTGACGAATGGCACCAAAATCTAATAATACAATTTTGTCCTGAACATCTTGTCCATTACCTAAACGAACCAGATAATTACCAAAGTTAGGGTCAGTTTGCATTTCACCCCATTCAAAAATTTCACGAACCGCAATTTCTAGCGAAGCTTCACCAAGTTGATTGCGACGTTCTTGAGGTAATGACAGCATAACCGGGCTGTTAATTGGCACACCACGTTCAAAAGTCATGCAGAGTACTTGATTGGTACAGTATTCATCTACAATTGTTGGAACAATATATCGCTCATCATCTTTTAAACGTTCACCAAAGCGACGGGTAGTAGCAGCTTCAACACCATAGTCAACTTCGCGATGCATCATTTCACGTACTTCATCAAACCACTGATCAAATTCACGGGTTTGTGGAACCATACGCGTCAGTTTAAGCATGTTTTTAAACAAGCTCATATCGGAGTCAATTGCATTTGCAACGCCCGGATATTGAATCTTTAAAACTAACTCTAAGCCATCTGACTTACGCGTTGCACGGTGTACTTGTGCGAGAGAGGCCGTGCCAATTGGCTCATGATCAATGGTTAAATCATTTAATTTAGCGCCTAGTTGCTCTTGAAGATGTGGCTTAATTGCAGGCCAATCTAATGCAACTGTTTGGTTATTTAAGGTATTTAACGCTTGTGTAATTTCTTCAGGTAAAAAATGTTCACCATAAAGGGCCATCATTTGGCCAATTTTAACAATAGAACCCTTAAGTTTACCTATTTCAGAAACCAGATAATTAGCTTGTTCGCTCATCGCTTTTTTGCGTTTCTTTTCTTTTTCCTCCTCATTAGAAAATATAGAAGAGGCACTTGCAGTTGCCCAACGTGTTCCTGCAAGTAAAGAAGCTTTCGCGATTGATAAGCGTCGATCCATGGAAGAAGTTTTTAAACTCTTAAGCTTATCTTTCTGATTTGACATGAAAATAGAATCCTATGCGCATCATGCAGCCAAACGCTGGTGATCTAAAATTGTAACGAATATTACATGTTTTGAGCGTATTAAAATAGTTCTCTCAAACTGAATGATCAGTCGAAATGGCTATCATTATTTCAATAATTTTAAAATAGCCTAAGCAATTTTAAAATTGAAGAAACTTTCAGCGTTCAGATAAGTAAAAATAGGGTAAACGGATCTTTTATAACCACTTAGATTACATTTTAAATTGAATCTTAAATTCAGATTTTTGCATTAAGTGAAGTCGATTAGTCTGAATATGCTGTAACAGCATTTGTTTGACAGTATCATGCATAAAACCAAGTGCATGAGCTTTTACAATAATAATACTAGGCAAGGTGTAGAAAAAATACTTAACATCGTCGAGTGTGGCGTTATTAAAAACACCTTGTTCAACTAACGTCTGCTGCAAAAACTGCTTTTCATTTAATACATAATCTGAAGATTCATCCCAAAAGCGGTGACGCATAGCCATCAGATTGTTGTGTTTATAACTCATAAAATTGTCAGCTCAGACTTCAACTCTAAATAAAATATATGGAGTCGCGCCCTGAATATCAAGTTGAGATTATTTTTTATTCAGTTGCTGTTTGATTTTTTATGTAATTCTTGTAAATAGCCTAAGCAAATTTAAAATTTTTTTTAAAAAAACTATAATCAAAACAATTTCATCTCTAACACTACTTATTATGACTCCTGCATGTAGACTGTTAAAAAGTAATAAAATTGAATTTTCAATTCATGAATATGAACATGATTCAAATACTAAAAGTTTTGGGTTAGAAGCCGCAGAAAAACTAAATTTAGATGTAAGGGAAGTATTCAAAACCTTAATGGTGAGCGACGATAAGAATTATTTTGTTGCTGTATTGCCCGTTAATCACCAATTAAATTTAAAAAAAGTCGCTACGGCATTTGGCTGTAAAAAATTGCAAATGGCCAATCCAAAAGACGCTGAACGTTTAACGGGATATTTAGTCGGAGGGATTAGTCCTTTAGGTCAAAAGAAGCGCTTAAAAACCGTTATTGATGCATCTGCACAAGAGTTCAGCAAAATCTATGTGAGTGGAGGGAAGCGGGGACTAGATATTGGCTTAAACCCTAAAGATCTAGCACAACTTTTAAATGCTCAATTTGTTGATGTACTTGATGAGTAAATAAAGGATTAGAGGAATACTCTAAGAACTCATCATTATTTTTTATCTTTATATAGATCTTTCTGTTTTCAAAAAAAATCATGAGCA
The DNA here is from genome assembly GCF_034064985.1 of Acinetobacter pittii. Classification (NCBI taxonomy): domain Bacteria; kingdom Pseudomonadati; phylum Pseudomonadota; class Gammaproteobacteria; order Moraxellales; family Moraxellaceae; genus Acinetobacter; species Acinetobacter pittii. The sequence goes on along the minus strand of NZ_CP139249.1, from coordinate 2,028,147 downwards.
AAAAAAATAAGAAAAAGCTTGAATTATTAATTGATAATGATTATCATTATCTATATTGAGAGTTAAGGAGGGTTCTAAAAAATTAATTATAGTGCGTACCACTCTAACGTTAAGTTTTTAGTCGATTTAAAGTTATACCAGCGACTCCAATAACAATAACAATAACAATAACAATAACGCTGAAAGATGAGTTGATTTCTGGTATGTGAGCGCCTGCAAGATATTATAAAAACAGGCAGGTTCATCTAGCGGTAAATGGAACTAATAAAAATAAACATTATCAGCGCAACAAAAAGAACTAATCAAAAGCAACAGGCGAGGATGGCCTGTTGTTTTTGTATCTAAACTCAATTTCATAATTATTGATCTATTTCAACTCTTTTCGTCTTTTAACTCTATTGAGTAACAGATGGATTATATTTTTGATTAAAAAATAACCACTAATGTTTCATTTATTAACATCCTGCCTTTTTAGGCATTTTTTTGTATACCCTGAATAAAACATGATCAAAAAAGAGGTAAAAACGTGCTTATTTTTCATGGAAAACCTGTTCATGGAGCTATCTTCGATATGGATGGGACAATGTTTGACACTGAGAGATTACGGTTTCAAACATTGCAACAGGCATCTCAAGAACTCATTGGGCAGGAGTTTTCTCACGAATATTTAATGCAATGTTTAGGTTTAAGTGCAACTACTGCTGAGCAATTAGCTCAACGGTTATATGGGGTAAATATTCCCTATAAAGAAATTAGAAAAAAAGCTGATGAGATGGAACTCGAACATATTCGAAAACACGGCGTGCCTATCAAAAAAGGTTTAGTTCAGGTTTTAGAACGTTTACGAAAATCGGGTTTAAGAATGGCCGTTGCGACTTCAAGCCGTAGGGCAATTGCCGAAGAATATTTAATTAATGCGAATGTTTATAAATTTTTTGATGTGATTACCTGTGGTGATGAAGTAGAGCAAGGAAAGCCGCATCCAGAAATTTTTTTAAAAGCTGCTAGTCAACTTCACTTGGACGCTGACCAGTGTCTTATGTTTGAAGATTCTGAAAATGGTTTAACTTCAGCTCACACTTCAAAAGGTTTAACGATTTTATTAAAAGATATTAAAGAACCAAATGACGAAATGTTGGAAAAAGCACATTTTTATTATGATCAGATGTATGACTTTTTAACCGATCTCGACCAATTTATCCCTGTTATGGATATGCCAGAGATACAAGAACCTTTTCCACAAAGCCTAAATCAACTGACAGTGGGAATACATGGTTTCGGCGCTATTGGCGGTGGTTATATAGCACAGATCTTGTCACATTGGGATGGCTACACAAAACCAAAACGTATTATTGCTTCTACACGAAATAGTCTTTTCCGCGAAGCAGTGAATGCATTTGGAACTTATAGTATTCGCTATGGGCAATTTTCTTATGATGAACGTATTGAGAATATGAGTATTGTTGATTCTGAAAATGAACAACAAATGTTGGAGATGTATACCCATTCATGTTTGATCGCACTTTGTTTACCCGAACAGGCCATCGAAGTTGAAGCAAAAATAATTGCAAAAGGGCTATATGCACGTTTTAACTCACCACATGAAGCATGCATTGAACCTCTAACTATTCTAATTATTTTAAATAAAGTCGGTGCGAAATATTTGGTTATGAAGCATCTTAGAGAAGCTCTACTAGAGTTAACCAATGATGAAGACGTAACTGAGCATATTTTAAAAGAACATTACTTTTGCGACACCGTTGTAAACCGTATGGTTTCAAAACTATCTAATCAAAATTTATATCGCCAACTTCGTATTAAGCATAATTTTCTTGAACAGCATTTAGAAGATGTGGAACACGAGGAACAAATCGAACTCGAAGATTGCAATAAACTGACTCAAGATCAGCAAAACCAGGCATCTTTATATGTTGATAACATGCGCCGTAATTTCCAACCAGGTCATATATTACAAAGCATGGACCTAATTCTGTTTCATAGCGAAACGGATATGCCAATTTATATTGAAAAAGGGAGCCCTTTACTCGAAAAGTTGCGTCAAGTTGTCTTGGTTAATCAGATTACTGATATCCAATTAATCAAAAACCGTCTATGGAACGGCGTACATGCCATGCTTGCTTGGTATGCATCTTTGCTGGGTTATGATTCTATTGGCGTCGCAATGGGAGATCATTCAGTTAAAGCATTTGCAGAGAATTTAATTAGGGAAGTAAAGCAAGGGCTTGCAATTGTATTACCTAACTATGCAAAAGATTTGGATCGCATGGCACAAAGCTTTCTAGACTCATGTGAATATGCATTTAAAGACCCTTGTCAACGAGTGGCGAGAGATCCACTACGAAAATTAACTCATAATGAAAGAGTAATTGCATCAATTGAGGTGAATATAGGTCATGATTTGCCTTATAAAAACCTATTAAAAGGCGCTGCTTTAGGTTATGCCTATGCGATTCAATTTTTAGAAATTGAAGAAGCTGATGCAATTAAACATTTACAACAGCAAATTCAGAAATTGGAAATGAGTATTGCCCAAAAAAGACAACTTGAAGTTGAATTAACGCAATTAGTTGAATATTTATTTTCTGAACAAGGTAAACAGCCTTTAAACATGAATACTACCAACTCAAAGAAAGCGCCTACTCAATATGCCTAAATTCTTTTAATTATGCTCTACAACTGAAAGGCAAACATGCTTTAATACAAAAATTGAATGATTTTGAATTAAAGCTGTGTTGCTAAAACCCTCGACGTTCATGATGCCAACATCTATACGGGATTATCCCGAATGGCATCTTGGACGGCAAAATTATGCATTGTGGTATTTAGAAATTAATGATCAAAAAATAGTTGATTATTTAGATGCCTTGCGCGCGCATTTTTCAGAATTCTTATTAGAACCTAATAGTCGTCAATATCATATCACGCTGTTTATATGTGGATTTTTAGACCACGAAACCAGAGTCTATAGTGATGACTTCAGTTTGAGTGAATTTGAGCAGCAAAGAGAAATCTTAAAAAAAGAAGATTTTGCTCCGTTTTATTTAAAAATTGGTTCAATCGATAGCTTTAGTAGTGCTCTATTTGTAGAAATAGGAGACACCGAAAATATCTTATTTCAGATACGCCAAAAGTTAGGTTTAGTTTCTAATGAAATTGCGGCTTTAGATTATTGCCCGCACATTACATTAGGTTTGTATAAGAAAGACTATAGTAGTAATTTGATTTTACGAAAAATTTCTCAATTACCTGTACAATATAAACAGGCTGAATTTGACCTTAAAGTTGAGCATTTAACGTTTGGTTATTATCAAGCTCAAATTTTACAAGGTCAGCTGTATCCGTATCAGCATTTGTTTTTAGGTGATTCATGTTGCAATTGATTTTAGGTGGTGCCCGTTCTGGCAAAAGCCGACTGGCTGAACAAACGGCAATAAATACGCAATTAGCTGTCACTTATGTTGCAACAGCGCAAGCGCTAGATTTTGAAATGCAAAGCAGAATAGCCCATCATCAAAATCAGCGTCCTTCTCACTGGTCTTTGGTTGAAGAACCTTTATATTTAGCAAAAACTCTGCAAAAAATTGATCGACCTAATCAAATTATTCTTGTGGATTGTTTAACACTTTGGCTAACCAATTTATTACTTTTAGAAGATCAAAGTGTTCAACAACTTGAGTGTGAGCAACTATTAAAAGTTTTACCCACGCTTCAGTCAGAAATTATTTTAGTAAGTAATGAAACGGGTTTAGGCGTTGTGCCACTTGGTGAAATTAGCCGCCGTTTTGTCGATGGAGCAGGAAGGCTACATCAAGCTTTAGGGCAAATTGCAGATAAGGTTGTGTTTTGTGTAGCTGGTTTTCCAATGATTTTAAAAGGTGAGAAATAAAATGAACTGGTGGTTAGAGTCTGTACAGCAGCCGAATTTGGATGCAAAACAACAAGCAGAGCAACATCAACTCCAACTCACCAAACCTACTGGTGCCTTAGGTGATTTAGAACTGATAGCAGTTAAACTTGCTAGTTTGCAATCAAATGCGCATCCACAAGTTAACCATCCATGGATTACAGTTTTTGCTGGCGACCATGGCGTGGTTGAAGAAAATATCTCTGCATATCCTCAAGCCGTAACTCGTCAAATGCTGCAAAACTTCACGACTGGTGGTGCAGCAATTAGTGTCATTGCCAAATATCATCAAGCTCATTTGCAGGTCATTGATTGCGGTACAGTCGGTGAAGCATACGAATACGCGGGCGTTGAACGTCATTGTATTCGTGCTGGTACAGCAAATTTTGCCAAACAAGCCGCAATGAATGCAGATGAATCTCGTGCCGCTTTAGAGTTAGGTAAAAACAGTGTAGATACTGCTAAAGTTGAAGGCGCTGATATTTATATTGCGGGTGAAATGGGGATTGGAAATACCTGTTCTGCCTCTGCTTTAGCATGTCTTTTATTAAATGATACTGCCGAGCAATTAACCGGAGTCGGTACAGGAATTGGTGCAGATCAGTTAAGACATAAAATTGAAGTAATTGAAAAGGCAATTGAACTTCATCATAAACATGTTATTGGCGATGCGTTCAAAACACTGTGTGCAGTTGGTGGATTGGAAATCGCGGCAATTACAGGTGCTTATATCCGCTGTGCGCAGGTGGGCTTACCTATCATTGTGGATGGTTTTATTAGTTCGGTCGCTGCTTTATGCGCAGTGCGGATGAACCCTAAAGTACGTGATTGGATGCTTTTTGGGCATCAATCGGCAGAATATGGCCACCAACGTATTTTACAAGAACTCAATGCTGAGCCAATTTTAAAAATGAATTTACGTTTAGGTGAAGGTAGTGGTGCTGGCGCTGCTTTGGCATTAGTTAAAATGGCATGTGTATTACACAACCAAATGGCTACCTTTGCTCAAGCTGCCGTAAGCGGGGATAAAATTGGGTAAATTTAGAATTGATTTACTTAGACATGGCGAAAGTCAATATAGCCATACTTTACGTGGTCATTTAGATGATGAGTTAACTGCTAAAGGTTGGCAGCAAATGCAGTCAACCATTGAGCAAGTGGCTAATCAGCCATGGGATGTCATTATAAGTTCACCATTAAAACGTTGCGCTTATTTTGCTGAGCAACTTGCTAAAACAACTGGACTCCCTTTACTTCTAAATCATGACTTAAAAGAAATGTATTTTGGTGATTGGGAAGGCGTCTCAACTCAGCAAATTTATGAAACCTCACCCGAATTACTGGCAAACTTTTGGCAAAAACCAACTCAATATTGTCCACCTCGCGCAGAAACATTAAACCAGTTTCAAACGAGGGTTCTTAAAGGTTTTCAGAATTTGCTGGAGCATAAGCAAAAACAAAATTTAGAGCATGCACTGGTTATAACTCATGGCGGTGTAATTAAGCTATTGGCTTGCTTAGCCAGACAACAGCCTTTAGACGATTTACTTAAAATGCCGGCAGAACTTGGGAAATTATATTCTCTTGAATTTTCTGAAGCAGATGGACAGTTAACTTTTATATTTAGATAGTAGTTTTATATTCTTATACACTTGTAAGTTATTATTTTTATAAAGATATTTAAGTCTATGTAATAGAACTGTCATTGCTAAAAACTAAGCTATTGGCATTTCTTATTAATCACACATCTGACTTATGAATATTTTATTTAAAACGACTGTGCTTGCAGCATCACTATTACTCGTTGCGTGTAACGATAATGATGATCAAGAAGCTCAAACTGCACCATCGACAAACTCATCAAAATATTATCAAACGAAAACACCTTATCAACCTCAACAAGAAATAAAAAATTATGAACAAGCACCAAATGGATTCCAGCCAGTTTTTACAGAGCTAGTGGCGCGTCACGGTTCGAGAGGTTTATCAAGTCTGAAATATGATTTGGCACTTTATAATTTATGGAAACAGGCAAAATCAGAAAATGCCTTAACACCTTTAGGTGAGCAATTAGGTGCTGATTTAGAAGCCATGATGAAGGCAAATATCTTATTAGGTTATGGCGTGGAAGGGATCCGCCAGTACGGTTATGGAAACGAAACCATGACTGGTATCTTAGAACACCGTGGCATTGCAGATCGTTTATTACAACGCTTACCAACTCTTTTAAATTCCCAAGCCTCTATATTGGTACAAAGTTCTGGGGTGGATCGTGCGGTAGATAGTGCTAAATTTTTCACTGCTGAACTTATAAAACAACAACCGCAACTGAAAGATAAAATTGTTCCATTGTCTTATACCAATTTATCAAGTGAAAGCGGGCCGAGTGTTGAAGATGGCGGCGTTGATCGTTTCAAACTCTATTTTCATAGTTTGAATGCAGACGAAGACTTAGCTCAACCCCTGAGTGCTAGCCAACAAAAAATTTATGATGCTAGTCAGGTCTATCAAGATTTTGAAGAAAATAATAAAGATTTAGCCCAAAAATTAGATGAGTTATCAAAAAATACTCAGGCTGAAAAAACAGCTCAAACAGTGCTCAGCCCGATTTTTAAAGTAGACTTTATTAAAAAACTGGGTACAACAGGTTATAGTTTTAGCAACACCGGATCTTTCACGGTAACCTCACCTAAAGGTGAGCAAATTACAGAAAAAGGTAAGGGTAAAAATACAATTGCCAGTTCAGTTGATGCGGCAGCTTATATTTATGAGCTCTATTCAATTTCTGGTGGCATGAAAGGTGAGTTAAAAGGTGTCGATTTTGATAAATATATGCCGTTAGATGCTGCGAAATTCTACGCTGAATTTAATGATGCAAACGATTTTTACGAAAAAGGTCCAAGTTTTACAGAGTCAAATCAAGTCACAAGTGAAATTGCTCAAGGACTTAAACAGGATCTGTTCCAACAAGTTGACGCCGTGGTGAATAAAGCTCAGCCTTACAAAGCAGTTTTACGGTTTGCCCATGCTGAAATTATTATTCCTCTGGCAACTAGCTTAGATTTACATAATATGATGCAGCCGTTACCACTACGCCAGACTTATAATTACTCAACAAGTGCATGGCGTGGTGAAGTAGTTTCACCTATGGCGGCAAATGTACAGTGGGATATTTACCAAAATAGCCAAGGCAATACTTTGGTAAAAATGCTTTATAACGAAAAAGAAACTTTGTTCAAATCTGCATGTAACTATGCACGTTATACACCAACTAGTTTTTACTACGACTACATCAAATTGAAACAGTGCTATCAAATGCAATAGTTTTTCAGTTTTTGACGTCTTTAATGGGAATAGGGATTGCTATTCCCATTTTTATTTCTTCATAATTCAATTTGTTTTTAAATATAGACCAGTTAGAGACTTGGATATGACACCTTTTTGGATTGCATTGCAATTTTTAACTGTTCTGCCTATTGAGCTAACGACAATGCCGACGGCGCAACAAAATGGTCGAGCTATTTTGTTCTATCCGCTGGTTGGGCTGATTATTGGCGGTATTCTTTTTCTTATCTCGTGTCTTTTAGTTAAATTACCCGTTCTTTTGCTTGCAGCTATCATACTCACTTTATGGATTTGGCTAACAGGTGGGCTGCATTTAGATGGACTAGCAGATACCGCCGATGCGTGGGTAGGTGGTTTTGGAGACAAACTACGTACTTTACAAATCATGAAGGATCCAAGTTGTGGCCCAATTGGAGTCCTCAGCTTAGTTATCATATGTTTGCTCAAATTTGCACTGATTTATGTGTTGATTGAACAGCATCAATCGTTATTTTTAGTCTTTATTCCTATCCTTGGACGTATTGTGCCATCTATTTTGTTTTTAACTACACCCTATGTCCGTGAAAAAGGTTTAGGGCGTTCGTTGACTGATCATTTACCCAAAACAGCCTCATGGATAATAGCTGGGTTAGTGCTGCTATTGGCTTTATATTGGGAATGGCAAGGACTTATTGCCATCATTAGTTTTTTAATCAGTCTTGTTTACTTAAGACATGTATTTATAAAAACAATTGGTGGTATTACAGGGGATACTGTCGGTGCAGCGATTGAGCTAAGTGAAACCGTGCTGCTTTTTGCTTTTGTTGTGAGTTATTTTTATTTAGTTTGATTTTGAATTTCACCCAAAAATAAAAAAGCCCTCAAGAATGAGAGCTTAATTTTCAATCTTAAAAAGATGAATTAGCGATTTGGTAAAACTTCTTTTAAAGCTTCATGCATTTCAAGCAATGTCTTCTCGGTAGTTTCCCAGTCAATACAGCCATCAGTTACTGATTTACCATATTCTAAATCACAAAGATTTTCAGGAATATCTTGGCGACCACCTTTTAAGTGACTTTCAACCATAATACCGACGATTGACTTATTACCATCTAAAATTTGTTCAGTAATATTTTTAAGAACAAGCGGTTGTAAGTATGGGTCTTTATTTGAGTTGGCATGACTCGCATCGATCATGATTTTGTTGCTAACTTTAGCTTTTGCTAAAGCATTTTCTGCTTCAGCAACTGAGCCTGCGTCATAGTTTGGTTTGCCATTACCACCACGTAATACAACGTGTGCATAAGGGTTACCACTGGTATTGATAATTGAAACTTGGCCATCTTCATTTAGGCCTAAGAAACTATGGCCATATTTAACAGACTGCATCGCATTGGTTGCAACAGTTAAACCACCATCTGTACCATTTTTAAAACCGACTGGTGAAGATAGACCAGAAGACATTTCACGGTGAGTTTGACTTTCGGTTGTACGTGCACCAATCGCAGACCATGAAATTAAGTCTTGATAGTACTGTGGTGAGTTAGGGTCGAGTGCTTCAGTTGCGCATGGTAAACCTTTTTCATTTAATTCAAGCAACAGCTTACGACCAATACGTAAACCTTTTTCGATGTTAAATGAGTCATTCATATCTGGGTCATTAATTAGACCTTTCCAACCAATTGTCGTACGTGGTTTTTCAAAATAAACACGCATAACTAGATATAGAGTATCTTTAACCTTTTCGCTTAGCGCTTTTAAGCGATCAGCATATTCGTGAGCAGCTTTTGGATCATGAATAGAGCAAGGACCGATAACGACAAACAGACGCTTATCTGAACCATCTAAAATATTACGAATAGTTTCGCGGCCTTTTAGAACAGTTTGTGAAGCAACATCAGATAAAGGAAGTTCTGACTTAAGCTCATTTGGAGTTACAAGAGTTTGAATGCTTTTAATATTAACGTCGTCGATATCTGGCTTTGAAACGGAATTTAAATGTGTAGTCATTGCTGTCACTGGTTCGATCATACTAAAGGTTGTTTTGTGTACTGAATATACCATGAAATAATTATGAAAATACTACATCGCATGGTATTTCAGTTTGGAAAAATCCTATTGATTTTACTATCTTTCAGTTGAGTTGCCTGTTTTTTCGGCAACTGCTGTTTGTTGTTGTATCACAGGTGCTTTCGGTTTTGCTTTGACTGGATGAACCATAAAGTTAACGCCGAGGGCAAATAGGGTAATCCCTAAAATTTTTCGGATTAAACGTTCAGGCATACGAGAGCTAATTAATGTGCCAATAATAATTGCCGGAATTGAACCCACCAATAACCACATAAGAAGGGTAAAGTCGACGTTACCAGCACTCATGTGTCCCAGGCCAGCCACTAAGGTAAGTAATACCGCATGTACGACATCCGATCCAATAATTCGGATCATTGGCAAGTTCGGGAACATGATGACGAGTGCCATGATGCCAAATGCACCCGCACCAACTGATGAAAGGGTTACGAATATACCTAAAATGATACCCATCACCACGATAAAGCTACGTTTCTTATGGATTGCCAACTGCTCATTTTCAGTTTGGGTGACTTCTTTAGTTCTGAATTTATTAAAGAATTTCTCAATACGCGTGCGGAAAATGATGGAAACACCAGTTAAGGTCAACATAAAGCCTAATACCATAGTTAATACAGCTTTATAGTGGGTTGACTGACTTAAATAGTGCTCAAGTACCCATGAAGTACCGAAAGATGCAGGAATACTACCTACAGCCAACCATAAAACAATTGGCCAGACAATATTGAGCTTTCGAGCGTGAACCATTGATCCACAAAATTTTGAGATTGCGGCATAAAGTAAATCGGTACCAATCGCGATATGTGGTTCAATTCTAAAAAGACTAATTAAAATTGGCGTCATTAATGATCCACCACCAACTCCTGTAATCCCTACACAGAAACCAACTAACATACCCGCTAAGATAAATTCAAAAGCACCAGACATCTTTATCGCCACTTATCACGAAACGCAGATATCTTATTCCTTTTAGAGATAAACAGTTGTCATGAATAATGATTTACTTATGCAAAAAAAAGCTAAGCAACGAAAATTTTGCTTAGCTTGTACTATTTTTCATCATTTTTTTTAGAAAATGATTATTTTGGTGACTTTAGTGGGTTAATTAAAAGTATAAAAAGAAAAGTTAATGGCGTTGCAAAGATCCACCAACTGACAAAACCAATTGAAAATTTATATTGTTGAATAAGAATAAATGCACATAAACCAAATAATATGAATGCAGCTATTTTAAAGTGTCGGTAATACTTTTGAGCCAACGATTTGAAACGACCTGTTGATTTCGATGACCTATATTTCTCGCTCGCCATAAATAGCAAATACATTCCTAATAGAATCAAGATGAAAGCTATAAAAATCATGAGCTCACCTCAGTATTTAATTTATTTAGTTTTTTTTGAATCTTTTCTATAGCTTTATGCTGAATAGGTTGAATTTTGAAGAATATAAAAATTGCTAAAGTTGCAAAGATCCACAAAAAGATATCTACACGTGCAAATGTCCAATAATCACTGAGGCTTTGGACATACTCATGTTTAAGTAAATAACTTAGGTTTAAGATGGGAAGTGCAATACTGAGCATAATAAAAACGCAAAGTTGAGTTCGCCACAAATGCTGTTTTTTAGTGATTAATGCAATGATTAAGCTGATGAGCCAAACCAAGAAAAAGCTATAAACTTCATAATTGATCGTGGTTGAAGTGACTTTAAATAACCGATTAGCGCTTAGGTAGGCTACAGTTGCACAAGGTAATCCAACAAACGCTGCAACATTCAATCGGTCAACTAAATAGTGCCCGAAATGAAACTTACTATTCTTATTTTGAATTTGACGTTTAAGACTCCAAAGTAACAAACCAGAGGCAATCATTACACAGCCTAAAATGCCTGAGAAAAAGAATCCTAAACGAAGCAAAGGCTGAGCAAATGTCGCCATATGTAACCCATAGACACCCGCATTTAACGTTGCAATAGGACTATTATTACGTGTATCTGCCAAGACTTTGCCAGTTGAAGCATTTAATGTAATTTGAGGCTGATTTCGAGTAATGGTGCGGTCTTCTTTTTGAATAAATGTAATTTGAGCTTGATTGGTATTTGGATTTTTTACACTCATTATTGATAAAGGTTGGTTACCCCAACTTTGTTGAACTTGGTTTAATAACTTATCAATAGCTAAGTTTTGAGCAGGCTGAATCGATTGATTCTCAAGTCCAGTCTTTGTGCGAATCTCAGTAAAATACTGATAAGGGTTTTGTGGGTAAATCTTTTGCATTCCCCAAGGCAGATATAAATAAAAGAAGATAGCTAAGCCTGTAAACGTAATGGTTAAAAAGAAGGGTAGTGCAACCACTGAAGAAATATTATGAAAGTCTAACCATGAACGCTGAGACTTAAATGTACGTAAAGTAAAAAAGTCGGTGAATATTTTTTTATGGGTAATAATGCCTGAAATCAAAGCAATCAGCATAATAAATGCGGCAAGGCATACGACTAATCGCCCAACTATTATTGGAATTCCAAAAAGTTGGTAATGGAAGCGATAAAAGAAGTCACCGCCTAAGGTCGCCGAAAGTTGAAGCTCTTTTCCCGTGGTAGTATCAAGTGTGGCATTGCCATAACCGCCGTCAGCTTTTTCCCAATACATGATGTTGACGGGACTTTCTGGTGTAGCCACAGTTAAATACCAAGATTTGGCGTCTGGAGCGTTTTCTTGTAAATATTGATATGCTGTTTTAATAGCAATATCTTGCTTTACCTCATATTGCGCAAGTGCTGGTTGCATCCATAAATTAATTTCATGACGGTAATAAGATAGGCTACCCATTAAGAAAATGGCAAACACGAGCCATCCAAAAATTAAGCCAGTCCATGAGTGGAGCCATGCCATAGATTGACGTATACCTTTATGCATAACCCACCATACGTGTCACAAAAAAGAAAAGGGCGCACAAAACAATTGATAGCCCAGTGAGTTTCAAAAGTGATTGAACGCAGAAACCAACAATCACAAAGATGACGTAAAATAGAATTGCTATAAATGCTGAAAGATAGATAGCCTCAGCTTTGTCCAGATTCAAAAGGAAAATTCCAGTGAGTCCAAGACTTAAATACGCCATACAGGCAAAGCCCATACCGAAAACTAGCAAAAATCGATAGAAAACTTTTATACGATATGACATAGGGAGATTTACAGTTTTGGGCATCTTGACTGACACATACACAAAGAATAATAAGTAAAGCCAATCCCTAAATTGGGATTGGCTACGATATTAATATTTAAACTTTACAGCAACTGTATAGTTGGCTGGAGCTCCATAGTAACCTTGACCACCAGATAAGCCTGTCAAATATTTTTCATTAGTTAGATTGTTTCCATTCACTTGGAACAGTACATGTTCATTTAAATCATAACTGGCCATAACGTTAAGCAATGCATACGCATCCTGTTTTACAGTTGAGTAAGAGGTATCATGTATATCATCTTGCCACTTAATGCTTGCACCAACTTTTAACTTTGGAATCTGTGGAACAGTATAAGATGCCAAAACGTTAAGCGTTTGAGTCGGGATATTAGGTCTACCTCTTTCACCCGTTTCCATATTTTTTAGACTAAATGTTGAAAAACCAAAAACCAAATCTAAGTTATCAGTTAATTTTCCAGTTAATCCTACCTCAACACCTTGCGATCTAATCGTTCCGATTGGAGATGAGTATTTGTTATAAAGCGGATCCCATAATGGGTTTAGTGCAAAATTATCTTCATCTGTTCTAAAGATGGCGATATTTCCTGTTAAAGCCCCATCTAACCAAGCGCTTTTTACACCTAATTCATAGCTTTCACCCTCTACTGGTACAGCTGTTTGTTTAGTAGAAAGATCAATAACAGTTTGTGGTCTAAAAATAGAGGTATAACTCATATAACCTGTATATTCAGGAGTAAAGTTATATGTAATACCTGCATATGGAGAAACTTTATTCTTTTTATATTCTAAAGTGTCGATTTCAGTGTAGTTGGCACCTAAGATAAATTTAAGATCCTCACCTAAATGAAGACGAGTCGCACCGTAAACGGACTTCATGGTTCTTTCTTCTGGGTCTGCATAGGTAAAGTCTCCCCAAGTCGGTTCTTCAGGAGTCCAGCTTGGTAAGTCTGTGGTAATAACACCTAAACTACTGCCATACGAATAAACACTTTGAGCACTATATTTTGACCAGTTATAACCAATATTTGCTTCGTGTTGCTGTCCTAATAAATTAAAAGTACCTTGAATGTCTGCATTAGCAGTAGTTTCTTTAAATTTCTGATTATAAATTTCTGGATATAGTGAAATACCAGACGTATTGTCAGTAGCAGAAGGAAAACCACTGAGATAAAGCATTTTATCTTTAACATCTGATTTCTTAAGGTTATAGCCTAATCTTAACTTCCAGTCTCCCCATAATTTTTGTTCAATATTGGCGAAATAATTATCTATTTCCCAATCGTAGTATGTCCATGATGGTGCATAATTATAGTTACGAGAATAACTTAGTGGTTCACCTTTGGAGTTAACCAAGGGTAGAGCACCCCATTGAGAACCATTAGCGTATTGACGAGTTTTCGAATATCCTGCTGAAACATTTGTAGTGTCTGTAACGTCAGCTTCTAAAATTCCTTGAAATCCATTTTTTTCTTCTGAATAGCGGTCTAGATAAGAATCTCCTACTTTCTCATAACCTACAAGACGTCCTCGTACTCGTCCATCTTGTGTAAGAGAACCAGAGATATCCGCTTCATAACGTTGTGTATCCCATGAACCATAGCTCACCCCAGCATTTGCTTGAAATTCTTTGGTAGGACGTTTACGGATATAGTTAATTGTAGCACCAGGATCTCCCAGAGCATTTGTTAAGGCATCAGCACCTTTGACAATTTCAACACGATCATAGAAATAACTGTCTGCATCACTATTGTTATAATTATAGCTGTCAACTTGAGGGATACCGATTCCATCAACCAAAATATTTGAAATATCAAAACCACGAGCCGTATAAGTTGTTCGGTTGGTTTCTAATCCGGTTACAGTTACACCTGGTGTATTACTTAAAATATCTCGGGTACTGGTAAGTCCAAAATCTTCAATTTGCTGACGAGTAACGACGTTAATGGTTTGAGGAGTTTCTTTAGCCTCAATATTAAGCTTGGTTGCGCTACTCGAGTTTTTAACATTATATGCTTTAGTTTGTTCAGAAGACTGCTCAGCATTTGATGCTTTAACTTGAATCGTCTGTAAAGCTTGTACCTCTGAGTCTTGAGCATAAGAGAGGTTCGCATAACAAATCGCGCAGGCGATTACGGTAAGCTTAAATGGTCGAGGTGGGATATTCATAAGATTAAAGATAATGTAAATAATTCTCATTTATTTTATTGTTTGTAAATGTAAGCTACAATTCAAATTGCATTGTTAATTTAGATTAAAAGATGGTGAATGAGTGTAATTTTAGATAGCTTGTGCTGTAGCTGCTCTTGGTAAGCACATATAGATCAAGTTCAAGATTAATAAACCTCTATGCTAGAATGCATTATTTCAAATTCTTGGGTAAATCACCTTGGCAAACCGAAAACTTAAAATAGGCATTGTAGTTGGGGAAGTTTCTGGAGATACGCTTGGTGTGAAACTTATGCGTAGTTTTCGAGAACAGGGGATCGATGCTGAATTTGAGGGAATCGGTGGTCCTCAAATGATTGCTGAAGGTTTTAACAGTTATTACCCGATGGAAACTCTATCTGTGATGGGGATTGTTGAGGTATTAAAAGATTTAAAAAAATTATTCGCCGTGCGGGATGGTCTAATTAACCAATGGACTCAAAATCCAGTTGATATTTTTATTGGTATTGATGCACCAGACTTTAACCTTAGACTTTCGAAAAGTATTAAAGAAAAGAGTCTTCCAATCAAAACTGTTCAATATGTGAGTCCTTCAGTTTGGGCGTGGCGCCAAGGGCGTGTTCATGGAATTAAGCAGAGCATAGATTTAGTACTTTGCTTATTTCCGTTTGAAAAAGTTTTTTATGAACGATATGAAGTTCCAGCAGCATTTGTAGGCCATCCATTAGCTAAACAATTGCCACTTGAGAACCCACTTCAAATTGCCAAACAACAATTAGGTCTTAATGAAAATCAGAAGTATATTGCTTTGTTGCCGGGTAGCCGCAAAGGTGAAGTAGAGCGACTCCTTCCTATGTTGTTGGGTGCTGCTAATATTTTGCATGACAAACATCCTGACATTCAATTTTTAATTCCAGCAATTAATGATGCTCGTAAACAACAGATTGAGCAGGGTGTTGAACAATTAGCGCCTAATTTGAAAACTGTAATTCATATTTTAGAAAATACTGATAGTGAATCTAAAGTTGGCCGTATGGTCATGAATGCGAGTGACATTATCGCTTTAGCATCTGGAACGGCGACATTAGAAGCAATGTTAATGCATCGACCAATGGTCACTTTCTATAAGTTGCATTGGTTAACTTACTTAATTGCTAAATTCTTGGTAAAAATTCCTTATTACTCTTTGCCTAATATTATTGCGGGTAAGAAAGTTATTGAGGAGCTGATTCAAGCTGATGCAACACCTGAAAATTTAGCAGCTGAAATAGAAAAATTGATGAATGTGGAAACTGCTCAAATTCAAGTAATGCAACATTTAACTATGCATAAACAGCTTATTTCTGGAAATACAGAAGATCCGGTTCAAGTCATCCTAAATGTGCTTGAAAAATAAAAAAAGGCATTCTTATGAATGCCTTTTCTATTTATGCACGTACGATGAGCTCGTAGCCCGTATATTTACGAATGTTGATGACACCAATATCAAAAATTAAATATTGGCCTTTAATACCTTGTAATACACCGCGAATTTTTGGTGTTTTATCCAAGTTTAGAGACTTAATTTTTTCAGGATATTGTTCAACTGGGTATACAAACTCACGTGGCAATTCATTTTCTAGTAGTTCAACCGTTTCGTTAAATTCAAGGTTTTGACTGAACTCCTCACGAATAGTTTGAATTTTAGGGGCGAACTCCTCGATTAATTGATCACGTTGTTCAACCATATTTAAAGGTTCAGCTTCACCCTTGAGGAGTTTGCGCCAATCTGTTTTATCAGCAATTAAAGAACCAAACATGGTTTCAAGCTGACCAGATAAACGGCGTGATCCAACTTTTAAAATAGGTAAGGCTTGAGTTGCACCTTGGTCTAACCAACGACCCGGCATATGACTAACACGAGTAATACCCACTTTTAAAGCACTTGAATTTGCCAAATATACAATATGTGGTTGGAAACAAACACTATGGGCAAAGTCATCTTCACGACATGTACCTAAATGATAGTGACATGTTTCAGGCTTCATAATACACAAGTCACATTCCGCTTTAGTTTTAAAACATTTAAAGCAGTGACCTTGAGAATAAGATTTCGGTGTTTTAGTGCCACATGAAGTGCAATAAATATTACCTGTCCATTCGATTTCTAGTTCTTGTCCTAAATTAAAAGGAAGATCAATTTCTGAACGGTCTAATACAAATTTGTATTCAACATTTGCCTTGGTTGTCTGTTGATCAGTTACACTAGCATCTTTTAGGCCTGCATGCATTTTATGGCAAATGCCTTGTAGTTCCATAAAGTTTAAACTCACATCTTTCAATTAAGGGTTGCAGTTATGGCTGAACAAAATGTCATCACTTCTATGCTAGACGATTTATCAAACGAACAGCCCATTCATACTGCACTTTGTATTGGCCAGAAAATTGACCAGAATAACGCAATTCAATGGCACTATTTTACCGTAACTGAGCTTTTAAGTCTGCCTTTTACTCAGCGTTATGATTTGGGTTTTGTATTGTTCGATACTGATGAAATGCAGAACATCAGCGATGTGCAAAAATCACAATTATTAGTAAAGCTAAGAGATTTATTAGCGAAACGAATTGTAGTGGTAAGTAAACGCAGTGATGAGCAGTTATTACGTTCTTTAGGTTTTACTCAACTTATTGATAAAACTTCACATGATAGTGATTTTGCTTTATGGCAATTTAATATTTTGACCTATAAGCATGTACCAGACTGGTTTAATTCAAAATTTTGGGCAAATCCGGAAAACTGGAATAAATTCCGTTGGTAAAAGACCTTTCAATCTCTTTCAAAATTTAACAATTTGATTTTTGCTGTCTTAACAAAAAAACGCGTATGCTCATATATAAACCATACATAAGAGTTACTCATGACAAATTTAAGCAATATTGTAGAAGTTTTGGCTAAGCAAGCTTTAGGTGGGAATCAACAAGCGTCAGGTCAAGGTGGTTTAGGTGGAATTTTAGGTTCAGTACTCGGACAAATGGGTGGTAATACTTCATCTGGTACCCAAGGTGGTCTTGGGGGCGTACTAGGTTCTGTATTAGGGCAAGTGACTGGCAATAACAACACACCTCAAGCAGGTGGCGGTGTACAAAGTTTATTAATTGCAGTTGTGCCTTTAATCTTAGGTTGGGTGCAGCAACAAGGTGGTTTACAGGCTGCATTAGAAAAGTTGAAAGGTGCGGGTTTAGGAAGCCAGGTTCAAAGCTGGGTTGATCCAAATCAAAGTAATAGCGAAGTTCCGACTCAGCAATTACAGAGTTTATTTAATCCAGCCGACATTGAACAAGTTGCTGAGCAAGCCCAAGCGCCAAAAGAGCAAGTTTACGGTGCAATTGCTTCAGTCTTACCTCAGGTCATTGATTCATTAATACCTCAAGGTGACAGTACTGATCATCAAGAAGCAAACCAAGATATTCAAAACGTTATGAATCTTGTAAGTGGTTTCTTAAAATAAGATATAAATTCTTTAAAAGCCGATATTTTTATATCGGCTATTTTATTGTGCCAACAAAATAAAAGGGCATAAGCCCTTTTATTTTAGATCTGGAGCAAACATAACTAATTAGAAGTTATATTCGATACCCGTACCTACAACAGTTTGTTTGTCGTCGTCGTTCAACCAGTCACGTTTTTGTTGAGCAACGATACCGTAGAAGCGAGCTTGTTTATTGATTTGGTAATCAAGACCTAAACCGTATAAGTCAATTTTACGATCTTGTTTACCGCTTACTTGTGTTTCAGCAGAAGCGTATTCTGCTTTCACTTTAAGTTTAGTGTTTGGAATTTTATAAGCAGCTGTTACTGCATATGCTTCTTCTTCTAAACCTTTGTAGTTTGTATAGGTATCTGTAGTTTTATCAACACCATCTACACGCGTAGTTTTTGACGTTTTATAAGCAGTCAAGTCATCAGTAGGTTCAGCATGTTGCCATAAAGCGCCAATTACAAAACCAGATTTAGCAATGTCATAAGAACCAGTTACACGGTAAGCATCTGTATAGACATCTTTTAGACCGTAAGCTGCATATTTACCTTTAATACCAAAGTCACCAGCAGCAGCAATTGCTAAACCGATATCTTTGTTTTCGTAACCAAGCGAAGTTGATACAGAGTCGAAGCTATCATTTTTGCTGTCTTTACCAGTTTCACCTTGTTTGCTATCAGAGGTGCTTTCACCAGTTTGAGCCATGATATTGAATGTTAAACCAGCTAATAATTTAGGGTCTAATTCAAAACCAATCACGTTGTCTAAACGGTTTTCACCGTACATGATATTAGTAATATCTAAACGTGTATCGTCATTAAAGATGTCTTGGTTACCACCAGCAGCAGTTTTGAAGTAAGAATCATACTTACCGACTTTTAAAGTACCAACACCTTCAGTTTTTAATCCAATAAAACGGTTACGCGCGCTAAGGTCAGTATCAGAACCCGAACCATCAGTAGAAATTGCCCACTCAGCTAAATAAACAGCAGATAATTTGTCAGTTAATTTCTCTTCGCCTTTGACCCCAATACGAGAAGAGTTTGAGTTAATTTCGGTAACGTCACTTTTTCCATCGAAATTTTTATTATCAACTTGGTTAACAGAAACATTTAGTTTGCCATACAAAGTTGGCGCTGCTTGCACCGCGTTTATGCTCAAAGTTGCAACTGCGGCAGCGAGTAGCAATTTCTTCATTGAGATTTCTCCAAAAGGTATTTAAAAAGGGCGTATGCCTAGCTAACTATTTATTTTGTAGTTGACTTATGTACAAAAAGTTACAAAAGCTCACCAACTTGCTAAGCAGTATCGGTAAATTTTGTGACAGAGAAGTGAAGAATAAATGACAGTTTTATGACGCTTAAAATTTAGAAATAAATTAGTTTTTTAATTTTTTATATTTCTTAAAACGAAAAAAAGCGGAGTCTAAACTCCGCTTTAATAATTGAAAAATCAAAGAGCTGCTTTAATTTTTTCCGCTAATTCTTTAATTTTTTCTTGATCACCTAACTCTACAGCATGGCGTCCAAGTTGATGCACATTTGTTGGAATAAGGTGAAAATGAACATGTGGAACAGTTTGCCCCGCCGCTGCTCCAGAAAGTTGCATTAAGACAATACCTTCTAAATTGAGCGCCTTTTCCATTGCCTTGGCAATTTTTTGGACAATTTGTATAGTATATGCCGCTGCTTCAGGAGGTAAATCTAAGAGTGTTACAGCTGGTGTTTTTGGAATAACTAATGTATGACCATCGGTTTGAGGCATAATATCCATAAAAGCTAGAACTTGATCATCTTCATAGACTTTTATCGCAGGAAGTTCTCCACGTAAAATTTTTGCGAAGATATTTTGATCATCATATGCCATGTATTATTCCTTTAAAATTATTTACATTTCAATTCTTTCTGACGTTCTTTAATAGCGTCAAGACGTTGTTGCTCTTTGTCAGAAAACTTAGGTTTTGTCGTATGACAGTTTTCATTACCATATTTCTCTTTTGCATCAGGATCTTTAAAACAAAAGCCTTTTGATGCATAAATCAAATTGTAATCGTCTTGCAATTTTTGACATTCTTGCTCAGGTGTTGCAGCTTGTACGCCTAAACTAGCAATGCTCACCATGCCCGTAAAGACTGCAACCATAAATTTATTCATGAGCTTTTCCTCAGTTAAAGGTATGAACCTGTACTCAATATAAGGTTTATTGCCAAGATTTCAATGACTATTAATTACTCAAGTGTCATTTTGGTTTATAATTTGTTCAAAGAATAAATAAAATTATTAGATATCAATAACTTAAAAATATTAAATAAAAACATAAACTTAACTAAAAAATTATATGTTTTTCCAGAATCTAATGGTTGTTGAACGTCTTATAATCGCAAGTGATGAGCAAAAAGAATAATTAAATAGATCTTCTAACAAATCCCATAGATTGAATCCTGATCTTATCCTTAAATTTTTGTTGAGCGTTCGGTCAGCCATTTCGCTAGTTGGGGCCAGAACTCCAGCGCACTTGCCTGACTCGACATGAGACCCAAATGTCCGCCAGGTATAAGCGTAAATGTAACATCTTGGCTACTTGTCAACTCACTTAATGGAGAAGCAGCGTCAGCAGTTACCAACTGATCATTACGGCCAGCACCAACCAAGAGAGAGCAATCTATATTTTTTAATTCAATTTTCTGATCTTTTAGCTGAATAAAGCCATGTTTTAACGGGTTCTGTAGCCACACATTGAACAACATGTCCTGATTAATTCCACCAGGGTAATCAATCATATTATTTAAAAAGTTACTGAGGGTGGCATGCTCTTGTACAAATTGCAGGTCGTCAAGATTTTTTAGTAGTTGAACATGGCCATCAAACCAACCTTTAGGATCAAGAATTTTGAAACCTAGTGAATTTAAAATTCCCGGAGTATGAATCAAACGTTTTGGTAATCCACCATAAATACGGTTCTGAATTTTTTTATTGCGACCAATAACATGATTCATGGTTCGATAGAGCTTGCCAATATAGCCAGAGGTATAACTGTCTATTGGGCTACCAAGTACGATAAGATTTTTAACATGATTAGGTTGATTGAGAGCGGTATATAAAGTAACGAATATACCAGCCATGCTCCATCCATGTAGCGAGATTTGTTCACTTCCTGAATGTACTCGAACAAGTTCTATTGCTTTAGGAATAAAATCTTTAATAAATGATAAGAAGTTAAGATGTCTATCTTTAAACTTTAAACGGCCCCAATCTACCAAATAGACATCGAAACCAGCATTTTGGAAGTATTTGATAAGAGAACGATAAGGGTATAAATCATAGATCGCCATATTAATAGCTAAAGGAGCCACAAATACTAAAGGTTCTTTAAATTGTTTTTGAGTAGCTGCGTAGTAACGAATACGGGTTTGATTGAACTCACCAATCATTTCAAATGGGGTGCTTTGTGACAATACTAATGTTTGAGGGTGAAATAGTCGGGTAGAGAGGTGCTTGATTTTACTTTGTTCAGAGACAAGGGACTTTAAGCGTTTCATCTTGCTTTTACCAACTATTTACTAAAGTTGAATAAAGTCTAAGCGATAATTTTAAGGTTTACCTTGACCTTAAATACCCTAGACACTCAAAATGATGATAGTTTTTTAGTACATGACCAGTAAAGGCGAACATTTAATGAACCAGTCTGATGATTTAGAATACCAACTTGATACTTTAGCCATTCGTACCGGACATACTCGTAGTTTTGAAGGTGAACATGGCGAACCGATTTTTTTGACTTCATCATTTGTATATGAAAATGCAGCTGAAGCTGCAGCAAAATTTTCTGGTCAGGTTCAAGGAAATATCTATTCTCGTTTTACTAATCCGACTGTATCGATGTTCGAAAAACGCTTAGCAGCTTTAGACGGCGCAGAGCGAGCTGTTGCAACAAGCTCGGGAATGGGCGCGATTTTGTCTGTTGCTATGGCATATTTAAAAGCTGGTGATCATGTTATTTGCTCAAGAGCAGTTTTTGGTTCAGTTGTTGCCTTATTTGAAAAATATATTTCCAAGTTTGGTGTAGATATTACATTTGTTGATTTATGTGATTTGGACGCATGGAAAAACGCTGTACGTCCCGAAACTAAACTTTTTTTTGTTGAGTCGCCGTCTAACCCTCTAGCGGAGATCGCAGATATTCAGGCGCTTGCAGATATTGCCCATGCAAATGGCGCATTACTTGCAGTTGATAACAGTTTCTGTACACCTGTTTTGCAGCAACCACTCAAGTTTGGTGCAGATCTTGTGATTTACTCTGCGACTAAATACTTAGATGGCCAAGGCCGTGCATTAGGCGGTGCTGTTGTTGGCAATCATCAGTTGTTAGAAGAAGTTTTTGGTGTGGTTCGTACGCTTGGACCATCAATGAGTCCGTTTAATGCATGGGTTTTTCTAAAAGGCTTAGAAACTTTACGCTTACGTATGAAAGCACACTGTGAGAGTGCTCAAATTCTTGCAGAATGGTTATCTACTCATGAAAAGGTAGAGAAAGTTTACTACGCTGGTTTACCTGCTCATGAAGGTCATGAACTTGCGGCTCAACAGCAAAATGGCTTTGGGGGTATTGTATCCTTCGTTGTTAAAGGTGAGCGTGAAGGTGCTTGGAAAGTTATTGATAATACTAAGTTTATTTCGATTACCGGTAACTTAGGTGATGTGAAGTCAACAATTACACATCCGGCAACTACAACACATGGTAAACTTTCTGTTGAAGCAAAAGAAGCCGTAGGTATTCAAGAAGGCTTAATTCGCGTATCTGTAGGTCTAGAAGATATTAATGACATCATTGGTGATATTTCACGTGGGTTAGATCTTATCTGATTATTTTAAAATTTTTGTCGAAACTATTTTAGTTGCTTAAAAGCCATCTCATGAGTTGAGGTGGTTTTTTATCTAAAGTTACTTAATTTTTACAATTGCAATAAAAAAACTACATTTTATTTAAATCGTAATGCCGAGCAAAGGTTATAAAGACTTTAAATCAAATTAAAATAAATGTGAGTTTTAAAATGCTTAAGCCTATTGCTATTGTTGTTGTGGTGGGGGTAGTTGGTGTCATTGGATACAAATTATTAACTAAACCTACTCTAAGCCCCGCATCAAATGAAACAACATTGTTAATCAGTAATGCGGAGAAATCAGTACAAGAAGCAGACGAGTCTATTGAAAAAGCGAATAACTCTTTCAAAAAAGTTCCTTTAAGCGAATATAAAACAATCAAAGAAGGTTTACAGGCTTCTCAATAATTCTCTAAAGCACTTAAATCCTAAAGAAATGGCAGTTAATTTTACTTTTGTCATGTATATGGCTGCGTCAAAATAGAGCTAGAGATACTGATAGAAAACATTACTTTATTGTGTCAGAATTACGGATTAATTTGAGTTCAATGTACTAGCCTACATAGATTTTGATCAATAAGGCTAGCTCAACGAGATTAAGTTTTTATAAAGTATTGGCAGAAATGAATAATACTTTAAAGATTTGATAGAGATACGGAGTAAGATTATGAATATCAATATGCTCATGCAGCAAGCGCAGCGCATGCAAAAAGATATGGAAACAAATATAAAAAAGGCTAAAGAAGAGCTTGCTCAAACTGAAGTTCAAGCAGAAGCTGGCGGTGGTTTGGTTAAAGTAACAATGACGGGCCGTTATATCGTAAAACGTATCGAAATTAATCCAGAATTACTTCAAGATGAACCAGACATGATTGAAGACTTAATTGCTGCTGCAGTAAATGACGCTGTGCGTCAAGCAGAGGTGATTTCTGAAGAAAAAATGCAAAAAGCAAATTCTGGTATGGGCTTGCCACCTGGCTTAGCGGGCATGTTCTAAGGAAATTCAGTGTTTAGTGATAGATTTGAACAACTCGTTCAAGCTTTACGTATATTGCCTAGCGTTGGTCCGAAATCGGCTCAACGTATGGCTTTACATCTTTTGATGAAAAATCGAGAAGGTGCATTTGCATTAGCTCATGCTCTACATGAAGCTTCAAGTTATATACATGAATGTAGTGTTTGTCATTCTCTGACTGAACATGAAATTTGTGATATTTGTGCCTCAACAGACAGAGATGATCAATTATTGTGTGTGGTTGAATCACCAGCAGATGTGATGGCGATTGAACAAAGCGGTAGCTTTCGTGGCAAATACCATGTTTTAGGTGGTCATCTTTCTCCATTAGATGGTATTGGACCTGAAGAAATTGGTATTCCTTATCTCATTCAGCGTTTAAGCCAAGGTAAGATTGAAGAAGTGATTTTGGCAACGAATGCAACTGTAGAAGGACAGGCAACGGCTCATTATTTGGTAGAGGCGACTAAGCACTTACCAATACAAATGACACGTATTGCTCAGGGCGTACCTCAGGGTGGTGAACTCGAGTATGTCGATAGCCATACCTTAAGTCAGGCAGTGCATAACCGTATGAGAATGAAATAAGCATTGCGATGCTTATTTCATTAATACAATATCAATTTAATTGAAAAACTTCTAAATTGAATTCAACTATTAAACATAAATATTATTTTGGTTTTATAATAGTAGAAAGTTTAAATAAAATATGAATATAAGCATGAAAAAGGTCTTATAAATTTTAAATAAAGAATATTTGGAGATAAATTTAAAAAGTACAATTAAAAGATCAAAAAATTATCTATTTTCGAAAAATTGTTCAAAAATAGAGTATTCATAAAGGTTTAAGTAGCATTTTTCTGCTTCTATGTTATATATACCAGAGTTTAAAGCACTCTTTGCATTTACTTGAGAAAGCATGTTTCAGTTTATCCAACAGCAAACCGAATTGGTTGATGTTCTTCAAAAAATGGATCAATGTTCAATATATGGACTTGATACAGAATTTATTAAGGTTGACACACTCTGGCCTAAACTTGGAGTATGCCAAGTCAATGTAAATGGCAATGTCTATCTGTTGGATGGTGTTTCATTAGATCTAAGTCAGTTTTGGAAAAAGATCTTTCTCGCACAGCAAAATATTTTTCATGCATGTGGAGAGGACATCGATTTAATCTACCATTATGCCGATCAAGAAGATTTGCTTAAGGTATTTGACACTCAGGTGGGGCTTTCTTTCTTAGGCCATGGCCTGCAAGTGAGTTACCAAGGTGCTTTAAAACTTTGCCTTGATATTGACATTGAAAAAGATCAAACAAGATCTGATTGGTTAGCTAGACCTTTATCGCCTCAGCAACTTTGTTATGCAGCTAATGATGTTTTATATCTAATGAAGTTAGCTAGTCATATTCAAGAACAGCTTAAGCAAAAAGGACTGTATGACTACGTTCTTGAGGATTGTAGTAGCTTAACTAAAGAAATTATTAGTGAAACCCCGACAGAATTACTCTATACCGATGTGGGAAATTATCGTCACTCACGTCGTCAGCTAATGCAGCTACAAAATTTAAGCGAATGGCGCGAATACATTGTAAAAGCAACAAACCAGCCACGTAGTTTTATTCTTAGGAACTCAACCATGATTGATATGGTTGAAAAGAATCCACGTAATAGTTTTCAACTTTCGCAAGTGAAGGATATTCGTCCAAATGTGGTTCGTGAATATGGCAAAACTATTTTAGAATTACTTAAAGATCTACCTATCGAAAGTCAGTGGCCATCGAAAATTGCAAAACCTTTTAAAGTAACGTCTAAAGAAACTTTACATAAAATGGATATGGTTCTTGCTCATGCAATAAATGAAACTTCTATTCCTAAAGAAGTATTGTTGAGAAAGAAATGGTTAAATGCTATTCATCAACATGTTCTTTCGCAAGGTGATGAACAAGATCTACCTGATTATCTTTTGGGTTGGCGTTATGAGTTATTAACCCAACCGTTAATTCAGTTATTTCAAGAAGAAAAACAAAGTTTATCGATTTAATAACTCATCCTATTTAAATTTAAAAGGCTCATCATGTGATGGGCCTTTTTAATCAATAAATAGCCAATACATTAAAATTTTAATTAATAAGATATTATTTAAAAATAACTTAATTAAATATTAAAATTATAAAAACGAGTTTTTCTGTAGTTTATCTAAATAATTATATTGCCTTATAATATTCATAAAAAGATATAATAAAGGGAAAACAATTTAAAATTCCAATAATGAATTAAATTAACTTATACAGTGAGAAAAATTCAATTGCTTAAACATACAGGTCTGTATATTCTTGGTTTTAAGAAAAACAATTTCAACATATATAATATATAACTATAAGTTTGTTTCGGTGCAGAAATGAAAAGCCTACCCAATAGGGTAGGCTTATTTATTTTTATTGGTCTAATATTAATCTAACTTAATTTTAAAATTTTAAGTATTAATATCCTCTAAATTCTACATAAATGAATAAGCAATTTCGGACACAACTTTTTCAGCTTTATGATAAGCATTTTCTAATGACGATATATGCCGGTGATCTCCAAACTCCTGATATTCAGAAGTAATTTCATAAATTTTCTCTACACCTAAATATTTACTGAGTGTACGAATGTGAGGTAAAAGATGATTCATGTTGTGTCGAATCCCATCCTCCTCAAAACCAAACTCTCCGCTCGAAGTGATAATAATTAATAATTTACCAGACAAAAGAGGTTGTAAAGGAAAGTCTCCTCGAGCAAGGTCAAAATCAAAAGTTTTATTAATCCGAATAATTTGATCAAACCATGCTTTAAGCTGAGCAGGCATACCGTAATTGTACATAGGTGAAGAAATTACAAGGATATCTGAATTTGAAACTTCTGCTATTAATTGATCTGATATAGATAAAACATCGTGTTGAGCTTGTGTTCTTTTAGTTTCAGGGGTGAATACAGCAGCGATCCATTCTTGGGTAATAAAGGGTGGAGGATTCATTCCCACATCACGATAAATATACTCATCTATAGGTAGGTGTTTTCTCCATAAATTAATCAATCGAGTAGCAATATTTTTAGAAATCGAATTATGATGTGGATCAGGGTTAATCGCAGCTCTTACACTAGCATCTATATGTAATATTTTACTCATCGTTAGTTCCATAAAAGATTAAGATTTAATTTATTTTGAGTTTTAAAAGATAAGTAGACAAACGAGAAAATTACATTTATAGATGATTTTAGTTCATCTATAATTGTAAATGGGGAGGAGACATGCAAGTTTCTTTGCAAGCACTTAAAGCATTTGAATCAGCCGCTCGATTGGGTAGTTTTAAGTTGGCTGCTGAAGAACTCTCGCTTACACCGACTGCAATTTCGCATCATGTTACGAATCTAGAAAGCAGATTAAATGTTGACTTATTTCACCGACAAGTAAGAAAAATAACCCTTACAACGACAGGGCAAAGACTTGCTGGAGCAATTTCTGAAGGATTCCGTAAAATTGAAGATGCCTTAGATGAAATAACGGTAAATGGAAACGTAGTGAGAGTGGCAAGTACCTCTTCACTAGCTGCAATGGTATTAATTCCTTCAATAAATGAATTTTATCAATTGCATCCCGATATCTCAGTTGAATTTTCTACAGGTGAAGCTTTAGACAATCATTTATATACCTTACCTATCCGATATGGCGAAGTATCTTTAGTCAAGTCTCAAGATATTGTTAAATATGATTCTTTTAATGTATTCGGTTCATCCAAATTTGATTCACTTAAATGCCCTAGTGAGCCAATAACTTTATTTACGACAGAATGGAAAAATAAGGCGTTACCAAGCCCACCACTAGAGGCATGGCTTGAGGAAAATGAATGGAGCCAAAATAGGGTTATAATTAAGAAATTTGATCAGGAAATTTTTGGAATACACGAGGCTTTATCTGCCAATGGATTAGTATTTTGCTCTGCCACACTGGCCCATAGGTTTGTTAAAGCGGATCTTTTACAAGAGTTTGAAACTAAACCAATTCAATCAAAGCTATGTTACTACATACCAAATAAGGAAGATTTTAAAAATAGAAATGCGAGAAAATTTATTGAGTGGGTAGAAAATTTATTCAATCAATAAAGTTTATCTTTAAATGAGTTTAACTACATAACACTAAAACTTATATCGCTTTTTTATGTTATAAAATTAGATAAATTAATAATTAGAGAAATAAATATGCTTAATAACTTTAATGCTGAACAAGCTCGACAAAATGCTAAAAATTTTAAAATAAATCAAGATGTCATATTGGAAAAAATTTTAACAGGTACTGAGTCAGAATCTAAGGAGGGGAAGCGAAAAGCAAATTTTTGGTTTCCTGTTGATGCCATAAGTCCTGATCATCTTACATTGGTTGAAGAGGAGCTTAAAAGTAGAGGTTTTAATGTCTCAACTGATATTGAACATTCAGGTACCACAATCACAATTGAAATAAGCTTTTAAACATTGATAGGTTTGAACTAAACCATTCTTAAAGCAAGAGTGGTTTTTTATTGCCTGATTTCTCGTGATCTAAAAGAAGTATATATAAAATTATTTACAATTAAACTTATATTAATCAGATTTTTATTTGACAGATTCCATCTTCTTCTGTAGCTTTACTTTTTGAGTGGAATATGGATATGAACTTCCAAACAATACTTTTCTCTTTCAAAAATCAATCTACTGGTACAGATGCATTTAAAGACTTAAAAAATGCATGTGAGCAGTCTCTTAAAGAATCTCAAGATACAAAAGAAAAAGCAGCAGTTTACCTAATCTACGGTTTCGCACGTAGTTATGTAATCTTATATGAAGATGAAGCTGTAACGACTGAATTTGCCCATACCTCTAAAACTAAGCTTATTGCCTATATGGAAAGTCTTAATGAGGCTTTATTAAGTCAAGATGATAGCGCTATTTTGAATGCTTTAAATCAAGTAAGCGATGACTATATAAAAAGCACTCGTGTCTTCTAGAAAAAATTAACAGGTCTTTAAATAAAAATACTTCTTTAGTTTGGGCTAAAGAAGTATTTATTTTTATATATTAATGGGACTTTTTCTTACCACCACCATCTTGTTTATTGACGGTAGACCATGCAATTCGTTCGGCTTCTTCTTCAGAATGACCTCTATCTACTTCACTCTCAACAATATGTTTGGCCTGACGTTTTTGCTTGGCTGTATAAGCAGTTTTATCACCACGAGGCATAATTTTGTCCTCCATATCTATGAACAAGATACTTATTATTGAAACATATCTCGCTATTAAACGAGTTAAATAATGTCTAGTGATGTGTAGTGAAGTAGTTAAAAGTTTTACTCAAGTGTATATTATTAAATAAGTGAAAAAGAAATTTATTATTTTCAATAGTTTAAGTATAAATATTATAAGAATGCTATCAACAATTATTCGATAATGAATACTTTTTTGTCGGTCCTAAACCTGATTTTATTTTAGTAAAATAGATTTTTAATTTATTTTATAAAATCAATTATTTAGATAAATTTAGTAAAAAACCATTCTTGTTTACAACAAAGTTATTATCGACCTTAATCAATGTTGTAGGTTAATATTTCTCAAGAATTAAAAAAACGACTGATGCGTAAACAAACCTGCGTGTGTGTGTCGTTTTTTTTCATGTATGCTGTCCTTAGTTCAAGAGTTGATTTGAAATGCACTGTGATATTTATAGATCGAGCAAAAAAGATGAAATGTACATGTATATTGCTCGTCCAAACTATCCTGACGATGCGGAGCAAGCTGATCCGTTTGAAAATGTTCCTGAAGCGGTTTTACAAGCGTTTGGTCGTGCAACGTTTGTCATGCATTTAGAGTTGGCTCCAACACGTAAATTGGCGCGTGTTAATGTTTTACATGTTTTAGACTCATTACAAACAAAAGGTTTCTTTATTCAGATGCCGCCAGAAGGGTTAATTAACCCAAATGCAGTTGAACCAGAGGGCTTACGTGGTGCGTGAAGATCAAACTGGAATAATGAATCAATTATTTTCTTTTTTGGATGTTGTTCCTGACGGTGTTATTGCTTTAACAGCTTATGGAATAGGCGCTATTATTGCTTTGTGGTGTTGGTGGCGATTAATGCGCCGACTTCCTACAACTCTTGGTGCAATGAGCTGGCTTGTCGTATTTGCTATTTTAGTCACACCAACAGTGTCTGAAGGGCCGAATGCATCTGTGGCACCTGCTATTTTTGGACTCCTTTTTGGTGTTTTAACTAAAGATAGTCCGTTAATTTGGTCAAATTTATCTTTAATTCTGTTTGTAGTTGGTCTAGGTTTGGTGATTGGATATTGTTGGTCAAAATATTCAACAAACAATAACATGCGTTCCATCTAACCATTGAAATAGAAAAATAAGGTCTTTACATGTCTGCTGATACCCAACATTTTACCGGTACAGATCAATATATCGCGACTGATAGTCTTAAGCTTGCTGTAAAAGCAGCTCGTGCTTTGCAAAAGCCTTTACTGATTAAGGGTGAACCGGGCACGGGTAAAACTTTACTGGCTGAACAAGTAGCAGAAAGCTTAGGTTTAAAACTGATTACTTGGCATATCAAATCTACAACTAAAGCGCAGCAAGGGTTGTATGAATATGATGCAGTTTCTCGTTTAAGAGACAGCCAGTTAGGTGATGACCGAGTTTACGATATTAAGAACTACATTAAACCCGGTAAATTGTGGGAAGCTTTCACCAGTGAAGAGCGCTGCGTATTATTAATTGATGAAATTGATAAAGCCGATATCGAGTTTCCAAATGACTTGTTGCATGAACTCGATAAAATGTCTTTTTATGTTTATGAAACGAATGAAACAATTACGGCAACACAACGCCCAATTGTAATTATTACTTCAAATAATGAAAAAGAATTGCCAGATGCTTTCTTGCGTCGTTGCTTCTTCCACTATATTGAGTTTCCAGATGAAGCCACAATGCGAGAAATCATTGCGGTTCATTTCCCAAATATCTCTGCAACATTGGTGAACGAAGCTTTACAGGTTTTCTTTAAACTACGTGAAATTCCTAATTTGAAGAAACCACCATCAACCTCTGAGTTAATTGATTGGTTAAGTTTACTCATGGCAGATGATATGCCAGAAGATGTATTACGTAATCGAGATACATCTAAAGCTATTCCACCTTTATATGGTGCTCTCATCAAAAATGAGCAAGATGTACAACTTCTCGAACGCTTGGCTTTCATGTCTCGACGTTAAGGGAGGGAGTAACCCATGTTTGTGCGGTTATTTTACACCTTACGTAAATATGGTGTTCCAGTTACCACTCGTGAACTCATTGATCTAAACCGTGCGGTGAGTGAAGGTTTGGTTTTTGCCGATCAAGAAGAGTTCTATCAGCTTGCTAAAACTATTTTAGTTAAAGATGAACGCTTTTTTGATAAGTTTGACCGTGCCATGAAAGATTACTTTGATGGCATTGAAACTTTTGATATCGATGAGTTGCTTAAGCAAGTTCATAAATTACCAAAAGACTGGTTCGACTTAGAGCTTCTCGAAAAGCATTTAACACCAGAGCAAAGAGCTGAACTTCAAAAAGCGGGTTCTTTAGAAGAACTGATGAAAATGCTGGAAGAGCGATTACGCGAACAGCATAAGAAACACCAAGGTGGTAACCGTATGGTTGGCACAGGTGGAACTTCACCTTTTGGAGCTTTTGGTGACCATCCAGAAGGCGTCAGAATTGGTGGGCCAGGGCGTAAACGTTCGGCGGTCAAAGTTTGGGAACAGCGGAAATACCAAAATCTAGATGACGACCAAGTTCTTGGAACTCGCCAAATGCAAATTGCTTTACGACGCTTACGCAAATTTGCTCGCCAAGGTGCAGCTGAAGAGTTAGACGTTGATGGAACTATTCGAGAAACAGCCAAACAAGGTATTCTTGATGTTCAAATGGTGCCAGAGCGCCGTAATCGAATCAAAGTACTCATGTTGTTTGATGTGGGTGGTTCGATGGATGCGCACATTGCCCAATGCGAAAAACTCTTTAGTGCTGCTAAAAGTGAGTTCAAGACACTCGAATACTTTTATTTCCATAATTGTCTTTATGACTATGTCTGGAAAGATAACTACAGAAGAACAGCAACCCGCATGAATACGTGGGATTTGTTTCATACCTACGGACGTGACTATCGTGTAATTGTGGTGGGTGATGCCAGTATGGCACCGTATGAGCTGAAATCGGTAGGTGGCTCGGTTGAATATATGAATGATGAAACAGGTGAGGTCTGGTTGCGTCGCCTACGTCAACA
This sequence comes from Acinetobacter pittii, assembly GCF_034064985.1. Lineage (NCBI taxonomy): Bacteria > Pseudomonadati > Pseudomonadota > Gammaproteobacteria > Moraxellales > Moraxellaceae > Acinetobacter > Acinetobacter pittii. The sequence goes on along the minus strand of NZ_CP139249.1, from coordinate 1,995,685 downwards.
TTTTGATAAAACAGCATGGTTAAACCCTGAAACTGAAGGGTATTGGCATTACACTCAAACTATTGGTTGGATTAAAGAGATTTTTGAAAACCACATGTATCCAATGACTCTAAAAGGCATTGAGGACTTAACGCGTTACCTTTCTCGATAAACTTGATAACTTTAATAATTTAAAAAGAGGGATGATATGCAACATCAAATTAATGGTATTGCTTTACCAAATGAACAAGGATTTTTTGGTGAGTATGGAGGTCAATTTATTCCTCCACATTTAAAAGAAGCAATGGATGAAATTAATGTTGCTTATGAAGAAATTCGACATACGCCAGAATTTCAAAATGAATTATCGGACCTCTTTTCAAATTATGTAGGTCGTCCAAGTCCTTTATTTCACGCAAAACGTCTTTCTGAGCAGTTAGGCGGTGCACAAATTTATTTAAAACGTGAAGACTTAAATCATACGGGTGCCCATAAAATTAATCATTGTTTAGCTGAGGCTCTACTTGCCAAATATATGGGCAAAAAGAAAGTTATTGCCGAGACTGGTGCTGGACAGCATGGCGTTGCTTTAGCCACGGCTTGTGCTTTAGTTGGTATTCCATGTGAAATTCATATAGGACAAGTCGATATTGAAAAAGAACACCCTAATGTGGTCAAAATGAAAATTTTGGGTGCTCATTTAGTTTCAGTAACACGTGGTACAGCAACCTTAAAAGATGCTGTAGATAGCGCGTTTGAAGAATATTTAAAAGACCCTAAAAACTTTATTTATGCAATTGGTTCTGTGGTTGGACCACATCCATTTCCAAAAATGGTTCGAGATTTTCAATCGATTATTGGTAATGAAATTAAAGAGCAGACGCATCATCGTTTTGGTAAAAACCCAGATTATGTTGTCGCATGTGTTGGTGGCGGTTCAAATGCAATCGGTGCCTTTACAGCATTTCTAAATGATTCGGATGTAAAATTGGTTGGGGTTGAACCAGCAGGACATGGTTTAGAAACTCACATGCATTCGGCAACGCTAACTTTAGGTAAGCCAAGTCAAATTCATGGTATGGCGTGTTACGTGCTTGAAAATGAAGCTGGTGAACCTTTACCTGTGCATTCTATTGCTTCAGGATTGGACTATCCTGGTGTTGGGCCACAGCATAGTTTTTTAAAGGATTTAGGCCGTGTGGAATATAGCACTGCAACTGACCAAGAATGTTTAGATGCTTTTATGACACTTTCTCGTGTTGAAGGCATTGTTCCTGCGCTTGAAAGCTCACATGCTGTCGCATGGGCAATACGTGAAGCTCCAAAGCTGTCGAAAGAAACCATGATTGTGGTGAATTTATCGGGCCGTGGAGATAAAGACTCTGATTATGTTGCCGAAAAGCTTAAGCTTTAAGCCGACTAATCTCCAAAAGCGGTCAGTATTTAAGGGCCGCTTTTTTGTTTCAAAGACTACATCTAAAGCTACTTATAAAGTTCATTATTTCTTAATTAAAACAAAGTATTCTAATTTTAAGCTGTGATTGTTAGAGATGGGTGTGTAAAACACTGGTTCACAAGGCAAAGCGTTGCGTTGCTTTGTCTCACTCAGTAGAATAGTCACTTTGCAAAATTTGCCTTTGGAGACGCCTAAGTGGAGCGACCGACGATTAGCCCTGAACATTTACAGGAAGCGGCTGAAAATTTATCAACAATTCGAGATTTCATTCGTTTTGGGGTATCAGCATTACGTCAACATGATGCACATTTAGGACAAGGTACTGAAGATTATTTTGCAGAAAGTTCTGCATTAGTTTTACAAACCTTATCTCTTGAATGGTCAGCAGATGCAGAGATTTTAGATGCCAAGTTATTACCAAGTGAAAAAGCAGAATTCTTAAGTTTGTTAGAGCGTCGTATTAATGACCGTATTCCGACTTCCTATTTATTAAATTTAGCTTACTTCTTTAATAAGCCATTTTATGTGGATGAGCGTGTACTTATTCCACGTTCACCAATTGCAGAGTTAATTGAGCAACGTTTTGCACCATATTGCTTAGATGAAAATGGTCAAATGCGTGAAGCACTTAACAACCTGCCAGAAAATGCTAAACCTAAAACTCCACAGCGTATTTTAGATATGTGTACAGGTTCTGGTTGTATTGCTGTAGCTTTGGCTTATGCTTATCCAGATGCTGAAGTGGATGCAACAGACATTTCTAAAGAAGCCTTAGAAGTAGCTTCGATTAATGTTGAACATCACAATAAGCAATATCAAGTTGCATTACTTGAATCTGATTTATTTGCCAAAATTCCAGCTGAAAACCAGTACGATTTAATTGTAAGTAATCCTCCGTACGTTGATGCCGAAGATATGGCTGACTTACCGGAAGAGTTTTTACACGAACCTGAGCTTGCATTGGCAGCAGGTCAAGATGGTTTAAACCTCGTGCGTAAAATGCTTGCTCAAGCGGCAGATTATTTAACTGAAGATGGTTTAATTGTCATTGAAGTGGGTAACTCTGAATGGGCTATGCGCCAAAACTTTAATACGATTGATTTCAACTGGCTTACTTTCCAAAAAGGTGGTTCTGGCATTTTTGCTTTAACTGCAGAACAATGTCGTCGTTATAGAAAACTATTTGAACAGCAACAAGCATAAGGAGTTGTACATATGGCAGGGAACAGTATTGGACAACTCTTTCGTGTAACGACATGTGGCGAGTCTCATGGCGTTGGCTTAATGGCAATTGTTGATGGTGTGCCACCTGGTCTTGAGTTAACCGAAGACGATCTACAAAAAGATCTGGACCGCCGTAAGCCGGGTACATCAAAATTTGCGACTCAGCGTAAAGAACCTGATCAGGTTGAAATTATTTCTGGTGTGTTTGAGGGCAAAACTACTGGTACGCCAATTGGTTTACTCATTCGTAATACTGACCAAAAATCGAAAGATTATGGAAATATTGCGCAAACCTTTAGACCCGGTCATGCGGACTACACCTATACACAAAAGTATGGTTTCCGTGATTACCGCGGTGGTGGACGATCTAGTGCTCGTGAAACTGCTATGCGTGTTGCAGCGGGTGCTATTGCTAAAAAATATTTAGCAGAAAAGCTCGGTGTTTTGATTCGTGGCCATGTCACACAAATTGGTAATGAAGTTGCTGAAAAACTGGATTGGAATGAAGTTCCAAATAACCCATTTTTCTGTGGCGATGTAGATGCTGTTCCTCGTTTTGAAGCATTGGTTACATCTTTACGTGAACAAGGTACAAGCTGCGGGGCTAAGCTAGAAATTTTAGCTGAAAAAGTTCCTGTAGGCTGGGGTGAACCTGTTTTTGACCGTCTAGATGCTGACATTGCTCATGCCATGATGAGCATTAATGCGGTTAAAGGTGTTGAAATCGGGGATGGTTTCGCAGTTGCTGGGCAGTTTGGTCATGAAACACGTGATGAGTTGACGAGTAATGGCTTCTTAGCGAACCATGCAGGTGGTATTTTAGGTGGTATTTCGAGTGGTCAGACGATTCGAGTTGCCATTGCATTAAAACCTACTGCAAGTATTACAACACCAGGTAAAACGATTAATTTAAGCCGTGAAGATACTGATGTTTTAACTAAAGGTCGTCATGACCCATGTGTAGGTGTACGAGCAACTCCAATTGCAGAAGCAATGTTGGCTATTGTCCTAATGGATCACTTCCTACGCCATCGTGCACAAAATGCAGATGTTGTTCCACCGTTTGCACCAATTGAACCATAGTCATAATTTTGACTGTAGTAAATTAAGCCCCCATATTTAACTTAAACTTGGGGGCTTTAATTTTTTATCACATTCGGCTCTATTAAATTTTAAATTATTTCCTTGTCTTATAATCTCTATATAAATATAATACCCGCGATTTATTTCTGAATATATTTATCTGCTTAAGTAAAAAATTAAAATCTTATTAATTTTTATACTTGCACAAGATATTTATATCTTAAAACTAATTTTATTAAAATTAGTTTTATATAAGTTTATTACATATTTAAATTTTATTACTTTAAACAAATAATTTTCAAAGTCATCATTGAAATTGGGGAAATATCAATGAATCAATGCACATATAGAATTGGCTGTATGTCAAAGGATAAACTATTGCCTAAAAACTTACAGGCAATGATAAAAGTTATTCATGACTTATCTTTATCCTCTCAGCTATCTGAAAATTGGATATATAGTGATGATAATCCAGATATATATATTATTGATTTAGACAGTGGCTATACCAATATTCTTATTCCTAAAAAAATTAAAATTGTATTAAGTAATAATCCTGAGCTTTTAAAAGGTTATCAATATGGTCTAAAGAGACCCTTAAGGTATCAAGAACTATTAAAAATTTTATTAGAAATTGAAAATAATGAATATTTTAAAAAATCTTATCAAGAACGAATAGAAAATATAACCGCTACAGATCCGTTTGAGACAAAAATTCTATATAAACTTGTTTGTTATCCAAACTTTAAAAATATTCATGCAGAGCAGATTGTTAATGTAACTAGAGTTTGTGCTTTATTATCTATTGAATCAAAGACAGTCCAAGAAATTAAAAAATTCTTGAACTTATCTGTAGATGAAATACAAAAAATTATAGAGATTATTAAAAAAGAAGCTTATCCGAACTATGAAACAATACATGAGAATATTGTCTCGATATTGCCCTTTTCAAATGAAGTTGTTCAGGCAACACCTCCAAGGATTGAGCAAAACTTATTGCTCTATTTTATAAATAAAATTTGGAAGAAGTTAAAAGGAGAATTCTGTTGAACTGGAATTTTTAGGTTAGAGTAGGTAGGTATTAATCTTAACTGAACGATTTTTTAATTTAATATTAAGAACTAAAGAAAAATATTTAGTATATATTAAATCTATATTATATTTTAGCTTTACCACGGATGGAAAAGCTAAATGGAGGAATCTTTTATTATTTTAATTCAAAAGAGTAGTATCAAAAACAAATAATATAATCACTAGCTAAAAGTTATCCTCAATAGTTATTTGCCTTTTTAAGTTAAATCTACAATTTGTTCTTCGTTTACAGCAATCTTATATTGATTACGTCCATTAGTTTTTGCTTTATATAATGCATGATCAGCTCGTGCCACAAAAGCAGAAATAGAATCGTTTAGACGTGGAATTGTGGTTGCGACTCCTACGCTAATCGTGACATAGGGTGAAACATCACTACATGGATGCTTAATCGCAATCTTGCTAATTGCATTCATCAAACGCTCGACCTGTATTAAAGCTTGCTGAGAGTTTGTCATTGGGAATAATAGTAAGAACTCTTCGCCACCATAACGAGCAACTAAGTCACCACTACGGGCTGCAATAGAAGAAATAGCAACTGCGATTTCTTTTAAACATTCATCACCTTTTATATGTCCTAGTGTGTCATTGTAAGCTTTAAAATAGTCGATATCGACCATCATAATGGTGAGTGGTGTTTCATGTCGTAATGCACGTCGCCATTCATTATCAAGAGTTTCGTCCAGATAACGTCGATTGGCTAAACCTGTAAGTGCATCTTGCTGCGAAAGTAAAGAGAGTTGTTGTGCTTGTTGCATAAGCTCAATACGGTTCAGCTCGATCATACAGTTTTGTAAATAGTTTTCACGGTGCTGACGGTCAGTTGCATAGGCGAGAGTCATTCCTAAAAAACTACTGAAGGTGTAAGTACGGTTCAGAAAAGTCCAGTCGATTACTCCATTTAAGTAGTTACTTACTAAAATTCCAGCTAGCCCTCCTATCCATCCAGCAAATATGGCGGTATAGAAGCGCATACCAACAGCACCATAAATAATGACGATTGCATACATCATTGCTGCATGAAAAAGAACATTTTCTTGTCCATTTTCAATAACGTTAATTAAAATAAAAGTAATTGCTACCGCTAAAGCTGAGCCAATTCCTACATAATAATCAAAATACTGATTTAATTTTTTAATAAACGATAAAATCCAAGCAATAAAAATAATTACACCGACCCAAGAATAATAACTAAACCAGGGTAAAACTTGTTCAGTTGGTAAAACTTGATATATACCAAAGCTTAAAAATATATATAATATTAAAATAATAGGCGCTCTATAGCGGAACTCATAGGCAGCACCGTTTTGGTATTGAAAACGATAAATCGTTTCAAGCTGCTTTGGAAACCATACGAAATTTAAACCTCGCGTGGTTAATAAATCTATTTGTTCCTGTCCCAATATATTGGAACCCTGCAACTTCATAATTAATGCTCTCTATATTGGAAGTTGTCATAAAATGAGACTTATTTTAAGTAAAGTTCCATCTAAAAATATTGATTATATAATGTGTGGTTTATTCAAAATAATAATACAGATTTTTTAAAAAAGTAATGATTTTTATCTATGTTAAATGTGATAAAAATCACGACATTTCAATGATTAGCCTAATAATTATCTAAAGTTCTCCAATCCATCGAAAAAAGTTACAAATAGTCGATTAACGATTGTATCTTTATCATTTTCGGATAGACTTATAGCGTGAAATACAGATGATTGCTGTCATATAAATAGGAAAATTAGCAATGACTGCTCTAAATCAATATGGAATGAATTTAGAAATTACACCGCATAATGAATGGTCACAACGGTTCTGGGACGACCTGTTACCAGCCAAAGAACGGGTGAGTAAACATCCGTTCTTTACGGAAATGGCCAATGGGGGATTGAGCCTAGATAGTTTCCGTTATGCTCTACTTAATTTTTATCCATTAGTCGCCCATTTCCCGTCATATATGGCTGGAGCATTGGGGAAAGCGACTGGATTTTCTGAACCGGGAGTTACTGAAGCGCGAGATTGGTTAATTCAAAATATTAAGGTAGAAGAGCGACACTTAAAATGGTATCGCGATTGGGCTGGAGGTTTTGGCTTAACAGTTGAAGAACTTGATCATGTACGACCACCAGCTGCTATGAATGCTGTAAACCATTTTCTATGGAATATGAGTCATCGAGGCAATTTAGCAGAATGTCTGGCGGCAACAAATTTGGCGATTGAATGGGCAACCGGAGATTGGTCAATTCAGGTGTATAAAGGGATTCATACTTATACAGATCATCCTGAAGTTACGATTGATAAACGTTCTTTAGCTTGGTTACGCGCGCATGCACATTACGATGATCTTCATCCATATGAAGCTATGGAGTTGATTAAGCGCTTATGTAATGAGCGTCCTGACTGGCAGCAAAAAGCATTTCATGCTGCGGAAGAAGGGCTGCGGTATTATGAATTAGCTTTGGACGACTGCTATAGGGTACAGCTTCAAGCCTCTGCTTGATCTAGCCTTAAAAAGGGAGAATATCATGGATATTCTCCCTTTTATTTTATTCGAGCAACTTTAAGAGTTTTGTTCGATAAGGTGTTTCTTCGGGTAATAATTCTAGTAGACGCTCCACAGCATCTACACGGTCTGGTACACGACTGACTACTCGCAATAATTGATCAATATCTTCAATTTGATAAATCACATGACTCAAGCGGGCATCAAAGCAATCTCTCCAAGCACACAAAAATGGACTTTCTGACTTAGCTAAAAAACTACCTCTATACAGTGTTAAAGTGGTTGCAGTAAAACCTAAGTTTAATGCTTGCTCAGCCATGAGAAAGTCACATTGAATTTCACAGTTAAGTCTATATGGTCTTGACTCGATAACATCGGGAATCAGGTTTCGAAGCTGTGAAAGCTCGGCTTTTAGTGTAGTGGTACTTACTGGCCGGTCGCCATATAAGGCATAGTGAAGCTCTTCTAGGTTTATGCCTTCCGGGCATAAAGAAAGAATACATAAAATTTCGATTTGGCGTTGCGTGAGTGTTAAACCATGTTGGTTATATTGAACTTTAGGTGTGCCTAGCGCCTTAATATATAAAATGTTTTTTTGATGAAGTTGAATGGCTTGTTTTACAATATCGGCACAGCGTTCAACAGCTAAAATTCCAAGTGAGTTATGCTTTTGATATTTAGTTGATAAGTTCATAATGCCATAAAACTGGCCTGTATTTGCATCGGTGATCGGGGCTGCATAACATACCCAGTCTCTAACACTATTCATCTGGTTTTCATGTGAATAAACACAGCTTGCAGAATGTGTATTTAGGGCAAGACCAATTGCATTTTGACCAACCGCTTGGGTTGACCATTGTCCACCTTCAACAAAATGGACTTGTTCGGCAGATGAACGCATAGGTGTACTACTCCATGTCCACAGTAGTGTGCCATGAGGGTCAGTCACCCCAATGGCCATATCTGCATCTTCAGCAATGTGCATCAAATTTCTATGACACTCTTGGATTGAACGACCAAATAATGAATGTTCCCATTCCTCACCCAGATCAAATAAAGGCGCTGCTTCAAGGTCAAGTGATGGTTTTTTTCCTAATTGTTTAGAATGAGATGAGGTTTCCGGCCGAAATAAGGACGGAGTAGTGTCTATCAAAGGCGATGATAATTGTTCTGACATATCCATATCGAAATTCCTTTATCATTGAAATGGCGTATCCGTAGCCGCTCAACTGTTATAACTTTCTTATTGTGACTATTTCCTAATTATCTCCTTACCTTAAATAATTTTATAAGTCTTGACCATTATCCTATTGGATAAGTTTTGTTAATTGCTTAACCATTAAGATAAGACATCTTGTCGGCTGAAAGGCTTTGGCACTTCTTCTCCGAAATATTGTCGATCAGCAAAATAGCTAGAACGAACCATAGGTGCACTCCAGATATTTTTAAAACCTAATCGCTTACCGTGTCGGGTATATCGTTCAAATTCTTGTAAATTTACAAACCGATGAATAGGTGCATGTGATTTTGAAGGCTGAAGATATTGACCAATCGTGATAAGATCGACTTGATAGTCTTTTAAATCGTTGAGTAGGGCAAGCACTTCAGCCTCTATTTCTCCTAATCCAACCATCAGGCCAGACTTGGTTTTGATATCGGGACAATATGCTTTAAAGCGTTTAAGTAACTCAAGCGAATGTTGATAATCTGAACCGGGGCGCATCGCTTTATATAAACGAGGAACCGTCTCAATATTATGGTTAAACACATCTGGAGGAGATAAGCTTAGAGTTGAAAGCGCTGTCTCTAAACGACCGCGAAAATCTGGTACTAAAATCTCAATCAATGTTTCTGGACAATGTTTTCTAATTTCTTCAATACACTTTACAAAATGTGCAGCACCGCCATCATGTAGATCGTCGCGGTCTACAGAGGTAATCACGACATACTTTAAGTTTAGATTTGCGACTGTTTCTGCCAAATGCTTAGGTTCATCTTCATCTAGCGGTTTTGGGCGACCATGAGCGACATCACAAAATGGGCAGCGACGAGTACAAATATCGCCCATAATCATAAATGTTGCCGTACCTCCACCAAAACATTCCGGTAAATTTGGACACGCCGCTTCTTCGCAAACACTGTGTAACTTCTGTTGGCGTAGCAAATTTTTGATACGTTGAATTTCTTCGAAATCATTTATTTTTGCTCGAATCCAGTCAGGTTTAGTCGGTAACTCTTCTGTAGGTAAAATTTTAATCGGAATGCGAGCAACTTTATCCGCTCCTCTTAATTTAATACCAGTTTCTATTTGCCTTTTTAAGTCCATATATAAAATTCCATTTTATATTAAATAATATTTAACTAGACTCTATATAATAAAAATCCTTATAATTTAAATAAAGGACATAGAGTTTATTAATGAGCGTAGTACACAGCTAATATTATAAATTAATAAAGGTTGGTTAAAGGTTTGTTTCACAAGCCAATGAAATGTATTAAAATTTTTTAATTTTATTTTTGCTATACAAGTTTTTGAAAAATAAAAAATAATATCCATAAAAACCATTTAAAACTTTTTAGTCTAATAGCATATTAAATTAAATTGAGCTTTATTATTTATAGCGAAATATATAACTCTCGCTGAAACTTGGTTGATTTTTAATAATCAAGATAATAAAGGAAAAGGATATGCAATTAACGGAAGAGCAATTACTCGCAGCATATAAACGCATGCGCGATATTCGTGAATTTGAGGATCGACTTCACGAAGAAAATACCAATGGTGATATTCCTGGCTTTATTCACTTATACAGTGGTGAAGAAGCTGTAGCAGTCGGGATTTGCGAAAATTTAACCGACAAAGACTATATCACTTCAACACACCGTGGACATGGACACTGTATTGCAAAAGGTTGTGACATTCACGCCATGATGCTGGAAATTTTCGGTAAAGATGACGGGCTATGCCGTGGAAAAGGCGGTTCTATGCATATTGCCGATTTAGATAAAGGTATGCTCGGTGCCAACGGGATTGTGGGTGGTGGACCTCCTTTAGCAATTGGTGCGGCGTTGACAGCGAAAACCTTAAAGACTGGTGGGGTCGGACTGTCTTTTACAGGTGACGGTGGCTCAAACCAAGGCCTTACTTTTGAAGCGATGAATATGGCTGTTGTACTTAAACTTCCAGTAATTTTCGTTTTCGAAAATAACGGCTTTGGTGAAGGAACAGGGCATGATTACGCAGTAGGAAGCAAAGACATTGCTGGTCGTGCCGCAGGTTTTGGTTTACCTGCAGTTAAAGTTGATGGTACCGATTTCTTTGCCGTCTATGAAGCCGCTCAAACTGCCATTGAACGTGCACGTCGTGGTGAAGGTCCGAGTGTTATTGAAACCATTACAAACCGTTTTTATGGCCACTTCGAAGGTGACCCTGGCTTGATTCGTTCTAAAGAAGAAGTCGAGTTCATCAAAGAAAATAAAGATCCTTTGAAAATTTTCCGCGAAAAAGTCAAAGGCAAAATTGATGAAGCCAAACTAGACGAGATTGATGCAGCTTCTAAGGCAAATGTTGATGATGCCGTTGCTAAAGCTCGTGCTGCGGCTTATCCAAAACCAGAACAACTCCTTACTGACGTCTATGTCTCTTACTAAAGGAATAGTAAAGATGCCAAATAAAAGTTTTCGTAATGCAATTAAAGAAGCCATTGAATCAGAAATGCGTCGTGATCCAACCGTATTTGTTGTTGGTGAAGATGTTCGTGGTGGGCACGGCGGTAAAAATACCGAAGAGAACGAGCTTGAAGGCTTCGGTGGGGTACTTGGTGTAACCAAAGGTTTATGGACGGAGTTTGGTTCAGAACGTGTGATTGATACACCAATTACCGAGTCTGCAATTATCGGTATGGCCGCCGGTGCGGCTGCAACAGGTTTACGTCCTGTTGCTGATTTAATGTTTATGGATTTCTATGGCGTGTGTCATGACATGCTTTATAACCAAGCCGCTAAATTCCGTTATATGTTTGGCGGAAAAGCAAAAGCGCCAATGGTTGTACGTGGCATGATTGGCGCAGGTTTTTCTGCGGCAGCTCAGCATTCTCAGTCACCATATAACGTATTTGCCGCGGTTCCGGGCTTAAAAGTTGTGGTTCCATCTAGCCCATATGATGTGAAAGGGCTATTAATTCAGGCCATTCGTGATGACGACCCTGTGGTGTTCTGTGAGCATAAAATGCTCTATGACATTAAAGGCGAAGTTCCAGATGATGCCTATACCATTCCTTTTGGTGTAGCAAATTACACCCGTGAAGGGACAGACGTGACCATTATTGCTTTAGGCTTGATGGTACATCGTGCTAATGAAGTGGCAGACAAATTGGCAAAAGATGGTATTTCGGTTGAAGTGGTCGACCCTCGCACAATTTCACCTCTGGATGAGGAAGGAATTTTAGAGTCTGTTGCATCGACTGGGCGTGTAGTTATTGTGGATGAATCAGCGGCACGCTGTGGCTTTGGTCATGATGTTGCTGCACTGATCGCCCAAAAAGGTTTCCACTATTTGAAAGCACCTGTTGAACTCGTAACGCCACCACATACGCCTGTTCCATTCTCTCCAGTTTTAGAAAAAGAATGGATTCCAAGTGTAGAGCGTATTGAGCAAGCTGTGCGAAAAACATTGGAGGCTTAGGATGAGCGAAATTAAAACGCTGGAGATCCCGAAATGGGGATTATCCATGGAAGAAGGCACGATCGCCCAATGGTTGATTAAAGAGGGTGATAGCTTTAATAAGGGCGATGAAATTTGTGAAATTGAAACCACAAAAATCGTCAATGTGTTAGAAGCGCCTTTTGCTGGAACGCTCCGTAAAATTTTAGCGAAAGATGGTGATACTTTACCTGTTGGTGGTCTTATTGCCGTATGTGCTGATAGTGAAGTTTCTGATGCAGAAATTGAAAAGTTTATCGCATCATTAGGTGGTTCAGCAGCTCAAGCACCTTCGGAACAAAGTAAAGCGGAAACATCTGCACCTATTGCTGAGAAAGCAGAACAGCCACAGACTGTAGCAGCTAGTGCTTCAGCTCCTGCAAAGGTCGCTAAAGGTGACTATGCTGTACCCGAGTCATTACAAGGTTATCAAACATCTGATGATTTGTTTGCAACACCGCATGCCTTGAAGCTTGCAGAAAAGCACAATGTAAACTTGGCAAAAGTCACAGGTTCTGGTCGTGAAGGACGTATTAGTGTTCAAGACATCCAGAAGACTGTACAGGCTGCTGGTGGTCAGTGGCCTGATGTTAAGCAGCAAACTCAAACTAAAGTGGTTAAATCTACAGCTGATGATAGCCAAATTTTAGCGACGCCTGTAGCACGCCGTTTAGCAAAACAATGGGGCATTAACCTAAATGACTGCCGTGTTTCAGGTACTCGTGGCCGTGTCTGTAAAGAAGATGTTGAGGCAGTTTACTATCGTAATAACCCAACGCCATTAAATGAACAACCTGTGCAATGTGCAGCTCAACCACAATCAACCGTTACGACGGTGGCGATGAATGGGATGCGTAAAGCGATTGCTTCACGGTTACAGGCTGCAAAACGTAACGCACCGCATTTCCGCTTAGTGGTCGATCTCAACGTAGAAGCTTTGCAAAAACTACGTAAGCAGATTAATGAGACTGTTCCACAAGTGAAACTTTCTATTAATGACATGCTAATTAAGGCAGCGGCGGCGGCACTGATTAAAGTACCTGAAGTGAATGTTCAATTTGATGAGGCGACTCAATCAATTTTACAGTTCTCTCAAGCGGATATTTCGGTGGCCGTAGCGATTCCAAACGGTTTAATTACACCCATTGTAAAAGCAGCAAATCAGAAGTCTTTAGCACAAATTTCCGATGACATGCGTGATTTGGCAACGCGTGCTAAGACTGGCAAGTTACAACCTGATGAGTTTCAGGGGGGCAGCTTTAGCATTTCAAATTTAGGAATGTTAGGCATTAAACAGTTCGATGCCATTATCAACCCACCGCAAGGTGCAATTATGGCATTAGGTGCTTCTGAATCACGTGCTGTTGTTGAAAATGGCAATGTAGTGGTTCGTGAGATTGTCACAGCGACGTTGTCATGCGATCACCGAGTCATTGATGGCGCAGTTGGGGCGAAATTCTTGGCCAGCTTTAAGCAGTTTGTTGAAAACCCTGCTTTAATTTTGGTGTAGGAGAACCCGCATGTCAGAAGCTCAATTTGATTTAATTGTGATTGGCGCGGGACCGGGTGGGTATGTGGCTGCAATTCGTGCAGCCCAGCTCGGGTTAAAAGCCGCAATTGTAGAAGAGCAACATTTAGGCGGAATTTGTCTAAATTGGGGCTGTATTCCAACTAAAGCTTTGCTTGCAGGCGCAGAGCTTGCAACTCAGTTTAAACATGCTGGACAGTTTGGTTTTCAAGTATCTCAACTCGATTTTGATATTCAAAAGCTTGTGCAGCATAGCCGACAAGTTTCAGCACAGCTGGTACAAGGCATCGATTACTTACTTAAAAAGAATCAAGTAACAGTGTTTAATGGCCGTGCTCAACTTACGGCTAAAGAAAAACTTGAAGTGACCGATGCTCAAGGTAACAGTCAGGCTTTGAGTGCGCCACACATCATTTTGGCAACTGGAGCTAAAGCTCGACATGTTCCTCAACTTCCTGTCGATGGAACATATGTCTGGAGCTATAAAGAAGCACTTGTTCCAGAGCAGTTACCAAAAAGCTTACTGGTTGTGGGCTCAGGTGCAATTGGTAGTGAGTTTGCTAGTCTTTATCAAGACTTGGGGTGTCAGGTCACGCTTATTGATTTAGCCAAGCAGATTTTACCTACTGAAGATGCAGAGGTTGCCCAATTTGTCAGAAAACAATTTGAACAAAAAGGTATGAAAGTCTTAACCGATGCTGTCGTTCAAAGTATTCAGATTGAAAATGAGCAAGTCCACTGTGTGGTTGAAACGGCAAATGATGTTCAAACGCTTGTTTTTGACCGTGTACTTTCGGCAATTGGTGTACAGCCGAATACCACGGGACTAGGAGTAGAACGTTTAGGTGTAGAACTCAACCCACAAGGTTTTGTGGCAATTGATGACTATTGTAAAACCAACGTAGCAGGGCTTTATGCAATTGGTGATGTTGCTGGAGTGCCTTGTCTCGCTCATAAAGCAAGCCATGAAGCCATGATATGTGTCGAGAAGATCGCTGGTGTGGCAAACGTCCATTCACTCGACCGTAGCCAGATACCGGGTTGTATTTTTACACATCCACAAGTGGCGAGTATTGGTTTAACGGAAAATGCAGCAAAAGCTAAAAATCTACCTATACGTATTGGTAAGTTTTCTTTAACTGCAAATGGTAAAGCTTTGGCAATTGGAGATGCGTCAGGTTTCGTTAAAACGGTGATACATGCAGAAACGGGTGAATTACTTGGTGCACATATGGTGGGTCATGAAGTGACTGAACATATCCAAGGCTTTGCGATTGCCAAATATCTAGAAGCAACTGATGAAAGTTTAGCTCAAGCGATTTTCCCACATCCAACATTATCAGAAGCCATGCATGAATCCATTTTGGCTTCAATGCAACGAGCGATTCATATGTAGAAATTCTACATTTACAGGAGTTGAACATGGTTAAGGGATTAAAAAATAAAGTCGTTTTAGTGACTGGGGCAGCTCAAGGTATTGGCCGTGGGATTGCCCTGCGCTTGGCGCAAGAAGGAGCACATATTGCATTAGTTGATATGAAACAAGATCGACTGAACGATGTGCAGCAGGAAATTCAGGCTTTAGGTGTAAATGCTAGCACATTTATTGCTGATGTAAGTGACCGCGAGCAAGTGTATGCTGCTATAAATCATGCAGAAGAGACTCTTGGTGGGTTTGATGTCATGATTAATAATGCTGGAATTGCACAAGTTCAAGCGATTGCTGATATCACACCTGATGAATTCCAAAAAATTGTTGATATTAATATTGGTGGAGTACTGTGGGGAATACAGGCTGCTGCTGCAAAATTTAAACAACACGAACATAAAGGTAAAATCATTAATGCTTGCTCAATTGCAGGCCACGATGGGTTTGCTTTACTCGGTATTTACTCGGCAACCAAATTTGCGGTACGAGCACTTACCCAAGCTGCGGCAAAAGAATATGCCAGTCACGGTATTACGGTAAATGGATATTGCCCCGGAATTGTCGGAACGGATATGTGGGTTGAAATCGATAAACGTTTTGCTGAAATTACCGGTGCTGCAATTGGTGAAACTTATAAAAAATATGTGGAAGGCATTGCTTTAGGTAGAGCCCAAACACCAGACGATGTAGCCGCATTAGTTGCTTTTCTGGCAAGTGAAGATTCAGACTATATTACGGGTCAATCCATTTTAACGGACGGCGGAATTGTCTATCGCTAAAACAACATCCTGATTTGAGGGAGATAATAATGAAAGCAGCGCGTTTTTATGACAGAGGTGATATTCGTATTGAAGATATCCCTGAACCAGAAGTCACTCCCGGCACTGTAGGCATTAAGGTAGCTTGGTGTGGAATCTGTGGTACAGATTTGCACGAATTTATGGAAGGGCCAATTTTTATTCCACCGTGTGGACATCCGCATCCTATTTCAGGTGAATCTGCACCGATTACCATGGGACATGAATTTTCAGGTGTGGTTTATGCCGTAGGTGAAGGTGTTGATGATATTGAAATTGGTCAGCATGTCGTCGTAGAGCCTTATATTGTGGCCGATGATGTGCCGACTGGACCGGGTGATAATTACCATCTTTCTAAAAATATGAACTTCATTGGTTTAGGCGGTCGTGGTGGTGGTTTATCGGAAAAAATTGCAGTTAAACGCCGTTGGGTGCATCCAATTTCCAATAAAATTCCGCTAGATCAGGCAGCCTTAATTGAACCGTTATCGGTGGGTCATCATGCTTTCGTACGTAGTGGTGCAAAGGCTGGTGATATTGCACTGGTTGGCGGTGCGGGGCCAATTGGTTTATTGCTTTCGGCAATTTTAAAAGCGAAAGGTCTTAAGGTCATCATTACCGAACTAAGTGCCAAACGTAAAGAAAAAGCCAAAGAGTCGGGAGTTGCAGATTATATTTTAGACCCGTCAGAAGTTGATGTTGTTTCTGAGGTCATGAAAGTTACTAATGGAGAGGGTGTCGATGTCGCGTTTGAATGTAGTAGCGTTAACAAGGTATTAGATACTTTGGTTGCGGCAGTGAAACCAACAGGCGTCATAGTTATTGTTTCGATTTGGAGCCATCCAGCATCAATTAATGTGCATAGTGTGGTAATGAAAGAGCTTGATGTACGCGGTACAATTGCCTATGTAAATGACCATCAGGAGACTATTAAACTGGTCGAAGAAGGTAAAATAAATCTGGAACCTTTTATTACGCAGCGCATTCAACTTGATGATTTGATTTCACAAGGTTTTGAAACCTTAATTCATAACAATGAGTCAGCCGTTAAGATTATTGTACATCCATAAATAGACACTTAAGCCTATAAAAAAGAGCGATGGTTCGCTCTTTTTTATTAAAGTAAATTGTTGTCTTGGGCTTCAATAATGGGTGGTAATGGCTGCCCTAAAGAGCTTAGAGACTCCCGTTCAATTAAACGTACAATAGAATCGAGCGGTAAATCATTTTCTTGCAAACCAAAAGGTTCTTCAATTTGAGCACTTAACGCATCTAAACCTAAAAACATATAAGCGATTAAGCCGACAATAAGCGGTGTCCAAATACCTAAAGCTGCTTCAAGGCTAAAAGGTAATATGAAACAAAAACAGTAAACAGCACGATGTAAAAGCACTGAATATGAGTAGGGTAAAGGCGTACCGGCAATTCGGTCACAACCCGCTTGAATATTGCCTAGCTCAACAATATGTCGATTTAGCGTGCTATAGATAATGTCACTAATTTCACCATCTTTTAGTACTTTAACTAAATCTTTTTGAATATTTTCGAGTACAAACTGCGGTGCATTAATATGCTCATTTAAATAATTAAGTGAAGAGTTATTTAAATAAGCATGCTCAAGAAATTTGGTGGGTTCGACTGTTTGTTGACGCAGTCGATCACGCAACAAGTTACTAAAAATTAAGACCTGATGAATTAAATGTTCACGTTGTTCATTAGATAAAACATGGCTATCTCTAACAATATGTCTGGCATTGGCAATTAAAGCCCCCCAAAGTTTCCGGCCTTCCCACCAACGGTCATAACACGCGTTATTTCTAAAACCAGTACAAATCGAAAGAATCACACCAAATATTGTAAATCCAATCGCGGGTACGGTAGGAATTTGAATCCAATGATAATAAGAGAGCCAGACCACACATGCTGAAATAAAGACAACAAAACTCAGTGCTGGCAAGACCTTAGGTAAAATTGTTCCTTTCCAAGCAAATAATAATTTAAATACATTGCTTTTATCACGGACAATCATATAAAGCCTTTGAACTAACGAACCTAACCAAGTGCAATATGATACGCCTTAGATGAGCTAAATACCTAGCTAAAGCTTATGCTTTTGTCTGTATCTCCAAAGAGTAGTGCGGCTAATTCCAAAAATATTCGCGACCATATTCAAGTTATGGTTATATTTTTCTAAAGCGGCTTGCACATTTTCTGGACTAAGCTCTGTATTTGTCTCGGGTAATTTAACGTAATCCTCTGCATTTAATAGTTCATTTGGTAAGTCTTCGACTTCAATTTCATCTTTACCATTTGCCATGGTTAAAGCATAAAGCAGGGTGTTTTTTAACTCACGAACATTTCCTGGCCAATCATAGTTCAATAAAACTTGCATGGCTTTTTGATTAACATGGCGAGGCATTGTGTCGAGTTGGGTGGAACTCTCTTTTAAAATCTGGTCGACAATCAGTGGAATATCGACTTTTCGCTCTCTGAGTGGCGGTATAAAAATCGGAATGACACGCAAACGGTAGAGTAGATCATGACGGAAACGCCCAGCCTTAGCCTCTTCGCGTAAAGCTTTATGTGTTGCTGTAATAATTCGGACATTGGCCTGAATTGGTTTTTCACCACCTACAGGAGTAAATTCACCTGTTTCTAACACCCGTAATAATTTAGCTTGAAGCTCTAAAGGAATCTCGGCAATTTCATCCAGAAACAGCGTTCCACCAGCGGCACGTTCAAACACGCCTTTATGGTCACGAATTGCTCCCGTAAAAGCACCTTTCACATGCCCAAAGAGTTCACTTTCTAAAATATTAGAATTTAAAGCTGCACAGTTAATCGCTACAAAAATCTTATTTTTACGTTGGCTATAATCATGAATTGCTTGTGCCACAAGTTCTTTACCGCTACCAGATTCACCGCGAACAAGCACTGGAAACTCAGTAATTGCCACCCTTTGAATGATTGAAAACATACGGGACATTTCTGGTGAACAACTATTAAAAACCTTAGCCAAGTCTTGCAATTGTTCTGTGAGTTCTACTTGATCACCAATATCATTCTCTATGCTAACGGGCTGTAGAATATACAATTTCCCGATAACACGATGCTCTGCGATGTAAATATCATTTTCCTGATAGATAAATCGCTTTCTCATTTTAGGAGTATTGATTTCGAGATATTGATTGTGATGGTCTTGAGTAAGCGCTGCCATGTTCTCTACAGAAATATCGTCTGTATTAAATTTATAGTGAATTGTTTGAGTAGATGTGTCCGCTAAAAACAGAATCGCATTTGGGAATAGAGCTTTAAGCTGCTCAAATAAAATATAAAAATCCTGTTCTAACTCAAAATTTAACTTTGCCATTATCTATGTTTCACAATCGTTTCATTGAAACATACTTGAGTTTCATAGGAACATCAAGCTGAGTTCATTTTCTAAGTTTAGGTTTACTTATTGTTTTAAATTTTTGATTTTTATATTTATTATTTAATTTTAAATAATTGGCATCTTATTTGCAAAATATAGGAAAGAAATAAATTATTAGGGTATAAATCATGTTCTTTAAGCAGTTTTTTGAAAAAGAAAGTTCGACTTATACATATATGCTTGGATGTGAAGAAACACGAGAGGCTATTTTAATTGATCCAGTCGCATCAGATATAGAGATTTATGCAAAAGAATTAGAGCAGCATCAATTTACACTCATCTATACCTTAGATACTCATGTTCATGCAGACCATATTACCGCTGCAAATTTACTTCGTGAACGTTTTCATTGCAAATCGGTTTTACACCGAAACTCAGAAGTAAGTTGCGGAGATATTTTAATTACTGATGGTTGCATGCTTAAAGTTGGCAACCTCAGTATTGAAGCGCGTTACACACCAGGTCATACCAATGCTTGTACGAGTTATTTGGTAGGAAATATGGTTTTCACTGGTGATGCATTATTAATTGACGGCTGCGGTCGAACTGACTTCCAGCAAGGTAATGCAGGTACACTTTATGACAGTATTCATAAACAACTTTTTAGCCTGCCTGACGAGACTATTGTGTATCCGGGACACGATTATAAAGGTCGTCTGTCTTCAACAATTGGTTATGAACGCTTAAATAATTCACGTCTAGGTCAGAATCGCTCGCGTGAAGATTTTATTGAATTAATGAATAACTTAAATCTGCCATATCCAAAACAAATCGATAAAGCACTTCCTGCTAATCAGGCTTGCGGCTCAATTTCACAATTATAAGGTGGCAATATGGAACTTAAACGAGTTAATCAAGATTTTTATGTTGCTGGCCAGATTACTGCCGACGATATCGCGAAAATTGCAGACCAAGGAATAAAAACTCTGATATGTAACCGTCCAGATGGAGAAGGTGCAGATCAACCCAATGTGATTGAAATTGAAGAAGCAGCTCAGCGACATGGCCTAAACGTAATCTACCAGCCCGTTATCAGTGGCAAAATTACCGATCAACAAGTTACCGACTTTAAGCAGCTTTATCAGAATGCTCAGAAGCCCGTTTTAGCATATTGTCGCTCTGGTATGCGTGCAATCAGTTTGTGGGCTTTGGCTGAAGTTGCTCCAAAAGATGCAGCGCTGTTAGTAGAAGCGGGTAATAAGCTTGGGTTTAATTTGAAAGGTTTGGTGTCTCGTATTTTAAAACGTGATCATGAACCAGCGACAATTCCTTGTTATAGCGTTGTGATTGTGGGCGCTGGAGCAGCAGGAATTTCTGTAGCGTCTAGTCTTTTATGTCGTGAACCTCATTTAGATATTGTCATTATTGATCCGGCAGACACCCATTATTATCAACCGGGCTGGACTATGGTCGGTGGTGGTATCTTTAAACCCCAAGTAACCGCACGCTCAATGGCAAGTGTGATTCCTTCAAAAGTGAAATGGATGAAAGTTGCTGTTGCTGGATTCGACCCTCAGCATAATCAGATTATTTTGGAAGGATGCCAACCGATTCAATATAAAGCCTTAGTCGTCTGTCCTGGTTTAAAACTAAATTGGCATGGCATTGAAGGTTTAGTCGAAACCTTAGGGAAAAATGGGGTGACGTCTAACTATCGTTATGACTTGGCGCCGTATACATGGGAACTGGTGCAACAGCTAAACGGTGGAAAAGCAATCTTTACCCAGCCGCCTATGCCGATTAAATGTGCGGGTGCTCCTCAAAAAGCGATGTACCTTTCAGCCGACTACTGGTTAAAGCAAGGCAAACTTAAAGATATCTCTATCCATTTTTATAACACTGGTGCTGTTTTATTTGGTGTGAAGGAATATGTACCTGCACTAATGCAATACGTTGAAAAATATGGCACTGAACTTCATTTTAACCATCAACTTGTCAAAGTAGACGGGCCTGCAAAGAAAGCATGGTTCAAAGTAGTGAATGATGAAAATGCAGCAATGGTCGAAACAGATTTCGATATGTTGCATGTTGTTCCACCGCAACAAGCACCTGATTTTATTCGTGCAAGTACTCTTACTGATGAAGCAGGCTGGGTGAGTGTTAATCCACAAACCCTACAACACATACAACATGCCAATATTTTTGCTTTAGGCGATGTGATGAATGCACCTAATGCCAAAACTGCTGCTGCGGCACGGGCACAAGCTCCGATCGTTGCGGTTAATGTTATAGCCCAGCTCAAAGGTGAGCAAAACTTCTGTGAATACAACGGCTATGGCTCATGTCCACTCACAGTAGAGCGTGGAAAAATCGTTCTGGCTGAGTTTGGCTACGGCGGCAAATTACTTCCAAGTTTTCCAAAATGGGTGATTGATGGACAAAAACCATCTCGTTTGGCATGGCTACTTAAAGAGCAAATTTTACCGCCGATTTACTGGCAAGGCATGCTCAAGGGCCGCGAGTGGATGGTCAAACCTGAGCGAGGTTAAGCAAAGCAACGCTTTGTACGAGCGCAAGGCGAGAGCTATGCTCGAGTGGAAGAGGATAAGTAAAGCAACGCTTTATCCTGAGAAGCGACTAAAGCTTCGCAAGAAGACGAGAACTATGTTCGAGTTAAGAGGATAAATAAAGCAACCTTTGTCCTGAGAGGCGACTAAAGCTTCGCAAGAAGATGAGATCTACTCACTCATTAACCAGCAGTCTACTGCAAACGATTTATATGCAATTTTAGGCTTTTAATATGTTATTACTTGTCGTTGAAGGCATTGTGATTGGCTTTTTACTTGGTCTTACTGGTGCGGGTGGTGGCATTCTTGCTGTACCCGCGCTTATGACTAGTCAAGGCTGGAGCGTGGCGCAAGCTGCGCCAATTGGGTTATTGGCAGTTGCGCTATCTACTCTCATAGGAACCATTGAAGGCTTATTTAAAAAGATTGTTCGTTATCGTGCTGCAATCTGGATTGCCTTAATTGGTGCTCCTATGGCACATATCGGCATTTTAATAGCTAACACGATTTCACCTATTTGGCTCATGTTAATGTTTAGCTTGGTCATGTTTACTGTAGGCTATCGACTTATCAGTAACCGTGTTTCGGATTTTCATAACCCGCCGTGTCAGGTCAACCCAAGTACGGGACGCTTTATCTGGAATTTTAAAACTGGTGGTGTACTTGCGGGCATTGGAATTATTGCGGGGCTTTTAACTGGGATGCTTGGTGTGGGTGGCGGCTTTGTAATTGTCCCAGCGCTTAGAAAAGTCACAAATTTGGATATGCATAGCATTGTTGCAACTTCACTTATGATTATTTTCCTGATTAGTGGCATGAGTATTGTGATGCATATTGCAGAGGGCTTTCACTATCCAGTCGCCATTACTAGTGCGTTCGCGCTCGCATGTGCATTCGGTATGTTATTAGGGCGCCGAGCTATTCGGTTTATTCCGTCTGTAATTGTACAAAAGGTCTTTGCTTTAATGGTTTTTGCTGTCGCAATTTATATGGTTATTAAGATTGTTAATCTAACAAATATATGAGCGATATAGTATTTTAACCTTCTCTATAAATAGCAATTTTTCCAAGATGAGATATTAAAATTATCTTTGGAAAATTGATTTAAACCATTTAAATTTTTGAGAAAGTGAAATGAAGCGAATTAATGTAGCAATTTGTGGTTTTGGACGGATTGGGCAACAAATTGCAGAGCTTCTTTTAAATCGATCGACCTACTATAAACAAAAATATCAAATTGATACCCGTTTAGTGGGTGTCTGTAACTCATCATCAGGCTTAATTGATCAAGAAGGTTTACAAGCTTCAAAGTGGCTAGATAAAACACAATATCAAGCAGGCCTAACAGAGCAAAAGTTTTTAGAACAGGTTCAAGCAGATGTCATTATTGAAACTGGACCAAGTGATTATGTGACAGGTGGAAAAGGCCTATTTTATTTAAATTATGCTTTAACACATAGCATGAATGCGATTGCGGTATCTAAAGGTGCTTTAGTCGTAGAAGGTAAAAAACTAATTAACTTGGCACATCAGCACAATAAAAAACTATTTTTTAGCGGTGCCACTGCTGCAGCTTTACCGACGGTTGATTTGTTTGAATATAACTTAGCTGGCTGCCAAATTTTAGAAATAGAAGGTGTCTTTACCGGAACCACGAATTTTATTTTGAATGATATGTTGCAACACGAATGCGCATTTGCAGAATCTCTTGAAAAAGCTCAAACGAAAGGGATTGCAGAACCTGACAGCTCTTTTGATGTAGATGGATGGGATACTGCTGCCAAAATTACGATACTAGCCAATAATGTTTTGGGGGCTGATGTAAAAATTCAAGATATTCCAAGACAAGGAATTAGTCACGTTACGGCTGAACATATTCGTGGTTGGAAAAAAGAAAATGTAATTCCTCGTCTGGTTGGTTTTATTCATATTAAGAATCAGCAAATTCAAACAGGTGTTGAATTAAGATTAGTTCCAGCAAATCATGCGTTTGCTCATCTGCAAGGTTCCAATAAATGCATTCGGGTGTTAACGCAAGAAATGGGGGAATTTGTTGTCAGTGGAGGGGCATCTGCGCCATTAGCCACAGCAGCCGCGGCTTTAAAAGATTTTGAGTTGATGCTAAAAACGGGCTGCTAAAATTAATTATAATTTATAAAAAAGCAGGCTTTTATGCCTGCTTCTCACAATTTTTTTGACTGCTAAATAACTTCTTTCCAATTTCAAACTTACTAAACATTAAGTAGTTACCAAGTAAGATGAGTAAAATTCCAAATACAGCATTTAAAGTCCATACATATCCTTCAAAGAAAGTAGAAACTGTTAAAGCAACTAAAGGAAAGAGCAACGTGCTATAGGCTGCTTTAGCTGCGCCAATTCGTCCGACCAGAGAAAAGTAAGCTGAAAACCCAATAACCGTACCAAATACAGCCAAGTATAGTACCGAGCTTAAAAATGGGAAATTCATCGGCGGCATTAAATCTTGTCCTGTAAATAAAGCCAGAATTAAGATCACCAATGCGCCATACGTCATGGCATAACAGTTTGTTGAAAAGATATTTAGACCACGTTTTTGGTGTCTAACACTAATCATGTTCCCTAAAGAAAAACCGTAAGTTCCTATTGCACACAGACCAATACCCATTAATAACTGCGCATTAAACTGGCTATTAATCAGGTCATGCCAAAACAGTAAAACAATACCACTTAGGCCCAAAAGTGCAGCTGGTGCAAAGTTTGGGGAAGGTTTCTGCTTAAAAAAGATAAGCGCATTAATGGCATTAAAGAAAACCGCCATCGAAAAAATGACAGACTCTAAACCGCTATTTACATATTTAACAGCGGTATAAAAACAAATAAAGTTTAGACCAAATACGCAAAGGCCTTGCAGCATACAGAACAAATGATCTTTTAAAGCAATTCGCTGTAATTTTCCTGAAAATAGTAAAACAACCCAAAGTAATAAGGCTGAAATGGCAAAACGCCATAAAATCGCGACAACAGTTGTTGCATAATGGCTCTGAACGGCAATTCCAATCCATGTTGTTCCCCAAATCAACACCACCGCAACATAGAGTAAAATATTCATAACTTCATCCTCGATTACCAAGCTTAAGTATCTAGGAATGCTTCATTTTTCACGTATATATTCTTGTGTTATACATGCAAGATCTTGCGCTTTTTATAGATATAAACTAGCTGAATTTTGCTGAATATGGTTAACTTAAGCTCAATGATATTCGTTTTAATTTTGCATGGCCTATCAAACTTTAGAACAGCTACAGCAATCTAAAGCCAAGCTTCACAAAACTGTGGTGCTTGATGAGAATATGCAACTTGCATTTTGGTCTAATCAGCAAGATCGTGTAAGTGTCTGTAGCGATCACCACACTTTAAGTCTTTATATTCAAGATGGTTATGAAAGCTATCAAAAAACACCTGCGGGCTGGAAAAATGGCGGTGGGCCAGGTCGTTTTTGCTTATTGCCTGAACATCAGGAATCGACTTGGGACATACGTGGTGGGCTTAAATTTGTCCACTTGTATTACACCGATCAACATTTGCGTGATGTTGCTGAAAAAATATGGGACAAAGAGCCGAATCAAATTGAACTAAACGAAGTTGTCTTTAATGACGATGAACGGATTCGGGCGTTATATCAGTTCTTCTTGCTAGATTGTGATTGGAAAGATTCAGCAAACCATTTACAAATGAGTACCACTGCCAGTTTATTGCTGAACCATTTAATTCGAAGATATAGCAATGTTAAGTGGCAGCAACCTATCATTAAAGGTGGGCTCGCTCCTCATAAACTCAAATATATTCAGGACTGGATTGAAGATCATCTAGATCAGGCACTCACTTTGTCTGATTTGGCGAATGTTGTGAATTTAAGCGAATACCATTTTGCTCATATGTTTAAACAGTCCATGAATATGGCGCCTCACCAATATGTCATGCAAAGACGCTTAACTAAGGCCAAAGGACTAATTCAGTCATCTCAGCTTTCTTTGCAAGATATTGCCCTAGTATGTGGGTTTAGTTCAGCAAGCCATTTAAGTCATCGCTTTAAACAATTTTATGGCATGAGTCCTTCGCAGTTACGTTAAGTATCTAATGTAATTGGTTTCTCCTGAGCTGCGTCAAATGCAGCTCTTGCCGCATCAATATCTGCAATATGCTGCTGAGCCCATTGGCCTAAAGCAATTACAGGTTCTGTAAGTGAATGGCCCAGCGGAGTTAGTTCATATTCAACATGCGGTGGCACTACAGGATAGACCGTACGTTTAACCAATCCATCTCGTTCTAAACCGCGTAAACATAAGGTGAGCATACGCTGTGATATTCCATTGATATTTCTCTTTATTTCAGAAAATCGATGAGGATGTGATGCAAGTGTCATTACAATAAGAATGCTCCATTTTTCACCAACTCTAGCTAACACTTGACTGACTCTTTGACAATCTGAGCTCTGGATATCATGAGGTATGGTTACAGCCATATTACTTGGTTCCCTAAATGTGCCTTCTTGTGCATAAGAATAATAGTAGTAACATAATTAGTTCAAGTAACAATTTTATACTGTAGGTATAAACGATGAAACTACTTCAAATTGACACAAGTATTTTAGGTGAACAGTCTGTTAGCCGCCAACTCACCTCATCTGTTATTCGTCAGCTCAACACAGCTTATCCAGATGCAGAAATTATTCACCACGATTTTGCTTTAGAACCAATTCCTCATTTGTCTGATGCTGAATTTTTGGCATGGCAAGGTGTTGAACCTAATAATGAAACAGCACAACAACGTGTTGCACGAAACACCCAATATTTGGATGAGTTCTTATCGTCAGATATCGTTGTAATAGGCGCACCAATGTACAACTTTAGCTTCCCATCACAGTTAAAAGCGTGGCTTGACCGACTCTCTGTTGCTGGAAAAACATTCCGTTATACGGAAAACGGTCCTCAAGGTTTAGTAGAGGGGAAACGTGTCATTATTGCTTCTTCGCGTGGTGGTGTGTATTCAGAAGGTTCACCAGCCGAAGCTTTAGACTATCAAGAAACTTATATCAAAGCGTTTTTCAATTTTATTGGGGTGACTGATATTACTTTTGTGCGCGCGGAAGGGATTGCTTACGGCCCAGAAGCACGTCAAGCAGCCTTAGATAATGCAGCAGCGCAAATTGCCCAGTTAGCGGGTTAAAAATATAAGCAGCCGAACAGTAAAGAAACTGTTCGGCTGTGTTTATGAGTAATTAAAAAAGTTAAATCAATAAATAACTAAAAGAAAGTGACAGCGAGTCCAACCAGCGCTGATGCAAAAATCACATATAGCACGTTCACGTTAAAGCGGAATAAAGCAATGAATGCAGCCACAGTAATGAGGGCTGCAACCATATCAAAATGCCCTGAAAAACCTTGTGGCCATAACACATGATAACTAAAAAATAGTGCGAGATTTAAAATTACACCGACCACAGCCGCGGTAATTGCAGTAAGTGGCGCAGTAAATTTAATTTCATTATGTGTAGATTCAATAATCGGTGCACCCGCAAAAATAAAGATAAATGAAAATAGAAAGGTAAACCAAGTCACAATGACTGCACCGAGTGCTCCAGCAAAAAATAAATGCTCAGAGCCAAGTAGTGAATGATTAACGCCTCCTAAAAAACCAACAAAGGCAACGACCATAATTAGTGGACCGGGTGTAGTTTCACCAAGTGCCAATCCATCAATCATTTGTGTAGGTGAAAGCCATCCAAAATGATTGACAGCCCCTTGATAGACATAAGGTAAAACCGCGTAAGCGCCCCCAAACGTAAGCAGCGCAGCTTTAGTAAAAAACCACGCCATTTGAGTATAAGAATGATGCCATCCAAAATATACGCCCAACGCTAAAATTGGCAATAACCATAACACGATTGCCACAAAAATAAGTTTAGCTAACCGCAACCAATGGAATTTAGCGTGCTCTGGTGTCGGAGTATCATCATCAATATATGCCGGACCATAATCTTTTTGACTAGCTTTATGCCCACCCGCGGAGGAAAATAGTTCTGGGTATTTTTTACTTGTTAAATAGCCTGCAATGCCCGCTGATAAAACGATAAGCGGGAAAGGAAGCTTTAAGACAAAAATGGCAAAAAACGCTGCAATCGCGACGACCCATAAAAACTTATTTTTAAGCGAACGACTACCTATACGGTAAGTTGCATGGAAAACAATTGCGGTAACGGCAGGCTTGATTCCGTAGAAAATACCCGCAATAACAGGAACATCTCCAAATTTTATATAAACCCAAGACAGTCCAATTAAAATAAATAATGAGGGCAATACAAATAGAATACCTGCAACCAATCCTCCAGCAGTTCTATGCATAAGCCACCCAATGTAGGTTGCTAACTGCTGCGCTTCAGGTCCGGGTAACAACATGCAGTAGTTCAGTGCATGTAAAAATCTTTTTTCTGATATCCAGCGCTTTTGTTCAACGAGTTCCTGATGCATCACAGCGATTTGTCCAGCTGGCCCCCCAAAGCTAATAAAACCAAGCTTGAGCCAAAATAAAAAGGCTTGCCAGAAGGTGACTTGTTCCACTGAGTCATCAGGGGTATTTAATTGTTTTTGTTGCATATTATCCCCTAAAAAATAATATTAATTTTTACGCTTATGTCATAACGGAGTATGTTTTATAGCATAACAAACACAAATGTATTTTTTATGATAATCATTTAACTTTTATAGATAACTATTTATTAGTTTATTGATATTCAATGAAATTATTTTTTTAACTAAAGTTATCGCTTTAAATTATTTCCAAAGCTGAAACATTTTAAACATTATTTGCTCAAGTTGTTATAACAGGTTGTGAGCCGTGAGCCAGCTACCCCAAGATCCAAAAAATCATAAGCCTCTTTACGATCAGTTAAGGGAACTCATCCTGAACAAAATTGTAAATGGTGAATATGCCGTACTGAGCCAAATTCCATCTGAAAATGAGTTTGCTGAACAGTTCGGTGTAAGCCGAATCACAGTTCGCCAAGCACTCAACCAATTACAGTTGGAAGGCTATATTTTTAAGGTGCCGGGTAAAGGGACCTTTGTAAGCAAGCCAAAAACGTTCCAGAACATCTCAAGTTTGCAAGGTTTTGCAGAAGCAATGTCATCTGCTGGTCACGAAATTTTAAACCGTGTCATCTCGGCCGAGCTTAAACAGATCCCGATGCACGTTGTGCCCAAATTAAAGTTACCCGTTAAAGCCAATGTGTATGAAATTCAACGTGTTCGTTTGCTCAACCGTCAGCCAGTGTCTTATGAGTTGACTTATTTGCCAGAACATATTGGTTTGAAACTTAAAGAAAAAGCGATTGATTTACGTACAACCGATATTTTCAAGGCATTAGAACAAGAGTGCGACATCCCTTTAGGACATGCGGATTTAAGTATTGATGCCACGGTGGCGGATGAAGAATTAGCGGCTTTGTTACAAGTCGAAATCGGAACTCCGGTATTACGGGTCGAACGTTTGACTCATGATGCAAATGGTCAACCGATTGACTATGAATATCTCTATTTCTCGGGCGATACCTTCCAGTACCGTTTACGTATTCATCGTTAATAACTCAAGTAAAAATAAGGAATATTCAATGGAAACTAAATATCTTGAGTTCGATATTGTGGTTATTGGTGGTGGAACTGCAGGGCCAATGGCTGCGATTAAAGCCAAGCAAGAAAACCCGAATTTAAAAGTCTTGCTCATTGAAAAAGCGAATGTAAAACGTAGTGGAGCGATTTCAATGGGAATGGATGGACTGAATAATGCTGTCATTCCGGGCTACGCAACACCTGAGCAGTACACCAAAGAAATTACCATAGCCAACGATGGGGTAGTTAACCAAACCACTGTATATGCATATGCGAAGCATAGTTTTACAACCATTCAACAGCTCGATCAATGGGGCATTAAGTTCGAAAAAGATGAGACAGGTGAATTTGCAGTAAAAAAAGTACATCACATGGGGGCATATGTTTTACCAATGCCCGAAGGTCATGACGTTAAAAAAGTTTTATATCGTCAGTTAAAGCGAGCTCAAGTCAAAATTAATAATCGGATTGTCACCACAAAGCTTTTAAAGAATGAGCAAGGTGCAATCAATGGTGTACTCGGTTTTGATTGTCGTAGTGGTGATTTCTATGTCATTAAAACGAAAGCAGCCATTTTATGTTGTGGCGCCGCAGGGCGTTTAGGTTTGCCAGCTTCTGGCTACTTAATGGGTACTTATGAAAACCCAACCAATGCAGGTGATGGCTATGCAATGGCATACCATGCAGGTGCTGAACTTGCCAACTTAGAATGCTTCCAGATTAATCCATTGATTAAAGACTATAACGGTCCGGCTTGTGCCTATGTGACCGGACCTTTAGGAGGTTATACAGCCAATAGTAAAGGTGAACGTTTCATTGAATGTGACTACTGGAGTGGTCAAATGATGTGGGAGTTTTACCAAGAACTGGAAAGTGGTAATGGTCCTGTTTATTTAAAAGTAGATCATTTGGCCGAAGAAACAATTCAAACTATCGAAGAGATTCTACATACCAATGAGCGCCCAAGCCGTGGTCGTTTCCATGAAGGCCGAGGAACCAATTACCGTCAAGATATGGTGGAAATGCATATTTCAGAAATTGGTTTCTGTAGCGGACATAGTGCTTCTGGTGTATGGGTCAATGAAAAAGCCGAGACTTCGGTTAAGGGATTATATAGCGCTGGCGATATGGCGGCTGTACCTCATAACTATATGCTTGGTGCATTTACCTACGGATGGTTTGCAGGTGTAAATGCCGCGCAATATGTGAATGCAATTGAAGATAGCGAATTAAACCAAAGCGAAATAGAAGCAGAAAAAGCTCGAATATTTGCGCCACTGGATTGTTCAGAAGGTTTACCTCCAGAACAAGTGGAATATAAGCTGCGCCGTTTTGTAAATGACTATTTGCAACCGCCTAAAACTCGCCAAAAAATGGAAATTGGGCTCAAACGTTTTGAAGAAATTAAACAGGATATTAAGCGAATCTCTGCAAGAAACCCGCATGAGCTGATGCGTGCCGCTGAAGTTTCTTTTATTCGAGACTGTGCGGAAATGGCAGCTAGAGCTTCACTGTTTAGAGAAGAAAGCCGCTGGGGACTGTACCACTATAGAGCAGATTTCCCTCAAAAAAATAATTCGGATTGGTTCTGTCACGCGCATTTGAAAAAAGATGAACACGGCAACATGGTCAGTTTCAAAAAGCCAATCGAGCCTTATGTGGTTCCGATTAATCAAGATGAAGCTGTGTCGTATGACCGTTTACGCATTCAAAAAGATGTTGCTCTAGCAGAGTAAATAAATCAGGAATTCAAATCATGGCTTTTATTTTTAAAGAAGTACAGCACCGTACTGTCGCCCCCGTCATTATCGATGAAGATAAATGTATTGCTGATAAAGGATGCACTGTCTGTGTAGATGTTTGTCCAATGGACTTATTAGCAATCGATCCAACAACCCAAAAAGCTTATATGCAATTTGATGAATGTTGGTATTGCATGCCTTGTGAAAAAGACTGCCCAACAGATGCAGTCAAAGTAAATATCCCATACCTACTCAAATAATTAATTTGGAATACGTAACATGAGACAAAATAAATTGATCAATAAAAAACTATTACTCAGTAGCTTAATTGGTGCCATGGTACTTGGCACTTTGGGGTGCGGCAGTAAAACAGAAACTGTGCGTGTAGCCATTGGTACACAAGACACGACTATTAACTGTGCAACAGGTGGGTTGCTCATTCGTGAATTGAATCTATTACCAAAATATTTACCTAAAGATGGTAAATACAAACATGTTAAATATGACATTCAATGGAAAAACTTTACCTCTGGTGCACCACTTACCAGTGAGATGGTGGCTGGGCGTCTAGATTTGGGAGCAATGGCTGACTTTCCTGCTGTTAATAATTTAGCGGCATTTAAAAAAGCTGGAAAAGAAAGCATATTTTTAGCGCCATTGTCAGGTAGTATTAATGGCAGCGGTAATGCGATTGTTGTTCCAATTGACTCAAAAGTAACTTCACTTAAAGAGCTAAAGGGGCAGACTATTTCCGTACCTTTTGCGTCAACTGCTCATGGACTTTTGCTACGAGCAATTCAAGCTGAAGGCTGGCAACTTGATAAAGATATTAAAGTGATTGCTCAGGCGCCAGAAGTGGCAGGGCCTGCGTTAAAAAGTCATAAGATTGCTGCACATGCTGACTTCGTACCATTCGGAGAGTTATTTGCTTACCAAGGTTTTGCTAAAAAAATCTATGATGGTTCTCAAGCAAAATCACCGACATTTCATGGTTCGCTTGCCAGCAAGGATTATGCACAGCAGCATCCCGAAGTCATAAAAGCTTATTTACAAGCAACTATTGAAGCGAATCGTCTGATTCGAGAACAACCAGAAAAATATAGTGAACTTATTGCCGAAAAAACAGGTATTCCTGCCGAAGTTGTTTATCTATTTCATGGCCCTTTAGGTCTGCAAACTCGTGACTTAACGTGGAAACCTGAATATCGAACAGCGACTCAAATTGCGATAGATACCTTAAAAGTTTTAGGCAAAAACGACGGTACGCTTGATGTAAATAAATTTATTGATGACCAATATATTAAGGATGCATTTCAGGCATCTGGACTTAATTACAGCCAGCAACTGGCCGACTATGCAAAATCACCTTTGGTTGCCAATGACGCATTAACAGGCCAACCCATCAAGACATTTGATCGGGTAACTCAAATTTGGGTAAAGGGTGAAGAAAAAGTGCGTAGCTATGAAACACCTGAGCATGCTTTTTCTGATTTAAAGAAAATTCAAGCCGCTGGAAAAACGGTGCGCGTAGTTTATAGCCAAGATCATCAGTCCGACATTAAGTTACTTGCCAATTTGGCATGGTATGCCACAGACAAAGCAGGACAAATTCAGGCTTTTTTATTAAAAGATGATGCTGAAAAATGGGCTAAACAACAGGGCGGAAAAGTATATGACTTTAAAGCTATTCAGCTTGTAACACAGAGCTGATGTGTTGTCTTACCTAATGAGCAGGAGGTGACGAATGAGTAGTTTAGTCCAAACAAAACCTAAAAACCAAAATACATTTTTGATTAAATTTTTCCAACAATTGAGGTTATATCTGGCGCATTTAAAAAACTATACGATTGCTTTTACATCTATAGCTTTTTGGATAGTCATTTGGCAAGGACTTGCTCAGTTTAAAATAAATTTAGGCATTGTGAACTTTAGCAATGTCCCGACACCTTTAGATGTCATTCATGCATTATGGACTTTTTTTCAACTTAGCACTGCTTTTGAACATGTTGAATCCAGTGTGTTTCGTGTAGTAATTGGTTTTATGCTTGCGGCTCTAATTGGTGTAGCGATTGGTTTGTTGGCAGGACGTTACCAAAAACTGGCTGCCTTTCTAATGCCACCATTAGAAGTATTACGTCCAATACCAGCAGTTGCATGGATTCCTTTAGCAATTCTGATTTTTCCATCCTCAGAAGCGTCTATGATTTTTATCACTTTTATCGGGGCTTTATTTCCAATTTTATTAAACACCGTACATGGTGTTGGTGCAGTTGACCCAAGGCTCGTCGCATCTGCAAAAAGTCTAGGTGCTTCTGATCTAGCTATCATTTATGAAGTCATTATTCCGGGAGCATTACCGAACATTATTACGGGTTTATCCATTGGAATGGGCACTTGTTGGTTCTGTTTAGTGACTGCGGAAATGATTTCGGGGCAACACGGAATTGGATACTTCACATGGGAATCTTTTACCTTGCAAAACTATAGCAATATCGTGGTTGGCATGGTGCTAATAGGAGCGTTAGGTATGTTTAGCAGTACATTGGTGCGTGTGATTGGAAACCGATTTACTCCATGGTATCAACTAAGGAAGTCTTAAAATGTCAATTACACAAGGCCATGTACGTATTCAAAATCTATCTCTACATTTAGGGCAAGCTAAAAATCGTTTTCAGGCATTAGATCGGGTTAATTTCGAAATACAACCGGGCGAGTTTATATGTCTACTTGGCCCATCTGGTTGTGGTAAATCAACATTATTAGGCGCTTTAGCAGGGCATTTACCAATTAGTTCTGGGTCTTTAACGGTCGATGATGAATCGATATTTGAACCGCATCCAGATAGAGGTTTGGTGTTTCAGCAACATACCTTATTTCCGTGGAAAAGCGTGCTCGAAAATATTGCCTTTGGTTTAAAAATGAAAGGCATCGCTAAACAAAAGCGTATTGAACAAGCTCAGAAAATGATTGATCTGGTCGGACTTAAAGGTTTTGAACATAAATTTCCAGCTGAACTTTCTGGTGGCATGCAGCAACGAGTTGAAATTGCGAGAGTATTGATTAATCAACCTCGCATTTTATTAATGGATGAGCCTTTTGGTGCGTTAGATGCTCAAACTCGTTTAAAAATGCAAATGCTATTACTCGAAATTTGGCAAGAAATTCAAACATCGGTTTTATTTATTACCCACGATATTGATGAGGCACTTTTTTTAGCCGATCGAGTGTTGATTATGAGCCATCGACCGGGGCGAATTATTGAAGAAATTCCGCTTAAGTTTGAACGCCCAAGAGATGTTGAGCTTGTAACAAGTAGTGAATTTACCTCCATCAAAAAACATTGCATCCAGACTTTAAAAGAAGCCACTCAACAAGAAGAGTTAAGCCGCTTAAATCCATTAGGGCTTGGAAAGAAATCACAAATTAAGGAATACGAATGAGTTTTTATTATCAAGCTTTAGATGATATCGATGAATATAATCAGGAATTTCTCGCGCAGCTCAATCATGCAGATGAAAAGATACGCTTTGTCGCTTTAATGAATATAGGTGATGAAGAAAATCCGGATTTACTTCCGTGGTTGCATGCAGCACTACAACACGACTCTTCAGCTTTAGTTCGTGAAGAAGCGGCAAAAAACTTAGAAAGCTGGGAAGACCCAACCAGTTTGCAAGTATTGGCGCAAGCCTTATTTGATGTTGATCTGAATGTGAGACAAGCTGCCAGCCAGAGTTTAAGTGAAGTCAAAAATGTGGCATCAGCCCAGATACTGGCACCGTATTTAAAGCATACGGATACTTTTGCTCTTGGTGCAATTCTGCGTGCTTTAAAACCTTTACGACCACAGCAATTATTTGAAGAGATATCCGCTTTAGTACACCATGAAGATGTACTTGTGCGCCGTGAGGCAGTCAGTGCATTAAGTTGGTTACAACAAGACCAAGCGATTATGATATTGGCAAAAATTGCCGAAACAGATATAGATGATGAGGTCCGCCGTATTGCAACAGGTGGTTTGGCTTATAGTCAGAGTATATCCGCAGGGGTTATTCAAGCACTTCAACATTCTTTAACTTCGGAAAGTTGGCAACTAAGAGTTGAAGCTGCACTTACTATTGGGAAATTACATATCGTTCAGCTCGAAACTCCCTTAATTCATGCTTTATCTGACTTATATTGGCAAGTACGTATTGCCGCAGTTCGAAGCTTAGGGTTACTCAAGTCGCGTCTGGCAGTAGCTCATTTGACTGATAACTTTAATCATGAAATTAGTAACTTACGTAAAGAAGTCGCTTTAGCACTCGGTGAAATTGGCACATCAGAAGCTCAAACGTTATTGGAACAACATCAAAATGATCCAGATCCTGAAGTACGAAAAGCGATTCGTATTGGATTAAATCAAATTGGTGAGGTGAAGTATGCAAATCAGACCTGATATCCGTGTCGACACTATAAATAAGCAGGTTCACTTTATATGGACCGATGGCTCAAGCGTATGTCTGAGTCATCAAAGTTTAAGGGAAATTTGCCCATGTGGCTTTTGCCGAGCGAAGCGGATTAAACAAATTAAAATAGAGCATCAAAACGTTGAAGTGACAGCTATGTTTGATCAAGGTTATGGTGCCCAAATTTGCTTTAGCGATGGGCATGATAAAGGGATTTTTCCGTGGGCTTTTTTAAAAGAATTTGCTAAGGGCTAAAAGATGCCTTCTGCTTGGGACAGAAGGCATCTTATTTAATTAATGATCATGTTCTAAATAATCTGGTTTTTTAGGAAGCGCAAGGCTACATAAGAAACAGATAATCAGCATGACAATCACATAAATAAAGAAGGTGTTTTCAATTCCAGCGGCTTTGAACTGCAAGGCAACCGAAGGCGCAGAACCACCAAACAGCGCATTACCTACTGCATACGAAAAACCTACGCCTAAAGCTCGTACATGAGGTGGGAACATTTCAGCTTTTACCAATCCACTAATAGAAGTATAGAAGCTGAGTAACATCATCATAAAAATAAGTAGCAAGGCAATAATGATCGGCGAATCAATATAGGCACGCATCCCGATCACCATGACTGGGTAGATAAAAATCGCAGACAATAAGCTAAAGGCCAGCATTGAAGAGCGTCGCCCAATACGGTCCGAAATTGCACCAAATACAGGTTGAGCACACATATAGACAAATAGGGCGAAGGTCATGATATAACCAACGGTTTTTCCATCCATCCCTAAGTTGGTTAAATAGGTTTTTGAATAAACAGTTTCTACATAAAACGTTAATGAACCAGCAGAAGTGTATCCAACCACCAATAAAAAGGTTTTCCAGTGCTTTTTAAAGAGCTCTCTTAAGCTACCAGACTCTTTTCGTTCACTATCTTGATGAGAAAGCGTTTCTTCTAAACGACTACGTGCAAGCAAAGATAAGATTGCTGCGATACCACCAATAACAAATGGAATACGCCAACCGCCATCATGTAATTGTTGTTCACTTAAGAACGTCAATAAAATAACGCCCAGTAAACTTGCAAGTAATTGACCACCAGAGAGAGTGACATATTGGAAAGATGAGTAAAAACCACGCTGACCTTTTAAGCCTAATTCACTCATATATGTTGCTACTGCACCATATTCACCACCAACCGATAAGCCTTGAAGTAAACGCACTACCAATAAAAGAAACGGGGCAAATAAGCCAACTTGGTCATAAGTGGGCAGGGCTGCAAATAAAAAAGAACTTAAAGCCATGAGACAAATTGAAATGACCATCGATTTTTTTCGACCATGCCGGTCTGCAATACGCCCAAATACCCAACTACCAATAGGACGCATAAAAAAGCTTGCAGCGAATACCCCCCACACATAGATAGATTTAGTCGTACTATCCATATCTGGTGCTGTTAGAGCTTGAGTAAAGTAGGCAGCAAATACTGCATAGATATAAAAGTCGAACCATTCAACTAAATTACCAGAGGCTGCGCCTACAATCCCACGTATTCTGCTACGTTTTTCTTCCTGAGTGTATGTCATATTTCTTCCATCATTTTGCAGACAAAAACGAGGAATTTTTTAGATATGCTGGATAGAAAATAGAATGAAACTTTAAATATCACTCAATCCTGAGCATGTCCTTAAATTCCTAACCATTCATTTTTTCTAATTTTAAAATTCGATTCTAGTGAGATTACGTCCTTTTGTTCGATTTAATGATATTTTTACCGATGATCGAACACTTCCTTTCATTTAACTTAATAATTAATTGTATTTAAAATCAGTAAGCTAATTTACAACGGTACTTTTCTATTTTATTTCTCCTTTTAAGTTCCATTTCGAGCTTAAGTTTATTTTGAATATTTGGTAATACTTAAAAAGTTATAGCGTCAATTCCTAATAAAATAAATGAAATTTATATAATGATAAGTTCATAAAAATTGAATCAAATACACTTAATCGAAAAAATACAGAATATGTTGTTTCTCAATATATGTAGCGGTATTCTTGCGTGGCTAAAAATAGGCTCGGTAGTTACTTCTAGCGCTTCAAATTATGCACGGTATGGCAGGTAGTTATTCAATGGAAAGACATTCGTTAAATCTTCACTTTATGACATGCTCTAAAACAGCATTGGCTTCATCTATTGCACTCATAACATCTGTTGTCTATGCAAATGAAGCAGAGGTTTCCCAACTCCCAACCATTACTGTGAATGCTATACAAAATAATGATGCACTATATACGTCTAAAAAAGTTAATTTATCTGGTTTTCAAACTAGTGATGTAAAGAAAGTTCCTGCATCTATTACAACCATTACCTCTGAGCGTATAGCAGACCAACACGCAAAAACTTTAACTGATGTTATTAAAAACGATTCTTCTTTAGGGGATGGCTATGCTGCAATTGGCTACTATCCAAATTTTGTAGCACGTGGTTTTGCGCTTGATTTAGGCTCAAGTTATCTTATTAATGGCCATACTATACGTGGCGAACAAAATGTGGCTTTAGAAAATAAAGAACAAGTTGAAATCTTAAAAGGCATTTCTGCAATTCAAAGTGGAATGTCGACACCAGGTGGTGTTGTTAACTATGTCACGAAAAGACCTGCCGATGTTAAAAACATTACTGTAGATGCAAATTCAGAAGGCGGCTATACACTGGCAACAGATGTCGGCGGCTTTGTTAATGATAGTTTTGGTTATCGAATCAATTTAGCACATGAAAGCATCCATCCAAATGTTGATCACGCAAATGGTAAGCGTGAGTTTGGTTCAGTAGCTTTAGACTGGAAAATTAATGAGCGTTCTAAATTATTGTTTGATATTGAAGCTCAGCATCAAAGTCAACGTTCAGTACCAGGTTATCAACTGCTTGATGGGCACGAAGTACCAACAAATGTAGATCAAGACCGTTTATTGGGTTACCAGTCTTGGAGTAAACCTGTTGTAAATAACAGTGTAAATGCAAGTTTGAAATATCAATATGCATTTAACGATCAATGGAATGCTAGCTTAAGCGCATCGCAAAGCCGTGTTGTGATTGATGATAATAGTGCTTTCCCATGGGGATGTTATAACGATAATTGTGAATATTCTGGTTTGGGCAATACTTTTGATAAACACGGTAATTATGATATTTACGATTTCCGTAGCCCAGATGACACGCGTATTACCAACCAGTTTGCCGCTGGGTTAAATGGACAATTCAACACTGGCAACATTCAGCATCAAATCGCTCTCGAATTACAACGTACTTATAAAACCTTAAAGCACCATACACCACTGAATGTAGCGGTAGGAACAGGCAATATCTATGAAGATACGATTGACTACAGTCGCTCATCAGAAAGTCCAGGTGATCGTTATAAAGCCTTAGAAAGTGATCAGACTGCATTTACTGTATCTGACCGAGTTCAATTTAACGATCAATGGTCAACTTTACTCGGTGGAAAACTTATTCATCTTGATGAGCAAGCTTATAATTCAGATGGGCAGCGAAGCCGTGATACCGATTTAAATAAGTTCTTGCCACAATTAGCGCTCATGTATAGTCCAACTTCCAAAACCAATCTTTATGCTTCATATGCCAAAGGTTTATCAGATGGTGGTGAAGCTCCGTGGTTCGCTAATAATGCTCTAGAAGTTCTATCTCCTAAAAACTCTGAACAATATGAAGTTGGTATTAAGCAACAAATTCGGAACTTCTTAGTAACAGCAGCTATTTTTGATTTAAAACAAGATAATCAATATAGCAAAGTGAATGCAGATGGAACTTTCGATTTTGTTTCACAAGGTGAACAACACAATCAAGGTATTGAATTAGGTTTAACAGGTGCTTTAACTGATAAACTAGATGTAAGTTCAGGTATTACCTATACCAAATCTCGTCTAGTTGATATTGATAATGACAGCTACAAAGGTCATCAAACTCAAAATGTACCGAAAGTACGCGCAACTGCACAGTTATCTTATAAAGTTCCGTCAGTTGAAGGATTAAGATTATTGAGTGGCATGCAATACAGTAGCAGTAAATATGCAAACAAAGAGGGAACTGCAAAAGTAGGCGGATATAGCGTCTTTAATATTGGTGCTGCCTATAAAACAAATTTTGCTGGGCATGACACAACTTTTAGATTCAATATTGATAACCTATTTAATAAGAAATATTGGCGTGATGTAGGCGCATTTATGGGTGATGACTACTTATTTTTAGGTAATCCTCGTACAGCTCAGTTCTCTACAACTTTTAGTTTTTAAAATATAAAACAAATAAAAAAGGAGCTTCGAAAAGCTCCTTTTTTATTTCAGGAATTAAGCCGACATTTTTGGTTTAACCATATTATTAATCGACAAGATATCATTAAGCACTTGTGCCGATAATAAACCTTCATTTTGAACTAAAGCCAATACGCTTTGTCCAGTTTCGTTTGCGGTTTTAGCAATACGAGTTGTAGTTTCATAACCTAGATATGGGTTAAGTGCAGTCACGATACCAATTGAGTTTTCAACCAAAGCTTTACAGTGTTCAGGGTTCGCCGTAATTGTATCAATACACTTAGTTTGGAACATTGCCATTGCTTTACCGAGCAAGTCCATCGATTCAAATAGTTTGAATGCAATAAGTGGTTCCATTGCATTTAACTGTAATTGACCAGCCTCAGCAGCTAAAGTTACAGCCAAGTCATTTGCAATAATTTGGAAACAAGCAAGGTTCATTGCTTCAGGTATAACTGGGTTTACCTTACCCGGCATGATCGAGCTACCCGGTTGGCGAGCTTCTAAATTAATTTCATTAATGCCAGTACGTGGACCACTTGAAAGTAAACGTAAGTCATTGGCAATTTTTGAAAGTTTAGTTGCGGTACGCTTTAATAAACCAGATAAAAGAACAAAGTCACCCATATCTGAAGTTGCTTCAATTAGATCAGGAGCAGATTTAATTTTCTTACCAGAAATTTTTGCAAGTGCTTGAATCGCAAGTTCACGGTAACTATATTCAGTAGTAATTCCCGTACCAATCGCCGTACCACCAAGGTTCATATAGGCTAAAACATTTGGAATAAGCGTATTAATTTGCTCAAGGTCTTTTTGTAAAGTTACTGCAAAAGCACCAAACTCTTGACCTAATGTCATTGGCACAGCGTCTTGTAACTGTGTACGGCCCATTTTTAAGATGTGAGCAAATTCTTGAGATTTATTGCGGAAACTTAAGATTAAATTGTTAAAAGGAAGATTTAGTTCATCTAAGCTTAATAACAAACCTAAGCGAATTGCAGTAGGGTATACGTCATTTGTTGACTGTGACATGTTAATGTCGTTATTAGGATGCAAATATTGATATTGGCCTTTTGCATGTCCCATATATTCTAAAGCGACGTTTGCTAATACTTCATTTGCATTCATATTGGTTGAAGTACCAGCACCGCCTTGCATCATATCAATCGGGAACTGGTCGTGAAAATTACCACGAATAAGTTGATTACAGCTATATTCAATCGCTTCAAATTTAGTCTGATCTAAGCTTTTAAGATTATAGTTCGCTTCAGCACAAGCAAGCTTTACCATTGCTAAAGCTTTAATAAGGTGAGGGAAATTTCCGACCTTGCTTTGAGTTAAATTAAAGTTTTCTAGAGCACGTAATGTTTGTACCCCGTAGTAGTCGTTATTATTGATCTCTCTATAACCAATAAGATCCTTCTCAATACGGGTGGTAATTTCAGCGTTCATCATTAAACTTCGAATTAGTAAAGAAGATAATTCATATTAGATTTCGAAATGCTTCACTTCTAATGCATTTATCAAGTTGATTATGCATTTTTTGCATATCAAGTTTTTAATTTTACAATGAATGCACTAGGAGATTCCGTTTTTAACTATCAATTCGAATGGAATTTTGCTATTTAAATTAATAACTTAATATTAAGATAAATTTAATTTCAAAATTTGTTTTATGAAGTAGATAATTATCTAATTTTTTAAAAATAACTTTTTAAAAAAATATAGGATTGATTAATTTAAGTGAAATAT
Organism: Acinetobacter pittii; assembly: GCF_034064985.1. NCBI lineage: Bacteria > Pseudomonadati > Pseudomonadota > Gammaproteobacteria > Moraxellales > Moraxellaceae > Acinetobacter > Acinetobacter pittii. The sequence goes on along the minus strand of NZ_CP139249.1, from coordinate 1,954,050 downwards.
CAACTTAATTATCTATATTATTTTCTTTTAAAATGAAGCTTATCTAACAAATTTATATAAAAATGTGATGCATTTCACATAAAAAGCACTATAATACGAAAAAATCTTAGTTTTAAGTTTATGTTAAAAATCACAGCCGCATTAATTATCTTGGGAAGTTTTACATACTATGTACTTTGCCACGGTGAAGAGAAAAGTGAGTCTAAAACTTCTCGTCTGCTTAAAGAAGCAGAGCAATCTATTGCTTCTGCTGAAACCTCTGTAAACAAGGCCAATAGTATTGTACCCATATCTTATAAATAGCCCGCAGTTCTTAGGTTAACCTTTTATATCATCCATCAAAATATTGTTTTACTTAAACTTTCTTAAAATTTAGGTAAAAGACTGTATGTATAGAGACAAAATTCATGAGAATGAAGTTTATCGCCTATGATCCCAACTCTGGGGAAAAATTAAACTTAAAAGAGCATATTCACCATATGGATAAATACACCACTTATATCTTTTTTAGCGATGAAAAAGACAATATGGTTTTTAATCCCCAGAAAAAGCAAGTTTTTGAAATTACTCAATATACTTCTAATATGATGGTTGAAATTTCAAGGAAGCTATATTATCTCATTGGTGAATATTAGAAATTCATTTTTTAATTCAATCTTAAGCTAAATACTTTAGTAGAATAGTCAGGTTTTTTTGTTTGGGCTATACTGCAAACATATCTTCTGATTTAGATGAATTTATTAAATCAAAGAGCTTAAATCCTGAAATAGGCAATATATTAATTTTTCAGTTTTACATTCCGTATTCTTCCCCAAGGTGCGGACTTTTTTTATTAAAAATAAAACTTGAGTAAATTTTAGGATTATTTCTGTTTTTTATTAAGGTGAAATTTGTTATTTACTTGAATTATATTAACCTTAGTTTTTGATTTAAAATAATTTTTAGAATAATAATTTTATCTTTTTATGAGTTGTTGAGTTAAATCAAAGTCTTTTATTCTCTTAAGCTCGTTTCTATGTCAGAATTATTCAATACCTATTTTTATTGTTTGGCTTTGCCAATCCTTCATCGCATTTTTGCAGGTACTCCCATGTTTTACAGTTTTTATTCATCTATTCAGCTATTTATTCAGCTTCCCAACCAGACAAATTAAGGACATAACTATAAAAAGGGAATGCATAAAATGAATTTAGAAGTACGTTGGGTAGAAGACCTTTTGACACTTGAACGAGAGCGTTCTATTTCAAAAGCAGCCGAAAAACGATTTATTAGTCAATCTGCGTTTACGCGTAGAATTCAGCAAATAGAAGAGATGATTGGAGCTGAAGTCATTATTAGAAATAATAAAAATAATATTGAATTTACAGACATCGGGCGAATTATGCTGGTCATGTCTAAAAATATTGAGAAGCAGGTAGAAGAAACAGCAAAGCTGATTAAAAACATCAAAAATGAAACCGAATCTACTATTCGTTTTTGTGTGGTTCACTCATTAGCATCGGGTTTTTTAACGACTTTTTTAAAAAAATTTCCAACGTTTATGCGTGATTTAAAAATTGAAATTGTCGCGACGAATAGTGGTGAAGGCTTATCTCTTTTAAAAGAAGGTGCCTGCGATTTTATGATTTGTTATGCAGATCGATCTAATATCAATCGAGTTGGCGATGATATTTTAAGTGGCATCAAGATCGCTGAAACAGAGATTGTTCCAGTGTCAGCTACCGAAGCAGATCATACGCCTAAGCATACAATTCAGAGTAATTTTTCATTACTTGCTTATAGTAAACATGCTTATTTGCGTAAATTGGTCGATCAATTGATTGAAGGTAAACTGATCTATAAAACCTTATATGAAACTGACAATGCCACCAACTTGAAAGAGCTTGTATTACAAGGTTTAGGTGTCGCATGGATTCCAAAAATTAATGTAGAGGAAGATCTGGCTACCGGGAAATTGGTCATGTTGGACCATAAAGAATATTGCCTGCCACAGGATATTTATATTTTTAAAAATAACTTGAGTGATAACAAATCAGTTCAGCAAATCTGGAAGGGCTTCCAAACTCAGCATGATTAAAATTTATAATGATATGTGATGTATTTAACATATTTACATACAAAGTAATCAATTAAATAGCTCATACCTTTGTCTTTGTGATGAAAGGCTTTATAAAGCATTGCTCATGGTCTAGATTCTTTGTTAATTTAGACCATATATCAATAATTCAGAAATCTAGTAAGCATTTTTATATCTGCTGTGCCTGATTTCATTCCTTTTGAATGGATTATTTGATCCAGACGGAGACAATTTTGTTTGATCTAGATAGTAGATTACTAAATATTTTTTATCATATTTATCGGTTTAAAAGTGTTTCAATGGCTGCTGATGCGATTGGCCTTACACAACCGAGTGTTAGTAATGGACTCAACAAAATCCGTCAGCATTTTAATGACCCGCTTTTTATTCGTGTTGGGAATGAAATGATTCCAACCGAATTAGCAAAAGAGATTTTTCCACTCATTAGTGAAGTGATTGATAAAGTAGAAAGCATTAATAACTTTAGTGTGAACTTTGATCCGCTAACTTCAGATCAGCTTTTTACAATTGCGATGACAGATGTCTCTCATCTGGTTTTATTACCGCAATTAACCAACTATTTAAAAGAGAAAGCGCCTTTAATTCGCTTGAATATTAGGCCGATTACGCCAGAAACCAGCTACCAAATGGCAAATGGTGAAATTGACCTCGCAATTGGTTTTTTACCCCAGTTAGAAGAAGGCTTTTATCAACAAAAGTTTTTTAAACAGCATTATGTGGTGATTAGCTCTAAAAGCCATCCTCGTTTAGACCCAAATAATTTCACTTTAGATGATTATATGCGCGAATATCATATCGATATTGATGCAGGAATCGGGCACTACCATATTAAAAATGAATTACAGAACAAAGGATTAGATCGAAATATTTTAATTCGATTACCGAGCTATCTTGGAGTGGGATTAGTCGTTCAAGAAACAGATGCGATCGCAACGGTACCGTATTATTTAAGCCAAGTCTTATTGGTGAGAGAAAATTTACAGATTTTACCGGCACCTCTAGACTTTCCAACTTATGATGTTAAACAACATTGGCATATGTCTTGCCATCATAAAAGTAGCCATAAATGGTTCCGTCAAACCTGTTATGAACTTTTTAAAGTCTAAAAAAAAGATGTAAGAAAAATTCTTACATCTTCCGTGCACTTTAATTTTTAGATTTCAATTGCAACAGCTGTAGCTTCACCACCACCAATACATAATGCAGCAACACCTTTCTTCTTACCAAGGCGTTTTAAAGCATAGATAAGAGAAAGAATAATTCTTGAGCCTGTTGCACCAATTGGGTGACCTAAAGCACAAGCACCACCATGTACGTTGACTTTTGCTTCATCAATGCCGAGCTCATGAATTGGTGCCATTGCCACCATTGCAAAAGCTTCATTAATTTCCCAAGCATCTACCTCGTCAACTGACCAACCAGCGCGCTCTAGCACTTTTTGAATTGCACTAATCGGAGCAATGGTAAATTCACTTGGATGCTGTGAGTGAGTCGAAGTTGCAACAATTTTCGCCAAAGTATTTAAACCATGACTTTGAGCATATTCTTCAGTGGTGAGTACTAACGCAGCCGCACCATCAGAAATTGAGCTTGAGTTTGCAGCAGTAATTGTTCCATCTTTACTAAAAGCTGGGCGTAATGTTGGGATCTTCTCAAGATTGGCTTTTAATGGCTGTTCATCTTGATCGATAACTTCAACACCTTTACGTGTTTTGACTTCAACAGGAACAATCTCTTCTTTGAAATAACCTTCAGTAATCGCAGTGTGCGCTTTTTTAAGTGAAGAAATTGCAAAGTTATCCATTTGCTCACGTGTAAAGCCTTTAGTGTTTGCCATGTCTTGCGCAAACGAACCCATTAAACGGCCTGTTTCAGCATCTTCAAGACCATCTAAAAACATATGGTCCTTAATTTCACCGTGTCCCATACGGTAACCACCGCGAGCTTTCGGTAAAATATAAGGTGCATTGGTCATAGATTCCATACCACCGGCAACAATAATATTGGCACTGCCTGCTTTTAAAGTGTCTGAAGCCATTAACACCGCTTTCATGGCAGAGCCACACAGTTTATTAATAGTCACTGCACCGACATGGTCAGGTACACCAGCTTTACGCATCGCTTGACGAGCTGGACCTTGGCCTATGCCTGCACTCAATACACAACCAAAAATAACTTCATTTATTTGGTCAGGTGCAACGCCTGCACGTTGAATCGATTCACGAATGACAGCCGCGCCAAGTTCTGGTGCAGTTAAAGCGGATAGGCTGCCTTGAAAACCGCCCATTGCAGTACGGCTACCTGAAACTATAACAATTGAACTCATCTTAATATCTCTTATTGATGTATTTGCTAAATTTGCCTTTAGCCGAAACTAAAGGCGCCAGTAAATTAAAAAGTAGGTGGGGTGTAGCTAAGCGTTCTTCCAAAGAACCACAATAAAAATAAAACTAACGGAAAATGCACAACGAGCTGAGTGACTGTAAAACCAATCACATCTTTTGCTTTTAGTTTTAGAATGCCTAACATTGGAAGCATAAAGAATGGATTGATTAAGTTCGGTAAAGCTTCGGCTGCATTATAAATTTGTACAGACCACCCTAAATGAACTTTCAAATCATTTGCTGCCTGCATGACATATGGGGCTTCAATAATCCATTTTCCACCGCCAGATGGCACAAAGAACCCAAGGATGGCAGAGTAAATTCCCATCACAATTGCAAAGGTTTCTTTTGAAGCGATTGAAACGAAAAACTCAGCTATATAATGCGACAGCGATAAATCTTGACTGTTTAAAGCTTGCGTCATAATAAAAGCGATGCTTCCGTAAAGTGGAAACTGAATTAAGATTCCTGATACAGCTGGAACTGCCTTTGAAACAGCATTTAAGAAGTTTCGTGGTGTGCCATGCAATGCTAGACCAAGCATTAAGAACACAAAGTTGTAGGTGTTTAAACTTGAAATAGCAATGATTGGATTGCTTTTTGAAAACTCAAAAAACATCCAGATTAAGCCTAATGCGACCACAATAATCGTTAAGATAGGCGAGTTTTCTAACCAGTCACCTGGACGATTAGATTTCTCATCATGGGGTTTATCTTCTTCAAACTGAACATCAAAACTATCAATCGTTTTAACATTATTACCTTTTGGAGCTGACCAATAAGCGATTGCGATTGAAACAATCACCAAAATAATAGTCATCGCAATTGATTGCCAAAGGAAAATCGTTTCAGTAAATGGAATAACACCAGTTAGGTTGTAAATTGACTCAGGTAAACTGGTTTTATTCGCTTGAAGCTGTGCTGCCGAAGAGCTGATTCCAAGAGCCCAAGTTGCACCCATACCAATGATTGCTGCCGCAGCCGCAGCGCGGTAATCCATGTTCAGCTCTTTACGTTTCGCTAATGCAATCACTAAAAGTGCAGTAAGAATCGTGCTTACTGCCCAATTGACCAGTGAAATTAACAAGCTGACGGTTGCAACTAAAACAATAGCACCACGTCCAGAATTTGGAATACGTGCCATTTTTTGAATGAGGTATTTTACGGGCTTAGATACGGAAACGACATAACCTACAATAATGAGCATCGTCATTTGCAGGGTAAAGGGAATAAGGCTCCAGAAACCGTTACCGAAGGAAGTCGCGACATCATGTATCGGCGCACCAATACCTAAAGCGGCAACAGAGACAATAATGACACCAAGTAGAGCAAAAATATATGAATCAGGAAACCATTTTTCAGACCAGTCACTAATCTGAAGAGCAAATCTTTCAAAAATTCCTTGCTGTTTTTCCATAGCTGAAAAATCCTTCTCGTTCTTATTTATAGACAGCACATCCGGTGCTTAAAAGGGCTAAGACTTAAGCTCACTTTGTAACTTAAGTCTTATATAGCTAATCAAAAATTAAAATTTACGCAACTAAGGTTTTATAAAACTCAACACCTGTAGCAGCTTGAATCTGTTCAAGCGTGACATCTTTAGCAAGTTCAATCAGCTCTACGCCTTGTGGTGTAATGTCCATTACACCTAAGTCAGTAATTACGCGATGAACCACGCCTTTACCTGTTAAAGGTAAGCTACAGTCTTTCACGATTTTTGGCGTACCATCTTTTGCGCAGTGTTCCATAAGCACAACAACTTTTTGGACACCAACAACCAAGTCCATTGCACCGCCCATACCTTTGACTTTTTTACCCGGAATCATCCAGTTCGCTAAGTCTCCTTTTTCAGAAACTTCCATTGCACCTAAAATGGCAATGTTTACATGGCCACCACGAATCATGGCAAAAGATTCTGAGCTTGAGAAAAAAGCAGCGCCGGGACGAGCAGTAACCGTTTGTTTTCCAGCGTTAATTAAATCAGCATCAATAGTTTCTTCAGTTGGAAACTCACCAATGCCTAATAGACCATTTTCAGATTGAAGCCAAACATTAATATTTTCTGGAATATAGTTTGCAACTAGGGTAGGTAAGCCAATACCTAAATTGACATAAAAACCATCTTCAAGTTCTTGTGCAGCACGTTGTGCCATTTCATTACGTGACCAAGCCATTTTATACTGCCTCCGTGCTTAAAGTTTTATGCTCAATACGTTTTTCAGGTGACGCATTAAGTACAATGCGGTTTACATAGATACCCGCTAAATGAATCTCATCCGGATCTAATTCACCAATTTCAACAACCTGTTCAACTTCGGCAATTGTAATTTTTCCAGCCATCGCACATTCAGGGTTAAAATTCTGAGCAGTTTTACGGAATACTAAGTTACCAGCCTTGTCTGCCTTATAGGCTTTAACAAGAGCTACATCGGCTGTTAAAGATTCTTCTAAAATGTAATTTTTGCCGTTAAAAATACGTTCTTCTTTACCTTCAGCAATGAGTGTACCTACACCAGTTTGTGTGTAAAATGCTGGAATTCCAGCACCTCCAGCACGTAACTTTTCAGCTAAGGTGCCTTGTGGGGTTAGTTCAACTTCTAATTCACCATTTAAATATTGACGCTCGAATTCTTTATTTTCACCCACATAAGAAGAGATCATTTTTTTGATCTGTTTGGTTTGAAGCAATATACCTAAACCGAAATCATCTACACCTGCGTTATTCGAAATACATGTGAGACCAGTCATACCACTTTGCTTAACTGCAACAATTAGTTTTTCCGGAATTCCACACAAACCAAAACCACCAACAGCAAGTGTTTGATTGTCTGCAATTACATCTTTCAGTGCTGCCTCTGCGTTAGCATAAACTTTATTCATTCTGTTGTTTTCCTATATCCCTTAGTGTTTCTAGTTTTAGCATCACATTTTGTGTTATAGAAGTTAATTTTTTTAAATGATTAATAAGTATAATCAATGAATAATACCAAATTAAGTATAAAACTTAAGACGCATATAAGCTAAAAAATTTAAAAATCAATATACAACATATTGAAACTTATAGGAATTAAAGAATTTAACTTATCCATAAGCTTAACTTATACTAAAAGACAATCTTTAATTTTTTAAAATTTATATTGAACGAGTGCCTCAATAAATTGAGCAGAAATATTTGAAATTTCAAAGTTCTTTTTATAAACAATTCCTACTGTTTTATGAATGGCTTCATCTTTTAAATCAATCAGAACGTTATGTTCTTTATCAATGTGTTTAGCAAAATGCCTTGGAATTGCACTTACCCCAATTCCATAAGCCACAAAACTTGAAAGAGATGAAATTTGATGACATTCAACTTTTAAATCGAGCGTTATATTATTTCGCAAACAATTTTGCTCAACTAAATAACGAACAATTGAAGGTTTCTGCAATGTCACGAATGGATTTGAACAAAGCTCTTGCCATGTAATATAAGATGATTGAGCAAGTGGATGAGTCTTAGGTAATAAAGCTAAGAAATCTTCTTCGAATAGTGGCTTGAATTCTAAGCCCTCGGTGAGATCAGGTTCAAAGCAGATACCAAGCTCGAAAATACCATCTTGTACTTTTTCTATAATAGTTTCGTTTGGAATATCGTGAATTGAAAAGTTCAGGTTGGGGTGAAGCTCTAAAAACTGATGAATCACCTCAGGCAAAATTGCATGAGTCACAAAGGGCATTGAAGCGATACTTAAAGTTCCACGATTAAGCTTAAAACGTTGTTTGACATCGTTCTCCATTTCATCCCAATTGGCGAGTAATTTTTTTGCATAGGGAATTAGGGATTTACCTTCTTGGGTAAGCTCAACACGACGTGTATTACGATTAAACAATTTTCCGCCTAACTCTTCTTCTAAGCTTTTAATAGTGAGGCTTAAAGCAGACTGGCTTAGATGTAGCTCTAGTGATGCATTGGCATAGTTGAGGGTACGTGCAAGAGCTAAAAAAGCTTTTAATTGTTTAAGCGTCATTTCATTCCTTTAGATTGCTCAGCTCACCTAGAAGGGTAATTTATACGAAAATTTATCTAATATGATGTTTTTTTGAAAAAAAATTAAGAAAAAGAAGTAGAGAATAATGTGTTTATACTCAATATTAAAATTATTAAATTTTGGTCATGGTTCCAACCTGGATTTGCTTCAATAAAAATTCACTCTGAAATTGATACCGAGATTTTAGATACTAAACACCCTAAGCGTCCGCCATTTAAAATCTATAGTAAGGTAACTAGATCAGCTCAAGTAGCGAACGAGTCAAAGTGGGTTGAGAATATTGACAATGTGCTCAATGACTATGAAAAGAAATTGATTATCGAGCTTTCTAAGCAAAGTCAGTAAATTTATTAAGTATCTGATACTTATTTAAATTAAAAAGCACCTTTGGGTGCTTTTTTGTATCTTAGTATTTTAATTCATAAGCTGTATTATTATTAAGAGATATAGAAAAGGGAGTTAAGAATTACAAATAACTTTTGTAATGAATTGTGGTAGATTTTTAATAATTAAGCTTTTGATAATATTTTCGTATACCATTACCTGATTAAAAAATAATTAAAATCTCTAAGGTAAAATTGAATGAATAAGATAGCCGGAATTTTGATAGTTGCTCTTCTTTTTTGTATTTTTGCTAACTGTGAAAGTTTCAAATTATTAAAATTTGATCAAAACACAAGTGCTAAAATTAACAAAACTCTTCCTAAAAACTAATCCATCTAAGGGTGGTTTTTTTATATCTTGAACCTTTAAATTTTACTTATTAATAATAAAGGGTAATTTCATGAGAACAACATTAATTGGAGCTTTATTCTTAACGTTTGGAGCCTCGGTAAGTGCCGCATCGAAAATTGAAAAAGAGGAAACAAAAAATTTTTCAACAATGAAGCAATGCATTGAATGGTTAGATTCTAAATATCCAAATAGTAAGTGGCATGACAACAAAGGTACTTCTTGGAAATTAGAAAATAATAATTCAAATTTTCTATCTGGGTTTACTCATATTCCTAGCGAGGAGAATCAAAAACTAATACATTCAGTGGCCATTTATTGCAAATTAAAAGAAACAAGCACCGAAGGCCTTTTCTATGAAGGAAAATATATTGTTATAGAGGCTATTTAGTTTAGATTTTGATTGTCTGAACCCACACATCAAGTGGGTTTTCTTACTCGCTAATAGATTATTGATCTCAACTAACAAAATATTTATTAAATTAATTTATAAAATATATTATTCAATTGGCTTTATTAAATAATATAGAAATATTAATTTAATTTACTCAATAATTAATAAGTTTTATAAAACAATAATATTTTTTAATAATTAAATTTTACCAAGAGAGCCAAATAAGTGCTTGTAATTTATTGTTATTTAAAAATTTTAATAAATTACATTGTTTTTAAATATTTTAGTGATATTTTATTTTTAAGCTCATTTACCTATTACCACACATGGATATTGTGATTTTTATCATTATAGGTTTGGGATAACCTAAATATCTTTTGGTAATTTTATTGAACCTAATATCTATTCTTTAGGGAGAAAGAATATATGTGGGAATTATTTGTAATTCTACTTTCGCTTGGGCTGTTAATGTATACAGCTTACAAGGGATTTTCAGTCATTCTCATGGCACCAATTTGTGCCTTACTCGCTGTTCTTCTCATTAACCCTGCCAATGTCTTACCATTTTATTCGGGTGTATTTATGCCCAAAATGGTGAACTTTATTAAAGATTACTTTCTTGTATTTTTGCTGGGGGCAATTTTCGGTAAAGTTGTTGAAATGTCAGGAATTGCTGAGTCTATTGCTCGAACCATTGTGAGATGGATTGGGGCAAAAAAAGCAATTTTAACTGTTGTACTTTTAGGTGCAATTTTAACCTATAGCGGTGTGAGTCTTTTTGTTGCTGTATTTGCCATTTATCCATTTGCAAACCAGCTATTTAGACAAGCGAATATTCCAAAACGCTTAATTCCGGGAACCATTGCCCTTGGTGCATTTACCTTTACCATGGATGCATTGCCGGGTACGCCACAAATCCAAAACGTAATTCCAACCACATTCTTTGGCACCAATATTTATGCCGCACCATTTTTAGGAATTATTGGTGCCATTTTTGTTTTATGTATGGGTTTGGCTTACTTGGAATGGCGTCGCCGCGCTGCTGCAAAAGCAGGTGAAGGCTACTCTGGCTTTGGAGTAGACAATACCTCGTCTCAAGAAATTGAAGCCGATATGAACTTGCAAAATAATGGAAGTACGGCGCGTCAGTTCTTTGCTTTTGTACCTCTTATTCTTGTTGCTGTAATGAACAAATATTTGTCTAAAGCAATCAAAGAGTGGTATCCAAATGGTTTTGATTTTGCCACTGTCGGTCTAGCGGATTACACCGTAGATGTTGCGAAAACTGGTGCGATCTGGGCAGTAGGCCTTGCACTTATTGTCGGGATTATTTCTGCAATTTTATTTGATTATCAGCGTGTAGTGACGAATTTCAAAGAGGGCATTAATGCCAGTATTGGTGGCTCACTTTTAGCGGTGATGAATACAGCTTCTGAGTATGGTTTCGGGGCAATTATTGCGTCATTACCAGGCTTTGCTCTGATTAGCCATGCAATGAGCAGTACCTTTACAAATCCTTTAGTGAATGGGGCTGTGACCACAACCGTTTTAGCGGGTATTACCGGTTCAGCTTCTGGTGGTATGAGTATCGCTTTAAGTGCAATGGCTGAACATTATAACGCCGCGATTTTAGCCGCCGGTATTCCACCAGAAGTTATGCACCGTGTGGTTGCGATGGCATCGGGTGGTATGGATACGCTTCCGCATAATGGTGCTGTTATTACTTTACTCGCTGTTACAGGTTTAACCCATAAACAATCTTATAAAGATATTTTTGCAGTCACGGTAATTAAAACGTTAGCGGTATTTGTGGTGATTACGGTCTTTACCGTAACGGGTATTGTTTAAATCAGCGCGTTATAAGTATTAAGGAGTAAATAAATGACAAAACTTTTAGACGGTAAGGTCGCTTTTATTACAGGTTCTGCAAGTGGTATCGGTCTAGAGATTGCTAAGAAATTTGCTCAAGAAGGTGCCAAAGTTGTTATTTCTGATATGAATGCTGAAAAGTGTCAAGAAACGGCGAACTCACTTAAAGAACAAGGTTTTGATGCATTATCTGCACCATGTGATGTGACCGATGAAGATGCTTATAAACAAGCAATTGAGCTCACTCAAAAGACCTTTGGTACGGTTGATATCTTAATTAATAATGCTGGTTTCCAACACGTTTCATCTATTGAAGAGTTTCCAACGGCTGTTTTTCAAAAGTTAGTTCAGGTCATGTTAACTGGAGCGTTTATTGGTATTAAACATGTTTTTCCAATCATGAAAGCTCAGAAATATGGCCGTATTATTAATATGGCTTCAATTAATGGCCTAATTGGTTTCGCCGGAAAGGCAGGTTATAACAGTACTAAACATGGCGTAATTGGCCTAACAAAAGTTGCGGCATTAGAATGTGCGCGTGATGGCATTACGGTAAATGCTTTATGTCCGGGGTACGTAGATACACCACTGGTTCGTGGGCAAATCGCAGATTTGGCTAAAACGCGTAATGTAAGTTTAGACAGCGCACTTGAAGATGTTATCTTGGCAATGGTTCCTCAAAAACGTTTGTTATCTGTTGAAGAAATTGCTGATTATGCAATTTTCCTTGCGAGTAGCAAAGCAGGTGGGGTAACAGGCCAAGCTGTTGTTATGGATGGTGGTTACACCGCTCAATAATTTAAGTATTTTATAAAAGCCGCTTATTTAAAATAGGCGGTTTTTTTATTCATTAAAAATTTACGATAGTCTGCTGTTCAAGATTATGATTTATCTCTAAGATATTTTTGATAAAAATCTAATAAAATAAGTTTGTTAAGGTATGAAATTATACTTTTAAGGTATTTAACTTATTTCCATTTTTAAAATCTAATAGAGTATGAGAAAGTAATCTTTACTCTCTTTCTTGATTCGATATTTTCAGGAAAACTCGTCAATTAAAGGATATTAATTGGCATACAAGTTGCTTTTTTAGCAATAAGTTTTAGCTAGGTGAAAAGGATATGATATCACTCAGCCAACAGATGGAACTCAATCATTATTCACGCAAAGCAGAATTTGCGCAGAATTTGATGTCCACGATTTGTGGTGAACACCGTCTAGATACAATTTACAAAGACACTCTCGATTTTCACTATGACGGAATGCGTTTGCCTAATAAAAAAATGGCGATCGGAACAATCAGTTATGGTGCAAACGTTGCCATCAACATCTCAAATTTAAAAGCTTATAGCATTAGTTTGCCTATACAAGGTCGACAAGCTCTCAACATTCGTGGTGCTCATTATCAATCTGATGAAAACAGAGGCCTCATTGTTTCAAATAACGATCAGCAAGATTTGATTATCGATAAAGACTGTAGAAAATTTCAGGTGGTTATTCCTGAGCGAAGTATGCAGATTGTCCTTGCAGATCTACTCAATAAACCTATAGAAACGCCTATCATTTTTAACCCTGAAATGCACTTAGACTCTGAGCAACTGATTGGAGCGTGGTGGAAGAATATTCAGAATTTTTTACAGCTAAAATCGCAATATAGCAATTTTTATGGTTTACAAATGTTATCTGAGGACTATGAAAATTTTGTAATTAAAGCCTTACTATTATCTCAAGAAAACAACTACTCTGAAGCCTTAAAGTCACTTTCACATCAAGATGAGCCAGCTTATATCCGTAAGGTTCGTAATTTTATTATTGAACATGCTCATGAAGAAATCTGTGCAGAAGACTTGCAGCGTCTGGCTGGGGTTTCAAAATCAAAATTGTATGATGAATTTCAACAATACTACGGCACCAGCCCAATGTCGTATTTAAAAAAATATCGCCTCCAACAAATTTACAAAATCCTGAGCACCACAGGTGCAGATAGAAAGGTTTCTATTTCAAAGCTTGCCTATGACTGGGGCTTTAACCATTTAAGTCGTTTTTCTCAAGAATATCGTGAAGAGTTCGGCGAAAATCCAAGTGAGACCAAAGGCAAAATTTTCTGATATTTAATTTTCCCAATAAAAAACTGATTTAGTTGCCTAAATCAGTTTTTTATTTATTGATTAATATTTATAGACTTTCTTCGAGCTTTAACACTTGTTTGTTTTTAGATTTCTCATAAATCACTTTCAGGCTAAGTGCAATAAATGAGATGAATGTTGGTAGCGCGAGAATAAAGAAAATACCGCTTAAGCTTAGGTTGAAAGTGAAAATGAGCGAGCCAAAGAAAGCACCTAAAATTGCACCAATACGACCAATACCATGCATCCATGAAACACCAACTGCACGGCACACTGCTGGATAGAACATAGCTGCAAGTGGCAGTAATGAAGACTGAGCACCTGCGAGTAAAGCACCAATTAAGAAGATAGTAAGACCTAACAAGAAAATATTTGAGCTTACTAGACCTGCAACAATAAATAGGGCGAAGGCAATTAGATATGAATATTTAATCACTGTAGTTGGGTTCAGTTTATCCATGTACCATCCCATAATGGTTGCACCAATTACACCACCAAAAGGGAAAATCGCGGCAATTAAACTAAACTGTTGGGTACTGAAACCAGCTGTTTTTAAAATTGTTGGCATCCAGCTTGTTAAAAGATAGAACACCAAAAGACTAGTAAAGCAGCAGAGCCAAAGCATGCTTGAACCCCACAGGTATTTACCTAAAACGATTTTAACCGGATTTTCATCTGATGCAGTTTCTGCTTGAGTTAAAACAAGTTTTACCGGCTCTTGAAAAGAATGGCCTTGAATATTTTCTAAAATACGCTGAGCTTTGTCTTGTTGATGACGTGTAATTAAGTATTGAGTTGATTCAGGTAATTTAAGCAATAAAGCAACCACTAGAATTAGGGGAATGCTTCCGCCAATAATAATCACCTTAGCCCAGCCATAACTTTCTAATAGATAAGCTGACAATACACCGCCGCAAGAAATACCCAGCATAAATCCACAGCCAGCAAGACCTGTAAGAAATGCTTTACGTTTTACAGGCATATATTCTGAGACAATGGTACTGATGTTTGGCATGGCCGCGCCTAGACCTACACCTGTAATAAAGCGATAAATCATTAAGTCTTGAGTTGAATTGGCAAAGCCACACAAAATGGTAAATATGGAAAACAAAAGGCTTGTAAAAACAATAACACCTTTACGGCCAAATTTATCGGCTAAGGGTCCCGAAATGATTGCACCAATTGACATGCCAACTAAGGCTGCACTTAAAACTGGTGCAAGTTGAGGCTTGGTAATTCCCCAGTCATCTAGTAATGCCGGAGCAACAAAACCAATAATTCCTGTGTCTAGACCATCACAGAAAAAGACAAAAAAGCCTAGGATAAAAACCATCCACTGTAAGGGAGACAGTTTTTCGCGGTTGATAATCGTGTTTGCATCTATCGTTTTCATATGTATTCCTTCTTAAAATTATTTAATTCCCTGAGTAATTCAATGTATTCGTTACAAAACCTGTATCTTTGATTGAACTATTTTTAGCCAATCGTCACTATCCAATAAGTCCTAATCTTCATCCATTTTTTCCAAATTAGATAAAAAGCATTAATTTAATTTTTTAATTTAAACTTTTGAAATATAGATATTTCTTTGTTTTTAATTTTTTATCCAGTTTGATTGTTTTTGATAATTGCGCAGAGATTGGATAGTGCTTGCAGCTTTTGGACAGTCTAAAAAAAAATTCGGATAGAAGATAAAGCCATAACAATGTCAGGAGTTGACACTATGGCTGGTCAAACCATTCAAATTAAAACTGCATCTGGAAAGCAGTTCAGTGCATATCTAGCGACACCAGAAACAGGAAAAGGACCGGGTGTGGTGCTTTGTCAGGAAATCTTTGGGGTGAATGCAGCAATGCGGGAAAAGGCAGATTTTCTTGCAGAAGAAGGCTATACCGTTTTAGTTCCTGATCTATTTTGGCGTGTAGCACCTAATATTGAACTCGGTTATACACCAGATGATTTTCAAAAAGCTTTTGAACTTTATCAGCAATATGACGAAAACCTCGGTGTTGAAGATATTCAAGACAGCTTAGCTTTTTTAAAGACACGACCAGAATGTGATACCTCTACAGGTCTCGGCGTGGTTGGCTATTGTTTAGGTGGAAAGCTAGCTTATTTGGCAGGCTGTCGACTTTCGGAAGTGGCATGTGCCGTAGGTTATTACGGTGTAGGCATTGAAAAAGCGTTAGATGAGTTAGCCAACGTAAAAGGACGTTTGGTTTTACATATTGCAGAACTGGACCAATTTACACCGCCAGATGCGAGACAAGCGATTGTCGATGCAGTTAACCAATATTCAAATGTACAAGCTTATGTTTACGAAGGTGTTGATCATGCCTTTGCACGACCAAAAAGCAACCATTACCACAAACCTTCAGCACGCTTTGCTCACGAACGTACAGTAACAGCTCTACATGAAACGATTGGCCCGAAATATGACTTAGTTACACTATGGGAAGAACATATTCGTCATGAGTTCGATACACGTGACGTCCCCGCAACTATGGCAACAATGGTCGCAGAACCTTATGTCAACCATATTCCAACGTTAACTGGTGGGGTAGGCCAAAGCCAGCTTGCTCGTTTTTATCAGTATCACTTTGTTCATCAAAACCCAAAACATATGAAGATCACTTCGATCTCTCGTACGGTTGGCTCAACGCAAGTGGTAGACGAGTTCATTATGAGCTTTACCCACGATGCTGAAATTGACTGGTTATTACCGGGTGTAAAACCGACTGGTAAATATGTCGAAATTCCAATGTTAGGTGTGATCCAGTTTAGAGGGTCAAAGTTGTGCCATGAGCATATTTACTGGGACCAAGCGTCGGTACTCGTTCAAATTGGTTTATTAGATCCAACGGGCTTACCAGTTGCAGGTGTCGAGACAGCGCGAAAACTTCTTGATGAAGATCTTCCTTCCAATACGTTGATGCCATCTTGGTCAAGTAGTGAAGGTAAGCCAGTCAGTTAAGGAGTATTTGCAATGAATATAAATTTAAGAGGAAAAGTCGCTGTGGTGAGCGGCGGTGCAACACTCATTGGTAAAGCTGTTGTACAAGCCTTGGTGAGTGCAGGTGCTCATGTCGCTATCTTAGATATTGATGCCAAAGGT
Source organism: Acinetobacter pittii (assembly GCF_034064985.1). Taxonomy (NCBI): domain Bacteria; kingdom Pseudomonadati; phylum Pseudomonadota; class Gammaproteobacteria; order Moraxellales; family Moraxellaceae; genus Acinetobacter; species Acinetobacter pittii. Next base: position 1,937,304 of record NZ_CP139249.1, on the reverse strand, counting down.
AAGGCGATTGCCGAAAGCTTTAACCATGACGTGATGTTTATTCAAACCGATTTAACCAGCGATGCGGCTATTCAACAAGCTGTGGCGGATATTCACCAACATTTAGGTGAAGTGAGTTACTTGGTCAATCTGGCATGTACCTACTTAGATGACGGTTTTAAATCTTCACGTCAGGATTGGTTACAAGCACTAGATCTTAATTTGGTCTCTACCGTTGAGCTGAGCCGTGCTTTATACAATGACCTAAAAAAGCAGCAAGGTTCAATCGTTAATTTTACTTCAATCTCGGCCAAAGTGGCACAAACAGGGCGCTGGTTATATCCAGTGTCTAAAGCCGCGATACGTCAACTCACACAAAGCATGGCAATGGATTTTGCTACCGATGGTATTCGCGTCAATTCAGTTTCTCCGGGTTGGACATGGTCTCGAGTCATTGCAGAAGTCAGCGGTAATAACCGCGAAAAGGCCGATAGCGTGGCAGCCGATTATCACTTACTAGGTCGATTGGGTCATCCCGAAGAAGTCGCCAATGTTGTTTTGTTTTTATTGTCACCCGCTGCGAGTTTTGTCACCGGAGCAGATTATGCGGTCGATGGCGGATATTCAGTGATGGGCCCTGAAGGATCACAGCCCGCTATTCCACGTTTAGCCGAATAGCACAGCGTTTTAAAAGCACATTTAGAAAATTATGGAGAATATTATGCGCCGTATTGCAATTGTTGGAGCAGGACAGTCTGGTTTACAGCTTGGTTTGGGTTTATTAGATACAGGCTATGACGTGACCATGATTACCAACCGTACTGCCGATGAAATCCGTCAAGGTAAAGTTATGTCAAGCCAGTGTATGTTTCATACCGCTTTACAAGCTGAACGTGACTTAGATTTAAATTTTTGGGAAGAACAATGTCCAGCGGTAGAAGGCATTGGGCTAGCTTTAGTTAACCCTGAAAATGGTAGTAAAGCATTTGAATGGAGCGCTCGTCTTGAGCGCTACGCTCAATCGGTCGATCAACGCGTCAAAATGCCATATTGGATGAAAGAATTTGAACGCCGTGGCGGTCGATTGGTGATTCAAGATGTAGGAATAGAAGAGTTAGAACAACTCGCAAACGACTACGAGCTTGTATTGCTCGCCGCTGGTAAAGGTGAAGTTGTTAAACAGTTTGAACGTGATGATGTACGAAGTGTTTTTGATAAACCGCAGCGCGCTTTGGCTTTGACCTACGTCAAAAATATGAAGCCAATTTCACCTTATTCACGTGTGACTTTTAACATTATTCCTGAAGTCGGGGAATACTTTTCATTTCCGGCACTGACCATCAATGGACCCTGCGACATTATGGTATTTGAAGGTATTCCAAATGGGCCAATGGATTGCTGGCAAGATGTGAAGACACCTGAACAGCATTTGCAGTGCAGCTTGAACCTACTTAAGAAATTTGTGCCTTGGGAATATGAACGCTGCGCAAATGTTGAATTAACCGATGCTGGCGGTTATTTGGCAGGGCGTTTCCCGCCGACGGTACGCAAGCCCGTTTTAACCTTACCGTCTGGCAAAAAGATTTTTGGCATGGCAGATGCCTTAGTGGTCAATGATCCAATTACCGGTCAAGGCTCAAACAATGCGGCTAAGTGTAGCAAGATCTATTTTGATGCCATTTTAGCCAATGATAATCAAAGCTTTAGCGAACAATGGATGGTTCAAACTTTTGAACGCTATTGGGCTTATGCAGAAAAAGTCGTGGCTTGGACCAATAGCCTGTTAGTACCACCGCAGCCACATGTTGTTGAACTATTAGCAGCCGCAAGCCAAAACCAAAGCATTGCTTCAATTATGGCCAATAACTTTGATGACCCGCGCGCCTTTGCTCCGTGGTGGTTTGATGCAGATCAAGCTCAGGCATTCTTGGCCTCAAAAACCGCAGCAAAAGTCGCTTAAGGCCAAAATATCAAAGGGAGATATGAAAATGGACACAATTGAAACTTTAGCTTTACAAACGATTAATGCCGAAAACCCAAGAGAAATTCGTAATTTGCTTGGTCAGTTTGCAACTGGCGTTACCGTGATTACCACTCGTGGTAAAGATGGTCGAAAAATAGGAATGACAGCCAATTCCTTTTCATCTCTGTCGTTAGACCCGCCATTAATTTTGTGGAGCCTTTCAAAAACGGCGCCAAGTTTGCCTGATTTTGTAGAAGCTGAATATTTTGCCATTCACATGTTAGCGCAAGAGCATCATCAACTTTCTGGGCATTTTGCTCGAGGTGCCGAAGACAAATTTGCAGGCATTGCCCATCAACAATGCAATGCAGGCGTTCCAATTTTATCCGATGCACTCGCAACCTTGGTTTGCCGCAATGTAAATCAATATGAAGGCGGAGATCACCTGATTTTTATTGGTCAAATTGAACAATACCAACAGCGCCAAGGTGAACCATTGGTATTCCACGCAGGAAAGTATCGGATTGCCGCTGAGCATCCAGAATTAGCAGGTTAATTCACCATAATCACGATCAATCCGGTCGTGATTTTTTATAGGAAATAAGAAGATGAAAAGCACTTTAATTAAACATGGCTTTTTAGCAGGGACATTGTTGGGTTTGCCATTAGTTTCTCATGCCTACGATTTACCGACCGTAAACTTAGGTATGACCAGCTTTCTCGACGGTGGATTACCCGCAGGGCCCGGCTGGTATGCTCAAACCTATTTTCAAAATTACGATAGCAATAAACTGGTCGATGCCAATGGACAAAATTTAGGTTTACCTAAAACAGATTTAAATTATCAAGTATTGGTTGAACAGATTAGTTATTTATCGAATGTCCGAGTAAAAGATAAAGCCAGCCTAGGTATGAATTTTTTAATTCCTTTTGTCAGCAAAATGGACATGGATGATGGCTTAAATAATACTGCTATTAAGGCCCAAAGTGGCTTTGGGGACATCATGATCGGACCTTTTATTCAGTTCGATCCAGTCATGGGCGCACAAGGACCGAGGTTTGTACATCGTTTTGAGTTTCAAGTGAATTTACCTACTGGCGAATACGACCAACAAAAAGATATTAACCCAAGTAATAATGCTGTTTCATTTGATCCTTATTGGGCTGCCACATATTGGTTTAATCCCAAATGGACTGCTTCAACACGCATCCATTATCTCTATAACTTTAAAAATAATGACCCAAGCTATGCGTTTGCTGGAGCAAATGATATACAAGCTGGGCAAGCAATTCATGCAAACTTTGCAACAGACTATGCCATTACCGAACAGTTCCGTTTAGGACTAAATGGCTACTGGCTAAAACAAGTGACAGATACTGAAGTTGATGGTGAAAAAGCCAAAGGTCGACGTGAACAAGTCTGGGCGATTGGTCCGGGTGCGATGTATAGTTTTTCTAAAAATGATCACTTGGTTGCAAATGCTTATTTTGAGCAAGATGCTGAAAACCGCCCAGAGGGAACACGACTACAAGTTCGTTATGTTCACCATTTCTAATCTATAAACAATTTATAAAAAAGCCTTTTATATCTAAAATATAAAAGGCTTTTATCTATTTTTAGTTTATGAAAAAATTGAAGTAATTAAGCCTGAACCTTCAATGTGACCAGAACGGCGGGTAGAAGAAGGTAATTCACCATAACGGCGTTTATACTCTTGAGAAAAACGGCCTAAATGGCTAAATCCCCATTTAAATGCAACGTCAGTGACCGATAGATTTTCATTGTGCATCAGCTCTAAATGGGCTTGTTCAAAACGTAATTCTTTTAAATAAGACATTGGGGTTGTCCCCAAATAGTTTTTAAAACCAGTAAATAACGTTCTCACACTCACGCCAGCATGTTCAGCCAAAATTTCGACATTAAGCGGCTCATGTAAATGTTCTTTAATATAGGCTTCTGTACGCTTTACGAAATAAGGAGAGACTGTTTTTTCTTTATGCTGATCAAGCTTATGTAATGCATTGTTGGGCTGACCATAAATGAGTGCATTGAATAGATTCGACTCAAACTGTTTAAAGGCTAAAGGATGATGAAGCGGGTGTTGATCACAGGCTAAAGCATCCATCAGTGTTCTAACGAGCTGTAAGAAGTAGCCTCCACTTTGTGTAGAAAAGTCTAATTTTGGGTCAAAAACGAGTAAATTATTTTCTGAATCAGCAATGTGTTGACGGCAATGGTAAGTAAAATCATCCTTTGAAACTTTTAGAATGAGCTGTGGTGAGTTCGCGTGCCAGCGCATACGTAAAGATTGCTGTGGAGAAATAAGAGAAGCAACTTGAGAATAAGAAATAAACTTTTGTGAACCAAACTCGATTTCTGCATAGCCTTGAGTTGGAATTTGAATTAAGTAAAAGTTATCAAGGTGATCTGGTTCAATAATGACGTCCGCACCATATTCCAAACGACTAATAGACAATGCACCTGTTTTAACATGGTGCATGGTTGCACTGAAATCTCGCTTCTGTTGAGAGATTTTAAGATCATGCGGTTTAAAAATTTGACCTACATTTCGGCAGGTTTCGCTTAAATCGTGGTGATCAAACACCAGATTATGATTGGTAAAGATAGACTCATTTTGAAAATGGCGCCCACTGAGTTCTGGGGAGTTGGCTTGGTTCATATTTATCCCTTTTGGCTCACTCCTGTATTTACTGTGCAAAATGTATGAAGCCTTAGCTTTGCAACACGTAAATACGGCACTTAAAAAAAATAAGTTACTCGCAAATTACAATGAGATATAAGCAAAATACAGACCAATTTAACCGCTAATTAATATGATTTTCTCAAATTTTTACGTTGGATTTTGTCCATCAATTTAATACATTCGAGAAATAGAATAGGAGGATATAAAAGGTGCTATAACTTAATCTCATCATGATCTTATTCCTTAAGATCTATCAAAATTTATAGCAAATCCGAGTGAGCTGGTCAATTTATTTTGTCGGAATTAATTATTTTATATTATTGATATATAAAAACTTTTAATTTAAATGCAAAAATTCAATATACCCCTTGCAGAGTATATTGAATCATTTCAGGTTTAGTAGTTTTTAAGCTATTTATACTTTTAACGTGAGGTATTGCTTTGTAAAAACTTCTCGCTATAAATACGATAGTTTTGCAAAGCTTGCTCATCCAACCAATTTTTAACGGCTTCAATCATTGGTGGTGGGCCACATAAATACATATCAAAAGCCTGCTCGGCCAGTTGATCTTTATTTAAGTGCTCGTGAATATAGCCTGCTTTACCTTGCCAAGCTTCCGTTGCCTTAGTCACAATCGGGTGATAACTAAAGTTGGGTAGCTGTTCAGCATAGGCATGTAAACGTTGTTGTTCACATAAATCGGTTTCATTATTTACGCCGTAATACAACTGAACGGCAGGTGAGTTAGGCTGATCAACCAAGTTATCAAGCATACCTAAAAATGCAGATAAACCTGTTCCACCTGCTACAAAAACCAGTGGTCGCTCTACTTCACGTAAATAGAAACTGCCAAGCGGTGCTTCAATAATTAAGCTTTGTCCTACCTGACAACGATCACGCAAGTAATTACTCATGACGCCGTCTGGCAAGAGACGAATTAAAAACTGTAATTGATTGGTTGCGTTTGGTCTATTTGCAAAAGAATAAGAACGCCAGTCTTCAGTATCTGGAATTTGCAAACGAGCATATTGACCTGGCAAAAACTGAAGTTGTGCAGCATGACTGCTCGCATCAAGATGCAAAATTGCTGTTGTTTCAGAAACCAGCTCAACCGCAGTCACTTTGGTTTCAATTTTTAAAGTATCACCAGCGTTACAGATCGCAGAATCATGATCGAAATAAAAAGCTGCATCTGATTTCACACGCGTCTGGCAAGCTAACATTTTGCGCTCAGCCAAATCACGTTCACTTAATGCATCTTCATCAACATATTCTTGTTCATAAATACCAGTTTCACACTGACCCTGACAGGTACCACAAACACCTTCACGGCAGTCTAGCGGTAGGTTAATTCCTTGACGAACTGCTGCATCAAGCAACAATTCGTCGTTATTTACCGAAATGAAAAAGGTTTTGCCATCGGCAAAGTTAAGTGCAACTGAATGTCCCATTTTCATTCCCCTTAAACGTGATAGAAGTCTAAAACGGAATCAATTTTGTCATTCAGCAAAATGCTGTGCTGACGACTAATGCGGAAACCATCTGCTGTTTGGCGTAAAAGATAAGTAGCGTGTCCGTAAAAACAGCCTTCTAAACCTTGACGGTTATACAGCGTTTGCCATGCAACTTTTGCTTCAATTAATCCATCATCCAATGTTTTAACTCGAATGTTGTTTATGCTGTGCAACGTACGTGGTAACGGAGTTGCAGACGCAGCTTTTCCGGTACGAATACGGAATACACGGTCTTCGAGTCCAGTACGGTCCGCATAATAAATATAAGACAAGCCCTGATTTGGATCTTGAACATAGTTATGGTCATCAATCCACTGTGGGATATGATATTTACTATCTTCATCGTAAAGCTCTAGATAGGCATCCCAGTCATAAGCATCGCAAAGTTCTGCTTTTTTGTACAAAAACTGAGATACAGCAAAATGTAGTTCTTGTGACATGGTTACACCTCATCCATTACGGCATTGTTTTCAAAAGTAATATCTTGCATTTTCAATGCTTTCTTGTTTAAGCCATCAAGCATTAGACGTTGCCAGTGTCCATGCTGGTTTACATAGAGTCCTTCATGGGTAAATTCACGGCCAGTAATGACGGGTTGAATGCCTAAGTCTTGTGAGTTTTTAGTTGCACCGTATTCCCAGGACTGACAGCCACGAGAAATATCGCTCCAACGTTCAAGACGCGCTTGAAAACCTTTTTGCTGTTCACGGAATTCGACTAAATCGTCTGGTGTACCAAGTCCTGATACGTTAAAGAAATCTTCAAACTGGCGAATACGGTTACGGCGTGCTTCTGCAGATTCACCTTTAACGCCAATACATTGGCTGATGACTTCAGTTTTATTCCATGCCACAGGACGAACAATACGAAGCTGTGAACTAATTTGATCCATGAAGAATAGGCTAGGGTATAAGTTCAAGTTTCTTAAACGGTGCATTGCCCATTCTGCATATTTTTCGCCATATTTTTCAACCATATATGGCATAACTGTACTGTAGCCCGGACGAACTGTTGGATTTGGCATGTCACTAAATAAAACACTATGGCCATTCTTAAAACTAAACCATCCATCGTCAGTTTCTGAGTCACCGGCACCTAACTTGCTGTAGTCAAGCGTATCGAGTTCTTCACCTTTTGATGCATTCACTTGTTGACGGTGTTGGACTGTAGAGACATAGTTATAGTGAACAGTGCTGACATGGTAACCATCTAAGCCATTTTCATTTTGTAGCTTCCAGTTACCTGCAAAAGTATAAGATGACTTGCCTTGAAGTACTTCGAGTTCACCTGTTGGCGATTGGTTGATCATTAAATCAAGAAACAATTTTACATCGCCCAAAAAGTCTTCTAGTGAATCTGTTGCTTGAGTATCAAGGCTTACAAATACAAATCCACGATAGCTGGCAATACGGCCTTGTTTTAAACCACGGCTTGATTTATCAAAATCTTCACAATATTCACCAGGTGCTTTGACTTTCACCAAACGACCATCTGACTTATAGCACCAAGCATGGAATGGACAAGTAAATGTAGATTGGTTGCCTTTAGCAACACGTGTTAAAGTCGCTCCGCGGTGTTCACAAGCATTGACCATGGCATGTAATTCACCTTTTCCATCACGGCTCACGATAATCGGTTGACGACCAATTTGAACGGTTAGGAAATCATGATTGTTTGGAATTTCACTTTCGTGGCATGCATAAATCCAAACCTTTTCAAAAATAAGTTCCATTTCCAAGTCAAATAGTTCAGGCTCAGTAAACATATTACGTGCAATACGAAACACGCCATCATTAGGACGGAAGTCGATACATCCATCTATAAAATCATTCCATTGTTTTAAATTAGATGAGGTCATTGCTCAATCCTCCAATCAATCAGCTTTTAACTGATTGAACCGCGATTAAGCCTTTGCCTCTATCCGTTTTTTCCAGAACTTTATCCACTTTGTGCAGTTTTGATTTTTTAATCAAACTTTTTTAAGAAAGAGTAGAGACTTAAATTTGTATGTATTTCAACCTATTAAAGTTCCTTATAATGTTAAGTAGCATAAAATGAGATTTTGTGAACTAAGTCTATGAAAGAACAAAACTTAAAATTACAAATTAGAATTCTTTTAGAGCAAAACATTGCATTTGGTCCAGGTAAGGCAGACTTACTCGAAGCAATTGAAAGAACTGGATCGATCTCACAAGCTGCAAAATATATGAATATGAGCTACCGCCGTGCATGGCAATTGGTCGATACAATGAATCAGTGCTTTGAAACAGCTTTAGTTGAAACTCAAACAGGCGGAACACATGGTGGTGGGGCGGCCGTTACAGCTTTGGGCCAGAAAGTCTTACAACATTATCGCCAAATGGAAATCAATGCTCGACAAGCCTTAGAACATGATTATCAAATCATGAGTAGCTATTTAAAACGCTAAATAAAAACTCTCATAGCGACTGAGTTTTTTAATGTGGTATAGCTTTTGCTTCATATAAATTGCACGCTGAAAAAGCACTGCTGCAATTTTCAGTTACACAGACAATGGCGTCTATTCTGCACTATCGTAAAAGATGGTTTTGGATAGGCGTTTTTTATTGCGTATCTAAAAAAGTAGCTGGCATAAACGACTGATCTTTATGGTTATCTCTATGTGTTTTTTGGCATAGGGATAATCATAAAACCAATTAAATTATTCACTAAAGTTTAAAAGAAAATAAGTTTTATATAGTGCTCTTTAACGGTTAGCCTCACTACCGAGTGCACCAAAAATGAAGTTTGAAATACAAATTGCGCTATTTACCTTCATTCCGATCATCTATATTTGACGAATTATACTTTTCATAATCTTTATGTAGCGCTATATTCTTGGATATATATCGCTGCAAAAAACGACAAAAAGGTAAACATAATGGTAAGTGATACGAAGATAAGAAAGTTGGCTTTAGTCTGTTCAGTCCTCAGCATAGGATTGGTCTTTAATGTTCCAACCAAAGCTGAATCGGTTACCGTTTATGCAGCAGCGAGCTTAACGAATGCGATTAACGATTTAGAAAAAATTTATGAAAAACAAAATAAAGTAGAAGTTAAAACTTCATATGCCGGCTCATCGACATTAGCGAAACAAATTGAAGCTGGGGCACCAGCCGATGTATTTATCTCTGCTGATACCCAGTGGATGGATTATCTGCAAAATAAAAAATTAGTTGCAGCAAGTGACCGTATAAATTTATTAGGCAACCGTTTGGTGCTAATTATCCCAAAAGGGCAGTCATTAAACATAAAATTAGATAAAACCAATGATCCAAACAAAGTATTTAAAGGCAAGATTTGTACAGGAGATACCAAAAGTGTGCCTATAGGCAAATATGCTAAACAAGCTTTTACTAATTTAGGTTGGTGGAGTCGTATTGAGCCAAAGTTAGTTGAAACAGAAGATGTTCGGGCGGCATTAAATTTCGTTGCACGCGGTGAATGTCAGGTTGGGATTGTCTATGCAACTGATGCAGCGATTAGCAAAGATGTGAAGGTAGCTGGCGTATTTCCGGAAAATACGCATTTGCCAATTACTTATCCTGTAGGGTTGATTAAAAAGAACTCAAACTCAGTAAAGTTCTATCAGTTTTTACAAAGCAACCCAGCCAAAGCTGTCTTTAAAAAGTATGGCTTTAGCGTGTTGGTTCCAGTTAAACCATGATGTTTTCTTTAACCCCAGAAGAGCTCAGCGTTCTGTATCTTTCTTGTAAGGTTGCAGCAAGTTGTCTTGTGGTCAGTATTATTCCTGCAATTTGTGTGGGATGGTTTTTGGCACGTAAAGAGTTCTGGGGCAAGTCATTCATTGAAACATTGGTGTTTTTACCTTTGGTTTTACCGCCAGTTGTTCCTGGTTATTTGCTTTTACAAGTTTTTGGGAGCCGCGGCTTTATTGGACAACATTTGGCACCGCTTGGAATTGATTTTGCATTTAACTGGAAAGGCGCTGTTCTTGCTTCGGCAGTGATGGGTTTTCCGCTATTGGTGCAATCGATTCGTCTAGCGATTGAACTGGTCGAGCAGCGTTTAGAAATGGCAGCAAAGACATTAGGTGCCTCATCTTTAGGGGCTTTTTTTCATGTCACTTTGCCTCTAGCTAGCAGTGGTATTTTAATTGGTGCTATTTTATGTTTTTGCCGCAGTTTAGGTGAGTTTGGGGCAACCATTACCTTTGTGGGTAATATTTCTAATGAAACACGGACTTTACCTTTGGCCATGTATAGCCTAATGCAACAACCCGACACCGAGGCCGCTATTCAAAGGCTTATTGTTTTATCGTTAAGTGTAGCTTTTCTGGCATTATGGTTTGCCCAGTGGTTTCATCGTTATCAAAAGAAGCGTTTAGGGCGGTAAAATTATGTTGATTGATTGCCGTTTTCAGCTACAAATGGGTCAATTTCATATTGAACCTAATTTCCAGTCGGATGCTTCTGTTATTGGGCTATTTGGTGCATCGGGTTCAGGTAAAACATCGATTTTACATGCCATTGCAGGGTTGAACACACCGCATAGTGGACTCATTAAGATACAGGACCAAACATGGTTTGATTCAGATCAAAACATTAACTTGAGTACCCAAAAGCGGCATGTTGGATTGGTTTTTCAAGATGCTCAGCTTTTTCCGCATAAAACGGTAAAGCAAAACTTATTATTTGGTCTTAAGCATCTTTCCCAACAAGAACGTCACTTTGAAGCAGATTACATTATTGAGTTATTAAAGTTAGGGCAATTATTACAACGTATGCCCATTAAACTCTCAGGAGGGGAAAAACAGCGCGTGGCACTAGGTCGAGCATTGTTATATTCACCTAAGCTGTTATTACTTGATGAGCCGTTATCAGCACTGGATGCAAACCATAAAGCTGAAATTATTCCTTTTTTTCAGAAAGTAAAAGAGGAAATAAAAATTCCGATGATTTATGTGAGTCATGATATTCAAGAAATTAAACAACTGACCGAAACAATGTGGATTTTATAATTTTTCATATTTCACACATTATTTCAGCCATGTTGATTTATGGTTGTTAGCTAGCCCATAAACTACCAGTTGGAGCAGATTTTCGGCGATCTTGGGCTTGTTGATAAAAACGCCAAAAAGCGAATGCAAAAATGACAGCTAAGAAATCAACTACTAAGATTTCTCCGCCATGTATCCATAAGCCACTTTGAGGAATGAAGTAGGCTAAAAGGGATGTAAGCGGAATCGAAAATAATACCAAAACCAAAGTTAATAGCAGTTGTGGTAAAGCTTTCGCGTAGCCAATCACAAAGGTATAAATCAAAGTCAGTAGGAAAATCGCATAATAACCATACATAAAAAGGTGATTCATGCTTTCAATGTTAAGCGCTGCGAAAAGCCAACGACTGGCCAACATTGTACCTACGACAGCTAAAACACACCCTAGGCACGCGCCTATAGTTAAGTTCGCGAGGAACACCACATCTTTACGTTGAACAGGAACAGGGTCTTCAGCACGCTTTTGCTTACGTGCACGAGTTTCAACCCAAAGAATGTTGCCCGTATAAAATAAGAAGGCACCACCAACACCTAAAACAAAATAAATCCAACGTACGCCAGTACCACCAAAACTGCCAAAATGCAGGCTAAACATGGCGTTGATTAACTTATTCCCAGCATCAGTCTGTGTGTTAATACCTTTATGATTAAAGTGCTCAACTGCATATGGATTCATACGCATAAAGTCATGATTTGCACCGCGCAACATCTGATCTGAGCTATAGAGAGCAATTCGTGCATTGGCTTTTTCAGGTTTGTCTAGGCCACTGAACTGGATATAGTCAACTGAATATTCAGGTGCTACTTTTTTAGCTTGAGCTAATATTTGCTGCACATCAATGTGCGTTTGTTTAGGTTGAATCAGCGCTGGGGGAGAACGCTGAAAAACAGGCTGTCCTTTGAGTGCAAGTTGTCCAATCGCATCATAAAAAAGGTCATGAAAAGCAAAGACAATAACGCTAATACTAATAATGATGTGGAACGGTAAGCTCGTAATTCCAATCACGTTATGCGCATCTAGCCAAAAGCGCTTTTTATTTTTGCCAGGCCGAATAACAAAATAATCCTTTACCAAGGTTGGTAAAAGTATGATCACTCCTGAGAGCAGAGCAAGAAAATATAAAATTGAAACCACGCCCATCACATAGAGACCTAATCCGTGATGGCCTGTCATGCCCGGTATGCCTGCTGTTTCATGCAACTGTTCAATTAGCCAGCCTGCTTTAGATAAGTTTTCTTGGGCAACGATTAACTGACCTTTATCGTCTAAGCTTGCCATCCACGTAGACTGAGCAGCATTAAAACCATCGCCACGTTCATGTTCACTCCACGTAATAGGTGCATAGTGAAATTCATTGGACGATAAATTTAGTGTGAAGTTCTTTTGTGCAGCAGGATAGGCAGTCTGTACTTTTTGAATAAGCTCATTATATTGGTCGGGTGAGACTTTCGGTAAAACTTGCTGTGTTGGCGTAGCCCATTTACTAATATGGTGCTGAAACATGCTGAGCCCACCAGCAAAGAAACAGATAAAAAGCAAAATCCCAGCACATACACCCACCCAAGTATGCATGCTTTTTGCTAATTTCATGATGTCTGAACGTACTTTCATGTTTAACCCCGCAATACAAAAATACAGCTATACGCTAGGGCATTGGCAATCAATAAATACATAATCGCTTTTCGTCCGGTCGTGAAAAAATAACTGCCAAACATAATCGGCATCCAAACCCAAGGAACACTCCACATACCCACTTGCACCAATAAATCCATGGCAACATAAGGCTGGCCTAATAAAACAATTAAATTCCCAATCGCGATAGAAAGACTTAGACCTAAAACACCACCTGCAAACGTTTTACTCCACCAGTCTGGCTGGATTGGAGACTGAATTTTAACTTTCATGAAATCAGTTTCCGTTTAAAAAGCGCCATAAAAGGGAGGAAAGACCACGCAAAAATGATGAGCATGAACCAGCAAAAAGCGGCAACCACTTTTGGTAAGCTTGCAAAGAGAGCAATAAATCCAACGCCTAATAGCACTAGACCCATATACTTAAAGAAAGGAGGAAGATGTTGAGACAACAGATTTTGATTGCTATGACTACAATAGATACTGACCGCTCCCAACAGGGTCAAAAAAATTCCTATAAGTTTCATAATCGATGTTTATAAGTAAATTAAAGTCAAAATTTACCCAACAGTATAGGTAAATAATAATTATTATCAAATGATAAATATAATTATTTATAAATTTGCAGTGAGTAAGTTAAGATAGGAGATTACTCATTAAAAATATTTATTTTGAAGTCGAATACAGTGGGTCATTATCTATATATTCCTGAACAAATCAGTACATCAATTTATGAAATTTCGAACCCTATTTTTTTTACATCAGAGCTATTTTGTTATGGGCTAGATTTATCAAAAACGCAGCATTTGCATATAGATCAAGAATTAGAGCATCCCCTAAAAATTGCTCAAGCGCGTGTCGAACGTAAAAATGAGTACTTATGTGGCAGAGTATTGGCTCAGGCAGTTTTAAATCATCATTTCGGTTTAGATCAGCCCATAACCTCTATGCATGAACATTTACCCATTTGGCCAACCCATGTTTTGGGGAGTATTAGTCATTCACAAAATAAGTTAATTGTTGCGCTCTCTAACAATGCGATTTATTTGGGAATTGATATTGAGCAATGGGTGACCTCAGAATTTGCTCAAGAGAGTGCACATCTTATTTTAACGCCATTTGAGTTTGATTTATGGAAAAGTAAAGCGGCTGAGTTTTTTGATTTTGCCCGCTATGTGAGCTTAATTTTCTCTGTAAAAGAAAGCCTATATAAAGCGGTTTATCCCACTGCAAAGCAATATATTGATTTCTTGGAAGCATCTATAGTCGATATTAATTTTGAAAATCAAACATTAACGCTAAATTTTTTGCCGGAAATTCAGCAGCGCTACCAACTCTTAGAACGCTATGACGGTGGCTGGACCATAGAACAAGACCATATTATGACTTGGGTTTTTCAGGCACGAAATTCTTCTTAAAATAAAAGAAGGCAACGAATTGCCTTCTTTCTTATTTAGAGTTTAATTTTCTTGTAACTTAGGATCTTGGAAGCCTGTTTCACGTATATCTTGAGAGTTGAATAAGAACATAAAACCGACTGCAAAGCTTAATATGCCAAAGAAGAGGATACTTCCTGATATTGGTAAAAACCGAGTTAAGAGACCTAAAGTTGTAGTGGCAATCGAATCGCCTAATGCATCTTGTGCAAGCCAGATTGAATTAATACGCCCTAAATATTCATCAGGTGTATGTCCTTGCACAATGCTGTATTGAAGCAAATTGGCAATCGACATCAAATATCCGAAAACACATAAAATGGGCAAAGTCACGATGAGCCAAGGTGAAAGCCCAATCATAATCATGCAACTAAAAACACCTAAGCACGTATAGAGCATGACCAAGCCGGGTCTGAGTAAACGTGTTGTCCAGCCACTGAGTAAAGCTCCTAAAGTCGAGCCTAAAGGCACTGCCGTATACATAAGCCCGAGTTCGAATGCACCGCCGTGAAAAATTTCATCTGCCATTTGCGGAAAAATAATTCGAATAGCACTGCTAAAACTAAGCAATGTACCTATTAAAATCGTGCTGCCGACTACTTTATTTTTAAAGACGAATTTAAAGCCTTGGACTAATTGACGAAGAGGACTTTCGCCATTTGATACATGTTGCGGTTTAAGCGCAGGTAGTTCCATTAATAAAAATACAGTAAGTAAAGTACCCACCGTTGAGACCCAATACACGGTTGCAACACTACTAGCAGCAATTAATATACCGCCGATTGCTGGTGAAATAACGGTTGCAAGACGTACGGATACCATACTGATCGCACGGGCTTGTACAATATTTTCGCGCCCTACAATTATAGGCATGATCGCCATCATTGCCGTTACACCGAGTGCACCAAAGAAACCATCCCATGCTGAAAGAAAGTAAATGGTATAAAGCGAAGGATGCTCAAACATGGCATTAATCGCGAGGCCAGCAAAGCCTAACCCACATACACCACGTGCCAATAAAATTAGCCATTTTCGGTCTTTGCGATCTGACAGCAAACCACCAAGTAATAAACCAATAAACATGGCAATGCCTTCAAAAGCCATTGCAACGGCAACGTTAAGCGAGTTACCCGTGATGTCGTAGACTTGTTTGGGAATAGCCACGACTAACATGCCAATCGTTAACAATGATAATGTGCGGGCAATAAATACATGTCGAAAATGAGCATTACGTTTTAAAAGACTAAAGTCGGTCAATAAAGATTTGAAACTCATGGTGTACGCTCCTCTAAACCGCGCGCTTGACAAATCATGCGGTTTAAAATCGGGCCAAGTGTTTCAAGCTGCTCTGGAGACAATATATCGGTATGGTCAGCTTCGCTTAGTCGAACAATATTGAGTTTTTTAACTAAAGGTGACCATTGTTGTTCTGGTTGGATATACGGCAGCAAGTCTTTTTCAGCGACAACTAAGTGTAGTTCACCATCAAAGTGCGGCATCTTATACGGTTTTAATAAACGGACGGCATCGCGATAGTTTGCAAAAATATCCTCTTGTAAACGACGGGTTTCTTCATTTAATGCCGTATCTGCATCGGCTAAAATATCATTGAAGAATTGAAGCTGTTCTTGTTCAGCTTCAGCATTCATTTCCTCTACCGACAAATCTAACCACTGATGAATTTCAGCAGGGTAAGTGTCTAATAAGCCGAGATAATCAACTTTTTCACCTTGTTCAGTGAGCTTCGCTGCAACGGCATAGGCCACAGTGCCGCCAAGTGAATAACCTAGTAACGTATAAGGTCCTGTTGGTTGTTGCTTGCGAATAATCTCAAGTTGTTTTTCAACCAGTTCGTCCATATCAGTACTATTTGCCAATAAGCCATCTGGTCGAGGTGACTGTAATCCAATAATTGGTAAGTCAGAATGCAAATAACGATTCAGCACTGTATATTGCCATGCTGAACCAGAACCTGGGTAGAAACAGAACAATGGATGCCCAGAGCCGGAGCGGATTGGCAAAATAGGTTGCATGCCAGTTTGTTCAACTTCTGCCAAACGTTCTTGTGTAAGAAGTAAAGCTGCTAAACGTTGAATCGTGACATGACTCATCAATTGGCCAATTGGAATGGTCCGCTTGAATACCTTTCGGATTTCAATTGCAAGCTTCATCACCAAAATGGAATGTCCACCAATCGCAAAGAAGTCTTCGTTCACGCCAATATTTTGATCGGTGTTTAAAACTTGCTGGAAAATACGTGTCAGTTCATGTTCAAAAGCAGTGGTGGCGTACCGTTTTTCTGTATCTGAATGAGTAAGTTGTGGTTGTGGCAGCGCTTTACGGTCCAGCTTACCATTATGACTTAATGGGAATTGCTCAACTAATATATAGTGCGTTGGCACCATATATGCAGGAAGCTGTTTCGCCAATTGTTTCTTTAACTGTTCAATGTCCATAGGTGCTGTTGTTTGTAAGTAAGCGGCCAATTGAACATCAGCTTTATTTTGTTCAGAAGAAATAGGATGTACAACCACATCTAGACCGCTGATTAAGCGTAATTGCTGTTCAGTTTCACCCAGTTCAATACGTTGCCCACGTATCTTTAACTGGTCATCAGCACGGCCCACATATTGAATACTGCCGTCTGCATGCCATCGAGCAATATCACCAGTGCGATACATGCGTTGACCTGCTGCGAATGGATTTGCCACAAAACGTGATGCTGTTAAGTCTGGTCGATGCAAATAACCCATGGCGAGTTGATGGCCTGCCAAATAAAGCTCACCGTCCACTCCAACAGGAACAGGACGTAAGTATTGATCTAAAATATAAAGCTGGGTATTCCAGACTGGATAACCAATCGCAACGCTACTTTCTTCAGGGTGTAATCCTAGTGTTGCATCCATATAACTCACATCTACCGCAGCTTCCGTTGGGCCATATAAGTTATGTAGCTCACAGCTAAAGTGTTCGGTAAATGATTTTGCTAAAGCCGTTGGCAAAGCCTCACCACTACAGAATACTCGGCGGATTGGTAAACTTTGACGCTGAGCAGATGACAAAATTTCGGTAGCAGCATTTTCAAAAACAGCCAACATTGAAGGTACAAAATGTAAAGTTGTTACCTGATATTTTTGAATGAGGCTTAATAATGCCAATGGATCACGGTGTGCATCTACAGGTGCCATAACCAATCGTGCACCCACTAAATATGACCAGAAAAACTCCCATACTGAAACATCGAAAGTACATGGCGTTTTTTGCAAAATCGTATCGTTGGCTGACAGTGGATATTCTGATTGCATCCATAAAATACGGTTCACAATGGCTTGGTGAGAAACCATGACACCTTTTGGCTGGCCTGTTGTACCCGATGTATAGATTAAATAGGCCGGATGCTGTGGGGTAATAACTGTCGTTTTATAGCTACTTAAATCAACCTTTGTTTTATCAAACAATTCATTAAAACCAAAGGTAGCTATTGATGGGTGAACAATAGCAGCTAGATCTTTTTGTTCACCAATCACAAGTTTAGATTTAGCATCCTGCAACATAAATTTGATGCGTTCAGACGGATGTTGTAAATCAATAGGTAAATAAGCTGCACCTACTTCAATTACTGCCAAAATCGCAATACTCAGTTTGACTGATCTTGGCAAGGCAACAGCAACAATATCTCCAGCCTGTACACCCGCTCTTTGCAATTGCTGTGCTAAAGCACAAACTTGCATACGCACTTCATTAAAACTGAGCTGATGATTTTCATCAGATAACGCCGTTTGTTCAGGCGTAATTCGAGCTTGTTCTCTGAGTAATTGTTGTAACGTGCTCTGACGAACATAGTATTGGGTTTGATTTGTTTTCTGAATTAAATCGCGCTCTTCAGCCAACTGTAAGCGATAATGAGCTAGAGAAGTCTCTGGTTCATTTAATGCAATTTCAATCAATTGAACCATTCGCTCTAAGAAATGTTCTGGCTGATCAATTACACCACGCTGCTCAAGTAATAGCTCAATTTGATGATCAGGAATAACTAACAAAGCAAGCGGGTAATGGCTATAACCACGATTTGTGAGTTTGGAAATCGCAGCATCACCAAGTTTTTGCTGTAAATACTGGTTATCAGGGTAGTTTTCCACGACTAACAAACTATCGAAAAGATTGCCTTGTCCCACTAATTGCTGAATTGCACCCAGACCCAAACCATCATGTTCTAAATGTTCAACATGTAATTGCTGTAACTGAGTCAATTGTTCCCAAAGTGTTTGCTGCATGTTGAGCTTTACACGTACTGGAATCGTATTTAAAAACAATCCAATCTGCTGCTCTAAACCATTGATAGGTGCTGAACGCCCAGAAACAGGGGTACCAAACACAATATCTTCACGGTGAGCATAAATATTTAAAGTCATTGCCCAAATCATTTGCATGAAAACATTGAGCGTGATGCCTTGCTGGCGTAATTTGTGCTGAAGTTTTGCGCCCAACTCAGCACTTAAACGATATGAAGTTTCCTGTACAGCTTGCTGTGCTTGATTAAATAAAATAAGTGGCTGTAAATCTGCTAAATCACGTTGCCATATTATTTTTGATGTTTCATGGTCACGTCCAGATAAAGCTTTAATCACTGTTTCATAACTATATTCAAGCACTGGCAATTGTTGATTAGTTTGCTGATAGGCTTTAATAAAGTCTTGTAAAAACAGCGGAGTTGACCAACCATCTGTTAACAGATGATGCACCATAATCAATAATTCTGAATGTTCTGGAGCATGTTGAATTAGGGTTGCCCGAATTAAGCCATAGGGTTGGTCGAGGTGAATCGGTTGCTGCAATGCTTCTTGAATTGTTTGCTCAAGCAGATCGGGAGTGACTGAGCAAAACTGAACTGGCCAAGCTTGAGTAGGATGTAATGAATAGATAAAAACAGGTTCTTCAGCTAATTCACTATCAAAATGCCCACCTAATTGAGGGTGTCGTTTTAATACGGTAATCAACGCTTGCTGTAAACGTACCGGATCAATGTCTCCATTTAAACTAAGACGAGTAAAGGCATTATAGTTCGATTGATTTTCTATTTGAGATAAGAACAGCATGCCTTTTTGCAAAGGAAGTAAAGGTAAAATAGTGCTGTTTTTTCCATATTTTTCTTGTACCTTTTGTTCTAGGTCTGCTGAAAATAAAGGTTTTGAAACGGCCGCTTGTTGTTCATCTAAACGGGTGAGTTGCAGTGCCATAGCGGCGACTGTTTTAAATTGGAATACATCACTTGGTCTTAAGCCGTAACCACGTTGGCGTAATTGAGTACAAAGCATAATGGCCGAAATACTATCGCCACCTGTCATAAAGAAGTCGTCATCAATCCCAATGGCGTCAAGCTTAAGAACAGATGCAGTAATTTGACATAAAAGCTGTTGTTCAGGCGTTTCGGCCATTCGGCTATGGGTACGAATTTGAGGCTTTGGCAGTGCTTTTTTATCGACTTTGCCACTTACATTTCGTGGAAATTCGGACATAACCGTTAGGGCAGAAGGCACCATATATTCAGGTAAGTTTTGACGTAACTGACTTAGATATTGCTGACTTAATTGCTCACTGGTTTTTTCATCAAGTTCAATGTCTTTGACCACACAATAACCGAGTAAACGATGACTGTTATTAATCGGTTCTGCAATGACTACTGCGCTTTCAACATTGGCTAAAATCGAAAGCGCATTTTCAACTTCACCAATCTCAACTCGATAACCACGAATTTTAATCTGGTCATCACAGCGCCCCATAAACTCCAGTTTACCCGCACTATTCCAGCGGACTAAATCACCCGTACGGTACATACGCTGTCCATGTTCAAATGGATTCGCTACAAAGCGGGTAGCACTTAAGTCAGCTCGGCCTAAATAACCATTGGCAATACCAAAGCCAGAAATATACAGCTCACCAATAACCCCAGTCGGGCATCGTTGCAAGTGGCGATCTAGTACATAGGCCTGTGTATTACCAATAGGGTTACCAATGACAGGGCGAGCTGTTTGCTTTAATTCTGCTCGGAAAGTATCAACCGTATATTCTGTTGGGCCATACAAGTTATGAGCAAAAAGTTCTGGCTGAGCATTCAGCTGTTGCCATAAAGCTAACGGTGCAGCTTCACCACCAATCAAAATAAGACTTGGTTGATGCTGATTTTCAGAAAATAAACCATTCGTCATCATTTGCGCACAAAAAGATGGCGGTAAATCGAGTGTATCGATTTGTCGTTGTTGAATTTCTTGCACTAAGCCAAATGCATCACGACGCATGTTTTCATCAAAAATATGTAGCTCTTGGCCCCATAACATCCAGAAAACTTGCAACCAAGATGAGTCAAACGAGAAAGAGTGTGTATGCGCTGCACGTAACGGACGGTCAGGGAAACGCTCTTTTACCGCTTCTAATACAGGCCAGTAAATGGTTGGTTTATGCGACAAAATGAGGTTGAGTAAAGAACCATGTGTATTCATTACTCCTTTAGGGCGACCCGTACTTCCTGAGGTAAAAATTACATACGCGACATCTTGGAAATCAAATTTACGATTTTCGGAAGCAATATCACTCGCATCTTGCTTTCGAATTTGTGTTTGAACATCTTCCTGATCGAGATATAACTGCTGAATATTTTGTGGCAATTGCTGTGCAAGTGCTTGTGTGGTTATTACAAATAATGGATTGGCATCTTCACACATCATCTGCATACGATCGATTGGGTAATCTAAATCGAGAGGTAGGAAACTCGCACCAGAATTTAATACGGATAACATCACCACAACTGAGTCAATTGAACGAGGAATAGCTCCAGCAATGACAGTTTGCTTTTTGGCTCCATTTTCTTGTAAAAAACGAGTCAGTTGATTCACTTTTACAGCAAGCTCAGCAAAACTAAGATGCTGAAGGTTTGGACGTTCACCACTCACAATGGCGGTACGTTCAGGATATTTTTTCACCTGCTCATAAAAAATATCTAAAACATTATTATATTGTTTAGGGTGACTAACACGCGGACCAATACCACTTTGGGTCAGGGCAGCAAGCTCTTGTGGTGTTGTAATATTAAAATTGCTACATGGCTGTTCTGGACGAATCAAGGCTTGTTCGAGCAATAATGTTAGGCGTTGACCGTGGTTAAATAGCTCATCTTGTGTATAACGCTGCGAATCTGCACGTAGTTCGATAATGAGTTCATGATCTTGAACAATAAAGGAAAACTCAAAATCATCAATTGGTCCTGTAGAAATATGGTGTGTTTTGACATTTTCACCATCTACAACCAAGTCTTGATCAAAAGCTTTATAATTTAAAATAGGACCGTACATTCGTTCATGAATATCGATACTATTTAAATCTCTTAAAATTTGTTCTGCATCGTATTTCTGATGCAGACGAATTTCTCGTAATTGCTTTTGTACATGTTGAGCTAAGCTCACCCAACTGTCTTTTTCAGCAACTTTAAACTTCACAGGTAGAACATTTACCGTAGGTAAGGTTGAGCGAATCGCTTTTGAACCTAAACGGCGCATAAATGGAATACCGTTAACCAACTCGGCTTTATCGGTCATTTTGTAAATATAATGTAATGACAATGACATCATCATGTCATTTAAAGCTAGCTTGGATTGCACAGCTAAAGCTTGAATTTGCTCTAAAATTCCTTGCGAAAAACGCAGCTGATGCTTAACAAATGTTGCTGTAGTTTTTGCCGCTAAATGATGAGTACTTAAACTAACTGGACTTGGTAAATCTTCACAGTAAGTTTTCCAAAAAGCTTGGTCTACTTTAAATTGATGGCTATTTTCATATGCTTGACGTTCCGAAATAACATCATTGACGCCAATGAACGGAGAAACTGAAAGTTCTTTTCCTTCTTGTAATTGTTGATATAGCTCAACAATACGTTTGGTTAAGTTAATCATGCTAAACCCATCAAGCATGATGTGGTGATAACGTTGATACCAATACACTTTATCATGCGTCGTAAATAGCACCTGACGAAACAGTTGAGATTCACCAGCTTTAAGTGATTTAGCACATTGACGGTCTGATGGCATCCAGTCCCATAAGCGTTGTTGAGCTTTTTTAGGCGTTAAATGACAAAAATCAAATTCTTCGATTTGAAACTGAATTTGATTATTGAGTTCAATAAATGGTTGAGACGCTTCAGATGAATATGAAGCAATGACCGTATCGGCTTCATTTAAGCCGATTTGAATTGCTTTTTTAAACGTTGGGATATCGACAGTTTTTGGTAGTTCCAAACAATGCGCAATGGTATATAAATCTTCAATTGAACTTAAATGATCGGCAAGAAAAATACCGAGCTGAGTAGAGGCCAATGCAAAACGAGCGGGTTGAGAAAGGTCCGGAGTAAATTCATTATTTAATGCCTGATTCATGACAATACTCCTTTACGCTTGTTGAAAGGGGTTAATCGCAACCCAGTGTTTTTCCACATATGCAATACACGAAGCCCGTGTATCCGGTCCATGCTGAACATCCCACCCCGACGGCACTTGATGTTGAGCAGGCCATAAACTGAACTCACCTTGTTGATTTTTTAAAACCTGAAAAGACAAACTTTCGTTATCGAAAGGATTAATATAGTTTTCCTGTAAGTTGCTCATGATATTGTTATCCTTGATGAAACAAATGGTTATAGTGAAAGAATTTTTTGCAATGCCTTAAGCAAGTCGATACGCCAGTTCACGGCATCATGTCCGCCTGAAAAACTGTGAAAGCTCACTTGATTGAATGATTGCAATTGTTGATAAAGCTGTAGGGCATCGTCCCGCATATCGGTTTCATACGTGCCGGCACTGATATAAATTTGAGTTGTTTTTGATAATGGATGAGATCGGTTTTGAAGCAGTTCTAAAATATTCCCTTTATATTTTTGACCTAACGTGCTGTTCGAAAAATCTGACCACCAATAAGATCCAGATTGTAAAATCAGAGAAGTAAAAATGGTCGGGAACAACAAAGCGCTATGTAAAGCGCATAATCCACCTAAACTTTGACCGCATAACGTAATGTCTATTTTAGAAATAAAGGAATATTCTTTTAGAAGCGTTTCAATAAGTTCATAAACCAATGCCTGACTAAACGCATCATGACAACCATAATCTTGTTGGCGTTGTTGACTATTTAAACTATGAACAAAAACATAAACTGCTGGACGAATCTTATTTGAATCAGTCAAATGCTGAATTTCGGGAATAATCGAAAGCTCTCGGCTCCAGAGTTGGCCATCAAGCAAAATGATAAGTGGTAAGTCTTCTTGAGTCGATTGATGACTAATAAAAACGTCGACTAAATAGTCCTGCTGGCATAAGCGACTTGACCATTGAAATGTCTTTGTAATTGGGTAATCGCCTATTAAAAATTTTGTGCTTTCGAGTTGAATTTGATTGATGTATCGAGCCAGATGTCCCGTGTAAAACCGATGTTGATTGAATGGATCAATTTGAGCACTCTGTTTAAGCTGGGTTTGCCACCATGCGCGTCGCGTTGCTGCACAATCTGTTTCTGGGGCTTCCTCACTAGCAGTAACTACAACATAACTACCAGCCCAAGCTAGAGGCAACTCTATTTCAAAAAAGTACACATCTGTCCCAGCTATACGGCTAAAACGATTCCACTTTTGATAGATAGAAGGGCTTTGTGAATAGATATCGATATAAACAAAAAGGCTTTCTTTGAGTTCAGAACTACGCCAAATAAAGGTACATAGCGCTTTATTTTTTTGTAGGTTGACCAGCGGGCTACCTAGTTTTTTTACGGTATTCCACCAGACTTCACTCCCAACATTGATTTGTTGAAATAGGGGATGTAAGGGTTGAGAAAATGGCTTCATTTTGAGTCCATCTCGACAAGAAAGCGCGGTCAAATTATCAGAATGATTCTCATTAGTAAATGAAAACAATTATCATTATAATCAATAAAAAAAGATGGGTTTTATTAATATTATTTAAAAACAATAATTTAAATTAGGTTTATGGTTAATAAATAACTTGATTTAGATTGTAATCTTATGTTTGATATTTATCGCACTTGATAATAATGATAATTATTTGCAATTATGTGGCGCAATTTAATATTCGAGTCAAATTGGAGTAAAACATGAGCTCTACCATCGTAGTCACAGGTGCTGCAAGAGGTATTGGAGCTGCTATTGCAAAAAAATTATTGCAGCAAGGGTATCAAGTGATCGGCATCGACCGACAGGAAAACCCAGAACAATGGGAAATCACTCAAAAGCTAGAAGAACGTGAAATATCGCGTTGGCAAGGCTTTCAGCAAGATATTACTGATCAAGAAACAACAGCAAAGCTCATTAACAATATTTTAAACAAATATAGCGTGACAGGTTTAGTGAATGCGGCAGGCGTTTTGATTATGCGTTCTATGCTTGAAGCAAACACAGAAGACTGGCAAACACTTTTCGCAGTAAATGTCATGGCACCTATTGCGATTAGTCAACAACTGGCCAAGCATTTTTGTGAAAAAAAGCAGGGAAGTATTGTCACGATTAGCTCGAATAGCTCACGGATGCCACGTATACAACTTGGCATGTATGCAACGAGTAAAGCTGCATTGAGCCATTACTGCCGTAATCTTGCGCTTGAAATCGCACCTCACCAAGTAAGGCTTAATATTGTTTCACCAGGCTCTACGTTAACCCAAATGCAGCAGCAGCTCTGGACAGATAATTCACCTCCGCCTGCGGTAATCGATGGAGATTTAAGCCAATACCGTACAGGCATTCCCTTAAGAAAATTAGCCCAGCCTGAAGATATTGCGAATACGGTCAGCTTTTTACTTTCTGATCAAGCTGCACAAATTACCATGCAAGAAATTGTGGTTGATGGAGGAGCCACTTTAGGCGTTTAAACATTCATTCATTACAACAAAATAACTGATAAGGAGTTGCGAGATGTCGGCACAGCATCCGTATTTTATCCAACGAGAAAATTTTACTGAAAGCCGCGTTGCATTAGCACAAGAAATTTTAAATTGTGGAAATGACGCAGGTTTTATTTTCACAACGCCAGAATACACCATCAATAGTCATCAAAAATTACGAGATATTCAAGTCACAAAAAATAGCCTTTTAAAAGATTGGCTAGATGAAGCACGAGCTCAATTACAGCTTGCAATAAATGACGGTTATAAAGACGTCAAAATTATGGGTGGACTACCATTTTGCTCGGCAGCCGATGTCAATTTAATGCTCATGCAAAATGCAAAAATCTATCAGAAAGTACTCTATGCACAATCCGATATTGATTTTGGTTCTTTATCTTTAGAAAAGGCGGATTATTTCCCTTTAGGTGAACATTACCAACAGCAAGTTGAGTATTTAGTTCAGCAAATGCAAGCAAAAAAACTTGATAAAGCCGTCCTTGCTCGTATTTTACAACTTGAGTTTGAACAAAATATTCCCGTCTCGGACTTATTTTATAACTTAGCTAAGCATAATCCCGAAGGCTATAACTATGCAGTCGCGAGGCATCCTCAAAGTGAAGGATGGTTTGTCGGTGCAAGCCCCGAACTTTTAATTGCAAAGCAAAATACAAAAATCTGCAGTAAACCGGTTGCTGGCACATTGGCTCGTGATGACGATCCAACCCTAGACCAAAATAATGCCAGAGCGTTACTGGCTTCACAAAAAGATCAACATGAGCATGCACTCGTCATCGAAATGATTGCCGATGAGCTCACACCTTTTTGTAAGCAGTTAAAAGTACCTAAACAACCATCCCTCATTCGTACCAAACGTCTTTGGCACTTGGCATCCCATATTACCGGCGAACTTAAGAAAGCCGATACACATGTTTTTGACTTAATTGAACGCTTGCACCCAACACCTGCAATTTGTGGGGAGCCTAGTCCAATTGCGAAAGAACTAATTCAGCAACTTGAACCATTTAACCGTGAATTATTTGCAGGGACTATGGGCTGGGCAGATGAACAAGGTAATGGTGAATGGTCGGTGACTGTTCGCTGTGCCCGAATTTATCAGAATATTGCCCGTTTATTTGCTGGTGCAGGAATTGTGGAAGCTTCTCGTCCGCAAGCTGAACATGCTGAAACTGCCGCTAAATTTCGTACTGTACTGGACGGATTCCAGATTTCACCCAATCAATTGGCAATACAAGGACCAAACACATGACAACACAGGTTTATCTGGATGGCGCCGTGCCATATCCAGCAGAGTTTGCTGAGATTTACCGTAAAAAAGGTTATTGGCTTGGACAAAACTTGAGTGATTTCTTGCGTGAAAGTGCTCAAGAATACCCGCAAAATATTGCGGTATACGATGGGGATAAAGCCGTTAGTTACGCTGAGTTTGATTATTTAGTCGATTGCTGTACAAGTCATCTATATCAATATGGACTAAGAGCGGGTGATAAAGCAGTTGTACAAATGCCGAATCACTATCAGTTCTATATTTTATTTTTTGCACTGATTCGGCTTGGTGCTTTACCTGTAATGTCTTTACCTGCACATCGCTTTGCAGAACTTAGTAATTTTTTTAAACAAACTCAAGCAAAAGCTTATTTCTGTGCTGATTTTGGAGCACAAAAATTTGACTACCGAGAGCTTGCCGAAAAGCTTCAGCAAACTGCTCCTTGCTTACAACATGTATTTGTCCTTGGAAATGCCGATAAATTTGTAGCGGTTCAAGATCTATTAAAAGAAACCCATATTTCAGATGAGGTGATTTCGCCAACTACGGCAGATCAGGTTGCTTTCTTACAACTTTCAGGTGGAAGTACTGGTGTTCCTAAACTAATTCCACGTACCCATGACGACTATTTATATAGCGTACGCGAAAGCGCAAAAATCTGTCGTCTCACTCAGTCATCACGTTTACTCATGGTTTTACCTGCGGCACATAACTTTTCAATGAGCTCGGCTGGTTCTTTAGGCATTTTTTATTCGGGTGGTGCTGTGGTTTTAGGAACTGATCCAAGCCCTGAAACTGCTTTTTCATTAATCAAAAAACACGGTGTGACTGATGCTTGCTTGGTTCCTGCTTTGGTTCGACCATGGATGGATAAAGCAGCGAAAGATCAAGATCCAATATTGTCGACTCTTCGTTGCTTGCAAGTCGGAGGAGCACGTTTACCTGATGCCGTTGCCTCACGCCTAATTGATGAGTTCCAAGTCAATCTACAACAAGTTTTTGGCATGGCAGAAGGACTGGTGAACTACACCCATTTTGACATGACGAAAGAGCAAATTATCCATACCCAAGGTCTAAAAATCTCGCAAGATGATGAAATCTTGGTGCTGGATGATAACGATCAGCCAGTAGACGCTGGGGAAGTAGGGCATTTGCTGACTCGTGGGCCTTATACCATTCGCGGCTATTATCAAGCACCAGAGCACAATGCTCGTTCTTTCACCCCGGATGGTTTTTATCGAACAGGCGATTTAGTGCGTATTCGCGAAGATGGCTGCATTGTGGTAGAAGGCCGTTCAAAAGAACAAATCAATCGCGCTGGTGAAAAAATTGCGACCGAAGAGGTTGAACAAGCTTTATTAACTCACCCACAAATCCGTTTGGCAGCACTAGTTGCTATGCCTGATGAGATTATGGGGGAAAAAAGCTGTGCATTTATTGCATGGCAAGCACAAAGTGATGACCCAAGCCCCATTCGTCTTGCAATGTCAGTTCGTCAACATCTTAAGGATTATGGACTGGCTACCTACAAAATTCCCGATCGAGTCGAATTTATCGAGCAATTTCCATATACAGCCTTTGGAAAAATCGACAAAAAAAAATTACGTCAACAACTTGAAACTAACACCAATGTTCTTGCTTAAAGATGAAAAAGGAAAAATTTGATGAGTATTCCTAAAATTGCTAGTTACAGCATGCCACAAGCGCACGAGTTTACAGCGAATAAAACACATTGGCAGTTGCATACCAATCGTGCTGTTTTATTAGTACATGATATGCAGCAATATTTTTTAGATTTTTATGATCAAACTCAAGCGCCTATTCCAGAGCTTATTAAAAATACCAAAGAACTGATTGAAACTGCGCGTAAGTTTAATATTCCTGTGGTCTATACGGCACAGCCCGGTAACCAGACACCTGAACATCGCCAGTTATTAACTGACTTTTGGGGAACTGGCCTAAAAGATGATCCGAAAATCACTCAAATTTTGCCGGAAATTTCCCCTCAAAAGAATGATACTGTCTTAACAAAATGGCGTTATAGCGCATTTAAGTTTTCTCCACTTGAACAACTCATGCGTGAGTCAAACCGCGACCAGCTCATCATTTGTGGTGTTTATGCTCATATTGGCTGTCTTATGAGTGCAGCGGAAGCCTTTATGCTAAATATCCAGCCATTTTTATGTGGAGACGCGCTCGCTGATTTTAGCCGTGAAGAACACGATATGGCTTTAAAATACGCAAGTACACGTTGTGGGCAAGTGATGACAACTCAGCAAGTCACACGAGCTTGGGCGCTTGAACAAGCTGCATCACCACTTACTGAAGAAGGTATTGTTTTGGCAGTTAGTGAACAGCTTCAGATTCCAGCTTCAGACATTCAGTTAAATGATGATTTGCTCATGCTTGGGCTTGATTCGGTACGACTCATGACATTAGTGGGTAAATGGCAAGCTTACGGTGCACAGGTGAGCTTTGAAGATTTAGCTGAACAACCAACCTTAGAGGTTTGGATTGAGAAGCTAGTCGCTTAAATTGAAAGAATAAAAAAATGGCAGATTTAATATCTGCCATTTTTTTATTTTAACTTTTAAAAGGATGTATTGTCCTTTTTTATACGGCTATTAAATCTCAAAGTTCGACTTAACCATGGTTTACTCATTGACCACTGAAAATTCGGTAAACTATGAACCACAACAAAGAAGAACACAGTAAATAGCGGTACCAGTAAAGTACCAAACACGACACTACCAAATACGCTCATTCCAATTTCATATCTGCTCGCAGCACCTGCACCAGTTGCAAAAATTAAAGGAATCACACCCGCACCAAAGGCAAGAGATGTCATCAGAATCGGGCGTAAACGCAGCTTTAAAGCCTCACTTGCCGCATCGATTTTACTTTTTCCTTGTTTGAGTGCTTGAGTCGCAAACTCAACAATGAGAATCGCATTTTTACAAGATAAGCCAATACCTGTTAATAGGGCAATTTGAAAATAAACATCGTTAGGTAGCTTAAAAATCCAAGCAAAAATAATAGTGCCTGTAATACCTAGAGGAAGCCCTAATAAAATAATAAAAGGAACTTGCCAGCTTTCATATAAGGCAGCCAAACATAAGAAAATAAATAGAATAGAAATGAGATATAAATAGATCGCTTGGCGGCTAGATTGTTGCTCTTGTAGAGAAAGACCGCTCCATGCTACATCTATACCAGACTGTTTACTGACCATATCACTTAACTGTTGCATTGCCTGACCTGAGCTAAAGCCTGGACTTACATTGGCTTCAAGTTGAATGGCAGTTAGTCCCATAAATCGGGTAAGAGCTTCTGGGCCACCTGTCCACTGACTTTGCGCAAAATGAGCAAGGGAAAGCATTCCACCTGAGTTATTGCGTACATGCCAATACGCTAAATCCTCGGGTTTAGAACGAAACTCTGAATCACCTTGCATAATGATTCTTTTAATTCGGCCTCGTTCAACAAAATCGCCAACATAGTTTCCACCCCAAGCAGTCGATAGTGTTGAACGAATTGCTTGTTGGTCAATTCCTAGCATTTTGGCTTTATTTTGGTCGAGTTGAATAAATACTTCAGCTTTATCTTCACTTACCAGAGGACTTAGGTTTTCAAAGGCCGAATAATTTTGAGATTCTTTTTCTAAGGCTTTATATTGTTTAATTAATTCATTGCGCCCTTGACCATTTACATCTCTAAGCCAAAGTTCTAAAGCATCAGATTGACCTAAACCAGATACACTTGGTGGCATTCCTACCATGACTTTAGCCGGCAAGTTTTTTTGTAAATATGCTTGGGCACGTTCACGAATAGCACTCGCCGTATTAGCTTCTCCTTTACGCTCATTCCAATGTTTAAGCGAAACAAAGGCCATACCTAAATTTGGACCGCTCCCTGAAAAGTTTTGTCCATTTACGACCAGTACGGTATTTATATTTTTACCTTCATGTTCAAAGAAATAATTATTGACGAGTCTTCCAATTTCTTCGGTTTGGCTCATTGAAGCACTGTTATGCAAACTATAGGGAACAGCAAGTAATCCTTGATCTTCATTTGGAATAAAGCTTGTAGGCAAACTGCGGTAAATCATCAATAGAATAACCGCGATGCCCACAACCAACAGACTGGAAAATACTTTAAACTGGATTAAACGAACAGATAAAAAACTAAAAGCTGATCTGAATTTTTGAAGAGCAAGCTCAAGCATTTGTCCCCATTTTGGTTTTTTATGATGTTTTTTTAATAAAACTGCGCACATTGCTGGCGTGATGGTTATAGCTACAAATAGCGATAACAACATGGCTGCTGCTAATGTAATAGAAAACTGACGGTAAATCATACCCGTCGAACCACTAAAAAAAGCCATTGGAATAAATACCGCGGTTAAGACCAGCGTAATACCCACCAATGCACCGCTAATCTCTTGCATCGACATCAAACAAGCTTCACGTACACTCAGTTGTTGTTCGTGCATGAGACGTTCAACGTTTTCTACGACTACAATCGTGTCATCAACCAATAATCCAATCGCTAAAACCAGTGCAAATAGCGTAAGCGTGTTAATACTCATCCCAAATAGATATAACACTACAAATGTGCCACTAATGACGATCGGAACAGTAATGGTTGGAATAAGAGTTGCACGCCAATTTTGTAAAAAGAGATACATCACAATAACAACGAGCACGATTGCTTCAAGCAACGTGATCATGACCTGCTTAATTGACTCTTCAATAAATGGTGTATTGTCTCGTGGATAAACGACTTTATATCCTGCTGGTAAATGCTGGCTAAGCTGAGCCATTTTTTCTTTAATAAGAGCAGAAGTCTCGATTGCATTCGCATCAGGGCTTAGAGAAATACCTAAACCTGCCGATGGGTAGCCATTAAGTGTATTAATGCTTTCGTAATTTTCTGCTCCTAACTCGACTCTCGCGACATCTTTTAAATAAACAAGACTACCGTCAACATTTGCTTTAACGACTACCGATTTAAAGTCATCAATTGTTTTTAAGCGCGAACCTGCTTTTACTTTTGCATAAATATTTTGATCAGAAGCAGAGGGCATTGCACCAATCGAACCAGCAGCAATTTGGGTATTATAATCTTCGAGGGCCTTTTCAATATCACTCGGCACAAGTTGGTAATTTCTAAGCTGATTTGGGTTTAACCAAATGCGCATGGCATAACTTGAACCAAAAACATCAACTTCACCAATTCCTTGTAATTGACTTAAAGGTTGTTCAAAGTGATTCACCATATAATCAGACAAATCAATATTGCTGGTTTTTCCTGTTTCATCATATAGCCCCACAATCAGCAGCATATCGCCAGTGGTTTTCCATATGTTTACGCCTTGTCTTTGAACTTCCTCAGGTAAACGGTTTAAAGCACCATTAATTCGGTTTTGTACTTGGAGCTGCGCTTTATCGATATCTGTGCCAATTTTAAAATGAATATCAATGCTGCTCGTTCCGGACGATTCACTATGTGACGTAAAGTACAGCAAATTATCCAGCCCCTTTATTTGTTGTTCTAAAATTTGGGTCACACTTTCTTCTACGGTGTCAGCAGCTGCACCACGATAGTTTGCAACAACCGTAACACCGGGCGGTGCAAGGTTTGGATAGCGTTCGACAGGCATGGCTAAAGTGGCAAAAAAACCAAAAATAAGAATAGTGATTGCAATGACACAAACAAAGATAGGGTGGTAGATAAAAAAACGAGAGAGCATTGTTATGTCTACTTTAAGATTGTTTTAAATAGGTTTTTAGGCACACGAAAGTTTAATGTTAACGCTTTTTTAAGCCACAAACAATAATGATTATCATTATACAACTAATAATTATTTTTATCTTGAACAGTAAAAGTCATGAGTATATGATGCTCGGCACATCATAAATGATAATAATTATCATGTGGTAATCATTATCCAGAATAAGGGCCGAGAAATGACGTTAACTAAAAAGGCGCTGGTGGTCGCCATCTCAACACTGCTTCCGTTTGCAGTTCAAGCAAATACAGATAGTGAACAGCCGAGTAATAATGAATCAGTTCAAAAACTTAAAACTATTGTAGTTTCCGCTGCATTAAAAGAACAAGATGTAGATAAAGCACCTGCATCCATTAGTG
This sequence comes from Acinetobacter pittii, assembly GCF_034064985.1. NCBI lineage: Bacteria > Pseudomonadati > Pseudomonadota > Gammaproteobacteria > Moraxellales > Moraxellaceae > Acinetobacter > Acinetobacter pittii. The sequence continues at coordinate 1,904,669 of NZ_CP139249.1, read as the reverse complement.
TGATCACGAGTGAAGAGATTGAACGTAGTGCGGCGCTCAGTCTTGCTGATGTTTTACAAAAACAAGCTGGGGTTTATAACTATAACAGCGGACAAGATAAAATCGTTATACGGGGAATGCTAAATACATCAGGTAACTACACCTTAATTCTTTTAAATGGTAAGCGCATGTCATCTAATGGTGCCATGTGGCGAGGTAATGACTTTGACTGGAGTGCAATTCCTTTAAATAGTATTGAACGAGTAGAAGTGATTCGAGGACCAATGTCATCTCTCTATGGAGCAGATGCTATGGGCGGAGTCATCAATATTATTACTAAGAAAGCCGAAGACGGGCAGCTGCATGGTTCTGTCTTTGGCCAATATAACCGAGCAGACCGCGGAAATGGAAAAGATCAATTCCGTTACGGATTTAACTTATACGGCGGTTTAACCGACAATCTAAGTTTTACTTTGGCAGGAGATGCCTATAACCGTGATGCATGGTACCGAAATGGCAAACCAGATCCAGATGGGGCTTACTTTGTAGAAAAAGATACTAAAAACGTAAATGGTACATTAAGTTGGAACATTAATGACCAACAAACTTTAGACCTAGATTTGGGTTATAACAACGATAAACGCCCACTGACCCAAGATGCGGCAACTTCAATTCAAGAATCAGAAATGAAACGAACCAATGTGGGAATTGCTCACCGCGGAAAATGGGGTTGGGGTAAAACAGAAGCTTACATTGGTAAAGAAACAGCTAAAATTTCTGACTATGACAGCGAATATGATGCGCCACAAAATCGTCAATATAAGCAAGAAAATTTAATTGCTCGTGCTTTTGCGAACTTTGACTGGCTCATGAATAACACCACAGCAGGTTTTGATTATAAAGACCAAAAAATTACAGACGTTGTGAGCTATATCGGCACTGGAAAAAACCAGCAGAAGAGCTACGGTGTATTTGTTCAAAACGATACCCATATTAATGATGCACTGACCTTAACTTTAGGCGGCCGATACGACGACTTTGATGACTTTGATGGTAAATCGACTGGTAAAGCTTATTTGTCCTATGAACTCGCTGAAGGTGTTGTCTTAAAAGGTGGTGTAGGCCAAGCTTATAAAGTTCCGGCTCCTGCACAGTTAGACATCAATTACTCAATGATTTCATGTGGTGGTAGTTGTCACATTCGAGGTAATCCTGACTTAGAACCAGAAGAAAGCACCAACTATGAAGCATCCTTAATTGTGACTCGTCCAAACTGGAATGCTGGTATTACCGTTTTCCAAAATGATGTGAAGAATCTGATTGAAGCCATTACTTTAAGTGATGGAGACCCGCGTTTAGTGGGTGATTTTAGAAAAATCTGGACCAATGTAAGCCGTGCAGAACTCAAAGGAGTCGAACTTACAGGTGGTTATGATTTCACGGATAATTTAGGTGTTAAGGCAAACGCTACTTACCTCGATGCAAAAAATAAAACCACAGGTAAAGACTTAACTGAACGACCAGAATGGCTGGCTAATGGTTCAATTTCTTGGGCACCCGTTGAAGACTTCCGCGTAAATGCAGGGGTAAGCTACGTTGGTAAGCAAATGTACTCCGCAACTAAAGAGTTACCAGCTTATACCACTTATGACGTGACATTTACTTCACCACTTTCACCACGCTTAACATTGGACTATGGTGTGAAAAACCTGACCGATGTTGATCTGGAAGATAAAAATAAAACCTTTAATACCAAACTTTATGGCCGTAATTATTTTGTAAAAGCGACTTATAGTTTCTAAGGTAAAACGAAGGGCAAAGCCTATTCATAGGGGAATAGGCTTTGCTTTTTTTAACGTACAAATATCCATAATTTTCAAGTAAGTATAGACAAAATAATTTTAAGAATTTCTATACTTTTCAACATTAAGGCTAATTAATCATGACGGCAACTTCAAAATCATTATTAAATGGACTACCAATAAAAAAATCGAGAATTCAGGTTTTTGAAATTTTAAATCAAAATCCACAAGGCTTAAGCGCGGTGAGCATTTATGCACAAATTAAAAATGAACATAAAATTACGCTAGGAACAATTTATCGAATCTTATCTGAATTTGAAAATCGCAAGCTCATCAAAAGGGTATTCTTAGGAAAAAGTAAGAGTATCTATAAGCTTAGAAAAGATAAGATGAGCTGTAACTTGATTTGTCTAAAAACGGCAGAAGCAACCAGTTATGAACATGAAAAAGTAAAAGAGCTACTGCATGAAGTTATAGATGTTATTTTTGCGAATACAGGAACTAATATCAGTAGTATTGAACTTAATCTCTATACAGAATAAGAACTATAAATAAAAACCAAAGGACAGCCTAAACTGTCCTTTTTTATTAAATTTACTATTTGATGACTTTAATACGTGTTGTAGCTGGAATAATTAAAGGTGAATTCTTAGCGACATAGCTTTCAAGGGCATCAATATCTTGACCGCCACCTACACGGTTTTGGCCTTCTTTTAATACCGTAAAGTTGTCACCACCATCTGCCAAAAAGCTATTTACAGTCACGCGGTATACTTTACTGTCAACCAGCGGTGAACCAACAACCATGATGTTACTTGCTCTTGGTGAAACAGCCGCATTTGCCGCATATTGATAACTCAACTCTTTAGATGGTTGTAAAATTCTAGGTGAATTTGCATTTGCACCAGACCATTGCTGTTCAAGTACATCTCTAATCTGTTTGCCAGTTAAGCTCAGAGTCACAATAGAGTTACCAAAAGGTTGCACCGCAAAAACATCTCCAAATGTAATCTGGTTACTACTGTTAATGAGTAGGTCGGCACGGACACCACCTGGATTCATTAACGTAAAATCAGAGCCTTGGTTACTTGCTTTTAACGCAAACGCTTGTTGAGCATCGGCAATCATAATACCGAGCGGGCTTTCACCACTTTCGACTTGAGTACGACTCACCACTGCTGTTGCAGTTCCGATCACACGACTTGAAATGGTGGTCACAGCTTGGCGGTATTTATCTAAAATCGCTTCAATGCTTGGGGTTTTACTAAATTTTTGATAGAGATCGGTAAGGCTTACCGTGGTTGTGCCAGAGGTATAGGCCTCACTTTGTACAGGAACTTGTTTGGCATCTTTTTTAATGATATCACCAGTTTTACCATCAAGTTCAACCTTGATGTCAGTAATGAGCGTGCCATATTGTCCAGCTGAAGTAAGCAAGAACGGTTTTGCCGGATTTTTTGTTGCATAGTCACAAATATAAGATTGATGTGTGTGACCTGAAACAACAATATCCACTGCCGGATTAAGCTTATCCAAAATTCCTAAAATCGGGCCGCTTAAGCCATCACATGTTTTTTCATTAAACTTCGTACTTGGTGCTGCACCTTCATGTACCACCACTACAATTGCTTCAATTCCTTGTTTTTGTAATTCAGGAATCAAGGCGTTTACCGTATCGGCTTCATCACGAAACTCAACGTCTTTAATACCAGCAGCAGAAACAATACTTGGCGTTGCTTTCAGAGTTAAACCAATAAATGCAACTGGAATTCCACCATAAGTTTTAACTTTATAAGCAGGAAAAATTGTTTTACTGGCGTCATTTTTCATTGCTACGTTAGCAGCAAGGAAATCAAATTTTGCACCACTAAAGTTTTTATTAATTTGGCAAGGCGCAGTGCTTGTATATTGCTGACATCCACCGTTCTTTAAACGGCGTAATTCATCTGTACCACGGTCAAATTCATGGTTACCCACAGCATTAAAGTCAATTTGAATATCATTCATGACTTCAATGGTCGGTTCATCTAAAAATAAAGAAGAGGTTAGAGGAGAAGCGCTAATTAAGTCACCTGCTGAAACTACAGCATTATTTGGATTGTCTGCTTTAAGTTTTTTAATCGCATCGGCGAAGTAACTCACTCCACCCACAGGAATACGAACAGATTGAGCAGCATCATTTGGATTTGGTGCCTCGACATAACGCTTAGGTGGCTCAAGATTTCCATGAAAGTCATTAAAAGCTAAAATATTTACGGTTTGATTGCTTCTTTGGGCAGGTGGTGCGGTGTCATTATCATCATCATTACATCCCGCCAATAACGCTACTGCCAGAGAAAGTGTTGTTACTTTAAAAAGTATTGTTAAATTTTTCATTTTTTTATCATTTGATCAATTAAGACGGATAAAAAATACGCTTTTAGTATGAATGTTTGATGAAACATCCAATAAGCAAATATGTTCGAAATATTAAAATTTGGACAAAGAATACAATTATCGAACAATATCTTAGCTAGGGGTGGTCTACAAACCCAATTTTTTTATTTAGAATAAATTTTTAATTGCCTTATAAATCTTAATCAAGTGATTCATTTCATAAGATTAATATGAACCGGAGATAATTTATGCAATGGACTAAACCAGCTTTTACTGATTTACGCATTGGTTTTGAAGTTACTATGTACTTCGAAGCGCGTTAATCAGTTTCATCCAAATATGTCATAAGCCCTAGTCTTGTTCTAGGGCTTATCTCTTTCTAATAAGATATTAATTTTATGTATATTTATGTTTTAGGTTCAGCTGCCGGAGGCGGGTTCCCGCAGTGGAATTGTAATTGCCCGAACTGTCATGGTGTACGCACAGGTACAATCCAAGCCAAAGCTCGTACTCAATCATCAATTGCTGTTTCTGAAAATGGGTCAGACTGGGTTTTATTAAACGCATCACCTGATATCCGTCAGCAACTTTTCGAATTTAAAGCAGCTCAACCAGCACGTAAATTGCGTGATACAGGAATAACAAGCGTTATTTTAATGGATAGTCAGTTAGACCATACGACTGGGCTTTTAACCTTACGTGAAGGTTGCCCAATGAATGTATGGTGTACAGAAATGGTCTACCAAGATTTAACGAGCGGCTTTCCAGTTTTTAATATGCTCAAACACTGGAATGGTGGTCTTCAATACCATGAAATTAATCCTAAACAAGCCTTTAAAATTGATGGTTTCGAAAATTTAGAATTTTTGCCCTTAATTATTAAAAGCGCTGCGCCACCATATTCACCGCATCGAAATGATCCACATGACGGCGACAATATTGCTTTAATTATCAAAGATCATAAGACACAAAAGCAGTTATTCTATGCACCGGGTCTTGGAAAAATTGACGATCAAATCATGCAGATTATGCAGAGTTCAGACTGTGTCATGATTGATGGTACGCTTTGGACAGACGATGAAATGCAACAAACAGGGGTTGGAACTAAAACTGGCCGTGAAATGGGGCATTTATATATTAGTGGCGAAGGTGGTTCATTGTCTTATTTAAACCAGTTGAGTACACCTAAAAAAGTGCTAATTCATATTAACAATACCAATCCAATTTTAAATGAAAACTCTAGCCAGTTTGCTGAGCTTAAAGCAAATAGTGTAGAAGTTGCCTATGATGGCATGCAGATTGAACTCTAAGGTGAAACATGACTCAAACACCTGAAGCTTTAACGACTGAACAATTCAAACAAGCTATTATCGATAAAGGTCAGTACTATCATATCTATCATCCATTTCACGTGATGATGTATGAAGGTAAAGCCACCCAGCAACAAATTCAGGCTTGGGTTGCAAACCGATATTACTATCAAATTAATATTCCGCTTAAAGATGCGGCAATTATGGCAAATTGCCCTGACCAGCGAGTCCGTCAAGAATGGATTCAACGCATGATCGATCAAGATGGGGAATATCCAGATGGCGGTGGTCGAGAAGCATGGTTACGCTTAGCCGAAGCTGTGGGCTTGAGTCGTGAACAAGTTATTTCTGAAGAACTGGTATTACCGGGTGTTCGCTTTGCAGTAGATGCATATGTGAACTTTGCTCGCCGTGCTTCATGGCGTGAAGCAGCAAGCAGTTCTTTAACTGAACTTTTTGCTCCACAAATTCATCAGTCACGACTTGATTCATGGCCACAACATTATCCATGGATTGATGATAAAGGCTATGAATATTTCCGTTCTCGTTTAAGTCAGGCACGCCGTGACGTTGAACATGGTTTAACAATTACACTTGATTCATTTACAACTTTAGAGCAACAAGAGCGAATGCTTGAAATATTGCAGTTTAAACTGGATATTTTATGGAGCATTTTAGATGCTTTAACACTTGCACATGTTCACAATGAAGCACCATATCACACTGTGACAAGCAAACGAGTTTGGCACAAAGGACTATTTAAATGAATAAAGGGCAGTTTGATTTAAACCTTGTGCCGACATGGCGACAAGGTTACCGTTTTCAGTTCGAGCCAGCTCAAAATGGTTTTGTGATTTTATATCCTGAAGGCATGATCAAGTTAAATGAAAGTGCAGGAGCAATCGGGCAATATATTGATGGGCAGCAAAATGTTTCTACAATTATTGCCCAGTTAAAGCAAAAGTTTGGTGATATTGCTGAGATTGATCAAGATGTAGTGGACTACATGCTCGTCGCAAAGCAACAACACTGGATTGATTTAGTATGACAGAAGGTGTTGGCCTGCCTTTATGGTTATTAGCGGAACTCACTTATCGTTGTCCGCTACAATGCCCATATTGCTCAAACCCATTGGACTATGCTCAGCATAAAAATGAGTTAACTACTCAAGAGTGGTTTGATGTTTTTGATCAGGCACGACAGATGGGTGCTGTTCAACTCGGTTTCTCTGGTGGTGAACCACTGGTACGTCAAGATTTAGAACAACTCGTTGCACATGCTCATCAACAAGGGTTTTATACCAACTTAATTACCTCGGGTATGGGCCTTACCGAACAACGTATTGCTGATCTAAAACAAGCGGGTTTAGACCACATTCAAGTGAGCTTTCAAGCTAGTGACCCTGTGGTGAATGACGCCTTGGCAGGTTCAAAGCATGCTTTTGAACAAAAGTATGAAATGTGCCGACTGGTTAAGAAATACGATTATCCAATGGTGCTTAACTTTGTTATTCATCGACATAACATTGACCAGATTGAACAAATCATTGAACTTTGCCTTGAGCTCAATGCAGATACAGTTGAGTTGGCAATTTGTCAGTTTTACGGTTGGGCTTTTTTAAACCGCCAAGGTTTATTACCCACACAAGAGCAACTGACACGTGCGGAACGGATTACCAATGAATATCGCGAAAAATTAAAAGCGCAAAATCATCCTTGCAAACTCATTTTTGTAGTGCCTGATTATTATGAAGAACGGCCAAAAGCTTGTATGAATGGCTGGGGTAAAATTTTCTTTACAGTTGCTCCAGATGGTATGGCGTTGCCTTGCCATGCAGCACGACAATTGCCAATTTCATTTCCAAACGTCCGCGAACATAAATTGTCAGATATCTGGTATAAATCAACTGGATTTAATCATTTCCGTGGTGATGCATGGATGCCAGAAGGGTGCCGTAGTTGCCCAGATAAAGACCGAGACTTTGGTGGATGTCGGTGTCAGGCCTATATGTTGACTGGAGATGCGGCTAATGCCGATCCTGTATGTGGGAAATCGCCGTATCATCAAATGATTGAACAAGCGCGGGCAGAAAGTCAGTTGGCTGCACCTCTGCAAAATTTAGTCTTCCGTAATAGTAGAAACTCCAAATCTTTAAGCGCTACACAAAATATTCCAGTCCACACGATTACAGACATATAGCAAGTAATAGGAATGCTCATGAAGCCTAGCCATATTCCAGTTTTTGATGGACATAATGATGCATTAACACGTTTATGGCTAAGTGATCATCCAGATCCTGTACATACTTTTATTCATGACCGTTTAGCTGGCCATCTTGATTTAAAACGCTGTCAAGAAGCTGGTTTTATTGGTGGAATGTTTGCGATTTTTTTACCTCCATATGGCTATGTGCAACAACATCATCCCAATAGATTATTTGATCAGAATGCTGCTGATTTTACCCAACAGCAAATTGAACAAATTTGTTTAGAACAACTCGATTTAGCTCACCAACTTGCTCAGTATTCTAAAAATATTAAAATCTGCACATCGGTTCAAAATATTCAGGATTGCCGGGCAGAGAAAAAGCTAGCAATTGTATTGCATATGGAAGGTGCTGAAGCTTTACAGCAAAATCCTGATTTACTCGATGTATTTTATGAAAGAGGCTTGCGTAGTATTGGCCCACTTTGGAATAGACCTAGCCGCTTTGGACATGGTTTAAATGCTAAGTTTCCTCACTCACCTGACACAGGAGCAGGTCTCACGAGTGATGGCAAAGATTTTATAAGACGCTGTGCTGATAAAAAGATGGTGATTGATGTTTCACATATGAATGAGAAAGCTTTTTGGAATACTGTAGATATATTGCAGCAGCCAATTGTAGCAACCCATTCTAATGTGCATGCCTTATGTCCTCAAGCACGCAATTTAACTGACCCACAACTCAAAGCAATCCGAGAAAATAAAGGGATGGTAGGGGTAAATTTCGATGTCGCTTTTTTACGATCGGATGGACAACGAAATGCAGATACATCCATTGATGTAATTTTGGAACATTTAGAATATTTAATGGATCATTTGGGCGAAGAGCATGTGGGCTTTGGTTCGGATTTTGACGGTGCACTTATAGGTACTGAACTTGAAGATGTGACAGGCTTACATCGCTTAATTGAACATATGCAACAGCGTGGTTATTCTAAAACACTGATTGAAAATATATGTCTTAATAATTGGGTGAGGGTGCTTGATAGAATTTTGGGTCAATAATGAATGACTAAACAGAGTTAATCTACAGAATCATAACTATTTTTTTATTGGCCGAAATGACTAAAAAAAATACAAATAGTTTAATTGTCAACCATTCGGTATATTCACTACACTCAACCTTACTGAATGTAAGAACATTTGGTATTTCAGGTCTTTTGTGGTTTTCACATCGCCCATTTCTTTATGAGAAGTAGAAATGGGTTTTTTCTTATCCCAATCAAATAAACGTGATAGTCATCACAATAATCGCCAATTATTGGTAAAACCCCTCAATCCCATCTTGACTAAAAGTTCAGCATTAAATACATTTGTATTGTATTTAAAGATAATAAGATTGCTTAGAGCAATTCATAATACTGCTTAATCCTGAAATACAGTAAAAAGCCTGTTCTTTTTTAGAATAGGCTTTTTGCTTTGTATCAAAATTTATTTTTTCAGAATATTCTACTCTTCAATTAACATAAAAAATAAACACCTTACAAAAGCGGAGCAAATGAAAGCCTTTAAATAACAAATTTTGTGCTATTAATTTAAGCTAATTGCTCAAAAGTTACTCCGTTAATCAAAGAGGTGCAAAATGTTGAAATCAATTATAGTGTTGGGAACCGGTATTGCGATTGGCATGTGTATGTACAAGAAAAAGCAAAAGAACAGTAAGAGCTTTAACACAGATAGTGATACTGACACATTGATGAGTAAAGACACTGCTAAAAATAAAGACGATAGTTCGCTTGATAATGCAGTACAAGTTTAGAATTAAATAAAAAAGGGTTCAGTTAATGAACCCTTTAATTTTTATTAAAAGTAAAAATTTATCAGCAATATTTAATTTTAATAGTTTAACTTAAAAATAATCTTTAAATTAAATAATTACTCAACTATTCATTTAATTATTACAAAAATATGATTAAAACAAAAAAAACACTTTCATTATTAAAATTTACATATTGTATCAGTGAAGTCCTTATTATTATTGATGCGGATAATAAAAAAATGGAGACTAGAATGTCAAAGCGCCATATTTTAAAGGAAGTAAGTGCCAAAAGTATGTGTGGTATGGAAATCGTTGTTGAACAAATTTATGAAAATATTTATGAAAAAAATTTTGTCCAAGCTGAACAAGAGCAGAATTGGTTACCACTTTCTAAAATTGTGATTTCGGATAAAGTCATTAATTTAGATCAGGATAATACTTTTGCTCATCCAAGAACGGGTAAAGTTTTTAAAGTCCTTAATTCTTAATATTTTTGTGTGAGTATCTTTTTAATATTTCTAAGTGATTGAGGCGAAGTATAAATATGTCTCGCCTTACACTTACTTAAGAACAAAAAATATTTTTAAAATAAGCATTCTTCAACAATGCTCATTTTTGTGACATCCTTTAACGCTTTAATGAAGAGAAATTGCATTTCATGACTCGTGATTAACTAAAAAATAGGTTAATTTGTTGATAAGATTTTTAAGTAACTACTGATTTTTTATGATAATTGAGATAGAAACACATCCACTTGAACCTTTTTTACCTGAAAATGCTCGTTTACTCATGTTAGGCAGTTTTCCACCACCACGTAATAAATGGAAGATGGATTTTTATTATCCAAATTTCCAAAATGACATGTGGCGTATTTTCGGTTTGATCTTTTTCCAAGACAAAACTTACTTTTTAAGTGAAAGCCAAAAAAATTTTAATGAAGAACGTATTCGAAATTTCTTGATTGAAACTGGTATTGCAATCTTTGATACGGCTTACCAAATTAAAAGGTTGAAGGGGAATGCTGCTGATAAATTTCTTGAAATCGTAACGCCGACAGATCTTGCTGTTTTGCTTCAGCAGATTCCTCTATGTCAGACTATTATGACCACTGGCGACAAAGCAACTGATACCTTAATTTCTGTTTTACCAGAACACACCGAAAAACCGCTTATTGGAATGTCTACCTCGACTTACTTTGCAGGACGTAACATCAATTTATACCGTCTACCATCGTCTTCTAGAGCCTATCCATTGGCACTAGAAAAGAAAGCAGAGGCTTATCGAAAATTTTTTAAAGAAATTGGGATTTTATAATTAAAGCTAAAACGCTTTTACATCATCCATTCAATTGGTAAATATGAAACTGCTTTAACCATGGTACGTTGAAAAAGGCTCGTATCTGGGTCTTTGTCGTATTCAATAATTTTTCCATCTGCCTGATAATCTAACCAAATGATCTTTCCTTCATTATTTAACTTAAGCTGGTAGGCAACTTGTGGTAAATGCTGATCAAGCATGACTGAAACTTGAGCTTGTAGTTGACTCGACTCAATAACAAGGCCAACCTCAGTATTTAAATAGGTTGAACGTGGATCAAAGTTAAATGAACCAATGAATACTTTACCGTCTACGTCAAAAAATTTGGCATGTAAGCTCGATTTATTTTTACCTTTTGCAGGGATTACACTTCCTGTAACTACTTCATACCATGTTCGGCGTCTTCGTTCTAAAAAGGGCTTAAACTCAAATAGTTCTACACCACTTTTGAGCATCTCGACTCGATATTGACTATAAAAAGCATGCACAATTGCTACATCATTTGCAGCGAAAGAGTTAGTTAAAACCCTGACTTTAACTCCCTGTACTTTTAACTGTTTTAAATAATAAGTTCCTTGCTGAGTCGGTACAAAATAAGCTGAGGCTAATTCAATATGCTGCTCAGGTTCACCCATAATGGCCATAACTTGACTATAAAGCATCTCTTCTTTAGAGGCTGACCCTAAGATTTTTTTAGGTGAATCTGCAACGAAATATGCTTTTGACCATTGAATTGGATAATTTTGTAGGAGCTCTTTTAAATAAGTTTGTGCATCAGAAAGTTTATCTTCAGTTTGAATATGATTTTCACTTTCATGAAGTAGATCATGATAGTGCTGCCTGAGTGATTGTAAGTGGTGGACAGCACATGTTCCTATGAGCTCGGTAGCATTTTGACTTAAATCACTTTGCCAAAAATCATTAAATACGACTTGAGCATGCTGTACTGTATGGCCATAAAATAAAATATCTAAATCTGTAAACTGAAACTTACTACTTGCATCAAAATATTCACTGCTGATATTTCTACCGCCGGTTACAGCAATCATGCCATCTGCAATAATTAATTTATTATGCATGCGATGGTTTACTTTTTTGAATCGAAAAATATAGTCCAAGATTCTTAAATATCTAAATTTATATGGATTAAATAATCGAATTTCAAAATTAGGGTGGTGTAGAAGACTCCTGAGAACGCCATCAAGCTTTATTCCGTTTTGATCATCGATGAGTAAACGGATTTTTACGCCACGATCTGCCGCCGTTAGCAACTCATGCAGCATTAAGTTTCCAACAAAATCATTGGTCCAAATATAGTATTGTAAATCGATCTTTTCTTTTGCATTTCTAATGAGGTACATACGAGAAGCGATACTGATAAAGGCATCATCTAGTGCGACAAAAGCAGTTAATCCTTGTTTAGTTTTTTCTGCTGCATGCTCATCATTTAACCAATTAAAGCTATTCGTCACTGTATCATTCTCATCAGGGTCGTATGTACCGTTATACGAAGGTGTATTTGTAAAGCCCCAAGCATTTAATGCCATATTACTATACTGCTGATACAGTTGATTAATCATGTAAGCTTTTAAGTCGCATCCAAGATAAGCACATCACAGCATTTTTATATTCAATTTTTATGTCAAAATTCATATTAAACGCTATAAATATATTCTGCCAAGTCTCAACTCTAGCAATTTCTTATATTTATAGGTAACTCTAAGAAAACATATCTATTTAAAAATATAAAGATAAATTTATCCCTTTTTAAGCTTAATGCTATATTCAACATTATTTTTCAGAGGATACTCGAGATGAGCCATGTAGGTTCTTGTCTATGCAATGAGATCAAATTTTCTATTCGTAATGAAATAAACACGGTTTATCATTGCCACTGTAGTCTCTGCCGTAAACAAACCGGAACGGGATCAAACGCAGCAACGTTAGTGAATAAGAATAGATTTGAATGGTTATCAGGTTTAGAACTTGTCCGCACCTATAAAAAAGAAACTGGCTTCACGTCTTCATTTTGTAGCAAATGCGGATCACCAGTACCTAACTTAGTGGGCAGTACCGACTTTATGTGGATTCCACTAGGGCTATTAGATCAAGATATTGTTGTGCTAAAGAAACTTAATTTTTGTATGGTTTCAAAAACCAATTGGGCAAATACAATAGCGGCTGATGAGTCCTATAACCAACTTCCCACTTTAAATGAACTAAAAATACTTTTTGATTAAAGTAAATTCTTATCAAAAAAATGAGACTTAGTTTGCATTAAATTTAATTTTTTCGGATGGTTATGCTTGCAAGTTTCACAAAAACACATTAATTACAATTGGCAGCACAACAATTACATTAGAAAACATGATATCTATCATACTTCCTTAAAAGGCTGAGTGAGTAGCTTAACAATAAAAGGGAGAAAATAGAGATGCCACAATATTTAATCATCGCTGAGAACGTGTATAAAAAGATTGAGGACAAAAATTTATTTTCAGAAAGCTCGGCAGAAAACTTAAATCAACTCGTGGGTGCAATTCGTAATGAAATTAAAGGCACCAAATTTAAACTTAAATACAATTTTATAGATTTTGAAGAATGCCTAACTAAGCCTTTAGAGGAATGTGCCATAAAGTTAGACATGAGCCTTATGCCGAAATATAAAAATAAGGATGAATATATACTTTGGCTCGCAGGTTTCATTGAAAGAATTACGACAGGAGGAGAGACGAAGCTTCCACCAATCTCAAAATTTATACCTCCAGATTTTAAATTTAATTATGACGAACTATCAAAAGTATCGACTTCCACTTCGACTCGAGATGATGGAGAGATGATTATCAATTACTTCAAATCAGATGCTTTTACTAAAATTATAAAAGAAGAAAAATAAGTACATAAGAAATATAGAAGTGATCGTCCACTACACTTCTATATGTCGCTGTAAATTCAGCAACCGCCTACTGGGGCGGTTTTTTAATTTAGAGTTCTTATTCCTAAAAAATATATTGTTATATCTTTTCACAAAAGTTTGCATAACGCACAGAAACAGGCTCATTGGCCTAAAAACAGATACATCCTTCAATGTTAGTTTTAAGTTTACTTAACTATCTTTTGGAGATAAGTATGTTTAAAGCTATGTTTTTCTTTGGTGCTGGTGCTGTTTTCGGTTACTGCTGTAAACACAAGGAGGATAAAGCTAAAGAGGAAAACTCATCAAAATAAGCTAAGTACATTGATAAAGAACTTGCTACTGAGTCGGTTTTTTATAAGGAGGTGTCTATGCTCCAAAATTTTAGACAAATTTTCTGTATTCATGTATGGGAATATGACTTTGATATGACTCATAATGAAATTAAAGAATGCAGGAAATGTGGAAAAATTCATAAAATGAAAATTTTCCAGAAACTTACTTAAGGTCCAAAAAGAGTACTTTTTAGTCTTAAGTAAATATTAAAAATTAAATGGGCTTAATAGATTAAATATATTGAGCCTATTTAATATCAATTTAAAATCCGAGTATTTTAGTCAATATTAAATACCTACTAATTTAATCAGAATAAAAAACCAAACTAAATCACATTTTAAAACAATAAATAGTTATACTAGTCACAACTTGTGAATTAAAATTAAAAAACTAGAAACAATTTAATAAAAATTAAAAACTTATTTTTATAACTTTAAACTTATACTTATAAATAATTAATAAGGAGGTAGAAATGCCAAAATATTTACTATTAGCAGAAAAAATTAATAAAAATATTAAAAATAAATATTCAAACAATCATTTGAAGAACTTAAACAATCTTATTCTAGAAATCAAAAAAGCTATTGCAGGTACAGAATTAAAATTTTTATATAACTTTGTGAATTTTGAAGGCACTGTAATTAGCGTTAAAAATGAATTACCCATTAGATTAGACGTGAGCTTGATTCCAAGACATAAAAGTGAAGATGAGTTTATTTTATGGTTGGCAGATTTCATTGATCGTATCACTATAGATACAAGCAAGGGCATTAATGGATAAAGTATTTAAGGTTCTTGCCTAGGTGCTGAATTCATATCATGCCGAACTCTACTGATATTTTCATAAATGACTTTACGCATTCTATTTACTGCACCTAATGGTCTATGTTCCGGTAAGGCGTGCCACGGCGTAAAAGATAGATTTTCACAAAACTTATTTTGTTCAGCTATATCAAAATTCTGCTTTGGAATATGGATAGTCGCCACTTGATAGAAAGGAGCTGCTTTCTCATCCCATTCTGTCATTGAATCTTCTACTGACATTTTGCTTGAGGTTCGTGGCTGAATAAGAAATTCCATACAAGCATCTGTACTTTGTAAAGTGCTCTTTAAAGCTTCCCTTAAATAATTATGACTAGGATTTTTAGGTAGATTGTTTGGTGGCATTGAACAGGCACGAACTGAATATTTGACTGCTCTTCGATCATTATCCAGCCCTAACTGATAAGGAACCATAGACCAGTACCGTGCATATAATGGATTTGCGATTTGCGAATTACGTGCTCCGAGTGCATTCATGGTTCCTTTAAAACCTAGGGTAATCGGAATATGGAGTTTTCTGATCATATTATGGCTATTCACATCATTCATGAAAGAAAGATATCGTTTAGCATCATTGGCAAAAAAGACCGGATGATTAATCATAATAAAATCTTGAGTGGTTGCTTGCTTTTCACTTTCTAAAATTTTTTGTCCAGACACACCTAGAATTTTGATTGCTATACCACGCGCATCTTTATTAATGTCCGCATTAGAGGCGTCATTTGAAACATTTGAAAAGCGAATCCATGCTTGATAAGTTTGATCTGGAATAAATATCCCTTTAGTCAATTGAGTGGGTATATTTTTTGAAACATGAAATTCAGCTCGCACACAGCCATGCGCTTTAGGATGTGCATCACGTAGAGCATTTCCAGCCCTATATTGTTCACGGATCGACTTTTCAATCACTTGGGCTATATTGTGAGCGATGAGTTCCTCATTAGGTTGTAACTTTTCTCCTAAAACTGGATCGATCTCTGGATAAGCAATATTCTCTGAAGAGGGCTTCACTGATAAGGGTGCCTGAGAGTGTAAAGTTTCACTGCAACCTGTTAATACAAATACAAGAGGAGTAAATACATACAAAACCTTAAAGTTTATAGGCTGTATAAAATTTGCCATTTATTATCTCCTTAGTACAAAAATATTTTAGGTAATATTAAGTTTTCTTGTTTAAGATCATTTTGAACTTTATAAAAAATAATCACTGTAAATAAATTAAACTCCATTGTTACTTATCTGAACAATGCAATAAAAATTATTATTTAAGATAAAACCTCTTAATACATTAAGAGAATGTAGACATGATAACTAATCGACAAAATGTGCAAAATAATTCTAATTCATCACCTCACCCAATCACTCAAAATACACTTATTGATCGGTTTAGTCCTATTTACTGGAAAATAGACGGACCACAAACCATGTCTTTTGCCATTACGAATTATGGGAATGGATTTGAGGCATCTTTTAGATCACGTATGGCAAATGACTTGGTAGGAATTAGTTGGGATTCTTCCGATACTAAAGATCATAAATTTTTAGCGTATGAAACCAAATATAGCTATGCAGGGGTAGTTTGGGATTTCGATATTGAATTATCTGCCTCTATGCCGGTGCTAAACAATCCGAGTTTAACGCCGACTTTAACGGTGTACTATAAAGATAATGGTGTAGATAAAATTGCATATATTGTCCTATTTAATTACGCAAATAATCCTTCATCGCGAACGGCGCACATCCGTATTAACTGGGATACAGTAAAAGCAGGTTTTTCGGCTACAGATAGCTTTCCGGTAACTAATATTCAGCGAATTTCATTCTCTGGATTTACCAGTGACTATAATAGCCAATCCGCCACGCCTTTAAGCCAACCAAAAGATGGCTACATTCGTCTGACCAACTCAGTCGTGACTGGAACAAATGCAAAGTTAAATTTGAGCCGTGTGGTTGTCCCTCAGCACAATTATGGTATCTGTACCAGCTATGACGACCACTATGATTTAAACCCCCAGCGCCTAGTCAATAATATGGTCGCTTTGGGATATCAAGGTTTGGTTAATCACTATTGTGGAATGTCACATTATCCTGAAATGACATGGAAAAGTGATATTAATAAATGGCAAATACCAGATACGTTGGTAACAGGTGAGGCGGTCGTTAACTCATGTACCCGTAAATGGCATGAGAAATATGCTCAGGCTTTACATAGCGCAAGTATGCAACCCATCTTTGGGGTAAGCTTTGAAATGTATTCCTTGGGGGCTAATGAATATTGGGCACAGCGTGACTGGAATAATAACTTAGGTCGGACAGGTTATGAGCCACCTAGCTATTTCTTTAGTTTAAGCCATCAAAATGCTTTGGCCTATCTACATAAAGTCTTTATTGAATTTGCAGATACAATGGTTGCAGGGGGATGTGATGTAAACATGCAGATTGGTGAACCTTGGTGGTGGTATAACACGGGTACAAATCTACCTTGTGTATATGACTATCCAACTAAACTGGCATTTAATGCAGATACGGGTTTATATGCGCCAGATCTTGGCACTATTTACGAAGCAATGAATAAAACAGGAACGCCATATGATGAGTTTAAAACATGGCTTAGAAATAAATTAGGACAAACTTGTCAAAACATTCGCACCGTGATCAAAGCAAAATATTCCAGTGCAAAAGTTAGCCCACTTATTTTCTTTCCTTCTATTCAATCTCCAATTCAGACATTAGCAACTTATATTAACTATCCAAGCCAACACTATTCATATCCTAATTTTGATTACATGATGACAGAAGCTTATGACTGGTTATTAGAAGCTCGCCTAGACTTGGCACATCAGGCAGTTTCTCAAATACCGATACAAGGGCTAGGCTATCCTGCCAATAAAGTCATTTACTTATCTGGATTTGTTCCTGATGAATCTATTGCTTATATTTATGGGTTCGACAAAAACAAACCTTATCGCACACCTATCTGGCAAAGAATTTTTGGTGATATGAAAAACAATGTTCCTCTCGGTTTAATGAAGCAATTTATTTGGGCCTATCCACAAGTTATGTATGATTCAATTACGATTGATACCACTCAAGCCCCAAATGGCTTCTTTGTTGAAAATACGCTTTATTCGCCAATTAGTGATAACACACCATATCCACCAGATATTTACCTCTAAGTAAAAATAAGCCGCTTATAAGCTAATGATTTGATAAGAAACCTCTTCAAGTAAGAGGTTTTCTTCTTTTTTAAATGTAGGCTTGCTTAGATGTATCTGACTGGCTATGCTGTGATGGATTGTCATGAAAGCCAATTTAATTTAAGCAAAATTAAGCTCTTGTATTATCAATATATAATCTATTTTGCTCGACTATAAATACCGAATGATTTAAAGGAAACCCAAAGATGAAATCTCGTGCAGCTGTCGCCTTTGCCCCAGGAAAACCTTTAGAGATTGTTGAAGTTGATGTTGCACCACCTCAAGCGGGTGAAGTTTTAATAAAAATTACCCATACGGGCGTTTGTCATACCGATGCTTTTACATTATCTGGCGATGACCCAGAAGGTGTTTTTCCTGCCATCTTAGGTCATGAAGGCGCAGGTATTGTGGTTGAAGTGGGTGAGGGCGTAACAAGCGTTAAACCTGGTGACCATGTGATTCCACTTTATACAGCTGAATGTAAAGAATGCTTATTCTGTAAATCTGGAAAAACTAACCTGTGTGTTGCGGTACGTGCTACTCAAGGTAAGGGTGTAATGCCAGATGGCACCACACGTTTCTCATATAACGGCGAACCAATTTACCACTACATGGGTTGTTCAACATTTAGTGAATATACGGTAGTTGCAGAAGTCTCTTTAGCTAAAATCAATCCTGAAGCGAATCACGAACAAGTTTGTTTACTTGGATGTGGTGTGACAACGGGTATTGGCGCCGTGCATAACACAGCAAAAGTACAAGAAGGTGATTCGGTTGCTGTATTTGGTTTAGGCGGTATTGGTTTGGCTGTTGTACAAGGTGCACGTCAAGCGAAAGCAGGGCGCATTATTGTCGTAGATACAAACCCAGATAAATTTGAACTTGCTAAACAGTTTGGTGCTACCGATTTCTTAAATCCAAAAGATTATGATCAACCTATTCAGCAAGTGATTGTAGAAATGACAGGTTGGGGCGTAGATCATTCATTTGAATGTATCGGTAACGTCAATGTTATGCGCTCGGCTCTAGAATGTGCACATCGTGGGTGGGGACAATCAGTCATTATTGGTGTTGCTGGTGCAGGCCAAGAAATTTCGACTCGTCCATTCCAGCTAGTGACAGGCCGTAAATGGTTAGGTACTGCTTTTGGTGGGGTAAAAGGCCGTTCACAACTTCCTAAAATGGTCGAAGATGCTATGAAAGGTGAAATTCAACTTGAGCCTTTTGTGACTCATACTATGCCTTTACAAGACATTAATACTGCTTTTGATTTAATGCACGAAGGTAAATCAATTCGTACTGTTATTCATTTCTAAATGAAAGAAAAAAGGGCTGTGATTCAGCCCTTTTTTACCACTTATAATTTTATATCTTAAATGGCATTACCACACATGTCTGTTGTGCCCTGAGGATAGTTAAACTGTAGCGCATTACGGTCAGTAATGAGTTCATTAGACAAATCTTGTCCAAATAATTGTTCGGCATCTATTGATATATCACTTGAAACAAAAAAGCGTATATTCTCAAGTGGCGCAGGCAAAGTAGATTTATATCCTTGATCAACACCATTTATAATAAAACCAACTTGCTTAGTGTTCTGATTAATATAAATACCTAATCTTTGGTATCCACTGGAGAACAGCAATAGAATACTCAAAACCGAGAGAAATCATTTTTTATTTAAGTTTTTATAATTACTATTTGGTGTAAGAAATTTTACTTTAAGAAAAAATGATCTCCAGAAACAGAGCTACAGAGCTACAGAGCTACAGAGCTACAGAGCTACAGAGCTACAGAGCTACAGAGCTACAGAGCTACAGAGCTACAGAGCTACAGAGCTACAGAGCTACAGAGCTAAGGATATTCTTAAAGGGAAACTAAGCCAAGGAAAAGACTAGATTATTGAATTATTAACTGTTCGTATAATGTATATTATGTTAAATATAATATTTGGAAACCTACCATATATAAGGCTCTGGCTACTCTATGTTGCTGCTACGCTGTTTATGCTTCACTACACTGAATTATAAAAAGCTTATTCAACTGCACATGTTGCTCAAGCAACTTACTAAGTCGCGGCAAACCTAACTACGTACTTAAACTGGCTTAACCCTATTTCTAATCTTCGTCAGAATAATTCTCTAGGTAGTTTCCTATAAACTGAAATCAGTCAGTTTCGATAATCAATTACAACCTAATACGCTTTGGAATGTGTTTCCGCAATCCCTCTCATTTTCTAACTAGCTCAGGTTATAATAATGGACTCCCAAAATATTGTTGATCTATTATGAACGCCTCCAATGACCCTTTACACGGCAAAAAACTTGCTGACATTTTGGATGAATTATTGGATTACTACGGTGGATTCGAAGGCTTAAGTCGCAAAATTGAAATTAGATGTTTTTGCATAGATCCAAGTGTTAAATCCTCATTACAATTCTTACGGACCACACCATGGGCACGTGAAAAAGTAGAAAACTTATATTTGTATGTCTTACGCCAAAAAAACAAACAGAAATCGTAGCTATCAAAATCCTAGCTTCAGTATTTTAATGAGTGGTGGACTACCACCACTCTTCTAGATGCTTCTCTAGATAGCGTCCTAACAATTAAGCCCTATAAGTTGAATATCTAAACTATTTACTTAAGAAACATATACATCCCTTACATAAATTTTATTTTACCTTTACTATAAATCCCTAAATTCAAGTGATCACACATGACTAAAAGAACAATAAATATTTATAGAGCCAGACAAAATAACCTTAAAAATATTTCGTTAAAAATCCCTAAACATGAAATTGTTGTCTTTACTGGAGTCTCTGGTTCAGGTAAATCTTCTTTAGTTTTCGAAACTATTGGCGCAGAGGCTCAAAGACAAATCAATGAAACTCAAGATAGTTTTGTACGCAATCGTTTACAACATTTTGGGGTGGCTGACGTTGATAAAATTGAGAATTTAAATGTACCTGTCATTATTAATCAAAAGCCTTTAACAGGTAACATTCGCTCAACAGTGGCAACAATTACAGATATTTATGCCAATCTTCGCTTGTTATTTTCCCGCATGGGAGAACCATTTATTGGATATTCGAATGTTTTTTCTTTTAATCATCCAAATGGCATGTGTCCACAATGCGAAGGTATTGGTTTAAAGCAAACAATTGATATTTATAAAATATTAAATTTAGATAAATCCTTAAATGAAGAAGGCGCTATCAATTTTCCTACCTATCAACCTACAGCATGGCGTTGGACGCGATATGCAGATTCAGGTTACTTTGATTTAGATAAAAAGTTAAAAGATTATAGTGAAAAAGAATGGGAATTATTGTTATATGCCCCTCAGCACAAGCCTTTAAATCCAACAAGTAAATGGAGAAAAACTGCACTTTACGAAGGACTAGTGACCAGATTTGAACGTAACTTTTTAAAAGGTGAAGCGCAAGAAAGAAATCGTTATCGGAATAAACTTGAGGATATTATTACCCCCAAAGAATGTTCTTTATGTAAAGGTCAACGACTTAATCAAAAATCGTTATCTTGTAAGATTAACGGTAAAAATATTGCTGATTGTACAGCTCTATCTGTATCAACACTTTTAGAGTTTATAGAGTCCATAAAAAGTGAGAAATTTGAAACCGTTTTACATGAACTCATTAATAAGCTGAGTAACTTAAACTTAGTTGGTCTCAGTTATTTAAATCTTAATCGTGTGAGCAATACATTATCGGGCGGTGAATCACAACGAATCAAAATGGTTAAACATTTGGGTAATAGTCTAGTTGATCTACTCTACATTTTTGACGAGCCAAGTATTGGGCTGCATCCAAAAGATTTAGATAATATTATTAAAATCATTCAAAAGATTAGAGATAAAGGAAATAGTGTTTTACTGGTTGAACATGATCCTGATCTTATTAGAACAGCTGACCATGTTATTGATATGGGTCCTCTTTCTGGTGTCAATGGTGGTCAAATCATTTACCAAGGAACTTTCGAAGAATTAAAGAACTCATCAGGTTTAACAGGTGAGTTTTTTAGAAGGCCAAATACCTATAAGAAAACACCCCGTATGAGTAATGAATGGATTTCGATTAAAAATGCTCATTTATTCAATCTAAAAAATATTGATGTCGATATTCCCAAAAATTGTCTAAGCGTTATTACAGGTGTTGCGGGTTCTGGAAAAAGTACGTTAATCAGTAAAGTCTTACCACAACGATATCCTGAAACAAAAGTGATTGATCAATCTGCAATTACTGCAAGCATTCGGTCAAATTTACTGACCTATCTAGATCTTCTTGATCCGATTCGCCAACTATTTGCAAAAGCAAATAAAGTGAGTGCTAAGCTCTTTAGTTTTAACAGCGAAGGTGCTTGTCCTCAGTGTAAAGGATCAGGTATCGAGAAAATTGAACTTGCATTTTTAGATGATGTTGAAATGACATGTGACCTTTGTCACGGCTCAGGATATGCCCCAGAAGTGTTGAAGTATCATTATAAAGATAAAAATATTGCTGAAATTCTAAAAATGACTGTTACAGAAGCTAGTCACTTTTTTGAAGATCGTAATTTGCAGCAGCAATTTAATTCATTGGTAAGCTTAGGGTTAGACTATATTGCAATTGGCCAACGCTTAAATACCTTCTCAGGTGGCGAGCGCCAAAGATTAAAACTCTCAAAAGAGCTCAATGAAACGGATAATATTTTTGTATTAGATGAGCCGAGTACGGGCTTACACCCCTCTGATACTGAAAAATTGATTAGTTTATTAAATAGCTTAGTTGAAAAAGGTAATACGATCATCGTTATCGAACATAATTTAGACATCATTAGTCAAGCAGATTGGATTATTGATATTGGTCCATTAGCTGGTGACAAAGGTGGTGAATTGGTGTTCTCTGGAACAGTCGGCTCCCTACTCTCTGCAGAAAAATCTTTAACAGGTCAATATTTGAAAAAATATCTAGAGCTGTAACAATTTAATTGGCTAGCTTGACACAATCAAATTTTAAATGTGAAAGCCCTCTCGACTCTCACACCACCAATTGCTGTAAGGAATACTCAAGCAACCTCTCCGGTTCATTCATTTGTAAATAGCGTTATGATCGGTACTTAGCCTGAATCATCAGCATAACAATAACGAACAATGAAGGTATAGCCGCAATTACAAATAAATGGGTAATGACCAGAAATTGAGAAAGATAGCCACCAAATAACGGACCAATGACCGAACCTAAACGGGCAATGCCAATACTCCAGCCCACACCAGTGGTACGAAGTGAAACTGGGTAATAACTCGCAGACAGTGCATTAATGGCAGGTTGCCCACCAACAATCGCAAAGCCAGCAATAAAAATGATGACAAATAATAGAACGATATGGCTAACAGCATAGCCAATTAAAGCAACACTAATCACTGCAACCAAAAAAACAGGAATTAATACTTTATAAAACCCAGTTTTATCGATTTTAAGACCCATCACAACACTACCAATCGTACCGCCTAATTGTAGAGTAGAGCCAATCATCAATGCCTGATTTAATGAGAGTCCTGACTCTTTAGACAAAGTCGGTAGCCAGTTCGCCAGAAAATAGAGGCTGATCATATTTAAAATACTAATGATCCAAATAGAATAGGTAAAAAACGCACGCTTATTTTTAAATAACTCAAGCGGTGACTTCTTAACCTGAACTTCAGTCGTATTGATGATTTTCATCTCTGAATTGAATGTTAATGCAGGATAAAATTTATTTAACCAAAACAAAATTTTGGGCGTATTTTTACTATTTTCACTTAAAAAATATAAAGACTCTGGCAGCTTAAAGAACGTAATAAAGAAAATAATTAAAGGAACAATACCGCCAAAATAGAAAATCGCTTGCCATCCTCCCCAAGGAACCAATAAGGCGGATATGCCTCCTCCTAACATTGCCCCGACCGTATAGCCACAAGAAATGACCATCATGGTGAAAATACGAGATTTATATGGAACAATTTCGGAGCTATAAGCCATAACATTTGGCATGATACCTCCTAAAAAAATTCCTGTAACAAAGCGGATTGCAGTCAATTGTTCAATGTTGCCGACATGTGGTGTTACCAGCATCAATATGGAGAACATAAAGGTTGAGATCAGTAGGATTGGACGGCGGCCAAAACGATCGGAAAGAGAACTTAATAAAAATGATCCGACAAACAAACCAAATAAGCTGGCGCTAAACACAATGCCTAACATAGTTTTATGAACGCCCCATTCTTCAATAATCATGGGGGCTGCGTAAGCCATGGACTGAATGTCATATCCATCCATAATCATCAGCAATAAACAGGTTAACAAAATAAATTTCTGATATCGCCCAACTTTCTGCTGATTGATCAGATCACTTAATGCAACTTCTTTCATGGTCATCCTTTCTCCATGTTGCGCTTTAAATTATTCTCATTTTAATTACGTTATTCATAATTAATTTACGAATAACGTAAAACAAAAATAACAATATTATCCCTACAAAGTCAAAAGATTATTTTTTGATTTATCGCACGGCGCTCATGGCCTACTCATCACACCATATTTTTAAATTATTCCTTTTCACTCAAATACTTGATTTAAAAAACAGCTCTAGCATGACATCCTTTTCTTTCAATCTTAAATTTCAATCAAGCATCAGAGGAAATTGTGTATTTCCCCTGATGCATTTAACTTAAGATGAGATTTTTTTCTTAGAAGATAGCTTTTCCACGGCGCCCAAAATGAAGATAAAGAACACAGGAACAAAGAAAATAGCCAGAATCGTTGCCGAGATCATGCCACCAAATACACCAGTACCTAAGGCATGTTGAGTCTCAGAACTTGCACCTGTTGCAATCACAAGAGGAATTACACCGCATGTAAAAGCAAGAGAAGTCATCAAGATTGGTCGTAAACGAAGTTTGGCTACTGCAACTGTGGCTTCAATCAAACTCATTCCTTCCTCTTTGAGCATCTTTGCAAACTCAACAATCAAGATGGCGTTCTTTGCGGATAGACCAATAATCGTAATGAGTCCAATTTTGAAGAACACGTCATTCATTAGACCTCTCGACCTAATGGCAATAATTGCACCGAAAATACCAAAGGGTTTTTATAAGAGCTATTAAACTAAAGAATACCCATATTGTTGACATATCAACAATATGGGTATTTAATGAGCTATCGGATGAAATTTAAACGCATAGGAGATGCTCATGATCGGTAAATACATAGAAAAATAAAATTTAAGTTATTAAATTAATTAATTTTTATTTTCATCTTTCTAAAAGATGGATAAGGACCTTTATTGCTCTAAAAAAGCTAGATGACAGGATTATCTCCAAACATCGGACCGTTTGGATTGTACAAGGAACAAACAATGTATATTCACTTTAAATACCCTCCATTCATTGCGATAGCTAGCCTTTCATTAGTTATAGCATCAGGACAGACTTTGGCAGCGCCAAATGGTAACCCTACTCTGCCTGGCGGCACCACCCAATTTTTTATTGCTGAATTTCCTCCAATTACTGGAAATTATCTTCAAATTATTTCTAGTTATTCTACGGCGGATCAATTTAATGATCAGAATGGTGATAAAAAATATGATCAAGACCTTAAAGTGGCTGCACAAACTTTAAGACTTACAACTACTTGGGATAAGAAGATTTTAGGATCAGATATTACGATATCTGAGATTATCGGAACGTATGTAGATCTAAATAATAAAATTCAAACACCATATGGAAATGTCAAACTTAACGATGATGGACTTGCAGATGTTTTATTTGAGCCATTAATTCTTCAATGGAATAAAGGACAACAGAAACAATGGCAAATGGTTGCTGGCTTAGGTTTTGTTTTACCCATCGGTACTTATAGTAAAAGTCATGATGTGAATGTCGCAGGCCACTATTTCTCAATCGCACCACGCGTAGCTCTTAAATACAAGTTTGAAAATGGACTTGAAGCAGCCATAAGTCCGATGGTTAATTTCAACTGGAAAAATTCAGATTCTAATTACAAAACGGGTAATGAAATGACCATTGATTACTTACTTGCTTACCACAGCAATAAATGGCGCTTCGGAGCGACTGGATATTATTACACTCAACTTGAAAATGACGAATTAGATGGCCAAGAAATTAAAGATTCAAAAACGAAATCATTTTCTATTGGGCCCGCTATCCAATATCAATTTATGAATGGAAAAGGCCCATTAGTTAGTGCGAGCTGGATTAAAGATGTGGAGTCTGAAAATAAAGCTGAAGGTCAAACTTTCTGGCTAAGTGCAGCAATCAAATTTTAAAAGAATTAATATTTTTTCAAAGGTACAAAATTATGGAAAATTTTCTTAAAGATCGTAAATATATTGATCTCTCCGTTACTTTAGAGAATAACCCATATACAGACCCTCCTCCTTTATTGCCAAAAATTGAATATATGGATCATCAAGAAGGTTGGCCTGAAATGGAGGCTATGTTTCCCGGTTTAGAGTTAAAAGATTTACCCGGAGAAGAAGCGTGGGCCGCAGAGCGTTTAATTATTACCACGCATAGTGGAACACACATGGATGCACCTTGGCATTACAGCTCTACAACTGATGGCGGAAAACCTGCTTATGGAATAGATGAGCTACCTTTAGATTGGTGTTTTCGACCAGGTGTAAAACTTGATTTTCGTAATAAACCAGATGGGCATGTAGTATCAGCATCTGAAGTGCAAGAAGAATTAAGCAGAATTGGATATACACTTAGTCCTTTAGATATTGTACTTATTAATACCTCAGCTGGGGCTTATTTTGGACAACCTGAATATTTAGGTAAAGGTTGTGGAATTGGTCGTGAAGCAACTTTATGGATGCTAGAACAAGGCGTTCGAGTAGTTGGTACAGATGCGTGGAGTTGGGATGCTCCCTTTAAATATACAAAAGAGAGATTTGCCGAAACAAAAGATGCTTCTATTATTTGGGAAGGACATAAAGCTGGTCGAGATATCGGTTATGGACAGATGGAAAAATTAGCAAATCTAGAAAGCCTACCTGACTATGGATTTTTAGTCTCATGTTTTCCTTATAAGATTAAACATGCTTCCGCAGGTTTTGTGCGTGCTGTTGCTATCTTATAAAGATTAAAAATAAGATAAATATTAAGGATATATTTTTCTACAAAGTTAAATATATCCTTAATTTATTGATTCTGTATAATTTCATTCTCTCCTCTAATTACTACGATCATCGAATGCAAAAAATTAATATTGACCGTCATGCAACAGCACAAATCAATATGTTAGCAAACAAGCTTATGTTGAAATCAAGTACCGCTTATACACAAAAATTTGGTATCGGGATGACTGAATGGCGGATCATTTCAGTTTTATCCAGTGCTTCTGATTGTTCAGTACAGAAAATTAGCGATATTTTAGGATTAGATAAGGCAGCGGTAAGCCGCACAGTTAAAAAGCTTGAGGAAAAAAAATATATTGAAGTTAATGGACATTCTGAAGATAAACGCACCTATGTTATTAACTTAACTTCAGCTGGACAAGAGCTTTATGACATAGCTTCAGATTTTGCACTTGAGAGAGAGAAGCAACTTCTTGAAGAACTGGAAGAGTCTGAAAAAGACCAATTATTCAATTTATTAAAGAAACTGCGTAACAAAGTTGATCAAATGTAAAATATAAAAAAGCTTTGTAGGTAGTTATTCTATAAAGCTTTTTTATAAACTAAGCGACCATTATTTTTAAGGGATACTATTTAACATTTAAACTAGCCATCATGAACAAGGAATAAATTTAGTTTTAATAGCCCCAAATATTGATTTCTTACTTTTATCGAAGACATTAATTTCGATGGTTTCACCAAATTGAATAAATTCACTTTTGGCTGCCCCATGTTCAATCACTTCCAATGCAATTTTTTCGGCTAGACAAGCAGAACCGGTATGTTTTGCATCTTTATTCGATACAGTGCCTGACCCGATAATGGTACCCGCCTTAATGTTACGGTTATAAACTAGGTGAGAAATAAGATCACTAAAGGAATAATCCATCTCTTTTCCATTCGGTGCTCCAAACCACTGATCATTGCGTTTAACTTCAATATTTAAGGCAATTTTTTCATTTTCCCAAGCTTTTCCAAGCTCATCAGGTGTAACGGCGACTGGGGCAAAAATGGTGGCGGTTTTTGCTTGAATAAAGCCGAATCCCATTTTTATTTCACGATTTAAAATACCTCGCATGCTCACATCATTTAAAATCATGACTAACTTGATGCTAGATTTAATTATGTCTTTTGAGCTTCCCATTGGAATATCTGAAACAGCTACAGCGAATTCTGCTTCAAAATCGCACAGATCTCTTGTCGAAGGAAAAGCATAATCATCTACACCTGAGCGGAAGTCATCACTTTGGCGTTGTATTAAAATCGGAATCCCTTCCGGTTCTTCATTTTTAATTTTGTAGGCTTCTTTCATAATTCGGCCATGATTTAAAAAAGCAGAGCCATCTACAAACTGATAACAGCGTGGTAAGGGCGCTAAAGTTTTTTGTGTATCAAATACAAATCCATTTTGATCAGGGTTGTCATTAAATAATTCATAAGCTTCATATAG
Organism: Acinetobacter pittii; assembly: GCF_034064985.1. Taxonomy (NCBI): domain Bacteria; kingdom Pseudomonadati; phylum Pseudomonadota; class Gammaproteobacteria; order Moraxellales; family Moraxellaceae; genus Acinetobacter; species Acinetobacter pittii. The sequence continues at coordinate 1,875,962 of NZ_CP139249.1, read as the reverse complement.
CTCATTTTCCCACTCATCCCATTGTTCTAATAGTTGCAGCATGGTTTGTGCAAATTCTGGAATAGGTCGAGCAAATTTTAGATCACGGCTTACAAAAACTAGTTGACCGTCACGAGTTCCATTTTTTAATGTGGCAAACTTCATGTTTCACCTCTATTCTTTCAAAAATTTAGCCCAAAGATCTTGCACTTCTTCGGGCCAGTTTTAAGTTTTAAGCCTTAAGCGGCTGTGTTAATGCTTCAAATGCTTTAGTTGCCAACTCTCGATGCTCAACAGGTGAGCCATTACTCATCTCAATTTCACCTAGACGAGTCGAGACACTAATAACCATTTTTGCTCGATCAAAGTGCCGTACTTGATACCGATTTAAAGCGTCTTCTAAAGGCTGATCTTTTACTAACTCTTCACTTAAAAGGATGGCACCTTCAATTGCGAGTCCCGCTCCTGAGGCAAGATGCGGAGTTGTGGAATGTACTGCGTCACCCAATAGAACAACACGACCTTTATGCCAAGACTCTTCAACAAGTAAGGTGTGTAATGGACGATAAAGAATATCTTCTGCTTTAATTTTTCCTTGATCGATATCAGCTTTTACTTCCTGAACAACGCTACCAAATTCAGCTAATAAACCAGATAACTTTTCAGGCCATAGATGCTGTTCAATAAAATCATCACTTTCATGACGGTCTAATACGCACATATAGCTTTGTGAATCACTAATAGGACTAAAAGAAGCCTTAAGCGTTTTACCAATCAGCATTGAAAAGTTATTAAAATATTTTGGCACTACAATTCGCCATGCCCCTTGGTGGGTAAAGGTACTTTCAGGTAATTCAGGAAAGACCAGATGGCGTATTTTTGAATGTATGCCATCAGCTCCGATCACTAAATCAAATTGTTGCTCCCGCCCATTCGTAAATAGAACCTTGACGGAATCTTTGTTATTTTCCAACTTGTCTACAGTTGTACCCAAAATAACGTTTACGCCTAACTCACGTAATTTATTTTCCAATACTTCAGCAAACTTGGTGCGCATCACTCCAATACTATTTGCGGCTAAATCTTCCGCACCAACTGCTGGCTTAATGGGTGCTTCGGCAATCTTATGTCCATCTGATGTGTACATGTCGAATTGTGAAAACTGACCAGATACTTTAAATAACTCTTGTACGACACCAATTTCTTTAAGTGCTCGGAGTGTTGCCGCACTTAAGGTAATACCAGCACCTATAGGTTTAAGCGTATCTTTAATTTCAATTAAAGATACGTTTTTTCCAAGCTTCTTAAGTTGGATAGCTGCGCACATGCCACCTATGCCACCACCGATAATGGCAATATCTACGATCCCTGTCATATTGTTTCTCCAATTTACTTTGAGGTTCTACCGCCTAAATGTTCTGCCAACCAATCCGCAATATACGCACCAGCATTTAATGGATTATCAATTGAACTGTGTTCAACTCCTCCCATCTCATCATCAATAACCAATAGCTCTTTATCTGGCGAATTAATTAATTGATCATAAGTTTCATAAGCATATTTCAATGGAATCTGGCGATCCTTTTCACCATGAGTCACTAAGAAAGGCACTTTAATGCGGTCAAGAACTCCATTAAGGTGCATGTTCTCTGCTATCTCAAAAAATTCTTTCTGGTCTTTAGCCCCAAATACCCATTCCACATGTTTCCAATAATGAGGAACCGGGTTTTCGCCTTCACGTTTTAGACGAGCTTGTTGTACTGCTCGCCAATCATGATTTGCCCCCCAAATTGCTGCACAACAAAAGCGAGGTTCAAAAGCAACAGCTCGTGGGCAATAATATCCACCTAAAGAAATACCAAAAGCAGCAATTCGATTTTGATCAATTTCCGGTTGTTCACATAACCAGTCAACAATGGGAGTAGCCCATATTTCAGAGTTATAGACAGCACGTAGATCTTGTAAGCGAATCGCCTCTCCTGTACCTGGTTGGTCAACCATAAGTACTGATATTCCACGCTCTACGAGTTCATCAGCTAAAGGGCTGTAGGACATTAATTCTTTGGTAGAATCAAGCCCATTCATCATGACAACAATGGCCTGCTTTTCATCTGTCGTTTTTCCTTTTGCATAAATCGCGCTTAGATGGCTATTTTGATAAGGAATTTCTACTCGTTTAACATCATCTTTCTTATATTTTCGGTATAGCTCAGCTAACTCTAAATAACGTTTATATACTTTTAAACGTTCAGGATGCCCTTGTTCTTGCATACGCTCTGCAATTAAATAATATAAGGCAGCACGATAATATTTTTTCGCGGCAGACAACTCTCTGTTTTTCTCAAGATCTTGTTCAGCCATCTTAATCAGCTTATCTGCACCGCCAATCCACGCATGAAGAAACTCGACAGTGCCAACATCTGCATCATCAGAAGACTTTTCTAATAATGGACGGCAAAACTCATCAATTTCACCGATACTTCCACCATGTGTTGCAGCAATAACGGTGGACATACTCCAAACATAGTTTTTTGGAAAATAAACAAACATAAAAAACCTCTTAACCCTTAAGATTGATTAAACTTTTCGATTCAATATAAATCTCACCATCTATTACGTGATGCTGAATCTTTCTTAACTTTTTCCCTTTACATGGGCCTGCAAAACACTCTCCAGAAACTTTGTCAAAATGTGCAGAATGGGCATAACAAACAATATGTTTCCCATCAGCCGATAAAAACTTATCCTTTTGATATTCCAGTGGACGATGGTTATGTGGACAGTCATTTACCCATACCGCTACTTCTGTATCTGTCATAACCAAAAAAAGCTGATCATTTACTCCGTCTAATGAAATTCCTTTCGCAGTGCTTTGACTAAGTTCCGAAGTTTTTGCGATAAAAATATTTTTATTTGACATTATTCTCCTGGTGACCATTTTTTACGTTGGTCAAATAAGAAGACTTGTGAGGCGTCACTTCCCATTGGCATTGCACGTGGTGTCCAATTGTCATCGTGCAAGTCCATATCTGCATCAAACTCCATCGTTCCACCAAATGGGCTATTGAAATACCAAAAGAAATTACTTCCCATAATGTGGCGGCCTGGTCCCCAGAAGCTCTTATATCCTTTCTGAGCAAATTCCCAACCATTTCTTAAAACCTCATAACCTGATCCAAAATGGAAAGTAAAATGATTTACACCCACCATATGTGGATTAAAGCTTTGAATTAGAAATAAAGAATGGTGTTCATTTAAGCCAGCTGGACGCATAAAAGGTCCAATATTGATAAAACGATCAGTCGTGATGAAACCGAGTCGATCGGCATAAAAAGCTTCAGCCTTTTTATGATCTGGAACGAAATAAACGACATGAGAAAGAGATCGTGGTGTTTTACTATGATCTTCAAGCAATACGCCACATTCATTAATGGCACGCCCAGGTTCTTGACCCGGTACATTTATCCCTACATGAGGGGCAACTATTTTACGTTTACGTGTAATACGAAATGCAATTGCAAATCCACTATCATCAAAAGAATGGATTGTTCCTTCATCGTCAGTATTCACTTCTCTATCTTTAGAAAGTTCTGCTGCAATAAGGTCTAATTCATTTTGATCAGCAACGCCGTACACTGTTTCACGGATATTAGGTGCTGGAGCATTCGCTTTTGGTAAAGATGGGTCTGTATCTAATTTAAAAACAATAGTACCGCCATCTAAAGCTTCGTAAATTCCCCCACGTTCATTTTTTTCAACAAGATTTAAACCGTAATCTAGCAAGTACTGGTGACACGCATCTAAGTCTAATACTCCAAAAACCAGACTTTCTAAACCAAGAATGTTCATGCATTCAACTCCATTTGAGAAACTTCAAACTAAAAACTCGAAGGCTTCTAATTCATCTGGAATTATTAAAATACAAATTTCGTTGATGTGTCAACAATTATTGTTGACACATCAACATGTTTCATCTTATCTTTTATTTAGGATGTTTTTTGTCCACTCATACAATGATGGACTAAGGAAAAATCTAATCTTTAAAGGGATTATTTAAAGGAATAAGGATGATGCATAAAATCGAAAGTAAGCGAGGAATGCTTGCGCTCATGACGTCTCACTGTGCAGGTATGGTTGATTTGGTTGCCTTACCAATCTGGATAGGCACACTCATTGCGAATTATCATTTTGGTTTTCAACAAGCGGGTGGCCTAGTCACCCTGTTCTTATTAGGAGCAATGCTTGCAAGTTTAATATTTGCGCCTATTTTTAACCGTTTTAATCCTAAATGGCCCGTTTTTATTGGATTCCTTTCTGCTTGCTGTGCTTTTTACTTAGCCTCAAAAAATACTCATTTTTCAGTATTAGCAATATTACATCTGGTAGGTGGCTTTTCTGCAGGCCTTGCCTTGAGCTTCACTCATGGCACTATGGGAAGAAGTATAAATCCTCATAGAATATTTGGATTTGCCGGTCTAGCACTTGGTATTTTTGCTATTTTATTTTTAGCAGGTTCTTTAAATTTAATTAGGAATTTTGGCGGCTCTACACTATTTTTGATTCTTGCCTCAATTATGGCTGTTGCAGCGTTTATTGCTTTTTTATTCTATCCCCAAGTCAATAAAAAACAGGACAATATTCAATTTGAATCGTACCATCGTCCTAAATTTTCAAAATATATTTGGTGCTGTATTTTTGGAATATCTTTATTAGCCATGACAAATTCTATGAATGTCAGCTTTTATGAACGTATTGGAATTGCACGTGGTTTTGGAGAAAGTTCTGTTGCACTGACATTAATTATTTACGGTATTGTTTCTATTTTTCCAGCGCCGATCGCGGCTTTCACTCAAAAGTATTTTAATCCACTCGCCGTTATTTGTATTGGTCCCATCTTTCAAGCCATATTTTCATTAGTGCTTACCCATAGTCATAACTATTTTCTTTATACGGTGGCTGGGTCATGTATGGTTTTCACTATTTTATTTACTCATACGTATGCTTTTGGATTACTCGCCAGACTTGAGCCAACAGGCCGAGCTGTTGCCGGAACCCCTGCCATGTTAATGTTCGGTGCAGCCTTAGGACCAATATTAGCGGGGACTTTAGTTCAATATATTAGCTTTGAAGCTATTGGGATCATGGGCTGTATTTTGGTTATTGGTCAATTGATTTTATTTAATATAGTTAGAGCCTATTACACTCATCATGGTATAGCTCAAAATGCTTAAATTCTAAAATTTATGTTTGAGCCAGCAAGTGAGCTGATTTTTCTTCAGCTCACCTCAAACTCTAAATAACGAGTTTATTGTTGATAAACTTTCTTTCCATTAAAAATGGTCCATACCACTTTTGTTTCAGCCAACTGTTCAGGTGAAACATTAAAAATATCTCTATCTACAACAATCATATCGGCTTTTTTGCCCGGTTCGAGCGTGCCGATGCTTTTATCCAAATAAAGCGCTTTTGCCGAATTAATCGTATAAGCCTTAAATACTGTATCTCGGTCGATTGCTTCTGCTGGGTTTAAAACTTCGCCTTCATTACCTTTTCTGGTAATTGCTGTCGCCATAGCAACAAAAGGATTGGCTGTTGAAACTGGTGCATCACTTGCGCCCGCAATGGTTGCGCCGTTAACTAACAATGAATGTGCTGGATACATGCCCTTATAAGAAGTAGCATCTATATAAGGTTTTACCAATTCTTTGTTAAAACTGTCTTCATAGGCCCACGCCAATTGCATGGAGGCAATCACATTATTTTGTTTAAAGCGCTTATAGTCTTTAGGGTCTACGAGCTGAAGATGAGTAATGCTATGAGGGACATTGCTCTGACGCTTTGAACGAGCATATTCAAATGCAATTAAAGATTCATGTACAGCTCGATCACCAACAGCATGGATATGAACCAACATATTTCGCTTATCAGCTTCATCAACAACTAACTTAAAAGTATTGGGGTCAAATAACAAAGTCCCTTGTTTATTACTATTAGAATAACGACCAAGTAATGCAGCCGATTGGGCTGGAAACTCTAATACCCCATCCGCAAAGACTTTTATACCAATTAAATTAAAGTTATCTATATTTTTATATTTGCTATTGATTGACTCAATGATGTTAAACACCTGAGGTGTACTTTTTGAGTTAATGACATGCAACCCTGAAACTCGCGCTGTTAACTCTCCTTTCTGAGATAATTCTTTATACATTGGAATCATCCCTAGGGTTTCCTCTGTATTTTTAATATTAGTAATTCCTTTATTGGGACTAGCATTTGCAGCAATGTCCATCCATGCCGTTAAGCCCAAACTATTATAGTATTTGACCGCTTCTTTAGAGCCTTTATAAAGTAGTTCGTGTGATACAGATGGAATTTTATCACTCACCATATCCCAGCCTGAATCGACCACAAATCCAGTGGGTTCGAACTTATCATTATGTGCAATGTTTTGCTGATCCTCTGGGCTTAATTGCTGAATAAAGTTTGCGTCTATACCAGCTTTCTTAAGGAGTGCTTGGTTTGCCCAAGCTGTATGATGGTCACTGCCGACTAAAGCAATTGGACGATCTTTCCATTCATTATTATTAAATACATTCGATAGTTGGTCAGCCAATTCCCAATATTCTGACGACAAACCATTTAAAAATAAAACATCTCCAGCAACACCCGTACCATCAAGGCTAGCTTGTTTAAGTTTTGCTTCTACTCTGGAAATATCTATGGAGGTATCGCCGCTATCCATGGTTGCTAATACAGCCTCAACACCAGAAGCTAAAGCATGAATATGGCTATCAATTAATCCTGGTATTAAAACTTTATGGTCCAGATCAAAAACTTGCGTATGACTATCTGCAAGTTTTTTGATTTCTTCGTTACTACCTACTTTTAAGATGGTTCCATCATGGGCAACGGCGATAGCCTGTTGTAAAGAATCTTTATCTTTAGCGGTATAAATCTTTCCATTAATATAAATACTTTCAGCACTACTAATATCAGTACTATCATTGTCTGTACATCCCAAGTTTATAAAGAGCAAACCTAGGCTAAGCACTAAAAATCCTTTTTTAAAACTCATTGTTAACTCCAAAAATCATTCAAATTCTAATAATCGTTTTCTAATCTTCTTGTTGATCTATTTGCATCAAATGTTTGAGTACTGAGGTCTATCCATTGCCTACAGTTTTATTACTCTTGATACACTTAAACAGATCTATACGATGTCTTGCGCTACTTGCAAAATTCTCTATTTCACTATTGGGTATGCCCGTTAGTTCTGAACCCGTAATTGCAATTTTTGTTTTTAAGATTTCCATAAATTAATCTCCATTGTGGAATGGATAAACTAATTTTTAAGTTTATTTAAGGATATAAAAAGAATAGAGAAAATACCGATTTATGAGATTTTTGTCCGCAAATCGGACATTAAACACTCTAATAAATCATTAAATGACTTCCTGAACCAAAGCTGTCTTTTGACCTTTTCTCTTTAAATTCTTATTGAAATGTCATATCTAATCTAATCAAGATTTATAAAATCGTTTTTATAATTTAAATAATGGATAATTAAATATGGATCGTTTTAAAACTATTTTACTTATTGCAAGCACATGTTTAACAACAACTCTTTATGCCAAGCAACAAGTCGTGTGTGTGTTTGACCCCATTGGTAAGTCAGGAGATGCTTTCGCTTTAGCCAAAGACTATGCACTTGAAGCCAAAAATTGGGGAGCTGATCTATCTTTAAAAGCATATGTTGATGAGCGCGTTGCGGCTGAAGACTTAAAAGTTGGAAAATGTGATGGGGCTATTATTAGTGGTTTACGTGGCCGTCAATTTAATAAATATACAGGATCTTTAGATGCGGTTGGCGCATTAACAAATATGAAAACGGCAATTAATGCCTATAAGCTGTTGTCTTCACCAATGGCCGCAAAAAATATGGTGGTAGGCCCTTACGAAATTGCTGGCTTAGGGACAATTGGCCCTGCATATTTATTTGTAAATGATAGAAGTATAAATACACTCGCGAAGGCTGCTGGTAAAAAAATTGGGGTATTTAAATATGATGAAGCCCAACCCAAGCTTGTTCAACATGTTGGAGGTCAGGCTGTATCTGTAGATGTGACCAATGCTGGTGCGAAGTTTAATAACCATGAAATTGATATTGTGCCCGCTCCTATTGTGGCATTTAAACCTTTTGAACTACACAAAGGTTTAGGTGAGAAAGGAGCAATCATTCGTTTTCCTTTGACTCAAATTTCAGCAAACTTCATTATTCGTAAGGACCAGTTTCCAGCAGGTTTTGGACAAAAGTCGCGAACTTGGGTAGCAAGCCAATTAAATAGAACTTTTGGCATTATTGCTAAATATGAAACTGATATTCCTTCAAAGTATTGGATGGATATTCCTAAAAATGAACAATTGAATTATATGAAAATGATGCGAGAAGCACGCATACAGCTAACCAAGGCTGGTATCTATGACCCTAAAATGATGAATTTTTTGAAAAAAGTGAGATGTAAAGAAAACCCAAGTAATTTTGAATGTGCGTTAAATGATGAATGAATACTCAAAACATGTACACATCTTATTTTAAGAAGCTCTACCCTCAGTTATTCATTTCCTCGCGGGCTTGTTGTGGTATTTTACCCGACCACTCTTTATAAGCCCGTGTAAATGAGCTGTGCTCGGCATAACCTAACAGCTGAACATATTACTTACTAATATCATTTCAATATTAAGATAAGTTAACTTAGTGCTATCTTTGACTTAAAGCTATTATGATGAAAAGTGTTGTGCTCTTAATACCTAATTTCTAATAGAGAAAGCGTTTTATGAATGTTTCGCCAATCATTGTACTTGATTTCGAGACCACAGGAGTCAGCCCTGAGGCTGGTGATCGTATTACAGAAGTCGCGGCTTTACGTATTGTAGAAGGTGAAATCACAGAACGTTTTGTTTCATTAATAAACTGTGGTGTAAATATTCCATACTACATCACAAAGTTGACTGGTATTACTCAAGATATGGTTAATCATGCTCCTTTAGTGGAAGAAGTCATTCCTTCTCTATTGGACTTTATTGGAACAGATCCTTTACTTGCTCACAATGCAGGATTTGACGAGAAATTCCTAAAAGCAGAAAGTATTCGACAGGAGTTAAGTCCATCACACAATGGACTCATTTGTTCTTTGAAACTTGCTCGCCGTATTTTACCTCATCAACCCAGTTATCGACTTGGGGCAATGGCAGACTTATTTAATATTAAGTTTAATGGCACAGCTCATCGCGCAGAAGCAGATGCTGAAGTTACGGCTCAATTATTCAACTATCTTTGTATGAATATTTGTCACACATATGGCTTCAATAGCATTGATCAAGATTTATTATTAGCCATTAATAAACTTACGATATCTAGAGTACCGAAATACCTAAAAAATATAGCTGCCCAATCCTTAGTTCTTAAATAGCAATCCATAGGCGACATTCCCTGCTAATTTACAGGTGTCCTCATGACAAATTTAAGATCTCATTTTTCGACGTAAATCATGAATAGAAAATTAATCAGTACTATTGTTCTCATTTCTGTATTTGGAGTTACTGCTTGTAGCAAGGCATCAAATGAACAAACAAAGATAGATACTACTGCGAAAAGCAGTTCTCAAAACGTAAAAACGGAATTATCCGAAAGTGATAAAGCAATTTTAGATAGATATGAAACAATTACAAATGAAGTTGTAATGTCTGGTGAAGATGAAAAGATAAAACAAACTTTAGCACCTTTAATACCTGAAATTAAGAAAGTTACTGCCAAGAAACAAAGAGAAATGGCATTGATGAATATTTATATGCTGTCTGGTATGTACAAAGAGGCTTATGAGTTAAATGAGCAACAGATCAAAGAGAAACCCTTGCCTCAACGGGTAATGTTCAGATGTACATTGCTTGAAAAATTAAATGAGGCCAAAGTAAAAATTCAACAGTGTCACGAAGCTTCAGCCCGACTCATACAAACCGAATTAACTAAATCATCTAACAAAAATGATCCCCAGTACAGAGACGCCGAATTTGTATATTTAACTGAAATGTATAAAGCTGGTCACACTGACTATAAAGCTAAAATACAGAAATTTATTGATGAGACTAAAGATGTCGCATCAAAAGATAGATATAAGTCTTTGTATGATGCAGATATTGAGTCATTTTATGGTACTGATTCACCAAATTATGTACCAGAATCATTAAAGTAAAACTTAAATGAAAAGCCCTGTAGACTCAGGGCTTTTTAAATTGCTTTAACGTAAATAAAAGTATCTGACTTAAATAGTCTAAACTAGCTATATATTTCGTTCGTAAGCGTTCTATTGGTAAGACAATTCATTCACTACAAAATTAAATATCAATGCTCTGTATAAACTGATAATTAACTAAACTTGAGTTGTACATTATGTTAAGTTTAGCAAATATTTCAGGATGTACTATTAAGTCCATACCTTTTAGCGTGTATGTCTCAGAGCTTATTTGCTCTTCACGTACTTCCCATGATCTCAATCTAAGAAATTCTTGTCCTTGAGAATCTTTTAGGCAAAGTTTCTCATTAAAATCTGCAGGCATATAATCAGGAGTAATTAATAACAGTTCAACAGGTGGAGTAAATATAAAGTCTTTGCCTAACATATCAGTGGAAATTGATACACCAACTAGAGAAGTCAATCCCCCTCCCAAATGGATCATTATTTCACCATTTTTTGTCCACCATAAATTTTCAATACCGTCTTTCACTGGCATAAAATTCTGAGGAAGACTAGATAATTGAGATATTAATGAAAGCCCAGATATATTCTTAATCAACTTATTAGGTCTTGAAAAACTATGTTCTTCATTAATATATTGAGTTTCCATACAAGCTAACTGTACCCAATTTTCATACTTTGGATCATTCTTAACAATAGTAATAGGACTTATTCCATTTGTTAGCTCATTTGGAAGGGGTAACGCTGGTCTTGTTACCCGACTTTGATAAATTCCTAAATGTGACTCTATATTAGGTAACATATGGAAAACGAGCTGTTCTTCTGCTTCTAATGACCATAGACCTTCTGCTTTTAAATCTTGTTGAAGGGCTTGCCCACAATTGTTCAACTCTGCAATAAATAGTTCTTCTCTCCAAGTAAGTCCATCTACAGGAGGAATAACATCTCTTGATCTCCCATAAATGAGTTCAATAGTTTCACTCATTAATTCCATATTGAAATTTTTCTTCAATTCTGCATCTAGAAAAGACTCTATTTCTGAAGGCAAACTAGGAACATATAAGCTTAAAGTTTCTAAGCTCTTAGTTGGATCTAATTGCATAATATATGGATTAGGTAAATAGGTCTGAGAGTTGCTTCCAGAATAACCATTTATATTGTTATAAGCCTCATAACTTAGTCCTGCTCTATCTAATAAAGAACGGCTTATGACTTGGGCCCCCCATATAGAAGAATTTGCATATATTTCTAATGTATCCTTAATCCCTTTACTCAAAGTAAACGGTTTATCTTCAAGCAGGAATATAATTTCTAAAATTAGCAGTAATGATGAGGTAGGCGTGCTATTACAAGCAAACCATGTTAATGGTTTAGATAAAAGATTAGGTAAATATTTTAAAATGCTAGTAAAACTTGTTAATGTTGCAAGTTTTCTAGATTTTCTGGGTTCAGATAATCTCAATAAAATTATTAAAATTAAACTCTCATCTATATCATGTCCAATTGGATCAGAAGATCTATATTCAGCAAAATAATGAGAGATTTTAGTTAAAGTTAGACGATGTTCTATGACGCTAAAAGCCTCATGCCAACAATCAATTGCTTCAGTGTAATACCCCCAATCTCTCAATCTTTCGATCAAACTTTGCGTAATACCTGCACCATAATCTGTATATTTTAATCTTCTTCCTAATTCTTCTGAAAATACCTTTGTTGTTAAATCCTCATTAAGACTTTTAGCAGTTAGTAATAAATTTTTCTGCTTAGAACCGCCAATACTACTCCATCCTCCATTCCCTCTAGATTTCATATAAGACAGAGTATAGGCAATAGCTGCTAAGTCGGAGAGCCCAGCATTTTCAAGGCATTGGGCTAGGCTAGCTAAAGGGTGATCTTCCGACCATGAAAAAACTTCTCGGCCGTAGAAGAAGAGAATTCTTTCGGCATCATTTCTATTCCCCTCTATACTTAGCTCTTGCAATTTATATGAAAGATAGACATTAAGTTTTTGATAATTTTTATTCTTTGTTTTTTCAATAAGTCTAATACATTTAATTATATCTCCAAGAGTGGCATCCTCTGGTGGATGTGGAACTATTTCAGGATAAATATAATCAGGATTAACTTTAGATAGTGAATCCCTTCGTGAATAATTGGTTGAGCTAGAAGTCTTTTTAGGTTTAATCTGACATTTAATCGGATAACCAAGATTATTGGAAACTACTTCTAATTCTTTAATGGCAGCTTCATTATATTTGTAAACATCATTAGAAACTTGGGCAGCCAATAAATGGAGTCTATTTTCTACAAATTGAGGATAGAGAGTATTTAATTTCAAAGTGCATTCTAGACGTTCTTTTACTGCTGTAAGATCATCATTTTCATATTCAATTTCAAAAGGTATAGTTTGCCATAAGCTATCAATTATTAACGGATTTGCTTGATCTAATAGCTTATTAGCAACTAATTTAAGCGCCTCAATAGTTGGCCAACTTTCATGAAAGTTTTCCTCAACAATTGTTCTTGCTAACACATCTAAAGCAGCTTCAGGATATATATCCAACAGCTCTTTAAACCAACGATTTGGTGTATGCTTAGTACTTCTACCATCTGTATGTCTTAATACAGATGAAATTAGTGGCTGTAATTTTTCTAAAGCTATTAAACATGCTTCCCTAGATTCATGAGTAATTACAGAAACAGTATCAATTATCTCAAAAAGCGTTATATCCTTCCTAAAACCGTAGCTAGTTAGATATATGCCTATGTCTTTCCATTCTTCATAAGCTTCTGGCTTATTATTATTAAAAAGGATTTGAGAATATTTCAACTTTAGTTCAGCATGAGTTGAGTAATATGTTCCATTACTTTCAACATGCTCAATTTCAGCTTTTAAAGCTTCCAATATGTACCTATTGATATTTTCGATATTGGAGTAAGGTTCAAGTAGATTAAAAATAACATCACTTGAAACTGGTCCATTAACTTCTCTATCAAGTCTTGTTGTGGTATTTAAATTAACTTGTTTGAGTACTTCTAAGATATGTGCCCATTCTTCTTCAGTTTTTACTAATCTTAATCCTAACCCTATTGTATAGCTGATAGTCCCATGAATTGCATATAGATCACATGCTCTTGGCCTACCCACAAATGGATGACTTTCTTCCAAAAGAATATTAAAAACTTCTTTGATATTATAATCTTCTGCTTTTTCTGCACAAAATACATTAATAACAAATTTTAACCAGCATCGATACCACCCTGTACCTCGAATTCTTCTAAGTTCTCGATTTAATACTTTATCAAGTTGATCGGAATGAGCTAATATCCTGATTGTAGCTACCCATAATTTCAAATTATTTTTTTCGGGATGACCATCAAAACCTAAATTTATAGAAAAAATTTTTCTTCCATCAATGACTAGATTATTTAAATTTATTCCATAATCTAATAATTGTGAAACCAGAATAGGTGACGTTGTGAGCTTTAATGCACATTCAGCATATTCTCTCGCATAGGAGTGTGCATGTTGTTGATGATAGAAATCAGATAAGCCCCAATATAATCCATATGAAATTAAACTTCGATTCTCATAATTTCTAAATTTTTCAGCTAATCTTATTACCGTTTTAGTTAAATTATTCTTTAATAATCGGCATGCTAAACACTTAATAAAATAAACAGGAATATCTTGATTTCTTTTAAATTGATTTAAATAATTTAAAATTTTTCTTAATATTTTAAAACCTAAACCTAAACCTAGACTTAAGTAAGCTTGTACTAGTGCTAAGGTATTTTCTTCAGAAGTTTTTAACTGTGTTAAATGATCAAAGTAGTCAGATAAATAAGTTCCATCCTCATAAGACATTTCAAGATTAATGTATTCTCTCCATGGAGCGATACCTCCCATATCATCAACAATCAAACAAGCTTGCATGCCATTTAAATAATCTAATGTAGGTCGACCATCAAAAAGTAATCTTTCGGATAAAGCTTGATGACCAAAAAGCCTACCATATGTTAACCAATAATCTTTGCCTCCTAATCGCTCTTGCTCATATGTATGAAGAGCCCGACGTAACTCATTACATCTAACTAATATTGCCCAATTTTGATCGTATGAAGCAATATTGGCTGTGATTGCAATATTATTTTGAATAGCATCTACAGTATGGCCATAATTAATACTTGTAGATACAAAATCAAATGAAACTAAGTCATAAATCTCATTCGATTTATTTGCATTTTTTAAGGCAGATAACAAAAACCGATAGCTCTTAGCATTTTCATAGAAACCTTTATCCTTCATCCAATCAATCACTGGATCTAAAATATCTACTAAATTAATCCCTTGTTCTTTTAGCTCTTCTCTAATAAATCGCCGGAAACTTTCATGGAATACTCTAAGTCCACCTTGGGCTTCAATTTGGACAAATACAGGTTCAAATACCTTTAGGGCAGCAGATACATGACGTGCTTGGTGGCGAGGATACATTTCCTTAAGTTCACCTTCAGTAATAGAAAATTCTATTACTGCAAATAAATCTGCAACGAAACGACCTTCATCTGAAATTTTTTCATATAAATATTTGTAATAGACTTTAATATCACCATTAATAATTGGCAGTTGGTTTAACCAATCTTCAGGTTTTTCAGTCGGATTTTGTTTTAAATTAGAAATTATCCCTTTACATAAATACCTTGCATATAGAGGTATGCTATTGGCTTTCTGGGCAACTAGACTAAATATTTCATTATGATTTTCAATACCATGCTCTGAAAATAGAGTGTCTAATTCATGTAGCTTACATAGTTCAATTGTGTCTTGAAGAGTCCAATCAGGTATATAGTAAGTTGAAACATCATCTTCCCTTCGTTTTAAAATTGGGTCTAAGTGTTCTCCTGGTTGTGTTCCTAATATAAGCTTTATCCCATTTGGAATATCTAAAGATGCTAGTCTTTCTATTATATCAGTTTCATTATCATTCAGATTAGATGATGCTGACTTAACTCTAGAAATATGATCTAAACCATCAATAATTAAAATAACCTTCTCACTCCGAGAAGCTAATTCATTTAAGGCATTTTCAAAATTTGAAATATCTGCCGAAAGTCCAATCTTTGAACTGAATGGTGTATTAATTGAATCTTGTAATTCAGCTAATAAATTAGCAAAGAATACATCTGTAGTAACCCTTCTTTCAGATATTTCATCATTAGGGGATAGATAACAGTAATGTCGTGCAACAATTGCATCTTCTTTTAAAATTTCTGACAAATTTGTTAATTCCCATGATTTCCCTGAACCTGGAGGTCCAATCAAAATATGGAATTTTTTGTCGTTATCTAATTTTAAAATGTTTTCTCTAAAAATAGGACGATCATAAAAATATTTTTTATCTAATGGAAAAGCTTGTGAAACTCTGCCAAAATCTGTTCTTATTTCAAGATGCTTAACAATCTCTTGAGTATCAAGTTTGGATTCATTAGCTCTTGCCCACGTTGCAAGTGCGATTGCTAATGCTGCAACATCCTCTACTTTACGCTCACTATTAGGATATTGGCCAATCCCTATCTTCTCATGTAAGAGCGTTAATAATTCAGTTTCAACACGACTAGGTGAAAATAAATCGCTTGATGCATGAGGTAGCTCAAGCTCGATAACAAATTTTTTACAAAACTCGATAAAGTCTGATCTATTAAAATCTGTTCGATTTTTTAGTGGCTTCCATAAAGGAGTCTGATTTTGAGGCCATATTTTTTCATAATCTAATCGATATATTTTTGAATGAATAGTATCAAAAATAGGATTTCCTGCTATCTCTATTAAACAGTCGTGATATTTATCTTCAATTAATGGAGCATTCCAAGTAGCACATAGGCGATATTCATCTGCTGGTTCAGTAGCTAATTTATTTGTTAAAATTAGTCTATCAATAGTTAAGTTTGCACTAGTTTTATTAGTAAATTCAGAGAGAGCAAGTGGCTTATTAGCATCTGTACTATGTTTGATTTGAATTTTAGTTTTAAATCCATCTTTTTTTATAATTTGTAAGTCATCAAATCTATCATCATCTAATTGTTTCTTATCGACAGTAACGGAATCAAATTTCTCAATAATACCTAATACAAAAAAATATGCAGTAATAATATCTTGATAACGATAACCAGCATGTGCTGGTTTAAGGTTTCCACTCATATCAATCCTAATGGCTTATTAACAGCAACTACAAGTTATTGATTAAAAAATTGTATTTTATATGAAATTTTCTGCTCTGTGTTGTAGCTAGTTCTTTACGCGTCACTACACTGAATTATTAAAAGCTTCTTCAACTGCATCTGTTGGTCAAGCAACTTACTAGGCCTTGGCGCTCTTAATAACTTAAACTGACTGAACCCTATTTCTAATCTTAGCTAGAGTAATTCTCTAGAAAGCTTCCTATAAGTTGTCATTACACTTTTATATTTACCCTAGTGAACTACACATCACCTTTATGAGATGTTGCGTAGTACTGATGTACCTGATATGCTTTACCCAAGCGATCGTTGACATATTTCAAATAATCTTCCGGCATAAATGAACGTGTGGATTCACTTGGTGTAAAGTCACTCACCTTGAGCGGTAAATATTTTTCATAAATTGCTCTTAATAAAAAACCCACCAGATGGTGGGTTCAGATTAAAAATTTACCTTTCTTATTTCTTTAAATCTTATATTAGGCAATCTATAACCATCATATTTAAGAGGGTGTTTTAGCCTTTTTAAAAAAGGGTTAATATTTCGATTCATAGTATTAATAAGATATTCATTGTGTTCTTTACCTAAGCTCTCCCACCACTCAGGTGACATAAAAATATTTTCAAAAAAATGAAATGTCATTTTTAATAAATGGTTAAACTTGTAATTATCTTTAATATTTAAAAATGAATCAATAAATTTATCAATGGGATTATTCTCAATATTGAGCCATGTAAAAACAAAATAACCCTTATCGTTACTAGAGAAACTTGTACAACCTAGAGAATAAAATGGATTAAAATCCCTTGCTAATAGATCTTGAATTATTTTCCCATCAAAGCCTTGTTCTGGATATACTGCACCGCTAACCATAAACGGTAATGTCTCATCAAATTCTATAATTAAAGCCTTAACTTTAGCATATTCTTGGTTTTCTAGAATTTCATCCATTAAAGGTTTAAGTCTACTAATATCATCAATAGCAATTCTCATACCGGTAAAGTGATCATCCAAATAGCTTTTTAATAATATTTTTGTTTGAAATGGTATTTTTTCATTTGATTCCAAAATCTTATAGTTAGTCTCTCGATCATTATAGTTAATCTTTTTATTATATACTTCTTTAGCATATGCTCGATAAAACAACAGAAAACACTGCTCAGGACTTCCTATAAAATCACTTATTTCAATGGGTGCAAATAAGGCTCTATCATGTTTCCCACAGAACCCCTTAAATGTGGAAGCTTTATTAATTCCATTTAACTGGGGCAGAATTTTTCCTTTTGATTCATTTAAAGCTAGTAAGTCCTTTTTATCGAAAGAATATACATGCCCATTCCTTTCAATTTTTTTTAAACTGCTACTTTTAGGAACTGTATGAGAATTAATAATTTTCCCTTCACATTCTATTCGTGTTAAATTTTCTGCTAAACACATTTCTACAGAATAACGCTTTAGAAAAGCGGCCCCTACTTCAACTATTTTCTTTCTATCTTGAGTCAACTTTTCACCAAATTTTTATTTAAAACCTAAAGTTTAATAATACTAGAATTTAAATAATTAATAAAAACAAAAAAATCTTAAATGATTCAAACCAAATATCCTCATAATTAGACAATGCTGTTCAACGTCACCATATAGACTGACTGGGATGCCCGTCATTTATTGGAGAATCTCATCTGAATGTCTTGCACTTAATATATAAAAAATACAATTAGATAATTTTTAGATTTCATAAGCTACTCCAGTATCCGGATGATAAAAATAACCTAATCCTTCTATTTGAATTCTTTTTTTGTCGATTAATACATACTGTGGAATAAAGTTATATTCCGTTGGCTGATCTATTGATATAGATTTCACAGCACTACATAAAGCAACAACTTCTAAAATGCTTCCATCCGTACCTTTTGCTTGAATCAACTTTTCGTAAAGCTTCATTTTTTATTCTCATTAATAAAAAGTTCAGTTTATTAATTTTTTTGATTGGAAGCAAATAGCTGTGCTTGTTTAAAGGCAACTATTCTCAAGCGTACTTTTTTGAAGTTCACTCAAACATACTCTAAAAAGAAGATGTATTAAACTCAGACACTATAATCTTGAAGGATTTAAGCAGGAAATACATCTAAAGTAGTGAAAAACACATCATCTTCATGTTTATCGAATACAAATAAATTCAAGTCGTCTTTTCTTAAAAAATTGAGTAATCATCTTTCTTCTCAAAGTTATTTAAATGAAATAAATTACCTAAACTGTAATAAAAACACCTCCAATACCCTTTCATCAACTTCACCCAAACTTAAACGCTGAATAATTACGCCTTCGATCATATATAAAAATAATTTGGCATCGGTAAAGGAAACATCGGAGTTAAGGACTCTAAGCAGGCTATAGATTTCGTTGGTGAGCCATGTTCTATATCGCACGGCGGTTATGTACGCTTTTGGATGGGTCAGTTTTGTTTCAAAAATAGCTTTAAATAATAAGTAATACAGCCCGTCTAGGTCTGTGTGTAAAAGATAGAGTTTTTTGAGTTTATCGATTGCGTTTGTGCTGCGGTCATATTCAACCAATGAAATCACTTTTTCTTTTAGGCGCTCTTTTTGCACAATCAGGCAGATTTCAATCAACCGTTCTTTAGAGTGAAAGTAGTTATAAAAAGTCGCTTTGGTCACTTCACACTCTTTCACAAGTCTGTCGATGCCGACTAGATGAAACCCATTGTAGTGAAATAACTCAATTGATTTATTTACGACTTGTACTGCACGTGTTGGGAGAACTATTTTTGGCATATTTTTACCGTTATAAAAAATTATTGTTGTATATAAATGAGATATAAAAACCGCTGTCTTTTGGGAGAAAAAAGGCATAGCAAAGCCGTAAAGACTGTGCACAGCACATCTCAAGTTTGAATTGTCTAAGTTTTAAGTAATAACGAGCTAAAGCCTGAAAAAGCCTTATGGCGATCAAGCTGCGTTAAATGTTTTAAGCCGTGTTGTTATAGCTTTTGGCAATGGCTGCCAAGAAATGATGAATGTACAAAGCCAACTCCTTATATATGGAGTTCTGCCAAGGCATTAGAATTATGGTGGCAGAACGAAAGAGGGTTGACAGACTGGTACGACGCCAGCACACCCGAGGGTGTCCCTCTCCCGTCCTACCGCTACGGGAGGGAACGAGGAGCTTACACATAAGACTATTCCTCAGAAGAAATAATCCTGATGCGGTCGTATAGCAGTCTGTCAAAACTGCCTGGCAATGTAGGCCAGCCCGCAAATGGTAATCTCCAATATTTGAAGTGTCAATGTGAAATTGGCTAGAAAATATTTAAATAATTATTATTTTTCATTTAATTACATAATTAAGGATATTCTTAAGTAATATTTACAATCTGCTTTTATATCATTAAGTTAAATTTTAAAGTTGAAAAAATTTAAGGTCGGTTTTGTTCTTATCAAACAAGAATGAATAAATAAAAATGAACGATTACTCTTATGCCTAACTTAAGTATTCAGTATAAAATTATGACTTAAGCTACCCATCTCGCCCATTAGGCCGTGTCATATACTTAAATTAATAAGAGCAAAAAATGACTCAAAATAAAGTTGAATTAGCAGAGAAATTATCAAAAGAATCTCATCAAAGTCAAAAGTATGGTTCTCATGATTACTTTGATTACCATATTAAAGGTGTGGTCAATTCATTAATCGAGCACCAATTTTCAGAAGTCTATATTATTACAGCCCTTCTACACGATAGCGTTGAAGATACACCTCTTACCCTAGCCAAAATCGAAAGTTTATTTGGAAAAGAAGTCCGTGATGCCGTTGATGCATTAACTAAACGAGAACCTGAAACACGCGAAGAATATTTAATTCGTTGTAGTTTGAATCCGATCGCTCGAGTCGTGAAACTTCATGATGCAGCCTTTAATGCGCATAACTCACATAAAGAAAATAATCAATCACGAGTAGATTATTATCTTCAAACCATGTTGATTGTTTCAACGGCGCAAGATAGGTTGGGATGAAAAGACAACGAAATGAATCCGTTGCCTTTTGTGTTTAAGATTGTGCAAATGCCCAAATGTCTTTTGATGCAACCGTGTCAGATACAAGCCTAAAACTCATAGGTTCTAAATCTTCATCTATCACAACATAACCTTTCGAGTTATTTTTTAGCGCATCACACTTGTTATCGGTCAGTTGATAGTTTGCAGTATTGGCTAATGCGCTTTCAGTAATAACACCTGTAAACACACAATTTGGGTCTTTCGAGACAATTTTGCCTTGTGCATTCACCTCGGCATTGACCGTTGTTCCATCTGAAAATGATAAATCGTAATTGCCGACCAATTGATTCAGCGTAATTTTCTGATCATCAATTTTTTCATAATGTGCTAATTCAACTTTCATCGCTTGATTAGACTGGTTGCTTTGCCAAGCTTTGGTTTTTGCGTCATAGCTCATCACAATTTTGGCACGGTTTTCGTCATCATCTAAAACCAATAATTTAGAACCATCTGCACCAGAATAGTATTTACCCGCCATAGGTAACTCTTGATCCGTTTCGGTACTAATAATATAAGTGCCGACATCTAAGCTCGGAGCTAGTGCAGGTTTTTCAGTCGAGACTTGGTCATCATGATCATTGTCATTACACGCCGCCAATCCAAACCCAAGAAGTAAAACCAACAAACAACGTTTCATGGTCTTCTCCCTTACTTGTTAAATAGGCTTTTTAAACGAATTTTGAGCCATTCTTGAGCTGCTGGTCGCTGATCATAAGCAACTTGCATTGCAGTTACAGCAATTTTGCTTTGCATGACGGCGCTTTCATCCGACATTTGAGCTGCGGTTGGCGCTGATGGTGCCGCATCAATTCCTAGACCAAATTGGTTAGTGCCTTTATTGTCCTTAGTTACTTGGAACTTCAGCTTATATAAGTCATAAGTTCCAATTTTGGAAAAAGCAAAAGGTGTGCTGGTTGTTAAATTTTTAGGAAAATTCACATTTAGCGTAATGCCTTTTGGCAACAACTGACCCTTGCCTGCCTTAGCTTGTAATTCTTTTAATAACACTACGGTTTGTTTTGCCACAATTGCAGAGTTAGGGTTGTTTAACGTTTTATCATCTACCGTGTTTGTATCGGCGCTTAATGCAATAGACGGAATGCCACGACCTGCCGAAAACTGTACATTGCCAATCGTGCCAGAGTGCACAACGACTTTTCCGACATTTTGTCCTTCATTCGGGCCAGATAAAACTAAGTCCGGCGCTTTACCCCAGCGTTTTGGTGCAACTACATCTAGTCCATAAACTGTTGCCATCACTGGTGTGCCATGCGTGTAGTTCCAGTCACCATTGGTATAACCTGCTTTGGTAAAGGTTCCAGCCGCAGGTGCGCCAACGGGTGCTGCACCATTGTGACAACCATTTTCAGCCGCAATTTGCTTATCGTTATCCGCGGTAATCGTCGTCGAGCTGTACATCACGATTGCGCCACCACGGCCACTTTGTGGTGAACACGGTACAGACACAAGCACGCTATGACCATTTGCTTTTAATTCATCATAAAGCGCTTTGACATTGCTGGTTAGACCGTCATCGTTAACCAATAAAATATTTAGTGCAAAAGCTGGAGTTGTACACAAAGACAGAATAAGGCCGCCCAATAAACTTTTTTTCATCACTTAACTACCATGTTCTTAAATTTCGTTTTGTATAGTAGTTGCGCTATATGTACGTTTAGTGACTACTCATCAATAAAAATTAAAATACTTTTCCATTAAAAATTAAATAATTATATTATAAATTATTGCTATATTTTCTTTTATAAACTGATCTTCAACTTACTCGCTCATATTCAAAATGACAAAACCCACTTCCGTGGGCTTCATTCAAAGTATCACTTCAAGCTTTAAATTAAATACGTCCAACCTCTAAGTATGGAATCAAGTTTTTATCAAAATTTGGTCTTGGGTCGCCTTCATAACTAATAAAACCATGCATTCCTGTTAAGCGTTCACCTTTATAAAACTGGTTTAACTGATAGCGCGGGTCTTTATGTGAAAGCGTAAAGCTCACCACCCCAACGCCTTGCTGTTTTGATTTGTTATAGGCATCTTCGAGCATTTTATGATGCAAAGCCAAATCTTCTGGATGGCACATAAGCGTATGTAGCACATGGTACTTGATAGAGTCGCCAAGTTTAGGCAAACGCATACCTTTGGTAATTGGAGTTAGCAAGTTATAAACGGGTCTAAAAATTCCAATGACTGAACTGTAATGCAAAATTTTGGTTTGCTTAATACTGTGCTGATCCCATAAACCAAACATGCCCACCAGTTTTTCACCCTTAAAGTAAAGTGAAAAGTCTGATAGTTTTATTCCTGAAAAATACCGATGCCCTTGGGCCAGTTCTTCAAAGTTATAGGCAGGTATAAAGTTATAAAACTCTGCCATGTCGCGAATAAACTGGTTCATGGCTTCCACATGCTGAGCTTCAGCAACACATGTACGGATTTCTTGAATGTCACTCTGCGGAGAAGCCTGCTTTAGAAAAGCCGTGACTTTTCTTTTCGCACCTGTACTCGTCAGACTAAGTGTTTCTATAAGCCCTTCATCATAATAATCGGGCATTCCCGTTTTGCCTGTTTGGATGGCAGCGCGCGCCGCGTGGTTATCATCAAAAATAATCATTTGACTATAGTTCGGTTCATGCATGGTCTGTTTTACATGCTTTGCCAGAACTTTTACCAGTGATTTACCCCGATAACTATGATCTACACGTAAGTCTCCAGCGTATCGCAAGTTTTGAATGTTTCGATCGACATAACACGGGCGGTAACCATTACTATAACAAGCGACATTTTTTTGACTCTCGGTGTCTTCAATCAACACATGTAATTTATATCGATAGACAATGTCGGACGCTCTAAAATAGCTCGGTTCGCGCTGAAAGCTAATTTGTATGCCTTTAGTGGTCATGGGTACGGCGATTAAATCTCGTAAAGCCTGATCATCTGCCAGAGTTGCTTCTCGGGTAATCAGCGTATTGTCAGCAAGTGGTGTATTTGTTTTATTCATTATTCACCTGTTGTGCGGTCTGTGTGGGAACCAAGTTATTTAAACGCCCCATTTGGTCGAGTAGCTGATAGACAAACACCACTTCATCTTGGTCATTCACGGTTTTTTGGGTTTGTGCATCGAGTAACTTTTGCTCGGTATTGAGCAAATCAAAGGTGGTTTTGGTACCGACATCAAACTCTTTACGGGTGTACACAAAGGCAATAGATGCTGCTTCTATGGCATTTGCCAATGCTTCTTTATTTTGTCGAATGGTTTGAAGCTGCGCATAGGTGGTACGTGTACGTTTATTTAAATCTAGTTCAAGACTTCGCGTTTTTTGGTTAGCCAAATCGATATCGGCCTGTGCTTTTTTAACGTTGGCGCGATTTAAGCCATCGTCATAGAGCGGTACATTCAACTGCACCCCAACCATATAGTTATTACTTTCAGAACCAATATAACTCGCTTCATCTTGCTTTCCGGCACGGCTGGTGAGCATGACCGTTGGCCACAGTTCCCGTTTAGTTAAAGCGTATTGTTTCTCGGCGGCCTGCTTTTCGTATTTGCTACGCATTAGAGCTGGATGGTTTTTGGTTTGCGCCAAAATTTCATCTAAGCTCGCAGGAATAGCAGGTAGCTGTTTAATGGCAACAAGGTTATCAGGCGTTACACCCGTTACTTGATAAAACTGTGCTTCGCTTACGGTCAAGTTAGATTGGGCTTGTGTGATATCGGCTTGGCCTTGAGCAACTTGCGCCAAAACCTGAGCCAAGTCTGCACGGGTAATCATTCCCACGTCAAAACGGCGTTTCGACTCATATAAAGACCGTTGTAGATTTGCCATGGTCTTTTGTCTAAGTTCTAAAATGGCTTTCTTTTTTAATACGTCGGTATAGACCATCACGGTATTTAAAATGGTTTCCGATCGTTGATCTGACAAACCTTGGTTTTGTGCAGAAAGCTGACTTTCGGCAACATCAATTCCTAAACGGTGTCGCCCAGAGGTATAAATCGGATAATCTGCCTGCAATTGCAAACTTCGGCCTTTACGGTTTCCTTCGGTTGGAAACAGGACGTGTGAAGGCGTATTTATTCTTTCATAGTCCAGTTGCCCGACTAAATTGACTTTAAGTCCATCACGCTGTTTGGCTTGCTCAAGCATTGCGGTGGACTGGTTCACGCTTAAACGGCTCACTTCAAGCTGACTTTCATGCCTTAAACTGGCAGACAAAGCCTCGTCTAAAGTCATGGCATGTGTATTCGACACAACCAACACGCCTAAATACAAGGCGTGTCGAAGTGTTAAAAACCGAGTATTAAATGGCTTCATCCCTTTCATAGTTGTTCCAAACTATTGAGGGTGACTTTTTTGAGTGGCTCAGGTTTGATATTGCCTTCGATAATGCCATCAAACATGACCAGTTTTTTATAGGCATTCCAGCCATTATTGGCTTGGCGAATTTGAGGCTGGTCGAGCTGCCCCAAGTTTCGTGCAAGTTCATAATGGAAATTTTGACGCAAAATACTGTCGATATATTCATTACTAATGCTGTGATGAATATCACCTTCAAAAAGCACGCAGTAAAATGGTTTAACCTGTTGCTGCGTATCAATCGCAAGTAAAGAAATCGCTTTCGATTCGGTTTCATTTAACTGTGACAATAATTGCTGAGCGGTTTCAGGTGCGAGTTTTTCACCGACCAGATCTACCCCAAAACGGCGGCCTTGAAATTCAAAACACGGAATTTGCTCTATAAAGCCAGTCACCCGTAAGCAATCATCCAAACAGTAGCGAAGTAAGCCATTGCCCGAAGTAATGAGCGGGCTGACCACATCACCTTGTTTAAGTTGCCACGATGGAATAATTTGACCTTGTTTATCGCCTTCTAAATATTCAAATTCATAGAAATGACTTTGGTATGCGAGTGGGTATTGGTCGTTATAGGGAATAGTCACTACACCTTCCGTCGCCCATAGGCCTTTACCTTCAAACTGAACACTGGGTAATTTCTCTTTTAATTTCTCCGCCCAAGCTTTTGAACCTGCAGTGTCCCAACTCGACACCAGACTTAACTTTGGCCAGAGCTTTTTAAAGTCGATCTGTGTGCCGTTTGAACTTGCAATTAAGGCTTGAGCACTTTCAGAGCTACGCGGTGCTGTCACTTCTTTTAATGAAGCCTGACGGCTGCCCCATGAACCACTTTGTAAAACCTCAATCACGTCTTGCTGCAGCAACTCCAAACGTTCAAGTAATTGCAGCGCAAACGTTGGACTCCACACCGAAATCATGGCTAAGTTACGGTTTGCGACCAAATAACAAATGGTGGCAAACAGTGCATCGTCAGCATTTGCTGCAAAGGCAACATTACTTGGAACCGCTTGAGTAAACTTAGACAAAATTCGCTTACCTACACCGAGTAGCGCACTATCGTCATTTAGGTTTTTATCTTTTAAAACTTCACGTTGACTTTCAGGCAACCATGACACCGACCAATAATGTGTACCCGAGCTGAGCTGTGGGCATTTGCGGTATAAACTCGCCATCCACGGCGCAATCGCATGGTCAAGTTCATCTAAAAACAACTTGGTGTATGGAATGAACTTGATTTGCTCACTCGAACCACTGGTCGGTTGGAAACGAACCAGTTTACTGCTCGAGAGTGAAAGCTTTTGTTCACGGTAACGTTGAATGTCTTCACGCCATGCGCCGTAACGTGTCGGAGGAAATGCTTTTACAAACTGCTCATAATTTTGAACCTGTTTATCTTTGGCCAAAGTAGAGGTCTGTAAAATCGAATGCAAAATTTGACGTTGCGTAGTCTCTAAGGCATTAAACTGTTTTTGGAAATTACGGTCAGATGCATCACACCATTTTTTTAAAATCAGATGCGAGCCAAGAGTTAGCCATTCATTAGATTTCATTGGATGGCCTCTCTACGTTTTGTTTTAGACGTTACACAGGCTTCAAATTTTCCCTTACTTGTAGGTTTGGTCATTAGCTTCACTGGGAAACGGGCTATGTCTTTCCAGCCTAACCGACCAATACACGGTAGTTCTGTGCCTGCTTTCCATGTTGGATTCATCTGCTCAAAGAAATGAATATTTGGGTTTTTCTCTCTCATTTCGGCAGTAATTGGTGCGACTTCATCTTTTAATGGCTGATAGTCATCACCAAAGTTTAAAAGGCCTGCTTCACGGTCGTAGTACTCCCCAAAGAATTTCTCACAGTAATGCTCGACAACTTCCGAAAGATGCTGGTTTTCATCTTTAATATTTGGGTAATAGACATAGTAGTTATTGGCGAGCAGTAAGTAGGTTTTATAACCTTTAGAAATGAGGAGCCAATAGAGTTCGTTAAATGGGTATTTGATTCGAAGCTTAATCATAAGTTTGAGCATGGTACTTTGTAGACTACGCGTGCCCCAAAACTTCTTCAAAATGACCGTATCACCGCTAAATAACACGGTGTAGTCTTTACCGTTTAAATAGAAATGCTGCACCACCACAGTCGAAAAACCCACAATCTCATTTGTTTCCGAATCAAAAATTAAGATCGCACCGCTTTTATTTTGGAAATCATCTACGAAAATAGAAAATCTCGTATTTTCATAATACTGTTCGTAAATGGAATACATCACTTTTAATCGTTCAGTATCGATTTGCTCTTTTTCAAAATATTGACCATAAGTCGTGTTTTTCAGGTTCAATTTTGAAATTAGTTTATACGTTGTATTAATCATAATCCTTTAACCTTCCACCTCTAATTTGCGAGTTCCCCGATCTCATCAACCGATTTTAGAAAACTCATCTCAATGTTCTTTTTCTATGAAGGGATACGTTTTGATATGCCCTATTGTTTTTCATTCTTTGAAAGCTGCTCTTTATTTCTAAATCGCTACATGTTCATTTTCTTCCCCCGATCCATAAAGATGGTTAAAAATGCGGTCACAAACATGATGATTGCGAGCATGCGTAATAAGTCGTTAAAGCTAGAGGTCAGTGCCTGAAAATGAATGTTGCGATAGATCACGCTGAGCGCGATTTGCTGTGCATTTGAGCCGACTTCCTGATATTGCGCCGTAAGTTGGTCGAGTCGTTCTGTAAAGATCCAGTTTTGTGGTGTCATAGACTGATTAATCTGGGTGACATGCATGGCAGTCAGCCAATCTAATGATGAGTTAATCAGTGCCAATCCAACCGCGCCGCCGATATTACGCATCAGGTTATAAATACCGCTAGCATCGGCTACTTTGCTGAGTGGCAATGTGCTCATGGCTAAATGCGAAACCACAATTAGACAAATCATGAGGCCAATACCACGGTAAATTTGCGGCCAAAACATAAAGTCATAATCGCTATGAATGCTGAGATGCGAATTGAGCCATACCCCAAAACCCGCCAAAATCATTCCGACAAATACGGTTTTGCGGGTATCAAAATTGGGAATGAGCCACGCAAGGAACGGCGCAAAGCAGAACATGACAATGCCTGTCACCATCATGACGTGACCAATTTGGCTACTGTTCATTTCACGGACTTGCCCAAGAAACACGGGAATCATGTAGCCCAAGCCATAGAGCGCCATGCCAATCACAAAAGTCGTGATAGCACTTAAGGTAAAGTTCTTGTTTTTAAATACGGATAAATCGAGCAAAGGCTTAGGCTGGGTGAAACTTCTAGAGAAGAAAATCATGCCGCCCAGAACGCAGATCATGAAAGCAATCCGAACGCCTGTGTCTGCAAGCCAGTCATGCCGTGCGCCTTCATCAAGGAAATATTCAAGCCCACCCAAAAACATCGCCATACCGACCAAACTAAACCAGTCCATACTTTTGATGAGTGAATAGTTGGCACGGTCGATATTTGGGCCTGAGTAAATGACCGTAGCAATGATGATGCCCGGAATAATATTGATCAAGAACATCCAGTGCCATGAGAAATTATTGGTGAGCCAACCGCCAATGGTTGGGCCAATAGCCGGTCCCAAGGTACTGATCATTCCAAACATCACCAAAGGCAATGAACGTTTTGGTTCTGGAAAAAGTAAGTACAACGCCGTCATGGAGGTCGGAATCATGCCGCCGCCCATAAAACCTTGTATACCACGGAACACCAATAAACTTTCTAAGTTCCATGCCAAGGCACAAAGTAAAGAACTCACCGTAAAACCAATTGCACAGATGGTGTAATACACCCGTGTTGAAAGTACCCTCGAGACAATACTCGACATTGGAATTGCAATAATTTCGGCAATTAAATAAACCGTTTGTACCCAAGTGACTTCATAACGACTTGCACTCATCCCCGCTTGAACTTCGTTTAGAGAACTCGCCACGATCTGAATATCAAGAATCGCCATAAAGTTTCCAAAAATCATGGCAGCAAAAATTGCCCACGCCGTTTTTGCTGGGAATCTCCACTCGGCTTCAAGGTGCTTATTCATTTTTTATTACCTAAAATTTTTTATTAAGTTCTTAGGTCAACGGTGGCACTCACCGACATTCCAGGTTTTATCAAATCAATATGTGGGCTTGAATCTATGGCGATACGCACAGGAATACGCTGAACAACCTTGTTAAAGTTGCCTGTGGCATTGTCTGGTGGCATGAGTGAAAAAGTTGCGCCTGATGCTGGTGAAAAGCTTTCAATTTTTCCGGTATAGGTGATGCTCGGATAGGCATCAAGTTTGAGCTCAACTTTCTGACCAATATGCATTTTTTCAATTTGGGTTTCTTTGAAGTTTGCTTGTACATACAAACTATTTTCAGGAATGATCGCCATTAAGCGAGTTTGCGGAGAAACACGTGAACCTTTCTGGATTGCAAGGCTACCGATCTTACCGTTTACAGGACTAACCACTTTTGATGAAGCCAGATCGACCTGATACAGGTTTAAGTTTGCATTAGCACTTTGAATATCTGCTAAAAGCTGCGCTCGACTGGCCTGTAAACTCCCCAACTGAGCTTCTGCTGCATTTACGGCGGCTTGCGCTTTGCTGAGCTGTGCCTGAGCCGTTAAATATTGAGACTGAATGCCTTCAAAGTTTTGACGGGTAATCACGCCATCTTTTAGTAAATCTTGATAACGTTCAAAATCTTTTCTTAAACGAGTTAAATCAGCTTGTGCTGCCACTACACCACTCTTTGCTTCAGTAATGGAAGACTTAGCAGACTTTTCATTTTGCTGTTGTACACCAAGCGCGGCTTCTTTTAAGCTGACTACAGAACTCGCCTGATCATAACGAGCTTGGTAATCGCGGTGATCTAATACCGCTAAAGTTTCCCCTTTTTTTACCACCTGATTATCGTTAATTAATAGCTCAATCACTTCGCCTGAAATCTTTGGCATGACCCAAGTCACATCGGCTTGCACATAAGCATTATCAGTAGTTTGATAAAATCTGTATACAAAAAAATAATATACGATACCAGCAATTAAAAGTAATAAAAGGACACTAAAAAACACCCCAAGTTATTTTCTTTCGACTTTGGAAATTAGTATCAGTTTCTAGCTGAGCTACGTTATCCATATTCATTCCGTTTATTTGTAATATTCGATTTTTTATTTACACCAATAAACTATTAGCGTCTTTTTTACGTAACTTTTCACTTGGTTTATTCAATGAATCGTGACAGCGTAAAATTTGGTGCAAATTATGATTCTTAAATCGATTAAATATCATTGACCCTTTTGACATATATTTTTTCTATTTACGCCAATACACTGCATGCTATAAAAAATATGTTTAAAAATTATGTAATTTCATATTTTCTAAAAAATTTAATTATAAAAACTTTCTTTTAGTATTAATTTAAATAAACAAAAACAATAACTTGTAAATATAATTATTTATATAAAAGTGATTAATTAGTAGAAAAATTTATTGCATTAATATTAAAAATTAGCGTTTACTTTGTATAACTTATGTTGATTTAATTAGAACAATATGTAATTTAAAGAAATTCTTCGAGAATTTTTATAATATTTATAGAAGCATAAAATATAAAAATTATGGTTTATCAACAATAGTAAAGCACAGCTTATTAAAGATGTACCTATGATTAACAATATTAAATAATATAATATAAAAACTTTTCGACTAAATCCAACTTCTTTTTAAGAAACCAAGTATTATTCAAAAACAAAATTAATCTAAAAAAGAGTTACTTTTAACTCTTTTTTATTTAGAAAATAGAGAATTATTAGTTTATATTTTACTTATTTAGAACCTTAAGTATTTCTTCTAAAGCCATCCCAATCGCAAGTATTTCACCATCTTGATGAGGTAAACCATCAATTTCTAATCCAACGGGTAGTTTCGATTTCGCTCCCTTTCCAATCGGAAAACTCAGCCCTGGTAATCCGATATTACTGCCGGGGTCCGTATTTCGAATGAGTATCTGGAAATTTTCAATTGAATTGGATTGTTCATTTGCTAACGGTGCAACAATCGGTGATGTCGGAAATAATAAACCATGTAAGTTATGCGCTTTAAATGTGTTTTGGTAGAGTTCAAGCAATTGTGGCCGAGCTTCACTGATGGCCTTTTCATAGAAAGGTAAAACAGGAACAAGTTGCCCCGTCTGATCTTGAATTAATTGGGGAAGAATATTCTGTTTAAAAATTACCTGTACATCTGGGCTTGAGATCTGATCGACTACAGTCTCAATAGTCAAATTTACATGATGATCTTTCAAATATTGAATAAGGTCATATTTGCCTTCATAGACGACCACTGGAAATGAAATCGCATGATTGAGTTGTTCTAAATTCGGCATATCAACATTAATAATTTCGACTCCCGCATCTTTTAAAAGCTCAAGTGCAATATGCGCCTGCTCATGAACGTCTTCATCTAAATGATTCCAAAAATATGGATTGATACCGAGCCTAATTTGATGAGGCTGTAATGGTTCTTTCTTTAGCTCTTGAGTAATAAGCTGATCAATTAAAATAATGTCAGATACGGTGTGTGCAATAGGGCCAGCTGTATCGCGAGTATGTGAAATTGGGGTAATACTCTCTTGTGAATATCGTTCTACCGTGGGACGAAAACCGACACAACCATTTAACGCACTTGGCAAACGTATTGAAGCACCAGTATCTGTACCAATCGAAATTGGAACCATTCCTGCTGCTACTGCCACAGCACTACCTGAAGAAGACCCACCAGCGATATGCAATGGATTTACGGCATTTCGTGTACCGACAACGCCTTCAATATGCATGGCAGTATTATAACCTGTTACTCCGAAGGCCAATTCGTGCATATTGGTTTTACCAACAATAATCGCGCCGTGATCAATAAGTTTTTGAATAATCGGTGCGGAGCTTTGAGGCTTAAAATCAGCTAAAGCTGGTGTACCTGCACTATTAGGGAAACCTGCAACATGAATATTATCTTTAACCGCAATTAAAATACCCATTAAAGCTGGACATGTTTTTCCACTAAGCAGGTATTTATCCCAATATTGAGCTTGTTGAATTGCTGAAGCTTTATCTGTGCTAATAAATGCATTTAAAGACTGTTGTTTTTCAATAGCGGCAAAGTAGTGATGCACGAGTTCTTCACAAGATACTTTTCTCTCATGAATCAATTGAGTAATGACATCTACTGAAGCATTTGCTAAACCCTGTAATTCAATCCAATTATTTTTTTCAAGTGCATTTGACATGATGACTTAAAATCCATTTAAGTTGTGATCTTAAGAACTTAGTACAAATTGCTCATTCATTCGCATCCTCAAAATTGAGAATTGTTTTTGTTTTAATGTTGAATGAGTAAAGTCATTTCAGTGCGATTATTACAGCCTATTTTTCTCATAGAGTTGTTCAGATGGGTTCTTAATGTGGTAAAGCTTATACCAAGTAAATTTGCCACCTCTTTATCACTTAAGCCTTTAGAGACTAAATGAACCACTTCTTGTTCTCGTGGAGTCAGACCATATTGTGTTGACAAATCTGCTGGTAAGGCTTGAGTAAAATAAGGTTCAAGCAGATTTAATATTCTTTTTTCACGTTCACCAAACATGTCAGCATCTTTTGCACGCCAAATACGTAAATCGCCAATATCTATACCATTTCGGACAAAATAAATATTTATGCCGTGATACAAACCATAGGCTCTCAAAAACTCATTGTAATAACTTGTTTTTTTAAGGTCTGCAAGAGGCATGACTTCATTTACAAATGTTGGTTTTTGACGTTTGCGAAGCTGTGCAGTAATAGGGTCATCAAATTGCCAAATACACTCATAGTCCTCCATCGCTTTTGGGTCGATTTTCCATATCACACCTTCTTTCGATAAATTATGCGTTGAATCCCAAATATAAGACGCGGCAAAATCAGCACGTAACAAAATGGCAATATCTGCAATGATATTTTCACGTAAATTGTATTGCCCTTTGCCTGAGCCAAGTTTCCATAATATTTCAGAGAACAATGTAAACTCAGACGGGCTGAAATCCTTTTCTAAAAGTGCGGTCATCGTCTACCTATTTAACGAAATCCATCGAATTTTAAGAAGATCGGTTAAGTGCTTCCTCTGAGCTTAATACCAACCCCATCCTTTTCTACAACATATCTATTTTTTGATTTGGTAGGTAATAGCTATATTTTGTTCGTAAAAATATTAATTTTCTAGCTTTCCTAGGGCGCTTTTAAATATTGAAATTCATCTTCTGAAATTACTTATCTAATAGGTACCAAAGGCTTCGATCAACTTTTCTCTCTTTTCTTTTTTTCTCCATTAGCTGTTCATATTCTTCCTCTGAAATTACTTTTCTATTAGGTGTAGATTCAATGTATGGAGAATAACCTCTATAATTAGCAAACTTATTTTCTCTGTAATATTGTGATTTATCATAATCAGTCATATTTGACGTTTGGAATAGAACATCTTTATCTCGCTCAGCCCTTCTAAAAAGTTGATTTGTACGATCTATTTTTTGTTGCATTGCTGACTCAAAAAAAACAACACTCTCACCACTTTTAGTATTTTGAGCCTCTTCATCTTTAGCAATTAAAATAGAAGGTTTTTTTTCGAAAAAATCATCAGCACTGTACACTGGGCCAATAATCAATAAACTTATAAAAATTAATAATATTCTACCCATAAAATTCTTTTGCCCATTATAAAATATTGGAATACGTAAATATTATATAAATTTAGTAAAAAATCTATTGTCCTGCATCTTATTCTAAAGAGTAAAAAAAGCATATTATGGTGCTTTTTTACTCAATTTCTGATAATTGCTGATGAATTCTTTTTATGACAATATTATGCTTTTCTTCAAATGGTTTTAAACTATTGACAAGCATAGCAATTGTCTCGGGAGAAACACCACTGAGACGCCGATCTTGCTGGGCTAATTTTAAAGTAGTCTCAATCTTTGTGAGTGCATTACTAGTATTACTTTGGAAATCATAATCATTTATTGTCAAATCTAATAATTCACAGGTCTTTCTTATAGCATTTTCATAAATTTTTCTATTTAAGTAATCCTCATAATCTGACTCTAGTGATCTTCTTTTTAATTCTCTCAAGTCCCGAATAATCGGTCTCAAATTGTTGATTAAACCAGCATTTATACTTTTTCCTAAATTTTCTGATTTTTCTAAAATAGAAGTTTTAAGGTCATTTTCTAATAGTTTAATTGCTTCATTAGAGGCTGCTTTACTTTCTAATAAAGCTTCATCTACTTTCTCATTCAATTTATTTCTAATTGAAATTAATTCATTTTGTATAGTTTCCTTTTGTAGTTGAGCCTCTTTTTCAAGATTCCTATTATTAGTAAACCAGTTAATACCTGCTAAAAAAACGACTAAAGCGGCAACTGTACCAAGTGACCAATAAACTGTTGAAAGGAATTTATCCTGATAACTTTTCATCACTTCAACTTGAGCCTTTAAAACCTCAATTTGTAAGTTTGCTGCTTCTAAATTTTTCTGAAGTAAAGCATTATCAACTTCTGCCCCATACGCCGTAGCAGAGAACAAAATAAGTAAAGAAAAAATGATTTTATTCACTCTTGTTTTAACCATTCTAAGTTAATGTTATTACAGATATTAATATACTATTTAACTTCTTATTCCAAATATAATTTAACTAAAAATCATCATACGTAAATTACTTAATATTTTATTCGTACCCAATAAAACCATACTGGGTGCGTTCATCATTTACCATTTCTGACCACGAAATTAATAGTCTATCATCGCTTCCATCCATAACTTCACTCTGCCCCATTAAATTCAATATTAAACGTTGTACTGCACGAGCTTGATTGTCATCAATCTGGCACTGCGTTTTAGATTTAGTTTTACGAAACGGATCTGATTCACTCACAAAGTAATTGGCGATAATCTCTCGTTGTTTTTCCCTACCCAACCGTTTTAAATGGCATTGCTTTCAATGCTTTTACCATGTCTGACGCAATTGGGTTGAAAACTCAAAATGTTGAGAAAGCTTTTGAGCGAAGGTATGAATCTGTTTGTCACTCAACAGGTACGGTGCGCTCGGCGAGCATCGAACCTACGACCCTAAATTTCGGAAATCTATCTGTTCACGTGTTTAGTATTTATCACATACATTATATAACCAGTCTGCAAAGTGGTAATGCATGAGTTCATCACAAAGATTCTTTGCAGCATTGTAAAACCCACTCATTGAGTGGGCTTTTTTATTACTAACCGTTTTGCCTGAGGTGATCTTGGAACTCTTGGTCGTGTATTTTGTTGTAATTAACAGGGTCGTAAACGCATCCAGTTAAAACAACAATTACAGTAAGTACAGCAACCAATTTTTTCATTGAGACAGCCTTTCCTTTAACGCAAAAGATTTGCTTTAAGTATACTCCTCGATAGCCATTTTGATTGGACATAATTAAGGCAAACGATTGTTATTTTTAAATTATTGCCATTCTTTAGCATATCATTTGATTTTTTAACAAGTTCAAATCAAGGGTTAATACAAAACTTAAGCTTCTGTTGCTAAATACCAGTTTTTCCAAGAACTGGTCCCTCTCGTTTGAAGTGGTACCGTTGGAATCAATTTCTCTTTTAGTATTTCAGTTTGTGCAACTGCTTTTGCAAGTCTTGCTTTGACTGAGTGAATACATTCACGGTCACCAAATTCACAGCGGTCTAAAGTTGTTCCGCCACAAGGCCCATTGGCTAAACCTTTTGGACAGGTTTCAGGACAAATATACAAAGTGTCACCTAAGCGGCACTGACCACAGCTTTCACATCCCACTAGGCTATGTTTACTCAGCACTTCCGTTTTAAGTAAGAGTTTGGCGATCAAAGCGTTTTCCCAAAAAGATGCTTTGAAAATAAAACGTCCGACGCCTTTGGCAATTTTTGATCCAAACATTGCTTCATGCATAACATGTAGCTGACGATATTTAATTAATTGTTTAGAGGTTGGCTGACGTGAAAAATACGTAATTTCAGGTGAAAACTCTTTGCCTGACGTGACTTGCCAAAGTGAATTCCAAAGCTCTTCTAAGGCTTTAAGCTCCAGATGTCTGTATTGCCCAATGTAGCTTTCAAGCAACATTTGCTCTTCTGGCTTATGACAGGCAGATAAATGAATTCCAGCAAATCCTAAGTGTTTACATATCAAAATCTGTAAAGCACAGCGTAAATAAACGCGGTCTGTATGCCCTGCCTGTTTTTCTTCTGCCAAGACTTTTAACATGTGCGGGGTAATCACAATACCTGCGACTTTATGCTTCACCATAAAATTGGCTCGGCCTAAAGTCAGAGGCATCACACAAGCCAGTATTTGCTGCGAATAATCATGCTTGGTTAAAAATGATTTGGCTTGTTTTAAGGCTTCAATGTCATAGCCCAATTGGGTAATGATAAAGTCAGCACCTGCTTTAATCTTCTTATGCAGTTTTAAATACTGTGCATCACGCTCAGCTTCGACATATTTAAATGGATTAAAGGCAACGCCAATACGAAAACCACCATGCTGCTTGGCAGCCATTACGGCGTTTACAGACTCTAGGTATCGGCTACGAAGCTGTCCGTCTCGACCATTATGATGCTCTTTAAGTTTGTCGCCTGTAAGCAATAACAAGTTTTGAACATTGGCAGACTTGGCTTGTTCTAAAAAGAACTCGAAGTCTTGTATGTCTCGGGCCTTACCTGAAAAGTGTAAGACTTTCTCTATTGAGTCAGGGTAACTTTTGCTGGCTTCTAGCGGCGCGATATCATGATCTGAATGTACACGATCTGCCAATGTCATTGCAGCCGGATACCCTGCAAACTCACGTCTTACAGGATAAATTTCATGTAGTGAAGTGAGGTACTCCACCAACACAAAAAACTGGTTTTGCTGGAAGCAGGGAGAAAGGTGTGACATAGGCAAAGCGCTGACTAAAACATGAAATCAATCATAAGCGCGGCATTATAAATCAAAAGTGCATCAAGATGCGCTAGTCAGAAAGCTCATTGTTTTGCTTGTCTTCACTCTCTTTATTTCTAGGTAATTCGAGTGAACGAGGAAATATAAAATCGAAAGAATCAAGTGCATAGCGGTAAAGCTGAGCTGGTCGTTTGCCTACAATTTTACTGTGGTTGGTTTCTTCAACTGCGCCTGCTTCTATCATACGGCGTCTAAACGCTTTTTTATCTAAGGATTGCCCAAGAATAATTTCATAAATAGTCTGTAGCTCGGTCAGTGTAAATAACTCGGGCATGAGACTAGCTGGCAAAGCGGTATAGCGAGTTTTATTGGTTAAACGCTCTAAAGCTAAGCTGAGCAGTTCATTATGATCAAACGCCAACGTTAAATCTTGTGCTTTTGCTACAGGCACCCATTCACTGTATTCAGCCAAAGCTTGATGTTGATAGGCATTAAAATCAATTAAAGCAAAATACAAAATGGTCACGGCCCAGCCACGCGGATCACGTTTCGCGTTACCGACAGAAGCAACTTGTTCTAAGTAAGGTGAACTAATTCCTGTTTTTTCGACAAGCTTCCGATATGCCGTTACCATCAAATCTCGGTCATGGGTTAAATCGGCAAAACCACCCGGTAAGGCCCATTGGTCTTTGGCTGGAAAG
The DNA here is from genome assembly GCF_034064985.1 of Acinetobacter pittii. Classification (NCBI taxonomy): domain Bacteria; kingdom Pseudomonadati; phylum Pseudomonadota; class Gammaproteobacteria; order Moraxellales; family Moraxellaceae; genus Acinetobacter; species Acinetobacter pittii. The sequence goes on along the minus strand of NZ_CP139249.1, from coordinate 1,838,343 downwards.
TTGGGCCGCTTAATGAGTAATACCTGTAACTGGCCATTAAATACCGAGAAAATAGCCATATCGACAGTGAGTAAAGGTGCGTCATAATCTCGGCGATCATAACTGGCAAGGAATTCTTGTTCAGTTTGAATAGTCACGTTCAGTCTCTCAATAAAAATGATGAGCCGATACACATGCAACGGCTCATCTAAACTCAGTTATGCGATGGATAAACGCTCACGTATTTGATCCAAAGTACACTCATATTGAAGTTTACCATTTTCAAAGACAGTTTTTAGCGCCCCGTCTTGTTCTTGCTCGGCTGTTTGTTCATCAAATAAGGTAAAGCCATTTTCACTTTCCTCAATACGTAATAGACCTTTCGCCGATTTTTTTACGCCTGAGTCAGTAATCGGGTCTTTAAACAGCTCTCGACCTACACCATTCACCTGTCCCCAAGTCGCTTTCACAGCAAATCCAAAAGTATCGCGAGTTAAGTAGTTATAGGTAAAACTGCCAATCCCAAACACCAAGTTGTTTGAAGCAAAACCTTTGGCTTCTAACCCTTCTAAAATACGCTGTGCACGTTCTAGAGTAATCGAGTCGCCGTAAATTAAACCGACACGTTCATTGAGTACTTTATAGCCTTGTTCAGTTGTTATACCGCCAAATACTTCCCATAAACATTCAACTGCTCCTTTATATGCTGGGCTGCCGACTTCGGCATCTGGGTCACCACAAATAATTTTAACAGGATCACCAGAGTCAGGGCGGAAAACCAATTTAGCCAAGCCTAAAGCATTAGGTTGTCGCGCCAAAATTTCAGGTTTTAAAGCAACCGTAAATTCTGTAATGACTCGCCAAAAGTCCCAAGTGTCAGACACAATACTGACAACACCAGACGGATAAAGCTCGCAAATTAAACGCTTAAATGTTTCTAGCTCACTGTCTTCTGTACCCATACACATCACGCTGTGTTCGGTCGCTGGTACAGATACCCCTATCACACCTGTTGCATTGTAATATTCTTCTGCGTAGTCGATTGAAGCAACCGAGTCTGTTCCAATGAAACTGGTTAAGTGGCCTACTCCTGATTGTGCCGCATCATAAATTCCACTCATGCCACGGCTACTAAAATCGTGTCCTTGCACAGGTACGAAATCGAGTGGTGCGCCAGTTTTTACGGCATATTGAGTTAATAATCGTTTGTACTCGTAGGCAATCGTTGCTGTAGTGCAGCTTTTCCAAAGTTCAGCACTTAACACGGTTTCAATATAGTTGGTGAGCCAAAAGAAACACGGGTCGGTATTAATTACGGTGAGCACAGGTACACGCATATTGACGCGGCTACCTTCCGGCAATGCTTTAATACGTAATGGTAAATAGCCCAAGTCGTGTAATGCTTCAATGTGATCAACTGGTACAGCACCTTCACCTAATGAACTATCCATACGGCGTTTATATGCAGCTACCACCTTGTCTTTAGGTTGCTTAAAAAAGCCTTCATTCCATGTATCGATTAAAAAGTGTTTGATAAAACCCTGAAGACCAAAGAACACCACTTTATCGTCGAAGTCAGGCAACATTTTAGCAAGTCGAGATGAACGCGGCGTAAAGTTTGCGTACACGTACTCTGTACCTGCTGGATACTGACGTCTGTGATCCGCTTTATAAAAATCGATAGCGTTTAATGGATTAAGTTTAATCGTCATCTTTGTTCTCTTTATTCTGCTGCAAAAGCAATTACTGAAATTTTGTCTGATGGTTGTTGTGGAAAGCTGTCTGAGGTGAATAGTTGATCTAACAGTCCATCAAAAACCTCTATTCCTTTACTGAAAATACCGTGGGTCACATATAGAACGACCTTATGGCAATTGAGGCGACGCAGTTCTTTGGCAATACCAATAAAGGTTGCACCGCCGTCGCAAATGTCATCGGTAATGACCGCTGTGAGGCCTGATAAATCAGTCGCATGTACATGTGTACCTAAAATTTTGCCAGTTACCGGATCACGTTTTTTATCGCACTGAACAATAGTGATTGGTTTTTTGCGTTTAGAATTAAAAGCATCTGCGACCCTTTGTGTACGCGCTTTTGCGCCTTTGTCTGGGCAAACCAGCACTGTTTTTTCATCTTTTAACAATGTACTTAGCGCTTCACTCTTTGCGATGATATCGACTGAACTGACATTTACAACTTCGCTAAAAGAAGTATTGGCAGCAAGTAATGCTGTTGTTACTTCACTATGGCAGTCCCAAACAGTCACCTTGCCTTGTTTGCCCGCTTTTTTGTCTGCGTTGATGTTAAGTAGCTTCGTCATCACATCGAGTGAGAATGCTTGGCCTACTGCACAAATACGGTCCTGACGTGCATATGGAAAATACGGAATTTCTAGGTCAACGGTTAAACCCTGAGTCAGCAATATATTTTCAAGTAGTAAATAGTCCATCACATCGTGACTTGAAGTCATTTGCGCGCGGACCAATACGTTGCCAGATAGTGAACCTAACGTTGTCTCATCAATTTGAACATGACGCTCTCCACCAGAAAACTGCGTGAATTTCACTGGAATTTCATTTCTTGCCGCATCTAAAAGCTGGATAGCCATATCATCCTCTTTTTGTCTGATGACCTTCGATGAATATATAGTGGTATAAAGCCACTATATATTGCAAGTCTAATTTTTAAACTTTTTTCAAAGCCGCTGAATGACAGTTGATGTGAGATTTTTGACACATATTTCGAGATTGTTACAATCTCAACCTATAAAAAAATAGAGCCTGATAGGCTCTATTTTTTTGCGTTTTGAATAATACTACTGCTCTAAAACAACAATTGAAACTTCCTTGGAAAAAGCTATCTCACATATGCCAATTACTACGTTAATAAAATGAAATATCCTTTTTAACGCAACTCCCAACTTGGCTGAACCTAATTCTTCCCGTAGTTTTACGATCAGTATAGTAATACCCTGACAACTCTAAAATACAATTATCATCAGTTCCAACGTTACGTATATCAAAAATAGTAGAGCCCGTATATGAGCTCCAATTAGGATCTTTAGGCAATGAACGATATATGTAATAAAGTTTTGGCTCACCACTTTCAATCGTTGGAGTGGTTTCTAAAGTCAAGGACTTTGAAGTTTGCGTATGGATATTGATTTGTGTTTCGAGCAATGTTTGTTTAATCAAAACACGGACTGGTATCACTTGGTTTTTCTCAGTTGTAATTTCACCTTCCCAAGTACCATTCAAATCAGGATATAGTGAAGGATTAACCTTTTTCAAAACTCTCCATAAAGCTCGGGCAGTAAGGCTAGTAGTTAAAGCAATAGTTAGCAATAAAGCAATCCAAGGAGCAATACTTAAAATTTTCACTATCTTGAGATCATTTAACCAATAGCTTTGTACTAACTCATAGGCACCGATACTTAAGATAGTCGTAATTATGGCTATGTATCGCAATAGCGATTTAAAATCTATAATTCTAAACATTAGAATTTAAAAAACAAAAATCATGTAAACGACATTTTCCACTACTTTTAGCAGAAAGTAGCGCTATGTATGCCTCTTGTAAAGTTGAACCTATCCCAGCAGAAAAGCACAACTCTGGTTCAGCTAACCCCTTAATGGACTCAAAAATGAATACTTTGTCTATACTAGTTTGATCAATGTAGCCAGCAACACCATCAGCTGCACAAAATATAATATTGAACCCTTGTTCTTTTAAAAAGTTCGATATCAATAGCGTTTTCTCATTAACTACAAAATTGATTCTAGAGAGTTCATGCACATCATTCTGCAAATATGATGATGTAATCATTTGACCAATATCATCACCATCAATTGTTATATAGATCATATACATCCGGTTATCATTGTATTAGTACATTATACTTAAAGAATGAAGAAACACACTTAATTTTGTTTAATCCACCCAATCAGTAATACACTTTTGTAATAGGCTACTCAAATGATGAATCAGCCTTTATTTTTATAATATTGATGATATGCTTTATTTAAGGCTATTCTAACCTATGAAAATTTATATCTGTTCTAAGACTTTAATTTCTTGATTCATTTTCTTTCCAACCCACCATTTGGTCCTCCCAACAATAATCAAAATTAAAGGGTCTGGGGAACATAAATATTTCTTCCAACTATTGTAATCTACCATAGAGGGAGAAGGTATATCCTCAGGATGAGTATGCCACTCACCTAGATACTGCCATGTACCATTAGATTCACGAAATGCTGTATCAACCTTTTCTTGATGATGTTTACCAATTCGATTAACTGAAAAACGGCTTCGAATATCTGTAAAATTAGGTACTGATACCATTCTAACTACTAAATGAACTCCTCTGCGCTCACCGATGATCACACCAGCACTTTCAGGATTTAAATCCACCAACTGGCGATATGAAAGTAAAATTTTAACTACTTCTGACAAAATAACCACTAAGGCATCATCATCAGCCTTAAAAACTAAATCTTTATCCCGCATTACAAATACCACAGTTAGACTCTGAATGAACTAATTTGGGCTTTAGTGTTCGGCCACCTTCAAATATATGTTCCTTGTAATTCCAAGTTCTTTCATACTCTAACGTTGCAAGCGTTGCCTCTTGAATTAAGGCTGCCGTCATAACGCTTACGGCAGCATCATATGGTATATAGGTACTGCCACAAGATACTTTTTTCTCATTCAAGCCAGCAAATTGCTTAAAGCGAATATCATTTCCATTATGATAAAAAGTAGGATTACTCCAAAGACAGTTAATACATCCATTTGAATAATCAATAAAAACTTTTGATGCACGACCATTACCATCGTTAAAACCATGAATTAGTATTGGTCTCTTCACACCGTCTAATTTACGAAGTAAGTATGCAAGCCGTTTGGCAATAGGTGCTCTGCCAGTCGCATCAATGATAATGTCATAAAAAGATAGATATCTCTCAATTAATGGAAATTCACAATCAAATCCATGAATATTCGTTTTAAGATGGGTTGATGTAGTCAATCTCTCTTGTAATGCCACTGATTTACTCTTTCCAAAGTCTGATGAAAAAAGTGTATGCCTTCCGAAGTTTTGGGGACCATAATTGTCAAAATCGAAAAGATGCAATTTGCCAGTATGAACTCCAGCCCCTGAGCGAATTAGAAGTTCAGATACATAACCACCAATTGTGCCACATCCAATCAAAGCGATTCGCTTTGAGCTGAGATCACCAACATCAGGACGTGATCTATTTCTTGAAAGAACAGTACTCTTATCTGCTTTAATAAATGAAATTCTTTTAAATTTTTTAAAAGCATACTTCCCCGACAAAACAGCAGTAATCGTAGAAAGCTGGATAGCTCGACCACCTTTTTTACCAGTCTTTTTAGTATTTGCATAAGTGGATAACTGAACGGTCTGAGTATCCAACTCCAATATAAGGCCAAGAGTATCTTGTTTCTCAACCTCTAAAAGAATTAAATGTTTTTTGAGTCTATTCTGAACAAAATAGTTCGCTAAATGTGCTTTGGCATTGTGATCAACAGCCGAAAGCCAATCAAATAGCTCCTTTGAGTTTTTGGGAGGCCAATTAACACCTGATAAACGATTGGCTCTAACTTTAATTATAAAAGTGTGAAGTCTCTGAGATTCGATCTCATAGAAACCTCGCTGTATTAACCAGTTTTTGTGCTCATGTTCTGTATTACTGTGATATAGAACAGATTCCTTTGTTGTTTCTTTCTCTAATGATTGATTAAAACTTAGAGTAGAAAATCTATTGTGTAGGTCATGAAAACTCGATAATGAATATACATAGCTTTCCGGCTTCCAATAAGCACTAAATTCCCCTTCAAGCTCCACTTGCTCTATACATCTGTCATGAATTGATTCAACAGAGTTATTTAAAGTAATTTGAATTTGACGATCTACGGTCGTATACAATGAGAGAAGATCATTGGGATTCCAGTCAGCTTCCATTTCTTGTACATAGCATAAATACCAACCATTGTTTACATGTGGAAGCAGCACATCTTGTAGATGTGCTGGTTTGTCAACGATGTACGCATATGGCAAGCTAGTATAAGGATCGTATGTAAATATCAATGCTATCTTGAATATGCCTTCCCTAGTTACAAAATCTTTAACATAAAATTGCTTACTTTGAGACAAATCAGATAGATGTTTGTAGGCTTTGAGATGCCGAGATTCGATATATTCATACCCACATCTCAGCATCAAGCTATGTAATTCACTCACGCACCTACCCGCTTATCATAGTTGAGCTAATTTGAAATGTTGCACTAGCTTGACTTGCTTCATCCTCAAATGCAGGGGCTGCTGTCTGGGAAACAATTAAACTGTAGTCTTTGACACGGTCACCAAAGTTTAAATTCAGAAGGGTGAGAGCTTCGTGTTTAGTATCAGCAACGAAAGCATTTTCTAAATTTGTTAATAGTGTTTGCATTTTCTCAATAATTTCCTTTTCACGCTTCCCGTGTTCGGAATAAGGAGGGAATAATGGTCTTTCATCAGTATCATCTGGACTTTCTACTCCATTTCTAAATGTATTAGGAAGTTCTCTCGCAATGGTTAACATCGTTGAACCGAAGTCTTGATTATCGATGTATTTACGATTCAAAATGTTCACTGTTGCTGCCATTAATGAAATAGATGATGGTCCCCCACCCGCCTCCCATTGAGCATCGCGCCAAGCTTTCAGAAAGCGACAGATTTTACGCAAATGCGGTCCGATTCTTCTGCAATTTTCTTCAAACCAGTCTGAAACAACTTTAGGATCACTTTTCATCCATTTCTGATCATGAGCCCGAATTGCTAAATTTACACAGACTGAGTCGAGTTTATATTTTTTTTGATCTGCAATTGAAACACTGCTGTCATACCCATCATAAGTCAAACGAGTATTAACAGCCTCTTTAAAGAACTGCTCTTTTTCTAAAAATTTATCTTCAGGAATTGCATACATTGGCACATCGACATGTGCATTCATATGGGGAATAGTGATACGTCCACATGTACGTTTCGCTTCAAATGTCCAGCTTGGATTTTCAGCGACCAAAGATTTAAGAGAGGTATCAACCAAAAGTAATAGCAAATGATGACCAATAACAGGTTTTTCATTAAAAAATACCATTGGCAGATATGTGCCATCGTCAATATCCATTTCCTGAGGCGGAGTTACGTAAGGCTTATTTAGTGTGTTGTATGTAAAACTACCTTGTGTCCAGAATCGTGGTGTAAGCTTCAAAAATTCTGCTTTGGCATTACTATCAAGCTGAATGATTAGTTCAGCAAATTTATTCTGGTCTTCTTGAGAAAGGTATCTAAAATTAGTTATAGACATTTCTACACGTAAAAATTCCAATCCAATGTCCTTTTTAGCCTGATTCACTAATTTTTTTGCTTCTACAAAAATATCTCGCGTTCGCTCCCGCACTTTATCTCGCAGTGCTTTTAAAGCATCTTTTTCTCTATCACTCAGAAGTAGCTGTCCCATTAAACCATCTGTACGGTTTGAATAATATTGATGAAAATTCCAGTTCATGCTTTTAGGTTCCCGAATTAGTTGATTTATTGATAAATGGTTCAGCAGTGCATTCAAAAAAATGGCGCAACTCTGCTCTTTCTGTGTAGGCTTCCGCACCTAACTTTTTACCTAATCCCATCAGTGCATCCAAACTACTTCTACATGCATTATCTAACGTAATATCTGAAGATGCTTCATTCGGAATCGTTGCATCCAGCTCAACGTAATTTTGAGAAATTCCTAAAACTTTAAACTCTCTAATCAACATGAACCTTTGTAAGTGCTGATTAGCCGTCATTGTGCTTAAAACGAGGCGTTCTCCCATGTTCCATAAACCATGGTAGCCTTTGCTGCAATTTTTCTCTAAAACCTTCGGACTGATGCAATAATTCTCACTTAATGTTCCTACATTAAGAATTTTTACGTCTTTGGGCTGAGCATCAGGAAAATCAGATTGCATATCGATTAATACTTCACGAATACCAATAAAGCTTGGATTATTGGAAACTAGCCCCCCATCAGCAAAATAATGATTTAAATCACTACAATAATGTGGTTTAAAGTAAGTCGGGGCAGCGGACGTGGCCATCGCAGCATCAATCAACTTTAATTTACCATCTAATGTAAACATGGGGTTATGAGGGGTTTTAAAGAATTTTGGGCACCCTGTTGATAAGTTTACAGACGTAACCATGACTCGACGTTGCAGGTCATTGAAACGCATGCTTTCAGGTATCATGCTAGTTACAACTTCTCTCAACGGTTCGCTATTATAAATAGGGCGAAACAGTGTTAATATTTTCTTCCACTTAAATAGGTGGGCTGGGAAAATCTTTTGAGCATTATTTTTAAAAGTAGCTTGTAATTCTCGCGCACTTTTACCACTAGCTAAACCAAGTGCTAAAATCCCCCCAATCGATGTACCTGTAATTAAATCAAAATATTCACCAATCTTTACATCGGTTCGCCCTTCACGCTCTTCAATAATATTCTCAAGCTCCGCTAAAAGACTGATGGTAAATAAACCACGTACACCACCACCATTTAGACTTAAAATCTTAATATCACGTTTTTTTTCAGTCGCTTCCAAGATATGCTCATTTTTTTATGTTTGTTATTAGATTGTGATTAAATAAAATATTTCAAGCAATAGTAATGTTAAAAAAAGCGACACAATATGTCGCGGTCAAACCCAAAGTACCCAAGTTTTATATATTCAGCAAATTGCCTCATCTTTCTTATTATTCAAATTACTCAGAGCACTATACTTTTTATGATAAAAATCGGAACAATTTTGGAAGTAATTCACAATAAATCTTTATTAATGCTTATATTAATTTCAAGCTACACAGGCCCCACATGCTTATCATAGATTTAGACCTATTTAAATAATCTGTTCAATGAATAGCATTTTGGAAGCCTAGAAGATTCTAGATCTATATAACTCGAACCGCCAAGAATAGAAAACATTACATTAGATTCGAACATCATAATTATGAGTGTTATTTGGTTCTAAATGGTATTAATCATACGAAAAAATACCATTTACTCCCAGCGAAAGTATTCAACTTAAAGATTGCTGAACAATACTTTAAAGTACTTTATTAGTCACATTAATAAAGTGATTGAAGAATTTTCAATAGCTACATTTGTACCATCCTTATAAGATAGAATATATAAAATTTATATTTTTCAGTAATTAGAATAATTTCATCTAATTGAATTTTTGTGCCTATTAAGAAACAAAATTACTTAAGTTCTCAACAAAATTTTACCTAAAATTACTGTAAATTTAATTTTATACACTAAAGGCAAATAGCATCAAATACTTTAAAATTGGATTGATGCTAACTGTCTAAAAGTAGTTGACAAGATAAAATTATACGAAACGGCATAGGTAAAAATGACAACTAATATCGAAACCAAAGAAATTTACAGACTCAACCATAGAGAGACGGGAAGTTTTTTGGGAATCATAGTCCTCAACATAAAAAGTGAAGAAAAACAGTTTCATTATGATGGCAAATTAAATATTGAAGCAAAACTTACAATCAATTTAGATTTTAGGGACAAGAATAGTGAACGTTGGAATTCTTCCGCTTGCTCTTTCTATGCTGGTTTTAACAACAGTCGTTTCTACAATTATCCAGCAAGTGTTTCAAAACATTCGCCTAGTGGTCATGGTGGCATAGACATTAAACCGTTGAAAATCCAAGGTCATCGAGTAGGTACATTAATGATGTCTAAAGTGGTATCTTGGTTAAAAACCTTTCCGCATCACGAAAAAGTACATCCAATTTATTTCGTTCCAGCAGGAAATAAAAATGTTGCCAAGAAATTCTATACCAATGCAGGTATACCTATTAATGATAAGATCATAACGATTGCTGATCTTAAAATACATGAAAGTTGGCAAAGTAATATTGAGTTAATTCCTGAGGAAAAGCTTCAAGAACTAGTTTTTGAATTGTATAAAGAAGAGTCTTTTTTAGTACATCAAAAAGAATTACTAGAAAAACAGTGCATTGAAGCAAGTTCCTATGTACATACACACAATCCTTTAAAAGCATTAATTTCCTATTCAATTGAGCCAAAACTATTGAATAAAAACTTCAAAAATCAGATTAATATATCTCATGAACAATGTGAATCAACTGCTGATTTACTCATTAAGTATGTTGATCGCAATAGGAAAATAGAAGATCTCAAATTTGAAATTGAACGTTTAATAAAACTAATTGAAGAGTACAGACAACAAAAGCTACCTGAAAAGCGTCTCGATAATTTTCTGAATGCATTTAATGCTATGATATATATCTATGCAGAAAGAACACTAATTATTCCTGCAATTATTGTTACTTTATTAAATTTTTTATACCCTGATATACGCTATTATTTAGCATTTTTCTTAATTACCTATTATATTTATTGGTCTACAATTATCTTTAAATTTGGATCTAACCGTTGGTAAAGCAACGGTTATTATTTAAACAAAAATAAAAGAATAGAATAGACTTCTTTTTTCTCTAATTAATAACTCAACCTGAGTTTTTTTATTTGTTAATATTATTGACTAACCCTAAATGGGTTTTCCAAAAAAGCGTAAGCTTTTCTCCAAATCTATCCTCATTAAAATAAATAACTTCTTGTAATACTGCTCTTCCTACTAGATGTTCTAAAGTTTTCCAATCTTGCGCATCCCCAAATATCATAGTCATTGTAATAATATTCTCTTTATCTTGGGCAATAATATTAGGAGACAATGCCGATGGAAAAAATTTGATTGCAAAAGGAATAAGTATTTTATAATCAACACCTTGTAATAGAGAAAGTCCTAGTGGAATACTATAATATAATCTTATAGTTATATTTAGTTCTCCCTGACAATAATAATTTTCAAAGCAGCTGACTTGAGCCCTAGCGAGATATGCACCATCACTGATATGTTGTTGTGGTGAGTTATGATCATTAATAGTTGAAACCATCATGTTAGGATAAGATGTCATAATGGGATCATATTCCCAAATAATCAGTGGTATTGGAACACCAAACGTCTGCTCTCCCTTTTTAATTAAATATAAATCTAATGCTGATAAGAAGTTTGCATAAAAGTTTGAAAAAACAGGATGTTCTTGTAATCTTGGTCGAATTATATGGTAACCATGAAGTGCTTTCTTCAAAATTTCTAGATTTTTTTTCTCAATGCTTATTAACACTGATATCACAGCAAGTGTAAAAACATCAACTAAATCATATTGCTTCAATCTTTTTAAATTTTTCTGGTTTAACTCCTTGATCTGTACTCTTGGTGAACCATCTGAAGCGATTGTTATTTTGAAAAAGGATTGGGTCAAATTTTTATCTAGTGCAAGTAACCACAAATTGTATTCTAATTCGCTACACCTCTCATCTAAAATATTCCAAATTATTGCATGAAACCAATCTGCTGTACCGCTATAAGATTTCTCTACAATATTAACCAAATTTTCCCCAACACTTATTTTTCCTTGTTTATAACGATCAAATAGTCGAGGACGAATCACTTTTCCCTCAACTTTCTTAAAGTTTTTAGGAAAAAATTCTTTTTCTAATGAATATGCAGTTTTATTTGAAGCAGCATTTTGTACTGCATAAAACCAAGCTTGTGTACCAAAGCCTTCAAATAGCCCTTTTTTTGGTCTACCCTTTAATTTTAACTTATTCATAATATTACACTTTATATAAAAATAGAGTCATAAAAATATTCATTTTTAGGTCGTGTTGAGTTTACTCATATTTTTATCAATAATTCAAATCATTATGAATAATACTGATGCGGTTATATGCAGACAAAGAGTATGAGAATTAACTAAGAAAAAAGAGGAACAAAATATGTTTTGGAGAATCTGAGTCAAAGAGAATGTGTATATTCTCACAGTAAAAATCAATTTATTTTCTATTTATTAAGTTAGTAATAATTATATTTTTTCGACTTAATGCGGGAGAAAACTGATGTAAATCTTATTGAAATTATCAAATCACAAAGAAAGGTCAATGACTCATGCTGGAACATGAATCATTGAAGTGTCTTGTGTACGCAGACACTAGCATTTTGTTCAATGAGTGGCTCAAAGTCAATTCAAATAGAACATTATTACCTTTCTCCCTAATTTACTTTAATTATTTTGGAGAAGTTTCCATTATGAAAATTTTAACTGTTATTCAAAAGAAGACTAAAAACTATTTGGGTGGAGGGAATGCAACATGAGCATTAAAAAAAGCGTCATAGTTAACCATTTACAATCTTTAAAACTACTAGGTGCTCTTAACTATTTTGTGGATCACTTTGATGAGATGATGATAAAAAATACTTCAACTATTGAAGTACTTAATCAGCTCTTAATCGCTGAACAGAATCATGTGGCAAATAAAAAAATATTCCGCTCTTTGAAAAAAGCAAATAATAACTATTTGAAGAGATGTTCAATGCACGCAGATTGTACAAATAAGATTGAGTCAAATAAAAATATTTTATTAAATCTTATGAACTTTCAATGCATTAACATTAAGCATAATCTAATTTTTACTAACAGAGTAAATGCTGAAAAAAACTGTCTCATCTCAGCACTTGGTGATCAGGCATTTAAAAATGGATTTGAGATATTATTTTACAATACAATAGAGTTTTTTGAAGAATTTGAGATTGCATATAGACTTGGAACTCTCCCTCTTTTCAACAAAAAATTTTTATCCTGCAATCTATTAATTCTTGAAGATTTTGATTTATCTAATGTCAATATGGATTGGATCGCCCAATTCATTAATTTTCTAGATAAATATACAAATAATGGGTCATTATTAATTATAAGTAGGTATGAAACAAAAATGTGGCTAAACCATTTTGAAAATCCCGTTATCGGGAAAGCACTACTAGATCTTATTATTAATCGATCATATATTTTTAATTCTAAAGGAAAATTTTCGTTTAAGAAACATAGCACCTCACTAAAAGCATAGCTACCAAAAGTCAAGCTAGTTTCCACTTTTTTGGGAATTTTTAATTAAGTGTCAACTAGCTTTTAAGAAAAATATCTTGCATCCTCTATTTGATATATCTGAACATATCAATGATAGAGAAAATCTCAACTTATCTGGCAAAAAATTAAGAAAAGTCTTAACTTATGTGACAAAATGATGCTGAGATCATGTGTCAAAAAAAATTACAATCTATTGATTTTATTTAATAATTAAATCTCAAACTATCTGTCATTTAGCGAAAGCCCTTTAAGACATAAAATTTGCAGTTTTAGAGCATTTAGAAATTCGATATTTAAAAGAGATTATTCTTCAATTAATTGAAATAGAAAGTTAATTTACAAAAAGTATGACGAGTAGAACTATTATTAAAAGTAGCGGATATAACTTTGCCCGCCATAAATCAGGTAGTTTTGAAATAAATTTTTCTGAAAAATATAGCCCGATCCATGTTCCAGCAACCAAGAATAAAGCAGCTTCAAACCAGATTAGTCCGATAAATCCGTTGGGTGTAGATTGCCAAATTGATAATACACAGTAGGTCAGCGTTGCAGTGAAAGACAAAGGCAGCGTGAGAATATTTGCAATAGCCGCAGCCTCTGCCATAGAACTACCCCGACGCCTTAATAACGGAACCGTGATTACGCTGCCACCAACCCCTAAAAGTGCTGCAACCCACCCAATAACTCCCCCTTTAACGAGTTCACTATTTTGTCTATAGTTTTGCTTTTGCACTGATGTCACCATAAAGCCTGGTCGGTAATAACAATCTAGAATGGTTATGAACACATAGCCCATAAATATCCAGCGAAGCCAATTTCCATTAAACAATGAGGCCATTACCGCACCAACAATTCCACCAAGTGCAATACCACCCCATAAAAAGCGGATTTGTTGCCAATCTATATGTCCAGAACGATAGTGTCGAAAGGTTGCAAAACTTGCCGAGCAGAGCATGACAAAAGCTGATGTAGCTACGGCGATTTGCATGGCATGTATGCCGACACTACTTTCATTGCTCCACTTTTGAATAATGACTGTATAAAGCAAAGGTACAGCAACAAATCCGCCGCCAAAACCAAATAACCAAGTGGTTATGCCTGAAAGTAGCCCAAATAAAAATAGCTCATATAGCATCATCATCTTCCTCACGTTTATAGAGGCATGATATAAAATAGCTATATGGCAAACTAACGTAAAAAAGCCATCTTTTTATTTTTTTCAGCCAAAAATATATGCGTAATATTCCAATTAACGATGTAGACCATCTACCGCAAGCGGTTCTAGCGTTAGGGTCAGATTATCCTGCTGATACCTTGTTAGATACGCATAGCCATCGCCGTGCTCAGTTCTTATATGCACCCGAAGGACTCATGAAAGTTGAAACCGAAGATGGTCAATGGCTCGTGTTACCTTACAGCGGTGTATGGATACCGGCAGGTAAACCACATCAGGTATGGTTGTCTAAAGTCAGTACTTATAGTTTGTATATAGAAGTGAGTAATGCCCCAAGACAAGCAAACTATTGCGAGGTTATCCAAGTCTCGCCTTTGTTACATCAACTGCTCATTCAGGCAAATCAGCTACCTGTTGACTACCAACGCGCAGGCCGTGATGGTTCTCTTATCGATTTATTGTTATATGAGTTAGAAGTTGCACCAGCCCTACCTCTATTTATTCCGTTACCTCACAACACATTATTATCTAAACAGTGTGCTGAGTTTATGGAGCATCCTGATATTCATAGCAGCCCTAAAGATTGGGCACATGACCACAATAAAAGTGAGCGGACTTTTCATCGTTGGTTTAAGTCAGAAACTGGCATGTCCTTTCAGGCTTGGCGTAATCGAGTCTGCATCATCTATGCTTTAAATGCCTTAAAAGAAAATATCTCAATTACGGAAATTGCCTTTAGTTTGGGCTATGAACACTCGGCAGCTTTTACCGCAATGTTCAGTAAAATTATGGGTTATCCACCTACCCATTTTCAAAAAAGATTTCATGCGTATGATAAAACGCTATAAAGATTTACTCATGTGTATAGTGTCATAGGTATCGATCCATTCGCGCTGAATAACCTCAAAGCCTTGTAGTCGCCAAAATTCTTCAGCTGCCGGTAAAAATGGATGGGTATGTAAATACAAACTAGTAATAGCATGGTTTTTGGCATGGCTAAACAACATGTTGCATAGCTGAGTTGCGATGCCATTACGGCGGTATTCAGGCAATACAAACAACTTAACCACCTCAACCGTATTGGACGGTAAATTTAAATCAAAACGATGGTCATACGCCCGATAAGCAATCGTACCAATAATACGGTTTTTATCTTTTACCGTAATAAAGCAGCCCAATGAATCATTAACATAATATTGTTCAAAATTTTTTAAATCTTTGGGGACTTGCCCATGATAGATTTCTGGGAATAACAGCTGTCTTGTATAAAGTGCAAATTCTACAGCAGACACATAGTCTGTTTTGCCCACTACCTGATAATTCAACATATTCATAGCCACGAATGATCAGGGATAACGATGGTTTTGTCTTGAATCATGGCTTCATGGAACTCAACATCGTAGACACTTTTTAAAAACTTCGGATCGGTGATTCGTGTTTTAGACTCAGGCTTAACCACTTCGTGTTGGCGCATAAAAAACAAATGGTCTGCAAATAAAAAAGCTAAATTGGGATCATGCATAATTGCAATCACCATAAAATTTTGCCGCGACAACTGACGCAACTTTTTCATTAAATAAGACTGATAATAAACATCGAGATGATTAGTTGGCTCATCGAGCAAAATGACTTTCGGTGCTTGCACTAAAATACGCGCAATCATAACTAATTGCCGTTCACCACCCGATAACTCGGTATAAGGACGGTCACGCAAATGCTCGATGTCTAAATCAAGTAAAGCTTGATCTACACGTTCCCAGTCTGATTTTGAAGGTCTATATCTGCTAAAAGCAGCACGCCCCGTAATCACCACATCTTTAACCAAAAATGGAAATACTGTTTTATGAAACTGTGGTAAAAAACCGAGTAATGCAGCACGATCTTTCCCTTTAAAGCCCGATAGTGGTTTTCCAGAGTAACGAATCAAGCCATCTTTTACGGGTTCTAGGCCCGCCATCAATTTAAACAGTGTCGATTTACCACAACCATTACGCCCTAAAATTACGGAAAACTGATTTTCAGGAAACTCCAGATGAATGTTTTTAAGAACCTGTTTGTGCCCATAGGCATAATTTAACTGATCAATTTGAATCATGCCCAATGAGTCCTCTGTGTTTTCATTAATAATAAGAAAAATGGCGCGCCAAGTAACATGGTAAAAATACCAATTGGTATTTCAAACGTCAGTAAAACCCGAGAAAAATTATCAATCAACAGTAGAAAACTGCCGCCCAACACCATATTGGCAGGAATACTGTAGCGGTGATCTGGTCCAACCAACATTCTCACAATATGCGGCATAAACAGCCCATATAGACTAATAATGCCAGCAGCAGCCACAGACGTTGATGTACATACAGTTACTAGTACAATTAAAAGAAGCTGTTCCCACCTTGGGTTAACACCAACTGCCTGTGCTTCTTCAGCACCAAGTGCCATTAAGTTTAAGCGCCAACGCATTGCAAATAACCCGGCAAGGCCAATACAAATTGGTAGCACGGCGTATTGAATTTTTTGCCAAGAAGCCTGATGTAAGTTGCCCATGGTCCATTGCACAATAGCTTGTAATTTAAATGGATCGCTTAGGTATTGAATAACGGTAAGTCCTGCTAAAAACAGTCCCGAAACAATCATGCCCGATAAAATTACCATGACTAAAGATGTCTGGCTTTCATGTTTTTGATGTGCAAATAAATACGTTAAGGCAACAGCACATACACCAAAAATAAAGGCTGATAGGTTTGGTGAAAGCCAACTTAAAGAAAGTGCCAAAGCTGCACCGAACGCAGCGCCAGATGAGATACCCAGCACATAAGAATCGACCAATGGATTACGAAACAATGCTTGTAAGCCATTACCCGCAGTTGCTAATGCGGCTCCCACCATAAAGGTCAGTAAAATTCTGGGCAATCTGACATTGACCAGAATGTTTTGCATCAACCTAAATTGTTCCGCATCAAAATATGGTGTATCAAAGACCGCTTGTACACCCCAAAGCAAATAATCCCATGCACTTAGCGTTTGAGTTGGCCCAATAAGCAATGAGATAAAAATCATGACGACAGGTAACGGGTAAAACCAATAATATTTTAGTTTTTCCATATTCATTGCACCAACGCTTTTGCAAGGTGCTCACCATACAACTTAGTTAAAATACGCTGTTGTAAAGCACTTACAGGTAAATCAGACTGTTCAGGATAAATACTGTGATTTAGATAAATCGCCGTAATAATGATTTTGATGGTGTGCGGGTTATATATAAATGCAGGACTCAAATTAAATACCTTTCGGTTTTGTACAGCGCTTAAGCCTTGTAATTCTTTTCGTTCATAAATCAGTTTAGGGTTGGTATTCCAAAGCACAATATTGTCAGGGTTCCATTCAATGAGGGTTTCGGGATTTACGTTGGGTTGGTTAGCAGCGGTCTGAACAATATTGTATGCACCCGCTAGCTCAATAAAATCATTGGTAATCGACTGACGTCCCGAGGTAGAAAAAATACGCCCTCCTGACCAAGCATAGTAAATCGATTGTTTATTTGGCTGACGAGCCGTTTTGGCTGCGACTTCTGCCACAATTTCATCAGAGAAATTTAAAATTTCCTGAGCTCGCTTTTGGGCTCCGCTCAGAATAGCAATTCCAGAAAGTTCTTCTTTCACTTGTTTGTAGGTGCCTGACTCCATGACATATACAGCAATGCCAAACTGCCGCAACAGTTCAATCGTTTGGGTTTGCCCGCTCCCCAAAATCACCAGATCTGGTTTTAACAGCACCAGACTTTCAATATTGGTTGCATTTGCCCCTTGTGTAGGCGTAGCAAGCTGTTTATTGGCAATACGTTGATCTATCGTTGAGTAGGCATTAAATAATAAAGGTTGGATGTATACTTCGGCTGGTATGCCAATCACTTTATGACCTTGCCCTAGCATATATAAGCCATCTAAACCTGACTCAAACAGAGAAACAATTCTTTGGGCAGGTTTGGCTACACAGACTTTTGTATTTGTACTATCAAAAACGCATATTGAATGAGAGGATGAGTTTTCTTGAGTTTTTCTATTTTGTTCAGATGAAGAACATCCACATAGAATGAGTAAAGTAAGTAATGAAGCGAATAACTTCATTATGGCACCTTTTGCACAAATAGAGTGCGTAATAAAAAGATGCGTTTATTTGGTGCATTTTTCATGTGAAAAACACACCATAAGAGAGCAAGATGGCTTGAAACATAAGCTATAGAATTATCAAATAAAGTTTGGTAGATAAGATCTTAAATACTAAGCAAAAAAAGCGCCAATTTTACCAAGCAATAAAAACTGTCTAATTATTAGGCTAAGCCCTCTACCTAAGCGCTATTCAAATAATTTAATAGCGCTTACAACTCAATCAACATCAATAGAAATAAATCGCTATAATCCGCCCCAACACCTGATAGACACTCTTTTCTGATGCTGACTGAATCATCCTTCTGGCGTAGTCTTTACCGTTTAATCCATATTTATGCTGGTATTTTTATTGCACCATTTATCTTGTTTGCTGCAATTACCGGTTTACTCTATGCAATTACGCCTCAACTAGAACAAGCCATTTATAAAGATGTTCTATATGTTGAGCCACTAGATCAAACACCACATAAGCTGAGCCAGCAAATTGAAGCCGCAAAGCAAGTAATGCCTAAGTCTGCACAGGTAATTGAAGTTAGACCAGCCTCAAGCACTGACCAGACAACCCGTGTCATTTTCTCAGACCCTATCCACGATTTTACAAGTGAAGCCGTTTTTATTGATCCTTTTACACTTAAAGCTCAAGGCCATCTAGCGGTCTATGGTACGAGCGGGGTTCTACCGTTTCGAACTACGCTCGACCAGTTACATAGCAATTTATTACTCGGAAAATGGGGGCGATTTTATAGTGAACTGGCAGCAAGCTGGTTAGCAATTTTGACTTTAACTGGACTGTATAATTGGTGGAAACGCCGTCAAAATCTTAAAATCAGACAAACACAAAAAAATAAATTACTAAGATGGCATAGCACATTTGGTTTAGTCTTATTTCCACTTCTATTATTAATTGCCATTACGGGGCTTACATGGTCCGAGTGGGCTGGAGATAATATTCGAATTGTTCGTCAGTGGCTCAATTGGCAAACTCCAACATTGGCAACTTCTCTTCAAGAAGATAATTTACCGACAGTGATGCACCATGAACATCACGAAATGCCACACAGTGAAAACCTTAATTTAAATATTGTCTCAAGTGAGTACGATAGCGTTCTTACAATCGCCAGAGCACATGGTATTGATGCAGCACAAATACAAATCAAACCACCAACCAGTGGAAATCAAGCTTGGGAAGTAGCCGAGATTCAGCGTAAATGGCCAACTCAAGCAGACAGTATCGCCATTGATATGGAACAACACAAAGTTATCGATCAACTTGCTTTTAAAGACTATTCACTGGTGGCAAAGCTCACTCGTTGGGGAGTTGATGCGCATATTGGTGTTTTATTTGGCTGGATAAATCAATTGGTACTGGCACTTTATGCTTTGCTACTGTGCATTATGATTATTTACGGATATAGGGCTGCGTTTAAAAACTCGAATTTAAAACTCATGACAAGCCACTTTGTTGGGCAAAGCTTATTAGTTTGGAACCGTGCAACTGGCTCACAAAAAATAGGGTTAATATTGGTGGGTCTAGTGTTAGGACTCAGCTTACCTGTTTTCGGTTTTAGTATTTTGTTTACGCTATTTATTTTTGCTATGCGTAAATACATTCCTTCTAAATCATAACACTCACATTGGTATTAAACTTTTGAGCTGTGCACACTACTCATCGTATGCACAGCCGAAAATGACTACTAAATTAATCTTCAGACAGTGTTTTCATATCAATCACAAAACGATACTTCACGTCGCTCTTTAGCATACGTTCAAAAGCTTCATTAATGTTTTGCATATCAATCATCTCTACTTCAGACACAATATTATGCTCACCACAAAAATCGAGTAACTCTTGTGTTTCTTTAATTCCACCAATGACCGACCCTGCAATTGATTTTCTTCCTAAAATCATAGGTACTGAATTTGCGCTAATTTCACCTAAATATCCAACTAACACAATAGTTCCATTTAAAGCTAAGGTTGGAATATAAGGCTTCAAATCATGGTTATAAGGCACCGTATCAATAATCAAATCAAATTGATTCAACACTGATTTCATTTGAGCTTCATCTGTTGATAACACAACATGATGCGCTCCGAGTTGTTTTGCATCCTGTTCTTTGTTTGCTGAGCGAGTAAATAGTGTCACTTCAGCGCCTAGAGCATTGGCAAGTTTAATCGCCATGTGCCCTAAACCACCTAAACCAACTACCGCGACTTTACTGCCTTTTCCAACATTCCAATGACGCAGCGGCGACCATGTGGTAATGCCAGCACAAAGTAGTGGTGGTACAGCTTGAGCATCCAGATTTTCAGGTACTTTTAATACGAAATCTTGGCTACAGGTAATGCTTTGTGAATATCCACCATAAGTTGGGCGTTGGTCATGGCGATCTACGCCGCCATAAGTCTGGATATTACCTTCTTCACAATATTGCTCGAGTCCTGAATGACAGGCAGAACATGTACGACATGAATCGACCATACAGCCAATGCCGACTAAATCACCAACTTTATATTTTGTGACTTTGGGGCCAATCGACGTTACACGACCTACAATTTCATGGCCCGGCACTATCGGATAAGCACTAAATCCCCAATCGTTTTTAGCTTGATGTAGATCGGAATGACAAACACCACAGTATTCAATTTGAATGACAACATCATCTTCACGTGGGGTTCTACGTTCAAACTTAAACGGAACTAAAGGAGTTTCTGATGACAGCGCGGCATAACCTAAAACTTCAATTGTCATATTTTTTCTCTCATGCTTAATGTAAATAAAGACGATTTTTTCGTTGAACACTCAGCGAGGGCTACAGGTTTTTAAACTCATAAACGTGTTTTAAAAGGTGTTGACTCAATAGGTTGCAACTCATCATCTTTTCGCCATGTTTCTCAGTATAAAAATGAAAGCTATAAGGTGTTGTTCTATTCCTCTTACAGATTTGCCTAATCCTCCGAATTGTTGCACTTCTCACTATTTTTCTTATTTGAAATGCCTACAATAAAAACACAGAGGGTAATCGGTGGAATCTGAATGGCGAATAGGTCTCTAGACAGTAATCAAGAATTAGCTCAACTTGTCGATCAATGGACCCGAGAAAAAGGTACATTCGAAACACCTATTACGGGACTGACTTTATATCGCGCAGAAACATTGACCCAACCAAGTAGCAGTATGATGGATGCAAGTCTATGTATGATTGCTCAAGGTAAAAAACAGGTGATTCTGAGTGAAGAAACCTATACGTACGACTCTAACCATTTCCTTTTTACTGCAATTGACCTGCCTGTCATTGCGCAAGTTCTGGAAGCTTCAGTTGAACGACCTTATCTTTCAATCGTCTTACGCCTAGACCCGTATGTACTCGCCCAAATCATGCTTGAAGCCCACATACCTTTTAAAGATGTAAATACTGAGAAAAAAGGAATGGCGGTTGGAGTAGTCAATTCAGAGCTGAATGATGCTTTTATACGGTTAATAAAACTGCTGGATACACCACAAGACATCCCCATCTTATCTCCTCTTATTATTAAGGAAATTTTTTATCGTTTATTGATGAGTCCGCAAGGCGATCGACTTAAACGAATTGTAGCGGCAGGAACTACAGGCCATCGAATTGTGAAGGCGATTGAATGGCTAAAAACAAATTTTGCAAAACCATTTAGTATTGAAGAACTGGCAAGCACGATGGGGATGAGTGCATCAAGTTTTCATCAACATTTTAGGGATACAACCTCAATGAGTCCCTTACAGTATCAAAAGAGAATGAGATTGACCGAAGCACGGCGTTTATTAATGACCGAAGAATATGACATTTCAACGACGAGTATTCAGGTCGGTTACGAAAGTTTGTCGCAATTTTCCAGAGAATATAAACGTTTTTTTGGGGTTTCTCCCTCAGTAGATATTAAAAATATATAAAAGCAATAAACGCAGACTTTCAAAAATTAATACCATAAAAAAAGCGGTACTTGATTATGTCTATTCATCAAGTACCGCTAAATTTAAAGCAATTTCACACTGGGTTCATTCGCTCAAGTTCACGAATTAAACCAGAATGGTCAAGCTCACCATCTCCAGCAGCAAGCATATTTTCAAATAATTGGCTGACTTGTTGGGCAACAGGTAAATTCAATTCTAGTGATTTAGCATAGCTAACGGCTGTATGAATATCTTTATGCTGGTTTCGAGCAGTGCCTCCCGGTTTAAAATCTCGATTTAACATACGCTCGCCATGTTGCTGTAAAATTGGAGAATCTGCAAAACCTCCTGTGAGTGCTTGTTTTAGCTTAATAGGGTCGGCGCCGGCTTTACTAGCAAGCAATAAACCTTCACTCACTGTTGCAATGGTGGTTGCTACAATCATTTGATTTACCAGTTTTGCGAGCATTCCACAGCCAGCACCACCAACTAAAATTGGGCGCCCCATTGCACTTAAAATAGTTTCAGCCTGTGAAAATGTTTTAGCGTCACCGCCCACCATAATAGCAAGACTTGTATTTTGGGCGCCTTTTTCTCCACCAGAAACAGGAGCATCTAAATATCTAAGTCCTCGTTCTCTACATTTGTCACCTTGTAGTTTCGCAACTTCAACGGGTATCGAACTCATGACAATAACCGTACTTTCAGGTTTTAACTGAGAGATTGCCCCCTGTTCTTTAAACAGGATTTCATCACAGGTTTTTCCATCGCTGAGCATACAAATCAGAAACTCTACATCTTTTCCGACTTGTTCAAGGTCAGAGCAAACTTGGGCACCAGTTTTTTTTAAACTATCTGCTTTAGATAAAGTTCTATTCCAGACTTTTAGCTGATGACCTGCCTTGAGTAAATTCATAGCCATCGGCATTCCCATAATGCCTGTACCCACAAATCCGATGGTCGCCATTATTTCATCTCCGTAGCAGTTCGAACTTTAAGTTGCTGCTGTTCTACTTTTAAGCTATTCGATTTTAACTTTGCTAATAACAACAAGCCCAAACCACCCATCGCTACAAAGCCAGCAATTGCAAGGAATGCCACTGTATAGGTGCCTGTGGTGGTATATAAATATCCAGTTAAATATGGACCAGTAAAACCACTTAAATTACCTACCGAGTTAATTAATCCAATTCCTGCTGCGGCACCCACACCTGTTAGAGTTTGACCAGGAATGGTCCAGAAAATGTTAATTGCGCTAAATACACCAATCGCAAGAAGAATAAAGCCGACAATAATGGCCCAAGGCTGATTCACAATAAGTGCAATCGCAATAGCTAACGCCGCCATAAGTGCAGCACAAGCACCGTGTTTATAACGTTCTTGTTTACGGTCAGAACGGCGGCTCCATAAAACCATCCCAACAGCTGCAAATGCATATGGAATTGCGGTGAGTAAGCCATTTTGAATAAGGCTAATTTGCATACCGAATGTGTTACGGAATGACTCTAAAACACTTGGTAAGAAGAAGAACATCGCATTTGAACCAGAGGTAATACCAAAATAAACAACCGCCATAATCCAAACCAAAGGATTTTTAAACACTTGTTTAATGAGTTCACCTTTAGTTAAAGCAGCATCGGCAGATTGCTCTTTTTCTCTTTCTTCACGCTCTAGTGTAGACATTAACCATTGGCGCTGCTCAGCTGTTAACCACTCTGCTTCTTTCGGGTTATTGGTTAAATATTTAAGACAGATTAACCCTAAAATAATGGAAGGGATCCCTTCTAGCACATACATCAAACGCCAACCTTCATAACCAATGGTATTACCCCATTGCATAAGGCCAACTGAAATTGGTGCTCCAATAATTTGAGCAATTGGCAATCCCAGATAAAACGTGGCAAAAACACGGGCACGATATTTTGCAGGAAACCATAAGGTTAAATAAAAGATCACACCAGGAAAGAAACCTGCTTCAGCAATACCCAGTAAAAACCGTAAAACAATAAACTGCGTACCGCTATGAATAAAACCCATGAGTGCTGCAATAATGCCCCAAGTAATCATGATTCGGGCAATCCAGATTCGCGCTCCAAACCGATGAAGCAAGATATTACTCGGCACTTCTGCAATAAAATAACCTAGAAAAAATACACCTGCACCTAAACCAAAAATGGTTTGAGTAATTCCAAGTGCATCATTCATATGTAACGCAGCAAAACCAATATTGGTCCTGTCTAGAAATGCCATAATGAATAAAATAATGAGAAACGGGATAATTCGGTTCGAAATACGTTTGATTGTCTGCTCTTCGAGAGCAGTTACATTTTTGATATCTTCCATAATAACTCTCACATCAACTGGCGATCACTGCCATTAATTTTGGGTATCTTCTATATGTGCCTGAATCACGCTTTCAAAATTTTTATCTGCTTGGAAACCTAAAGATTCGGCATATTCAGCTTTCACTTGAACAGGCCAACTTTGAACAATACGTTGAATGGTTTTGTCTTCTTGCCATTGCACCAAATCAGTTGCTTGTTTGCCCGCAACTTTTTCAAGCGCCTCAAGCATTTCTTTAACCGTGACTGTTAATCCCGGTAATGGAATAATTCGGTTATCTTGAAGTACATCTGAAGAAATTGATGCCGCTTTAATCATTGATTCAACACAACGTCGCGGTGAAGTAACAAAGACTGGAGTATCTGCCGGTACTGGGCAAATAGCCGTTTCGCCTTTTAATGGTTCTCGGATGATTGAGCTGAAAAATGTCGATGCCGCTTTATTAGGTTTACCAGGACGAACCACAATAGTCGGTAACCTTAAAATACGGCCATCAATAAAGCCTTTTCTTGAGTAATCCGAGACTAGCAATTCTCCTACTGCTTTTTGCATGCCATACGACGACTTTGGTGTAACCACTGTCTCATCTGTCACAACTTCTGGTAATTGACCACCAAATACAGCACAGCCACTCGCAAAAATGACTCGAGGCGTGGTTTGTTTCTTTCTTAGTTCTTCTAATAAATTTAAGAGTCCATACAGATTAACATCCATACCTAAATCAAAATCAGCCTCCGCTGCCGAGCTCACTACAGCAGCCAAATGCCAAACGACATCAATATTTTCTGTAATATGAGCAACTGTAGTTTTATCGGTAATATCACCGACAATCACTTCAACTCTTGGATCTTGCGGTAAATCATCGCCAGCAAATGCATCAAACAGAATAATTTTATCGATGGGTTCAGGTTTATTGTCATCTAAAGTCAAACTGCCAGATTTTAAGATCTCTTTAGCAATTTGTTTTCCAATAAAACCTGTTCCACCAGTGATTAGTACATTCATACAGAGGTCCTTTCCTAGTTTTTATTCACTTAAAAACTTTTGTAATTGTCGTGAATTAAACGATAAGGAGTCCCTGCAATAATTTCCAATGAATAATTTCTAAATATTGATAACTTTTTAATATCAGTTTTATGTTTATAAATTTACTCAATAAAGCAAGTTATCTTTCAACTTGAAAACCTCAAACCGCCCCATGGCTTGAGGCTGAATACTTTATTTACGTTTCGCATTTTTAAGTAAGATATTTATAAATGCTGCTGCAATATCAGAAACTGGTTCATCTTTACGCGTCAAAATTCCATAATCCTGCGCATCTAAAATTAGATCTGTTTCTAAAATCTGCAATTGCCCTTCTTTTACCTGATCGATCACCATGGCTTCGGGTAACATTCCTACCATAGGCGCGCCTTTTAAAATCTGCAAAAAGGTCTGCATCGACATGGTATTAACTGTATTTAAGGGAATTTTAACTTTAGCTCGCGCAAATACGCCTTCCATACGTTGTCGAATTGGCGTGCCTTTAGGATAAAGTACCCACGGCCAATTTAATAATTCTTCTAATGTACAAAACTTTTTCTTGGCACATGGATGAGCATTATTAACAACAATGCAAAACGGCTCTGGGCCTAAAGGTTGGAAATCAAAAAACTGACTTTGCGTCACATCGGTAAAACGACCAATAGCTAAATCTAAAGTATGCTCACTTAGCATTTCCATTAAATGGTCACTGGTTTGCTCAACAACATCGATAGAAAGTAACGGCCATTGTTTTTTGATCTCAATAATTGAGTTTGGAATCACCACTGCGGTTGCGGCAAAAATACCACCAACTTTTAAAAAACCGTGACCACCTAATCGTAAAATTTCAATGTCTTCGACAAAATGCTTTGCATCATTTAACACACGCTGGGCATATCGAATTACATGTTCACCCAAGGCTGTTACTGGCATATTTCTAGGCAGCCGCTCAAAGACCTGAAACCCAAGCAGACCCTCAATTTCCTTTAGCATTTTACTAACAGCAGGTTGACTTAAATTCATCTGCTCGGCAGCTAAATGCATGTTATTGGTTCTCGCCAAAGTTTCCAACAATACCAAGTGTTTAAATTTCAACCAATTATTTAAACTTGTGTAAGTCAAATCTGCCATTTATAAAAATCCTTTTCGATAACTTTTCGTTATTAATAATTAAATTATTACGATTGGTGTTTATTAAATAAGAAACATATCATGATTTCAAATAAAAGAAGGATGCTTTAAATGAACTTTACGTTAAATTCCCAGAACTCATTACCAGACGACGCTACCCAAGGATGTTTAATTGGTCGCGCGTGGATTCCAAATCAAATTTCCGGTCCATCTCCAATTCTTTTAAAAGGTGATCAGGTTTTTGATATTTCTGAAAAGTTCCACACGATTTCCCAGTTACTTGAGAGTTCAGATCCTTTAAAAGCTTTATCTGAAATTGAAGGAAAATTAGTTGGATCAATTGATGATTTATTTGCCAACACAGTCGCTGAACCAGATATCAACAAGGCATATTTTTTAGCCCCTATTGACCTGCAAGTGATTAAAGCAGCTGGTGTTACTTTTGCCGCAAGCATGTTAGAACGAGTGATTGAAGAGCAAGCGGGCGGCGATGCACAAAAAGCCCAATCCATCCGTGAAATTGTACAAGGCGTAATTGGCGATAATTTAAAAACAATTGAACCCGGTTCTGAAAAAGCGCTGCAACTCAAAGAATATTTAATTGAACAAAAAATGTGGTCTCAATATCTTGAGGTGGGTATTGGTACCGACGCTGAAATTTTTACCAAAGCACCTGTTTTAGCAGCCGTAGGAACGGGTCAAAATATTGGTATTCACCCAAAGTCTGAGTGGAATAATCCAGAACCGGAAGTTGTATTGGTTGCAAATAGCCACGGTAAAATTTTAGGTGCGACTTTAGGTAATGATGTGAATTTACGGGACTTTGAAGGCCGTAGTGCCTTACTGTTGAGTAAAGCCAAAGATAACAATGCATCTTGTGCAATTGGACCGTTTATTCGCCTTTTTGATCATACTTTTACTTTAAATGATATCCGTGCTTGCGATGTTGAACTGAAAATTGAAGGGACAGATAACTTTGTGCTTAATGGTGTGAGTTCTATGTCTCAAATTAGCCGTGACCCGGAAGATTTAATTCAACAAACACTGAATGAAAATCACCAATATCCAGACGGTTTCGTTTTGTTTTTGGGTACTTTATTTGCACCTACTCAAGATCGAGAACAAGCTGGGGCTGGCTTTACCCATAAAGTTGGAGATGTGGTTCGTATTCATTCACCTAAACTCGGCACTCTATACAACACGGTCATGACCAGTGACAAAGCAACGCCGTGGAATTTTGGAATAAATGCTTTGATGCGTAATTTAAAGCAACGTGAATTACTATAATTTTCACGTATTATCGATCGGTTGAATTGCAAAATTCATCTCGTAAGTGAACTAAATTTCAAAAAGTATGAGTGAAAGGATCAAAAAATGAATGATCAAAATAAACGGATTTTTTTACGTAGCCAAGAATGGTTTGATGATCCTGAACATGCCGACATGACAGCACTTTATGTTGAGCGTTATATGAATTATGGCCTGACCCGTGCCGAGCTACAATCCGGCCGCCCGATTATTGGGATTGCACAAACTGGCAGTGATTTAACTCCATGTAACCGTCACCACAAAGAACTTGCTGAACGGGTTAAAGCGGGTATTCGAGATGCGGGTGGTATTCCCATGGAATTCCCTGTCCACCCGATTGCGGAACAAACCCGTCGTCCAACTGCTGCACTTGACCGCAACTTAGCCTATTTAGGTTTAGTTGAAATCTTACATGGTTATCCACTTGATGGCGTGGTGCTGACTACTGGCTGTGACAAAACTACTCCTGCATGTTTAATGGCAGCCGCAACAACAGATTTACCAGCCATTGTTTTATCTGGTGGACCAATGCTAGATGGTCACTTTAAGGGTGAATTAATTGGCTCAGGCACGGTGCTTTGGCATGCAAGAAATTTACTTGCCACGGGTGAAATTGACTATGAAGGGTTCATGGAAATGACCACTTCAGCATCGCCTTCAGTCGGACATTGCAACACCATGGGCACTGCACTTTCTATGAATGCTTTAGCAGAAGCGTTGGGTATGTCTTTACCGACATGTGCAAGTATTCCGGCGCCGTATCGTGAACGTGGGCAAATGGCCTATATGACAGGCAAAAGAATTTGTGAAATGGTTCTAGAAGATTTACGCCCATCTAAAATCATGAACAAACAATCATTTGAAAATGCCATTGCGGTAGCCTCAGCATTAGGCGCATCAAGTAACTGTCCTCCTCACCTCATTGCAATTGCTCGTCATATGGGTATTGAGCTGAGTTTAGAAGACTGGCAACATGTTGGGGAAAACATTCCGCTCATTGTGAATTGCATGCCTGCGGGTAAATATTTGGGTGAAGGTTTCCATCGTGCGGGTGGTGTTCCTGCCGTTTTACACGAATTACAAAAAGCTGGTGTATTACATGAAGACTGTGCATCAGTCAGCGGTAAAACAATAGGTGAAATTGCTAAAAATGCAAAAACCTCAAATGCCGATGTCATTTTTCCTTATGAACAACCTCTTAAACATGGTGCCGGTTTTATTGTGCTCAGTGGTAATTTCTTTGACAGCGCCATTATGAAAATGTCTGTAGTGGGCGAAGCATTTAAAAAAACCTATTTATCAGATCCAAACAATGAAAATAGCTTCGAAGCACGTGCAATCGTTTTTGAAGGTCCCGAAGACTACCACGCAAGAATTAACGACCCTGCCTTAAACATTGATGAACATTGTATTTTAGTCATTCGTGGCGCAGGTACAGTGGGTTATCCGGGCAGTGCTGAAGTCGTCAATATGGCTCCACCAGCAGAGTTAATTAAAAAAGGGATTGATTCACTGCCTTGCTTAGGAGATGGCCGCCAAAGTGGAACTTCTGCCAGCCCATCTATTCTCAATATGTCACCCGAAGCGGCTGTAGGCGGTGGGATAGCCTTACTTAAAACCAATGACCGTTTACGTATTGATTTAAATAAACGTTCTGTCAACGTGCTCATTTCTGACGAAGAGTTAGAACAACGCCGCCGTGAATGGAAACCGACGGTATCTCCATCTCAAACACCTTGGCAAGAAATGTATCGCAACATGGTAGGTCAATTATCTACTGGTGGTTGTTTGGAACCCGCAACTTTATATATGCGAGTCGTAAACCAAGACAACCTTCCAAGACACTCTCATTAATTTCAGGATATTTGTTATGACCATTATCGGACACAACTTTATTGGTGGTTCACGCAGCGCACAAGGTACAACCTTATTAAAAAGTATTCATGCTACGACTGGTGAAGCTCTGCCTTATGAGTTTCACCATGCAACCGAGCAAGAAGTGAATCAGGCTTGTGAAGCAGCCAGTCAAGCGTTTAAGACTTACCGCCATACCACACCTGAACAGCGTGCTGTTTTTTTAGAAAACATTGCCGATGAACTCGATGCTCTAGGTACAGATTTTCTTGAAATCGTCTCACAGGAAACTGCTTTGCCACTTGCACGTTTGCAAGGTGAACGTGGTCGTACCAGTGGACAAATGCGCCTGTTCGCCAAAGTATTACGCCGTGGTGATTTTTTAGGTGCCCGTATTGATACTGCCTTACCTGAGCGTCAACCTTTACCACGCCCAGACCTGCGCCAGATTAAAATCGGTGTTGGCCCTGTGGCAGTCTTTGGGGCAAGTAACTTTCCTTTAGCATTCTCAACTGCGGGTGGTGACACTGCTTCTGCACTAGCGGCTGGTTGCTCTGTAGTGGTGAAAGCCCATAGTGGACATATGGCGACAGCAGATTTTGTAGCGCAGGCAATCGAACGTGCCGTAGAAAAATCAAGTATGCCAAAAGGTGTATTTAACATGATCTACGGTAATGGTGTGGGTGAACCTTTAGTGAAGCATCCTTTAATACAGGCTGTGGGTTTTACAGGTTCACTACGTGGTGGTCGCGCTCTATGTGACATGGCCGCAGCCCGTCCACAGCCGATCCCCGTATTTGCTGAAATGAGCAGTATTAATCCGATGCTGATGTTGCCAGAAGCCTTAAAAAACCGTGGTGAAAAGATTGCACAGGACTTGGCAGATTCGGTTGTTTTAGGCTGTGGTCAGTTCTGTACCAATCCGGGTTTAATCTTGGGAATTAAATCAGCCGAGTTTACTCAGCTCATTAGCAACCTAACCGATATTATGGGGGCTAAGCCTGCACAGACTATGCTGAATGCCGGAACCTTAAAAAGTTATGCAGCGGGTCTTGAGCACTTGACCCAGCATCAAGGCATTAAGCATTTGGCAGGTCAAACTCAACAAGGCAATCAGGCACAGCCACAACTGTTTAAAGCGGATGTTAAACTTTTATTAGCAGGCGACCAGCTTCTGCAAGAGGAAATCTTTGGGCCAACCACAGTCATTATTGAAGTTGAAGATAAAGCCCAACTCATTCAAGCCCTACAAAGCATGAATGGTCAGCTGACTGCGACTTTAATTGCCGATGAAGCTGACTTAAACGAGTTTGCAAATGTGGTTCCTGTGCTAGAGGAAAAAGCTGGTCGATTACTCATAAACGGTTACCCAACGGGTGTGGAAGTGTGTGATGCAATGGTACACGGCGGACCATATCCGGCGACTTCAGATGCACGAGGCACTTCTGTTGGAACCTTGGCCATTGACCGCTACTTAAGACCTGTGTGTTACCAGAACTACCCGCAAAGTTTATTGCCGGAAGCCTTAAAAGACAGCAACCCATTGCAGATTTTAAGACTTGTGAATGGTGAGATGACCAGAGAAGCGATCTAATCAATTTAAAAAAGAGACCCATAGTGGGTCTCTTTTTAATTTCTACATCCAGAGCTTATAGATAGAATAAAATTTTCTAAATTAATTTGGTTTGTAATTGATATTTTTTAAAAATAAATCAACTGCATATTCAACCCAAGTGCTAATTTCATTCTCTGATATTAAATAATCAGGATGCGTCAAACATTTTAGATGAGCATCACTTCTTAATAACGATAAAAATATATTCGCAGCAACTTCTGAAGAAGAGCTTAATTCAATTTCGCCCTGTCTAACGGATTTTTCTAGATATCCTGCAATGATATTTGCAAGCCTTTGCGGCCCAACTTCAAAGAATTTTTCGGATAACTCTGGAAATCTTACTGCTTCCGCAATACAAACCCTAAAAAATGCCAACCCTGAATGCGACAATATAAAACAAAGATAAGTTTTTCCAATCTCGGTTAAAGCTGAGCGTAAGTTTTTAGCTTGTGTCTCGACTAAAATAATTTGCTCTTGCATGTTGGTACATTGACGTTCAATTACGGCCGCAAACATCGCTTCTTTATTCTTATAGCAACCATACATTGTTGCTTTTGAAACCCCCGCTTCCTTTTGAATCATGTCTGTCGTTGTGCCACTAAAGCCGTGGATCAAAAAAAACTTTGTTGCTGCATCCAGAATTTTTTGATCTTTTTCATGAGCTTTCGTTAAACCAGACATATTGACCTTATAAAAATTTTAGCGATTTCGTTCTAAGTGTAACTCATCGAAAAGTTCAAAATCGAGAATTGACGGAAATTTAATTAAAGAGTAGAGTACCGATCGGTACAGTACAGTAAATATCTACTCCGTGCAATGAATTGATGTTTAAGATTTAAGGTAAAAGATGAATACAAAACCACTCATCGGTTTAGCAGGTGCAATATTTGCTGCAATGACTGTTGAATTTAATAACCGAATTACCAGCATTACTTTAGTCGACATTCGAGGTGCAATGGGCATTAGTGTCGACTCCGGTTATTGGGTCAACAGTATTTACGCCAGTGCAATGATTATTGGAATGATCCTGTCTACGAGTTGGGCAGTCATTTTTTCTATGCGCAGAGTTCTTCTTTTTGCTATAGGACTTTGCCTTTTTTCTAGCGTTTTAATTCCTTTTAGTCCAAATATCGAAATCTTTTATCTATTACGTGGCTTACAAGGCCTCGCCAATGGTTTAACCATTCCTTTACTCATGGCCTGTGCGCTTAGATTTTTAGGACCTGATATTCGACTATGGGGATTAGCCTGCTATGCATTAACTGCGACGTTCTTTCCCAACTTAAGTGCCGCGCTTTCTGCTTTTTATTTAGATGTGGTTGGTTGGAAAATGATATTTTTCCAAACCATTCCTTTTTGTGCGCTAAGCGCTGCTCTCGTTTATTTTGGGATTCCCCAAGATCCATTGAATTATTCAAGAATAAAAACTTACGATTGGATGGGTGCCATTTTAGCGATTATTAGCTTAGCGAGCCTGAGCACAATGTTGTTGCATGGCAATCATTTAGATTGGTTCCATTCCCAATTAATTTGTGTATTAGCCTTAATTAGTGCGATTACTTTACCTTGGTTTTTCATACATGAATGGCGTTATCCGTCACCATTGATTAAACCGCAAATGCTCGAAATTCGAAATTTTGCTTATGCTGTTTTCGCACTCTTTTGCTTTGTCATTATTGGTATGTCCACAAGCACACTACCACTCAATTACTTAAGTGCTGTACATGGCTATAAACCTACTCAGACCATGTGGATTGGCTTACAAATTGCTGCATTGCAATTTATCTATATTCCTATTGTTGTGAAGCTTTTAAATCAAGCTTGGGTGGATAGCCGATATGTACACGGGTTTGGTTTACTTCTGGTCATTGCTGGTTGCCTAGGTGCAAGTCAACTTGATACTACATGGAATCAAGAGCAGTTTTATTTTTGGCATGCCATCTCATGTCTGGGGCAAACCTGTGTCGTGCTCTCACTCTTAATGATGGGAACAAACAGCGTTCACCCAACCATGGCAATTTATGCATCACCAATGATTAATACCCCGCGTGCGATTAGCGGTGTACTGGGTGTGTGTATTTTGGACTGGGTCAATCGAGTTCGCGGTGAATATCATTCAACCCGGCTGATTGAAAATACAGCCCAACATGTTTTTCAAAATATTCAAGGTCCTGTTATTAATCCTCTTACCCCGCCTGTGCTCACCGCAAATGGCGCAGATCGTGTTTCCGGTGGTTTATCTGCCTTAAATTCTGCGATTCAAGCGCAACAATCAGTTTTAGTTATTAGCGATCAATATCTCATCTTAGCTGGCCTTACCGCTATTTTGTTCATCGTGATGTTGATTTTGCCAGTTCGAACTTATCCGCCACGTATTGCTCTCATTAAGTTAATGAATAGTCATAACTCAGGAAAATCTTTATGAGTACTCTCGAAGCCCAAGACACCACCCATACCGAACCGCCCAAGTTAACCAAGGTGCAATTTCTCAAAAAGCATTGGGTTATGGCTATTGCGTTTATTATTGTCTTAGCATCTATTTTGTGGGTTTTAAAACTTATATTTTTACCCTCTTCGGTTATTGAAACAGACGATGCACGTGTAGATGTAGAGTACTCAACCATTGCCCCAAAAGTATCTGGCAACATTGAGGAAATTTACATTAAAGATCACCAGACCGTAAAAAAAGGCCAACTTTTAGCAAGGATTGATGCACGTGATTATCAAGCTGCTTTGGCTGAGGCAGAATCTAATTATGCAAAAGCACAAGCTGACCTGAGTGAAGCAATGCTCGCAGTGGATAGACAACCGACTGTTATTCGAGAAACTGAAGCACAGCTGAGAAAAGTAGAAGCCGGAATTAAACTCACCAAAGACAATACGGCACGTTATGAGCAATTACAGGCACTTGGGGCCGAGTCTAGATTAATTACCCAGCAATCTAAGACTACATTGACTGAACAATATGCCGACTTAGACAGCAGTAAAGAAAAAGTGATTGATGCACAGTATCAGCTCAACCAATACAAGATTCAGGTACAAGCCAAACAAGCTGCCCTTAAACAAGCACAAGCGGCACTTGATAAAGCAAAACTGAATTTGAGCTATACAGAAGTACGTGCACCTATTGATGGCATGATTGGTCAAAAGTCAGCTAACGTAGGTAACTTTGTGAGCGCTGGTAATCCACTCATGGTGGTTGTTCCTTTAGATCAGGTTTATGTAGAAGCCAACTTCCGTGAAATTGAATTAAAAAAGATTAAAATCGGACAACCAGTTAATGTCTATGTAGATGCTTATAACGTTGAATTAAAAGGTGTGGTAGACAGCTTCTCTCCATCTACTGGCGCATTTTTCTCTCCGATTTCAGCGACCAACGCCACCGGTAACTTTACCAAGATCGTTCAACGCCTACCTTTACGAATCAAGCTTATTGAAAATCAAAAAGACGTTAAATTATTACGTCCAGGTTTATCTGTTTTAGTCTCTATTGATACGACTAAATAGTTAGTCTAAATCTTGGAACATGAGAGAAAAGAGACCATTTACGGTCTCTTTTTAATTAATCTAAATTCATGGCAACCGCTCCGGTTGCTTTACGCTTTCGCGTGACAAACAACCCACAAACCACCACAAGCGAAGTTACACCTAAAGATAAAGTGGTTTCATAACTATATGCTGGCGATAAGAACATATAAGCCAGCACACTTAAAATAATAATAATCACAAACCAAGTAAGCCATGGAAATAACCACATTTTAAATGGTATTTCCGCTCCAGCTGCTTCTAACTTATGTCTTAAACGTAGTTGGGAGAAAGCAATAACCAAGTACACCAGTAAAGCAATTGACCCTGTGCTTGAAAGCAATAAGCCAAATACTTTTCCGGGGAATACATAGTTAATAACACAACACACTAAACCAATAAAAGTTGAAGAAAATACTGCAATTGCAGGTACGCCCGCATAATTAATTTTAGTTACGGCTTGTGGGGCTTCACTACGAGTGCCTAAACGAAATAGCATACGAGAGGACGTATAAATTGCGGCATTCATACAACTCGCAACAGCAATAAATACAACCGTATCAATGATGAGTTTAGTACCTGGTACGTTCAAGCTCATTAAAACGTATTGGAATGTCCCGTACTTCTGTAAATCTGGTGAACGCCAATCGACAAGTGAAACGGCAATAAACATTGAGACCACGAAGAAAAGAATAATGCGGTACAACACGAGATTCGTTGCACGTCTAATTTTCTGTTTAGGGTTTGATGATTCTGCTGCGGCAATTGAGACAATTTCTACACCAAAGAATGAAAATGCCGTAATTAAAATAGCAGATAAAATTCCGCCCATACCGTGCGGCATAAAACCAGCATTATTGTATAAATTGGCAACACCGCTAACATTTTTAGCTAAAGGCCAAATACCTGAAATTGCCAAAATACCAATAACAATGAAACCAATAATAGCCACTACTTTGACTAAAGAGAACCAGAACTCAAACTCACCAAAACTTTTGGTACTAAAAAAATTAGCTAAGCTTAGAAATACAATAAAACAAAATGCGTAGATAG
The DNA here is from genome assembly GCF_034064985.1 of Acinetobacter pittii. Classification (NCBI taxonomy): domain Bacteria; kingdom Pseudomonadati; phylum Pseudomonadota; class Gammaproteobacteria; order Moraxellales; family Moraxellaceae; genus Acinetobacter; species Acinetobacter pittii. The sequence goes on along the minus strand of NZ_CP139249.1, from coordinate 1,802,178 downwards.
AAACAGAAATGTTCGGAAACCACGAATGTAAAATCTCAGCACCCGCAATGGCTTCAACCGGAATCGCAAGCACCCAAAACCACCAATATAACCAACCAATGGTAAAGCCTGCCCAAGGGCCAATCGCTTTACGGGCATATGTAGAAAATGAACCAGTGTCCGGTTCTAAAACGGCCATTTCACCTAACATCCGCATCACCAGAAATACCATAATGCTGGTAATCAGGTATGCAAGAATTACTGCTGGGCCGGCCTTGGCAATTGCAGAGGATGAACCGACAAATAAACCTGCGCCAATAACACCGCCAATACTAATCATTGTGATATGGCGATTTGAAAGTCCTTCGCCTAATTTTTTTGTTGTATCATTATTCATATTTCAATCCTTAAAAATATATCTATAAAAACAATCTATTACATGTTTAAAATCCTACGATAATGAAAAAGGGAAAACTTAATATTTTCCCCTTGTTGCAATAATTAATTTAAAGTTGGCATTGAAAATTGTTTTGCTTCACGGACCTGAGCAGACGGCCAACGTTGCGTAATAGTTTTACGGCGTGTGTAGAAACGGACACCATCTGGACCATAAGCATGTAAATCACCAAACAATGAACGCTTCCAACCACCAAAACTATGATAAGCAACAGGTACCGGTAAGGGCACATTAATACCCACCATACCAACTTGAATATGACTGCTAAAATAACGTGCTGCTTCCCCATCACGGGTATAGATACAAGTACCGTTACCATATTCATGGTCATTAATGAGTTGCATGGCTTCTTGCATAGTATTCACACGCATAACTTGCAACACAGGACCAAAAATCTCTTGCTGGTAGCTGGTCATGTTTGGTGTGACTTGATCAATTAAAGTTGGTCCAACAAAGAAACCTTTTTCGTAACCTGTCGGTTTTGCATCACGACCATCAACCACAATTTTTGCGCCTTGTTGTTCTGCACTTTGAATATAGGCTTGTACCTTGTCTTTATGTGCTTGGGTAATAAGTGGCCCAAAGTCGTTGCTTGCATCTGCATAGTTGCCGAACTTCAATTTTTTCATTTCTTGAGTTAGCTTATCAATCACGACATCAGCAACTTCGTCACCAATGGCTACTGCTACCGAGAGTGCCATACAACGTTCACCTGAAGAACCAAAAGCTGCGCCTAACAATGAAGCTACTACGTTATCAATATCGGCATCCGGCATAATAATCGCATGATTTTTTGCCCCACCTAATGCTTGGCAACGTTTACCCGTGGATGTTGCAGTACGGTAAATATATTCAGCAATTGGTGTTGAACCCACAAAGCTAATCGCCTGAATACGAGGATGATGCAATAAGGCATCTACCGCTTCTTTGTCACCATTCACCACATTAAACACGCCGTCAGGTAAACCCGCTTGTTTTAATAATTCTGCAAGGTATAAAACCACAGAAGGCGCTTTTTCAGAAGGTTTTAAAATAAAGCAGTTACCGCAGACCAGTGCCATTGGGAACATCCATAAAGCTACCATGGCCGGGAAGTTAAACGGTGTGATCCCAGCGACAACACCTAACGGTTGGAACTCGCTCCATGAGTCGATATCTGGACCAACATTTTTTGAATATTCCCCTTTTAAAAGCTCTGGTGCGCCGCAAGCATATTCAACATTTTCAATACCACGTTGTAATTCGCCTTGAGCATCATGAGAAATTTTACCGTGCTCTTGCCCAATCAAAGCACAAATCTTTTCGGCATTTTGCTCTAATAATTGTTTGAACTTAAACATGACACGCGCACGTTTAATGACTGGTGTATCGCGCCATGCAGGAAATGCTTGCTCGGCTACCTGAACTGCTTCATTTACCGTTTGAGCATCTGCAATTTCGACTTCTTTACTAATTTCACCCGTCGCAGGATTGTAAACTGGCTGTTTTCTTGCCGTTTTAGATACAATTCTTCCTTGAATGAAATGCCCTAGCACTTTTTTGGCTTGTTCACTATGCGTACTATTTTCAGTTGAAACTTCTTCATAGCTAAAATCTTCTAGGCCATTTGTCATTGTTGTTACTCCTTACTACAATTAGTTTTCAGATCAAACTGTATTTTTCATTTAGATTTTGAAGATGGGTCTGTTGGCATTACAGACCTTGGTAAAATGCCTAATAAACCTTAATTCACTTGATAAAGTGCATCGCCCACGGCATTCATTAAGCGATCAATATCAGCCTCAGTGCTGTTAAACATTGGACCGAACTGAAGCGTGTCACCTCCAAAGCGAACATAGAATCCTTCTTTCCAAAGTTTCATACCAAGCTCGAAGCCTCGGATGGTGGCATCCCCATCACGCGGAGCTAACTGCAAAGCACCAATCAAGCCACAGTTGCGAATATCTAAAATATGCGGTGCGCTTTTTAAGCCATGCAGCATTTTTTCAAAAGTTGGTGCTAACGCCGCAGATTGAGCTAACAGGTTTTTCTTTTCTAAAACTTCAAGCGCAGCTAAAGCAGCCGCACAAGCAACCGGATGCGCCGAATAGGTATAGCCATGGGTAAATTCAATGGCATGCTCTGGTAAGTCTTGTTGCATAAAGGCTGAGTAAATTTCATGGCTTGCCACCACACCACCTAAAGGAATAGCACCATTGGTCACCTGTTTCGCAAAGTTCAAAATATCTGGTGTTACCCCAAAGTATTCTGCCCCTGTCCACGTTCCTAAACGCCCAAAACCTGTAATCACCTCATCAAAAATTAACAAGATGTCATGCTGATCACAGATCTCTCTTAAACGTTGTAAATAGCCCGTTGGCGGTACAATACAACCTGCTGAACCGGAAATAGGCTCCACAATTACAGCTGCAATATTTGAAGCATCATGTAGCTCAATTAACTTAAGCATTTCATTGGCAAGCTCTACCCCACCTGTTTCTGCACAGCCCTTGGTAAAAGTTAAATTTGGCTGCAAGGTATGCGGTAAATGGTCTACGTCCATAAGTTGACCAAACATTTTACGGTTGCCGCCAATACCGCCTAAGCTTGTTCCCGCAACGTTTACCCCATGATAGCCACGTGCGCGCCCAATCAATTTAGTCTTGCTTGGTTTACCTTTAATGCGCCAATAGGCACGTGCCATTTTAATAGCGGTATCTGCCGACTCTGAACCCGAGTTAGTAAAGAAAACGTGTTGTAGTTTTTCAGGCATATGCTGAACAATTTTATCTGCCAACTTAAAAGACAATGGATGACCAAACTGAAAAGCTGGCGAGTAGTCGAGCTGACCTAATTGAGCACTTACCGCTTGTTGAATTTCAGGAAGCGTATGACCAGCACCACAAGTCCATAGGCCTGAGAGTGAGTCATAAATTTCACGTCCTGAATCATCAATTAAGTACGACCCTTTGGCACCCACAATCATACGTGGGTCTTTAGCAAAGTTTCGGTTTGCTGAAAAAGGCATCCAGTGTGCCTGATAATTTATATGCATATTATTATTGGTTTGAACCGCGTCCAAAGTATGTTCAGAGTCGCTGAATTTATCCGTATCAAACATAACCATTCCTGTTTATTTTCAAATTATGGTTTGAGTGTACATAGCGTGATAAGTTTGATAAATTCAAATTATCTTGAGTTTAGATTTAAAAAAACAAAACTAAATGAAACCTAAAAAATTAAATCAAGTCACTGATTTTGATATTAAATTACTTAAAATATTTAAAACGGTTTGCGACTGTCATAGCTTTACATCCGCCGAAAGTATTTTAGGTATTAGCCGCTCTGCAATCAGTTTGCATATGAGTGATTTAGAAAATCGTCTTGGCATTCGACTATGTCAACGTGGTCGCGCAGGCTTTGCCCTAACCGACGAAGGACGGGAAATTTTAGAATATATCGAAGTGCTTACGGCAGCGATTGAAGACTTTCGCTCTAAAGTTAATCAAATGCATAATCGTCTTAAAGGTGAGTTTAATATCGGCATTATTAACAACCTTGTGACTATGCCTAGAGGCTATATCACCAACACCTTGACACAACTTGCCGAGGAACATGCTGAGGTTATTATTAATATCAGTATGAGTACTTTGTCAGATATTGAATGCCGTGTACTTGATAACCGTTTGCACGCAGGCGTTATTCCAGTTGTTACGCCTTTGTCTGGTCTAGACTATTTTGATTTATATAGTGAAAGTTCATTTTTGTACTGCGGCAAAAACCATCCGTTGTTTAGCCAGTGCAGCAATATGAATCTAGATGAGTTAAAAACATGGCAAGCGGTTCTTCCTAATTATGCCATCACACCAGAAGCGGCAAAGTTGCATCAGCTTTTAGACTGTAAGGCGACAGCAAGTGACCGTGAAGGCATCGCATTTCTAATTTTAACTGGAAAATTCTTAGGTTTTTTACCCGATCACTATGCAAAAAAATGGGTTGAAGATGGTTTTATGCAAGCTGTTTCAAAGGAAAAAATGCATTACAGCACACCTATTTGTTTAATTACTCACAAGGGCAAAAATCATAATATTATTTTAAAAACTTTTATGGAGATGCTTGAGAAGCGGATTGGTGGGAGTTAAAAATCTTTGTTTTTTAATTTATTGAGCTCAAACATTGCATTTTTATATTCAAGGTATGCCTTTTCACTGATTAGAACCACAGCATCTTTCTCTTTTCGTGTAATTCTAACGGCTAACCTAATATTAAGCATGGCCTCATTATTAGTAGGCTTTACGACCAACAATGAGACCTATATTAATTTCAATATTAAGCCCGTATTTTACCCTTCTACCTTTTTATCCTTACTGCTTGAATAAATAAAATATAAAGCAATCCCTAAGCAAATTAGCGCCCCTAATCGATACAGTGAAAAAGGAAGCGTTTCATTGCCAAACCAGCCAAAGTTATCAATTAAGATACTCATCAAAAGTTGCCCAAAAATCACAGCCACCGTAGCAACTGCAGCCCCAATTCTTTGTACAGCCAGTACCATAATGACAATATAAGGTACGCCACACATGGCACCTAATAACTGCCATTTAGGAACATCTAATAGTGTTAAGGTTTGTTTAGGTTCAAAATAAAAAATAAGAAGAGCCGTAATTAGAGCACCGACCGAGAAAGTCAAAAAAGCACTACGAAATACACCAACTTTTGCTCCAAGTTGACCATTAATTGCGGCCTGTACACTCAGCAAAGCACCACCAATGACGGCGAGAAGAATCATTAAAATTATCATGGCTGTCTCCTACGCTTTTGCCACAAGTACAAGTGCAGCAACAATAAAGATGAGTGCGACTACCCGTTTACGGTCTACTTTCCTATGTGGAGTTCCTAGTAAACCATAGTGGTCGATAATCAGACTTTTAGATACCTGTCCCGCTAAAATGCCAATCATGGTCATTGCAATGCCAATAATTGGAGTGGTAATGGTCAAAATAATGACGTAAGCCGGACCTAAAACGCCACCGAGTAATTGCCAAGATGGAAGTGTAAAAAATGAAGGGCTATTGCGTGGGCTAAAAAACAACATGAGTAAAAAAGTAAGTGCTGCACCCACACCAAAAATACTAAACGTGGCCCATAACTCACCCACTTCCTTTCCTAACGGCCCTAAAAGCCCTGCTTCGACCGATAGCCCCATTCCCCCTAAAATGGTTAGGAGTAGTAATAGAATTTGCACCTACATTATTGCCTCTTCTGTATCTAGGCAACGAATACTAAGGTAGTCAATTCATCAGAAAAACAGCATAATTCATGAATCACTTTTGCAGAAATTGCACAAATGGATTTAACAAATTCGATTGATATCCGCACGCTTCGCTTCTTTATTAGTGTTTACAATGCTCAAAACTTCTCGAATGTAGCGCGTAAAGAAGATGTGTCTGCCTCCATGATTTCTCGCACCATTCAACAACTTGAAGATGCGTTGGGGCAACAACTTTTCTACCGAAATACACGAGCAATCACACCGACCGAATCGGGTAAATTATTTTTTGAATATGCAAAAAGAATTACCGAACAATTTGATGAAGCACAAAAGGCATTGCAAGATAAAACCATAGAACCATCCGGACTCGTCCGAATTAATGCCCCTGTGTTTTTTGGTCAACGGCATATTGCGCCGTGGTTAGCGGGTTTATCAGAACGTTATCCAAGACTTTTAATAGAACTAATACAAACCGATGAATTTATAGATCCGTTACGCGAAAGCACCGATTTAATATTTCGTATTGGTGCACTGACTGATTCATCATTTCATGCACGTATTTTTGCTACACAAAAGTATCATTTGGCCGCCTCTCCTCAGTATGTTGCCAAATACGGTACGCTCGACCACCCAACAGAATTTAATCAACACAAGTGCCTAGTTTATAAAGGTTTTGAAGGTCCTAACCGCTGGTTAGTGAGAAAGCCTGATGAAGAATGGGTACATTACCCCCTTACTCCTTTACTTTCATCGAATAATGCCGAGAGCTTAATGACGGCTGCGCTTCATGGCATGGGAATTGTTTTATTTCCTGATTGGCTGATTGGCGAAGCTTTAAAACAAGGTGACTTAATAAAGCTTTTACCTGAATATGAAGTCGCGATTAAATCACAACCCCAGCATATCGCAGCCATTTATCCCAATGTCCGCCATCCGCCTTTAAATATTCGAGTAGTGATCGATTATTTTGCTGAAATCTATGGAGACACACCGTATTGGCAGAATTAGTTTTCTTATCAATGCCAGCAAAGTATTCCAATATCGACATACTTTGCTGGTATCTCACCATAGATAAAAATAAGACTAAAAACTTGAAATAAATAAGAATTTAATTTGCACTCAAACTTAAATTATCAACTTGTTCTGATTTTTCTTTTTTAATGAGATAACCTAATATCAATTGCAAAATCACGCCAATAAACGCACAACATGACATTAAGAGAAAACACCAGATATACCCCTGATGACTATGCCAGCCACCAAAGCTCGTAAGCAAATATCCCATAATAATCGGTGCGACTGCCCCACCTACATACTGAGCAACTGTAATTAAACTATTTGCAGTTCCAATTGCTCCGGCTGGTGCATAATCTGATGCTGTCGCATAGAAAATAGGCCAAATTGCGTTGGCAGATAGTCCAAAAAACAGTTGTATTGCAATAACGGAAACCACGCCTGAGGTTAAACAAAAACTTGCAATGCTGACCGCCATCCAACAACCACATAAAATCAATGTGAGTCGTCTGCCAATCTTATCGGACAAAGTCGGCCAAATAATTTGCCCCATCATGCCGGTAATTGTAAATACAGCGCTCAAGCCAGCCGATTTCGCCAGATCTAACCCGACAATATTGTATAAAAATGCAGGAAAGATAGTTAAAAAACCAATATAAACCACATGGGTAATTAAAGTACTGGCTGCGGTAAACACAATTCCTCGAGAACTTAGAGTTTGTTTTAAACGTTCCCATGTACTATGCGTACTTGTTTTTTCTTCTCCTTCATCGTGCACAAAATCTGTTGGTGGTGTGAATTGATTATCTACACAAGATTGGTGAAACTCTGAATAACGTTTACGAGTGGAATAAATCGCCCAAAACGTTAATGCCGGTACAGCAAATATAATTCCAAGAAAAAAGGCATAGCGCCAGTTTTGCGGACCAAAATAGGTAATGATGGTGGCCATTGCAACACCGCTAAGTAGCGCTCCAACCGGATAACCTGAGTGATGAGCACCTATGGCAAAACCGCGATGTTCCTTGGGCCACCATTCTGCGGTATTACTCACCCCAACTGGCTCTGCCACCCCACAACCCAAAGAAACCATAATACGTAAGGTTACGAACTTATAAAAACTTGAACTTAAAGATGTAATGCCTGAAAGCAACGAAATAAAAGTAAATCCAATTACTAAGGGCCACTGAAAAATTCCTCGCTTCCAACCGGACGCATGTTTATCACTTAAAGCAGCAACCGGAATACTAAGAACGGCCAAAGAAAGTGTAATTGCAGCAATGGTGTATCCCCATTGCGTTGGAGATAAATTAAATTCATTACAAATCATATTGGCTGCGCGGAAAATCAACTCTCGGTCGTATGCAACAACCACCCAGATAATCCAGCAAATCACTAATGATACCCAAGAGTGGCGATGAACTTTTTTTAGGCTCATTTCTAATTCCTTTTTAATTAAAATGCATCCACATGCTTTTACGTATAACGCTATGTCATTTGTCCACTCTTAAACTATCAAGTCGATTTAGAATTACTAATGATATTTCTACACCACGTAATAACTTATATTTATCAATTTAGTTTTACCTATTTATCTCCATACATTTTTAATTCACAGGACCAATAACAATCTCTTATTAGATAAAGAAAAATTTTCATTGGTTTTTATATTTAGCTTTCATTAATTTAGTTTCATCGATGAATGACTGAATAAAAGGACTAAAAAAGGAATTATGGAAATTAAAGTACTGGTAGATGTAAAAACAAAACTTGGAGAATGCCCAACTTGGGATGCTGTTCGCCAACGCCTATTTTGGGTAGATATTGTTGATGGACGATTATTCTGTTGTGATGAATTCGGTGGGAATATACGGGCGTGGGAAGTTCATAAAAAAATAGGTTCTTTTGCTTTACAAGAAAATTATAACGGCGCAATTGTTGCGCTCGAAGACGGGTTATATCAACTCGACTTTGACACAGGCAACTTAAAATTTATTTGCAACCCTGAACCAGACCTACCTCAAAATAGATTAAATGATGGTCGTGTTGATCGGCAAGGTCGATTCGTTTTTGGCTCTATGAACCGTCTTGAAGATGGGAATACCGCGTCTCTCTATCGATTAGATGCAGATTATAAAATAGAAAAATTAGAAAATAATATTAATACTTCAAATAGTATTTGCTGGAGTCCTGATGGTGCTAAGCTCTATTTTGCAGACACATGGCAAGGTGAAATCTGGTCTTATGATTATGATCTTGAAACAGGGCAAATCTCAAATAAAACTATTTTTTGTAAGATAGATACATCAGACGGTGGTTCAGCAGATGGCTCGACAGTAGATCGTGAAGGTTATTTATGGAATGCAAAAGTATATTCGGGTCAGTTAGTACGTTATCGTCCTGATGGACAAATCGACCGTATTATTGAAATGCCTGTAAAAAAAATTACCAGTGCAGTTTTTGGCGGAAAAAATCTTGATGTCTTGTTTGTTACCTCTATGTCACAACCGCCTCTTCCGAGATTCCCTGATGACAACCAATTGCGAGGCAGTGTTTTTGCCATTTATGGGCTGGGCATTCAAGGAATAGCCGATGCTCGATTTATGGGATAATGACTCACTTCCTACAAGAAATACTTAACCATAAAAGATAGTGAACCAGCTCTGCAGCTCAATAAGGAAATCTTTATTAAGCTGCATAAAGAATTAATTAATTGATATCTCATAATGAAAATTATCGGCCAAACCATAAGACTCACGGTATTCGACCGCTACACCTTCAAGATTTTTTGCGATACGGCATACCTTCACTAAAGGGGCTTCAAGGTGATTATTTAAATAGCTATCTTTAATATTTTTCTCAAAAGTTAACCGTTCTGTTGCAGAAGAAACAAATTGACCGCAGTGCTGATAATAAAAAGGATAAAGTAAGTTACCAAACTCAGCGATTGGAATTTCTTCCAGATTTTTAAATAAGCGTTCAGGCAGCCAGATTCTCTCACTTAATACAACGACATCTTCATGCTTACGGACACGCTCGATATAAAGCAACTTTTCGGTGTGCTCAAGCCCCAACTCGGCATTTACTTCTGGAATTGCATCACACACTTCTACTTTTTTGATTTGTCCTTGTGGCTGAATGAACTCGCCCTTTTTATTACGTAATCTAAAAAAACGAATGAGCGAATTTTCAAAATTAGGTTGTTTGAGGAAAGTTCCTTTTCCTTGCTGTTTAACTAATAAGCCATCTTCAACCAGCCCTTCAACCGCTTTTCTAACGGTTCCTACCGATACGCTATACATTTGCGCAAGTTCTTGTTCACTTGGAATAGGCTCTTCAACTGTCCATTTTGACTGGATCAGTAATTTTTGAAGTTCCCAACGGACCTTTTCGTATCTTGGCAATTTAAAATTTTTAAATGCAGTCTCATCAAGCATTTGCGTTAAACATTATGAAATCGATTTGACAATATTAGCATAGTTCTGTGTAATACAAAAAACCAAACATATATATGTTTAGATGTTTATATATTTATCAAGGAAGATAATATGACTGCATTGATGCTGATGGCTTTAGCCGTATCGATAGGTTTAGGTTATAAAACGAAAATTAATATCGGATTTTTTACGATAGCGTTTGCCTACTTGATTGGTTGCTTTGGCATGGGTCTTAAACCTTCCGAAGTTATTGAATTATGGCCTGTCAAAATTTTCTTTATTATTTTATCTGTCACTCTGTTTTATAACTTTGCTTTGGCTAATGGTGCTTTAGAGAAGCTTGCCAGCCATCTTTTATATAAATGCCGTAAGTTTCCTCAGTTTTTACCTTTAGCAATTTTTTTCGCAGCAACCATTATTGCAGGCCTAGGTGCTGGTTTTTATACAGTACTTGCCTTTATGGCACCGATTACACTGCTGCTGTGTAAAAAAACCAATATGAATATGATTATTGGTGGGATGGCTGCAAATTACGGCGCTTTAGCTGGCGCAAATTTTATGACATCGCAAAGTGGCATTATTTTCCGAAGCTTAATGGAAAATACTGGCATTAGCTCGCAAACAGCTTTTTCATATAGCAGTGGAATTTTTGTCTTAACTTTAATTATTCCAATTGCGGTGTTGGGAATTTATACCCTCTGGAATAGAAAAAGTAATTCAATTGTGATTGAAGATCAAAAGCCTGAGCCATTCGACAAAAAACAGAAACAATCCATCTTCCTTATTATTTTAATGATGTCGATTGTTTTAGTTTTTCCAATCTTGCATCTTGTTCTTCCTGATGTAAAAACGATTAGCTTTTTAAACTCCAAAATTGATATTGCCTTTCTTGCGATTACCTTCTCGCTCATTAGTTTACTTATGAAACTTGCGGATGAGAAAAAGGTCATTGCACTGGTGCCTTGGGGAACACTGATCATGATTTGCGGTGTCGGTATGCTCATCGCATTAGGTGTGAAGCTTGGCATTATTACTACCCTTTCTGAATGGTTAGCAAACAATGTTCCTGTGTGGGTCATTCCCGTACTGTTATGTCTGATCAGTGCCATTATGTCTGTATTTTCAAGCACTCTAGGCGTGGTTGCTCCTACCTTATTCCCAATTGTTCCGGCGCTTGCACTTACCTCTGGCCTAAACCCACTAGTGCTTTTCATTTGTATTGTGGTTGGCGCTCAGTCTACAGCGATTTCCCCTTTCTCGTCTGGCGGTAGTCTCATTATGGCTTCAGCACCAGCAGACATTGACAAAACCAAATTCTTTAATCAACTGTTATTTAAAGCAATTCCTGTAGGAGTCATTGCCGCTTTAATCGCTATTTTCGCTTTAAAATTTGTAATGTGAGATGAAAATGAACTGTATAGATACACATGCACATGTTTTTTCGACTCAGGACCACAGTATCGAAACAGCACGTTATGCACCTGGTTATGAGGCAACTGTACAAAGTTTTATCTCTCATCTTGATGAACATAATTTCACGCATGGTGTTTTGGTTCAACCCAGCTTTTTGGGTACCAATAACCAAGCGATGTTAAACGCAATTCAGCAATCCCCTGAACGTTTAAAAGGGATCGCCGTTGTTCAACATACGACGACTTTTGATGAGCTAGTGAATCTCAAGGCACAAGGCATCGTTGGTGTTCGCTTAAATCTATTCGGTCTTAACCCTCCTGCGCTAAATACGCCTGACTGGCAAAAATTTTTACGAAATGTGGAAATCCTCAACTGGCAAGTTGAGATACACGCACCGCCGAAATATCTGGTGCAGCTTTTACCTCAATTAAGTGAATACAGCTTTGATGTCGTAATTGACCATTTTGGCCGAGTTGACCCTGTTAAAGGGATTGAAGATCCGGATTATCAGAAGTTTTTAAGCTTACTTAACGTAAAACAGCACTGGATTAAAGTGTCCGGTTTCTACCGTTTGGGTGCTACACCCAACAATATAAATATAGCCAAACAGGCATATAACATTTTCAAAGAAAAAGGTTTTTTACACAAACTCATTTGGGGAAGCGATTGGCCGCATACCCAACATGAATCCTTAATAACTTATGAGGACGCATTTAAAACTTTTAAACAGATTGTGTTTGATAAACACGAGCAATGTTTAATTTTAAATCAGAACCCGACCAAGCTGTTTGATTTCCCACGTACATAAGGAGTATGTATGAAAAATGATATATCTATATCGGAAGTAGAAAAGTCAACGATCCGTAAACTTTCTTTTCGTATTCTTCCCTTTCTCATTCTTTGTTATTTCATCGCTTATATTGATCGGGTGAATATTGGATTCGCCGCTTTAACCATGAATCAAGAAATTGGTTTAACTGCTACCGCCTTTGGCTTCGGTGCGACATTATTCTTTATTGCCTATGTTATATTTGAAATTCCCAGCAACATGGCAATGGAAAAGCTGGGAGCACGCATCTGGATTGCCAGAATCATGATTACTTGGGGAATTGTCGGTTGCTGTACCGCCTTCATTACCGGCCCCATTTCTTATTCGATTTCAAGATTTTTACTCGGCGCTGCCGAAGCTGGTTTTTTCCCGGGCGTATTACTATATTTAACGCTCTGGTTCCCTAAACGATATATGGCGCGAATTGTTGCTGTATTTATGGTTGCCATTCCTTTATCTAACTTTATTGGTTCGCCGTTATCTGCCTTACTGCTAGGCTTACATGGTTTACTTGGGTTTAGCGGATGGCAAGTGCTTTTAATTCTTGAAGCATTACCTGCAATTCTTCTTGGTTTATTGTGTCTCGTATGGCTACCTAACACTGCAAATAATGTTAAATGGTTAAGTAAAGAAGAAAAGGAATGGCTCTCAAACACCTTAACTTTTGAAAAAAACCAGTTGTTAAATTCTGAAAAACAAGACAGTGCTGAGCAGAAAAAGAGTAAGTTTAAGCTTCTTATTACCAATAAATATTTATGGTTCTTCGCAATTATTTATGCAGGAAGCTCAGCAACCAGCAATATTTTGTCGTTATGGATGCCTCAAATACTAAAAGCTTTCCATCTGACAGCCATGGAAACAGGTCTGTTAAATATGATTCCGTTTGGCTTAGCTGCAGTTTTCATGATTGTTTGGGGCGTACATGCCGATAAAAGTGGCAATAAGAGCTTAAATACAGCGATTCCATTATTTGTGACAAGTTTGGGTTTGCTTCTTACTATTTTTACTTCGTCTTTAACCTTGAGCTTAGTTTTATTCTCTATCGTTTTGATGGGTAACTATGCAATCAAGGGTCCTTTCTGGGCGTTGGTTTCTGAACGCTTACCACCGACTCTGGTAGCTGTAGGCATCGCAGCGGTCAACACCATTGCGCATATCGGTACTGGGCTTATGAACTCTATTATGGGCATTGTGAAAGATTATTCGGGTAGCTTCCCTATCTCTCTTTTACCGTTATGTATGCTTACATTTACGGGTGCCATGATTGCGTTGTATTTGGGAAGAAAACCATCGTTACCAAAAGCGCAAAAGGTTCAAAAAGCAGTTTAGGTTTTAGAAATAAAAGATTTAATCAAAAGAGACCCATTGATGGTCTCTTTTTTAATTTATAAGAAACTTAAATTCCCTTACTTAAAAACACACTCAATTAGAGGGCCTGCTCAAAGCTACTTAAGTAAATTTACAATATTGGACCACCCCATCTTATGAGCCAAATCTAAAGGAGTCATTGATTGATTATTTACCTCCAGCTTATTCGTATTCAACCTTAAAAGCTCTTGAACAAATAAATAATTCCCCGCTATAACTTCACGATGTAATAATTGATTACCACTTCCATCTTTTTCAGTAATGATTGTAGGGTCTGTATTTATAATATTTATGAACTGATCAAAAATACTCTTACACATAGGATGTTCTTCTAGATTTTCGGGACAATTTTTCTGGTCATAAACTAGAAAAATTTCATCAGGATTACCAAAATCAATTCCCCATGCCTCATCATATTCTTTACGACCTGATTCATCTAAAGTCTTACGATATTCTTGAATCGTAAACGCACCATGAACAGTGCCATTAGATAAGAACATCCAATCAACTATAGACTCAAATTTAAGCCTTACTGTTTCACCAGCTTGCACATTATCAATAATATAAGGTTCGTTTAACAAAGTTCCTGAAATTGTACTCCCATCAAAATCAACTTGATCAATCCACATATACTCAATTAAAGGTTCATTTTTATCTTCAAGGTTTTCTTGGATAAATGCACACTTCACATAAGCCAGTTCTAAAGCAGGAACAATTCGTCGATATTCCCAATAAAGTTCACGCCAAAAATATTTAAATGTACTTATAGCACTCTCAAAAGCTAGAATCATTTCTGGAGATTCATTCTTATGCAATTTATTCATATAATCCATATTACAGTTAATTAATATTAAACTTGTTTACAATAACACTATGATAAATTTAAATATCTTTAAATTTCTTAACTATGACACCCATGTTCAAAGATAAAAAGACCAAGACTAAATAAAAGTAAGCCTCTTGAACCGTAAGAAGTTCGTCAAATTAAAATTACCTTTAAAAAACTCACCGAAGTGGGTTCAATTGCAATCTGTAAAAGTGGTTAATTACATTTAATCGTCTTATTGAAAGTCTTATAGGTACCTGTTGTAATTACTTGAGCTGTATAAATCTGTTGGCTATGAGTTTGATGATTATTATTTATTTCACTAAAGCCTTTACCAGCACAAACGGTTTCAGCCTTTTTGTTTACTTTGTTTTCCATTGCTTCATTAGAACCTAAAATATTGGAAGTGGTTTGAATCATATAATTTCCATTTTCAAGTTTGGTAGCTTGAGCTGGAAACATTTGTGCGCAACCTGTCAAAGAAAGAGTAGAAGCTGCAAGAAGAGTTAGCATAAGATATTTATTCATAATTTCTTAGTTCGTTGAATTAAAAAACAAAAAAGACAAAATATATTTTTAAATTTTAACAGTCAACAATAAAATAAATAAAAACCACTACAATAAAAAAGCCCATCTTCCGATGAGCTTTTTATTTAATTAAGATTATTAAATGCATTAGGCTTTAAATTCTGCTAATACAAAGTTTTTTACTATTTCATCAAAATTAGATTTCAGAAGAGTTTGCTTGCTATCTTTTATAGTTTTATACCAATAACTCGCTGCAACTCCCATACTAATCAAAGCTAACAATTTCATTGCTCACCTCACTTATTGGGAAGAGTGAAACTTAAAGTATCATTCGCGTTTGTAGCGTTCCAACTCGTTTTAGGGAGGTTTCTGTATATTTTTTAATCAATGTGTAATAAAAAAGCGTACATCGTTGGGACGCTTTCGTTGGTCTTTTCAACTACAAAAATTTATCTGAACATGGACAAGTTTTCAAGAAAATTTCGATACTTATCTATTATCTCTTTTTGGGGACCAATCTTTCCAATCACCTTCAAAAGGAGTGAAAATATCAAATTCGCGCATAAATTCCCAAGGCTCGTGATATTCAAGTAAAGGCTCTACAGGCAACCATTCTTTAGGTATCCAAGGAGTATCTATATTTAAATGATATCCATTTCTCCATGCTAGTTTGCTATAAATTACTGCATGAGTCGCAATAAAATGCTCAGTAAAAGTAAATGCGAATTCAAAATTACGGACTTTGGCAATTTTTTGACTAGTTAATTCAGTCAAAATATTTTCCATTTCACCCTTATCCCCATTGGCTAAGGCAAGATAAAAATGATGATCAATTAAATACTTTTTATCCTTTTTTAAATCAGTTTGCAAAATGAGTTCACAACGTTGACGTAATTTATCCCACTCATGATCAAGAGCTAAGATCAACTGGTACCCATGAAAATCGGGTTTACGTGGATTATCACGGTCTTTAATTGAGCCTTGTCGATCATACGATATTCGGTGCTGACTATACCAAGAAATAATCTCTTCGTTATCTGATAATAAAGCATATAAATGTTTATAGGCAGGAAACCATTCTACAGTATCAAACTGAAACACCATACGATTGAGTTTAGCTGCAATAAAACACCACTGTTTAAAACCAATTAAATCACTATCCCGAAACCAAGATACTATTGCGTTAGCTTCAGCATAAATCCCTAACATTCCTATACAAAATGGTACATCACCTTTATTATTTGTAATGTAGTCAATCAAATTAACTGTATTTTCATTAGATTCAGCATGTTGAATTACATGTGCTAATGCTTTTTGATATTCTTCCTTATTTCTAATACTATTCATAAAGGCTGATTTTCCATGAAGGAGCTAATTTTCTTAACATTAAATATTAACTAAAACTCTAATTAACTACTCAAGCATAATATTTGAATCTTCTAATAAATCACCATACTCATAAATATCTTTAAATAAATTTAAGGCTAACTCTAAATCTTGGTTAACATACTTTGCTTTCCATTCATCTTCATGGGGCTCAAAAATATAAATCTCATCAGGATTTTTAGTTTTTCTGTTTACAAGGCGTAAATAAATACCGGCAGGATATTCTTCATTCTCACTAATACTACATCCAAACAAATAACCATATCTAGGGTCACAAACCATGCTGTAGCTATCAATATCACTATATATTAATCGCCCAGATGCTTCAGAATAGGCAGCATCTGTTTTATGAATAATGATACTACCTCCACAAGAAAAAACCTTCTTGACTATATTTGATAGTTTTTCCCAACCCATTTCTTTTAAATCAACTCTTTTCTCTGAAAAAAATGGTTTTCTTAAAACATAACTACAAACATATAAAATCATTAGTAACCTTTAATATTCACTGTACCAACTGCTCCGTCTCCAAACTGCTATTTTTTAAATTACTGGCTCTCTGTTAAATAACAGTATTAGTTAAATAATCAAAAATTATCATAGAATACTAATACTCAATAAATTCATGTAATGAATTTATAAAATGCATAAAGTTATCTGCTAGATACAGAACCTTTCTTTTACCCTCATTCATTCCAAAATCATAGAATTCATCATGTAAAACAAGCACAATCTTAGGTTGATCTTTGATCCAAGGAAATCTGTAATCGAAACAAATAAAATTTCCACCAGGTGTAGATCCAAAGCTAATTAATTTTCCCTCATAGTCATCATCACCTTCGGGAAATTGCATCCCTTCTATTCGAGGTTCATGCAAGTATCCTCCTAACTCTACTGTACTGATATTTAGTTCACCATCAATGTCAACATAATCAAAGCTAGAAATTTCAGGATAGATGCCATCATGTTGAGAAATAAGTTCAACATATTCTGGTGGAAATGTAACTTCTAAGGTAGCTGCAAAATTTTCAATAATTTCTTTATTAATTGCGCCATTTGGATACTGATCCCCAATATCTTGTAGCATTCGATGGTTCTCCACTATTTAAAAAATTTGCCTAATATTCTTAAGTGTCATAAATCACATAGTGCTTTATTTGTACTTTAGAGCACTTTTTTGTAAGTAATTTTCCCAATTCTTCATTAAGCGATTAATATTTTCTGCATAAGAATACAATGATGGATTATATCCATCTGCAGAAGGCATATATTTAATAAAATTATCGATTTCGGCTGGATAATCAAAATCTGTATAAATACGTTCCACCTCATCTAAAGGATCTTCAAAACTTTCTCGATTAAGCCAGAGCCAACTAAGAATTACATATAACCATTTTTGACTGATGTTCTCATATTCATCTTCTTCAAAGTTAGGACATAGTTCATTAATAAATGGAGTGATGTCATTTGATTCAGTCGAGATAAGGAATGACAGCTCAAGTTCAGCTTTAGTAGAGCCCCCTGTTGATACAATATTTTCTGCTTTTTTTATCGGTATTTCTGAAGTAAGAAGATTATTTTCATAGCCCCATTTGATATCACACCATGAAAGGTTCACCTTTTCATTAATAAAATCAGCAGGTATTGGAAACAACGTCATCTCTTTGTGTCTCGGTTCTTAATAAAAGGACTGTAATTCTACTATGTGCAAAATTTTAACAAGTAATAGTTTATTGACTATCAAGCATATATTTAAAAATATTATAACAATTTCAAATTAAGTCTTTTAGCTTCAGCTTGATTGCCATACCACCACACGGCTTTGTATTTCATTGGTGCAGACATTTCTTCATCAACCCCATAATATTCCTCTGGATATTTTGGAGCTGGGCTACCATCTTTAAATCTAGTTAATGTTGTATTATTAACGAATAAATCATATGCCTGTTGATGACAATTTGGGCAGGAAGGTAATGAACTTAAAAACCTTTTTAGATTATCTTGAATATATTCACGATAAATAGGCCCGCTATCTGGAATATTTTTAGGTTTTGTCTCATTTAAAATAGGATCGCTACGTCCTGTTATCCATAGAATAGTATGACAATTCGCACATTGCGCACCCAATGGTTCTGCTCTTTCATATTCATTCACTCCGTACTGCAGACCATTCTGTTGATATCCATTCAAATAATAAGGTACTACAGCTATTTCTCTAGCTGCTACCTGATGTAAAGATCTCATAGGTACTCCTTTTTAGGATTCATTTTTAGAAGAAAAGATAGAATAAAAACATAAAGCAACTACCAAGTCCTATTGCTATCCATGATATTAATTTAGATATAAATCTATCTTCTTTAAAAAAGAATGGAAAAACCCATTTATTGATGTCTATTTCTCTTAGTCAAGATAAATACCAAGGAAAAGTTAAGGCGAATATAAGAGAACTTGTGAACATAGCAACAGATGAAGGTCTCTTGTAAAATTCAGACTCACTCATTTTAAAAAACATTACCCAAAAAATTACTTCTAGAGCGCATAGCACGACACATAAATAAATATAAAACTTACTCTTCAGATTAGTGATAAAAATTGGAGTTAGTGTCCAGAATGGAAAAACGAAACCAAAACCAAGTCTAAAACCATATAAACCATCATGAATTTCAACTAAAAAGCAGCGTAGAGGTACTATTACATAATAAAAAGTAAAAAATATAAGGCTTAAAAACTTAATTCGATTAAGAGTGTTAGAGTCAAGGTCTAAAACAATAGGTTTAGATATTAAATATCCAAAAAAATAATTAGCATAGAAACTAATTAGATAAATAAATATGGAAGAATATGACTCATAGTCAAAAACACTATACAAGAATAAAGATAAAATCCAAAGCAATCCAAAAATAAAGAAATTTTTAGCAATAATAAAAAATGGAGATTTGGTTCTAAGAACTGATGGCTCAATCATAATTTGCACTGCGGCATATCCAATCTATACATAGCCATTCCTATATTAAATTAACTACTATATTCTTTGAAAAATTCAATTCCTATAACTTCCCTAATTAGTATTTCCATTTTGTTTTTTAAATATTTTTAATGCCTCATGTCTGGTTTTTTGTGTATATTTTTTTGGCATGCCTGCTATTTCTTTAAGTATTAAGATTATTTCATCAGAAATATACTCGGATTTTTTACTCAATAGGTTTAGAGCTAATACAGTCCAATATTCAGAATTACTATCAGATAGAGCAAAAATAAGTATTTCTCTAATTTGTTCAAAAGAATAGACTTCAGCAATATTCTCAACTTCTTTATTTTCAAGTATTAATAAACCTTCCCTCACATCTTGCATTAAAAATCCCTCATTATTTGTTTATTTTTCATGATCTACAGTTATAACTTTAAATTTATCTCTAACCTTTAGTTAGTAAAATTTAGAATTAAGCATTATCAAATATTATCCCAAAAAAACCTCTCCACCACCACATCCCTTTCATCCAAACTCTTTGAGCTTAAAATCTGGAACATCAAGCCATCAATTAAGTTTAAAACCATGTCAGCACTTGGTTTTAATGCATGAGTTTCTAGACTAAAAACTAGATTAAAAAGCTCTTTAAGCAGCCATTTTCTATATTCAAGCGCTATACGGTAGGCCTGCGGGTAAATCTGTTTAGTTTCAAAAATGGCTTTAAGCAATAGATAGTACAGGCTATTAAAATTGACATGTAAAACAATAATCTCTTTGAGTTTATCGCTTGAGGTTCGGTAACGGCTTGAGTAGATAATTGCCAGCACTTCTTCTTTAAGTTTGCTTTTTTGAAAAGATATGCACATTTCAATAAGCCGCTGTTTTGAGTGAAAGTAGTTATAAAAAGTGGCTTTAGGAATTTTGGATTTTTTGACAATTAAGTCCACGCCCGTATTGTGAAATCCATAGAGATTGAACAACTCTGTTGCTGTATGAAGAACCTGTAATTTTTTGGAAGATCTTTCTAAAGTTGGCATCATTTTACCGTTATAAATTCTTGTTGTGCTAAAAGAGATAAAAAAGCCTGTGCCTTTTCTGGGAGAAAAAAAGGCACAGCAAAGCCGTAAAGACTGTGCGTGGCACATCCCAAGTTTTATTGTTGCTAAGTTTTAGACGTAATGATTTAAAGCCTGAAAAGCCTATAGGTAATCAAGCTGCTTTAAAATTTTAAGTTGTGTCGAGATAGATTTTGACAGCGACTGCCAATAATTTATGAATGTGCATAGCCAACTCCTTCTTTTGGGAGTTCTGCCAAAGCATTATAAATTATGGTGGCAGAACGGAAGCAGGTTGACGGACTGGGTTCGACATCCAGCACACCCGAAGGTGTCCCACTCCCGTCCTACCGCTACGGGAGGGAACGAGGTGTGCACACAAGACTATTCCTCAGAAGAAATAATCCTGATGTGGTCGATCATCGGTCCGTCAAAACCGACTGGCAATGTAGGCCAGCCCGCAAATGGTAATCTTCAATATTTGAGCTGTCAATGTGAAATTGGCTAGAAATTATTTAATTAAATTATTGTTTTTCATTTAATTACATAATTAAGGAAAACCTTAAATATTGGCTTAACAATTTGCTTTTATAACAGCACTCTAACGCTTTCTTTTTATTATGACTGCGCTTGCTCGGGCATAAATATTTTAAATTTTGAGACTAAAAAAGGAGGTATTAGCCTCCTCTTTTAATTCAAACTCTCAACATCTGATGGTAGTTAAATACTTTTATCTGCCAGATATTACTGAAGATTCTTTGAGTACGTTTTAGTTGATATTTGTGTGATCTCTTTCTTTTCTAGACGATTTAACAATGTGCCAAAGATTGCAGCAACAATGTACATAAATAATGAATAAACGGCTGCTGGCATAGCGGCCATACTGCTTGCCATTACTGTAAAAGCAATGGTCATGGCTAAGGTACTGTTATGAATTCCAATTTCAAACGCGCAAGCTTTTGCCTGAAAGCTATTTATACCCAATAATCGTGGGACAAAATAGCCAACCATTAAACTACATACGCAGAACAGCAAAGTTGCCAATCCAATTTGCCCAATATACGTCATCAGATTTTGATAATCTCGTGCAACTGCTAATATGATGATCGATACAAGAAAAACGATAGCAAAGATACGCACAGGTTTATTGAGCTTTTCAGCCGTATGCGGCGCAAAATGACGGACTAACATCCCGATCCCAACGGGCACTAAAATAATAAGAAAAACTTGTATGATTTTAGAGAATTGCAATCCTACATTTTGTCCATTTTCCATAAAGTGTTGTATTGCAAGATTCACAATTAACGGAAGTGTAAAGGCAGCAATGACCGAATTTATAGCCGTTAAAGTAATATTTAAAGCGATATCTCCTTTATAGAGATAACTAAATAAATTAGCTGTTGGCCCGCCCGGTGACGCAGAAAGGAGCATTAATCCAACAGCAAGCATTGGTGGTAAAGCGAGAACCTTACAAATAATAAATGCAATACCGACTAAAATAACTAGTTGGCAAAATAATGCGATAAATACAGCTTTTGGGTGCTGTCGCACGCGTTTAAAGTCATTTATGGTCAACTCTAGACCCAAACCAGCCATAATAATTGCGAGTGCAATTGGTAAAAATACGGTAATTAATCCTGAACCCATAATCTCATTCCTTTTTTCATTTATTTATGGAGCTTCTAGCCCCATACGCTTATGTTTTTAATTAAAAGTTTTTATTAAACCTTGAGTTCTTTTCTTAAAATTTTACCCACATTCGACTTGGGTAATTCATTGATAAATTGGATATGACGGGGTTGTTTATATCCTGTCAGGTTTTCTTTTGCATAGTTTTGGATTTCTTCAACCGATAAAGAGTCATCTTTTTTGACAATAAAGGCTTTAGGCACTTCACCCGATTTTTCATCTGCAATCCCAACCACGGCGACTTCTAAAATTTTTGGATGTTGGGCTAAAACTTCTTCAATTTCGTTTGGAAAAACATTAAAGCCTGAAACTAAAATCATGTCTTTTTTACGGTCAATAATTTTGGTATAGCCTTTTTCATTCATAAAGCCAATATCACCCGTTCTAAAGAAACCATCAGCAGTCATGACCGCTTTCGTTTCTTCAGGTAAATTCCAATAACCTTTCATAACCTGCGGGCCACGAATTGCAATTTCTCCAGTTTCACCGGGCGCTAATTGGTGACCTTCATCATCCAAAATAGCAATATCCGTGCTCGGTACAGGAATACCGATCGTGCCACTAAAAGTATTAGAGATTGGCGGGTTAAAGGTCGCAACAGGCGAAGTTTCTGATAAGCCATACCCTTCACGGATAATACGTCCTGTCAGTTTTTCCCATCCATCGGCAGTGGATTTCAAAATTGCCATACCGCCGCCTGTGGTAATTTCTAAACGGCTGTGGTCCAATTTATTAAAGCCTTCATGATGAAGCAGTGCATTAAATAAAGTATTTACAGCAGGAAAAACCGTAGGACGAAATTTTTCAAAACAATGCACGAGAGCATCTAAATCACGCGGGTTTGGAACTAAAACAGTGGCATAACCTTTATTCATTGCGCTGTGCAATAAACAGACAGTAAAACCAAAAATATGATAAAGCGGTAAGGCACAGATCGCTATTTCATCTTCATAAGCATCTCGATCGCCAAAATAGCTTTTAAAAACCACATTATTTTGTAATAAGTTGGCGACAATATTTTTATGGGTTAGTTCTGCGCCCTTCGATACCCCTGTTGTTCCACCCGTATATTGCAAAAGCGCAGTATCCTCAAGAACTAGCTTAGGACGTATATAATCTTGGGCATTTGTCTTCAATAAGATTTGCTTAAAAGCGTATTTTTTAGAATCTAAGGTGTTTAATTCAGTAGGTTGCTCGACCAACATTTCAGTCATGGTGGTGGTAATAATTTGTTCAACCGACACTTGTTCTTTGACAGCATCATAAACAGGTAAAAACTGTTCTAATATAAATAAGACTTTTGCGCCTGCATCATTTAATTGATGCTTTAACTCACGTGCTGTATAGAGGGGGTTAATATTGACCAGAATGTAACCTGCACGAATGACGGCAAGTGAAATAATTGGGTACTGAATAATATTGGGCATCATCACGGCAACACGTGTACCTTTTTCTAGCCCTAAACTTTGCAAGAATGTTGCTACTTGTCGGCTATATAAATCGATTTCAGCATAAGAAAAAGATTGATCTGCAAATATAAAAGCCTTTCTTTGCTGGAACTTATTAAAGCTGTTGTCCCAAAAATCGAGAAGTGAAGTTTGTTCATCCGGCAATGTAATCGTACTTTCTATATTCCATTGCTTATATTCATCTAACCAGATCTGATTTGTCATCTTATTGTCCTTTTATGAGAGGGAGAAATGGAACTGTTCCTACTCCACTTTTTATATTTTCTTTAATCTCTTAATCTGCTTACTCTCGTGCAGAAATAAACTCTTTATATAACTAAGCGATCCATCAAATAGTTGAATTAAAATTTATAACCAATTTTCAAACCGTAACCGATTGAATAGTTATTTTTATATTCACCCACATAATATTCACTGCCTGCCTGAGCACCAAGCTGTCCTTTGGCATCACCGAGCCATAGATACTTCATGCCACCTGAAATAAAGTATTTTGAAGTTGGACTATATTGCGCACCAAGACCAACACTGTAATAACCTTTAGCTGGCCCGCCTGTGGACACGCGCTCACCAGCTCCCGAGTCCCAACCTACAGAAACTGAACCCGACCATTTATCGCTTAGGCGTTGCCCAATTCCAAGATTGGCAGACCATTGATCATCATAATAACGAACCAGATTAAAACCATTTGGACGACTTGGCGTTGATAGAACCCCAACAACTTCTGAGATTTCACCGAAACGATACGGTTTAAACTCAAAATCATTCCAGTGAACCCAACGCACGTTACCGAACAATAAAGTACCTTTGCGTAATCCGGTCTGAAATTCCAAATTCACTGACTCTGGCGCTCTAAACTTAGTTGAGCCTGTTGTACCTGCTTCGGGTAAGCCCGCAACAATACGATTGAGTGCCTCCTTGCGAGATTCAGTGAGTTGTCCTATAGAAACCATATACGCCAAATGCTGATCAAGAAAATCACGGCCTTGCTGCGTACTTAACATATCAACCAGTGGCGCATTTTCATTGGCAGTCACTTCATGCATAATTTCTGAACGATAGGTCAATGAGGCTTTAATGGCTTTTTCGGGAATTTGATAACCAAATCCTGCCAACCATCCCCAATCTCCAACTTCTTTGGCATTAAAGTCATAGCCATTATATAAACTGAAAACTTGACCTCTTAAATTGACGTTACTTTTAAATGTCTGATAAACAGGACCTGCATAAAAATTCCAGTTTTTATCCGGTTGATAACCAAATATCAGACTAAAATTTTGCATAACAAAATTCGATTTGGTGTTCCCTGTTACGACTTCTCCACTGGTCTTTTGGGCAAGTGTTGCTGAATCAATGCCCGGTACTAAAATCGTATCACTCGGCTT
Source organism: Acinetobacter pittii (assembly GCF_034064985.1). Classification (NCBI taxonomy): domain Bacteria; kingdom Pseudomonadati; phylum Pseudomonadota; class Gammaproteobacteria; order Moraxellales; family Moraxellaceae; genus Acinetobacter; species Acinetobacter pittii. The sequence goes on along the minus strand of NZ_CP139249.1, from coordinate 1,777,127 downwards.
AGCAACAAAACTGTTATTTCCATAATATTCAGAGTCGGAAGTAAATGGCTGATCGTAAAGAAAACCAAATGAAAACTGAGGTGCTAACTGTAATTTCAAAGCTGCACTGGGACGATAATCAGAGTTTGCAATATCAGAAATACTATTACGTGTTGGGTTTGTACCTGCTTCTTGTCCTTCTAACGAAGTGTCTGAAACAGATAAACTTGCCTCAAAATAATTACCAGGTTGTAGAAATGCAGAAATTGATTGTCCTGTTCGATCAAATGCTGCCGCATAAAGTGGGCTCGTACAAAATGAAGCCATGACCATGACTAATGTTTTCTTTTTCATCTTTTAATCCGTCCTAGATTTTTATTTTTACTTATAGAGCGCTCTTTACTGAACGCCTGATGTTTGTTTTTACATAGTGATTCTTATTAGGCATTTTCTATAAAATCAGGTTGTTCTCCTTTTCTGTCAAACGGCGCGGTTAAGGAATGGTTCTTACTAGAACCATTCTTCTGACATATTGAGTGGAGTCGTCTCTACCGGATCAAGTACCGCTAACCAACTTATAATTTTCGGCATTTCCCAGCCAAAGAAATAATCACATGCGGCAAGCTTCCCACGCAGAAAATCAGGGTCTGTTGAGTTTGGCATGAGTTTATGAATAACTACTGCTTGATCAAGCCATAACCACCCCACCACAAGATGCCCAAAAGCTTCCAGATAATTGGCGGCATTTGCCAGTTGAAGTTCTACATCGGTTAAGGCATGCAATTTCTCCGTTACATTTCGGATGAGTTGCCACTTTTGGTCTAATTGATCTGCATGATCTTTTAAAGAAGGCTCGGCCTTGGCTTGTTCAATCGTATTCATGATTTTTTCATGTAATAGCTTTATTGACTGCCCCTGATTAAGACGAGTTTTTCGTCCTAATAAATCGAGCGCCTGAATGCCAAATGTTCCTTCATGAATGGGGTTGAGTCGATTGTCCCGATAAAACTGTTCAACATTATATTCACGGGTATAACCGTAGCCGCCATGAACTTGAATGGCTAAATCATTTGCTACAAGTCCCCATTCAGAAGACCAGCTTTTCACTACTGGCGTTAATAGATCAAGTAATTGATGGGCTTGATTGCGCTGCTCGGCATCTTCAAGCGAGTGAATATCATCGGTTAATCGGGCTGCATATAAGCACAGTGCCAACGCACCTGAGACATATGCTTTTTGCGCCAAGAGCATACGGCGAACATCCGCATGTTGAATGAGCGGAATTTGTGGAGAACTTGGATTGCGTTCACTACGAGAGCGACCTTGTACTCGAGTTTTAGCATAATCTAAAGCATGAAGATAACCTGTATATCCTAATGCTGCTGCCCCAAGTCCAACCGAAATTCGGGCTTCATTCATCATATGGAACATATAGGCCAGCCCTTTACCAGCTTCGCCGACTAGTTCACCAATTGCGCCTGCTTCTCCTTCGGGTGTGAAACGACCTTCCCCAAAATTCAGCACACAATTCACTGTTCCCCGATAACCCATCTTGTGGTTAATTCCAGCTAATACCACATCATTGCGTTCACTTGGCTGTCCATTTTCATCGAGTAATTTGCGCGGTACGGTAAACAGAGAAATGCCTTGCACACCTGCTGGTAATTGTCCATTTTCATCTGGAATTTTTGCCAGAACCAAATGAACAATATTGTCAGAAATATCGTGCTCGCCGCCTGAAATCCACATTTTGTTTCCAAACAAACGATAACGTCCATCTTTTGTTTTAATCGCACGTGTACGAATATCAGCCAGACTTGAACCTGCTTGTGGTTCAGATAAACACATCGTTCCGAAGCATTTGCCTTCTATCATGGCGTTGACATAGGGTTTAACTTTTTCAGGTTCACCATGAGCCATTAATAAATTTGCATTACCAATGGTTAAAAAGGCATAGCCCGCTGTTCCAGAATTGGCACCGAGTAGATATGCCATACCTGCACGCTCGATGGTATTGGGTAAGTTCATCCCATTCCAATCTGACGGAAACGCTGTACTCATCAAACCTGCGTCAGCAAAGGCCTTAAGCGCTACCCCGACTTCAGGATTGACAGTTACACGTTCACCATCAAAAACAGGTTCGTTACTGTCATTTTTTTTATTATGAGGAGCAAATAAATCGGTTGCCAAAGCCTCGTAAACGTTTAAAACAGATGTATATTCAAAACGGTCCTGTCCTGCAAAAGTATCTCGTTGGCTGAGTTCTTCAACTTTTAGCCAATCGAATAGCAAAAAATCGACATCACGGCGAGAGAGAATTAATTCATTGCTCATGGTTTATTCCTATACATTTACAAGTGTAAGCCACTCGGCCACAAGTGCCGGTTTTGCCTGATCTTCGATTTCAATCGTGACTTCCATGATCAACTGATAACTTCCCTTATTTTTTGGGGAAACATTTTTTAAGTGAAAATTTCCACGCACCCGCTTACCGCTATGTACAGGACTAATAAAACGCAAATTATTGATGCCATAATTCACGCCAGATTTCTGCCCCTGAACAGTCGGCAACACCTGAGCGGCCATCGCTGAAAGTAAAGAAAGTGTTAGAAAACCATGGGCAATCGTGCCACCAAAAGGTGTCTGACGAGCAGCTTCTTCATCCACATGAATAAATTGATGATCTTGTGTGACATCTGCAAAGGTATTAATCATGCTTTGATCAATGGTCATCCATTGCGAGCTACCTAATGCTTGACCTTGCAACTCAACCAGTTGGTCGATGCTTAATGTATTTTTTGTCAAAATTATTCTCCTGCCATTAATGAAGCTTTTTTCAGCTCAAGCTCACCCTGAGCGCCTCCTCTGACAGGCACAAACTCATCTGTTCGGTCTGAAACATCAGCTAAACGTTGTGCTAAGACATGCGGAACTTGTTCATCCGTACCTAAATAAATTCCTTGCGTAAGGGTAATGTGGGCAGCTTCAAAACTACCTGCGCCCGCACAAAGAATCATACGGGTAGGTGCATCTTCGCTAACCAAAGTCGCGATTGCAGGACTGACCGCACTTGGAGCAAGTGCTTTAAGGGCTTCTTCGGGTAATAACCCTTCAAGCATACGAGTTGCAGCTGTTGGTGCTAAACAATTCACCCGAACATTAGATTTTTCACCCTCTAAAGCCAGTGTCTGCATGAGCCCAACCAATGCCATTTTTGCAGCACTGTAGTTGGACTGCCCAAAATTGCCATATAGACCAGAGGATGAAGTCGTCATAACGATACGACCATATTTTTGCTCGCGCATGATATCCCATACCGCTTTAGTGCAATTTACTGCCCCCATCAAGTGGACATCAATCACGGTACGGAAGTCATCTAGTGACATTTTGCTAAAAGTTTTATCTCGAAGAATTCCAGCGTTATTAATTAAAATATCTACACGTCCCCAACGGGCAATTGTTTCATCTACCATCTGTTGAACTTGTTCAATATCAGTGACTGAAGCACCATTTGCCATCGCCTCGCCACCAGCCGCAATAATTTCATCCACGACTTTTTGGGCCGCCATGGTTGAGCCACCTTTTCCGTTTACATCGCTACCAAGATCATTCACGACCACTTTTGCACCCAAACGAGCCAGTAACAATGCATGTTCCCGTCCTAAACCTGCGCCTGCACCTGTAACAATAGCCACTCGATTGCTTAAATTAATTGTCATGATTTTTTCCTAAACATATGAATAAGATGTATTTAATAAATGTTTTAATAAGCTGTCACGCCGCCATCAATTGCAATGGCTTGACCTGTGAGATATGAGTTTTCTTTGGCACACATCATCAGCATCATTGCCACCACTTCGCTTGGATGGCCAAGACGCCTCATTGGCGAGGCCTGCGCTAAAAAGTCTTGTTTCTCTTTGAGTTCACTGTCGACCACCATCGGGGTGGTTGTATAAAATGGACAAATTGCATTAACTCGAATGCCTTTATTTGCATATTCAATCACTGCTGTTTTGGTTAATCCCACCACAGCATGCTTTGCCGCAGAATAGGCAGCCAATTTGGGAGCCGCACCTAAACCGGCAACAGAAGCAACATTCAGAATAATGCCACCACCTTGTTGCAACATCTGACGAATTTGATGCTTCATTCCAAAGAACACGCCTTTGGCATTGACGGCAAAACTCAAATCCAGATCTGCTTCATCGGTATCAATAAAGCTTTTCATAGGCGGACTCATACCTGCATTATTGATCCCGACATCGATTCTACCAAACTGAGTAACTGCACTTTGCACCAAAGCCTGTACATCTGCTTCACAGCTAACATCACACACTTGCGCAACCACCTCCACTCCTGCTTGGCGTAGCGGTTCAGCTACAGTATTTAACCCTTCAATATTCAAGTCACCCAACACTAATTTTGCACCATACTTCGCCAGTTGCTCTGCCAGCAATGCACCCAATCCACTCGCCGCACCTGTGATTAAGACCACTTGACCTGAATAATGTTCGTACATTGCTATTCCTCCCTAAATAGTTAAACCGCCATCAACCACAATACATTCACCATTGGTGTAACTCGCAGCATCTGACACTAAATAAAGTACAGTTCCAGCCATTTCACGTGGTTCTGCGTGACGGCGTAATGGAATTGTGTCCATCCAGCTTTTATAAATATCTTCATTTTCAAATAGTGCCGAAGCAAATTTGGTCTTGGTAAGACCCGGCAATAAAGCATTTACTCGAATACCCAATGGTCCACATTCTTTTGCAAAAGCTTTAGTCATATTCACCACCGCAGCTTTGGTAATAGAATAAATACCTTGTCGATCTCCGGGTTGCAGGGCATTTACAGATGCGGTATTCACAATTGCACCGCGGCCCTGTTCTTTCATTAATTTGCCCGCTTCAATAGACATGAAGAAATATCCACGAATATTGACTTCAACCGTTTTGTTATATGCAGCAATATCCGTATCAAGAATATGACCAAAATAGGGATTGGCGGCCGCATTGTTGACTAAAATATCTAAACGCCCATGTTCCTTACGGATATATTCAAAAATTTCTGCAATATCTTCTAACTTACCCACATGGCAAGCAAAAGCCTCCGCCTTTCCATTTGCTGCAATAATTTCATTAGCAACACGTTGGCAATCTTCAACTTTCCGACTAGAGACAATTACATGTGCGCCTTGTTCTGCTAAAAGTTTGGCAATTTCCTCACCAATACCACGGCTTGCACCTGTAACTAAGGCTACTTTTCCAGTCAAATCAAATAAATGTGTTGCCATATCACTTCCTTATGTACCTAGGTTGTATAAAAATTAGTTGTTATCAACGCTTTCTAAATGTTGTTACCACAAGCGCTACATTCAAAATTCACGGTTTTAATCACTCTATTTCTTACACTATTTCCTGACCATATCTAACTTGTTACAATGAATAAAATGAATTGTTTGAATAACAAACTATGAATGAAATGAATAATAATATTGCCTCTCTTGCTCGTATTGACCTGAATTTATTTCGTGTATTTGTGGCAATTTATAAAGAAAAAAATCTAACACGGGCCAGTGAACAACTTTTTCTAAGCCAACCTGCTGTTAGCCATGCATTAGCTCGTTTACGCGATCATTTTAATGATCCATTATTTATTCGAGATGGACACGGTGTTGTTCCATCACCTTTAGCCAAACGTTTATGGCCTAAAATTGAACAGTCATTACAACTTATGCATCAAGCAATTCAAAGCACACATGACTTTGTGCCAGCACGAGATTTAAAGCATCTCACAATTGCTATGAATGATGAGTATGAAGGAATTTTTTTACCCTCTATTATTCAGCACTTAACTCAATTTAATCCTAATTTGCAGTTAAATAGCGTACGCATTGATCGTAAAAACTTAAGACATGAGCTTTCTACGGGGAAAATCGATTTTGCGATTGATGTGCAACATTCGGTTGAAGATAGCATTGGTTATGAATGCCTTACTAAAGATCAGTTTGTAGTAATAAGTCGCAAGCAGCATCCCTTATTATCCAAAACGAACCTAACCAAAAAAATTTATTTAGAAGCTAAGCACATTACAGTGTCCTCTCGTCCTACAGGTCGTGTTTTTGAAGATTTTTTCTTATCTAAACAAGGTATCAAAAGAACAATTAGTTTCCGCTGCCAACAATATGAAACGGCAATCCGATTAATTACACAAATGGACCATTTACTCACGATTCCTCAATGTCAAATTGCTCATTTTAAAGATACTTATCCTCAAATTAAGGTGCATCCACTACCGATTGATATTGTTAGATATCAGATGAATTTATATTGGGATCAGCAAAAGTCCCATGAACACCAAATCCTATGATGTAAGAGTCAAATATTGCAGCTTATGAATAGTTTATAAAATAGTAAATTTATGACAGTAAAATTCTATTACGCTTGCGCTGCTCATATTTTTATGTATGATTGAGTAATCACTCAATTAATATTTTTGTATATGGCTCGTCCTCGCAGTGAAGATAAACGTAATGCAATTTTAAGTGCTGCTATCGAAACATTGGCAGAGCTTGGCGAGCGTGCGTCTACCTCAAAAATTGCCAAAGTTGCTGGCGTGGCAGAAGGTACTTTATTTACCTATTTTAGTAATAAAGAAGAGCTGCTTAACCAGTTATATCTTTCGCTAAAGGCTGAGTTACGTCAGGTGATGATGCTTAGTTACCCTGCTGATTCTGACCTACAAACACAAATGTCGCACATTTGGCAAAGCTATTTGGACTGGAGTTTAGAAGCTCCCCTTAAACGTAAAGTGATGGCGCAGCTTTCGACCTCAGAACAAATTACTGAACAAAGCAAACAAATTGGCATGCAAACCTTTTGTGACCTCACCCAAAACATTCAAGAATGTATTAATGACGGAAAATTAAGAGATTACCCACCGTTATTTATTGCTTCAATTTTAGGTGCGCTTGCCGAAGTTACACTCAATTTTATTGCCCAAGACCCTTCTCAAACCGAGCGTTATCGCAAATCAGGTTTTGAAGCCTTTTGGCATGCAGTTTCAATATAGATAAAAAATAAGGATGCGCGGCGTCCTTATTTTTGAATGAATTAATAAGTGAGTAAATACTCATTTAAATAATCAAAATAAGCACTTAGCCCAAGTTCTTATTTGTACATATAGGTTTGTTCCAATAAGGAAAAACAAAATGACTATTTCAAACACAACAGACTTGCCTGCTCCCTTAATGCCATCTCAACAACACAATGGCAAATTTAGAAATACGCGTCCGAACCAACACCAGCCTTCTTTTGGCAAAACGCTTCAACTTATGTGGAAGTTTCTATTTAACAAACCTAAAGACACAGTTCCGAACAAAGAAATTCCTGTTTTAAGTTTGTCAAAAGAACAGCTTTTAAGTGCACCCGATCGCTCTCTATTTCGTTTGGGCCACTCAACCATCTTGTTAAAACTTCAAAATGAGTTTTGGTTAACCGACCCAGTTTTTTCAGAGCGTGCATCACCTTTTCAATGGCTTGGACCAAAACGTTTCCATCAACCCCCAATTAGCATTGCCGAATTACCACCCATCAAAGGCGTGATTTTGTCGCATAATCACTACGACCACCTCGACTACCATGCAGTCATGCAACTTAACGATAAAGTTGAGCATTTCTTAACACCGCTTGGTGTGGGTGACACTCTCATTAAATGGGGAATTCCAGCAGAAAAAGTTCAACAGCTCGACTGGTGGGACACAACATCTGTCGATGGACTCGAACTGGTGGCTACCCCTGCCCATCATTTTTCAGGCCGTGGTATGGGTGATAGCAATGCGACTCTTTGGGCTTCGTGGGTAATTATTGATAATGATCTACGGGTATTTTTCAGCGGTGACACAGGCTATTTCGATGGGTTTAAAGAGATTGGACATCGTTATGGCCCTTTCGATCTGACCATGTTAGAAACTGGTGCTTACGACCCCGAATGGCCCGATGTTCACATGCAGCCAGAGCAAACTTTACAAGCGCATATCGATTTAAAAGGTCGTCATTTGTTGCCTGTGCACAATGGGACTTTTGATTTGGCACTTCATGCTTGGGATGATCCATTTGAACGTATTGTCGCTTTGGCTCAAAAAAATAATTTAGCGATTAGCACACCGCAAATGGGTGAACTCTTGAATCTTAATGAACCGAATGTCGAAAATTATTGGTGGCGTTCGTAAGTTTGAAGAAATTATTTGGAGAGTAAAAGAATGCTTTTTCTCTCCAATATTTAAATTTTAACTTTTCTTATGTGCCTTCCAAGGAAACTTAATTGTGCACACAACAAAAACCAGAAATAAAAATTGGGAAATATACATATAGTTGAGCAAGTCTCGCCCTACCTTTAATGTAATCCAAGTGTTGTGAATGACATCACTAAATATAATAAGAAAAGTTAGAATTAAGCCGATACGAGGTCTATAAAATAGAAGAATTGCTGCAAGTGGATCAATAAACGTTAAAGATGTCCAATAAATACAAGTAAATAAAGGCGCATTGTTATAGTCCCAAAACAAACCATGCATCAAAACTGTTTGTAAATGGTTGAACCCTGCACCGATAAGGCAAAGTGCATAAATACATCTAATAATAAATTCAGTTTTCAAAACAACTCTCTTATTCATTCATCATGCTATATAAAAAAATATTTTTATTCAGATAAAGCTATTTAATATTTTAAGTAAAACAATCTACGTAAATATAATTTAAATAACTCTATAAATAAATGATAAATGCCTATCCCGTTTCATCTATCTTACTTATAAGTGGTGAACTATTTGATTAAACACCTGTTAGACATTCTTACGATTAAGAGAACTTAATAAAATATTTTTTATAAATTATTAAAATCTGTTTGTTTAATAAAGTTTAAATTATTCAATCAGATACATTCATAATTAACACTTTTAAATAGCCTTCTTTAAACTAGGACTAACCTTGTCCTAGTTTTATTGTTGACTTAAAACACAGACTACATTAGTCTGTGTTTGTAATTGATCAATTATGAAATTAAATGGCTTATATCACTAGTAGCGTCGAGTATGCGATTCATTGTCTTCTTTTTCTTGTGAACAATGAAGATAAACCTTTGAGTAGTAAGGACCTTGCTGAATTACAAGGAGTCTCTCCGAGTTTTATGGCCAAGATTTTTCCTAAACTTGAAAAGGCAGGTCTCGTTATTGCTCAGGAAGGTGTTCGTGGTGGATATTTACTGGCTCGATCTGCTCACGAAATCAGTTTTTTAGATATCGTGAATGCAATTGAGGGTGAAAAACCGCTTTTTGAGTGTCAAGAAGTTCGTGGAAAATGTGCAGTTTTTAACAATGCCCCGCCAGATTGGGCAACCAGTGGTGTGTGTGCAGTGCATGCAGTCATGCTACAAGCCGAAAAAGCCATGCGAGATGCTTTAGGTGCTCATACACTTGGCGATATTGCAGACCGTTTTGGCCGTTATGCACCTGACGTGTTTTTTAGTGATGTAAATGGCTGGATCAATGAACGCATCGAAGGAAGAACAGCAAAAATGCGTAAAAGTAAAATATCGCGGGATACCCCCGACTAATGAACTGATAGGGTTCGTACCCTAACATAAAATTCCCTTAATTCTTTTTAAACGCCTTCTCAGATTTTTCGGACAATCAGGGAAAGGATTCGCTCACCCAAAATTTTGTGATGAGTTGGAATGTGATGTCCGAAAATCTATCAAAAGGATAATCAAATGAGTAAGCGTATTATTATTGCAGGTTCTGGCTTTGCTGGTTTATGGGCGGCACTCGCTGCACAAAGAGCAATTCACTTAGCGTCGCAAGAACAAAACATTGAGGTGCTGATGGTTTCCCCTAGCCCCAATGTTGGGATTCGTCCTCGTCTTTATGAAGCTGTGCTTGAAAACATGAATCCAGATATTTCAGCGTTATTAAGTGTGGTGGGGGTTAAATTTCTGGCAGGTTGGGTAGATAAAATTAACGCCGATCAACAGACCATCGAAGTTTCAACCACCGATGGCAACAAACAATCCTTAAGCTATGACCGTTTTATTCTGGCAACAGGAAGTGCGACGTTTATGCCCCCGATATCAGGTCTTACCGAATATGGCTTTAGCGTAAGCACACTAGAAGATGCTGAAAAACTAGACCAACATCTTAAAAACTTAGCCAGTAAACCTGCAAATGCAGCGCGTAATACCGTAGTCGTTGCAGGTGGTGGTCTTACCGGGTTAGAAACTGTTACCGAAATGCCTGAACGTCTGCGTAGCATTTTAGGTGAAACTGATGCCCGTGTAGTTTTAGTGGATTCCTCAACAGAAATTGGCGCGGCGATGGGTGACCAAGCTGCTACTGTTATTCGAGAAGCCCTTAACGAGCTGGGTGTTGAAGGTAAAGCTGGACTGCGCGTGACTGCACTTGATGCAACTGGTGTGACCCTTTCTAATGGCGAAAAAATTGAAGCAGAAACCGTGATCTGGAATGCGGGCATGCGAGCTAACTCACTCACTTCTCAAATTGCAGGTGAAAAAGATAATTTGGGCCGTTTGATTGGGGATGCTTATTTACATGCACCCGAAGCAAAAAACATTTTTGTGACTGGCGACACTGTAAAAGTTCCTACCGATGATTTAGGTAACTTTAACATGATGTCGTGTCAGCACGCCATGAGTCTAGGCCGTGTAGCGGGTTACAATGCTGCGGCAGAATTAGTTGATTTACCACTTCATCCATACAGCCAACCGAAGTATGTCACTTGTGTTGACTTAGGTCCTTGGGGCGCACTTATACTGAAGGATGGGATCGACAGGTTCAATTTGTGCGTGATGAAGCTAAAAAAATTAAACAAGAAATTAATACTGTTTGGATTTATCCACCAGCTGCAAACCGTGAAGCAGTTTTTGCAATAGCAAACCCTGATTTTGTAATTGTTCCTTAAGGTTAATTTTTACACGAATTCATTTATTTAAAACCCTAAAAGAAAGCCCATCGCTGGTCCTACTTTTAGGGTTTTATATTTGAATCATTAAATTATGACTTTTCTAGCTCTTCTATTATCGCTAAAGCCGTCTTTTTAGCTGAAAAAGGGTTTTGACCGGTAATTAATTTGCCGTCTTGAACGACATATGGTGCAAAAGGAATAAAAGCCTTTTCATAACGAGCACCATATTCTTTCGCTAACTCTTCGGCATTGTACGGCACTTTTTTTGCCACCCCTGCCAAAACCTCTTCACTCCATGCAAAGCCTGTTAATTTTTTACCTTTTATAAGTCGTTCACCATTTGAAAGTCTGACATTGAGCAAGCCACAATAGCCATGACAAACACTCGAAACAATGCCGCCTTTTTCATAAATGTTTTTGGTGATTTCTTGCAATTCAGGGTTATCTAAAAAATCCCACATCACCCCATGGCCACCTGTGTAATAGATCACGTCATAGTCTTGCCAATTAATATCGGAAGGCTTAAAGGTATTTGCCAGCAGCGTAATAAAAGCCTGATCTTTTTCTCGGTCTTTAACAGATTTATCTGCCACTAAAGGCACAAGCGATTTTGGTTCAATTGGAGTTTTTCCACCATTTGGACTCACAATATCTTGCACATAACCTTGTTTTTCAAACTCATCATAGGCATGGGTAAGTTCACCTAACCACAGTCCTGTTTGTTGATCTACATCCTTATAGCGTGAAACATTGGTCACGACATGTAATATGCGTTTAGACATTTTCTCACCTCATTTTTCATATTTATAATTCTATTCTTTCATCTATCAAAGCATAGAAAGTTGTTACTGAAAGTGTGTGCTTGGTAAAGTTATGAACCTTGCTTTTGTGTTACTATAAGTCTAAAGTTAGCTTGAATGTCAAGAGAGTATGTAGCTATGAATATTAGCGAGTTATCGAAATTAAGTGGTTTAAGTACCCCTACTATTCGTTATTACGAGCAAATTAAACTCTTGCCTAAAGCCAAAAGAAAATCGAATGGTTACCGTGAATATACCGATAACGATTTGAAACAACTTTCTTTAATTCAACAAGCCCAGCAAGTTGGGTTTTCCTTAGCAGAAATTAAAGCATTTTTGCCGTCGAAAGTTGTCGCTTGGGATCATGATGCTCTCATTCAAACGATTGAAACCAAAATTCAGGAAATAGAAATTTTAGAACAAAAGCTAAAAGTCAGTAAGCAAAACTTACATACCATGATTGAAGCTATTAATAACAAACCAGATGAAATTACATGTGAGCAAAATGCAGAACGTCTGATGAATCTCTATTTTGACAACGCAAAAACACCATAATTTCAATTAGAGTTAATCGCTCTCGCGTTGTATAGATGGGTACTGGTATCAACTAAGTAACCACAGCATTTAAGTATCATTTTATAAATCTAAAAAAACGAATTACGGACCCACGCTGTAATTCGTTTTTTCATGCAAATACTATAGAAAAAAATCAGCCAATCTTTTGATAGTGAAAACCTTACTCGGGACCATCAATAAATGTGCTGTTTTAATAAAGGCTTTATTAATTAATGACCAGTGGACCAGAACCCGGTAGTTCGGTCACTAGCTTATAACCCATCAATTTTGCAGGTGTGTATGTACCACCCTTAACGGTATTTTTGAGTAAATAATTCACCACAGTCAGTGAGCCATTTACGGTAAGGCTATAAGCGTTTTCCGTTTGGATGCGGGCGGTTTTGATTTCCCCACGCGTATTTCTTGCTTCACCCCAAACATAGGTAGGTACTTTTGCGCGAAGTTCCTCATTTGGCCCAACAACCGTTTTTTCAATACGCGATTTAATAAACTTCTGTACAGCATTAATTTTTAATACTGGGCGTAAATAGTTCATCATTTTCGCGCCCATAATCATTTTGGGAAATGCAGGTACAAATACTTCAATGTTTGGAATACCTGTTGTATAGAACGCTGTAGATACGTCTCCCCACGGAACACTCATGGCACTTTTTTTACCGTCACCAAAATCAATGGTTCGAACATAATGGGCTAATGGAACGGTGGTAATTTTTCCGTTTTTACGAATTTTTCCGCCTTCGGCCATGCCTTCTGTACTTGTTTTAGCTGTACCTGGTGAAAACCCTGTTCTAGAGTCAAAACCAAGCGCTAAATGAGTCGCATCTGGCAATGCTTCTTTCAGTGCAGCAGCAACACAATCTGTCGGGATCACATCGAAACCGACACCCGGACAAAGCACAACATCGGCTTTTTCAGCTTGGCTGTTAAGTGACTGTGCCAATTCAAATACGGCGATTTCACCAGTAATATCTAGATAGTGAGCACCAGCCTTTATACAAGCTTCCATCATGGGTTTTGATGTTGCTGAAAATGGCCCTGCACAGTGCATCACCAATTTAAAGCCTTGGAGTTGTTCACTTACCGCATCTACGTTATCAAGCCCAAAAGCTTTATAGTCGAGCCCCAACTCTTGAGCAAGTGCAGCAACTTTCGCTTTATTACGACCAGCCAAAGTTGGTTTTAGATCTTGGCGTACAGCTTCACGAGCGATTAACTCGCCCGTGTAGCCATTTGCTCCATAAATTATCCAGTTTGAATCGTTAGGATTTGTCATAACACAACTCACTTATTAAGAAGCAAATGAATAGTCACGCATGCCTTTTTTGTATTGGCGGGTACGGCATGACATCGCTGATTGTTGCAAAATTAAAGCCCAAGCTGGTGAAACATTTGGTTTTGTTTTTTTACCAGCGCTTAAATTACGTAACTGGAATTTCACCACTGCCATATTGGCAAGAGAAGCGAATGTTTTATTTTCCCACGTAATTGGCTTGAGTTCAGGTGAAACATTTTTGCCTTGTTTCCAAGCTTTTGGCAAATTAGGTTCAATCGCTAAAGCTGTGGCGATACCGACCATATCAACACCACTTTCAACCACTTGCTCTGCCACTTGTTTACGGCGTATGCCACCTGTGACCATAACAGGCATTTTGGCAACTTTACGAATTTCTTGTGCAAACTCTAAAAAGTAAGCTTCTCGAGCGAGTGTTCGGCCATCACGTGCTTGACCTTGCATGGCTGGCGCTTCATAGCTACCACCTGAAAGTTCAACCAAATCGACTGCATGCTCATTTAGCATTTTAACCACTTGTTGAGCATCTTCAGCGCTAAACCCACCACGTTGGAAATCGGCTGAATTTAGTTTCACTGCAACAGTAAACTGAGGCGAAACTACTTTACGAACAGCTTCTACAATCTCAATTAAAATACGAGCGCGATTTTCTAAAGAACCACCCCATTGATCTTGGCGTTTATTACTCAGTGGAGAAAGGAACTGACTTAATAAATAACCATGTGCTGCATGAATCTCTACACCAGTAAATCCTGCTTTTTCACCTAAACGCGCCGTATTTGCAAAACGCTGAATCACCTCTGCAATCATAGATTCAGTCATTTCAATTGGCGTGTTGAAGCGATTTGACATTTTGCCAAGATCAAGTGAAATAGCTGATGGTGCCCACGTCTGCTGACCAAGATTGGCTTGCATCTGGCGACCTGGATGGTTAATTTGAAGCCACATCTGAGCGCCTTTTGAGCGCCCAATTTGTGCCCATTTTTTAAAAGTATCCAGATGCTTTTCATCTTCAAGCACGACACCGCCCGGTCCAGTCATTGCTCGGCGATCTACCATTACATTTCCGGTAATGATTAGACCTACGCCACCATTTGCCCAAGCCTGATATAAACGCATTAATTCTTCTGATGGTGCATGGTTTAAATCAGCCATATTTTCTTCCATGGCTGCTTTAGCAATACGGTTAGGAACATATGAGCCATTTGGGAATACTAATTTTTCGAACACTTTCATTGGAATGACCTCATTCAGTATGGCTTTACTTTAAGATTAAAGCTAACTTTAATGTCAATACCTTTTATTATTTCTATATTTATTACTTTCAGTTTCAGTAATTTGTAAGTAAAAAAGAGGCTCTTAACGCCTCTTTTTTTAAAGTTTAAATGTTTTTAATTATTCACGAATAAAGGCCAATAAATCAGCATTAATCACTTCATGGTTTACAGTTAACATGCCGTGAGAAAAACCCGGATAGATTTTGAGTTGGCTATTTTGAAGTAATTCAGCAGATTTTACGCCAGACGTTTTATAAGGCACGATCTGGTCGTCATCACCATGTAACACCAAAACAGGAATGGTGATTTTCTTTAAATCTTCTGTAAAGTCAGTTTGTGAGAATGCCACAATGCCATCGTAATGCGCTTTTGCACTGCCCGTCATGCCCTGACGCCACCAGTTCGAAATGATACCTTCCGATGGTTTCGCATCTGGTCGGTTAAAACCATAGAATGGGCCAGATGGAAGGTCTCGGAAAAATTGCGCACGGTTTGTGAGTACTTGATTTTGAAGGTCATCAAAAACTTCTTTTGGTAAACCTTCAGGATTATTTTCAGTTTGAACCATTAGTGGGGGTACTGCACTGACAAGTACAGCTTTTGCAACGTTTTCCTGACCATGACGTGCAATATAGCGGACTACCTCGCCACCACCAGTTGAGTGTCCAATATGAATAGCATTTTTAATATCGAGATGTTTAACCACTTCTGCAACATCATCTGCATAATGGTCCATATCGTGACCATCCCACACCTGACTTGAACGCCCATGGCCGCGTCTGTCATGAGCCACCACACGGTAGCCTTGTCCTAAAAAGAAAAGTAATTGTGTATCCCAATCATCTGAACTCAAAGGCCAACCGTGATGAAAAAATAAAACTTGGGCATCGCGTGGCCCCCAGTCTTTATAGAAAATGTCTATGCCATCTTTTGTGGTTACATATCCCATCTTTGTACTCCTGCTGAAAATCTGCTTCTAGATTCGTTATAAAGGTATGAATGTTTATCGTAAGATTAAAGTTAGCTTTAAGGTCAATAGTCTCAATCTTATTGTTAAAATAAAATTTATATGAAGACTCTACTGTACTCTGTATCTTTTTAATCTTTAATTGTTTTTTATTTTATTTTTTTTAAATGTCAAAGACTTTACAGCTAGAAATTAAAGTCTTGACTTTAAAGTGAACTTTAACCTTATAGTGCCGACATTGGCTATAAATTAACACGTCTTTATAAGGCAACCGTAGCTACTTGGTCAGTTAATGTTAAAGGTAACACTCATGAATATAAAACAACAATTTACTGAGGTTGAATTTGGGCAACAAAAAGTCAAAGTACCTAAAGGTGGTTACTATGACCGTTTTAGAATGCATCCAGATCTAGATGAAATTGCCCAAGATCCAGCTGCTGGCAACATCGATTTTTTCCGTCATATTCCTAAAAAAATTGTAGAGTCACGTGTTGGTCCTGTTTGGGCGCCGAACTTTTATTATCATAGTGCAAATGTTCAGCTATTAATGCTTGCTCCCATTAAATATATTAAGGCAAAACTTCCTGATGCTTTAACGCCCTTACAACCATTTCCGGGTTATGGGTTAGTCGCCGTCACTTTTTTCTCTTATTCGGTTTGTGACAATGATCCCTATAACGAAGTGTCGATTGCGATTGTTGTACGCAAACCCAAGGCTCGTGGGCCACATATTGCAGAGTTAATGAAATCGATGCGTCAACGTCATTTTCATGCACATGTTTTAGCTTTACCTGTCGATACTGAAATCGCCCGAGTACGGGGTATATATGGTTACCAGCTACCAAAATGGTTAACTAAAATTGACGTCGACATTAATTCAAAAGAAGTTCAAGCCAATATTTTTGATCTTAATGGAAAACTAGATTTAAGTTTAAAAACTGCTGTTCCTACTTTAAAACATATCGATTCTGAAACACATATTAATAAAGCAACCATGCTACATGTAGTCGATGGCAAATGGCATCAAACAGACGTTCAATCAAACGTTCTTTCTTTTGCGCAAAAGCTTTTTCCAAAGAAATTACAACTTGTGAAAAATGAAGGCCCTTTGACAAAGCTGCTAAATGAACTTGGCGCTTCAAAAATTCTCCGCTTAGATGTTATCCAAGATGCTCAGGTAGTACTTAATTTGCCTACTCCGCTATAAATTTATTGTTAAAAATATCACTATTTTTGAAAATATATTAAGAAGCCTGTTGTTAGAGCTTCTTAATATATTGAAATAAAAATATATTTTCGATTTCTAACTTAATGTTAAAACCAAATCCATATTTCTAACTTGCTTACCCGCACTCATTAAAACTTCCTGAACCACACAGTCCTGATCAGCTTTAATGGCAAGCTCCATCTTCATCGCTTCAATGGTAAATAAGGTTTCACCCTTCTTGACCGACTGACCCAATTTCACAGGTACTGTACTAATCATCCCTGGCATTGAAGCACCGATATGTTTCGGATTTGTCGGGTCAGCCTTCGGATGAGCCGTTACTTCTTTTTGGCTTGCCTGTTTAATCTGGACCAGACGCAACTGACCATTCAGCTCTACAAACAGATCAATCACACCATCTTTGGCTTCTGAACGGCCCAGCAGTTTTATTTCCAGTGTCTTGCCGCGTTCAAGTTCGATTTCAACTGGACTTTGCTCTTTTAAACCATAAAAGAAGGCTGAAGATGGAATACTTGATACCGTGCCATACTTCAGTTTGTGCTTCATAAAGTCGTTAAAGACTTTTGGATACATAAGATATGACGCCAGTTCCTGTTCGGTCAGTTGTTTACCAAACATATTTTCAAGCATTGCTTTTTCACCGTTCAAGTCGACTGACGGCATCACTGCTCCAGGACGATCACTTAAAGGCGTTGCTCCTTTTAATACTTTGTGCTGTAACTCTTTTGGAAAACCATGTGCCGGTGTACCTAGCTCACCTTTAAACAGTGAAACCACCGATTCAGGGAAATCAATCTCAAGTTTCGGGTTTTCAATATCTTCTGAATTCAGGTGATTCGACACCATATATAAAGCCATATCACCCACCACTTTAGAGGTTGGGGTAACTTTCACAATGTCACCAAACAATAAGTTGACTTGTGCATAGGCATCGGAAACTTCTGACCAACGTTCTTCAATGCCAAGGGAACGAGCCTGTTCACGTAAATTGGTATATTGTCCACCCGGCATTTCATGGTGATAGACATCGGCCGTACCCGCGCGCATATCCGCTTCAAACGGTGCATAAATATGGCGTACACCTTCCCAGTAAGTTGAAAGCTGTTGCAGGTTATTAGGGTTGAGTCCTGTATCACGATCGGTATTTTGTAAAGCTGCAACCACCGAGCCCATGCTAGGTTGTGAAGTGAGTCCACTCATGGCATCCATGGCGGTATCGACTGCATCAACGCCAGCATCGATGGCAGACAAAATGCTGGCCGCGGCAATACCACTGGTATCATGGGTGTGAAAATGAATCGGCAATCCGGTTTCTTCTTTCAATGCCTTGATCAGCTCACGTGCTGCGGCGGGTTTACAAATACCGGCCATATCCTTAATGGCAAGGATGTTCGCCCCTGCTTTTTGCAGTTGCTTTGCCATATCGACATAGTAGTTAAGGTTATATCTGCGGTTGTTGTCAAAGATATCACTGGTATAGCAAATTGCTGTTTCACACAGCATGCCTGACTCTCGAACTGCATCAATGGCAACCCGCATGTTATCGACTGCATTGAGTGAGTCAAATACACGGAATAGATCAATCCCACCTTGTGCGGCCTGCGTAATAAAGTGACGGACGACATTATCTGGATAGTTGGTATACCCTACAGCATTAGATGAGCGAAGCAGCATTTGGAATAGAATGTTTGGCACAGCTTGGCGAAGTTGAGCCAGACGCTCCCATGGGTCTTCTTTTAAAAAGCGCATCGACACATCAAAGGTTGCCCCGCCCCAACATTCCAGTGAAAACAGCTCACTGGCCATATGAGAATAATAAGGTGCAATCGCCAACATATCTGCGGTACGCATTCGTGTTGCAAATAAGGACTGATGGGCATCACGCATGGTGGTATCAGTGACCAATACCCGCTTTTGATCTAGCATCCAGTTTGAGAAACCCTTTGCACCCAGTAATTTAAACTGGTCTCGGGTTCCACTCGGAAGATGCTGGTTTAAGTTAAATGTCGGTAACTGTGCTGGAGCTGGTACAGTTTCGGGAAGTGAACGCCCTTTGAGTTCGGGTTGTCCATTAACGGTAATGTCACCTAAAAACTCCAGTAACTTAGTCGCACGGTCCTGCTTAGGTTTAAGGTTAAATAGTTCTGGTGTGCTATCAATAAATCGGGTGGTACAGGTGCCTTGTGTAAATAAAGGATGAGTCACCACATTTTCTAGAAATGCCAGATTATTTGAGACACCGCGGATACGAAACTCCTGTAACGCTCGCAGCATACGGGCATTGGCTTCATCCCCACTTGCACCGCGAACTGTGACTTTAGCGAGTAAGGAATCATAATATGGCGTAATGACTGCACCAGTATAAGCTGTACCACTGTCTACCCGCACGCCGAAACCAGTTGCGCTACGAAAAGCAGTGAGACGTCCATAGTCCGGCATAAAACCATTTTTAGGGTCTTCTGTGGTGAGTCGACATTGCAGTGCATAGCCTAATAATTTGATCTGCTCTTGTGGCGGAATAAAACTACTGCCATCTCCGACCGCAGCTCCCTCAGTCACCCGAATTTGTGCCTTAACAATATCAATGCCAGTAATTTCTTCAGTAACCGTATGTTCAACCTGAATGCGCGGGTTTACTTCAATAAAGTAAAAGTCCTCTGTTTCGGCATCCATTAAAAACTCAACCGTACCCGCATGGGTGTAATCTACCGCACGGGCCAGTCTTAAAGCAGCGTCACAAATTTTACTGCGCTGCGTTTCTGACAAATAAGGTGCTGGCGCACGCTCGACCACCTTCTGGTTACGTCGTTGTACCGTACAATCCCTTTCAAACAGATGTACGATATTGCCATGGGTATCCCCCAAAATCTGTACTTCGACATGGCGGGCATGGCGAATCAGTTTCTCTAGATAGACTTCGTCATTGCCAAATGCGGATTTGGCTTCACGACGTGCAACGATAATTGCATCTTCGAGTTCATTTTCATTTTCAACCACACGCATGCCACGACCACCGCCACCCCAGCTCGCTTTAAGCATGAGTGGATACCCCACTTCAGCCGCTAGTAATTGGCAGTCTTCAATACGTTCCGGTAGTGCCGATGTGGCAGGAACAACAGGCACACATGCAACCATTGCAACGTTACGTGCCATTACCTTGTTGCCTAACTGACGCATTACTTCCGGTTTTGGACCGATAAAACGGATTCCCGCTTGGCTACAGGCCTCGGCAAACTCAGGGTTTTCAGACAAGAAACCATAGCCCGGGTGAATGGCATCTACGCCTGCCTCAAGTGCAATACGGATAATATCTTCAATATCCAGATAGGCCGCGATTGGCTTTTTGCCAGCGCCTACCCGATAAGCTTCATCTGACTTAAAGCGATGCAGGGCAAATTTATCTTCTTCTGCATAAATTGCGACCGTGCGGATGCCCAGTTCTGTAGCAGCACGCATCACTCGAATTGCGATTTCACCACGGTTGGCAATTAGTATTTTTTGAATAGGTTTAATCATCTCTTTAACCATCAAATTTATAAATCTCTATGAAAATCTTTTGAGATAACTTTTTAGAAGTTATAGAAGAATAAAAGATTCAATAATCTACTCCACCCTTGGTCATCACCTTGGGCAAAAGAGTCTGCATTTCCGCCTATAAACGGGTCATTTTTTCCGAGCATATATTCGGCCGCGACAGAAAAATGCCCTTTATCTGCCTGAACACCAAAAATATTTCGGGTAGAAGTTTTAAAATCTTTAGGGTCTTTACGCAAAGCACTGTATGTTGCATAGGGGGTTAGAGACCAACCGTAAAGTACATCCTTAAAAACATAATTGATGTCTGCGGTATAAAAATTGCCTTCATTAGCTAAGTTATAAGAACTATCAAATGAACCGATTACGGAATAATCGCGACCTAAAACATCATGATTAGAAACCTTATTTTTGCCTGCGGTTAGCGTAATATTTGCATTCTTATAATTTATCTTACTAAACAGAGCCCAAGCATTTCGGTGACCAGTTTCAGAGTTATCTTTATTTTCAATGTCTGAATACCAGTAAGATGAACCTACATTTAGCTTTAAATCTGGATACACAGATAAAGGAACTTCTTGTTGTACCCGTACAATAAACATATTTTTTTCTTTTACATATGGGTCACTGTCATTATCGGGATCAACATAATTAGCCGAATAACGGGAAGAATCTTTACTATTACCCGTATAATTTCCCGCATCACGTGCGAAAAATGCTGCATCGAGTTTGGTAGTCGTAAAAGGTTTTGTTGAATAGCTGATCCCCAGATTATGTACATCTTCTAAACCAGCATTAATTAAAACACCACCATACCAACTCGTAGACCAGCCACGCCCAGGTCCAAAAGGTACTTCCTGAACACCTAAGGTAACTCTATTATTTTCATTAAACTTGTACCCTAAATTAGCATCAACAAGTGATGAAAAATCGCATAATTTATCGAATTGATAACAACGATATTCAAAGTTTCCGAATAAATTCTTAGCATCGTATTTAACAGCTATTTTTGCTGCGTCAAACTTTAGTTTGTGCTCATTATCAGAATAGTCTTTATCCTGAATATTAGCCCGTAACCAACCGGAAACTGAGACCTCACCAGAATCAGTATTTGCGTCCCCAAATTTTAATGTGTCTGCAAAAAGATGAGGTGAAAGTGTAGATAAAGCTCCGCCAAGAAGAAGATTGATTCTCCATTTTAACATTTCATATTTCCTTTAATATCAAGATTATTCTCTTCTTTAATTTCCTTTTTAAAGAAGAAAGATGGGTGCTTAGACTTATTTAACTCTACATAGGGGAAACATTTAAGCTATTTTACGACTGCTGTTTTTTTTTACAGAAACTGACTTTTCAATAGATGGTGTTATTAGGGACGCTTTTTTCTGATCAGCATATTCCTCCCAATAAGTCGCATTTTTAATACCTACTTCTCTCGGGTCAAACACCGGATCTTTTCCAGCTTTGCGTTGTCTGTCGTAATCTTTTAATACTTTCAATAATGGTTTACTTAACAAAATTAAAGCAATTAGATTGACATACGCCATGCTACCGAAAGTGATGTCACCAAGTGCCCACATTGTTTCGGTACTTGAAATACTGCCCAAGAACAATGCAGTAAGACTAGCAATTTTTGCAATTGTCTTAAAAATTGGATATTTATTTTGACGATCAAAGTACGCAATACCTGACTCAGCAATATAGTAATAGGTCATTAATGTTGTGAATGCAAAAACTAGAATTGCTAGAGAAATTAGCCAAGCACCAGCATCATGAAATACTGTTTGTAGTGCCATAGAAGTCCATTCTGCACCTGCTGCTACGCCAGGTACATGTTCAACTAATGGTGATGTACTACCAGGAGGTGTAACGTTATACATTCCGGTAATTAAGATCATTAACCCAGAGCTAGTTAAAATTAATGCTGTTTCGAAGAAAATAGAGAATGCTTGAATTAGACCTTGTTTAACAGGATGGGAAGTCATCGCAGCAGCAGAAGCAAATGTTGACTCGCCAGCACCTGCGGCACTTGCAAAGACTGCACGGCGTACCCCCCAATTTACAGCTTGACCAATAATCGCACCAAAAACTGCATCCATACCAAATGCACTTTTTACAATTAAAGCAAATGTTTCAGGTATCTGATCATAATGTGCACAGAGTAAAACTACTGTAGCCAAAACATACAGACCTGACATGGTTGGTACAATTTTTTCAGCTGCACGAGCAATACTTTTTACACCACCCCAAATTATTAATCCGATCCCAATAGTCACCACGATACCAGAGATATATGGGGGGATATGGAATGTAGATTTAAAGGTAGTTGCAATAGTATTCATTTGAATACCAGGCATCATAACCGTATAAGAAATAATTAATACGACTGCGGCTATAGCTGCAAAAGGCTTAAGTTTTAATCCACGATCAATATAATAGTGAACACCACCATAATATTGATCGCCCTCTTTAAACTTATATAACTGAGCTACTGTAGATTCACTGAAAGCTAATGCACCTGCAAGGAATCCCATTATAATCATCCAGAAAATTGCACCTGGACCGCCCATACCAACAGCTAAAGCTACCCCTGCAATATTTCCAACACCAATACGTCCAGCTAATGCCATAAATAGTGCTTGTCTTGGCGATATTCCCGAACTATCTTCTTTTTTCTCACGTATTACACGGAACATTTCGCGAAAGTACCGAAATTGAACGCCTCGAGTAATAAACGTAAAATAAATGCCAACACCAAGCGCCAAATAAACTAGCGTATCGCTCCATAGATATCCCACTATGGTATGTATTAATTGTTCCATTTCCGTTACCTTATTCCATTTCCTTATACGAATTAAGCAAGGTTCAGTTTTTTAAAGACGCAAGAACCCTACATAATGCATGTATATGTATTTGATCTATATGCCATAATTACTATTTAGTAGAACTAAAATGGCATAATTGAAAACTTCCTTATCTAGTCGCTATATCCTTCTTGTTCTTTTTAGCTCCTGAAATACTCTTCTAGATTTAGGCCATGACAAAATAGTCTTAAGACTTTTGCAGAGGTACTTACTTGGTTTGAAGAATGAAGAACCCAATTAAAAGTGATTATTAAATTTAATAATCGCTTTATCTGCTCTTTCATACATATAGATAAATTCTTATTTGAAAAAATCAGAAGGTCTTGTTTGGTCGTATAACCAGCTATCCCTACTATTGATCTTTTTAAACGTAGTAGATTTTGTCTCATAATTATTCCCTTTATGACTAATCCAAGCTTTGTATCTCAAAACGATATGTGTACTTGAATGCATCAAATGCTTTTGAAATTTCACTATTAGACTCATCCCAACAGCTAACTTTCTATATGTACAAACTTAGTTTTTCATCCATTTTAAGTTGTGTACAATATTGCATACATTAAAAATATAACGAACTTTATTACTTGTCAATGAAAAAAGATAAAAAATAAACAAATAAAAATATTGATTAAACTCATGTTTTTTAAATAAAAAAACCAATAAAGATCGTCATAAAACAATCTTTATTGGTTTTAATTATTAGATAGATTTGCTGATTATTTTTTAAGTTGCTACGCTTATCTGATCAATTAAGTTTTCTTTCATGTGTTCCATAAAACGATCTCTAAACAGCAAGGTGTGAGCATGTGCCTCACTTTCAGCTTTATCCAGTTCTTTATTAGCTATCGCTTCTATTAGGCTTAAATGATCACTTTCCAAATTATCAAAACTAGTCGATTTAGCTAGATGATCAAAATGTAAATAGAATAGTCGTTGGCCCTCTTCTAATAGCCGCTCATAGTACTCAATTAAGAATGGATTTCGTCCTGCTTTAGCAATCTCAAGATGTAATTGCTTATTTTGTTCAAGCATTAGTTGATAGTTACCTTCTCTTGCTGCTTGCACATAAACAGTATCAACATCTTTAATTCTTTGTATATCATCTTCAGTACAATTGGCTGCTGCCAAACGTGTTACAGCACGCTGTAGAAGGTCTAATGCGCTAATATATTTTGAAAAATCTTGTAAGTTAAACGGCCGAACAATAGTTGTTCTATTCGGCAGAGTCATTGCTAAACCTTCAGCAACAAGACGTGCAAGCGCATCACGAACGGGCGAACGTGAAACCTCAAACCTTTCAGCAAGTGAAATTTCGTCAAGTTGAGTATTCGGTCTTAGCTTTAAAGTTAAGATTTCTTCACGGAGTTGATCATAGACATATTTACCATTATGTCTCTTCTTTACCCCGTCTGTTTCTTTTTTTACTAAACTATTCATAGGCTAGGCCTTATCCAATTCTAACTTTAATTTAATTATATACCTTCTCCCCATGTATCACTTACCATAAAACCTTCTGATAATGGGTCTGTTGGGTCAATACCAAGTTGATGAATACCATATAGCCATGCACGGCCAGTAATATTAGGAATAATCGCAGATTTATCACCAATTTGTACATTACTCGCATACTTCACTTTAAACTGTCCGCCAATAATTGATTGTGAAATTAATTCATCCCCTGGTTGAACAAGTCCACGTTTTGCTAAAGTAGCCAAATTAGCCGAGCTGCCCGTTCCACAAGGAGAGCGATCTACACGGCCTGGTGGTAAAGTTGTACACGTCTGAACTGTTTTTTCATCTAATCGATTTCTAAACATAACGTATGCAATTTCATTAATATCAGAATAAATAGGATGTTGAACATTAAACTGTTGATTAATGAGCTTTCTAAGCTCGATACCTAGTGTCGCTAATTTACGAGCATTATCAGGTACAATCGTTAGATTAACTTGATCAACATTAATAAGTGCATAATAAACACCACCAAACGCGATATCGAATTTGATTTTCCCGAATGGTTCGACATCTATTTCAGCGTCTAACTGTTCTACAAATGCAGGCATCATTTCTAAGGTGACACTTTCACAGCGCCCATCTTTACACTGAGCTTTTGCAGTAACCAATCCGGCTGCCGTATCTAAAACAACATTTGTGACTGGTTCCTGCATTTTTACCATACCCATTTCAAGCAATGCAGTTGTCACACAAATACAATTACTACCAGACATTGGGTGAGTCTTATCTGCTTGAAAAATTGCAAAAGCAGCATCTGCGTTGGGAACTGTAGGAGGTAGCAATAAATTTACAGATATCTGTAAACATCCTCGAGGTTCTTGGATAACAAAGCGACGTAAACTATCATCCACCTCGTTCAAGTAATTAACTTTTTCAACCATGCTATTACCTGGGATATTTAATACCCCTCCAGTAATCACTTTTCCAACCTCACCTTCACAGTGAACATCTACAAGTTGAATCGTTTTTTCCCAACGCATGTCATCACTTCCTTATTGAATATACCAAGCCCATGGTTCTTGACTGTCGTAACTCGTAATCTGTTTAACTTCTAGATAATTTTCAAGCCCCCAGACTCCTAATTCCCGGCCAATGCCACTTTGTTTATAACCGCCCCACGGAGCTTCGGTAAAAGTAGGTTGAGAACAATTAATCCAGATAATGCCAGCTCTTAGTTTTCGAGCCACACGATTACAGCGCTCTAAATCCTTCGACATTACTGCACCAGCCAATCCAAATATAGAGTTATTTGCAGACTTGATTGCTTCTTCTTCAGTTTTAAATGAACGAATACTCACAACTGGACCAAAAATTTCTTCAGCCCACAATGGGTGATCTTCTGGAACATCAGCAAAAATGGTTGGTTCTATAAAATAACCTTTCGTAAGATTTTTAGGTGGTTTTCCACCACTCAAAAGAGTGATGTTATCTTCAATACCACACTGAATTACATCCACAACATTTTGATATTGTTTTTGGTTAACGAGTGGACCAAGTTTCACGCCTTCATCAAAACCATTTCCAATTTTAATTTTTTGGCTCTCTTGTACTAGTCTTTCCATAAGTTTTGGATAGATGCCTTCTTGTACCAAAACTCGAGATGTTGCTGAACAAACTTGTCCTTGGTTCCAGAAAATACCAAACATGATCCATTCAACAGCAGCTTCAATATCACTATCATCAAATACGATAAATGCAGATTTTCCACCTAGCTCCAAACTAATATTTTTAACATTTGAAGCCGCTGATAACATAATTTGCTTACCTACAGGTACACTACCAGTAAATGCAACTTTATCAATATCAGGATGTTCTGTTAAGTACGGACCAATTTCTCGCCCATATCCAGTCAAAATATTTAAAACACCTTTCGGTAAACCCACCTTTTCAGCAATACGCCCTAATTCAACAGCTGTAAGTGAGGTTGCTTCAGCAGGCTTAAGAATCATTGTACAACCTGCAGCCAATGCAGGTGCTACCTTCCATGCAGCCATTAATAGTGGGTAATTCCATGGAATAATTGCACATGCCACCCCTACTGGTTCTTTTGTTGCTACGCAACTAAAGCGATCATCACTCAGCTCTATTTTCTCTTCACTATTTTCATCCAGTGATTCAGCTAAATTTGCATAAAAATCAAAGCAACCTGCAGCATCACTGATATCCCACTCAGCTTCTGGGTAAGGTTTACCATTATCTTTAACTTCTAAAGACGAAATTTCTTTTAGATTATCTCGAATTTCTTTAGCTATTGCTCTTAGATAATGCGCTCTCTCTTTACCTGATAACTTCGACCATGAACCATTATCAAATGCTTCTCGCGCTGCACGAACTGCAAGCTCGGCATCTTCTACTGAAGCACAAGCAACATGAGCAATAACCTCTTCAGTACTTGGATCGATACTTTGGAAAGTATTTCCTTTTCGTGTCGGAGTCCATTTTCCATCGATATATAATTGATCGTAAGTCATATCTATTTATCCTTATTAGTTCAATAATTAAAATCTATTTGCTTTAAATGGTGTGAGATCCACTTTGGTAGGTTGCTGACATAGCATCTCTGTGACTAAACGTCCTGTAGTCGCACCTAAAGTTAACCCAAGCTGCCCATGGCCAAAGGCTAAGGCAACATTTGGTAAACGTGAGCTCATATCAATAATTGGCTTTGTATCAGGCAAAAATGGTCTATAACCAACACCAAATTCCATTCCTTCGGTATTTAATTGAGGTAAAACTTTTTTAGCTTTATCCAAAATAATTTCAGCACGTTTCATATTGGGTTTTGCGCCAGCTGCAGCAAATTCAATCGTTCCACCAATTTGCAGGCCTCTGCTCATTGGGGCAAAACAAAAGCCACCTGACGCATAGATAGTTGAATGCTTAATGTCGACTTCAGGTTTTGGCAAAACGACTTGATAACCCGCAATGCCTGCTAAAGGTGGATCTATACCGAGTTGTTTTGAAAATAGTTGTGAACCAACACCTGCAGCAACCACTGCATAGTCAACATCAATAATTTGATGATTACTTAAAAGAACTTGGCGCAATCTATTATTTTCTTCACGTAATTCGACAACTTCTGCACGTATCCTTTCACCCCCCTTTGCAATAAAACTTTCAGTGAGTGCAGCAATAAAACCTTTAGTATCTTTTACAGCGGTCCAATCATTAAATAACAAACCGTGTTTGAATTTTCCTGTAAAAACAGGTTCTAAGTCTGAAATTTCTTTTTCATTTAGAATTTGATGTTTGAAACCAAAACTTTGTCTTAACTCCAAATATTTCTTCTCATGTTCAATATCATCAGCACTGTCAAAAAGCTCTAAAATAGGTCGTGTGCCTATTAAATCTTTGTCTGGGCAGTCTTCCAACAATACTGCATAGTCTTCATAGACATGTTGAGTTAATGAAGCCAAAGAGCTAGCAATCTCATTTATACGAGATTCTCTTGCACAATTTAAAAAACGTAAAAACCATGGAATAATGCTTGGAAAAGCGGATGGTCTTAATGCTAAAGGTCCCTGTTGATCTAGTAACCAACCAGGAATCTTCATTAAGATCCCTTTTTTTGAAAGTGGAATAATTTCACTCACGGCCATCTGTCCACAGCTCCACTTCGCGGTGCTTTCACCAGCTTCGGATGGGTCAACAACAGTGACTTTAAAACCTTTTTTTTGCAGATAAAGAGCGCAACAGATACCCACTATACCGCCACCAATTACAACAGTATTTTTCAAATTAGATTCTATAGACATTTTTACATTCCATTGATTAATTGAGGTTTTATATTGATGAGATATAATAAAAACCTATCCTACTCTTTTAAAAAAACTTTATTCAACCTATGAGCCTTTTGACTCATAGGTTTCAAATTTACTTACTTATCGATTGCATCAAATGCGCGTTTAAATTCAGCTTTTTCTTCTTCAGTTAAAGGTAATAATGGCATACGTGCATTACCAACTTTAAATCCAGCCAATTCACAACCATATTTAACTTTTTGAACGAATTTACCTGATTCCATAATTGCCATAACTGGGAATAATTGACGCATAACATCCTGAGCGCCTTTAATATCACCAGCATTATATTTATCGATAATTTCAACGACTTTGTTTGGGAAACAGTTAGCCGGACCACAGATCCAACTTGTTGCGCCCCACAAGAAGAAATCCAATGCCTGATCATCTGAACCACATGAAAGCTGGTAGTTATCTTTATACTTTCCACCAATTTCAATAGCACGTAGTAAATTACCACTACTTTCTTTAATACCAATAACACGTGGATGGTCTTTAAAAGCTTCAAGTACTTCGTAACCAACTTCTACATTTGTACGAACAGGATAGTTATATAGAACAATATTAATTTGTGGAAAAGCATCTAAAATCGCATTGTAGTGAGCAATCAACTCTTCTTGAGATGGTAAAGCATAATAAGGAGGTGCAATTAAAAGGTTTGTATAACCAAGATCAACTGTTTGCTGAACCTGTTCTAAAACTTCACGTGTACATGAACCATTTGCACCAGCAATTAAAATACCTCGTTCGCCAACTGTGTCTTTTACTACCTTAAGAATTTGACGACGCTCTTCATTAGTCAGTGCGTAATACTCACCAGTTGAACCTAATGGTACGAAACCTTTAACACCTGCTTTTAATTGATATTCAATAATATCAACCAACGTTTTATAGTCGACTTGGTTATTTTCATCAAAAGGTGTTACTAGAGCAGGAAGAATACCTTGCAACATTTTAAATTTCTCCATAAAAATTTTTAAATCTGAATTTCCCTATCTCGTACAAAATTAAGAAAATAACTAATGTTATTTCAATAACTTAAAATTGAAGATTTAGTATTCAATTCCAGATCATTACATTGTGTACAATATTGCATACACAAACAATATCTGCAATTTTTTTAGATGTCAATCATTCATGAGAAAATTAATTTACCTATAAAAAGAATAGATTTTTCAAAGATATATTTTTTAAGAAAAGGATTTTTCATATTTAACTCATCTTATTTTTAATTAAGATTTAAATTGCGAGATATCTTTTAAATAGAATTATTAGAAATAATTAAGATATTTAAGCCCCCAAATAGATTTTTGTTTTAATTGGATATTTCTCTTTTCCAAACTAAATCTTGCCCGAATGTTAGAAATTTAAATAAAAAAATCTTTTTTGAACTGATTGACAGGATAATTTTTATCTCTTAACCTCATTGCATACAATATTGCATACATTTCAAATTCTACATTTTAATGTATTGAATTTTAGTTATTTAACTCGTCATGCTCATCAGATGAATAATAGAAATATTGGATTTGTTGAGTTAAAGCGATTACTTCGCTAACCATTTTCATAGGAACGATTATGGATATGTCCTCAATCAGTCATGTATCAACCATCGATAACGATGATGTTTACGCAATGGATCGCAAATACGTATTCCATTCTTGGTCAATCCAAGGCAATTTAAATCCTTTAGTTATTAAATCTGGTAAAGGATCGAAACTGTGGGATTTTGATGGTAATGAATATCTGGATTTTAGCAGCCAATTGGTGAATACAAATATTGGCCATCAACATCCAAAAGTAGTTGAAGCAATTGTTAAACAAGCTCAAGAATTAATGACAATTGCCCCTTCAACTGCAAACTTAGCAAGAAATGAAGCTGCAAAAAGAATTGTAGAATTAGCGCCTGAAGGCTTTAATAAAGTTTTCTTTACAAATGGTGGAGCAGATGCCAACGAAAATGCTATTCGTATGGCTCGACTATATACAGGTAAAACAAAAGTTTTATCTTCATACCGCTCATATCATGGCAATACAGGTTCAGCAATTGTAGCAACCGGTGATGCTCGCCGTATTCCAAACGAGTATGCACGTGGTCACGTTCACTTTTTTAGTCCCTATCTTTATAGATCAGAATTCCATGCATCAAATGAAGTGGAAGAATGCGAGCGTGCTTTACAACATTTGAGAAGAATTATCGAAAGTGAAGGACCATCAAGTATTGCTGCAATTTTACTTGAAAGCCTTCCAGGCACCGCTGGAATCTTAGTGCCACCTAAAAATTATATGCAAGGTGTTCGTGAACTCTGTAATGAATTTGGCATCATCATGATTTTTGATGAAGTCATGGCTGGTTTTGGTCGTACAGGCAAATGGTTTGCACTTGAACATTATGGCGTTATTCCAGATTTAATTACCTTTGCTAAAGGCGTAAATTCTGGATATGTGCCAGTAGGTGGAGTGATTATTTCTGAAAAAATTAGCCAGTACTTTGACACTACTTTCTTCCCTGGAGGTTTGACTTACTCAGGTCATCCTTTAGCAATGGCTTCTATTGTGGCAACTATCGATGCTATGAAAGAAGAAAAAGTTCTAGAAAATGTGGAATACATCAGTAATGAAGTTTTAGGACCTGGTCTTAAAAAGCTTGCTGAGAAGCACAATATTATTGGTGAAGTACGCGGTGCTGGTGTTTTCTGGGCAATTGAATTAGTTAGCAATCAAAAAACAAAAGAGCGCGTTTCAGCTCAGACTATGACTGAAATTAAGAATCTTTGTGCACAAAAAGGTCTTTTAACCTTCCTTGCAGATAACCGTATTCATGTTGTACCTCCATGTATCGTTACTGAAGAAGAAGTTCTAGAAGCTTTAAAAATCTATGACGAAGTTTTAACAGAAATTGGTTGCCATTAATTTTAGGAGATAATAAATGAGCGAGTTGAACGTTGTTGGTCATTTGATCAATGGTAAAAAAATTCACGACACTCAAAGAACACAGGATGTTTTTAACCCATCTACAGGCAAAGTTTCTAAACAAGTTGCGTTAGCTTCAAAAGAAACTGTAGAGGAAGCAATCACTGCTGCTCAGGCCGCTTTTCCTGCGTGGAAAAATACGCCGCCCTTACGTCGTGCACGTATTATGTTTAAGTTTAAAGAGCTACTTGAACAAAATGCTGAAAAAATTGCTCATCTTATTGGTGAAGAACATGGAAAAATTTTGCATGATGCAAAAGGTGAATTACAACGTGGTATTGAAGTTGTTGAATATGCATGTGGTGCTCCTGAACTACTAAAAGGTGAATTCACTAAAAACGTAGGTCCAAATATTGACTCTTGGAGCGATTTTCATCCTTTAGGTGTGGTAGCTGGCATTACACCATTTAACTTCCCAACAATGGTGCCATTATGGATGATTCCAATGGCTCTAGTTTGCGGTAATACATTTGTTTTAAAACCTTCAGAACGTGATCCAAGTTCGACCATGTTTCTTGGGGAATTACTCTATCAAGCTGGTTTACCTGAAGGTGTTTTTAACATCGTTAATGGTGATAAAGAAGCTGTAGATGTTTTATTAAGTGATAGTCGTGTACAAGCGGTAAGTTTTGTAGGTTCAACTCCTATTGCTGAGTATATCTATAAGACTGCTGCTGCAAATGGAAAACGATGCCAAGCTTTAGGTGGTGCAAAAAACCATGCGATTGTAATGCCTGATGCTGATCTTGATAATGTTGTTAACTCATTACTTGGTGCTGCATTCGGGTCATCAGGTGAGCGCTGTATGGCCCTATCTGTTGCTGTAACTGTAGGTAAAGAAATTGGTGATCAATTAATTGAAAATCTTTCTAAAGCTATCGGCTCTTTAAAATACGGCGCTTATTCAGAAAATAGTAACGATTTTGGCCCAGTTATTACTAAAGCCCATAAAGATAAAGTTGTTAGCCATATTACAAGTGCAGAACAACAAGGTGCAAAAGTTGTTGTTGATGGCCGTGAAGCAAAAGTTGCAGGTCATGAAGATGGTTTCTACGTAGGTGCAACCTTAATCGACGAAGTTACGCCTGAAATGGACAGCTATAAAGCAGAGATTTTTGGCCCAGTATTACAAGTTATTCGTGTTGATACTATGGAAGAGGCTTTAGAACTCATTAATAAACATGAATATGGCAATGGTACATGTATCTATACTCGCGATGGTGAAGCTGCACGTTATTTCTGCGATAACGTACTTGTAGGTATGGTTGGCGTAAATATTCCTCTTCCTGTCCCAGTTGCTTATCACAGTTTTGGTGGGTGGAAACGCTCCCTATTTGGTGATCTTCATGTCTACGGTCCAGATGGTATTCGCTTCTATACTCGCCGTAAGACAATTACTCAACGTTGGCCATCTTCAAGTGTTAGAGAAGGTGCTCAATTCTCAATGCCAACACTGTAGTTGTTTATAAATATAGCGTTAGAATTAGCCCATTCTGATTTTAACGCTATTTATGTTTTCTAAAATACTCAATATCTTACTTATATAGTTATATGTCTATGAACACTTATCTAAGCGAACCTCATTTAAGTCATAATGATATAGAAAATATATTTATAAACTACAATGCTTTTGATTGTTCAGAACCAAAAAATGGTTTTGGAATTTTCATCTATTGTTATTCCAAAAAATCAAATGTCAGTATAGGTTCATCATTGATTCAAGCACCTCCCTCATATGGTACTTGGATACCAACAAAATATTTAAATGAAAGAATTACTATCAATTCTCAAGAATATTGTGTCATCAGGATCCCCAACGAATTCGCTAATACATTACCACTTGTTGTAAGTACAGTTATTTGCAATTCCATAACAGATTCAATTTTGAGGTACTGTAAAGAGAAAACCATTTCATCGATAAGATCTGAAAAAGATAAGCACCTATATCAAGTATTGTTAGATCAAATTACAGATTCAGAATATTCAAATAGTTTTCTTCCTCTCACAAATCATCCAAAGCTCGCGGCTATACTTCAATATATAAAAGACCACTCTTCTCAAAACATTAATATATCGGCTTTAGCAAAACAATTTGAAGTAAATGAAAGAACCTTAAGTCGACAATGCAATCATGAGTTAGGAATGAGTCTTATAGAATGGAAACAACGATTAAAGATCTTAAATACAATTTCCTTATTAGATGAGAATTCTTCAATCGATAATATTGCTAAAAACTTAGGTTACTCTACAACCTCAGGTTTTATAACCATGTTTAAACAGTGGACAGGATTAACACCTAATAAATATAAAAAAAAAATACTATCCAGATTTAACTAGATAAAATCTCATACTTCAATTTAAACAATA
Organism: Acinetobacter pittii; assembly: GCF_034064985.1. Taxonomy (NCBI): domain Bacteria; kingdom Pseudomonadati; phylum Pseudomonadota; class Gammaproteobacteria; order Moraxellales; family Moraxellaceae; genus Acinetobacter; species Acinetobacter pittii. Next base: position 1,742,977 of record NZ_CP139249.1, on the reverse strand, counting down.
AGTTACATAATAAAGCATTCTACTTAACTTTTAATTTTCACTGCTCACTTTAACTTAAGGAAATCTAAAATGAAACTCTCTTTAGAGGGCCAGAATATATTGGTAACTGGTTCTGAGAATGGTATGGGTAAATCAATTGTAAAGAAATTATCCAGTGAGGGGGCTAACGTCATTATCCAATTTGAAAAGGATAAAAAATTAGCTGAATCATTGCTTGTAGAAGTTGGTAATAAAGGCTGGATTATTCAAGCTGATTTATCAGCTCTAGACGGGCCATTTATATTGTGGGAAAAAGCACTTATAGCAGCAGGTCAAATACATGCGATAGTTAATAATGCCAGTATTCGAACTGAACTAAGTATAGATTCACCTCCTGAATCTTGGCAGGCAATATGGAGAAAAGAGTTTCAAATAAACTTCTTTGCTGCTGCAGATCTTTGTAAAGAAGCGATTGCTCATTTTAAATTAGCCGGTAAAGGTAGAATTATTAATATAACAAGCCGCGCAGGACAACGAGGTTATGTAGCAGAAGCTTTACCTTATGGTTGCAGTAAAGCAGCTTTGATTAATCTAACAAAATCTATCGCACGTTCTTTCGGAAACGACGGTATTACTGCTGTTGCGATTGCTCCAGGATGGGTTCAATCTGAACTTGATGAAAACTCAATTTCTAGCAATGCAGAGCAATCCGCCTTGGCTGAAATTCCTATTGGTGAAATAGTTAAGCCTGAAGAATTAGCTGAATTAGTTTCTTTCGTTCTTATACCCTCACAACTTTCTTTAAATGGTTCAACTATAGATATCAATGGCGGTAGCTATATTCGTTAATTTTCTCTCAATTAAGAATTGACAAACTTAATCATCAAATATAATTTGTATACAAATTTGTATGCAATTTACATGAAGTATTAATAATAACCATTTAAAAGGAAATAAAATGGCTAGATTCATTGGCAAAACAGCTTTAGTAACTGGTGCTGGAGGTGGTATTGGCTCAGCAACTGCTCGTCGTTTAGCAGAAGAAGGTGCTACAGTTATCGTTGCAGATGCCGTATCTGAGACAGCAGAAAAAACTGTAAGTACTATTATTAAACAAGGCGGTAAAGCGGAAACTTTAGTATTTGATTTGACGAATGGAAATGCATGCCGTCAGGCGATTGCAGATGTAGAAGCTAAGTATGGGCATATAGATATATTAGTTAATAATGCTAGTGCTATGCGTCGTGGTGATTTACTGCATACGAATGAAGCTGATTGGTTGTTAAGTTTAGAAGTGAATGTGAATGCCCTCTTTCACTTATGCCAAGCAGTATTACCCAAAATGATTGTTGCTGGTGGTGGAGCAATTGTAAATACAGCTTCTCAGTGGGGTTTAACACCTGCTCCAGGTCATATCGCTTACAATGTAAGTAAAGCAGCTGTAGTCGCTTTTACTAAGAGCTTAGCTCGTGATTATGCTCCTCATAAAGTTCGAGTAAATGCAGTTTGTCCTGGTGAAATACATACACCGATGCTTGAAAAAGGTATTGCAGAAAAAGGGAAAACAATTGCGGACTTAGATGCAATGGTTCCATTTGGGCGCATTGGCAAACCAGAAGAAGTTGCAGCGTTAATCGCTTTTTTAGCATCAAATGAAGCAGCATTTACTTGTGGTGCATGTGTAGAAATTACTGGGGCTCAAGCTGTAGCGTAAGGAAATACTAATGACAAATACTGCTTTAGATCTACAAGATAAAATTATTTTAGTTACAGGTAGTTCACGAGGTATAGGCTTAGCTACAGCAAAGCTTCTTCATAAGCGAGGAGCTAAAGTAGTTATTCATGCACGTTCTTCGACATCTCATTTAGATGAACTATTAAATCAGTTAGATGAAAATGTTCGTTTAGTATTGGGTGACTTAAGTAGTATAAATGGTGCAGAGAATGTTTGGACCAAAGCCATTAGCTGCTTCGGGAATATAGATGTATTAGTTAATAATGCAGGAGCTTGGTTACCATCTGATATCACTTCTAGCCAAGCTTGGCGTGAGGGATGGGAAAGCAACATTGCTATTAATCTTGCAGCTCCTGCTGAATTATGCCGTTTAGCTTTATTACACTTCAAGCAACGACATGGCGGTATTATTATCAATATTACCAGTCGTTCAGCGCATCGTGGTGATGATGCTGAGCATTTAGCTTATGGAGCAGCTAAAGGCGGCTTGCTTGCTTTGACAAAAGGTATTGCCAGAGGATATGGTCGTGACAATATTCTTGCTTATGCAATTGCACCAGGATGGGTTGCAACAGATTTAGCAGAGGGTGCAATTGAGCCTTCTGTATTAGAAAATCTGCCTTTGGGTGAAGTTACTCCTGCGAGTGATGTTGCTGAAATGGTAGCCTTTTTGGCTACTGGTCTTTCCCGTCATACGACTGGAGCAACGATCGATATTACAGGAGCAGATTACGTTCGTTAAAATTAAGTTATTTGAGTATTGGGTCTTTTCCCCCAATACTCTTATTCTAAAAATTAAATTATCTGTTGTTTAGTGTCTTTAAGAAATAAAAAATATAGAAGAATTATTGATAATAAAGTTATACAACCCATTACTCCATAAAGATTTTGCAAGGAAGTAATCGGGATTAATAGGCCTGCAATTGGACCAATTAATAATAAAGCGATATCAAAAAAGGCTGTAAATACACCTAAAGCTACCCCTTTGTTTTGGTCATTAAACTTTTTCATTGCTTCAACACCCATCGCTGGGAAGACCATAGAAAAACCTGTCCCGACAAGAAATGCTCCCGCATAAGCAATTATTCGGTCACCTGATTGCCAAATTGTTAAAAGGCCGATAGCTTCGACAAGAAATGCGCATAGAGCTACATTCTTACCGCCGAAAACTTGAATGGTATTAGAGAAGATAAATCTTACACCTACAAATCCAATACTGAATAAGCTCAAAGCCAGTGCTGCATTACTCCAACCCTTTTCCAAGAAAAATAAAGCTACAAAGGTTGAAAGTACACCAAAACCAAGAGTTCCAACAGCTTGCCCTAAACCGAAAATCCAAACTTTAGAAACTACTGATAAAATTGGTAGACTTACAGGTCGAACATTCCCAGTCCGTATTGCTGTCTTTCTATATGCAAGAAAAAATCCAACAATAGCTAAAATTATAGTCAAAATGGCAAAGCCGAATTGACCAAACTGCGCATTACAAAAGACTCCTAATGGAGCCCCGATTGCCATAGATAGATATGTTGCTGCGCCATTCCAAGAAATTACCCGTGAAGTTTCTGTGGGGCCAGCTAGCTGCATTCCCCAAAGTGTTGCACCAGTACTGCAGTAGCTTTCACTACTACCTAAAAATAGTCTTGAAATTGCGAGAAAGGAAATACTTACTAGTGGATATGAAACTAACAAAAGTGCTAAAAAAGCGAATACTCCACTTAATCCACAACAACTTAACCCTAGAAGAACTACATATCTGGAGCCCTTTCTATCGACAAGCTGACCAGCACTATGGCGAGTCAATAGCGTTGCTAAATATTGTAAACTGATAATTAAGCCAACCAAAAAAGGTGCAAAATTAAGGTCTTTTACAATAAATTCTGGTAAGACTGCTAATGGCAACCCTACCGATAAATAAGCAAAAGCTGTAAAAATAACGACTGAAATGATTTTCCTTGTCACGTCTAAATTAGACTGTTTCCCTAGAGTCAATACTGCCATCTTTTTTACTCACTTAAAAAGCCCCGTAAATTATTTTACGAGGCTTAACCAACTCATTTGATGAAACATATTTAGACAGAGTGAGTGATGCCTCCATCTACACGAATATTTTGTCCCGTAATGTACGCAGCCCCTTGGGAAGCCAGGAAGCTAATAGTTGCAGCAATTTCCTCACTGGTACCATATCTTTGTAATGGTACAGATTTGCGACGCTCTTCTGTTTCAGGAAGACTATCTATCCAGCCAGGTAGAATATTATTCATACGAATATTATTCACTGCATATTTATCAGCGAAAATTTTAGTAAAGGATGCTAAGCCAGCACGAAAAACAGCTGATGTCGGAAACATATCGCTTGGTTCAAATGTCCATGCGCTAGAAATATTAATAATTACGCCTGAATTTTGCTTCTCCATAATTGGAGTCACTAAACGAGTTGCTCGAATGACATTCATGAGATAAGTATCTAGACCTAAATGCCATTGCTCATCTGTAATCTCTAAAATAGGAGCTCGAGGACCATGTCCCGCACTATTAACTAATACATCAACTCTTCCCCATTTTTGATAAGCTTGATCAACAAGGTTACCTATGTCTTGAGTTGATTGGTTTGTTCCCGTCACACCAATACCATTAAGCTCTTTGGCAATGTCTTCTCCTTTTCCAGAAGAAGAAAGAATACCTACATGATAGCCATCTTTATTTAATTGTCGTGCTGCAGCCGCTCCCATGCCACTACCACCCGCTATAATTAGCGCTACTTTTTCTACAGTCATATATGCTATCCTTTAAAAGTGCTAAAACCATGCACACCTTAATATTTTGAATAGAATATCATGGTGAACTCTTCAGCTGACTTTAACTTTTCTCTCTACTGAATGAAGAAAAACTACAGTATGAATCAGGCCAATCGTTTACCCTCATTGAATGCATTAAAAGCTTTTGAGGCAGCAAGTAGACATTTAAATTTTAAACTCGCAGCAGAAGAGTTAAATGTTACTCAAAGTGCAATTGCTCAACAAATTCGCAGTCTTGAAGAAGAGCTAGGTTCAAAATTATTCGAGAGACATTCTAAAGGCGTAACTTTAACTCCAAATGGTAGGAACTACTCTCATAGCATTACTCAAGCTTTTAATTTGATTTTTGAAGCAACTCAGTCATTTCGCCATTCAAATAAACATATTACTATTAGCGTAACTCCAACATTTGCATCTAAGTGGTTAATTCCTCGGCTCAACCAGTTTACTCAAACTCATCCCGATATTGATTTACAGATTTTAGCTACAGAAAGAATTTCACATTTTCAAAATGATGGGGTCGATTTAGCAATCCGTTATGGTAAACCTCCTTTCGGTGCTGGTCTTCATACAGAGTTACTCTTACAAGATTCTTTTATCGCTGTAGCAAGCCCTCACTTAATCCCTTTAAAAAATCAGCCTTTAGAGTTAAATGATTTATATAAATATACTTTATTACATGATGCTAATAATCTTTGGCCCCACTTTTTAGATAAATTAGAAGTAAAAAAAACTAAAAACCTATTTAAAAATATCCGTTTTAATCAAACCTTATTGGCTATTGATGCCGCAGTTGCTGCACAAGGTATTACATTAAGTAATCCCATATTTGTAAGTTCCGACTTAGAAACAGGAAAGCTCATTAAAATTTTTGAGCAAGACTTAAAAATGGAAACTGGATTTTATTTAGTTACACCTCGATATTCTATAAATGCTGAATCTATAGCTAAAGTTCGTAAATGGTTATTTGATCAGTTCAATTAAAAATAATTTTATTTATAGCTTTATTCTTAATAAGGACTTTCAAATTATTTTTTTCTTTTAAAATTATTTCACAATCAACTATATGTTTGGTAAATTTGGTTTTAAAAAGCTTAAAAAACCACCAAAATGAAGCTCAAACAACTACAGCAAATTAGCAATGCTGATATAAAGCTTTTAAAGATTTTTAAAACTGTTTGTGAATGTGGCAGCTTTACATCTGCTGAAAGTATGTTGGGTATTAGCCGATCTGCAATTAGCTTACATATAAGTGACTTAGAGCAAAAAGTGGGATTTAGATTATGCCAACGAGGTAGAGCTGGCTTTGCTCTAACAGAAGAAGGAAAGAAACTATTAGAATATATTGAGATACTTTTAGTATCTATTGAAGATTTCCGCGTAAAAGTTAACCAAATCCATAATAAGCTCAAAGGTGAATTTAATATAGGCATTATCAATAACTTAGTTACAATGCCAAATTGTAATGTTACTTATACATTAAGGCAGTTAAGTAATGAACATCCTGATGTAAAGATAAATATTAGTATGAGTACTCTTTCAGATATTGAGAGTAAAGTATTAGATGGTCGTCTACATGTTGGGGCAATTCCATTTGTTGCTTCCCTATCTGGACTCAATTACTTTGATCTATATGAAGAGAAATCTTATCTTTATTGTGGTGATAAACATCCTCTATTTTCTTCAACCACTTTATTATTAAAAAATGATTTGAAAAAATGGGATCCTGTAATACCTAACTATAATATAACTGCAGAAGCTATTAATTTACATCAATTTCTTAATTGTAAGGCAACTGCTATAGACAGGGAAGGCATAGCATTTTTAATTTTGACAGGAAACTTCCTCGGATTTCTTCCTGATCATTATGCTTCTAAATGGGTACAAGAACAGAAAATGAAACCTATACTTAAATCAGAGATTTCTTATAAAACTAAAATTTGTTTGATAACTAAAAAGAGTAAAGCGAATAATATGATTCTTAATTACTTTTTAGAGAGAATCTATCTTAAAACTGAATGAATATATATTTCACCCTATTTCTGGAATATCAAGTGTAACTTTTACTCGATCAAGTACTACAGTAGTTTTAAACCACTCAACATTAGAATTATTGTGAAATAAGTCATCACAAATTTTTTGAAAACGGTTCATACTAGGCACTAATATTACCAGCATAAAATCAGCCTCCCCAGTAACGTAGTAACATTGTTGTACTTCTGGACCCGAAAAGCTTTTTTTTAAAGTATTTAAATCTGTAACATGAGTTTTATTAACTCGTATTTCTACCAATATTGTAATTACCTGATTTAATTTATCAGGATCCAAAACAGCAATATTTCCAACTATATAGCCGTTTTCACGTAGTTTTTGGATACGGCGTTGTACAGATGCTGTAGACAAATGAACAATATCTGCTAATTCTCGCAGTGGAATAAGACAATCTTTTTGTAAAAGTTCAAGTAAGGCTGAATCAAATTTATCTAATAACATTCTAAACAATAGTGTGAGAAATTTTCTCATTTATGGTAGGAAAAACAAGGCTAATTATCAATCGAAATGAAATAAAATATTTTCATGGATTTCTTACAGTTTTAATTATGCTTAATAATTCAAAAACATTACTTGGTATAATCTTGAATGTGATTGCTTCAATTTTATTTGCTTCAATGTTTGCCTATACATCTTTGCTAGGTTCTTTGAAGGGCAATGAAATGTATGGTTGGAGAATATTACTGACTTTGCCTTGTTTAACTTTATTCATTATTTTAAAAGGAAATTGGTATCAAGTAAGTTATATATACAAACGCCTATTTCAAGATCGTTATTTCTTTTTAACACGAATACTTTCTTCATTTCTTATCGGTTTACAACTTTGGTTATTCATGTGGGCCCCTACTAATGGTTATGGGATAGATGTATCTCTTGGATATTTTATAATGCCCATCACCATGGTTATTGTAGGCCGAATCGCATTTAAAGAAAAAATGTCAAAATTGCAAAATATGGCGTGTATCTTTGCAATACTTGGAATTATCAATATGGTAGTGGTAGCAAAGACATTTACTTGGCCAACTTTACTTATATGCCTGGGTTATCCGATTTATTTCTGGTTAAGACAAAAGACAAATACCAATAATATTGGTGGGCTATGGTTTGATATGCTTTTGAGTTTACCAATTAGTCTATACTTTATTTTTAAGGGAAATATTGGTTCAGCTGAATTGATGAGTGATCCCGAAATAATTTGGTTAATATTAGGGCTTGGCTTAATTAGTGCACTTGCATTAGGGTTTCAATCTCTTTCAGCCCCATATTTGAATTTAACTCTTTTTGGTCTTTTAGTATATGTCGAGCCAGTGTTCTTATTAGCTGTATCAATCTTGCTTGGCTATTCAATTCAAACTGCTGAATGGCCTACTTACATAGCGATATGGCTGGCTGTATTGGTACTCATAATTGAAGGAATAAGAAATATAAGAATAAGGATAAAAAGTTTATAAGATTTTAAAACTATAAAGATGGTAGTCTTTAAATTGAATCAAAGACTACCTTTCACTAATTTATTAAACAGTTTTGGCAGAAACTTCTTTTTTTCTCATTGTCATATAAAGAAGTATTGTCATAAAGGCTGCTAAAAAGAGAATACATCCCATAATCATAAATCCACTTGTGAAGGAACCGGTTGCTGTTTTCAAATACCCCATCAGATAAGGTCCAACAAAACCTCCAAAAGCGCCAATTGAATTGATTAAAGCAATCCCACCTGCTGCTGCCTCTCCAGATAAAAATTTACCTGGTAATGTATAGAAGATTGTTTTTGCTGAAATTGTACCAACTAAAGCGAAAGTAATTCCAATCAATGCGGGAATTAAACCAGACAAGTTCAAAGCAATAATCAGTGCGATCCCAGCTAACACTAGTGCAACCACAAGATTACGAATAGGTTTACCTGTTCGATCGACATGTTTAGCCCAGATTAATAAACCAACTGTTGAGAAGAAATACGGAATAGCGGCAATCCAACCAATTAAGTTTATTTCAACGCCCTGAGCCTTTAACATCTGTGGTAGCCAAATACCAATTCCATAAGTGCCTAGCGTAAAACTAAAAGTAATAGAGCCTAATATCCACACTCTAATATCTTTCAGTGCATCTTTAAAATGATGATTACCTGCTGCTTTTTGCTTTTCATTTGCTAACACGTTTGTTAAAGCGTTACGCTCATCATTGGTTAACCAATGTGCATCTTTAGGGCTATTCTTTAGTACTTTATAAGTGATAACACCTAAAATACACGCAGGTAGTCCTTCAATTAAGAACATCCATTGCCAACCGTCTAGACCCATATGACCATGCAAACCTAATAGCCATATAGATAAAGGTCCACCGACTAAGAATGAAATGGGAGTAGCAATCGTAAATAAAGCCAGAATATGGGTTCTATACTGAGCTGGAAACCAGATAGTTAAAAAGAAAATAACACCAGGAAAAAAACCAGCTTCTGCTATACCTAATAAGAAGCGAATAAAATAAAAACTATATGGTCCAACCACAAATGCTGTAGCAGCAGCTGCGATTCCCCATGTAATCATGATTCGGGCCATCCAGACTCGTGCACCGAATTTATACATTGCCAAGTTACTTGGAACTTCACATAAACAATAACCTACAAACATGATCCCCGCTCCTAACCCAAATTGAGCTGCGGTTAAACCAAGGGTGTCAGTCATTTGTAATGCGGCATATCCCACACTTGTGCGATCTAAATAATTAAAGAAATATGCAAGGGCTAGCAGTGGAATAAAACGCCAAGTTGCCTTTTTGATTGTGCTATCACATGCCACTTGTTGCAAATTGATAGTATCATTTGAAAAGTTGTTTGAAGAGTTCATATATGCAGTCCTTGCATAAAACACGAATTAAAGAACTAATGCTCAAAGCATTAGTTCGATTTAATAATTTGCGAATCTGTTAGTTCTTTGATTTTCGCTTGGTCATAGCCTAAAGAAGCAAGAACTTCAACAGTATCTTCACCTACTTCTGGCACATTCTCACGGACACCGAAGCGTTGACCATTCATCGTAAATGGCAATAAAGGAACCTTTACTTGCTTACCATTTTCTAGAACTACGTTCCCCATCCCTCCTGACTGATTTAAATGAATATCATCAAATAAATCTTCTGGACGTTGAATCGGAGAAAAAGGTAAACCCGCCTGTTCACATAGCTCCATTACTTTTATTTTGTCTAATTGGCTAAGCGTCTCACGAATAATAGGATGGATTTGCTCACGTGCTTTTACACGTTGATTATTTTGAGCAAAATCTGAATTATTTTTTAGAGTTTCTAAGCCAAAAGCATCACAGAATGCAATCCACTGCGAGTCAGTAACTACACCAATAAACACTTGTTCGTTGTTTTTAGTGTTGAAAACGTCGTATACAGCCCACGCTGAAACACGATTTGGCATTGGAGCGACGGGCTTATCTGTCACTGCTCTTTGCATCATGTGCTGTGCAACCAAAAATGCAGAGTTTTCGAATAAACCTGTTTCAACAAGTTGACCTTGACCAGTTAATTGACGTTGGTATAAGGCTGCCACAATTGAATAAGCACAAAACATTCCGCCCATCACATCATTAACAGATGCTCCAGCACGTAATGGACGTCCCACAGGACCCGTCATATACGCAAGCCCAGTCATCATTTGTACGACTTCATCCAAAGCAGTTCGATGTTCATAAGGACCGGGTAAAAAACCCTTCATTGAACCATAGATAATATCGGGCTTAATTGATTTAACCCCTTCATAATCGAGTCCTAGTTTTTTCATCGCTCCAGGTCTAAAGTTTTCAATTACTACATCAGCAGTTTTGATTAAGTCCTTGATAAGCGACATCCCTTTTTCGCTTTTAATATCAACTGACAAACTTTTTTTATTACGGTTATATGTCATCCAGTAACCAGCACCAGACCCCATAAGTCTGCGTGTGTTATCACCTTGTGGTAATGGCTCAATCTTAATAACTTCAGCGCCAAGATCAGCCAGTAGTAAACCACAAGCAGGCCCCATAACCATATGTACGAATTCTAAAACTCGAATCCCAGCCAATGGAAGTTTCTTTTCATCGTTCATGTTACAGGTCCTTTGCATATTTAAAATTTTTACCTACGCCTGCATCTGGAATAAATCCGTATAGTGGCTCTCCCGGTATTCCTTGCTTCAACCACTCTCGCGCTTCAACAAGTCGATCTATATCAATACCAGTACGTAGTCCCATGCTTTCTAATAAGTAAACTAAATCTTCAGTAACAATATTCCCTGATGCACCAGGGGCATATGGACAACCACCAATACCACCTTGTGAAGCGTCAAATGTGGTCACACCCACTTCAATCGCAGCTAAAACATTTGCCAGACCTTGCCCACGCGTATTATGGAAATGGGCACTGCCTGCTAAATTCCCGACTTCCTGTTTTAATTTTTTAAAAAGACTGCGGACTTGGACAGGATTTGCATATCCAACCGTATCTGCTAGACCAATCTCATCTACGCCTAACTTTGCCATTCGATGAGCCATCGATAGGACTTCATTTTCTGTAACAACACCTTGAATTGTGCAGCCAAAAACTGTGGATAGGCCTGCCTCTATTAATATTCCAGGATATTTTTCATTTCTAAGCTGAATAATTGAATTTACTTCTTCATAAACTTCAGCATGGTTTTTATGGATATTTGAGAGTGAATGAGGTTCACTCACTGAAACAGGGATCGTAATTTTTTGAACCCCTGCGTTAAATGCATTTTCAGCACCCTTTAAATTTGGGACTAAAGCTGCAACGAATACATCTTTTAAAGTCAAAGAGTGTTTAACCAACTCTCCGCAATCCGCCATTTGTGGCAGCAATTTTGGAGATACAAAAGATCCAACTTCTATTTCAGTTAATCCTGCTTGAGCTAAAGCTGAAATCCATTTTTTCTTCATATCGGTTGGCATGGTTTGTTTAATACTTTGCAAACCATCGCGAGGTCCGACCTCGCTCACCAATATATCGATGTCCTTTGAATGGCTCATAAGCTGACATTTCCTATTGCACAAGAATAATTTCACATATAACGCCAATAGCGTTCTATCTAATAGAACATAGTTCTATTTTTAATGCAAATTAAAATTTTGATAGCTCAACAATAAAATTCGAAAAATTTAAAAATACTTGACAGGACTAAAAATAATCTAAAAAATAGTTATAAATAGAACATTGTTCTGTAGAATAGAACAGTAAGGATGCTTGTATGAGTCTTTTCGCACCACCGAAAGAATTACAAACTCAGGTTTTTAGTCAAATTCCTGAAGTTTTTTTAAAGCATGTTGAATCAGACTGGGTTCGTGCTAATAAACCGGGACAAAAAGTAACGAGCTTTTTAGAAGGCCCATCTTTCGATAAGCATGGAAATTTATTTATTACTGATATTCCATTTGGACGAATTTTTAAAATATCTCCAGAAGGTCAATGGGACCTTATGGCAGAATATGACGGCTGGCCGAATGGTCTAAAAATACATAAGGACAGTCGAATTTTTATTGCTGATTATAAAAATGGAATCATGCAATTAGACCCCAATACAGGTGAGGTTAGCCCATTTTTAACGCATCGCAAAAGTGAAAGTTTTAAAGGGGTAAATGATTTATTTTTTTCTCAAGATGGGAAGCTTTATTTTACAGATCAGGGCCAGACAGGCATGCACGACCCAACAGGACGTGTATTTAGCTATGACATGAATACAGAACATCTAGAATGTCTTATTAATAATGCTCCAAGTCCTAATGGTTTGGTCATGGACTATGAAGAAAAAGCTTTATTTGTCGCAATGACCCGTGGAAATGCTGTATGGCGTTTACCAATCCAAAAAGATGGCTCCACTACAAAAGTGGGCATTTTTACTGCACTCGCTGGAGGTTTAAGTGGAGCTGACGGAATGGCTTTAGATGCTGATAAAAATCTATATGTTTGTGATGCGGGCCAAGCATGTGTATGGGTGTTTAACCAATATGCAGAACCACTTTATCGCATTAAATCATGTGCTGGCAGAACGATTACCAATCTAGCCTTTGGTGGTCATGAAAATAAGCAATTATTTATGATCGATTCATCTACCGGTTCTATCTTAACTACCCATTTAGAACATTCGGGTAAGCCAATGTTTTCTCATCATTAATTTCTACTTAAAATTTATTTCTTAAGTAAATCAAGGATTGATTTATGTTAGTCTTTTTAAGTTACAGCATGATCGCTGTATTTATGTATGCGGTAATGTCGAAACGCTTATCTGCGCTTACAGCTTTAGTACTTATTCCAGTAATTTTTGCGCTTTTGACTGGTCATGTCGCAGACATGAGTAGCATGATGATTGATGGAATTAAGCTACTTGCTCCCACTGGCATCATGATTACCTTTGCAATTTTGTATTTTTGCATGATGACAGATGCTGGCCTCTTTAATCCGCTTATTCAATTCATTCTCAAAATTGTTAAAGGTGACCCGTTAAAAATTGTTGTGGGCACCGGTATTCTTGGAATTTGTGTCGGGCTAGATGGTGACGGTGCAACGACTTATATTATTGTTGCAACAGCCTTATTACCTTTGTACAAAAAAGTGGGAATTCGACCACAAGTCATGGCAACTATTCTATTACTGTCAATTGGGGTAATGAATATTTTACCGTGGGCTGGTCCATTCTCTAGAGCTGCGAGCGCACTTAAAGTTGATCCGACTGGACTCTTTTTACAAATGTTGCCAGTAATGTGTGCCGGTCTTATTTGGGTCATATTTGTCGCTTTTTACTTGGGTTTAAAAGAAAGAAAGCGCTTAGGTATCCATGAAATTAAACCAGATAACGATCTTATCCATCATGAGCAAAATACGAAAAGTTGGAAATCATGGTTCAATCTGATACTTACTATTCTTCTCGTTTTTTCAATGATTAAAGGTTATTTACCTTTAGCGCCTCTGTTCATTTTGGCATTCTGTATCGGTTTAGTGGTTAACTTCCCAGAACTTTCTGAACAGAAAAAATTAGTCGCGAAATATGCAGATAGTGTTTTAGCAGTTTCTTCTCTGATCTTTGCTGCGGGTATTTTTGTAGGAATCATGACAGGTACAGGAATGATTGAAGCTATTGCTCAGCATCTCATCTCAATTATTCCTGAAACATCTGGATCTTATCTATCATCGATTACTGCTTTTATCAGCATGCCATTTACCTACATTTTGACAAATGATGCGTTTTATTTTGGAATTCTACCTATTCTTGCTGAAACTGCTTCACATTATGGTATAAGCGCAAATGAAATGGCTATCGCAAGTTTAATTGGTCAACCTATTCATTTGTTAAGCCCAATGGTTGCCTCTACTTATCTATTATGTTCTTTAACCAATGTAGATTATGGTGAGAATCAAAAGGCGTCTGTTCTTTGGTGTACTGGGACTTGTGTAGTGATGTACATTGCTGCTCTAGTGATCGGTCTTATATAAATCATGAAAAGTGCTTTCAACATTTGAAGGCACTTTTTATATTCTTTTATGTTTTATCTCGCCACGTACTGACATTCACTAAAAAATCTATTTCATCTTTTAAATTACAGCTATACTTACTTATTCCTGAATCACTTAAAATTAATTGAGTTTTTATATTTTTGTATGACGAAATCAACACAAGATCCTGATAGCCAAATGGATAAGCAAAATTCAGGTGTAGCTGCCGTAGATAGAGCATTACTTATTTTAGATGCTTTTGATATAGATAGCCCCGTCTTATCTCTCGCAGAAATTTCACGCCGTACAAAGTTATATAAAAGTACTATTCTTAGATTATTGAGTTCATTAGAACGTCATGGTTATGTTGTTAGAAATGAAGATGGCCAATTTTCTTTAGGCATTACACCGTTAAAACTATCAAGAATTTATCAAAATTCTTTTAAGCTTAAAGATGTGCTTTACCCGATATTAGAAAGAATTACAAAAGAAACAGGTGAAACGTCTTCATTTTATATTTTAGATAACGATAAGCGCGTGGTTCTGTTTCGCATTGAACCCGCTCGATCTGTAAAGGTTTCTATCTCTGAAGGAGATACTTTCCCAGTCAGTGTTGGTGCTTCGGGTAAAATTCTTCGCGCATTTTCTCAAACTGATGTAGATGAGAATCTACAGCAAATCCAAAATCAATTTTGGGCAAGTTCCTTTGGAGAACGTGATCCAGAAACGTCCTCTTTGTCTGTCCCTGTATTTAGCAATGGTAGACAGTTACAAGGGGCGCTTACCATTTCAGGCCCTTCTGAACGTTTAACACAAGAAAAAATTGCCGAAAATACTTCGCTTTTACTTGAATGCAGTATCCAAGTTTCAAAGTATTTAGCAGGAAGTATTTATGGTTTAGAAGATGCTATTAAACGATTATCAATTTCTATTTGATGTATAAAAATATTCATAATAGCTCTTCATATCTCTAAAGAGCTATTATGATTGTTATCATTATATAGACAACAATTAACAGCTGAGAATATGCCAGATCAGATTAAGGAACAAGTTAAATCTGAAATTGAGCGCCAACTTGCGAAAGGAACACTCGTTAATGATTGACTCAAACATGATGGCAGTAAAGTAATCGAAATTGATTTTCAAAACGTATTCATTAGAAAGTCTTTGTATCAATAAAATTCAAACCATCCAGCAAAAATAGCCAAGCTATGGAGCTATTAAATATTACCATATAAACGAACACTTACTGATTTTTGGAACTAAATGAACTTTTAACGTTGGTTGAAATTTCACCATACGTGTGCTCTACCCATATTTTCTGCCTTGTAGGGAAAATCCCACCTGCTAAAAATAAATAATTTACTTCAAAAAAATTACTATATAACATACCAACCGAACGGTATGTTTGCAGGATAAGTTACATGAACAATCTTTTATTTGCTTATGGACTTCTTGGATTAGCAATAATTTCAGAAGTTATAGGAAGCACTTTTTTAGTAAAGTCAGCAGGTTTCACAAAATTATTTCCAAGTTTAATGGTGGTTATTCTTTTTAGTATTGCTTTTTACTTGTTATCTCAAGTGATTAAAATCATTCCGTTAGGAATTGCATATGCGATTTGGGCAGGTGTAGGAATTATATTAACTGCCATAGTTGGTTATATTATGTTTAAGCAAACTCTAGATACACCAGCTTTAATTGGAATAGCTCTAATTGTGGCTGGAGTATTAGTTATTAACTTATTTTCTCAATCTACAGGTCACTAAATGCAAAAAATACAGCAACCTAAAAAGCAGCCTGAAATCATTCGAAAGAATATTATTGAACAAGCCATTATTCTTGCCTCTGAAAAGGGTACTTCAGGCGTTTCTATACAGAACGTTGCAAATGGTGCTGGAATTACTAAAGGTGGAGTCTTTCACCACTTTGCAAATAAACAAATTTTAGTAGAAGCAATGATTTCAGAGATTATCTCTCATCTGGATCGGAAGGTTGAGGCTTTAATTGCCGAAGATGACACACAACATGGAAAGTTTACTAGAGCATATATAAATACTGCTTTCATGTCTCAAATAGATGGTCTTGTCTCCCCTTGGTCTGCTTTAAATATGACAATGATTAGTGACCAAACATTTAATACAATGTTTGGTACATGGCTTAAAGAAAAACTAAAGCAATACTCAAGTACAGATAGCCACGATGAATTAGAATTCATTCGGTTAGCAAGTGACGGATTATGGTTGCAGACAATTACAGAAATTATAGATATAGAAACTTCTTTAAAATATAAAAATAAACTAATAGAAAGAACCTATTTAGATTGATGTTAGCTGAGCCGAACAGTAATTTTCTCAGCTCGGCCTGAATTTTTAGTTGGTAGCTATAAAATTTTAAATATGATAGATCTTATCAGCAAAATAGCTCCATATATATTCTCTATGGTCAATCTCATCATTTACAAGCGACTGGATAATAGAACTATCAATGATATATATAAGTAATCTCGCTTCTTCAATAGAAGAACTACTTTTAATATTTAATAATATTTCTAGTATTGTATTAATTAACCATTCTCTATACTTAATAACTACTCGATAAGCTTGAGGATACATTTTTTCTATTTCAAATATAGCCTTAAATATTAAATGGTAGTGACTTTTTAAATCAGCATGCAAAAAATAAATTTCTTTTAACTTATCTAAATTCTGGCTTTTTAGGTTTGTACTTAAGATTGAACTTACTTGTTGCTGCAAGGTTTCCTGATGAAACTCAAGACACAACTCAATTAGTTTCTCTTTACTTTTGAAGTGCTTATAAAAAGTCATCTTACTAACATTTGACTCTTTAGAGATACGGTCTACTCCCACATTATGAAATCCATGTTGATCAAAAAGATATCTTGAAGTATGAAGAATCATTGATGAACTAAAGGGAATTTCCATATTTGACATAAATAAACCGCACTATAAAAAGATTGAAAAAATATATGTAAGAACTTCATATATTCCATATTTATAATTATAAAATATAAAAATTATAAAAGTCAGCTAATTAATGTTTATTTTTAATTAACTTGCACTTCAAAATTAATACACAAGTACCTTAAATATAAAATATAAATTCTTATTATTTATTTAATTTTCATTAATTTAAATTTAACTCACTATCTATCTATGACTTTTTCTCATGCATTCATGCAAATTAATCCTTTGAAAATAAGCTAATCACTACCTAATTTAAATATAACGTTCACTATACCTCCTTTCTATATGAGCAAAGCCCAAGACATTCTCAACACTGCCGAAAGACTTTTTGACTTTCAAGGCTTTCATGCAACTGGAATTGATCAGATTGTTCGTGAAGCGGAGGTAACTCCACGAACTCTTTATCGACATTTTCACTCGAAAGAACAATTGATTTTAAAAGTACTCGAGGAAAGAGAATTACGCTTTTTTAGAAAGCTACAGCAATGCATTGAGAATAAAGAAAACTCTATTCCAAATTGGGTAGCCGTTTTTAATGAATTAGAAAACTGGTTCACAGAAGAAAGTGATAGAGGATGTTTATTTTTACGTGCTCTAGCTGAGTATCGTCATAAAGAGACTGAAATAGTGCGAACCGTGCTTATTCATAAACAACGCACACTAGATTTTTTAATGGGCCAATTTGCCAAAACTTCCCCTAATCATTTTAAAGATATAGCTGAAAGTTTGATGCTCATCATTGAAGGTGCTGTTGCTTTGGCTCCTGTTATTGGGGGAAAAGCCGCAATTCAAAGAGCCAGTAAGTTAGCCCATCAACTATTAAAACCTACAACCCACCCATTACTTCACTAGGAGAAACACATGGTACTGCCTACTAAAATGCATGCTGTGCTATTAAACGGACACGGTGGTCTTGACCAGCTTGAATATCGCACTGATGTGACAGTCCCTACCCCAGCAGATGATGAAGTTTTAATTCAAGTTTCAGCAGCTGGTGTAAACAATACAGATATTAATACTCGTATTGGTTGGTACTCAAAGACCAACGAACAAGCTACAAACACTGGTGGAGCTAAAGGTCTTGAAAGTATTAGCGATGATGATGCCTCTTGGTCAGGTACACCTCTTAAATTCCCATTTATTCAAGGTGCGGATTGCTGCGGAAAAATCGTCGCAGTTGGTAAAAATGTGGACCCATCTCGTGTAGGCGAACGCGTCATTGTCCGAACTATGCTACGCGCTTATGTTGATTACCGTCCGTATGAGTGCTGGACTTTTGGTAGTGAATGTAACGGCGGTTTTGCTCAATTCGCTACAGTTAAATCTGCTGAAGCTTATAAAGTAAATTCAGATTGGACAGATGAAGAGTTAGCTTCAATTCCCTGTTCTTATTCAACAGCTGAAAATATGCTCCACCGAATTGGATTAGGCGCAGAAACTGTATTAATTACAGGTGCATCTGGTGGTGTAGGTTCTGCAGCAGTACAACTTGCAAAACGCCGTGGTGCTCAAGTTATTGCTCTTTGTTCATTATCTAAAGCTGATGAAGTATTAGCTTGTGGTGCAGATCGTGTAATTGACCGTAATGCTGACTTAGTTAAAGAGTTAGGTAAAGAATCAATTGATGTAGTCATTGATTTAATTGGTGGACCACAATGGCCTTCTTTATTAGAAGTCTTACGTAAAGGTGGGCGCTATGCAAATGCTGGGGCAATCGCTGGGCCTATTTCGCAGATCGATCTACGTACTGTGTATTTGAATGATTTGACTTTAATGGGCTGTACATTCCAAGAAGATGAAGTGTTTACAAACCTCATTTCATATATCGAGAAAAATGAAATTCGTCCTTTAGTGGCCAAGACTTATCCTCTCAATGAAATCGCTAAAGCTCAAGAAGAGTTTCTGAGCAAGAAACATCTGGGCAAGCTCGTTTTGACTGTTCCAACAGTTCAGGCATAGATCAGATTTAAATGAATGGTGTTACTTATGCTTCTTTCTAATCAATAAGGAAGTCATCAGTAACACCAAGAATAATTAGTCTTAAAGACAAGGATATATTCATGAAAATTAAGCGTATTGAGCTCTATCAAATCGATCTACCTTACTCTGGTGGTGTATATCATCTTTCGGGTGGCCGTGAATATCGTAGCTTCGATGCTTCCATCGTAAAAATTATTGCAGATAACGGGTTAGAAGGCTGGGGAGAAAGTACGCCATTTGGTTCAACATATATTGCATCTCACGCTTTAGGTGCACGTGCCGGTATTGCTGAAATTGCGCCTCACTTATTAGGTAAAGATCCCCGTCAAGTCGATCGTATCAATGAGACCATGGATAATGCTCTTGTTGGGCATAACCACGCCAAATCAGCACTTGATCTAGCGTGTTGGGATCTATTTGGTAAATCGGTAAATTTACCTGTATGTGAATTATTAGGTGGTTCAACTGGTCGTAGACTACCTGTGATTTCTTCTATTCATGCCGACACACCTGACGCAATGCGTGAAAATGTGGCTAAACATCGTGAACTGGGTTATTTAGGTCACTCAGTGAAAATTGGTGCTGTCGATAGCGAGGGTGGGCCAGTCCTAGATGCTGAACGTATTAAAGCAAGTTTGGCTGATCAAAAACCAGGTGAATTTTTTATTGTTGATGCGAATGGTGGCCTTACACCAGAAATGGCATTAAGAATTTTCCGTTTACTCCCGAAAGGTCTCGACTTTGTTTTAGAAGCACCATGTAAAACATGGCGTGAAACCAAATCATTACGTCAACGTTGTGATGTCCCTTTCTCTCTTGATGAACTCATCCAACAAGATGAAGATTTAATCCATGCAATTACTGAAGATCTCATTGATGGAGTGGGTTTAAAAATCTCCAAAGCTGGGGGATTAACTCATTCACGCCGACATCGTGACATTGGTCTTGCAGCTGGGCTTTCTCTAAGTGTTCAAGAAACTGTAGGTTCAGATATTCCATTTGCAGCAATTGCTCATCTTGGAGCAACGATTCCTGAGAGAAACCTACGATGCCTTTTAGATACACGAGGGATGGTAAGCATTCACACAGCAGAATTTGATGCACCGATTGTTGATGGCGGTGTGATGGTCCCTAACAAACCTGGCCTTGGTATTACTGTTGATGAAGATTTATTGGGTTCACCAGTCGCTGTTTGGGGTGACTAAACAGGATTTCATTTAAATAAGGCAAGCTCAAGAAACTATACATTTATGACTGTTTTTAAAAATTAAAACAGTCATCCCTATGTACGTTTTAAGCCAAATTTTAAGACTTCAAAGTTATCTAGACATTCATTTCTAATGAGTGTTATTCCCTTCTATTGTCTTAAATATACCTACTCAATAGAAAAATAACGCTCAAGGACTAACAAAGATGGCGCGAAAAGGATGAAGTATGAGGAGCCACTTTATTCAAAAGTACTCCTCAATCGCCCATAAAAACTAAAGCAAGTACATATGTACAAAAAAGGAAGAAACACAAGGAGCGTATCATGAATCAACAACAAGTGGTTTCCCCACCTCAGTTAATTTCCCAAGATCAAATAGCACGTCGCTTTATGACAAAACTCGCTTGGCTCATGGCAGGCGGGATGTTTATTGATGGATTTGTTTTAGGTTATTTAGGTGCATTAATGCCCTCTATTACAGCCGATTTGCATTTATCAACTACATGGCAAGGCTTAATTGGAGCCGCCTCACTCATTGGAATTTTCTTTGGCGCTCCAATTGGTGGATATTTTTCAGATCGCTTTGGTCGTAAACCACTATTCATGATCGATCTTTTTATCTTCTTCATATGCTCAATTGGACAATTCTTTGCATCTGATCCCTACACACTTTTTATAGCTCGTCTATTAATGGGTGTCGCGATTGGAATTGAATATGCAGTAGGTTGGCCGATGCTTGCAGAATTTGCTCCAGCTCGCCTAAGAGGTAAATTATTGATTTTGACTGAAACCTCTTGGTTTATTGGATATCTAATCTCATATACCCTAGGTTTTATTATGATTGAGAATCACATTGCAAGTTGGAATGTGATTCTAGGAATCAGTGCAATTCCGTCTTTAATTGTTTTATTAATGCGTAGTGGTATTCCCGAATCTCCTCGCTGGCTCATGAGTAAAGGCCGTAAAGAAGAAGCATCTAGAATTGCGCATAAATATTTTACTGAAGAAGACAAGAACGATATTTTAAATCAGAAGCATGCCAACGTTGGACATAAGACAAGCTTCTTTGATTTGTTTAAAAGTAAAAATATCAAAGGCACCACTTTAGTTTCTATATATTTTATTGGTACTTCTGCACCTTATTTCGCAATTGGTGTATTTATTCCAATGATTTTAGAAAAATTAGGTTTGCAAGATGGTATTAAAGGAGGATTGTTCCTCAACACATTTGCTGTATTTGGCACACTTGCAGCTGTATTGTTAATTGAAAAAGTCTCACGCCGTAAAATGGCAATTCTTCCTATCCTTATTTGTACTATAGCGTTAGTCGTAGTGGCTTTAGCAGCAAATCATCCCACATGGATTCTGATTGGTTTCTTAGTTTTCGCATTTGCTAATGCTATTACAGCAGGGATGATTTCAGTTATCCCCGGAGAAGTGTTACGCCCAGAAATAAGTTGTTCAGGTACAGGTTTTGCAGCAGCAATGTCCCGTATAGGCGCTGCTATAGGTGTGTTTTTGATGCCTATGTTTGTTGCAGCACATGGAGCAGCATTAGCAGTTTGGATCGCTGCTGGGGTGTGCTTAATAGCAACAATAATTACCTACCTATTTATGCCTGAAACCAAGGGTAAATCAATGAGTGAAATTTTTCATTAACTCAAACTTTCTGAATAAAAAGCAAAATACTTTCTCTTAAAAAAGAGAGTATTTTGCTTTGAGTCTTTATTTTAAATTGCTCATCAAGAGCAGAAATCGCCTGAATATATGATTAAAACTCATCATATCTTGAAAATATATCCATTGAAGCGAACCGTACATTTCACCTATCTTGAGCATGTTTTAGTCAGGGAGAATACAGATGAAACAGTGGAATTATTCAAATGCTAGAGCACAACTTACCATGATTATGGATCAAGCTGTTGCTGGTCATCCTGTAGAAATTACTCGCAGAGGCAGGGAATCTGCAGTAATTATCAGCAAAGCTTCTTATGAGGCTTACAAGAAAGCCGAATACGATGTTGCTTACTATAAAATTTCAGCTTCTAAAGAAAATTCAGAAGCTTAAATCATCTCCAAAAATTCTCTTTATTCATGCAGCAAGGTTCCATGAAGCTCAATATTTCTTTAATTCAACTTGGTGCCTTGTTTGCATTTATCTCTGCATTTCTTTTTAGCAGTAAAGCTATTTTCATTAAACAGGCATATAGCCTTACTCCATCATTAGATGCCATTACCCTAATGGCTATCCGTATGGGAATTGCTCTACCCTTCTTTTTAGTTATCTGTTGGTTTTGTCGCCATCAAAATCGGAATATCAAGCTAATAGATTTTCTATATCTACTTTCTGTTGGCTTGTTAGGTTATTACATTTCTAGTTGGCTCGATTTCTATGGACTCATGTTTATTACCGCGTCACTAGAGCGAATTATTTTATTCTTATACCCAACTATGACCGTTTTAGCGTCTAGTTTTATCCTCAAGCAAAAATTAAGTTCAAAAACGATATTTGCACTTGTCTTAAGTTACGGTGGTACAGTCATTGTTATGCTACAAGAGCAAAAAACGCTTCCGGATCAACATAACTTCTGGTTTGGAGCAAGCTTAGTATTTGCTAGTGCAGTTGCTTTTGCTTGCTACCTCTTACTTACCCCACCATTAATTAAAAAATTTGGTTCATGGAACTTAACGGGACTATCTTTATCTGCAGCTTGTATTGGCACACTTATACATTTTCTAATGGTAACCAGTCATCCTGTACAACTACTTAGCTCTTTACCTGTACAAGTTATTTGGTACGGAATCTGTTTAGGTTTATTTGTTACAGTTCTACCCACACTCTTATTAATATTGAGTATAGAGTATGTAGGTGCAACACAATCAGCTATTATTTCATCTATTAGCCCAATTGTTACTATTATTTTTTCAGTCTTTCTTTTAAACGAGCATTTAAATACAATCCAGTGGCTAGGGTGTTTTCTTAATATTTTTGGTTTAATGCTCATTACACTTAAAAGAAAGTAAAAATAATAATTATTTTATAAAAATTTATTTTAAATATTTTCATTATTTATTTTCAATGATGATAAAAAGTCATTAACTCATGATTATTTATCGTGCTCGACTAACTATTAAAATACCTATTTAAAAATTATGATTAATTTTTTAATCGGGTCTATCGTATGAGCCGCCAAATCTCAACTTTAATCGGTGTTTCAGCTTTATTACTTTGGTCCACTTTAGTTGGCTTACTTAGGCTTTCTACAGAAAGTTTTGGTCCTATCTATACAGTGACTTATGTATATACCATCAGTGCTATTATTTTATTCTTAACATATGGTCTGCCCGATTTAAAAAAGGTTTCAAAAAAATTTCTTATTTTATCTAGCTTGCTTTTTGTTGTTTTTGAATTGTGTTTTGCCTTTTCAATTACTCTAGCAAATTCATCAGAAAAATCGATTGAGATGAATATTATTTTTAATATGTGGCCAACTTTAATTATTATTATGTTGGCAGTATTAAAAGAAGAAAAAGTAAACTTATTGACCATATTAGGAGTGATCGTAAGTTTTGCAGGTATAGTTATAATTAACTATCACCCAAATCTAAACTTTATTGATAACTTTTTAAAAAACCCAATTAGTTACCTACTTATTTTTTTAGCAGCTATTCTTTGGGCTGTTTATTGTATCTACACCAAAAAGCAAAGTAATGGAACTAATGCTGTTTCGCTTTATTTTATCTTAACAGCTATAGCCTTATGGATTCTTACTCTCTCTACTCAGGGTTTCCATCTACCTCATACGCATGGAATTAACGGCTACCTGTTTGTCTTTATCAATGCTGTTTTTTTCTCTATGGGCTATCTAGCGTGGAATATTGGTATTATCAAAGGCAATATGCCCGTTTTGATTATGCTTTCTTATTTTTCTCCAATTTTCTCATCGGCATTTTCAGCTTTTGTTTTGAACTCCGATTTAACAATCAATTTCTGGTATGGCGCATTAACGGTTACTTTCGGGTCATTGATCTGCTGGTTCTCAATTCGAAAAAACCATGTTCACCATAACCAAGCGAAATTAGCTTCTTAATTTTTTAGTCACAGCCATACTATTTTGGCTGTGACTTTTTACTTTTATCAAACTTTATCAATCAAACGTGTAACACCATTTACAATCATATCGACTGCGATTGTTCCAATTAATAAAGCAGCTAACCTCCCTACAATATCAAAATAACGATCAATATATTTGGCATGGCTATAACGTAAGTGATCATGAGAAAATTTCATTGCTATTAAAACACTACAGCTCACAAATAGTACTAAGGCGATCACTATAGCCGCCTCTAAAAGAGACATACTCATGCCTGTAACTACAGCTGCACTAATTGTTCCAGGACCAATCATAAATGGCATAGCTACTGTGCCAGCCAAATGTTCAGGTGCTCCTCGCATTTCTCCAATAGTATCGGCACCCTGAAATACATACCGATATCCAATCACCAGAAAAATCAGGCCACCAAAAATTAGAAATGATTCAAACCTTACATTTAAGTACCTATTAAAAATTGCTTCACCACCCCATGCAAATAAAAGAAATACCACATATGCAATGAGGCTTCCTTGAATCAAAGCCTTATTAAATACTCTGGTTTCTGTATGACGGATTAGCCCAATCATATAGATACTCATGAGGAATGGATTAAGTAATGAGAAAAATAAAATAAATGTACTAATAAATGGTGAAGACATTTTTATTATTCCTAAACGACTTCAGGAAGCTTTTAAACTTCCTGAAAATTGATAAATGAAAAACCTGTACAAACTTTTAGAAGCTATAAATCAACATTAGATTGAGGAGTTTGTTCCACTTCCCATCATCACCTGCTGCAAGAGAACTACCATTGCCGCCAACAAACGGATCGTTTTTACTCATCACATATTCGGTATATAAAGAAATATTTTTATAGTCCCACGCCACGCCAACAATGTTGCGCTGAGAGTCATCAAATCCATTTTCTTTCTTGTTAAAACCACTAAAAACAACATACGGCGTAACATTGAGCGAATCTTTAACATTCTTAAAAACATAGCTCGTATCAACAGTATAGAAATATCCTTTGTTCGCAATGTCATATTCGCCATCAAAAGAACCGAAAGTTGAGCTAGCTGGACTTAATGCATCTTTATTACTAATAGATTGTCGCCCTCCAGTAAGCACGACATTCAGATTTTTATAGTTAATACGGTTAAATAGAGCCCAAGTGTTTCGATTTCCATCAACAGAAGTTTTTTTATTCTCAATGTCTGAATACCAATAACTTCCCCCCACCGATACTTTGAGATCATCTGTACTTAAAAACTTAAGATCTTGATCGACACGTGCCATCCACATGTTTTTTTCATTCAGGTTTGTTTTGAGTGGATCAGATGAGGTAACAACATTAGCCGTATAACGTGCTGAGTCTTTACTACTTCCGTGGTAGTTACCACCATCAGTTGCAAAATAAGCCAAATCTACTTTAGTCGCAGACGGTAATTCAAAGTGATAGTTCGCACCTAAATTGGAAGCATCTTGCAAACCCATTGTGTTGTTAATACCAGCATAAAAGCTGCTATCCCAAAAACGACCTGGACCGAAAGGAATGGGTTGCACACCTACAGTAATATGATCTGTCGCGTTTAAATGGTAGCCAGCATAGCCATAAACTAGAGTCGAGAAATCACAGAATTTATCGTATTGATAACAACGATATTCGACTTTTCCAAACCAGTCGGGTGACTCATAACCTAGCCTTAAAATAGCTGCATCAAATTTTATTTTCTGATCTGATGCAGACTCGCCGTAATCCTTATCTTGATAATTCCCACGTAAAGCACCTGAAATTGTTAAAGCACCCGTATCACTTTTAGGATCTCCAAAAGTTACTCCGGCAAAAGCAGGTAACGCCATTCCAACTGAAATTAACCCAAATCCAAGTGTTAAATAGACCTTGCTCATTTACAAATCCTTGTTTAAATGAAGATTTGCAGAAAACCTTTCCTGTCCTCTGCTTATTTTTTTCAGACAACACTTCCCTGTTCAGGAGAAGCTCCTGAAATTTAAAATTTTCGTTAATTTGTATTAGCCCTAATTCAAAGCTACGTTCTCAGAAAGAATAAAACGACCCACATTATTTTTTCCTGAACAATATGGGTCGTTTCTTTTATGCAATTCCGTGCAGCTCTTTCCAGTTACCTGGATGTACTACGTAACCAAATACCGCATGTCCACCATAAATTAGCTCGGTTCCTTCAGGAATCCACAACATTTGTCCTGGACGAACTTCATATTTTTGACCGTTAGCAGTAAGCTCAAAACAGCCTTCAATTACAAAAATGACTTCGTCATAAAGTAATTTCCAACTTACCTCTGCCCCTTCCCAACGTGCAAAACCAATACCCATATTTGGGGAAACATCAGCTCCTAATGCTCTTGCAACATAAGCCGTACCATCTGGTGTTTCGCCACGTAAATTGAAATTAAGTTGAGCGCTATCAACTAACTTTACTTCTTTCATCTATTTCTCCCGCTTACAATTCACTACGACTGCGCCATTTTTCAAATCTGATACGTGTTCTAACACCTAAACCTAAGAACGGTTCTGGTGGATTTAAACTAGGCATACCAGTTACATACTGAATATCTTTTAAAGCTTGGGAATCTGAGCCAACAACGAGATCAGCCAATAACGTTCCTGAAATTGTGCCCCATGCTGCTCCTACACCATTGTCGCAAGCACTCGCATAAACGCCGTCTTCTAACTCCCCAAAGAAGTTAGTGAAATTACGAGAAATCGCATAAACACCACCCCATGTATGGGTAAATGGAACATTAGCTAAATTCGGATAACGAGCTAAAAATGCCTTGCGATGATCTTCTTGTATCCAACGACGATTATCATCACTTACATTTGCACCGTATTTTGGGACATGCTTATAAGTGTTACGGATTAGAATACGGCGATCTGCTGTCATTCTTAACGTTGTCCCAGCATGATCAGCTGGAGTAAGCCCCCAATCTAACTCACCCTGATAAACTTTCATTTCTTGGTCAGTTAATGGACGCGTCCAGCTCGCAAAGGTCATAACTGGTAATAAACGGTTCTTCAAATAACCAAATTCACGAGTAAAAATACTAGTTGCCAGCAATACTTTCGGTGTTGTGATTGACCCATGGTCACCCTGTAATAGCCATTGGTTATTACTTTTTTGCAAACTACGAATTGGTGATTGCTCTAATAACTCCACATTGTCTGGTAAGTGGTCACCCATACCACGCACTAAAGCTGCTGGTTGCATCAAATATGAACCAGGAGTAAAAATCGCACGACTATAAAAATCTATACCTAAAACTTTTTTAAGTTCTGCTTTTTCAACCCAACGATATGGTTCACCTAAATCTTTCATTAGATGCTCAAAATGATTGAGATGTGCTTCACCACGCTCACCTACAGCACCTTGATATTTACCGGCGGCAGACCATTGGCAATCAATGTTATGGCGCTCCACGAGGCCTTGTAATTGAGCAATTGCTGAACGATTCAGACTTAATAATTTTTGCTTATGAGAAGGGTCAGGATGCGATAACGCAAACTTATGAGGTAAATCAATTACAAACCCTGAGTTACGACCGGAAGCACCTTCTGCTACACGTTGTGCATCAACTAAAATAATACGGGCGTTCGGTTTGAGTTCAGCTAATCTTCGAGCTGCTGCTAAGCCTGCAAAGCCTGCTCCGATAATGGCATAGTCAGCTTTTTGTGGACCTATTAACTTTTTAGCAGGACCTGCTGGAGGTAATGCCGCATACCAACCACAGGTACTATCATCATTTGGTAAAGCAATCATTTTGTTATTCCCTTAACTTAAACTGTGGATGGACACGAATTTAGTTTTTCAAGCCACTCGCTACGATGGTGCTGTAATTGGCGGCCAAGTAAGGCAAAGCCTGTTAATTTGCCTTGTTCATTGTAAAAACCTGCAGCTAATTCGCCGTCATGTTGTTCCACTTTCCACTCACCTGTTCCCATTGCTGGCAAAACAGAAAGCGGCAAAATTGGTGTTTTTACTAAAACTGGTGTTGATTTCAAATCTGCAGCAGTTGACTGACCTAAAAGATTATTCACCAAAGCTGGTAATGCTTGCGTGATTGGGTTGATATAAGGTGCCCACTGGCCGTTCACTTCTGCACAATCACCTAAAGCAAAAATTGCAGGATCACTACTACGATGATCAAGTCCGGTACAAATACCACGTGCTGTTTCTAGACCAGCTGCTTGAGCAAGTGCAATATTCGGTCTCAGTCCTACGGCACTTAATACCAAGTCAGTCTCAACACTTTGACCGTCTTGGAGTGTTAACTGGTAGCGACCGTTTGCAGATTGAATAGAACGGATACTATTTTGTAATTTCCACTCTACGCCTAACTGGCTTAGAGCATTTTGTAGAGCATGACCTAAAGGTTCTGGAATAAGACGTTCCATTGCCCATTTACCAAGCCCGACAACTGTAACTTTGATACCATGTGCAGCTAAATCATTAGCAAATTCACAGCCGATGAGACCATCACCCAGAATTGTGACATGCTCTTTATTAGATAATTGCTGACGGAAACGGCGATAATCCGCTAGATCATTTACGCTTAATGTTGCAGACGAATCACCATCAATTGGAATTACAACTGGTGTTGCCCCAGTAGCGAGTACGAGTCTGCCGTAAGGATAATCACCAATAGTGGTTTGAAGCTTTTTATTGGCACGGTCAATATGAGTTACTTTTGTATGTGGATAAACGCGGATATTTAAACGTTGTTCCCAACTAAGAGCAGACTCACGAACTAAACTGTCTCCGTCTTTACCTAATGCTAAAGCATTAGATAAAGCTGGTTTGCTATATAAAGCACCATCATCAGCAGTAAATACGGTGATAGACAAGTTTGGAGATTGTGCACGTAGAGTTGAAGCCACTTGATAACCAGCATAGCCGCTACCAATAATAACAACTGGTTCAATAACTGCAGCGGCTGCTACTTGAGGGATTTCGTCCTCTTCAATATCTGTGATATCAAGCATTTCGAAATCAGCTTTACCCACCTGACACTCTGGACACATCCAGTCATCTGGAATATCTTCCCATTTTGTTCCTGGTGCTATCCCGTCATCAGGCCAGCCTTTAGCTTCATCATAGATCCAGCCACAGACAATACATAACCACTTTCTCATCTTGTCTATTTCCCTTATTTCTTACAAATTACACGCTATGTTTCAAACGGATACCGATATTACGAGTTTGAACATAACTGTAGATGGCTTCCTGCCCTTTTTCGCGACCAAAACCAGATAAACCCACACCACCAAATGGTGTTTCGATACCACCGGCAAACCATTCGTTAACAAAGACTTGACCCGCAATAAGACGGTTTGCTACTCGAAGTGTTTGATTCAGATTTTCACCAAATACACCTGCAACAAGTCCAAAGTCCGTACCATTTGCAATTGCAACTGCCTGGTCTTCGTCATCGAATGGCATGATCACCATTACAGGTCCAAAAACTTCTTCTTGAGCAATCGACATATCATCTTTTGCTTCAATAATTGTTGGCAGGACGAAGTAACCTTCTAGATCTGCAGCTTTCCCACCTGTTAAAACATTGGCACCTTCTTCACGTGCCTTATCAATCATGGCAAGAATCTGTTGTTGCTGATCTTTAGATACAACTGGAGTAAGTTCAGCATTACTTTCGCCAATACCTACCGTTAAACTCTCTGCAAGATTAACGACTGCTGCTTTAACTTCTTCATAGCGACTGCGGTGAACCAATAAGCGAGACATCGCTGAGCAAACTTGACCAGAGTTATAGAAAATTCCGACTTTAACGCTACGTAGTAATTGCTCAAGATCAACATCAGCAAAAGCAATTGCAGCTGACTTACCGCCTAATTCCATTACTGAAGGTGTTGCACGTTCAGCTGCATCTTTCAAAATGCGTTGGCCTGTTGGAACTGAACCAGTAAATACGATTTGATTCGTATCTTGATGTTTAACCAGATGAGTACCAACTTCTGAACCTTTACCACAAAGTAAGTTCACTGCACCTTGTGGAAAACCAGCTTTCTCAATAGCTTTGATGAGTAAAATCATTCCTAAAGGTGAAACTTCAGGTGACTTAATTACAACCGCATTACCAGCAGCTAAAGCAGGTGCTAATGAGCGTGCACAGATCGAAACAGGAAAGTTCCAAGGTACGATTTGAACCGATACACCCATTGGAATATATGATGTGAAATCGACATAATCTTTACCTAAAGGTACCGAGATACCTTCAACTTTATCTGCCATTCCAGCGTAGTATTCAAAATAGCGAGCAGCTTCATCGAACTCTTCACGCGCAGTATCAATATTTTTGCCATTTTCACGACACAGGATTAATGCACCCTCTTCAGCAATTTCACGAATCGCTTCTGCAGCTTTTAACATCCATGCTGTGCGCTTTGCAGGACGCACATCTGTTAATGCTCCACTATTTACACATCGACGTGCTGCCGCCATTGCAGCATCTGCATCTTCGATACTTGCTCGAGCCACTGTTGCAAAAGCTTTATCAGTTGCTGGATTGATAACTTCCAATTGGCGAGAAGCATCTCGCCATTGGCCATCAACGTAGTTGAGGTAATGTTGCATATTATGCCTCCAAAGCTTTTTTAGCTTGAGTCGCCAACCATTTTTGGAAGAAGTGAGTCGGTAAATCCATCTCTGGAGAGAAAACTCCACCACCAAAACCAGGTGAATGACGACCTTTTTGCATGGTTTCTACTGCAAATACATCTTCAGCAAATACAACTTTCCATGATTCTAAAGTTGCTTCACGGCATGCATCATATTTAGGGTCAAGTGACTCATCACCAACGTAATAGAGGCGTAATTTTTCAATTGTTTGTTCTGGAGCAATTGGATCAATCATCATTGCAAATGCATGATCAGCTTGAATACCTAACAATACGTTCGGGAACACAGCTACATATTCTGCATGACGCAATTGATCTTCTGGCCAGCTTGGGAATTTTGGTAAATGCGTACCCGCTGTAGCTGACAAGTTATATTTATAACTGCCCTGACCAGCAAAGCGATCTTCGAACATAATGTTGTAATGATCTTCAAGTTTTGAATACGTATTTAATGCTGGGTGTACCCATGGTAAGTGATAAGCTTCGCAATAGTTTTCAACTGTAAGTTTCCAGTTACTTTTTACAGGTAACTCAAAAGTTGAACCTACTTTACTGCTACGAATAAGCTCTAAACCATTTTCACCCAAGAAAGGCTTCCAGCGTTCAACTAGTGGTGCAATATGCTCTTCAAAAGTTGGTGCATCACCAGAGATATTGACGAAAACCATATCCATCCAGATTGCTGAACGAAGAGCTTTTAAACCATGTTTTTCACATTTAAAGCGTTCATCTTTATGTTGGTTAATTCCGCCAACATGTGGAGTACCTTTTAAGTTACCGTTTAGGTCATAACTCCAAGAGTGATATTGGCAACGAATCACACCTTCAATAGTGCCTTCTTCTTGCACCAAAATCATACCGCGATGGCTACAAACGTTATGGAAAACTTGGATTTCCCCTTCGCGGTTACGCATCATTACCAAAGGCATGCCCATAAAATTAACAGGCTTCACATAGCTATTTTTAGGTAAATCTGAAGAAAAACCAATACATACCCAAGTTTTACTTAAAATATTGTCACGTTCAAAATTAAAATATTCGTTACTGGTATATGCTAAATTTGGCATACCATTTGATTCAGTAATAGGATTCAAAACGTTATCGACTTGCTGAACCGTAATTAATTGCTGGCTAACTCGACTATTCATCTGATGATCTCCATATATTTAAAACTAACGCAGAACTCCCTGCGTTGAGATGATTTGCACACTCTGCTATTTCTTTAGAGATTGTGTTAAATATCGATTCATCCGACAAACGACTTTTTAGCTAGGCATATATGAGTTTTTCTCATACGTGAGAAACAGATTTAGCCACTACGATTTTTATAAAAATAATTGCTATCCATGACTAAAACTCACTAGTCGGTGAGAATAAATCAGTTGAGCAATCTTCTCCCACCTTACTACCCTGTATTATTAGTATTAAGCAGCTAATCGTTTTTTTAGCTGTTGGAAACGCATCCAAGGAGTAGTTATGCGTACAACAACAGGAGTCATGAAAGGGCTTAATCCGACTGTTACTATTGTCTCGAAGTTATTACTCTTCATTTTTATCGCTTTTTGCATTTTTAAGGAAAAACAGGCAGGTGAATATTTTCAGCTGATATCAAGTGCCTTATTACAAAATGCAAAATGGTATCTTCTACTTTTAGCAACTTTCTTATTAGGATTTATTATCTATTTATGTATGAGCCGTTATGGCCATATTCGTTTAGGAAAGGATGACGAAAAACCCGAGTATAGTAATATTGCCTGGATCTGCATGCTCTTTTCATGTGGGATGGGTATTGGCCTGATGTTTTGGTCAGTAGCAGAACCAATCAGCCACTATGCAAGTAATCCATTTACTAAAGGACTTTCAGATGAATCTGCCCGGATGGCGATGCAGCTGACATTCTTTCATTGGGGATTACATCCATGGGGATTATTCTGTTTAGTAGCGGTTGCTTTAGGATATTTTGCTTATCGTAAAAATTTACCTTTTGCCATGCGCTCAATTTTATACCCATTAATAGGTAATAAAATTTATGGGCCGATAGGTAATATCGTCGACATCATCACTATCGTAATTACTGCTTTCGGTATTTCACAGTCACTAAGTATGGGAATACTTGAATTAAATACCGGACTTAATCACACTTTTGGCATTAGTGTAGATGTCAAAATTCAGCTCGTAATGGTCGTAATTCTTTGTGCCTTAGCTACCATTTCTTTATTATCTGCAATTAGTAAAGGATTCAAGATCATTGCTGAAGGCAACATGATCATTTCTTATTTATTAGTCTTTATTATTATTTTCATTGGCTCAACTCACTATATCTTGAATACCTTTTTCGAAGGAATTGGTGATTATTTACAAAATATTGTAGGTATGAGTTTATGGAGTGATGCACAAAAGGACTCAGGTTGGCAAAATTGGTGGACTGCATACTATTGGCCTTGGTGGATGACTTGGGCACCTTTTGTTGGTCTTTTCATTGCACGTATTTCTCGTGGTCGCACGATTCGTGAAGTCATTCTAGGTTCACTTGCCGCACCCACACTTTTGACCTTCCTATGGATTGCTGCATTTGGTGGCGCTGCACTCAAAATTGAAAAAGCCAATCATCAACCTGTTGCTCAAGAAGTTGTTGTAACTACTTCACAAGCGACCCCTCCTCCAGTAGCTCCCGTACATGAAATGACTATTGCAGAAGCAACTAAAAAGGAACCAGCACGAGCTGTGTTTGTATTTTTTGATCATCTTGCTTCTAGTCATAACACAAAAGTATTCTTGAGTGCTCTGCTCTGTCTATTACTAGCTATTCACGTCATTACGCTAGTTAACTCAGGCACACTTGTGCTCTGCTTTCTGGATTCCAATGGCGCTACTAACCCATCTGTAGCTATTAGGCTCATTTGGAGCATTATTATCCCATTAATAGGTGGAGGATTACTTTTAACAGGCGGACTATCAGCTATTCAAACAGCTTGTGTAATTGCAGGTTTCCCGATATCCATTCTTTTAGGAATTACCTGTATTTCACTAATTAAAAGCTTAAGGGAAGATCCATTAGCGTGGGTCATGATGCCAGAACATGTTCGTCCTGATTCTTGTAAAACTGAGCAAAAACCAGTTGAGAAACCTAAAGAGAAAAGTTTAACGGAAGCAGATACTCGATATGTAACTGAAACTTAAATTAATTCTAAACAATAGGGATGTTCGCATCCCTATTTTTATTATATTTCTCTAAATTTTTATGAATTATTTGAGCTACCAAATAATTAGTCTCCTCTATTTAAAAATTGATCAATCTATTACAAAAACTCAGTCATTAGTGAGAATAAATCGGTTGAGCTAACTTTGTACTCCTCATTACTCTGTAAATACAAATTCAACAGCTAAAGGTTTAGCTGCTTGTAGCGCATCCAAGGAGGAGTTATGCGTACAACAACAAAAGCCCTGCAGGGGCTTAATCCAACTGTTACCATTGTTTCTAAAGTACTGCTCTTTATCTTTATCGCCTTTTGTATTTTTAAAGAAAAGCAAGCAGGCGAATATTTCCAGTTAATTTCAGACGTGCTTTTACAGAATGCAAAATGGTATCTCCTGCTCCTAGCTACTGCGTTACTAGCTTTTCTAATTTATTTATGTATGAGTCGTTATGGTCACATACGCTTAGGAAAAGATGACGAGAAACCAGAATATAGTAATATCGCGTGGATCTGTATGCTCTTCTCTTGCGGAATGGGTATTGGTCTTATGTTTTGGTCCGTAGCAGAGCCAATCAGTCATTATGTAAGTAATCCTTTTACAAAAGGACTTTCAGATGAATCAGCTCGAATGGCAATGCAATTGACTTTCTTCCACTGGGGATTACACCCATGGGGACTATTTTGTTTATCAGCCGTAGCGTTAGGTTATTTCGCTTACCGTAAAGATTTACCATTAGCTTGTCGATCTATTTTACATCCTTTTATTGGCGATAAAATTTATGGACCTATTGGCAACTTTGTAGACATCATTACTATTGTAATTACTGCTTTTGGTGTCTCCCAAGCAGTCAGCATGGGAATTTTAGAACTAAATGTGGGTTTAAATCATAGTTTTGGTATTAATATCGACGTTAAGATCCAATTAGTTTTAGTCCTTGTTTTAGGCGTCTTAGCAACTCTTTCTTTATTATCTGCAATTAGTAAAGGATTTAAATTTATTGCTGAAGGCAATATGGTTTTATCTTATCTCTTAGTCATTGCTGTTATCTTGATCGGCTCATCAAGATTTATCTTTAATACATTCTTTGAAGGTCTAGGCGATTATTTCCAAAATATCGTAGGTATGAGCTTGTGGAGTGATGCACAAAAAGATTCAGGTTGGCAAAGTGGGTGGACAGCTTACTACTGGCCATGGTGGATGACATGGGGTCCATTTGTAGGTTTATTTATTGCCCGTATTTCTCGTGGCCGCACTATTCGCGAAGTGATTCTAGGTTCTCTTGCCGCTCCAACATTACTTACCTTTATCTGGATTGCTGCATTTGGTGGTGCTGCGCTCAAAATCGAAAAAGCAAATCATCAACCAGCTGCTCAAGAATTAGTTGTTCCTACCACACAGTCGACTACTCCTGTAGAGAAAACAACTAAACATGAGATGACGATTGCTGAAGCAACTAAAGAAGATCCTGCACGTGCGGTATTTGTATTCTTTGACCATATCTCAACCAATCATACAACTACACTGTTTCTTAGCGCGTTACTGTGTTTATTGTTATCTATCCACATTATTACTATAGCCAACTCCGGAGCTCTAGTTTTATGTTTCCTAGATACAAATGGTTCAACCAATCCCTCCGTAACTATTCGCTTAATTTGGGCCACTATTATTCCCTTAGTGAGTGGCGGATTGCTTTTAGCTGGTGGGCTATCAGCAATTAAAACTGCCTGTGTAATAGCTGGTTTTCCTATCTCTATTTTGCTTGGAATAATGTGTGTTTCTCTTATGAAAAGTTTACGGCGTGATCCTCAGGCTTGGGTCATGATGCCAGAACATATTCGTCCTGATTTCTGTAAAACTGCAACTCAGAATAAGGATGAAAAAGCAGAACAGAAAGTTCCACTCGTGATTGAAAATTAAGTACCAAAAAAAGAGCTCTATTGAGCTCTTTTTTTATTTCTTAAATTTTAATTTAAACCCTTTTGCCCAACTTGGCCTGGTAATTGATCTAGCAGCCAACTGCGGAAATGCTTAACACTAGAAGGAATAACTCCCCTATCTGCTGGTTCCAGCATACTGAAATTTGCTTGAGTACGAAGAACAGTCTCAACAGGTCTAACTAAAGCACCACTTTGTAAATAATCATCCACGAGTGAACCCCACGCCAAAGCCACCCCCTGACCATTAATTGCCGCCTGTAAAAGCATTGGATAGTTATTGATATTCACCCTATTTTTTGGTTTTACAATAGGATAATTTACTGCTTCAAACCACTCTGACCAAGTAATCCAATCTTTTTGAGCATCATCTAGATATAATAGAGCTTTTCCAAAAATCTCTTCTGGAGAACTATCTTCTTTAAATTGAGCAAGATAATTTGGACTACAAACAGGAAAAACCTCTTCAGGAAATAAAGTAGTAACTCTCATACCTGCTGGAGGAACACGGCAATAAAATAATGCCAAATCGAAGTCCATTTTGTGCAGATCTGAAATATTGTCTGTCGTTAAAATTCTTAAATCTACGCCCTCATTATTCTGTTGAAAAGCAGCCACTTTCGGTAGTAACCAAAGAGCGGCCATAGCATTGGTCGTAGCCACAGTTATTTGATGCTCTCCTTGCCATTTCTTGATTTCAGCAGTAGCCTGAGCAACATCTAATAAAGCACTATAGATCGTTTGATAGTATTGGAGTCCGGTAGGAGTTAGGGAAATATTTCGATTAGCTCTTAAGAATAATTCCTTACCTAGGTATTCCTCGAGCTGTCGAATTTGTCGACTGATAGCGCCTTGAGTAACATTCAATTCATTTGCAGCTTTTGTAAAACTGAGGTGGCGTGCGGCTGCCTCGAATACAATTAAGCTGTTCATTGGCGGCAATGGCTTAATTTTCATGGACACTCCTAATTTGTCCCATTTCCTTTAAAACTCTTTTCCAATTCGAGTTCTTTTATCCAGCTATTTACTATAAAAACAAACTTTTGAACATTGTAATAGTAAGTAAGCCAGATATTCTCGTCACAAATGGTGTGAATTTCTTCAATTATGATCCATTTCTCAGGAAAGCCCTAAAATCTCATAAATATAATTTAATAAAAAGTGAGTAAAAGTATTCAATCTATGAGTTTTTCTCATTTGAATTTTGACAATAGAAGGTATTGTTAAAGAAGTAGCTCCTTAATGATTTAAAATTTTAATAAACTTTAGAAATTTCAATCACTTATTCATTAGTACATTAAATTTACTCTCTTGTTATCGTTTAAAGAAAATTATCTATTTAATTTAAATTTTTCTTTAGAAGTATTGCTAAATAAACTTATGAAAAGAACCAATTTATTTTAACTTTTAAGTTATCGTAATGAATAATTTACTTATTACTCTTAAAAACAACTATACATTCTATGTTTTTTTACTCTAGATAAGTTTTCTACAAATTAGAAAAATACAAATATTTCATCTTTTCTAACCTTATTTATATATAAAATCTACGCTAGATAATTCTCCGCTTAGATGTTATTCAAGATGCGCAGGTCGTGCTTAATTTGCCTACTCCGCTATAAATTTATTCTTCAGAATATAAAAAAGAGACCAGCTTGTGGTCTCTTTTTTATTTTAGATCGCTTCTCTGGTCATCTCACCATTCACCAACCTTAAAATCTGCAACGGGTTGCTGTCTTTTAAAGCCTCTGGCAATAAGCTTTGCGGGTAGTTCTGGTAACAGACTGGGCGCAAATAACGGTCAATGGCCAATGTTCCAACTGATGTACCTCTTGCATCAGAAGTCGCTGGGTATGGTCCACCGTGCACCATGGCATCGCACACCTCAACACCCGTTGGATAACCATTTATGAGTAAACGGCCTACTTTTTCCTCTAAAACTGGAACCACATCTGCAAATTCTGTTAAGTCTGCTTCGTCGGCAATTAAAGTCGCGGTCAGTTGCCCATTCATGCTTTGTAAGGCCTGAATGAGTTGGGCTTTATCTTCAACTTCAATGATGACTGTGGTTGGCCCAAAGATTTCTTCTTGTAAAAGCTGGTCACCTGCTAGCAATAATTCAACATCAGCTTTAAAAAGTTGAGGTTGTGCCTGATTGCCTTGCTGGGTTTGACCTGCTAAATGTTCAATGCCTTGATGCTCGGTTAAGTGCTCAAGACCCGCTGCATAACTTTTTAAGGTTCCGGCATTTAGCATAGTCTGCGCAGGCTTAGCGTCCATAATTTCGCTCAGGTTGCTAATGAGCTGGCTAAATTCAGCTGACTTTATTCCCAAGATCAAACCCGGATTGGTACAGAACTGACCACAGCCTAAAACCACTGAATCTGCCAAGTCCTGCGCAATTTTTTCACCACGTTTTTTTAAGGCTTCTGGCAACATCAGCATCGGGTTAATGCTGCTCATTTCAGCAAAGACTGGAATCGGTTGTGGGCGGGCTGCTGCCATATCACATAAAGCGCGACCACCACGAAGTGAACCTGTAAAACCTACAGCCTGTATTAAAGGGTGCTTCACTAAAGGTTCACCTACGCCATTACCGTAGATCATGTTAAATACACCTTTTGGAATATTTGATTTTTCTACGGCACGTTCGATTGCCTGAGCCACAAAATCTGCTGTGGCCATGTGACCACTATGGGCTTTCACCACTACAGAACAACCTGCGGCGAGTGCCGAAGCAGTGTCACCACCAGCGGTTGAAAAGGCGAGCGGAAAGTTACTTGCCCCAAAGACTGCCACAGGGCCAACACCGATTTTAATCTGGCG
Source organism: Acinetobacter pittii (assembly GCF_034064985.1). NCBI lineage: Bacteria > Pseudomonadati > Pseudomonadota > Gammaproteobacteria > Moraxellales > Moraxellaceae > Acinetobacter > Acinetobacter pittii. Next base: position 1,704,029 of record NZ_CP139249.1, on the reverse strand, counting down.
CAAGTCTGGACGAGGTAAAGACTGGCGCTCTGGTAAAGCCGTATCAATACGGGCACCTAAAAAATCACCACGGCGCAACACTTTAGCGAACAGGCGCATTTGCCCACTGGTACGGGCACGCTCACCTTGTAAGCGTGCAAGTGGCAAAGCGGTTTCCTGTGATACGATTTCAAGAAAATCTGTACCCAAAGCATCGAGTTCATCGGCAATATTTTCTAGAAAAATAGCACGCTGTTCAGGTGATGTATGACGGTAAGTCTTAAACGCTTTACTCGCTGCTTCACAGGCCTGATTGATCTCTTGCTCAGTTGCATGGTGAAATTCATAAGGCAAAGCTTCACCTGTCGTAGCATGAATACTTTTTAATAAAGTTGAACTTTGTGCACTGCGTGAACCACCAATAAAGTTGTGTCCGATGACCATTTTAAATTCCTTAAAGTGTTATAACTGAACCGATCGGTAACTCTGCTTGTGTATGAGCAAGTTTGTTTTTAAGGGGAAGACCGAATTCTTTCATTTCGATTTCAAACTCATCATTAACTTGCGCTTGAATACCATCGGCAAAAGATAAAGTGGCTGTACCGAAGTAGTGAATATGAACATCCCCTGCTTTTAAGAATTGTTGATACTTAAAGTGGTGATACTCCAGATTTGCCAAGCTATGGCACATATTGTCCTCACCCGACAAAAACTCTTTTTCCCAAATGATTTGTCCATCACGGCGTAAACGGCTGGTTCCGACTAAATGTTTTGGTAATTCGCCTGTCCGTAAAGCTGGACCAAAACTACAAAAACGTAATTTTGAATGCGCCAGATATAAATAATTACGACGTTCCATCACATGGTCAGAATATTCATTGCCCAGCGCAAACCCAATTCGGTAAGGCTTTAAGTCTTCTCCAATCACATATAGGCCTGCGATTTCAGGTTCTTCGCCGCCATCTTCGGCAAATGGAGGTAAAGGCAACTCTGCTCCCGGCCTTACCACAATTGAACCGTCGCCTTTATAAAACCATTCCGGTTGCGCCCCGATCTGACCTTGTGCTGGACGCCCCTTTTGTAGTCCCCATTGAAATATCCGCATGGTGTCGGTCACTGAGCTATCATCGCTTAAATTTTGCTGATGCATTTTGTCGCGTGCTGATGCAGAACCTAAATGAGTTAAACCTGTACCCGAAACTAAACAATGCGTTGGATCTGGATGGTCTAAAGGCGGCAGTACCTTTAAGTCAGCTAATAAAGATGAATAATCATAGGTTTCTGATTCAAACCCTAATGTCTCAACTTGTTGCTCTAACGAAACTTTATTGCGGATTGCCAAAAGTGCTAAATCACGAACCGATTGAATATTTTTAACCGGATATGCCATGTTGCCTTCTACTTTGGCAACAGCACGTTGATTTACACGATTTTCAAATTGAATAATTTGCATGTTTTATTCCTTACAAAGGCTTTTGAATATTCACTGTTTGTGTTTTTTGACGTTCGAGCTTGGCATAGACGATGTAAGTCAAAATCAGGCCAAAAAGCATAACGATAGATAAGAAATACAAACCAGCAGCCATATTTCCTGTGTATTCTTTTAAAAGTCCGATGCCAAATGGCCCGACATAGCCACCTAAATTTCCGACAGAATTAATTAAGGCAATGCCAGCCGCTGCACTTGCGCCTGTTAAGAAACGGCCCGGTAATGTCCAAAACACAGCAGTTGATGAAAATAGACAGAACGCAACCACGGCCAAAGCAGCCAACTGCATAACTGGAGAATTTAGCCAACCACTTAAAAACATTGCACAAGCGCCTAGGGCGTAGAGAAAACTTAAGTGTCCGTAACGATCGTTCAGGCGGTCAGTACTACGCGGAATAATGAGGAGTCCAATAATTCCAAAAACGTAGGGAATGCTAGATAAGAACCCAATTTGAAGATCAGTACCGCCTCCAAATTGCTTGATAATAGAAGGCAACCAGAGATTTAAACCGTAAATACTTAAAGTCACTGGTAGGTAATACAATGCCAATAAAAGTACGCGTTTGTCTTTTAAAGCATGTAGTGGATTGGCATGTCGGGTTTGGTCATATTCGGCTTCATCTTTAACAAGTTCATTTTTAAGCCATTGTTTTTGTTCAATGCTTAACCATTTCACTTTATCAATGTTATCAGGTAACCAGAGAAATGTCGGTAAAGCCAATAAAACCGCAGGTAAGCCGACTGCAATGAATAACCATTGCCAACCATGTAAGTTTGCAATGCCATCCATTCCAAGTAATAGACCAGCTAAAGGCCCTGCAATCATCATGGCAATGGGTTGTGAAAGCACAAACATTCCCATGATTTTTCCGCGATGTCGCACCGGATACCACTGTGTAATTAGGTATAAAACACCAGGAAAAAAACCCGCCTCTGCTACACCTAGTAAAAACCTTAAGAGATAAAAACTTTTAGGGCCTTGAATAAGCGCCATGGCCATGGTGATGAGGCCCCATGTTAATAAAATGCGGGTAAACCATTTACGAGCACCAAATTTGTCTAAAAGCAAATTACTTGGAACTTCAAAAAGAAAATATCCAATAAAAAATAAGCCAGCTCCTAGACCATAGGCAGCATCACCAATTCCTACATCGGCACCCATATGCAAATGAGCGAACCCGACAGCGGCCCGATCAATATATGCCACCAGATATAGTATGACTAATGCAGGTATCAGCTTAAACGTGACCGTCCGTATTACATCCTTTTCGAAATCCATGTTCGACTCCATTTCCTATTATTTACTTATAGAGCATCTTGCTCGTAAATTATCCTTTCAATTTAAAATATAGTAATACTATTTAAATTTCAAACCTTTTAAAAATAAAATTTATGGTGTATTTTTAATTTAATTAATTCTAATAGTAATACTATATAGGGAAATTTGTATGAATAACAAACAAGTTCTTCGTTCGGCTGCCTGGTTTGGTACAACGGATAAAAATGGCTTTATGTATCGCAGCTGGATGAAGAACCAAGGAATTCCAGATCATGAGTTTCAAGGCAAACCGATTATTGGAATTTGTAATACGTGGTCTGAACTCACCCCATGTAATGCGCATTTTCGAAAAATTGCAGAACATGTAAAAAAAGGGATTTTAGAAGCGGGCGGCTACCCTGTTGAGTTTCCAGTGTTCTCAAATGGTGAGTCGAATTTGCGTCCTACCGCCATGTTTACCCGTAACTTAGCCAGTATGGATGTCGAAGAAGCGATTCGAGGTAACCCTATTGACGGTGTGGTGTTACTGACAGGTTGTGACAAAACCACCCCTGCACTATTAATGGGTGCTGCAAGCTGTGATATTCCTGCCATTGTAGTGACTGGTGGACCTATGCTTAACGGTAAGCACAAAGGTAAAGACATTGGTGCAGGTACAATCGTTTGGCAAATGCATGAAGAACTCAAAGCAGGCAAAATTGATTTAAATGAATTTCTGTCTGCCGAATCTGGTATGTCACGCTCAGCTGGTACATGTAATACCATGGGCACGGCTTCTACAATGGCGTGTATGGCTGAAGCCCTAGGCACTTCTTTACCACACAATGCAGCCATTCCAGCGGTAGATTCGCGCCGTTATGTGTTGGCTCATCTTTCTGGCATGCGTATTGTTGACATGGTTCATGAAGATTTACGCCTTTCTAAAATCTTAACCAAAGAAGCTTTCGAAAATGCGATTAAAGTCAATGCAGCTATTGGCGGTTCAACCAATGCCGTGATTCATTTAAAAGCAATTGCTGGACGCATTGGGGTTGATTTACAACTTGATGACTGGAACCGTGTTGGCCGCGGCATGCCAACCATTGTTGACTTACAACCTTCAGGCCGTTTTTTAATGGAAGAGTTCTATTATAGCGGCGGCTTGCCAGCCGTGATTCGTCGCATGGGTGAAGCCAATCTTTTGCCACATCCACAGGCTTTAACCGTAAACGGTCAAACCATTTGGGAAAACTGCCATCAATCACCTATTTATAACGATGAAGTGATTCGGAAAATAGATAACCCAATTCGACAAGATGGCGGTATGTGTATTTTACGCGGTAATTTAGCGCCTAAAGGTGCGGTGCTTAAACCATCTGCCGCAACACCGGAACTGATGAAACACCGCGGTCGTGCAATCGTATTTGAAAACTTCGATGATTATAAAGCCCGCATTAATGACCCAGATCTTGATGTCGATGAAACTTGTATTCTTGTGATGAAAAATGCTGGTCCTAAAGGCTACCCGGGCATGGCAGAAGTGGGTAACATGGGATTGCCTCCAAAGGTTTTAGCTAAAGGCATTACAGACATGGTCCGTATTTCAGACGCACGTATGAGTGGAACAGCGTATGGCACGGTCGTTTTACATGTTGCCCCAGAAGCCATGGCAGGCGGGCCTTTAGCCGTAGTTCAAAATGGTGACTTTATTGAACTCGATGCCTATGCAGGAAAACTTCACCTAGAAGTGAGTGATGAAGAACTTAAACAACGTCTTGAGAATTTAGCGCCTCCAGCACCGCCAAGTTTTATTGGCGGCTACCGCAAACTCTATGTAGAACATGTTCTACAAGCAGACGAAGGTTGTGATTTTGATTTCTTGGTCGGTTGCCGAGGCTCAGAAGTTCCACGCCATTCCCATTAATATTTATTCTTGAAAAAGATGATCTTGTTAAAACACAAGGTCATCTATACCATAGGATATTCAACATGTCGTAATAGTGAAATATGAGTAAAGCTGACTATAAAAATCCTATTCCAAGCAAAAGCCAACATGCATTAATTGTTCAACAATTGGGATTAAAAATTGTTTCTGGTGAAATCTCAGAAAATGAAAAACTCCCGAGTGAAGTTGATTTATGTGAGGAATATAAAGTCAGCCGTCCTGTCTTTCGCGAAGCAATCCGTGTTTTAAACGCTAAAGGTTTAACTTACTCAAGACCCAAAATTGGGACGGTGGTGAGGCCTAAAGAAGAGTGGCATTTACTCGATCCGGATGTATTATTTTGGTTGATTCAAACGACGCCTGAACATGAGTTTTTTAAAACCCTTTCTACTGTACGACGCGTTTTGGAACCAGAACTGGCTTATATTGCGGCAAGTACGGCAAACGAAGAAGATATTGAACGCATTAAACATGCCTATGATGGGATGGAAAAAGCGACAACAGTTGAAGAGTTTATAGAACCCGATATCCAGTTTCACTTAGCAATTGCTAAAGCAACGCATAATGACTTATTGGCTTATATGTCAAAAATGCTGGTTTTACCTTTACAACAATCCATTCAAGTCACCAGTCTACGCCCAAATTTACAAGGCCATTCGTTACCTAGACATAAAGCGATTTTAACTGCAATTGAAAATAAAGATCCGCTTTCTGCTCGGCATGCTTCACTTGTTCAGCTGGACGACACCAAAATGGCTTACGATTTAATTAAAAAATAATTTTTATATATTTTCTATTTAAAGCCTGATTATTCAAAATAAAGTCATCAGGCTTTTTTATTTATAAATTAGAATACTTTTTTAACTGAGACAGTAAATGTCGAATCAATCGGGTTTGAAATTGGTGCATCGGGTTCACCATTAGTATATTTCTTATAAAACCCATCTTTATCCCAGGCTTTAGTATAGGCTAAGCCAGTAGTCCAGCCATCCCCTAAATCTTTAATCAGCTCGACTTTCATATCCTGAAAATTAGCTTCCGAAAAATTTTTAATTTTTTCATAACCATAGTGAGCACTAAAAGTCCAAGACTCATTGATAGGCTGAGTAAAAGTTAAGTCTAAATAAGTTGTTCCTCGTGAACGTTTACCTGCTGGGCCACCCATCGTATCGGAGTTATAGCCTGCATAATCTGGGGTATAGGTAATATAATATTTAAGAGTCAAAGGTCCATAACCAATTTGAGGCACAATTTCTCCATAGTTATAGCTTGTATTCCCCGTTTCAGGCGTGCTTTCAGCTCCCGGATAGTAGTAATAAAAAACCGTCATTCCGGCCGAAAACTTATCGAAAGTTTTGATATAACCTGCATAAACATCCCACTCAACTGAAGCATCTCGCAAATAGTTAGAACTTACATTCGAGGCCCAAGTTCCCACAAATAATCCATTCGGATTTGCATAATCTAGACCAATTTGTAATGCAGGCTTGCCCCAAGTTTGTTGAAAACCACGTGAAATGTATTGGCTAGCAAAAGTAATATTCGCACTATACGGAGAAATTTTTTCTTGTTCATTTAATTGTTCAGCATGTACAACACCAGTAGACATAATAAGTGAAGCTATCCCTAAAATTTTTCTCATTCAATAATTCCTTTTACATATTACCTATAGGTTTAAAGTTTTAAAATAACATGATAATTCAATTTAAAACGTATTAAAAAGTTATAAATTTAGATTTCTAGATACTTCTTCTTGACTATAGATCTCTTCAATACAATCTAAGATTTTAGGAATGTATGAACTTTGGTCCATGTTACGCATCGATAGAGAAATGGGACTATAGGCTTCTAAATCCAAGATATTTAAATAAGTTAAATTCTTCATTCCAATGTCACAGGCACTTTCGGGAATAATACATATACCCTCACCCGATGCCACTAAACCGAGTGCCATGTGAATTTCGCGGACTTCAGTCAGTTTGGCAGGAACAAGACCTAATTTGGTAAATAAAGCTTGAATAGTAGTCGAAAAGTTCGGTTTAGGTGTGGTTGGATAAGAAAAAATTGTCTCATTGATAATTTGAGATAAATAAATTCCTGATTCTTGGAACTCACTTAAAGGATGTTTTTTATGAATCGCGAGTTTTAATTTTTCTTTTCGAAGTAGAAGTCGCTTAATGGCTGGGTCACTAATTGGTAAGCGGCCAAAACCTAAATCAATTTTTCCTAACTTTAAAGCTTCGACCTGATCTCGTGTGCCACATTCAATAAGCTCGACATAAATGTCAGGATTTTTTTGTCTAAATAGATAAATGACCTGCGGTAATCGTCCATAAAGAAGCGAACTCACATAGCCAACTTTAACAACATTCTCGACCAGCTTCATTTTTTTAGCCATCGAAGCTGCTTGAGCCGTATGCGTTAAAATCTGAACAGCATGTTGGTAAAAAAACAGCCCTGCCTCTGTCACCTTTAATGGACGCGAGCCTTTCACAAACAAATCAATGCCTAACTCTTCCTCTAGCTTTTTGATTTGACGCGTGAGTGGTGGCTGAGCAATAAAAAGCTTTTCTGCGGCTTTAGTCAGACTTTGTTCTTCAACAACGGTAACAAAATAACGTAGATGTCTTAATTCCATTAATATACCTTTTTAGTATCTTAAAATACCGTTCTATATCTATTTTAGGCTATTACATTCTTCTATGGTATGTAAACAAGTTTGAAATAGTTGAAACTTCATGTATAGAACCATAGAAACCATACTTGTGGATATTCCAACTATCCGTCCTCACCAGTTGTCTGTGACTACCATGCGTACTCAGACTTTGGTGCTCGTTAAAATTACGACCACGGATGGTATTGTAGGTTGGGGTGAAGCGACCACCATTGGTGGACTGAACTATGGTGAAGAAAGTCCTGAAAGTGTCAAAGCCAATATTGATACTTACTTTGCACCATTACTCGCATCAGTTAAAGATTTAAACGTTGCTCAAACACTAAAACTGATTCGAAAAAATATTAATGGTAACCGTTTCGCGAAATGTGCCATTCAGACTGCTCTACTTGATATTCAGGCAAAACGTTTAGGCGTGCCGTTAAGTGAAGTTTTAGGCGGCCGTCTGCGTGATAGTTTACCTGTACTTTGGACGCTCGCGTCTGGTGACACAGAAAAAGATATTGCTGAAGCTCGAAAAATGATTGAGTTAAAACGCCATAACACGTTCAAACTCAAAATTGGTTCACGCCCTTTGCAACACGATGTTGATCATGTGATTGCAATTAAAAAAGCACTCGGTGCAGATATTAGTGTACGTGTTGACGTAAATCGTGCATGGTCAGAGCTGGAATGTATTCAAGGTATTCAACAGCTACAAGATGGCGGGATTGATTTAATTGAACAGCCTTGTGCTATTCAGAACACTGAAGCTCTTGCGCGCCTAACACAGCGTTTTGATGTCGCAATTATGGCAGATGAAGCTTTAACTGGTCCCGACAGCGCATACCGTATTGCAAAAAGTCATGGTGCAGATGTATTTGCCGTAAAAATTGAACAGTCTGGTGGTCTGATCGAAGCATGTGAAGTAGCCAAAATTGCAGGCTTAGCTGGAATTGATCTTTATGGCGGCACTATGCTTGAAGGCCCTGTAGGTAGCATGGCTTCTGCTCATGCGTTTGCAACCTTTGAAACATTAGCGTTTGGTACTGAATTATTTGGTCCGTTATTGCTTACCGAAGAAATTTTAAAAGAGCCACTACGTTACGAAAACTTTGAATTGCACTTGCCAACGGCTCCGGGCTTAGGCATTGAAATTGATGAAGATAAAGTTGAAAAGTTACGTCGTTAAGGCAACAGGATAAGGAGTTTCCCATGTTATTTCATGTACGTATGGATGTGCATATTCCACTTGATATGCCAGCCGACAAAGCGAATGAAATTAAGGCTGTTGAAAAAGCCTATTCGCAAGACTTACAGCGACAAGGTAAATGGCGCCACATCTGGCGTATTACAGGCCAATACTCAAACATTAGTATTTTTGATGTCGAGAGCAATGAAGAATTGCACAATATTTTACAAGGTTTACCTCTCTATCCATACATGGACATTGAAGTGATGGCACTTAACCGTCATCCATCTTCTGTTCGTGATGATGATTCGTAAATAGAAAGAATTTTTTAAATGCGATCTCTGAAGTCCATTTAAAAACCAAGCAGATTATTCAGAAGGTAACAAGGAACGTGGCAGCAACCATTCGCTAGCAAAATAAAATGCCCGCAACGCTGCCACCCAAAACCGTATTGCATACTTAAGGAGCTTTAGTATGAACCGTCAACAAATTGATGCGCTTGTAAAACAAATGAATGTCGACACTGCAAAAGGCGAAGTTGATGCACGTGTTCAACAAATTGTGGTGCGCCTTCTTGGGGATTTATTTCAAGCCATCGAAGACTTAGACATCCAACCTTCAGAAGTATGGAAAGGTTTGGAATATTTTACGGATGCAGGTCAAGCAAATGAACTTGGTCTTTTGGCAGCAGGCTTAGGTCTTGAACATTACCTTGACTTACGTGCAGATGAAGCAGATGCCAAAGCTGGTGTTACGGGTGGCACACCGCGTACCATCGAAGGCCCACTTTATGTAGCGGGTGCACCTGAATCTGTTGGTTTTGCGCGTATGGATGATGGTACTGAAACAGGCAAAATCGATACCTTAATTATTGAAGGAAAAGTAACTGATACTGATGGCAATATCATTGAAAATGCCAAAGTTGAAGTATGGCATGCTAACAGTTTAGGTAACTATTCATTCTTTGATAAGTCTCAATCTGACTTCAACTTACGTCGTACTATCTTGACTGATGCTGATGGTAAGTATGTTGCATTAACAACTATGCCTGTAGGTTATGGTTGCCCGCCAGAAGGTACAACTCAGGCCCTTCTTAACAAATTAGGCCGTCATGGTAACCGTCCATCTCACGTTCATTACTTCGTTTCTGCACCGGGTTACCGCAAGCTGACTACTCAATTCAACATTGAGGGTGATGAGTACTTATGGGACGACTTTGCTTTCGCAACTCGTGACGGCTTAGTTGCAACAGCAGTTGATGTAACTGACCCAGCTGAAATTCAACGCCGTGGTTTAGATCATGCTTTCAAACACATCACATTTAACATCGAACTTGTTAAAGATGCTGCTGCCGCTCCTTCAACTGAAGTTGAACGTCGTCGCGCTAGCGCTTAATTGAAAGTGTATGTGAGTTAAAAGTTCGCTTTTGACTCACAAAATTTATTCCATTTATTACTACCATTAAGAATTTAAATAAATTTTTAGCGGTAGTAATAACATCACGTTACCTCATGCTCTAAGGTTTCTCACATGATTGACAAAAGTAAGTCCTCACTAAGCGAGGTTCTATCGCAGATTAAAGATGGTGCGACCATTCTGATTGGTGGTTTTGGTACCGCAGGACAACCCGCTGAACTCATTGATGGTCTTATTGAACTCGGTGTTAAAGATTTAACCATTGTCAGCAACAATGCCGGTAATGGCGATTATGGTCTGGCGAAACTGCTTAAGGCTGGTTCAGTTAAAAAAGTGATTTGCTCTTTCCCACGTCAGTCAGATTCTTATGTATTTGATGAACTGTACCGTGCCGGAAAGGTCGAGCTTGAAGTGGTACCACAAGGTAATCTGGCGTGTCGTATTCAGGCAGCTGGTATGGGGCTAGGTGCTGTATTTACCCCAACAGGCTTTGGGACACTTTTAGCTGAAGGTAAAGAAACCCGTGAGATTGATGGTAAAGATTACGTACTTGAGTATCCGATCAAGGCGGACTTTGCCTTGATTAAAGCCTACAAGGGCGATCGCTGGGGCAATCTGGTTTACCGTAAATCTGCACGTAACTTTGGCCCAATTATGGCGATGGCTGCTGATGTCACTATTGCTCAGGTTTCTGAAGTGGTTGAGCTAGGTGGTTTAGACCCAGAGCACATCATCACCCCAGGTATTTTTGTACAGCACGTTGTACAAGTAGCGCCAGCACAGTAAGCAATAAGGAGAAATAACATGAGCTACCAGAAACTCAGCCGTGACCAGATTGCACAACGTGTGGCACAAGATATTCCAGATGGCGCCTATGTAAACCTAGGCATTGGCTTACCAACCAAGATCGCTAGTTACTTACCGAATGACAAAGATATTTTTCTTCATTCTGAAAATGGCCTATTGGCTTTTGGCCCACCGCCAGCTGCAGGTGAAGAAGATCCTGAACTGATTAATGCGGGTAAAGAGTTTGTGACCATGCTTGAAGGTGGTAGCTTTTTCCATCATGGCGACTCATTTGCCATGATGCGTGGCGGTCACCTTGATATTGCAGTACTCGGTGCATTTCAGGTGGCAGCGAATGGTGACTTGGCCAACTGGCATACAGGTGCACCCGATGCGATTCCTGCTGTGGGTGGTGCGATGGATTTAGCTGTGGGTGCCAAGAAAGTATTTATCACTACAGATCATGTGACCAAGCAAGGTGAGCCGAAGATTGTGGCTGAGCTAACTTATCCAGTTACGGGTAAAAAATGTGTTGACCGTATTTACACCGATCTTTGTGTGATTGACGTGACCAAAGATGGTTTGAAGGTGATTGAGAAAGTGGAAGGTCTTAGCTTTGATGAGTTACAGGCTTTAACGGGTGCAACTTTGATTGATGCGACTCAAGGGTAAGGTTTGCATAGCAAAAATCTATTACACAGTATTCACTATGGTGACAGGCGACATGGATGTCGCCCGTTGGACAGGGAGGCAAGGAAGCCTCCTCTGTTAAACAAAGGTTTTTTGTTACTTTTGACCTTTCAAAAGTAAGGTATCGCTTATGCAACAGACCTACGGATATCACAGTAAATTGCAGCCGTGATGTTATCCGTTGATATGAAAATTTATAAATCATCACAACGGGGTCTTATCTGTTTAAGCCAGATGCCACCAGCTAATTCGTGTCACTTTTTTAAAAAGTAACCAAAAACCTTTGTTACTCAGACACAACTTCCCTGTTGTGCTGAGCAACGAGGCAACATCCATGTCGCCACCGCGAAATACTTACGGAGAATGGCTAAAAAGGCCTGAAGTAAAGGACGAAAGTTAGAATGAAAAACGCTTATATCATTGATGCCATCCGTACTCCATTCGGCCGTTATGCCGGTGGCCTTGCACCTGTCCGTGCCGATGACCTTGGCGCTGTGCCAATTAAAGCACTCATGCAGCGTAACCCGAATGTAGATTGGGAACAGGTCGATGATGTGATTTATGGCTGTGCTAACCAAGCCGGTGAAGATAACCGTAATGTCGGTCGTATGTCAGCACTTCTTGCAGGTCTACCCTATCAGGTACCAGCAACCACCATTAACCGTTTGTGTGGTTCTTCACTCGATGCGATTGCTATTGCTACCCGTGCTATTAAAGCAGGTGAAGCGAATTTGGTGATTGCTGGTGGTGTGGAAAGCATGAGCCGTGCACCCTATGTGATGGGTAAGTCAGACAGTGCCTTTGGCCGTAGCCAGAAGATTGAAGATACCACCATGGGCTGGCGTTTCATTAACCCTAAACTTAAAGAATTGTATGGTGTAGACACCATGCCCCAGACTGCCGAAAACGTGGCTGAACAGTTTAACGTGAATCGTGCAGATCAGGACCAGTTTGCCTTGGTAAGCCAACAACGCACCGCAAGCGCGCAAGCCAAAGACTTTTTTTCTAAAGAAATCGTGGCAGTTGAAATCCCTCAGCGTAAGGGTGATGCTGTTGTGATTGATACCGATGAGCATCCACGTGCATCGACCACGCTTGAAGCTTTAAGCAAACTTAAACCTGTAGTTAAAGCAGAGGGTACGGTCACTGCGGGTAATGCTTCAGGCATTAACGATGGTGCAGCAGCTCTACTGATTGCATCTGATGAAGCAGTTCAAGCTTACAACTTAAAACCACGTGCCAAGATCATTGCCTCAACAGCGGTGGGTGTAGAACCACGCATTATGGGGTTTGCTCCGGCACCAGCCATTAAAAAATTACTGAAACAAGCCAACCTGACTTTAGAGCAGATGGATGTAATTGAGCTCAATGAAGCCTTTGCTGCACAGGCTTTGGCCGTGACCCGTGATTTAGGCTTGCCAGATGATAGCAATAAGGTAAATCCAAACGGTGGTGCGATTGCATTAGGTCATCCTTTAGGTGCATCAGGTGCACGCCTTGTGACCACAGCCTTAAACCAGCTTGAACAAACAGACGGTCGTTACGCTTTGTGTTCAATGTGTATTGGTGTAGGTCAAGGCATTGCTTTGATTATTGAACGTGTTGAAGCACTTTAAGGAGAAACAAATGCCATCTTTTCAATCTGCCGATGCACAAATTAACTATCAAACTTTTGGCGAACCGTCGTCCCCTGCTCTGGTGTTTTCCAACTCTTTGGGCACCAATTATGGTATGTGGCAAAAACAGTTTAATGAGTTAAAAGATCAATTTTTTGTGATCTGCTATGACACACGTGGTCACGGTTCATCCTCTACACCTGACGGTCCATACACTGTAGAACAATTAGGTGAAGATGTTGTCCGCTTACTGGATCATCTGAATATTAGCAAAGCTGCTTTTTGTGGTATTTCAATGGGTGGTTTAACCGGTCAATGGCTGGCAATTCACTACCCTGACCGTTTTAGTCATGTGGTTGTGGCAAATACTGCCGCTAAAATTGGACAAGAACAAGCATGGCTTGACCGTGCAAAATTAGTATGTGAGCAAGGTTTACAACCGATCGCAGCTACAGCAGCTTCGCGATGGTTTACAAATCCCTTTATCCAAAGTCATGCTTCAATTGTCAACAACCTGTGTAACGACTTAAGTGCTGGCAGCGCAATAGGTTATGCCAATTGTTGTGAGGCTTTGGCTAAAGCGGATGTCCGTGAGCAATTAAAAGACATCAAAATTCCAGTATTAGTGATTGCTGGAACCCAAGACCCTGTAACGACAGTTGCAGATGGCGAGTTTATGCAGCAACGTATTCCGCAATCAAAACTTGCAGAAATAGATGCCTCACATATTTCCAATGTGGAACAACCAGAAGCTTTTAATAAAATCCTCAAGGATTTTTTAGTGAACTAATTTCGCTATCAATAAACTTTATTCATCTCTAAAAAGGCCAATCATGGCCTTTTTTATTTACTCAAAATAGAAAATTAAATAACTTGTTCGAGAAGGTATAAATATATACCTCAAATGTAATGGAAAATTACATGGATAAATAACAGTATTTTAAATTCATGAACAGGGCTTGTTCATCCGTGACGTGAATCTAAGAAGATTCTTAAATCGCTCACTTCTACATCATAATGAAAGTAAGGATATCTAAATTGAACATATCTATGCTGAACTCTCGGCCTCACCCTACACGCCCTTTAATTAAATATGGAACATTACTTTTAGGTGCGCTTTTAGCGGGTTGTAATTCCTCATCAAGTTTAGACCCCACACCGACACAAAAGCAGATCACAATTAAGCGCGATAAATTCGGTACACCACATGTATATGCAAATGATACCTATGGACTTTTCTACGGTTATGGCTATTCGGTAGCGACCGATCGATTATTCCAGATGGAAATGTCGAAACGTACAGGACAAGGTACAGTGGCCGAGGTGCTCGGTCCCGACTATCTTCAATATGATATTGCAACACATAGCCGTTTTGATCCAGAAAATATTAAACAGCAACTCGCCGCACTCCCACCAGAAGACCGAGCAATTTTTGAAGGTTATGCCGCAGGTTTTAATAAGCGTGTTAAAGAGGTTTTAGCAGATTCAGCTCTTATGCCTAAAGAGTTTACAGATCATGGTTTTAAACCATCAACATGGCAACCGGAAGATATTGCTATGGTTTGGGTGGGCTTAATTTTAAATCGCTTCTTTTCAGCAAGTTCGGAAGTATCAAATTTAGATTTACTCACGCAACTGCAAAAAGAAAAAGGTCAAGAAGAAGGCCTTAAAGTCTATCAACAATTACGTTGGCTAGATGACCCAAGTGCCCCAACTATTATTCAATCTGCACAAAAAACTCAGCTTTTAGCACATCAACAGCAAATACTTAAAGACATTAGCCCTATTTCAAACAAGGCAGCCAAAATCTATTTAGCTCAAGCTCGCATTGCTTTAGGCAAAAGTGTTGTAGATGGTGTACCTACCGCCAGTAATGCATGGGTCTTAAAAGGTGATAAGACCATTGAAGGCCAAGCAGTTTTATATAATGGCCCACAGCAAGGATGGTATACACCAGCAATTACTTACAGTATTGGTTTACATGGAGCTGGCTATAATTTGACAGGTATAACTCCTGTTGGCTTACCTGCAATTTTATTTGGAACTAATGGCAAAATCGCATGGGGTTCGACGGTAGGTTCACTCGATACTAACGATGTTTATCAACTCACCCTAAATCCAAGTAATTCAAAGGAATATTTATATAAAGGGACATATATTCCATTTGAACACAAGCAAGTAAAAATAAAAGTTAAGAATCAGGCCGACCATGTTTTAAATGTTTATAAAAGTAAACAAGGCTTTGTAAGTACATGGGATGAAAATAACCATACGGCGTATGCGCAAAAACGTAGCTGGGAAGGCGTAGAAATTGAAACCTTATTAGGATGGGCAAATGCAGCGAAAGCCTCAAATTGGGATGAGTTTCTTGCTCAAGCCAAACGTGTCGCAGCCTCTATTACTTGGTTCTATGCCGATACTAAAAATAATATCGGTGTGGCTGCTTTAGGTCGTTTACCTATTCGCCCTGAAAACCAGCATATTCAGCTTCCAGCTAAAGGTGATGGTTCAATGGAGTGGCAAGGTTTTTATGACTTCTCACACAATCCTAAAGAATACAATCCGCAAAAAGGTTATGTCACAAGCTGGAATAACAAAGCCTATGCAGGTTTACGCTCAGATTCGTCAAACTTTTCTTATGTAGATCGGGTCAATGAACTAATTGAACCTTTAGAAAGTAAAGCAAAACTGAGTCAGCAAGAAATTTGGGAAATTAATAAAACGGCTGCATGGTCTGATTTAAATGCGCGTTATTTTGTTCCTTATATGGTCAAAGCTGCACAAAGTCCCAAGGCATCACCGTTAGCCAAAAAAGTCGCGCCATTACTTGCCAATTGGGATCTTAAATTACGCCCTGATAGCGAGGCGAAATATTATCAAGGTGCAGCACCAGCAATTACACGTGCATGGCTTAATCAAATGATTGAACTGGTACTCAAACCAAACCTTTCAGAAAATATTTATAAGCGCTATACCGATACACTTTATCCGGTAAATAATGATCCGCGTAGTGCCCAGCCAGCGAGTGCATCAAAATTAATCTGGAATTCCTTACAAGGAAAACAGGCAAGCGTTCCTCAGGATGTTGATTTCTTAAAAGGACAAACAGCAGATGAAGTCGTATTAAAAGCTTTAGAAAATGCGCTGAATGAACTTTCAAATCAATATCACTCTACCGACCCGAATGATTGGAAAATTCCGGTGGCAACCATGGGCTTTTCCAGCAAAAATTCGGTAGGCATTCCTTGGGCTGATCCATCGCATGAACAACACCTCAGCACTTATGGAAATACGGGAAGCGCTACTTTTAGAGTGGTCTTAAATCCAAATCAAGTCACCATGTGTTCGATTTTAGCTCCAGGACAAAGTGGCTTTATCAATCAAAATGGAAAACCTGATGCCCACTTTGCAGATCAGCTCCCTTTATTTGAAAGTTATAAATGTAAAGATGATGCGGTGAGTCAAAAAGAAATCGATCAAGCGACCCAGCAAACTATCACGTTAAATTATTAGTTTTTAGTTCAACTGATCTTAAAAAACGAGGTTTGTTATTTATAAAAATGACAAACCTCTTTATTAGTTTAATACCGAATCATGACTGATTTTAATTCGGTGTAATCTTCAATAAATGCATCTGAAAACTCTCTGCCAATTCCTGAAGCTTTCACACCACCAAATGGAACTGATGGATCTAAGAATGTATGCATATTAACCCACAAAGTACCTGCTTCAATTTTAGGAATTAATCGCAAAGCTTTCGATAAGTCATTTGTCCAAATACTTGCGGTTAAACCAAAGCGCGACTGATTCATAAGCTGAATAAGCTCTTCATCAGTTTCAAATGGCATTACCCCGACCACTGGACCAAAAGTTTCTTCTGAAAATAAAGGATCATCCGTATTTTTAAAGGAAATTAAAGTCGGTTGTACAAAATACCCTGTCTGATCTAAAGCCTCACCCCCTGCAATAATCTGGTTGTTGGCTTTAGCCATATCTAAATAATGTTTCACTTTATGAAAATGTGGCTGATTAGAGAGTGGACCAAACATACTTCCCTCATCCATAGCCGAACCAATTTTGAAACCAGAGAGAGCTTTAGAGAGTTTTTCTACCAATTCATCATATTTTGTACGGTGTACAAAAAACCGTTCTGGAGATGCACAAACTTGCCCTTGATGCACAAAAGTTGCTTGCAACAAAGTTGGTAAAATCTCATCAATATTTGCATCAGCCAAAACGGCTATGGCATTTTTACCGCCCAGCTCTAGACTTACACGGGTTAAATCACTGCTCATCGCGAGCTTACCAATCGCAATACCTGTTGGTACTGAACCTGTAAAAGAGACTTTCTTAACGAGTGGTGACTCAATTAAATATTGCCCTGTATCCCCCTTACCCGTAACCACATTAATTACACCGGCTGGAATACCTGCCTCAATCGCAAGTTCAGCTAAGCGTAATAAAGATAAGCTGGCAAACTCACTTGGTTTAAGCACAATGGTACAGCCAGTGGTTAAAGCTGAACCGATTTTCCAAACACCAATCATCAGTGAAAAATTCCAAGGCACAATCCCTGCAACCACACCAATAGGTTGTCTTAAAGTAAAGGCCGTATATTTTTCACCTTGCATAGAAGGAATAGACGGTTGCATGGTTTGACCATTAATTTTGGTTGCCCAACCCGCAAAATATCTTAAGAAAATAACGGATTGTGCGACTTCAAGATGTCGTGAAATATTAATAAGTTTTCCTGTAGACAACGTCTCGAGCTGAGCAAGTTCTTCACCATGTTGCTCAATTAAATCTGCTAACTTATTTAGTTTAACGCCACGTTCATACGGCGTAGTTTCAGTCCAAGCATTTTGAAAAGCATGTTCAGCACTTTTAACGGCGCTTTCGACATCTTGTTGACTACCAATACTAATTTGAGCAACCACTTGTTCAGTCGATGGATTCACAATATCCACTTTATCTAAATGCTCGGCAGCAACTAATTTTCCATCAATAAAATGTCCATGTTGACGTGCCATAAATTGTTGCACGCTTTGTAAAATCTGAACTTCACTCATTTTTATTTCTCTCAATTCATTTAAAAGGATCTATTAATAGATGTATTGCAAAATTAACTGCGCATATACATTGGTCTTGTCATTGTAGTTTTGAGTACCACCACTATGGATATCGTGTTTTGGTTTATAAAGTCCCACTAAAGGAATCACGTTGAATTTTTTATTGACCGACCAGACTGAAAAGACATCCAGCTCATGTCCATCTACATTAGTTAAAGACTTATTTACTGTTTTGAACTTATAGGCCAAAGCACCCAGCATAAAATTTTCTTTCAAGTTCATCATGTAAGAAACTTGATGAATATCTGCATTTTTATTAAATGGACCAGCATAGTTTCCGGCAACTTCGCCCTGAAACCATGTACCAAAGCCGACTGTATTTCCATAAAACATAGGGTCGTATTGGTCTGAAAAATGGCTAAAACGGTAGCCTAATGAGGGCGTATATTTTGAAGATAAAAAGCTATAGTTCAGTGCCAAATAACCAGCATTTTCGTGACTATCTTTTTTATCTTGAACTACAAACTCAGTTTTAACTTGTAGCTCTGGTAAAGGTTGATAACTCAAGCGTAAAGCATAATTCTTAAGATCTTCGCGCCCTGAAACCTGTTCAGCATCTTCAAGGTCTAATACATTTAAATAGGTAAACCCGACGCCCTTATCTTTAAGCTGATACATCAGATCAGTCACAAAGAGTTCAGGTGAAAATTGTGCTTTGTTATTTGATTTTAAATAAGCCAACTTTAGCGTTGTATTCTCTTGCGGTTTGTATTGAAGCAAACTTGTAAAATCAAAGCTTCGACGAGCTGCTAGATAATATGCTCCGCCCCGATCGAGTGCACCATCCGCCGGCACTTTACCGAGGTTTAATGCATCACCCGCAATAAAGAACCCGTCACCAATCACGATATTTTGTCGACCAATACTTAAATCATAGGTCGTTAACTCATCTTTATTGTTGCCGTCTTTAAAACCAATGATCCATTCATTCACATCTGTTTTACGTT
Organism: Acinetobacter pittii; assembly: GCF_034064985.1. NCBI lineage: Bacteria > Pseudomonadati > Pseudomonadota > Gammaproteobacteria > Moraxellales > Moraxellaceae > Acinetobacter > Acinetobacter pittii. Next base: position 1,684,929 of record NZ_CP139249.1, on the reverse strand, counting down.
CTTTGCCATTACTATTTTGGCCTGCGTCTCCATCACCAAATGTTGCCGAGCTAATACCGCTCAAGCTTGCATAGAGCTGATTGTTTTTGAAGGTGTATTGTCCTTTTGCACCATATTTAAGATGACCTTCTTGCCAATTGATTCTTTCATCATCTAGGTTTTCACCGTTATAGCTTTTACCGCTACTAAAAGCCCCCAAAGTTGCTTCAAAAGTCGGTTTAATTTCAAGCTCACCAGCATGCACAGTTGAAAAAAATGAGACAAAGAAAGTTCCTCTCACAACCTGAGAAAATAAGTTTTTCATTGAGAAATTCCTTTTTTGCGAACGGTCTAACCGTGCTCAGGTATGGGTAACCGATTCGTTACCCATTCTGGCTTATTCACATTTTTATTGATGGTCGTGCTGTGTGTTTTGCTCTTCTTCACCCAAGTTTAAAGTCGGGGTGCTGTCAAAGAAGTTCCAAGGTTTGATGAGCGTATTTACCCATTCTGTTGGCATAATTGGCCATTCTTCAGCACGTGCCACATGGGTTGTACCTGTTGTCATCCACACCACAAGATCTTTATTTTCAATATTTTCATTGTTGCCAATGAATTGTCCTAACCCTGTGTCATGAGTCGAACGATTTGAATATTTCCCTTCAGGATAGCGTTCGTCTGGATTGTACTGAGTCACCCAAATTTGCTTATCCATAAAGTTCAAACGTTTAAATAACCATTCATCTTTAGAAAAATTGGCTCCTTTCGCCACAGGGTGTGTTCCACCTGCAAAAGGAATGAGCTGGTAAGAAACCGGATTACCTAATTTATTTTCCTTGTTGAAATTTGTGAGTAAGCGAATGGTAGATGGATCAAACTTTTCAGCTGCATTTTGCTCATTCGTAATGACTTTACTGTCAATTTGCATTGAGCTTGTACGAACACCACCTTTGTCATTGGCTTTCACCACAGGGTCCATATGCATAAAGCTGTTGTTTTCCCCATCTACATCCATGTCTAAGCGGAAGTTATAGATGTGCTGATGGGTTGTACCCACAATATTATGGTCAATTAAAGTTCCATATTTGGTGTCTTCTTTGGCGGTACTGTCATGCATGGTGCGTGATTTAACGCCTTTAACAGCTTCAATACCCGTTGCACCCGCATTAATTCCAATTACACCATTTTGGGAAAATACCCAGTCAAACATGTAATCGTAGTTTCCCACCGTACTAATCCAGCGCACCACAAGTTCACGGCGAGCTTCACTCGCATCCTGGTTGCCAAAAATTTCGTGATGTTTATATTCAGGTCCTGCATAACGTTCAAATACAGCAATGGCATTTGGAATCACTTGTGGCTGGCCTTTGTAGTCTGCAATCACGGCATCAAGTAAAACAGCGTTGTCGGGTGCATCTGTTCCCGGAATAATAGATGAGGTAAGTGTTCCCATACCATATTCGCCAGAGTCCAAATAAGATTTGAAGTACCATCCAATATCAGGATCACCATATGGAACCACCATTCCACCCAAGTTGCCTTCATACATGACTTTACGCTTCACACCTTTATCTTTATAGGTCACCGTTGAAAGTTGTAAGCCAACACGAGAGTCTAACGCCACATGCAAACACCAATTCCCCCAATGTATAGTTTGACCGGTAATGCTAAAGTTCTTACCCTCAGGTTCAGAAATATTGAGTGGTTTTAGCTTACTTGCTACTGGCTTATTCGACATATAAGGTCGATTTGCCATTGGCACAGGAATGATTGCGCCTTCTTCAATCTTAATAATTTTTTCTTTATCTAAATCGACTACAGCAACTAAATTTTCAATTGGATGCGCCCAGTAGTTACCATCTCCTACATCTAGGTAAGCAACGACTTTTAATATATTGAGTTGTTTGTCCAGACCATCTTTACCGCCAAAATATCCAACAGTTAGCGGTGTAGCAATCACTTTCTTCACATTGGTAATACCGCGTTTGCGTAACGCATCTTGATATTCTTTACTTGTCTCAATTACACGCTGTACGGCTTCAAAGTTATCGAGCAACACCATTCCATGAGTGTCTTTAAGTACATTCCATTTGGTGACTTGTTGAGTGTTAAGATTAACTTCACCTTCAATTGCTTGACTCCCCTTTAATAAAATAAATGAGGCAATACGATCTTCTTTAAATTCTTTGTGATTAATAAAGTAATCCCATACTTTGGCTTTTTCAGGTTCTTTAAGCTTTAACTCAGCAAAACGCATATTTTTATAAGCGTATTTCGAGCGATTAATCACATCAAATGTCTTTTGGATTTCATCAGAATTTAAGCTATTGAGCGGGTGAAAGGTATTTTCAACTTTAAAAGTTTGATCTAACCCAGACTGGAAAACTTCGTTAAAAAAATCTTTTCCAATAACAGGTTTACCATCTTTAATTAATAAAGGCACGCTGAGCTTGAAAGGTTTGCCATTCACTAAAACCTGATTTGAGTTTGGCTTGGCTCTAACTACCATAGAGCCTTTGGTAATTGTATAGGTATTGGTAAAGTCATCTTTAACAACTTTAGCGCCTTGCTCACTCATGTTCTGATAAAGTGAGACCATGTCAGCCTTGCCACCATGAGCAAACGCTTGAGTATTGAGTCCCCAAAAGCTTGCAGCGATTGATAAGTTAAGTGCCAGTATTTTTTGTATGTCATTCAATAATCGTTGTTTACGCATTGGTTTCATCCTTATCATCTATCCCTGAACTATCTGAATCAGACAGTTAAAATGCACTTCTTGTGAGTGAAATTCATTAGACTAACTTAATAGTTTTATGGTTATTAAGCTTATCTAACCTGCTCTAATGAATTTAATTTCAACACAGTTACATAGGGCTAGCTTGTTCAAGAATGACGTCGTATTTGTCTAAAAATGACATTCAAAGATGAAAAATTAAACTGTCATACCCTCTCTAAACTCTTTAGGAGAGATACCATAGGTCTTTTTAAAGATTTTTGAAAAATGAGCACCGTCCCAGAAACCCCACTTCAAGGCAATTTGGGTAATCGAGCTTTGTTTGTTCTTTTTATCAAGCAAATCCGCTTTGACTTTTTCTAGGCGTTTTAGCTGTATGTATTTGTTAATAGATAGGTTTTCTTGAAGGAATAAACGGTAGAGATGTCGTAGTGATACTCCAATATGCTCTGCAATTAATTTAGGGGTTAAATCGGGTTTTGCTAAGTTTTCTATAATATAGCGCTCGGCTTTTTCCATCAGATTATTGGAGCTATGAACATTTTTATAATTGATTGTGGGTTTGATTAGAGCAATCAGTGCATCTTCAAAAGCATTGCCATCTTCAGTTGCATACCAAAGTTTGATGTTTTCAGCAGACATATTTTTCAAAATATTCTTGAGTAAAAAACCACTCATATTTTGCGTAATTAGTTTTCCAAAATATTCGGTACTAATATTTTCTTTAAGTAATTTTTCACGTGAGAGATGGACTGAAATCTGGCTGACTAATCCCTGCGGATACATCGAAATTGTTTCGACCGGATCGACCAACACAATATCGCCTTCATTTAGGCTTAAGGTTTCATTTTTATACTCGAGCAGCATTTTTCCCGAATACTGCAAAATCAAAAAACAAAAACGATTATTCACTCGATCGATTTCATCGGCTTTCCGGACAATTTTATTGGCATTATTTTTAATAAAAGCAATTTCGGTATCACCCAATAAAAAGCACTGAACTTCACCAATGAATAAATTACGAGTTCCGTCAAAATCGGTTTCAAAATTGCCGCACACATTTTTAATATGGTGCGTCCATGTGAGTAATGCATCGCTTACATATTGGTTCATCCCTTACCTCTCTATACATGTGCCACCGCTCAAAATTTTGCGTTTGCGGTGGTGCACTGTCTTGGCTTATTTGCAATCTTGTTTTATTGATAAACAAATTGTGTGCCAAAAATTCCTTATCCTTGGAATTGTTTTGATGATAGTCAGCTAGATATGAATAAGCTGATAAATCAATTCAATTTATCAGCTTAATGGGACTTATGCTACTCCTGCAAAGTCTCGCAGCATGGTAATAAAAATATCCTTTTGCTCCTCAGAATACTTTTTAAACACCTCATTTTGGTGGCTATCGGCAATATCAAACAAATACTGCGCCGTTTGTTTACCTTTCTCGGTCAGTGCATACAAATTATCGTGATCGACCAATAATCCTTCAAATTTTAAGATTTCAGCCGACCTTTCAACTTCCTGCATTGGCATAGCAATATCACGCGGTAAATCTTCCTTACTTGAGGCAGTACCACTGGCTAAAACCAGTAAAAGACGTGATTCACTAGTACGGAAACCAGAAGCCATTTGCTTAGGAATATAGTCTGTTTGATAAGCTTTAAAAGCACGGCTCATTAAGTAGCAGACATTATTATATAAGTGCCCATAATGTGTTTGGTCTACGCCGTTCTGTTCAGTTTGTTTAACTTGAAGGCTTGGATGCGGCATGACACAAGAATATGCGCCTTGATGGTAGACCAGTGGGCTTCGGCCTTGGTCATAGAAACGAACCACTTTACCAACAATAATCCAATGGTCACCACCTTCAATCACTTGATAACGTTCGCACTCAAACACCGCAGAACAATTTTCTAAAATGGGTGAGCTTCCTGCACCAAGTTGAAAATTGGTGTCTGCAAATTTATCAATATTACGTCTCGAAAACTTATTAGACAGCTCAATTTGCGTACCCGATAAAATATTGACTGCAAAATGTGTCGCTTCTTCAAATACTGAAAAACTTGACGATTTTTTATCAATACTCCACAAAATAAGTGGTGGGTCGAGTGATACCGAGTTAAAACTATTTGCAGTGACTCCTACTTTTTCACCTTGTGCATTTTGTGCAGTAACAATGGTAACGCCTGTTGCAAAATTTCCTAATGCTCGTCGGAACTGTAGTGGATCGACCGTAAACTCATCTATTTGTTGTAATACATTCATCATCTTCTCCTAAACCTTCTCATACATCCATATAAATCGCGAGAGCATTAGATATCTAAAACTAGTCTTGGTGTTTTAGAGCGTGAACAGCACACCAAGATTTGTTCATTGCTGGCTTTTTCTTCATCAGTAAAATAAACATCTCGATGATCAGGTTCGCCTTCAATCACGTCGCACATGCAGGTTCCGCATACGCCTTGCTCGCATGACATTTCGATGTCGATGCCTTCTTTAGCCAAAGCCTGCAAAATGGTTTCGCCAGCTTCAACCATAATGATTTTTCCACTACGCTCAGCCACCACCTCAAATGAATCTCCAGAGATGTCTGTTTCAACTTGGAAATATTCTTTGTGGATTTGCTGTTCAGGAAAATCGTGAGTCGTTGCAAGGTTAATCACCCAATCCATGAAACCGACTGGACCACAGGTATAGATATGGCTCTCAAGGTCAATATCTTTAATAGCAGATTCAAAAAATGCTCGGTGGCTTGCACCTTCAGATTTAAAATGGAAGGTTGTATATTTTGCTAACTCACCATTTTTAATTTCATCAACAAAAGCGCAGTTTTGAGGGCTAGCGCCACAGTAGTGAAGCTCAAATGATTCGCCTTCGTGTGCAAGTTGATAGGCCATCGTGATTAACGGCGTAATTCCAATTCCACCGCCAATCAATACGCTGTGTTTGGCTTTTAAAAGTGGAAATAAGTTTTTCGGCTCGCTCACCTGAATTTGCATGCCATCTTTAATTTCATCAAAAGCCGAGACTGAGCCACCACGTGATTCAGGGTCACGTAAAATTCCAAGGCGAAACTTACCTTCATCATTTGGATTTTGGCAAAGTGAATATTGGCGCACCATACCATTTGGTAAGTGCACATCAATATGTGCACCGGGTTCAACCTTTGGTAATGCAGCAGAAGTTGCAGATTCAAACTCCATAACTGCAATATTTCCACCTTCCACATGGCGATTTTTAACGACAACATCATAAAGTGTAGTCATGATTTAACTCCCTTTTCATGGTTAAGCGATTGGCTTAACGCATGAATAAACCACCGTTAATATCCCATGTTGCACCAGTCACAAACCCCGCATTTGGACTCGCAAGCAACCCACAAGTTTCAGCAATAAAATGCATACTACCTAAGGCTTTAACCGGAATATTCTGGATGAACTGTTCCATTTTTTCGTCTGGCACTACACTATGAACGATTGGTGATTCCATCGGTCCTGGTGCAACCGCATTGACTGTCACCCCTTTTGCCGCAAACTCTTTGGCAAAGATTTTGGTTAACGTCACAATGGCACCTTTGGTTGCCGCATAGTGTGCACCTGTTGCAGTACCGCCATTTTGTCCCGCTAACGACGCCATATTAATGATGCGTCCATAACCCTTTTTAGCCATATATTGGCCAATAATTTGGCAAGCTTGAAAGGTGCCGCGTTGGTTAACTTGCGTGATCCAATCAAAATCGGCTGCGGTAATTTCTAATACAGGCGTTGCTTTGGTGACGGTGGCATTGTTAATTAACACATCAAGTTTAGAAAATTTCTCTTCAATCCATTGCACCGCTGCATGAAAATCTGCCTCGACCGAAATATCCAGCTTTAAAGGAAACATATTTTGGGCATACTGACTTTGTGCCTTAGCATTTTCGGCTTTTTCAAGCGTACTGGCTGACAAAATCACTTGATGGCCTTGGCTCGCAAAATATTCAGCAATCACATTACCGAGTCCAGAAGCAGCACCTGTCACTAAAACAACCTGTTTCATGTTACCGCTCCTAAAGAATGTAGCTAATACCAGCCAAGGTATCGGTTGAGTTAACCAAGTTAATGATTTTACGGTTAATTTTAAAACCAGTATCAGCATCACGGGTTAGATGGTACGTAATATCGGCCGTGTAATGCTTGAGGTTTTCTTTACGAAATTCACGTAAATTTTGAGCACAGCGTAAAACGATTTCATCATCTTGATCTTGAATCACTCGTACTCGCGAAATACTGCGTACCGTATTTGCCTTTGGTGCCGTAGAAATTGCCTCACCATTTTCGAGACGCTCTACCCGTAACTTACGCATATGATTATCGTCATAAGCATAATTTAAGTTGTTTTCGTAGTCTGTGAGGTTCGGGTCAATCGGAATGATATAAACACCTTTTTCATTCCATAAATTGAGCCATTCACGGTATTCACTGTGGTCTAACATATCTGCTTCAGCCCAGATGAAAGCAGTGACTTCATTTAATAATTGCAGATTCATATTCATTGCTCTCTCCTTAAGCTGTCATCATCTTTTTCCATTGCTGATATGCTGCACGCATACCTGTTTCAGCACTGACATCACTTTTTAAGCCATCTTCAGTTTTAACTTCGCCCGGTAAACCGCGGTTGAGCATGATCCATAAATCATTACCGGCATTGGCACCATGTTGTACGCGTTCCCAAGCCTCAGAGTCATCTGGCGTACCAAAACCAAATGGACCTTGGAAATGTTCATGCAAACGTAAACGATATTGATTGGCAATTTGTGGACCGCCATCCATCGTAATCACCGAGTGATGAATTTCTGTTTCAGCAACTGAAATTGGCTGTAACACACGGAAGAACGCCATTGAGCATGCAATATTCGGAAATAAATTTAAGTTAAAGCCAGAACCACCCACTGCTCGAACAATACGGCGTACTTCTAACTCTTCATGCCCTTCGTCACGCAAAGCTTGAGCCAAGTCTTCGAAACGCTCTTGAATTGGTCGCTCCATTAAGTCTTCTTCTAAATCGACCAGTTCAGGAATCATCACCATGACACTGTGACCATTACCTAAGTCTTCAACAAAGCCCGGCTGGTTTTCGAAGTTAAAGAGTTCTTCGGTTTTTTCATCTACAGAACTTAAGAATGACTTGTGTACCAGCGGGAAGTGATATGCATCGGTGGTATTTTCAAGCTGGATTTTCCAGTTACCCGGGAAACGGAAACGATGTTCACCCAACACTTTAATTGGATAACCCGCACCTTGTTTCATAAACAGATCAATCCATTTTTTTGCTGGCCCAAGGAACTCTTCAAGCGGTTGAATGTCTTCTTTAAATGAAGCGAAGATCATGCCGTTATATTCTTCTACCCGTAGACTCACCAGTGGTAATTCTGATTTATCTAAACAATCACCGTAGCTTTCCGGAGATGGCACACCACGTAAACTACCGTCAAGTGCATAACTCCAACCGTGGTACGGACATACAAAACTATTAGTTTTTCCTTTTTTATGTTCACATACGGTTGCTGCACGGTGACGACAACGGTTTAAAAGTACATGGACTTTCTTTTTACGGTCACGCACCACAACCACAGGTTGTTTACCGATATTAATCGTTTTATAGCTTCCGCCTTCTGGAATTTCGCTGGCATGCGCAACCCACACCCAAGTGCTATAAAAGATTTTTTCCATTTCTTCATCAAAAATGCGTTCATCTTTATAAAGAGAAGTATGGGCACGGTCACTTTTAACTAAAGCATCGTAATCAATGCCAATGTTATGCGTTGGGATAATACTGTTCATATCAATAGTCCTTTTAAATATGTCCTGGGTCATTCCTGGGAAGGTACCGGCAACTCGGCTTCACTTTGCCAATGCGATACCGGACGACTGAAAATATTCTGTGTTTGGAAATGTTTAATTTTCCATGTTCCATCTGCTTGCTTCTGAAACTTCACCTTGAGCTTTGCCGCATTCAGATGACTACGGCCATCTTGAAAAGTTGAAGTTTGCAACATCAGCCATGAAGCATTTGCATCATTTTGATTTACATAAATTTGTTCTGAATTTACAAAGTGTGCATTCATAACAAAGTGAGATTCTTTTTGGGTATAGCTTTTAAACATGTCGTAAATCGACTGCCAAGAATCATAACGACCAAAAGATTTGGAATATTTCTCACCAATACCTTCCCAAATACAGTCTTGATCAAAAAGATTCATCAACTCATAAAGATCTGTATTTGCATTGAGCTCGTCGCAGATTTCCATATAACGGTTTATGCAGTTACGAATGGCATTGAGTGCTTCCAACTGTTCTAGCCGTTCTATAATCTCTGCAATATTCACTTTGTCAGTCATTGCGGTCGCCTTAACGTTGAATAATCAATTCACGACCAACACGAGCTTCAACTTTGCAATATTTCCAAAGTTTGTATGGCCCTTCACCCACCACGGTCGTTCTAAACAAGTTACAAGCTGCATGTACTGTCTCAATATCCGGAACATCTGCAAGCAAATAAGTGGTCCAAGGCCAGCCCGTACTTGCACCCACCATGCTTTGGTCATCATCAAGATTCCCAAAAACATGCACACCAGGTAGGTCATGAATGCCATTCCACATTTCACCAAATGCTGCCCAAACCGCTTTTGCTTCAGCAGGTTCTGCATCAAAAAAGTTCTGGTTAATACCCATGCAAAACAACACGCGTAATGGTTTTTTAGCTTCCATCTCAATATTCCTTTTTCAAAATTTAAACTTATAGATAACCTGGGGTTGGCTTTAATCCGAAACTGACTAAACCTGCATTTTGTAAAGTTGCATCACCCATAAAGGCATGTTGGGTCACCACGTTGGTGTCATTTACAAAACGGCTAAATGGATTGTTGGTATAAATCGCTGTCATACCCGCGAGCATTTGCATTTTTCGGGTCACTTTGGCGCAAACGCGAGCTGCATGTGTACATGCCAGACGCATATCACTAATCTGTTCAGCAGTTGCTTCACGACCAGCAATAATTTCATTCCAGACAATATCCATGGTTTGATAAAACCAAGACTTTGCCGCCTGAAACTCTGCATCAGCTTGAGCAAACTCATATTGAGTCACTGGGCGGTTTGCAATTTCTGACCCACCCGTAATAGATGCTTTACCCGGTGCTAATTTTTCAAATTCTTCTAATGCGGCAGCTGCAACACCAATACCCACCACGGTTAATACTTGAGTCGCTAAAGACAGTGATGGATATTTAAAAAATGGCTCGCTGAGTTTTGAAGGTTCGCCACGTACAAAGGTCCATTTCTTTTCGACCAATACATCTTCAACCACCAAATCATGGCTTCCGGTACCTTTTAGGCCAACAGTGTCCCATGTCATTTCGATTTTGGCTTTGTTGGCAGGCATCACGGCCATGCGTGGTAAACCTTGCATTTCATTGTTTTTAAGAGGTGAAATTCCCACGCCAACAATGTCAGCGCCCATACAGCCGCTTGAAAATTTCCAACGTCCGCGCACCACCACACCTTCATCGGTAATTTCGGCAGGCTGAGGTGGGAAAATACCTCCGGCAAATACGACATCTGGCCCGTTTTGGTACAACTCTTTCAGCGTTTCTTCCGGCAAACTTCCTAAATACGCAGGACTCATACCGAAACTTGCTACCCAACCCACTGAACCATCAGCTTTAGATAAAGTCTCGATCAACTCACAAAATTGCCGTGGTGACCATTCTTCACCACCAAAACGTTTAGGCACCAAAGCACGGTAAACACCAATTTTTTTAAGTTTTTCGATAATGTCTTGGCTTACATAGGCCTGATTATCAAACTCACCTGCACAGGCACGCTCACGAATTTCTTGGCACAAAGCATCTAAGTCAACTGCTTTGTCTTGAGAAGCAAACTCCATTTTAGACAACTTATTCATCATCTAACTCCTTGTAATTTATTGCATTGCATCAACACAAAATTTAGCTATTGCACATAATTGCTCATCTTTTTGATGCTTTGATACGAACTGTAAGCCCACAGGCAAGCCTTCACTGGTTTCAAGTGGCACTGAAATAGCTGGATGTCCTGATAAATTAAATGGTCGAACTAAACCGGTTAGGTTCAAAAAAGCGACCGTGTTTTCAGCTTCAGAAACTTTTGGTGGAATTTGTGGAAGTGTCGGTAGAACCAATGCATCATATTTTTCTAATAAAGCATCGAGTTCTTGGGTCAACTGCGCTTTCACAACTTCTGCTTGCTTTACTTGCTCTAAAGTGGTGTGGGCTGCTTTTAATAAACGATTATTTACATCAGAACCAATTAAGCCTGTTTGAGTTAACTCACCAAAAGCTTGCCAGTTTTCATAGTTAATAATCTGCATGCCTGCATCATAAGCTGCTTCAAAATGTTCAACTTTTTCTAAAACGGTCTCTAAATTTGCTTTTTGAAATGCTTGATATATACAGTTCCAAATAATCTCATCTGCTTTGACATCGAGCACTGCAAGTTTTGGTGTAAGAGTGCATTCAGCCGGCTTAAAAGTTGGATCAATAATTTGCATGGCTTTTTCAATCATCTCGACTGAATTTGCAAAAGGACCAACGCAATCTAAAGAACTTGACGGTGGGTATACACCTTTGCGACTTACCCGACCGAAAGTCGGTTTTAAACCAAAAACTCCGCAGCACGCAGCGGGCATACGAATTGAGCCACCTGTGTCTGTCCCTAAAGTAAAGTCAGCTTGCTTTGCTGCAACTGCTGCGGCTGAACCACTTGAAGAGCCACCCGGAATAAGTTCAGGATATTTAGGGTTAATTGATGTACCAAAAGCGTGGTTAATGCCCGTAATTCCAAAAGCCAATTCGTGCAAATTTGTCTTGCCAATAATTTCGCAATCAGCTTTTAAGATGTTTTTAACCACCTCTGCATCATCGTGCGCAGGTTCAACTTCTAATAAAGCTTTACTGCCAGCAATGGTTTTTAGACCTTGAATATCTATAGTGTCCTTCACCATCACCTTGAGCTTGCCACTTCCTTTGTGCACACTTTGGCTAATAATATTCATTCACTTTTCCATGTATTTTTATCCATTAATTAAAATATCAGAAAATTTAATGGAATTGTCAAGTAATTTTTCTAATGTGCGTTCAAGGAAATATGCAAAATTTTGTTTATAATAGAATTACCCTTTTTTTACTAAGTTATTGCTTAGCTATGCTTGATCATTTAGAACAATTTCTTCCTAATAAAGAACCGTCGAGTATTCAAAATTTCCCTTTTTTTTGGGTTTCCCAAGTCAATGGAAAATACTCACAACTCATTGAAAAATCAATAAAAAAACTAGGTATTGATAATACACGTCGTAAAATCATTTTAAGTACCAATGCCTTGGGTGAAGCGAGTATTACTGACATTGCCAATCTTTCTACTTTAAAGTTAACTACGGCAACTAAGGCTGTATATCGCTTGGTAGAAGATGGAATTGTTGAGGTCTACTCTTCTACTACCGATGAACGGATCTCGATGGTGAAATTAACCGCCAAAGGAGTTGAGCTGGTTGAACAGATTAATCAGATTAGTGTGGTCACTTTGGCAGGCATCCTAAATGCCTTCTCAGAAGATGAGCTTCATAATTTAAATCATCAGTTAAAAAAATTATTTGATCTCATGCCCTCAAGTTAATTACTTCATTTGATGAAAAATTAGCTCACTTAAGCAGTTAAAATTTATCTTTTTTAGCTGCTCTCTTATTAAAAATAATAAAAAACTAATATAATCAATTTATTATCTCATTAAATTATTAGTATATGTTTACTTAACATACTTTTTAGGTATTCTAACATACTCAAGAAGTAATGGAATTTTACATATAAAAAGAAAATAATAATTCCATGATCTTAACATCCCAATTATCTCTTAAATGGGTTTAGACACTCTTTTTCAGGTCTGGACAAGGCCAAACTACTCATTTCCAGTCTATTTATTATTCAGTTTGAAGGGGGAAATATCGAAAACTTCTGAGGAACAATAAAAACTGGATATCAATTTTTTAAAGCGTTTTATACATAAGGATTAAGTGTATGAACCAAAGTAATATCGCTGTTGAAAGGACACAAAAGAAAAGCAATGCGTATGCATGGTATGTCGTCACACTTTGTATGTTGGCATATATATTTTCATTCATTGATCGTCAGATTCTGGCGCTTATGATCGAGCCCATTAAAGCCGATCTTCAACTTTCAGATACCCAATTTAGCTTGTTACATGGCCTCGCCTTTTCACTCTTTTACGCCGTAATGGGTTTACCTCTCGCTTATATTGCCGATCGTTTTTCACGACCAAAACTGATTTCAATCGGGATTATTGTTTGGAGCCTAGCAACGGCAACTTGTGGTTTAAGTAAAAACTTTATTCAACTGTTCTTGAGCCGTATGGCCGTAGGCGTGGGTGAAGCTGCTTTATCTCCAGCCGCTTACTCGATGTTTAGCGACATGTTTAGTAAGGACAAACTAGGTCGTGCTGTCGGGATTTATTCAATTGGCGCTTTTTTAGGTGGTGGTATTGCCTTTTTAGTGGGCGGTTATGTTATTAACTTGCTTAAAGGTGTGACATTAATTCAAGTTCCTCTATTAGGTGCACTTAAAGCCTGGCAAATTGCCTTTTTTGTAGTAGGGTTACCCGGCATCATTATTGGTTTGCTATTTATTCTGACTGTTAAAGACCCTGCACGTAAAGGACAACAGCTCAACCAAAATGGACAAGTTGACCAAGTTAAATTCTCACAATGTCTTCAGTTTATTAAAAAACATTCCAAAACATTTGCCTGTCACTATTTAGGTTTTACCTTTTATGCAATGGCACTCTACAGTCTGACTAGCTGGACACCTGCATTTTATATCCGAAAGTTTCAACTTGCGCCGACTGAAACAGGCTACATGCTCGGCACGATTCTATTAATTGCAAACACATTAGGCGTATTTTGTGCGGGTTGGTTAAACGATTGGTTTATTAAAAAAGGACGCCAAGATGCACCGATGATTACGGGTGTGATTGGTATTGTTGGTCTGATTATTCCAATTTCATTTTTTACCCAAACAGATCAGCTCTGGCTGTCAGTAAGTTTACTGATTCCTGCAATGTTCTTTGCATCTTTCCCTCTGGTGATTTCGGCAACTGCTTTACAAATGTTAGCGCCAAACCAATTTAGAGCACGTCTTTCTGCCCTCTTTCTTTTGGTCAGTAACTTAATTGGATTAGGTGTTGGCACAACATTGGTCGCAATTATCACAGATAAAGTTTTTGGTAGTCCGTTAATGGTGGGCTCTTCTTTATCTATTGTGGGTGGCCTCTCTTGTGTGTTGGCTTTAATTTTACTTTTCAAAGGCTGCAAATTCTTTAGTGAAAGCATGAAAATCGAAAAATTAAATTAATACACCGCTCTATTCGCAAAACGTACTCTCTGTCTAAACACATAGAGAGTACCGAAATCTTCAAAATAAGTAATGCCGAGGACTGGCATACATCTTGGAAATGGATTATGGAATCATTACACCGCTTTAAACCACGCACTTTATCTGTTGCCACTTTATTACTGATGTGCAGCAACTCATGGGCCGCAAATCCAAATCAGCAAACTGAAGATGAATGGAAATTCACTTTAAAAAATGCCTATATCAACCGCGACTATGATAATGACGCACTCAAAGATACTGGCAGCTGGTCTCAGGCAGCATCATTATTTTATAAATCGAAAATGCACGACACCCCTTTAGTCATAGCAGATAAGCCAATCACGATTGGGGCCGATGCATCTGTTCAATACGCCGTGCGCTTAAGTTCAGACAAACATGTCGCCGATACAGTTTTGCCTTTTAATAAAGAAACCCAGTCACAAGCGTCAGACTATCTAAAATACGGCGCGTCCTTAAAACTCGGCTATGACAAAACTCTTTTGAGTGTTGGTGAACTCTGGTTAGATTTACCTGTAACGGCAGTCGATGCCAGCCGTCAGTTACTTACTTCATATTGGGGAACCAACTTAAAATCACAACTTTCAGATCAGCTCTATGCAGAAATTGGTCGGGTTGAAAAAGTATCACCACGAAATGAAGAAGACTTTAAAAAGTTTTCGTTCACCGCAAATGGAATCACCAAAGAATCTGATGGTTTGAATTATATTGACTTACGTTATCAATTCACGCCGTCTTTAAAAGGCGAGTACTACTTTGGTAATTTAGAAGACCTCTACAACAAACACTATGTTGGGCTAGAACACACGTGGAAGCAGCCAACGTTTGCCTTAACATCTAAGTTTAAATACTTCAATGCAAAAGATGATGGCAACACTTTTGATATTGATGCTCAAAATATCGGCGTACTTGAAACTGTCAAGGTGAAAAACCATACCTTTGGTTTAGGTTACCAACAGATTATCGGTGAGTCAGCCTACCCACTACCAGATGGATTCTTACCAGAGACGTATTTCATTAACTGGAATGCCACGGGCTTCTTTAAAGAAGATGAAAAGTCTTACCATGTGATGTACGGCTACGACTTTAAAGATTATGTTCCGGGCTTAAATGCGATGGTGAAATATGTTTATGGACATGACTTTAAAGCAGCCAATGGCGACAAAAACCATGAAACTGAGTCGAATGTAATTTTAAATTATGCGTTTCAGCAGCCATTCTTAAAAGGTGTTGCTCTGCAATACATTCGTATTGATTACAACGTAAAACATGGCAATGACTTTGGTGAAGACCGTTTATTTGTGAATTACACCAAAAAGTTTTAATTATCAAAAAATAACCCCCTAAAATTTAGGGGGTTATTTTTAGCCTAATTTATTGACTAACCTTAAAGGTAAGACCTTCATGGCAATACTCATTGGTAACCATGGCCACTGCGGCACATAAGCTTTTACAGGTTGCTTTTCGATGGCTTTGACCAAAGCTTTACATCCCGTTTTGGCATCTACTTCAAAAGGAAGATGTTTAGCACCCTCATTTATTTCAGTACGAATGTAGCCTGGGAAAATGGTTGAGACTTTAATTGGCGTATCCAATAATTCAGCTCGAATACCTTCAGCCAAATGAGCAACCGCGGCTTTACTTGCCGCATAGGTCGATAAATGCTTTGGTAATCCACGCATCGCACTCATGGATGACATCACCACCAAGTGACCGGCGTTTTGTGCTCTGAAAATTTCAACCGCAGCTTCACACTGCGCTAAAGCAGAAATAAAGTTTGTTTCAGCTGTGGCTCTGTTAATTTCAAAATTACCTTTACCAATACGACGGCCATTTCCGACTCCCGCATTTACAATAATTCGGTCTAAAGAGCCAAATTCTTGTTTAAAGGCGCGAAATACTTCAAAAACCTGATCGTAATTGGTAACGTCCAGACTTTTTGCAATGACTTTAATACCATACTCATTTTCAAGTTCAGTTTTTAAAGTCTCTAATCGATCTAAACGGCGTGCACAAATCGCTAAGTTATAACCTTTGGCTGCAAATTCATGCGCCATACCTGCGCCCAATCCAGAACTTGCACCTGTAATCAAAATTGTCTTTGCCATGTTTTTATCCTTATTTTAAATCCATGTCAGTAAATCTGGCCGCTCAGCTTTTATAAAATGATGTTCATTTAAACTTAAAACCTGAGCTTCATTTCCAACCAAACGCAAAGTTGTGAGGCTTGTATTAGCAATTGCCCAATTCAATGCAAAAGTTCGATTGGGACTCAGTTCAAGCAATTTTCCAATTGCTACAGAAATCACACCACCAGAGGTAAAAACAACTGCATAACGAGGCTTAGTTTTCGCTAACTCATCACAAAGTTGCTGCAATGCTGTTTCGACTCTTTCTTTAAAGTGCGGCCATGACTCATCATATTCATGATGAAAATCACCATCAGTCCATCGTCCAATGGCACCTTCGAATATTTTGGCAAGATAAGCGCGTGGGTTCTGTTCCTGTGCTACGTCGGTTTTTAACAGTTCAGGTTGTTCAAAACGTGGTTCATAGCGTGCAAAAACCTGTTGATGGTTAAACTCATTCCATAAATTATTATGATGAATTACTGCATCTGGAAAACATTCATTGAGTGCGAGCTTTGCAGTTTGCTCATGGCGTTGCATAGTTCCAGCAACCACATAAGGTTGTTCTTTCAATATTTGCTTAAAATATTGGCCTAACAAAGTCGCCTGAGCTTCACCATTTTCAGACAGCTCATCATAGTTACTTTTACCAAATGATGCCTGACCATGTCTTACCAGATAAATTGTGGTCATTTTCTTAAAATACCCTGTATTTTCTGTAGAGATTGCTGAGCAAATTCTGATTCTTGCAATTTTTGCTGTGCGATAAGTTTTAAAGCTCGGATATGTAGCGCATGAATCACGATCCAGAAATCTTTAAAAGCAGGATTTCGGGTTTGTTTATGGTAATAACGGTAATAGATTTGCTGGGCAATCACGGCTAAACGGAATACACCAAATACTTCATAAAAAGCCCAGTTTTGAGGTTTTAGACCTGTTTTTTGCAAATAATAGTCAACGACTTCTTTACGAGAGAACATTCCCTTTAAATGAGTAGGCTGACGGCGCGTCGATCTAAAAATCATATTATCTGTTGGCTCAACCCAATAAGCCAAAGCACTGCCTAAATCCATTAATGGATCACCCAAGGTCGCCATTTCCCAATCCAAAACACCAATCACTTCTGTTGGATGCTCTGGATCTAAAATCACGTTATCAAAACGCCAATCATTGTGAATAATACAAGTCGTAGAGTCTTGAGGGATATTATCGTTCAGCCATTTTCGGACATATTTAAATGAAGGAACGTTGATTGTGCGGACTTTTTCATAGCGTTTATCCCAACCTTCAACTTGTCTACGGCAGTACCCTGCACCTTTGCCTAGTTCAGCTAAAGGCGTGTTTTCATAAGGAACTTGATGTAGCTCAATCAGCTTATCAATAACATTTACACAAAGTTGATGGACATCATCTTCATTAAAACCAAGCTCAGGCGGTAATTTTGCACGAGGAATAATGCCTTCAATGCGTTCCATGACATAAAAATCACAGCCAATGACCGATTCATCCTGACAAAGTGCAACCATTTTAGGAAGCACTGGATAATAAGGCGCAAGATTTTTCTGCACCATATATTCACGGGCCATATCGTGGGCTGACTTCGCTTTTGTTCCTTTTGGGGGACGTCGCAAAATTAAATCGGTATTTTCATACTTTAAACGATAAGTCCAATTCGACGCCCCGCCCGTATATTGAGTAACGACTGCTGGACCAACCAACTCAACACCTTGGTTTTTTAACCAGTTTTCAACTGCCCCAATATCAAGCTCTTCACCTTCACGTATTTCACCGCCTACATCAATTACCGACATATTCACTTCCTTTAAACTTATACTTTCTTATGACGACCATAACCACGTTTGGCCAACTCTAATTTGGCAATCATGCCTTTATGCACTTCATCCGGACCATCAGCTAAACGTAAACTGCGTGCTTGAGCAAAGAAACCTGTTAATGGCGTATCTCTTGAAACGCCCGCACCGCCATGTAGCTGAATCGCCATATCGACTACTTTTTCTAATACACTTGGAGCGACTACTTTAATTGCAGATATTTCTGTTAAAGCAGCCATATTTCCTAAAGTATCCATTTTATAAGCAGCATACAAGGTTAAAAGTCTAGCTTGATCTATGGCTACTCGCGCATCGGCTACACGCTCTAGGTTTCCACCGAGTTTTAGAATTTCTTTGCCAAACGCCGTTCTAGACATGCCTCTATCAATCATAAGTTCTAGTGCTTTTTCAGCAGCTCCGATACAGCGCATGCAATGGTGAATACGCCCCGGCCCTAAACGACCTTGTGCAATTTCGAAGCCTTGCCCCGCTCCACCAATAAAGTTTTCAATAGGCACTCGAACATTATTAAAATGAACTTCACCATGTCCATGCGGTGCATCGTAGTCACCAAATACAGGTAACATACGTTGAATTTCAACACCTGCCGTATCAATCGGTACTAAAACCATAGAGTGTTGATGATGGCGGTCTTTAGTTTCATCTGGGGTATGTGCCATAAAAATAATGACTTTAGCATTTGGGTCTCCTAAGCCAGACGACCACCATTTTTCGCCATTTAAAACAATTTCATTACCATCGATGAGCGCAGTCGCTTGCATATTCGTTGCATCACTTGAAGCAACGTCGGGTTCAGTCATACAAAAAACCGAGCGAATTTTTCCGTCCAATAAAGGCTGTAACCATTGCTGTTTTTGCTGCTCACTGCCATAGCGCCATAACAATTCCATATTTCCCGTATCAGGTGCATTACAGTTAAAAACCGTAGGTGCCAATAAACTACGACCAGTCAGTTCGGCAATGTGGGCATATTCTTGAACTGTTAACCCAGCACCGAGCTTTTCATCGGGTAAAAACATATTCCAAAGACCAGCTTGTTTAGCTTTAGATTTCAGAGTTTCTAAAAGCTCCGGCCACTGCCACTTTTTCCAGTTTCCATCTGGATTTAACTCGTGAACCTCTTCCCAAAATTTTGCTTCGACAGGTTCTATTTCTTCTAAAATAAATTTTCTTGTTCGCTCAGCAAAATCTTGAGCTTTCTTTGAAAGTTCAAACATTCTTTTTTCCTTCACATCATTATCTGGTCTTTACATCAACATAACTTGAAACTTAATATGAATGAAATGATTTTATTAAATAACATCTCATGAATAATATTCATAACCTACATGGCCTAGACCTAAGTTTTTTCCACCGGATTGATATCAATTTATATCCGCTTTTTATCGCGATTTATGAACAAAAAAGCATTTCTAATGCCGCAAGTAGCCTTAATATTACCCAGTCAGCAGCAAGTCATGCTTTACAAAGATTACGCCAGCAACTTGAAGATGATGTATTCATACGAGTAGGCAATAAAATGTCAGCCACTCCTTTTGCAGAACAGATTTATCCAACTGTGAAACAAGCACTTTTAACCATTCAAAATATTAGCCAGCAGAAGCATGTGTTCGATCCAACAAGCTTAAAAAACTTAAAAATCGCCGTGCATGATGAAATTGAGCCAATTATTCTTCCAAGGTTAGCTCAACACTTTCAAAATCTTAATTTAGATTTGCAGTTTGTGAGTATGAAGCTAGATCGAAAACACATCATGGCGGACTTGGCGACGCAGCAGCTCGATTTCGTGATTGACCTAGAACAATATTTATCTCCAAAAATTACCTTTGACCATTTGGTAACAGATGAGTTCGTCATTTGCAGCCAACTTAAAGAAGTCGATTTAGCTAGTTATATTAGTGGTCGACATATTGGTGTTTCGTCACGCCGTA
Source organism: Acinetobacter pittii (assembly GCF_034064985.1). NCBI lineage: Bacteria > Pseudomonadati > Pseudomonadota > Gammaproteobacteria > Moraxellales > Moraxellaceae > Acinetobacter > Acinetobacter pittii. The sequence goes on along the minus strand of NZ_CP139249.1, from coordinate 1,664,827 downwards.
CGGGCGCTTTACTTGAAGATATTTATTTAAACCAACACCAAAAAATTTCAAGAAATGTATTTATGCGCTGTCAAAACTACTCAACAGCGTTACAAGTTTTGGGAGCTCAAGCCGACGCAATACTTACGATGCCTCGTATGATTTTGCAGCATTTGTCTTATAGTGCTGCAATTCGCTTACATTCTCTGCCTTTTGAGATAACCAATATTAAAATGGGTATGTTTTGGCACGAAGATTTAAGGGATAATTTAAGACATCAATTTTTGCGACATGAAATTATTAAACTTTTTCAGTAAAGCGAATTGATCTATTAAGCTTCTATCGTACAAGGATCAGTAATGAGTAAAGATGAACGGATAATCCAGAATCAGGACAATAAAAAAACGATTCGTCATGAAGATTACATTGCTGGCATCGGTAAAGGTATGTCAATTTTAGATAGCTTTAGCAGTAATCAACATCGTTTAAATATTTCTAAGGCGGCCGAAAAAACTGGACTCACCCGAGCGGCAGCAAGACGCCATTTATTAACTTTAGAATATTTAGGTTATCTTGAGTCAGATGGTCACTATTATTATTTAACACCTAAAGTTCTCAAATTTTCAGGAGCTTATTTAGGTGCAGCTCAGCTTCCAAAAGTGTCCCAGCCTTTATTAAACCTTCTAACTAACCAGACTTCCCTTATTTATTCAGTGATGGTACTTGATGGTTATGAAGCCATTACCATTGCCCGTAGTGCTGCCCACCAACAAACTGACCGGGTAAATCCATATGGTTTGCACTTGGGTAACCGTCTGCCTGCTCATGCGACATCTGCAGGTAAAATTTTACTGGCACATTTAAGCCAAGAAGAGCAATTGGACTGGCTCCAAAAATATCCTCTTCAGCGTCTAACCAAATATACGCATGTCGAAAATGATAAATTTCTAGAGTTACTACAAGAGATTCGAGAACAAGACTGGTGTTATTCACGTGAAGAACACGAATTAGGAGTTCATGCGCTCGCCGTACCGATTTATGGACAAGACTTTAAAGTGGTTGCTGCTTTAAACATTGTTTCTCCAACCATGAGAACAACTGAAGAATATTTAATTCAACATATTTTGCCCCTATTGCAAGAGACTGCGCGGGATTTAAGACAAGTTCTTTAAATCTCGCTTAGGCTATTTTGATAGGGTCAATTTTACTATTTACTTAGGCTATTTGAATAGATTGAACGATCCTGAATAAATGCTTAGGCTATTTATAAAAGTAATTGAAAGGGATTTTCAAATAACGGATGCCATTCGCTTCAGGTTCCGGAAAATTTCCACCATTCATATTAATTTGAATTGAAGGCAGAATTAATTTTGGCATTGCCAAAGTTGCATCTCTTTCTTGGCGCATTTTTATGAATGATTCTTTGGAAACGCGTCGATTTAAATGAATATTGCTTTGCTTTTGAGTTTTTATATCTGTTTGACAGACATATTCATCACGACCTTCAGGCTTATAGTCATGGCATAGAAACATGCGCATATTGTCGGGAAGTGTATAAAGCTTTTGTACTGAATCATAAAGCTCGGCAGCACTTCCTTTAGGAAAGTCGCATCTGGCCGAACCATAATCAGGCATAAATAAGGTATCCCCGACAAAAACAGCATCATCAATCACATAGCTTAAGCAAGCAGGTGTATGCCCTGGTGTAGGAATGTTATAGGCTTCTATCTCCCCGATTTTGAAATTTTCATAATCTTCGAATAAATAATCAAAGGGCTGATTTTCATTAAATTTCTTAAAATCAAAATTATAGATAGCCGAAAATGTTTCTTGTACTACCGAGATTTTTTGACTAATCGCAATTGTACCGCCCAATTTAGATTTTAAATATTGAGCCGCGGTCATATGGTCGGCATGTACATGGGTTTCTAAAATCCATTGTACTTTGAAGTTTTGAGCCAAGACATAATCGACAATCAGATCAGCATTGGTTGTTTTTGTAGTGGCCGATGCGGCATCGTAATCAAGCACGCTATCAATAATAGTGCATTGAAGAGTCGCTAAATCCGCAACAACATAGCTAAAAGTATTGGTGTTTTCATCAAAAAAATCTTTTACTAGAGGTTGTTGCATAGGCTTAATTTCCTTTATTTAAAATTCGGTAAATAAACATTCCTAATAACATTGCGACAATAAAATAAAGCGCTTCAAAATGTCCTAACCCAATAAGCGTTAAAGCAGGCGCTGGACATATACCAGCTATTCCCCAGCCTATACCGAAAATAAAAGCGCCCACAATTAACCTTTGGTCAATCTGTGTATTTGTTGGTAATTGAATTTGTTCATTAAAGAGTGTTTTAGGACTTTTTATAGCCTTTTGAAATGGAATAAATGCCACAGCAATAGCACCTAACATTACAAACATTAAGCTAATATCCCACTGCCCAAAAATATCTAGAAAACCTAACACCTTTTCTGGATTAGACATTCCAGAGATCATCAAACCTAATGAAAATAAGCTACCAAATAAAAAAGCAAAAATATTTTTCATAAGACTACCCCAACACATGACGAATGATATAAACCGTTAATATGCCAGCAAACATAAAAACTGCTGTCGCTATCATCGAGCGTTTTGATAGCCTGCTCATACCACAAATGCCATGGCCACTTGTACAGCCTGATCCAAGCCGAGTACCAAAGCCTACAAGTACACCTGCTAGAATAAGTGCAAATGAATTGGCTTTAATTTCAATTTCAGGGTGATAAAAATAACCATATATGAAAGGTGTAAGCACAAGTCCCGCAATAAACCAGAATGCAGAACTTTTAAAAGTATCTTTAGTAGGATTAATGATTTGAGCAAGCAAACCACTAATTCCGGCTATACGGCCATTTATATATAAATATCCAACTGTTGCGATGCCTAGTAATAAACCACCCAAAAAGGCATAGACAATATTTGACATATAACCACGCTTTACAATATACATTTTTATAATATGTATTATACGCTGATTTGTTTAGGAATACTTAAAGTAAAACTTTTAAGTTTATAATTCTTCTTAACAAGAAAAAGCCCCAAGATTTTGGGGCTTTTATCATTAAATTAGATCTTTAATGCCTAATTGTTCAGGTAGTTTTTCCATTACTTTGTTCAATCTATTATTTGCTGGAGAGATACAACCTGTGTAATGGCTTAATTTAGTTTCTGTGCCATTAGGTTGAATCCAAGTAATGTAGTAGCTAGACATGTCGGTCGCTGTTTGCTGGCAACCCGCAGTTTTTGATTGTGTACCTGTTTCAGGGCGATAAGTTTTTAGATCATCTGCAAGTTTTTTATAATCTTTTACGCTACCTTGAATTTCTTTAACGCCTATAGCCTTAGTGTATTGTTTACCTTCAAAGCGAATTAAACCTGTAGGTGTTACTTCTACAGAATAAATCGGACAAGCGCCAAAGCATGGGCTAGAAGCATAACGAATTGTCTCTTGTGTATTCGGTGCTTGCTGAACAGAAGCACAACCCATCAAAGCTAAACCAGATAAAGTTGCAAGAACCAAAAATCTCATTACATCACCTATTATTATCAAGTGGCTTTAATTTAACAAATCATATACTTCTTGTCATTAAAGACTATTTTTTGTGATTCTCATCGGCATTTATTCGCTTAATTTTACTTAGGCTATTTTAATAGTAATTAAAAATAGCTTTCGTCATGTCATAAAAAAAGGCTCATCTTGCGATGAGCCTTAAGCTAAAAAGAGCTTAAATTCCTGAAATACAAATTATTACTGGATAGTAATAACCTGCGACGACCATTCTAACGCAACCCAATAAATTATATAAATATAATATAAGTATATATTTACGCTCATTTTTCCAACAAAAATAACCTAAATTTTTCTATCAAAAACTTGATAATGTTTATTTCTAATTAAAATTCACAACGTTAAGTTAAACAAAACTTAATAAATACTTGTCTTTTATTTATAGGTAAAACATTATAAAAAAATGCTTAATAGTTCGACTGTGTCTAGTGTTCAAGATGAATTACTTTTAGGAATATTTTAAGTTTGACAATAACTTCAAGCATTTTTTTACTATTTGGTAAAGCTATCTTGTTAAAAATGTAGAGTTTACTTTTATGCATTTATATAAAAAATATATTAAAGATAAAGGCAAAAGAGAAATTCTCTCTTTTGCCTCATTTAATTATTACTCTAAAGTATAAGCGATCACATAATCGCCATGATCTGGTGATTGACGTGCTCCACCCGCGGTAACAACCACATATTGTTTACCCGTTTTAGGTGAAACATAGCTTATTGGAGTACCTTGGCTACCTACTGGCATGCGTGATTTCCACAGTTCTTTACCTGTAGATGAATCAAATGCACGTAAATAGTAGTCTTGTGTTGCAGCAAAGAAAACCAAACCACCTTGAGTTGCCATCGGACCACCAATAGTTGGCATACCGATCGGTGCTCTTAAGCCCATCTTAATTCCCATAGGTCCAGTATCTTCAACCGTACCGAGTGGTACTTGCCATGCAATTTGACGAGTTTTCAAATCAATCGCAGTCATCGTACCAAATGGTGGTTTCTGACAAGGAATGCTTAGTGCTGACATAAAGCGGTTTTTATTCACTTTATACGGTGTGCCTTTCATTGGTACAGCACCCATACCTGTGTTTACTTTCTCTCCACCATTTGCCTGAATCTTAATGTCCTCTGGAGTTTGTTCCATCAATTGAATCCATAAGCCAAGGCGCATATCGTTCACGAACATATAACGATGAGTCGGGTCAAAAGCGATGCTACCCCAGTTCATACCGCCCAAAGAACCTGGGAAGCTTAATGAAACATCAGTACCCGGTGCAGTAAAGAGGCCTTCGTAACGCATTGACTTAAAGTTAATACGACACATCAGTTGATCGAACGGCGTTGCACCCCACATATCTGATTCAGTTAAAGTCTGATTACCAATTTGAGGCATTTCAACTGAACGAGGTTGAGTTAAGCTGTATTGTTCACCCGGGATATTGGCAGGTTTAACTGGTTGTTCAATCACTTTAGTCAGCGGTTTCCCCGTTACACGGTCAAGAACAAAGAATTGGCCTGATTTGGTTCCAATAACAACAGCTGGTTTTGTCGTACCATCTTTTAATGGGAAGTCGACTAGACTCGGTTGCATTGGTAAGTCAAAGTCCCATAAATCGTTATGAACAGTTTGATATACCCACTTCTCTTTACCTGTTGTCGCATCAAGTGCTAACACAGAAGTATTGTATTTATGATCTAACGGATTACGGTTACCACCCCAAATGTCGACAGATGAACTACCCATAGGTAAGAACACCGTATTCATTTGCGGATCATATGACATTGCAGCCCATGAGTTTGCCGAACTACGTTTATAGGTTTCACCTGGTTTAAGTACATAGTTCGGGTTTGGATTGCGCGGGTCAAATGCCCAGCGAAGTTTACCCGTAATCACATCATAACCACGAATAACACCGCCCGGCATATCTGCGGCTACGTTGTCGGCAATACGGCTACCCACCACAATGGTTGTACCCGCAATAGTCGGTGCAGAAGTCACTTCAAAACGTGGCGCTTTTGTTCCAGCCCCAAGACCTTCTAGCAAATCAACCGTTCCATTTACACCAAAATCAGCACAGCGCTGACCGTTATCTGCATTGACTGCAATTAAACGACCATCAGGTGTATTGGTATATACACGGCGTGGACATGCTGTATTGGTTGCAACCGTAGTTACTGCATTTGCACCCGCTAAAGTTGGTTGTACAAGCGGTTTAGTTGAATCAAAGTATGCAACACCACGGCAACGTTCCCAAGCATCAGCTGTAGAGTTCACCTCAGCTTTCCAGAGTTGTTTGCCCGAGTCAGCATCTATCGCAAAAATATTGTTATGTGGTGTACATAAAAAGACTCTATTTTCAACCTGTAGCGGTGTCATTTGGTCTTCAGCACCATTACCGCTACCCGTTGTGAAATCACCTGTTCTAAAACGCCAAGCTTCTTTTAGTTTATGAACGTTATCTCGGTTAATTTGATCGAGAGCAACAAAGCGGCTACCGCCTGCATCATTACCATAATTTTCCCAATTTACCTGTTTTTTAGCAGGATCAACTGGTACTAAAGGTAGTTTTTCACCTGAACTTGCTACTGTTGGATGCGGTTGGAACATTTGATAGAGCGCAATCAACATACCCACAACAACTAATCCACCTACAGCATAAGATGAAGATGCCAAGCTCGTTTGAAATTGGTAACGTCGAATTGAAGGTAAGGTAAATAGCAGTGCGGCAAAAAGACCAGCAGGAAACATTAACCGCGAGAATAACGGCCAAAATTCCCAGCCTGCATCAATAAATGACCAGATTACGGTACCAACAAAAACAGCTGCAAAAATCCAGACGCCCAGCGCTTTTTTTCGGAAAATACTAATTGCTGAAATGGTTATAAACAGTCCTGAGATAAGGAAATACCAAGAACCACCAAGAGATACTAGCTTTCCACCACCTACGATGTAAAAAACACCAGTAGCCAATAAAACTAGACCTAATATAAAACACCATATTTTGAATAAGATATGAAACTTAGAATCTGACTCAGACATAGATCCTACTCCACATATACTGAACCCGAATAGTTCAAGCATTTGGGCCAGTTAAACTATGTCTAACCAGCCATCAATATTGTTAAAAATTAACTTTTACACTCAGGCCTGCCACCCAAGCATCATCGACTTCTTTCACACCAGCAGGTTGATGAATATATTGAATGTTTGGACGTAACATGACGGCTGGAGACCATTGGTAGGTATAGTTCAACTCGACATTTAATTCGTCGTCTTGAATTGGAATATAGTCAGATGCAATCGAATCATAGCTATAGTATCCACGACTTTCATTTGTTGCGATCTGCTTATCTTTAGCACGGTCATTAACTATATAATTGGCTATACCAAAACCAATCGAATCATTTGGACGGCTATCAAACGGCCCCTTATACCAAAGAGCAAGCTGTTGCGTACTTTGAACGAAGGTAGTTGCTTTATCATTTACAACACCATTAAAACTGATATATAAACCGCGTTTCGGATCTTGGCCTTTATTCGTCAGTTGTTGTTGTGCATTAATCCAGAAGCTTTGTTTTCCGTCATGCACTTTACCGGCAGTTTTAATATCATTGGCTTCTGCGGTTGAATACAGTGCACCTACTTTATATTCACCCGGCAAACCATTAAAGGCAGCAAGTTTTGGTTTCCACGCCAGCTCAACCGGTATGGTTGCACCCTTCACATTGTTCATATCCAGATTAAAACCATCACTATTTGATTCGGTTTTAATGTTGTCTGGATTTACTTCATACACACCCAACCCGAAAGTCCATTCAGGTGCAAACTGATATTTAACGTTTGTCGCCCAAACACCTACTGGTGAGTTATACCAAATTGAACCAATTGATTTTCCTAACTGCCCACCGCAGAGCAATAAGTTCTGAAATTCACATTGAGAACTATTAAAGTCCTCTGACATCCCCATACGACCAAATTTGACCTGTACAGTATTATCAACAAAACCCTTCTTCACCCACGCTTGAGACAGACGCCAGATTTTACCGCGTCCGTAAATTTCTTGAGCATTGCCCAATTGGCTAGAACGTGGGTCTTTAATACGCTCGAGAGTTAGTGCATTGCCGTCACGTTTAGTCACGACTAGGCTCGCTGTTGTATCTTTCCATCCAGCGATTTTTTCTAAATCGAAGTTTGCACCTAAAGAAAGTTGCGCAGCATTTTCAAAAGTATTGCTGTCGTTGTAACCACCATCTAAATTTGTAGCACTTTGGCTCATAATAGAAGCTGTAAATTTATAGCCCTGCTGCTCTAATTGCTGGCGTTTTCCATTCCAGTCGCCTAACAACCATTGACGGTCTTGTGACCAAGACTCATTCGCGAGCGCAAATTGGCTACCTAATACAGCGAGTGTTAAAACACTCAATTTCATTAAATTTGGCATTTCAAATCCCTTTTATCATTTCTATATTTCTATGCTGCGCCTCAGGTTGAGGCGCTTTCCTTATTGTTATTATTTAGTTTGCACGGCCGAACTAAGTTCAGACGTCGCTCCAACGTGATCAGTTACATTCGCTGTAATTGAGGCAACTTTTACAGACGGCTTCCAATTTGCTTTTGCGATCCCTTGTGCATCTGTAGCAACAGTTATTGCTCCTAAATATTGCTCAGCTTCTTTTGATGCCGCATTTTGATTGCCAAAAAATTCAATTTGGTAACGTTGATTTGGTAAACCATTAATTTCTACAGCCAATGAACCTTTGTTCGCAGTTAATTTAGGAGCTTTAATACCCTGATTAGGTTGAGCATTACAGCCTTGTTCATTTGGCTGAGTACATGTTTTTTGCTGTTTAGATGGGTCAACAACCACACCACCACCACGAGAGCCAACAAACCCTTCATGCTCAAGTGCAGGCACTCCAAATACAATTGCCCCTAAACGCTGATCTGGTACACACGAACCGCCAGCTTCACAGCGTTTAATATCTTTACCATTGTCCCAAATCAGGTTTTTAGTCAATGTAATTCTTGCATTTGCATCTTTTTCCGAACGAATAGCAACACCAATACGATTACCATGCACTCTATTGCTATCAAGAATGTTGCCATCGCCTGTCATGTTGAAACCAATCGAGTTATTGGTCATTTCATTGTAGGCGATATAGTTACGTTTGCCCCAGTTAATCTGTAAGCCATCTGAATAGTTTTCGAATTTATTACCAACTACCGCATTGTCATTGCCCCACAAAATTTCAATGCCTTGTGATGGTTCAGGATTTGTTTTGGTTGAAACAAAATGGTTATTTGCAATTAAGTTAAACGCAGCGCCACGGGTCAGTTCTAAACCATCACCATTGTCTTGGAAGATGTTGTCTAAAACTTTGTTGTTATTGGTCGTGGTTGCAGTTGGGTTACCTTGACCATCATCACCCGTCAACATAACACCAGCACCACCATAGTTATTACTAATACGGTTGTGTTGGATGAGGTTATTGCTTGAACGGTTAATCAATACACCAATACAGAAGCGATGAATGTCCAAACCTTTTAAAGTGACATTGTTGACGTCACGTAGTACCAACCCTGGTAAAGTCATAGTACGTACATTGGTGCCGTACTGCTCAGGGTTTGCACCTGGACAAGCTTTTGCACCTTCGCCTTTAATATAGTTTGAACCATCAATTGCGATGTATTCGCCAGTTTTATCCCACTGAGTACCAATGATTTTGACAGGTGCTTTAATTTCAGGAAGTGCACTATTTAATTTAATCGCATAAGGCGCCTTGCCTACTGCTTGAATCAAAATGTCGCTAGCTTCGCCTGGGTTTGCATTAGCTTGTTCAATTGCCCAGCGTAAAGAGCCTTTATTGCTATCGTCTTGATAACGGTCAACCACATAAGTTTGAGCCGCAGCTATGCCTGAAACCATCAAACCTAATGCAAGAGTAGTTAAACGTAATGTATTCATTTCATCATATCCTTATGATTTATGGGTTTATTGGTTGAACTGTTTGTAAAATCTGTTTGAGCTTGGTCACATCAATTTGACCCGGTGCAGAAGCCTGACCAATCATGCCAAAGCTATAACTTCCGCCCATGTTGGTAGTCGCAACACGCGAAATCGTACCAAGTTGCCCCATCGACATCGTTAACAATGGTTTAGTGGTTTGCTGACTTACTTTTAAAGTTGCGTTCATTAAAATGAAAACATCTTGTTTAGATTTTGGCATTACGGCAATTTTGAGAATATCTGCACCCATTTGATCTTGTTTTAACAAGCGTTTTTCAATTTCATCTTGGCTTGGTGTTTTTTGGAAGTCATGATTAGACATCACAATCAGCACTTTCTTTTGATGTGCTTTTTGAACAATTTCTGAAACTACTTTTTGATCACGGAACATTTCAACATCTAACCAATCCATGAACGGACTCTTTAAGTAAGCTTGATAAGTCTTACCATAATCCACATCACTAATTTCAAGCTGGCCGCCTTCGTTTTTCGTACGAATGGTGGCAATCATTGGCTTATTGCCCAAAATCTTTTTCAACTCATGACCCAAGGCAATCACTTGTTTTGTATCACTCGCAAAACTAAGTAAATCGATACGAAACTCTGCCAAATCAGCATCTGCTGTCTTTGCAATGACTTGAGCTTGTGCCAAAGCTTGTTCTTTGGTTTTTGCGGTAATCGGAACAATCGTTTTAACGGCTGTAGCGGCAGGTTGTGTTTGAGCAGCTAAAGCAACAGGTTCAGCATTTACCTGTGCAGTAAAAAATGGGAGTGCAAGCAAACTTAGGCTTAATAATGTTTTCATATTCATATCGTTCATCCTTAAAAAGGCTACACGTATCCTTGAATAATCAGGTGTAGCCTTAGGTGTTTCTTAAATATCAAAAAATACTGTTTCGTCATCGCCTTGAATACGGATATCAAAGCGGTAAACAACTTCACCATTTTCTTCAAAACGTTTTGCAATAAGTGTTTGGCGACGTGGGGCCCATTCAATGCTATTTAGAATTGGATCGTTAGCATTTGCGTCAGCTTCATCTTCAAAATAAACACGTGTATGAAGCCCTAAGTTGATACCACGAGCGAAAATCACTAATGCAATATGAGGTGCCTGAGTTGAACCTTTGCGGCCTGCTGTTGCACCTGGCTTAATTGTATTAAAGCTCCAAACGCCTGTTTCAAAGTCGGCACCTGTACGGCCCCAACCCTGAAATGCTGGGTCAGCTTTTTGCTCACGCGTATCTGCCTGACTTGGGTAAATACCATTTGCATCGGCTTGCCAAATTTCAATCAGCACGTCGCGCAGCGGTAAACCTAATCCGTCAAATACCTGACCTTCAAGACGAATACGCTCGCCTTTGGTTTGGTCTTGTACTAACTGGTTATTAAAGTTGTTTTCAAACACTTCAATATTTGCTTGTTGTGGCAACAAACCAATGTGAACGTAAGGACCACCTGTTTGAGATGGAGTTTCTTTTAATTCCTGAAAATTCCAGTTATTCATGCTCGTGCTCCCGATTAAGTCAATTCGTTTTCGAAGTAAGTCGCTCGACGGCCACGTAAAGTGATGTCAAAACGGTAACAACGGCTATCAGCTTCGATAAAGTTGTTTTTATCTTCTAGTGCAATCAATGCACGACGTTGATCTTCAGAAGGGATCGTTTTTAAGATCGGGCAAGTATCAATGAGCGTATCGCCTTCAAAATAAAACTGCGAAATCAGACGCTGCGCCCAACCATCAGCAATTAAAGAGAAGTGGATATGAGCTGGACGCCATTCATTAATACGGTTACGCCATGGATATGGACCTGGTTTAATGGTACGGAAAATATAAAAACCGTTTTCATCAGTTAAGGTACGACCACAACCACCAAAGTTAGGATCCATTGCTCCAATAAACTTGTCGTTTGGATGGCGATAGCGACCAGAAGCATTGGCTTGCCATACTTCTAAAAGTGCATTTTTTACAGGACGGCCAAATTGGTCACGAACATAGCCATGAACAATGACACGTTCACCAATTGGTAAACCATCTTTGGCATAGTTCAAAATCAAATCATTATCTTTTGGGCCAAACAGATTTGAAGAAAAATGCGGTGCAGTGACTTCAGTTAAAGTCTCGTTAATAGAGATCAATGCATTTTTTGGCGAACGTAATACACTTGTTTTATAACCTGGCGTATACGCTGGTGGATGATCATCTGTATTACGTTGGGCGTAAGCACCCCAGCTATGTTGTGACATCTTTATCTCCTTAATCCTGTTCTTTCGCTGCAATTGGGTTTACTTCTATCCCCAACTCTTGAAAGACTTCTTCAGCCATATGCATTGCAGCGTTTGCAGCAGGTAAACCTGCATAGAGTGAACTGTGTAAGATCAACTCTTTTAAATCTTCTTTAGTTACACCATTGTTGAAACAAGCACGTAAATGCATGCGTAGTTCATCTTCACGACCAAGCGCCAATAAAATTGCGATCGTCACTAAACTACGTGTATGACGCGGTAGGCCCGGACGAGACCACACCTCACCCCATGCGTAACGGCTAATAAAGTTTTGAAAATCTTGGTTAAAGTCATTTAAGTTTTGCAAAGACCGACCCACATGCTTTTCACCCAAAACTTCAGTCCGCACCTCAATGCCTTGTTTATAGCGTTGTTCATCATTCATTGTGATAGACCTCTATTAAGTTGCATCGGTATGCGCAACAAGTGATTTAACAAATACAGCAACAGCCGCAGCAGTCGCTGGAATTAGTAATAAACTGAGAATGGCAGTAAACGACCAATCATTACCGAGTAGTACGGCACCAATCCAAGCACCAAATACCGCACCGAAACGTCCAATACCCGTCATCCAAGACACACCCGTTGCACGGCACTGCGTTGGATAGAAACGAGCACTTAAAGCTGGCATTGAAGATTGCGCACCGTTAATTGCGATACCCGCACAAAGCACCAATACTGCAAGTAATGTTGAGTTTCCTAAGCTTTGACCAACAGCAATCGCAAATAAACCTGCAGCAAAGTAGAAAATAGCAATCACTCGGTTCGGGTTGAATTTGTCCATCGCCCAACCGATGAACAATGCACTTACCACACCACCAAACTGGAACAATCCACCAATAAATGCAGCACGCTCCATGGAAGCCCCTGTTTCACGCATAAGCGTTGGTAACCAGCTTGTAAGCAAGTAAACAACCACTAAGCCCATGAAATAGGTCAACCAAAGTAAAAGTGTTCCTTTGGCATATGGTTTAGAAAACATAATTCCAAAGACATTTTTCTTTTGAGCTGTTTCAGTTTTCTCTTCAGGTACGTGAAATGCAGTCGCATTTTCGATCTGAGCTGGCGCGATATGATTTAAGATTTTGCGTACTTTTTCAGGATTCTTACCTTTCACAATTAAAAAGCGGTAAGACTCAGGTAAAACTAAAATCACTAAAACCATTAAAATCAAAGGTGACCAGCCGCCAAGTAAAAACAGACTGTGCCAACCGTAGGTCGGGATGAGCCAGCTACTAATAAAACCGCCTGTAGCCATACCTAAGTTGTAGCCACAGAACATGCATGTCACGAGTAATGAACGAATGCGTGTTGGACAATATTCAGAAAATAATGTAGTGGCATTCGGCATCGCTGCACCAAGCCCAATACCTGTCAAAAAGCGTAAAACGACAAGGCTATCTAAGTTGGTTGCATAAGCAGATGCCAAGGTAAATCCACCAAACACAAGCATCGAAAAAGCCAGTACGATTTTGCGACCAAAACGGTCAGCTGTCGGACCAGAAACCAAAGCTCCAATAATCATTCCACCAAGTGCAGCACTCATCACTGGGCCTAACTGAGAGCGGTCAACACCCCAATCTTGGGCCAAAGCTGGAGCGATAAAACCCATTGCAGCAGTATCGATTCCATCAGTAAAAATAATTAAGAAACAGATGATTGCGATCATCCATTGATACTTACTGAGTGGAGCATCATTAATTAATGCTTGAGCATCGATACTTTTATTTGGTGCAGCGTAATCCTGAGACGCCATATTTGCCTCCTTAAGGCCAATTCCTTTTAAATCACTAAGCTATTAGATTTGCTGAATAAACCTAGTCAATTCCTGAGTAAATCTTTGCGGTTGCTCAATATTAGAAAGATGAGATGCTTCCAATTTAGCAATCTGACTATTGTTGATAGCGCGCTGCATAAATTCGGCATCTACTACTGTTGTCACTGGATCTTCTGTCCCCGCAACCAGCAGTGCCGGAATTTGAATTTGTGCAATTTCATCTCTTAAATCGGCATGTGCTAAAGCACGACACGCATTGGCATAACCTTGTGCTGGTGTGTTTGCCAGACTTTGAATCGTCGTTTGTGCAACCACATTATGTTGATAGTCGAATTTTTCGCTAAACCAACGTGTATGTGTGGTTTTAACCAATTCAGCTAGTCCATTTTGTTCTACTGATTCTGCGCGACTCAACCACGCCTCAGCCTGTCCAATTTTTGCCGCCGAATTTGCGACAGTAATGCTTAGAAAGCGCTCTGGGTAATGGATAGCTAACCAAAGCCCTGTAATTCCGCCCATAGAAATGCCACAAAAATGAGCTTTTTCAATATCTAAGGCATCTAAAATATCAGCAACATCTTCACCTAAATTTTGTAAAGATGTTTCAGCGATCACATCACTTTCGCCATGACCACGTGTGTCGTATGTAATGACATTAAAATGACTTTTAAGCTCATCTACTTGCGGCTGCCACATTCCATGATCTGTTCCTAAGGAGTTAGATAACACAAGTGCTGGAGCATCTTTTAATCCGTCGGTATATACAGCGAGCTGTTTCCCTTGTCGGTTGGTTATAAGCTGTTTCACTTTATGTCTCCTCCTTGTGCTTCTTGCAGAACAGCATCAATTTGAGCTTGAATGTTGCCCAAATAGTTTTCTGCTTTAAATATTTCCAAAATTTCTTTTTGACTAAAATGTTCTTTTACTTCATCTAACTGACTAACAACCTCAGATAAATGCTGCTTTTGAGCCACGGCTGTTTTACAAGCTGCTTCAACAACATGATGAGCATTTAAACGTCCAATTTTTGGAGCAAGCGCCATCATCACAGCTTCTGCCATAATCAACCCGTTGGTGCAGTCAAGGTTCTGCTGCATATGCTCAGCATTAACTTCGAAACCTTGTAAAACCTCACCAGTACGAGTTAATGCTCCAGCACAAAGCTGAAAAATTTCAGGGATTGCTAACCATTCTGCATGCCACGCACCTAAGCTACGCTCATGTTCCTGCACCATGCTTTGATAGATACTAGACATAAGTGCTGGTACACGATTTGCTGCTGCAAGTACTGAAGCTGCTGCAACTGGATTACGCTTATGCGGCATGGTTGATGAACCACCACGACCCTTTGCAGTTGGTTCAAATAACTCTGCAATTTCAGTTTGCATCATGAGTGACCAATCACGTGCCATCTTGCCCGTATTCCCGACAATCATGCCAAGCACACTTGCGATTTCTACAATACGATCACGCTCACCATGCCATGTGCTTGTCGGTACAGTCAGATTCAGTTGCTGAGCAAATGCACTGACTACAAGCGAACCTTGATCTTGCAAAGAAGCGAGTGAACCCACAGCACCACCTAACTGAGCAGTAAGTACACGTGATTTCATTGCTTGAATACGGTCTAAATCCCGTTTAAATGCAGAAGCCCAGCGAGCAAGCTTATGCCCTAAAGTAATTGGTAAAGCTTGCTGTAACCATGTACGTCCAATCATGACTTGATAGCGATATTGCTTAGCTTGTTGTAATGCAGCGGTGTAGCACTGCTGAAGTTGTGCTTCCACAATATTTAACGCATCGCGGCATTGCAAAATACAAGCTGTGTCTAAAATATCCTGACTTGTTGCGCCCCAATGCACATAACGTGAAGCATCTTCATCCACATCTTTAACAATTGCCGTAAGCTGTTTTACAAATGGAATTGCGATATTTCCAGCTAAGCCTGTTGCTACAGCCAACGCTGGAAAATCAAACTTTTCTATTGCCTGCTCAGCTACTTGGGCAATGGTATTAGCCGCATTTTGAGGAATCACGCCAACTTTTGCCTGTGCTTGACCTAACGCAACTTCAACCTGAATCATATATGTGATTAAAGATGAGTCACTAAAGATGTCAGTGACGTCTTTTTGATAAAACAAGCTGGCATATAACTGGCTCATGATTAGACTCTCTCAATAATCAATGCGATGCCTTGGCCTACACCAATACACATTGAACACAAAGCGTAACGACCACCTGTCTGCTCAAGTTGGTTTAAAGCTGTGGTCACAAGGCGTGCACCTGATGCACCTAAAGGATGACCTAATGCAATTGCACCACCGTTTGGATTTACTTTGTCAGAATCATCTGGCAAACCTAAATCACGGGTCACGGCTAAAGCCTGAGCAGCAAATGCTTCATTTAACTCAATCACATCCATCTGATCTAAAGTAAGGTTGGCTTGTTTAAGTAATTTCTTAATCGCTGGTGCCGGAGCAAAACCCATAATCCGTGGTTCTACACCCACTGCTGTTGAAGCAATGATCTTGGCACGTGGTTTTAAGTTGTAGGCCTGAACCGCTTCGTCAGATGCAATCAGTAGAGCTGCTGCACCATCATTAATACCTGAAGCATTACCCGCAGTCACAGAACCATCTGCTTTTACAACAGGCTTAAGTTTGCTTAAACCTTCAAGCGTGGTCGATGCACGAGGATGTTCATCGCTATCAATCACAACAGCATCACCCTTACGCTGAGGGATTTCAACTGTCACGATTTCTTTAGAAAAAAAGCCTTTGGCTTGCGCGCTTGCGGTGCGTTGTTGGCTCACCAAGGCAAACTGATCCTGATCTGCACGATTCACGTTAAATTGTTCAGCCACGTTTTCGGCAGTCTGGGGCATGGTGTCTACACCATACAATTCTTTAAGTTTAGGGTTAATGAAACGCCATCCCATGGTGGTGTCTTCAATCTTCTGGCTACGGCCAAAAGCACTGTCTGACTTACCCATCACATAAGGTGCACGGCTCATGCTTTCCACACCACCGGCAATCACCAAGTTTGCTTCACCTGCTTTAATGGCACGGGCAGCAATGGCAATGGCATCGAGTGAAGAACCGCACAAACGGTTAATGGTGGTTGCTGGTACTTGATACGGTAAACCTGCAAGCAGTGCTGACATACGGCCAACGTTACGGTTATCTTCACCCGCTTGGTTGGCACAGCCATAGATCACATCATCGACCTGTTCCCAATCTACATTCGGGTTACGTTGGATTAAGGCTTTGATCGGTATAGCGCCAAGGTCATCGGCACGAACAGGAGCAAGGCCACCGGCATAACGGCCGAATGGAGTACGGATGGCATCGATGATATAAGCGTTTTTTAATGTCATTTCCTTACTTCCTTACCCTTGAGTGGCATCAATCAAAGTTGCACCGGTTAAAGCCTGTAACTCATCAAAGCTAAGACCTTCAACTTTCTCAATCACCTTTAAACCATCTTTGGTCACATCAATCACACACAGGTCGGTGTAAATACGGTCAACGCAGTGTTTACCCGTAACTGGATAGCTCAGCTCAGCTACAATCTTCGGTTCACCTTGCTTGGTCACATGGTCTGTGGTGATAAATACTTTCTTGGCACCCACAGCCAAATCCATCGCACCACCTACCGCAGGAATCGCATCCGGTGCTCCCGTGTGCCAGTTGGCCAAGTCACCATTTGCTGCAACCTGAAATGCGCCAAGCACAGCAATATCAAGGTGACCACCACGCATCATCGCAAATGAGTCGCCATGATGGAAAAAGCTGCCGCCTTCAAGCATGGTCACAAACTCTTTACCTGCATTAATCAGTTCAGGGTCTTCTTCACCTGCCGCTGGTGGTGGGCCAAATGCCAACAGGCCATTTTCAGAATGAAGGAAAATATCTTTATCGTTAGGTAAGTAGCTTGCGATCTTGGTTGGTAAGCCAATACCCAAATTCACATAGGCGCCATCTGGAATATCTTGTGCCACACGTTTTGCAATCTGGTCACGGCTGAGTTTCTGGTAGCTCATGTTATTTCTCCTTATTGCTTACTGTGCTGGCGCTACTTGTACAACGTGCTGTACAAAGATACCTGGGGTGATGATGTGCTCTGGATCTAATCCACCTAGCTCAACCACCTCAGACACCTGAACAATCGTGACATCAGCAGCCATGGCCATAATCGGGCCAAAGTTACGTGCAGATTTACGGTAAACCAGATTGCCCCAGCGGTCGCCCTTGTAAGCTTTAATCAGAGCGAAGTCAGCTTTAATCGGATACTCGAGTACGTAATCTTTACCATCAATTTCACGGGTTTCTTTGCCTTCAGCTAAAAGTGTTCCAAAGCCTGTTGGGGTAAATACAGCGCCTAGGCCCATACCCGCTGCCTGAATACGACAAGCCAAATTACCTTGCGGAACAACTTCAAGTTCTACTTTTCCGGCACGGTACAGCTCATCAAACACATAAGAGTCTGACTGACGTGGGAAAGAACAGATTACTTTTTTAACCGAACCAGCCTTAAGTAGTTTAGCCAGACCATAATCGCCATTACCGGCGTTATTACTCACAATAGTCAGGTCTTTAATACCCAGTTCAATCAGTCCGTCAATGAGTTCAGCGGGTTGTCCTGCGGTACCAAAACCACCAATCAGAATGGTCGCGCCATCTTTAATCTGCGATAGTACCTCGCTAAGAGAGGACTTACTTTTGTCAATCATTAGACAACTCCATTGTGCTCATTCAGGAAGGAATAGATAAGAGATTTAGGCACACGGAGGCAGAATGAACAGATAGATATTTCACTCAATCCCGAGTGTTTCCCTTAGATTTCCTTTTAAACATTCTTGATAATTTTTGTAATTTGATCTAGTTATCAAACCATGGTTTTGTTCGGTATAAATATTTTTTGTTCGATGATCGAACATTATCTAGTATAGTTGTCCGATCTTGATAAATCCTAAAACTTATCAATGTAAAAGAATATGGGTGGTTATAAATAGATATGTAGAAAGCTTGCTTAGATAAGCAAATCATCCCAGCAAGTTAAAAATAATAGAATTAAGACTGAGATTGAAGAATCAAACGTGCAAGTTCTAAATCATCGGGATAGGTAATTTTTATATTATCCGAACGCCCCATTACGACCTGTACAGTTTCACCCATATACTCGAGTGCACTTGCCTCATCGGTAATAGTGACGTCATTTTCTAAAGCATATTCAATTGCTTTTTTTAGTTTACCGATTTTAGTAATTTGAGGAGTTTGAGCTTGCCATAATAAATCTCGGCTGACTGTTTTATCAATTTGATTGCCTGACTTAACCTGCTTTAAAGTATCACGAACAGGAATTGCTAAAATAGCACTATGATTTGACTCAACTGCTGTTTGAACAAGAGTATTTAAACAGTCAATTGTTACACAAGGTCGTGCAGCATCATGCACAAGGACCCAATCATTTTCATCGGCAAAAGTTAAAAGATGATTTAAAGCGTTTAATACCGAATGGACTCGTTCCGCCCCACCCGTACAAAAATGCGCCTTATCCATATCATGAAATGCAAGAGTCTGGGCAAAGGTATCTTGGGAACCGATTGCTAAAATATAACCATCTAATGGAAGTTGACTTATACGCCGAACAGTATGCTCTAAAACAGTTGTATTCTGAATATATTGATACTGTTTCAATTCGGTTTTAGAAAATCGACTTCCTGACCCTGCAGCTGGAATAACTGCCCATAATTTAGTCTGGGATATCTGGGGATGCAGGTGTCTCATTCGTTTCCAAATCAACTTTAGCGTTCGGGTCAATATAAATAGGCTTGTAATGGGTACTAATTGTACTCATTTGAACAAATGTCTCATGTGGTTTAACCAAACCAAGATCAAGGCGTGCATGTTCTTCAATTGCTTCTGTACCATTTTTCAGGTCAAAAACCTCTGCTGCCAAAATACGGTTTCTTTCTTTAAGCTCTTCATTAACTTCAGCTTGTTGCTGAATTTGTTGCATGAGAGCTTGATGAGGGAGATAACCACCCTCACCTAACCAAAATTGATATTGTAGTATGGCCACTAAAACAATAACCAGTAGCAATATCAGTTTGCTTGAAGTGGATCGAAATACTTCTAACATATCATTAAGAGTTTTA
Organism: Acinetobacter pittii; assembly: GCF_034064985.1. Lineage (NCBI taxonomy): Bacteria > Pseudomonadati > Pseudomonadota > Gammaproteobacteria > Moraxellales > Moraxellaceae > Acinetobacter > Acinetobacter pittii. The sequence continues at coordinate 1,645,015 of NZ_CP139249.1, read as the reverse complement.
ATTAAAAACTTTGATTAAGCTTTTGTATTGTATAACAATTTAAAAAGAGCATGCAAAATTCCTGCAAAATCAGTGCAAAACTATTAATGCGCATGTTACTTTAAATTGACCATTGTGACATGTTTCATTTTGTCAAAAATGAATGGAATTTGAAAGGGAAATCATATTTATAAGTACAACTGCTTATAAATCACTCTATGTATATAAAAGCTATTCTGCGTATCACGAAATTATGTTGAATAAATAGAAAAAAGTCCTCCGAAGAGGACTTATCAATAGAGATTTAAATGAACTCGTAATTAGAAGTTATAACGAACACTTACTGTTGCATTTCGTGGTGTGCCCCAATTCATTGAGTTAGCACCAATACCTTCATAATATTTCTCATCAAAAATATTATCGATATTAAATTGAAGTTTGATATTTTTATCCACTTGATAGCCAAGCATCGCACTTGCTAAAACATACGCATCTTGCTCAATACGAGAGCTTCCACTATCCGTATAGTATTTACTCTTATAATTTAAACCAAGCCCTGCACTCCATTGATCAAGTTTGTACTTAACAAATAGATTCGAGGTTGTTCGAGAGTTTGTCGTATTAACCTTTGTGCCCTGTGCATCTTTTGCTTCAAAATTAGCAATACCAAAGCTAATACCCCAATTGTCATTAATCTCGCCATCAGCTTCAAACTCAAAACCTTTACTTTCAACCCCATCTACAGCGCGATAGGCCTGCTCTGTAGTTTGTGTACCATTGCGAATAATGAACGTATCAGGTATCAATTCAGCAAAATTAGATTGTTCTATACGAAATACGGACAACGCTGTATTTAAACGCCCTCCAAACCATTCGCTTTTTAAACCGGCCTCATAACTCTTACCTGTAATCGGGTCAATATATTGATCATTTATATCTTTACGTTCTTGAGGTTTAAAAATTTCTGTGTAACTCGCATACACAGAATGATCTTGGGCAAAATCATAAATAGCGCCAACATATGGTGCTAATTCATTGTTAAATTCACGGTTACCTTTATCATTTTCAGACTTATATTTCCAGTTAGATAAACGTGCACCAGCAATAACTTTTAAAGGATCAAAAATTTGAAATTTACCAGCAATATATGCGGCAGTTTGTGTAGTTTCATTTAGCGCATTTTTACCGTTTAAAACAACAGGCTGAAGCAACTCTTGAGCCATATCATTATAGTTAAGTGGTCCACCTAAATACTTTTCAATATCTTGGTTGGTGTTAGACCCACCGAAAATATCCTTTGTTTTCTCATTCTTATTCCAAGATCCACCAATAATGATTTCTTGTGGACGATTAAAAAGCGTAAATGGAGCATTGATAAAAACATCAATATTATTTTCTTCATTTGCAGCTTTTGCGCCATATACTGAGACATTATCCTTGCCCTCTTCATTTTTTAATGGACTGGTATTGGTTGCCCTGTCTACTTTTCCAGCTGTATACAACAACATAGAAGCTGTATCTTCTTTACGGAAGGTATAAGCAATATTTAAATTAACGTCATTAAATAAATTCTGCTTTAAGTTCGCAAATACTGCCATTGTATTTACATCCCAATAAGTCCAAGGTGCACTTACTGTTAAGCTTCTAGAAAAATTGGTACGAGTTCCATCAGTATAAAAAGCAGGTGTACCGCCCCAACGAATACCGTCACGATGTAACTCTTGATAAGTTGCACCAAGCGACATACTGGTTTTATCACTCAAATCATAATCAACCGCACCATAAAATACATTCCGTTCTTTCTCATAGAAATCCATAAATGAATTTTCATCAGAATGCTTCACAAACATACGGCCACGCAATGATCCATCAGCATTAAGCGGTGTAGAAATATCTGCCGAACTACTCCAAGAGTTCCACGAACCTAATGATGTACTGACATTGCCAGTAAGTTCTTTAGCATTAGCATGCTTACGAATCATATTGAGGGCCATTGCGGGATTTCCCGCACCTGTAGTTAAGCCACTGGCACCCTTAACGACTTCGACACGATCATAAATATCTAAATCTAAATCTCCAGTGCCTAAGTTTGTAGTACTAGGTATTCCATCAATTAAGTAATAATCTACTTCAAAACCACGTGCATAAACTCTTTGGCGCTCATCGGTACGTGAAGTTGAAACACCCGTAATATTATTCATTAAATCTTGAAAAGAATCGATTTTTCGATCATCTAAATATTCACGAGTTAAAACTTTGACTGATTGAGGAGTTTCACGAAGTGATAAATTTAATTTTGTAGAAGTATTTGCGCTTTTAGCTGTATAACTGCCTGAACCTTCGGTAATAGCGGAATTTTCTTGTTCTGCTTGTACTTTTATCGTTTCTAAAGTGGCTGTACCATTTTTCTCATCTGCATAAACAAATGAAGGAACAGTTAAAGCCATAGCGAATGCTAAAGGATGAGCTCTAAATACTTTTTCAAAGGGCGAAGTGTACATAAGAAAATTCCATAATAACTAGTGTGCTGTGCGAGATTCCCTAGTCTTTTGCTGCTTTTTCTGTGTTACATAACAGCAAAAGTTCGGTACAAAAACTAACACGAATGATAATTGTTATCAATAATATATTAATAATTATTCCTATTTGTTTAGAACAAATTATCAATAGTTCTAATTATTTATATCCCTTATTCCCCACCAATCTTGCTTAACCACCCGAACTTTTAAAGTTATTACTCTATAAATTAATGAATACTATGTTAATAAAAGTCTTACGCCTAACTCAAAAATAACAAACTAAACAGTATTTTCTTTTATATTTTATTATTCTTCTCAAATCTCATAACAGAGAATAAAGGTATAAGTTGTAGTGTATAAAGTATTAGTATTTTCTTTATTAAGCATGGGCTTGAGCGCTTGTAACAACCCCCCAGAGGATAGTCCATCAAAAATAATTAATGTAGAGGAAATCCCAAAGCAATATAAACCAATCAATACTTATATATATGAATATAATGATATTATTTACAGACTAAACACTGAACAAGACCAAGCCACTACCTATTTAAAATTAAAAAATTTATTAAAAAAGATGCCAGCTAGTGATGACAACTTAAATATTTTAAAAACTAAAAGTAAAATACTTGTACATTTAGGTTGTCTAAATGAGGCTTATATCGTTACAGAAAAAATACTAGCTAAAACAGAAAGTTCAAAGCTACAGGAGATGCAATGTATTTTCTTGAGTAAAATGAAAAAAGATGCTCATGAAATAAAAGCATGTTATGAAAAAACCGCTAATAGTTACTTAAATGAGATAAATTTAATCCCCAAAGCTGCTTTGAGATATCAATATGCTTTATGGGGACTTTATGCAGCAATGTTCCACGCTGGACATATAGAATATAAAGATAAACTCAAAGAAATTATCGATTATCACAACATAGAAGATCACAAAAAACATATCAACAAATGTATGAAAACGTTATGAACTCTTCTATTTTTCAAAAACGTTTAGACGCAATCCCTTATACCTCTGATTGTCATTAATTTGTCTTCTTATTCTTATGATCCACCATATTTATAGCCTGCACCGTTATTAAGCTTAATTTATTTAACAATAAGAAAGTTCGCCTTGGAATATATTTTCTAATGCTCCCCCACTCTCTTGTAAATATAATCTCGCACAACTTTACAGCCTCCTTCATAAATCTTTTTTAAATGCAAGATTCATACAAAATCACATATATTTCTAATTTTTAACTAATAACTACTTAAAAAGTATATTTTTTTATTTTTTACTTTGGTAAAAATTTTATAAGGATTTCTTCTAACTATTTTAATAAGGAGAAAAAAATGGATTTTTTTAATATTTTCATCGGCGATACGACTTGGAACTTTGTTTTAGAAATTTTAGTTCGATGTTTTGTGATGTTTATTATTATTATCAGTTTTTTAAGGTTATCGGGTAAAAGAGGAATTCGGCAGCTTTCACTTTTTGAACTAGCCATTATTTTATGTTTAGGTTCAGCCGCTGGTGACCCGATGTTCACTAAGGACTTACCTATTGCCCATGCTTTAGTGGCTTTTACGGCCATTCTTTCTCTTTACCGACTTGTAACCTGGGCCATGGTGAAGAATAAAAAAATTGAGGATTTACTGGAAGGGAAAGCTTTATGTGTAGTTAAAGAAGGACTTTTAGTCTATAAAGATTTCCAGAAACAAACATATTCACATGATGAGTTTTTCTCGGAAATGCGTCAGCAAAATGTTGAACATCTTGGACAAGTGAGAACAGCTTTATTGGAATCCGATGGCATTTTGAGCTTACTTTATTATGAGGATGAAGATGTCAGATGGGGCCTACCATTATTCCCTGATGCCTACTGCAAAGCCGATGTACTTAAACTTAATACTTTTTATTCATGTATGAAATGTGGTGAAACTAAAATTTTAAATAAAATTGATCAAGAATGTACACGCTGCAAACATCATAGTTGGGCTGAATCTTTGAAAACACGCCGATTAGGATAATAAAAAAGGTGCTATTCCCTATTTAAAACAGAAAAAAGCACCTTAAAATGTTAAAAAATTAATTTTAACTTTTTATTTAAAGATTAGTTTAAACCTTTAAACTCAGCTTTACCGCGGTAAGCAGCTTTGGTCAATTCTTCAATACGAAGTAATTGGTTGTACTTAGAAACACGGTCAGAACGGCAAAGTGATCCAGTCTTGATTTGACCAGCTGCTGTACCTACTGCTAAGTCAGCAATAGTAGAATCTTCTGTTTCACCAGAACGGTGAGAAATAACAGTCGAATAACCATTTGCTTTAGCAAGATAGATCGCATCTAAAGTTTCAGTCAAAGTACCGATCTGGTTGTATTTGATTAAGATTGAGTTACCAACTTTCTCATCAATACCACGTTGTAAAATCTTAGGATTAGTTACGAACAAGTCATCACCAACCAATTGGATTTTATCGCCAAGGATTGAAGTCAAATAACTCCAGCCTTCCCAATCAGATTCATCCAAACCATCTTCGATCGAGATAATTGGATATTGATTTACAAGACCAGCTAAGTAGTCTGCAAACTGATGGCTTGTAAATGCACGATTACCTTCACCTTCTAAAACGTATTGACCGTTTTTGTAGAATTCTGAAGATGCGCAGTCTAATGCAAGCATCATGTCTGAACCAGCTTTATAACCAGTCAACTCAATTGCTTGTAAAATGATTTGAATTGCTTCTTCGTTAGAACGTAAGTTAGGAGCAAAACCACCTTCATCACCTACAGCAGTATTCAAACCTTGTTTCTTTAAAACTGATTTTAAAGAATGAAATACTTCAGCACCCGCACGTAAAGCTTCAGCAAATGAAGTAAAACCTACAGGCTCGATCATGAACTCTTGAATATCAACAGTGTTGTCCGCATGCTCACCACCATTTAAGATGTTCATCATCGGTACAGGCATTGTCAAAATTGTTTGACCGCGAAGATCTGCGATGTATTGGAAAAGAGGAAGTTTCTTTTCTTCTGCAGCAGCACGCGCAGCAGCCAATGAAACAGCTAAAGTTGCGTTAGCACCTAATTTTTCTTTGTTTTCAGTACCATCAAGCGCAATCATTGTGTTATCAATGTCTTTTTGCTCAAAAACTGATTTACCCAACAAAGCATCACGAATTAACGTATTTACATTGTTAACTGCTGTACGAACGCCTTTACCTAAGTAACGTGATTTATCACCGTCACGAAGTTCTAAAGCTTCACGAGAACCAGTTGAAGCACCAGATGGTGCACATGCACGACCAACAACCCCAGATTCTAAAATTACGTCTGCTTCGATGGTTGGGTTACCACGAGAGTCCAAAATTTCACGTGCACGAATGTCAACGATTTGGCTCATGAACAATTCCTCTTTGAATGAATATGAGCTGCGGTTAAAGCAGCGTAAGGGTTATAAAACAACTCAATGGGTGTCTAACTTTTTGAATCCTTTAACTAAAGTATCCAATTCTTTTATTTGTGCCAAGAATGGTTCAAGTTGCGACATACGTAATGCACAAGGTCCATCGCATTTTGCATGTTCTGGGTCTGGGTGTCCTTCCAAGAACAATCCAGCCAAACCAGTTGCCATTCCAGCGCGTGCTAAAGTTGTAATTTGAGCACGACGACCGCCTGCTGAGTCAGAACGACCACCAGGGGTTTGTAACGCATGTGTCACGTCAAAGAAAACTGGCACATTCATTTCTTTCATGGTGTCAAAGCCAAGCATATCTACAACAAGATTGTTATATCCAAATGCCGAACCACGTTCACAAAGAATAAGTTTGTCGTTTCCTGCTTCTAAACATTTATGCAGGATATGACGCATTTCATGAGGTGCTAAAAACTGGGCTTTCTTAATATTAATAATAGCCTGTGTTTTCGCCATCGCTTCAACAAGATCAGTTTGACGACTTAAGAATGCGGGTAACTGAATAATATCGGCTACTTCTGCAACAGGTGCAGCTTGATATGGCTCATGCACATCAGTAATGATAGGAACATTAAAATGTTTTTTAATATCACCTAACCATTCGATACCTTTTTCAAGTCCAGGACCACGAAATGAATGCAGACTAGAACGATTTGCTTTATCGAAACTCGCTTTAAATACATAAGGAATATCTAAGCGTTTGCAAATATCAACATACGTTTCTGCAATTTCGAAAGCTAAATCTTTTGATTCAAGTACGTTCATTCCGCCAAATAATACAAATGGCAAATGATTTGCCATTTGTATATCGCCTAAACGTACAACTTCTTGTGGTTTTAATTGTGACATTTAAACTTTCCCAGTTTATTTAAAATCGCATTATTTACTTTTTTGATGCTGTGTTTTTGCAGCGTCAATAAAACTAGCAAATAATGGATGTCCATCACGTGGTGAACTTGTAAATTCCGGGTGGAATTGTACAGCAATAAACCAAGGATGTTCAGGAATTTCTACAGTTTCAACTAAATGTTGTGCTGAAGAGTAACCTGAAATCTTCATACCAGCTTGTTCAATCGCCTCAATGAAACGGTTATTCATTTCATAACGGTGACGATGACGCTCAGTGATTTCAGCTTTACCATAGACTTCGCGTGTTTTTGTGCCTTCAACCAATTCAGATTTTTGTGCACCTAAACGCATTGTTCCACCTAAGTCAGACTCAAGGCTACGTTGTTGTAATTCACCGCGCTCATCTAACCATTCAGTAATTAAACCAATGAGTGGATATTTTGTAGAGCGGTTAAATTCTGTTGAAGAAGCTTCTGGCATACCTGCAACATGGCGAGCGTATTCAATAACAGCCAATTGCATGCCTAAACAAATACCCAAGAATGGGATTTTGCTTTCACGTGCGTATTGAATAGCTTTCATTTTGCCTTCAGTACCACGTTCACCAAAACCGCCTGGAACTAAAATTGCGTCAGCTGTACTTAAAATAGATACGTCTTGGCTTTCAAGTTCTTCAGCGTTGACATAATCAATTTGTACTTTTACGCGATTTTTAATACCTGCATGTAATAACGCTTCATTTACAGACTTATAAGCATCTGGTAATTCAACATATTTACCAACCATAGCTACACGTAAAGTGTATTCAGGATTAAGCAATGCTTCGACTACATTATCCCAATCTTCTAAATTTGCTTCTGGAAGATCATTAAACCCAAAACGCTCACAGATCAAGTCATCAACGTTTTGTTCATAGAATGTACGCGGAATTTGATAAATCGTTTTCGCATCTTTACATACCACTACAGCACGCGCTTCTACGTTAGTGAACAATGCAATTTTGCGTTTAGTATCAACATCCACATCATATTCAGTACGACAGATAAGAATATCTGGTTGAATACCAATCGAAAGCAACTCTTTTACAGAGTGTTGAGTTGGTTTTGTCTTAAGCTCTGCTGCAGATTTGATATATGGCAACAAAGTTAAATGCATAAGCATGGTTCTTTTATGACCAAGCTCAACCATTAACTGACGAACTGACTCCATAAACGGTAATGATTCGATATCACCTACCGTACCGCCAATTTCTACGATAGCAACATCGTAGCCTTCACCTGCGCGAAGTACGCGTTCTTTAATGTTGTCAGTAATATGTGGAATAACTTGAACTGTGCCACCAAGATAGTCACCACGACGTTCTTTATTTAAAACGTCCTGATATACACGACCACTGGTAAAGTTATTAAGTTTGGTCATTTTCGCACGACGTAAGAAACGTTCGTAATAACCCAAGTCTAGATCAGTTTCGGCACCATCCTCTGTGACAAAAACTTCACCATGTTGGAAAGGGCTCATTGTCCCTGGATCGACATTAATGTAGGGATCCATTTTAACCATTGTGACTTTTAAGCCACGGGCTTCCAAAAGTGCAGCAACTGAAGCAGCAGAAATACCTTTACCTAGCGATGAAACTACACCACCAGTGACAAAAATAAAATGGGTCATTAAGTTTCTCGTACAATCAAGCCGAAATCGGCCTACAATGTTTGGCAATTTTACTGTACTCTGCCCCTATAAAGCAAAGTCAAACCGCATCAATTCAAAGATCATTAAACAACTGGCTATTCTATCAGCATTTTTAATAAAAAATTAGGTCAATCTCACATGATTTTTTCATTCTCTTTTGCTGTTATAATGCCAGCTCCTCAATTAAATGTTGTTTAGGACAATGGCAAATAAAAAACTTTTAATCTGTGCTGCAATTGCTGCTGGACTATTGTTAACCGCATGTGTCAAAAAAGAAACACCTAAAGAAGAAGAGCAAGAAAAGGTTGAAACTGCTGTTTCAGAACCTAAACCTGCTGAACCTGCAAAATTTGAGTCTTTAGAAAGTGTGCAAACTGAAGAAGCTCAAACTCAGGAACCACCGCAAGTTGAAGTTCACCGCGAAGAAACAGCGAATACGACAACTGAAATTCGCCGTGAAACTCGCCCTGCCCAACCTGATCAAGGTTCACAAACAACAGTTTCTGAGCAACCTAAAGTAGAGCCGAAACCAAAACCTGAACCTAAGCCTGAGCCAAAAACAGAGCCAAAACCTGAAAAGGTTCAGTCAAAACCAGCTAAGCCTGCTGAACCATCTCAAACTGAAGATGATGCTGTTGCCGCTGCAATTGCTGCTGCTACCCCAGCGCTTAAAAACTAAGTTCGTATTCGAATATGCCCAAATTGATCCATCGGTTTGGGCTTTTTAATTATTATTCAAATTATCAATTCAATAATAAGTTTTAGTTTTCTTTCTATTTATCTTTAAAGTTTCCTTAGATATCAATTAGGGACAATCTACTTTTTCTGCCTAAAAAAGCATTGACGATATATATAGAGCGATGTAGTTTTTTATCAAGTTCCTTTTTGGAACTCTAATTAAAAGAAGATTGGAGCTTAAAATGAATACTGTATCAAACCGTGTGCCTGCCTCATTTCCAGTCCGTCGTATGGACTATAATTTTGAAAATACACCTCGTTACTGGTGTAATAACGAACCAACTTTCACACATTATTTTACGGGCTTGTCTACGTTGTTTCCTGAAGGTGAATCATATTTCGTTCGCTCAGTTAGAGCTTTACGCGCACAAGCAAAGTCAAATGAACTTCTAGATCGGGAAATCAGTGCTTTTATTGGCCAAGAAGCTATGCACTCTAAAGAACATCATGCTTTTCATGTAAGTGCACAGCAATATGGATTAGATCCTCAGTCTTTAGAAAAAGTAACTGGCATCGTTTTAAAAACGATTGAAAAAGTTTTTAGTAAAAAATGGAATTTGCTTGTAACAGTAGGTCTAGAACACTACACAGCAGTACTTGTGGTTAGCATGATGGAATCTGTTAATGAGTTAATGACAGACTCAACTATTCGTAATTTGTGGCTATGGCACAGTATTGAAGAAACAGAACATAAAGCTGTTGCCTTTGATCTCTATCAACATTTATATGGAAACGGCTTAAGTGCTTACCTTCCGCGCATTACAGTCTTTACTTTAAGTCTATTTTTAATTACGGGCTTTTCAACAATTTATCAATTTATTTTAATGAAGCGTGATCGCCAACTCCTCAATTTCAAATCTTGGGGTAAGTTCTTTAGTTTTGCTAATAAACAATATAGAACATTAATCCCTAAATTTTTTGATTATTATCGCTTTGATTTTCATCCCAACCAAACAGATGAAAAAGACCTCGTTGCCAGCACAAAAATCAAAATTGGACTAAAAGATCCCAATTTACTTTTATCTTGACCAAATAAAGTCATAAAGCCCATCTATTGAATGGGCTTTATTGAACTTATAAAAACGATCGATATATTTATTGTTTATGTTCGACCATAAAATAATTTGAAATTAATTTGGCAGCCCATGAGGTACTTTTCCAACCTTCGTAAAAGCCACAATGACTTCCCTTTTTTGTGGTGATTACCGCAATATTACTCATTTGCTGAATCGTTTCTTTGTATGGTTCCAAATTTTTAATAGAACAGACAGGATCATCCTCAGCATTAAGAATCATTAATGGAATTTTGACATTCTCAAATACATAAATTGGATTAATGGCTTGGCAATAACTTTGATAGTCCTCAAAGCCAGCCATTTCAAAATATTCTTTTTCAAATTCTTCCAGACTTGTGGTCGCTAGAACTTTTTCTATAGAAGAAAGTTGGTTCCATGTATTTTGATAAGGATGAATAAAATATTTAAATAACTTTTTGGTCATCATTTTGCTATAAAACGGATGAACATTTTTAAAGCCAATCTCCGTGTTGTAACCTGGACACATTGCAAAAGCAGCTTTAAAGGGTGTATCAGCGCCTTGCTCACCCAAATAACGAACCAACAAGCCGGTTCCCGCAGAGGAACCTATGGCATATAAATCTGATTTTGGAAACAAGTTTTGAATGTGTACAAGTTGCTCTTTAAGATCGCTTGTTGACCCAAAAAGAGAAATCTGTGGTACAGGCATAGGTAAGCCAGCATGCCCACGGCGTAAGCATAGAGCTATTCTCCATCCTGTATAGTGATGTATATCTTTCACAAGTTCACGCATACTTTCAGGTGTCCCTGTAATGGTATGCATAATGACAACTGTTGGAGTATCTGGAGGAAGATCATAGCCATACCACGCGATCGCAGTTACGCCACCATCTTTCATGGTGAGCTGATCAATACGATCATATTCAAGCTTAATGGTTTTTTTTCTAATAATATCAAAATATAAAAGATGAACGTGATTGTTGCTTAACCACGGTGTGGGCCGATATTTTTGCTTGAGCTGGGGCAATTTCTCTAAAATATCTTTTATTTTCCCATTGGGGTCATAATAGATTTTTGGCTGTTCAGCACCTAATACCGAATCGAACAATTCTGAACCGAAAGCTTTAATTTTATTTAAAGTAGATATGCCCATTTTCAATCACTACCTCTGATTATGAGTTAAATGATTGCCGCACTAAGGCTGCAACCTGTTGTCCCCAAATTGCATAAATTTCCTTGCTCGGATGAAAACCATCACTTGCCATAGGCAGATTCATCGCTTGAAAATGCTCAATATCATATTGAATGAACTTAAATTGGTTTTGTGATTCTAACCATTTATCTAGTACCTGATTCATTTGTTCCGCATATTTTCCAAACAACCAAGCCAATGGATTTGGTAACGCTGGGAAATGCTGCATTGGCGGAACACCAGAAACAATAATGAGCTTAGGCTGAAAACGTGCCTGTATATATTGAAATAATTGTTTTTGTTGTTTTATCCATGAACTTGCTGAGGTTAGTTTCGTGACATCATTAACACCAATCGACGTAACCACCACATCGTAATTTTGTTGCTCTAAATGCTGTACTGCTTGAAAAACCTGCTTAGTTGTATCACCTGTTTTTGCATGCAGTTTCCAGCGTATCGAATATTGATCTTGCAACTCAGAAATAATTGCACCAGATAAAGCCTCTTTTTGGGTTTCTACCCCAACACCTGCTGCGGCAGAGTCTCCTAAAATAAGTAATGATAGAGGTCTTCCCTTGCCAACGATGCCTTGTCTCTCACCACTGGCTTCTAGCAAGCGTGGTGTGTTCTTACGAACCTTTGTTCCTTGTACAAACAGTACAGGAAGCAATGCTAGAGTTGAAAGCTTTAACCACATTTTATTGATCTCTATCTTACTTAGGCTATTTACTAAAATTATTGAGGTTGAAACTTAGCAATTCTTATACCCATTTGTTCAGCCAATGCCGCTAAACCACTCATTGGACGAATCATTACTTCAAAATCAATAATTTTGCCTTGGTCATTAAAATGGATCATATCAATACCTTTTAATGACTTACCACTGACATTAGCACTGAACTCAAGCACTACATTTTCACCGTCTTCTGTGTAGAACTCACGATGATAAGTAAAGTCTTCGAACACCTGAATCACATTGGTAAGAATGAAGAAAACAATCTGCTTTCCTTCATAAGGTTTGTAGGCAACTGGTGAGCGAAAAACCACTTCATCCGCCAGCAAGTCATTTAGATCAGACAAGTTACCAGCCTGAACCATTTCATGCCATTTTTCTAAAGACTGTTTTGTTATTTCGAGTGTCATTGTTTTTATATCCTATAATTTAACCAAAGAAGTAACGGACATTTCTGTTTAAAAGAAATGCCCATAAAAATTTATAGTATCGCTGCTAATTCAGCACCTTGGCGTATTGCACGTTTTGCATCTAGTTCACCCGCCTCTTTGGCCCCGCCAATTAAATGAACATTTTTTCCATCTGTTTTTAATTGATCATACATTGCAGTTAATGACTCTTGACCCGCACAAATCACGACATGATCGACCTCAAGTACACTTGGTTTTCCATCTATAGCTATATGTAAACCTTGGTCATCTACTTTGTCATATTGCACTCCTGCAAACATTTTGACCTGACGGTTTTTAAGCCCTGTACGATGAATCCAGCCTGTTGTTTTACCTAAACCAGCGCCTACAGCAGCAGTTTTACGTTGCAGTAAATAAATTTCTCGTTCAGATGCCTCAACTTTTGGTTGTTTTAAACCACCAACATGCTCATATTGAGTATCGATTCCCCATTCTTCATAGAACTTTTCTGGATTTAAACTGCCACTTTCACCTTCATGAGTAAGATATTCAGCTGTGTCGAAACCAATACCACCTGCACCAATAATGGCAACACGTTGTCCTACTGGCACACGCTCTTTTAGAACTTGTAAATAGCTCAGCACTTTAGGATGATCAATTCCCTCAAACTGTAATTGACGAGGTGTTACGCCTGTTGCAACCACAATTTCATCAAAATTTGCTTGGCTTAATTCTTCATAAGTCGCTTGATGATTTAGTACAAGTTCAATATTTGGTCGCAATTCAATTTGACGGCTAAAGTAGCGTAAAGTTTCGTAGAATTCTTCTTTTCCAGGAACTGTTTTTGCGATATTAAACTGACCACCAATTTGATGACTTGCCTCATACACTTTAATTTGATGCCCGCGATCAGCTGCATATACCGCAAAACTTAAGCCTGCTGGACCTGCGCCAATCACAGCGATATTCTTTTTCACCTGGGCTTCTTTAAAAATCAGCTCAGTTTCATAACACGCACGAGGGTTGACTAAACAAGTTGCAACTTTCATTGAGAAAATATGATCTAAACAAGCTTGGTTGCATCCAATACACGTATTAATTTCATCACTACGACCTTCACTTGCCTTCAAGACAAATTCAGCATCAGCTAACATTGGTCGTGCCATAGACACCATATCAGCATGACCCGATGCCAATACATGCTCAGCCATTTCAGGCGTATTGATTCGGTTAGAAGTAATTAAAGGAATAGAAACTTCACCTTTGAGCTTTTCAGTCACCCAAGTAAATGCAGCACGAGGGACTTTAGTTGCAATAGTCGGAATACGCGCCTCATGCCAACCAATACCAGTATTGATAATTGTTGCACCAGCTTTTTCAATTTCTTTTGCCAGCTGAACTACTTCATCAAAACTTGAGCCACCTTCAACTAAATCAAGCATAGATAAACGATAAATGATGATAAAGTTTTCACCCACTAATTCACGTGTACGCTTTACAATTTCGATAGGAAAGCGAATACGATTTTCATAACTACCGCCCCATTCATCATCACGGTGATTCGTACGAGCTGCAATAAACTCATTAATTAAATAACCTTCAGAACCCATGATTTCCACGCCATCATAGCCCGCATATTGAGCAAGTTTGGCACAGTTGGCAAAGTCATCAATCGTTTGTTGCACTTCGGCAGAACTTAAAGCTTTAGGCTTAATCGGGTTAATCGGTGCTTGAATTGCTGAAGGTGCAACGTTATTTGCCTGATAAGAATAACGCCCCGTATGCAAAATCTGCATAGCAATTTTGCCCCCAGCTTCATGCACAGCTTGGGTAATTACTTTATGTTTTTCAGCCTCTTCAACTGTATCTAGTTTGGTCCCGTGGCTAAACACAACACCATCATCATTTGGAGAAACACCACCAGTTACAATCAGTCCCACATCACCTTTTGCACGCTCAGCATAAAACGCAGCCATGCGTTCATAGCCTTGCGGTGCTTCTTCCAACCCAATGTGCATAGACCCCATAAGCACACGATTTTTTAAAGTAGTAAAGCCTAAATCAAGGGGCTTTAATAAATGTGGATAAGCTGACATATTTTCTCCTATGGCTAGCAATAAGCTTGCTAATGCAACTTGTTGCATAAATTTATAATCAAATTTTGACTTTTATGCAACATGTTGCATAATCTCATGAGTCACACTTTACTTTTGCTTACAAACTGGATTGCCATGTCACTTCCTCATGTTTTATTGACCAGCTTGCTTGAACGTCCAAGTACAGGGTTTGAACTTGCCCGTCGCTTTGACCGCTCAATGGGCTTTTTCTGGAATGCCACTCACCAGCAAATTTATCGTGAACTCAACAACATGCTTAAAAAGGGCTGGGTTTCTACTTTAGAAAATGAAATGGATAATGGCCGAAAAAAAACATATCAGGTCGAACAACTAGGTCGTATAGAACTGGCTTCATGGATGACGCAACAAAGTGAACCTGCGCAGCTTCGTGATGATTTAATGGTTAGATTGCGTGCAGAAGCACAATTGAGCAATAATCAGATATTACCTGAACTGTTAAGGCATCTTGGTTTACATCAAGAGAAGCTCAAACTTTATCAAAGTATTTATGATAAAGATTTTAAAGACAGTGATGATCTAAATGACCGTGTGTTATACATCCACAAAATGATCTTAGAACTTGGAATTACGATGGAAAGTGAATGGATCAAATGGTTGGAACAAGTCATCCCTCAATTAAAACGCTTTGCCCAAGATAACTCATCTGGAGAATAGCCATGCCGTATTACACCATGCCCGATCGGGAAAATTTATTTGTACGCCGTGTTGGTCGTGGTGAGCCTGTTTTGGTTTTATCTGGCCTTGGCATGCAAAGTTGGCAGTGGCTCCCGTTTATTTATGCAAACCGCAAAGAATATGAGTTTATTATTCCAGACTGGCGTGGTTTCGGTGGGTCAAAAAATTGTGCAATTCCCGAGCAAGATGCCATTTCTAGCCATTGGCAAGATGTTGCTCATTTAATAGATCAATTAAAACTTAATAACTTTATCTTGATGGGTTATTCAATGGGCGCGACAACCGCCATGCATGGCATGAAACACGCTCAACTGGCACAGCAGTTAAAAGCCTATTTACATATTGATCAGACACCAAAAATATCAGTAGATTCAACTTGGGAATATGGTTTATTCGGCCCTCTTCACACCCAGTTCAAACAACTATTAAATGATATTTATCAATTATTGCTAAAGCATAAAAACGCCAAATATCTTTATGAGCTATCATTTCCAGATCGACAAGATCTAGTCCGTCTATGGGTAGATTTTATTGAATTACAAAGTAGCAATCCATTTAGTCCGCTAGTTTTTAAAACAGCTTTAAAACAGCCTTTTCTACAAAAATATTTATTACCTATTCAACGTTTGGATTACTTGTTTTGGTATGTCGAAAATTATCTTTATCACAATGAAGATTATCGAGAAGCAATTCAGCAGTTAGCATGTCCTACCACTTTCTTTATTGGTCGTAATTCGACACTTTATCCAGAAACTGGGCAAACGCTGATTGCACATAGTGTTGAGCATGCAAAAGCTATATACTTTGAACGTTCAGGCCATACACCTTTATTAACCGAGCCTAAAAAGTTTGGACATGAAATCAATACATTCCTATCCGAACTCAAACATGCTTCTTAAAAAATAAAGGGATCTATTTATAGATCCCTTTTTAAAGCCCATAAATAATTAAGCGGAATGAGCTAATTCTTTTGCTTTTAATTGCTCCGAGACACTTAACAAAAGCTGCTCTGTTTTTTCCCACCCTAAACAACCATCAGTTACTGACTGACCATAAGTCATATCACAAGAAATCTTTTGGTTACCATCAACCAAATGACTTTCAATCATGACACCTCGAACTTGTGTTTTTAAACGTTCAGCAACGATTTGCTGTAAAACTTCTGGCTGACGCAACGGATCTTTCCCACTGTTACCATGACTACAATCAATCACCAGTGCCGGTAGATTTTGTTTGTACTTTTCGCGTATCGCCTGAATTGAAGCTAAATCGTAATTTGGCCCATGATTCGCACCACGCAAGATCAAGTGCGGTAATGGGTTTCCAGCACTCTGAATCACTGAAGGCAAGCCTTGTTGATTCATTCCTAAAAATTGATGTTCATTTTGCGCGGACTGAATCGCATCTAATGCAATCTGAATAGAACCATCAGTACCATTCTTGAACCCAATACTATATGGCATATGACTTGAGATCTCACGGTGAATCTGAGATTCGCTTGTACGAGCACCAATTGCCCCCCAAGCCAATAAATCATCAAAATAGCCAGTTGCCATTGGGCTTAAAATTTCACTCGCAATTGGCAAACCCTTTTCAATAATTTGTAGGTACAGTTCACGAGACTTTTCTAAACCAAGTTGTAAATTTGATGAACCATCTAAATTTGGATCATACATGAACCCCTTCCAACCAACAGTGGTACGTGGTTTTTCAATGTATGTACGCATCACGATAAAAATCTGATCTTTAACTTTTTCTTGTAATTTTTGCAGTTTTTCAGCGTATTCAAGTACTGCAACGGGATCATGAATTGAACAAGGCCCTGTAATTACCATTAGACGTTGATCGTTGCCGTTAAGAATATTTTGAATAATTTGGCGGTGTTCGGCAATTTGACATGCGAAAGTGTGTGCAAGCGGATATTTCGCTTTTAACTGGATAGGTAAACTAACTGGTGTTTCTTTTGTATTCGTTTGAGTCAGTAAAGTATTTAGGGCATTCATTGGTTTTTTCCTTGGGACTGCAATCTACTCAGTCCGATCATTTATTTGAGCGTTTTGGATCTATTCGTTGGTAAAGGTAAGCAAAAGTAAAACCAATAAAAGTTGCTAAAGTACGAATAAGTCATGTTGTTCATTTTAAGTTCCTCGATTCAAAAAAGATAAAGCATAAAAAAACCTGATCGGGGTTGCCGATCAGGTATTAACTGTGATGGGCAACTTTCTCATGCCCGAATACGCTCAGGCAACTATCTAAATTGCCAAAAGTAATAGTAAGCGTTAGTGTTCACAGATAGATTTAACATCTTTATCTCAAATATTAAAAAATGTTCCTTGAATCTAAAATACGCATTGTTGATGAGTTTGACAAGTCTTTTTTTTGAAAAAACTTCTTATTTTCTCGCTTAAGATTTGATTCAATTACCTATTAGCGAATCAACCCTTGAGGCTGCAAAATAATTAAGCTCGCTCCACAAAGTACAATTAGACCACCTAATAGATCCCATCTGGTTAACCCGACCTGATCAACAAAGCGTAGCCACATAAGCGCAGTAAAAATATAGATACCACCATATGCAGCATAAATGCGCCCAGAAGCTGCTGGATGTAAGGTCAGTAGCCATACAAAGATAGCTAGACTTAAGGCTGTAGGTATCCACAACCAAGCTGACTTACCTTCTTTTAAAATCAGATAAGGAAAATAACAACCCAGAATTTCAGCAATTGCTGTGATAATAAATAACCCGAATACACTGAGTATTCGGGTTATAGCAAGACTATCAATTAACATAATTTACGCAGGTTCTGCCGTATGATGATCTTCAAACACTTCAAGTTTTAAGCCGACAGCTTTGCCATCTTCTTTTTTCACTGATACAGCCACATTACCACCATGATCTGCAAGTTCACCAAACAGAATCATTTCAGCGAGTGGTTTCTTCAAGTGCTCTTGAATGAGACGTTGCATTGGACGAGCACCCATTAAACGATCATAACCGTTTGTTGCCAACCAATCTCGTGCACTTTGATCGACATCAAGAACAACTTGTTTTTCATCTAATTGTGCTTGCAATTCTGTTAAGAATTTGTCGACTACAGACTCAATCACAGTAGTTGGTAATGCTTTGAATTGAATAACGCCATCTAGACGGTTACGGAATTCTGGTGAGAAAGCACGTTTCATCGCCTCTTGGTTATCAGAACTATGATCTTGTTCCGTGAAACCAATGCTCGCACGAGAAATACTTTCCGCGCCAATATTCGTAGTCAAAACAATAATCACATTTCTAAAGTCTGACTTGCGTCCATTGTTATCCGTTAAAGCGCCATGGTCCATGATTTGTAGCAAGAGATTAAACACATCTGGATGTGCTTTCTCTATTTCATCAAGCAACAAGACACAATGCGGATTTTTATGAATCGCATCAGTGAGCAACCCCCCCTGGTCATAACCCACATACCCTGGAGGTGCACCAATTAAACGTGAAACTGCATGACGTTCCATATATTCGGACATATCGAAACGTACCAGCTCCACACCTAACAGTTTCGCCAGCTGCTTAGTAACCTCAGTTTTACCCACCCCAGTTGGGCCTGCAAAAACAAAACTACCCACTGGTTTATCTGGCGATTTCAATCCAGCACGAGATAACTTAATTGCGGAACCTAATGCAGTGATTGCTTCATCTTGACCAAACACCACACGTTTCAAATCACGCTCAAGATTTTCAAGCACTGACTTATCATCTTTAGACACAGTTTTTGGCGGAATACGAGCAATCTTAGAAACGATATCTTCGATATTCTCTACGGTAATCAAGCTATCATCACTTTCAGCTTTCAAACGTCGTTGAGCACCTGCCTCATCAATGACATCAATTGCTTTATCTGGCAAGAAGCGATCATTAATGAACTTAGCAGAAAGTTCTACAGCTGATACCAAGGCCTTATCGTCATACTGTACATGGTGGAAATCTTCAAACTTAGTTTTCAATCCACGCAAAATATCAATCGTTTCCGAAATACTTGGCTCATTAACATCAATTTTTTGGAAACGACGTGATAACGCATGGTCTTTTTCAAAAACCTGACGATATTCTTGGAAAGTCGTTGAACCAATACAACGTAAAGTACCATTAGCTAAAGCTGGCTTAATGAGATTTGAAGCATCCATCGTGCTACCCATACTTGAGCCTGCACCAATGATCATATGAATCTCATCAATGAATAAAATCGCATTTGGATTTTTCTTCAATGCATTAAGCAGTTGTTTTAAACGTTTTTCAAAGTCACCACGATATTTCGTTCCAGCAACCAATGCACCAATGTCCAGACTATAGATTTCAGCCTGACTTAAAGGTTTAGGTGCTTTACCATTCACAATTAACCATGCCAGACCTTCAGCAATCGAGGTTTTACCAACGCCCGGGTCGCCTACAAGTAATGGGTTATTTTTGCGACGGCGGCACAGAATTTGTGCTGTACGCTCAATTTCTTTTTCACGACCAATCAGTGGGTCAGTTTTGCCTTTTTGCGCTTCAACATTTAAGTTCAGCGTATAAAGCTCTAATGGCCCTGCATTGCCTGCGCTAGTTTCACCTTCAATATCTTCAACTTCTTCTTCAACTTGAACTTCGTCTTTACGTGTCCCATGAGACAAGTATTGAGTTAATGTCAAGCGATTGATTTGATGACGTTTAAGTAAATACACAGCAAAAGAATCACGCTCTGAGTACATTGCGACCAAAACATCCGCACCTTCAACAGTACGATCGCCGCCACTTGATTGCACATGGAAAATAGCACGTTGCAAAATGCGGTCAAAACTTTCTGTTGGATGTGGAGCTTGCTCGCTATTTTCGCCAAGCTTAGGAGTATGTTGTTCTACATATTCTTCTAATTCTTTACGCAAAGAAACTATATCAGCCCCACATGCTTTGAGTGCATTCACGGCTGAATCGTTGTCGAGTAATGCTAATAATAAGTGTTCGACTGTAAGAAACTCATGTCTCTTTTGACGAGCCATGCTAACAGCCAAACGTAATGATACTTCTAATTGACGACTGAGCATGTAACCCCCTTATGCTTTAGGCTCAATCTGGCAAAGTAATGGATGACCTTGCGATCGAGCGTAATTATTAACAAGGTTTGCCTTAGTTTCCGCGATGTCTCTTGGATATACTCCGGCAATACCTTTACCTTCATAGTGTACTGTTAGCATTACTTGAGTTGCTTGGTCAAGATTCATTGCAAAGTATTGTTGTAAAATTTCAATTACAAAGTCCATTGGGGTGTAATCGTCATTCATTAATACGACTGCATATAATGGGGGACGCTTGAGTTCTGGAGGGGCTGTCTGTACAACAACCTCTCCGTCATGATCTTCGTTTTGCGAATCACTTAAGCGTGGATGGAAATGCCAATCGACATAGCCAGACTGCTGAAAAGAAGCCTTGATATCTTTTAAGTTTGTTTGACGCTTATTTGTTCGCATAGGATGTTACTATTGTGAATTTGCTTCAGCTTGAGGAATTTCTGCTACAAAAGCAGAAGATGTTTCGACAGGTTTACCACGCTGCCAACTAAAACGTTTAATAACTGGTGTTTCAGAGCCACCTGTTAAACGCACTTCAATAAATTGAGGCGTAAAACCTTTAGGCATTGTCCAGCGACCTGTTAAACGTTCAAAGTCAGTAAAGTTGAAGTTCTTCGCTTCAAGCGGTACGACTAAAACTTCAGTATCTTTGATCAATCTTATTTCAACCGATCCTAAAGCACGACGCTTACTTGGACTTACCTGTACTAAATCTAGCTGATATTCATAAGCATTTTCAGGTAAAGGCTTAATGGCTAAATTTTGAATCGTTAAGCTTAAACCACCGCGCTGTCTCAAAATTTCACGGTAGATATTACTCATACCTTCTTGCTGAGTCTTATCGGCGTTCGCTTGATTAAGCGCTTCAAACAGATCATTTGCATTGGTCACAGCCACATCACGCTCTTGTACTGCCGCGTTTAAGCTTTTGTTAACTGCATCTAAAGCTGTTTTTTGCTTTTGCACTACTTCAACCAATTGCTCCGCATCTGCATCGTAACCAACAACAGTTAAACCTTGACGGTGCCCAATTGTATAGCCGAGCGCAAAACAACCACTCATTAAAATGGCAGCACCAATAAACAAAGGTTTATTGGTGTTTAAAAAATTTTTCTTTTGCAACGAACTTTCTGCCGAAGTCGTCTGTCCAGAGTTTTGCATCGTCATCTCAGTGTTCAAGATCAGAGTCAAGACACACATTTAAATCGAAATTTAAATGTGTGTGAAGCAAAAAAGAGTTTTTTATGGTAATAAACCAATCCCTTGTAAGCCTTCATCTTCACTAAAGCCAAACATAAGGTTCATATTTTGTACAGCCTGACCCGATGCACCTTTTACAAGGTTATCTTGAGCTGCCAAAATAATCAGTTTATTTGGTTGTGGTTTATACAAAGCAATACGAAGCTCATTTGCACCGCGTACACTACGTGTTTCAGGTGAACTATTCGCAGGCATGACATCTACGAATTTTTCATTAGCGTAGAAGTTTTCATATAAAGCTTGTAAGTCTGTCTGCTTACCCGCTTCCGTTAAATCTACATAAATTGTACTCAACATACCGCGAATCATCGGTACTAAATGCGGAACAAACAAGAGTCCTTCAAACCCACCTTTTTGTCCTGCAATATTTTCTAGTGCTTCTACAATTTCCGGATGATGGCGATGGCCTGCAACGCCATATGCTTTAAAGTTATCTGCATTTTCACTATAAATCATGCCTAAGCTTGCTTTACGGCCAGCACCAGAAACACCAGATTTCGCATCAATAATAATATTTTTTGTTTCAATCAGTGCTTGTGCTGATTTTAATAATGGCGCCAAACCTAATTGAACAGTCGTCGGGTAGCAACCAGGGTTACCAATAACTTGAGCTTGTTTAACTTTTTCACGGTTTAACTCAGTTAGACCATATACAGAATCTTTTAATACATCTGGACAAGCATGCTCCATGCCATACCATTTTTCAAACTGTTCAAGATTTTGTAAGCGAAAGTCTGCTGCTAAATCAATAACTTTAGTTCCAGCTGCAATCAAATCTTTGGCATGCTGCATCGCAACGCCATGTGGAGTTGCAAAAAATACAACATCACATTCTTTTAATGCATCAATGTTTAAATCTGAAAATTGAAGATCAGTATGTCCACGTAAATTAGGGAACATATCTGCAACTGGTTTGCCCGCTTCTGTACGTGAAGTCAGAACTCGAACCTGCGCTTTAGGATGTCGTAATAAAATACGTAATAGTTCAACGCCTGTATAACCCGTTCCACCAACAATTCCGACAGAAATCACGTGCATTACCTCAATTTTTGAATCTATACTTGGGCAGTAGTATGACAGGATGTCCAAGCTTACAAAACCATTTCATGCTTGGTAATTTTAATTTTTTTAATTTTAGCGACAATCAGATAGCACTTACTGGACTGTCATAACCACATAAATATCAGCAAATAAATACCAGATTAATTTTTGGAGAGCTAGGATGCTTCAACAATCAAAAGAAACAAAATTACGCACGTACCTTGGCTTGAGCACATTAATTTTAAGTGTAGCCCTTACTGGTTGCGGAGGTGGAAGTAGTAGTGGAGGCAATTCACCCACTACCCCAACGCCTGTTGACCCTACACCTGAAGCAACAACTGATGTGACCTTAAAAACTCCTGTAGAGATGCGTAATATCCAACTTAAGGTATATGACAACACCAACAACGCTGTTTTAGTGGATACTTCAATTGCAAGTTTAAATAGTTTTAATGTCAAAATTCCTACTACAAAATTGAATCGTTTATATCGTGTAGAAATTACAACTCAAAGCTCATCTCAAGTGTTTGACCCAATTACTTCAAAATATCAAAATTTATCTGGCACTTACCGTACATTCATTACACCCAATACGGTAAGTAGTAGAACCCAATTCATTAGTCCAAGCAGTGAAGCAGTTTATCAACGAGCTGTCATACGTTCGGGACAACTCTCTCAAGAAACGGTTGACCCAACCCGTATTGAGCAATTACATGTGGATTTAGCTTCTCACGATGTTTATAGATCTCTTCTTAATGCGTTCAAAGATGCAGACATTCCAAGTTTAAGTCCAACCAACCTTCTTATTGATTTAACTTTTTCAGAGTACTCAACTACTAAACCTAGTACATATGTGGATAGCTACCTTAGCTTTGGTTACTTACAATATTGGTCAACAATTCATGGCGGAGCAAACACCTACCAAGAACTTGTTAAAAGTTTAGCAACTGATTTAAAAGATGGCTTTCTGGATGGGAAAAAACTTCATGGGGACCCAGCAATATTCACCCCTATTTTTAATGCTGCTCCTGATAATATTGATCCAATCAAAAACACTCTGTTAGATATTGCAGCCAATCAAAAGGCGACACGTGATTATTTTGCTACTAATCTACGAGCAGCCACCTTACAACTAGCAGTTTTGCAAGACCAACCTCGTCTTGACCAAGTAGGATATGATCTTTTAAAAAATAAACAGTACTCAGGAATTGTTCCTACTGTAAATTCAACAACATTCATTCGCATTGACGGTGCTGGAGATTACCGTAGAGCTGTTGGGTTTACCACCACAGCGACGTGTAATGGATCAACCTACCCATGCAAACAAGGCTTAACCAGCATCAATCTATCAGATCCAAACCTACCAGCTACAGACTATTTAGTGGGTCACTATGAAGACACCTCAACTGGATGTCAGCTTAATTTTCGCGCGAACGGTCAAATCGACTTAAGTAAAGGTTCACAAATTTATCGTGCTGCTTTAAGTGCTGATAGTACCGATAATTTATTGCAAACAGATGCTGCTAGTTCAAGTTATTTACTCAATTCAAGTTCAGCCGCACCAAATAACACGACGCAACAATACAACTTTATCCAATTATCTATTAAAGCAAATAAAATTATTAGTGCTAAAGCAGGTTTAGATAGCCGAAAAGCACCCGATAGCTTACAAACACCTCAACTAGAATGTAGTTTTAGTTAAGCTGAAACATACCACCATGCAGGCAATGGATTTAATTTAAGTTGTCTGCGGTGTTTTTGAAAATATAGATCGTATTTTTCAACTTCTGCCCAAAATGCAGGGCTATGATCAAAATGTTTAGTATGTGCCAACTCATGAATAGCCACATAGCGAGCAATTTCATATGACATGAGTACTAGTCCTGCATGTAGCATAATATTATGCTGACTACTACAACTTCCCCACCGAGTTTTCGGGCGGCGAATTGTACACTCCCTATAAGCCAAATGAGTGTGCTCACTTAATTCTTTTAAAAGCTCTGGTAATTCTTGTTTAGCATAGGCAATAACTGCACTTTGTAATGCCAAATATGGCTGTGTATCTTTAATAAATAAAGAATTGTTTTCCCAGTCGAATTGAAAAACACGATGCTGCTTTTGCACAATCACTTGAAATGGCTGTTCTTTATTAAAGAAATAGATTTCGGAAGGAATATCAATGGATGCCGATTGGACGTTTTGTTGTTTATTCCACGTCTCGGTTAACCATTGTTCAGATTGCGCTAAAAAATGCTGAATTTGCTTTTTACTACAAAATAAAGGAACCGTAAGACGGATTGAAGCAGGCTCAACACGTAAGCGCAATTTTCTTGCTCTTACGTGTCGAACGATTTTAATCTCTGGCATTTTTGCAGACATTACTGTGCTGTACGCTCTTCAATACCATTATTTGTTGCAACAATTGCAATCGTTGCTGGATTTAAGGCGAAGATACCATTAGTTACCACACCAGGAATATTGTTAATTGTTTTTTCCAGCTCAATAGCATTTAAGATATTAAGATTGAAAACATCCAAAATCACATTACCGTTATCTGTAACTACACCTTCACGATAAACTGGGTCACCACCTAAACTTACCAATTTACGAGCTACAGCCGAACGCGCCATTGGAATAACTTCTACAGGAAGTGGAAAATCACGTCCAAGTTGATCAACCCATTTTGAATCATCAACAATACACACAAATTTCTTAGCAATTGATGCAACGATTTTTTCACGTGTTAATGCAGCACCGCCACCTTTAATCATATGCATATGACGGTCAATCTCATCTGCACCATCAACATAAGCATCTAGGCTACCTACATGGTTCATATCAACCACTTCAATACCAAGTTTTTTAAGACGATCAGCAGTTGCTTGAGAACTTGCCACAGCTGCTTCTAATTGTAATTCTGGGAGTAAATCAATTAGAAAGTTTACGGTACTTCCAGTCCCAACACCCAAAATGCCACCTTTGGGTAAGTGTTTTAAAGCAGCTTTCGCAGCAGCTTGTTTCTTTTCATCTTGGGTTGCATATAGGCTCATTACATCACTCAACTATTTTTTGACATTTATGCGCCAATAAACGGCGCAAATGCACAAGGGTTTGCTACAATAATTTCCTATTTTAAACTGTTATAGGGAAGATGAACATGCTGTCTCGTGTGGTACGACAAATTTTACAAGCAACGGTTTATGATGTTGCAATTGAAACACCTCTCGAAGCAGCTCCACGAATTAGTCAAAAATTAAATAATACAATTCGTTTTAAGCGTGAAGATTTACAACCCGTTTTTTCTTTTAAATTACGCGGTGCCTATAACCGTATTAGTCAATTACCTAAAGAACAACTTGAACGCGGAGTAATTTGTGCCTCTGCGGGTAACCATGCTCAAGGCGTCGCATTGTCAGGACAAAGATTAGGAATTCCCGCTATTATTGTTATGCCGAGCACAACACCTGACATTAAAGTTCAGGCTGTTAAACGCTTAGGTGGTCAAGTCGTATTACATGGCGATAGCTTTGATATCGCAAATAAATATGCTCAACAACGTGCAGAAGTTGAAGGTCTTGTATTTATTCCACCTTATGACGATGAACTTGTCATTGCAGGTCAAGGCACAATTGCCAATGAAATTTTACGTCAATGGCGTGATGTAGAGTACGTGTTTGTTGCCGTAGGTGGCGGTGGCCTTATTTCAGGCGTAGCAGCTTACCTTGGAGAAGTTGCACCGCATGTAAAAGTTATTGGCGTTGAATATGAAGAGTCTGCTTGTTTAAAGGCAGCTTTAGAAGCAAATGAACGTGTAATTTTGCCACATGTAGGCCTATTTGCAGATGGTACAGCTGTTGCCCAAATTGGTGCTTTACCATTTGATATTATTCGTTTGCGCAAATCTGATAACTCAGGCCCGATTGTTGATCCTGATATTGTGACTGTGAATACAGATGAAATTTGTGCAGCAATTAAAGACACATTTGATGAAAACCGCAGCATTGTTGAACCTTCTGGCGCAATGGCTTTAGCGGGTATCAAAAAATATATTCACGAACATAAAATCAGTAATAAAAATATGGTGTCGATTGTGTGCGGCGCCAATATGAATTTTGACCGCCTCCGTTATATTGCTGAGCGTACCGAGTTAGGTGAGCAACGCGAAGCGATTTATGCAGTTACCTTATCTGAAGAAAAAGGCGCATTCTTAGGCTTCTGCCGTGCTTTACAAGGCCGCAATATTACTGAGTTTAACTACCGAGCAAACAATACAGAGGAAGCACAAGTATTCGTCGGTATTAGTTTAAAAGGTGGAGATGCAGAGCGCCATGAAATTTTGGAACAATTAAAACAGCAAGATTATATTGTAGATGACCTTTCTGACGATGAAGTTGCCAAATTACATATTCGTTATTTAATTGGTGGTCATGCAAATCTAGATGATGAAAGATTGTTCCGTGTTGAGTTCCCTGAACGTCCAGGCGCCCTCTTAACATTCTTAACTCGTTTAGGTCCAACTCACAACATTACCCTCTTCCATTACCGTAACCATGGTGCAGCAGAAGGTCGTGTTTTAGTTGGCTTACAAGCAACCGATGCTAAACAAAACCCTGATGGATTGATTGAGACACTCGAGCAAATTAGCTATCCATATGCAGAAATTACTGACAATGTGGGCTATAAGCGTTTCTTGAAATAATCTTTGATTTTGATAAAAAAGCTGACAAATTTGTCGGCTTTTTTATTATTTAAGCCCAATATTTTCTATATTTACATTGCTTCTCTTTATCTCAAAGAAAATATCATTAAAAATAAAGCCCTAATTAAGTATAAAAGGTTATTTATGGCACAGTTCGCGGTCATCGGCTTGGGAAGTTTTGGAGCAACAGTTGCTCAAGAACTCACAAAATTAAATCATGATGTTATTGGCATTGATACAGTCAAAAAGAATGTAGAGAACCTTGCCGATGTTTTAACTCATGCCGTCATTGCTGACGCTACCGATGAACATGTGCTTGACGAATTGAATATTCAAAATTGTGATGCGGTTGTTGTTGCAATTGGTGAAGATATTGAAGCCAGTATTTTGTGTGTATTGAACTTAAAAAATCTGGGAATTGATAAAATTTGGGTCAAAGCAAAAACCAAAGCTCATCACACGATTTTGTCACACCTCAATATCAATAAAATTATTCACCCTGAAGAAGATATGGGGGTGAGAGTTGCTCAAGCTCTGAATTACCCAATGGTAAGTCGCTATATGTCTTTAGAAGATGACCATTACATTATAAAAATTGAGATCCCAGATAAGCTTAATGGCATCAATTTATATGGCATTATGCAGCAAGCTCCTCAGGTTAAAACATTGCTCGTGAAAAGACAGCAGCAAATTTTGTTTGAGACTGAAGAAAATTTTACTTTGCAAACACATGATATTCTTATTTTAGAAGGTCATTTATCGCAGTTAAAGAAACTTTCTAATTGCTTCTTATAAGAAAACGAACTCTAGAATATGTCTATATATCCCAAGCCTCATAAAACGTTAAATTTAAGCCCTCCTTCACTTTTAGCGCTAGGGTTTTTAGGCTTTATTACTTTTGGCACTTTATTACTTAAATTGCCATTTGCGAATACAGGCAATGTCAGTTGGATGGATGCGCTTTTTACAGCCACCTCAGCAGTTACCATTACTGGTCTATCTGTTTTAAATATTCATGAGTCTTTTACCCTCTTTGGGCAAACTATTATTTTATTACTGATCCAGTCTGGCGGTTTGGGTTTTATGACTTTTGCGATATTGGCCGCATTAAGTTTGTCACCAAAAGTTGGTCTTAAACAGCAAATGATGGCTCAAGATAGTCTCGGGCAAACAAGCCTATCAAAAGTTACCTTTGTTGCTAAAGGAGTTGTCACTTACACCCTTATTTTTGAGCTGATTGGTACAGTTATTCTTACCGCCGCTTTTGCACCAACCTATGGGTTTGCACGCGGTTTATATTATGCAGCTTTTTACAGTATTTCCTCATTTAATAATGCTGGTTTTTCATTATTTTCCAACAGCTTAATGAATTTTCAAAGCAACTATATTATTTGTATTACCATTAGCATCCTTTATACCTTAGGTGGTCTTGGTTTTTTAGTGCTCATGGATATTAAGCAAAACAAAAGATGGAAAAAACTAACGCCAAATAGCAAGCTTATTCTTACCACTATTGCAATTATCAACCTCGTTGCCTTTATTTTAATATGGGCTTTAGAAGCTCAAAATCCCGCGACTTTAGGGATGTTAAACTCAGGTGAACAAGCCTTAAACGCTTGGTTTCAAGCAACAGTCCCTCGTTCCTCAGGTTTTAATACCATTGATACAGGTGCAATGACCAACAGTAGCTCGCTACTGATGATGTTACTGATGTTTATTGGTGGTGGTTCACTGAGTACCGCGGGTGGAATCAAAGTTGGCACCTTTGTCATTTTAGTGCTGAGTGTAATTTCATTTTTGCGCCGTACAGATGAAATTAGGATATTTAATCACTCTGTATCTCACGAAACCACCTATAAAGCATTAGCAGTGACTGCTATTACGAGCATACTGATTTTCATTGGCTTCTTTATTCTTTTACTTTTAGAGCCTAAAGCAGATTTTATGAATTTGCTTTTTGAGGTTGTTTCAGCGGCATGTACAGTGGGCCTGTCTCGTGGAATCACACCAGATTTACATAATGGTAGTTTATTCATTTTAAGCCTACTCATGTTTGCTGGACGGCTTGGACCATTAACACTCGCCTATTTAATTGCTACTCCTAAAAAGAGTCGACTCAAACACCCTCAAGCCAACATACAAATTGGATAATAAAAAAGCCGCTTTAAAAGCGGCTTTTCTTATAGCGTCTTAGTACCAATTCAAGAGCGATACACCCAAACCGACATACGTTGCTCGATGGTTATAATCAATCAAGCTTTCACCATAACCATTAAATAATTGGAAATGTCCGCGTAACTTGCCACTGATTGGAAAAGCCCAATCAAATTGCACCGCACCATGAGAGTCATCACCACCTTTCAATGAATGACGCAGCATTAAAGAGAAGTCATTCTGCTTCCACTTATAAAACGCTGTTAAATCACCACGACCAATGTAATCTTCAATATCCGGATTATTATCATCTTTACTATCTTCTTCAAGACGAATCCATGGACGAAGCATTAAAGCAAAATTACCACGCTCCAATCCAACATTAAAAATTACACGGTTCCAGCTACGAGATAATGGATCTGAACGACCATTTGACTGATGGTTTAAGGTAACTCCAAGCAAACGCCCATCTAAACCAAGCAACTCGTAGTTCGTTCTAAACATTAAACTTGCTTCTGGCTCATAGTTCGTTTCACGGAATGGGCGAGATTCTTCAGCATTGAACGTCTGCCAGCGTGAAGATTGTGTATACCCTACCCACAAATCCCCATTATTTCCAAAAATATTTTCCCAAGCTTTGGTCTTTAAAGAAATCTGAAATTTACTTTCTGTTGATTTCAGGTTTTGGGCTGTATGTTCTACGTTGTTTGGATTTGGGCTAGTAGGTAATTCATTTTTATCACTAGTCCAGAATACAGGTAGTAAATAGACAGGCTGATAAGCACGAATATTCCAAACACCTAATTTACTCTCTTCAGATAGCTCCCAACGTTGATCTAGCAGAGAGGTAGTAGGTTGAAGTTTCGGTGCTTTACCAATCACTTTAATATTACTAACTGTATCTACTACCTTCTCTTTAAAGGTTTCTGGTTGAACAACAGGCTGATCAATTTTTTTAACAGGTTCAGGTACTACCGCGGTTTGTACAACAGGTAGAGCTGCTGGTTTAAATACAGAGTCGTAACAAGCCAGACGATCGGCATTCGAAGCAAGAGCAACACATGCATCTACTGTCGCGGGGGTTACAGGTGCCAAGGTGTCAGCATATGTCACAGACGCACACAAACAGCTAAGCACGATTCCCATGCTTAGCTGTAAAGATGTGCGTTCAAATTGTTTGAACGCCATGTTCAATCTCCAATTTTTATTTTAATTAACTTGTTGAATGGTGAAACCTAATTGCTGCAATTCATCACGTTTAGCAAATGGCGCAACTACAGCTTTTACAGGAGTTTGCTCTACTAAATATTGACGAGCAACACGTTTTAAATCATCCAATGTTACATGCAACAATCTTTCACGCAAAGTACGACGGAAAGCTGGTGTTCTCGCATGCAACAATGCATAACATGCTGTAATCGCTTCACCCGCTGGAGAGCCTGGTTTATCCATACTTGCCACTAAACCAAGAATCGCTTCTTCAAGCTGATGTGGTTGTTGCTCTGTATTTAATAACCATTGCACGCTTGCTTCAAAGTCTTTAAACGTCTCCGCTAAACGTGGGTCACGGTAGCTAAAGAAACGGAATGAACAAGCATTTCCATCATAACTAGCACCGCCACCATAAGCACCACCTTTTTCACGGATAGCACTGTGCAAGAATCCGTTACGTAAATAAGCTGCCAACACCATTAATGGAGCCGCATCTGGATGTGATACTTCTACGGCTTGATATGCAGACGCACAGAATTGAACATTGGCCTGAATTAACCATGCTTCATGATTATTATCATTAGCTTGCTCTACTTGAGTTAACTCAGCTGTAGCTGTATCAACATTTAATTTATCCCAAACATTCTGGATTTCTTCAACCAAACGTTCAGATTGATGTTCTTCACAGACAAGTAAGAACTGTTTAGGTGCTTGCAACAACTTACTATGAATACGTTTTAATTCCGCAATCAGCTCATCGTAAGCAGCAGCATCTTGGGTAATTTTAGTAACAAGCTCACCCAACCAGTTCAAAGCACCTAAACCTGTGTTTTGATAGTCGCGTTGAGCCAAGGCACTCATGTTACGGGAAGCAATCTGCATCGCATAGCTATGACCAGCACCTGACAAACGAGACTGCCAACGTGTCTTACGTTGTTGTAACAACTCGATAATTCGCTCTTTTTCATCAAATCGAAGCTGTTCAAATGCTAATTTTAATAAATGAATTGCATCAAATTTCTGAGTCAAAGATTTAGTCGTTAACGTTAACCAAGCACTAATTTTATCTTTATCGTCAACTTTACTACGTAATGAAGCGCCCATTCCCAAACCACCACTTACAGCTGTTTGTAAGTTTTGTAGTTCAAGATAGTCATACTCACCAGCACCTACTTCACCCATCAAAATAGAAAGCAAATTGAAGTAAGGTGACTTCACAATATCTTCAGGGATCTGGATAAGTACTTGTTGATAGTAAATACCGTTCGTACCCGCATGGTACAAGTTCAACGGCGTATCCATACGATTACAAATAATTTCGCGTAACTGACCTTGTACAATATGCAAGTCAGCAGGTACGTCTTCCAAGCCTACTTTCGGTAATAGCTCAAGGTTATCAGGCGTATCCTGACGTTCCTCTAGAGCCTTGGTCTTAGCAATAATTTCCGCCTTATCAGCGTCTGTTAGTTTTTCACCAATAGCTACTAAGCGTGCTTTTTCAGCTTCTTGTTCTTTTACAGACTTGGTTGGATCTGGAACTAAAGTCATCTGTACACGGTGCGGATTATCTAACAAGTGCGTTTGAATCAGATTTGATAACCACATTGGGTCCTTCAACTCTTCTTTAACCTGTGCAATTGCGCTGTCGACATCCCAAATTTGGATTGGGTCACTATGGTGAATCGCACCACTTAAACCATTTAAAATTAGACTTAAACCATATGGTGTACCATCACCATTAATTTCACGTTGATGCAACTCGATTTGATGCAAAATTGCATCGACTAAATTACTATCAATTGGTTTAGCAGCAACATCACGCAGAATATTTAAAACGCCCTCTCTAAAGCTTTGCGCATGTTCAGGATTTGAACCTTGAACGCCACAGTAGAAAGTCATTTCAAAATTACTATCGTCTACACCCATTAATGGGCCTGTTGATTGAGCATAACCACAAGTTTCTAAGTAATGACGGAGTGGTGAAGCTGAATTTTCTAATAAAATTCCTTCAACTAAACGCATTCCTAAACGCAATTTAATGTCATTTGCTTCTGGTAATAACCAAGATAAAACATGATAAGTCTTATCTTTTAAATCATCGCTATCAACACCATAGTTCTCTGTTACTTCAATTGGCGCTGCTAAACGTTTTTCAGGCTTAGAATATAAAGTTGTACCCGCAGAAAACTTATGTAGAGCTAGTTTTTCAAATTGCTCTTGCAACTCATATGCTGTCTGATTACCAAAGGTCATAAAAACAGCATTACTTGGGTGGTAATGTACTTTATAAAATTCGACTAACTGCTCATACGTTAGATCAGGAATATCTTTAGGATCACCACCTGAGTTGTAATGATAGGTCGTTTCAGGGAATAAATGATGGGCCAATTGATGATAAAGTTGGTCAGACGGTGCACTCATTGCACCTTTCATTTCATTAAAAACAACACCTTTATAAACAGGTTGTCCATTTTCAAGTTCAATACGAATACCTTCTTGAGCAAAATCAAGTGGATTCAAATTTGCAGCAAATGCCGCATCAAGATAAACAGAAAGTAAGTTTTGGAAATCTTTTTTGTTTTGAGTAGCAAATGGATATGCAGTCCAATCTGCTGCTGTAAATGCGTTCATGAACGTATTTAGAGAACGACGAATCATTAAAAAGAATGGATCACGTACCGGAAACTTTTCAGAGCCACACAAAGCCGTATGTTCTAAAATATGTGCCGTGCCTTTAGAGTCCATAGGCTGTGTCCTAAAAGCAACAAGAAATACATTTTCATCATAATCAGTTGCCAAGTGATAATGCACCGCACCTGTAACTTTATGCTTATATTCAGACACTAAAATATCTAATGCTTCAACATGGTGCTGACGTAGCAACTGAAACGCAGGGTGAACAGTTTGAGAAATGGTTTCAGTGACATCTACAGTCATGTGATCTCCTAACATATCGGATAAGTCAATAAATCTCATTATAGCCTGAGTCAGC
The DNA here is from genome assembly GCF_034064985.1 of Acinetobacter pittii. NCBI lineage: Bacteria > Pseudomonadati > Pseudomonadota > Gammaproteobacteria > Moraxellales > Moraxellaceae > Acinetobacter > Acinetobacter pittii. Next base: position 1,611,143 of record NZ_CP139249.1, on the reverse strand, counting down.
TTGAGATTGGCGAACAAAAGCCAAGTAAAATACTATGTTTTTGTTGAGTATTAGTTTTCATCGGCATAGCTTTGATATCAAGCACATAGCCATGAATGTTTTATCCTACCAGAACAAAAGCTTTTAATTCTATTTATATATTAACCAATAAATAAAAAAGCCCATCAAGTCGATGAGCTTTTAGAAAAACTTTTACTTAAAATCGATAACGAAGTGCAATTTGGGCATTCAGTGGATCGCCCATCATATTTGAATCATTGGCTCCGCTATGTCCTGAAACAAAGTAATCACGATCAAACAAGTTATTTAAGTTGAAGTTCACATCGTAACGTTCACTTTGATAACCTAAGGCTGCATTTACAACAGCATAGCCTGGTAAAACATTCTTGTTATCTGGCGCACTAAAACGTGATGATTCACCACGACCACCTACAGCCGCATACCAATGATCATTCATTTGATATTTTAACCATAGGTTAGCAGTATTGTTTGGCGTAAGCGCAGAACGATTGCCTGTCAGTCCAATAGCAGATTTTTCAATCTTACCATCCATATACGAATAGCCTGCCAATACCGATAATTGATCAGTTAATTGACCTGTTAGTGAAAGCTCAACACCCTTGGTTTTTTGCTCACCTGCTAATACTGCTAGTGTTGAATCTGTAGGATCTTGATTTTGAATATTTGTTTGGCTCATTTCAAACAAAGCCAGTGTCACATTCAATTGATCATTCACATCCCACTTCGCACCGACCTCAATATTTTCGGTTTTTGTTGGGCTCAAATCATCACTATTTTTATATAAAACAAATGAATCAGCTAAAGGCTGGAAAGATCGATTATAAGAAGTATAGAGTGAAATATTGCTTACTGGCTGATAAACCACCCCGATACGTGGAGAATAGGTGTTATCAGTTCTATTTAATATTTGAGACTTCACTTTATCATTGCGATCTTGTGACAAATTATCATAGCGTAGACCAACTAAAACTTTCAGCTGATCTGTAACTGTCATTAAATCTTGTAAATAGATACCGTAGTTTTCAAAGGTATTACTATTATTATTACGTGCAGTTGTTGAGCCTGTATTAATCGGCGCCCAGTATTCTAATTTAGGGTTATACAAATCAGTTGTGGTTTTAGCACCTTGCCAAAGTATTTCATCTTTGTGCTGCTTACTATACTCCGCACCAATTAAGGTATTGTGCTTTAAGAAACCAGTATTAAATAAACTACTTAATTCTTGCTGAACATAGACACCATCTTCATTACGTAAACGCTTATTTTGAGTCAAAGTAATTTGTGACTTATCAGCGGGATGTGAATCAACACTATACTGGCGGTCTAATGAATAGTTATAGTGACGAACTGCACCGTGATATTTTAGATTATCGTTAAACTCATGATCTAAGCTTATGGTTTGGCTTGAAATTTCCGTATCAACCTCACCAACCTCTTTACCGTTTAATGCACCGTAAAAAGTTTTAGGATTTGTTTTAACAGGTTTACCAGTTATCAGATCTGTCGGGAAACCTTGATCTGCTAAACGGTCATCATGCAAATAGTCAGCCTGAATTAAAAGCTTCGTCTTGTCTGAAATATCCCATTGTAAAGATGGAGCAATGGCTTGGCGTTTTAAAAAAGCCTGATCACGATAACCATCTGAATCTTCAACTGCGCCAGTTAAACGAACCTTAACATTCTCTGCTACTTTTTCATTCACATCGACTTCTGCACGGCGTTGCCCTGTTGTGCCGCCAATAAGACTGACTTCGCGCAAAGATTCATCCATTGGCTTTTTATTAATTTTATTAACCAATCCACCCGCAGAACCACGTCCATATAATACAGAAGCAGGCCCTTTTAATACTTCAATCCGCTCAACATTCGACATATCGCGAAAATACAATGCATCATCACGAATACCATCTACATAGTTATCTGTGATTGCAGAGAAACCACGAATCATAACCTGATCACGTTGTCCATCACCCACACTAAAGCTCAGACCAGCAACGTTTTGCAAGGCACCTTGCATAGAGGTCACCGTTTGCTCTCTCAAAACTTGTTTAGGCACCACATTTACGATTTGAGGAACATCTTTTAATTGCATAAGTCCTTTAGTTGCAGTTGATGCTTGTCCCACTTCTTGTTTTAAGCTTTGTTCCTTTTCAGCTTTTACTGAAATTGTTGGAAGGTTGGTTACAGCCTGTTGCTCTGCCTCTAAGGCATATACGTGGCTTGTCATAACCCCAACTGATGAAATAAATAAAATAGAACGTTTCATGTAAGTTCGCTACGAAAAATTTCAGGCGAAGTTTCGATGAAATACAATATATTTGTAAATATTAGCAAGAATCATTATTAATTGATAATTTTTATTAAAAACATTATTTCGATAGCTTAATTAAACAATATTTTTCCACTAATTTTTGATTTAACTGAATTTTATTCAACAAACTACAGCAAATCCAAGCAATGGTGTAAACTTAGCAACCTGATTTTTTTATTTTGTGACAACACATATGGTAACTGTAGATCTTTTTGCAATTGGTAATGCATTAATCGACCAAGAATTTAAAGTGTCTGATGATTTTCTTAGTCAGCAAGGCTTGCAAAAAGGCACCATGCAGTTGTCCGATGGCGACACTCAATCTGCTCTTTATGCAGAGTTAAAACAGCATCAAGATTACAAAGGTCAAGCAAGTGGTGGTTCTGCTGCGAATACTACTGTAGCCTTTAGTGCATTAGGTGGAAGTGCTTTTTATGGTTGCCGCGTTGGTAACGATGATTTGGGTTCAATTTATCTGCAAGGTTTAAATGAAGCTGGCATCCAAACCACTCCAAAATCAATCAGTGAAGGCGTGACAGGTACCTGCATGGTACTCATTAGCCCTGACTCTGAACGTACAATGCATACCTATTTGGGCATCACTGCTGAACTTTCTCAAGATCAAATCGACTTTGAACCGTTAAAAACAGCAAAATGGCTTTATATTGAAGGTTATCTTTCTACAAGTGAAACAGCGCGCAAAGCTGTAAAACAAGCCAGAGAAATTGCAAAAGCAAATGGCGTTAAGATTGCTTTATCTCTTTCAGATCCTGCCATGGTGCAATACGCTCGCGAAGGCTTAGAAGAGCTCATGGATGATGGCGTAGATTTACTATTTTGTAATGAACAAGAAGCCTTAATGTATACAAATACAACAACTGTTGAAGATGCTCTTGCTCAATTACGTTTTAAAAATCATACAGTAGTCATTACACAAAGTGCTAAAGGTGCTTTAGTTTCTAACTCTACTCAACATTTCCATGTGGCAGGCCGTCATGTAGAAGCCGTTGATACCAATGGTGCGGGTGATGCATTTGCAGGCGCATTCCTATACGCCCTAAACCATCATCAAGATTTGAATGCTGCTGCACAGTTAGCTGTCTTAATTTCTAGTGAAGTTGTTTCTCAATTTGGCCCACGTTTAGCGATTAATGATTATGCTAAACTTCTTGAAAATTTTCAGAAGGAATGTGCTTGAAATGGAAAGGATCTGTATGACGGAAGAAGTTCCTGAGCGTGAAGCTAGAGCTTTTGACACTTTACAAGGAACTACTATTTTCATTACACAACGTGATGGCGCATTCTATGCTTATCAAAACTTATGCCCTCATTTGCAAACAGAGCTTGAATATTTAGAAAATCAATTTCTCGATCAGGACCAAGAATATATTCAATGTTCTACCCATGGTGCTTTATTCACTGTGGAAACAGGCGAATGTATCTCAGGACCATGTTTAGGTGATTTTCTAAATAAAGTTGAGATTAAAGTACATTCAGATGGCGGTATCTACATCGTAGACTGAAGCGATCAACATTAGAGTTTCTGCCATGGCTGATTTCTTTTTCAATTATTATCTTATGCCATTTCACTTAAGTGTAGTGGCTTTGATATTACTCAGCGTGGTAGAAACCATTGGTATGTATATTGGACTTCGTCCAAGTCAATTACTCAAAAAAATTGCGCCTGTTTGGCTTTCTAATTCACCACTACTTAACGTTAAATTTTCTAAAGCTTTAATTTTCGTTTTTTTACTTATCAATTTTAGTTTTGCAGGCTATTTTTTACAGCTCTCTTTCTTTGCAATCCAGCATTATTTTATTTCACCATTTTATTTAATCGTCCCAGCTCTTGTCATCGCAATCTTTTTTACTGTGTTCATGATTCACTGCCTTGACCAAGTAATTAAACCAAAGCTTACTCATACAAACTATAATCTTTTAGGACGATTAGCGACGGTTTCCAGTGGTAATGCTAGACCTGGGTTTTCTGCCCAAGCGCGAGTGCGTGATGAATTTGGCCAGCTCCACTACGTTCAAGTCGAACCAGAATACGGCGAACTCGAATTATACTCTCAGGTTATCCTTGTCAGAGTGCATAAAAGCCATTATGTAGCCAAGAAAATTTCTGTATCAAACGATCTTTTTGCCCCCGATTAAATTTTCACTACTATTCTATTTACTTGCTGCTTTTTGCAGGCTTTATTACGTCTATATTTTATTATTTTCTTTTTAATTAATTATTTATTATTCCAACTATTTTAGTTTGAAATATAATTTATAAATATAATATACAATCATTTTAGTCGGTATTAAATTAAAACAAACTATTTTAATCAACTTAATATTTTTATTTACAAGTGTTTTAGTAGGATTTAATAATCAATTCAAACCATTTTAGTATAGTATTTATTTTAAAATATTAAGTATTTGTTTTATAAAATTTAATTATTTAAATATTCATTTAAAATATATTTAATGTTTATTTTTATTATATTTTGATTAATAATAAAATTAATCTCAAATGAGGTTTAATTTATGAGCCTTAATTTTAAAAATCTTAATGGTCGTTTAGTTAAAGAAATCACTATTATTCTAATAATAAAAATAGTGCTTCTCTTAACGATCAAACATATTTGGTTTGATGCTCCCACCATCCCCAAAAATTTTGACAATCAGGTCGCCGAGCATATTGCTGGCGATAACATTTCCCACATTAAGGAGACACGTTGATGATTTCTGAAAGCGTGGTTGATCTTTCGCGGTTTCAATTTGCGATGACCGCAATGTATCACTTTCTTTTCGTCCCTTTAACTCTAGGTTTGGCATTTATCCTTGCCATCATGGAAACCACTTATGTCATTTCCGGTAAAGAAATTTACAAGGATATGACTAAATTTTGGGGAAAATTATTTGGTATTAACTTTGCTTTAGGGGTAACAACTGGCTTAACAATGGAGTTCCAATTTGGAACAAACTGGGCTTATTACTCACACTATGTAGGTGATATTTTTGGTGCTCCATTAGCAATTGAAGGCCTTATGGCATTCTTTCTTGAGTCTACATTTATTGGTTTATTCTTCTTCGGATGGGATCGTTTAAGTAAGGTTCAGCATCTAGGCGTAACATGGTTAGTTGCTCTCGGGTCGAATATGTCAGCGCTTTGGATTTTAGTGGCGAATGGATGGATGCAGAACCCTGTAGGTGCTGCATTTAACTTTGAAACAATGCGTATGGAATTAGTTGATTTCGGCGCGCTTATCTTTAACCCTGTAGCTCAGGTGAAATTCGTACATACCGTTTCTGCGGGTTATGTAACTGGTGCAATTTTTGTACTTGCCATTTCAAGCTATTACTTACTTAAAAAACGTGACCTTCCTTTCGCCCGTCGCTCATTTGCAATTGCTGCCATTTTCGGTCTTGCATCTACACTTTCAGTGATTTTGTTAGGTGATGAATCTGGCTATGAGCTAGGTGATGTTCAAAAAACTAAACTCGCTGCAATCGAAGCCGAATGGGATACTCATCCTGCTCCCGCTCCGTTTACTTTGTTTGGTGTACCAAACCATGAAGAGATGCGGACAGATTATGCAGTTAAAATTCCCTATGCATTAGGTTTAATTGCAACTCGTTCAACAACCAAAGAAGTTACTGGTCTTAAAGATCTCATGCAACAACACGAAGTTCGTATTCGCAACGGTATGCTTGCCTATGCTGAACTTGAAAAATTGCGTGCAGGTGATCGCTCACCCGAACTATTGGCTTCTTTTGAAAAAAATCAGAAAGATTTAGGTTATGGCCTACTTCTTAAGAAATATGCACCCAATGTAGTTGATGCAAGTGAACAAAATATTAAAGCTGCTGTAAAAGATACTGTTCCAAATGTTACAGCGTTATTTTTCTCTTTCCGTGCAATGGTTGCCTCTGGTTTCTTAATGCTACTACTCTTCATTTTAGCGACTTGGGCTGTAGCAAAAAGAAATGCTGAAAATAAACCTTGGCTTCTGAAATATGCATTGTTTGCTCTACCGCTTCCTTGGATTGCTGCACAAACTGGTTGGTATGTAGCTGAAGGCGGTCGTCAACCATGGTCTATTGGTGAAATCTTACCAACTCACCTCTCTACTTCTAGTTTAAGTACTGGTGACGTATGGGGTTCAATTATTGCACTAGCAGCGTTCTACACCGCTCTTTTGATTATTGAAATGTATTTAATGATTAAGTTTGCTCGTTTAGGGCCAAGCTCTCTGCACACTGGCAAATATCATTTTGAAAAGCAAGAACCAAAAGCATCTGTTAATGGGGAGGCCTTATCATGATTGAATATGAATTATTGAAAATCATTTGGTGGGTGTTAGTTGGTGTGCTACTCATTGGCTTTGCTCTTACCGATGGCTTTGACATGGGGTCTATGGCTCTCATGCCTTTCGTTGGAAAAACCGATAGCGAACGCCGTGCTGCAATCAACACGATTGCCCCACATTGGGATGGTAATCAGGTTTGGTTTATTACAGCGGGTGGTGCACTATTTGCTGCATGGCCAATGGTCTATTCCGTTGCCTTTTCTGGCATGTACTGGGCACTCTTGTTAGTTCTATTTGCACTCTTCCTAAGACCAGTCGGTTTCGATTATCGTTCTAAACTTGAAAATACCAAATGGCGTAACTCTTGGGACTGGGGTCTGTGCATCGGTGGTGCTGTTCCAGCACTTGTATTTGGTGTAGCCTTCGGTAATTTGTTCTTAGGTATACCTTTTAGTTTAGATAGCACATTACGCTCTGAATATATAGGCAGCTTTTTTGCCCTTCTTAACCCCTTTGCTCTAGTTTGCGGTGTGGTAAGTCTGTCTATGCTTTGTGCACATGGCGGTGCATGGCTCATGCTCCGTACTGATGAAGCTTTAAAACAGCGCTCTGCCAAAGCCACACAAATTATGGCAATTATCTTTTTAATTTGTTTCCTTGTAATTGGAGCATGGCTGTATTTTGGGCAAGTTCCAGGTTATAGCTATGCTGTTGCTATAGATCCAAATGCTGCGCTTAACCCTTTAGCTAAAGAAGTGATTACCAATAGCAATCCAGGTTGGATGAACAATTACAGCACCTATCCAGTGACTAAAGTTGCCCCTGTTCTTGCTATATTAGGCGCAATCATTGCAATTTTTGCATCTTCAAAAGCAAAAGCGGGCTTAAGTTTTACTGGTACAAGTTTAATGATTGTAGGAGCAATTTTAACTGCTGGTTTTGCCCTATTCCCATTCCTACTTCCATCTAGTATCAATCCTAACTCTAGCTTGACGATGTGGGATGCTGTATCAAGTCACCTTACTTTAGGCGTTATGACAGTTGCTGCCTGCATTTTTGTTCCTCTTATTTTGATCTATACCAGTTGGTCTTATTACAAAATGTGGGGAGTCATCACTAACAAACATATCGAGTCAAACTCGCATAGCTTGTATTAAGGAGAAAACTATGTGGTATTTCGCATGGATCCTAGGCATTTTGATGGCATGTTTTGCGGGTGTACTCAGTGCACTTTATATCGAACATCATCAAAATTTAGATGAGGAATAAATGATGGCAAAAGCAATGACAGCATCAAATCATCGAAAAGCTCAAGCATTTGCAATGGCCCTTTCTTTTCTGTTGGCATTGCCTCTTGCTGCAATTTTGTTGGTTTATCCTTCACTCATGCTAGATGCTAACGGGCACTACAATCATAGCCAGCTTATGCTGGTGATGATTGGCATTTCTGGTGGCTTTATTTACGGAGTGGGTTTCGTACCTAACTTCTGGTTATGGAAATGGCTATTTAGCCCATGGGTGGCTTGGCCTCTCATGCTATTAGGTTATTACATCTGGTTTCTAACCTAAGTCAAAAAGACCTCAAATGAGGTCTTTTTTCATTTCAACCAACTTAATAGGCACCCTTGGCACGCCTACATTTGCCTCAACTGGATATGGCTGTTCATTACCCGTTTTCACATATCCTCGTCTTTCATAATAAGCGATCAATTCCAAACGGACATCTAGCACATACATTACGGCGCTAGTCAAATGGGGATCTTCTTTCAATGCATATTGCTCTGCATATTCTAAAACAGATCGACCCACTCTCATATTTTGAACTTGAGGATCAGTACAAAATGTTCCAATCTCAACCTGATTATTTTCAAATGTAAGCCCAATACAAGCAATAAGCTTAGAAGCAGAAGTTTCCGCTATCAATAATGTTGAATTCCTAAGTTGTAGTTGTTCTTCTAATTCAAACTCTGTAATACGCTGTCCTTCTACCCAATCAAGTTCTGTTGTCCAACTTCCATCTTGTTGTTCTCGATAGGACTTATTAATTAAAGCTACAAGTTGTGGAATATCAGGAAATTGAGCTGAACGGAAATTTAAATTATTCATAAAATATACTTAGGCTATTTATAAAAATTCTAAAAATAAAGCCGATATTAAATCGGCTTTATTTTAAATAGCAATTAATTAATTTGATTGTTCAGCTAACCATGCCATAAATTTTTGACGCTCAGCTTTAGAAGCCTTCTGCCAAGTTTCGACTAAACGTTGATCATTTGTTTGGGCTACGCCTGTTACAGGCATAGATGTTGGAGCTGGTAAAGCCACCTGAGCAGAAGTAGGTTTAGCAGATGCATAAACCGCCTCAGGCTGCGATTTAGATGATTTAGTCGTAAAGTCAGTGACTTTACCTAATAAGCCAGTTGCAAACCATGGTTTTGCCTCATTGTTTGCACCAGTTTGTTGTACGATCAATTCATTATTTGCGCTGTACAAAGCCACAGTTGGTTGCTCAGCATATTTCTTCGCTTGTTCAAATTGCTTTGGTGCATCTACCATCGAAAGCTTATAAGTTTGCCCATCTTTAAGAGCCGGAGTTTGAATCGTAACTACTCCAGATTTAACAATGTCATGCTCCCCGCTTAAATGTTCAAAGTATTCTTGGTAGCGCACACTTAAGCTTGTTTCACCAGCATCGACTTTATAATTATTTTTAGATGAACGAAATAACCCAGAGTTGACTTCCTGACCATTCACCGCAAGGATTACAATTTCCTCTGGTGCTGTAATTGTAACTGCTGAAAATACCGAACCGCTGAGTAATAAACCAATTGCAGCAACACCTAATCTTAAAGTCATCTGTCTCTTTCTCTGTATTTGATAAGCTATTAAATCATGAGCAATATGCAATATGATTGTGACTATTTTATGACAAAGCAGTTATCGACTAATTTCTTGATTTATTATTTTGAAATATGCATTTGAATTTCATAAATTTTCGTTTTATATATTCTTCCTATTCATTCTAAAAACATAAAAAAAGCACCTAAAATAGGTGCTCTTTTTTTTAACTTCAATTAAATTAATTGAAAGTTTTGAAACGATCAGCATCATTAATAAATGCTTTTTCACCTGCTGGTGCTTCAACCGAACCAAATACTAATTGAGCACGTAACTTCCAAGTTGCAGGAACATCAAATGCTTCAGCTGCGTCTGCATCGACAATTGGGTTATAGTGCTGTAAAGAAGCACCTAAACCAAGCTCTGAAAGCGCAGTCCAAGTTGCAAATTGAGCAATTGCACTTGAGTGTTCAGACCATACAGGGAAATTGTCTGCATATAGTTCGAATTGCTCTTGTAAGCTTTTAACAACAGCTTGGTCTTCATAAAATAAAACCGTACCAACACCCGCTACAAAGCTATCAATTTTTGCATTTGTACCAGCAAAAGCCTCTGCAGGAACAATTTTACGCAAAGCTTCACGAACTAAATTCCAGAATTTAGCATGAGATTCACCGTATAGTGTCACTACACGTGAAGATTGTGAGTTAAAAGCTGAAGGACTATGTTTAACTGCTTCACAGATAGTTTCTTCAATTTTAGTGCGATCTAATGCAACGTTTTTACCAATTGCATAAATTGTACGACGGTTTTTAATTTTATCTAAGAAAGTAGACATTTTGTTATTTCCTACCTATTGATTTGACCAAGGGTCGTTGTTTGGGAATGAGTACAGTGTATTAAAGTCATTTTTCATAATCAGCATTAAAAATATGACAGTTCGTTTTATTTTCGCAACAATAATAAAAGATATACATATAAAAAAAGCTTCACGATTTAGTGAAGCTTTTTAGGGTTACCAATCAATTTACTTATCAGTTTCGAACAGCGCAGCAACAAAAGATTTAGCCGAGAATGGTCTTAAATCATCAATTTTTTCACCTACACCAATAAAACGAATTGGCACATGGGTACGACTTGCAATATTAAAGAGTACACCACCTTTAGCTGTTCCATCCAACTTGGTAATGGTAATACCCGTTAAACCTACAGCTTGATCAAACTCTTGTACTTGGTTAATCGCGTTTTGACCTGTTCCTGCATCTACCACCAACATAATTTCATGAGGTGCAGTTGCATCAATTTTCTGCATAACACGTTTAACTTTTTTGAGTTCTTCCATCAAGTTACTCTTATTATGTAAACGACCTGCCGTATCCGCAATTAATACGTCAATTCCTTTAGCACGAGCACTTTCAAAGGCATCAAAAATAACAGAAGCACTATCAGCTCCATGACCTTGCGCTACTACAGAGATATCGTTACGTTCGCCCCAGATCTGTAATTGCTCAGTTGCTGCGGCGCGGAATGTATCACCAGCAGCCAACATCACTTTTTTACCTTCACCTTGTAAACGTTTCGCCAACTTACCAATAGTTGTAGTTTTACCCACTCCATTTACCCCAACCATCAGAATCACATACGGTGATTTATTAGGGTCAATATGCAATGGCTTAACACGTGGAGCCAACAAAGCAACCAACTCTTCTTGTAACGCTTTATATAAAGAGTGGGAATAGATCAAATCACCACGAGCTGTACGCTCTGTTAAATTGGTAATGATGGTTTTTGTTGCTTCAACACCAATGTCTGCAACCAATAATTGCTCTTCGACTTCTTCAAGTAACTCATCGTCAATTTCCTTTCCGCCAATCAAGATATTGACCATACCATCAGCGAAATTACGACGAGTTTTGGTTAAGCCTTCTTTCATCCGGCCAAAAAAACCAGTTTTTGGTTGTTCAACCGGTGTTTCTGTAGAAGCCACTTCGTCTTTGGCTACTTCAATATTTTCTTGTGATTTAGCAGGAGATTCAACGATGGGAACATCGATAGCAGGTAAATTAGGTAATGTGACATCGTCATCACCGATCTCAGCATCTATCAAGAATTTATTTTGCATATTCGATTGTTGCTCCATGCGGATTCCTTGAAAAGCAGCGCGTTTAAAAAGATAAAGTTTAGCATAAATTCAAAATTTTGCCTGCCACAATAGTGCTCAAAAAGCTTTTGAAACCAAGATTTAGCCCGATAAACCTATTTACTGAGTATCTTCCTGAGCAAGTGCTGGATATTGTCTAATATGAGCACCTTCAAATTGGTATGCATGCATTAACTTTAAATACTCTGCTCTATGAATTTCTGATTGAGCTATTAGCAGCTCAGCCATATCCTGAGTTTTAGGATAAGTAGCCTGATGAGAGAGTTGTATAATTCGTTGATATTGTTCCGGACTAATAGGCCGAAGTAATGCTAAATATGACAGCACAAAAATACAGCCAATGACAATAACCACAAATAGGTTAAAACATTGATCAATTTTTAACTCAGACTTTAATTTAAGAAAATTTTGTTTGAATATGAGCATGACCTACCTCGAATTAGTGTAGTGTAGGGTTCAATACTCATAAGCACAAGATCAAACATCCAGTAAGGCTAAGAATCGTACCTTACTGGATCATAATACTTAGCTTATTAGTGAACGAATGACGGAAAAGTATAAAATTGCCGCAATAATCACCAAAACTAAAAACATGGCAAAAATACTTAACCCTTCTTCTGCATCTGCTGGATGCAACTCGTCTTCATCAGCAATTTTTCTCAATTCACCATCATAAACTTGATAAAACCAGTTTTTTTGTGCAGGTTCCAAATGCCTTGCAAAGTCAAATACTCTTTTGCGCTGAGCAAGACAATAATCCCCTAAATGGATCTCTTGATGAAAGATCGCTTCATCTAATAGTTTACGATGATAATGGGCTAGTTCTATGATTTGTTCCTCTCTAGGCGGAGTATCAAAAACAAAGCCGTCGATAGTATTTGTCATATTTTATTCTCCTTGTCTTTTATTCTCATATTGATTTTACTCAAAATTATTTGTGAATAATGTTTAATCATGTATCCTAATAGTGAATAAAGTGGTTTGCACCAATAGTTGACAAATCCATTAATTTGTAATATTAGTTTAACAATACTAAGTTAAATTAATTTAAAGGCAGTGGCCTTTAGAAAAAGTAATCATAATTACAATAAGGAGTTTTATATGATTCAACGTATCTCTCATCATGATTTAGAACATGTGTACGCAACTGCAGTAAACACAATTCACTCTCAAATGAATTTTCAGGAGGCAGTTGCACAGTTAGAAGAAGTTGCTCGCGCTGGGCACGGTAAAGCCGCACTGTTCTTAGCAGAATTGTATTATCAAGGTTTCCGTGTTGAACGTGACTCACTTAAAGCACAATACTGGCAAAAGTTAGCCACAATGCAAGCATAAAGAGACGTCACTTAGGTGGCGTTTTTTTTATGCCCGTAAAAACCCAAATTTATCAATTCATTTAAAAACTTTAGACACTTTAAATAGATGAAAGTAATTTCATAGCTGGAATATTTGTTTACGATTTGATACCTGTTTAAACTGAAATGTCATCTGATTTTTTTATAATAAGCAAGACAAGTTAAGAACCATTAAATTCACAATGAATAGTTTAAGTAATCTACAACCGGTTTCAAGAGACTTGATGATTAAGATTTATATTTTAAGAACCATGATGTATTGTGGGGTTCTTTGGGGTTTATTTCATCAAGGCTGGGCAATTAAATCAGATCAGGAAGATTTTATTTTCCCTTTTTGGCTCAATGGCTTGCAGGCACATCGCTATGCAAAAGAGCATTGGCCGCACTATAAACCTAGAAGAATTACCCCTAAAGACTTCCATGAGTCTTTGTTACCAACTTTAACTCGACTCAACGTTACTCCTGCTTTATTTAATTCCTCTCATAGAAAATTAAAGTTATCTACTCAGCAAATGCAACATTTCTTTTTTAAACATCCAAATTGGCAAGGAGCGTAAACTTTTCTTTAGGTTCTTAATCTCTATTAGAATGCTTTTTGAACGCTTGAGTGTAAAACTTGTATTTGAATGACTATCCAGTCTTTGCATTTTTATAAAATCAAGCTAATTTAAAACAAAATGATAAAACACAGGACAGAAGAAATGACAATTGTTGCACAAGTAATCAAGAACAAAGTAGAGCAAGATATTTTTACAATTTCTCCAGAAGCCACTGTCCTTGAAGCAATTAAAATCATGGCAGACAAAGGGATTGGTGCGCTTGTCGTAGCCGAAGGCGAAAAAGTTGTCGGAATTTTATCTGAACGTGACTACACGCGAAAAGTAACGCTTATGGAACGTTCTTCATATAGCACTACCGTTGCTGAAATTATGACATCTAAAGTGATTACAGTAAGCCTAAACAATACGGTTGAAGAGTGCTTACAGCTCATGACAGACCGCCACTTACGTCACTTGCCTGTACTAGACAATGAAAAATTAGTTGGATTTATCTCTATTGGTGACTTAGTAAAAGCTGCAATGGAAGATCAGAAAAATCTTATTGAACAATTAAAACAGTACATTTCAGGTTAAGTATTTCACATAAAAAAATGGGCATTTATATGCCCATTTTTTATTGATATAAAACTTAAAGATAGTCATTAATTAAAGCGACTAAACGCTCTAGTAAGTCATCAGCCTGTGCTTGAGTCATGTTAATTGGTGGCAATAAACGAACGACAGAACCTGCTGTCACATTAATAATCAGCTTATGTTGGTCACGAGCAATTGCAACGAGCTCAGCACAGTCTTTAGGTAATTGAATACCAATCATCATACCAAAGCCACGTACTTGCACATTTTTATCTGCCAATTGCGCACGTAATTGATCAACAATATAACCACCAACAACTGCCGCGTTTTCTACAGCATTCTCTTTTTGGATTGTATCAATTACTGTATAAACCACACGAGAACCTAACACTGTGCCACCGTAAGTAGAACCGTGACTACCAGGTCCTAATAGGCCTACAGCTTTACCTTGTGTCATTACAGCACCTACTGGAAAGCCATTACCCAGCCCTTTTGCAGTCGTAAGAACATCAGGCACAATATTTGTGTGTTGATAAGCAAAATACTTACCTGTTCGGCCATTACCAGTTTGGATTTCATCTAACATCATTAGCCAGTTATGTTGATTACATATAGTGCGGACTTCTTCAAGATAGCTAAAGCCTTGAGGCGCTGTATTAATACCACCCTCACCTTGAATTGGCTCAATCAAAATCGCAACAATATCTGGGTGCTGCAAAGCAGCTTCTTGAATTGCATCTACATCACCAAATGGCACACGAATAAAATCATGGGTTAAAGGAGCAAAACCATCTTGTACTTTCTTATTACCAGTAGCTGAAAGTGTTGCTAAAGTACGACCATGAAATGATTGCTCTGCCACAATAATCTTTGGGGAGCTTACACCTTGTTGAGTACCAAATTTACGAGCAATTTTAATGGCGCCTTCATTTGACTCTGCACCACTGTTTGAAAAGAAGATCTCTTCCATCCCTGAAACTTCAGCAAGCTTCTGAGCAGCTGCCGTTTGCCAAGGAATCTCAAATAAGTTACTCGTATGCACAAGTGTTGCAGCTTGTTCAGCAATTGCTTCTGCAATGACTGGATGCGCATGACCTAAACCACATACAGCAATACCGGTTAAAGCATCTAAATACTCTGTGCCATCTTCGGTATATAAGTATGCCCCTCGGCCTCGTACAAAACTGATCGCTTGGCGACCATAAGTAGCCATTAAATGTGATGGTTGATCAGGTTGTATTGGAGCTAGGGTAATATCATTCATAACGAACTCTGTCTGTATGAGGTTTTAAGAAGGGTTTATATAAGCAAAAACTGGCCCTGATGAAAAGTCTCATCATTCATTTATCTAAAATTTCGTCCGCTTTTTGCTATCACTTCGGTTTATACAATAAAATATTGAATATTCAATGCAACTTTAAGTAATCAGGTGGTTTGCAAAGCGATGTAAACACCCCCTATAATGCTGCTAGATTAGTTGAGGATCTCTTTATGACTGAACAAGCACGTGATACTGAAGCGTTAATCCGCGATCAAATTGCGAAGCATCCCGTTTTACTTTACATGAAAGGCACTCCACAGTTTCCACAATGTGGTTTCTCTGCACGTGCTGTAGAGGCGCTCAGTCAAATTGGTCGTCCATTTGCATATGTAAATATTTTGGAAAACCCTGATATTCGTGCAACATTACCAAAAATTGCGAACTGGCCTACATTCCCGCAACTTTGGGTAAATGGCGAACTTATTGGTGGTAGCGATATCATGCTTGAAATGTTCCAAAATGGCGAATTAAAACCATTAGTTGAACAATACAGCGCAGCGCCAGAAGCGTAAATAATAAAAAAGCCAATCAACAGATTGGCTTTTTTATACTCTCAAATTTAACGATCACTTATCCCAACATAGCGAAATAAATTTTCTACACCTAAATCAGATTTCAAAATAATTAGATTTTCATAAGCAGTTGTCGTTAATGCTTCAAATACATTCATATCTGGATCTTCGTGCAACTCATCTACATTCTGGTTCATACCTTCTTCAAATCGATCAGCAACAAATTCGAACCCTAAATCCATAGCAATAAATAAAGTATGTTCACACGGCTGAATATATTGTTCTTGCGCCCAGTCAATTATCGCTTGTTTACAAAATGGACATTCAATATTCGCCAAGGCATCGTTAAGTTCGATCAGTTGATAAGACATGAAATTTGAGGATAGAGAAAAATTGTAGTGTAAAAGAAATTAATTCAAACTTCTATAAAAGGCTAGAATACTGATCAAAACAACACACATTAAAATTACAAAGTAATTACAATATAATTTCAAAATTCTATTTTTATTTAAAGGGTTAGTTAATTACAAATAATTTAATTTAAGAATTATCGTTGCAAAAATAATAATGTAAAATCGTTGGTGTTGCAGAAATAGGATATTTTAATGCTCACTGATCTTGATGATTTTTATTGTTTTGCTCTCGTTGTTGAGCATGGTGGCTTTAGTGCTGCTGAACGTGTAACGGATATACCAAAATCAAAACTAAGTCGTCGCGTGTATAGTTTAGAAGAAAACTTAGGGGTTCGCCTCATTCAACGTAGTTCACGTCATTTTGCTGTTACAGATATTGGGATGGATATTTATAGACATGCTCAAGTCATGATGAATGCTGCACAAGCCGCACATGATCTGGTTGATCATCTAAGCATTCAACCTAGAGGTGTTGTTAAAGTTAGTGTTCCAGTTGATGTGGCTCAAAATCAACTTCCTAAAATTTTGCCTGCTTTCTTAAAAAAATATCCAGAAATTCGTTTGCAACTTATGGTTAGCAATCGTCGAGTAGATGTTATTAATGAAGGAATTGATATTGCGCTACGAGTTCGCTCAAAACTAGATGATGACCCGAGTTTAGTTCTTAGACAATTTGCTCTTATAGAACAGAGCCTATTTGCAAGTCAGGCCTATTTAAATGAGTTTGGTGATATAAAAATTCCTGAGCAGCTAAGCGAACATCGTATTTTAAGTCTTTCTGAAGAACACCTTGATCAGCAATTCCTTTTGCATGGGCCAGACAATCAGCAAAAGAAAATCAAAGTCAGCCCTACCATAATGGGTACAAACATACACATGTTGGCGCAGTTGGCGAGTCAAAACTGTGGTATCGCTTTGCTTCCAGAGAGTGCGGCAGAAGATTTTCTAAAATCTGGACAACTTGTGCAAATATTACCAGAATGGAAAGCTCCTCACGGTATATTACATGCTGTATATCCATCACGCCGAGGGTTACTACCTGCTGTACGAGTATTTATCGATTATTTGGTAGAACACCTATCTGAGCATTAAAACAAATGAAAATAAAAAAGTTCGATAATTATCGAACTTTTTTATTTTCAAATTGCAGGATAATTTCCTACACCTTCAGGCCATGGTGTTAATAACTCAAAGCCTGTATCAGTTACAGCAACCATATGCTCCCATTGAGCAGATAATGAAAGATCTTGGGTAATAACAGTCCATCCATCATTCAACTCTTTCACTTGCGGTCTGCCCGCATTAATCATCGGTTCAATGGTAAAGACCATTCCCTTCTTTAAAACTAAACCTTGGCCACGTTGCCCATAATGTAGAACATTGGGTTGTTCATGATAAACCTTACCAATCCCATGACCACAATATTCTCGAACAATGCTATACCCTTCTCGGTGAGCAACTGACTGAATAGCGTAACCGATATCACCTAATGTAGCTCCCGGTTTAACGGTATGAATACCAGCAACCATCGCCTCATAGGTTGTTTCAACAAGTTTTTTTGCTTGCGGGTTTACATTACCCACAAAATACATGCGGCTCGTGTCACCAAAGTAGCCGTCTTTAATAATTGCGACATCAATATTGATAATATCGCCATCTTTTAAAATTTTATTCGGCGATGGAATTCCATGGCAAACCACTTCATTTACTGATGTACATATTGTTTTAGTAAAACCATGATATCCCACATTCGCAGGAATAACTTTTAGAGTATTTACAATATAGTCATTACACAGGTTATCTAAATATTCAGTAGATACACCCGGTTTAATATATGCCCCTATCATTTCTAAAACTTGTGCAGCCAAGCGTCCAGAAATTCTTAACTTTTCCAGATCTTGTTCAGTTTTTATTGTAACAGTAGAAGCTCTCATTCAGTTTTATCCTCGTAGACACTGCTTTTTACCACGCCTACAAAAATGTAAGTTAATTTAGAATATTCTAGAACGGATATAGGATAGGCTGGAAGCATTAAATGCCCAAATATTCAACATTCATAATAGAAATTTATACTTTTATTTTTGCATAATTTCTTTAAAAAGTCAGAGACAAAAAATGATTTCCTAATTTCTTTCAATGGTTTTTCAAATACATACCTTAACCAGTTGATATTTTTAATATCTACTAAAGGTTTTTATGCTCTGAAAAAAATCTTTTTCACATAAAATACCGCTTGATCATGATCTCTTTTGCTCTAAAATTCCTTCTTTTTTATTAATTTTAATTTATGCAACATCTTCGTACTGGAGATATTATTGCCCTAGGTTTTATGACCTTTGCTCTTTTTATTGGGGCTGGCAATATTATCTTTCCTCCCATTGTCGCTCAACAAGCCGGTGATCATGTATGGCTAGCTGCTATAGGCTTTTTGATTACTGCAGTTGGTCTACCTGTAATTACCATTATGGCACTCTCTCGTATGCAGGGTTCCATTGAAATTATTAGCTCTCCTCTAGGTCGAGTTGCAAGTCTGATTTTAACTGTAGTTTGTTATTTATCAGTAGGTCCTTTATTTGCAACTCCACGTACAGCTACTGTTTCTTATGAGATTGGTTTTTCTTCTTATTTTGGAACATCAAGTAGTAGCCTTTTAATCTATAGCGCAATTTATTTTTCATTTGTAACGCTAGTTTCTCTTTATCCAAACAAGTTATTGGATACAGTTGGACATGTACTCGCTCCGCTAAAAATTATTGCACTAGCAATTTTGGGCATTGCAGCAGTCATGATTCCGTCTGGTTATGTTCCTGCTCCAATCAACCATTACGTTGCATCTCCAGTTTCGGAAGGTTTCGTAAATGGTTATCTCACCATGGATACTTTAGGCGCATTAGTATTCGGTATCGTAATTATTCAAGCGATTTACTCTCGTGGTGTTACCGATAAAAAGCTAGTGACTAAATATGCAATTATTGCCAGTCTTATTTCAGGTGCTGGTCTTACATTAGTTTATTTAAGCTTGTTTAAATTAGGTTTAGGTAGCCATGAAGTTGCACCAAATGCAGCAAATGGTGCAGTAATTTTACATGCATATGTTCAACATGCTTTCGGCAATATGGGTTCACTATTCTTAACTGGCCTCATTTTTCTAGCATGTATGGTAACAGCGATTGGCTTAACTTGTGCTTGCGGTGAGTATTTTGCTCAGTTAACTAAATTACCTTACAAACTTTTAGTATTCATATTAGTTGGTTTCTCTTTCGTTATTTCTAACCTTGGTTTAACTAAACTTATTGCTGTATCAGTGCCTGTTTTAAGTGCAATCTACCCACCTGCAATTGTGGTAATTATGCTGAGCTTCTTTTGGAAATTCTGGCACAAGCCTTCTTTTATTGTTGGTTCAGTAACAAGTATTGCTTTTATCTTCGGGATTATTGACGGTCTTAAGGTTGCAGGTTTTGGCGATTATTTACCCGATTTCCTTCAACACTTACCTTTAAACGAACAAAACTTAGCTTGGTTGATCCCATCTTTAGTTGTTCTCATCATTACCGTAACGATCGACAAAGTTAAATTTAAAAATATTTAATCTAGTGTCTCTTTTGAAATCGAGTTTTACCCAAACATGATTTTATATATTGAATAAAATGCTGAGTTTATCCAACCAGCATTTTGTTTCCACACTAATTTGAATGACAAAACAATTATAGATATAATCAATTTTTACTGTAAAATTACACTAAAATAATTTTTAGCTTACTAGGAAAGAAGAGCAACAATGAAAAGTAAATATTATCTAACACAAGCAGATGCAGAGTTTTTAATGGAAGAAGCTCAAAAATATGCAATTGAACACAACTTTAAAGTTAGTATCGCTATTGTTGACGAAACAAGTTCTTTACTACTCATGAAACGTTTAGATGGCGCCTCACCTTTAAGTTCCCATTTATGTTTAGAAAAAGCAAAATGCTCTTCAATATCAGGTAGACCTTCAAAATTCTACGAAGAACTTCTGCAAAATGGTCGCTTAGGTTTTTTAAGTATGCCGAGTGCTCAAGGCATGCTAGAAGGTGGTAAACCAATTCTTTATGACGGCCAAATTTTAGGTGCAATTGGAGTTTCTGGTGTTCAATCTTTTGAGGATGCAGAAATTGCTCAACATGCCATTGACCTCTTTTTAAAAAAACAAAATAGCTAATCTGAACTTATTAGAAAAGAGAAATTATTGTACTTTTCACTTAAATATTTCTCTTTTCTAAAAAAGTAAGTATTTTATACAAAAATATTTAATATTTACTTTTTTAATACCTTAACCTTTTATAAACATAGAGTTTTTTATAAAACTGTTCAAAAAATTTTCTATTCACTATTGAATTGAATTAAAAATAGAAGTACAACATTAAACTTATTCTTGACTAAAACATTCAGTTTTAGCACAACCACAAGGAGGGATGGAGATGTTATCATTACATTTCAACAAACAAGTCTTCATTAACACTCTGAACAGCAAAGATTCAGTTGTTTATGGAGTAACGCCGCTTGCTCTTATGCTGACTTTACTGTTTCAAGGTATGATTAAGGGAAATCTGAAACCCGAATACTTTATGTATGCGATGGTCGTTTCTTTCATATTTTGTGTGTGGGCCTTTGTCGATCATAAGATGCGAAAATTAGCTAAAAGACGTCTTAGTCAACAAAATTTGAATTCTTAAAAAATGGATGAGTAATCATCCATTTTTATATATCTAAAAATAAAAAAATTGTTCCGATAACTAAAATAGCCGTAGCCAGTAATTCAGTCACAATCAAACCTATCATCATTAAAGACATCATCCATGAAGGCAAGCTAAAACGACCTAACTTGTGTGGACGTTTAAATTGATTTGTCGTGTCTTGTAAATAGCCATGTAGGATATAAACTAAAATGGAAAAACTAAAAAATAGAATATTAGCGAACACACACCACAAAGTAAGATTTTCATTTAAAACAGTAAAATAGCTTAAGGCAGCAAGAATTAAAGTAGCAGCTGCATATAACAAGCTACTCCGATGAGCGATATCTACATAATAATGCGCGCGACTTAATTCTGAACGGCGTATTTGCCAATATTTCCATACCCCAGTTAACATTCCTATCCATAAAAATATGCCACTAAACACAATAGCTAACTGTACGGCTTTCGGTAAATCCATCTTTTTTCCAATTGTTCGTTTTATTTAAATTTAATGAGCTGTATAACATAAATATTGACTTTATAGTCACACTTTAACCAAGTATCATTTTAGAACTCATATAAATTAAAGATATCAACAAACCAATCACTACGAAATATTATGGATAACACTTTTGAATCATTGTGGATGACCTGCAAAGATGGTTATCAACTTGCTGCACATTTTTATCCAGCTCAATCAAGACAACTAGACAATCCCGTGTTGATTTGTCCAGCCACAGGTATTACCAAAAACTTTTATCATTCTTTTGCTAGCTGGTTAAGTGAGCAAGGCTATGATGTATTAAGCTTTGATTTCCGTGGAATTGGAGACTCTTTGCATGGGCCGTTAAAGCAAAGTAGTGCAAGTATTAATGATTGGGGAACCCTTGATATCCCTTGTGCAATTGATACTTTATTAGGAAAAATCCAAGCACAACAAGTTACTCTTCTTGGTCATAGTGCTGGTGGGCAATTGCTAGGAATTGTGCCTAACTTTCATAAAGTAGCAAAAGTTGTTGCTGTTGCAGGTTCCACTGGCCATGTAAAGGGTCTCAAAGGTAAAACCAAGTTTTTAGCACCAGTAATGTTCAATGTTATCTTTCCCATTTCTAGTGCGTTTAAAGGTTATGGAGCAACTCAATTTATTGGAATGGGAGAAAACTTACCTAAAAAAGTCGCTCAACAGTGGCGTGAATTTTGTAGTCATCCCGGCTATGTGAAAAATGCTATTGGTAAAACTATTTTCCATGATTTTCATACTGAAATTATCTGCCCTATTACTTCTATTTGGGCAAGTGATGATGAAATTGCAACCGAGCGTAACGTTGAAGCTTTATTAAAGCTGTATCCGAATGCACCTACAAAAATGCTAGAGCTAAACCCTATCAAACTCGGCTATAAATCAATTGGGCACATGTTAATGTTTAAAAAATCACATCAAAAGTTATGGTCACTCTTGGAACAAGAAATTCGACACTAATCTTAATTAATCTGTTACTTTTTGCCTCTATACTCGTAATCCGGTATAGAGGTTTTTTTTAATATACGTATTCAACTTCATTATAAAATTCTTTTATTATCTTTATATCTATCATAAAAGATTAAAATATTATTTAGAAATTATCCTTTGTATTAAAAACAAGCATTTTTTACGTAAATACGTCGATATAGCTTTAAAGTTCTGCTATGGTAATTTATACGAAGCTGTTGTTTAAAAACGGTTAAATTAACCTATTTTTAATACAAACGGCTTCTTTTTTTCTGTTTTAGCTAAACCCAGAGATATTGTTCAAGGATAAATATGCTAGCACTAGAGCCTCGACATATTCATATGAATCAACATGCTGTTGATAAAACACATGCATTACAGTGTCTAGTAGATATATTGGAGAAAGATGGGTTAGTCACACCTGACTATATTACAGGACTCATTAATCGTGAAGAGCAAAGTGCTACCTATTTGGGTCAAGGCATTGCTATCCCCCACGGTACTCCCCAATCTCGTGAATGTATTTTAGAAACAGGTATCCGTTTAGCTCACTTCCCCGAAGGAATAATATGGGATGGTGAAAACAGAGTTTATTTAGCTGTTGTTATTGCAGCAAAATCAGATGAACACTTACAAGTCCTACAAATATTAACCCGAGCTTTAATGCATGATGTAAGTGAACAGGTAAAAAATGCGAACCAACCTGAGCAAATTATTGAAATATTACAAGCTCAGCCGTTATCTTTAAATTTACATGAAAATTTAATTCAAACTGAAATTGAATCTCAAGATATTGAAGATTTGTTTTGGTCAGCATCTCAAATTCTAAAAAAACACAATTTTGTAAAATGTGGTTTTCTAAGTTCACTTGACCCTGATCAAGTTATTCAACTACAAGATCAGATCTGGTCTATTTCAAGTAGTAAGTTTGTTCAACAACCAGCAATCAGTATCGTAAAGCCTCGCCATGCTTTAGAGCTAGATGAAAAAAAGTTAAATACACTCGTATGTATCGCTGCCAATGAACAATTAGATAGCCAGAGATTTAATCGACTGATTGATATTCTGTTTAATCCAGAGCAAGTTGCACAACTAGATCAAACACAAACACCAAATGAAATTGCCAAAATCATTGGGGCAGATGTTATTCCAGATTGGCCTCATCGTTCTGTTGTACTCGCTAATGCACATGGATTACATGCTCGACCAGCCACTCATCTAGTGAACTTAACAAAAAGTTTTCAAGGTGATATTCAGGTCGCAGTAGATGAAGGAAATTTTGTTTCTGCTAAAAGTTTGACGCGCCTCTTGGCTTTAGGATGTAAACGTGGACAAACTCTACGTTTCATTGCCGAACCAGAAACAGATGCAGTCGAAGGTTTAGATAAAGTTATTCAAGCAGTGCAACAAGGTTTAGGTGAAGAAGTTGAACCTATACAAACTTCTGATATAAAAATAGAGCCATCAAATAAAATTGAAGCTCCATCAAAACTACTTAGTTCAAATACGGGCATTGCCGCTTCAAGTGGTTTAGCTTTTGGGCCTGTTCATGTCATTAAACCTAAGGTTTATCAATATGAACGTATGGGTTCGAGCGTCAAAGTAGAAAAAGAAAATCTTGATATTGCCCTTCACGCTGTTAAAAACAATATTCACCAAGTTATTGCAAAATCCGAAGTGGCTGAAATTAAGCAGATCTTCCAAGCACATTTAGAAATGCTTGACGACCCAGATCTTATTAATGGTGTTATTCAAAAGATTAACTTAAACCTTTCTGCTCCTGCTGCTTGGCATGAACATATTGAAGCAGCGGCCAAAGAACAAGCAGCTTTACCAGACCGATTACTAGCTGAGCGTGCTACAGACTTACGTGATATTGGTGATCGCGTTTTGGCTCAACTCTGCGGTGAGGTCATCATCGAAGAGCCTAAAGAACCTTATATACTGATCATGTATGACGTAGGGCCAAGTGATGTAGCCCGCCTTAATAAAGATCGTGTAGCAGGTATTTTGACAGCTGTAGGTGGCGCAAGCGCTCATAGTGCTATTGTTGCTCGTGCTTTAGGTATACCTGCAATTGTTGGCGCTGGTGATCAAGTACTAGACATTGAACAAAAAAGCTCTCTTTTAATTAATGGAGATACTGGAGCTTTTATCTTAAATCCTAATGCTCAACAAATCGAACAAGCAAAACAAGAACGTGAGCATCAGAAAAAAATTCGTGAAGAAGCTGAACGTCACAGTCAAGAACCTGCGATTACTGTAGATCAACATCAAATTGAAATTGCTGCCAATTTAGGAAAAGTTCAAGCAACAGCCCATGCGGTAGAATGTGGCGCTGAAGCAATTGGCCTACTCAGGACTGAGCTTGTTTTTATGGCGCATAGTAGCGCTCCGAGTGAAGCTACCCAAGAAGCAGATTATCGTATTGTTTTAGATGCTCTTGCAGGCCGACCACTCGTAGTACGTACGCTAGATGTAGGTGGTGACAAACCACTTCCTTATCTTCCAATTGCTGAAGAAGAAAATCCATTTTTAGGATTAAGAGGCATCCGTTTAACTCTGAGACAGCCAGAGTTGTTGCGCCAACAACTTATTGCTTTGCTTAAAGCAGCAGATGACCGTCCTTTACGAATCATGTTTCCAATGATTGGCCGTGTAGAGGAATGGCGTGCTGCCAAAGCGATCCTTGACGAAGTTAAAGCGATATATCCATGCGCCGACTTACAAGTTGGTATCATGATAGAAGTTCCTTCGGCTGCTTTACTTGCACCTATCCTTGCTCAAGAAGTGGACTTCTTTAGCATAGGAACAAATGACTTAACTCAATATACTTTAGCCATTGACCGTGGACACCCTATCCTCTCGGCTGAAGCAGACGGCCTACACCCAAGTATTTTGCAATTGATTGATCAAACCGTAAAAGCTGCCCACAAACATGGCAAATGGGTGGGCATATGCGGTGAACTCGCTGCTGATCCAAAAGCAGTGCCTATTCTGATGGGATTAGGTGTAGATGAGCTTAGTATGTCACCGAATAGTATTCCTTTGGTTAAAGCTCAAATTCGTACACTCAACTACAGCAAAGCTCAGGTGCTTGCAAAGCGTGCACTAGAATGTGATAGCGCCTCTGCTGTACGTCAGTTATCCGAACAAGAAATGTAAAGATTAGGAATAGTAATGGCTAAAGTTTTAACAATTACTTTAAATCCTGCAATTGATGTGACTATACAAATCAATGAGTTACAGATAGGTCAAGTAAATCGTCAAGAATCTGTAGAAATACATGCAGCAGGCAAAGGCTTAAATATTGCACAAGTTTTAAAAGATTTGGGGCATGAGGTTATTGTTTCTGGTTTTTTAGGAACAATGAACAAACAGATTTTTGATGAGCATTTTAAAAAAGCTCAATTCCAACCAGAGTTTATTTATATTGAAGGCGAAACTCGTCAAAATATAAAAATTGCTGAACATTCTGGACGTATGACCGATTTAAATGGAAAAGGTTTCTTTGTTTCTGAACTAGATAAGAAGAACCTCTTTCAAAAAATCGAAATGATTTTGCCACAGATAGATGTAGTTGCCATTGCCGGGAGCCTTCCACAAGGTTTTAGTGTTGATGAATTACAGCAACTTATTAAGCTCATTCAAGCGCAAGGGAAAAAAGTTGCACTTGATACAAGTGGTAAAGCATTGGTCGCTGCAATTGAATGCCAACCATGGATGATTAAGCCAAATACAGATGAGTTAGTAGAAAGCTATCAACTTCCTGCCGCGACTTATTCTGAACAAAAAAAGCTTTTTGAAAACTTAGCTAAAATTGAGCATGTCGTTATTTCTATGGGAGAAGACGGTGTAAACTGGCTACACGACACTCACCCACTTCATGCCAAAGCTCCTAAAGTGATCGTTAAAAGTACCGTTGGTGCAGGTGACTCTCTTTTAGCAGGCATGATTCATGGCTTAATAAATGGTTTTTCTGCCGAAGAAACATTAAAAACAGCCACAGCAATTGCGAGTCATGCTGTAACACAAATAGGCTTTCACATTCCCAATGCTGAAAAGCTAAACCAATTAAAAGCCCAAACTACAATCAATTCATTGAGTGAATCTGATGCTAACTGCTAAACATTTATTATTTGTCATTAATAGTCCGCAACAGCAAGTCAATGCTTTGATTTTAGCTCGTAAACTTGCACAAGTGGCATCCCAACAAGGTTATCAAAATAGCATTATTTCGCTTGATGAATTCGATCCGAATGAAAGCTTTGAACAAGTCATCGTGATTGGACAACGGCCGAAAGATCTTCATATTTTTGGTACACATCCATTATCTTTCATTAGCATTGAAGAGATAAAAAATGATGCTCACACAGCTTTCCAAACTGCCTTAGATCACTTTAAGCCAGCTCAAGATTGGTTAAGTGATAATAGCTTGACAGTAATTACTACTAAAAAGTTTGTAGCAATCACTGCCTGCCCTACGGGTGTTGCCCATACTTTTATGGCTGCTGAAGCTTTACAACAAGGTGCAGAAAAGCTTGGGTATGAGATTGAAGTAGAAACACAAGGTTCTGTTGGTGCAAAAAACATTTTATCAGCTCAAGCTATTGCTGAAGCAGACATTGTGATTCTTGCGACTGACATCGAAGTTAATACAGATCGTTTTGTAGGTAAGCGCGTTTATCGATGCAGTACAGGCTTTGCTCTAAAGCAAACAGATAAAGCCTTTGCAGAAGCTATCAGCAATGCACAAGTTTTAGAACAAGGTAAGCAACAAACATCTGCAGAAAACAAAGATAAAACCGAAAAAGTTGGCGTATATAAACATCTCTTAACGGGTGTCTCTTATATGTTACCTATGGTGGTAGCTGGAGGTCTGTTAATTGCTCTCTCCTTATGCTTTGGTCTAAATGCTGCTGAACAAGCAGGTAGCTTACCTGCCATATTAAAACAAATTGGTGCTGCTGCATTTATGCTCATGGTCCCGATGTTATCGGGCTATATTGCCTACTCAATTGCTGATCGTCCTGGTCTTGCACCTGGTTTAATTGGGGGCTTACTCGCCTCTCAGCTACAAGCAGGTTTTTTAGGTGGCATTGTCTCAGGTTTTCTTGCTGGCTATATCACGCTTTTTATTGCAAAAAAACTCAAACTTCCTACAAGCTTAGAAGCACTTAAACCTATTTTAATTATTCCCCTATTAGGTACATTATTCGTTGGCCTTATCATGTTTTACGTGGTGGGTCAGCCAGTAGCACATATTTTTGAGCTAATGAAAGACTTCCTAAACAACATGGGTACAACAAATGCCGTGTTAATGGGTATTATATTAGCAAGCATGATGTGTATTGATTTGGGTGGTCCAATCAATAAAGCGGCCTACGCTTTTACTGTCGGCTTACTGACAACAAATACTTATATGCCTATGGCAGCAACAATGGCTGGCGGCATGGTCCCTGCTATTGGTATGGCTATTGCGACTTTCATTGCAAGGAATAAATTTAGTACCGGAGAGAAAGATGCCGGAAAAGCAGCTTTCGTATTAGGTTTATGTTTTATTTCTGAAGGTGCTATTCCTTTTGCAGCTAAAGACCCAATGCGTGTTATTCCAACCTGCATTTTAGGTGGAGCTGTGACTGGAGCACTTGTTGCCCTTTTCCATTGCGAGTTGGTTACTCCTCACGGTGGTGTATTTGTTCTTTTAATTCCGAATGCAATTAATCATGCTTGGTTATATCTTGCTGCAATTGCTGCAGGTAGTATCGTTACAGGAATAAGTTATGCCATTGTTAAGAAAAAGTTAGAAGAAAAGCCCGTAGCTATTTCATAATAAAAAAGGGAGAATTTATATTCTCCCTTTTTTATAAATTATATATGCCTGATCTCATAAAAATTTAAATTAAAAACTACTTGATAGTTAATTGTCTAAGACTTAACTCATTTAATCTGAATAGCTCTAGCCATAATTTGTGCTGACATTTCCTCTGCTAACATTACAGTTAAAGTTGGTTGCTTTTGCGATTTAAAAGAGATATTTCAAGTAAAATTTATAAAAAATATAATTTATAGACAAATTCCACTCTCTATCATAATTTAAGATTTAAAAGTAAATACTTAAATTATAAATAAAAATCAAATACTTAAAATAAAAAATAATTTTAATTTACTAAATAATAGATGTTTCATGTTAAATGTATGGTAAATTTTATCAATATAAAAATAAAGCAAGGCATTGATATATAAAAATATTTATTATTTAAATATCTTGATTTTTCATAATTATGACTTTAGAGACAAAAACTTTCTCGTTCAATGCCACGGTCAAATCATAATTTTTTTTCTACGATGCGGTTGCAAGCAATATCGTTCATTTAACGATCAAGCAAGCTTAGATGCGATCTTATATATCTATTCAAAGAGCTTTTGAGGCTGCTTTGTTAAGTAGTATTAATTTTCAATACTCTTTGATTATAGAGGAAGAATATTTTTAAGTTCATGCAAAGATATAGTAATGCTCTATAAAGATAAGGACTATTCAACGTCATTATCAAATGAAGCTATATAACTTTTGCTCATCAAGTAAAGTCCTGTTATAACTTGCTTGATGAAACTATATTTTTCAACTATTAAAGATAGTTCACCAGGAATGCGATCCACCAAGGTATGGGGAAAAGTCAATGACAAAGAAGTATGCGCGTTTTTTACCTACAACAGAATCTTTTACTCTTGAAGATTTTCCATATTATTGGATTACTCAAGTACATGCTCAATATGTACAAAACATTGATAATGCTTTAAAAAAATATGGTTTAGATAACTCACGTCGACGCATCATGTTGGCTTTAAGCAGCAAGCCCCATGCGAGTGTTTCTGAACTTTCAGATATGATTATTTCAAAAATGTCGACTACCACAAAAATCGTTTATCGATTAAAAGATGAAGGACTGGTTGAAACATATTCTTGTCAGACTGACGGACGAATTACCCGTGTAGTACTTACAGAAAAAGGTACTGAAATGATCAACAAGATCAATGATCTAACCAGCGTAGTACTTGAGCAGTCTTTTGAAGGTATTACTCCTTTACAACTCGAAAAAATGATGGAAAGCTTAAAATTACTTTTAAAGAACCTGTCTCGTTAAAACCAAATAAAAAACCATCAGATAAATAATAATTAAGCTCTCCTTACGAGAGCTTAATTATTTTAATATTTTTCTATGTACCATTGAGATATAAATCCTACATAAAATAATCAATTAACTTTCCATCTGTTGACTTGAGCTCGTAACTCCAGTAGAAATTCTCTTTCAATAACTGAATAGCAAACTCCGGA
This sequence comes from Acinetobacter pittii, assembly GCF_034064985.1. Classification (NCBI taxonomy): domain Bacteria; kingdom Pseudomonadati; phylum Pseudomonadota; class Gammaproteobacteria; order Moraxellales; family Moraxellaceae; genus Acinetobacter; species Acinetobacter pittii. The sequence continues at coordinate 1,581,237 of NZ_CP139249.1, read as the reverse complement.
AAAATGGCTAAAAGAAAATACAAAAGTGACAAGTTTCAGGTACGTCGTATTAACCGTAAATGGTGGGTACTCGAAAAAGATCTTGAATCAAATTGCTATTTAAAACATGAGCAAGTGGCGACAAAAACATTAGCAAACAACTATGCTGATGATTATATCGAACAATACTATATGAATCTGTACATTCAAGAACAGTTGAAAAAACCAGAAACTGTGTAAAAAGCCATTTTGGCTTTTTTTATTTTTAGTAGTTAGAATTTCTAAAAATTATGCATAAAAAAAACCTACATCTTGGGGAAAATGTAGGCTATAAAATGCACAAAAAGGAAATATATATCCTTTTTGACAAAAAGAATTTTACGATAATAAAAGCCTTTATTTTATGTTACTTTTGTAAACTTAGTAGTAGTTATTGTATTTATTTAAACTATTTTTAAGATGTTTTTTATTTATATAATCTGAATAAAATTTAATTTACTATCGTTTTATTTTTTCTCGTTTTCTTCTACTCATCGTTAAGCTTATTTTTATTAAACTAATTATATCAAGCCAGTTATAAGCTTCTGTTTTAATAAGTTTTTTACAAAAATCATCATAAATATTTTTTTTAAGACAAGATCGTTAAAAACCAATAAATAACAAAAACATAAATTAAATATTAAGTATATAATAGTTTTAACAACCCAGCTTTAGTTCAAAAAAAGTACACTTAAAATTTAGTTATTACTATTTTGGACACTACAGAAAGATTACAATACCTACTAATAAATAGATTAATCAACTCTCAATCTTTCTAGGCATGTTATGACTTCAATGTCGAACACTACTCAAAAGCATTTTATTGTTGAGCAAATTCCATTACCAACTTGGGTGAGTGATGAAAATGGCTTGATATTATATTGCAATGTAGAGTGTACAGAATATTGGTTAGATACATTTTCTCCCTTGCCCGAGCAATGGTTAGATTTTATATATCCTACCGATTTAGATGAAGTCAAAAAGAGATGGCTCGAAGCAATTCGCCTTCAAAAAAGAATAGAATTAAAATGTCGACTTTTACAAATTGGAAATCAATATAGATGGTGCAAACTCTCTATTCAAGCCTCTAAGTATCGCGGCCCATCTCAGGTTAACGAATGGTATGTTAGCTTTTTAGATATTGATCATGATATCCAAGAACAACAAAACTTGCAGAAGAATATTGAAATACAAAATCAAATGTTAGACATCAGTGAGGATTGCATTAAAGTACTTAATGTAGATGGCACAGTTTCTCATATGAATAAATCAGGGTGCCTCGCCTTAGGTGTCCCTGTTGACGAAACAGAATTTGGAATGAAATGGCTTGAGTTATTGCCACCCCATATTCGTAAACGTGGACGCATTGCTTTAAAAAAGGCTCTTCAAGGAAAGGTTGCCCGATTTGCAGGGATGAGCTGTTTACCCGATCAAGACCCTGAATATTGGGATAATATGCTTACCCCGATTCATCGGGAAAATGGTGAAATCGGACAAATACTTTGTGTCTCCCGCAATGTTACTCAACAACATTTGGCAGAAAACCAACTCAGGAATATGAGCGAGAGAGATGAGCTGACTGGTTTATGTAATCGGCGCTCATTTAAATTTCAGCTTAAACGTATCCTCGCCTATTCAAAAGACACCCAAACAAGTGTGGGGTTACTTTTAATCGACCTTGACCACTTTAAACATATTAATGATACTTTAGGGCATAGCGCAGGCGATCATCTATTAAAAGTTCTCTCCAAACGCTTTAGCCATTGTGTCGATGAGGAACGATGTTTTGTTGCACGATTAGGTGGAGATGAATTTGCGGTTATTATTAATAACCTCAAATCTGAAAATGATGTGCGCGACCTAGCAGCCATTTTACTTCAACAGCTAAATCAACCGATTACCTATTTAGGTAATGTTCTAAATGGTGGCATGAGTATTGGTTGCGCAATTTACCCACAAGATGCCATAGATCAGTCAGGTTTACTTAGTTGTGCTGATATGGCATTACATGACTTAAAAGCACGTGGTCGTGGTGGAATTCGCATGTATGATCCATGCATGATGCAAATGACCGAAACAGTCGCTTCTCAGCTTAATTTAGCACGCCAGTTGATTCGCCATCATACAATTCAGCCCTACTATCAACCTAAAGTAGATTTAAGAACCCATCATGTAGTTGGTTTTGAAGCTTTATTAAGATGGCATACCACCTCAGCTCAAAGAGGCTACCCTGCACAAATTGCAGAAGCTTTTAAAGATTATAATTTAGCGAGTAAAATTGGTGAAACAATGCAGCATCAAGTTTTACGTGATATCGCAAAATGGATAAATCTTGGTATTACACCTCTTCCTGTTTCCTTAAATGCCGCACCTGTAGAGTTCTTAAGAGATAACTACGCTGAGCGGCTTTTGAAAAAGATTAATCAATTTCAAATACCGACACATTATATTGAAATTGAAGTCACCGAACACATGTTGGGTGATCGAGGTTCAGAGTATGTAATCCGAGCTCTGAATAAATTAAAACAGCATGGGGTCCGTATTGCACTAGACGACTTTGGTACTGGTTTTTCATCGCTTACGCATATTCGCGATTACCCGATTGACAGTTTAAAAGTAGATTGTAGTTTTATACAAAAGATGCAGCATGACCCATCCATTTATGCAATTGTTCAAGCAATTGGGTTACTCGCTCCGAATTTATCACTTGGGCTTATCGCTGAGGGGATTGAGACGCCTGAACAAGAAGAACTACTTCGACAATTTGGTTATAGCATAGGTCAAGGATTCTTATTTGAATCTGCTATAGATGCCAATCAAGTTATTTCAATACTTAAACAAAAACAACCTTACTTAGAAAGTCATTACAATACTTTAAGCTAAATATAGCTAATAAGCTTTTTCGGTTCTATTCATACTAAAAGTAAACAATAACTTTTAAAAAAATTGTTCATAATATAGACATAAAGATAATAATTTGGTGTTTTGCCACCCCACATTGTCACAGGACAATAAGGAGCAATATATGAGTTATCACCATATCTTGGTTCCAGTCGATGGTTCTCCTACTTCACTTATTGCTGTCAATCATGCAGCGGCAGTTGCTAAGGCCTTTGGTAGTAAAGTGACTCTAGTATATGCGCTGACCATAGATCCTTTTATTTCTGTAGAATTTATTGATAGTACAGAATTAGCACAGGATTACTTTAATAAAGCTAGAGCATCTATTCAGACTATTTTAGACCAAGCGAAAGAACAATTTAGCCAGCATGGAATTTCTGTTGAAACAAAAATTGTTGAAGGTCACACAATTCACACAGAAATTATTAAAGCAGCTACCGAGCTACAAGCAGACTTATTAGTGATTGGTTCTCATGGTCGAAAAGGGTTTAAAAAGTTCTTCTTAGGAAGTGTGACTCAAGCTCTTTTAGGAGAAATTCATTTACCGGTACTCGTCGTAACTGAATAGTTTTTCTAAAGCAAAAAACCGATCTATAAAGATCGGTTTTTTAATGAGCAGTGTTACTGAGCCTTATATGTAAACTTAATGAGAGATCCTGGATTTTCTAATGTATTGGTTACAGAGCCATCATCTTTTTGAACATTTCCAGCGGTATCAGTTAACACATATAAAACATTCCCATCTGGGCTTGCAATTACATCACGATAACGGTTGTTGCTTTTAAACATTGGTACAGCATCATCATAAGTCGTACTGTAGGTTGGATCTAACTTGATACGGAAAATAACGCCACGTTTTAAAGAAGGAACCAATAATGTATTTTCCCAACCAGTAATTGCTTTTTTACCGCCCTTATAGACATAAGCAGATGACGGCGCAACTGTTGGCCAACAAATATAAGTCATCTCTCCACAAGTTGGATCATTATAGTTGTAGGTATCTTGGACGGTATATAAAGTTTTTAATGGTGGGACAAAGTTTTTACCAGTCCATTCAGATTCTTTCGTTACAGGAACTCCTGCAGCTACTTTTACTCCGTTCTGAGCTAAATCCTTAATTGACTTATTGGCTGCTGCTGAATAATTAGCATAAGCATAGCCACTATCATCTTTATAACCTGCGACATTCGGCCAACCATAGTTGCCACCTTTGACAATGAGGTTAATTTCATCGTCAGAGTTCGGGCCTTGTTCAGACTGCAACAATTTACCATTTGGAGTGAATGCTAAGCCCTGCGGATTACGATGTCCAAGTGTATAAATATGGCTAACCACCCCATTAAAACTTGGATTATCCTTTGGAATACTTCCATCAAGATTTAAGCGTAGTACTTTACCCATGTAGGTATGATAGTCTTTGCCATTCAGTTCTTGTTGAGTTGGCGTATGTTGTGCTTGGTTTGGCAAGAACAAATAAGCAAGCTGGTTACGCCCTTGGTCACCAATCGTATAATAAATCTTTTGATCTGGCCCAATGACAAGACGACCTGACTGATGGTCTTTTGATGAAGGTAATCCTGCTAATAAATCGACTGGCTTCTCGAGCGTATCTGTTGATTTATTATAGGTATAACGACGAATAATAGTTTGATTAGGCAATTCTTTATCTGTAGATTTCGGATTTTTAAATGTGCCTGAAATATAGATATAAGGATTATTTTTAAAGTCAGGATGGAAAGCAAAGCCTAACAAGCCGTTTTGTCCGTCAGCATCATTAACAATCTCAGGCACCTGAAAAATTGTTTTTACACTGCCCGACTCAGGATTCACTCTTAAAATCTTGCCTGTTGCTCTTTCAGTTAACCAAATTTGATTATCTGGTCCCCACAACAAAGCATGCGGCTTATTTAAATTAGATAGAATAACTTTCTTGTCAAAGTTATCTGTTTTTGCTTTAGCAAATTGAGAAGGAGTAAGAGGAACATCAGCTAATGCTGCATTGATAGTAACTAACTGAGCAGCGCCCAGTAAGGCAATTTTAGCCAATAAATGTTTATTCATGTGTCCACCTTATAAATTGTCAAAATTTTCCGAGAATTTTTAAACCTTTAATCATTGGTTTGTATGAGTTCTCTATATGATTTGTATTATGATGAATAACTAATCTATTAAAATCTAAATTTCTGAAAGGCTCTGTTGCATAAAAGTAGCTATTAAAAATAAATAAACTCTCTTTAAGATGAGCAACTTAACTTTACGATTTTTCTATTCATTCACTGCTCTACTCATTTTATATCTAGCTTGTCTTTAAAACGGCTTAAATTAAATAAACACTAATTACGAAGTAATTGATTGTTAAAAATTAATACTCAAAGAGACAATTCTAATGAGAAAAATATACATGATAAAAAGATAAAAGTTAGAAGCTGTAATTAAAGAAGAGTTTTATAAGCAAGGCGGTCTTATGTGTGCGAACTTTAAACCTATTCAGAAAAAACATGCCGATCAATTAAATTTATTTGAACCAACTTTTGAATATAAGTTGGATGTTTTTCCGAGTGATGATTGTCCACTCATTTTATCTCATCAAAATGAGCTTGAGTGGCGAAAAGCTAAATTTGGAATGCTTCCTCCTTATGCCAAAGAAATCGCATTCAAATATGCAACCTATAATGCCAGAACAGAGACAGTAGAACAAAAGCGCTCTTTTAAACATGCTTGGTTAAATGATCAGTTTGCACTTATTCCTGTTGAAGCCATCTATGAACCTAAATACATTAATGGAAAAGCTCATTGGTATGGAATTTTCCGTCAAGATAGACAACCTTTTACCCTTGCTGCAATCTATGAAGAAACACTTATAGATGAACAGAAAGTTAGATCAATGTCGATATTAACAATTAATGCTGATCATCACCCTTTCATGAAACAATTTCACAAATCTACTGATGAAAAACGCTCAATTATTGTAATACCTGAGGATCTTAGAAATGATTGGCTTAACTGCTCTCACGCTGAAGCAAAAGACTTTTTCTTAGAGATGCCTTCGAATGAGTTTACTTCAATGCCTAAAGCCGAAATGAAAAATTATGATTAATCTGTTTTAGCAAGCTTAAGTTAGTCAACCTTAAAAAACTTATGTTATTCTTCGGGCACTTTTAAATGTCCCAAATCTTTATACCTATGACACTTACGCCACCTTAAGTTTATTTACCCCTATCCCTTGTAAATAACTCATCACTGTTTAGTGATGTGGTGTAGTCGCTTGTGTTGGTATATCACATCACTAGCCTTTTCAAAATTTAGAACTTAGGCTATTTCTCATGTTATTGAATGTCCGAGAACAATGGTTCTCTAATGTCCGCGCAGATATTCTTTCCGGTCTTGTTGTGGGTCTTGCTTTAATTCCAGAAGCAATTGCATTTTCAATTATCGCAGGTGTAGATCCAAAAGTTGGCCTATATGCCTCTTTTTGTATTGCCGTCATTATTTCTTTTGTCGGTGGTCGTCCCGCTATGATTTCGGCGGCTACGGGTGCCATGGCTTTGGTTATGACTACGCTCGTAAAGGAACATGGACTTCAATATTTATTTGCTGCAACGGTATTAACTGGCGTCATACAAATTTTGGCTGGATATTTTAAACTCGCCAAACTCATGCGTTTTGTTTCCAAGTCGGTTGTTATTGGATTCGTTAATGCTTTAGCGATACTCATCTTTATGGCTCAATTACCAGAATTAATAAGCGTGACATGGCATGTCTACTTACTAGTAGCCATTGGTTTAGGAATTATTTATCTATTCCCCTATATTCCCAAAATTGGAAAATTCTTTCCTTCTCCCCTTATCTGTATTGTAGTAGTCACATTACTGGCTATTTTTTTAGGTTTTAATGTTCGAACGGTTGGTGATATGGGTTCACTACCAGACACTTTGCCGATATTTCTAATTCCCGATATTCCTTTTAATTTAGAAACACTCCTGATTATTCTTCCATATTCTTTAGCTCTTGCTGCCGTTGGTCTACTTGAGTCAATGATGACGGCAACAATCGTTGATGAAATGACAGATACATCTAGTAATAAGTTTCAAGAATGTAAAGGTCAAGGCATTGCGAATATCGCTTCAGGTTTTATGGGAGGTATGGCGGGTTGTGCCATGATTGGTCAATCAATGATTAATGTAAAATCGGGTGGTCGCACACGCTTATCCACTTTTTGTGCAGGTATATTCTTACTTATTCTCGTTGTATTTTTAAGTGACTGGTTAAAGGTTATTCCCATGGCCGCTCTGGTTGCCGTCATGATTATGGTATCAATTAGTACTTTTGAGTGGAGTTCACTGACTCAATTTAAAAATAATCCTAAAAGTAGTAATGTTGTTATGATCGCTACCGTTATTGTAGTAGTTGCTACCCATAACTTAGCGTTAGGTGTTTTAACCGGCGTATTACTTTCAGCACTGTTCTTAGCAAATAAACTTGAAAATGATATTCGTATAGAAACTTCATTCGAAGATCAAGCTCGCTTATATGAATTAAGAGGCCAAATATTTTTCAGTTCATCTGAAAAATTTATGCAAAGTTTTAACTTTAAAGAAGCAGTTAAAGAAGTCATTATTGATCTCACTCATTCTCATATTTGGGATGTGACCTCAGTTGCCATGCTAGATTCAGTAGTGAATAAATTTCAGAAGAACGGTATTAAGGTAACGGTGCGTGGTTTAAATGAAGCCAGCTCAATCATGATTGATAAATATGGCACCCATGCAAAAATTTAAGAAAGGTCCTTCGGGACCTTTTCCAATCTCAAGCCTTATTTCTTATTACGGAGATTTATATAGCAACCGATTTGGGCTACCAGAAGGATTTTTTACCACATTACTACTTGCTTGATTTAAAAGATTGGTCGAGATTGTCTGAGGTGTTGCGTTAGGTGTACTTTGCAACATTTCAGCAACTACCCCAGCAACATGTGGCGTAGCCATTGAGGTTCCATTTAAAATTTTAGTTGCTGTATTGTTACCAATCCAAGAAGAGTTAATCTGACTTCCAGGTGCAAAAATATCAACACAGCTTCCATAATTAGAATAGCTGGCTCGAGTATCTGTATTATCTGTAGCAGCAACCGTAATCGCCTTACTTACTCTGGCAGGAGAAGAACTACATGCATCTGTATTAGAATTTCCTGCAGCGACAACCATCACATAACCGTTATTAAATAAGTTTTCTACTGCGCTATCTAAGGATGTGTTCGCATCACCGCCTAAAGACATATTCACCACAGCTGGCTTTTTACCATTTTTTAATATCCAATCTAACCCAGCAATCACGTTACTCGAAGCACCAGACCCATCACATCCTAAAATTCGTATTGGTACCAAACTTACGTTCTTAGCAACACCATACGTACTACCACCAACTGTTCCTGCAACATGAGTACCATGACCATTACAATCCGTTGTGCCATTTCCATCAGATATCGCGGTATAACCACTTAATACCCGTCCAGAGAACTGTTGATGTGTAGATAATATTCCTGTATCAACAATATAAGCCGTTGTCCCAGAGCCTGTCTGTAAGTAGGAGTAAGCAGAATTTAAAGGTAAGGCTTTTTGGTCAATACGATCTAACCCCCAATCTGGATTGCTTTGAGTAGTCGCATCAATTTTTATGATTGTGTCATTTTCTACTGAAAGGACATTTGGATTTTTTTTCATGGCTTCAACAAAAGCAGTACCAGCAGCCTCAGGCAGATAAACAGCAAACCCCTTAAGTACAGTGTCATAGGTCTGTAATACCTTCCCACCATGTTGTTTAGCAATATTTTTTGCAAAATCGTTAGAAGGACCAGCATCTTTATTGAGAATAACAATATATTGGTTTTTAATGATTCCTTTTGCTTGAGAAGAACCTAATACAGGATTGGTTGTAGCTGGTGCAGCATAAATTAAATGACTCACAGCTATTGTTAAAAGAAAACTCGAAACTTGGCAAAACTTCATAAAAAATCTCCATATCTTTTACTTCAGATATCATTGTTATGATTAGTACAGTTTTTATATTGAGAAGTTAATTTTTTTAGAAAGGAATTTTTATTATATTCTCCATGTATTATGACCAAGTCATATTTTCATAAAACTTGGGTACATGCAATGCTCTTATCTTTTTTTAATCAAAAGTGAGAACTAATTCAAATAAATTAATAAAGCAAAAATTTTAGAATAGTTAATTATTTTACTATTTTATCATTTAGATTAGGTTGGATGTATAATGTAAAAATATATAAGTATTAATAATAATATAAATGTAGAAATAATGAGATATGTTCCAGTCGTATTAAAGCTTTTTAAAAATTTCCAGATATCCATACATAAAATATAAAATAGTAAGTTATAAAAATTATTGCAAATTTAAATACAGCCTTCAAACAAAAGAGATTTACATTTTTTTAAAATATAGCTGTTCAATATCAAATACGTAAAGATATATTGCGTAAATACCGCTTACTTAAAGTAGTATACTTTCTTTAAAAGATTACAGTTAAAATAAATACCCAAATTATTATAATCTATAATTATTTAATTCTAGTTCTGGTAACTCAACCGTACATCCAGCTAAAGGATGTCTACAATTAATAGTATACTCAATAAAACCATCTTTAATAAAGTAATTACAATATTCATTTATAGTTATGATGGGAGCAAATGTCGGTTTTTCCAAGTTACCATTAAAAAACCATTGGTTGCCGTTAGAGAAAGGATAATGTACAGGAATATAATGAAGATATCCGCAAGCAGGACACATATGTTTATACATGCCTCCTTCGAAATACTGTACTTTCATTAACACTCCTTTAAAAATAAAAAAACCAGCTCATAAGAGCCGACTAAACCAATTATTTGCAGATGCCATATATTATTAAATTATGTTCTATAGCCTTGTCTCTTTTATTTTTCTGTTTTTAATTTATCTAACCTATATGACAAATTCATGAACTTCCGAGTGTAATCTCACACTTTGTCAGTTTGGTAAAATATATTTTATATAATTCATTAATTAAATAATAATTCGAGTTAAATCATGAAAAGAAAATCCTAATTTATTTCTTATTTATCACATGTCTATCTTATTCATTCATATTAATCTTTGGATAGATATTATAGCTACACCACCCTTTATCTTATTGTTTTTAAAAGTCAAATAAAAAAGTCCGCATCTTGGGAAGCTACGGACTTGAAACTCAACTAAACAACAGCTAAACATTTTGCCATTTAGAGAGAAAGCACTATCTTTTTAATCTAATTAAATTCTTTATTCCGGTCAATAAGAACACACTCTTTCTATAAAAAATACAGCAAGCTGTGAACTAAATCACATTTAGATCCTGCTCCCTAAGTTAATTATTTCATAAAATAATATCTTATATATTATTTTCAAATATCTAACTTAATATATATCTAAAATAATGCTCTAAAATCGTATAATGATTAATATGAGGTATAAGTTTAAAAGATACTAAATTCTGATCTTGCCCTTTTTTACTTTCAAAATAAGTTTGGCTTTGCCATTTCAACTCATCAAGTTCCAGCTCACCACATAAAATTGAACATGAAATAGTAACTCGATCACTGTAATGAATAGGGCTATATTTTAAGATATCTTCCCTTGAAAGATTGAGCGCATGATTTAAATGAGTGCTTTGTATAGGCTCTAAATCATAAATTCCACTTAACAACACCATCTCAGATATAAGTGGATGACCTAAAAAAAAAGCAGCTAGATGTGCCCCTGCCGAATGCCCCACCAGAACCACCTCATCGGTTCTCCAGTCTTGCTCTCGAATAAAATCGAAAGCTTGATTAACTTGAGAAGTAATATCTGAGATTTTACTTTGTGGTGCCAGATCATATTCTAAAAGCACACACTGTGCGCCCTTGGCTAGAACATCCGGTGCGATAAATGCAAAATCTGACTTATCACACCATTGCCAATAACCACCATGAATAAAAATAACAGTCTTCTTGGCTTGCTCTAAAGGAAATAAATCTAAAGTTGATCTTGGGTTCGGACCATATTGGATATCTGCCATATGGGTGAATTTTTGGTAGCTAAGTAAACTTGTCCGTTGAAATCCTGCCAATATCTTATGTTCATTTGCCACAGTTCTAGCATTGTCATATAGTCTCATAAATCTCTCACTTCAATGATTCTTCATGAGCATTTAAAGCAAGTTTGGCTGATGAACGTTTTAAATAATAAAAAAACGTAAGCACAACAACTAATGGAACTCCGAATTGTAAAGTTGACTTAAATTCATTGGTAAACCATGTCGTGATGGTGATACTTAAAATTGCGATTAATCCCAACAGTGAAATTAACTGGCTCGCTGGAACCTTAAATTTTAACTGTTCTCCTTTTCGTGCCATATTCTTTCTAAAAAACATATGGGTAATGAAAATACTGCCCCAAGTGAACAACGCACCAAACATAGATAAAGCAATCATGATCGGGAAAGCAGAGCTCGGATTAATGGTATAAACAATACTCGCGATACCAATACCAACAGCTGACAATAACAATGCGTTAATTGGTACCCCATTGTGACTAATACGACCGAATAGTTTTGGTGCATCACCAGCTCGTGACAAACTAAATAGCATACGTGTCGAGATATACAGCATACTATTCATGGCTGATAAGGCCGCGACAATTACAATAAAATTTAAAATACTGTCTGCATATGGGATGCCTACAATTTTCATCACCATCACAAAAGGACTGGTCGCGTCGATTCCAATTAAAGTTGTCCAAGGAACAAGTGCCACTATGAGAAATAAAGACAGTAAATAAAATAGGATTAAGCGAATTGCCGTACTTTTAAAAGCTTTCTTAACTGCTCTTTCTGGATCTTTAGCCTCACCTGCCGCTACAGCGATCATTTCAATACTTAAATAGCTAAATATTGAAATGATTACTCCAATCCAGACTCCACTAAAACCATGAGGGAAAAAGCCCCCATGTTCAGTTAGATTAGAGACAACCTGAGCTGCTCCTCCATGACCTTGAGTCAAAATACCAATTGCTAAAAGAATAAATACAATAATTGCAAAGACTTTTATGGTCGAAAACCAATATTCAACCAATCCAAAAGCTTTAACACTATATGCATTAACCACAAGTAACGTCAGCGAGAAAAAAGCGATCCAGACCCAGGAACCTACATCTGGAAACCATAATTTCATATAGTCAGCAACTGCTGTAATTTCTGTACCGACCGCTAACACAATACATGCCCAATAACAATAACGGACTAAAAACCCAGCAAGCGGACTTACATAATGCTCAGCATATGCCCCAAATGAGCCTGACGTAGGGTGCTGAACCGTCATCTCAGCCAAACAAGCCATGATAGCAAATGCGATTAAGCCACCAATGGCATAACTCACAATGACGGCTGGGCCAGCAAAGCTAATTGCGAACTTGCTCCCCATGAACAGCCCTGTACCAATCGCTCCACCAATTGCAATCATTCCCATCTGTTTTGCGGATAATTTTTTATGTAACCCCGCTTCTCGATTTTGTATTTCATCAAAACTGCTCATAGGCCCTCCTAGCCATTCTTCTGATATTAACCTTTAACGATTAGGTCACTTCGCTACGCACCAGATAACGCTCATTTTTCCATTCACTATTCAACATAATCTGCTTAAGTTGCTGTACGGCATTCCAAATATCTTCAAAACCTAAATATAGAGGTGTAATTCCAAAACGTAATACTTCCGGCTCTCGATAATCCCCAATCACACCACGAGCAATAAGCGCCTGAATAATTTCATAACCAAACTCATGTCTATAACTGACATGACTACCGCGATATTTATGGTTTAAAGGTGTAATCAATTCAAAACCAAACTGAGAACATTCTTGTTGAACAAGTTGAATAAATAAATCAGTTAATTTGAGGGATTTCTCGCGTATTTGTTGTATATCAGCTTGTAAGAAAATATCGATACCACATTCGATTAGACTCATCGAAATGATAGGTTGAGTTCCACACAAATATCGGCGAATGCTATTGGCTGGTTCATAATGCTGAGCCATATCAAATGGTTTTTTGTGCCCCCACCAGCCTGAGAGAGGTTGCCAGAACTGATCACGATGCTTTCGATTTACCCACAACAACGCAGGTGAACCCGGACCACCGTTTAAATATTTATAAGTACAACCAATCGCAAAATCACTATTACTCTGATTAAGATCTATAGGCACCGCACCAACCGAGTGACACAAATCCCAAATAATCAAAGCATCTTTAGCGTGAATTTGTTGATTGATAGTCTCCATATCATAGAAATATCCAGTCCGATAATTCACATGAGAAAGAACAACTACGGCTATATCTTTTGCCAAAACACGAGATAGATCATCTGCACCATCAATCAATTCAACTTGATAACCTTGATGAATCAAATCAATAAAGCCTTCAATAATATAAATATCGGTTGGGAAGGCATCTTTTTCTGCAACAATAATTTTACGTTCTGGAAAATTTTCAGCTTGAATTTTTACCGCTGCTGATAATACTTTGAATAAATTTAAAGTCGTTGAGTCTGAAATAACCACTTCCCCTTTTTCAGCACCGATAAGCCGCGCGACTTTATCTCCAATTCTAGTCGGTAGTCCCCACCAATCCGCTTTATTCCAACTATTAATGAGGTCCTCGCCCCACTCTTTGGCAATAATATGCTGAGCAACCTCTAATGATTTCTTTGGTCTTGCTCCCAAAGAATTCCCATCTAAATAAATGACGTTTTTTGGCAGTGCAAATTCATTTTTAAACTTTTTAAGTTCATCTTCCTGGTCCCAATAGAGGCATTGTTCGTGAGTAATCATTTGTTATTTCACCTATTTTCAACATTTCCTTTGTTTTTGAATTTTATCACGCCAATTCTTACGATTTATACGATAATATTTGATTAAAATTTGCCATTTTCGTATAAAATTCGAATTAAAATTAAAAAACATGGATGAAATTCGAAAATGAATGTAGATGCGATTGATCTTAAAATTTTAAAATATTTACAAGATAACGCTCGGTTAAGTAATCAAGAGCTAGCCGATCTGGTTAACCTTTCGGCTTCGGCATGTCATCGACGAGTTAAAATTTTAGAAAGCAATGGTGTAATTGAAAAATATCAAGCCAAAGTTAACTATGAAAAATTAGGAATAAAAATTGAGGCAATTGTCGAAATAAAACTTGCACAGCTAACTGAAAATGATCACAACTTCTTTTTAAGTCAGATCAAAAATTTTGATGAAGTCATTAATGCATATATTATTACGGGTGAATCTAATTATGTTTTACACGTTGCGACCAAAGATTTGAGCTCTTTTTCTCATTTCGTCATTAATACCTTAAATAAAATAAAAGGTGTAGTGAGCATCAATTCCAAGATCATTTTACAGAAGATTGTGCAAAAGCCACTTTGACCCATCATTTTTAATTATAGAGCCATCTCATGATCGAAACTCAGCGTTTAATTTTAAGACAGTGGAAAGAAAATGATGTTGAGCCTTTTATAACAATGGGCTTAGATCAACATGTTATGCAATTTTTCCCAAATCTATTAACACCCCAAGAAAGCCATAATTTAATCCAAAAAATTTCATCTCTCATTGATAAAAATGGTTGGGGCTTCTGGGCAGTAGAATTAAAAGAAACTCATCAATTTATCGGGTTTATTGGTTTACATAGTCAACCTGAACAATTTGATTTTTCTCCATGTGTGGAAATTGGGTGGCGACTTGCAAAAGAATTCTGGAAACAAGGTTATGCAACTGAAGGAGCAAAAGCGGCTTTAGACTATGGTTTTAATGTACTGAATTTAGATAAGATCGTTTCATTTACCGCTAACATAAATACACCCTCTCAAGCTGTCATGGAAAGACTTGGAATGCACAAAGTTAAAAACTTTGATCATCCCAAGGTTCCTCTCCATCACCAATTAAAAGCACATGTGTTATATGAAATTACGAACTCTTCATTTAATCTTTGATTAAAGTCAAAATTTTAAATTATTAATAAATATTTTTTAATCATCGAAATCATAGCCAACAGATGTAGAGCACTCCCAATACTCATGGATTTTACTCGCGATATCATCTTTTCCCATTGTAGTGAGTACATAAAAGAGTTTAGCCTCTTTATTTTTTCTTAGTATTAATAGGTTGTAGTAATCATACTCAGGCCCATTAAGACCTAATGTTGGCTGTGTTTCACAGTGCTTTTCTGCTTTGTAATGCCATTCAAGCTTATAAGTATCAAGGCCATCAGCAGCATTGATTACAATACCGTCATTGGCTCCGCCAATAAATCCAATTTTCATTGCTTTCTCTAAATTCTTATTAGGGGTAAATTTAAATATAACTTTAAACAAGTATCCTTCAATTTATAAAATGTATGTCAATACGTATCCTATGTAAGCAAAATTAACCATAAATATAGATGACTTTTAAGATTTCTTAATTGCAAAACTTTGGCACCCTATTTTTACTTTAAACACAGGAAAAGTTTTCTACTAAAAAGCATTTATTATTGTTTCCTGTTTTGCAAAATTACACGCTATAATTTTCAAATCATTTATCCTCCCTACCCATCACATTAATTTAAACAACTTTTGAAAAAAATTAGTGCGCGGAGTTTTAAATTAATTTTTTATATCCCAAGCTTCTTTAATTTATGATTTTAAAAAGGATATATGGTAGATGTGTCTTAAAAAATTTGCTTTGAATGATTTTGGAGATATTTAGATATGTCTAAAATCATAATGTTTGACATGGATGGAACTTTATTAGATCTCGCTTTTGATGATTTCATCTGGAATGAATGTCTTCCTAAGCGACATGCAGAGATACATCAACTTCCACTCGACCAGAGCCAAAAAACACTATATCAGTTTTATCAATCACATAAGCATACACTTGTTTGGTATTCATCAGCTTTTTGGACTAAAACTGTAAGCGTTGATGTACTCAAATTACAGCAAGAGTTTCAGACAAAAATTCAAGCTCGCTCAGGTTGTATTGAGCTTCTGCAGGAACTGAAAGAACAAGGATATAGTTGTTGGTTAGTTACAAATGCTGACCGTGCAAGTTTACAATTAAAGCTCGATAATATTGCAATTGAACACTTCTTTAACGTAATCGTATCGAGTGAGCAAATTGGTTATGCAAAAGAAGATATTCATTTTTGGCAAGAGCTCCAAAAATTACACCCTTTCGACCCAGACGCAACCATTTTTATTGATGATACAGCTCCTGTACTAAAAACAGCTGAAAAATTTGGTATCAGGCACTTGTTTACTATCTTACAGCCCTCAAGTCTAAAGGATGTAAGAAAGCATGAGGATTTAGAGTATAAAGCGCTAGATCGACTTACAGAATTGCTGTCTATATTGAATCAAATTGATAGAAAGGATAATGATGTCAAAATTGCTTGAAAACGATGCTGTAGAGACCATGCGTGTCGACAAATGGTTATGGGCTGCTCGTTTTTTTAAAACTCGTTCAATTGCTAAAGCAGCAATCGAAGGAGGTAAAGTACATCACAATAATGAGCGTGTAAAAGTTTCAAAAGAAATTCGTGTCGGAATGGAACTTATTATTCAACAAGGTTTTGATAAAAAAACCGTTGTCGTAAAAGCGCTTTCGAATACACGTGGTCCAGCGCCAGTTGCCCAGCAACTTTATGAAGAAACAGAAGTAAGTATTGCTAGACGGGAGTTGATTGCATCCCAACGAAAATTGCATAATCTTGCTCGACCTGATCATAGACCGAGTAAAAAGGATCGTAGACAGATTAATCGGTTTAAACAGGACAATGATCAACACTGGTCGTATGGTGATGAATAAAAACGTCGAGTTGTGTCGCACACACACAGACAACACATAGAAGCTATATAAAAAATCTGTCACTATTAGCCCTGTGAAACAAGTTGAGATTCAATGCATCCACTTGGGTTAAACGTGATGAACTTAGAGTATTGAGGTTTTTGAGATGGATGAGAATAAAAGCAAAGCATTACAAGCCGCGCTAAGTCAAATTGAGAAGCAATTTGGCAAAAATACGGTGATGCGTCTCGGTGACAACACTGTTCAAGCAGTTGAAGCTGTATCTACAGGTTCTTTGACTTTAGATATTGCATTGGGGATTGGCGGTTTACCAAAAGGTCGTATCGTTGAGATTTATGGTCCAGAATCTTCTGGTAAAACCACAATGACTCTCCAAGCAATTGCGCAATGTCAAAAAGCTGGTGGTACTTGTGCATTTATCGATGCAGAGCATGCATTAGATCCACAATATGCACGTAAACTTGGTGTAGACATTGATAATCTACTTGTATCACAGCCTGACAACGGTGAACAAGCTCTTGAAATTGCAGATATGCTAGTTCGTTCTGGCGCAATTGATTTAATCGTTGTCGACTCAGTTGCTGCACTTACTCCTAAAGCAGAAATTGAAGGCGAAATGGGCGACTCTCACATGGGCTTACAAGCTCGTTTAATGAGTCAGGCGCTACGTAAAATTACGGGTAATGCTAAACGCTCAAACTGTATGGTTATTTTCATTAACCAGATTCGTATGAAAATTGGTGTAATGTTTGGTAGCCCTGAGACTACGACTGGTGGTAACGCATTAAAGTTCTATGCTTCTGTACGTTTAGATATTCGCCGTATTGGTCAAGTCAAAGAAGGTGATGAAATCATCGGTTCTGAAACTCGAGTTAAAGTTGTTAAAAACAAAATGGCTCCTCCTTTTAAAGAAGCTATTTTCCAAATCCTATACGGTAAAGGTACAAACCAGCTTGGCGAACTTGTAGATTTAGCTGTACAACAAGATATCGTGCAAAAAGCAGGTGCTTGGTATTCGTATCAAGGCAATAAAATTGGTCAAGGTAAAAACAACGTTATCCGCCACTTTGAAGAAAATCCTCAAATGGCTGGAGAAATTGAAAAGGTTATCCGTGAACAACTATTAACTACGGGTACTAATGGCGCTGTACAGGTCGAAGAGGAAGAAGAAGATCTTCTATTAGAATCTTAATCATTATCGCTCATTAGTCTTAAAAACGCCCTTCGGGGCGTTTTTTATAAGGAAACCTTAATATGTTCAAAAGATCAGAAGAACAGTCTCAACAACGTGCATTGCTTACAGGTCAGCGTTTGCGCTCCTATGCTTTCGCGCTATTGACTCGTCGAGATTATTCAAAAGCAGAACTTACTGAAAAATTAAATCGTTATGCACAAAATCCAGAAGAGGTTAAGCAACTAGTTGAAGAATTATCTGAACAAAACTATCAAAGTGACCAACGCGTTGCAGAACTAACATTGGCTAGCCAAATTAGAAAAGGTAAAGGTCCAAAACGTATTAAACAAGCTTTAAAAACAAAACAAATCGAAAATGATTTAATTGCAGATGAAATTCATAACATTGATTGGTTAGAACAGGCTTATCAGCTTAAAGTGAAAAAGTTTGGTGAAGAAGTAGAAAAAGATCCTAAACTTAAAGCAAAACAAATGAGATTTTTACAGTATAGAGGATTTGATTTAGATGTAATTATAAAAGCAATCCAACGAAGATCGGATTAGAAGATGGTGGCAGCCCCACTAGCAAAACTTCGGCACATCATAGATCTGCTACCGTTGCTACCTTCCGGTCCTGGCGGGGTTCACAGAGTACAATTGCGAAGCCACCAGCGGGGCTACCATTGCAAAACAGAGTATAGAGATTTTTAAAAGAGTTGCAAGTCTTCTTCTCACTTTTAAGCAAGTTTATGTTTCAATTGATTAATTCATCAGCAAAAATACATAAATTTCTAGAACCTCTAATCTTATATTCTTTCTTGATAATTATTTTGAATAAAATATGCTTGAAGATTGTAAACTATTCTTGCATTTATATTGTTAGCTGTTTTAATTGCAATGATTAATTAAAACTTTAGATAGCTAGCGTGAATAGTTTATATATTCCCTTCTTAAGTTGGCTTTTACATAAAATTATGGACCTATACTCATGCGATTGATGAAGCATTCTTTATTATTTATTGCCTTAATGAGCACTACTTCTCTCTATGCCAATATTCCAATTGAATCGCGCGGTTTAAGCCAAAGTGGCGGCAGCTCAACCACTACTGCATCTAGTAATTCTTCAGTTCCTAGTAATTTAAATTGGGAATTGATGCAAAAAAATCAACAATTAGAAAGTGATATACGCACTCTACGTGGACAATTAGAAGAACAATCCAACGATATTGAACAATTGAAAAAAGATTTAGCTAATCGCTATACTGATTTAGATCAACGTCTAGAATTACTTAATCAAAAAGTAGATCCGGAAAGTGCAACGCCAGATAATACAGCAAATAGTGATGCTACAGCTACTGGAAGCTCAGAAGCTCCATCTACTGATAATAAAACAGCAAGTATTACCACAGCTTCTACAAGTCAAGTGACTTCCCCATCCCAAACGCAAGTAACACAACCAGCTTCACTGCCTGCTACGCAAAATCAATCAAACCCTGTAGAACTTGAAAAAGCAGCTTACACTGTTGCTTTAGATGCCTATAAACAAGGTGGAGCCAAAAAAGCGATTGCTCCAATGCAAAACTTTATCAAAAATCATCCTAATAGCGTTTATACAGGGAATGCCTACTTTTGGTTAGCCGAGTTTAATTTAGCTACTGATCCAGTGAATTATAATGAAGCTAAAAAGAACTATAACGTAGTGGCTACACAATACCCAAATTCTAGTAAAGCTCCTCGCGCCCTTTACCAACTCTACAGTATTGCCAAAGATGTTGATAAAAATACTGTTTCAGCAAATCAATATAAAGCTAAAATCTTAAGTCAGTATCCAAAATCTGAAGAAGCCAAATTTTTTAATAAATAAAAGTTCTTAAGAAAAAAAGACACCGCAGATTGCGGTGTCTTTTTCGTAATATTTTTGCTTAGCGCACAATACCACGTTCTGACCGTTCAACAGAGTCAATTAACAATTGAGCTTCTGGAACATTCGGAAGGATATCATTTTTAATCTGCTCAACCGCTTGAACAGAAGTCAGGCCTGATTTAAAAATCAATTTATAAGCTTCTCTAAGACCTTGAATTGTATTTTTAGACCAACCCTTTCGGCGCATACCTTCTATATTAATACCAAACGCATGTGCTGGATTACCAGATGCCATAACATAGGCCGGCACATCTTTTAAGATTAAAGATGCTCCACCAACCATACTGTAAGAATCAATTTTACAGAATTGATGAATCCCAGAATTACCACCAATAATGACATGATCACCAATATGTACGTGTCCAGCAACGCCGACATTATTTGCGAAAATATTATGATCACCAACAACACAATCATGTGCAATATGCGTATTAACCATCAATAAGTTATGACTACCTATTTTAGTTAAAGCATTATCTTGTACAGTTCCTCTATGTAAACTGCAATGCTCACGAATTAAATTATGATCTCCAATCTCTAACCAAGTTTCTTCCCCTTGGTATTTCAAGTCTTGGCAAACTTCACCAACACTTGCAAATTGGAAAATCTCATTATTTTGACCAATTTTGGTAAAACCACCAACTACAACATGTGAGTGTAATTTAGTACCAGCGCCAATCGTCACATTTGGACCAATAATACAATAAGGTCCTATCTGGACATCTGGGGCAATCACTGCAGATGGATCAATAATGGCCGTAGAATGAATTAAATCGTGATTGCTCATGCCTGCTCTGTTTTTTGGTGTGAAATCATAATTTCAGCGGTTGTTGCTACAATACCGTCAACGGTAGCCGTACAGTTATATTTGTAGATACCGCGTTTTTGCATTACTAATTCAGATTTTAATACAAGTTGGTCGCCCGCAACTACTTGTTTTTTAAATCTAACCTTTTCTGCACCAGCAAAGAGGAATAAAGAACCTGGTTTTGGCGTCTCATTGTTCATAATGAAACCTAGAACGCCTGAAACTTGAGCTAATGCTTCTACAATTAAGACACCCGGCATAATTGGATATTCCGGGAAATGCCCTTGCAAGAACTCTTCATTAATAGAAACATTTTTATAACCAACAATACTATTGTCAGTTACTTCAGTCACACGATCAACCAATAAGAATGGGTAACGATGCGGCAAATATTGACGAATCGTTTGAATCTGCATTGGTAATTCAGGGATGGCAAATTTAGGTGTAGTTGACTCGGTCATAATATTCTATTTACGCAAATTAAAAGTTGATTCAAGAGACTCTATTTGAGCTTGTATATGATCAAGTCGTTTAGTGATTTGGGTCAATGGCACATCTGCTAATTGTCGCAAGCGTACAATCGTCTTTTTCCAATGACTATTTTCAAATAATCCAATTCCTGAAGAATAGGTACCCGCTTCAGAAATATTTTTTGTGACCATTGACATTCCAGTTAAAGTCACGTTATCAGTGATTGAAAGGTGACCAGACACACCGCAGGCTCCTGCAAGAATACAGTTTTTGCCAATTTTAGTGCTTCCAGCAATTCCACATTTAGCAGCAATAGCAGTATTTGAACCAATATGAACGTTATGTGCAATTTGCACAAGGTTATCAATAATTACCCCATCTTCCAAAATTGTATTATCTAAAGCACCCCGATCAATACTACAATTTGAACCAATGCGGACATCATTACCAATAATAACTGAACCTAGTTGAGCAATACGATGCCATTTACCCTGATATGGAGCAAATCCAAAGCCTTCGCTACCAATTACGGTACTTGCATGGACTCGAACGCGGTCAAGTAATTTAGCTCCACCCGTAATGGTGACATGTGAATCAATGAAACAATCCTTTCCAATTTCCACATTATCATCCAGACGAGTATGAGACTGGATAATCGTATTATCTCCTACTACACAATTTTCACCAATTACAACATAATGGCCAATATATGCATTTTCAGAAATAATTGCAGATGGATGAATTTGAGCAGTACTTTCAATACCTATTGATGTGATCTTTTTATCAAAAGCATGGGTAAGGATGGCAAAAGCTAAATAAGGATTATCAACAATAATAAAATTTTGTTTATCAGTAAGCAGTTCTTTAATTGAGTTTGTAACAATGTACGCACCCGCACGGCTAGCTTTTGCTTGATCGATATACTTTTCGCCATTCACGAAAGTAATATGAGAAGCTTCAGCATTTTCTAAACTTGCTAAGTTTACGAATTGAAGACTACCCGTACCCACTAACTCACCATTCACTAGGTGAGCTAGTTCATCTAAACGATAATGTTGCACTTTCATTAATTTATTTCATTGAATTAACCTTTTGTATTATTTTATCAGTTAAATCATATTTAGCGTCATAGGCAACGGTCGAATTTTTATTCAAAATGAAGTCAAGATTATTTTCTTTTCGTAATTGTTCAGCAGCTTGTTTCACACGACTCTCAAAAGTTGAGTTCATTCCTTGCAAACTAGTTTGAACTTTAGACTGCAAACCTTGTTGAGTCGAATTAAATTCATTTAATTTTGACTGATATTGAGTCTGAAGCTTTTTAATATCATCTTCTTTCATTTTTTGCCCTTGGGTTTGGGCTTGACGTTGCAGACCTTCTAACTCTTTACCCAACTGCTCAAGACGTGTTGTTGTTGGTTTAACAGATTGATTTAAACTTGCATTTTGTTGTTTTAAATAAGTACTGCTTTCAACAACTTTAGCAAGATCAATAACACCATAACCAGCTGCATTCGTCATAGCAGAAACTGTAAGGCCTAACCCTAACATTAATATATTTAATTTTTTCATCTTAATTTGTGTCCTTATTTGATTGTTTAGTCAAGTCGCACTTAGAAAGTACGACCGATTTCAAACTGAATCTCTTTAGTTTCGTCACCAGGCTTATCATTTAACGGGAATGCATAGCTAAGAGATAATGGTCCAATCATAGTGATCCATGTAAATCCTACACCTACGCTATAACGCATATTGCCTAAATCAAAACCGTAGTTATCTTCACAGTACTTTTTAGCATCTGCAATTTGTTGACCATTCATAATCATAGAATAGGAGCCAACATCACATTTAGTATCAAATACCTGACCACCTTCAGCAAAAATGACTGGTCGTACTTGGCGAGTCCAGTCCCCTTTGAAAGGTAACGGTAAAGCAAGCTCTGTACCAAACTGAACTAAAGCATTACCTCCAACTTCTTCTGGAGAAGGGTCATTAGTTTTTGTTTCTTGTAAATTTACACTTGCATACTTAGGACCCAAGGTACTGTTGTCATAACCACGCACAGAACCATAACCACCTGCATAGAAGTTTTTATAGAATGGTAAATCATTACCATAGCCAAGTTTACCGTAACCACGTAATACGAAACCAGTATTACTAATTGGCCAGAATGCCTGTGCATCATAAGTTGCTTTTTGATAGTCAACATCACTACCTGGCAAACCAATTTCAAGACCTACACGATGTGACATACCTGAAGTAGGGAAAATAGGACGGTTTAAGGTATTGTATGACCAACCTAAATTTAAGTTATATGTAAAGAACTCACCCTCAAACGCGTTATCATATTGTTCTTCTCGGACCTTACATTCCCCCTTCTCGGTATCATACTGCGACTCACCATTTAAGGTTGGACAATATGAACCCTTACTTGTTGCTTTACCACCATTTGCTAACAAATAATCACGCACATAAGTAGAGACATAAGGACCAGTCGTTACTTTAGTATTATCAATACCAACTGAGGCACTTAAACTTTGATTTTCATCAATTGGATAACCAAAACTTAAACTGCCGCCAAAACTATCGGTAACATAGTTATTAACGTTATAGTCATCATTTAACTTTGTTTTACGATAGTAAACATTATAACCGCGGCTTACCCCATCAATCGTAAAGTAAGGGTCGGTAACACTTAAATTATAGTAGTCTTGAGTTTCAGAGCGAGATAAATCGATCGAAACACGATTACCTGTTCCCATAAAGTTAGTTTGACTCAAACCTGCTTGGAATGTGATACCGCCACTTTGCGAGTAACCTACAGCTAATGTTGTAGTTCCCGAGTGTTGTTCTTCAACATTTACGTTTAAATCCACCTGATCTGGTGAGTTTGGAATACGAGCCGGTTTAATATCAACTGTTTTAAAGAACCCTGTACGCTCTAAACGAACTTTAGACAGATCAATTTTTTCATTACTCGCTAAAGCGCCTTCCATTTGACGCATTTCACGACGTAATACTTCATCGGCAGTTTTACTGTTACCTGTAAAGTTAATGCGACGTACGGTTACTTGCTGACCTGGGTTTACATAGTAATTTAAATCAACAACGCCCGTTTCATTATTAATTTGCGGAACAACGTTCACATCTGCAAAGTAATAACCAGCATTACCATATTTACGCAATAACAATTGCTTAACAGCATTTACTTTTTCTTGTGAATAAGTATCGCCATCTTTATAGATTTTTAAAGCTTGCAGTTCTTCAGGTTTATAAAGTGCGTCACCTAAAAACTTGGTTTGACCAAATTTGAACTGATTACCTTCCTCTACAGCAACTTCAATAAAGATATTCTTTTTATCTTCACTAATATTAAGCTGTGAGTTATTGATATGAAAATTGATATAACCTTTATTCAGATACATGGCACGCAAAGCTTCAAGGCTCGCTGCCATTTTCTCTCTAGCATAACGGTCGTTACGGGTTACAACAGAAGCCCAGCCACTTTCTTTAACTGCGAAAGCTTGTTTAATTTCGCTGTCTTTGAAAACAGTATTACCAATAATATTGATATTAAAAACTTTAGCAGCCGTACCTTCATTAAAATTTAATTTAAGTTCAACACGGTTATTTGGACGAGCTATCGTATCAACAGTTACATCAGCATCATAACGGCCTTGCTGAGTATATTGCTGCTCTAATTCAGTTTCAATTGTTTGTAAAGCTGACTTCTTAAAAACTTCGCCTTCAGCAATGCCCATTTTTTTGAGGCCTTGCTCTAAAGCCTCTTTAGGAATAAGTTTATTACCCTTAAATTCAAGCTTTGAAATAATTGGGCGCTCTACGACATTAAAAACTAAAGTATCGTTGTCTCTTGATGCTTTAATATCGTCAAAAAGTCCAGTGGCATACAATGTTCGAATTGCTTCTGCGATCATCGGTTCATTAACGCGATCGCCACTGTTGATTGGCAACATGGTAGAAACATTTGCAGGAGTTAGACGGACCAATCCATCTATACGAATATCTCGAACAACGAAATCATCAGCTGCATATGCTTGTTGTACCGCTGCCATAGCGCTAACAAGTGCCAAAGGCATTAAAAAATGTGTGTGCCGCATGCCAGTTTTTCCAGTAAGTTATAAATCCATATACGTTTACAAACGCATAAAATCGTTAAATAAAGCTAAAAGCATCATACTACCGAGCAGTACCATACCAATTTTTAGACCAAACATTTGTATTTGTTCAGAAACAGGCTTACCACGAATAGCCTCAATAATGTAATAAACGAGATGTCCACCATCTAGCATTGGAATTGGCAATAAATTTAAAATTCCAAGACTTACACTCATTAAAGCCATAAATGAGATAAAAGTCTGCCATCCCATTTCTGCACTTTGTCCTGCCACTTTCGCGATTGTAATTGGTCCAGAAAGATTCTCTAAGCCAATTAAACCCTTAACCATTTTTACTATCGAACTCAATATCATGCTAGAGATTTGACCAGTCTTATCTAACGACATCTCGAAAGCTTGTATTGGAGTATATTGAATTGTTTGCTTATATTCGTCAGGAATTGTAATTTTTCCTGCATCACTTTTTACGCCTAAGACACCGCTCACTTGCCCCATATTGTCACGCTTTCCTTGAGGCATGACTTGCAAATGAACAAGTTGACCATTACGCAACACATCAATACTAAGTAACTTTTCTGGTGAGTGTTGTACAACTTCAACAACATCAAACCAGTCTTTCATCGCTTGACCATTAATGGATACAATACGATCACCGACTTTCATTCCTTGTCGAATTGCTGCTCCATCTGTAGTCAACTCGGTTACAACAGCTGGAATAACAGGACGATATGGTAAAAAGCCTAATACATCTAAAGCTGATTCATTCTGATTTTTTAAAAAGTCTTTAATAGGCAAAACAATATTTTTTTCAGCGCCTGCACGATCTACATCAAGATTTAGACTACCGGTTTCACCTACACGGTCAATCAAAGCAAAGTTAAGTTTTTCCCAAGTTTGCGTTTCCTTTCCATCAACAGCAATAATCTTGTCACCGACTTGCAGTTGGGCAGTTGCTGCTGGCGAGTTTGGTATAACTTTACCTACTCTCGTATTTAGTTGTTCTTGTGCTGGTAAAAATAGAATCCAGAAAAGTAAAACAGCAAAAATCAAATTAATTAAAGGTCCGGCCGCAACAATTGCTATACGTTTCCATGGATTTTGACGGTTAAATGCATAAGGTAAATCTTGCTCGGCTACATTACCTTCTCGCTCATCGAGCATTTTTACGTAACCGCCTAAAGGTAAAGCTGAAAGTTGATATTTAATTCCAGATTTTTTTGATGTCCACTTAAGTAATGTCGGACCAAAACCAATAGAATAAACTAGAACCTTAACACCAAGTTTTCGTGCCACCCAATAATGACCGAACTCATGAATTGCAATTAATGGACCGAGCAAGAGAGCTGCTGCTGCAATCATAAATAATGCGCTCATTTCAGCCTCCTATACTTGATATATACTGCTGTGCTACATGTCGTGCTACTTCATCTTTATTCAAAATAGACTCGATATTATCAGCAACTGAGTTTTCCAATTTTTGCAAAGTATGCTCTACCACTTGTGGGATATTTGTAAATCCAATCTGTTCCTTTAAAAATGCAGCAACGGCAACCTCATTTGCAGCATTTAAAATAGTAGGTGCCAGCCCTCCCGCACGCATTGCCTGACGGGCTAAATCCAGTGCTGGAAATTTCTGGATATCCGGTGCTTGAAAATTAAGCTGAGAATACTCAAATAAATCTAAAGCAGGAACATTAGTCTGTAAACGTTCTGGCCATGCTAATGCATGAGCAATCGGTGTACACATGTCTGGATTACCCATTTGAGCCAATGTTGAACCGTCAACATATTGCACCATAGAATGAATAATACTTTGTGGATGAACAACAACTGTAACAAAATGTTCAGATATTGAAAACAAATGACATGCCTCGATCAACTCTAACCCTTTATTCATAAGAGTAGCTGAGTCAACTGAGATTTTTTGCCCCATAGACCAGTTCGGATGTTTACAGGCTTGCTGTGGTGTAACTTTCTCTAATTGTTCTAATGAATGATTTAAAAATGGGCCACCTGAAGCGGTCAATAAGATTCTTGATACGCCCTGTTGCGGTTGTCCATTTCTTTCAGCCTCTAAATAATTATGAGGTAATGATTGGAAAATAGCGTTATGTTCTGAATCTACTGGTAACAATAATGCTTGATGATCACGTGCTGCTTGCATCATGATTTCACCAGACATTACCAAAGCTTCTTTATTAGCTAGCAAAACGCGTTTACCAGCTTTTACAGCCGCTAATGTTGGCAATAAACCCGCTGCACCAACAATCGCAGCCATAACTACATCAACATCAGGGTGAGATGCGATACTTATCAACCCTTCCTGATCAGTCAAAATCTCAATATTTTGTAATTCATTTTCTACAAATAAGGCTGCTAATTCATCAACTTTTTGCTTTGGAACAACTACAACTTTTGGTTGAAATTGTTTACATATATCAACCAATTCAGAAATTCGACTATGAGCCGAAACTGCAAATACTGAATACTTATCAGGATGTTGATTTAAAATTTTTAAGGTACTTTGCCCAATGGAACCGGTTACGCCCAATATGCAAACAGATTGTGTCATTTATAAATCTACACCAATAAGTTTTAATATATACATTCCCGTTGCAAAAATCGGGGCTGCAGCAAGTAAAGAATCAATACGATCCAAGACACCACCATGACCAGGTAGCACGCGTCCAGAATCTTTAATACCAGCACGTCGTTTAATCATTGACTCAAATAAATCACCCAAAACTGAACCAAATACTGTAATGAGTGACAATATAAGAAATAGAATTTGCTGGATTAGAGTTAAATTTAAATAATTATATTGCACAACCAACATAACCAATATAGTAGTGATAATACCACCATATAATCCTTCTACTGATTTGTTCGGACTTACGGTTGGCGCTAACTTTCTTTTACCAAATTTACGTCCAACAAAGTAAGCACCACTATCTGCACCCCACACGAGCAAGAACAGATACATTAACCACCATGGTGAACTTTGCCACACAACAAAGATTGAAGTTACTGCAGCACAGACTAAAATTATGCCAATTACATACAAAGTCGCGTTATACCAACCATCAAATTCAGGAAAAGATTTGACCCAATAAACGCTTACAAGCCAAGTCAAAATTGAAGCAGACCACAACAATAATGCAATATCATGGAAAAATAAGGCAACACCTGAAACGAATGCAACAAGCAGACCGTAGCACCAAGCTTTAGGCTTTACAGCATTTACAGTTTCACGAGGCATTAATTTATACCATTCATACCCCGCAACCCCTGCTGCTACAATCATAAGAACCAACATTGGATAATGTGATTGCGTAGCAAACATACAGCCTAAAACAACTGCAACAAGTACCAATGCGGTAACAATCCGCTCTAACATTATAAATTCTCTATTTTCTCTTGCTGAATTTGTTCAGATGTTTTGCCAAAACGACGCTCACGCCCTGAAAAAACATTCAATGCATGATCGAATTCTTGTACTGTAAATTCTGGCCATAAAGTATCAGTAAAATACAGCTCCGCATACGCTGCTTGCCATAACAAAAAGTTAGATATGCGATAATCTCCGCCTGTACGGATCAATAAGTCCACAGCTGGCAGATCGTTTAGACTGACATATTTTTCGAACAAATCAACATTTATTTGATCAGCACCAAATTCACCACGAGAAACTGCTTCAGCAACTTGTTTTGCTGCATTTGCAATATCCCACATCCCACCATAGCTCACGGCAATAGTTAAGGTCATAGTGTCATGATGTGCTGTCTGTTGCTCTGCATCTTCCATTAAGGCAACTAAGTGTGAAGGTAATCGAGAACGATCACCGATAAAACGCAAAGCAATATTGAATTTCTTCATGCGAGGTATTTGCTCATGAATAGTTTCTTCAAGAAGCTTCATAAGCAGATCGACTTCAAATTGTGGTCGATTCCAATTTTCGCTTGAAAATGCAAAAACCGTTAAAGCACGAATACCCGTTTTTTTACAATGTTCAACGATAGGATCAAGAACATTTTTACCTTCTCGATGTCCATCGCCTTTTTGCATTTGATTTTTTTTTGCAAAGCGGTTGTTGCCATCCATGATGATGGCAACATGCTTAGGAAGATGATACTCTTCTGAATCGGTCATAAAATTTAGACCTTCATCAATTCTGCTTCTTTCGCTGCAAGACGTTTGTCTACTTCTGCAACATATTTGTCTGTAATTTTCTGAATATCCTCACCTGCACGACGCTCATCATCTTCAGAAATTTCTTTTTCTTTCAA
The DNA here is from genome assembly GCF_034064985.1 of Acinetobacter pittii. NCBI lineage: Bacteria > Pseudomonadati > Pseudomonadota > Gammaproteobacteria > Moraxellales > Moraxellaceae > Acinetobacter > Acinetobacter pittii. The sequence continues at coordinate 1,551,606 of NZ_CP139249.1, read as the reverse complement.
TAGCGCTTTAATATCACCTAACACATCACGGCGAATATTACGAATCGCAACTTTTGCATTTTCAGCTTCACTACGTGCAACTTTTTGCATATCACGACGTGTTTCTTCAGTTAATGCAGGTAAAGGGACACGAATTGAATCTGCCGTAATCGGGTTTAAACCAAGATCGCTTTCACGGATTGCCTTATCAATAGCAGATACCATAGTACGTTCAAATGGTTGAACAACAAGGGTACGAGAATCTTCAATACCTACGTTTGCTACTTGATTTAAAGGCACATCAGAACCGTAGTAAGGAACCATCACACCATTTAAAATTGATGGGTGTGCACGGCCGGTACGAACTTTAGCAAACCCTTGTTCCAAAGAATCAAGAGTTTTTAACATACGCTGTTCGCTGTCTTTTTTCAGATCGTTAATCATATGATCTACCTTACTTATTTATTCAAGAATGTATTTAACAAATTTAATTTAGCGCTAGTATAAAGAGCTTTCAACAACACGTACATTATTTAGTAACGCGTGTACCTTCTTTTTCGCCCATTACCACTGACAATAGCGCACCTGATTTATTCATATCAAAAACTTGTAGCGGCACATTATGGTCACGACACAAACAAATAGCTGTCAAATCCATAACACCAAGCTTTTCGTCTAATACCTGATCAAAAGTTAAATGATCGTATTTAACTGCATCTTCGTATTTACTTGGATCTTTATTATATACGCCATCTACTTTAGTTGCTTTTAGAATTAAATTCGCTTCAATTTCAATTCCGCGTAAGCATGCTGCTGTATCAGTTGTAAAGAATGGATTTCCTGTACCAGCAACAAAAACACAAACTTCACCCTGACTCAAATGACGAATCGCATCACGACTTGAATAAGATTCTACCACCGTACCAATTGGCAATGCAGACATAAGACGAGTTCTGATATTACGGCGAACCAATGCATCACGCATAGCCAAACCGTTCATTACAGTTGCAAGCATCCCCATTTGATCGCCAGTAACACGACCAACCAAGCCATCTTTTTGCAACTGGCTACCACGATACAAGTTACCGCCACCAACAACGATACCCACTTGCACGCCCAAACCAACTAAGTGAGCAATTGAAAGGGACATTTGATCAAGAACTTGGGCATCAATACCCATGTCTTTGTTACCTGACAATGCCTCACCAGATAGTTTTAATAAAATGCGTGAATAACGGGGGCTAATTGTTTCCGCCATGAGTTTGCTCCAAAACCTCTTAAACTGAATGCTTTTTTGAATCGTTATCGATTAAACCGACTTAATTTTAATTAACTTTGCAAATAAGTCGTATTCATCCGCATCGGTGATTTCGACTTCCAACATATCGCCTGGTTGAATAGTGCTCTTATCGATATCTTCTACAAAGACATTACCGTCAATTTCCGGAGCATCCGCATAAGAACGTGCAACAGCAACAGGATATTCATCTTCCAAACTATCGACTAATACAGTCATCGTTTGACCAATACGTTTTTGCAACTTAGCAGCAGAAATTTGTTGCTGCACCTGCATAAAGCGCTCGTAACGCTCTTGCTTAATTTCTTCAGGCACATGATCTGGTAAATCATTTGCCGTAGCGCCTTCTACTGGTGAGTAGGTAAAGCAGCCAACACGATCAAGTTCAGCTTCAACTAACCAATCGAGCAATATTTGAAAATCTTCTTCAGTTTCACCTGGGAAACCCACTACAAATGTAGAACGAATCACAAGATCCGGGCATTTTTCACGCCACAATTTAATTTTTTCGAGTGTATTTTCACTGTGAGCCGGACGCTTCATTAACTTAAGAATACGCGGGCTTGCATGTTGGAATGGAATATCAAGATATGGCAGGATTTTACCTTGTGCCATTAAGTCAATAACTGCATCGACATGTGGATATGGATAAACATAATGTAAGCGCACCCAGATGCCAAGTTGGCCTAGTGCTTCACACATATCAAAGAATTTTGTTTTAACAGGTTGGCCATTCCAGAAATCAAGCTTGTATTTGGTATCCACACCATAAGCTGATGTATCTTGAGAAATAACCAAGATTTCTTTAACGCCTGCTCTTTTAAGCGCAGCAGCTTCTTCCAGTACACTTCCGACTGGACGAGAAACAAGATCGCCACGCATACTTGGAATAATACAGAAGGTACAACGATGGTTGCAGCCTTCAGATATTTTTAAGTAAGCATAATGTTTAGGGGTTAAACGAATTCCCTGCTCAGGAACCAAATCAACAAACGGATTATGTTTAGGTGGTGCCGGTACATATTCATGTACAGCTTCCATCACATCTTGATAAGCTGCTGCACCAGTAACCTTTAAAACGTTTGGATGCATTTGACGAATTTTATCTTCGTCTTTACCTAAGCATCCGGTAACGATCACTCGACCATTTTCACTCATGGCCTCGCCAATTGCATCTAGCGACTCTTGTACCGCAGATTCAATAAAACCACAGGTATTAACAACTACTAAATCAGCACCATCATAATCTGATGCAACTTGATAACCTTCAGTCTTTAACTGAGTTAAAATTCGTTCAGAATCTACCAATGCCTTAGGACAACCTAAAGAAACAAAACCGACTTTGGGGGTCTTCATGAATCTGCGCTCCACTTGAATGCGCGTATTGTATGTCTTTTCTTGCCGCAAGCATAGGTGGAAAGCCTACTCTTTGTGTAATGCACCAAAATACGACCAACATTTGCACCAAAACTCACCTTTGCACCAAGTTGGTTCATGTTATTATCTATTTTTAAGCCATCAGTTTTTATCAATAGACATAAAGACCGATTTCAGCGCGTTTTTAAATACCTTAAAACTTTAAAATAACCCATAAACAAAGTTGGCGTATATTTTGCATCGTTCATGTTCTATAACGGTGAAAATCCGATAACCAAGAAGATGCCATTGCGCTATTTTAAGACAGGAACGATTCGCTAATGGATCAACACAACCCTATCGACTATCGCCTATTGGTAGACAACCTAACTACTGCGATTTTATTGATCGATAGTAACTTAAATATTTTTTATTTAAATTCTGCCTGCGAAGCACTATTTGATATTAGTTTGCTTCGAGCTTCAGGACAGCCCGTTCTAAACCTACTTCATGCGCCTGATGATACTTTTAATACACATGAAGCGTTATTAAACACCATAAAAACCGGTCAACCTTATACACGTCGAGAAGCTGTTATTAATGTCAACTTTAAAGACCTTCATGTTGATTACACGGTGTCTCAATTAAATGCAGGTAAGAGTTATCATCCATTACTCTTGATTGAGCTCAACCCGATTGATCGTATGTTAAAGATTTCTAAAGAAGAAAATCTGGTACAACAACATCAGGTAGCCAGACAGCTTGTACGTGGCGTTGCGCACGAAATTAAGAACCCACTGGCAGGTATTCGTGGTGCAACTCAATTACTCGCGCGCAGTTTGAATGATAAGAGTTATGCTGAATTTACAGATGTCATTATTAATGAAGTAGATCGTTTAACTAACTTGGCAGATACTATGTTGGGTTCTAGACAACTCCCAAGTTATGAAAATGTTAACGTACACGAGCCTTTGGAGCGAGTGCGTTCACTTATCGCCAACCAGACAAAGAAGAAAATTAAAATTATACGGGATTATGATTTGTCTTTACCCGATGTTAATGCTGATCGTGATCAGTTAATACAAGTCATGCTCAACATTAGTGTAAATGCAATTCAAGCCATCACAGAAAACAAAGCATTTTTTATAGATCACGAACCGGAGTTAATTCTACGTACACGTATACAACGTCTTGTCACAATTAACGGTGTACTAAATCGATCTACAGTGCGAGTCGACATAGAGGACAATGGACCAGGCATTCCTGAAAGTATTTTGGAGTCAGTATTCTATCCATTGGTTACTGGACGAGCAAAAGGTACTGGGCTTGGCCTGAGTATTGCACAGAATATTATGCATCAACATAACGGAATGATTGAATGCCAATCTGTTCCTGGAAAAACAATTTTTAGCTTATATTTACCTTGGGAGTCAGACCGTGTCGCGAAATAAAATATGGGTTATTGATGATGATCGCGCCATGCGATGGGTATTGGAAAAGACCTTTAAAGAGGAAGGTTTTGATGTTACCAATTTTGAAGAAGCTCAAACTGCGCTTGAACGTTTGCACCATGATGCTCCCGATGTCATCTTAACTGACATCCGCATGCCTGGAATTGATGGTTTAACTTTTTTATCTAAAGTCAAAAACACTCATCCAGATTTACCTGTCATTATTATGACAGCACATTCTGACTTAGAGTCTGCTGTATCAAGCTATCAAACAGGTGCATTTGAGTATTTACCAAAACCTTTTGACATTGATGAGGCTTTAGCTTTAGTCAATCGTGCGATTCTGCATATCAACAAACTACAACAACAAGAAGCTACGAAAACTGCTTCACCTCTTCAATCAACAGAAATTATTGGTGAATCTCCGGCAATGCAGGAGGTTTTCCGTGCTATCGGCCGTTTGTCTCAATCCCATATTACCGTTTTAATTAATGGTGAATCGGGTACAGGTAAAGAATTAGTTGCTCATGCTTTGCACAAGCATTCCCCACGCCGTGCCAAACCTTTTATTGCTTTAAATATGGCTGCGATACCAAAAGACTTAATTGAAACCGAGTTATTTGGTCATGAAAAAGGCGCTTTCACAGGAGCAAATACTCAGCATCAAGGCCGCTTTGAACAGGCAAATGGCGGAACGTTATTCCTTGATGAAATTGGTGATATGCCATTTGAAACTCAGACTCGATTGCTTCGCGTACTCGCTGACGGTGAGTTCTATCGTGTAGGTGGACACATTCCAGTTAAAGTTGATGTTCGAATCGTGGCAGCAACACATCAGGATTTAGAAAAGCTAGTAAATGAAGGTCGCTTCCGTGAAGACTTATATCACCGCTTAAATGTGATTCGTATTCACATTCCTAAGCTTGCCCACCGTAGTGAAGATATTCCAATGCTTGCGCAGCATTTCCTTGCGCGTGCAGGTAAAGAACTTGGCGTAAGTCCAAAAATTCTACGCACTGAAACAACGGACTACATGCAACAGTTACCATGGCCGGGTAACGTACGACAACTTGAGAATACTTGCCGCTGGCTAACTGTAATGATTACTGGCCGCGAAGTTTATCCAGAAGATTTACCTTCTGAGCTCAAACAAGTTCCATTGCAAAAGAATAGTGATTCTAGTCAACCGGCACCTTCTTTTGAGCGTATTTCTCTACATCATTGGGATGAACTACTAAATCAATGGGCTATTCAAAAGCTTAAAAATGGTGAAATGAAAATTTTAGATATTGCCACACCAATGTTTGAACGCACGTTAATTAATGCTGCTTTGCAACAAACACGTGGACGCAAACGTCATGCAGCAGAATTATTGGGTTGGGGTCGCAATACCTTAACACGCAAGTTAAAAGAACTTGGAATGGATTCTGCAGATGATGACGAAGAAGATGAGCACAAGGTTACTCAAACTGAAGCCTAGACAGCTTATGAGTTAAGTTCAGAGCGGTTAAGTCATTCTTAGCCGCTTTGTTTTTATTAGTAATTTTTAATTAAATTCTAAATAAACATAAGGTTACATCATTATACCTATCTAAAACCTAATCTAAGCTTATATTTTCTATTAGTTTATTTCATTAATTAACCACTTACTGCTCAGCAGATAACCTAAAAGAAAGCTAATAGCCATCCTTAAAGCTAGTTTTGCTATACTAGATAGGCAAAGTTAACCGTTGTTATGAAATTATATGCATGATCCAGTCCTTGAGTCACATCACTCAGTATGTGATAAACCACAAACACGTCGCGGTATTGAACGTCGTTTAGCATTATTGTTAAGCGCAACCGAGCTGTTTCTGGATAAAGGATATGATGCCGTTTCACTCGATGACATTGTGAATCATGCGGGTGGCTCAAAAGCTTCAATATATAAGTATTTTGGCAATAAAGATGGTTTATTCACAGCAATTTGCGACTATCGACGAGAAATGTTCTTTAAAGATATTTGCATTCCATTTCAGCCCTCACAAACCTCTCTACGCGATTATTTAGTTCAAACTCTTATTCGTTTTTATACTCATATTATTCAACCTGAACATATCGCTTTTTTACGTCTAGTTATTGAGCAAACCCAATGCAATGCAACTTTGAGCCAATACTTATATGAAAAGTGCGCTCAAGATGTACAAAACACAATTGCTCAGGCACTTTTACTCTCTCACCAAGCTGAAGAAATTTTTTGCGCATCTCCAGATTATTCTTCATTAATGTATTTTGGAATTTTACGTGATATTGAATGGCGTATGATTATGGGAATGCCACTCCCTCCTGATGAGAAAGAAGTCATTGATTATATTAATTATTGTGTAGATATTTTCTTAAAGGGCCATCATAAAGACTAATTCTTTTGCATTTTAAAATGCTTATAGTATAGTAGACTTCTTTTTTCCCACATCCACCCAGCCAACAACAGATAATTGTTGTATTTCAAAACAATTATTATGGAGTAGCTACATGGCTCTAAGACATTTCCTGACTTTACGTGATCTATCCACTCTAGAACTTAATCGCATCTTAGAACGCGCGAGCGAGCTTAAAAAAATGCAACATGACAATAAGGTCTACCAACCTTTTGTCGGTAAAGTATTGGGAATGATTTTTGAGAAATCTAGTACGCGTACACGTATCTCTTTTGAAGCAGGTATTAACCAATTTGGCGGCAGTGCGATTTTCTTATCGCCTCGTGACACACAATTAGGTCGTGGCGAACCAATCGAAGACTCAGCACGTGTAATTTCAAGTATGCTTGATATTGTGATGATTCGTACCTTTGGTCATGACATTGTTGAACGCTTTGCATCTTACTCAAAAGTTCCTGTAATTAACGGCTTAACTGATGATCATCATCCATGCCAGTTACTTGCTGACTTACAAACTTATATTGAACACCGCGGCAGCATTGAAGGCAAAACCGTTGCTTGGATTGGTGATGGTAATAATATGTGTAATTCATATATTGAAGCTGCACACATGATGGGTTTCAAACTCAAAATTGCATCGCCAAAAGGATATGAACCTAAACCTGAATTTTTAGCAGAGTTTGGTCATTGTGTTGAGCTTTTTGATAATGCAGAAGATGCAGCAGTAAATGCTGATCTCATTGTGACAGATGTATGGGCAAGCATGGGCCAAGAAGAAGAACAAAAACTTCGTGAAAAGGCCTTTGCTGATTTTCAGGTTAACGAAAAATTAATGAGCCTTGCTCACCCGGACTGTTTATTCATGCATTGCTTACCTGCTCATCGTGGTGAGGAAATTTCTGAAACCATGCTCGATCATAAAAATGCAGTCGTATGGGATGAGGCAGAAAATCGTCTTCATGCTCAAAAAGCTTTAGTCGAATTTTTATTGAATGAAAATCTAAAAGCTTAAGTATTTACATAGGAAACAGCATCTTTATGATGCTGTTTTTTTATTTTATAAGACTTGTACTTTTCCAGTTAATTATTTTTAAAATTTTGATAACGTTGTCGAATATATAAGCAGGCTGTATTTCAACTATTCTCTAGAATCGTGTATAACATTCTACACAATAAGCTAAGCCTACTCTTGTAGAGTGCGATCATGACAACCCTTGAACAATCATTATCTCAAATTCCCGCATTTTCGATTATTCATGAACATTTATTTAGCTCGGCCCAGCCTTCTGCTGAACAACTAAAATTGATTAAAGAGTTTGGTTGTAGCACAGTCATTAACCTTGCTTTAACTAATGCTTCAAATCATCTTGAGAATGAAGACCGTATTTGTTTAGACCTTGGTTTAAATTATATTCATATTCCAATTGATTGGGAGATGCCTTCTGCTGAGCAGTGCTTATTAGTTTTAGATCTAATTGATCATTTAGTGCAAAATGAAATTGTTTGGATACATTGCGCCAAAAATAAACGCGTAAGTTGCCTTATGTATGTTTATAGACAGTTTTATATGAATATGGATATGCCTGCATCTCAAGATTTATTACACGAAATTTGGGAACCTAATGAGACTTGGACTGGACTCATTCATAGTATTACCTTACAGCTACAAGGCCGTAAGGCAACTTTAGAACTTCAACAGTCTTTGCAGCAGGCCGATCACTTGGTGTGATGAGAGACTAAAACAGTCGCTGTAGCCAAAATACCTTCTTGACGACCGGTAAACCCAAGTTTTTCGGTTGTCGTTGCTTTAATACTAATTTGATTAATATCGACATTTAAAACATCAGCAATGCTTTGACGCATTTCAAGATTATGCTTAGCTAATTTTGGACGCTCGCAAGCCACCGTAATATCGGCATTATTTAACTGATAACCACGGTCTAAGATTAATTGATAAACATGCTTTAACAATACTCGGCTATCTGCGCCTTTGTATTCTGGGTCAGTATCAGGAAAATGTTGTCCAATATCACCAAGTGCTAAAGCACCTAATAAAGCATCACATAGCGCATGAAGTACCACGTCACCATCAGAATGCGCTTTCAAACCATGTGTATGTGGAATTTGAATACCCGCCAATGTAACGAAGTTCCCCTCTTCAAAGGCGTGTACATCCATTCCTTGTCCAATACGAATCTGAGCAACCATATAAATTATTACCTTCCATAAAAACTTAAGAAATCTTGTATTCAGCCGTTCTGTTTCGCTATAGTACACCTAGCAAAGTAGACTGAAAGTATAAGCGATCATGCTGTCTAATACTGATATGAATCAATTGAAAAGATTAAGTTTTGTCGTGACACTGAGCTGTTTATGTTCACCTCTTGTCTTTGCAGAAACAATAGACTGCTCCAATACTGGAGCTGAGCTTAAAATCTGTTCAAAAACATTTAGTGAATCGAGAAAGCAACTCAATAATAAATATCTTTCTGCATATTTAGTCACTGATGCCCCCTTACAGCTCTTACAGGATACACAAAAGTTATGGTCTAAACATACTGAGCAATGCAAGAGTAATACATGTATTCAACAACAGTTTGATTTACGTACTGATGACTTAAATTTTTATGCATCGCTTAAGCAAACGCTTACCCAGCATTATCTTAAGTTTGAGAATGGACATCTAGCAGCACAGCCTGTACACATTCAGGTCCATCAGCTCGCGAAAGATAAAATCAAGATTGAAGGTATAGCATACCGCAATCCAAATAACCGCAAAGAAACTCAAACGATTTCTTTGATGGCTTATAGTTCACCTGAAGAAAAAAATGAAATTTTAGACAATGAGCATAACTGTAAATATCAGTTTAATTTCCAAAAAGCTTTACTGAATGTGAAAACCCAGCAAAAAGGCTGTGAGCGTTTTAGCGGAATCTACCGCTTATATGACTAACTCTTTAGATAAAAGCCAGTGTTTGAACACTGGCTTTTTACTTTCTACGCTGGATATTTTTGAGCAATATCCTGACCGACTAAAACTGCGGTTGCTGCAGACAAAGTCCAACCTAAATGCCCATGCCCTGTATTATAAAAAACGCGAGGTTGTTTAGATTGTTTCACTACTGGCAACATATTCGGCATCATAGGTCTTAACCCTGCCCAAGGCACCACATGCTCTGTTGAAATATCAAAATTACGGTTTACCCAATTCACTAATGGTTGAATACGATCAGCCCGTATGTCACGGTTATAGCCGTTAAACTCAGCAGTCCCCGCTACACGTAGTCGATCTTTACCTAAGCGAGAGGTCACAATTTTTGCACTTTCATCTAGTAAGCTCACCCAAGGAGCATTCTTTACGCTATGCTCATCTTTTAATTGCACAGTAATTGAATAACCTTTTACTGGATACACATTTACTCGCTCACCAATCATATCGGCAAGTTGATAGCTCCCTACACCACCACAAACCACAAGTACATCACCTTCAAGTTGGATGTGATCAGATTCAACCAGATAAGGATGCTCCGCACTTGGCTGACAAGTCACGACTACTTTGTCTGCGCTGCACTTAATGTCCATAACTTCTAGGCCGAACTTATATTGAACGCCATATTCTTTAGTCTTTTCAGCCAAAGAGGTTGAATATTTATGAATATCCCCCGTTGCATCACTTGGCGTGTAGTAACCACCGAAATAGTCACCCGTCAAAGATGGTTCTATTGTTTTCATTTCATCAGGTGAAACCGAATAGCGCTCTAATGTACCTTTGTTCAATACGTTATTAACTTGTTTAGCAATCTCATAGTCAGCTTTACTATGATACATATGGAGGATTCCACGTTTCTCCAAATCAAACTCAAGCTGCTCTTTTTCAGCAACTTCAAACAAACGCTTACGAGCAAGCAATGCCAAACGCACCGTCTCGATCGTATTTGCTTCATAGTTTTTAATATGCGATAGAAATTCAACTAGCCAACTATACTTATGCAAACTAAATGAAGGGTTTAACAATAGAGGAGCATCTTTTTGTCTCATCCATTTAAAGCCTTTAATCACGGTGGCTTTTTGGTTCCATACTTCAGCGTTACAAGCCGATAATTGCCCTCCATTGGCAAAGGATGTTTCCATTGCAGGATATAAATGTCGATCAATCACTGTGACTTGATAACCCAGTTGCGATAATTCATAAGCAGAGGTAACCCCTGTGATTCCCGCACCTATCACAATAACATGTGGCATAACAGACTCCTCAGAAATGCAAAAACATTTCATCAGTACAGCCCATCTGTCATTGGTACCTGAGAGTTTCGACCCCAACGTTACCTTTTAACGTTTAGATCTTCCCCTTCGGTGAGTTTATAATTTATAAGTTATTGTTTTCCATTCTTATAAATCTAAGCTTCTCTCCAGATTTTTTAATTATTACAGTCCTTTTGCCTGAGAGTTTCCGGGCTTGTTGCTCCTTCGGCGGGTTCTTAATGAACCTCTCTCCCGCAATAATTTTGTATTTATATAAGCAATGTATCTGCCACATTGAAAAAAACGCATTCTTTTCTTGTAAACTTTTGTATAAGCAAACTTAAAATTATAAGATATTGATTTAATTAGAAAATAAAAAGGTGAATTTTTATAAATTCACCTTTTGCATTTAAATTATAGTTTTCCGTTGAGCACTTGGTCTGAAACTGTACCCTTCCATTGCTCACGCAAGGTGGGTAAGTAGAATTTCTCACCAATAGTGACCAATTCAGCATCAATTAATGCATGAACTTCGTGCATAAAAATATAATCAAGTGCAACTAAAGAAAGCTGGTGGTTCTTTTGGGCTGTTTTCTTACGTTTTACCTGTGCTTGTTTCACTAACTCATTTGCAAAGTTTTTATCTTTGTAAGCAGTAATTGCATTTAAACGAAGCTCAATAACACCCCATCCCGCTAATAGCTTTTTAAAGATTTCAAAATCTTTTGAGGTTGATTCCCAAGTTACATTTTCTAGGTCATTATCTTCAGGTAAAACTGGCAATAATAAGTCCGCTGTACTTGGAAAAATCTTTTTAAGATTTAACAGAAACTTAACCGGCTGATCACTAGGATAATCATTAAATTGCACATGTTGCTGGGTATCTGTTAAATAAATAGAGAGCATTCAAAAGTCCTTAACTAAGCAGCTGTTTTTAATATTTTTATCTCTAACTTCGCAAAACAAATGCAAAACAAAAAACAATATAAAAACAGAATAAGGTGGGCATTTTAACAATTATGACGGCTTATTCAACGCCAATTCATTATTAATTAGTGAAACTTTCAGCCTTTGTGATAAAAAGCTCTCCGAAGAGAGCTTAAATTTAAACAGAACACTTAAAACCCAATGTCATTCCTAATTTTGATTAAACTTGGTATTGATCAACTTTATGATTAGGTTGATCTACAAGCAATTCAATAAAAGTTGGAATGGATGTAGTGTTAAGCAAATATGGATTAAACTCATCAACATGATGATGGCGAAAGAAATCTTTTATTTTCGTATTAATAGGAGCAAATTTCATGCTCCAATGTTTAAATAAACGTTGTTCGGATGATTCAGAAAAAATGATTTCGCAGTTTTGGTGTCTCGAATCTTTTAAAATTAAATTATAAAAAAGCGATTCGACCTGTTCTTTCTCACCTTCCAAATATTGCAAGAAGTATCCATTACCATAGTAAAGTACTCCTGTAATATCATTATGTGAATTGAATTTGACCGCTTCTGTGAGAATATCAATTAAATCTTGTTTTATTTGACTATGTTCACTATTGGTTTTACTTGCATACATAAAGCCTATTAAACTCATAGCGATACTCGAAGATAAATTTCAATGTCCATTCTGACATCTACCTCCTCTTCTTACAATGTAAGCTATTTAAAACCTTGTATTTCAAAAGTAAAGATTATTTTCATTTTGAAAATGACAAACTTTACAACTCGAAATCTTTTGTAAATGAATGCCAACCTAACAAGTTAATCAAATAGTATTAATTTGAGTAAAATTAAACATTGTATTTAATGGATGGATGTCTAATGGAGAACCATGAAATTATTCTTCAAGACGAACATCATAAACAGTTTAAGATTGTCAAAGTACAAGATGTCCGTTTTGATAAAAGTACGCTTAATAATAGCTACCAATGGTTATGGATATTTGATCATAGTTCAGAGTTTTTCCCATTTGAGTTATGGGAGCAGCTTGATCATGCAACCATTCATCAAAAAATTAAACTCGGTAATCAAGTTTACAAAATTATTAAGATTTTAACGAAGAAAACAAAAGTTAGGCCTTCATAAATGATAAGTACTTAACCAAGTTGAAATCACTGAAACCAATGTCTTCGGCTGCTCAATCGGAATCATATGGCCCGTATTTTTAATTATCTCAAGCTTTGCATGTGGCAACTGATCTAATAATTCTATCGCCTCTTCCTTAGAACGCAGCTGGTCCTCTGCACCAGAAATAATTAAAGTTGGGCATGTGATCTTACTCATATCATAAGAATTTCTATCTAACATAGATTGTTTAACGAACTCTTCGTAACCTAGAGTCTTGCCCATCTCTTGGATTCTTTTTACGAGAGCACGATTCTGAACATTCGATGGATGAAGTGTTTTTTCAATCGATATTGAACTTAGTCCATGGAAATTTTTCCCCGAGTTAAGCTTAATCGCCGTTAACTTTTGACTTTTCTGCTCTTCTGTATCTGAACGTAATGAAGATGCTATTAAAACAAGTGCCTTAACTTTTTCAGGAAATTGCTCCACTATAGATCTCGCAATGTATCCTCCAAGTGAGAATCCAATTAGTACAAAGCTCTCAGGCGCATTTTTAGCAATATTCTGAGCAATCTCTTTGATTGTTTGCCCTTCTTCTAAAGTAGCTCGAGATATATTCCACTCTTTAGGCACCTCATTTATGACTTCATTCCACAGAGATTCGTCAAGCATATAACCAGGAATTAAAACAACTGAAAGTGGCTTTTGATTCATAATTTTTTTAATACCTTACTTGTAAATTATAGCTAACAGTATTTTATGCTAATAAAAAATCTATAATTAGAATATTGAAGTAAAAAATAAAATCACTATATAAATTAAACAGTATTAACTCTACAAGCACGCCAGACTAAAACATTCCCTTTCTACGCTTGAAGGAGGTACACATGAAAGTTAGAGCATCACGTACGTATTCCGCTTCAGCAAATAATTATTTTATTTCCAAAGAATATGACTGTACTGTTATTCCTGTAAAAGGAATATGTTTTATAGACTCTGGTCTAACTGAGAGTGGAGTGATCCAACCAGTAGAAATTATTGAAGTGACTATAGAACCAGAAACTAACTCGTATCATGTTCTTTTAGCAGGCGATCCTCATAACTACGAAAAAGAAGAGCTAAAAAAGAAGTTTGAGACTATGAAATCTCATGGTTGGGAATATATAGAAGGCTTACTTTGATATTTTCCGATCTCAAGCTATAAGTTAGTCTCTACCTATAAAAGCCCTCAGATGAGGGCTTTTATATAAACATTAACGCTTACATTGTTTTTAGTGATTACTTACTATTTGGTGAAACCATCTTTTCAGGTTTAACTACTTCGTCAAATTGTTCCGCTGTAACCAAACCAAGCTCAACAGCGACCTGCTTCAACGTTTTATTTTCTTTATAAGCAGTCTTTGCAACTTTTGCAGAATTTTCATAGCCAATTACCGGATTTAACGCTGTGACCAACATGAGAGAGTTATGTAAGAAGTGGTCAATCTTATCGCGATTAGGCTCAATTCCTACTGCACAATGGTCGTTAAAGCTATTACAAGCGTCCCCAAGCAATTGAATAGATTGCAATAAGTTATAAGCAATTACAGGCATAAATACGTTTAACTCAAAGTTACCTGAGGCACCAGCCACATTAATGGTTGTGTCATTGCCAAGCACTTGTGCAACCACCATGGTCATTGCTTCACTTTGTGTTGGGTTTACTTTCCCCGGCATAATGCTTGAACCAGGTTCATTTTCTGGAATACGGATTTCACCAAAACCACAACGTGGACCACTTGCCAACCAACGAATATCATTCGCAATTTTGTTTAAGCTTACAGCCAACGTTTTTAATGCACCTGATGCAAAAACAGCGGCGTCCCGTCCTGCTAGAGCTTCAAATTTATTGGGTGCAGTTACAAAAGGTAAACCTGTAAGTAGAGCAAGCTGTGCGGCTGCTTTTACTGCATAGTTAGGATGTGCATTTAACCCAGTCCCTACAGCAGTTCCACCCAATGGCAATTCATATAAACCAGTTAAAGCCTGTTGTAATCGAACCAATCCATGCTCAAGCTGAGAAACATAGCCACTAAACTCTTGGCCTAAAGTTAATGGCGTGGCATCTTGCAAATGAGTACGGCCAATTTTGACAATATCTTGGAACTCATCAGATTTTTTTTGCAAAGTCGCTTTAAGTTGCTCGACCGCAGGGATCAGTAATTCATTAATTTGCAAACTTGCTGCCACGTGAATGGCCGTTGGAAATGAGTCGTTTGTTGATTGAGCACGATTGACATGATCGTTTGGATGTACTGGCTTTTGAGCCCCTAAGGCTTGCCCTAATTTCTGGTTCGCAATATTGGCAATCACTTCATTACAGTTCATATTACTTTGCGTACCAGAACCCGTTTGCCAGACAACTAAAGGAAACTGTGAATCCCACTTGCCATCAATGACTTCTTCAGCTGCACCCACAATATATTGGCTCAAGTCTTGCGGTAATTGTTCAAGTTCAGCATTGGTTATTGCAGCAGCCTTTTTGACCAAACCCATTGCTCGAATCATGGCACGAGGTAATCGTTCTTGCCCAATTTTAAAGTTCTGTAAGCTGCGTTGAGTCTGTGCTCCCCACAATGCTTCATTTGGAACTTCAATCTCACCCATCGTGTCATGTTCAATTCGTGTTTGCATAGAAACCTCGGTTATCTCAATAAAGAACTCACGGGCTGAAGCAAGTGTTTGCTCTGGCTAGTTAATTTTGAATATCGTACTCAAGCATTCCATTATTGTAAATAAGAATCATTATCTTATCTTCCATTTAATGTATTTTGATAAAAGCGCCATTCATCTTCGATCATTTGTTTTAATGGGCGTTTTGGTGCCCATTGCAGTAATGTTTTGGCTTTTTCAATATTAGCTCCAACTTGATCCAACTCAACATGCTTATAAATTGCTGTTTGTGTTGGAATCTCAGCTTGAGTGACTTGTGAAATTTCATCGAGTAATTGACGAATTGAATGAACTTGATCATGGGCAATATTAAATGCTTCGCAACAATGTGTTTGATCACGCAGCCAATGTAAACTCGCACTCACCGCCTCGCACAAATCTAAAACATGGAGAAAACTGCGTTCAGTCGTATGATCTGATGTTTCAGCTTGATCTTGTAATTCAATCAAATCACGCTGCATTGCTGCGACTTGCATCGCGAGCGGCACGATATTTTTAGGGAGCTGAGCGACATACTCACCTAACACGCCATGTTCAAATGCACCTACAATATTAGATAAGCGCAAGATTGCAATTTTCCACTCATGATCAATTTTATAAGTATCACGGATAATTTCTTCAATCATCTGTTGAGACTTAATGTAGGGATTAGGATAAGCGTAATTAAATTCTTCTGTTTCACTTAATTGCAGTCCAGATTTACCATAAGCTGCAAGGCTAGACAGATGAATAAAGTGACGAACACCTGTACGTTGCATTGCGCGTAGTAAACTCATGATGCAACTAACATTATCATTATAATATTCAAGAGGTTTAAGGTTAGATTCTTCAATTGATTTAAACCCGGCAGTATGAATAACCGCATCAATTGAATATTGCTCGAAAACCTTATTCAATGCGGGTGTATTACGTACATCAAGTTTAACAAATGGAACGTACATACCAGAAATAAACTCTAGCCGTTCAAGCGTTTGCAAGGTCGAATTAGCCAAATTATCGACGATTACCACTTCTTGCCCTTGAGCCATAAGACTCAACGCAATGTGTGAACCGATAAAGCCTAAACCACCTGTCACTAAAATCATTGTATACTTACCTTTCTCTTAATGTATCTACGCCCATTTAGACGTATGACCATAGTGAATTCTCAATGAGTACATTACTACTAATTACCTCTGCTCCTACTTCCATTCATGCTTGGCATGCGTTAGGACTTGCTCAGGCACTCAAAAGTAAAAATGAAGACTTCCGTGTATTCTTTTACCAAGATGGCGTGCAGGTTGCTAATGATTTTCAATGGGTTCCTGACGACCAGCGTAATTTAACGCATGAATGGCAAAAGCTTGCTATTCGTCTTCCTGTTTGTGTGAGTGCTGCCCTCGCTCGTGGTATTACAGATGCAGAAAATGCCAGTCGCCATCACCTTACTCATCACAACCTTGCCAAAGACTTTGAACTTGTCGGGTTAGGTGAACTTGCTGATGCAGTACAGACAGCATCTCGTCTTATTCAATTTTAAGTTACTTTGTTTGCTTAGATTGTTGCTTTTAAAAGGTATATTGTGTGAAATCTGTACTCGTCATTTTAAGCCAAGCCAATTTAACCAGTCTTCAAATCAATGAAAGCCTTTCCGCTACTATGGTTTTAGCAACCTTTGGCTCACCAGTCAAAGTATTATTGAAAGATGCGGCTCTTAGTCTTTTGCAAAATGATCTGAGCTTTGATCAGTTTGCTCAGTCTTTTAAAGTAGCTTCAAATATGGTCGAAAGTTTTGAGTTCTATGACTTGAGTCCTATTCTGATTGAAAGTAAAAATCAGCAGCATCCTCTTGTACAAAAAACCGAACAAGAAATTGAATTCGTTCAGTTGAATGCTGAGTTTATTCAATCTTTTGATCATGTTCTATATTGGTAGATGAAGGTGTAATTTTAATGAATCCATCAACTCTTTATCTTGTGCAATCTTCTTACCACGCTACGCCTAAGATTATTGATGAGTTAAGTCATCTTTTTCAGGCAGGTGACCAGATTGTTTTTATGGGTGATTCTGTTGCACAGCTTTCTACTGAAATGATTCGATCATTTGAATCTGTTTCATGTTTAAGCATCGAAAAAGACTTACTTGATACAGGTACTTTAGCTCAGATTAATGTATTAGATTATGATCAATTTACGGATCTGATTTTGACGTTTAATCGCTGTATTTCTCTTAAATAATATATTTAGGCTGGTTTCATGAATTTAGAATTAGATCAAGATGGTCATTTGGTTGATTACACAATCTGGAATCCCGAAGTTGCACAAGAACTTGCCAAATCGCTTGATCTTGAACTCACTGATTGGCATTTTGAAGTTTTAGCAGCTGTACGTCAGTTTTATCAACAATTTGGACATTCTCCAGCAACTCGCCCGCTGATTAAATTTTTAATGAAAACGGTCAGTCCAGAGATTAATAATGCTGTTTTACAGCAACAATTTAATACTGGTTTAGTGGCGCGTCATTTAAGTCGTTTAGCAGGAATCCCTAAACCAGCAAATTGTTTATAAAATTAAGTAAATTTTTTGGCAGCAGCGACGCATAAAATCGTTGCTGCTGTAACCACCAACATTGACCAACTTACCTGCTCATGTAACAAGGCCGCAGCAATTCCTAATCCCATTAAAGGTTGTAAAAGTTGTAGTTGGCTAATCGCAGCAATTCCTCCTTGTGCAAGTCCTTTGTACCAAAAGAAAAAACCAATCAGCATACTAAATAAAGACACATAAATAAGACCGACTAGAGCTGATGGAGACACACTTTGGAATGAAACCGGCATATAAAAAATAGTCAGAAACAGCATAAAAGGTAGTGACAAAATTAGCGCCCAACAAATGACCTGCCACCCTCCTATTTTTCTTGAAAGTACACCGCCTTCTGCATAGCCAAAACCACATAAAATAATCGCCATTAACATATAAAAGTCTCCTATCCCAAGTGAGGTATCACCAGAGATGAAGAACATATAAGCAAATACAACCGCGCTCCCCAAGATTGCAAATATCCAGAAAAATTGATTAGGTTTTTCTCCGCCTCTCAACACAGCAAATATTGCAGTTGCAAGCGGCAAAAGACTAACAAAAACGATTGAATGAGCCGCATTCATGTATTGGAGAGCAAGCGCTGTAAATAGTGGAAAACCTATCACCACGCCTAAAGCAACGATGGCAAGAGGCCACCAATCTTGCTTGGCTGGTTTTTTTTGTTTTAAAACCAAAATAAGAATAAGACCTAAAATACCTGCAATTGCCGCACGGGCCGCAGTTAGAAAACCCGGTTCGAACCCCATTACGGCTACGCGTGTTGCTGGTAGTGATCCCGCAAAAATAGCCACGCCAATAAAACCATTCACCCAGCCATTCATAAACCTATTCATAATTTTCTCCATTACTATACGAAGAATTTAAGCTGTGCTAAGGTGAATAAACCAGATACAAAGCAGTACAATTTAAAAGAACTGTAATGTATTAATAACCAGTACAGTTCGGATTGTAAGTCAGTGAACCAGAACAAAACCAAAATTGAAATTGTCATTTCAGAGATTGAGCAACAAATAAAAAATCGGTCTTTAATGCCTGGAGCACGCTTGCCTTCTGTTCGCAAATTGGCGAATGAGCTTGGCTTTTCTGTCTCAACCATCGTAGAAGCATATGAAAGATTAATTGCTTTAGGCAAAATCGAGTCAAGAACTGGATCTGGTTTTTATATTGTTGGTCCGCTCGCACCTTTAGCTTTAAGTGAATTAGGTCCTAAATTAGATCGCTCAGTCGATCCATTATGGATTTCACGTCAATCTTTAGAAGCAAAAGCAGATGTTTTTAAACCCGGCTGCGGTTGGCTACCTGATGATTGGATGCCATTAGACAGTATTCGTAAAGCATTAAGGTCGGCCGCAAGAAGCCCAGATGATTGTTTGATGGGTTATTCAACGCCATTAGGATTACCCGCTCTACGTGGTTTACTGGCAAGACGCGCTCAAGCAAAAGGTATCAATGCAAATCTTAATCAAGTACTTTTAACAGACTCAGGAACTCAAGCGATTGATTTAGTATGCCGATTTTTACTAAAGCCCGATGATGTCGTTCTCATTGATGATCCTTGTTATTTTAACTTTCATGCATTACTTAAAGTTCATCAAGTCAAAGTTATTGGTATTCCCTACACACCAACAGGTCCTGACTTAGAGGCATTTAAAGAAGCAATTGAGACTTACAACCCACGTCTTTATATCACCAACTCAGGAATTCACAATCCAACTGGAGCGACACTGTCTCTTTCTACAGCACATCAACTATTAAAACTGATTGAACAATCCAATTTGATTGTCGTTGAAGATGATATTTTTTCAGATTTTGAATATAACGCCGCTCCTCGACTTGCAGCTTTGGATAATCTTTCACGTGTAATCTTTATTGGAAGTTTTTCTAAAACGTTATCAGCATCTATTCGTTGTGGCTATATTATCGCTAAACCAAAATGGATTGATCAGCTCACTGACCTGAAAATTGCCACAAGCTTTTCTCACAATGGCGTATCAGCTGAAGTTTTATTAAGTGCTTTAACAGATGGGTCTTATCGTAAACATATAGAATTATTAAAGGTCCGATTAGCAAAAGCAATGCACGATACCATTACTCAGTTAGAACCTTTGGGTATAAAACCATGGATTAAGCCTCAAGCGGGAATTTTTGTTTGGTGTCATTTGCCAAAGGGAGTTGAAGCTTCAGAAATTGCAAAATATTGTATTAATCATCAGGTTATTCTTGCACCAGGAAACGCGTTTAGCCAAGCTTCCAATGCTGGCCAATTCATACGCTTTAATGTAACACAGTCAAATCATGACCATATCTATAAGACTCTAGCTGATGCGATTCAACAGGAGTCTTCGTAATTTATAGAGAGGAAAATTAAGCTTGTTTCTGTTTTTGCTGCATATATGCAAAGTAGCCCGGCCCAGCTGAAACCTGAACTTGTTTTGCATGTAAAGGTTCACGGCAAACCGAACATACCATGACTGGTTCAAACTTATGACCACACGTTTTATGGCGATATTCTAAAGGTTTGCCTAAACCTTGATCCATCCATTTATCTGCCCAATTCGCCATAGATAAAATAATTGGATAAAGCTCAAAACCTTTATCAGTCAATTTATATTCAAAGCGTTCTTGACGATCAAAATAAGGGGCTTTGACTAAAATTTCATATTCAACCAACCGCTTTAAGCGATCCGAAAGGACATGACGAGTGACACCTAATGACTTTTGAAAATCGTCAAAACGGCGTATTCCCATAAAAGCATTACGTAATATTAGCATCGTCCATCGATCGCCAATCACTGATAGCATACGAGCAACCGAACAAGGTTGATCACCGATGTCGTCCCATTTCATCTTTATGCGTTCCTCGATATTTCCTAGCCTAATGGCCCTATTGTTTATACCCTAAACCACTTACCACGAGTTATGCAAGATTCATTATAAAAATAACTTCTTATCAACTTTATAAAAGAATTTTTATTATAAAAAATTAAAAGTTATTATTTAAAATTGCTTAATAAATATAACTCACTCAATTATATAGTGAGTTATATTTATCAATACTGGTTATTAATTTGAAATAAATACGCCCTTCAAAATATGACCTGCTTCTAGTTTCACACTTGCCGGAATTCGCACCAGACAATTGGCCTGCATTAAATTACTGAGCATGTGTGATTGCTGTTTTGCCAGACTTTTAACTTTAAGTTGTCCATTGTCAAAATAAGCATGCATTCTTAGAAAACGTTCACGCGCATCTTCTTTTAAATCATGATCTAAAATTGCACTAAACCATTCTGGCCCTGCTTGATTTCCCTGCAAAGTGTCAAGCAATGCTTTACCGTAAACCTGCATAGAGACATAGACCGCAGCCGGATTACCCGGTAACCCAAGCAAATAACAACGGTGATCTTTTCCAGTGTGAGAATATTCAGCAAAAAAGAGTGGCTTACCCGGCTTTTGTTTTACTTTCCAAAAGATCTGTTCAAAGCCCGTCTCAAAAGCGCATGGTCGAACAAAGTCATAATCACCTACTGACACTCCGCCTGTGGTTATGATGACATCATGACTATCTTTTAACTGATTAAAGTAATACGTGACTTGCTCCGCTTCATCTACCACATGAATGAGTTCAATCTCTAAACCGTAATCTTCAAACCAAGCTTTTAGTAATGGTCCATTTGCATCAAAGATTTTACCTTCAGCAAGATCTTCTGCTGTTTCGGCAACTTCATCACCCGTGATCAAAACAGCTACTTTCGGCGCACGATAGACTTCAACGGTTTGCACTCCCGCCATACTTAAGGCAGCCAAACTTCCAATATTCAAAAATTGTCCAACTTGCGCAAGTAACTGCCCTTGCTGGATTTCTTCGCCAGTAAAACGAATATCAGCTTGAGGGCGTATATACTCCGTTAAACAAATCTCTTGTGGCGAAACAACCGATACGACTTCTTGCCGTGCTACATGCGTTGTCCCTTCAGGAATTTTGCCGCCTGTAAATATACGAATTGCTTGACCTTCACTCAAAATGTTATGACTTTCGCTTCCAGCACGAATCTCGCCAGTAATCTGAAACTTTTGATTATTTAAATCTTCGGCATGACAACAAAGTGCATAGCCATCCACAGCACTTTGAGAGAAGCTTGGCAAATTAATTTCTGAATAAATTTCTTTAGCAAGATACCTACTTAGGCTATTTTGAAGAGGTTGCTGAATTGAACCTAATTTTTTAGGTCGGTTACTAATCAGTCCAATTGCTTCGTCTACGCTAATCAATCCACGTTCTGCACCACAACCAGTCATTACTCATAGCCTCCCGGATGTGGTAGATCACGGCAAACATCAAAAATATGGACTAAGGCAGGTAAAATAGCAGCCATTGATTCGCTTGCTCCACCACGGCTTCCCGGTAAAGTCACCACTAAAGAACGATCAATAAAACCAGCTACTCCACGCGACATTGCAGCATATGGCGTGCGTTTTTGTCCAAATGAACGCGCAGCTTCCATTAAGCCATCTAGCTTACGCTCAAGAAGAGGTTCTAGCGTATCAACCGTAATATCACGCTTACCAATTCCAGTTCCACCAACGGTCATAATGCAAGCATATGATTTGCTCAACTCAAGCACTAAGTTTTTTAAAGTATCCGCTTCATCTGGCAAAATTTGGTAATGAATTGGATCAAATCCTGCCTCGGTTAAAGTTTCAACCACAGATTTTCCGGCAGTATCGGGCTTTCTACCCGCTGCTACGGTGTCTGACAACACAATAACAGCAGCCGAAACAGGCTGACGAAGAACTCGCTTAAAGTGTGATTTGCCACCTTTTTTCTTAAGCAATTTACATTGATCCATCCAGAGTTCTTCTGGTTCACAATGCGGTTTTAACATGTCGTAAATGGTTAACCCTGCAAGACTTGCAGCCGTTAAGGCTTCCATTTCTACGCCAGTTGGACCAATGGTTTCCACCACGGTAATAATCTTTACAAAATCATGTTCTAGTTCATATTCGACATCTGCCCGATAAATCGGCAGTGGATGACACAAAGGAATCAGCTCATCAGTTCGTTTTGCTGCCAAGATTCCTGCTACACGTGCGGTTTTTAATGCATCTCCTTTTTCGGTATTTCCCTGTCTTAATAATTCAATACAGTGCGGTGGTGCATATAAAATTGCTTGTGCTTCAGCAACACGATAACTTTCCGGCTTCATTCCTACGTTTTTCATTATTTATCCTAGTCTTGCTTATTTCAGTGTGAGTGTTCATGGCCGGCATGATGGTGATGCTTGTGTTCGTGCGGTGCATCCTTACGAATACAGCAGCCCTCTACATAATGACTCGTGCCATCTGTAAAGAACTCTTCTTTAAACACAGGCACTTCATGTTTAACCCGCTCAACCGCTTCTTCGCATGCTTGAAAAGCTTCACGGCGGTGGGCTGCATAAGCAATTGCAATGATTGCTGTTTCGCCCACATCTAGATATCCAATCCGATGAACAACTCGCACATAAGATACCTGATACTTTTTCTCAATTTCCAGTTCAATTTCACGTATCATTTTTTCAGAAAGCGGTTTATACGAGGTATATTTCAAGGCCTTAACCGCTTTACCTTCATGGTGATTACGAACTGTACCCATAAAAATATCAATTCCACCGCATTCAGGAAATGATTCAATAGGATCAAAAGTATCTAGGCTTAAAGCCTGCTCTTGTATACGTGCAAAATCTCGCATGACTTACCCTCCTGCAACTGGTGACAATAAAACCAAAGTACATGGCTCACTTAAGGCAGATTGTCTGGTTATAACGTTATCCTCTATCGCACATGCACATTTTTCCATGGCCTGTGTGCATTCCGGATGTAAAGTCACAATTTGATCTAAGACATCTTTCACTAAAATATTGGTAGGACAAACGATCGAAAGATTTTGGGGAAGCAATTTTTCAATTGCACCGAATGATTCGATTTTAATTTGGATAGATTGCTGCATTTATCCCCCAAGCATATGCATACTGATTTTACGGGTTTGTTGATGTTGTAAGGCGTGAAAGCCTTTTGCTTTGTGCCAGATATACGGTATAACTTGATCTTTTAATTGCTGACTATGCAGAACATGATCGGTTGAGTTATGTGCGCGTAATAATGCTTGAAGCTGCGGCTTAATATTTAAACCCTCCTGCGCAAATAGACAGTTATATAGCTCACCTTGTGCCGTTAGTCGTATGCGGTCACATTGGTGGCAAAATGAATGAGTAATGGTCGAAATGATGCCTAGAGTGTAGCTATTATTAAGTAGATATTGACGCGCTGGCTCATGTTGTTGCTCGATGACTTGTACCGAATAATGCGGTTGTAATGTCTGTAAAATTTCTGCTTCACTCACCACATCTTTATTTGACCAGAGTGCATCACCATCAAGCGGCATAAACTCAATAAAACGTAGCGGAATATGATTGGCGATTGACCATCTCACCATAGGTAAGATTTGATCGTCATTTTTATTTTTCATTAACACACAGTTAATTTTAAAGGGTAGCCCTGCATCTTTGGCAGCTTGAATACCCTCAAGAACTGGTTCTAACTTTTTCTTGGTGAGTTCTTTAAATTGAACTGGATCTAGGCTATCTAGACTAATATTTAAATCATCTAGACCAGCATCTTTTAATTGCTGAGCGTACTTTGCAAGGTAATGTCCATTGGTGGTCATTGAAATACGTTTTAAGCCTAATAATTTTAAAGCTTGTAAATCACGGACGAAATGGACAATGCCTTGACGCATTAATGGTTCGCCACCCGTAATACGGATGCTTTCAATACCTTGTTGCACCATAAAACTGCAAAACTGAAAGAGCGCCTCAAAACTAAGCAAATCTTGTTTATTTAGCCATTCAGGATGTTCAGGCATGCAATACACACACTTAAAATTACAGCGATCAGTTACCGAAATTCGTAATTTTCGCTTGATGCGCCCATATTGATCTTGCAAAAGCATTGGCGCAGTTTCAGAGTGATATTGTTTCATCATTTGCACTCATATCGAGAACAGTTCAAATATTGCAAGCACTGATTATGAGCAATTAAACTTTTAAAATTGCGCCTTAGTAGTGCTTTGATCTTTCATTGCAAAATTTGTTCCAATTCTATTTATCATCCATAACTTTTCGGGTTGTATTTGAAATTTCGGCCGTACCGTTTTAGCTCAAACTTTAAAGCTTTACAAAATCAGTGCGGCGTCAACCTGTTATATGCCCTACTTTATTTCTAGCACTTTTCTAAGCGGATGGGTACATATTTATGGTACGGCGTTTTAGATAAAGGATCACAATGTTCAGCGGAAATTAATTGATTTAATTGTGGTCCAATTGGTTCTCCACCTTGAAAGCGCATGCCATAACCATGTGGAAGCGAAACAACTCCTTTTCGCATTCCCTCATCAAAATCTACAGTAACTTGGATTTCTCCATGTTGTGAAATACATTTAAGCTGACCTCCTGCATCTACATTTAGTTGTTTTGCATCTTCTGGATGAATTCGTAAAGCCCCTTCAGCATCTACTTTTCGCCAAGCTGGGTCACGGTAAATTTGATTGGCGTTATAGCTACGTCGCTCACCTGATAAAAGTATGAATGGAAATTCTTCAACATTAACCGGATGATTTTTTAAATTTGTGAGCTCAGTTAACATCTCGGGAATAGCTAGACGTATTTTCTTATCTTTATAAGCTACCAGTTTCCAGACTTCATCATATTCATGTTGCGATAAAACCATACCTGAACGTTGCTTTAAAATTTGTTCAAATAGTTTGACACCTTGTGTTAACGGATTACCCTTGTACCCTGCACGGCGTACCGCTTTAGTATGTAAGACAGCATATTGAATCGACAGCGGTAATAAAAAAGCAACTGAACCAGCTGATTTTTCTAACTGTTTACCTAAAGTACGATAGAGAATTGAAGCAGCAAAAGGAATATATTTTTTATTTCGTGCAAAAGTAAGTCCCAATGCCAACAAGTAAGGTAAATAGGCTGTTTTTTTCGAGTCGACCGCAGCTATTTTTTCTAAAACTGGAAAGCGTTTTGGAATCACCTGCATGGCTTCAAGTAATCGAGTATAAATTTCGGCTTCCGGTAAAGTATTCGTTTGAGCGGTCAATACAGGATGTCTGAGATGAAAGCCATTCTTAGGGAACTCAAGATTAAAGCCCGTAAATTCCCATTTTTCAAACTGAGTGTGAGCCGGCAAAATGTAGTCCGCAAGCCTAGCGGTTTCCGTCATGGCAACATCCACCACAACCAACAAATCTAATGCTTTAAATGCTTCCTCATAAGCTGGTGTATCAGGATAGGTTAATAGTGGATTACAGCTATCTACAAACACAGCACGAATTCGCTTTTCCCCTGCTTTTAAGATTTCATCGGGTAAAATATTAGGCGGGAAAAACCCGGAAATCGGGAACATTTTATGGTAAACACTACGTCTATATTTCGGCTTTCTTTCATCTGTATCGCTTAAGATTGGAATAAACATGGTATGCAAATTATTGGCACCTTGTTTTCCAAAGTTTCCAGTCAGTAAGTACAGTAGTTTTTCTAAATACCCGTTTAAGGTAGTATTTAAAGTATGTTGAATACCTAAATCGATACGTACACAGCCTCTTTTTGCCTTGGCAAAATCTCGAACTACTTGGTAAATCAAATCGACTGGAACATCTGCCTTGACAATATAGTCTTCAATTGGAACTCGACTAAATGCAGCTTTTACTTCTTCAAACCCATGTGTATGCTGCTCAATAAACGCTGCATCATAAAGCTTTTCTTTAATAATGATCGCAATCATGGCCGACATTAAAAAAGCATCTGTCCCCGGTTTTAGTTGCACATGAATATCAGCTTGTTTTGCTGTTTCGGTAACACGCGGGTCAAACACCACCATGGTTCGATTTGGATCTTTCTTAATATGTTTTAGCGTGTCTCGAGCGTTGGGAATGCCATGGGCCTGAAAAGGATTTGTTCCAATGAAAAGTACATAGTCGGCGTGTTCAACATCTTCTGTAGTATGGCAGGCCTGACTACCAAACAAACGTCCATTGAGCCAAAAATCGCCCGTTTTTTCTTGGGCAAGTGAGTTGTAAGCATAATAACTTTTCATGGCCAGCAAAAGTTGTCGACCATACGCTGCACCTAAATGATTGCCTTGGCCACCGCCCCCAACCGAAGCAAAAGCAGTCCCACCAAAATCATCTCTAATCTGCGCTAATCGATCAGCAATTTCTTGTATGGCAACATCCCAACTTACTTCTTGAAATGATCCATCAGGTTGACGTTTCAAAGGTGTGGTCAAACGGTCTGCGTGTTGCTGGTAATGCTGTAATCTGGCAGCTTTTTGACAAATGTAACCTTGAGAAAAAGCATGTTCGGGATCACCTTTAATTTTGACAAACTGGTTATCTTTAATTTCAACACTTAAACCGCAATTTCTAGAACATAAGATACATGCGGTCACATCTGTTTTACTTTGCTGAGCTGCGTCCATCATTTTTCTGGCTCCGTTTATTTTTATACATCTAGCTAGAATTAAAATAACAAGTTCCAAAATAGAACTTATATATTAGATAGTCAAGAACGCATCATTTAAAATTTGTTTATAACATCACTTTAGTTTGTAAATTGATAGAATCTAATGTTTAACTCGCGGTAAATATCTCTTTAAAAGCATTGATTTGTTTATATTGTTGGAGCTCATCCAAAGAGTTAATGCTATGAAAAAATAAGTTTTGTTTTTGAAATACGGCGACTTGTGCATGTAAAAGCTTAAAGCACTCTTTTAAACTTAATCGTTGTTTATCAATTTGCTCTCGTATCGTAATCAGGCTTTCACGCTTTAATAAGCAAAATGGGTATAAAGCATCCCCATTAATTGAAACATAGGCTGCCTGAGCTTGTTTATTTTTGCGTAGTGCGCTGTGTAATTTCGCAACGACTTGCGTAGGTATATACGTCACATCACAGGGAATACACAAAACATAATCTGCTTTTACATGTGACCATGCGCTTTTCATGCCCATAAGTGGGCCGAAAAAACCGGAAGCATCATCTTGAAAACACTTAATATCAGGCACAATACTTTGATAAATCGAATAATCACGATGACTATTTACCCAAATTTCAGATACAGATGACTTTAGTTTTTGATGAATTTTGAGTAGTTGCGTATCGCCATCAAATTGCTGCAACAGCTTATTTAAACCATTCATACGGCGGGCTTGTCCACCCGCCAAAATGACCAGATCAGTTACGGGATATCCCTTATTCACACTTCCACCTCTTGTTGGCAAGCTTTAATTAAGCCACGAATCTCAGGTAAACATGAACCACAGTTCCCACCTGCTTTTAAACATGCAGTAACCTGTTTTTCATGGGTAATGTTTTGTGTTTTTATCACGTCGATAATTTTATTCTTACCTACTTTAAAACAACTACACACTAAAGGCCCATCATTATTGGTAGCCGACATTGGCATACCCGCTAGTAAAGCTTTTCGGTGCAAGGCACTCAAACGTTCTCGTTTAAAGAGACTCGCTACCCAATCACGGTCTGGCAATAAATCTGGCGGTGCAATATATAGACTTGCAATTACAATGCCATCTTTCAAAATAACGCTATGGCTCAGTTGTGAAGAGATATCTTCTATGCTTAACCATTCAAAGGTTTCATCGGCAAATGGTAAAAAGCTTTTCAGATTCTTTTGAGTATCGTGAAAAGTTTGGCGGTCTGCAAGTTCATAACGGTTGGTTTTAACCATTTTGACCTTGGTCCACCATGCACAGTGATGTAGCGATTCTTGAATATGCGAATCGTATCCTTCACGAATATAGAGCACGCCCTGCCAAGTGGTATAGAACGGCTGAATGATTACAGGCGTATGTTTGAACTCAGGTTCACCTGAAATTGCATCAACTTCTGGATTAACGACTTTACCAATGCGGGCGTCGGATGCAACCTGTTCAGTCCAGTGAATCGGTGCAAAAATTTGCCCACGACGTACCCCCGATGAGAAGGTCACACGTAGTACACAACTGCCCCATTTCGAACGAACTTCTACTAAGCCTTGATCACGTACGCCAAACTTCAAAGCATCACTTGGATGAATCTCACAGAATGGTTCAGCGCGGTGACTGGTCAAATTTGGTGACAAACCAGTACGAGTCATGGTGTGCCATTGGTCACGGATACGCCCCGTATTCAAAATGAGCGGATAATCTTCTGAAATTGCATGTACGGGATTAATTGCAACAGTCGGAACCAATTTTGCCTTGGTGTTTTTGTGACTAAACTGGCCCTTGCCAAACAGTTGTTGAACAGCTTTAGCGTCTTGTTTTTTATCCCATACTGGCCATTGTACTGGTTGCAGAGCATCGTACTCAGCACCACTTAGATTCATTAACCCTTTCAGATTGAAATAACGAAAATTATTACTTTGTTCACGAGTATCTATTTCTGCATTGTCTTGTGCCGATAACGCTGCATGCTCATTGAAAATATCAACAGCACTCGCGAAATCAAAACCATTGAAGCCTAATTTTTTCGCGACTTGGCTAACAGACCACCAATCCGCTTTTGCTTCACCCGGCGCAGGTAAAAAAGCACGTTGACGTGAAATACGGCGCTCAGAGTTCGTCACTGTGCCATCTTTTTCACCCCAACCTAAAGCTGGAAGCAAAATATCGGCGTAAGCTGTAGTATCCGTATCGGCACAGATATCTGACACAACGACCAATTCGCATTTCTCTAAAGCACGTTTCACCTGATCGGCATCTGGCAAACTCACCACTGGATTAGTTGCCATAATCCAGATGGCTTTAATTTTTCCAGCTTCAACCGCATTAAATAAATCAACTGCTTTCAAACCAGCTTGAGTTGCAATAAATGGGCTATCCCAAAAGGTTTGCACTACTTTTTGATGTAATGGGTTATCTAAGTCCATGTGTGCCGCTAGCATATTGGCTAAGCCACCCACTTCTCGACCACCCATCGCGTTGGGCTGACCAGTCATTGAAAATGGAGCAGCGCCGAGCTTACCAATTTTTCCAGTCAATAAATGACAGTTAATAATACTATTGGCTTTATTTACACCCTGACTTGATTGATTCACACCCATTGAAAATAGGGTAATGACTTTTTCAGTCTGCGCAAATTTCTCAAAAAACTGTTGCAACTTATCGAACGTAATTCCCGTACGCTTTGCCACATATTCAATATCGGTTTCTGGCTCACTGCTTTCCAAAACATCGTGCAAACCTTCGGTATAAGTATCTACAAAGGCCTGATCGGCATGGCCATTTTGATATAGATATTGAAATAAGCCATTAAATAAAGCGACATCTTGGCCCGGCAAAATCGGTAAATGTAAATCCGCTTGTTCACAAGTACTGGTAAAACGTGGATCAATCACCACAACAAACATATTTGGATTGTGGCTTTTAGCCTGCATAATCCGCTGATACAGCACAGGATGGCACCATGCGGTATTGGAACCGACCAATACCACCATGTCGGCATGTTCAAAATCTTCATAACTTGCAGGGACAAGATCTTCACCAAAGCTACGTTTGTGACCTGCCACCGCAGATGACATACAAAGGCGCGAGTTGGTGTCGATATTTGCAGTACCCAAATAGCCTTTTACAAACTTGTTCACCACATAATAGTCTTCAGTCAAAAGCTGACCAGAAACATAAAATGCAATGCTGTCATGTCCATATTTGTCGATACAAGATTGGAATTTATCAGCAATTTTATTGATGGCGGCATCCCATGTCGTTACCACCCGATCAGCTTTTCGTCCCATCATTGGTTGTAAAACACGTGTTTCTAACCCCAAAGTATCCGCAAGTCGGCTACCTTTAATACATAAGCGTCCAAAGTTGGAAGGATGCTCGGCATCCCCCTCAACTTGTACTACAGGCCCTTGAGGTTTTTGTTGGACGTTTACGCTAACACCACAGCCCACCCCACAATATGGACATGTTGTTTTGATTGTTTTTGCAACATGGTCGGAGCTATCAATTTCAACGCTTGGAATACTATTCATAACTGCTCCTTTCCCTATTTAGCCTGCATTTTTTAATGCAAAATCTCGACCAAATAGCAGTTTATTTCTAAATGAAGAAACAGGGGTTTGGTCTGCAATTAACTCTGCATACCACATGCCATCTTCAGTATCACCAAACAATACTGCACCGATTACTCGATCGCTTTGAATGATAATACGCTTATAAATCTGGCGTTTTTCATCGTTCAGGATAATGTCTTCATAATCATCTTTCGGCTCAAAATTGCCTGCCGAGAATACATCGACACCACTGACTTTTAACTGAGTCGGTACGGTTGGCGCTTTAAAAGTTAAGCTGCCATGCTCTGCTAAATGGGTCGCGCAAATAAAAGCTTGGCCCCATAGTGGCTCAACCAAACCAAAAGTTTGACCACGATGTTCAATACATTCACCCACCGCGTAAATACTTGGATCAAACGTTTGCATGGTGTCATTCACCAATACACCACGATTAC
Organism: Acinetobacter pittii; assembly: GCF_034064985.1. Lineage (NCBI taxonomy): Bacteria > Pseudomonadati > Pseudomonadota > Gammaproteobacteria > Moraxellales > Moraxellaceae > Acinetobacter > Acinetobacter pittii. The sequence continues at coordinate 1,519,944 of NZ_CP139249.1, read as the reverse complement.
AACGTAATCCTGCACTTTGCGCCAAGCTAATATTTGGACGAATACCTACAGCGAACACCACAAGGTCAGCATCTAAAACCGTACCATCTTTTAAACGGATTTGTTTCACATGACCATCTTCATCACCAATTAACGCCTCTGTATTTGCTTCGGTAATAATATGAATGCCTTTTTGCTCAATACTATGACGAAGTAATTGACTCGCACGGCTGTCGAGTTGGCGTTCCATAATACGGTCCATTAAATGCAGCACAGTCACATTCATACCGCGTTGTTTTAAACCGTACGCTGCTTCTAAACCAAGTAAACCACCGCCAATCACCACAGCGTTGGTTTTTGAACCGCAGTATTCAATCATGGTGTTGACGTCATAAATATCGCGGAAAGTTAACACGCCTTTTAAGTCAACACCTTGAACTGGTGGAATAAATGGTGCCGAACCAGTTGCCAAGATCAGACGGTCATAATCGACTGTCTGACCTTTTTCGGTGTAAACCACTTTACGTGGGCGATCAATTTTTACAGCCTTGTCACCGGCAATAAATTTAATGCCTTTATCGTCATACCACTTTGGTGGGTGCAGCATAATATCTTCAATGGTTTTTTCGCCTGATAAAACCGGAGATAACATAATACGGTTATAGTTACCCCATGGTTCTTCACCAATTACTGTGACGTCATAACGGTCTGGTGCCATATCCAGTAAATCTTCTAGACAACGCATCCCTGCTAAACCATTACCAATCAGTACTAGTTTAAGTTTGTCTTGAGACACACCTGTATTAGTAATATATGTTTTTTGCGGCACAGGATTGACCAAAACACGACCATCAACAATTTTGCTCGGATAAACTGAGAGTTTTTGGTCTTTATCTTCTAAACAACGACCTGTTGCTAAACTAAAGTGTTGTTTATAGATTGGCGATGCAATGACCCGCTCACCTTGCAAATCGCCAATAATGCCGCGGCTCATGACGTTGGCTTGGCTAAACGGATCTTTATTGCTTAACACGTAAACACGTTTTTCATGCCCTACACGAAAGATTGCCACAGCTTGACCACCCACTAGTGCACCCGCGCCAGTGTTTGGGGTTAAATCATCGAGTGCACATACATCAATCCATTGATCATCAGGAAGCATATTTTTGTCTTGTACAATATTCATAGAGATTCTCCTTTTATGCTTCAACCATTGGAATGCGGTCTTCTGAACGTTCAGCTTCAGTTAATGGGCGGATTTGACCACGTTCAGTCGTAAATTGAATGTGTGGATCAGCCTGTTCATTTGCATCTGCATTGATATAAGTTTGGAAACGTTTACGTACTTCAGGATTTTCTACCGCAGTACGCCATTCGTCTTGATATGTGCCAATAATGTGTTCCATACGGCGCTCAAGCTCAGCCGCCAAACCAAGTGAATCATCTACAACTACAGATTTAAGGTAATCTAGGCCACCTTCCATGTTGTCACGCCATACACTGGTACGTTGTAAACGGTCTGCGGTTTGAATGTAGAACATATAGAAACGGTCGATATAACGGATGAGCGTTGCTTTATCGAGGTCAGAGGCAAGTAATTCTGCATGACGTGGTTTCATACCACCGTTACCACAGACATAAAGGTTCCAACCTTTTTCGGTCGCGATAATACCGACGTCTTTACCTTGTGCTTCCGCACATTCACGAGTACAGCCAGACACCGCCATTTTTAATTTATGCGGTGAACGTAAACCTTTGTAGCGGTTTTCAAGTTCGATCGCTAAACCAACCGAGTTGTCTACACCGTAACGGCACCAAGTACTTCCCACACAAGATTTCACGGTACGCAATGATTTACCGTAAGCATGACCAGACTCGAATCCCGCAGCATTTAACTCTTCCCAAATGAATGGAAGCTCGTGGACTTGTGCGCCAAACATGTCAACGCGTTGACCGCCAGTAATTTTGGTATATAAGTTATATTTTTTCGCGATTTGACCAATGGCAATCAAACCATCTGGAGTCACTTCACCACCTGCCATACGCGGCACAACCGAGTAAGAACCATCTTTTTGAATGTTACCCAAGTAGTAGTCATTACTGTCTTGTAGACCAGCATGGCTTGGCTCAAGGACGAAATCGTTCCAGCAAGATGCCAAGATATTTGCCGCAGCAGGTTTACAAATATCACATCCTAAACCATGACCATGTTGATGAATCAAATCATCAAAGGTTTTGATTTCATTAACACGAACCAAGTGATACAACTCTTGGCGCGAGTACGGGAAGTGTTCGCAAATGTGATTGTTTACAGTTACACCTTGACGCTGTAACTCTGACTTCAACACTTGAGTCACTAATGGTGCACAGCCACCACAAGCAGTTGCTGCTTTGGTACATTTCTTTAATGCACCTAAAGAGGTCGAACCATCGCTAATTGCTTGGCAGATGTCCGCTTTTGAGACGTTGTTACATGAACAGATTGTTGCGCTATCAGGCAATAAATCGACACCGCTACCACCAGATTTTCCTGCCGACTGCTCAAAGCCCGGCATAATCAAGCTTTCAGGTACTTCTGGTAAAGCCAGACCGTTTAACATCATTTGTAAAAGGTCGTTGTATTCTTTGGCATCACCCACCAAAACTGCACCAAGCAATTTGGTTTTATCTGCATTTACAACGATCTTTTTATAAACCAGTGCATGCTCATCTGCATAAAAATAGCTTAATGCACCCGGCGTCATGGCATGCGCATCACCGACAGAAGCAACATCAACACCCATCAACTTCAACTTGGTGCTCATGTCTGCACCAGCGAAGCAATGACACTCTTCATCTAAAATGTGTTTTGCTGCAATACGTGCCATGTCATAGCCCGGAGCAACCAAACCATAAATTTTGTTTTGCCAAAGTGCACATTCACCAATGGCATAAATATTGTTATCTGAAGTTTGGCAATAATCATTAATGACAATACCGCCACGCTCACCAATCGCGAGACCACTGTTACGTGCAAGTTCATCACGTGGACGGATCCCCGCAGAGAATAAAATGACATCTGCTTCAAGCTCGCTACCATCTGCAAATTTCATTACATGTGTAGTGCTGTTGCCACATTCGATAGATTGAGTCGCTTTTTGTGTATGAACTTTTACACCAAGGTTTTCAATTTTACGGCGTAAAACTTTACCGCCCAAGTCATCAATTTGAACTGCCATTAAACGTGGCGCAAACTCAACAACATGGGTTTCTAAATCTAAATCACGCAACGCTTTGGCTGCCTCAAGACCAAGTAAACCACCACCAATGACTACACCCGTTTTTGCATTGAGACTCGCTGCACGAATCGCATCTAAGTCTTCAATCGTACGGTAAACAAAACAGTTTTCACGGTCATTACCCGGAATTGGAGGAACAAATGCATAAGAGCCCGTTGCCAACACCAATTTGTCATAGCTAATCACATCACCATGGTTGGTTGTAACTATTTGCGCAGCTGTATCAATTGCCGTTGCTTTCGTGTTTAAACGTAAGTCAATGCCATGCGCATCTGCAAAGTCAAAACGAGCTAAAGATAAATCTTTTGCCGATTTCCCCGAAAAATATTCTGTCAAATGTACGCGGTCATACGCGATACGAGGCTCTTCCGCGAGAATCGTGATTTCCAGTTCATCATCTGCTTTTTCTAAAATGGCTTCGATGAATTTGTGGCCCACCATACCATGACCAATCATTACCAATTTCATAGTGTTTCTCCTCAAATCACGTTGCTTTTAAGCTGCGTTATTGCGATCTAAAATAGCTTGCTCAAATAGACGTTGTTCTTTTGCCTTGTGCTCTACCGAGAAGCGAATCAACATCACGAAGCATCCAGCGACAATGACAAATCCACCTAATGCCATCAGGCAAGATTGAATATCTGTCATACCTTTTAATAAAAAACCTGCAACGACCGCGCCTGCATTGCCTCCGGCACCGATAATGCCAGATACACCGCCCAGTGCTTCGCGGTCGATAAATGGAACCATGGCATAGGTCGCACCGCATGCCATGTTGATGAAGAGTGCAAAGACCACCATGCTCATGATGGCTAAGTGCGCGACATTCATTTGTGAAAATAAAATCAGGAATAGCCCTTCGCCTAAAATCATGACAAAGAGTAGTTTTGTACGGCCATCCAAGCCTTTTTTGATTGCTACTTTGTCAGAAAGAAAACCTCCTAAAGAGCGAGCAAATATGGCAAGTAGTCCTAAAATTCCGGCAGTTAAGCCTGCCTCTTTTAAGCCAAAGTGAAATTTTTCGACGTAGTACATGGCCAAAATGTTGTGCATAAAAATCTCAACACCAAAACATGCGCCGTATGTACCAAATAAAATCCAGACACGGTAATTGCCAGCTGCTTGTTTCATTACAGCCCAGCCGCCTTTTTTACCGCTATCGGTTGCGATGCCTTGAGCGCGCAGCTCATCAAAGTTGCCTTGTGGGCAGTCTTGGGTAAATTTCCAGTACATGAATGCCACCACAAGCATCATTACGCCGGGCATTAAAAGTGCGATACGCCAGCCCATAGATTGCTCAACGCCAAACATCACAATTGCAGAGAGAATCAAAGGCATGACTGCTTGTGTTGTCCCACCGCCGGCATTACCCCAACCTACGGCGGTTGCATTGGCTGTGCCCACTACATTTGGCGCAAACATGACGCTGGTGTGATATTGAGTGATGACAAAGCTTGCGCCAATAGCACCAATCAAAAAGCGGAAAAAGAGAAAGGATTCGTAACTTCTAACCGCAGTGATTCCAATGACAGGAATACTGCCGACAAGTAAAAGTGTGATGTATGCTTTACGTGGACCATATTTGTCACACAAAGGTCCCACAACCAAACGTACGACAATCGTGACAGCAACGGCTGCAATACTAATGTTAGCAATTTGATCTTTTGTTAAATGGAACTCACCTGCAATGACAGGCATGAGAGGTGCACAGGCAAACCACGCAAAAAAGCAAGCAAAAAAAGCGAGCCAACTCATGTGGAAGGCCCGCATCGCTGGAACTGTAAAATTAAACAGCTTAATAGATGTTGCTTTTGTGGCTGACAAATTCAAAGACATTGCCTTCACTCCGACTGAACGTAACTTCTTTGTGCACACCAAGGTATTCACAAACTCGATCAGAACGGACATCATTGGCCGTCTTTAAAACTCATGGTCGTCTTCGACCTGTTATTGAATAAGCATTTTGTATGCCAGCTTTCTAAAAAATTAAATTAATATTTTTTTATTATTATTTTTCATATAGATAAAATTTTTAAAAAAATAAAAATGATCACTCTCACCTCTTGAACTACTCTAGCCTTGCACACTTATAGGGTTCAGGTAAAAATACGCTCTGCTACAAAATGAATCGCATTTTTGCACCAAGATTGATCAGTAGCGTCATTAAGCATGCTAATTTAGCGATAAAGCTCGATTTTTTCTTTAGTTTGCTATGGCATTAATCTTGCTTAAATAATTGATAACAAAAACGCGTCGAATTGGCGCATTTTCTTAGCCTGATTTTCTGAACTTATGCCAAAACTCAAAATAGCCCTTATTGATGATGATCATGCGCGAGCCGACTATATAAGAAAAAGTTTGCTTGAAAATGATTTTGAAGTAGTTGCATGCCTTACTTTGGATCATTTGAATATTTTCCGTCTGGAACATTTGCAAGCTGATGTCATCTTGCTTGATATGGATCATCCCCATCGTGACATTATTGAAAGCTGTGTCAGTAGCTATGACCTGCCTACAGTTCTATTTACCAAAAATTCCGATAAAGACACCATTAAACAAGCCATCGATGCGGGAGTAACTGCGTATATTGTCGATGGCATCGACCCTTCTCGCTTACATACCATTTTAGAAATCTCAATTGAGCAATATAAAAAGCACAAAAAACTCGAAGGTGATTTAAAAGAAGCTCAAACCAAACTTGCTGACCGTAAGGATGTTGAAAAGGCCAAAGTGCTACTTATGCAACTGCATGGCTTACCTGAAGAAACTGCATTTCAACTTCTTAGAAAAAATGCGATGAGCCACCGCATTACAATTGGAGAAATGGCACGGCGTTTACTTGACGCTCAAAAATTACTTGGCAATCAATTAAAGGATGAATAAATGAGCAGATTAGAAAAGACTCAATTACAACTCGGCTATATTCCTTTGCTTGATTGTCTTGCGTTGCTTTGGGCAAAACAAAGAGGTTTCTTTGAAGAAGAAGGTTTAGAAGTTACTTTAGTTAAAGAAGCATCGTGGGCGAGTCTGCGCGACCGTCTTGCTTTTGGTCTATTAGATGCAGCGCATTGTTTATCTGCAATGTTACCTGCGGCGGCTGTAGGCGCAGATCAAATTGGTACACCGTTACAAACATCGCTGGTTTTAAGTGAAAATCGTGCTTTTATTAGCTTAAGTCAAAAACTTACTCATCAACTTGCAATTCAAGAAAATGACACCGCACAAGTAACGGCACGAAAAGTGGCAAGTTATCTTGGACAAGGCCACTCCATTTCGTTGGCGCATGTGTTTAAGCATTCTATTCACCATTACTGTTTAAGAGAGTGGCTCGCTTTAGCAAACCCTGAACTTGCTCAATCTATTCAGCTCAAAACATTACCGCCACCTTATATGGTCGAAGCACTGGATAAACATGTGATTGATGGTTTTTGTGTAGGCGAACCTTGGAATACCCAAGGTGAGCTTCTTGGTTTAAGTAAAATAATTTGCTCAAGCCAAAACGTTATTCCGTCTATCGCTGACAAGGTTTTAGCCGTAACGCAAGAATGGGCGGAGCAGCATCCACAAACGCTCGTCGCACTCACCGCCGCAATCATGAAAGCCCAACAAGAGTTGAGCGAGTTACAGGACTTTGCTCCAATTCTAAAATTATTAGTTGAGTCTGGAATCGTTCGTTTTCATTGCTCAGAAGAAGTGCATGTCGATAAATATTTTATGATTCAGGATATTGTCCGTCATTTAGTAAAAGAAAGTGCACTTCCAAAAGTAGAAGACTTTTATTGGCTGCTCGAACAAATGCAAAAATGGGATGAACTTCAAATCGAGCAAGCACAAATCACCAGTTTGGGAGCTCAATGTATTCATCTTGAGGCTTATAAACAAGCCAAACAGCGATATACTTCATAAACTATCTGGGTCAAATCAGCATAAAAAAAGCTGTCTTTTATGACAAAGACAGCTTGAAAGACCCATAAGACAAAATGCGAAACACGCATTACTATACTTTCTGGACTCAACTGATCCATTGAAAATATAGCGCTTATGAAAATGATCATATCTATCTAAACATATCATTTTCAGACATTTTCATATCAATAACTGCCACTTGATTAATTTCAGTTCATTATTCAAAGCATCTTAAGTCAGTCTTTAAATACTTATCTCTTCTTTAAGCCTTAAATCTACCCATGCTTACTACAGAATAGTGATGCATCAATTACGCGGGTGAGTTCATAAATTTCATTTTATTTCTTCAAAAGAATTTCTTGCATCTGTCTTAATTAAATTAATTTTTTTAGATTAAAAGTAATTTATTGCCTATGTCATTATATTTAAAAAGATTTATTTATTAATCCTTTTGTAAAACTTAAATATTACGATTCAAATAATTAGATAAAAAAAATTAGTGAAAAATCCTCTAAGTCCCTCCTTTTTTGAGTTACAAACCGCAACAATCATGGCACAAATGGTAATAATAATTTAATTAATAATCATTATCATTCACACCACATAAAAACCTGAGAAGATCTACCATGATCCATGAAAATATTCTCGACTGCATAGGTAAAACGCCACTACTACAATTATCAAGGCTATTCACGCATCAATCGATCTCAGTGATTGCGAAAATGGAATTGTTAAACCCAGGAGGAAGTATTAAAGACCGTCCGGCATTATTCATGCTACAGGAAGGCCTGAAATCTGGAGTGATTAATAAAGATAGTCATATTGTTGAAAGTTCATCAGGGAACTTAGCTATTGCGCTTGCAATGGCATGCAAAATCTATGGATTAAAATTTACTGCGGTTATTGACCCGAAAATTGCCTCAGCAAACTTACAAATGTTGAAGCTCTACAAGGCCAATATCGAAATGGTCTCTGAAAAAGACCAAAACGGCGGTTACTTAAAAACCAGAATTGACACTGTAAAACGACTCTGCCAACAACTGCCGAATGCTGTCTGGATTAATCAGTATGCAAATCCAAACAACTGGAAAAGCCATTATTTTGGAGAAGCAGAAGAAATCCTAAATCAAATTGACCGCAAAATTGATTACCTCGTGATTGGGGCGAGCACCTCAGGCACGATTATGGGCGTATCTCGTCGCCTTAAAGAAAGATTTCCAGAATTAAAAGTGATCGCAGTCGATATCGTCGGCTCTGTGTTGTTCGGTGGCACATCTGGTCCACGCGAAATTCCTGGTATTGGTGCAAGTACTGTCCCACCACTACTCTCCCCCGATGAAATTGATGATGTCATTTATGTAGATGACTATGAGTCGGCACTCGGTTGCAGAGAGCTTCTTGAATATGAAGGAATTTTTGCAGGCGGTTCGAGCGGCTCGTCAATTTCAGCCATCAAAAAACTGATTCCAACCATTCCTGATGGATCGTGCGTCTTAACGTTGCTGCCCGATCGCGGTGACCGTTATCTCGATCTGGTTTATGAAGATGAATGGTTCGAAATGATCAAGAAGCGCCACTTCAATCGAAACGTACGACGCCAAGAAAACCTTACTTTACAAAATGTTGTTTAACCTTCTCCTTAGGAAATATTCATGAGCAATTTGGCTACCCTTCGCTATTTAAGTCAATCAGATTTATTAAATCTTGGCGCAAATCATAGTAATTCATTTATTGAAGCGATTACTGAAGGTTTAACCCTGCATGCAAATAAGCAGTTTGTACAACCCTTAAAACCTTATCTTCGCTGGCAAGGTGCTGACCATATTGCGGACCGTATTATCGCTATGCCTTGTTATTTAGGCGGCAACGACCCGATTGCCGGAATCAAATGGATTGGTTCAAGACAACATAACCCTAAAAAATTCAATATTCCGCGTGCCAGCGCACTGATTGTTTTAAATGACTCAGAAACAAATTATCCAGTTGCAGTGATGGAAGGCAGTCTCATCAGTGCCATGCGAACTGCGGCAATTACTGGTGTTTCAATTAAATATCTAGCAAAAAAAGACTTTTCAGACATTACTGTAATTGGCTGCGGTCCAATTGCTCAAATGCAGATTAAAACTGTACTTGAGCAATACGCTCAAGTGAAAAAAATCCATTTATTTGATGTGAACCCTGAAGCAGCTGAAAAACTCAAAGCGTTGTTTTTATCAGAATATCCACATTTAGAAATTGAAATTCATGACAGTGCTAAGTCTGCGATTCAACAAGCCGATGTCCTCATTACCTGCACAGTTTCAGATAAACCTTACATTCCATTTGAGTGGCTTAAAAAAGGCTGCTTTGTTTCAAATATTTCAATTATGGACATTGAGCCTGAAGTCTTCTTAAAAGTAGACAAAGTGATTGTAGATGACTGGGATCAATCAAACCGAGAAAAGAAAGTCATCAACGTACTGGTTGAAGATGGCTTATTCAGCCGTGAAAAACTACATGCTGAACTTGGCGACATCATTATTGGTCATAAAAACGGCCGCGAACACGAAGATGAAATCATTTTGCTAAACCCAATGGGCATGGCGATTGATGACATTGTCTGCGCTAAATGGTTCTTCAATGCTGCACAAGAACAAAACGTTGGCACGGTTCTACCGCTTTTATAAGAATAGGAATAACTAAAATGTTAGATCGGATTTACACAGCACAACTACAAAAAACGATAGATGCACTCTACATGGAGAATTATGGAGATTTTAAAGATCATATTTCCTATAAAAAGCCTTATCTGGCAATTACTCTCAATGATGAGTTGGAACTCTATTTCAACTGTTTAAAAGTAGATGGTGTAAATCCTTTCTATGTTACTCATCCCGAAGTTCTGCTTCATAACCTGTTGAGCAATACGACATCTAAAATTTCTATTTCTGAAGTTTTTAACTATTTAACCCAAGCAAATTGGTGGCCATCGCCACACCATCAAAAAGCGATTAATTACTGGCTAGACAACTTAGTAACGGCTGAAAAAATTCCCCAAATTTTACAGTCAGCCCTTTCATTTTCTTCGCCTTTAGTTACTAGCGAACTGCTCTCACTGGTAGCTGACCGTCCATTTCATCCGTTCGCTCACTCAAAAGGTGAACTTGCACCAATCACAACTCAAAAAGAAATTGAGGTGTATTGGTGGGCATTTAAGAAGGATGATGTGATCAACAATATGGAGTCGATTCCTCACAAAGAGCTTCTGTTATCAGAAGTTGAGGAAAGTCTTATTACTGACAAAATGGCTGAGCTTTCAGATGACTACTTAGCCCTGCCTTTGTTAGAGACGCAACATCGCTATTTAAAGCTTAAAGAAAATAAGTATGAAGGTATTGACCTAAACCATGTCACCACGATTGGTTTACCGACTTCTTCTTTAAGAACGCTGATTCACAACACAAACCCTACTCTACATTTAAAACTATCAACCAATGCCAAAACATTAGGCGCAATCCGTTCTATGCCAGGCCGTTATTTAATGAATGGACATACGGCTTATGATTTTTTAAATGACGTCATTAATGAAACTGCTTTAATAAAAAATCGCCTCTTTTTGAGCAATGAAACCCACTGGTGGGTGCTGGGTAAACAAGAGCCGATTGTAAAAAATTTAGGGGTGATTGGTTGCCAAGTCCGACATTTACCGGACTTTTGCCGAGACAAAAATGTCACTCCAATCACTATGTCAGCTTTAAGCTGTACCTATGTCGACCCATGGGAAGCTTTAGGCGTTGAAGGCGACAAATGGTCATTACTAAAAGACTTAAGTGTTCATTTTATTCAAACATTCTTAACGCTTTGGTCGAAAGGCATCATGCCTGAATGTCACGGGCAAAACACCATGGTGTGTTATGAAAATAATAAGTTGAAATGCTTTATTTTGCGTGACCACGATACCTTAAGAATATGTACCACAGCCATTGAAGAAAGTGGTTTTACTCCTCCGATTTATACCATCGATACCAGCACGCCGAACAATCTTATCTTTACTAAAAACGAAGACTTATTTAATTACTTCATTACCTTAGGGATTCAAATTAATCTCTACCCGATTGCTTTAGCTATCTTGAAATATACGGATCTTACAGAAAGCGATTTTTGGGAGATGGTTCAAGACATTATTCAAGATTTTGTAGAAACCCAACCCATTTCAGAACAAACAAAATCGCAAATTCAAACCTATCTTTTTGACAATAAGACTTGGCCATTCAAACAGCTACTTACGCCTTTACTTGCGCAAGAAAGCGACTCAACAGGCATGCCAAGTAAAATCGGAACTACGCCAAACCCCTATCACAGCTTATCTGTTTCTAGCTATGAGACCATGGATATCTAAATCATGCGCTCATCTCGCCTAGATCATTTCATTATTTTGCTCTGTCAGTTTTTTTCCACTTTCGGGCTCATGGTGCTTATTCCGATCATGCCGCTCTATATGGAAAAACTGACGGCGCATATGAGTGCTCCCACTATCTGGGCAGGTTTGGCACTCGCGGCTCCGGCTATTGGCAGCTTATTTACAGCACCGATTGTTGGCCACCTATCCGACACATTCGGCCATAAAAAAGCCTTGTTACTTTCTCTGGCGGGTTTCTGTATTTCAATACTGCTCATGGCGAGCGCCCAGCATTTATACCTATTTATTTTCGCGCGAATTTTACTCGGGTTTTGCGGTCTTTCCGTGATTTTAAATGCTTATGTTTCATATCTCTCGAATGAGCAAGAACGAGGCGCCGCTTTTGGACAACTGCAAAGTAGTGTTGCACTCGCTTGCCTATGTGGTCCCGTACTCGGCGGGATATTTATGGATCAATGGCGGGTTGAAATATTACTCAACGCGACAGCATTTGTTGTGATGACACTCATTGTGATTGCGTCATTTGTATTAACCAATCCCGTTAAAACCGAAACCACAAAAACCAAAGAGAAATCTAAGCTTCCAGCTTTCTTTGATAGAACGATTTTTTCATGGTTAAGCGCCGGCATTTTGGTTCAAGCGGGCGGCTTTGGTTTGGTGTCCTGCTTCGTTTTATACATTAGTGAAATAAGCCAAAGCACTCACTCATCGTTATCTGCTGCGAGTTTAACGGGAACCATTCATGCGCTTTCATGGGGAGCAGCCTTTATTGCTGCAACCTATTGGGGAAAAAGAAATGATGATAAAGGAGATTCTTTTAATAACTTCATTTACGCATCCTTAATTTGCGGTATCACGATTTTCGCATTGATCTGGGTTTCTAATCTCTGGCTGATTCTTGTGTTACGACTCATACAAGGCTTCTGCTTTGCAGCCCTTATTCCTTCGATCTTGCACACAATTTCTCTAAAAGCCGGCGCTCAAAGCCAAGGAAAAGTGATTGGTATTTCTAACAGTGCCTTTGTCTTAGGACAACTTATTGGCCCAATCACGATCACGCTCACCTACTCATTTTTCAATATTACTGCTGCATTAATTTGCACCTCACTATTTTTTATCGGTGCGGGATTAGTGGTGATTTTGAACAGATTCTTAATGGATACAATTTTAGAAGAGGCACAAGAATGAACTCAATTATTACAACCGATGCATGGTCTTATAAACTTTTCGAACAGTACCTGAATACTTTCTTTCGTGAACTCAAAGTAAATCTTGAAAAGCACATTATCCCAGCTCAAGATTCTCCTTTATTCACCCTATATGCGGAGCAACCAGACACACTGTATTTTGCTTATACCTTTAATGCGTCTAACACGACTGTTTATGGTGCAGTTCAGCATCTATCCACCACTGGCTACCATAGATATCAACGTGGTTTTACCTTGCAAAATTTAAGTGACAATACATTTGACTCACTCACCGACCCTAAAAAATTAGTGAAGCTGATTACAGATGAATTGAATAGCTTATTTAAAGATAAAAATCAAAATAAGAACCTGTACTCCGATATTGTAAATAGTATCGAAAATACAAAATTCTTTTTAGAAAATAAGCCTTCCCAAACAGTAACTAAAGCGTTAAGTGGTTTTCAGGCAACCGAACAAGGCATGTTATATGGGCACCCTTTTCATGTGACCTCTAAAGCCAATTTAGGTTTCTCTAAAGAAGACATGAAAAAGTATAGCCCTGAGTTAGGCGCAAGTTTCCAACTTCATTACTTTGCAATCCATTCTTCTTTAATCCAAAAGCTTGTAAGTGAAGAACAGCCTTCTCATTGTATTGAAGATGAAGTTTTAAAAACTGCAAAAGAACGTTTACAAGAAAACTTAGCAAATTACGAGCTAATGCCAACCCATCCTTGGCAAGCTAATTTCTTACTTCAACATCCATCTTTAAAGAAACATTTAGACAGCCAAGACGTGATCTATCTGGGAGCTTTAGGTCAAACCGTATGGCCGACCTCATCCGTTCGTACAGTATGGTTGCCTCAATCGAATCTATTCTTAAAGCTATCAATTGATGTACGAATTACCAGTTTCATTCGCAATAACCCAATGGACGAAATGGAACGCGCGATTGATGCGAGCAAAATTATTATTAATCAAAACATTAATGAGCAATATCCAGACCTTATGATTCTGCCGGAGTTAGAGGCAAAAACAGTCAAAATTCCAGAGCTTGAAAGTTCATTTGGCATTCTTTATAGAGCAGGACTCACGCCAGAGGTATTAGAAAATACCAGAATGCTCGGTGGCTTGGTTGAAGAAAATGAAAACCATGAAATCCCGCTTTTAAGCATTATTCAGCAAGCAGCACCGAATCAAAATCTACAATCGAAAGACGCGAAAGACTTCATTACTTTCTGGTGGAAACAGTACGTTAAAGTTTCACTCATTCCATTAATTGAGTTGTTTGCAAATAAAGGCATTAGCGTAGAAGCGCACATGCAAAATAGTTTAATGGAATTTAAAAACGGCTATCCACATCGCCTTATTCTTCGAGACATGGAAGGCATTAGCATTGTCCCAGAAATGATAGAAGATGACTCATCTATTTCTGAAGATAGTACCGTTTGGTTCTCTCAGAAAGATGCGTGGACCTTTTTAAAATATTACTTCGTGATCAATCACATTGCTCATCTCATCAGTGCAATTGCACGAGTTACAGCCATTGAAGAATCTGAACTTTGGCAAGCCACACGCCTTACGCTCACGCAAGAAAATTTTAGCGTAAAAGGCCAGCAGTACCGCGATTTATTAATTAATTCACTCACATTACCAATCAAGGCAAATATGTTAAATACGCTCTACCACAGTGGTGGCAATCCTATCTGGATTGAAGTTGAAAACCCTATTTATAAATATCGCGGCGCAGAAGCACTTTGCCCTATTCAACCAACCCAACAAACCAATTATAAAACCCTCGCGGAAAATCGCGTAATGAGTCAATTATTAGAAGCACTCATTTTTGAAAATACTTTTAAATACGAGTTTTCTAAAGGTCAGATCAAGTTTTATATTTCCGATACCGTTTTTTATACTTGCGCGGCCAAACGACATTTTAGTTTTAAACGAATTAAGTTAGATCCTTCAAGCTTAGTCCGTTCTGATATTACTTTAGGCACTGAAACTCGTCCTAGCTTAAAAACGCTACTTGCCGATTTAAAAAATATTATTGAAGCTGACCCAGTTAAATGGCAAAACTTTAATGATGAACTCAATTTAACTTACATTAAGCATGCGCAAACTTTAAGCCAAGCCCCTGCTCAACCTTTAAGAACCTTGCCTTATTTAGAACAAGAAGCACGGATTACCAATGCACATTTATATCACCCGAGTTTTAAGTCTCGTATCGGCTTCGATTTAAAAGAAAATCAAAAGTATGCACCAGAGCTTTCCGAAGGTTTTACGGTTCAATGGGTGGCGACTCATAACAGTTTATGCAAACTGGTTTTAAGTGAAACCATTAACTTAGAGCAGCTTTATAAACAGCATTTTTCAGAGAAAGATCTGCAAACTATCAATGATCAATTGAAAGAGCAAAATGTAGAGTTTAAAAATTATATCCTTACCCCAATTCACCCGTGGCAGTGGGATAAAATTATTGAATTATATTATCAAGATGCTATTAGCAACCAACTGATCATCCCGTTAGATATTGAAGGTCCGACTTATTTACCGCAACAGTCCATTCGAACCTTATCAAATATTAGTGATATCTCGGCGCTTTCTCTTAAATTGGCAATGAACTTGGTCAATACTTCTACCTCTCGTGTATTAGCACCACATACCGTCCAAAATGCGGCAAAAATGAGTGACTGGCTTTATAACATTGTTGAACAAGACCATATTTTAGAAAAACAGCGTAAGCCTGTTATTTTAAGAGAGATCGGCGGTCTTTCAGTGAACCAGCAAATTGCGCTTCCTGTTCAATACGGCGCACTGGCTTGTATTTGGCGCGAAAGTATTTACAGCTACTTAAAAGAAGGCGAATCAGCAACGCCTGTAACGGGTCTAATGCAAGTTGATACGGACCAAAAACCACTAATCGATGAGTGGATCCAAGAGTATGGTATTGAGTTCTGGTTAGAAAAATTACTTACCAATGCTTATTTACCCATCATGCATATTTTGTGGTGCCACGGCCTTGCTTTAGAGTCACATGCACAAAACATGGTACTAATTCATAAAAATGGCTTACCCGTTAAAGCGGCTTTGAAAGATTTCCATGATGGAATTCGTTTTAGTCGTCATCTTTTACGTGAGCCGAGCCTTTTACCCAACTTACAAGATGCGCCAAAAGAGCACGCCAAGATTAACCCGAACTCGTTCTTGGAAACCCACTCTCCAAATGAGTTAAGAGACTTTACTCAAGATGCGCTTTGGTTTGTAAATCTGGCTGAGTTAGCGATTTTCTTAAATGAACATTATGACTTCGATGAAATCAAATTCTGGACCATGTTAAGAACCATTATTAATCAGCATAAAGAAGCTCACCCAGAGTTTGCCGAGCGATATGAATTGTTTAACTTTACAGATGACACCATTGATATTGAACAGCTCGCAAGCCGCCGTTTCCTTCCAGAAATTCGCTTAAGAGTACAAACCACGCCGAACCCGCTCAGCCTTATTAAGGAAATTGAATATGAATAAACATTCGATTTCTTTTAAGAAACGAATAGCAAATGGCGAGACGCTCTACGGAATCTTTTGTTCCGTAGCTTCTCCGATTAATGTCGAGCAAATGGCACTTGCGGGTTACAACTTTATTATTATCGACTTGGAACATACTTTATTTAGTACGTCTCAAGTCGAGACCATGATTTTAGCCGCTAGAGCCATGAGTCTTGATGTCTTTGTCAGGGTGCCGTTAAACACCAACCATTTAGTTCTACCTCTGCTCGATGCAGGGGTAACGGGTATTGTTTTTCCGCGTATTGAAAATGCTCAGCAAGCTCAAGAAGCTGTGAACTATTGCCACTATATGCCGCTTGGGCAAAGAGGACTCAACTCGACAAGGTTAAATCGATATGGCATAGATGATTTAGCTAGTTTTGTTCAACACGCAGCAAACGAAACGGTTGTCGTTACCATGATAGAAAGCTTAGAAGGACTAGAACAACTAGATGAAATATTAAAAGTTGAAGGCGTTGATATTATTCTGGAAGGTGCTGCCGACCTTTCTCAATCTATGGGAATGCCATGGCAATCTAGCCATCCAAAAGTGAAAGAAAAAGTTCAAGAGATGTATATAAAGACTAAAAATAGTCAAAAGCATTTCTGTGCTATTCCGCGCCAACCTGAAGATATTGCAGCGTGGAAACAACAATCCGTTCAGCTTTTTGTACTCGGTGATGACCGCAGCATTATTCGCCGTGCCCATCAAAATCATTTGAATTCTTATAAAGAAATCTCATAAATTTTCAGTTGTGTAGAGCGATGGGTGCACCTTCCTCTACACAACAATTAATAAAAATAAATTTTATTATTTTTTGTCCAACAACGATATTGTGAATTACAATCATTCTCACTTATAATTCGACAAATTTAAAATCACTCTCAGGGCGAGACAATGGTAAATAAGATAAAAAGTCACAAACTTTTTACGAGGAAGTCTGAAGTAAAAAATATCATTCCACTCCTTTCACTTGGTGGGGCCATTATTCTTTCCAATTCAGCTTTTGCTGCTTCACCTGCTGAAACTACAGAAACAGAAAAGAAACCCGAAGCTCTCCCGACAATTACAATTACTGCTTCACGCGCAGATGAACTCTCTACCTCTGCCAAACAAGTCACCAAGCTAGATGAAAAACAAATTGAACTTTTAAGAAATGGTTCATCTGGAAGTATTGCAACCGTTTTAGCAAAAGCCGTACCGGGCCTGTCAGATTCAAGCCGAACCATTACCGATTACGGTCAAACTTTACGTGGCCGTAATGCCCTCATCTTGGTTGATGGCGTACCAATGAACCTTACACGTGACACATCACGCGGACTTTCAGCAATTGACCCTGAAAGTATTGCCAACATTGAAGTGATTCGAGGCAGTAACGCAATTTATGGTGGTGGCGCTGCAGGTGGTATTATTTCAATTACCACGAAAGCGGCTGGTGGCGAACCTACAGCAAAAACAGTTGTTGGACTTCAAACACCTTTAACAAATTTCCGTTCTAATGCTTTAAGTGGCGATATTCATCAATATTTCACAGGCAGCTTTAACGCTTTTGACTATGCGCTCGACTTTGGTTACCAACGTATTGGTAGTCCGTACGATGCAAGTGGTGACCGTGTTGCACCGGAACCAAGTCAAGGCGATTTATATGATGCCGATGCTTACAGCGTAGGTGGTAAACTTGGTTATCATATTGATGACAACCAATACCTACAATTCGCTGCAAACTATTATAATGCCGAGCAAGACTCAGATTATGCATCTGACCCAAGTGTGAAGAATGCCCCTGCTGGAACCGTACCAGCGAAAGCAATTAAAGGCTTAAAGCTCAAAGACCAAAATAAAAACGAAAACCAGATCTACAATTTAACTTATAACCATAAAGACTTTTTTGGTAATAAGGTTGATGCACAAATTTATTATCGCGACTTCTTTACACGTTTTTCACCATTTGATGCACGAAAAAATCCGAATCGGGGTGGAAACGTAGACCAAATCTATCAAGAAAATAACATACTCGGTAGCCGTTTAACTGTTACCACACCGCTTGAGTTTTTAGGTGACACCTCACTGGTTTGGGGTGGTGACTTTAGCCGTGAAAAAAGCGAAATGCCTTTAGATACTTTCAATCCTGATATTTATGACCAATCTGGTGGCCTAGATTTTGTAAAAACTGGTAAGCTCATTTATTTACCTGAACTTACCACACAAAGTGTTGGTGGCTTTGTACAGTTAAAACATCGCTTTAATGACCAATGGTCGGCTGAAGCAGGTACACGCTATGAAGATAGCTATGCCCAAATTGATAGTTTTATTCCATTATCACAATTTGATCCTAAAACACAATCATATAAGCCAAACCCTTATGTATATCAAGGTGGGAAAGTAAAAGCTGATGCATGGTTATACAATGCCAATTTGACTTTCTCTCCAAATGACCAGCACTCGATTTATGCATCGTTTAACCAAGGTTTTCAATTACCCGATGTTGGTGTAATTATTCGTAATGCAGATAATACTAATAAGGAAAAAAATTATGAATTATCATCTTCATTTTTAGAACCTATAAAAGTTGATAACTATGAATTGGGCTGGAAAGGAACCTTCAACAATTTCTCTTCAAGTTTAGCAGTCTTCCACTCTACTTCTGATCTAGGCGCTGTGCAATCTTTCAGCAATGGTCTGGCCCTTACTAGAACCAAAGAGAAAGTCACTGGTGTTGAAGCAACTTTTGACTATATTGACGATGCTAATGTTTGGGGAACTGGTGGTAGTGTTACGTGGATGAAAGGTCGTGAAAAACCTCAAAACGGTGCTGAACAAGACATGACAGGCTTCCGTATTCCACCATTAAAACTAACGGGTTATATTTCTTATAGTCCAACTGAAACATGGACCAACCGCCTACAAGCTACTTACTTCGGTTCAGAAGATTACCGCTTAAATGGCAAAAATAGTTTTGGTCGCTATGATGTAAAAACTTATACAACAGCAGATTTAATCAGTAGCTTTGCGCTTAACAAAAAAGACACTGTGACGATTGGTTTAGAGAACATGTTTAACCGCAAGTACTATCCTCTCTATAGCCAATTATTACGAACTAGCGATAACACTAGCCATTTAGTGGCAAATGGTGCAACGCTGAAAGTTTCTTATAGCCATAAATGGTAATCAAAAACTGACATTGAATGTGTCACAAAAAGGAGATCCATGCGATCTCCTTTTTTATTAAAAATATTAATTCCTTATCTATTTTTTCCATGGTTAACCTAAGTTAAACCCACAGAACCACCCTAGCATTCTGCTAAAAATTTTGTTAACTTGATTTTGTTACATATTCAAGATACAACTTTTTCATCCTATACTTCCCATCACTGTGTTTATGAAAACTATATCAATATGTAGTTTTACCAATATTCTTAATGGGGCAAATCATAATGGAAATCTCACACCGCGAAATTTACGCGCTCGTAGACATTAATAATTGTTATGTGAGTTGTGAGCGACTATTTAATCCCAAACTTATTGGTCTACCAGTCGTAGTACTTTCTAACAACGATGGATGTGTTGTATCACGTAGTGAAGAAGCAAAAAATATGGGTATCAAAATGGGTATTCCATGGTATCAAATCGAGCAAGACGCTCTTCAAGCAGGTGTACACGTCTATTCAAGCAACTACACTTTATATGCCGAGATGTCGCGTCGCTTTTTTTCAGTTCTTGGTGAGTTTTTCTCGCCCGATGATTTAGAAGCTTATTCTATAGATGAATGTTTTATTCGCCTTACCCCTTACCTTCAATCTCTAGATATCCAATCTTACTGTGCCAAAGTCGTAGAAACTCTAGAAAGTTGGTTAAGCTTACCTTGCTGTATTGGCATCGGATATTCAAAAACTCAAGCAAAATTAGCCAATCACTATGCTAAAAAGATTCCAAGCTTTAATAAAATTTGTAATTTCACTACTTTAGATCCTCTGCTTCTTGAAGACCTCATGCAACACACTTCAGTCAAAGAAGTCTGGGGAATTGGCCATCAATTAGTCAAACAATTACGTAGCTATGAGATTTATTCATGCTTAGACTTAACTTTTGCCAATGAGCATCATCTAGCAAAAGCTTTTTCTGTGGTTATGGCACGTACCATTCGTGAGCTAAAAGGCCAATCCTGTATTCAACTTGACGATCCTGCCATCGTCACCAAACGAATTTTAGCTACACGTAGTTTTGCTCAAGCTTTGTCCAACATTGAGATTATTAAACAAGCGCTTATTTTTCATCTTAACCGAGCTCATCGCCGTTTAATGAAACAAGAACAGCTGTGCGCCTGCGTTCAGGTCATGCTTTATGAAAAAATAGATAAACCACCTTATAAAAAAGCGTCTTCTCAAGCGATAGGCTTAAATTATGCCACAGATGATTTATGCATATTAACAAAAGCAGCTATGCAGCAAATAGATGTTTTATATAAAGAAAATAAAAAATACATTAAGATTGGAGTTTTATTTTGTGGTTTGCATCCCCGTCAACATCACATTGATGATTTATGGCAACCTCTTGAGTTGATTCAGCAAAGACAACAATTAATGCAAACACTCAGCACAGTTCGTAACCGATTCGGTAGTCACTATTTACAAGTCGGTTATCATTCCCGTAATCCATCTTGGCATATGAAACAATGTCACCGTTCAAAAAATTATCTAACTCGATGGAATGAGCTATTAGTGATTGGAGAGAACTCTATAGCCGTTACACAAAATACATGAACTGTTTTTGTCAATTCAGTTTAAAATAAGCTCCATTAAATTACTTGAAATTTTGTCATTTTTTAACATTGCTAAATCATCGCAAAATTTACAATATATAAGCCGAATTTGGTATACCCTTTCTGCGATGATGAAAACAAATTATAAAAAAATTGTAGAAACATATGCCATAATAAGCAAACTTTGCAGACATCTTGCAAAGAATATTTGCAACTTTAGAGCTGGAGCAATCTGAATGAGTTCGACCATTTTGGTGATTCATGGACCGAATTTGAATTTGCTGGGAAAACGCGAACCAGAAGTATATGGTCATCTTACCTTAGATGATATTAACCAACAACTTATTAGCCAAGCTCAACAAGCTTCAATCACATTAGATACTTTTCAAAGCAACTGGGAAGGTGCCATTGTTGATCGTATTCATCAGGCACAAACTGAAGGCGTAAAACTTATTATTATTAACCCTGCTGCCCTCACCCACACTTCAGTTGCTCTACGTGATGCCCTACTTGGCGTTGCAATTCCATTCATTGAAGTTCATTTGTCTAATGTCCATGCAAGAGAGGCATTCAGACATCATTCTTATTTATCTGATAAAGCAATTGGCGTGATTTGTGGTTTAGGTGCAAAAGGCTATCGTTTTGCACTCGATTACGCTATTGAAAAAATTCAACCATCTAACCCAAACTAGTTTAGGAATAGTCGCCCATGGATATCCGCAAAATTAAGAAACTCATCGATTTAATGATTGAGTCTGACTTGCAAGCGATCGAAGTTAAAGAAGGTGATCAATCAATCGCTTTAACTCGTCGCAATCCTGTCGTTGCTGCGGCTGGTGTAGCACTTCCGGCTGCTCCTGTTGCAGAAGCACCAGTTGCAAAAACACCGCGTGGAGCAGTTGAAACTTCTCCAATGGTTGGCGTGTTCTACGCTGCTCCAAGCCCAGGCGAAGCACCATTTGTTAAAGTAGGTCAAACAGTATCTGCTGGTGAAACTTTGGGTATTATTGAAGCAATGAAAATCATGAACCCAATTGAAGCAACTCAAAGTGGCGTGATTGAAGAAATTTTAGTGAAAAATGGTGAAGTTATCCAATTCGGTCAACCTTTATTCCGTTATCGCGCGTAATTACCCCGGGGACGTCTATGTTGCAAAAAGTTTTAATTGCAAACCGTGGTGAAATCGCTTTACGTATTACCCGGGCTTGCAAAACATTAGGAATCAAGACTGTTGGTATCTATTCAGATGCCGATAAGGATTTGATGCATTTACGTTTTGTTGATGAAGCAGTATGTATTGGTCCGGGCGCAAGTAGTGATAGCTATTTAAATATCCCGGCAATTATTACTGCTGCAGAAATTACCGGTGCTGATGCTATTCACCCGGGTTATGGTTTCCTTTCAGAAAATGCTGAGTTTGCTGAAATTGTAGAAAGCTCAGGCTTTACTTTTATTGGTCCACGTCCAGAACATATCCGCCTTATGGGGAATAAAGTTTCTGCGATTGTTGCCATGAAAAAAGCTGGCGTACCTACTGTACCAGGTTGCGACCACGCAGTAACCATCCACAATGCCTTGGCAGAAGCGAAAGAAATCGGCTTCCCGCTTATTGTTAAAGCGGCTTCTGGTGGTGGTGGTCGTGGTATGCGTATTGTTGAGCGTGTAGATACACTACTTGAATCAGTTCAAGCAGCACAGCGCGATGCAGAAATGTGGTTCGGTGATGATACCGTTTACATGGAACGCTTCTTACAAAAACCTCGCCATGTCGAAGTTCAAGTTCTTGGTGATGGTAATGGTCATGCAATCCATTTATATGACCGTGACTGTTCATTACAACGTCGCCATCAAAAAGTACTAGAAGAAGCACCTGCACCAAACCTACCAGAGCAAGCTCGAGCTGATATTTTAGAAGCTTGTGTTCATGCTTGTCAGTTAATGCAATATCGTGGTGCTGGTACGTTTGAATTCTTATTTGAAGACGGTGAATTCTTCTTCATTGAAATGAATACTCGTGTTCAGGTAGAGCACCCTGTAACTGAAATGGTTACTGGTGTCGATATTATTGAACAACAGTTACGTATTGCAGGTGGCCTAGGACTAGAGCTTCAACAAGAAGATATTAAAGTTCAAGGACATGCAATTGAATGCCGTATCAATGCAGAAGATCCAACAACATTCTTACCTTCACCAGGTAAAATTGAAAGTTTCTATGCACCAGGCGGCGCTGGTATTCGTTTAGATTCTCATATCTACCCAGAATACAGCATTCCACCTTACTATGACTCTATGATTGCTAAATTGATTTCTCATGGTAAAGACCGTGAAACTTCAATTGCTCGTATGCGTCAAGCACTAGATGAAATGATCCTTACGGGAATTAAAACAAATATTCCTTTACATAAAGATCTTATTTTGCAAGATAACAGCTTCTGCTCTCAAGCAATGGATATCCATTACCTTGAAAAACACTTGTTAAAGCAAGTGGAAGAAAAGAAAGCTGAAACTGCATAATAAAAAAAGCCTCTTATTTTTAAGAGGCTTTTTTATATCTACCATTTTATGGTAATACACGACGTAAAGTGGCAAAGCACTGCTCACCTTTAGCTGTTGAACAGAAATTGATGGTATGGTCGTTTTTCCATTGTACAAAATATTGTGAGACATCACCTGTTTGGTCTTGCTTCTGACCAGAACAATCTACTTTATTATTATCAAATTTAATTTGCATCACTAAAGCGGCTAGCTGTTCTTTAGGATCATCAGATGGTTGATATTCATAAATACCATAAGACCATTCCTGACCGCTTTTGATCACTACATCATTACTACTACGAAAGTTATAATATTCCACACATTTCTTATTATTTGGAATTTCCATTCCCCATAATCCCATAATTTCAGGACGCGTAACAATACGTATAGCGTTAGGATTACTTGCAGTCCGAACAGGTTGTTCGGCTGGCTGTTGAGTAGCTGTTTCTGCCACAGCTAAACCAGAACAAGCCCACAATAATCCAATAATATAAATATTTTTCATAGATTTATTAATCATTAAACGCATGAACTTAAGTTAGCATATTTTTTTAGAAAATCATTGCTCCATAACCATATAAAAACAATATTTTTCAACTGTAACGTGCGACTATAGCTCATCAAACAATTTTTATATTTATTTGCTTTTTTCAATACAAAGTTATTAAAGTTTTATCTCACCTCAAACTTATGTGGAAGAGTCGATTTGTTTGGGAAGCCACGTCACAAAACCTAAGCCTAATAGCACTACCGCACTTGCACACATAAAAATGACTTCACCAGAAAGAATTTTCCAGAAGTGCCCAGCTAAAACACTACCAAAGGCTACCCCTAATCCCCACATCGTGCTGTAAAGTGCTTGTCCGCGGCCCTGTTGCCCCGCTGAGAAGTTTTGAAAAATAACCCTCATTGCAATCAAGTGAAATAAACCAAAACTAAAGGCATGTAAACACTGAGCAAAAAGTTGACCAATAAAATAATGTGAAAATACTGCAACTAGCATCCAACGTATACTCGTCACCAGCAGACACACAATCACTAAACTGCGCCACGAAAAGCGTTGAAAAATCTTTGAGGCAATTGAAAACATAAAAATTTCAGCAAAAACGCCCATAGCCCATAAAAATCCAATTTCAGTCGTATTGAAATTCAAAGATTTCAGAAAATTACTATAGAAACTATAAAAAGGTGCGTGCGAAAAAAGTAGAATAAATTCAATTGCAAAAAAAGCAGCCACTGTTGGGCGCTTAAGAACAGGAAGTAAAGATTCTAAATATTTTTGGGAAGTAGGTGCGCTATCAGGTTCGCGGATTGTGAAAGACCAAATAAACGCTAGAGACGCGATAATTAATAGTAAAATTGGGAGCATTGAAATAGGTACTATTTCTAAAATTGCTCCAATAGTGAATACCCCAACAATAAACCCAACAGACCCCCACTTACGAATTTTGCCGTAAAGTTTAGCTTTTTGATCACCCAACCAAAATAAAGTAACTCCCTCAAATTGAGCTAAAATCGCATTTTGAAAGAAACTAAAAATAAGCATAAGCAAAGCAACTGATTGAAAAGTATTTGGCACTATAAAAATAGCCAACCATATACACGACTCCATCCAAGTTGCTACCCGAACAAGCAACATTCGTTTACCAGATTTGTCAGCAATCCACCCCCAAACTAAAGGAGCAAAAAAACGCGTTACAATCGCAATTGAGGATAAAACACCAATTTCTTGATAATTAAATCCCTGATCTTGAAGATATAAATTCCAATAAGGCATGAATGTACCCACAATGGAATAGTAGAAAAAGTAGAATCCGCCGAGTCGAGTTTGGATGGTAAGTGGTTGGAACACGTTATAAACCTTGGCATTTTCAATAGGTTAAAATTAGAGATAGTCATATATCAAAACATCCCAACTCTTTAATTTTAACACTTTGTTTTGCAATACAAATAACTAAATTACTGATAGTTCAATTGTCTCTAAAAGCATTTTTTATGGATAAGAAAGAAAAAAAATAAGGAAAAGGGAACTGTAATTTAATTTGTATAATCTGTTAACTTGTGTAAAAATACATTTAATATTCATAAGGTATTTAATCATCAGATGTTTTTTCTTATTTTTTTAATTTGTCTTTTTCTGTTTTTACTCATCCTAAAACAACATTATCGATAAGATCCTCTTATAAATTCCGGTATATTCAAAATTTCGCTTTAAATCTAAATTAAGTCATCCTCTTTCCCCCAATCCAATTCGCTATGTAAAATTAAAAAATATATTAGATTTTTTAAATTAATTAAGAGATCTAGAAAAGACAATAAAAAGCAAAAAATTTAATTCTCAGCTCCTAGTAATTTCACATTTTAAAAATGGAATTTATCCAAAATAAATAATTCCTCTTAATTTTTATTATTTGTGTGGATTTTATATTTTATTTTAGGTGTGAGCTAACAATTCCATACTTGTAGTTTGACTTGCTTCTTGGCAAGGTATGTGCCAGTAAAACATTAGGAATTTGTTCCAATATGGCGAGTCCAGCACAAATCATTCGACATAAATTTCTCAATACATTTTTCTCACGCCATTCTATTTGGTTTTTATGTATTTTTACTGCGCTCAGTATTACGTGGTTTCGTACTGTATATACCCCTCATAGTATCTACTATTTTGTCTCTGACACTCTCCTTAACGGTTTATGGGTGGTTACAGGCGCCCTAAGCTTATTAGGTCTTTATGATGTTTTGCAGAATAAACATTCAATTTTAAGAAATTACCCAATTATGGGGCATTTTCGTTTTTTGTTTGAAGATATACGCCCTGAAATTCGCCAATACTTTATTGAAGCGGATCAAGACGCTCTACCTTTTTCACGGATGCAAAGAAGCTTAGTTTATCAACGTGCTAAAAATGAAAATGCAGATAAACCTTTTGGTTCAATCATCGATGTCTATCAAGAAAATTATCGCTTCATTGTTCACTCAATAAGCCCTTGCCCACCTGCAGATCCCAAAAGTTTCCGTATTCAGGTGGGTAATGCACAATGTCTTCAACCGTATAGCGCCTCTATTATGAATATTTCTGCCATGAGCTTTGGTAGTTTAAGTGCGAATGCAATTCGTGCACTAAATAAAGGAGCACAATTAGGCGGTTTTTATCATGATACTGGCGAAGGAAGTTTAAGCCCTTATCATCTCGAAAATGGCGGCGATATTGTTTGGCAAATTGCCAGTGGTTATTTTGGTTGTCGTACCCTAGATGGAAAATTTGACGAGCAAAAATTTGCTAAACAATCTCAATTGCCACAGATCAAAATGATCGAATTAAAGCTTTCACAAGGTGCAAAACCGGGCCATGGTGGTATCTTACCTAAGCATAAAATTACCGAAGAAATTGCCCAAATCCGTGGCGTTTCACGCGATCATGATTGTATTTCTCCTGCTAAGCATTCTAGTTTTTCTACCCCAATTGAAATGATGCATTTCTTACAGAAGCTGCGAACATTATCTGGCGGCAAGCCAGTTGGTTTTAAACTGTGTATTGGCCAACCTTGGCAGTTTATGAGTATTGTTAAAGCAATGCTTGAAACAAAAATTGTTCCCGACTTTATTGTTGTGGATGGTTCTGAAGGTGGTACTGGTGCAGCACCAATTGAGTTTAGTGATAATATTGGCACGCCATTACGCGAAGGCTTACGCTTTGTCCATAACACTCTTGTGGGTGCAGGGCTAAGAGATCAAGTTAAAATTGGTGCTAGTGGTAAAATCATTAGTGCATTTGATATCGCCAGCACTTTTGCACTCGGTGCTGACTGGGTTAACTCAGCACGCGGTTTCATGTTTGCCGTCGGGTGTATTCAGGCACAAAGCTGTCATACCAACCAATGCCCAGTAGGCGTTGCAACCCAAGATAAAGATCGTCAAAAGGCAATTGATGTACCGACTAAATCAGAACGAGTATTTAATTTCCATAAAAACACATTGCATGCACTATCAGAAATGATTGCTGCTGCTGGTTTACGTCATCCTTCTGATATTAAAGCCCATCATTTGGCTCAGCGTGTAAATGACCGTGAAATTAAGAACTATGCTCAATTGCATTTTTTCTTAAAAGAAGGTGAACTTTTACAATCTGAACTTAATAATGACGATGATAATTTTTATTATCGAATGTGGAATATGGCGGATGCTAATCATTTTTAATTGATATTAATTTTATCAGTTAAGTATTTATAGGGGGACACCCTCTCCCTATAAATGCTTCATACAGCTTTATCAAAAATTAAAAAAAAGCCCCCAGATTCAGTCATGCATCTATCTAAAATTTTTGGATAGATGCATTATTTTTAATAATAAAAATGTTTTGGCTTTGCATGTAAAAAGGCCGGAATCAACCCTGTTAAAGCCGCACGTATATCCGCACGCTCATTAATTAATTGATGAGAGCCTTCTTCAAGCATTAATAACGTTTGCAGCCTAAATTTACGACGAATAAATTCAATGTTGTAACGCCAATCAACCGTTTGATCGAGAGCACCTTGTGCAAGCCAGACTGGGATACGGCAAGCAGGTCGCGCTTCCATTTCCTGCATCCATTTTGACATAGCCAAAATCCAGTCCATTCCCATCATTCGGGGTTGCAACGGATCTTTTAAGCGAATGAAACGTAAAAATTCAGGATTATGATTATTACGTCTAAAATGTCTTGGTACTTGACGCTTAATACGGCGAATAATGCCCAATCCAACAGGGTTATGCCACCATGCAGTTTTTGCCGGTCGAATCAAAGGAGAAAGTAAAAGTACTCGATCTACAATCGGATCTTGACGTTTTTCAGCATATTCCAATAAGTGATGCATCCAGATTGCACCACCCGTACTCTGACCGATACCGACCCATGGCTTTGGCAATTGATCTGCATGTTTTACATATTGATAAACAGCCATCAAAACTTGCTGATAGTGATCAAAATTTTTAATACTGGCCGGTGAACCATCACTTAATCCATGGCCAGGCAAATCATAAGTAATGATGCTAAAACCCTGCTCAAGAATTTCACGGATAATTGGCTGATAAATACCGCTATGTTCAAGATAGCCATGCAATAGGCAAACTGTACCTTGTATTTTTTCTACTTTGGGTTTGAAAACTTGTACATGCAAACGGAATAAAGGCATTTGAACATAGCCCTGCCAATGGTCACACTCAAGTAAATGTAAACCATATAATTTGCGGTAAGCTAACAAATCACGAGAAGGTTCTTCTAATGTATTTAAATTAAGTGGACTCAAGACCTGCGGTGTAAGATCACGGTTAGGAACCGGTAAATCTAATTGTTTTAATACGGCAGGATTGAGAAATGGAATATCTGACATTAAGGAACCTCTCGACAATCACTTGAGCCAAACAACATGTCGCGAATTGTCGCAAGTAATTCATAATTTGCACGGCGGCTATGATCGTAATTTTGTACACTTGGTTGCCAGCGCGTCAGTGGAGTTGGCATTGGAGCCACAACAGGAATAGTTTCAATACCATTTAAGGCAAACAGTCGGCGTGTACGCGGCATATGATATTCATCTGTAACCAGCATGACCGTCGGTGCTCCACCCTTTTTCTGAAGCAATAGAGAACTAAAACGAGTATTTTCACATGTATTCATACTGCGCTTTTCTAATAGCTTGGCATCAACACCGCGCTCTTTTAACCAAGCTTGCATATAAGGCGCTTCTACACCGCTCAGCACAATAGGTAAATGATTTTGTTTTTCAACTTCTAAAGTTTTTTCTAATCGCAAACGCGTATAGCCATTAACAACAATATCTTTACCATTTTTATCTAAAGTTAATCCTCCACCCAACACAACAATTGCATAAGGCTCTGATAACTTTTTAGGTTGTACAGGTATTGGATTTTTACGTACATATTCGATTTTCTGTTCAGGTTCACTGACAGCTTCTTGATGCTCTGGTACTACAGGTTTTCTTGCTAAAAACTCTGTATATTGCTCGGTAAGTGCCTTATTTTCAGAACTATTAATAAAAAGTGTTTCATCAACAGGGCTACTCGCCTCATCTGCAGCATCAATTTCTGAATTTTTAGCGACTAGAGGAACGGTTACCGTGGTTTCCTGTTCTTCTGTATCCTGTTCCTTTTCTTCTAAAAGAATAATTTGCTGTAAAGCTTTATAATTCTCTTGAATATAGGTCAGATCAGATGTTCTTTTTTCACGTAACGCTTGCTCTGTCAGTTTTAAATAGGCCTGACGAGCGATCCATAAATTCGAACCTGGCTCTAAATTATCATGCTCACTTAACGAAGCCTGTCTTTGGCTTTCAGCAGCAACCTG
Source organism: Acinetobacter pittii (assembly GCF_034064985.1). NCBI lineage: Bacteria > Pseudomonadati > Pseudomonadota > Gammaproteobacteria > Moraxellales > Moraxellaceae > Acinetobacter > Acinetobacter pittii. The sequence continues at coordinate 1,490,011 of NZ_CP139249.1, read as the reverse complement.
ATTAACGTCAACAGGAACAAAATAGTTAAGGCCAGCTACAATAAGTTTTGAATAAAACGGCGAATATAAAAAAACCACGAAACAGCCTAATAGCACAAATAGTACGGTGACTACTTGGACTAAACGTACCATTAAGTGTACTTTTGGCATAAAACTATTCCGTATGATTTTCAATTAAACCTAAACTGTTATAAAGAACAGGCTCTGGTTCTAACATAATATGGAAACGCTGATCAACATCATGTTGTACAGCCTGATAAGTTTTCTTTACATCAGTAAGAGATGCATTGGCATAATTCACCAAAACTAATGCCTGCTTATGGAACATCCCCACCATATCGAGTTGTTTCCCTTTCCAACCCGCCTGATCAATTAACCATCCTGCAGCAATTTTAACGTTTCCATTCGCTTGAGGATAATGAGGAATTGTTGAGAATTGTGCGACTAAGCGCTCAAACTCTTGAGGGCTAACAATCGGATTTTTAAAGAAACTACCTACATTTGGATATTCTTTTGGATCAGGAAGTTTACTTTGACGAATATGGATGACCTGATTTTGTAAATTTTCAGCAGTCTGATTATCTCCAACTGCTTGTTTCAAATCGCCATAGTTAAGTTTTAAATGTGGCTGTTTAAGTAATTTAAAAGTGACATGCGTAATAATGTAGCGGTTTGGATCATCTTTAAAAATACTATGGCGGTAGGCGAAATGGCAGTCAGCCGCTAAAATTGTTTGAGTTTGCTTTAATTTACGGTCATACACTTGTACTGACTCAATAAACTCGCCCACCTCTACCCCATAAGCCCCAATATTTTGTACGGGTGAAGCGCCGACTAAGCCCGGAATAAGGGCTAAATTTTGCAAACCAAACCAGTTCTGTTCAGTGCTGTATAAAACAAAATCATGCCAGACTTGGCCTGCACCAACTTTAACCCGAACAAAATCATGCTCGTTTGATAAAACTTCAATTCCCTGAATATCAAGATGAATTACTAAAGCATTGATCTGCTGCGGCAGCAACATATTACTACCGCCCGATAATACAAGTACATTTAACTGATGCTGCTCTGCAAAATCTAAAGCTTCTTCAATATCGTGAATGTTGGCAACTTTAGTATAGTGAGAAACAGTTGCATCTAAACTTAAGGTATTGAATGGCTTAAGCTGTACTTGATTCTGAATTTGCATTGTATTGAAAAACCTATTCTTAAACATTCAATTGTTTTTTAAAATATTAACCCACGCCAAACTACTAGACTCACATTGATTGAGTACACGCTCAAAGCCATCCGCACCGCCATAATAAGGATCTGGCAACGCTTGTTGTGGATATTCAGGATCATGCTCACTCATTAAAGCTACTTTTGCACGAATTTGATGAGCGCCAAATTGTGAGACTGCTCTTTGCAGTACTACATGAATATCTTCAAAATTTTGATGATCCATTGCTAAAATCAAATCAAACTCTAAAAAGTCTTGAGTTGAAAGCTGTCTTGCTCGTAAAGACGATAAGTCATAGCCTCTTTTTTTAGCATGCAACTGACTGCGCTGATCAGGCGCTTTATTTGGATGATAATTACTGGTTCCAGCTGAATCGACAATAACACTGAGTTGATGAGCATCACAATAATGTCTGAAAACCACCTCAGCCGTGGGAGAACGGCAAATATTTCCTAAACAGACACATAACACCTTATATTGTGTTTCCATTAGAAATTACATCCAAACTTTTGAATTAAATAAAAATAAATTGGGGGCATGCAAAATCTTAACAAAGTATAAATTTGTGACAACCGCATTGACCATTGTGACTTGTTGCATTTTGTCAAAACTCACATGGGTTGAAAAGGAAAATAATGTTTATCAATAGATTAAAAGTTGATAAATCAGTCGATAAACTATTTGGTCTTTGTTCTTTCTTATGACTCAGCCATTTCAAAGAACACGAGACACAATATAAAAAAAGCCTACTCTTTCAAGTAGGCTTTCCCCTTATGACTTTTGCGCTGATCATTCAGGTTTATTGTTGTTTAAAGCAACTCGGGGATCTTACAGAAATACTTAAGAATAAAAAAGCTTATTTACTTAACTGAATGTAAGTACTCATATGCGCCTTTTTCGTTACTCTCCAGTTTAATGACTGCATCTGTTTCATCGTTTAGTGTCAGATTAAATACTTTTTCACCATCATATGAAATTTGATGGCCCATACGAAACTCTGAATCAAGTGACTCAAGAATAATAAAATTTCCTTTATTGTTCGAAGCAATATAGTAAGTGTTGTTCCGATGAACATATCTAATTGTGTACATCACTATTTAAATTCCACCTAAAAATTATGTTTTTTCTTAATAATAAAAAGATCTTTTTTCCCTTCCCAATCAGAAAAGATCCTACCGAAAACTAAACTCTCCCTTATTAATTATTACCCCTGATCATTTAGTATTTTTTCACCCTATACTATTAAATTGATATTACAGAAATACTTAATAATAAAAAACCCCGCCATTAGTCGATAGTTAGCGGGGTCTTTTGCGATTTAATTTTACTTTGATAGACTCATCTATCAGAGATATTTACCTCATTTCTGCAATAGAAAAATCATTTATTTTTGAAAAGTTTATCTGTCATAGTTCTATCAATTTTACTGAGATGCCCATTCTCAAAGTATCGATCGACATGGCATAGTTTCGTTTTAGTATCACAGAACACACCATTTGAGAGCGTAAACGCTGAAGTATCAAAATCACCTTGAGAGAAGGCTTTATTCGCTTTATAAGTGCCTAAGTATTTAGCTGTAAGTTTTTTAGATACACCTTTTTTGTCAGCACAAATATATTTATCACAAATTACACCTTTTGTAGGCGAATATACACTAGAGCTGGTTTTCGCGATTGCTGCCGAGCTAAGCATCAAACACGTACATCCCATAATACTAAGAAAAGTTTTAGAAATTTTCACTTTTTAGAACCGATAAAATTATAAATTGTTAAGGCATTATATAAATTAGAAGCTTTCCAGAAAATCTACAGAACACTATAAATAACAAAAAGCCCACTTTTCGACGAGGGTTTAAATATTTTGGTAATCCTCACTTACATGTCGGACCCAACATTGCAAAAAAGTATTTATCTATGGGTAGCACAAGGCTTAAGAAAAGTATAGTCACGTCAGAACTACTTTATTTTAAAGTTTCTTATGCTAACTTATTTAGAGATTGAATCTTATAGAGCCATTCAACAATAATGTTCAAAAATAAGGAAATAATGTATATGAGCCATTTTCAATTTCAAACCGTTCCAAATATCATCTCTGGCTTAGGCTCTATACAAGAATTACAAAATGTTTTGTCGTCAAAAGCTTACCGTAAGTTATTGCTAGTCACCGATGCAGGCATGATTAAAAATCAATTACACCGTCCCATCCTTCAAATTTTAGATACGCTCAATATTGAATATGTCATCTATGCTGATGTGCAAGCTGATCCGCCTGAACAAGTAGTACTACATGCAGCCAATTATGCAAAACAGCAAAATGTCGATGTCATTATTGGTTTTGGTGGTGGTAGCTCTTTGGACGTTGCAAAAGTTATTGCTTTACTCGCACACCCCAACCAAACTCAACATTTGCAAGAGATGTATGGTTTAAACCAGGTCACTACAACTCGCCTTCCGCTTATTTTAATTCCCACTACGGCTGGTACTGGCTCAGAAGTAACGCCAATCTCAATTGTGACTACTGGTGAAACAACAAAAATGGGTATTGTCTCTCCAGTACTGTATGCCGACACAGCAATTCTTGATGCAACCTTTACTCAAAACCTTCCAGCCCATATTACTGCTGCGACAGGTATTGATGCGATGGTGCATGCCATTGAGGCATACACCTCTAAACATAAGAAAAATATTTATACCGATATTTTAGCCAAACATGCACTCAAGCTACTAAATCATAACTTACCGAAAGTTCTTAAGAACGGCAATGATTTGGAAGCAAGGCAAAATATGCTGTTCGGCTCAATGCTTGCAGGTCAGGCATTTGCAAACTCGCCCGTTGCTGCGGTACATGCTTTAGCTTATCCACTGGGTGGACATTTTCATCTTTCGCATGGTCACACCAATGCCTTAGTATTGGTTGAAGTATTAAAATTTAATGCACCACATGCTAAACAATATTATGCAGAGCTTATGCAATGGTTAGATCCATATAGTAATGGCAGCACCGATGGTCTATGTGATCTGTTTATTGACCATATGCAGAACCATTTAGACCGTAGTGGTTTGACTTTAAAACTTAGAGATCTGGGTATTGATGAGTCTAGCTTACCTAGACTTGCTCAAGATGCCATGTTGCAAACCCGCTTACTACAAAATAACCCACGTGACATGACAGAAGCCGCTGCTTTGGCAATTTATCAGGCGATTCATTGATGACTAAACCCGTTTTAAAAACCCGCGATCAATTTAAATTCTTTTTAGATATTCAAACTCGCTGGGCGGATAACGATATTTACGGTCATGTAAATAATGTGACCTACTATAGCTATTTTGATACAGCAGCCAATGTTTTACTGATTCAAAAAACAGGTTTTGATATTCATGAAGCAAAATCAATCGGGTTAGTGGTTGATTCAGCATGTAGCTTTTTACAAGAGTTGTCATTTCCTGAAATTATTCAAGTAGGTGTTGCGATTGGTAAAATCGGTACGACTTCACTACGTTATGAATTGGCGATCTTTAAACAAGGTCAAGACCAAGCCTCAGCTCAAGGACATTTTGTACATGTATTTGTTGATCGCGAAACGCGTAAGACTGTGCCAATTTCTGAGTCAGTTCGTGAAGCTTTAAAAACTTATTTATTATAAAAAATGGGGCAAAAAGAAAATTAATTTGTTCTTTTGCCCCACCTAAACTTACATCATTGCAGGATCACTAAAAGAGTCTTCACCCGTTTCAACTCGGCCCGCAAAACGTCGGTAATAATACGGATCACTCTGGCTCGTAACTTCAAAATCATACCAATGCCCTACATCAGCTAAAGCCCAATGCTGCTTAACAACCTGTCCCGCTTTTACGGTAAGTTGTAACGGCGCATCTTGTCGATATGCACACGGTTTTACCGTCAAGATCGCATCCTTAGTACCATCATTCATAAGTTCGACATAAACATCACCATTGGCAATGTCATAGCACACTCGAATTTCAGGTTTAACGCCACTATCAACAATACGTTGAGTATCCCCTTTGAAATGACGATGATAGCCATTTGGACCAAGTACCCATAGGTCATAACGACCCAAGTTATCTTTTAAAGCATCCCATTCATCATCTAAAGTTTTATTCGGCTCGACAATATAACGCTTTGGAATACGGTCTAAGTTGAGTTTGTCATAAACATGAAAAACCGCAGCTTGCGTACCTGTATTAGAGAATATTAATTGCACTTTGCCATCCGCTTTACAGCGTGCACTGGTATGCAACTCGTAAGGTAACGCACGTGAAAGACGTATACCACTTTGCTGAATCGGTAACTTTGTATCCGTGGGTACAGGCACAGCTGGTAAAGCTTCTTGATTTTCTCTTAACTCATCAGCCTGTAAACGTGTTTGTTTACCATTCAGCTGCGGTAAAACATCTGCATTTGGTGTTTTAAAGTTAAATGCACTAGTTAAATCACCACACACTGCACGGCGGTATGGACTGATATTCGGCTCTTTTACTCCAAAACGTTTTTCTAAAAACATGAGCACGGAAGTATGATCAAAAACTTGTGAGTTGACCCAACCACCACGGCTCCATGGGGAAATCACATATAACGGAACACGAGGACCCGGGCCATAAACTCGTCCATCAGGTGTAGGCTGTGAATGACTCCCCTCAGGTGCAGCATGATCAAAATATTCATCCTGCATATCAACACTGCTTAATGTCGATTTACCTGCGTACTGGCCGTTTTTGAGTCGAGATGGTGCTGATGGCGATGGCATATGGTCAAAGTAACCATCATTTTCATCAAAGTTGATGAGCAGAGCCGTTTTACTCCACACCTCTGGTACAGCAGTTAATGCATCAATAATTTCTTGAATAAACCAAGCTCCTTGAACCGGGCTTGAAGGGTCTGGATGTTCGCAGTATATCGATGGCGCGTTAATCCAAGAAACTTGAGGTAACTTCCCTTCACGAATGTCTCTTTTAAAAGCGTCGAGATACTCTTCTGGTTTATTACCTGGTAGCGTATTTGCAATGCCTTTATAGAGTGGATTTTTGGCATTATCAGTAGCCGCATCATAGGCTTTATACGGTAGTTTTTGACCCGTATCGGCATACGGTTTATTCGGCTCTCCACCGCTTGAAACAGGATAGCCAGATGCAATGTTGGCCTTTCTAAACGAACGAAATGCACCAAGCATGTTATCACCCCACTCATCTGGCATATTTTGATAACAAATCCAGTTTACCCCTGCTTCTTCTAAGCGTTCGGCATAAGTTTTCCATGTATAACCACGGTCTGCCGTTGCTGGGTTACCATCAATCCAGTCCCACTCATTGTTTACAAATGAACGCTTGGTCGGTGTCACCCCATTTGTACCCGTTAAATGAAAAGAGCGGTTTGCATCTGTTCCAGTATGCATAGAGCAATGGTAGGCATCACAAATCGTAAAAGCATTCGCAAGCGCAAACTGATATGGAATTTCTTTTTCTTTAAAATAACCCATAGATATATCAGTTTTGTGGGTTGGCCAGTGCGCCATACGCCCATTGTCCCAAGCCAGCTGACTGTCATCCCATGTGTGAGGCGTACCATCTGCACGCTGTGCATTATTGGCTGTACCATCTAAGTGAAAAGGCGTTAGAACTTGCCCATTACTTCTAAGCTGCTCCCAAACACGCCGGCCACTTGGCAAAGGAATCGTAAAACGATCAGCAAACCCTCGAACACCTTTTAATGTTCCGAAGTAATGGTCAAAAGATCGGTTTTCCTGCATTAAAATAATAACGTGCTCGACATCCTGAATGGTTCCAGTTTTATTATTTGCAGGAATTGCTAAAGCTTTTTGAATACTAGATGGGAACGCTGCCAATGCCGCAGCACCAAACCCCATATTTAAAGAGTAATTTAAAAATTTACGACGTGTAATCATGATTAGGTTCTTTTTATTATTTAAGTTTATGGAGCACAGCGCATTACAGGCTTTTTACCTGTATCTGGTGTATTTGAATTATCATTTGCCGAGTCGTTACAACCACTCAGCAGAATCGCGCCGATTAATAAAAAATATGAATATTTAAAACTATTTATTCCAGTGCATTGCCTTTTCATGACGATATATAGTCCATTTAAAATCTAAAATGGCTAACATAGAAAAGTACAATGACAGTGACATGACCCAAATATTTCAATCCAGTGAAAAATATGAAAAGTCTATTATTTTCATATTCTGCACCAGATCAAAAATCAGATAAATTTAAGGTTTTAATTGAATATTTTGTAGTTTGCCATCAAAAGTCTCTATGAGACTCTTAATCACTGGCTGTTGCTGTAATAGCTCAGCTGCTCTATGAAAGGCTTTTTCTTTACGTGCACTTTGAATGGTATAGGGAGTAGATGTATTCAAAGCACCATATTCAACTGTAAATTGAGTATTCGGCCATTGCTCATTTAATGCATCAATAAGGCCTTGTTGTAATTGGGTCAGCATATTTTCATATTCCTGAGGAATATGGAAAATAGTATTGCCGCCAATTTCACCAGTCATCACACCATGCTGCGCAAGTTCTTGGACGGCTGGAGAAAGCTGACTATTTCTAAACCAATATTCCCACTTTTCGAGTGTCCACTCACCTTCCAAAACTTGAGGAGAAAGCTTCAAGATATCTTGAGGCATCAAATGGCCGTAATCAGTTGCACTAGGCTCTTTTACAACGGTAACTGTTTCAACAACTTCAGCCTGCACCAATGTTTGCTGCTCAATAACAGGTTCAGAAGCAAGATTAGGCGTATCTTGGGCCAGCGAAAATTCAGCGTTAGGCGTTTCAAATAAACCCATAGATTCAGCAGTGAAAGCCGGTTCAGGTTCAATATTTTTAGTTTGTGTTTCTGCCTGCACTTGTACTAACTTTTGTTCTTGTACAGGAATGAAATCTTCTTCCAGAACACTAATTGTTTCTTGAACAGAAGCTGACTCAAGTCCAATCAACTCATGATGATTTGGGTCAAATACCATTAAATCCTGATTAGACTGAGGTTCAGGTTCAGGTTCAGGTTCAGGTTCAGGTTCAGGTTCAGGTTCAGGTTCAGGTTCAGGTTCAGGTTCAGGTTCAGGTTCAACCATAGCGGGCTGGTTAATAACTTCAACAGGTTGAACTGTATTTACTGGAGTAATCTCTTGAACTTGTTGCTGGACTTGGTGATTCACCACTGCTTGTTCATTTTGTTGAACAGGCTCTGATACTAAAATTTCATTTGGTGCTAAAGGACGGAATGCCAATAAGCGTAAAACACACATTTCAAAACCTTGCTCTTGCGTTACGGCAAGTTGCAAGTCTGAACGACCTTTACATGCAATTTGGTAATAAAGCTGTAAATCTTGAGCAGAAATCAGCTTAGACAGCTGCATGATTTTGCGATTGATTTCATCGCTATATTTCAAACTCAAATCAGGCAGATATTGCAAAATTGCCAATTCATGCAATGTCGAAATCAACTGATCCAGCACCAGTGAAACATCTAGCGCTTGATGTCTAAATTGCAATAAAAGCTGACTGACTTTTTCACGTTGGTTCTGATGAATCGCTAAAATCAAATCATAAATAATGGTGCGGTCAATCAAGCCAAGCATTTCTTTAACATCTTGGTGATGTACCGCACCCTGTCCATAAGCAATGGCTTGGTCAGTTAAAGATAATGCATCACGTAAAGAGCCTTGTGCAGATTCAGCAATTTGCCAGATTGCATCTTGGTCAGCAGCAATCTGTTCTTTTTCAAGAATAGCGCCAAGATGCTTGGTAATTTCATCGACAGCTAAAGGTCTTAGAGTAAATTGCAAACACCGTGAAATAACCGTAATCGGTAGCTTTTGTGGGTCTGTCGTTGCAAACAGAAATTTAACGTGTTCTGGTGGTTCTTCTAGTGTTTTTAGTAACGCATTAAAAGAATGCGTCGATAGCATATGTACTTCGTCAATCAAGTAAACTTTAAAACGACCTTGCGTTGGCGCATAAGGAACGTTGTCTAAAAGTTCACGCGTATCTTCTACTTTTGTTCTTGAAGCAGCATCGATTTCGATTAGGTCAATAAAGCGGCCTTCATTTACCGCCTTACAAGTGGCACAAACTTCACATGGCGTAGAAGTCACACCTGTTTCACAGTTCAAACACTTGGCTAAAATACGTGCAATTGTAGTTTTACCTACACCACGCGTTCCTGTAAATAAATAAGCATGGTGAAGACGACCGCGTTCCAATGCACTACTTAATGCACGAGAAACATGGTTTTGTCCCACTAACTCATTGAAATTACGTGGACGGTATTTTCTAGCAAGTACTTGATACATGTATGCTCCTTGTTACAGGCATAAGCATACTTTGTTTTTAAAAGAGTGTGAACGCATAAAGCTCATATCCGTACAGATAAACTGCGAACTACATCATTTGTCTGGACTATCAGTGAATTTTAAAGTTTCGAAGAAAAAGTTTTCTACCGAAACTTTAAATACTGTGAAAAATATTAATTTACTTTCTTCGGAAAACTAAACCAGACAAATACAGTTAAAAGGAAGAAACAAATGGCGGAGATTGTAAGCACCCAACTATGCGCATAGCTAAAAGCTTGCTGAGCAACTGCAATCAATTGCCCTCCCAAAGGGCTTTCAAGGTTAGAAGCTAATTGCATGGTTTCACCAATCGAGATACTCGCTTTTTCAATTAAGTTCGATGGAAGCTCTGCTGGTAAAATAATTGAGCGGCTATAAAACCAAGACAACATTAACCCGAAAATAGCGATACCTAAACCAGCACCCAGCTCATAGGCCATACCTTCAATCGCACCTGCTGCACTTGCTTTTTGTGGTGGAACGGATGACATAATCGCAGCAGTTGAAGCCAGTAAGGCAATCTCAATGCTAAAGCCTAAAAAGACCATACAAGTCCATGCTAAAAAGTGGTCGGTTGAAAAGTTGAGCTGGGCAAGTCCCCATAGACTAAATCCACTTATTAAAATACCAACAGTAGATACAAGTCTAAGTCCCCACTTATTCAAGCAAATTCCGGCTAATGGACCACCTAAACTAATCGCAATCATGAATGGAATAATAAACATGGCTGCCTGTAATGGAGAAAAACCATGTACAAACTGCAATTCTTGAGACAAAAGTAATTCAAAACCAACCAAAGCAATCATGGAAACAACAGCCATGACAATGCTGGTAGAAATCACTTGATGTTTAAATAATTCCAGATCAATCATTGGCGTCGTACTTCTTTTTTGGCTTCGAATGAAGTGGATTAAAGTACTTATACCAATTACAAACATCACGACTGTAAGTACCGAGAAGTTATACATCGCCGATTTGATTGAATAGATCAGGCTTAAAATGGCTACAACCAAGATTAAAGCTTGTCCTAAATTAATTGGCTGATCAGTCTTCTCTTGTTGTTTAGGAATGATCATTACAATCATAACCAGAACCACTAAAATAATCGGGATATTGATAAGGAATACAGCTCCCCAATGAAAATGTTCTAGTACAAATCCACCGACTAATGGACCAAAAGCTGCTCCACCACCACCCACTGTAGACCAAAGACCCAGTGCAAAATTTCTCTGCTTTTCTTCGGTAAAGGCATTACGAATGCCGGATAAAGTGGCTGGAATAAGCATAGCTGCCCCTAGCCCTAAAACTGCGCGAGAAGCAATTAAAGCGTAAGCTGTTGGAGAAAAAGCCGCAGCTAAGGAACCGACTCCAAAAATTGCAGTTCCAATAAATAATAATTTTTTAAAGCCAATACGATCACCGAGTGCACCCATCGGCAAAATCAAACCCGCCATAATCAGCGAATAAATATCAATAACCCATAAAAGCTGATTGGCAGTTAAATTCAATGCTGCACTTAAAGATGGTGTTGCAACATGCATCACCGTTGCATCAATCGTAACTGGTAAATAAATAAGGACGATAATTGTCAGGATTAACCATTTTTTTTGCATAACGCTCTTCAATATCCAAAACTTGGACATGTGTTCAAATCATGGTTATTATATACACAATTGGACACTTGTCCAACTTTTAGTTTTAATGTAATTTGTGTCGAATTCAGTCAGGTGAAAAAACATGGCCTATCTTAATCGCGATCAACGCAGAGAAATGATTCTGCAAGCTGCCATGCAAGTTGCTTTGGCTGAAGGTTTTACTGCCATGACGGTACGTAGAATCGCAACAGAAGCACAAACCTCTACCGGACAAGTTCACCACCACTTTTCTTCGGCATCTCATTTAAAAGCTGAAGCTTTTTTAAAGCTGATGGAACAGCTCGATGAAATTGAACAAACTCTTCAAACAACCAGCCAATTTCAAAGACTGTTCATCTTATTAGGTGCAGAAAATATCGACAGACTTCAGCCCTACTTACGTTTATGGAATGAAGCTGAACTCTTAATTGAACAAGATACAGAAATACAAAAGGCTTATAACCTTGCCATGCAAAGTTGGCATCAAGCTATTGTGCAATCGATTGAATGCGGTCAAAAAGAAGGCGAATTTAAAAACAGATCAAATTCCACAGACATTGCATGGCGACTCATTGCCTTTGTTTGCGGCTTAGAAGGTATTTATCAACTTGGATTACAAGGTTTAGCTGAAGAAGACTTTAAGCGCCATACCGAAGCGATTATTCGCCTAGAATTATTATAAGTGTTTAGCTGGCATTGCTTAAAAATACCAGCTTTAAAATACTAAAATTAGAACCAGCCTTTACGGCCTTTTAAAATTTGGTCTGTACAACGTAAAGTTTCTTGAGTCAGCCCCCACAAACGATAATCGCCTGTGATTGAACCAATTTGGAAGTTATGCGTATAAGCAAAGCTGAGGTCACGCTCAGGATCACACCACGCTCCTGAACCATTGTAACCAATATGTCCAAAGCCATTTTTAGCGCGTTTACCCATAGTAATAATACGGTGATAGCCTAAACGCCAATTCATCGGAATTGGCATGACACGATCACGTGCATAACTTTGAATGCTACTAAGCTCTTTAAATACTTCTGGGCGAATCAATTGCTGCCCATCCCATTCACCTTGATTTGCCAGCATCGCATAAATTTTAGCAAGACTATTTGCAGTAAACGTGCCGTTCGCCGCTGGAATAACAGCTTGTAATCCTTCGTCACTAAAGAAACTAAAATGTTTCATTCCTTTTGGAATCATAGCATCTTGAAAATCTTGAGGGTCTTGTCCAGTCCAAGTAATCATTTTTTCAGAGAGTGAACTCTTGCGCGTCTGTGGCTTTTTAGGTTTTTCAACTTGAGTAGACGCTGGTTTTTCTGGTTTTGGTTGAATAATTAAACGTGCTACACGATCCAACTCATTTGCAGGCGTCCCAAAATATGCCCCATCTAACTTTAACGGTTCAACGAGATATTTTTGCATGAGCTGATCTAAAGATTGACCAGTTGCTTTTTCAAGTACACCACCGACAAGCCAACCAAATGTTAAAGCTTGATAAGCATTGCCCTCTCCTGCAAGGAACCTTGGCTTAGTCGCCGCGACCACATCTAACATATGTGACCAGTCAAGCATTTCTCGCGCACTTTCGATGATATTTCGCACATCAAACATACCGCTTTGATGGCTAAGTACATGACGCAATGTCATTTGCTCTTTTCCATTTTGAGCAAACTCAGGCCAATAGGTCGCAATCGGTTTGTCGTATTCTAAAAAACCTTCACTTACTAAAATATGCGCTAAAGTTGCAAGTACACCTTTACCCGTAGAGTAGCAAACAGCCAAGGTATCAGGTTGCCAAGCTTCATTTTGTGATTGAAGACCGGTGTAGATATCTACAACTTTTTGGCCTCTAAAATAAACCGCTAAAGCAGCTCCACCTTGTCCTGTTCTAGCATCTTGAAGACGGCTGAACTGGTGAGCTAAATCAATAAAACGTTCATCTAAAATACCGTGATAGTTATGGGTATCGGCCAGTAAAATTTCTTTAATCACATGAAGTTCCTTGCATTTTTTGTTATTTTGCTCAAAAGCAGCCCAAACCTCTGTTCAGGCTGCTGCTATTTTTATAATGCTTTTACAGTTCCTGCAACATGCGGTTTTTGTGATTTGGCATTACGAATCAAGAAATCAGTCTTTTTATCTGCATTTGCAGTTAAAAACTCAACTTTTGACGGTAAGAACATTGGCAGCTTAAACCACACATCTGCTTCATAAGCATTTGGTAATTCGAGGTTCGCTAGTGCTTTAGCTTTACTCCACATACCATGCGCAATGGCTTGTTTAAAGCCAAATGCTTTTGCAGTAATGGCATGAATATGAATTAAGTTAAAATCACCAGACACTTTCGCATAACGGCGACCAGTGTTTTCTAAAATATCCCACTCTGCCTTTGGAACATAAGCTGGTGCTTGTTCTTCTTTAGCTTTCTCACCCACTCTTTTCTCAACTTTTTGACGAGATAAATAAGTCGTTAAGCCTTCCATCACCACTTCATTGCCAACTTTAGCGGTGGTAATAAAGTCAAACTGAACACCTTTATCATGCGGTTTTAGTTCCCCAAATTTGCATGACAAAGTGAGTTTTTCAGTTACACCAATTGGTCTGGTCTGTTTAATCTGATTACGGATATGCACTAAACCTAAAATTGGAAATGGAAATGCTTCTGCTGTCATCATGTGCATTTGCAAGCTTTGAGAAAGCACAGCCAAATAAATTGCGGGTACAAAACCATTATTTTGAAAGCCACATACTTCGTTATAAGCTTTGAGATGGTTTTGATCAATTTCTAGGGTATCTACCACATATTCAACTTGCGGTAATATTTTTGGGCCTTTCGGTTTTTTAAAAATTAAACCTTGCACTACTTTTGGATAAGCCAATGCCGCTTTTGGTAGCTGGCTAAAATGACGAGTATTCATACCTAACCTTTTATAATTTATAGATTCTTGAATAAAAAAGGGATGCACAAGCACCCCTATTTAGCTAAAAGTGCTTAAGCGCCCAACAAGCTTTGACCACACACTCGTACAACGTTGCCGTTTACGCCTGTAGAAGCAGTTGATGCAAACCATGCAATTGTTTCTGCTACATCAACAGGTAAACCACCTTGTTGCATTGAGTTCATACGGCGGCCAGCTTCACGAATCGCAAATGGAATTGCCGCAGTCATTTGAGTTTCAATAAAACCAGGTGCTACCGCGTTGATGGTAATACCATTTTTTAGAATAGGCGCAGTAAATTTCACTAGGCCAATTACACCTGCTTTCGATGCAGCATAGTTTGTTTGACCAAGGTTACCAGCAATACCACTAATTGATGATACACAAACAATGCGGCCATTTGCATTTAGACCATCATTTTCTAACAAGTAGTCATTTACGCGTTCAGCAGCAGATAAGTTAATGTTAATTACCAAGTCCCAAAGCTCAGGCTTCATATTTGCCAAAGTTTTGTCACGTGTAATACCCGCGTTATGAACGATAATATCTAAACCGCCTTGTTTTGCCGCAGCAGCTTTAATTTTTTCCCCCGCATCAGCAGCAGTAATGTCAATTGCCAATGTAGAACCGCCAATATCAGCCGCTACACGGTCAAGATCAGCTTGTTGTTGAGGTACATCTAAACAAATAACATGCGCGCCGTCACGTGCCAACACATGTGCAATTGCCTCACCAATACCACGGCTCGCACCTGTTACCAACGCAGTTTTGCCAGCAAGCGGTTTTGCCCAATCAACATCAACTACATCTGCTTTAGATACACGAATCACTTGACCAGAAACATAAGCCGAACGCGGAGAAAGCAAGAAACGTAAAGTTGATTCAAGGTTTGCAGCAGCACCTTCATCAACATAAACAACTTGAGCAGTAATACCCTTTTTAAATTCTTTACCTACAGATTTGATAAAGCCTTCAAGTGCACGCTGAGCAATCGCTTGTTTTACAGTTTTTGCAGTTTCAGGTGTTGTACCAATAACAATCACCCGACCAGAAGTCGCAACTTGACGTGCAATCGGATTAAAGAATTTATAAAGTTCGTTTAACTGTTCTGAGTTTTGAATACCAGAGGCATCAAATACAACTGCTTTGAATTTTGATTCTTTATCGCCCGCATTGAATGGACGTAAATTTAAACCAACTTTTGCAGCTTCTTGTTGTAAAGCAACATTATTGCCTACATAGCTATCTGCATGAATATTGCTAAGTACTTGTGCAATCGCACCAGACAATACACTTGACGGCGCTGCACCAACCAATACTGCACCATTCACTACTGGCTGAGCACTTTCAAAACGCTCTAATACAACCGGCGATGGTAAACCCAGATTTTTAACAACGAATTTACCAATAGGAGATTGTGTAAATGCTTGGTATTGATCAGTCATGATTATTATCTCTCAAAGAAATGAATTTTCTACGACAGGCTTCATTATGTTATGAGATGGATAGAAACAATATGAAAGCAGTCGTTCATTAGAGTTACTCCAAATCATACTTGACTTCATCTTTGGATGTCTTGACCTGAATGCTATCTACAATGTCATTCTAGTCAATACAGGTCTATTTGAATTGTGTTAAGGTAGCTTATAAGAATATCGTTAATATGCTTGGAAAAGCCTTATGAGCAAACCAACTCAAGAAAATCCAGCAGTCGAAAATTCTGCTCAGGAAAAAGTGTCAAATACATCAAAGCCGGCTTCTAACACGGCTAAGCGTAACAGCACTACGCCTAAAGCAGCAACTAATACTCCAAAAACGACACGTACTCGTTCAACGACTGCACCTGCACGTAGCCCTCGTACTAAGAGCGCCGCCACAGCAACTACTTCTACATCTTCAAATGTAGCTGCAGAACCAAAAGCAACAAAAACCAAAACTTCTGTTCAACAGGATAAAACCATGAGCCAAAACACTGTTCGCCGCGTTGCAATTATTGGTGGTAACCGTATTCCATTTGCACGTTCAAATACTGCTTATTTTAAAGCGTCTAATTCTGACATGCTGACAGCAGCATTAAACGGTTTGGTTGAGCGCTTTAATTTACAAGGTAAGCGTATTGGTGAAGTCGTTGCGGGTGCTGTTTTAAAACATAGCCGTGACTTTAATATGACTCGTGAAGTTGTATTGAGCACAGATCTTGCTCCTGAAACTCCTGCTTATGACATTCAAATTGCTTGTGGTACAGGTTTACAAGCAGCTTTTGTTGTTGCAAACAAAATTGCACTTGGTCAAATTGACGTAGGTATTGCAGGTGGTGTAGATACCACTTCTGATGCTCCGATCGCTGTAGGCGATGGTTTACGTAAAGTTTTACTTGAGCTCAATGTAGCTAAAACTGGTAAAGACCGCCTGAAAGCTTTAACAAAAATTGATTTTAAAAAGCTTCTTGATGCACCAAGTAACGGTGAACCACGTACTGGCCTTTCAATGGGTGAGCACCAAGCAATCACTGCTTTAGAATGGGGTATCACTCGCGAAGCACAAGATGAGTTAGCTGCTAGCAGTCATCAAAAACTTGCTGCTGCTTATGAGCGTGGTTTCTTTGACGACTTAATGACTCCATTCTTAGGTCTTAACCGTGACAACAACTTACGTGCAGACAGCACAGTTGAAAAACTTGCTAAGTTAAAACCAGTTTTCGGTAAAGGCGAAACTGCAACAATGACAGCGGGTAACTCAACTCCGTTAACTGATGGCGCTTCTGTTGTATTGCTTGCTTCTGAAGAATGGGCAAAAGAAAACGGTCATGAAGTTTTAGCTTACCTTTCTTTCTCTGAAACAGCAGCTGTTGACTTCATTGGTAAGAGCGGTCCTAAAGAAGGTTTGTTAATGGCTCCTGCTTATGCAGTACCTCGTATGCTTAAGCGTGCAAACCTTAAACTTCAAGACTTCGATTTCTACGAAATCCATGAAGCATTCGCATCTCAAGTGTTATCTACTTTGAAAGCTTGGGAAGATGAAAAATTCTGTAAAGAACGTCTTGGTTTAGATGCACCTTTGGGTTCAATTGACCGTTCTAAACTGAACGTAAATGGTTCATCTTTAGGTGCAGGCCACCCATTTGCTGCAACTGGTGGTCGTATCTTGGCAACTGCTGCTAAATTGATTAATCAAAAAGGTTCAGGCCGCGCATTAATCTCGATCTGTACAGCAGGCGGTGAAGGTGTGGTTGCGATTGTAGAAAAATAATTTCTATAATGAACTAACAAAATAAGCACCCATTTGGGTGCTTATTTCATTTCAATAGATTCACTTAATGAAGTGATGCAGCTTTAGCATCGGGGAAAAACTTACCTTCA
Source organism: Acinetobacter pittii (assembly GCF_034064985.1). Lineage (NCBI taxonomy): Bacteria > Pseudomonadati > Pseudomonadota > Gammaproteobacteria > Moraxellales > Moraxellaceae > Acinetobacter > Acinetobacter pittii. The sequence goes on along the minus strand of NZ_CP139249.1, from coordinate 1,472,489 downwards.
ATATGGTCATAGCACCACTGGAAAATAAAGGTATAAACCAAAATACATAAGGTTAAGCCAATATCTAAAATAAATGCATCAATAACACTCATCTGCATCATATAGGCGATCATTGGTACAGTCGCAATCAGCAAACCACCTTCAAAACCAATCGCATGTAAAATCCGTACAGGGATCGTTCTTTCCCAATTATATTTATGCTCTACTTTTTCGAAATAGTGGTTAAAAATCATATTCCAGAAAACTGAAACCACTGCCATAAACACACCGAGTGTACCGGTCACTTCCATCGGCATGTTAAAAATAAAACTTAATGCAATCGCAATGATGACCAATAAAATTCCTTCATAACTGATTGCATGAATGAGTCTTCTCTTGGAAATCAACATTTTTAAATACTCAATAATAACTTGGATAATGTGCATTTTATTTTTATAATATTGATTAATCCAATCAGGTTCTTTCAATTTTTTTGACAGATGAATATTAATCAAGAACAACTACTCATGTTTCAGGCCGTGATTGAAACTGGCTCTTTTTCTGCAGCAGCCCGTAAACTTGGCAAAGTTCCTTCGGCTGTAAGTATGTCTATTGCCAACTTAGAAATTGATCTGGACTTAACTTTATTTGACCGTAAAGGCCGTGAACCCATCCCCACTGACGAAGCACGGGTGTTATATGAAAAGACTTCTCAGCTTTTGATTGAGATGAACCAGTGGAAACAGCATGCCCACGCGTTAAGTACAGGTTTGGAAGCTAATTTAACTATTGTGATTGTGTCTGAACTTTTACACACCAATTGGACAGACTATATTTGTCTTCTAGAGAGCCGTTTTCCAGACCTACAAATTAATATTGTGTCTGCCCCTCAAGAAGATGCACTCCAAATGTTATTAGACGGGTCTGCCCAACTTGCACTGATGTTTGAACGCGAGCATCTAGATAACAGAGAACAATTTGTAGAACTTAAACGTGAGGCTCTAATTCCGGTTATTTCAAATAACCATCCCCTAGCAAGCCAAAATCAGGTTTCTTATGAACAGATTCTCACTACACGACAAATTGTAGTTGCAAGCCGAGATGAAACTTTAAAGCCAGAATTGCTTTTTTCGAAACATTACTGGCGTACAGACAACCATCACTCTGCTTGCTTAATGATTTTGCGTAATTTGGGTTGGGGGGTTCTTCCTCAAGAAATGTTTAAAGAAAACCCAGAATTAAAAAATAAACTTAAGGTATTGGATTTATTAGATTTCACTCCACGCTTTGAATATTATGTTGACTTGGTTTGGAGCCGGGAAAGTGAACTTGGTGCCGCTGCTAGATATCTCATTGAATATATCCGTACGCAAAGAATGCAACAGGTGCCTTAAAATTATTTCAATTTAGATGCAGAACCTAAACGTTTTTCTTTGAAATATAACAATTGATATATCGACAGCATGAATAGACTTTGTGCTATAAAGAAAACATAAGATTTATTACTGAAGATGTTGAATATCAATGACTCATACAGCACTTGACCAATTAAAAACATTAACGACCGTTGTTGCCGACAGTAGTGACCTTGATGCAATTCGTAAATTCCGTCCATTAGACGCGACGACTAATCCTTCATTGATTACGGCAGCAGCAGAACAACCAGAAAGTAAAGAGCTCATTGAAGATGCTTATTATCAAGCCAAAGAAGAAGGCTATAGCAACGATGAGTTAATCGAAAGAACCATTGATATTTTAACCGTAAAATTTGGTGTAGAAATTTTAAAACTGATTGAAGGCCGAGTTTCAACAGAAGTTGATGCTGCTCTTTCATATGACACTGAAGCAACCATTCAAAAAGCACATGAATTATGTGAACTTTATAAAGGTTATGGGATTGATCAGTCACGTATTCTGATTAAAATTGCTTCGACTTGGGAAGGGATTCAAGCTGCTAAAGTGTTAGAGGCTGAAGGTATTGCTTGTAACCTCACCCTCCTTTTCGGTTTACATCAAGCTCAAGCATGTGCAGATGCAAAAGTAACTTTAATTTCGCCGTTTGTAGGCCGTATCTTAGATTGGTACAAAAAAGCTGAAGTTGTAGACGCTTACCCTATCGAAAAAGATCCAGGTGTGGTTTCAGTTAAGAAAATCTATACCTATTACAAACAACAAAACATTCCAACTCAAGTGATGGGCGCAAGCTTCCGTAGCATCGACCAAGTACTTGGTCTAGCTGGATGTGATTTGCTAACCATCTCGCCAAGCTTACTAACGCAGCTTGAGCAAGATACGCGTACAGTTGATGCGGCACTTGATGCCTCTCAAGCAAAACAAGCAGAAGCGATTGTTCGACCAGCTCAAGATGAACAAAGTTTTAAAGATGAACTTAACCATGACTTAATGGCATTCCAGCTTTTACAAGGCGGTGTTGATGGCTTTATCAAAGCACGTGACCAATTAAGCCTTTTGTTACGTCAGTCTTTTGGAATTGATGCGGAAATAAAATCTTAAAAAACTGCACTTTTCATACAAAATCACCGATTTTTGTTATCATGACAAAAATCGGTTTTTTATTGGGTTTCTCGTGTTCGGCATAACAGATTTAACAACATATATTATTGGTACATTCCTAATTGTGTTATTGCCCGGACCCAATTCTCTTTATGTGATGTCAATTGCTTCACGTTACGGCATTAAAACCGGATATATGGGTGCATTCGGTATTTTCACCGGTGACCTTATTTTAATGCTGTGTACAGTGCTTGGTGCTGCGTCTTTACTTAAAGCATTTCCATGGGTATTTGTTATTCTTAAATTAACAGGTGCACTTTATCTTTCTTACTTAGGCTTTAAACTGTTACAAGGCAGTATTCAACGCTGGAAACAACGTAATCAAACTCAACCAGAAATGGCCGATTTACCCGCTTTAGATAAAATTCATCCTTATAAAACAGCACTTAGTATCAGTTTACTCAACCCTAAAGCGATTTTATTTTTCCTCTCTTTCTTTGTTCAGTTTGTTGAACCCGACTATGCCTACCCAGCTTTAAGCTTTTTAATTTTAGCGGTTATTTTACAGATCATTAGCTTTAGTTATTTAACTGCATTAATCTTCTCTGGAATTAAACTTTCAGCATTTTTTAAAGAGAACCATAAAATTGCAGCGAGCGGAATCTTTCTAGTAGGAATTCTATTTTTTGGGTTTGGTTTAAAACTAGCAACCTCAACGATTTAATCATTTTGACTTTATAAGTTTTGCATTAGAAGGTTAAAACATGATGAGCTCCTAAAATGCCAACATGCCATCTGTTTTAACTTCATTGAGAACAAAAAACGTTCGGACTTGTCTTACTCCGGGTAAAGCAATAATCTTTTCACTATGAAATCGATTAAACGCAGCTAAATCTTTAACACGAATTTTTAGAAAATAGTCGACTTCCCCTGCCACCAGATAACATTCTAAAACATTTTCCAAATCACCCGAAGCTTGTTCAAATGCTTGAAAGCTATCAGGGGTTGAACGATCCAAAACTACACCGACTAACACCACAGTACCTCGTTGAACGGTATTGGGATTGATCCGAGCACGAACATCCAAGATGGCCCCAATCTTAAAAAGGCGCTGAGTATGATTCCAACAAGATGATGTACTAATGCCCACAAGTTTTGCCAACTCAGCATTACTTAAACGTCCATTTTCTTGTAAAGCACGCATAATTTTCAGTTCAAGTGGCGTCAAATTTTCAGCTTGCTCTTCCATAAAATAATATCCCAAATTAATTATTAGTTATGAAATAAATAATAGCATTATTCAATATTTTAAAAATATTATTTCTTTTTTAGACTCAAAATAGAAAGCACCTTCTTAAAAAAAATTGTTAAATTCACCCCAACTGGAAGCCATGGCAGAAGCCTATAAACTTTTCTTGGATTTAGAACACGTATTATGCAAAAGATTCTTCAAGATTTTTCAATTCCGGCAGTATTTGCTGGCTTTATTACCTTTTTAATCGGTATTAGTGTTTCGGCCGTTTTAGTTATTCAAGCGGCTCAAATTTTAGGTGCTTCACCTGAACAAATTACCTCTTGGTTTTGGGCCTTAGGTCTAGGAATTGGCTTATCGGGACTCATTCTTTCTTGGAAATTTAAATATCCCGTAGCGACTTCTTGGTCAACCGCTGGTCTTGCTTTAATTATGGCAACAGGCAGTGGATATAGTTTAAATGAAGCGATTGGTGCTTTTTTAGTTGGTGGTTTACTCACTGCTATTTTAGGCTTTTCAGGTATTTTTCAAAAAGCTTTGTCATATATTCCTCAAAGCTTAACCAGTGCCATGCTTGCAGGAGTCTTACTCAAATTTGGTATATCACTTTTCGCAAGTTTACAAAATGATTGGGCATTTATTTTGTCCTTACTTAGCATTTATGTCATTACAAAAAAATTGTGGCCGCGTTACAGCATTGTATTTACCGCAATTGCAGGGATTGCCCTCTGCCCCGTTTTTTTAGAATTTCATATGCCTACACTTCAGTGGTCTTTAGCAAAACCTGTTTGGATTAGTCCAGACTTTAATTGGTCAGCACTGTTGGGCTTAGCTTTACCACTGTTTGTGATTAATATGGCCTCGCAATATTTACCGGGAATTGCCATGATTAAAAGCTATGGCTATAAACCACACGTTAACCAACTCATTGGCTGGACAGGTTTAACTCAAGCTTTGCTTGCCCCTTTTGGTTGTTACACCGTAAATATTGCTGCAATTAGTGCCGCGGTAAGCTTAGACGACCAAGTTCATCCTGACCCAAGCAAACGCTATATTGCGGGCATGAGCTGTGGTTTTTTCTACATATTAATGGGTTTGTTTGCTGCAACACTCACAAGTTTATTGATGTCATTTCCTCACATTTTTATTGTAGCTTTGGCAGGCATTGCTTTACTTGGTACGATTAGCCACAACGTAGCAATTGCCTTTGCTCAAGTTGAAGAACGTGAAGCTGCATTATTTACGTTTTTATGTAGTGCTTCGGGTATTCAATTTTTCGGTATTGGTTCAGCATTTTGGGGCCTAATTGTCGGTATTATTGTATTTGTAATACTTAAATTTAAAACTAAAAGAAACTAATAAAAAGCGTTCATAGTCTCCTATTTTCAATGCTATGAACGCTTTTGCCATAATTCTTATAGCTCTCTGACTACGACTGTTTTTGCCATTTTGTCATGCCAACCTTGTTTTTTAGCATCAAATGCCACCCAGAAAAGGCCTATGCCAAACACTAAAATTGATGGAATGTAGCCAATATAGCGAATAATGCTTTGCATGACTGTGATCTTATTGCCTGTTTTTTCATCTAAAACTTTTAATCGCATTAAACGTTTGCCAGGTGTACCCGCAAAATACAACCAACATAAAACTGAATACAAGAAAGGAAATGCATAGTTCACAATAAGATCGAACAAGTAATTTTGTGGCTGACTACTTAAGCCAGTAGCAAATACTAAGTCGTAATCTCCCCGATAAAAAATCCATGCAGCTGGAATAATTGCTAAAAAAAGAATCAGACTATCAATAATCATTGCACCAAATCTTAACCAGAACCCTGCATACTCATACTTATAAGACATGCTCACCTCACTTTGTTATTGTTTAATAGATTAAAACGTTCTTACAATTTTACTTTTATCCTAAAGGAAACTTTTTTATTTTTAAATACTTAAATAAATTTAATCTTTTCTACTTTTATATTTTATTGTAATTATTTTGATCAAAATAAAACTTAATTTAATATTTTAAAACTGACACTTTTTATGTCAGTTATATTGAAATACTTTTTTCTAGTCTAAGAAAATTAAATTAAAAATAAATATAATATTTATTTCCAAAATAAAATATCTAATTTAAATTCTTTTTTTAATAATAATGCTGCAAATAATAGACCCAATCCAATAATAATTAAAAAGACACTTAAATTGATTACTCCATAAATAACAGCTATGGCACCTAATATAGATAAAATATAGAATATAATTACACTAAATGTTGGCATTTCAATTTATTCCACTACTTAAAATAAAAGCAATTTATTCTATCGAGTTTATAAACGATTGCTGTTTTCAAATGTTGGTTACACTATTAATTTGTATCATCATACAATAATCATGTTATTAAACTTATTTAGTGTTACTTTACTTTAATAACTAGTGATGTATATCACATAATTTTTAGCTAATTTCAAAATAATGTTTTTCAGTTACAAGTTTAATTTTTAGATTTTTATATAAACGTTCTTTTGAATCTTCAAGTGAAGGAATAACTTTTTCTGCAAATTTATCTTCAGTCATAAGTCTGGCATAAGTTTTGTAGCCAATGATTAATTTTTGGGGTTCTTTACCTGTTTGACGAAACTCTTCAATGAGCTTATTTACTTTCTTTGCTGTTAAATCTGCCATCTTCCTTTCTCTCCCCTAAATTTACTATTTTGTTATACGGGTTCTATGTGACAGAAATATGAATAGTAATTTTTTGTAATTTCATGTAATTATTAAAGATTTACTTCTGTAGTATGTCCCCCCCGTTTACAGCAAACCAAAATATTAAATTAAAATAATGATTTATATAATTTTTATTTAATTTCAATTACTTTCAATTGAATAGATGTCTCCAAAGAATGAAATATGTTAATCTTTAATTAATAAAAGCTTCATACATATAACAACTGTAAATAAGAGGAATAACATCATGAATTATCAACATATTATTGTACCAGTAGATGGTTCTGAAATTTCTTTAGCAGCAGCTAGACAGGCTGCTCACATTGCAAAGGCATTTGGTAGTAAATTGACTGCCATTAGTTTAGTTGCGGTAGACCCTTTTAGTGGCGTAGATTTTTATTACATCTCACCTGTTGTAAAAGATTATTTTGTTGAAGCTCGTGCCAATGCAGAAAAGACCCTCGCTAAAGTAAAAGCTTTATGTGCAGAAGAAGGTATTGATGCTGAGACTCAAATCATCCAGGGTGAAATTTCTTCGGATGGTATTTTGAAAGCTGTAGAAGACTTAGGTTCTGATTTGATTGTGATTGGTTCACATGGTCGTAAAGGCTTCCAAAAACTAATTTTAGGCAGTTTTGCTCAAGATGTTTTAAATAGCACTAAAATTCAAGTTTTAGTCGTAAAAGAGTAAATCTCTAGAAGGACAAAAGCCCAATCTAATGATTGGGTTTTTTAACAGAATAACTTCTAGAAATTTTACACTGACCTAAAATCGCTATAGAATAGTTCATTATTCCCTCAAATTTCGTGAGTCACGCCAATGAAGTAAGTCTTTTTTCTCATCAATTTTTTCTTTCTTTGATGTGCAAAATAGACTATTTTTGTGATTTACCGTCTCTATTAAAAATTATCATTATCCTATTTTGTACATCCTGTATTTATGAGGTTTTTTATGACTCAGCAGGCATGTGTAATATCGCAAATTACCTTAGAGTTCCCTTCAAAGGTAATGTTTAAGCATCTAAATTTTAGTCTTGAATCGAATCAGCTATCTGCTCTAATTGGTCGTAATGGCCAAGGTAAATCTTTGCTTATGCAAATATTAAATGAGACACTTGCAGCAGATTCAATTTTTATTTCTGGGCAAATATCTTGGCATGTAAAGCATGCGTATTTACCTCAATTACATCGTTTAGCAGCGCTGACCATTGCCGAAGCCTTAGATATCTTAGATATTTATCAGGCTTTTAAAAGAGTTGAACAAGGTGATGCTAGCTTTGAAGATTATGATTTATTGGAAGGTAAATGGGACCTACCCACTTTATGGAACAACCTCTTAGAGTCAGCTGGTCTACCAACAGATTTATATTTCCCAGTTAAAAATTTAAGTGAAGGCCAAAAAACCAAGTTGGCTTTAAGCTGTTTATTTTTAAAATCAGATCACTATCTATTACTTGATGAGCCTAGCAATCATCTAGATCAGGAATCTAGGCAATGGTTAATTCGTCATTTGAAAAAACACCCAACAGGTGGACTGATTATTAGCCATGATCGGACTTTATTAAATGAAGTAGACCATATTTATCATTTAAATGAACATGGACTACAGCACACCACAGGAAACTATGAAAAATTTTATGAACAATATCAAACCAATATTGCTGCTCTAGAGCAATCTATTCAACAAAACCAACGTGAAGTTAAACACATGAAGCAAAAGCAGCATGATGTATTAATGAAAGCTCAAAAACGTGAGCGGGCTGGTAATAAATTAAGAGAATCAAATTCTCAAGCCAAAATTTTGCTCGACTTTAAAAAGGAGCAAGCAGGCCAAAGTATTGCCGCTATACAGACTCAACATCAACGACAGATTTCGAACAGTCAAAATGAATTAAAAGACAAGAAAATGCTTCTTGAAACTGTCAAACCTCAACAGTTTGTGTTCCCAACTTTTCAGAAGAAATCAGGTGAAATTCTTCGTATTAAAAAACTTAAACTGACTCAGGGAACTCAAAAACCCATTAATCTAGCAGTACAAGCTGCTCAAAAAATTCACATAACTGGACAAAATGGAATTGGAAAGTCAACTTTGCTTAAAGCAATTTATGAACAGAACAAGCAGCCATGTGAAAGCATTCACTTATTTGTAGAGTGCTTTTATCTGGACCAAAACTTTAGCTTTTTATGTGATGAGATGACTGTGATTAACAATCTAACTCAACTGAATAATGAACTTTCAGAAGTCGAGTGGCGGAATTTATTAGGTCAACTCCGAATCCGCGGTGATAAAGGTACACAACTACTGTCTCAGCTAAGTGGTGGGGAAAAACTAAAAGTAGCTTTATTGGCCCTTAGTCAGATAAAACCTACACCTGAACTTCTGTTATTAGATGAACCCGAAAATCACTTAGATATTGAATCTAGGGAGTTACTCGCTCATGCAATTCAGAGTTATGAGGGTGCTGTATTACTCATTTCACACGATCCACTGTTTGTAGAAAATTGCGGTATAAGGGAGTCATTTACATTAACCCAATAACTTTTCAGACTATTTTGCAAATTTACTAGTTCTCATTTGAGAGCTAGTAAATTTTATCAATTCTTATTTTTTTACTTTATTTAAGAGTTCAAGGTCTAAATTATATTTCACAGTTTTATTTTTACGAGCACTATTACGCATTTGATAAACTTGAATAATATAATCACCATCGGCTGGTAAAATTAGCTCTCCTTTAAAACCTACTGTTGAGCCAATCAAAAATGCTTTATCTTTACCGGGCTTTGTTCCGGGTGCAAAAATATTAAGGTAGGCTAAATTACCAAGGCTATTAATATCAAATTTTAAAATTTGACCTTTTTTTGCATAAATTCTATATCGTACATCATCGTAACCCTGAAATTTTCCAGTTAAATTAGTATGCGGTGAACCTTGTAAAAAATTAACTTTTTGTTCAATGTTTTTTGCATAAATAGTAAATGAAGTCGTTGAGATTAATGTTGTTAAGAATAAAGTTTTAATGATTTTTTTCAATTTCCATCCCTCAAAATATTTTTAAATTATTATATTAAAAATAGTTTTATAGAATTTTACTTTATGTATGAGTTTAATAAGTAATAGTTGTTTTTTATAAATAGTAACAAGTAAGGTATCTCAAAAACTTAATATTATTAATTCTGAGATACCTTTTTTATAACTTAGAATCGATATCCTACCCCTAAATAGGTAATCAACGGATCAATATCAACTTTTGTTGTCGCATGTATTAAGCGAGTACCCGTATTTTGATTGACTACATCAATTTGTGCTTTGTTGTTTAGTTTCGCATAAGATACAGAAGCAACCGTGTACCATGAATCATTAAAATCATAGGTAAAACCAGCAGTAAAAATAGGAGCTATTGCGTCATCTGTATCGACATTAACCACCATTTTTCCACTCGACTCTTTTCGGTCTAAAGCCGCGCCTGCTTTGCCATCTAAGACATTTTGAATCATATGACCTGCAGAGACTAGATCAGAGTGAATTCCATCATTAAGTTTAATATCATTAAAATGGGCATACATTATGCCCGCTCCAATGTATGGTCTAAACTTATTTACCCCGCTTTTGCCAAACTGATATTGTGCTTCTATCGTTGGCGTCCATGCTCGAATAGTTGCAGCTTTAGATTTATTTCCTAAGTTGGTAATCGGGATTGCTTGGCCTAAAGTAATCCCATTAGGGAAAAGGTATTTTACCAAGTCATTAGGAGACATTGCGACTCCGCTTAATGGCGCTAATATTTCGCCTTTGCCTTTAACATCAACTTTAGGTGGAATTCCGCCAATAAATTGTAAAGATACATTATCATTCAAATAATAGTTAAAGGTTAATCCCAATGTATCTACATCATCAACCTCAAGCCCTGCATCATTCTGTTGCCAGTTTTCGATTCCTTGAACCGTCGCTATACCAGAAACTTCAGGCTTAATATTACCGTTCTCATCAAGAATAATCTCCCTCATGTACTCATCTTTTAAAGCTAGCTCTAGAAACTCCTTTTGATTAAAGACTTCTCCTCCTAAGTCTACTTCTGTGGCGTTAGGATCAACCGAGTTTAAAAAGCTTGTTGTTGAAATAGTACCGACTTTAGCTGTGGTTCCATTTTTAACAGCGGTATTAATATTAAACGGATTAGCTTTACCTTGTGGCATTACATGTACCCAACCAGCAGACACAGAGAATCTTTTAAATTCCTGCGCATAACTCATGCTTGTGATTACAGATAATGAGCTCAATATTGCTATTTTTATTACTCTTTTTTTCATTTTTATTCCATCCTAGAAATATATATTGCTGCTTTTGCAATATATGTATGGAATATAGCCAAGTTGCCTTTTTTATCAATCAGTATATTTTTTAAACAATCTTAATTTAGATAAATCTATCAATATATCCAATTAATTATATGAAATAGTTATCTAATTTTTCTGACGAATGACATAAGTAAAATTAAAAGTAATTTAACGAATGGTAAAATAAATAAAAATAAGTAGGCTATATAGGTTAGCTATCGTGACTGAATTATTTAAATTAGAATTTAGCTAGATATTTAATTTTCCTTCATAGATATTTCGACAAAAACCACTGAAGCGAACTGGTCTAACTGTTAAACCCTATAGCTAATCATCAAATCTGGAAGAATTTTTAATGAATATTATTACTCGTGATGAGCAAGACAAAGATATTGAAGCAATAGAAAAACTAACCAAAGCAGCTTTTCAAAATGCTGAGCATACGAGTCATACCGAACATTTTATTGTTAATAGTCTAAGAACTCACGGACAACTTACAGTCTCCCTAGTTGCGACTGAAGATAGCGCTATTGTTGGACATGTGGCTATTTCTCCAGTTCAAATAAGTTCAGGAGAAACGGGGTGGTACGGTTTAGGCCCTATTTCCGTTCATCCAAATAAACAGGGGCTGGGTATTGGTACTCTTCTGATGAATAAATCATTAGAAAAATTAAAAAACTTAGGTGCAAAAGGATGTGTTTTATTAGGAGATCCCAACTATTACAGCCGATTTGGTTTTAAAAATTATCCTGAGCTGATCTTGCCTGATGTACCGAGTGAGTATTTTCAAGCTCTAACTTTTTCCGGCAATATTCCAAAAGCGAATGTCACATACCATGAGGCGTTTAACGCGACAAAATAATAGAAAGTTATTGTCTTTAAAAGAAAACTCCTAAAAGTAGGAGTTTTCTTTTTAATTAATTTGAACACGATTTATGCAAATTAAATTGTTTTATTTAACTCGCTCAATCTGAAAAACTTCAATATCGGTAGGTTTAATTCTATGCTTATCTACCTCTCCAACCACACGGACTTTATCCCCTGCTTTTAACTGTAGAGGCTTCCATAAGTCATCGTCGATATCAATTATGATTGAACCGGTTGCATCTTTGAGCTCAAAATGATCACCAGCAATATGCTTTACAATAGTCCCTGTTAAAGTTACCCCAGCTTCATCAGCCAAAGTTTTGATTTTAGATACTGTGACTACATTTTTTGTCGCTTCTTTTAATAAAGCAGCATCTGGTTTAGCCATCACAGCATTACTACCTAATAAAGCACATCCAGCCAATGCTGTTAAAAGTATTTTTTTCATTACAATTACCTGTTTTATAATAGTCTTAGATATATAAACAAATTCTTTTAAAGTTATAGACCTAGCTTTTGTGGTTTTTTGTATCTTATTAAAGGCTTTGTTTAAAACAATATAAATTAAAATATAGAATAATTTTATGAGTTCTCGGGTTAAAACTATTTTCACTTAAGCTTTTGTGTCCAATTTACTCAAGAAAAAGTTTCCATAAGTAAATTGAACACATAAAAAAATCAATTAATTTTTAAACAACAAGCTGTTCTAATTCCATTAAAATATTCATGGCTTCTTTCTCGTCTTCTGTTTGCATAACAATTACTCTGTCATAGGAAATGCCACCAATCTCAATATAAATTTTCGGGTGTGGAAGCTGAGGAATATAGACTTTTAGCGGCTGATAAAGAGCAAGAAGATAACCGAATGAATCATAAGGATAATAGTCATCTTTTACTGACTTTTTTATCACGACATAATGGTTCAATATATTTAAAATAAAACCATAATCATTTTCAGAGTGAAATTTAGCATCCATACCCACCTCCTTGATTCATTTATATTTTTATAATCAAATTTAAAGGTTAAATTTCCGAACTGATGATATTTAAACAAGTTATTTTAAATATAGAGTTCTATTTAAAATAATGAGTTTCGAATTTAAATATATTTAAAACCAAGTGTACTAGTCAACATATTTTGAACAGCGCCATTAAAAATAAATTTTTTGAGTTACAAATCACACTTTAGGACAAGAATAAAAGATATAAAAAAACCCATCTTACGATGGGCTTTAGAGTTTTAACGAGGTTACGAATCCTTATCCATTGAATGAGGAGTCGTGGTTTTATCTTGCTGATTTGTATCGTTTTCACCTTGGCAAGCGCTCACACTTAAAGCAATAAAAGCAGCTAAACCTAAGGATGCTATAATTTTTGTCATGTTTCACCTCATGAATTGTTTAGATTAATGAGTTAATAAATACTTTTTATTAGTTTTACGATCAGCATAGGTTTCTAGGCTTTTTTGTAGATTTAACGCAAAAATGTAAAGCTATTTAGTCCTAACTTAAATTTAAAAACAAAATGTCCAAACAAATATAAGTAGTTCCCCAAAATGTTAAAATCAAACATTAACCGAATGCCTCAGCGTTTTGATGAGTAAGTCATATAAGTGATCTACAGCTTTTGACTCTAAAGATGCCCTACTGCGATAGACAGCGGCTTCCATCGGTTCTAAAGGTCCAAGGCCATGATCGGCCCCCAATATCGTTAAATGCTCAGGTGCACTACACTGTGTGAACACGGCAATTGCTAAACCACTTTCAACTGCTGCAATTTGGCCTGCTAAGCTTGAACTGTTATATACCACACGATAACGGCGTCCTTGTAATGCCAAGGAATTAATCGCACTCTTTTTGGCTTGACTGGTACTTTCATAAACTGCAATTGGAAGTGGGTCTTCTCGCCAAAGCTCAAACTGTGGAGAGCCTACCCACACCATCGGTTCATGAAATAAAAGTGTGCCTTGACGAGCGTTATCTCTTGAAATTAATGCCAAGTCTATATCCCCACTTTCTACCCGCGGTATTAACGAAGTAGATTGCTCACAGATTAACTCGATTTCAACTCCTCCGTAACGTGGTGCAAACCGCTTCAGTACGGGTGTTAAATATTTCGCTGCATAATCATCGGGCACCCCAAGGCGTATACGCCCTTTCAGCTCATCTCCGTGAAATGCCATTTGGGCTTCTGCATGCAAGTCAAGAATACGACGTGCATAACCTAGAAGTAGCTGTCCTTGCGACGTTAATTCAATTTGTCGATGTGTTCGTATTAAAAGTTGGCAATGTAACGCTTCTTCAAGTTTTTTTAGTTGCATGCTAACCGCAGACTGTGAACGGTATAACTCAGGTGCTGCATTCGATAGTGAGCCTGTATCTACTACGGTGACAAAACACTTTAACCAATCGATCTGTAGGTTTTTTAAATTCATTAGGATTTATCTATTCGATTTTCAAATAGTATATAAAAGAATTATGCGCTTTTCTTTATTTGTTGTCTCTCTCATACTGAAATTAGAAGAAGTTATCCATGAATTGCTTAATGACTAAATAAACCTTTAATCACTGTCCTTACCAACAATTTTATCACTTCGTATTTCTTAGATATTACGCACTAGGAGGAGGTTTTATGCGCCTAAATAAACAGATGCTTGCGTCACAAAGTGCGACATCCACTTTCGTTTTACTTTGGGGAAGTGCTGCGATTTTTACTCGATGGGGACTCGACAGTGCCTCACCTATAGCATTATTAATTCTGCGCTTTGCCACAGCTTTGTTTGTTCTGTTGTTAATTGCTATTTTTAGAAAAAGACTTTTACCTAAGCGTGGAACTCGAAAGCAAGTTTTATTAACTGGACTCCTCATTATTGCAGGTTATTCAATTTGTTATTTTAAAGCCATGGCTCACGGAGTCACCCCTGGTTTAATGGCCACAATCATGGGAATACAGCCAATCTTGACACTTTGTCTTTTAGAAAAGAATTTACAAAAAGAGAGATTATTAGGTCTATTCATTGCTTTAGCCGGACTCATCCTTTTAGTGTGGAAAAGCCTGACTATGTCTTTTATCGCTCCAATCGGAATATTCTTTGCTTTAGCAGCACTGATCTGTATCACTTTTGGGGCCATCATGCAAAAAAATATTCAACAAGCTCCAACAGATGTCTTACCACTCCAATATGTAGTCAGTCTTGTCGTTTGCTTATTTATAGTTCCGTTTGAACATTTTGAAATAACGTGGAATTCACAACTCATTATTTCGGTGTTATTTCTTGGAATTTTAATTTCTGTAGTTGCTCAACTTTTACTTTACCGACTTCTAAGTCAGGGCAATATTGTAAATGTTACCAGCTTGTTTTATTTAGTCCCTGTGGTTACTGCAATTTTAGATTTTCTAATTTTGAAAAATAAGTTACCACTTGCGGGTTTAATTGGAATGATGGCAATTTTAATAGGCTTAATGCTTGTATTTAAAAAGAAATAATTCATTTAAAATTTAGTCTAAAACCCTCGGGTGAGGGCTTTAGAAGGATTGAAAACTAGTCTAAAGTTTTCCAATCTTTGCCGATTTGAGCGAGTGCTGGAAGTTCATCACTGTTAAACACATTAGAATTGCGATCAATAGCAAATCGATAGATGGGTACAGAATCAGCTTCTATTTTTTTATAGAAGCTAAAATTTTCAGTAATATGATAATTGCCGGCTTCTGTAGATTTTACAGCCGTTCCTGATGGAATATGTATATAACTTTCACATTCCACTTCAACATTATTTCCATTAAGATCTTGGTAGGAAAATTTCATATTCTCATCCTTTTTAAATTTTTATGATTGAGAAAAACTTAACATGCTATCTGACAAGATTATGGAAACTTTTTTCAACTAATTGTTTAAGTGTGTATATTTAGTTAAAACCAAAAAAATTATTTAAGATAAAAAACCGATTTCAAATACTGCTGCTCTATCTCACAATCCCAATATTTTAAAGGCCCGCTCATCCAGTTCTTTAAGTTCCTCAAGTGTATATAACCGCCCTTCTGGATCAAAAAACTTATCAAAGTCGAATTCCCCTTCTTTATATAGTTGATACCTTTTAGGTCCTAGCCACTCTTTTTGAAAGAAATCGTCTGTTAGTTTAAAAAATTCTTTAAAAGATGTATTTGCATCTAATTGACCAGTTAATTGTTCACGTTCAATCTTAGGAATATCCTTAAATTTTCTTTCATCCATAATGAAAGCTCGGCTGCCAATGAGCTGACCATCTTCATGTGTTGGAATTAAAATACTACGGCAATGAGGATGTAGAGGGGGAACTTTCTTTGTAGGATCATTGATGGTCCAGACACTGCTATCAAGTGCAGCACATACTTTGGATGTTCTTCCATCAAGGACACTTACAAATCTGACATATTCAAACTTTAACTGTTTATAGCTATTTAAATAGGCCTGATTGGATATATGGCTTCGAATTGTACGTACAGTTCGTTCAATATCCGCCTTTGTGCTATTTAATAGTCCATCTTCATATTTAAGGCGTTTAGTGCCGTGAATCCTTTGAATAATTTGTTGATTTGTGGCTCCAGTATTAAGGCTATCCCGAATTGCATACTCGACACGTTGACGCGCCACCTCAACAATTTTCAAGAGCAACTCATCTACCAATGCTCCACCTGCTAAAGGAACACGTTTCGCAGCTTTATACAGCTGTTCGCCTTTTAACTCTTTATGTCTACCACCAAAAATTTTTGACATATATCTGGCTTCATAGACGGCCAATGCCACAGCAGAGATGGTAAAAGTATCCATGAGAACATCGTTAGTGGTATTAAACCACTGAGAAATCAGTGCACGTATCTCTTTTAATGTGGCTGTTGAGTAAAGCCCACCCGCCAATGCGGTTTTTTCCTTTTCACTTAGCTCATCTAACAGGTTACTTAGTTTAGTAAGCATGTTAACTGTTTCGGAATTAAATAAATTAAGAAGTTCATTGACCGATCTTGAAGATGCTCGATATAGATAAGCCTGATGTTGAGTTAGAACATCAAAAAGTGATTTTTGGTGAAGATTAACCATAAAAATTACCTCTACAGAATTGCCCTTTTTATTATTTTCTATTTGTTTGTCTTACCTTATGTAATTTGCTTATTATTAATATCTCTAGAATAAGTTATGACTAACAAGTGTACCTACGTAAAGTTATTTAGCTAACAGCTTATCCTTGTAATTTATGTCTTTATAAAATTATCTAATGTCTAGACTAAATAGAGTCTTTCATACTGAGTAATACAGCATTACTCGGAATATTTTTAAGTATTTTCTTTTGTTGTTTTCGCCATTCTTTATGAAATTTTTTATCAGATTGTTCGGAAAAACTGTCTCTATGCTTCTGACAATCAGTATCTTCTAAATTTGTTGATTGTATGCATGGCCATTTGTTTAATTGAGGTGTCAAAACCGCATTACTCATCAATGAGAGTTCTTCTAATCTAATCAAATTCATATTTACTTCCTTGCTTACATCCGCCCTGATTCTTCAAAATGTTCATTCCAAACGTTATTTGAATTACTTAAAGACCACTATTTTTACTTCTCAAAGCCAATCTAATCGGGGCCTACACACAAATACCACACCCTTAAAAATGCAAAGTGCAAGTTTTGTGTCTTGGTTTACTATTGATGTAACTTGCTATATGCCTCAATAAATTAAGTACAAATAGAATAAGAAAACCATTTAAAGGTTTTCTTCTCTGCTTCCTTAAATTCAGTTATACTGTCCTTAGTATGAGATGAGCCTTATATAGTTCATTGGTAGATCAATGAATGACTAAGCCCTTTGCTTTCGAGCAAGGGCTTTTTTAATGCGTATAATTTGGAAAAATTACTTTTATCTGACTCAGCAATTCAAGCCTCGGTTTGCCTTTACTGAGCAGGTCTGTTAGATTGGTCTTGTTCATCAACTCCTATTGTCGATGAATACTGAAGCCTGATTCGTAGCATCAGGCTTTTTTATGCCTAATTTTATATAAAGACTGGAATAGCTTTTTTGATATAAACCCTATAAAAAATTTATGAAGTTAGAAATAATTTCTTTTCCATGGCACGCCGTCTCACCAACCCCGGTAAACGCTTACCTGCTGCATTTACCCATACATCAAACTGATTTGCAGCCTCTTTGTAATTACCTGAATTTAATTTTTTTAGTAAGGTCGAGTTTTTAAAAGCACCCGTCCCAATGTTATATGTTAGAGAGACTAATGCATCGAATTGATTTTGCTTTAAAGGAACTTTTACAGCACCATTGACTGCACGTTCAAAAATTTTTAAATCATGCTGCATATATGCTTTGGCCTGCTCAAGAGTACATGTGTCACCTTTTTGAACGCTCGAACCATTTGGGTATTTGGTTGTGCCATAACCGATACTCCACACACCTACTCCATCATCATAAGCATTAAGTCTTAATCCTTCAAAATTACAAATATGGTTTACCCCTTCCTGACTAACAGACATCTCATCAACGGCGAAACCAACTTCTTCAGTGCCATTATCAGTTGCTGTAGCAATGAGACTATTATTAGCATCACTTGACCGAGACATGGCAGTAAAAAACTTGCGAAGATAATCCAATATTTTTTGCATTTAATTCCCAATCATCTTACGTTTTCTAAAAAGATATAGCCGCACAACTCTAGTCTCAATGCTTAACTCTCAATTTTTAAGTCATTAATGGTAGAACAATATCTAGTATTAATATTTGTTTAAAATACTCTAAAAATTAAAATGCCCAATATGAATTGGGCTATAGATTATTCTTCAACTTCTATCGGATCACCATCTTCAGGTCGAATATGCCGTTCACCATCATCGGCTGGATCGACACTAGAGCCATCTTTAGTAATGCTGTTATATAACTCATCCTCTTTTTTATCATCGATAAATTCTTCATCTGCAAAATCAAGAGGTTCTTCATCATCGTCAAAATTTAAGGGTTTTTCTTCATCAATCATGAAATTTATCCTTTACTTAACTTGTGTTATTCCATGCTTAAATAATTGAAAGATACATTCAACCCTAAACATTCACCATTTGTGTAACAGACACTTTAAGATACATTTGCTTAAAAAAACCGCCATAAAAGGCGGTTTATAAATTTTACATATTTTTAAGAGGGTAATTTATTATTTTTAAGGTAATCATCTGATTTAAAATAGTTAATAATCATTTCTGCATTTTCCTCTTTATCAGGTAAAGTAGTTACTGGAATACTTTCACTTCCTAGGCTAAAACCTTGAGGCACTAACTGTGAAATTGGCGGAAATTTAGGTTTTCCACCTTCAGTAATCCTTTCAATAAATCCCGCTAACCATAAAATAAATTCCCCTTCATTTTCAAATTTAGGTATAATACTAAAATCAATTTTTACTGAGCATTGCTCAGTAGGCTTGGTTAAACAGTCTTCAAAATTAATAAAGTTATACTTTAATTTAAATTCAGTCCCTTTTATGGTATTACGAATAAGACCGACTAAACAATTTAAGTTCTCTATCATGTCATCAGAAAACAAGTTGTCATTTTTAATTTTTTTATAAACCTTATCCGCTATAGCTAGATATTTTGGCATCATAACCTCCTATCTTCTTATGAATATATTCATATATTTTTTTAATCTATTATTTTTTTATGTAATATAGGGTAAAACTCATAAAGCGAATGTAAAAAGTATAGGTACTTTGCAAGTTAACATTAAAATCAATCACACAATCAACAATAAAATGCGAAATAAATCACATTAATTCTTATATAAAAAGTCTTTTTTGAAAAATTTTCTTTCAATATTTGCTATAAATTATTAATAATTTAAATTAAAGCTTACCTTTCCTATTTAAAATATAAAAGAAATCTTATAATAAATTATATTCAATAAAATTTATTAATTTTTATTATTTTCTAGATGATTTAAAATACTACTAATTTTTAGAAGTAAATAACCAAACAACAGTCCATTAAATATAATAAAAAAACCTATAGTGACCATTTCTGTGGACCATATTTGAATAATATCTAAATTATCATTTCTTGTTTCTACTTGCCCATATGACAAAATAAAGGCTATTCCTAAAACAATTCCAAATAAAATTATGCACCACGCTACAACTCTGGTAGCTTTACTCTCATTATAGGATTTCATTACTTCACTCATATTTTTTCTAGATACTTTTATGGATTTACTTATTTTTTATAATGATTTTTTACTCTTTTAAAGTTTTGTTTATGTTACCTTTTGATAGTAATGTAATTAATTTTTATATTTTTTTAATTTATAAATAAAATGTCTTATTTTATAACTACACTGAAATGTTAGCTTTCTACTTTTGAATTTAGCTCTTAAAGATCACTTCAATACAGCTAAACCCTGATATATCAATACTATAAAGAACCCAAGAGCAGATATAATTTCTCTCAAAAATTATAATATGCTCTTAGTGTTTGAGCATAACCCATTTATTTTGCTTGAAATTTCATATTGAATTTTCTTGCTTGCTTTCTTGCATCAGGATTAGAAGGTAAAACAAATGGACTTGCACGCCATATCGCTTTCTCAATACTTGTTTTAAATTTTTGCTCCTCTTTATCTAAAAAGATAATTTGCTCAATTTCGCCACTATCTGTTAAAAAGACTTTTACACTTGCACTCATGCCTGTAGAAGACTTTGGAATATCCCATATTTTATAAATTTTCTTTTGATATTGTTTTTTATATTTCTCAGCTTCTGAAGTAATCTTAGTATCAGTCACTTGAACTGGAGCAGCCTGTTTATAGCCAGTAGTACACCCAACTAATAAAAATAAAGAAGTAATAATAGTGAAATTTTTCATATAAAGTACCTTTTTTCAATAACTAAAATTTAACAGTTTAAAATTTAAAAAACCACCTAAAGATGATGTCTATTATTCATTATCTTGAATCAGCAAAGGTGTTAAGCCACCTTTGCTCCGCCCTTTTTTAGTTAATATTTTATTATTCTTTAAAAAGGAACTTCATAACGGAAATTTAGATTCGAATTTTCTGATATATTTATATTATAGACATCTTGATCAGTAAAAATTCCATGTTCTGTTGTTTTAAAACTATTAAAAGCTTTATTCTCTGGAACTATTGGAGGTTTATTCAAATAATTTTCTTGAGAGTTATATGTTGATGAGGCACAACCAACTAGCCCAAAACCTAGTAAAGAAATAATTAAAAATGTCTTCATAAATTCCGCCCACTTTTATAAAAACCAAAAAATCTAACAAATTAGATAATGATTGTCACACCAGAATAGTTTAGATTTACTTAACAATTAAGCACTTACAATTCTTTTAAAAAAATAAATTATTGATATATAAATATTAAATTAGATAATAGAGAAGCACTTTGATTAAAAGTTTTTTTGATTTTAATCTCAATATCTATCTGAAGTCATCAATAGCGCTTTATATACAGCACTATTATCCCTTGGTTATTTACCAATTGATCATTTGGTCTAAAAAACGGCCCCAAAATTCCAAATTTTAATGTTACAATACAGTGATTTACTCAATTTCAATTGGACTTCCAAAGAAATGAATAGATTTTTATTAACTTTTTTATTTTTAAATATTGGGCTTTTTCCTTCTTCCGTATTTGCTGAAACAAACACCTTTCAAACGAAACAAGAATATAACCGCCCTAAATTTAATCAGCATAAAAGCATGCTTGAAGTGAACGCAAACTCTCAAGAGAGTAAGCTGAATGAACAACAAAATGTAGATTTTTTTGAAATCGCAAAACAATATCAAGAAAAAGAAACCGAGCCTACTTCGTTTACTGATAACACAGTGAATATGAGTGCTCATGAACGCAGTCTTTACTACCTTAGAAATCATGATAATGTAGGTATTCAAAGAGAAATTCGTGACCAACAATTTAGATCGCTCAAACAACAGCGAGATAAAGGGGTAATTTCTAATGATGCCTATAGAGAAAAAGTCTATAAAATTTTAGATAAATCTAATTTTAGATAAATTCAAAGCCCTCTTTGGAGGGCTTTTTCATAAGTTAAACACTAGAATATGGATCAATTTAAGCGAGCGTCGACATAAAATATTCTAATAATTTATCTCTTTCATCAGTACTATTCGCACTTAAAAGCTGGACCATTGCCCCATCAATCACAAATAAAAACATGTAGGCATCTTCAACTGTAGCGTTAACTTTTATAGTTAAAAGCAGTTTATGAATTTCTTTAATAAACCAGTTCCGGTAGTCAATCACGATTTTATAGGCCGCAGGATAAAGCTTTTCAATTTCAAAAATGGCTTTAAATGGCAGCCGATAAAAGCCTTCTAAGTTTGCATGTAAAAAGTAAATTTTCTTAAGTTTATCGAAGGCCATGAGTTCACGGTACGAATGAATAATTGAAAACACCTCATGTTTTAATGCATCTGTTTGAAAAGTTAAGCTCATCTGAATAAGCCTTTCTTTGGAGTGAAAATAGTTATAAAAAGTGGCTTTGGGAATTTTGGCTTCTTCAATAATTCGGTCAATCCCGATGTAAAACCCATATTGATTAAACAAATCTCTTGCCGCATGTAGCACGCGAAGTGCTCTAAATGATGCTTCTAAATTTGGCATTTTTATACCGTTTAAAATAATTTTTTGTTGTAAGTAAATGAGATAGAAATGCCGTCACTCTTAAATTGAGCGCTAAAAACATGCATGCAAAAACGGCACAAATAATGGTGTGCTCGCCTATCTCAGGTTTATTGTTGCTATGATTTTTTAGTCGTAACGATTCTTAAGATGTAGAAAACCTAGAGTCGATTAAACCGTTTTAAAGACTGTTTATATGGGATGAATAGAGAGATTTTGGCAGAGGCCAATAAAGAAAAAATAGTATGCATAGCGGACTCCTAGATGAAATAGAAGTTCTACCAAATCACTGCTAAATGATTATGGTGGCAGAACGAAGAAGGGTTAGCAGACCAGTCATCTAGGAACCGGCACGCCCGAAGGCGTCCCTCCTCCGTCCTACCGCTACGAAGGGAGACGAACGAGTTCGACACCAAAAAATTGCTCTTTTGATGATCTAGATGAAAACGGTCTGCTAAAACCGACTGGCAATGTGGCCAGCAGGCAAAGGATAATCGGAGAGATTTTGGGTGTCAATGTGGTATTGGCTAGAAAACAGTTAAATAATTATTGTTTTTCATTCTCTTAACTTGATTTTATTTAATGTCTCACATAAAGCTTTTTTGTCGGCTTCTTTAAGTTGAGGATGCTGAACAGGCCACATATAGCTACAGCCATGAGGCGCTTTGTTGTTATTTCTCTTAAGTTCAACGGCAATATTTTTTAGAAGTTCAGTGTTTAGAGAACTAATTTTTAATCGTACTTCTGCTAAATCTTGTGGCTTCCAATTGCTTTCTGGACTCGACAACCAATCAGCCCGATAACGGTATTGAATGGCCTTGGCAACATTCATTTGCGTCATAATAAATGGCTTTACCGTTTCGCTATTTAAGCCAAAAGATTCAGCTTCAGAAAGCGATTGATCGAGAACTTTCTTTTCTTGAGTTAAATCTTCGATAGGTAAATGCTGCTCTGCTTTATAACCTGCGACATCCTTCATATAAGATAAGCATTCGTTAACTAAACGAGCAGTTTGAGTGTATTGTGAAGCTTGAGCGAGTGGAGGAAAACACATAAAAGCTGCCAAGGTCGACGCTACTTGAACAGCTCGTTGAAAACTCTTTATATTCACCATTTAAAACCTACCGAAATTATTGTTATATCATCATTCCAGATCAGTACTGTATTTTAACAACATGTAAAAGTAAAACTTCAAGATAGGCTGAGTTCTTGGCTCCATGCCGAATCAGGTTGCTGATAGATGTGTTGGCATACTTGTTTGAGAGATGAGGTAAAGTGCTGATTTTGCCCCTCCCATTTTTCAACCATGCAATAAGCAACATGAATACCTTTAGGCTGAAACTCTTTGGCTAATGACTGCGATAAAGCTCGAATGCTAGCAAACATGCTTTGGCTTAACACATCGTAATGGGTCGAGTGATTAGAGGGTGCGCCAAGAAAAATAAGGGTGCCCCGCTGTTGTTTAAGCATAGGCTTAATCACAGCTTGAGCAACACTTACTGCACTTAAACCTGTGGTCTGCCAACTGTGTTTAATCTCTTCTAAAGATAAAGCTTCGATATTGGGCGAAGATGAAAAACTCGGCTGAAATACACAGAGTTCAATGGTATGCCCGTGTTTTGAAATATAACGCAATAAGCATTTTAAGTGATCTGCATTCACTAAATTTAAATGTACTGCT
Source organism: Acinetobacter pittii (assembly GCF_034064985.1). Lineage (NCBI taxonomy): Bacteria > Pseudomonadati > Pseudomonadota > Gammaproteobacteria > Moraxellales > Moraxellaceae > Acinetobacter > Acinetobacter pittii. The sequence goes on along the minus strand of NZ_CP139249.1, from coordinate 1,448,459 downwards.
GTCACGCCATCATTTATAGAATGAATTTTTATCTTTTGCGCAGCTGAATCATGCGCAACTTGATAAAGATGTAATGGAAAATGTGCGTTTTTATCTAGAATTACAAAATCACGCTCAATCAGTTGTAGGTCATGACCAGCCACTACAACACAGCCCTGCTTTTTTTGAAATTTTTGGAATATTTTTTTTAGCATTTTAATCTCTCAAAATTTTTCTTGATAAGGGCGTAAATCCAACTCATGTGTCCAGAGCTTCGGTGTTTGTTGGTAAAGCATCCAATAATTTTCTGCAATTGCATCAATATTAAGTCCGCCAGTGCCACGCGTAAGACGAGCTAACCGCCCCAGACCAAATAATGCTTTATTCACTCTATCGCCATCGACCATGCCATCAATAATCACATGAGCAATATGGATGCCTTGTGACTTATAGATTTGGGCTAGATTTAAGGCATAAGCTCTTAAGGCAGATTTTCCCATCGTAAAAGCTGCGAAAAAAGGTTTGCCGCGTAGAGATGCACTCGCTCCAGTAAAAATAAGCGTACCGTAATTTTGATCTTTAAAGATTTTTAGACAGCTTTGAGAAACTAAATAGGCCGATAAAAAAGTGGATTGCCACATTTGAGTAAAAAACGACAATGGACTGCGTAAAAAGATGGAAGGAATATTCCCTCCCACATTATGAATTACAGCTGTAATGCGCTCATTTTGACTAGTAATGGTGTCAAATAAGGCTTGTACTTGGTGTATATCTTCTGCATCTAAACGAAACGCTACAGCATCTCCACCATTGGAATGGATTTGGGCAGCCACTGCTTCAATTTTCTGAAAAGTACGCCCAGCAACATAAACTTTTAAGCCTTCTTTGGCGAACAGACGACACACCGCTGCACCAATCCCCTGTGATGCCCCGACGCCAATAACAACCGCACAATCTTGTGTTTTATCTAGTGTTGCTGATGTCATAGACGTTTCATCCTGTTTGTTTTTTATACCATAATGCAATAAACGGTCGATTCAAAATTTCTTTGCCAAACTTTTTACTTGTCCGAACCACTTCACCGAGTTGAGCAACCACGGCAATATCTGCAATGGTTTGGCTGTTTCCAACTAACCATTCACTTTGTGATAAAACCTGTTCAATACGGTCGAGATGTCGTATAAATTCTTCTTCAACATTTTCAGCTTTCATACGTCCTAAGCCTTGAAAGAAAAGCTGCGTTTTTAACTCGGCTAAAATAAAACCTTTTACCATTGGCTTTTCATAGGCCGGACGACCAATACTGCTGATACTGATGGCTTCTTTTAGAGCTTCAGGGTCATTGACGCGTAAATAGACTTCATAAAAATAAAGAGATTCATCCGCCCAGTCTTCCCAAAGTTCGGCAAGAGCTTTTTGATTTGGATCTTCGGGGTAAAGTCGAGGTGTGTCTGGAAAGGCTTCATCCAGATACCGAGCAATTCGAGTGCTGTCTTGAATCCTTTGTCCGTTATGATCAATGACAGGTACTTTACCTACCTTACTTAGCAGAGGAACTTTCGCTCCAAGAATGCCATTGTAGTTAACTGTGTCAAATGGAATTCCCTTGAATCTTAAAGCCCTTGAAATTTTTTGACAGAATGGAGAAATTTCCCATTGATGCAAAATAATATTCGACATTTATTCACCTTTATTTTTAATTGCCTTTTATCTAGTTCTTTTTTAGAACTAATCAATAAATATACAGAATACTTTTTTAAGTCAAACTGTTTTTGATGACGAATAAGTTCCGAAAGCTAAGAATTATTTGATTTTTATTATTTATATCTTAACAATTTTTAAGCAATATACTTTGAATTATAGGGAGCTCTGCTATAAAAAGAGCTCCTCATATAAATTTGAAAGATTAATAAGTCACCGTAACGACAACGCTATCAGAATAGACGCCAGGTCTACTTGCGATGGCAGTGCCTTGCGGAATTTTTCCATACACTGTAGTCGTTTGAGCGCTTCCTGTTCCTGTTTTCGAGACTCCTCCTGCTCCCCCAACACTGATTACACCACCTGTAGCGTCCCATACCGTACTATAGTTAGAATCTTTATATAGCTGATAGGGAATAAATTCATTATTACTATTAGTCATACGCCTAAAGCTCCCAGCTATACGGTTATTGCCATCGCCTAAATAAATGCTATATGGCGTTCCATAATTACAGGTCGAATTTACGGCTCCTTGCGCTGTGTAATCACGCTTAGTCGTGCCAATATCATTAATATTGCCGAAATCTACAGTTGAGGTTGAGTTTAATTGGCACAGACTTGGAACCACAAAGTTTGCTGTTAGCAATGTATCGCCTGAATCCCAGCCACCAAGTAAATCACCACAAGATAAACCCAAAAGATCCATATCCCAATACAACCGAACCGAAGCCGTATATGTTCCTTTCGGATAAGCAAGAAGCGACCCCGTTCGGGCTGGAACTTTTATATTTACCGAGTAGCTCACAATATTATTTGATGCGACTGTTGCTACTGGGCCATACCACACATTGGAGGTTTGGTTGGTAGTGGAAGAGCCAGCCCCGCCTACAGTTGCAGTTACCGTATATGGTAAAGTCACACTATTATTCGCAGTGGTTGCTCCTGTAAATACGGTCTTCATACACATGAAATTAGAAATCTGGGGAAGTCCTAAATTTGTGCAAGTAATTGTGCCTGAAAGGTTTACGGTTGCATCATTATTAATATTTGCTGCTGTATAGGTAAAAGTACTATTTGTGGTACCACTTACCGTGCAAGCAGCTTGAGCTGGACTAAAAAATGCATAAACGAGATAAAATAAGCAAATGCCTATAAAGTATTTTAAAGATGAGGGGAAAAATTTATAGCTCTCTATTTGAGCCTTATTCATAATATTTAATGACATATATAAGGTCCCAATTTTTTAGTTGAGTACTGATTACTGTTATAAGTGAAGTCAACTTGGCAGGTGCCATGATCCATAAGATCGACTTCAAGTTTGTTTTGCTTTAATAAGTTTTGAATAAACACTTCACCGTCATAGCCAACAACCCCATCCTGCTGCCCATTAATGCGTACCGTATAACCTGGTAATAATGGTGAATTGTTTTGATCAACAAGTTTTACTAATCCTGAAATAACCTGATGAGCACCAAAGTCAACTAGGGTTCCTTGGCGATAGCCGACCACTGTTTTTTGATCTGTCGCTTTAACGCTCCAATTTAAAGGAAGATAAGACGGATCTAAATAAATATGGTTCTCTTGATACGGCATTAAGCTCGGAATTAGAAATCTTCCAGATTTATCGGTAAAACCTAAATTAACCCCACCATTTAAAATCTGGCTTTGCGGTCCGGCATTGGTGACAACTGCATAACCCTCTCCAATTTCATTGGCCGCAAATATACGTCCCGCTGCCGCAACCAGTGAACCTGTTGCTGAAAGTGCAACCTGATCGTTATCTCCAAATCGGTTATAGCGTCCTGTCAGGTAAGCAGCACGGGCACGGTAAGAAGTATAAATCGAGGCATTATTTTCACGTGCATCCTGATCTCGCTCAACATAACCACCCCATCCAAATGAACCGATTTTCGGTTCCGATAAACCAAATATTTCTTGACGGTAGCTCAGTCTGCCACTCTCATTAGATACACTTGTGATCGCATTGAGTTTGTTAGACGGTGTATACCGCAGCGCAAAGTAAACGCCATAGTCTTTATTATTTTCATAATCTTTATAGGCAGAAGTATAAAAACCCCAGTTTTTATTAAGACTTCCGCTTAAGTTGGCAGAGAGTAATTTATAAGAGTTATCGCTATATTTGATCTGGTTATATCCCAGATAAGCCCCATAGCCTGCGTAAAAGTTGTAGTTAATCCCTGCCCTAAAAATCTCATCGGCCAGTGCACTGTAGCTCAGATAGTTTTGTGACTCGGCATTAATCTGGTTATCTTTTAAATATCTGACTTGAGACACACGGGCAAGATCAAAATAGTTATCAAATACTTTGCGGTAACTGGTGTTAAATGAAATATTTTTACTGATGCGCCCTTCTAAACCCAACAAGGCAGAATAGCCGTTTTCATCTTTATACTGGCTCGCTGCAATGTCAGCATTAATCACTCCAAAACCAAACAGATTCTTGGCAAATCCTGTACCGAGATTCGACAGACCATCTGTTGAAGCTTCCACGCCCCCGCTTAAAGTCAGTGAATTGCTATAACCGTATCGGATCGCACCTGATGCAAAGGTGGCATCATCATAATCATTTGAATAAAGCCCATAGTTATAACGAGGAACACCGACATCTACAGAAAACTCATTAATCCCTTTTGCCAGAATCTTGGATGAAAAATAGTAAGGCTTTTTGGTAATGCTCTGCTGACCCGTTGCATCGGTGGTCACAAGGGTGACTTCATTTCCTGAAATAAACGGAAGCTGTTTAATATCAAAAGGGCCTGATGGCACTAGTCCTGAATAAATCTTTTGCTGGTTGACGTATAAATCCAAAGTTGAAGGAAGCGCAGCCGAACCGGAGAATTGTGGGAGTGCAGAGGTGACAATATCACCGCGCTGTGTGTAGGCACTCGACCACTGGAAACCGGCCATACGGACACTGCTCCCCCAATCCGGACTGTTAGAAATAAAATCCCCTAGGGTATATATCCTGATCTTTTCAGGGTCGACATATTGCCACTTACTTTCTAGGCGTACCCATTTTTCATGGCTATAACTATTTTCATTACTGCCGTTATATAAAACGCCTGAAGAGAAGTTACCGATCGCACTGTTAAAAATCCCCTCAGCCGAACCGGAAAAGGTATTTTCGTCATTGGTTATGCTGTTATACAAGCTATAGTTGAGAATAGCCGCGTTTAAGGGTTTCATTTTAAGCAAATGTGGGCTGGTAATTTGCTGGCCATTTAAGTCCACTGCATAGCCCGTCAACATGTTTGACGGAACTTGCAAATTTAGGGACTGCTCATTCTCTAGATATTTAAACTGAATTCCCTTTAGATCATTAATACACACCCATTGACTGTCAGGAGTCTGCTCATTCATTTTTAGTCTTAAAGCTTTTAAGTCACGGGCACGGATATACAATTTGCCATCCTTAGACTGCCCTACTGCTACCAAGTCTTCAGCAGCATTTGTATTAATAGAAATATTTAAAAAAAGTTGAGTAAAGTTAAGATCTTGTTCCTGTCTATCACCCTTCACTTGCGCATACTTATTATTGCTATTTATAGCATCTGGAACACGAGGAGTTATTGTGTTCGTATGATCTTGAAGTTGCTCAGCAAAAGAATATGCAGGAAGATATGCAACACATAAGACACCTATAATGTATTTCATATAAGCCTCTTAAAGTGTTGTTTTCTTACCATTAACTGTCAGAGATACACTGTATTTATGATTTGGCTGATATGTAAAATTCTGAATAGAATAATTTCGTGTCTGCTGTCCAAGAATATACCCATTCACGGTGTTTACTTGAATCGGATAACTTTTATTTGCTGTGGTATCAACAAGCGTTAAATTATTTAAAAGCGCATGTCGATTTCCAATATTGCTAATATTTAAAGAAGGAGATTTCTGATTAAGATCAATTTTCCAATTCAGTTTAGTAATCGCGTCTTTATCTACTACAAATACAGGCAATGACGAACGTAGTAATACATTTATTCCTTGAGCCGCTTTACGGCTATCCGCGGGTTTTGGTAACTCATCAATAATAATACGATAGGTTTTTTCACCAGTAATCGCTGCCGGATTAATTCTGACAACACGCAAATTATAAGAATCATTCGGTTTTAATTTTAAAAACGGTGGGCTAATCGCGATCTCATCTGTCGGGATGAGTTGATCTTGCCCATCCTTTTGAGTCCATTCAAACACACGAATCTGTAAATCAGTACTTTCATTCGACTGGTTAAATAAACTAATCGAAGAAGCATTTTGATTACTCAAAATTTCAACATTCACAGGTGAAATTCGGATTGTAGCCGCACTCAAAGCGCTAGATAAAGATAAGAATAAACTCGTAATAATAAAGATATTTTTTTTCATGACTTGCCCAAATAAATCTTTTAATGCATTAGCCCTTTTAAAGGGCTAATAATATTTCTTATTTATTAAAATTAATAAGTTACAGTCACTGTCACAGTATCTAAATAACTGCCAGCACTTGGTAAAGTCGTCCCAGCAGGAATACGACCATACACATTTACAGTTTGAACATTACCAGTCCCTGTCCCAGTATAGGCAGTTGTTGCAATGCCGATTGCTGTTGCCCGGCCTGTGTCAGAGAAAAGGTTGTAAGGAATGTATTCTGTAGTGGTTGCTCCACCAATCATACGGCGCTGTGTTGATAAAACATTCTGACCACCATCAAATGATAAAGTCCATGGCACAGTGTTGTTACAAAGTACTCTGATTGGAGTACCACCTGTAGTTGTGGTATCTGCGTCTACATTGCTCGCAATTGAACTTAATGTTCCAAAGTCTAAGACCGCATTTGAAGTGGTGCCTGTGGCTGAGGTATTTAGAACACAGCTATTTGTCACTGTCGCTCTAACAGTTAATGTTCCAGTTGCTGTAGCAGCATTTGCTGTATTGAGAGAAAATAATCCTGCAGCAATTGCTGATAAATAATAAAAAGTCTTTTTCATGGTCTAAACCTTTTTACATTAAATTGTTGGAATTAATAGATGTAAAAAAATTAACCCTTACTATTACAATCTTTTTTTAATTTGACTGCTCTTTTAAAGCTTATATTTTTTACCCTATTTTGGTCATAATACATAAAAAAAGTTAAACTGCATGACAGCATTTTTATTTAGAATTTCAATTAATAAAATACAATTACTCAAATTAGCTCTAAGTAACAATACAATAACATTTAAAAAATTAAATGATTGATTTTATTTAACTTAATAAAATCACCATAAAATTTATTGGAAAATATTTAAATAAATATGTCAGTCTATTTAGCTTAATTTCCTATAACCCAAGACTATTTTTACAATCAATTATTCTATTTTTTAATTTATTATTCTAATAATTGGTTATTTTATCTCTTCACTTAAAGATGTATTTTAAATAAATCATTAAATCTTATAATTTACCTAAAAGAAAACTAAAAAAAACTGTAAAGCTAAGAAACATCAATAAAGCTAATTTTTGACTGCTATATTTCTATGTAGAAATATAAAAATAAAGGCTTCTTTAGAGACCTTTATTTAGTAAGTTTAAATAATTAAATGCTCAGCATGCTATTTAAAGTTTCAGAAACGTTTTTCGATTTCACTTTAGGTTGCAACGCTTGTAAAGCCTGTTGCACTTGAGTGCGCTGAGGTTCTGCAAGCGTATACCAACGTGACAATACCTGTAATAGACGCGAACCTAAAATTGGGTTCTTTTCATCTAGATATTGTGCAAGGTTAATAAAGTGAGCTACACCAAAGCCCCACGTATTTTCTGGATTATTTGACAAGCCACCACTTACCGCACGAATACGATTTGGAGTTGTTAAATCATAGTCTGGATGTTGAGTAAGATACTCAATTGTTTCTGTAGTGGCATTTGGGTTTGCAGCTTGAATCATAAACCACTGATCTAAAGACAAGGCTTCATCTTTAAAGCGATCATAGAAATCAGCAAGTGCTTCTTGAGCTTGAGGCGCATTTTGCCAAACCAATACACGTAACGCACCTAAACGCTCAGACATATTGCCTGTGTTTTGGTATTGAACATGTGCTAATTCAAATGCAGTTTGATCGCCTTGACGCGCCATCATCATCAGCATGATATTTTTTAATGCACGAACACCCATGGCTAAAGAGAATTCTTTTTGCAGGTCCGGGTCAAGCGTAAGGTAAGTATCTTTCCAGAATGAACCTAACTCTTGTGCCAAACGATTAAGTAAGGCTTCACGTTTGACATGAATATCGGCTGGTGCGTAGTCCTGATCAATACGACTACCCAAATAACCTTCACTTGGTACATCAAACAAACGTGATGCTAAAAGCGGGTCACGACCAACCAAATCAGGCAAAGTGCTCTGAATAGCTTGAATGTACGCATCTGCAGAATGGTCTTCTAGCAAAATACGCTCAAGCAAGGTTTGCGTTGCTTGCCACTGGTTAAAACCATTTGTTTCGTGTTGAATTAAGAATGCCAATTCTGCATCAGTATAGTCAAACACAAGATTTACAGGCGCAGAGAAATTACGCAGCAATGACACAACTGGTTGCTCAGTCACACCTGTGAATTCAATAGTTGCTTCGTCTTGATCAAACAAGTACACACCATCTTTAACATCATTTACGAATAAGCTGTCACTGTGCAATGTATATTGCTCGCCTGTTTTAGCATTAAATAGCGCTAAAGCCACAGGAATTGGAACAGCTTTTAAATTTGGATATTTCGGATGTGCTTTTAGGCTTTGTTTAAAGCTTAAACGGTAAGTTTGTGCTGCTGCATCGTACTCACCTTTTGCTTCAAGCTTTGGCGTACCTGGTTGGTTGTACCAAGTTAGAAATGCAGATAAATCGACACCTGAACCTGCAGATAATGCAGCAACCCAGTCTTCTACTGTTACGGCTTGTCCATCATGACGGCGGAAGTATTCATCGGTTCCTTGACGGTATTTTTCTTTGCCTAACAAAGTCGACATCATGCGGTTAATTTCCGCACCTTTTTCATAGACTGTCGCTGTGTAGAAGTTATTAATTTCTACAAAGTGATCTGGACGTGGTGGATGCGACAATGGACCAGCATCTTCAGGGAATTGATGCGATTTAAGTACAGCGACATCATCAATACGTTGAACCGCAGCAGATTGTAAATCTTCAGAGAAAGACTGGTCACGGAAAACCGTTAAACCTTCTTTTAAGCATAGCTGGAACCAGTCACGGCAAGTAATACGGTTCCCTGTCCAGTTATGGAAATATTCATGGGCAATCACAGACTGCACACGCATAATTGCAGCGTCCGTTGTGTATTCTTCATCAGCAAGCACACATGAAGTATTAAAGATATTTAAACCTTTATTTTCCATGGCACCCATGTTGAACTGGCTAACAGCAACAATCATATAGTTGTCGAGGTCATACGCACGGCCGTAGTGTTCTTCATCCCAACGCATAGAATGCTTTAATGCTTCCATCGCAATATGGCATTTTGGAATGTCTTTCTCGATTGCATAGATTTCTAAAGCAACATCACGCCCTTCCGAAGTCGTATAGCGGTCTTTAAGAACGGCTAAATCACCAATGACACAAGCAAACAAATAGCTTGGTTTTTTAGTCGGGTCTTGCCAGATCGCAAAGTGACGGTTTTCACCTACCTCACCTGTTTCAAGTAAATTACCATTGGCAAGTAATACCGGATATTTTCTGTCTGCTTCTACACGTGTCGTAAAGACTGAAAGTACATCTGGACGGTCTGGATAGAAGGTGATTTTACGGAAACCTTCAGGTTCATTCTGGGTTACAAACAACTCATCTGCTTTATATAACCCTTCAAGCTGAGTATTGGTTTCAGGATGAATAATGACTTGAGTTTGTAAAATGACTTCATCTGGTGCATCAGTGATCACCAGTTGTTCACTATCGAGTGAATATTGTGCAGGAGTAAGATCTTGACCATTGAGCTGAATAGATTGCAACTCAAGATCACGGCCCAATAACACCAAGTCTCCAGCAGTTTGACGCTTCATGACTAATGTTGAATCAACAATTGTTTTGTCGTCATATACTTGAATATCAAGATTAATGGATTCAACCAAGAATGAAGGTTTTTGATAATCTTTTAAATAAATTGTTTGATCTGCCTGAACTGGAGGCTGTGCCGCAATATTCATCTTTATTCCTTATATACTTTTCGGAAACCGTAGTACGAATTTTATGAACTTGATCATACACATTCATACATACCGTGTTTGTTTACCTTTATAAAATTAATGGGACTTCATTTATACATTTCAAATTAGAATCGTCTTTTATTAGCACAGATTAGACCAAAATTACGATAATCGCTGCTTATATAATCAATCTATACAATAAAAATAAAACAACTTCAGCTTTTAACATTTTTTAGAGTCAGCTTACATTTTGGGCATGGTTCTTGCCTTCATTAATACACCAATATAAATATTTCAATCAGAACAAGAGGTGTCAGTATGGAATTAAAAGCACATTTTCATCGTTTAGAAAATATTAAAGCGATTCATGATCTAGACGCAGCAGGACTCGATCACCATGTGATCGCAGTATTTTTATCTGCGGAAGGTATTTCTATTACAGCTCAGGAGGTGACCTCTATCGTTAATACTTATGATGCTTTAGGTAAAGTAAAATTACCAAGTAAAAAAGTGCAGGCACTTATCAATGCCAAAAAGCTTGGACAGAATGATGAGAGCTTGCCGTGCCCTGTTTAATTTTAAATTTTAACCCCTTATGAAAACCTAAAGTTAAGACAAAGACTTTAGGTTTTCTATTTTTGCACCAAACAAAAATACAATCTCAGCTATCGGCAATGCGGCTGTGTATAATAAGTCAATCATGATAGTTTTAAACGTTCGGAGCAAAATGGTCTTACAAATTCTACAGAAACAGCTAGATGAAAGTAGCCATTGTCCTCTCTGCCAAGCTTCAATGTACTGGGTAGATGCCGAGCAATTTGAACAAGACATTCAGTTTCATGAATGCAGTCATTGTCAGCACCGTGTATTTAAAGATACGAAAATGACTTGTCATTGTGAAACATGCACAAAACAACGGAAAAAGCTTTTACAGCAAACACGCCTACAAGAACAACGCCAGTTTAAGTCAAAAGAGCAACCACAACGTAGTCTGGAACAGCTCAGTTTTTTACATAAACTTTTTTTGCTTAGCTTGCTTGATGACTATGCACGTGACGATGTTGCTCATGACGAATACATTCACTGGGACCAAATTAAATATCAGTCCATTACACCAAACTGGATTTTTCAAAACTATCTGATTAAGCAACTCCATAAAGATGGAATTTTAAACGCCCAAGATCAAGCTGATGAACCTCAGTGCTTTTATTTAAACATTCGCTTGGACGGTTATAGTGACCCAAGTTTATTTAGTGTAGCTCAGCAACTACGCCACTGGTTTTATGAAAATTTAAGTCTTGGTATTCCGTTTCGTAGTGCCGATGAAGTAAAAGACGTACTTTTTCAGGTGCTCTATCAAGAGATTATTCAGTTTATGCAGTTCTATTGCCGAACTTGGGGCATTCAAATTGCAGGAAGCTCTAATTTCCAAACTTTTTGCTATCGCTTAATGGATTCATTAGCAATTGGGCAGATTTATTATTTAATTCAAACCGCACTCGAGTATCTTTATAAACAGAAAGCCCTACAGCCGCGTAATGAAAAATTTATTAACACCAATTTGTTGAAGAAAACCTTAGAGCAATATCGCGAGAGAGCCTTAGCTGAAAAGTGGGAAACCTCAATGTTGCCTCGTCCTCACAATATTCCCTACAGTAAAATGAGTTATATTTTACTTAACCGCTTCTTAGGTTACGACGAACAAATCTTTGTACAACCTGTCTGGAAAGCATGGCGAAAAATTGAACCTCGATTAAACTTTTATTCAGTTAAACGTTGTATGCATTGTGGTTCAAACGATTTAAGTGTTGATTATGATGCAGCAGATTATGTTTCTTTGATTTGCCAAAAATGTAAACATCAAGATCATTATTTTACTCACTAAATCTACAATCACTTTGGCTTAATAAGGATAATAATATGACATCAGCATCGACTTTGATTGAGCAGGTAATTGACGCTTGGCAAAACATGCAGGCAAAAACGCCTCTTGTGCAATGCATTACCAATAGCGTCGCGGCCAACTATACAGCCAATGTCTTACTTGCTTCTGGTGCTTCACCTGCCATGATTGATAATCCTTATGAAGCAGAAAGTTTTACCAAGATTTCTTCAGCTTTAAGCATTAATTTGGGTACGCCAACTTCAGAGCAAATGCAAGCCATGCAAATCTCTGCCAAGACTGCACAGCTTAATAACATTCCATGGGTGCTTGATCCAGTCGGCTATGGACCAATTTTAGCTTGGCGTAGTCAAATGACAGACGAGCTTTTACAGTTCAAGCCAAGCATTATTCGTGGTAATGCCTCAGAAATTAGTACACTTGCAGGCAACCAAGTTCAATCTAAAGGTGTGGATAGTACTTTAAGCAGTGATCAGGCCTATCAACAAGCCTATGCACTATTAGCACATGCGGACTGTATCGCTATTTCAGGTGAGTCAGATTATATTTTATCTAAAGAATTAGACACCGTTATTCAAGTAAACGGTGGAAGCCCTTTACAGCCCAAAATCACAGCAACAGGCTGCGCTTTAGGTGCATTAATCGCAGCATATAGCGCTGTGACGACGCCAACCATTGCTGCTCTTTCAGCTCATGTTCATTTTGCAATTGCAGGTAAACTGGCAGCAAATCAAGCACAAACTATGGGAAGTTTTAGTTCCATTTTTATGGACTATATCCATATGTTAGATGCTAACTTAATTGAGCAATATGCAGATATCAAACTTTTAAATCTACAGACATAACCTAATTTAGGCTTGTGTCACTTGCACTCATTTTAAAAGTGAGTAGATGTTAGTAATACGCACTACTTTTACATAGTGCTCATCTCTATTCTTGATCGAAATTGCGCTTTTTTAGAATTATACAAATTGCTTAAAATAATCTTCTCTTGGCATATCGATAAGCTCAACGCACAATTGAATTTCTTTATTAAACTCTGGTTGTAGATATTTTTTGTTGCTGAGTGCCGTCAACAATTGCTCACCCACAAGTTGTTTTTGTTCGGCAGTTCTTCCCGACAAAATATACGCCTTTACATGAATATAGGCTTGATCAACCCCTAAGCCAATCAGAAAAACCTCATCTTTACGCGCACGACTTTTAATGTCTTCTGGACTAAATAGCTCTGTTTCAATTAGTGTGGTATTAATTTCTTCAAGTAATTGTTTTGCATTTAGTCCAGTTAAGTTATCTGAATAATCAACTACAACGTGCGGCATAGCCACCTCAATTTATATAATAAGTCATTAAGCTAATTAAACTTTACTCAATAAATAATAAAGCTAATCGAACCTGATCATATCCCATTCGAGGGCTGGTTGCTTCAACAATTGGTCTGAGTTTGATCGAACCATCATCAGAAAAATGATCTGGATTTTGGCGCTTTTTCAGCTTTTTATAAATTTTTCGGATTTCTTCGACCACTTCTTCACCCGGATGGGCAACCGAAATATCTAGCTTTTGCTCTTTATGCAGTCGAGCCAAGTGATTAATAATCGTCGCTGGGGTTAAACCACGTTCGTGCGCGATGTCTTCAATCTCGTAACCTTCTTCAAACAAGACACGTGTCTCGTCTAGCGTTGCCGTAGCGTAATTTTGCTTGCCACCTTTTGCGAGTTTCTTCTCATTACGAGAAATCTCGGTTTCATTCAAGGTGCCACCACAGTGACGAATAAACGCTTTATGCTGAGCCGTTAAATCTACATCTGCAAAGTTGTCTTCGGCCTCTTTTGAAAGTTCTTGGAAACGGCGATCGGCTTTGACAGCTAAACTGTCTAACTCTAAAGCTTGCTCGTTGATACCTAATAATTTTAGACCAGTTAAAGATTTTAAGCGCGACAATGCAACATAACCCTGACCTTTCTCGAAGGTATTCATTAGGTTAATTTCAGCGGCTTCTAAAGTCATCCCTTGGCTTTTATGAATAGTAATCGCCCACGCTAAACGAAGTGGAATTTGCTGAAAACTTGCAATCACTTTGCCTGCTTCGTTTTCGACTGACCACGTCTCAGGCGCAACCAACAATGTCGTGCCATCAGTCAGTTTTACTTTCGGCAGTAAGCCATTTTCGTCATCTTCCTCAAAGCCGATGACTTCACCCAAACTTCCGTTGATATAGCCCATATCAAAGTTATTTTTTACAAACATGACTTTGGCATGCTTTTTAAGTGTGAGTTCTTCTGGCGCACGAACTGAAGACTTTAAAGTTTCTAATAATTTTTCATTACCGTCTAAAACGGCATTAAATTGATGCCCTTCATTATCAATTTCATTTAGGTGCTGATAGTTGATATTGTCGACATCCATATTGTGTGTATAAAGACGAGTAAAGGTCTCACCAATATCATGCGCGCGTGATTGACGCAGTGCTTGCAAATGATCGGGTTGAATATTTTGCGCACGAATAGCATTTAAAATCTGGTTCAGAATTTCATCGTCTTGACGGTGCTGCTCTGTTAAATAACATACGCGGAATTTAGCTTCGACCCATGCATCTGACATAAAGCAGAACTTGTCGCGATTGGCTTCACCATTACGTCCTACAGGCGGCAACTGGAAGAAATCTCCAGCCACAATGACTTGAATACCACCGAATGCTTCGTCGCTTTCTTTAAAATATTTTAGAACTTGATTGACCAGATTAAGCTGTTTCGCATGTAGCATTGAGATTTCATCAATCACAAGAACTTGCGCATTTTCAAGGTGTTCCTTGAGATATTTACGCTCTTTCATGCGTTTTAGATCGTCGTCAGTTAACAGATCTTTAATGCCAATGCCAGCCCATGTATGAATGGTCATACCGTTCATATGTGTTGCTGCAATACCTGTAGAGGCCGTAATTGCCACAGGCACTTTACGTGCTTTTAGGTATTGGATGTACTGATTAAGTGTATAGGTTTTCCCTGCACCAGCCGAACCGGTTAAAAAGACATTTTCACCTGCTTTAAGCAGTTTAAGCGCAGTTTCCTGTTTCATAATCTCATATGTACATCTTCAACAGCCCATAGCTTAACGATTTTCCCGAAAAAATTAAATGAATGTGCCAAACTTTCTAAAAAGCATATACAAATCAATAATTAATAAACAAATAATGTTTGGTAGGTTTTTGGTAGGTAGGAAAATAATCTTCAGATCACAATACTAAGCCCATGGTGAGGCTCACCTGTAATAACAAACAATGGATTTATGGAAGAAGGAATCACTCCATGGCTTTTAAAAATATTGCAGATCAAACAAACGGTTTTTATATTCCTTGTGTATCACTCTTTGGACCAGGATGTGCCAAAGAAATTGGTACAAAGGCGCAGAACCTCGGTGCAAAAAAAGCATTAATTGTGACCGATGAAGGCTTATTTAAATTTGGTGTTGCGGATCTTATCGCGAATTATTTAACAGAAGCAGGCGTCGCAAGCCATATTTTCCCGGGTGCTGAACCTAACCCAACCGATATTAATGTTCACAACGGTGTTAATGCCTATAACGAAAATGGCTGTGACTTTATTGTCTCTCTAGGTGGCGGTTCATCTCATGACTGTGCAAAAGGGATTGGCTTAGTTACTGCGGGTGGTGGTCATATTCGCGACTACGAAGGTATCGATAAAAGTAAAGTACCGATGACGCCATTGATTGCAGTGAATACAACGGCTGGTACGGCATCTGAAATGACTCGTTTCTGTATTATTACCAATACCGATACTCACGTAAAAATGGCGATTGTTGACTGGCGTTGTACCCCACTAATTGCGATCGATGACCCGAAACTCATGATTGCAAAACCGGCAGGTTTAACCGCTGCAACAGGTATGGATGCATTAACCCATGCAGTTGAAGCATATGTTTCTACGGCGGCGAACCCGATTACTGATGCGTGTGCAGAAAAAGCGATTACGATGATTAGTCAATGGTTACAACCTGCTGTCGCAAATGGTGAAAACATCGAAGCACGTGATGCAATGAGCTATGCACAATATTTGGCTGGCATGGCATTTAACAACGCATCTTTAGGTTATGTTCACGCAATGGCGCACCAGTTAGGCGGTTTCTACAACCTACCTCACGGCGTATGTAATGCAATCTTGTTACCACATGTTTGTGAATTTAACTTAATTGCCTGCCCAGATCGCTATGCAAAAATCGCAGAATTAATGGGTGTAAATACGCAAGGTCTCACCGTAACAGAAGCTGCGTATGCTGCAATTGATGCTATCCGTAAACTGTCTTCATCAATTGGTATTCCATCTGGTTTAACCGAGCTTGGGGTAAAAATTGAAGACCTTGCGGTGATGGCAGATAATGCTCAAAAAGATGCATGTATGCTCACCAACCCTCGTAAAGCAAATCATGCACAAGTTGTGGAGATTTTCAAAGCAGCACTTTAATACTGATGTAATGGCATATCCCTCTAGTAAGTCAAATCCCTCCGACCGTTGACTTACTTTTTTGGGGAATACTTAGCTCCAGCGGTATTCCCTTTTTTTAGAACCTATACTCCAACCTTTTCCAAACCTGATTGACAATTCGCCCATTTCATTGAAGGATACTCTGCATGTCTTAATTACAATAGCTCGATAAAAATGAATACATCTTTAGCTAATCAAACTTATGTTCCAGATATTTTAGGCACGGGTTACGAACAGCTCACACTTAGTTTTCCTGATGATTATGAAGGGAAAGTTGTAGCCACGTTAGTGCGTAAAAAAGCCGCTCAATCTACTCAAAAAGCCGTACTATATATTCATGGTTTTTTAGATTATTTCTTTCAAACCGAAATGGCTGAGCAATTCAATGCTCATGGTTACGACTTCTATGCACTTGATTTAAGAAAATATGGCCGCTCAAAGCTGCCTCATCAAATTTTTTATAATGTGCTTGATTTAAAAGAATACGACACCGAAATTACTCAAGCATTAGAGATTATTGGCAAAGAGCAACACACTCAGGTTTTACTCGCAGGGCATTCAACTGGTGGTTTGACAGCAACACTTTATGCTGCTCATCATCCAGATCATCCTCTTATTAAAGCGCTATGGGCAAATAGTCCGTTTTACGACTTTAATTTAAGTCTAGTCGAAAAGAAGTTTGGTATTCCAATGCTCAGTCGAGTAGGAGAATATCTACCAAAAGTTAAATTCCCAAGCCAATTAAACAAATGGTACACTACCAGTCTTCACAAGCAGCTCAAAGGTGAATGGGAGTTTAACCTTGACTGGAAACCAACCTCTGCCCCTACAGTTCAACTCAGCTTTGTACATGCAATTCATACGGCACAAAAAGAGATTCACCGCGGGGTTAAACTAAACGTTCCCGCACTGATTATGCATTCGCATCAAACTAAAAACCCAAAAAAATGGGGACCAGATGCAACTCAAAGTGACGTGATTTTAGACGTTAAAGACATTGAAAAACATGGTAAAAAAATTAAAGGTGATGTCTCGGTTGTCTCTATTCACAATGGATTGCATGACTTAGTCCTTTCGGCCCAGCCAGTACGGAAACAAGTCTATCAACAATTGTTCCAGTGGCTGGATCAAAAAATTACTTAACTGAGCTTAGGTGAGTCAATATATTTCACCAGCAATTGATGCGCAGGATGTTCACTCGGTAATAGCTCCATAAGGCGTTCTACCGCATCAATTGCTTCAGGGAAATGAGCTAAATGCTTAAGTAATAAATCTGTTTCTTGAGTTTTAAAAATCGCATCGCTCAAGCGTGACTCAAGGCAGTCACGCCATGCGCATAAAAATGGACTTTCAGTTTTTGCCAGAAATACGCCTGTGTAAAGCTGCAAAGCAGAAGCCGCATATCCCGCATCCAGTGCTTGTTCAGCTTGTAAAAAATCGGCTTCAACATGCACAAGCAGACGATATGGGCGTGAACCAAGTAAACCACCTAAAATATCTCGTAGTTGAGACATTTCAGCTTTCAGTGTACCCATGCTGACTTTACGTTCGCCGTAGAGCGCCTGATAAAGATGCTCTAAAGTTAAGCCATGGGGACATAAAGCCAATATCGTCAAAATTTCAATTTGACGGGGCGTTAATAACAAGCTTTTGCCGTTAAATTTAACTTGCGGTGTCGAAAATGCACGAATATGTAACTGTTGACGCTGCTGCTCTAGCAAAGCGGATTGAATAATGGATGCACAACGTTCAGCAGCCAATATTCCTAAACTATTATGGTTCTTCCAAGTCGTCGACAAATCAACGACACCCAGAGTTTGTTTTGAATATGGATCGATAATCGGTGCGGCATAGCAAACCCAATCATGAATCGATTCCATATAATGTTCATTTGAAAAAACACAGCTTGATTGTTGAGTTTTTAAAGATAAAGCCAAGGCATTCGTACCAACAAATTCTTCACGCCACTGACCACCCTGCACAAAATGTACACGCTCCGCAGCACTTTGCATTTGAGCACTTGGTGCCGTCCAGATAATGGTACTGCCGATATCACCGACAGCAATCACCATTGAAGATTGCTCTGCAATATGACGCAAGTCATCGGCACATTGGCTTAAAGCCAGATCTAAAGCATTCTGTGAGGCAGTTTTTTTCTCGACTAATGGAGCAGCAAAACGCTCTTTAGGAATCGCAGCAGAAGCTGATCGTTCCCAAGAGCTTGCAATACTTTGGCCGAGTTTGGCAGCGTTTTGAGGAGAGAGACTATTTTGCGTGCGCAGTTGATCAATCAACGTCCGTTGCTGCAATAAATCCTTTTTTGTGAACATTTGTAAATTCCTTATATATCCACATTTCTATTCCAACCTTTCTCCAACCTTCTTCTTTATATCCTAATTATACAAAGTACGAAAGTACCTACTGACAGGGTTCTTGTTAGTCTTTAGTCCTAAAAAGCAAAGGAATATTTATATGCGCTATATCAATCCAAATCAACCAGGCTCAAAAGTTCAATTCAAATCACAATACGAAAATTTTATTGGCGGTGAATGGGTAGCACCTATAAAGGGTGCATATTTTGATAATGTATCTCCTGTTGACGGAAAAGCTTTTACACGTATTCCACGCTCTAGTGCCGAAGATATTGAGCTCGCTCTAGATGCAGCACACAAAGCGAAAGCTTCATGGAATAAATCTTCACCGACTACACGTTCTAATATACTTTTAAAAATTGCTGATCGTTTAGAAGCAAATCTTGAAATGCTTGCTGTTGCAGAAACTTGGGATAATGGTAAAGCGGTCCGTGAAACTTTAGCAGCTGACCTTCCGCTTGCGATTGATCATTTCCGTTATTTCGCAGGTTGTATTCGTGCTCAAGAAGGTGGCATCTCTGAAATTGATGAAGATACGATTGCCTACCATTTCCATGAACCGCTAGGTGTAGTTGGCCAAATTATTCCATGGAACTTCCCGATTTTAATGGCAGCATGGAAGCTTGCACCAGCTTTAGCAGCGGGTAACTGTGTGGTGATTAAACCAGCTGAGCAAACTCCGGTAGGTATTTTGTTAGTAGCTGAACTCATCCAAGACATTTTACCGCCGGGTGTCCTGAATATCGTTAATGGTTTCGGTTCAGAAGTCGGCCGCCCGTTAGCGACAAACCCACGTATTGCAAAAATCGCGTTCACAGGTTCAACTCAAACTGGACAAATGGTGATGCAATATGCGACTGAAAATATTATTCCAGTTACGTTAGAACTTGGCGGTAAGTCACCGAACCTTTTCTTTGAAGACATCATGGATAAAGAAGATGACTTCTTAGAAAAAACGCTTGAAGGTTTTGCCATGTTTGCCTTAAACCAAGGTGAAGTATGTACTTGTCCTTCTCGTGCTTTAGTACAAGAAAGCATTGCTGATCAGTTCTTGGAAATGGCTGTCGAACGTGTAAAACGTATTAAGACTGGTCATCCACTTGATACTGAAACCATGATTGGTGCTCAAGCATCTTTGCAACAACAAGAGAAAATCTTACGTTGTATTAACACAGGTCGTGAAGAAGGTGCAGAGCTCTTACTTGGCGGTAGCGGCCGTAAAGAAGTAGGCGATGGTTACTATGTTGATCCAACTATTTTTAAAGGTCACAACGGCATGCAAGTTTTCCAAGAAGAAATTTTTGGACCTGTACTTGCTGTAACAACGTTCAAAGACTTTGACGATGCAATTAAAATTGCCAATGACACTATGTATGGTTTAGGTGCAGGTGTTTGGTCACGTTCAGCTCACATTTCTTATCGTGCGGGTCGTGCTATTGAAGCTGGCCGTGTTTGGACAAACTGCTACAACATCTACCCTGCACATGCTGCATTTGGTGGCTACAAGAAGTCTGGTATTGGCCGTGAAAACCATAAGATGATGTTAGATCATTATCAACAAACTAAAAACTTGCTAGTGAGTTATTCAACTAAACCAATGGGCTTCTTCTAAGTTTCGCACCAAGTTGATACCAAACTATCAACACTAGAAAGAAGTAAGATGACTAATGATATAAGAAGCCAGTAATTTAGATTGCTGGCTTCTTTATTTCCGATTGTTAAGCTTGAATTTTTATCATTTAGAATAAAAAAACTCCATCTACTCTCTGAAGTGCTTCATTTAGGCATTGCTTTTGCATTGATTCATACAAACCCACTCGCAGGAGTATTGTATGAATCAACCAGAAACAGCTTCCGTCATTTCTTCAAGCACAGAAGTCTCATCAGCAGAATATTTTGCTCAGCGTCAACTCAAACAAGGTACGGTTGGTTGGTTACTCCTGATTGGTTTAGGCGTAGCTTATGTGATATCGGGTGATTTTGCTGGCTGGAACTTCGGTATTGCTCAAGGTGGTTGGGGTGGCATGTTTATTGCCACTGCCCTCGCTGCAATCATGTATCTGTGCCTGTGTCTTTCTATGTCAGAAATGTCCACCATGATGCCGACAGCAGGCGGCGGTTATAGTTTTGCACGTGCTGCCTTTGGCCCTTTTGGGGGCTATTTAACAGGAACAGCCATTCTAATTGAATACGCAATTGCCCCTGCGGCGATTGCCGTATTTATTGGCGGTTATTGCGAATCTTTATTTGGTATAAATGGCTGGATGATTTACCTCGCCTGCTATGCCATTTTTATGGGCATACATCTCAAAGGTGCTGGCGAAGCCTTAAAAATTATGTTCGCAATTACACTTGTCGCAGCTGTTGCTCTAGTTGTGTTTATTGTGGCAATGGTTCCACATTTTAATACACAAAATCTATTAGATATTCCTGTTGGCACAGCAGCTGGTGCAAGTCGTTTTCTACCTCATGGCTATTTAGGCATCTGGGCCGCAGTTCCTTTTGCAATCTGGTTTTTCCTTGCAGTTGAAGGTGTGCCATTAGCCGCCGAAGAAGCAAAAGATCCAGCAAAATCTCTCCCACGCGGTTTAATCGGTGCAATGCTCATCTTAACGGCGTTTGCCATGCTCATTTTATTCTTGGGTGCAGGCGCAGCAGGTGCAAGTACTTTGCAAAACTCAGGCGCCCCCCTCGTCGATGCTCTGGTTAAAGTTTATGGTATCAATACTTGGCTTGCGACTTTTGTTAACTTTGTTGGTTTAGCAGGTTTAATCGCGAGTTTCTTTTCAATTATCTATGCCTATTCCCGTCAAATCTTTGCATTGTCACGTGCTGGTTACTTACCTACTTCACTCTCTTTAACCAATAAAAATAAAGCCCCTTATCTCGCAATTATTATTCCGGGCATTATTGGGTTCTTGCTTTCACTGACCAAAGAAGGCGATTCACTGATTTTAATCGCGGTTTTTGGTGCAACTATTTCTTATGTGTTGATTCTTTTATCCCACATCAAACTACGCCTATCTAAACCCGACATGCCTCGTCCTTATAAAACTCCTGGAGGAATCGTTACTTCAAGTATTGCCTTAGTTCTAGCAGTGGCTGCTGTGGTCGCAGGCTTTGTTGTTAATCCAAAAGTTTGGTTTATTGCTGCCGCTATTTATGTCGTATTTATTGCTTACTTTTTACTCTACAGCCGCTATCATTTAGTGAAAGGTACACCAGAAGAAGAGTTTGCAAATATTAAAGCCGCAGAACAAGAACTATAAAAAGGATGCAACTATGAGTTATCGCAATATTGTCGCCAATCAACAGTATCACTTTGCTGACTTGAAGACCTTGATGGCAAAAGCAACGCCGTTACGTTCTGGCGATGAATTAGCAGGTGTAGCGGCCAGAGATTCAACCGAACATGTTGCGGCACAAATGACTTTGGCCGATGTGCCATTAAAAACCTTTTTAAATGAAGTTGTAGTCAATTATGAAACTGATGAAATTACACGACTAATTATTGATGAACATGATCTGGCAGCCTTTGCCCCTATTTCACACTTTACGGTAGGCGATTTTCGAAATTGGTTACTTGGAGAAGAAGCCACTACTCAAAGCTTAAAAGCCTTAGCGTCAGGTTTAACTCCAGAAATGGTGGCTGCTGTCAGCAAAATTATGCGCAATCAAGATTTAATTTATGTCGCCAGCAAATGTGAAGTAGTGACCCAGTTTCGCAACACGATTGGTTTAAAGGGACATCTTTCTACCCGTTTACAACCCAATCACCCGACCGATGATGTGCTCGGTATTTCTGCCAGTATTTTAGATGGTTTAATGTATGGCAATGGCGATGCCGTAATTGGCATTAACCCTGCAACAGATAACCTTCATAATTTGTCAGAGCTACTAAAATTACTTGATCATGTCATTCAGGAATATCAGATTCCAACGCAATCTTGTGTACTTACGCATATCAGCTCAGGCATTCAACTGGCTGAAAAAAATGTACCGATTGATTTAATGTTCCAATCCATTGCCGGCACTCAACTTGCTAACGAAGGTTTTGGTATCTCACTCGATTTATTACAAGAAGGATATGAAGCCACACTCGCACTCAAGCGCGGAACCATTGGACACAACGTTATGTACTTTGAAACGGGTCAAGGGAGTGCCCTATCAAGCAATGCTCATCACGGCGTTGATCAGCAAACATTAGAAACTCGGGCCTACGCAGTGGCTCGTAAATATAAGCCGCTTTTAGTGAATACAGTCGTTGGCTTTATTGGGCCCGAATATCTCTTTAACGGTAAACAAATTATACGTGCCGGACTGGAAGATCACTTCTGCGGTAAGTTACTTGGCGTGCCAATGGGCTGCGACATTTGCTATACCAACCATGCCGACGCTGACCAAAATGATATGGATGTTCTCCTTACTCTGTTTGGTGCTGCGGGCATTAACTTTATTATGGGAATTCCGGGTTCAGATGATGTCATGCTCAACTATCAAACCACTTCATTCCATGATGCTCTCTATTTAAGACAACTCCTCGGTTTAAAACCCGCTCCTGAGTTCTCCGCTTGGCTTGAACAACAAGGGATTTTTAAACAACAAAACTCTCAAATTTGTTGGGCAGACCACATGCCTGACCAATTCTCTCGTCTGCTCATGAACTAGGGAGAACATCATGAAACTGAACCGTGATATTCAATATCCATCTTCTACTCATCAAGATCAGTGGGAAAAACTTAAAGAGTTTACAGATGCTCGTATTGCTTTAGGTCGTGCTGGTTGCAGTATCCCAACACGGGCCTTACTTGAGTTCCAGTTATCTCATGCGCAAGCAAAAGATGCTGTTTATCAACATATGGATGTTCCCTACTTGTCTGAACAATTACAGCACAAACAACTTCAAACTCTTCATGTTCAAAGTAATGCTGCTAATAAGGAAATTTATCTTAAACGTCCTGATTTAGGACGTCAGCTTTCCCCCCCATCAAAAGATGCGTTAATGAAGGAATATACAGAAAATCCGAAGCCATACGATGTTTGTATTGTGGTTGGTGATGGACTTTCAGCAAGAGCGATTGAAGCAAATGCTATTCCATTCATTACCGCGCTAAGTGAACACATTCAGCAAGAAAACTGGAACCTTACACCAATTGCACTTGCTACAGGTAGCCGAGTTGCTTTGGGTGATGAAGTCGCAGAAATCTTTAAAGCATCCATGCTTGTGATGCTGATTGGTGAGCGCCCTGGTTTAAGCTCCCCTGACAGTATGGGGATTTACTACACATGGAATGCATATTCAGGTTGCATCGATGCCAAACGTAATTGTATTTCGAATGTTCGCTCAGCAGGTTTAAGTATTCCAGTTGCAGTACAACGTTTAATAGCATTAATGAAAAAATCAAAACAGCTTGGCTTTTCAGGAGTTAATTTGAAAGATGAACATCAACTTCCAGATATAGGTATTGAACAAACTCAAAAGCTATTATTTTAATCAGAGGAATATGCAAAGAGATTTATTGAAAAATAGATAAACCTTTGCATAACAATATTATCTTAACGAAAAATATCAATTTTCAGCTATTGACGATTTATACAGATATTTTCTTCTTTATATTTATCGCTATACTCCACCTATTGATCTTCTATGAATCATTTGTATGAGCACAACAAACGCCTTCCCCAAAACTATTTATGCCATTCAGCATCTTGCTTTCGAAGACTTAGGTTCATTAGAAGATGTGTTTTATCAACTCGGATTTCGCGTCCGTTATTTTGAAGCGGGCGTAGATGATTTAACTTCTGCATTTTCACACGATGGATTAACTATTATTTTAGGTGGACCAATCGGGGTTTATGAAACTGAAGATTATCCGTTTTTAAAAGATGAAATCGCTTTACTCAAACAACGCTTAGCTGCAGATAAACCTACACTTGGTATTTGCTTAGGTGCGCAGCTGATTGCTCATGCGCTTGGCGCAAAAGTATATGCAGGGCATCAGAAAGAAATTGGTTGGGGACCACTGAGCTTAAGCCTACGTGCCAATCAGGTGTTATCTCCTTTGCTTAATAATGTACATGTTCTACATTGGCATGGCGATACTTTTGACCTGCCTGAAAATGCTGTGCTACTAGCTAGCTCAGAGATTTATACCAATCAGGCATTCGAAGTTGGGAATAATATTCTTGCATTGCAATTCCATATTGAAACGACAGAAGAAAATTTTGAGAAATGGTTGATTGGCCATACATGCGAACTTCGCAATGCTAATATCTCAATTCCAAAACTTCGAGAAGAAAACTTACAATATGCTCAAGCACTCGAACATGCAGCATTTGAAGTAATTCAAAAATTTCTAAAACGCATTGGATATAGTGGTTAATCGCTTTTTACTACTATAAATAAGTTCAAATGCTTTTTTATTAACCAAAAGGTAGAGTAAAAATCTATCTTTTGGAACATTTTATATTAAATTAAGTCTAATGCTTCACGCTACTTTTACTCACAAATATAAATAGTTAAATCATTATGGAAATCCTGAAATTTATCAAAAGCTTTAATACGGTGAATACCTATTTATTGCTAGCGTCTATTCTTCTTCTAACAACAGTTATTTATTTTTATGTGATTAATCCTACTTAGCCATACGCAAAAGTAATCTTTAAAAGTAAATATCAACCTAAATAAAAAGCCCAACTGAGTTGGGCTTTTTATTTCTCTTACTTTTTCTCAGGTTTGAAGCTGTCTTTTAAGTCAAGAACACGGTTAAACACAGGCTTTTCAGGAGTGTGATCGTATTGATCAGCAACGAAATAACCTTCACGCTCAAATTGGAAACGATCTTCTGGCTTCGCTTGAGCTAAAGCAGGTTCAATCACAGCCTGAACTACTTTCAAAGAATCTGGATTTAAGTTTGCTAAGAAATCGTCACCAGTTTCTGGGTCAGCTTCTGTAAATAATCGATCATAAATACGTACTTCAGCAGGAACACCTTTAGTTGCAGACACCCAGTGAATCACGCCTTTTACTTTACGGCCTTCCGGATTCTTTCCTAAAGTTTCAGGATCGATTGAACACTTCAGCTCAATCACCTCACCATTTTCATCTTTAATGACTTCATCACATTTAATCACGTAAGCATGGCGTAAACGCACTTCACCGTCAGGAATTAAACGTTTAAAGCCTTTTGGCGGTACTTCTTCAAAATCTTTACGATCAATATAGATTTCCTTGGTTAAAGGAATCACACGATCACCCATATCTACATTAGGATGGCGAGCATGCGTAAGATCTATATCTTCAGGTAAGTTAGTTAAAGTCACTTTAAGTGGGCTTAAAACAGCCATACCACGTGCAGCAGTATTTTCTAAAGATTGACGAATACAGAACTCAAGCATTGCAACATCTACAATACCGTCAGTTTTCGACACGCCTACACGTTTACAGAAATCACGTAAGCCTTCAGGAGTAAAGCCACGACGACGCATACCGACTACGGTTGGCATACGTGGGTCATCCCAACCATTTACATACGCACCTTCCACCAACTTACGTAATTTACGTTTTGACGTGATGGTGTAGTCCACGTTTAAACGTGAAGATTCGTACTGATGCGGAACAGATTTAGATTTTACTTTTTCTACAATCCAGTCATAAAACGGACGGTGATCTTGGAATTCCAATGTACAAAGTGAATGAGTAATCCCTTCAATCGCATCAGACAATGGATGAGCATAGTCATACATTGGGTAGATTTTCCATTTATCGCCAGTTTGGTGATGCTCTGAATGCAATACGCGATATAAAATCGGATCACGCATATGTACATTTGTACTTGCCATATCAATCTTGGCACGTAAAACCGCTTCACCCTCTTTAAACTCACCGCTACGCATTTTTTCAAAGCGAGCAAGATTCTCTTCAATAGATGCATCACGGTATGGAGAGTTTTTACCCGGTTCAACAAAGCTACCGCGGTTTAACTTAATTTCTTCTGGAGATTGTAAATCTACATAGGCATCGCCTTGTTCAATCAATTGAACTGCCCATGCATATAATTGATCAAAGTAACCTGATGCATAGCGTGGTTCACCATTCCAGTTAAAACCAAGCCATTTCACATCATTCGCAATACCGTCAACATATTCTTGTTCTTCAGCATCAGGGTTTGTATCGTCAAAACGCAAATTACACAAACCATCAAACTCTTCAGCCACACCAAAGTTCAAGCAAATCGCTTTTACATGGCCAATATGTAAATAGCCATTTGGTTCTGGTGGAAAACGCGTTACGATCTGCTTTGCACGACCCGTTGCTAAATCATCAGTAATGACTTGGCGAACAAAATCTAAGCCAGCCTGTTGTTCTTGCTGCGCAGAATCGACAGAGGCATGAGTATTCGGTGTCGGGTTATTAGGCAGGCTCGAGACAACATCATTAGGCTTCATAGTGTATCAATCACTTCTTTGTAGATAAATTTCGAAAAATTTAAACGCTATCTTCATTTTTCACAAAGATTTTAACGTTTTTTACTTGCCTTGTAGTTTACAGTTTGCTTATGCTTCTCTCAACCAAAAACCCATGGTCATAAGCCCATGTTTAGGAGATTAATGTAATGAGTTTTCCTCAAGTCGAATTAAACACCAATAAAGGTCGTATTGTTCTTGAACTAAATACTGAAAAAGCACCAAAAACAGTAGCAAACTTTTTAGAATATGTACGTGACGGTTTTTATGACGGCGTTATTTTCCACCGTGTCATTGATGGTTTCATGATCCAAGGTGGCGGGATGGATGAAAACTTCAAAGAAAAAGCAACTCGTGATTCTATCGAAAACGAAGCTGACAATGGTTTAAGCAATGATGTTGGTACGATTGCTATGGCACGTACTCAAGCACCTCACTCTGCTTCTGCACAGTTCTTCATTAACGTAAAAAACAACTCTTTCTTAAATCATACCTCTAAAACCGCTCAAGGTTGGGGTTATGCTGTATTTGGTAAAGTTGTTGAAGGTATGGATGTTGTTGAAGCGATCAAAGGTGTTCGTACAGGTAACCGTGGTTACCACGCTGACGTTCCTTTAGAAAACGTTGTAATCGAATCTGCTAAAATTATTTCTGAATAATTTTAGGAATAAGCTGTGACTTATCTGTTTATTTCAGATTTACACTTGTCACCTGAACACCCTCGACTTGTTCGAGGGTTTTTAGATTTATTGGTGCATTATCAAAATAAACAAACACAGCTTTATATTTTAGGTGACTGGTTTAACGCTTGGATTGGTGATGATTACTCAGCACCATGGCTCGATGAAATTGTTGAAGCATTAAAAGACTTTAACAAAAAAGGAAATCGGATTTACTTTCAAGTTGGTAATCGTGATTTTGCCTTAAATCAGGTTTTCCTTAATAAATTTAACGGTGTATTACTACCCGACATTTATTATCTTAATATTGCTGGACATCAGTACCGTCTAGAACATGGTGATGCCCTATGTACAGATGATATTTCTTATCAAAGATTTAAGAAGATTATTCGAAATCCGCTCTTAGTTGCTCTTTTACGTCGTACACCACTGAGTTTTCGAACCAAACTGGTTAATGGCTTTCGTAAAAGAAGCTCCGCTGATAAACAGCAAAAAAGCTATGAAATTATGGATGTGAATGAACAAGCTGTTATTTCTGCTTTAGAGGATGCAGATATACTGATTCATGGACATACCCATCGCCCTTCAATTCATCAGGTACAAGCTAAACAACGAATTGTTCTTGGCGATTGGCGTGAAGATCAAGCTTATATTTTAGAAATTGATCCGTCTTCCAATATGCAACAGCTTGAATTGATGATCTGGAATTATTAGCTAGAAATTAGCCACTTTTTATTTGAACTTTCAATTCTTTAATTTTGTTATTTAAATCAAAATCCCAAATCATACATAAACAGGTAATGAATACAAATTTCCAGTTTATATGTACATACTTTTGATATTCAATATATAAAATCAAAAGACTCAATACAAATGCAAAAATGATAAAGGCTTTAACGATTCTAAATTCTCGCAGCTTACTCTTTTCATCTGTTGGCATTAAATCAATCATTTTCAATAGATTATTAAAAGTTTATATAAATATTATATTTCTTTATCAAACTACATAGGAAATGTTTTTGAATAAAATAGCGTATGATGGCAAAGATTAAATTCTCTCAATTGCCATAAGATTGATATGGAGCACACCTATGGACTTATTGAATTCTGTTAAAAGTCGCTATACAACAAAAGCATATGATCCAAATAAGAAAATACCTCAAGAAAATTTTAATAAATTATTAGAAATATTACGTTTCTCTCCCTCTTCAGTAAATATTCAGCCTTGGCACTTTGTAGTTGCAGACAATCTTGCTGCTAAAGAACGTATCGCAAAAGCATTAACAGGAAAGTATGCTTACAATGCTCCTAAAGTGCTTGAGTCATCACATACAATTGTATTCTGCACAAAAACAGATATTTCACCTGAGTATTTAAATCAACTACTTGAGCAAGATGATTTAAGTGGCCGTTTTAAAGATGAAAAAGCTAAACTAGGCCAAAAAGATACTCGCCATGGCTATGTTGAGTTTTATAGGAATGAACAGAAAAATTTATTCGGATGGATGGAAAACCAAACATTCATTGCTTTAGGACAGTTACTGTTTGCTGCTGGCTTAGAAGGAATTGACGCGACTCCTATGGGTGGCTTTGATGAAGAAGTTTTAAATACTGAGCTCGGTTTAACTGAAAAAGGCTTAAGAAGCTCGGTGATTGTTTCGCTAGGCTATCATAGTGAAAATGACTTTAATGCCAAACTTCCTAAATCACGTTTGCCAGATGAAGTGATTTTCACATACTTATAATAATCTCAATAGTTCAAGAGATTCGTCTCTCTTGAACTATCCAGCCATCGCACTTGCCAAACAAATTACCCCACTTATTCCTAAAAGAATCCCCAAAATAGTAGGCCATTTTAATTTTTCTTTATATAAGACCACTCCACTGACAATCCCCAATAACACTACAAGAATATTCATACTTGCAAAAACAATTGCAGGTGAATCTTTTAAAAGAATATGAGCCTTTACATATAAAGCAATATTCAAAAAATTAAGTACACCCAATACTAAACCAGCTAGCGTGCTTTTAAATTGCCACTTTTGATTTTTCTGTATGAGTAAATATGAAATCGATAATATAAAAGCAGTAATAAAAATAAGATTTAAAGTAAGTGTAAACTGAAGTCCTAAACTACTTGTATATTTTAAGAGAATGTCTACTGCTGCATAACCGCACCATACACTTAATAGAGCAAATATCGCTTTTCGAGATTGGTGATTTGAGAAAGAATTCATTTGTCCAAATAAGACAAGTAAGACTGCAAAAATTCCTAGACCTATTCCCCACAGTTTTAATGCATTAAATTGCTCATGAAAAAGGAAATATGCTGCAAGTAAAGAAAGAACAACCGAAAGTCTTTGGGCAAGTTCCGTCTTAACAATTCCGGCATATTCTAATGATTTAGCAAGACATAAAAAAATACTAGGTAAAATTATTCCTAAGGCAATAATTAGCCACCAAGGCGTATGTTGTATTGAAACATGTTGAATATCAGGCTGAAACCACAAAAAACAAAGCAGACTTGCGCTTGCATAATTCCATGCAATCAATTGTAAGGGTTGATAACCTTTTTTCTTTAAATTTTTTAATAGGATAGACACCAAGACACTGCTTAAAGCAGCAGCTAATATTAATATCATTTGTTAAAGCCCTATTTATTTAAATATACTATCTATCATGTTCAAATGATTACCCATGACCAGTTAAATATTTGGAATAAACTTTTAAATACACATAAAAAAACCAGTCATTATCTGACTGGTTTCTTTTTTAGATTTCAATTAACGATTATTTTCGTCGTCTTGACCATCTTCAAATTTAGTATCGTTGTCAAAACCACCTTGATGGCCACCGAAACCGCCTTGACCACCGAAGCCACCTTGACCACCGAAGCCACCTTGACCACCGAAGCCGCCACCTTGACCACCGAAGCCGCCTTGACCACCGAAGCCGCCTTGAGCGCCGCCGAAGCCACCTTGAGCACCACCGAAGCCGCCGCCTTGAGCACCACCGAAGCCGCTACCTTGACCACCAAAACCGCCTTGAGTGCCGCCTTGTGCTGGGAAGCCTGTACCTTGAGCGCCTGCTGGACGTGGGTTACGTGCTGGAACAACAGTTGAAATCGCGTGTTTGTAAACCATTTGACTTACAGTATTTTTTAATAAAACAACATATTGGTCAAAAGATTCAATATGACCCTGTAATTTAATACCGTTCACAAGGAAAATAGAAACAGGGATACGTTCTTTACGGAGAGAATTTAAGAACGGATCTTGTAAAGTTTGACCTTTAGACATTTTTAACTCCAAAAAAAAATTTTTAAATCAGCGCAAAAAAACTATCTTTATTTTTCAACTAAAAATTATAAAAAGACAGTGTGCAAATTTTGCTTTATCCATAAGAGTTTCGCAAGTCTTCTTTCGCCTGCTTTATCGTCAAGTAAGTTTTAAAATCGTGTATTTCTTGCAAAGAACGTAACCACGTATATTGACGTTTGGCAAGTTGTCGTGTTGCAAATAAAGCTTTATCCTCCATTTCACGTTTACTTTTGAGACTTAAGTCACTTTTTAATAAAAATTCTAGTGCTTGTCGATAACCCACTGAACGCATTGAGGGTAAATTTTCATCTAAATCGTATTTTTCAATTAGAGCTTCAACTTCACTCAAAAAACCGATATCCCACATTTTGCTTAATCTTTGCTCAATGCGTTGATGTAATTCTACCCGATCTGGAAGCAAAGCATAGTTATGAAATATGTATCGATATGGTACGTTTTTTGGTTGCTCTGCCTGTAATTTAGTAATTGGCTCGCCTGTAATTTTATAAACTTCTAAAGCACGAATAATCCGTTGCTTATCAGTTACATTAAACTTTATAGCAGCGGCCGGGTCTACAGAAACTAACTCATCATAAACGGCTTGCCATCCTTCATTCAAAGCTTTTTCTTCAATTGCTGCTCGAACCTCTGCATCTGCGCTTGGCAAATTACCAGACAAGCCCTCTAATAATGCCTTGAAATACAACATTGTCCCTCCTACTAAAATAGGAGTTTTCCCACGCGAATGCATTTCATCAATTAATTTACATGCATCTTCGACAAATTGAGCAGCCGAATAGACTTCTAAAGGAGTAATAATATCAATGAGGTGATGAGGATAGAGCGCTTGTTCTTCACGCGTTGGCTTAGCAGTACCGATATCCATATCTTTATAGACGAGTGCGGAATCAACAGAAATTAGTTCAAAATTTCCACGCTCATATAATTCACATGCCAAAGCGGTTTTCCCGCTCGCAGTTGGTCCCATTAAATTGATGACGGGCAATTGATTTGACATGTAAAACTACTCTCCTCGAGCAAATAATTTATCTAGTTGAGATAATGGAAATGCACGCCAAGTTGGCCGCCCATGGTTACATTGGCTCGCAAATTCGGTTTGTTCCATTTGACGAAGTAAAGCGTTCATTTCTGAAAGACTGAGTTGTCGATGTGCACGCACTGCCCCATGACATGCCATTCCAGCGAGTAACTCATCTCTTTTTTGAAGTAATCCTTGTGCTTCATCATTCGGATCTAAATCATTTAAAAGTTCTGGAATGAGATTTTCAAAATCAGCTTTTTGCAAAATGGCTGGCACACCACGAACAATAACTTGCTCATCACCATATAAATCAATTTCCAAACCTAAGCGCTCAAGCTGAGGTTTTAATTCATCAACCCTAACAGCTTGCATACGGCTAATGGAAATCACTTTAGGTATAAGCAATTGCTGAGATGTCCAAAATTCCGGTTTATCCCAAGCATTTTTCATTTGCTGTAATAAAATACGCTCATGGGCCGCATGCATATCAACAATAATTAGCCCTTCGGTATTTTGGGCTAAAATATAAATTCCATGTAGTTGAGCAATTGCGATCCCTAATGGAAACTCATCTACTTTAGCAACTGGCTCTATATCTTCATTTACCGAGAAACTCGTAGGTTGGTCACGCAGAGGCGCTAAATAAGTTTTTAAAGCATTATTTAATTGAGCAGAACCATTATATTTGGGTGTTTGATCTGCATAGTGAACAACTTGCGGACGACTAGCGTTAAAATCGGTTAATAACTCTGTTGGTGCGTGCTGAGTCTGTGGCTCACTATCTGCATTTAAAGTTTCATTTGCTCGGTGCAATGAAAATTGTTCTTGATATTTAGGCTGCGGCTGTACTGAATAATCTGATTGTTCATCTACTTTCATCGCTTGAGCTAGATCAGCACTCGCTGTCTGAAATTGTGCGAGAGTTTCTTTTGCATAATGCCTTACAAACTCATGCACTTCTCTTTGATTTAAAAATCGAATCTCATGTTTGGTCGGGTGAACATTGACATCAATATTTTCAGGATCAACTTCCAAGAAAAGTAAATAAGATGAATGTTGATGGCCATGCAAAATACCATCATAGGCCATGCGTAGCGCATGTGAAATTGTTTTATCTTTGACAATACGACCATTTACATAAACATATTGCATGTCGGCCTGTGCACGTGCATCCGAAGGATGACCAAGCCAACCTGATAAACGCATGCTAATACTTTCAGCATCGATCCAATATGCATTTTGAACAAATTGTGAGCCTAATAATTGCTGAACTCGCTGAAAGCGTAGTTCTCCGCTATCTGCTATCGGTAAATTAATTCTAATATTATCATTGTGTTCAAGCACAAAACGTATATCGAAATGTGTTAGGGCTAGACGGCGAACGATTTCTTCAATATGACCAAATTCAGTGGTTGGTTTTTTTAAGAATTTACGACGCGCAGGAACATTAAAAAATAAGTCCTGAACTCGAATATGAGTACCTTTTTGTGCTGCAACAGCTTGTACCTCTTGATGATCAAATGCTGTACCGTTTACCTCAACCTGATGGCCAATACCACTTTCATCTTGGCTACTGGTCAAAGTCAATCTTGAAACAGCAGCAATCGAAGCTAGGGCTTCCCCACGGAACCCCAAACTCACAATCGCATGTAAATCTTCAGCGGTTTTAATCTTACTTGTAGCATGACGCATGACAGCAAGCGCCAAATCATCCGGATGAATACCATGCCCATTATCAATGATTTCGATTAAAGTCGAACCACCTTGAGCAATCCTTACAATCAGCTCAGTCGCACCGGCATCGATAGAGTTTTCTAATAATTCTTTGACCACAGAAGAAGGTCGCTCAATCACCTCACCTGCTGCAATCTGGTTCGCTAACGCTGCGTCTAATGTATGAATACGACGTTTTGTTAGCTTTTCATCAGTCATGAAGCTGTTCCTGCAAAGTCTGGTACAAATTTTCTGTTGGTAAAGTTAACGTTACGAACCGGCTCAACTCATCATCTGACTTTTGAATGTCAATGATGATATCCGCTTGTGGAATTTCATCACCACCTTTAGAGGGCCATTCAAACAAAAATAAAGCATCAGTGATATCTAAATAATCACGGATTCCCATTAATTCAAGTTCGTAGGGGTCATTCAAACGATATAAGTCAAAATGAAAAATTTCCTTGTCATTAATTTTATACGGCTCAACGAGTGTATAAGTTGGACTTTTAACAGAACCTTTATGACCCAAAGCTTGCAAAAAATAACGGGTAAGTGTGGTTTTACCCGCACCTAGGTCCCCAATTAAATAAATTACACCCGACTGAACATGCTGCGCCAAAGCTCGAGCTAAACGCTCAGTATCTTCTTCATGATTTAAGACCAATTTCAATGAGTACGACATAGCACACATAACATGATTCGAAATAATCGATATGATAACATTGCCCTGCCTTAAAAGCCTACTTAAGCCCTAGAAGTTGGCTTTTTTTATATCAATTTTCTTACATATTTACATTTTTTTATGTCTAGTCCGAACGATTTTTTGCCCCCTATGATTGATGGTGTAAGCGCAAGCCAAGTTTATCTTCCTCAACAAAAAGACACTCAAACGATTTATGAGTATCTATGTGGTCACTTTGCACATATTAGAACAGATGAGTGGAAACAAAGATTTCAAGACGGGCTTATTTATGGGGCAAATGGACAAAAACTAACATTAGATAGTCCATACCAAAGTAATACGCATATTTTTTATTATCGATTTCTTGCTTATGAAGTCCACGTTCCATTTGAACATCGGATTTTATTTGAGAATGATGATTTACTGGTGGTCGATAAACCTCATTTTTTAACGATTAGCCCCACTGGACAATATGTTCAAGAAACACTTTTAGTCCGACTAAAAAAACAAACAGACAATGAATTTTTAACCCCTATTCATCGCTTAGACCGTGAAACTGCTGGCGTGGTTCTATTTTGCAAACGGGTTGAGTCTCGCGGTATTTACCAACAATTATTCTCAGAGCGCCAAGTCAATAAAATTTATCACGCTGTTGCACCTTATAAAAAAGATTTAACTTTTCCTCAGAAATTACATTTGCATTTAGATAAAGGTCATCCTTTTTACACCATGCAAGTTATAGAAAATGCAAAAACAAACACCGAGACCTATATTGAGCTGATCGAGCATAACCAGATTTGGGCAAAATATCGCTTAACACCGACAACGGGCAAACAGCACCAACTTCGGGTGCATCTGAATTACTTAGAAATTCCGATTAAAAATGATCCATTTTATCCAGTAGTTCAACACAAAGCTGAAGATGATTTCTCGGAACCATTACAGCTGCTAGCTAAGCACATTTCATTTATAGACCCCCTTACAAAGGAGGGAATGTCTTTTAATTCTGAGTTTGAATTGACATTGTAATGTAACTGTAATGACAAAAAGATTATTTTTTATGCCAAAAAGCATTGAAATTACATTGCGATGGTTTAAAATAAATTCCTAAAAATTAAAATCATTTGGTTTTGTTATTCATGCGAAAAACAGAAGTTTATCAGGTTCGACTTGACTCCCAAGAAAAAAAGCAGGCTTTTGCTGTTTTTAAACAACTTGGAATTACCCCTGCCCAAGCAGTACGACTTTTTTTTAAACAGGTCGTATTAACTAAATCTATTCCTTTTGCGATCGAAAATCAGAATATTAATATGGAACAATTATTAAAACTGAGAAAAGCAAAAGCATCTTCATTAAACCAAAATTCATCAACTTTAGCTGAAGATGATGACCATGAAGATTTATTTGAAGAATTGAATGCACTTCTTGGTGAAAGCGACAAAACTTAACACTGTTGCATTTATAAACAAGTTTTAACGTCAAAAAGCTCTTTTTTTCGTTATGCTCTCTTTGTAAAAACATAATGATAAGTTACAAGGAGTGCCAAATGATCGTTAGACGAGCGACTTTTGAAGACTTAGAGCAACTCGCCGTTTTATTTGATGAATATCGCCAATTTTATGGGGCCTCTTCTAATTTTAATGAATCCCTTCACTTCCTAAAACAACGTTTTGAGAATAGAGAAAGTGTGTTCTTCATTCATATTAAAGACGATAAAATTACGGGTTTTATTTTACTCTATTTAGGTTTTTCTTCAGTTGCTTGTTCAACTTACTATATCTTAGATGATGTCTATGTTACCCCCGTTTTCCGTCGTCAAGGTTCAGCTAAACAGCTCATCGATACAGCAATCTTATTTGCAAAACAAGAGAATGCTTTGCGGATTAGTTTGGAAACTCAAAGTAACAACCATGAATCTCATCGTTTATATGAACAAATGGGATTCATTCGAGATAGTGAGTTCCAAACTTTTCATTGTTTTCTCAAATAATATTTTGAGCAAGCTGTTTTTGTTGTTCAGATAAATACACCCATTCTCCATCTTCAAGTTCAGGTAAAACCAATTGTCCTATTTGATGGCGATACAATGCTTCTACTTTATTTCCTACAGCTGCAATCATTCTTTTGACTTGATGATAAACACCTTGATGAATCGTCATGGTTAATTGATGAGTTTCTAATATCGCTACATCCGTTGCAGCAAACACACCTTTTTCTTGATGCAAACTTACGCCTTGACTCAACATTTCAATTTGCTCAGGTGTGACTGGATCTATAGTCGTAACATGATAAACCTTTGGAACATGTTTACGAGGATGGGTTAAAGCTTGAAGATATTTACCATCATCAGTAAGTAAAAGTAAGCCTGTGGTATCTTGATCTAGACGGCCAATGGCTTGCACGCCACGTTGAATCATGATTTCTGGTAAAAGACTAAATACGCTTTGATGATGGTGAGGCTGATGTGAACATTCAAAACCTTTTGGTTTTTTTAAAGCGAGGTAAACTTTTTCTCGATATTGATAAGTTTCTCCAAAAAGAGAAAATTCTAAATTTTCTGGAGAGAATTGCTTTTTGAGATCATCTGCAACCTCTCCCTCAATACTTACAGATCCATTTTTTATTAACTGCTGACAATATTTACGTGAACCAAACCCTTGTGATTGTAAAATTTTTTCCAGCAGCATGAAGTTTTCTCATTAGAACTAAGCTGTTATTTTAACGTAGTTTCTATTTTTTGCTAAACACTACTCTCTACTGTTTTCATCTATTTGATTTAAGTCGCTTTCTTAATCTTCCACTACTCGATAAATATTTTCGTTTTGTTCACTTTCAAACAACAATTCAGTGGTAGGCAAAATAATTTCATTATCAACAATAATATGCTCAATACGTTGGCTCAGCTTTAAAGGCTCATTTTCATGTTCCACTAAATTTTTCTTTAGTTGCGCTTTTGCATCATGAATCTGGTCAAACTGATCTTTAATTTTAATATCTATAATGTCCATAAAATTATCCTGTACTCATGAGTAATGACTATTTTTATATCACAACTTTAAGAAACTAAAATTTTTAACTTGTTAATTTATATAACATTGTGTCCAAGCGTAACCAGAAATTAAAAATCTTTATCATTTATAGATATACAATGATTTTTTATCAAAAATTAGATTTAAAATCGGCTATATCTTTTAAAGCGTTCACATCAACACTCTTAAATATTATACAATTCCACTTATTTACTTGCTCTGCACCCCCATGCTTGCCCAATTTGATGTGAATTTAGTTGTTTTACTCGTCCTGTTGATTTGCGGTTTATTAAGTCAAAATGCAGCTGTAACGATTGCAGCAGGTGTGCTCATTGTCGTTAAAATTACGCCATTAAATGAGTTTTTTCCCTATATTCAAGCCCATGGCCTTAATTTAGGAATTCTTATCTTAACGATTGGTGTACTCACTCCAATTGCCAGTGGCAAGCTTAGTGGTGAGAGTATTTTAAAATCCTTTATTAGTGTTAAGTCTATTATGGCTATCGCAATTGGCCTGTTAGTCGCCTGGCTAGGTGGTCGTGGCGTAAAACTAATGTCGAGCCAGCCCGATGTGGTTGCAGGTTTACTCATTGGTACGGTTGCTGGTGTTGCTTTACTCCGAGGCGTACCAGTCGGCCCACTGATTGCAGCAGGTTTACTCTCTTTATTTATTGGTAAATAAGAAGTCGATAGAAAAAAGGTGCAATTAAGCACCTTTTTAAAACTTAGGCTAATTCATTGTTTTAGCCAGAGTAATAGGCGTTTCGTTTTAAAGAGAACTTTTCCAACTGCTTTAAAAATCCTTCAAAATAACTTTTCTCTTTTTCTTCAGTTCGGTAACCTGCATATAAAGTTCGTCTTAAGCCTGTAGGAGAAACACAATCTAAACGACGACTAGTAACCCATCCCTTTTGTTCATATTCATTTACAACCCAATCAGGTAAAGCAGCAATACCTCGTCCACTTGCAACGAGTTGAATAAGCATTTGGGTTAAATCGGTTGTCCGTATTTGTTTAGGCTGAATATTCGCGGGGATGAAAAGTTTAGACATAATATCTAAACGGTGCTTATCTACCGGATAAGTAATTAAAACTTCTTCAGCCAACTCTTGAACTGTAATATTTTCAGCACGCACCAAAGGGTGAGTATTTGATAAGACTAACCGTGACTCATATTCAAAAATCGGAAAATACTCAATTCCTTTTAACGCAATTGGATCAGCTGTAATCAGTAAATCAAATTCTGCATTTTGTAAGAGTTCATGCGGATTGGCTTCAAAACCTGATGCAAAGTCTAAATCGACGTCAGGATATTGCTGGCGATACTGATTTAATAAAGGCATTAACCAGTCAAAGCAACTATGGCATTCCGATGAAAAAATAATTCTACCTGTCTGTCCATGCACAATGCGTGTGATATCACTATGTGTAATCTGGATTTGTGGTAAAACATCATCAGCCAATTTTAATAAGCGCTGTCCAACATTAGAAAAACTAACAGGTCTACTTCGACGATTAACTACTTCCACCCCGTACCAATGATCTAATTCTTTTAATTGATGGGAAATAGCAGATGGTGTTAAACAAAGATCGTTAGCTGCCGAAACTAATGAACCATGCTCACGTAATGCAACTAAAGTTTTAAGGTGACGAATTTCTAACATGGGCCAAGCCTAAAAAAGAGATTTATCTACAAATGGATAAAGCTCATCTTTACTTTTCCATAAAACTTTCGACAAATCTTTATTAATGAATTTTATTCACTTTAACACAAAATTAGTTAGTTTGTCTCAACATGAGTTTTATTTCACTATTTTACATGGGATGAATTTAGGTATCTTCAAAAATGAAGGAAAATTAAAACGATTTTATAAAAATTTTTAAAGGGCGTAAAAAGTGTAAGGCAAAAATAGACCTAATAAAGGTCTATTTTTATAAAAAACTATTGTGCTAATACATTTAAACTAATAATCGTATAACTCTGTTTTGTAGGTTTTACTTTCAAGTTTAGGGGAGCTGTTACTTCTACTAGGTACTCTCCAGCTTTTGGAAATCTAAGCTCAACCTGACCATTCTTTTCTGCCTTAAAGTGCTGTACTTGTTTGTCAGTCGCACCCTTTTCTCTTAAATTAACTTCAGCATAAGCTAAAGGCTGGCCCTTTTCAGTTATAGCTAATTTAACTGGTTGAGCAGCTTTAATTTGGTTTGGATGTAAAGAGAAACTAACTTTAATCGGTGTATTAGGAAGCTGAATATCTGAAACTTTTCCCTTAGAAAGATAACTCTGCAATATCCACTCACGTGTTACTTGCTCTGTTTTAATTGTTTTTGTTTTAAGGTCAGTCGGAATCAAATATTCACGTTCTGCTTTCGGTGGAGCTTTATCAGCTGGCATATCAACAAAGAGATGCCATTCTTTTTGGTCATATACATATTTTAAAGGATAACTCGCCTGGGTTTGAACAATGTAGGTCCCTTCTTCAGATAGATCTACATCAAACACAGTTACAGACTTATGTAAAGCTTCTGAGTTGACAGTTTTAAGCTCATTTTTAGGTGTAATTACAGTAAGCTTAGCATCCTTTAAAGCATATTCACTATTTAATGCTTCTTCCGCATAACCAGCAATTACGGGCACTTGAGTCTGTTCAGTTTTATAAGCTACAGGAGCTACATAAGGTTCGTGAGCAAAGCCTGTTGTACATATCAATACAAGTGACGTCATTAGAAATCTATTCATTATTACAAAATCCTGTTGTATGCAAAGTTAAAAAATCAGACAAAATATAAACGGATACAGTATACACAAATAAAAATAATTCTTATTATCATTAATAGATTTAATTTTACATAAAAAAAGACTCGAAGGTCTTTTCTTATTTGATTTTATTGCTGCTTTATCTTTGGAAATGTCTGATCGAAATCAATTAGCTTATAGCTTTTCACTAAATCATCTGGTCCGTAAGATACTTCGTATGAGGTTTCTTTACCATTAAAATATGCTTCTGTTGGAGTCCCAAAAACCTCCCAAAGGCCGATTGAAGCCACATCTGCTACACCATGACCAAAAGCTCTGCCGACTTTCACCCACTTTGAATACCCTTGCTGAAAAGTATAGATCTCAACACGTGTTCCATCACGGTATTCTGAAAGTACAGGGGCACCAAACTCGGCAATCACATAATTACGAGAGCTGCCTGGATTTAGAACATTTAAATTTTTTTTACTTGGTTGATTACCTGCCATAAATACTGCGCAACCAGACATAGATAACATAGCCATACCTATAAGGCAGGTAATAAATAATTTTCTCACGTTTTAGCATCTCTATTTTTTGGATATTTATACAACTTGTTGTAATGACTAAAGTATTACGCGCTAATCATATATAATTTTTAAAAGTTTTTCGATGAATTAATCTATATAAAATTTAAATTTACTTTAATTGAATATGTAATCTTTCTCTCAATATTTTAGTTTTTTATTATTCTGTTCTCTTTTCCCTTATACTTCTCTTTTTTGAGTCTTCCCTTAACTTATTATGGCGTCCCCGCAATCTCCTCTTTCCACACTTCAACATTACTCTCTCTTTTTAGCAATTTTCTCACTCGCTGTAGGTGGTTTTTGTATTGGAACCACTGAATTTGTCGCAATGGGACTGATTCAGGAAATTGCAAATAATTTAAATATTACAGTACCTGAAGCTGGTCACTTTATTAGTGCCTATGCATTGGGTGTAGTTATTGGTGCTCCTATCATCGCTATTCTCGGAGCCAAAGTTCCGAGAAAAACTTTATTACTCGGCTTAATGCTTTTTTATGGTGTTGCTAATGCGTGTACTGCTTTAGCTCATACCCCTGAAACTGTTTTAATCTCACGTTTTATTGCAGGTTTACCACACGGAGCATATTTTGGAGTCGGAGCCTTAGTTGCCGCTGAACTAGCGGGTCCATCAAAAAGAGCTTCTGCAGTTGCCCAAATGATGATGGGACTTACTGTCGCAACTGTAATTGGTGTTCCCCTCGCAACATGGTTAGGCCAAAACTTTGGTTGGAGAGCAGGTTTTGAGTTTTCAGCAACTATTGCTTTCGTCACTTTAATTGCTGTTGGCTTCTTTGTACCCAATATTCCAGTTCAGGCTACTGCCAGTATCAAAACTGAATTAGCTGGCCTTAAAAATATCAACATGTGGTTAACACTAGCAGTAGGCGCCATCGGTTTTGGAGGCATGTTTTCAGTTTATAGCTATGTTTCACCAATTTTGACTGAATACACACAAGTTAATATCCAAATCGTTCCTATCGCCTTGGCTATTTGGGGTATTGGTATGGTTATTGGAGGATTAGCGGCAGGATGGTTTGCAGATAAAAACCTCAACAAAACGATTGTAGGTGTATTAATTAGCTCAGCTATCGCTTTTGTAGTCGCTAGTTTTTTAATGAGTAATATCTATACTGCCATCGCATCTTTATTTTTAATTGGTCTCACAGTAATGGGACTAGGTGGAGCTTTGCAAACCCGTCTAATGGATGTTGCAGGCGACGCCCAAACATTAGCAGCATCACTCAACCACTCTGCCTTTAATATGGCCAATGCATTGGGTGCATTTTTAGGTGGATGGGTACTCAGCCATCAAATGGGTTGGATCGCTCCAATCTGGGTGGGTTTTGTTTTAAGCCTTGGCGGTCTGATTATTTTGCTTATCGCATTTGCAGTAGAAAAAGCCAGTAAGAAAGCTTAATTAAAGAAAAGGCTAACTTATTACTTCTAATCAGTTAGCTTTCCTCCACAGTGTGGACAATAACATTTTTTCTCACGAATGGACTCTTCTTCATCTAATACTTTTTCACGCATAATTTGAATAATCAGGTTATGCGCTTGCTCTTTTGGCAGTCCTACTTTTTGACGAACTCGTTCTATTTCAATTTCATCATGTAAAATATCAATACCTCGTGCTTGAAGTAACTCACGAAACTCTTGCTCTAGTCTCTGATTCCGTTGATTAAGCTCATTTGCGAGTCCAGACGCCAAAATACCAGCCGGTAATGCCGCAATACCCACACCCAAAATAGTAATAAGCGCTCCTAATAACTTTCCTAGGCTAGTTACCGGAGTAACATCACCATAGCCCACTGTAGTTAAAGTAACCACCGCCCACCACATAGATTTAGGTATTGAACTAAAAGCTTCTGGCTGAGCCTTATTTTCAACTACGTAAATTCCAGAAGCAGTCATAATAATCATGATAATTAAAATAAAGATAACGGCTTGAAAAGATCCCTTCTCACGTTTAATTACGCATAACAATATCTGTAGCGAGATGAAATAGCGTGTTAATTTTAATAAACGCAGTAAACGTAAGATCCTAAGCATACGAAGATCGATTCGTACAAAGAAATTTAGGTAAGCCGGTAAAATTGCCATCAAATCAATTATAGCTTCACCGCTTTTCATCCAGTTCAAGCGGGTTTTCCATGCGGATTGGGTCGTATCTCGATCAGCAATACTCCACAATCTTAATAAATATTCGATACTAAAAATTGCGATTGAGATATTTTCAAAGTAGTCAAACCAAATACGATAACTTGTGTACAGATCATTTACCGTTTCCAATAAAACCGCAGCGACATTGCCAACAATTAAAACAACTAAAAAATAGTTAATGCATTTACTTACCGTAGTTTCATAGTCATGGTTATGAAGATTATTGTAGAAAAACTTACGCAATCCCTTCAAAGCTGAATTTTGCATATGGCTCTGACCACTTGATAATGTAGATATAGTAAGCGCTTAGTCTGTATTCACCAATATAGTCTCTAACAATTTTTACTTTTACTGACTTCAATATTTAAGCCTTAAAATTTACTTCATGCATCAATCCGCGGCTACACATCGGAATTCATTCTCTTCCCACCACATCACATCGTAGATACCGGGATGTGATTTTAAAATAATATTTATATAGTTTTGCAGCACCATAATATGATGAGTAATATCAAGTTTTCTAAATAGAAACTTTCTTAAAATTGGCGTATTTGGAGAAATAAAAATTGCGAATCCATTGCTATATTCTTCATAAACACTGATTCCAAGATACATTGTTATTTCAGGTAGAGGGATCTCAATTTGCCACCCCCATTTCTCACTATATAGCTCTATATTTAAATGATATCTATTCTTTAATATACTAAAAATATACTGTGCAATATCTTCAGTTTTTTGAACTAAAATACCGCCGTCTTCAGCATGCGTTTTTTGATTATATAATTGATAATCATCAAATTTAAATTCAACAATTGTCTTTAACATTCTTAAGTTCCCTATATAAAATACTCATATTTTTTTTAATTATTATTAAGTTCGTTCAATTATTTTAAAGCAAAAAACGTTTTAATATCTAGAGTAATATTTATTTTTACATTTTCATTAAATAAAATTTGATCTATTTATTATTTTTAAAACTAATTATGTATAAAGTCTCAGTTAAATAAAAAAGGAGCTGAATAATCAGCTCCTTTTTTGCACTAAATCGAGGTATTAAGTCAATTGAGCAGCTTGGATTTTTTTAGTATCAACTTGATCAGCTTCTTTAGTATATTCGCTCATCTTATCGAAGTTTAAGTATTTGTAGATGTCAGCAGAAGCGCTGTCGATTTGTGACGCATACTGTTGATATTCTTCTGGGCTTGGTAATTTACCAAGTACCGCAGCTACAGATGCAAGCTCAGCAGATGCTAAGTAAACGTTTGCACCTTGACCTAAACGGTTCGGGAAGTTACGAGTAGAAGTCGATACACAAGTTGTGTTCGGCGCTACACGTGCTTGGTTACCCATACATAATGAGCAGCCCGGCATCTCTGTACGTGCACCAGCACGGCCATAGATGTTATACAAGCCTTCTTCCATTAATTGGTGCTCGTCCATACGAGTTGGTGGAGCCAACCATAAACGAGTAGACAATGAACCACCAGGTACTTTGTCAAGTAACTGACCAGCTGCACGGAAGTGACCGATGTTCGTCATACAAGAACCGATGAATACTTCATCAATCTTGTCGCCTTGAACGTCAGAAAGAAGTTTCGCGTCATCTGGATCGTTCGGGCAGCAAAGAATTGGTTCTTTGATGTCAGCTAGATCGATTTCGTAAA
The DNA here is from genome assembly GCF_034064985.1 of Acinetobacter pittii. Classification (NCBI taxonomy): domain Bacteria; kingdom Pseudomonadati; phylum Pseudomonadota; class Gammaproteobacteria; order Moraxellales; family Moraxellaceae; genus Acinetobacter; species Acinetobacter pittii. Next base: position 1,403,734 of record NZ_CP139249.1, on the reverse strand, counting down.
CTTTTAAGTATTCAGCATCAGCATCAGCTTTTAACAAGCTTGGGTTATCTAACCACTTCTGCATGTTTTCAGCACGACGAGCAAGTGTACGTGCATCACCATAACCTTCTGCAATCATCCACTTCAACATAGTGATGTTAGAACGTAGGTATTCAGCAACTTTCTCTTCAGAAAGTGTGATTGAACAGCCTGCAGCAGAACGTTCAGCTGACGCATCAGAAAGTTCGAATGCTTGTTCAACAGTCAAGTCATTTTCCATTTCTGATAAATCGATCTCAAGGATACGACCAGAGAAGATATTTTTCTTACCTTTCTTCTCTACAGTTAAATCACCCGCTTGAATTGCATAGTAAGGAATTGCATGTACAAGGTCACGTAAAGTGATACCAGGTTGCATTTTACCTTTGAACTTAACAAGTACAGATTCAGGCATATCAAGTGGCATAACACCAGTTGCTGCTGCGAACGCAACAAGACCAGAACCCGCTGGGAATGAAATACCGATTGGGAAACGAGTATGTGAGTCACCACCAGTACCTACTGTATCTGGAAGTAACATACGGTTTAACCAAGAGTGGATAATACCGTCACCTGGACGTAAAGATACACCACCACGGTTCATGATGAAGTCAGGTAATGTATGGTGAGTTGTTACGTCAACTGGTTTTGGATACGCAGCAGTGTGACAGAAAGACTGCATCACTAAGTCAGATGAGAAGCCCAAGCATGCTAAGTCTTTTAACTCGTCACGAGTCATTGGACCTGTCGTATCTTGAGAACCAACTGTAGTCATTTTAGGTTCACAGTAAGTTCCTGGACGGATACCTTGACCTTCTGGTAAACCACATGCGCGGCCAACCATTTTTTGAGCTTGTGTAAAGCCTTTGCCAGTGTCAGCAGGTTGTACTGGAGTACGGAACAATGTAGAAGGTGCAAGACCTAGTTCTTCACGTGCTTTAGCGGTTAAACCACGACCAATGATCAAGTTAATACGACCACCCGCACGTACTTCGTCTAAAAGTACTGGAGTTTTAAGATCTGCTTCAGAGATTTGTACGCCATCTTTAAAAGCAGTTACTTTTGCAGCAGCATGGTCAATTTTCAATACTACTTCGTCGCCCATGTTCATGTTAGCAACGTCGATTTCTACAGGTAATGCACCTGCATCTTCCATAGTGTTGAAGAAAATTGGAGCGATCTTAGAACCTAAGCACACACCACCGTCTTTTTTGTTTGGAATGTGTGGAAGTTCATCACCAAAGAACCAAAGAACAGAGTTAGTTGCAGATTTACGGCTTGAACCTGTACCAACAACGTCACCTACGTAAGCAACTTGATTGCCTTTCGCGATAAGTTCTTTAATTTGGCTTAATGGACCAACTTCACCTGGTTTTTCAGGGTTGATACCATCACGCTCATTTTTCAACATTGCATTTGCGTGTAATGGAATGTCTGGACGGCTCCAAGCATCTTGAGCTGGAGACAAGTCATCAGTGTTTGTTTCACCAGTTACTTTGAACACAGTGATTTTGATTTCTTCTGGGACGTCAGGACGGCTAGTGAACCATTCTGCTTCAGCCCAAGATTGTAAAACAGCTTTAGCAGCTGCATTACCAGCTTTTGCTTTATCTGCTACGTCATGGAATGCATCAAATACAAGAAGAGTTTTCTTTAATGCTTCAGCAGCTAAGCCTGCAAGTTCAGCATTGTCAAGAAGTTCAACAAGTGGTGCTACGTTATAACCACCTAACATAGTACCGAGTAAGTAAACTGCACGTTCTTTAGAAACGAGTGGTGAAGTTGCTTCGCCTTTTGCAATCGCTGCCAAGAACGCTGCCTTTACGTAAGCTGCTTGGTCAACACCTGCAGGAACACGGTTTTCAAGCAAATCAACCAAGAACGCTTCTTCGCCTGCTGGTGGATTTTTTAGTAATTCAACAAGCTGAGCTGTTTGAGCGTCATCAAGTGGCTTCGGTGGGACTCCGAGTGCGGCACGTTCTTCAACGTGTTGGCGGTAAGCTTCTAGCACGGTGTTCATTCCTCTTTTTTTGAAAAATTACTTGCAAATTCCAGCTTTCTTAAAAGCTTCACAAGTAATATGGACTACAAAAGTTTACTAGAGTTCAAGGTAAAAGTTAATGAGCGCGGGGTGTTTCTCCGTGATGCCCATTATTTTGTATCTAAATACCCGTGTTTAAATAATGAGCGTATCGGGCCAAATTGGGCTTTTTTTAAACAAATTAAGCTTTGATTGGATAGAAATTCGATAACCTCATCCACAATTAGAACGATTTATATTTTGGCATTTTGTCATGAGGGGTTGCCAAACACTCACCCATCATTTGCTTTCTAACTTTTTCTTGAATTGCTTGAGGATCTTTTGTCAGTTCTTCTTTTGGAATCGCATAAACTTTTTCAATAATATTAAGAATGAATTTTTTAGTTATCTCATCTTCAATTTTATTTGCATGCTCAACTGCCTGTGTTTTTTCAATTGCTTGCTGACGATCAAAAACAATACTTCTTGCAGCATTTCCTACACTAGTACAAAAGCCATGCCACTGCTCTTCTGGTGTTAATGGTTTCTTTTCTGAACAACCGACAAAGAACAAACTCACTGCAATCAATAAAATCTTTTTCATCACTTCACTACACTAATTATTGCTGTTCATATCATACGGAAAATCATCATTTTTGCAAAAACTGCTATAAAAAAACCGAGGATAGCACAACCTCGGTCTTTTATTTCAGGCACTAGACATGCCTGTTTCATAATTTGAATTAATTAAAGAATTTGATATCCGTAGGTGTTGATATTTTTGCTGCATCACCAGCTGGTGTTAAGGTGCCATTTTTTGCATCGAAACGGAATAAACTAATGTTATTACTATAAACATTGGTTACATATAGATATTTACCAGATGCATCAAATGAGAACGCGCGTGGTTCAATACCATTCGCTTTATAAACTACTGGTTGACCTAGCAAGCCATTTTGTTGGATTTTAAACACTAAAAGTTTGTTATCCGCACCCCGATTAGCAGCAATCACATATTTACCATTTGGACTGAGGATAATTCCACTCGCGCTCTTAAATTCAGGTGTTTTGTCCTCATGGATCAGTTTCAGCTCAGCCACTTTTTTCAAATGACCATCTTGTACGTTAAATGTCACAATCTCACTTCGCATTTCTGCGGTAACATACGCTTGTTTGCCATTTGGTGAAAAGACCATATGGCGTGGGCCAGAACCATGGATAAAAGTCACATCTCGAGTGCTATCTGCTTCGAGTGGTTGAGGCTTGTTAGGGTTATAACGGAAGGTGTAGATTTTGTCATTTCCAAGATCACTAGCATATAGATACTTACCGTCTGGGCTGAAGGTTGTCGAATGTGCATGACCACTTTCCTGACGCCCTTTGACGTGACCAGAACCTTCGTTAAAAACAATATTTTGTACTTTTTCACCTAAATGGCCATTTGGCAAAATTGGTAAAACAGCCACACCACCACGACCTTTGTCAAATGCCGAATAGTTCGATACAAACAGGAATTTACCGTCTAAACTGATTGATGCATGTGTTGGGTGCCCACCATGGCTATCCACAGTGTTCAATACTTCTACCTTTCCATTTTGAATTGATAATGCAGTCACCGCTCCTTCATTTTCTTCATTAGTGGTATATGCAAAACGTCCATCTTTCGACTTCACAATCCAAGAAGGACTTTTCATTTTCAACACATTAACTGGAGTTAAAGTTCCATCGCTATTTACTTGAAGCTGATACAAACCTTCACTGGCCTGTTTTGGTTTTTGCACAAGTGGTGCATCAGGAATTGATGTCCATGTTCCGACTAAAGCAATTTGTTGTTGTGCGGCATTTACGGCGGAGCCCCATCCCAATGATAAAAGCGTCAATGACAATGTTGCTGTTAACTTTTGAATTAGCTCACGATATTTAATATTTGTATCGCTTTCCTTGCTATATTTAATTTCAACACAAGTATCTATTTTCACTAGTATATCCTTGAAAAATTACCTTATTTGCACTTATCAACAAGGTATTATTAATTTAATTTCGTTTGATAATTCTGAAAACTAATTTATAAAACAGCAATTTTCAAGTGAATTTTCTTTAATAATAAGCCTGATCAAGGTTTGCGAACCTATAGGAGAATGGATCGTGTATATGATAAATATTCAAATTTTTAAGTCTTATGAAAGTAGTATTAAATAAAAAGCTCACTTAACGTGAGCTTTTTATTTATAAGTCATTAAAATCAATTACGGCATTATCGATACTAGCGTACTTTTTAATATTTCATTTCCAACCACTAAAAGCGCCAATTATAGAAAAGGTCAATTGCTCTTTCTAAAGACTGACTCGCTTCTAGATATAAACGTCGATTCATTTGATAACGTAAAGTGAGTTTATTTACTGGCGTAAATACTCCGACACCATAACGAATAAACAGATCTGGTGTGATATAACCCGTTAAGCTCACTTGCGTATCATCACCTGTACCTTGTGCATCTAAAGCTAGGCCGCTCAAACCAAACGTACGTCCAATCTGGTTAGTTAAAGCACGTGTACCACCTAAGCCCATACTAATACCTGCTGCAGCAATGGTGTTGTTTACATCAGATTTAAAGCCCTCTGCATTACTTAAACCACTCGAACCTTCATTAATACGTCCAGTAACAAGCGCATTTAATGCTTCTTGTTCAGATAAACCTGCATCGTTATAAACCTGAATGTTTGGTGAGGACGCCGTACCTGTAACACGAACCCCCACCATACTACCCTGAACATTTTTATTCGCATCGATATCTAAAGTCGGGTTTGCCAATGGTCCATTAAAACGGGCAATTGCTCGATTCAAGTCTAGACTTTGCCCATAAGCTTCAATTTTCACTTTTTGGCTAACACCAATCGCCCCGTTAGCTCTCATTGCCGTCTCATAGCCACGTTGGCTTAAGTTTAAACGGCCAACCAATGGAATGTTACTGTTAAAGCCTTGGAATATCACTTGTTTTCCAATATTAACGGAAATATCAGCTCGAATATCCCAAGGTTTAGCAGCCCGTAAAATTGCAAGTGGGTCTTGACCTTGGCGTACGATACGAACATCTGATGAAGTATTAATAATTGGAGCAGTTGTTTCTGGCATTGAAATACGTGCACGAGGAACATCTACAGATCCTTTTAAGCTTAATCGCTTATCAAAAGGATACATATCAAGTGTCAGGTTCGGGTTGGCAATTGCAGTAATTAATGGAGCTTGACGCACTAGTAAATTATCACCTTTCAGATTTAATTGAAGGCGTGGTGCATCTTTCCATTCAAAACTACCTTTGAGTAAACCCACCCCCTGTCCACTGTTAAATGCTCCATCAATTGTTGCCATATCTTGACGAATTGATGAGTAAACCTGAACGTTGGTTAAGTTAACTGGCAAAGAAATCATACTGATTGCACCATTTTTCAGACGCATTTCACCAGTAAACTGAGGTTGAGTTAATGTACCGTTGATTTTACCTGCCAAGGCTAAAGTACCACTCATTGAGCGGACATCTTGGATAAATGGTTTTAAAACTTTTAATTGAACATCATTAAAAGCTACCTCACCATGCATTGGCATTGATGACTGGAATGGGTTGATAATAACGTTCGCATAACCCGTACCAATGTCAGGTGTTTTAACATCAACTCGGAATAACAGTCCCTCTGATACACTTTTTGCAATCACGCCTAACTCATCATAAGCCAGAGTAGTCGCAGGGTCTTGCGGATCTTCAGCAGCCAAACCAATTTCACCTTTACGCGTAATTAAACGTGCATCAAGTTTTGGATTACCACCATTTACCCATGATGCCTTGGCATAGCCATTTAATTGTCCAGTCATTGCCAAACCTTCTGGCATAAATGCCGCGAAATCACTTAAATCCATGTTCTGAGTTACAAAAGAAACATTACCTCGTGCTTTACTCACTCGTAGCGGCTGATCAAAACAGAGTTGACTGTTAGTACTTTGCCAGCAATGTTGACCCACATATAGCTCAGACTTAGCAGAAGAAAAAATTACCGGAGCATTTTGATTTTGTGCCAGACGAATGCGTCTTGAATCAAAACTTCCTTTTTGGATTTGTCCTAACCAATCATTATTTTGGTTAAAGCCTCCAGCTAACTGGACATAAAACTTAGAAATACTATTATTGCCGAGTACTTTCAATAAATGCGCTTTTCTTGTTCCCGTTAAATTCACTTCAGCAGACTGAATTTGTCTATTTCCACTACGCAAATTATCTAATTTTGCGGTTAATTGAGTCGGTGTTGTTTCCGAAGTTGGAAGCTCACCTTGAATACTCAATCTCTTTACGCTGACTAGTGTATTAAAAGCAAAATTATCTACTGCAATATTTGCTGTTGCTTTTAATCGTGGTTGTGATTGAACATTTAGATCTCCATAAGCTCGACCACGTAGCCCTGGATATAACTCGTAGAGTGCTGGCGCATTCAGCTTAATTTTTAGATTTTGTGCATTGCCAGTAGCTTGTAGCTGGTTCTGTCCATACACTAAAAATAAGTTATTTGCTTCAAACTGCTGAGGTAAAAAGCCATTTTGATTGGAATCCATCAATAGAGATAGATTACCTTTACCTCGAACAGGTTTATTATTCAAAAAGCCTGCAAGATTCAATTGTTGAATATTAATTCGCTTCAAGTGATCAGACCAAACCCCTTGAGTTTTCAGATTTCCTGAAATTTCACCTTTAACAGTTGAGGCAAAATATTGAGGCTTAAAGCGTACCAATGAACTATTAATATCCCATGCGATACGATCTTTTAAATTTACAGAACCAGTAGCATAGATTTTTCCAGCCACACCATCGTGTTGTAATTGGCTAATTCGAATAAAATCCGGCGTGCCCGCTATAGAAAACTTCAACAAACCATTTGCCTGTTTTAAGGCTTTTAAAGACCCATCATAATTAACCGCAAAGCCTTTAAAACCGCCACCAGCTTTCACATCATGAAATAATAATGCAGCAGTACTTTTTCCACCTAAACTTACAGTTTCTTGACCTGCTTGAGCCAATCGACCCGTTAAATCAATTTTCTCAAATTGGATAATTTGCTGATTTGGTTTAGCAAAACCATTTGCCTTAATTGAACCATTTAACAAATTAACTGGCGCTGCTGCCTGAATACTTTGCGGATTAAAATCTTTTGCATTTAATAACGCACTCCAAGCCAACTGACGTTTTTCACTAGGTAATAGAACTTTAGCCTGACCCGTTAAGCTACCTTTTTCAGCAGCAAAACTAAAATTAGGAATATTTAAAATATTATCTTTAACATTTAAATTAGCTAGATATTGTCCTGCTGGCAATAAAGTTTTTTCATGCTGATATACTTTTGTAGCAACTTTAATATCTTGTTGGCCATCACGTAACGTTAAATCGACTTGACCATTGTCACTACTTAACCATCCAATATAAGGCATTGCACGGTCTATATTTGCCCAAGCCACATTCATAAGCATCGGCTGAGGTTTATTATTCTTTTCTGGCGCCTGATTAAGTTTGAGTTTCCATGACTCGTAACGGTCAAAGTCAATATTAGCAAATACTTCTGTACCTTTTTCCAAAGACCCAGTTGAGGCAACAGCAGCATCTAAACTTGGCGGTAAAAAGTCTTGAACTACCTGAGGAATTGTTTTGTCTTTAGGATTAATGCGATCTAAACGGCCTTTAATGTCCCAAGTCACATGATCTTTCCAATTCACCAAACCTTTAAGGTTAACGGCACCTTTCATAACTTGGCCATTGAAATCGGTAATATTAAGCTGATGAACTAGATCAGTATTCATCAAAGCGTTGTATTGACCTTCAGGTAAATTCTCACCCTTTAAATCTGTATCAAGTGCCAAATTAAGCTGTTTAATATCACCTTGAAACTTGACCACCCCATTTTTTGCAAAGAGTTTTTGCTCTTGTAGCAAAGGTAAATGATAGTTTTTGAGTAATAGTTCACCTTGCATTGGAACTTCATCACGAACAGGATGCAATATTACCCAACCTGTTAATAGATCAGGAGTAGTTGTTGCAACCCCAGCTTTTATAGTATCTAAACTTCCCCGAGCAGCTACTTTAATATTTTGAATATTTAAACTTTTTAAAGATGGGATTCTTAAATCTGCTGTGGCATCTAATGGATATTTGCCACTGAAATCCATTTTACCTGTTGCGTTGTGGACTGAAAGATAGCCCATATCCATACTGGATTTTTCAAATTCTAGTTTTGTCTCTGACCAGAGCGCATCTTGCAAATGGACATTATAGAAACTTACATCTGAACTCGACAATTTAAGCTCTAAATGGTCGACATCACCTTCATCTACGCGCAAGACAAAAGGTAATTTGATTGGTTTAAATTCAAAAGGTTTACCAGAAGGCGGAGTTTTATTAATAATACGTAAGTTACGCACATCAGCATGGCTTAAATGCACTTCTTTTTCTAATAATAAAGAACGCCATCCTAAGCCTACATCAGCTCGATCTAATGAAACATCGACATCTTTTAATTGCACCAACACATTTTTGAGAATGATACCCCGCAGTAAGTTTCCACCTTCATATTCATATTTAATTATTTTCTGAGCTTCTAATACCCGATCTAATAAAAAACGACTGCCGCGATCCGTTGACATCATGATCACTAACGAAGAAGCCAATAATAACAATATGATCAATATCGTCAGCAAGAAGCTACGCAAAATGCGACGCTTCTTCTTAGGAGAGCTTGGTGCCGAAGTGGGCTGCTGTTCTACTTCCGCCATAAAATAAACCTAATAAAATTTTATTTTTAAAGTTGTGGGCCTATAAAAAAATGTAAACGAATCGGATGGTTCTCATCTGAAATACCCGAAGCGACATCTAAACGGATTGGCCCGATTGGAGACTTCCAGCGAATTCCAACCCCAACGCTATAAGCTGCCGGATTATTAAAGTCTTTATCGTAAGCATTACCAAAGTCAGAAAAAACAGCTGCTCGCCATCCATCTTTGAACTGATAGTTATATTCTAAAGAACCTACAGCTAAAGCTTGGCCCCCAATTTTATATCCATCTACTTCTGGAGAAAGACTCTTATAGTCAAATCCACGAATTGTTTGGTCACCACCCGTAAAGAACCTAAGATTGTACGGAACTTTATCAAAGTCATCTGTAAAGATGTAGCTAAGATCAGATCTTCCAACGAATTGGTGATCATCATTTTCACCTAGAGAATAAATAAATCTCCAACCTGCACTCGCAATTGCCATATTGGCATCAGATAGTAAACTCTCGCTACCTAATTCTAATTTATAAGTTTGTTTAAAAGCTTTGGTTGGGTTTAAACGCGTATTACTCGAGGTTTTAGAAGTTTCATAACTAAATAATAAAGCTTCTTGCTCAGATGCAGCCGTTTTGAACGCATCCGGTAACTCAGAAATATCAACATCCCCTTGTTGAGTCAAACGGTCTAAACGATAACGGACCCCAATAGTATGTTGCCAGTTCCCTAGTGGGCGTTTAATGATTCGCTCCCCCCCAACAACTGCAGATTCAGTAAGCAAACTTACATCTGGACCAATATCATCACGTGTTTCACGCTCATATCCGCCCACGATATTAAAATAGTCATTTAACGGATGCTTATAAGGAATACTATATCGGCCATCAATAGATTGACGAATTTGCGAGACTTCTAAGTTGGCATCAAAAGAATGACCATACTTATTTACAATAGAACGGCGATACTGACTACGTAGTCGCGCACCAGTATCGGTCCCGTAACCAATACCAGTTTCCAGACTATTTAGCTTATCTGCATTTAAAGTCACAATAACCGGAATTCTTTTTGTTTCTCTGGCTTGGGCTTGTAAACGGTCTTGTTCTGTTTCTTGTTGATCTTGTGGAACTGCTGCACTTTGCAACATCGCTGTTTGAGGCTCTGCCTCTTTTGCATTTTGCGTTCCAGCAAACTGTTTTTCATCTACTACGTTTTGTGTAACTTCTTTATTCGACGTCGCTAATTGACGTGCTTTCGCAAGTTGGCGTTGTTCTGGTGATAGTAAATTAGACTCATCAACATCAATATTTTGCTCATCGACCAAAGCTTGTAAATCTGGTGGTAGCTCAAGTGGCTTTTCAATCGGATCTGGTTTGATACTATCAACCAAGGTGTAATTAAAATAGCGTGAGTTGGTTAAATTATTTGCGAGTACATTTACACGCCAGAAGGCATAGTCATCACCCTCTTTCCAAGGTGCCATGCTTTCTAAAATATTTTGATTTAATGGTAAAGGTTTCGAGGGATCGCTCATACGAAACTCGACCTTATCTAATTTATAACGCTCACCGGTCTCGTAGCGTAAATTGATATCAGCCTTATTTTCTGGCTGACTCACTTTCACGTCGTGCAGTCGCCAATAGGCATCAAAATAACCATTATCAGATGCTGCATCGACAATACGGCTTTTAGTGGTTTCATATAAACCATGGTTAAAGATATCACCGACATCTTGATCAGGAACTAAACGAATAACCTGAAATTGCGGCTGCTTTTCACCTGGACCTGTAAATTCAATATTTTGCTCATTAATCCGTACTGGCTCATTTGGCGTAACTCGAACACGTACCCGACTTGGACTTAATTTTTCAAATCTGAACTCAGCATTATAATAACCAACAGCTTGCGCAGCTTGATTACTCAATGTTCTAAGCTGAGGTAAAGCAGCATTAAAGTCTTCAAAGGACTCTTGAGTAAATGTTGATAATTTACCTTTAATATTTTTAGCCAGCACATCTGAAGCGCCTTCCACTTCTGCACTAATACGCGGTACTTGTTCCATCGGAATTGCACGCGGCGGACGCACTTTATTTAAAATACGCTTAAAGAAGCCTGCTTGTTCAGGCGGTTCTTCAACTTCTGGCGTTAATTCAGGCAGTGTTTTTCCGGTCTCATTGGCTTCAACTACAATCTTACTGTCAGATTTAATCTCTTGCATGAGCTGATCAATATTTACAGGTGCCTGATTAATTTGATTTAATTCAGATTGAGTTGCATCGCTTACAGTAACTTCAGGCTGCTTTTGTGCCCCATTTTGAAAGTTCTGTGCTTCACTTTTAGCTTCTTCCGCTACCCTATAAATTTCATTTGCCATATTTTGGTCAACAGGCAAGTCGGGTAAATCTTCAAGATTATCAAGAGTAATTGGCTTAAATTCATCAATTTGATTTGGAAATTGTTCTTGTTGTTGCAATATGGCCAAGCTATCTTGTTGCTGCTGAGCTTGGGTCACAAGTGTGGCAATATCTGTAACTGGAGCAGTGTATTGTTGATTAGTCTGAGCTAATTGTTCAGTTGACTCATCAGATACGGTCTTGTTTAAAATGGATGAACTATTCTCAACAGAAGTTTGAGCAAAACTTGGCGTTACAAAAACACTTAACAACAAGCTGCTACAAATAAGTTTAGGAATGCCCTGCATTTTTAAAATTAAATGCATAGAATGAGAGAGAGTTGACTGTTTAAACTTAATTTTAGAAGGCATAGAAAACTCTAGACTTATTTTTTAATAAAACGCACCAAGGTAAGTGTAAAACTCACTCAAAACCATTGATTTTTCATTTAATCAAGCGTTAAAAATATCATACATGGTTTTCGATGCAAATTAACACTCGGTCACATTTTTTTATAAAACACAATGAAGTTTGCACATGATGAAACAAGATGAGCACCTGATGACCTCACGTCGGTTTGTACCGATGTTTTTTACCCAGTTTTTTGGCGCATTAAATGATAACGTTTTTAAGCAAGCTTTATTATTAGTGATTACTTATGGATGGATTCAGCAACAATCTGCTCCCGTAAGTACTCTTAATAATCTGGCAGCCCTCTTGTTTATTCTGCCATATTTCTTTTTTTCAGCCACAGCTGGACAAATCGCCGACAAATACGAACGTTCTCAACTCGTCCGTGGCATTAAAATTTTAGAAATTATCATTATGCTCATCGGTACTGCTGGTTTCATGTTGGGCCATTTATGGCTACTTCTTCTTGCTTTATTTTTGATGGGTACACATTCGACATTCTTCGGTCCCATTAAATACGCAATTTTGCCTGAAATCTTAAAACCGAATGAGTTAATGTCAGGTAATGCGCTATTTCAATCCGGCACATCCATGGCGATCTTGTTCGGAATGATCTTAGGTGGTGCCGTAATTGCCTCATCAGATGGTAATTTATTGTGGATTAGTATCACCGTAGTGGCTATTGCTTGCATAGGCTATTTATTTAGTCGCTTCATTTTGCCGCAAAAAGTTGCTGCACCTGACTTAAAGATTGACTGGAATTTTATCCGTACAAGCTTTCAAACCATTAAATATGCCAAAAGCTTACCGCTAGTATTCACAATTTTGCTAGGCAACTCATGGTACTGGTTTTATGGCGCGACTTATTTAACTCAAATTCCGCAGCTTACCCAGCAAAACCTTCATGCATCAGAAAATGTCGTTAGCCTGTTACTGACTTTCTTTTCAGTCGGTATTGGTGTGGGTTCTCTTCTTTGCCGTAAAATTGGTGGTTCAGAAATTAATATTAAAATGGTGCCGATTGGTGCAATTGGCCTTACTGTTTTTGCGCTCTACCTTGCTGCCAGTTTAGCTTTTGTACCAGAAAGAACCGGGGCATTACTTACCTTAAAAGACGTTTTTACCCAAGGCTGGGTTTACTACCATGTCATGATTGCGGTGACTTTATTGGGTATTAGTGGCGGTTTTTATATAGTTCCTTTGTATGCCATGATGCAGGCTTATTCACCACGTTCACATCGTGCACGTGTTGTTGCAGCGAATAACATCCTAAATGCCGTTTTTATGGTTTCTTCTGCAATTTTTTCAATCTTAATCTTAAGTGTTTTAAAAATTGATATTAAAATACTCTTTATTATTACAGCTGTACTTAGTGCAATCTTTAGTATTTGGCTTCTAGCACGTCTAAAACCAATGCTTGCCACAGCACATCTTTCTTTGGAGGACTAATTTATGCGCCACTATACTGGAATTGATCAGCTCATTAACTCTTTTGATCAAGCATTACGTAGTCTTGTTCCGGGTGCAACCGCAGCACAGCGCCAAAATCCGGCCGAATCGGTTGAAGCAAAACTAGGTGTAGAAGATGCTCGTCATGTTGCAGGCTTAATGCGTGTTAACCATAGTGGTGAAGTGTGCGCACAAGCCCTTTATCATGGACAAGCATTAACGGCGAAATTACCCAATGTACGCCGTGAAATGCAGCAAGCAGCAATTGAAGAGCAAGACCATTTAGCTTGGTGTGAAGATCGTTTAAAAGAGTTAAATAGCCATACAAGCTTATTAAATCCTATCTGGTATGGCCTTTCATATGGTATGGGCGCTCTTGCGGGTATAGCTGGTGATAAATATAGCTTAGGTTTTGTTGCTGAAACTGAGCGTCAGGTAAGCATGCATTTGCAAGACCATTTAAACCAATTACCTGCTCAAGATGAACGCTCGCGCAAAATTCTAGAGCAAATGAATGAGGATGAGTTGCACCATCGTCATACTGCACTTGAAGCAGGCGGTGTTGAATTACCTTATGCAGTAAAAATCAGTATGACTGCTATTTCAAAGTTAATGACAAAAACTAGTTATTATCTTTAAAAAACAAAGGATTGATCTCCTTCAGATCAATCCTTTTTTAAAATATTATTTTAAGCCATGATCATATTTGAAACGTTCGATATCTCGAATTGAGTTCCAATAGTTTCTGTTAATACGGTCACGATCAATTTGTAATTCTCTTAAAAGCTTACGGTAACGTTCACGCTCTTCTGGCTTTAATTTTTCGTTGTAAGCATTATCAGAATATTGCTTAAACTTTTCGTCATAACGATCATATTCAGCTTTTGCATTGTAGTAATCGGAAGCTGCTCGATAATAAGGTCTTAAACGATTACGCTGCTCAACTGGGCATACATTAATATTGCCGTTACCCTCTAAAGCGTTATAAAAAATATTTGATGGCTGGCAATAATACCCTAAGCCCTCTTTATACCCACGTTCATATGACTTTTGATCTGGAACAATATTGGCTTTTCCACACGCTTTATAATATTGATCTAAACGTGGCGAAGCCCCCTTTGAACCATCTTTCTCACCCACTAATGACCAATTCGCAGTCTTACATTCTTCTACGCTCATTGCAGCACAACCTGAAAGACTGATTGCTAAAATGGCTAAACCGATATTTTTCATATTAAGAGAACTCAAAAATAAAAATTAAAAAAACGCAAAAAATAAAATTCCAGTACATGTGCTATATAAGCCTTGCTCAATTCAAGATTTATACATAAATGTTTAACTGGATAAGATTTTAAGTTTAAAGCAGTTTGACCATCTCACCAAATGAGAAGCTAAAATTTTTAGCTTTGTTTAATTTTAAAAAGAGAAATCCATAGAATTTTATAATGCGCCGACTGCTCTTATACGCTAATTTTACTTTAAAAATTGATCATAAAAATCAAACTCAAGTGATTGATTATTAATAAATAAAAACAACAAACCCCATAAAAAAACCTTTCATTATTTTACTCTTTTTTTACGAGATTAACTTCAAAGGCTACGTTAGGATTTTAGCTAAATAACCACCAAGGTTTTTTATAATGAGTACGCATATTTACCCAAATTTAAACTTACAAAATTCTCACTTTAAGGCATTTAAAATATCAGATGATTTTATTCCTCCAACACAAACCGACATTTTCAACTCAGAGCTTTTTTTGAAAGAAGTTGATGAATATTTAAGTTTATATCCCCACACTCAGCACATTGATATTTGTCTGCATGACTTAAATGGGCATATTCGTGGCAAACGAATTGACGTTAAGAGTCTGAAAAATCTATCTAATGGCTGTTATTTTCCTCTTTCTGTTTATGCCATGAGCCTTGATGGAAAAGTGATTGAAGAAACAGGCCTGGGAAAATATATTGGTGAACCAGATAGACTTTGCCTGCCCATTTTAGGCAGCTTGCAACCAAGTGCCTTATCCCCAGAATTAAATGCTCAGCTTTACCTATCAATGCAAGAAGAAGATGGTTCAGACTGTCGCTATGAACCACGCAATATATTAAAAAAATTATTAAATCAGTTACATACTAATAATTATTTCCCTGTCATGGCTGCCGAGCTAGAGTTTTACCTTTTCTCACCTCAGCATCAGTCTGAAACCTGCATAGAAAACCAATGTTTCGATATAGATGCACCGAATAACTATCAGCAAGTCCTAGATGAAGTTGAGAAAGCAGCCCTACTTCAATCTATTGAAATTACCGCTATTGTTGCGGAATCATCCCCTGGACAATACGAATTAAATCTTCAACACAGCCATGATATTTTAAAGCTCTGCGATCAAATTAATGCTTTAAAAAGAATTGTAAAACAAGTCGCAAGAAAGCATGACTTAACCGCTTGTTTCATGGCGAAACCAAACTTGGCAAAGGCTGGTAGTGGCATGCATTTTCATATGAGCATGCTGAATCAATACCATGAAAATATATTTAGCTCAGAAGTAGAAAAAAATGAGCTTTCAGCTAAATTATTGAGCGCGATTAGTGGCCTAATTGAGTTAATGCCTATATCTATGGCGATTTTAGCACCTAATATTAATTCTTATAGACGTTTTAAAATTGGGCATCATGTGCCATTAGAAGCCAATTGGGATACCAATAATCGTAATGTCGCAATCCGTATTCCATGCTCAGACGTACAAAATCAACGTTTAGAATATCGTGTTGCTGGTGCGGACTGTAATCCCTATCTGGTAACAGCGACTATTTTAGCGGGCGCATCTTATGGCTTATCTCATAAGTTACCGCTGCCAAAACCTGCTCATCTTTTGAAGTTTCAAGATGAGCACATTTTATTAGCTAATAATCAGCCAGAAGCCTTAAAAATATTTAAAGGGAGTCTTATTTTAAAAGGATATTTAGGGGCAGACTTTGTAGAACATTGGTACACGGTTAAACAGGCTGAATATCAAAACATTTATAGTCAAATGACTGAAGCAGAACAACATTGGGATATATAAATAAAAAGAGCAAAAAAACTATAAACCACTTTGCAAACCCTTAGGGAGAAATACCCTAAGGTTTTTTTATATCTAATTAATGATTTTTCTGTTTAGCTAAAAAACGTAACCCAACACCTGGTTCAGTAGCAATATAACGTGGCTGAATCGCATTATCTCCCAACTTACTACGTAACTTCCCCACCAAAATACGTAAATAGTGAGTATCTTCCTGATGGGTTGGTCCCCATAGTTCTTTTAAGAGCTGAGGCTGTGTTAAAAGCTGTCCTTGATAACGCATTAATAGAGTCAAAAGTTGAAACTCTTTTCGAGTTAAAGTAATTGGCTGTTGCTCAATCCAAACTAATCGTTGCATGACATCAACCTTGAGATAACCATCGTCATACACATGAGCTTCTTGCTGAATCGGTTGATTTCTTAGAATGACACGTATGCGCGCCAAAAGCTCTTGCACACTAAAAGGCTTGGTCATGTAGTCATTTGCGCCAGCATCTAGCAAAGCAACTTTTTCGTATTCATCGGCGCGTACAGATAGGACTATAACTGGCACATTCGACCAGCTACGTAATTCTTGAAGCACTTCTTTCCCATCTAAATCGGGTAAGCCTAAGTCTAAAATAACCAAATCAGCCCCTTGAGTTGCCAAAGCCTCTAGGCCTTTGTAACCCGTTTCGCAGAGCGTGGTTTTGTATTTTTGAGTTCTTAAAGCAATGTCTAGAAATTTACGGATTTGAGGCTCATCATCAATAATCACAATACGTGTTTCTACAGGTGATGTTTCTGAACTTATCATGAATTTACAACTTATTCTTTTACTGGATGAATGGGTAATTTGATTTGAATTAAAGTACCTTTATTTTGGCGCCCTGAAAATGCTTCTATTGTACCCATATGAGCACCAATAATCGCTTTTACAATTGTTAGCCCTAAACCTGTACCAAATTTTCCACGGTCTCCACGCTCCATAGTATAAAACATATCAAAAATGCGGTGTCTTTCGTCTTCAGGAATTCCCGCTCCTCTATCTTCAATTTCAATTTTTACTTCATCTTCTGATGAAAGCTGAGCACGAATCATGACTGGTTCATCTGGAGGTGAAAAGTTTGCGGCATTTTCTAAAACATTAAAAATAGCTTGCTCTACCAGTGCTGGGTGTACATATAAACTAATCGGTTGCTCAGGTAACTGAACGACCACTTGCGTATCTGGTTTATAGCGCTTTAAACGGCGGGTTGCAGAACCAATTAATTCATCTACACCAATCCAGTCCCTTTTTAAAGTTAGACCCTCGTGTCCCAAACGGGTCATATCAAGCAAGTTTTGAATATAACGGTCTAAGCGCTCACCTTCTAAATGAATTGTTTCGAGTAAATCCTGTTGGTCTTGTTCTGTCATTTCAGCTTTAAAATGGGCAAGTGTGTCTGCTGCCCCAATAATAGAAGCGAGTGGTGAACGTAAATCATGCGATACTGAAGATAATAAAGCAGAACGTAAGCGCTCTGTTTCACTAGTGACTTTTGCTTGTTCAAGCTCATTCACCAATTGGGTTCGAAGTACTGCCTGTGCAATATATTCGATTACACTTTCCGTCAGTTTCTTTTGCTCAAAATTTAAGGAAACCACTTCATCCTTAAAGTAAATTCCCACAATACCTAGGGTATTTTTTTGTTCTAAAAGAGGTAAAAACCACCAGTTTGATTGACTAAGAGTATCGGTAAAACGTCCGCACGGCTGCCTGTGTTTCAAGCACCATTCTGCGGCTACTTTTTCTTTATCATTTAGCTCAATATCAGATGAAATTATTTTATCTCGAATAGAAATCCACACTTTAGTTTGAAGTTGTGTTTCTAAAGTCATACGTCCTGTTTGCATGACTTCTTCAAGGTTTACTGCACTAGAAAGCTTACGCGCCAAGTCTTGCATTACCGTAGTGTAGGCATTGGCAGCTTTTAAAGATAAAACTTGCTGGCGTAACTGAGAAGCCAAACGTCCAGCAATTAAAGCTGCTGCAAAAAAAGCCACAACGGTGACTACCCCTTGGTGTGCTGAAATCTGAAAGGTATAACGTGGTGCAATAAAGAAAAAATTATAGGCCAAGAAACATATTAAGGCTGCCACTACGGCAGCTAACATTCGAGTTTTAGTTGCAACAATTAAAACAGAAATAATAAAGATGACAGAGAAGTCTTCAATACCAAATAGAACTTCGGCGAAGTGAGCTAGAAAAATGCTACCGCACGTCACAGCTAAAACAAAAATGCTTTCTTTTAATGATAAAAATGAAGGTTTTTCGAGCTGATTAATCTTTTTAGTGCCCTGTTCTGGGTGCAAAATGGTTAAAGCAATCGAGTTTTCTTGATTTAATAATTGCTGAGCTAAATTTTTCTTAAATAACGTTAACCACCACGGCGAAATACTTTTGCCAATGACTAGATTCGAAATTCCTCGGTCAACCGCGGCATCCATTAACACTGACGCAACTCGATGCCCATATAAGACTTCTGTTCGACCACCGAGTTGCCGAGCCAGCTCAAACGCACGGTCAATCTCAATGTATTCTTTTTTATAAGAACTCACTGAACTCTGTCCAAAGTCCAGACTTTTAGCAACATTCACTACAGTCCATGTAGCCCCATTACGTTCTGCTAAGCGGCAGCCTGCTCGCACTAAATATTCAGAAGAGCCTTGCCCATCTATCGCAATCATCAATTCATTTTGCAACGATATAGATTTCAAACCCTTTGAGGCATAACTCTCTTTTAAGTCTGAATCGACATGCTCAGCAACGCATTGCATTGCCAGTTCACGTAATGCCGTTAAATTTGAAATGCTAAAAAAGCCTTGTAATGCCAGATTTGCTTGCTCTGGTACATAGACTTTTCCTTGATGGAGCCTTTCAATGAGTTCACTGACGGGTAAATCAATTAAGCGAATGTCACGAATACGATCAAATACCCGATCTGGTACCGTTTCATTTACTCGAATTCCCGTAATCTGGTACACCACATCATTTAGGCTTTCTAAATGTTGAATATTAATGGTCGTAAATACATCAATACCTGCATCTAGCAATTCATTGACATCTTGCCACCGTCGTTCATGACGACTATTTGGGACGTTGCGATGAGCCAACTCATCAACTAAAACGATTTGCGGATGCCTAAGTAAAATAGCATCCAAGTCCATTTCTTCTAAAATATGCCCCTGATATTGCATTTCTTTTCTAGCAATCTGAGGCAACCCTTCCAAAATTTTTAGAGTTTCGATTCTTCCATGGGTTTCAACAATACCCACAACAACATCTGTACCCTGTTGAAATAACTCTTTGGCACGGGCGAGCATGGCATAGGTTTTTCCAACACCAGGTGCAGCACCAAGAAAGACCGTTAGTCGACCGGCTTGATATCTGTTGACATGATTTAATAAGGCCTCAGCCTGATTTTCGCGATTGCTTTGCACTTAATATCATCCGGTAAACTAACAACTTTATTTTTAAGTTAATGTGTAGATTGTAATTGATCTAAAGCAATATTGAGTTCTAATACATTAACATGAGCTTGCCCCAATACACCAAACTGCATCGGTTCAATATGCTTTTGGAGTAACTCTTCCACAACCTTAGGGTCTAAATGACGCGCTTGAGCCACTCGAGTAACCTGTAACTGAGCAGATTCAGGACTAATATGCGGATCAATACCACTCCCCGATTTAGTCACCAAATCGCTTGGAATCGGTGTATTACCTGTATGATCTTGTTTTTTCACCGCAAGAATCTGAGCATCAATTTGTTGCTGTAGTTCAGGATTAGTACGAGCTAAATTTGTACCTGCCATAGCCATCGGGTCATAAGCGACTGCTGAAGGACGTGGATGAAAATAAGCCTCTCCCACAAATGGCTGAGCGACCAACGTTGACCCTAAAGTTTTATGGTCTATTTCAATCAAACTACCATTGGCCTGATTATTAAATAAAACTTGTCCAGCACCTGTTGCGATAGCACTATAAACAGCACCGCACCCCACCAGAGTAAAAATTAATAATCCCAAAGATGCTCTTAAGGTCTGACCCAAATTTGCTTCTGAATTTTGTACATAAGTTTTCATTTCAAACTCCAGATTACAAACCAAATAATTGAACAATCACTACATCAATCGCTTTAATGGCAATGAATGGTAGAACCACACCGCCCACCCCATAAATCAACATATTTCGACGTAGTAACTGAGTTGCCGTTGAGGGTTTAAATTTCACGCCTCGGAGTGCGATTGGAATTAATAACGGGATAATAATCGCGTTAAAAATTAATGCAGATAAAATCGCACTGCTTGGACTTGCTAAGTGCATTACATTCAATACTTGCATTTGTGGAATTGCAGCAGCGAACAATGCAGGCAAGATGGCAAAGTATTTAGAGACGTCGTTTGCTAACGAAAATGTTGTTAAAGCACCACGGGTAATCAGCTGCTGTTTCCCAATCTCAACCACAGCAAGTAGTTTGGTCGGGTCAGAGTCTAAATCAACCATGTTGCCGGCTTCTTTTGCAGCTTGTGTACCCGAGTTCATGGCTAAGCCAATATCGGCTTGTGCTAGTGCTGGTGCATCGTTGGTTCCGTCACCGACCATCGCAACTAAACGGCCTTGTTGTTGTTCTGTGCGAATACAAGCCAATTTGTCTTCTGGTTTTGCTTCGGCAATATAATCATCTACACCAGCTTCAGCAGCAATTGCGGCGGCAGTTAATGGGTTATCACCTGTAACCATAACAGTTTTAATACCCATTTCTCTTAAACGAGCAAAACGCTCTTTAATGCCGTGTTTAATTACATCAGAGAGTTCGATGACACCCAATACATGATGTTGATTTGCGGCAACCAATGGTGTCGCACCCTTTTTGGCAACTTGTTCAACACGTGCTTTTAATTCTAAATCTTGAGAATAATCTTCATCTACAAACTTCAAGATCGCATCTAAAGCACCTTTACGAATTTGGTCACCATTCGGTAAATTCACACCAGAAATTCGAGTCGAAGCACTAAAAGAGATAAATTCGGCTTGCTCAGGTTCTTGCTGTTTTAAACCCTGTTCTTTTGCTAACTTAACAATCGATTTCCCTTCTGGTGTTGGGTCGGCTAGTGAACTTACCCAAGCAGCAGCTCTCAACTCAGACTCGGTTACCGAAGTTAAAGGATAAAAAGAGGTCGCTTGACGGTCACCATAAGTAATGGTTCCTGTTTTATCGAGTAAAAGCACATCAATGTCACCCGCGACTTCTACCGCTTTACCTGATTTCGCCAAAACATTGGCTTTGAGGGCACGATTCATCCCCGCAATACCAATCGCAGGTAACAAGCCACCAATGGTTGTAGGAATCAAACAGACCAATAATGCCACGAGCACAACTGGATCAAGTTCAATATGCAAGTACTTGGCAATAAATGGCAAGCTAATCACGACAATTAAGAACGTGATTGTCATCACCATTAACAAGAAGCCAAGTGCAATCTCATTCGGTGTTTTTTGGCGATTTGAGCCTTCAACCAAAGCAATCATACGGTCTAAGAAACTTTGACCAGATTCAGCAGTCACTTGCACAACAATACGATCTGTAAGTACTTTGGTTCCGCCAATAACACCTGAACGGTCTGTTCCAGCCTCACGTAACACTGGTGCTGACTCACCTGTAACAGCTGATTCATTAATGGTCGCAAAGCCTTCTACAATTTCACCATCAGCTGGAACAAGCTCACCTGCATGTACTTCAATAAAATCATTTAAATGAAGTTCGGTCGCTGCAACTTGAGTCGCTTGACGGTCTGTCAAAGAGTTGAGTCTTCGAGCGGTTAAATTTTCTCTTGCTGCACGTAGTGAAGATGCCTGCCCACGGCCTCGAGCCTCTGCAACAGCCTCGGCATAGTTAGCAAATAAAATGGTAATAAACAGAATTGCTGTAACCACTAAACCAAATAACAGTGTGGTGTAACCTAAGATAGTACTAATGCCTGTAACAACTGTCCCAAGCCATACAATTGCCATCACAGGGTTTTTAATTGCATGCTGCGGTAGCAGTTTCACAAATGCATTTTTCCAAACTTCAAAATTTGGCACTGCCATGGTTTGTTTATGGCTATTTACATGAGTTTGTGTATTCATTTTCACTCGCCTCCTTAGCCTTTAACCAACAAAAGTTGATCGGCAATAGGCCCAAGGACAAGAACTGGCATAAATTGTAATAAGGTAAGCAACACAACAATCGTAATCAGCGTTAAAGCAAAGGTTGGAGTTTCAACTTGAAGACTACCTGCTGTTTCGGGTGCTTTTCTTTTTGCTGCTAAACGTGTCGCAATCATTAATGGCAAAATTAAGGTCGGAAAACGTCCTAACAGTAGAGCGATACTACAAGTAACATTCCACCATACAGTGTTGTCTCCAAGACCTTCAAAACCTGAACCATTGTTGGCAAATGCAGAAACATATTCGTAGAACACTTGGCTAATACCATGTGGTCCCGGATTACTAATTCCAGATATGCCTGGAACGCTGAGGCTTAATGCGGTGAATGCAAGAATAACTAAAGGTTGAATCAAGATAATAATCGCGAGCAATTTAATTTCTGCTGCTTCAATCTTGCGCCCAAACAATTCAGGGGTACGGCCTGTCATTAAACCTGCAATAAATACTGCAAGTAACAGATAAATCATAAACTGTTGCAGACCACAGCCTACACCACCCCAAATCGCATTAATCAACATATTGATGAGTTCGACTAAACCAGTAAGCGGTGCAGAAGAATCATGCATCATATTGACCGAACCGTTATTCACCTGCGTAGTGATCGCTGCCCAAACTGCTGATGCAGCTGGTCCAAATCGTTGTTCTTTACCTTCCATTACGGCAAGTTGAGATGCTGTCGATAACATACTCTCAGACCAGACAGCCGCTGCACCTGAAATAATCGACATGAAAAGCATGCTACCAAACACAAAGTAAGCAAATTTTTTACGCTGGGTAAAATGCCCAACCATAAAAATCACGGTAAGTGGAATAAGTAATATCGCAATCATTTCTAATAAATTAGAAAGCGGTGTTGGATTTTCTAAAGGCACACTACTATTTGGACCATACCAACCGCCACCATTACTTCCCAATTGCTTAATCGCTACCATTGGTGCAACTGGACCTAATGGAATTTTTTGGGTTTGAACTGTATTGGCTTTATCAATCAGCTGTACTTCAGGTCCGCCTTGGAAAGTCGCTGGTACGCCTTGGCTGTTGAGCAATAAAGACCAAACAAAACAGAGCGGAAGTAAGAATCGGACTGTAGGGCGAATTACATCTGCCCAATAGTTCCCAATTAAAATTTGGTCTGGCTGCTCGGCAACATCGGCTGCAATATGGCTTGGGCGCTGATAAAAGAAAGCTCTTAAGGTCGCGACAACTAAAGCCAGCCCCATCATTGGAGTAATGACTTGCAAACCCACAATACCTGTCATTTGCGACAAATAAGATAATTGAGCTTGCCCAGAATAATGCTGTTGATTGGTATTAGTTAAAAATGAAATAACCGTGTGTAATGCTAAATCCCAACTCATATTTGGTGCATGATTTGGATTTAATGGTAGCCATGCTTGTGTCATAAAAATAGCAAAAACGGCCACAGCTAGAAAAACACAGCTAACAACAAATGCTAGCGAATATTGTTTCCAGTTCATTTGTTGTTGTGGGGATATACCTAATAAGCGATAAACAGGATTTTCAATCCAGCGAAATAATCCATCACCCCACATTGGCTGATTTGTCATCACTTTGGATAGATATTTACCGAGGCACCATGCTAGAAGAATAGTAATAAATAAAACAAGTATAAGTTCTAACATGGCTATTCTCCTCTATACCCCTTGGCTTGATTTGCCAAACTGGAAATAAGGAGAGATGAAGAAATATCATTTGTTTTAAGTCCGCATAACACAATGCTAGACTGATGCAAGATGCACATTTGAGAATTTATAAGCATCTTTATTGTCCTGAAATAACACTAATTTAGTGAATTTCAGTATGGATAAAATGCCCGTAAATTCTCTATTGAGGAACTCAAAGACCGCGTAAAGTTTGCGTAAAATCTAGTTTGAAAGCCTTTAAACTTTAAAATTAACGACTGGATAAATCATGCTATCAGCCTTTAAGGTTTCACAAGGCCAAAGTTCATATAAGGGAATTTTTACATCAAGCGCCAAAGGTAATTTTTTAGAATTAAATTGCATATGGTCCAGATCACTTCCCCATGCAATCAAATCTACATCTAAAGAAATATGATGCGATGGACGAACACGTCCCGAATCTGACTCAAGTTTCTTTAAAAAAGATTCTATTTGGTCACACGATAAAGTACTTTTTAATAGACATGCTGAATTCCAATAATCATCTCCAATACCATCTCGGCATGGAATTTGATAAACAGATGAAAACTGCACTTTCCCCAAAGTTGCTAATTGCGTATACGCAAAAGTAAAGTGCTGATCTGCGTCTAAATTACTCGCTAGGGCGAGCGCAAAAATTGTTTCTGGTGCGTTCAAGACGAATTCCTACAGCATTAGCTTCTGCAATGATGGCGGGCTTACGGATGGTTATGGTAATTTTTTCAATTGTTGGAAAGGTTTCAAATAAACATTTCAAAACAAGATGTGCTGCATGTTCAATTAATTCAGGTTTAGCTTGTTGAATGGTTTGAGCCGATAACTCACAAATTTGGGCATAGTTGAGTGTGTCCTCAAGTTTGTCCGACTGCGCTGCTCGGCTCAAATCATTATGGATGGTTAAATCCAACATTAAAGGTTGAATAATTTGTCTTTCCCAGTTGAAACAGCCAATCACTGTCTCAACCTTCAAGCCTTCAATAATAATGGCATCCATAAATTTAAACTGACCTTAGTGCTTTAACAACGAAGCAGGTTCCATATTTTGAACCATTTTCAAACGTTGGTCTGCATAAATATCAGTATATGGTGCGAGTACGCGCATAAAACGATCGAAATAAAGCATTTGCTTAAATAATAAAGCAAAATCACGTGGGAATTTAATCCCGTGGCGCTCTCCAACCCCTACCATATCCATCATGATATCGTTTAAATCGGCTGGATTTGAAGACAAGATCTGTTGCGGATCGGCCATTAATACGCCATTAAACAAACGCTCTAGATCTTGAGCCAACACCTGAACGTCAATTTTGTTATGGGTCATACCCATTTTCAGCATATTTTCAGCCATTGCCTGATAATCAGTTTTTTGTAAGGCGTCCATAAATGCAATACATGCAGTCCAAACTTCAGGTTTTAACTGACCGACGATACCAAAATCAATAAAACCAATACGCCCATCTTCAAGCAACATTAGGTTCCCAGCATGTAAGTCGGCATGGAAACTCTTACATAGCATGAGACTACCAAACCATGTATTCATGGCAGTAATCAGTACTTGCGATGGATCTTTAGCATATTGTTTTACGACACTAAAGTCAGTCAAAGACACACCGTATAGGCGTTGCATGGTCAAAACACGGCGTGTAGAAAACTGATGATAAACTTTAGGCGCTGTCGCTGCTTTATTTTGTGAAATATTAAGATATTCCACAAAATCATCTAAGTTTTGTGCTTCTTCAATGAAATCGACTTCACGGACCATACGGCTTTTAATTTCATCTACAATTTCAGAAAGAGCTGCGAATTTGATCTTTGGTACTGCACGTTCAAGCAACTTGGCAGCCCAATGCACTACACTTAAGTCTGTATATAAAATGGTTTCAACACCAGGCTTTTGTACTTTAATAACAACATCTTCACCTGTCGTCAGTTTAGCTGCGTGAACCTGAGCAATTGATGCAGAAGCTAATGGCTTTTCATCGATATAACTAAAAATTTGACTTAAATCGCGTCCTTCAAACTCAGATGCAAGCACACCTTGAATATAACTAAATGGTAGTGTTGGTGTCTGGTCTAAACAACCTTGAAATTCTTCTACATATTCTCGTGGGAAAAGCGATGGCGTACTCGCAATAAACTGACCAAGCTTAATATAAGTTGAACCAAGTGACTCAAAAGTCTCTCGCATGAGTTTGGCATTACTTGGTTTTTCAGTTGCGTATTTAATTCCAGCTTTGGCCGCAACCACTGCTGTTTCACCAATGCGGGCGACTGAACGCAGCCCATCAAACAAAATATTTTTTTTCATATTTCTTCAAAACCAAATCATTCAGGTTGAGTGTAGCAAATTTTGTTTAATTTACTGATTAGCTTGCCTGACAAAGTGGGCAATTTACATCTTTATCAAAACTAACAATACGTTGTGTCATATTTAAACCATCCCACAATAATAGTTTCTGCTTTAAAGGTACACGATTTAAACCTAAATACAGCAAAGTGTGATGTGCTTGTAATGACGCTATCATTACAGGAGTAGTTGCAAGCACCCCTGACTCTGCACAGCGCAGTCCTACATTGCTATGCTGTTCTTTCGGGAAAAGACATTCATAACAAGCTGAATCTCCTTCAACCATAAACATTTGCGCCTGAAAACCAATTGCTGAAGCACTAATTAGTGCGACCTGATGTTTCTTACAAGCTGCATTTACTAAATAACGAGTTGTAAAATTATCACAACCATCTAAAACCACATCTTGGTGTTCAACAAGTCTATCAATGTTATGTTCATCTAAACGTTCGTTATAGTATTCAACACAGATATAAGGGTTAATTTTCTGTAAACGTTTAGCCAAAATTTCTGCTTTGTAGCGACCAATATCTTCATGACCAAATGCGATTTGTCGTTGTAAATTACTTATCTCGATCGTATCTGCATCAATCAGTGTAATTTTCCCAACTCCTGCTCGCGCT
This sequence comes from Acinetobacter pittii, assembly GCF_034064985.1. Taxonomy (NCBI): domain Bacteria; kingdom Pseudomonadati; phylum Pseudomonadota; class Gammaproteobacteria; order Moraxellales; family Moraxellaceae; genus Acinetobacter; species Acinetobacter pittii. The sequence goes on along the minus strand of NZ_CP139249.1, from coordinate 1,376,695 downwards.
AGTAGTTCTGCACTGCTACAGCCTATTCCGCCAGCACCGACAATCAGCACATTAGCAAGTTTGAGTTTTTCCTGAGCTTCAATATCCCACCCATCAAGTAAAATCTGACGGCTATAGAGATGCATTTCTTCATCACTTAACTCTACAAAATCGATATCTTGAAGCTCGGTCACGCGTTAATCCTTTCTCTTAGAAGCCAAGTGATTTTATGACTAAGTTAATCATTATGAAAGCTATAAAATGGAAACAACTTTTTTATTCGGTTAATACCCTATCACATTACTTCTTTCACACTTTCTGCAACAATAAGACTATCTATTTTCTGTATTACTTAGGCTAAATATGACGCAATCATATATTGCACCTGTAGAGTTAGAAAAAGCTTATCGTTTATTAAATCATGGCCCAACTGTGCTTGTTTCCGCACAACATGGAGACGACCGCAATGTAATGGCTGCCGCTTGGGCATGTGCCTTAGAGTTCAAACCAGCCAAAGTGTCCGTCGTTTTAGATAAAAGTACGAAAACTCGACAGCTTGTTGAGCAAAGCGGTTACTTCACCCTACAAGTTCCTTGCTATGCACAGCTCGATCTGACTCATCAACTTGGAACTATTAGTAAGTTGGATGATCCACAAAAACTTGAGCATTGTGGTGTTGAACTATTTTATCAAGAAGATCTTCCTAGCCCACTTGTATCAGGTTGCATCGCATGGCTTGTATGTAAACTTATTCCTGAACCCCATAATCAGTCAGCTCATGATTTATTTATTGGTACTGTTGTAGGTGCATGGGCAGATAGCCGCGTTTTTAGAGATGGGCACTGGCACTTTCAAGATGCGCCGAAAGAACTTCGCAGCCTGCACTATATTGCAGGTGGAACTTTTTATTTGATTGGTGAGGAAGTCAAAGCTCAAATTTAATCATTAAAAAGCGAGTTTCATTTAATTGCAAAAAACCGCATAACAATTGCGGTTTTTTGCAGTCAACGACATTTTTTAAAATCTAATACTTAAACTTGAGCCACTTCACGAGCAATCACCAAGCGTTGAATATCAGAAGCGCCTTCATAAATCTGGCTTACACGAACATCACGATAAATTCTCTCTACAGGGAAATCGCTCACGTAGCCATACCCACCATGAATCTGGATCGCATCCGAACACACCCGTTCAGCCATAGTAGATGCAAATAGCTTTGCCATTGAGGCTTCTTTTAAACAAGGCAGCCCCGCGTCTTTTAAAGTTGCAGCATGCAAAACCAACTGATGCGCAGCTTCAATCTGGGTCGCCATATCGGCTAAACGGAAACCAACCGCCTGATGCTGAACCAGCTCTACACCGAAGGCCTTACGCTCATTTGCATATTGCACCGCTGCATCAAAAGCAGCTCTTGCCATTCCAACAGATTGAGCAGCAATACCAATACGTCCAGCTGCTAAATTAGATAGCGCAATTTTATAACCCTCACCCTCTTGCCCTATCAAATTTTCTAAAGGAATTCGGCAGTCCTCAAAAGAAATGGTTGCGGTGTCCGAAGCATGTTGACCCATTTTGTCTTCAATACGAGTGACTAAGTAACCTTGTGTATTGGTCGGTACAAGGAAACATGAAATGCCTTTTTTGCCAGCTTGTTTATCGGTGACCGCAAATACCAAAGCCACTTGAGCATTTTTACCACTGGTAATAAATTGCTTTACGCCATTGAGTACCCAATGGTCGCCATCTCGCTCGGCTTTACATAAAATCGCGCTTGCATCAGAACCTACATGTGGCTCAGTTAAACAAAAGCATCCTAGCCATTCGCCAGATGCAAATTTTGGCAAATAGGTTTGTTTTTGCTGCTCTGAACCGTATGCCAATGTAATACCGCAAATCAAAGAGTTTTGAACACTTACGATTGTCGAAATAGCACCATCACCCGCAGCAATTTCTTCAATTGCAAGCACTAAAGATACATAATCCATTCCGGCACCGCCCCATTCATCGGGCACGGTCATCCCCATAGCACCTAGTGCACCTAAATCTTTTAATTCCTGAGCAGGAAATTCATGGGTTTTATCGCGATGTGCGGCTGTTGGTTTTAACTGATTTTGCGCATAATTACGCATCATCTCCTGAACCATACTTTGTTCAGCATTTAAGATCATTTCAGCATCCTTATTTTTATTATTTTGCTGCCATACGAATTGCACCATCTAGACGGATGACTTCACCATTTAAGTAAGAGTTTTCAGCAATATGTGCCACCAAACGAGCGAATTCTTCTGGTTTTCCTAAACGAGATGGGTACGGCACCATTTGTCCCAAAGCATCCTGTACATTTTGTGGCATCCCCTTAAGCATTGGGGTTTCCATAATTCCCGGCGCAATGGTCATAATACGAATAGCATGTCGCGCAAGCTCACGAGCAATCGGCAATGTCATCGCAACAATAGCGCCTTTTGATGCCGAATAAGCTGCCTGACCAATTTGACCATCAAATGCTGCTACAGACGCAGTGTTTACAATCACTCCACGGTCTTCTTCACCTTCTTCAACCGTGTTTTTACTCATTACATCTGCTGCAAAACGCAGCATGTTAAATGTACCTGTAACATTAATATTTAAAGTCTTTGAAAATAATGCCAAATCATGTACACCTTCACGACCAACTACTTTCGCAGAAGGGCCAATACCCGCACAGTTCACCAAACCATGCAAATGACCATGTTTTGTCAAAACATCCTTAAAGAACTGTTCAGCAGCAGCTTCATCGGCCACATCAAGTTTTACAAAGTCAGCTTTTGGCCCCCACTGTTTTGCTTGTTGCTCACCTGCTTCTACATTCATGTCTACCAAGGTAACTGAAGCACCTTGTTGGACTAAATACTCAGCTGTTGCAGCACCTAAACCAGAGCCACCACCTGTAATGACAAAATGTTTCCCTTGAATTTTCATTATGTAATGTCCTATAGAAATGTTCTTTAAACTTAGTAGTGAGAGTAAAAGTTGTTGTTTTCCGATACAATTTCAAAAAGCCTCAAAATGCTTGCAGCTTTTGATCAATCCAAATTTTAAATATGCAGTATTTCACTTGAAATATATGAAGAAAATATGAGTCTTTGACATGGTTGTCCAATCTTCTTTAAGTAAAGGCACAATTTCGATTGCACTAGTACATGAAGCACTGAGTGCAGCTTATGCCAAAGGCCTAAATACACAAATAATTCTAAATAAAGCAGGCATCCCCGCTGAATTACTGATGTCTCCAAAGGCACGTGTGCCTGTTACAACCTATGCCCAATTGTGGATAGAGCTTGCCAATGCCATGAACGATGAGTTTTTTGGGATGGATAGCCACCCCATGCGGCGTGGAAGCTATAAATTACTGACTAAACTCGTCAGTACGGCTGAAACTTTAGAAAAAGCACTCTACGATATTTTGAAGTTTTTTAACTTTGTTTTAGATGATATGCACGGAGAACTCATTCGAGAACAAAAAAAAGCTTATTTAGTGATTCATGATCGTGAACAGCCTAAACGCATGTTTACCTACGCAACCTTTTTAATATTAGTGCACGGACTTATGTGCTGGTTGGTAGACCAGCGAATTGGTTTAAATACTATTATGGTACGTTGTCCTAAACCTCAAGATATTCAGGACTATTTAGTTCGTTTTGGTGAAGATATTCAATTTAATGCTGAGATAAATCGAGTTGAGTTCGATGCCCACTATTTAGATATTAAAATTAAGAAAGATAAAAAAGCGCTTTATGATTTTTTAGAGCAAACTCCGCAAAATCTTTTAGTTCGCTTTAAAAATGAAAATGCCTTAAGTGTACTTATTCGTCGCCATTTATTGAAACTCCACCCTGCACAATGGCCCGAACTTAAAGATGTAGCTCACCAACTCAATATTTCAGAAGCCACTGTTCAACGTAGACTGAAACATGAAGGTGTAAGCTATCAACAAATTAAAAATGAAATCCGTTGTGATATTGCTGTTCAACGCTTAAGCAAAACGAATGACTCAATTCAAGATATTAGTGAAGATTTAAGCTTCCATGACCCAAGTGCATTTCACCGTGCTTTTAAAAAATGGACAGGTGTCAGCCCAGGTGCATATCGAGATAATTTAACTGGACACAAGCAATAACATATACATCGAATGAAGCTTAAGGCGTTAGAGATTAAGCTTATGATATTTATGTATTTTAAATTCAATATTTCAGATAAACGCTTTATTTAAAACTTAATAATATTCATAAAAACAGTGATTTATAATTTTATTCAAACTTTTATCTTTCAAACTGATTTATAAATCAAAATAACTAAGTTCATAAGCCTCTAAACACGTGAAAGGATGATCTCCTATTTCATTTCGGTTTTATTTTTATCATGTCTATAAAATCAAAATTTTCTCTACCAAAGACTTTGTTGGCATCAACATTGGGGTTTGTATTTGCTTCATCTGCTTTTGCAGCAATTCCGACTACACTTAAACTTGATTATGCTTACTATGCACCAACCAGTTTAGTCGTTAAAGATCAAAAGCTTCTCGAAAAAGCACTACCAAATACCCAAATTAAATGGGTTTTTAGTCAAGGTAGTAACCGCTCATTAGAATATCTCAACAGTAACAGCGTCGATTTTGCTTCTACCGCTGGATTAGCTGCTGTATTAAGTCGAGCGAATGGTAGTCTAATTAAAACGGTTTATGTACAAAGCCAACCGGAATGGACCGCGCTTGTTGTCGCAAAAAATTCACCAATTAAAAGCCTAAAAGATTTAAAAGGTAAAAAAATAGCAGCTACCAAAGGAACCGATCCTTTCTTATTTACACTACAAGCACTAGATACAGTCGGTTTGAGTAAACGTGATGTACAACTGGTTCATCTACAACACCCAGACGGCAAAACTGCATTAGAGCGTGGCCAAGTAGATGCTTGGGCTGGACTTGATCCATTAATGGCTTCAGGTCAAATTCAATCGGGTGCAAAATTGCTTTATCGTAATGTTGGATTTAATAGCTATAGCGTACTGAGCGTTAAAGAAGATTTTGCAAAGCAAAGCCCTGAAGCGGTAGAAGCCGTTATTAAAGCCTACGAACAAGCCCGAAAATGGGCAAAAGCCAATCCAGATAAAGTGGCAGCACTTTTAGCTCAAGAATCAAAACTTCCTCTACCTGTGGCTAAACTACAACTGAGCCGAACCAACTTCGATCAAAGCATTCCATCAGCAACTCAAGCACAAGCGCTAAAACGTTCTGGGAAAATTTTGACAGAAGAAGACTTGGTTAGAAAAGGTACCAACGTCAATCAAGTGGTTGATCAGTTGTTAGACCCTCGTTTTGCTCAAAAAGTCGTGAAATAGTATATGAGTGATTCACTTAACAAAGCTGAGCTAAATCACTTCTTAGCTCAGCAGGCTTCAAAATCTGAGAAAAAGCATCTAAACCACAAATTTACACGGTGGTTTAAAGTGCTACTCATTCCCCTCATCTTTTTAACGGCTTGCGAGTTTTTAGTCAGAAATGGCTATATCGATGCTTATCTACTCCCTGCACCGTCTAGTTTATGGCAATCTTTTTTAGATTTAGCTCATAGCGACCTGTTTGCCCATATTTATATTAGTACATGGCGTGTTCTGTTGGGCTTTATTATAGGAAGCGGTTTAGGTTTAATTTTTGCGATTTGGGTTGGATTAAGCAAAGAAGCAGAAGCTTATTTAGAACCAACTTTTTCAGCAATTAAATCGATCCCAAGTCTTGCTTGGATTCCCCTGTTATTGCTTTGGTTAGGAATTGACGAAGGTTCTAAAATTACATTGATTGCAATCGGAGCATTTTTTCCAACCTATACCAATACAGTTGCAGCAATTCATAATGTAGATAAAAAGCTCATTGAAGTTGGAAAAGTTTATCGGCTTAATGCTTTTCAGCGGATTATATCTATTATTTTACCGGCAGCATCTCCAGGCATTTTAACGGGTTTACGTAACAGCTTAAGTTTATCTTGGATGTTTATGATTGCAGCTGAACTGATTGCAGCCACTCAAGGGATTGGCTATTTACTCAGTGATGGCCGAGAAACGTCTCGACCAGATATTGTTATCATTGCAATTATTTTATTAGCCCTATTGGGTAAAGTAACCGATACCTTAATGAAACTTATCGAAAACTGGTTATTACGTTGGCGAGATACACTACAAAGGTAATTTTAAATCCAGCATGCCAAAGTGACTCGATCATTTTGGCCATAGTCTTGAATAGTTTTAATTTGGCTAAAACCATACTCTGTGAAAATATCTCGAACAGCTTGTCCCTGATCATAACCATGCTCTAGTACAATCCAGCCTTGCGGTTTTAACCAGTTTTTCCCTTGAGCAATAATAATTTCAATATCAGCCAGTCCCTGATGATCTGCAACCAATGCACGGCGTGGTTCTGTAGCCAAAGCTTGCATGTGTTCATCTTCAGGGTCAATGTAGGGCGGATTAGAAACAATTAAATCAAACTTTTGTGGTTCAAGTGCGTCAAACCAAGCGCCGCAGGCAAATTTCACACGTTGCAAATCATGTGCTTGTGCATTTTCTTTTGCGACTTCTAAAGTAGGCGCATAAATATCAGTTGCCGTGACTTGCCAATCTGGACGTTCACTTGCTAATGCAAGCGCAATTGCACCTGTTCCCGTTCCCAAATCAACAATATTTGCAGTATTTGGCAAATTTAGATTTAAAACAGTTTCAACTAAAACCTCAGTATCAGGTCGTGGCACTAAAGTATCAGACGTTACTTTTAAATCGAGTGTCCAAAATGGCTGTGAACCCGTCACATAAGCTAAAGGCTCACCATTTTGGATACGTTCAAGACCAGCCAAGTAATCTTGCTTTTGTTGGGCAGTTAACTCTTGCTCAAGTCTAAACTTTAATTCAAGCGAATTGATTTTTAGAAAATGCTCAAGTAACCAAGCATTTTCTTGTCGTTCATAACTGTCAGGCTCACCACGAATTGCAAGCGCTTGAGCAATATTCATTAGCCGCCATTTTCCTGTGCAAGCATCGCAAGCTGATCTGCCTGATATTCACGATGTAAGCTATCAAGTAGTTCAGTTAAATCACCTTCCATAATCGCGTCTAACTTATATAAAGTTAGGTTAATACGGTGATCTGTCATACGCCCTTGTGGGTAGTTATAAGTACGAATACGTTCAGAACGGTCACCAGAACCGACCAAATCACGGCGCATTTCAGAAGTTGCTGCATCGGCTGCTGCACGTTTAGCATTTTCTAAACGCGATACTAACAATGCCATCGCCTTAGCTTTGTTTTTATGCTGTGAACGTTCTTCTTGGCACTCAACGACTGTACCGGTTGGAATGTGAGTAATACGCACTGCCGAATCGGTTTTGTTAATGTGCTGACCACCCGCACCTGACGCACGGTAAGTATCAATACGTAAATCTGCCGGATTAATTTCAACGTTAGTATCAACGTCAATTTCAGGCAAGATCGCAACTGTACATGCTGACGTATGCACACGACCTTGTGATTCAGTGGCTGGAACACGTTGCACACGGTGAGCACCACTTTCAAACTTTAAGCGACCGTAAACGCCATCACCATCTACACGGCAAATAACTTCTTTAAAGCCACCATGCTCGCCTTCATTTTCAGAAAGCACTTCAATACGCCAGCCTTGTGTCTCTGCATATTTACTATACATGCGGAACAAATCACCAGAGAAAATTGCAGCTTCATCACCACCTGTTCCAGCACGGATTTCTAAATAAGCCGCATTAGAATCATTCGGATCTTTTGGAATCATCAAAATGTTGAGCTGGCTTTCTAATTCTTCAAGCAATGTTTTATTTGCTTGAATTTCTTCTTCTGCCATATCTTTAAAGTCTGGGTCCGACTTCATCATTTCAGCAGTTTCAATATCTTCTTCTGCTTGACGGTATTTGCCCCAAACTTCGGTAATTTCAGATAAATCACTATGTTCACGAGACAATTTACGGAAACGTTTGTTATCGGAGATCACTTCAGCATCTGCAAGCAATGCAGTAAGTTCTTCATGTCGATCACAGAGTTGATCAAGTCGTAAACGGAGTGACGCTTTCATAAGAGGAAATATCTCAAAAGTCCAAAAAGCTTATCGAACGCTATGTAAGTATAGAAGATAAGCAAAATCGTAAAAATAGCGCATAGTTTACAGATTATGCTGCTTAAATGACATATATAATCAGCCAATTCATCAACTTTCCCAATAAGTAGAGGCGTATAAATATAATGATTTCGAATAAGATTTATTTACTTGCCTATAATTTGGCTTTTCTGTAGGAAATAATAAGTCATATTTTCCCTTTATATGACAATAGAGGCTTTATTTAAAAAACCTCTTTGCTCAGCCAAATTATTTTAATTTTTTTAATAAAGTTTTACCCACTAAAACAGCCGACGCTGGGTTTTGTCCTGTAATAAGTTCACGGTCCACCACTACGTTTGGAGTCCATGCAGTGGTATTACTTTGATACTTACCTCCAAGTGACTGTAATGCAGTTTGAGGATAAAACTTCATTTCTCCACCTTTTAATAAAGCTTTAGCCTGTTCTTCTTCCTGATTACTAATCACCGTCATCCGATAATTTTTATAAATCCATTCACCAGTTTTGACTGTTTTACCTTGTTCTAGTTGGCTAATTACTTCCGAAGCATTAGGTAAAGTAGACATTAATGCAATAGGACCATGACAGACCAACGCAGTAGGTTTACCAGCTTTATGGAAAGCAGTAAGTACTTTTCCAAGTTGTTTATCTTTTAATAGATCTTGCATAGGCGCATGCCCACCTGGAATATAAATAGCATCGAACTGGTCTACACCAATTTGCTCAATACGAGATAGGCTCACAACTGGAGAATCTTGAGCAGATGTTAATTTTAGATCATGCAATAAACCTGCATACTGCTTTAACGCTTTTTCATCTTGATTAAAATATATCGCATTATTCGATGATTCATCTAAGGTTGGAGCTTTCCCTTTTGGTGTAGCGAAAGTTACTGTATGGCCTGCATCTAAAAGCATTTTTGTAGGCTGCATCAATTCATTAAGGTAAAAACCTGTTTTAAAAACCTGATTATTCTTTAGCTCTAATTGGGCTTCATCAGATAAAACAACTAATACATGAGCGGCATTTGCACTTAATGCTGCTGAAGCGGTAATCATAGCAAGGATTACTTTATTTAACTTCTTCATTATTCGACCTTCATTCCAACCATTTGCTGGTTTTATAACTGGGATGGATATATTCTACTTTTGCTAGTAAGGTAGATAAACAACCATATTTACAAATCTTTTTTGCGTTTGAGGACAAAATGTCTCGTCAATTTGACCATCTTGCAGATGTTGAAGTGTTTTTAATTGTGGCTGAAAAGCTTTCTATTAGTGCAGCTGCAATTTATTTAGCAACAACTCCTTCAGTCATTAGTAGAACAATTACACGACTTGAGAAAAGATTAGGTATTCAGTTTTTTAGAAGAACAACTCGTCATTTAAGTTTGACCGAAGCAGGTCAGCTTTATTATGAAAAGATGCAACATGCATTTCAGTTTATTGACCATGCAGAGCGAGTGATTCAAGGTGAACAACTACAAATTTCTGGAAAAATTAAATTAAGCGTCCCCACAACTTATGGGCATTATCGTTTGCCCCCTTTATTAGAAAAATTTCTTTTGCAATATCCAGACATTCAAATTGAAATCAGTATCTCTAATCGAAACGTTGATTTAATTGCTGAGGGATTCGATTTAGCTATTCGTCAAGGACACCTTCCAAATAGCTCTTTTGTGGCTCGCCCTTTAGAGCAGGCACCTTTAAAACTTGTTGCCTCACCCACTTACTTAAAACGTATGGGTACTCCAAAAACACTAGAAGAGTTAAATTATCATCAATGTATTGCCTTTGAGTTGCCAAGTAATGGCAAGGTCACTCCGTGGTTCTTTAAAGATATAGATCAGGAAATTCAGTGGATACCAACGAATCGGATTTTAATAAAAGAAGATATTTTAGGAGTCGTGTCTCTTGCTGAAAATGGGCTAGGGATATGTCAGAGTTACGAATTTATCGTTAATGAAAAAATTCAACAAGGAAAGCTACAGCCCGTACTTGAGGGTTATGCAGGTCATACACGCCCTTTCTCTTTACTATATGCACAACATAAGCATATGTCTTCTGCCACACGAGCTTTCATTGATTTCTTGTGTTCAACTGACCGTAAATAAACTTAAGAATGTTAAATGAGAATTACTTTTTTCTATATGAGTATTAAATATTCTATTTTAATAGAAAACATACAAACCAGACACTAAACTGCAATACTCAAAAGATGGTTCTCCATATTTTAGGAGAAGTGTTTTGTTACATTTGCCGTAACAAAAGATTAGGCGTCCTGCAGTTAAGGACACGGAGTAGAATATGAAATTAAATGCTTGGTTATGTAGCGCTGTTTTAGCAACTTCTATGGTTACTGTAGCGCATGCTGACAATACAACACATGTAGCAGCTGCTTCTGCTCTAGGTAGTGTCGCTGGTACTGCAATTGGTAAAAGTATGGGTGGGACATCTGGCGCAACAATTGGTGCTGCTTTAGGTGGTGCTGGTGGTGCAGCTGTTGCAAGTGATCGTCGTCACCGTACAGAATCTGCAATTGGCGGTGGTTTAGGCGGCGGTGCTGGTTATACCGTTGGTAAAAGCATGGGCGGTACGAACGGTGGTTATATCGGCGCTGCTTTAGGCGCGGCAGGTGGTTCTGCTTTAGGTAATAAAATCTCTAAAGACCGTGATGCTGACCGATCTTCTAAACACTGGAAGAAAAAACACCGTCGTCATCACTAATCAAAGTGGATGAATAGACATTTAAGCACCTTCGGGTGCTTTTTTATTTTTGATTAAATTCCACGCTACCATTTGATATACACATGATTTATCCACATATTAATACAAACCATACAAACCGACACAAAACACTCGTATCTCCGTTTGGCTTCTCCATAATTATCACGAAATTTTTTATTACATTTACCTCAAGATAAAAATACTGTCCTTTCAGTAAAAAGGACATGGAGTTCCAAGATGAAAATGAATATTTGGTTAGCTAGTGCAGTACTTGCAACGTCTTCTATGGTAACAGTTGCACATGCAGATAATGGTACGCGTGTTGCTGCAACCTCTGCTTTAGGTAGTGTAGTGGGTACAGCAATTGGTAAAAGTATTGGTGGTACCTCAGGTGCAACAATCGGTGCTGCTTTAGGTGGAGCTGGTGGTGCAGCTGCAGCAAGTGACCGTCGCAATCGTACAGAAGCTGCGATTGGCGGTGCATTAGGTGGTGGTGCTGGTTATACCGTTGGTAAAAATATGGGCGGTACAAATGGTGGTTACATCGGTGCAGCAGTAGGTGCAGCTGGTGGTTCGGCACTCGGTCGTAAAGTAGCTGAAGACCGTAATTACGATGACCGTTATGATCGCGGCCGTTATGATCGTGATGACCGTAGATATTACGATGGTGACCGTCGTTATTATAAAGGCGGTAGCCGTCGCCATGACAATGGCTTACACCGTGGTTGGTATAAAAACCGCTAATACACAAATGAATCAAAAGAGCACCTTCGGGTGCTTTTTTATTGATAGATAAAATTTAATATCGAAAAAAAACGATATACATCACATCCTATATATCGTATTATTTCGATATATCCTTATTCGAGAATATCGCATGCGATCACTTCAAGATACCAAGTTTTCAATTTTGGAACTTGCTCCCATTCGTAATGATAAAACTATCGAATTTTCATTACGCCACGCACTAGAATTAGCACAACATGCAGAAAAGCTAGGTTATGAACGTTTCTGGCTTGCAGAGCATCACAATATGGATGGTATCGCAAGTTCAGCTACAGCCGTCTTACTTGGTTTTATTGCAGCACATACACAGCATATTCGTTTGGGTTCGGGTGGAATTATGCTCCCTAACCATGCCCCTTTAGTTGTCGCAGAACAATTCGGGACGCTTGCTACTTTATATCCAAATCGTATTGAACTTGGTTTAGGCCGTGCTCCTGGTACAGACCAACTGACCATGCGAGCTTTACGTCGTGGCCATCAAGAAACAGAAGATCAATTTCCTAGAGATGTTGTCGAAATCTTAAAATATTTTGATGTACCTCAAGTAGGACAAAAAATTATTGCAACACCGGGACAAAGTACCCATGTCCCTGTTTGGTTACTTGGATCTAGTCTATTTAGTGCACAACTCGCGGCAAAACTTGGACTTCCCTACTCATTTGCATCACATTTTGCACCACGTATGTTAGGTCAAGCGATTCAACTCTATCGAGAGAACTTTGAACCTTCTGAGTATCTAGATAAGCCATATGTTTCAATGGGTGTACCTGTTGTTGTAGCAGATACAGATGAGGAAGCACAGTTTCTAGCAACCAGTGCTTACCAACGCGTATTAGGTTTAATTCGTGGAGAAAGTTTGAAGCTTAAACCTCCAGTTGAATCAATGCAGGGATTATGGAATACAGCAGAACAGCTTTCTGTTGAAAACTTCTATGCAATGGCGCAAATTGGTTCTGTAGATACAGTTCGCTCTGGTTTACAAAAACTTTTAGCGACATACGATGTTGATGAATTTATTTTTACATGTGATGTATACGATACAGCTAAACGTTTAGAAAGCTTTACACAACTCATGAATGTAAAAAAAGAACATTAAACTCTACTTCAAGCTCCCATACTTGAATTGATTTTGAGTATGGGATGACCATCTATCTGAAAAGACTTTACCCCAACTTCCTGCTTGGTTATTTATATTAAAACGATAAAAACATCATGATTTAAAAAACCAAAAGGACTTTTGGAAAATGAGTATTAATATTAAAAATAACACTTCAAAATCAGTAATTTTTCAGAATATCTCTCAAGATTTCGAAGATTTTACTGGTCAAGTAATTTCCTCAACATTAATTAAAGAGTTTGACTTTTCACATTCATCTGTCGCGATTATTGGTACAAATCAAGATAGCGTGACTCATCTTGAAAAAATCTGTCAGCAAGCAAAATTTGTGACCGTCTTCCAAATCACCCCTCATTTTATTTTGCCCCATAGTCAGATGGGTACGCATAAGTTAATTACCCACCCACTTATTATCAAAAACCGCAGGTTATTTAACAATCGTGTTAAAAGCATTCTGGCATTACGTTTTCTAGAAACTCAAGTAAATGAACCATGGCTTAAGCGTCTTTTGACTCCCAATACTGCAACCACCAAAAAAGTATTTTTTAAATCCGACAGTTATTATGCAGCACTTCAGAAACCCAACTGTAAATTGCAAACATGGCCAATTGTTAAAATTACCAATAGATCTATTCACAGCATGGATGGTATAGAACAACCCGTTGATATTATTATCAGAGCAATACCATAAAAGTAAAAAAAAACATGGTTTTAGGCCATGCTTTTTTATTTACTCATATTTTTGCAAATTACCATGATCATCGTAATGCAAAATGATGCGCTGTTTTTCTTGCAAATCATTTAGCATGTCGGAAGTAACTGAAAATTGGGCCGCTAATAATTCTACAGAACTATTAGGTGCCTTAGCACGTCGGTCCTCACCACTAAACCTAATCCAGTTATAACTTGCCCATAAAATTAAAATAAGCGCGCTAATTCCGATCATTAATGCTAAATGTAATAAGGTCTTAACTTCTGATAAGTGGTCTACCCAGACGTAATCATAAATTAAGTGACCTTCAAAAACCCATAAAAACAGTGAAACCAATGGGAAAAGCAGCCACATTAAACAAATCCAGCCAATGGTTTGTAATGTATAGTTTGCTGTTTTATTTTTGACATATTCCGGCTGATCAATATATTCAGGGATATCTAAAGTCTCTATATCCTTATTTTCCTCAAGTTTCATGGGTTATCTCCACGGAAGCCTCGGTCTGGACTTACCCAACGGGCACGTTTTTTTGTGTTAAATAAAGTTTTTGGTACCGCGACAACACTTGTAAACAAAGTCAGTAACCAGAAAAACAACGGGTACCAAATCACCCAAAAGTAATTCCTAAAAAAACGCCCTCGGTCATAACGATGATCAATCCACAAACTCACTAAAAACTGGATCAAACATGTTCCGCCTAATATTACACCGTACCACTTTGGCATAAGCGTTTTGATCTGCCATTGCTGAGGCAGCTCAATAAACAATCCCACAAAAAATAACGTGAAGATCATGATCATCACATAAGACCAGATAATACTGACTAGCGCCTCAATCATGACCGGCCACATTCTTCGAACACGCAGTTTGAACATTTGTGGAATATATTCTATAAGAACCTCTACTCCACCTTGCGCCCAGCGAAGACGTTGTTTCCATAACCCTTTAAATGTCTCAGGCATATAGATATAGCAAAGCGCTTGTGGAATATACTGAATATCCCAATGGTCGAGCTGTAACTTCCATGAAATATCAATATCTTCGGTAATTTTATCGTCTGACCAAAACCCGACTCGAGCGAGTGCAGTTTTACGAAATGCTGCAATCACACCAGATACGGTAAAAATACGACCATATGTACGTTGTGCACGTTTAATCAAACCAATAATCGAAGAAAACTCACCAACTTGTAATTTTCCTAAAATACTAGATCGGTTTAAAATTCGTGGGTTCCCCGTTACAGCCCCAATTCGCGGGAAGTTAATAAATGGTTGCATTAACCAAAGTACCGCATGCGGATGCAACAACGCATCTCCATCGATACAAACAAGATATTCGTATTTACTAACCAGTACTCCCGATCTTAAAGCTACAGCCTTACCCTGATTTTCTGCTAAGTGTACAACCCGAAGTCGTGAATCTTGCGCTGACAATTCATCTAGAATTTCGGCGGTCCTATCATTACTTCCGTCATTAACAGCAATGACTTCAAAATTAGGATATTTGGTTTGTAGCGCATAACGAATTGTTTGGCGTACTTGCGCTTCTTCGTTAAAACACGGAATGATGATACTGCATCCTTCACCTGTAGGTTCAGGAAGCGCTTGTTCGCGGTATTCTCTTTTAAAGAAAAACCAAAGTCCCCCTACCATCCATGTCCAAGCCATCAGTAAGGGATATAAAAAGGCAAAAGCAAATAGAATATCGAGTAATACTCTCATTACTTTTTCCCCTCTACTGATTCAGCAAAAGGCTGATACATCACAGGGCTAGCATTCAGACTAAGCGGATTATATAAGTACTGATGAACATCTTTTGATTTTTCAAAGTCATAGCCATCAATACCGAATTTCTGGATTCCTACTCGCTGAATAGAAAAAAGCCCTTGCTGAACCTCTTCCCAAGCATTTTTTTGCGAATTTTCTGGTAATACTAAAGTCAGCATTATTCTTTGCTTATCATTTTGATCAAGTGTATTTAAGAGCGTTAACAACTGATTAAATTGTTTTTTCTTACCAATCACATCAAACTTCAAATTGACTAAGTCATGTTGCATTAAAAGTGTTTTTATAAGCTCAGGTAGATTTTCCACATGATCTAAATCAGGTGTAAGCAATAAACTAAACTGTGCCTGATTACTCATATTTAAATAAGGTTTGACCGCTTCTTTAGTCAGTTCACTCAGTTGTTCTAGCTGTTTTGATTGTTCAATGCAACTGCTTTCTTGCACGGTTATTTTTTGCATTGCGCAATTTAAAGATGATCCTGCATTAAGCTGAACACCACTTAAATTACTGTTAAAACGCGCAATATCTTTAGCCAAATCTATAGTTAAAAATGGTCTATCTTTTCGCGGATAAGCTGGCAACTCTAATATTACCGATTGGCCTGCACGAGTTTGAGCCTGCCATAAACTACGGTTTAAAATATCTTGTTGAACAGACATTTTATCTGTAGGGAAATAGGTAACATCATATTGCCCATCTCCATCTTTGTCTTCTAAAGGCTTTAAGATTAAAGCATTGTTTTTTAAGCTATACAGTTTTGATAACAACTGCCCTAGTTTTTCATCAGTCTGAGAGTTTTGTTGCGCTGCTAAGTGCTTTAAATCCATACTCACAAAATGACGCGATTGCTTAAATAAATCTGACTCTTCGAAATTCAGAATATTTAACATGCCTTCTGTTAGTTGTTCGGCTGTAGGGTTATCAATGACTAAGCTACGCTTAAAAGTTAAGTCACTCACGCGATTCATACCATCACGTCCTAAACTGAATGAGAACTGAAAACCAGCCTGTTGTGCCAGCTTCTCTAACTGCTCATTCACGGCGCCATAAGGCCAAATAATTGCTTTAGGATTAACCCCTACTTCTTTTTTCAAAACTGCATAAGATTTTTTTAAATCCTGCAAAATACGTTGTTGATATTCCGCATCGGTTTCATAACGTGATTGCGATTTTAAATAAGAATAAGAAGTCGCAGCAGGTTGCTCATTGCCTTGAGGATTGGCTAATACCCCATGATGTAAATCATCGCTATGGCTTGCAAACTCGGCTAACCCAGATGCTTGCATTTCACGAACTTGAGCCCAGTTCACCAAGTTACCTTGACCATAGGCTTCATAACCCGCTTTTGTATTACCATTTAACCAACTTGTTGGAAGAGCAAAAACTGCTGGAATTTTATATTGCTTCAGTAAAGGAAATACTCGGCTATAGCTACTTAAAGCACCATCATCAAAGGTCAGTAGAATAGAGTTATGAGGTAATTCTTTACCTTGCTTACGTGCCTCTTCAATGTCTTTTAGACGAATCGGTTTCCAATCCGACTGACTAAGCCAATCGAGAAACTGTGCCAGATTATTGGTCTGAATCGCATAAACATCGCGGTCACCTTCCTTGAGCACATCATCTCGCACGTCATGAAAAGTTAAAGAAACCGTATGGTTTTTTGGTAGTTCAGTTTCAATGCGGGCATAGGCAAATTGTACGGGTAATAACGTTGAGGCAAACACACAGCTCAACATTTTTGACATCATATTATTCATTAAAAACGCCCTTCAAATCCGAAAATACCGTAGGTATGTTGTTCATCATGACCATCATATGGATGGTATTGCCAACCAATTCCATAATTAAGTTGCCAAGTCCGTGAGAGCTGCCATTGATGTTGATATTGCAAAGAGTATGTTGGTCGGGCTGAGTAATCTGCTTGTTTATAAAGCCCTACTCCAGCTTCAAAATGCTGTTTAAATGAGCGTTCGTACTCTCGCCAAGTGACCCAGTCATGGCTTAAATTCAACTCGGCACTGTAATGATTGCTTGGGCTAAAGTAAGCGGTCTGATCCTGACTATTGCTGCCATAAAATCCACGAACGGTTCCGTAAGTAATATGGTGAGGCGCATCAAATAATCGCTCACGCCAAAAAGTAGAAAATTCTTGTTGTTTATTACCGTCACTTATATCGGTTAAGCCATAGCTCGCTCCAATTTGGCGTGACTCATCTTTTTGCCATGTCAAAGCAGCACGGTAAGCTTGTCCATCCTCACCAGCATCAATTGCTTGTAATGGAATATTAGCCTGACTGTCATATTGCAATTGATATTGCCAGTGGTCGTTTAACCATTGCGACCAATCAAGACGAACACCTGCTTGGCCACCATCTGTACTTTGCGACAAAATTGCCGACAATGCCTTACGGTTTGCTTGCCACTCAGCACCAACACCGTAACGTTGGTCATGCACATCACCAAAACGGTATTCACCGTAACGATCTTGATGCCAAGCAAATAGACGATAATTATCTTTAATCCAAGGGCTATTAATACGAGTTTCCATTTCTCGGTCTTTTAAGCCATTTTGCCCACTCACAGAATCGCTATTTTCTGCTTTACTCTGGCCCCAAGTCGTTGAGTGCGAGATGGTTGCTCTATCACGATCATCCAACTCTTTTCGACTTTTAATTACACCGCTATCTTCAGGATAATATTGCAAAAGACTTTCTGTACTTTTGCGCCACTCAGGAATATCCCCTAAAGCCTGAGCATTTTGCATTTGGTTAATACGCGTATCTTTCGCAACGGGTGTTAAACCATTTAAACGAGCAATTGTTTGCTTTGCCTGTAACGGTTTATCTCTCCAGCGCTCAACACGAGCAAGGTTGTTAATTAAACCTTCATTAGCAGGTGCAAGATCTACTTGTTTCTGAAAATGCTTTTCTGATTGACCCAAATGATTTGCATAAGCTAAATGCATGCCTTGTAAAGCGATATAATCATCACGATCAGGATGGCTTGATTTATCTACTCCTTTGGCTTGGCTATATTTATACGTAGGGATTAAACGATCAACCTCACTTAAAAGTTGTTCAGCTTGTTTATATTTTTCTTGTTCAATATAAGAATAATAAAGCCCTGTATATACCGTCATATCTGAGTAGTTTTTTTCGGTAAGTAAGGTTTTAAAAGCGAGTTCAGCCTGCTTCGGTTGTCTTTCAGCTAAATAACTATCAGCGATCGCATGACGAACATAAGCCGGTAGCTTTTCTAACGGTACATTTAATTTAGTAAATTCATCTAATACAGTACGGCTACGCCCACGAAAGTCCAAAGCATACAAATAGTCATAATGAAATCTTAAATAATTAGGGTCTGACGGTTGAATCAAAGGCTGTATTTGCTCACCTTGTTTCAACACAGCATCAAGCTCGGCAAAGCCTTCACTATCCGACATGCCTTCCCGATTCAAATATTTATAGCGAGTAATTGCGTTATTTACACGTTGAGAAAACTCGCTGACCTGTAACCAATGTTGTAACGATTCTGTTTGCGCATTTTTATCGCTGGCAAGCAATAACTGCTGAGCTTTTTTATAAGCGCCTACAGCGGCTAAGTCGTAAGTATATTCTTGCAAAACTGCAAAAGACTTTGGTTGCTTTTGATAAGCTTGCTCGATTGCAGCTAAAGCATCTACAGGTGAATTGATGAGTCGATACGCATAAGCAATTTGAACAAATTGATCAGCTGTAAGATTTTTACTCTTAATACCAGATAAATGCACCTTAGCATTTACAGGGTCTTTAGCCTCAGCATATAGAACCGCTAATAAAATCTGCCCATCAGATGTCTTTTGAATATTAAATTTATTCGACCACTCAATTGCATCTTTAAAGTGTTTAAAATCACGAAAATTACGTATTAACGGTAGTTGCCCATATTCTGGAAAAGTCACATAATTAACATTTGCTAAATGCTGAGAAAAGGTTAATAAATCTCTTTTTTCACTTGACATGACAACTAAATAATCAGCTAGTAATTTTTGGTCATGCGGGTACTTATTTAGCAATTGCTCTAATTGCAATATTGCTTGTTGAGTTTGCCCAGATTTGTAAGTGTGAATAGCTTGCTCTCGCAATTCATCTACTTGAGCAGCATATAAATTAAGAGGCAAGATATATACCAATGAAAAAACACATTTTTTTAGCATTTTGATAATCGGATAGTCCCATATCGAGGTGGGAAAGTATAATTAAAATCAAAAACCAATCACATAACATCAAAAAATTGTGATCTATTTAACATTTTATAAATTATGGATTTTCTATGGATGATTTTCTAAAATATTTAGAAAAATTAAATAATTACTATTTTCCAGCGTAATAAAACACATACATTTCTTTTCAATAGTATTATTTAAATTTACAAATGAGTTTCAAAAAACTACGGGTTTATAACCAATAAGAACTATTTAATAATATTTAGTTTTATATATAAAACTTTTATTTTTCTTTCTAGGATATAGAGTAAATAACCATTCAACTTATTTTATAAATTAATATAAAAAAATTGAATGGTTAAAATAAATATTTGATTAAATTAACCAATACGACGTTTTAATCCTGTCATCTGTAAAATACGTGTTGAAATCTCTTCAATTGACATTTCAGTCACATTTAAATATTTAATGCCTTCTGAAATATAAATCCCTTCAATTGCTCTTAGCTCCATTTGGCATTGGCTAAAACTTGCATAACGGCTATTCGCTTTACGTTCACTACGAATTGCGACCAAACGCTCAGCATCAATCATTAAACCAAATAACTTACTACGATGAGCTCTTAATACTGCTGGTAAACGGTTATCATCCAAATCTTCTTCAGTTAATGGATAGTTTGCAACACGAATACCAAATTGAAGAGATAAGTAAATAGAAGTTGGCGTTTTACCCGAACGGGAAACTCCAATTAAGATTAAATCTGCTTTATCATAATGACGAGTACGCGCTCCATCATCATTATCAAGCGCAAAATGAACAGCATCGATACGGGCTTTATAATATTCAGAATCGGTTACCGCATGGGTCTGTCCGACCAATGTTGTTGGTGGTGTCCCAAGCTCTTGTTCAAGTTTACTAATTAAACCTTCAAACACGTCCAGATTAACCGCTTTAGCTGTATTAATAATCTCTCGCACATGCGGATCGACTAAAGTATCAAATACTAAAGGTAGACAACCATCTTTGGTTTGGCACCGATTAATCTCAACCACCACATCCATTGCCGCCTCTTCAGTTGTAATATACGGCATGATGTGAATATCAAAATCTACATTGGGAAATTGTGCTAATAACGAATGTCCAAGAGTCTCGGCAGTAATTGCAGTTCCATCAGAAATAAAAAAAACACTCCGCTTAAATTGTTTACTTTCTGACATTAAAATTCTCCTTAAACATTTGTCTTAGTGCTATATAATCTTTATAGTAAACTGATCTTACATGACTGTCGCTTAGTATAATTCTCAACTAAGCACTTTATTTTTATAATTTCATGCCAAGATAGACATTAATACTGCAAAAGTGGAGTGAAAACTTTGGAAGCGCGCGTAATCGGTCTAGAAAAATTAGGGAAACACGATGTCGAACTCGTAGGTGGGAAAAACTCATCTTTGGGTGAAATGATCAGCCATTTATCAAATGCTGGTGTATCGGTACCGGGTGGCTTTGCAACTACTGCTGCTGCCTATCGTGAGTTCTTAGACCAAAGTGGTCTTAACGCTCGAATTCAAGCAGAACTTGCTCAACTCAACGTTGATGACGTAAATGCTCTTGCAGAAACAGGCGCTAAAATTCGTCAATGGATTGTAGAGACTCCACTCACTGCAACCTTAGAACAAGAAATTCGCGCCGCTTTTACAGCACTTTCTAACGGCAACCCTGATATCGCGGTTGCCGTTCGTTCATCTGCAACTGCTGAAGATTTACCAGATGCATCTTTCGCGGGTCAACAAGAAACTTTCTTGAACATTCGCGGTATTGATAACGTACTTATTGCGATCAAAGAAGTATTCGCTTCTTTATATAATGACCGTGCAATTTCTTACCGTGTACACCAAGGCTTCGATCATGATGTTGTGGCATTGTCTGCAGGTGTACAACGCATGGTTCGTTCTGAAACTGGCGCTGCGGGTGTAATGTTTACACTTGATACAGAATCTGGTTTCCGTGATGTTGTATTTATTACAGCATCTTACGGTTTAGGTGAAATGGTTGTACAAGGTGCGGTTAACCCTGATGAATTTTACTTATCTAAGCCATTATTAAATGCTGGTAGACATTCTGTTTTACGCCGCAATCTTGGCTCTAAACACCAAAAAATGATTTATGGTGAAGAAGGTTCTGCGGGTAAATCTGTTGTTGTTGTTGATGTTGAGAAACAAGATCGCCAACAATTCGCTTTAAATGACCATGAACTACAAGAGCTTGCAAAACAAGCGCTTATCATCGAACAACATTACGGTGCACCAATGGACATCGAATGGGCAAAAGACGGTGATGACGGTCAAATTTATATTGTTCAAGCTCGTCCTGAAACTGTAAAAAGCCGCCAAAATGTAGGCACTATGGAACGCTACCTTCTCAAACAAAGAGGTACTGTTCTTTGTGAAGGCCGTTCAATTGGTCAACGTATTGGTTCTGGTAAAGTCCGTATTGTTAACTCAATTAAAGAAATGGACAAAGTTCAAGAAGGCGACGTTCTTGTATCTGATATGACCGATCCTGACTGGGAACCGGTAATGAAACGTGCTGCTGCAATTATCACTAACCGTGGTGGTCGTACATGTCACGCAGCAATTATTGCACGTGAACTTGGTGTACCAGCTATTGTTGGTTGCGGTAACGCAACAGAAGTATTAACTGACGGTCAAGAAGTAACTGTTTCTTGTGCTGAAGGTGATACAGGTTTCATTTACGAAGGTGCATTAGATTTCGAAGTTCAACGCAACTCAATTGAATCTATGCCTAAACTTTCGTTCAAAATTATGATGAACGTAGGTAACCCTGACCGTGCATTTGACTTTGCTCAAATTCCAAATGAAGGTATTGGTCTTGCTCGTCTTGAGTTCATTATTAACCGTATGATCGGTGTGCATCCTAAAGCCCTACTCAACATTGACAGCCTACCTCGTGAAACTCGCGCTGCGGTTCTAACGCGTACTGCAGGTTATGCGTCACCTGTAGACTTCTATGTTGAAAAATTAGTTGAAGGTATTGCAACTCTTGCTGCTGCATTTGGTGACAAGCCAGTGATCGTTCGTATGTCTGACTTCAAGTCAAACGAATACGCAAACTTAATTGGCGGTAAGTTATACGAGCCTGAAGAAGAAAACCCAATGCTCGGTTTCCGTGGTGCTAGCCGTTATGTATCTGATAACTTCCGTGATTGTTTCGAATTAGAATGCCGTGCACTTAAGAAAGTTCGTGATGAAATGGGTCTTACCAACATTCAAATCATGATTCCTTTTGTACGCACAGTATCTGAAGCAAAACGCGTTATTGAATTACTTGCACAAAATGGCTTGAAACGTGGCGAAAATGGCTTAAAAGTAATCATGATGTGTGAATTACCAACTAATGCCTTGTTAGCTGAACAATTCCTTGAACACTTTGATGGCTTCTCTATCGGTTCTAATGACTTAACTCAGTTAACATTAGGTCTTGACCGTGACTCAGGTATTGTTTCACATTTATTTGATGAACGTGACGCAGCGGTTAAAGCACTTCTTTCAATGGCAATCCATGCCTGCCGTAAAGCAGGTAAATATGTAGGTATCTGTGGCCAGGGTCCTTCAGACCATCCGGATCTTGCAAAATGGTTAATGGAACAAGGTATTGAATCTGTCTCTCTTAACCCAGACTCAGTTTTAGATACATGGTTCTTCCTTGCTGAAGAAAAAATCAAGCAAATCTAATAAGTTATAAAAAAAGGCCCATCCGTGGGTCTTTTTTCATCTTTAGAATAGAGAATTTTTATTTATGCAAATTTACTTGGCACGTAATAATCAACAAGCTGGGCCTTATACTTTAGAACAAGTAAATCAAATGTTGGCTAGCCAACAAATTTTGTTAACTGATTTAGCTTGGCATGAAGGCATGACAGAATGGAAAGCTTTAGGAGAATTAACCCAAGGTAAACTTGTATATCAACCTAGTGGTTATTCTGTACCTCCAATAAGCACGAATACTTCAACTAATGAAACTATTCGTCAAATTCGTGTAGAAGCTAAAGTTCATGAACTTGCATCTATTCCAGCTCGGGCTTTAGCAAAAATTATTGATTTATTGCTATGGTTACCAATCGCTGCAATTCCTTCTTTTTTCTTTAATGAAACTCAATATAAGCAACTATTCGAATTGCAAAAACAAATGCAATCCACCGAAGTCGCATCGACCAAAGCTGCAGAATTGCAACAACAACTTTTTACTTTAATTCCGATAGAAGCTTGGCATTCAATGCTTGTTTACGTCGTAATTATGCTTGCAATTCAAGCCATCCTTTTAACAAAGTTTGGGCAAAGTATAGGTAAGAAAATCGTTGGAATTAAAATTGTAGATGCTGAGGACAATAGCAAGGTTAATTTAACTCGCATCTTCTTATTAAGAAGTATTGTTTTTATCATATTAAACTTACTGTTTATGCCGATCAGTACAATTATTGACTACGCTTTTGCATTAGGACAAAAGCGACAAGCTTTACATGACAAAATTGCAAGAACAAAAGTGATCAAATGATAGTGAATGACTCATTCATTTAATGTCTAAAAAAAGAGGAGGCACCCCGCCTCCTTTTTTCTATAGAGAGTTGATATTTAAATAAAAGCTCTTTTGAAATTAGATACCCTACAAAAAAAATCGGGTTTTAAAACAATTATTTCAGCCTACTTTATGTATAGCTTAGTTTGTCGATATGAGGCATAATGCCCTACAACGTAGCGGTGTCATATAATTGAGAAGTCTAAATTTTAGAATTAGCGTTCTCAATCATGCGACACTTTAATCGCTATCCCATATTTAATTAGGGAATGGGACTCTTCACCGAGGTTGTAAAATGAGACAAACGATTTTAGCTGTATTGTCTTTATCAACGCTTGCTGCACTTTTGACTGGGTGTGGTGGTGATATGGTACTTCTAAACTCTAAAGGTCCAGTTGGTCAAGGTCAAAGTGACCTTATGATGACTGCGATCTATTTAATGTTACTTGTGGTGATTCCTTCAATCATCATGGCATTATGGTTTGGTTGGAAATATCGCGCGTCAAATAAAGATGCAGACTATAAACCTACATGGGCACACTCAACTGCAATTGAAGTTGTAGTATGGGGTATCCCTGTCATTATTATTGGTATTTTAGCTTGGTTAACTTGGTGGGGTTCCCACAAGTATGACCCATACCGTCCTTTAGAATCAGATAAAGCACCTTTAACTATTCAAGTTGTTGCTGAACAGTTTAAGTGGATCTTTATTTATCCTGAACAAAACATTGCAACAGTTAACGAAGTACGTTTCCCTGAAAAAACTCCGTTAAGCTTTAAAATCACTTCTAACTTTACAATGAACTCATTCTTCATTCCACAGTTAGGCGGCCAGATTTATGCAATGGCAGGTATGCAAACTCACCTTCATTTGTTAGCAAATGAAACTGGTGTATATCGTGGTTTCTCTTCTAACTACTCAGGTTACGGTTTCTCTCAAATGCGTTTCAAGGCGCATAGCGTTACAGAGCAACAATTCAATGAATGGGTAGCAGCGGTTAAAGCAGGTAATGGTTCAACCATTAACCCAGAAGCAGTTCAAAAAACTACGCTTGACCAAGCTGAATTGGCAACCTTACGTGATGGTGACCGCTCTAAGCATCAGATTGAGCATTTAGTAAATCGTGCTAAAGCTGCTGGTGATCAAGAAGCGCTTGCTAAAGCTGAAGCTATGAAACCGTTCCCGACTAAGCCACACCCTGTGACTTATTACTCTTCAGTTGAACCAAAATTGTTTGAAACAATTATCAACCACTATATGAGTAACTATCATGGTGTTGACCACTCTGCTGAACACGCAACAGCTGACACTCATGCTGCAGCTGAACACGCTGCTCAAGGGGAATAAGACATGGATATGATTTTTGGTAAACTGGGTTGGGACTCTATCCCGACAGAGCCAATCGTACTTGTCACCATGGTCCTTATGGCAATTGGTGCAATTGCAGTGCTTGGCGGTATCACCTATTTCAAAAAATGGGGATATTTGTGGAATGAGTGGTTTATTACGGTAGACCACAAAAAGATTGGTATCATGTATATCATCGTATCTGTTGTTATGCTTCTGCGTGGTTTCGCCGATGCGATCATGATGCGTTTACAACTTTTCCTCGCTAAAGGTGGCGGCGAAGGTTATCTACATCCTGACCACTACGACCAGATCTTCACCGCACACGGTGTAATCATGATCTTCTTCGTAGCAATGGGCCTCGTTGTAGGTATGATGAACATCTCTGTACCTTTACAGATTGGTGCTCGCGACGTTGCTTTCCCATTATTAAACTCTTTAAGCTTCTGGTTATTCGCAGGCGCTGCTGGTTTAATGATGCTTTCACTTGTATTAGGTGAATTTGCTGCGACTGGTTGGATGGCTTACCCTCCTCTTTCTGGCATTCAATATTCTCCTGGTGTAGGTGTCGACTACTATATCTGGGCACTTCAGGTTTCTGGTCTAGGTACGCTTTTATCTGGTGTTAACTTCTTCGTTACCATCATCAAAATGCGTGCGCCTGGCATGAAATTAATGGACATGCCTATTTTCACGTGGACTTCACTTTGTACGGCTGTATTAATCATTGCATCGTTCCCTGTATTAACAGGTACTCTTGCAATGCTTACTCTTGACCGTTACTTCGGCTTCCATTTCTTCACAAATGAGCTTGGCGGTAGCCCTATGCTTTATGTGAACTTGATCTGGACATGGGGTCACCCTGAAGTATATATCTTGGTATTACCAGCATTTGGTCTATACTCAGAAATCGTTGCAACCTTCTCTCGTAAAGCGTTGTTCGGTTACAAGTCTATGGTGTATGCAACTATCGCGATTACTGTTCTTGCGTTCGTTGTATGGCTTCACCACTTCTTCACCATGGGTGCTGGTGCGAACGTTAACGCGTTCTTCGGTATCATGACCATGGTTATTGCGATTCCTACTGGTGTGAAAATCTTCTCTTGGTTATTCACCATGTATAAAGGTCGCATCACCTTTACTACTCCAATGTTATGGACGCTTGGCTTCCTTGTAACATTCGGTATCGGTGGTTTAACTGGTGTACTTATGGCTGTTCCACCTGCGGACTTCTTGGTACACAACTCATTATTCTTGATCGCTCACTTCCATAACGTAATTATCGGTGGTGTGGTGTTCGGTATGTTTGCCGGCATCATTTACTACTGGCCAAAAATGTTTGGTTGGAAGCTCAATGAAGCATGGGGTAAAGCTGCGTTCTGGTTCTGGTTCTTCGGTTTCTATTTTGCATTCATGCCACTTTATATCCTTGGTTTCATGGGTATGACTCGTCGTTTGAATACATATGACAACCCTGAGTGGGATCCGTACCTTGCGATTGCATTATTTGGTGCTGTTCTTGTTGCGATTGGTATTGCATGTTTCTTAATGCAAATCATCGTTGGTTTCTTACAACGTAAAGACAACATGGACCTTACTGGCGATCCATGGGATGCTCGTACGCTTGAATGGGCGACCTCTTCCCCTGCTCCGTTCTATAACTTTGCGCATGAACCAGATGCAAGCGGTATTGACCGTTTCTGGACTGACAAAGAAAATGGTGTAGCATACGCACGTAACACTAAATATGAAGACATCCACATGCCGACTGATCGTGCTGCTGGTTTTGTCATTGCAATGTTCATTACTCTTCTTGGCTTTGCACTCATCTGGCATATTTGGTGGCTCGTTGTTGTTTCATTCGTTGCAGCTGTTGTTAGCTTGATCGTAAGCTCATTCACTAAGAATGTTGACTACTACGTTCCTGCTGCTGAAGTTGAGCGTATTGAAAACGAACGCTATGCTTTACTTGAAAAACACTTGAAGAAGGACTAAGGAAATGGCTGAAGTACTTCATCACGACAACCACGGCCATGACGGTCATCATGAACATGATGATACTGATTTAACGGTTTTTGGTTTCTGGACATACTTGATGAGTGACTTGATTCTTTTCGGATCACTCTTCATTGCGTTCGCTGTATTAAGCAGTCATGTTCCAGCAGGGACTCCAAGTGCATATGACCTATTCCATGAATCATTAGGCTACGTGTTAACTGAAACATTTGCCTTATTGATTTCATCGGTAACTTTCGGTTTTGCTGTACTTGCATCTTATAAAAAGAATGTAAATCAAGTGATCACTTGGTTATTTATTACATTCCTTTTTGGTGCGACCTTCATCGGTATGGAACTCTATGAATTCCATCACCTTGTAGAAGAAGGTCATGGTCCAACTCACAGTGCATTCTTATCATCGTTCTTTACTTTGGTTGGTACACACGGTATCCACGTAACTTCTGGTTTAGTATGGATGCTTGTATTAATGTATCAAATCAAAACTAAAGGTTTGACTTTACCGAATACACGTCGTCTTGCTTGCTTAAGCTTGTTCTGGCACTTCCTTGACATCGTTTGGATCTGTGTATTCAGCGTCGTTTACTTACTGGGAGTTCTCTAATGAGTAGTCATGAGCATAATGCTGCTGGTGCGTCACACGGTAACTTTAAGCAATACACTGTTGGATTTATCCTTTCTGTTATCCTCACCATCATCCCGTTTGGGATGGTGATGATGGGTGGTTTCAGTCGTGGTCTTTTAGTTACTGTGATTGCGATCACTGCGGTTGCTCAGGTTCTTGTACAGCTTGTGTACTTCTTACACATGAATACATCATCTGAACAACGTTGGAATATGATTGCATTCATCTACACAATCCTATGTATCGCTGTACTTTTAATCGGTTCTGTGTGGATTATGAATTACCTTCACTACAATATGATGATCTAAACTGATTGTCATGTTGAAAAA
Source organism: Acinetobacter pittii (assembly GCF_034064985.1). Taxonomy (NCBI): domain Bacteria; kingdom Pseudomonadati; phylum Pseudomonadota; class Gammaproteobacteria; order Moraxellales; family Moraxellaceae; genus Acinetobacter; species Acinetobacter pittii. The sequence goes on along the minus strand of NZ_CP139249.1, from coordinate 1,348,305 downwards.
ATATCTATTCCTGACTAAACCAGGAATTCTCTTCGGTAATTTCATTACCACCTTGGGCGGCTTTTTCTTAGCCGCCCAAGGCTCTATAGACATCTTATTATTACTTCTCACCCTACTTGGGACAACTTTAGTTGTGGCTTCTGGGTGTGTGGTTAATAACATTATCGATCAAGATATTGATACAAAGATGCAGCGCACCCAAAACCGCGCACTTGTTAAAAAAACAATCTCTCCTACTGTTGCGCTGATATATGCATTAGTACTTGGAGTAATTGGTTTTAGCATTTTGTGGTTCGGTGTAAATGGTTATGCATTTTTGTTTGCAATGATTGGTTTCATTGTCTATGTCGGTTTTTATAGTTTGTGGACCAAACGCACCTCAATCCATCAAACCGTCATTGGTAGCATCTCCGGAGCGAGCCCTCCTGTTATTGGTTATACAGCAGTAACTCATCAATTTGATGTGGCAGCCCTGCTTTTGTTTTTAGCATACGCTTTATGGCAAATGCCTCACTCTTGGGCAATTGCAATTTATCGTTTTGATGATTACAAGAATGCAGGAATTCCAATTTTGCCTGTAGCACGTTCTATTTATCGTACGAAAATTGAATGTGTAATCTATATTCTATTATTTGCAGCTGTTTTGAATGGGTTATATTGTTTTGGCTACACCAATGTATTCTTTTTAATTACCTTTAATGCTTTAACAGCCTATTGGTTATATTTATCAGTTATTGGATTTAAGGCCGAAAATGATCAACTCTGGGCTAAACGCTTTTTCCTCTACTCGGTCATATTAATTACCCTGTTAAGTTTGAGTTTTAGCTTTACCTATCAATCCCCTGCTCCAAATCTTCCTCTCTTTTAAACAAGAGAGGATTTCCTCTTTGTAGTAAAGAAGATTTACTTTTCTGATCAAAAGATTTGTTTTTAGTCGAACTTTTACCTATAATTCAGCCTTCGCAATTTTTGCGACATAACTTATTAAAGTTATGACTCCTTGCTTCTAATTTTTTTATTAGGGGCTGTTTAAACCGTAAGGAGCTGACAATGCGTCATTACGAAATCGTACTTTTGGTACACCCAGACCAAAGCGATCAAGTTGTAGGTATGGTTGAACGCTATATCTCTCAGATCAAAGAAGCTGAAGGTCAAATTCACCGTTTAGAAGATTGGGGCCGTCGTCAATTGGCTTACCCAATTAACAAAATTCACAAAGCGCACTACATTCTTATGAATGTTGAATGTGGTCAAACTACGCTTGATGAGTTAGAAGAATTATTCCGTTATAACGACGCGATCATTCGTAACCTTATCATCCGTCGTGAACACGCAATCACTGAAGAGTCATTGCTTGCTAAGAGTGCTGAAGAAAAGCGTGCGCGTAAAGCTCAACGCGAAGAAGCACAGCAAGTTGCTCAAGAAGCTGAATAAGGAGAACATCAATGGCACGTTTTTACCGTCGTCGCAAGTTCTGCCGCTTTACAGCTGAGAATGTTGCGTACATCGACTACAAAGATATCGACACTTTAAAACAGTACATCACTGAAAACGGCAAGATTGTTCCTAGCCGTATCACTGGTACTAAAGCTCGTTATCAACGTCAATTAGCACTTGCTATCAAACAAGCTCGCTATTTGTCTTTGATTCCGTACACTGACAACCATAAGTGAGGTGATCTGTGGACGTTATCTTATTACAACGCATTAAGAACCTTGGTAAATTAGGCGATAAAGTATCAGTTAAAGCTGGTTACGGCCGTAACTTCCTTATCCCTCAAGGTAAAGCAGTTGCTGCTACTGAAGCTAACACTGCTGCTTTTGAAGCTCGTCGTGCTGAACTTGAGAAGCAAGAAGCTGAAGTTTTAGCTGCTGCTCAAGCACGTGCTGAACAATTGAACGAAGTTAATATCGTTATCACTGCTAAAGCTGGTGACGAAGGTAAACTGTTCGGTTCTATCGGTACTCGTGACATCGCTGACGCATTAACGAATGCTGGTCTTACAGTTGACCGTGCAGAAGTTCGTTTACCAAATGGTGCGCTTCGTCACACTGGTGAATTCAACATCGCAATTCAATTGCACCATGATGTTGTTGCAGAAGTTCTCGTTACTATCGTATCTGAGTAATTTCTCATCAAAAAAAGAGCATGCTTTTGCATGCTCTTTTTTTATGTTTCAAATTTTAAAATAAGATATATTAATTCCTGATCAGTTCTTTAGTTTAATTGGTTTTTTAATTAGGTAGTTTATTTAATTTTGTTTTAAGATAGTTCTCGGCTTTACAGCCTCGTTGTGTACACCCTTCTTTATCATCAGGTCTAATTATGTCTCAGGCGAATGCCACTTCTTTAGCGCTTTCATCTCCAATAGAAAATAAAACGAGTGAATCAGGCCAACTTAAAGAGTTTCGCACTCCCCCACACAATTTAGCCATTGAGCAGGCTGTTCTGGCTGCTTTGATGACAGTTGCCGAATCCTTTGAGCAAGTCAACGATGTACTAAAAGAAAATGATTTTTACGCGACTCGTCATAAATATATTTTTCGTGCAATCGAGAAATTAGCACAAGAAAACTCACCCTATGATGCTGTCTTAGTAAGTGACTGGCTTCTAAAACAAAATTTACTTGATGCTATTGGTGGCGAAGAATATTTAATGCAGCTCATGGCTGATTCACCATCAAGTTTCTACAACTTAGAAACCTATGCCACTAAAATTAAAGAATTTTCTACGCTTCGTAGCATGATTAAAGTTAGTACTGAAATCTTACAAAATGCTTATGACACAAAAGGTCGTGGTGTTAGTGAAATTTTAGACTTAGCTGAAACAAGTATTTTCTCTTTAGCAGAACAACACAATAATAATAAAAAAGATGCAGGTCCTAAATCTATTAGTTCTGTTACCGCAGACGTTATTAGTAAGCTAGACGAGCTTTCAAAATTAGACGGCAATATTACAGGTTTAACTACAGGTTTCTTAGAACTTGATAATAAAACATCGGGTATGCAACCTGGTGACTTAATTATTGTTGCTGCACGTCCATCGATGGGTAAAACTACCTTTGCCATGAATTTGGTTGAAAGTGTTTTGCAATATAACAAACTACCTGCCCTAGTATTTTCGATGGAGATGCCAGCAGACTCGATTGCGATGCGTCTTATTTCTGCAATGGGTAAAGTTCATCAAGGACATTTACGCTCTGGTAACCTCGATGCAGATGAATGGACCAAGGTAACTGGTACAATTTTGCAGCTTCAGCAAATGCATTTGTATATTGATGACTCATCTGCTCTACCTCCAACTGAACTCCGTGCCCGTGCCCGCCGCGTTGCCAAAATGCATGATGGTAAAATTGGTTGCATTATGGTCGATTACTTGCAGCTTATGAAAGTTCCAGGTATGGGTGATAACCGTGTAGGCGAGATTTCAGAAATTTCTCGTAGCTTAAAAGCACTAGCGAAAGAAATGCAATGTCCTGTTATCGCACTTTCCCAGCTTAACCGAAGTCTGGAAAACCGTCCAAATAAACGCCCTGTAATGTCTGACTTACGTGAATCCGGTGCGATCGAGCAGGATGCCGACTTAATTATGTTTATTTACCGTGATGAGGTTTATAACAAAGAATCGAAAGAAGCCGGCACTGCAGAAATTATTATTGGTAAGCAACGTAACGGTCCAATTGGTTCAGTCCGTCTTGCCTTTGAAGGTCAATATACTCGATTTAGTAATCTCTCTCCTGAGTATTACAGCCAATATGATGATGAAGAATAAACTCTATCTCTAGCCCAAAGGAGTAAATGAGGGTGCGCCAAGCAACAGTTTATATTGATCGCAATGCACTTCAATATAATTTAAACCGTGTCAAACAACTCGCAACAAATTCAAAAATTGTAAGTATGGTGAAAGCTAATGCTTATGGACATGGAATCAAAGACTGTTTAGCAGCCTTAAATGCCTCAGATGCCTTTGGTGTCGCCTGCCTACAAGAAGGTTTAGAAATTCGTGAACTCGGATTTCAACAACCTGTTACTTTAATTGAAGGGGTATTTTCTGAAGATGAAATGCCAATTGCAGTTGAACAAAAATTTGAATGTGTGATTCACCATCAACAACAATTTGAATGGTTAATTAAACACAAACAATCCTACATTACTCAAGGCTTAAAAGTCTGGGTTAAGCTTAATAGCGGCATGAACCGTTTAGGCTTTAAAGTTACTGAAATTATTGAAGTTATTAAAACTTTAAAAGCCGAAGGATTTACCTGTGTGCTGGCGATGCACTTCGCAAATGCAGATGTAGACCACCCGCTTAACGAACAACAAAAGCAACAATTTTTACAAGTTAAACAAGCTTGTGATCCAGTTTTAGCATCTTGCTGTAACTCTGCTGCTATTTATAAATGGCCAGAATTACATTTTGATTATGTTCGCCCGGGTATTATGCTTTACGGTGCTTCACCTTTTGGGGATCAAACAGTCCATAATCTTGACTTAAAACCAGTAATGACTTTTTCAGCAGAAGTCATTGCCCTAAACCATATTCAATCTGATGAACATGTCGGCTATGGTTCTACTTTCTGCGCAAAGCAAGCCATGGATATCGCCATTGTTTCTATAGGGTATGGTGATGGTTATCCACGCGCTTATATTAAACAAAACTATGTCGCTATTGATAAACAGCTCTGCGCAGTTGTAGGGCGAGTGAGTATGGATATGCTTGCAATTGACGTAACAGGTCTGCAAGTGAAATTAGGGACACCAGTTGAACTCTGGGGCTCATACCGCCCCGTTGATGATGTTGCGGATGCAAACGGAACGATAGGTTATGAATTACTCTGCCGCCTAAGTAATCGCCCTACTCGTAAAAGCAATTAAATAATAAAATATAAAAAATCCAAGCTTGCTTGGATTTTTTATTTAAAAATTCAATATCTTATCGCCAGTAATCATCTGTTGGTTTTGGCATTTCTTGTAAACCGCGACGTAGAGTATCTGACCATTGCCGACTAATTTGTGAAAAATAGGGATCATCTTCTGTAATTCGTTTTCCCATCGGAATAACAAAACTATCTTTCTTATAAATCAATGCATCAAGTGGTAAGCCAACAGATACATTTGAACGTAAAGTTGAGTCAAAAGAAATCAGGCTACAACGTAATGCATCATCTAATGGCATTGCATAATATAAAGCTCGATCTAGAATCGGTTTGCCATATTTACTTTCACCAATTTGAAAATAAGGTGTATCTGTCGTCGCACAAATAAAATTGCCTTGTGGATAGACATTATAAAGCTGCATGTCACCACCTTTAATCTGTCCACCAACTAAAATACTACAGGCGTAATTCATTTGTTCTTGAGTGTCTGAACTAATATCCTCTAAAACAGCTTTTAAAGTTTTTCCTATCAGTTCGGCTGCCTCAAACATCGTATTAACACTATACAAATTAGGCTCTTGCTGCAAAGTAAGCGCATTTTGCAAATGACCTATAACAGCTTGTGTTGTTGCTAAGTTGCCTGCTGTTTGCAACGCCATAAAGCGCTCTCCGGTAACGCCGAAAGTATGCAATTTTCGGAACACAGAAATATGGTCAACCCCTGCATTGGTTCTTGTGTCACTGATAAACACTAAACCCTGTTCCAATCTTAGCGCACAACAATAGGTCATCTCATTCTCTTTACATTCAACATGCCAACACTTGAACCACAGACATCATGTTCTCAACTCCACCTTGCTCTCTTACACCACGAATAGGTGCTACATCGAGATAGTCACGTCCTACAGCAAGGTAAATATGATGTTTGGGTGTAAACAACTGATTGCTTACATCAAAACAATACCATTGATTTTCTAAAAATACTTCCGCCCAAGCGTGACTGGCAAGGTGCGGATAGTTTTGATCAAATAGATAACCCGAGACGTAACGTGCAGGTAATTGTAACGCACGGCACATCGCAATTAAAATGTGCGCATGATCTTGGCATACACCTTGTCCAGCATGAAATGCTTCGATCGCAGTTGTCTGAACCGAAGTACTTTCAGGCTGATAAAGTATTTTCTGTAAGATATATTCACTTAATAATGCAATATGTTGTCGGTCTTTAGTCACCACAATATTTTTTGCAAAGTCCAACATTTCCGTATCACATCGGGTTGCACCTGTCATCTGTAAAAACAAATTAGTAGGTGTAGAGAGATTTACACAACCCATTTCCACATTCTGAAGCTCAACAATTCCTTGAGCCATGAAAGTTAGATGTTGGTATGAATAACGCTGACTAGCCGTCATCCATACATTATTAAATATATCTCTTTTGATGGTTTTATCGCCTGGCACACTAATTGCCCAATTCATAACATGTTGATGAGCCGATGTTTGAGGCATCATTTTAATATACTGAATGCTATTTCGAGCAGTTTCAGTATAGCTATAATGCGTTTGATGATTAACCATCAATTTCATAATCAGCCCTCAAACATATTTTCCAACTGCTGTGTAAAAGTATAGTAAGCGTCCCACGTAAGTTGCTGCTTTAGCGCTTGCCAATTTTCATTTATATTTTCCCAATTCAAATTAGCGAGCTGTTGCACCACTATATCTAGCTCTGATATGAGAACAGATAAATCTTCTCCAAAACGCAGTTCTATATCAAATTGCTCTATTTTTTGGCCTAAATGCAAAAATAAACGAACGTCTTCATGTTCCGCTTCTAGTATTTGCGTGCATTGTTCGACTGCTTTACTCAATGCATCAGGTTGAGCTTGAAGCGTATTAATCACATTATTTAATTCTGCATAAGCATGTGATGACAAAATACCTCTTAGTTCCTGAATATTATCTTTAGCAATAATGAGCTGGTTCAGTAATGAAAATGTTTGCTTCTTGTCTAACATATAGTGATTTAGTAATTCAGCATTTTCTATCACCAAACCAAATGCTGCTGCAAATCTTGTTGCTTTCTCATCTTCTGTAAAGGGTAAATGAGAGGCTGCAAATTTAACTCGCATCAAATATCGACCCAACCAATATATTTGATGCGCACTCGAATTGAGTAAAACCATAAAGTTCCTCTTTAACCCACAATCAGGAATGTAATGTTTCGACAACCCATGTATCTTTTATACCACCACCTTGAGATGAATTTACGACCAAAGAGCCAGCTTGCATGGCCACGCGTGTTAAACCACCAGGTACAATCTCTGTACGATAAGGTGAGCTCAACACGAATGGACGCAAATCAATATGACGCTCAGCTACTCCTCCCGTAGTTAAAGTCGGAGCAACAGATAAAGCCAAAGTAGGTTGTGCAATGTACATATGAGGCATAGCTATTAACTTTTTTCTAAATTTATCAATTTCGCATGAGCTTGCTTTAGGCCCGATCAACATGCCATATCCACCTGAGCCTTGTGCTTCCTTAACAACCAATTGATCCAGATTAGAGAGTACATAGTCTAAGTGTTCTTCTTTACGGCACTGATAAGTAGGTACATTTTTTAGGATTGGTGTCTCATCCAAATAATATTGGATCATTTGGTCTACATAAGGATAAATAGATTTATCATCTGCCACACCTGTTCCAGGTGCATTTGCAATTACTACATTTTTCTGCAAATAAGCAGACATAAGACCTGCTACGCCTAAAGCACTGTCTGGTCGAAATGCTAAAGGATCTAGAAAATCATCATCTAAACGGCGGTAAATTACGTCTACTTTTTGACGCCCACGAATAGTTTTGACAAATACTTGATCATTTTCTACAAATAAATCTCGATTTGTAACTAATGGCACATCCATTTCACGCGCTAGAAAAGCGTGCTCATAATAAGCACTATTAAAACGCCCTGGTGTTAGCACCACAATAAAAGGTTGATCAGCAGGAGAATTTTCTTGCAATATTTCTTTTAAAAGTTTTGGGTAATGCTCAATCCCTTGTAAATTATTGGCTGTACATAGCTCAGGCATTAATTTCTGGCTAATATTTCGGCTCTCAATCATATAAGACACCCCAGAAGGTGTTCTCAAATTATCTTCTAATACAAAAAACTCCCCTTCACCATCACGGATAATATCGATCCCACTAATTTGTGAATAAATTTTCCCCTTTAAAGAATGTTTAAGCATATGGGGCTGGAAAGCATCATTTCCCATAATTTGTTCTTCGGGAATGATTTGTTCTTTTAAAATATGTTGTCCATGATAAATATCATCTAAGAAATAATTTAATGCCTTAACACGCTGTGCACAGCCCGCGGCAATTTTTTCCCATTGCTTTTTCTCGATTACTCTTGGAATTAAATCGAAAGGTATGGTGCGCTCCGCTCCTTCTTTATCACCATAAACATTAAAGGTAATCCTATGATAAAGAAAATGCTGCTTCGCCTGAGCATTTAGCTCTTTCAACTCATCTAAAGTACGGATGCTCAACCATTGTTCAATTTTTTTAGAAGCTGCACCATTTGACGTTACATCATCAAGCATCTCATTAAAGAACTGTGATTTTAGTTGTTCAAAGAGATTGGTTTGCACAGAAATATGTTCTAAAAAAGAGGTTGGGTTAATGAGTGCTGTTGTTGTCTGCTCTTGTATAAAAAAATCATTATCTAGATGTAATTCATGCTCTTGTTCTGACATAACCACCTCGTCTTATCATTTATCTATATTTCATTTTTAAATAAGCAATTTCAGTGCCACTTATATATCTGTAATACTTGTACGGCATCATTGTTATAACTTTCTTCTAAATCTTATCATCCTTTGTCCAACGGGCTATAAACTGAATCTGACAAACTTGCTAAATCTGTAAAGATTTTTTATTGTGTTGACACCAAAGCAATTGGATATAGATGTATTACGCTTATGTCTGTAATAGAAAAAGAAACTTCGAATAGTTTATATCGCCAATGGCAGATCTTGTCTCGCCTACCCACCGGTAAATGGATTGGGACTCGAGAATTGCAAGAAATGCTTGAGCGCGAAGGTATTGAAATCAGTTTAAGGACTATTCAGCGTGACTTAAATCAAATTGCTCAGCGTTTTCCGATAGAGAGCAATAAAGCCGTACCTCAAGGTTGGCGGTGGCAATCGGACGCTCCTATCCAGAGTTTACCTCACATGACAAGTTCTCAAGCGGTAACCTTTATGATGGTTGAGGAGCACCTTAAGCACTTACTTCCTCCAAGTCTGCTTGATGAGATGGGCCCATGGTTTGATTTAGCTAAACGTAGTCTCTCTACTCAAAATAATGTAAGACAGTGGATTAACCGTGTACGTATTGTTCCTGCAAGTCAACCCCTTATTCCACCTGTAGTGGATCGTGCCGCTCAGCAGGCAATTTATGAAGGTCTACTACAAGACAAACAGATTGAGTGTGTTTATCGGGCCCGTGTAAACCAAGGCGAAGATAAAACTTATATTTTAAACCCTTTAGCTTTGGTACAAAAAGGTGCAGTCATTTATTTAATTTGCACACGACATGACAAAACTGAAGTGCAAACATTTGCTCTGCACCGTTTTAAATCAGCAAAAGTATTAGATAGTCGTGCCCTACATCCGGTCAATTTTGATATCGATCATTATATTGATTCAGGCGCTTTAGGCTTTAGAGTGGACTATAACCAGCCAACTGAATCAATTCAGCTCACCTTAACCATGACAGAACAAACTGCGAAAACTTTTTATGAAAGTCAGTTGAGTAAAGACCAAACGATTACTCCACTTGAAGAAAATATTGTAGAAGTTACAGCTACCGTACCTTTTACATCTCAACTGGTGTGGTGGCTACGTAGTTATGGTAAGAAATTACTGCATATTGAGCCAGTTCAAGTACACAACGCTGTACGTGAAATTGAAACTGATAGTAAGTAGATATAAAAAAGAGAACCATAAGGTTCTCTTTAGATTTTTAATTATAATTTTCTTAATTTTATATTCTTCTTATATTTTTACTTGTTTTCAGATCAAGATGTTCTCCCCCACCAAAACTGATCTGCTCTTTCTTTTGCGCTATTTTGAACATGAGCATTGGCATGCCATTTCATATCCATTGTAGCGAATTGATTTCATTGTCATGGTTAAAGCCCTCTTGTTTGAACGTGAATTCAATATAACTGGCGGCTTAAAATATGTGAAATAAGAAAAAAAGGAAGCGAAATCTCTTTTCTTCCTTAGGAAGTTTCCATATATTTTTTGAACAGAAATAAAAAAGCCCAGTTTTAACTGGGCTTTTTTACACGCTTAAATAATTAAGCCGTTTTTTTCGTCATATTATTTTTACGAATCGTGATCATTACAAGTTGAACAGCTGCTGGCGTAACACCAGGAATACGGCTTGCTTGCGCTAATGTTTCTGGAAGCACTGTTTTTAATTTCTGTGTAATTTCGCGTGATAATCCAGACACAACATCATAATCAAAATCGGCAGGAATTTTAGTTTCTTCCAGACGCTTTAATTGAGCAACATCTTCATGTTGACGGTTAATGTAACCTTCATATTTCACAGCAATTTCGATTTGCTCACCCACTTGTTCTGAAACTTCAGAACCAGTAAGTTCTGCAATCTGACCAAAGCTAATATTAGGGCGTTTAAGCAAATCAATTGCGCTACATTCTTTACTTAAGTCAGCACCCGTCATCTCAACGAATTTTTTACCCATAGGGTTATTTGGTGCTGCCCATATATGTTGTAAACGAGAGGTTTCGCGCTCAACCGCTTCCATTTTTTCACAATAAGCAGCCCAACGTACATCATCAACCAAACCAAGTTCACGACCAATAGAAGTTAAGCGCTGATCCGCATTATCTTCACGCAACATCAAACGATATTCAGCACGTGAGGTAAACATACGGTACGGTTCTTTAGTACCTAACGTAATGAGGTCATCAACTAGCACACCCATATAAGCTTGGTCACGTTTAGGTGTCCACTCTTCTTGCTCCCACGCACGGCGTGCAGCATTTAAACCTGCAAGTAAACCTTGAGCACCAGCTTCTTCGTAACCTGTTGTACCATTAATTTGACCAGCGAAATACAATCCATGAATCGCTTTAGTTTCGAGGGTAAATTTCAAAGCTTGCGGATTGAAATAATCATATTCAATTGCATAGCCTGGACGTAAGATATGAGCGTTTTCCATACCACGAATTGAGCGTACAAGCTCGAACTGAACATCGAACGGTAAAGAGGTCGAAATACCATTTGGATAAAGCTCATGTGTATCTAGACCTTCTGGCTCCAAGAATACTTGATGTGAGTCTTTATCAGCGAAACGGTGAATTTTATCTTCGATTGATGGGCAGTAACGTGGACCTACCCCCTCAATAACACCCGTATACATTGGTGAACGATCTAAACCACCGCGAATAATGTCGTGGGTTTTTTCATTTGTATGCGTGATATAACAGTTTACCTGTTCAGGGTGCATAGAAGCATCACCCATGAATGACATGACTGGAGACGGGAAATCACCCGGCTGCGGAATCATCACAGAAAAGTCAACTGAACGTGCATCAATACGTGGTGGAGTACCGGTTTTTAAACGACCAACAGGTAGTTTTAATTCACGTAAACGCTGAGCAAGTGCAATAGAAGGAGGATCTCCCGCACGACCACCGCTTGATTTTTCTAAACCAACGTGGATTACACCGCCCAAGAATGTACCTGTAGTCAACACAACAGTTTTTGCATCAAAGCGAATACCCATTTGGGTAACAACACCTTTAACGGTATCGCCTTCAACAATCAGGTCATCAGCTGCTTGCTGGAAAATATCAAGATTCGCTTGATTTTCCAAAGTATCACGGATAGCAGCTTTATAGCGCACGCGGTCAGCTTGAGCACGTGTTGCACGCACAGCTGCACCTTTACGCGAATTTAAAATACGGAACTGAATACCACCTTTATCAGCAGCTAAAGCCATTGCACCACCAAGTGCATCAATTTCGCGTACTAAGTGAGACTTACCAATACCGCCAATTGCTGGGTTACAACTCATTTGGCCCAAAGTCTCAATGTTATGGGTCAAAAGCAAAGTCTGTCGTCCCATACGCGCAGCAGCAAGGGCCGCTTCCGTACCTGCGTGACCGCCACCGATAACGATAACATCATAAACTTTAGGATAGTGCATGAGTACAAAAACACCAGAAAAAAAAGACGGAACATTATAGCAAAATTATCTGCTTATTGATGTACATAATTACAAAATTGTCTTCACATAATTTACGCTACGCCACATGATTTGACATTTTGTTTCATGAATTCAATACAAAGTGAATGTTTTTAAAATTAATTCATCTTAGAATAAAAAATGTACAGCACTTCTATGACTTTAAAATTAACGCAACGAGAAGGAATACAAAATGAAAACGACCATGTTAAAAATCTTAACTGCATCTCTAATTTGTTTTTCAGGCGTAACTTTTACCCATGCTGCTGACACGAGCAAAGCCGAAACGCAAAAACAAATTCGAGTCTGCGCAAAAAAACAGCAAGGTGAATGGGTCTCTTACAATCACAACGGCGTAACCTTTAACGGTACTTGCCAACCAAATGAAAATGGCAAGTTACAATTTAAGGCCCCTGCTCCTTAATCTGTTTTTATACAAGGTTATAGTAGAAGTCATTCATTTACCGCTATATCTCATCAGTATTTTCAAAGACGGTCCATTAAAGATGGGCCGTTTTCTTTTTTAAAATGGTCTAGTCCGCTACAATACGCCTTTAAATAAAATTTTTAGGTCCTTTTCGTGAAGTGGTTACAAATACACATTACCGTTGATCAAGAACAAGTTGAGTTCACAGAAACACTTTTAATGTCTCTAGGTGCGGTAAGCGTAACGCTGGATGATGCTGAAGATCAGGCTTTACTTGAACCATTACCAGGTGAGACACCTTTATGGAATAAAGTGATTGTGACAGGCATCTATCAACAAGACGAACAAGACCCAATTGATGTCGACACTTTAGAAGCTTTCTTAAAAGCTCAACTTCCAGATGTTCCTATGCGTCATGAAGAACTTGAAGATCAAGTTTGGGAACGCGCGTGGATGGATTACTATGAGCCAATTCAGATTGGGGAAAAGTTCTGGATCGTACCTGAATGGCTAGAGCCACCAGAAGCAGACGCAACTAACATTAAGTTAGATCCAGGTCTTGCGTTTGGTACAGGTAATCACGCAAGTACTTTCCTATGCTTACAATGGCTGGGTAAAACTGACGTTAAAGATAAAATCGTGATCGATTATGGCTGTGGTTCAGGCATTTTAGGCGTAGCAGCTTTATTATTAGGCGCTAAAAAAGTATACGCTACCGATATTGATCCTCAGGCTGTTTTAGCAACAAAACAAAATGCAGAGCTTAATGGTGTATTAGATCGACTATATGTAGGTCTTCCTGAAGAGTTTGATCAAGAATTCAAACCTAAACAAGCTGATGTTTTAGTTGCAAACATTTTAGCAGGACCTTTAATGATGCTTGCGCCTGAGTTTGCAAATTTAATTAAATCTGAGGGTGAGTTCGCACTTGCAGGTGTAATTGAAGAGCAAGCTGCTGATGTTTCACGTGTTTATTCTGAATTTTTTGATATATTAGATGTCGAAAAGCGCGAAGAAAACTGGTGTCGCATTTCAGGAAAACGTAAAAAAATAAATTGAGACTTTTAACTCATGAATGAAAAACAAACCCGCTGCCCTAAGTGTTTAACAGTTTATAAAGTATCTCTTACTCAATTAACTGTTGCTCAGGGTATGGTTTGTTGCCCAAAATGTAATTCGAGTTTTAATGCATTAACCAATCTGATTAATATTGAACAGCCAGCCATGGTTAATTCATCTACTTTAGTTAATGGTTCAATGCAAACACGATATATGACACATTCACACGTGTTAGATATCTTTGACCAAAAAGTTGAGAACTCTAATATTGATCTATTAACCTATCTCAACAACTTAAATTACTTTCATAATGAACCTATTAATGCTTTACCAAACCTTAATTTGGCTGAGCAAGTATCCCCACAAGAACAAGACAACAATAAAAAACATAGTTGGTTGTACTATACGCTCTGGAGCTCTGCCAACCTTATTCTGATTTTAGTTTTTACTTTCCAGATTCTCTGGTTTAACCCTAAACTCATGCATACAAGCCCTACCGTTAGTCATGCATTTAATTATGTTTGCCAAATACTGCACTGCAACAAATCAGCAGAACTGTATCAACTTATCCATATAGAAAAGATAAAAGTTCGTAGAGTTGATGCGAACCATACCCAATTCTCAGGCATATTACTTAATCAGAATGATAAAAGTATTGAGCTTCCTAACTTAAAATTGATTTTTGCGACAGAACCAAGCAAAACTGAAGAAATCATACTAACTCCTCAGCAATATTTAGTAGAGAACTTACGGGGTATTCAGCGCATTCCATCGAACACCCCTTACCGATTCCAATTTGAGCTAAACAAAAGCAAAAAAAGCCTAGTAAATTATCGATTAGAAATTGTCCACCCCTAAAATGTAAAAAAAGTGAAAAAAAAATAAAAAAAAATGCAGTTAATTTGCTCACTTTTTCCTAGACAATGTTATGATACGCGCCACGAAAGCTTTGACTCATATACTCCTCGCTCTCAATCCAAAAAAAATACTGTTAAGCATGTGTGCTTTTCTACTTTAAGCGCATAGCCTAACTTTTTTTGTTTTTGAGGGGGCTGTAACAAATATTTAATTATTGTTACGCTTATTTTTTATTCAATACGAAGAAATATGGCAAGCTAATTGTTCTTATGTTTTAGAGTCACTGTTTTAGGATCTAAAACAGGACTCCGTATTTTTAGACCACATTTATATACTACTTTACCCAAGTTAGTATTTGATTTTCGGATTAACTCGCATGAATAGCAAATCTCCTATTTTTACTGCACAATCTGATGTTGCTCTTCGCATCCACGTGGATCGCGCAGTTCGCCATTATTTTGCACAATTGCAAGGTGAGCAACCATCTCAGGTATATGACATGGTGCTAGCAGAAATGGAGAAACCTCTTTTATCTGTAGTTCTTGAATATACACGTGGTAATCAAACACGTGCTGCAGAGATTCTTGGACTCAACCGTGGCACTTTACGTAAAAAGTTAAAAGCTCACGGTTTAATGAGTGAATAAATGATAAAATGCTCACGACGTCGTGGGCATTTTTTTATGCTTATTGGTTTTAATCCGTAGACTTGAAATTGTTGAATTAAACATCATGACTATTAAACGTGCTTTGATTTCTGTATCTGATAAGACAGGAATTGTCGAATTTGCTCAAAACCTTGCAGCTCTAGGGGTAGAACTATTATCTACAGGCGGCACATACAAGTTGCTTAAAGATAATAATATCGCGGTTGTTGAAGTATCTGAACATACTGGCTTCCCTGAAATGATGGATGGTCGTGTTAAGACATTACATCCAAAAATTCATGGCGGTATTCTTGCTCGTCGCGGTTTAGATGAAGCAGTTATGGAAGAACACAACATCGATCCGATTGATCTTGTTGTTGTAAACCTTTATCCATTTGCTGCAACTGTTGCAAAACCAGACTGTACTCTTCCTGATGCAATCGAGAATATCGACATCGGTGGTCCTACAATGGTTCGTGCGGCTGCTAAAAACCATGCTTCAGTAGGTATTGTAGTTAATGCTTCAGATTACGACACTGTAATCAATGAATTAAAAACTGCTGGTTCACTTTCTTATGAAACGCGTTTTGATTTAGCAGTTAAAGCATTTGAACATACAGCTCAATACGACGGCATGATCGCTTCTTACCTAGGCGCTCGCGTTGGTAAGACCGAAGGCGAAGCTGATTTATTCCCTCGCACATTCAATACTCAATTGAACAAAGCACAAGATTTACGTTACGGTGAAAACCCACATCAATCTGCAGCATTTTATGTTGAAGCAAATGCAAAAGAAGCATCAGTTTCTACAGCAAAACAGTTACAAGGCAAAGAATTGTCTTATAACAATATTGCTGACACAGATGCAGCACTTGAATGTGTTAAATCATTCGCAAAACCTGCTTGTGTAATCGTAAAACATGCTAACCCTTGTGGTGTTGCTGTTTCTTTAGACGGTATTAAAGCTGCTTATGATTTAGCTTATGCGACTGATCCAGAATCTGCTTTCGGTGGCATTATTGCATTTAACCGTGAGTTAGATGTTGCAACTGCTCAAGCAATTGTAGAGCGTCAATTCGTTGAAGTGATTATTGCTCCAAGTATTGCTGATGGCGTGCTTGAAGTTACTGGCGCTAAGAAAAATGTGCGTGTTTTAGTATGTGGCGAGTTACCTGCAATTGATGCACGTGCACCGCAACTTGACTACAAACGTGTTAATGGCGGCTTACTTGTTCAAGATCAAGACTTGGGCATGATCACTAAAGATGATCTTAAAGTAGTCACTAAGCGTGCACCGACTGAACAAGAAATTGATGACCTCATCTTTGCTTGGAAAGTTGCGAAATATGTAAAATCAAACGCAATTGTTTATGCTAAAAACCGCCAAACTATTGGTGTAGGTGCAGGTCAAATGAGCCGTGTTAACTCAGCTCGTATTGCTGCCATTAAAGCTGAACATGCTGGTTTGGTTGTTGAAGGCGCTGTAATGGCTTCTGATGCATTCTTCCCGTTCCGTGACGGTATTGATAATGCAGCTAAAGCTGGCATTAAATGCATCATTCAACCAGGTGGTTCTATGCGTGATGAAGAAGTAATCGCAGCAGCAGATGAAGCTGGTATTGCAATGGTGTTCACTGGTATGCGCCATTTCCGCCACTAATTTAAATTTAGTCCTCCCTAACCCTCCTTTTATTCAGGAGGGTTTTCCACAATAATGGAGCTAAACTCCACCTTGAGGAATAGAGGGGGATGAAAAGGATTAAAGTTAAGGAACAAATTAAAAATGAATATTTTAGTTTTAGGTAGTGGTGGTCGTGAACATGCTTTGGCATGGAAAATCGCGCAAGATACCAAAGTTACTCAAGTTTTCGTTGCACCAGGAAATGCTGGAACTGCAACTGAAGACAAATGCGTTAATGTTCAGCTTGATATTTTAGACAACCCTGCAATTATCGCTTTTGCTAAAGAAAATAGTGTTGAACTTATTATTGTTGGTCCAGAAGCACCTTTAGTGAATGGTGTGGTAGATGCTGCTCGCGAAGCAGGTCTAAAAATTTGGGGACCAACTCAATATGCTGCGCAGCTTGAAGGCTCAAAAGCATTTGCTAAACATTTTTTAAAGCGTCATAACATTCCAACTGCTTTTTATGAAGTATTTACGGAAGTTGATGCAGCTAAAGCTTATGTTGAAAAAAATGGTGCACCAATTGTAATTAAGGCAGACGGTCTTGCTGCTGGTAAAGGTGTAATCGTTGCAATGACCAACGAAGAAGCTTTTGCAGCAATTGATGACATGCTTGCAGGCAACAAATTTGGTGATGCTGGTTCACGTGTTGTAATTGAACAGTTCCTTGCAGGTGAAGAAGCTTCTTTCATTTGTATGATTGATGGTAAAAACATTTTACCAATGGCAACTTCACAAGATCACAAACGTATTTTTGAAGGTGACCAAGGTCCTAATACTGGCGGTATGGGTGCTTACTCTCCTGCTCCGGTGGTAACTTCTGAAATTTTCGAACGTGTTATGACTGAAATCATGCGTCCGACTGTTGAAGGTATGGCTGCTGACGGACATGTCTACACTGGTTTCTTATATGCTGGCTTAATGATTGATGAACAAGGTCAACCACGCGTAATTGAGTTTAACTGCCGTTTCGGTGATCCGGAAACTCAACCTATCATGATGCGTTTGAAGTCATCTCTTGTTGATTTGGTTGAAGCAGGTATCACAGGTAACTTACCAAGCGAAGCAGAATGGGATGAGCGTAAGTCAATCGGTATTGTACTTGCAGCAGAAGGTTACCCAGACAGCGTGCGTAAAGGCGATGTAATTTCAGGTATTGGACAATCACCTGAAGATACTAAAATTTTCCACGCAGGCACTGCAACTCGTGAAGATGGTCACATCGTGACTTCTGGTGGTCGAGTTCTTTGTGTAACTGCACTAGGCGACAGCGTGCTTGAAGCACAAATTAATGCACTTGAAGTATGCGGACAAGTGACCTTTACAGGTATGCAATATCGTAGTGACATTGGCTATCGCGCAATTGCACGAGAAAAAGCTGAGTAAAAAACTCTCAACTGATAAAAAGCCCTCTATCAAAGAGGGCTTTTTATATTTCATTCTTATTTATCAGAAAATTTCATATAAATCCCAGTTTTTATTTACTTCCAATCAATAAGATCGAAACATGTCCACTATATTGAATATGTTTTTATTGATATGATTAGAAAAAGCGTTGGAACTTTCCACAAAG
The DNA here is from genome assembly GCF_034064985.1 of Acinetobacter pittii. Lineage (NCBI taxonomy): Bacteria > Pseudomonadati > Pseudomonadota > Gammaproteobacteria > Moraxellales > Moraxellaceae > Acinetobacter > Acinetobacter pittii. Next base: position 1,329,893 of record NZ_CP139249.1, on the reverse strand, counting down.
TTATTGTGCCTTTAAATATTGAGGCTCATCATCTAATTCTGTTAGGGATAATAGTTATTTTTAACATTGAATACTTTTAGAAATCGCTTAAAGACTGTCAACTCATGATAGAACTGTTGTGAAAATAGTTTTATTTAGTACAGATCAAAAACGGTAAAACAAGTATCTGAGGAATTAGAAAAGAGCTAAAAGTTATAACTTTTAGCATTCAAAACTTTGTGACGTGACAACAAAACTCATTTTCTTTTCTAGAGAGCCAGCTAAATAGTTGATATCTCTCTTAATCAGGACTTTTTTTACATGAAAAAGCTGATCAGTCTTTTTTTAAGCGTGTCTGTACTATTACTTGCAGCTTGCGGGAAACAACAAAGTGAACCACAAGCTGGAAAGAGTGGTGATTCATCACAACTTCAAACTGTGGTTATTGCCTCAACTGGTTCTGACGCTGATATCTGGCGTTATATTTCGACTTTACCAGAAACTAAAGCTGCTGGTGTTAAGCTTGAGGTGAAAAACTTCACTGATTATGTTGCAATGAATACAGCTGTAGCTAATAAAGAAGTTGACTTAAACGCATTCCAATCTTATGCATATTTGGTCGCTTTCAATGCATCAAACAAAGATAAGATTGCACCAGTTGCTACAACTTATCTTGAACCAATGGGGATCTACTCAAGTAAGCATAAAAAAGTAGAAGAATTCCCTCAAGGTGCAAGTATTGCAATTCCTAATGATGCGGCGAATGAAGCTCGTGCATTATTGTTATTACAAAGTGCTGGCTTAATCAAACTTAAAACTGACTTCGACCCTGCTAAAGGCACACCAAGCGATATTATCGATAACAGTAAAAAAATTGATATTAAACCAATCCAAATGGCAACTGCTGTACGTGTAAAAGATGAAGTTGATGCAATCGTTTTAGGTAATACTTTAGCGCTGGAAGGTGGTTTAAATGTACTTAAAGATTCTATCTACTATGAGCCAGTTGATCAAAGCACTAAACTCAATGTAAATATTCTTGCGGCAGCAGAATCTCGTAAAGATGACCCAATTCTTCAGAAGGTTGGTCAGCTATACCACACTGAAGCTGTTAAAAAATACGTTGAACAACACTTTGGTGGTACAAAAGTTGACGTGAATCAGCCAATCAGCTACCTCACGGAAGCTAAATAGTAATATAATACCGGCAACGCGAAACAGGCAAAGACTCTTTGCCTGTTTTTTCTTTTTAGCATAGTTTTTGACGACATGATTCAATTTAAAAACATTTCAAAGCACTATCAGCTTAAAGGCCAAACTATACGAGCTCTGGACCAAATTAATTTGGAAATTCCAGAAGGGAGTATTTTTGGGATTATTGGCTATAGTGGTGCAGGTAAAAGTACTTTAATCCGCCTGATTAACTTACTTGAACGACCAAATGAAGGTCAGGTTATCATTAATCAAAAGGACTTCACTGCTTTGGATGCGCGTTCATTACGTCAGGAACGTGCAAATATTGGTATGATTTTTCAGCACTTCAATTTGCTACAAACCAAGACGGTTGCTGAAAATATCGAAATGCCAATGCGTCTGCTGAATTACAATAAGGCAGAACGTGAAAAGCGCTTAAATGAGTTATTGGAGTTCATTGATCTTAAGCATAAAAAAGATGCTTATCCAGATGAGCTTTCTGGCGGCCAAAAGCAACGTGTCGGTATTGCTCGTGCTTTGGCAAATCATCCAAAAATTCTTTTGTGTGATGAAGCAACCTCTGCCCTCGACCCACAAACTACTAAGTCTGTTTTAGAGCTACTCAAGAAAATCAATCAAGAGCAAAAAATCACAATTGTTATGGTGACCCATGAAATGGATGTCATTGAAACTGTTTGTGATCATGTAGCTGTGATGGAAGCAGGTAAAGTCATTGAACAAGGTTCAACGATTGATATCTTTAGTAAACCTCAACATCCGACAACTAAAAACTTCATTCAAACTGTTTTACATCAACAGTTGCCTGTGAATATTTTAAATCAACTCGAAAATCAGCATCATCATAGCATCTACTGTTTACAGTTCTTAGGCCGCTCGGCTCAAGAGCCAGTAATTCAGTCACTGATTAAACAATTTGATATTAGCTTAAATATCTTGTTCGCTAACATGACTGAAATTAATGGTACTGTGATTGGTCAAATGTTTGTGCAGCTTCTAGGTGATCCCCAGTTGATTAAACAGGCTATCGAGTTTTTAGAACAAAATGAAGTAGGTGTAGTTCAATCAGGAGATCAAGTATGAGAGATTTTATCGTACAATGGTTGACTGAACTTACTCAACCTTTCTGGCACAGTTCTCTTTCAATTGACCAGTTTGTAACAGCATTGCAAGAAACATTTCACATGGTGTTTTTTGCGCTTTTATTTGGTGGTATTTGGGGATTCATTCAAGGGATTATTCTACTTGTTACTCGTCCAGAGGGTATTTTGCCAAATAGATTCATTTATCATTTACTCAACCCGATTGTAAATGCGTTACGCTCTCTGCCATTTATTATCTTACTTATTGCAGTGATTCCTCTTACTAAGTTACTGGTAGGTACTTCAATTGGTACGTGGGCAGCGATCGTTCCTTTAACAATTTATGTTGGTCCATATATGGGACGCCTGATTGAGACTTCCCTGCTTGAAGTAAATGAAGGAATTATTGAATCTGCTCAGGCGATGGGTGCTACACCTTGGCAAATTATCTCCCGCTTTGTTTTGCCAGAAGCACGCAGTTCACTTATTTTAAACTTAACCACAGCGACCATCAGTCTCATCGGTGCAACAGCAATGGCTGGTGCAGTTGGCGCAGGTGGTATTGGTGATTTAGCTATTTCGTATGGTTACCAACGTTTTGATACAAGTGTGGTCATTTTAACAGTGATCGTCCTATTGCTCTTAGTACAGATTGTACAGACACTAGGCAACTGGCTCGCAAAAGTACGTTAAATCATCCATATAAAAAGCTCCCTACATGGGGGCTTTTTTGTTTTATATAAATCCTTTTCATCAACTAGTTGAGTGCGTGGGTTAATACTATTTTCTGTTATGATCAAAATTAGTGATTATTTACTCTTTGGATTTGGTTTTAGGATAAAACAATGCGTTATAGAATTCATTTTATTGATGTACAGAATGCCCTCCAAAACTATATCTGGATTTTAGAAGATACTGAAACCCAAGAAGCTGTTGCAGTTGATCCAACAGAGGCAGAACTCGTTACCCAATTTTGTCAGAATCATCAGTTAAATTTAAAACAAATCTGGCTTACACATTGGCATAAAGACCATATCGGTGGAGTTGCTGATTTAACTGCTGCCCAAAATATTACAGTGTATGGTCCACGTGATGAGCTTTCAAAAATTCCAGGGATTACCCATCCGTTACAGCATAATGACCATCTAAAGTTTAATGATTTAAAAGTAGAGATTATTGCGACCCCTGGTCATACTTTAGGTCATATTGTCTATTTTATTGAAGAGTTAGAAGCTGTATTCTGCGGCGACACTTTATTTGCAATGGGATGTGGTCGATTATTTGAAGGTACGGCAGAACAAATGTATCACTCACTGAGTCGTTTAGCAGCATTACCCACACAAACCAAGGTATATTGCACGCATGAGTACACACTTTCAAATGCCGAATTTGCATTAACGGTAGAACCACACAACCATGCTTTATCTGAACGAGCTGAAGAAGTCCGTGAGCTACGTAAGCAAGGATTAATCACCCTACCCAGTACCATAGAACTCGAATTAGCAACAAATCCTTTTCTCCGTGCAGAAAGTGCCGAAGACTTTGCTCACTTACGTGCCCTTAAAGATAATTTCTAAAATTAATTTTCAATAAAAGATACGGTTTCATTTTAAGAACTGTATCTTTTTGCATAGTTCAGATTCATGGTAATTATTTTTTACATTTACTTTATTCTTATTTATTCAGCTTTTTTTAAAATTTCGCCAAATTTATATTTTTTTATAAACATGCTGAAGAACACTTTTTTAAATAAAAGTTTTTATTTTTTAGTTACATAACACCACCATATTTTTATAAAAATGAAAACTGTTCTTTCTCTATCTTACTTTTTTTACAAGTTGCAAAATAAAACAAAGATTTCCCCCTTTAAAAAATCTAATTAAAACCCTATTAATAAATAAGATGTAATGCCACGGATAGAAGGAGTTCTCACGTGAAAAAGGTTGTTAAAGCTAAAAATTTGATTGCGTTTCGTATTTGGTTAGAAAAGTTAGGGTATTCAGTTAAAAATCTTGCTGATGGAAAAGGTTTTACTTTCAGTTTTAAAAAAGAATATGGTTTAGTGACCTGTGATTTGGCAGGAAATTCATTAGCGATGCAATTAGGTGAAGAGTTTGAGGATCACTTAAAAGCATAATTTTTACGACACAATTTTTTATTTAAGATTGTCTTTTTTAAAAAGATAAGTAATAGCAGAACTTTAGAATGGTTTAATTAAAATATATTTTTAGATGTTAAAAAAAATCTGTAGCTGGGCTACTCTCCCAAATTGCCCTTAGCTACAGATTTTTTTATAAGGTTATTCTGCTTTATGGTTCTTTAAGGCTTTATCTAAAAGATCTTTATCTAAAGCTTTATCCCAACGTGCAACAACAATTGTTGCGCAAGCATTACCAACTAAATTTGTTAATGCACGGCACTCAGACATAAAACGGTCAATACCAAGAATTAACGCCATACCTGCAACAGGAACAGCTGGTACAACCGATAGAGTTGCAGCCAGAGTAATAAAGCCTGCACCAGTCACCCCTGCTGCACCTTTAGAACTTACCATTGCCACAAGAAGTAAGGCAATTTGTTCACTAATGGATAAGTCTACGTTACACGCTTGGGCAATAAACAGAGCAGCCATAGTCATGTAGATATTTGTACCATCAAGGTTAAATGAGTAACCTGTTGGAATCACCAAACCGACTACCGATTTTTCACAACCTGCTTTTTGCATTTTATCCATTAAAGATGGTAAAGCTGCTTCAGAAGAACTTGTCCCTAAAACCAGCCAAAGTTCATCTTTGATATAGCGAATTAAATGAATAATTGAGAAGCCATTATAACGAGCTACAGCTCCTAAGATCACGATGACAAACAACACCGCTGTAATATAGAACGTCATAATTAATAGTAATAAATTACCAATTGATTCGATTCCATACGCACCGATGGTAAAAGCCATTGCACCAAAAGCACCGATTGGAGCTAGCTTCATTAACATACCAACCAGATAGAAAACTGGAGCTGTTAAGTTATTTAAGAAGTCGGTAATTGGACGTGCACGGTCACCCAATGCAGCCAAAGAAATACCAAATAACACCGCTACAAACAGAACCTGCAAAATCTCGCCTCCTGCCAGAGGGCTGACGAGTGTTTGCGGGATAATATTCATGAAGAAGTCAGTAATATTTGTTGCATGCGCCTTTTCAACATAAGTATTTACTTTGTCGTTGACTAAGGTAGCGGGATCAATATTAAGACCTTTACCAGGTTGGATAATATTTGCCACAATCATACCAACCACAAGCGCCAAGCTTGAGAAAGTAAGGAAATAAAGCATAGCTTTACCAGTTACACGGCCAACTCGGCTCATGTTTGTCATACTGGCAATGCCTGTAACAACAGTTAAAAAGATGACGGGAGCAATAATCATTTTAACGATCTTGATGAATGCATCACCAAGCGGTTTTAAACTTTCGCCAAGTTCTGGGTAAAAATGACCAATTAAAATGCCCAAAATAATTGCAAAGATGACCTGTACATACAAAATTTGGTGAAACTTCTGTTTTTTCTGTACCGTTTCTTGGTCAAGGGTATTGAAATCCATTATCTAAATACCTTTTTGATGGGGATAAAAAAATAAAATATAAAGCGTGCACCACAAGCTGCTTTATCAAGGAAAAGCCATTGTAAAGAATAAAAAACGGGCTGTGTTATAAATTTAAAAAATGTCAAATTCAGTAATCATGCATTAAACTGTATAAAATCATTTTAATTTTTGAGTTTTTAAAGATAAAAATATTAATAAATTCTACTCTAAGTTATTATTTATCTTTTATATTTTTAACAAAAGCAAACACAAGAATGGGTATGTAGACTTAATGATGTCACATGTGCAAAACATTTATTAAATAAATGATTTTATAAAAAACATGTAGATTATGAATTATGAAAATTTAATTTAAAAATAATAAGAAAAATTGATATATAATTTTACAACCCTATAAGCTATTACTTATTTCGGTAAATATTCTACTCAAGCCATCCTTTTAATTAAATGACATGAGAATGTGCTTTAAATAAACGTGCTAATAAAGTTTGGACATAGTCTAAGCCTAACGCTCGATCAGTGAATAAAATACGGAACAGCATAGGTGCAATCACAGCTTCAATAATTTCTTCATTATTTATAGTTAGTTCATTACGTGATTTAGCTCTGGCCTGAATAATATCAAGTTGTTGAATAATTAAAGTTTCACATTTTCGAGCATTTGAAGAATCATTTGTATATAGCACATCACGCAATAATGTTTGACCAACTTCAGAAGAGTATTCTTCAAAATATTGTTCAATCCATGCCGTGATATCAAGTTGAAATGAACCTAAATCTTTTGGCTCCATATCTGGCTTAAGTTCATTTAGAGCTACATCTGAAAATAGCTGATTGATATCGCCCCAACGGCGGTAAATAGTTGAAGGTGTTACTCCTGCTTTTTGAGCAATCATAGGTATAGTAATTTGGCTTTGCTCTAAATTTTTTTGAAGCTCTTTTACTGCTTGATGTACCGCAGTTTGAATTCTTTCACTACGACCACCTGGACGTAACCCAGTAACAACTTTTGCCATTAATCAGCTCTACTTCAAGAAAAAACAATTAAAATATTATTTGTATATACAAAATACACTAAAGCTAATTATTTGCTTTAGTGTAAAAATAATGTATAAAAGCTAAATATTCGCTTTAATGTTATTCATCTTATATGAACAATTCAAGTTCAAAACGGTCTGGATCAGTTTTTCAGTTAGATTCAAAAGTGGCGTTGACCTTAAACACAATCACGCTCATGACCTTCATGGCGGCGTCTAGTGCCCCTACGCCACTATATCGTCTGTATCAGCAGACATGGCAATTTTCGCCCGTTATCTTAACTTTAATTTTTGCAACCTACGCGTTTACCTTACTTGCTTCTTTACTCATTATTGGTTCTTTATCTGATTATATCGGACGTCGGCCCGTCATTATTTCAGCAATTTTTTTGCAAATCGCTTCAATGAGTTTTTTCCTTTTTGCCTCAGATGTTTCGATGTTATTTATTGCGCGTGGCCTACAAGGTATCGCAACAGGTCTTGCCGTTTCTGCAATTGGAGCTGCAATCTTAGATTTTAGTAAGCATCATGGTTCTCTAATTAATAGTATTGCTCCAATGGTCGGCATGGCAGTAGGAGTTTTTATTACATGTTTTATTCTGCAATTTTCAGCTCAACCTTTACATCTGGTTTTTGAACTCTTATGTATGTTGTTTGCAGTTGAACTCATTTTAAGTTTTTTTAATCCTGAGACTGTACGCAAAAGATCAGGAGCTCTGGCTTCATTAAAACCCAACATGGCTATTCCTCATCAAGCAAGAGGTGCTCTATTAAGTATTAGTCCTATTAATATCGCGCTTTGGATGGTCAGTGGTTTTTTCTTATCACTTATGCCCTCTTTACTGGCAAAAATTTTTCAGACATCTTCAGCTTGGCTAAACGGCAGTATGTTTATGGCGCTCGCCCTTTCAGGTGCGGCAGGGATTCTGACTCTTAGAAAATCTACCAATTTTCGTATTTTGCTCACGGGCACCTTATCCATCATTATTGGTGCAACCGTTTTATTTTTAGCGATCAATTTTACAAGTGCTGTGGTTCTACTTATTGGTTCTATTATTACCGGAGTGGGTTTTGGTACAGCTTTCATGGGAGCAATTCGCACAGTCATGCCCCTCGCTTTACCGGAAGAACGCGCAGGTTTAATGGCTGCATTCTTTGTTGAAAGCTATTTGGCTTTTAGTGTTCCAGCAATTCTGGCAGGCTACTTTGTGGGTAAAATCGGACTTATGAACAGTGCCAATATTTATATGAGTTTAATTATTGGTCTTGCGCTGATTGCCCTTCTAATGATTTTTAAAAATATTAAAAGCAAATAATGATTAAAAAAAACAGCCTCCATCAAGGCTGTTTTTTATTTTACTGATCACGCCAAGGTTTTAAAAAACACTTTACATACTTTTTAAATGGCCACGTAAATTGTTTTATAAAACTATTTGGAATTTTATAACCCACCGTTCCATACACGCTCGCCAAATGACTAGGCATATAGACGGTTTTAAAAATGACATCGTATAGAGGAATAAAAGCGGCGTAATTTTTATCAATGGCAGGTTTTTCTGAAGAATGATGCCAATGATGAAATTCTGGCGTTGCGATAATCCAGCGTAAATAAGGAAAGCGAAAACGCACATTGGAATGAATGAAAATAGCGTGAAACGAAATAAAAATTAAATAAGCAAAAACAGCTGAAGTATGAAAACCTAACAGGAAAATCGGTAAAGTCGCAATAAAGCGGGTCATTAACACTTCAATGACATGTAAACGAGAAGATGCTAACCAATCCATATATTCAGTCGAATGATGAATCGCGTGAAAGCGCCATAAGAAATTAACTTCATGCATAGCGCGGTGCAACCAATACACCGTAAAGTCGACCACAATGAGCAACTCAATAAATTGCAGCCAAATTGGTTGAGCTTGTACATAAGGCACAATTGGATTATCGGGCAAATGTGTAATCCAATATTGAATCGGCATGACGGTTAAAAAGCTGAATAATTGAATACCAATATGGCTGACCATGAAATACTTCATATCGGTCACCCATCCTACTCTTAATATTTTTTGTTCAGGATTTTTAGCAAAAAAACCTTCGAGTGGAATAAAAACAAACGCTAAAATAAATAAAGTCAGTACAAAATAATCGATACCTGCATAAAACGGTACACTTGGTAAAACGGGTGCTTCAATTACATCACAGCCCAAAACCGCTGCCACAAGTGAAAAACATAACCCATAAAAACCATATCGATTTTGACGAATAATTGCACTAAATGCACCAAAGCCAGCGCTAATAATAATGCCTGTGATCAGCCCATAATAAAAAAGATGATAGTGTTTTGCGTAAATAGGACGGAGTTCTGGGGTGGTTAATACACTGGGAAATAAAAAACATAATGCACCAAACAAACAAAGCAAGCTGAGTGACATTGAAATAAAGGCACTGATTTTCCCTAAACCTGCGTTCAGTTCTAAATTCTCAAATTTTGCTCTTAATTGATCTGTCATAATTTATATACAATTCTTATTGTGTATAACGCGAATGCTATCAAAGTTTAAACATAAATTGGAAATAACTTTAACCTCTTAGATCAAACCTCTTAATCTGAAAATAAAATTTTAAATAGTTGTAAATAGTTCTTATAAAACTTCAAATATTTGACCGACAGATTGAATCAGCCATTTTCTGGCAATAATATCATCACTACGATTAAACCAATTCAAGCTCACTTTAAAAGAATCCATAGCAAAAGGTAATTCAAACATTTGGACATTACCATGAGCTAGATAATGCCGAGCTGCTCGCGATGGTAAAGTCACCAACATATCTGAACTCTGCAAAACACCTTGTAAAACGCTAAAATGTGGAACTTCTAAACGAATTCGTCGCTTCAAATCCATTGTTTTTAAATATTGCTCAACTTGGATGTGCCCTGTCGATGACTTGATGGCAACATGATCTTCTTGCAAATATTGCTCTAACGTCAGTTGCTGCTGTAGCCGTGGATGGTCAGCTCTAGCAATGCATACATATCTTTCTTCAAATAAAGTACGTGTTTCTATTTTAGGCATTATGGTCTGCGTACTATTAAATACGGCTAGATCTAAAAAGCCATCAATAAGCCACTGTTCAACCTTAGACGACTGAATCTCTTCAATCTCAATTTGAATATAGGGTGCTGTTTTCTGTAAAAAAGCCATAAGACTAGGCAAGAGGCAAATCTCTCCAGCGTCCGAGAGTCCAATTCGGAAAGTTTTATTTGAGTTTTCAGGATGAAATTCCTGTGCTTGAGCAATCGCTGACTCAATATTAAAAATTGCTTGATGAAAAATCGGATAAAGCTCATGTGCAACTTTTGTAGGTTCGACGCCACCTCTGCTTCGGGTAAACAATTCATCATTTAACTGACGGCGTAAACGGTTCAAATTATAAGTTACAGAAGGCTGGCTCAAATTTAATTTATCAGCAGCTTTACTAATATGCCGAGACTCATAAATACAGACAAAAACTTTAATCAAACCTAAATCCATGGTTCTGATCCTTTAAATACTCTAAACAAAGACTTTAACTTCTTTGCTTAGAGTTTAGTTCCTTTACGGGAATAAAAGCGCTTAATTCTTATGAAGATATACTTGAATTCAGCATTACACGTTTAGTTCGATTATAAATACTTATGGCAATAACACTTAAGGTTGCCAGCACGCAAGGAATGGCTAACGCGATAAAATTATATTCAATCGGTAGATGCAAACTTAAAAGCCAGCCGCATAAAATCGGACCTAAAATCGCCCCAATACGGCCTACACCCAAAGCCATACCAATGCCAGTACTGCGAATTGGTGAAGGATAAAACTGAGCCATATAAGCGAGCAATAAAATTTGCCCGCCGATAGACGCCGCTCCTGCAATGGCAATACAGAGATATAAAATGACCATAGGTAAAGCATAGCTGAGCAAGTAGAGCGACACTGCACCTGCAAAGAAGAGTGAACAAATGACCTTACCTAGGTGAAAACGATCAGCAAAGTAACCGCCACCGATTGCGCCCAACATCCCGCCCAAGTTTAGTGCCAGTAAAAAGACCAGACTGGTTGATAAATCATATCCGGCCTCGACCATAAGTTTTGGTATCCAGTTGCCGAGCGCATACACCATGAGTAAAGCCATAAATACACTCAGCCAGAAAAATACAGTGACTAAAGCACGGTTCTCGGTAAATAGAGCAACCAAAGGTCGAGCCACAGTTTGTTGATTTTCTTGGTGTAATACGATACTCGTATGATCAGTTATGCTTTGTTCTGGTGCTAATTGTTGAAGTAAGTCACGCACCTCATTCCATTTTTTTTGGCGAACCAGATAATCAATTGATTCAGGTAAAAATTTCCAAATAATCGGCAATGAAATGAGTGGAATACCCGCCAGAATAAACATGATTTGCCAACCAAATTTAGGAACCAACCACATGCCTAAAAGCGCTGAGCTCATCCCGCCAATCGCATAGCCGCTAAACATGAGCGATACCAAAGTTGATCGTAATTTCTTTGGGGCAAACTCGGTCATTATGGCAATAACATTTGGCATTACACCGCCCAAACCTAGGCCGGCAATAAAACGATAAATGGCAAACTCTTTAGGACTGTTGGCAAAACCACATAACACCGTAAAACCGCTAAAAATGAAGACACACAGTATAATTAAACGCTTACGGCTAAAGCCATACGACTCTAATTTGTCGGCCAAACTACCGAAAATCATTGTACCAAACATCATGCCAAATAATGCAACACTGCCCAGCAATCCAGCAGTCATACTATCTAATTGCCAATGTTGCATGAGCTTAGGCAATGCAACACCATAAATGACTAAGTCATAGCCATCAAAAATAATAATGAGCGCACTCAGCAAGATCACCCGCCAATGTAATGGTGTTAATCTTGCATCATCAATCAATTGATTTGCATTTAGTTTTTCCATAATTGCTTTCCTTAGCAAATTGTGTGTAAAACAAAAATTTATTTAAATGGTTGCCATTCCTAGCTGATGTAATTGTTGCTGTGCTTCTGCAACATCCTGTTCTAGATCGTGTTGCCATAACCAATCAAAGCGATGCTCAAGATGTTCGCCAATTTCGGCAAACGTTGGGTACTGAGTTGAATAACACTCATAAATTTCGCCAGACTCACGAGAGGTTTGCTGAACACGACAAGCACGTTTTAAACGGAGCTTTTCATATATTGAAGACACATCGGTTAACTGATCTGCTTGTAAGTGTTTTGTCGACAATAAGGCCGCAAGAATTAATGCATCTTCAAGACCTTGGCCTGCTCCAGCACCTTGGTGAGGTAACATGGCATGTGCAGCGTCACCCATGACAATGACATGACCTGAGGTACTTTGATAAGTCGAAAGTTCTTCAATTTCATGTAAGGCCCAAATGGAAGGCTGTTCAATTAAACCGAGTAATGTTTGGCAGCTTTCACTCCAGTCTGAAAAATCGGAAAGCATTTGAGCTTTATCTACAGGTTTGGTCCACGGTGTATCGGCTGGTAGTACTGTATCTTCGCGGTTTGAGCAGAAAGCAACGATATTAATTTGCTCCCCCTTACGAATTGGGAACGTTAAAATATGTTTATCTTTACCCAATAACATTTGGGGAATATCTGCTAAATCTGTATCACCATTTACTTGTTGCAAAGCTTCTTTAAATGAAGTGTGAGAAATAATGCCACGATATGCCCAAGTTCCTGAAAAACGTGGATGAACTGGTGGTAAATGATGAGAAGCTAAAACATATTGGCGAGCCACGGAGCGGATACCGTCAGCCCCTATCAAATAGTCACATTCATGCTGACTACCATCATTAAAGTGCAAAATCACCTGATCGTTTTGTTCTTCAATCGCCTCTAGGCGTTTAGAAAAATGGACATTTTGCGTAGGCATGTGAGGAATAATTGCATCTAGAAAATCAGCACGATGAACAGATGACTGCCCTACACCTGTCGCGATAGATGCAGATAAATATTCATCGGTATAACCATTGCGCCATTGAAACCAAACATCTTGAAATGGTGGCGATACTTTATCTGCAATTGCATGATATTCATTGGCTAAACCTAACAGTTCAATTGCTTTGACTGCATTGGCACCAAAAGAAATCCCTGCCCCAATTTCAGAAAACTGAGGTGCAGATTCAAACATTTGCACGTCTAAATGGGCGTATTTACTTAAATTACTTGCTAAAGCCAGACCAGCAATACCACCACCAACTACGGCAATTCGAATATGTGTATTCATGTGTTTGTTCCTTAAACATCATTATCGTTTTCACATATTCATTTTTGAGAAGTTGGCTTATAAAGTCCAATTAGTATTTTTTTTGTTCAGTTATTTAAAAATTAAATAATAGCCATTTGGGCGAGCCTCTATAAAGCTTAAAGGTCGCCCATGCTAATAAATTATTTTTGATAAACTTTATGGTGTGCCTGGCGGGGTTCCAATAGCATGTTTCATTGGAGCTTCATAAGTCGTCTCGGCAACTGGTGAAACGCGCCAAATCGTATTGCCTACATCATCAGCAACTAACACAGCACCTGAGAAATCAATTGCTACACCCACAGGGCGACCATACGCTTTGCCTTTATCACTCAGGAATCCGGTCAAAATATCTTGTGGTGGACCAGAGGGTTGACCACTTCTAAATGGTACAAAAACGACTTTATAACCACTGTGAGGCTTACGGTTCCAAGAACCATGCTGGCCGATCAATGCGCCTCCTCTAAATTGTGGCATGAGTTCAGCTGTGTAAAATGCAAGACCTAAAGAAGCGGTATGATTACCAAGTGCATAATCGGGTTTAATTGCACGAGCAACCATTTCCGGATTTTGTGGTTTTACTCGCACATCTACATGTTGACCATAGTAGCTATAAGGCCATCCATAAAAACCACCGTCTTGGACTGATGTCATATAATCAGGTACTAAGTCACTACCAATTTCATCGCGCTCATTAACTACTGTCCAGAGTTTTCCACTTTGCGGTTGCCAAGCCATACCATTTGGATTACGCAGTCCTGTTGCAAATGGGCGTGACTGACCGCTTGCAATATCAAACTCTGTAATTTGTGCGCGACCTTTTTCTTGATCTAAACCATTTTCAGCAACGTTACTGTTAGAACCAACGGTAATGTAGAGCTTTGTACCTGCCGCGTTAGCAATGACATTCTTGGTCCAATGGTGATTTAAAGGGCCACCCGGTAAGTCCAACACTTTGGTTCCACTGGCCGTAATTTGAGTTTCACCTTCCTGATAAGGAAAACGCACCAGTGCATCTGTATTAGCGATATATAAATTATTACCGACCAATGCCATACCAAATGGAGAATTTAAGTTTTGAAGAAATACCGTTTTCTGATCGGCAACTCCGTCTCCATTAGTGTCACGAAGTAAGCTAATACGGTTTGCGCTCGGATGAGATGAGCCTGCACGTCTCATCACAAAAGACATTATTTTACCTTTAATGCCTTTGCTGTCTTCTGGTTTAGGCGGAGCATCCGTTTCAGCAACCAATACATCGCCATTCGGCAATACATAAAGCCAACGTGGGTGTTCAAGTCCTTTGGCAAATGCTTTCACCTTTAAACCTTCCGCGGGTTTTGGCATTACCCCACTCGGCCAGCCTTCTGCAGGTGCAATATTAACAGTAGGAAATAAACTTGATTTAGGTTCAGGTAACTTTGGATCTGGACCATAACTCTCAGTAATCGGATATTGCGAGGATGAAGCGCATCCAGCTAATGTAACTAAAACCGTAGTGCCTAAAACTGGCAGAAAAAAACGTTTAGTCATGATTTATCACCATTTATTTTTTGTCGTCATGGAAATAGCGTAATTTATGTCTACAATTAAACAAGCAACTTTAATAGAGTCTTTTGTTTATCGCTTGCAAAAAAGCTTCTTTATTTTTCGGTGAAATCATAACCGTTGCGATTTTTTCATTTTTCATATAATAAATTTTGAGTCGATCTAATGAGAGTGCTGGAGAGGAAAGTGGATTATGAGTAGGCTCTATTTGGGTAATATCATTAATATTAATTTTCCATCGGAATACTAAACTCTTAATCAGTAGAGTATTGTTTTCTACTACATAATAAGTATTAAAGATGGGAAGCCAAATAATAAAAATGACTAGACTATAAATGAGGAGATGTGGAAAATTTGAAGCTAAAGAATAAAGATGATTTGCTTCATAAATTTTTATAACAATATTGGCAGTGATAACAATAAATATGAGTAAAAGCCACCAATCAATTTTTGATCTAAATTTCAAAATTTATCCTCCATTTTTAAATTAGTTCTTAGCAATTTATTCATTCTAATTTATTTAATTTATCTTCTTAAGTTAAAGCAAAACTTACCGCCTCTTTTGCATGAATGGTCGTAGTATCAAATAAAGGAACCGAGAATTTAAGCTCACCAATCAACATACAGATTTCGGTACAACCCAATATAATCCCTTGGGCACCTTCAGCTATGAGTCTTTCTACAATAGCGATGTACTTTTGCTACGAATCTGGGTTGATCACACCTAAACAAAGTTCTTCATAAATGATGCGATGGACGATCTTTCTATCGACTTCATTTGGAATAATTACCTCAATTCCATGAACTCGTAATCGAACTTTATAAAAATCTTGCTCCATTGTAAAAGCTGTCCCTAACAGTGCAACTTTACCAATATTTTGACTCAAAATTTCTTTTGCCGTTGCGTCAGCAATGTGTAAGAAAGGAACCGTAATTGAATCTTCAATCTGTGCAGCAACTTTGTGCATAGTGTTAGTACATACTAAAATACAATCTGCCCCTGCTTTTTCCAAATTTTGTGCTTGCTCAGCTAAATATGCGCCAGCCTCTTGCCATAAACCTTTCGCTTGTAAGGCTGCTATTTCTTCAAAATCGACACTATTAATAATGATCTTAGTTGAGTGCAATTTCCCTAATTTACGATGAACCATTTTATTGATTTGTTGGTAATAAAGCGCTGTAGATTCCCAACTCATTCCGCCTAATAAACCGATTGTTTTCATTATTAAATCCTTCTATTTATTCAAAACTTATCTATATCTCTTATGAGTAAAGCCCAGCTAGAATAAAATTGCTTTCTTAGTTTATTTCTAGCCTCTCCCATTTATTAATATGAAAAGCTGTGGACTCCCAAGAAATTTCTAAGTTCAATAGACCTTATTTATGAACTTCCCAAAACAGAAAACTCCCCCATAAATCCCAAACTCTAAAACATAAGAATTCACGCAAAATTCACGACCAGCTCTTTAATTTAATCTTATAAAGTTGGCTTGGATATCGACATGAAAATTATAACTACAGCCCTAGGGCTGATTACCTTGGTAGGTTTAACGGCGTGTAAAAGTGTGCCTACTTACTCAGGTGACTATGGCAAAGCTGAACAAAAAATTACTGGTATAGAATTAGATGACCAACAGGCGCTAGATGTCGGCAATCGTTTTGTCGCTGCATTTAATACGCTTGGTACCCCTACTTTTGTGAATAACGCGAGTCATCTTTACGCTGATCAACTTTATATCAACGATACACTCTCGCAGTTCTCTCAGAAAGCAGATTTGATTAAGCATTTTGAAGGCATGAATGCCCGAGTGAGTAATGTCACTGTAAAACTCATTAGCGCAACTCATCACCAAGATACAGCCTACATTCATTGGTACATGACCTATGACTTTAAAATGCTAGGTCGCTCAAAAACCATGGCTTCTTATGGAATTAGTCAAATTAAGATTAATGAGCAACAAAAAATTATTTTCCAGCAAGATTATTGGGATCCGGCAAATGGCCTTTACCGTTCTTTACCAATATTTGGAGGAGTATATAAATGGATATTGCCGTTCAAAAAAGTCGAATCTTGATATTTCTGGGAATCTTAATCGTATCTCAAGCGAATGCGGCTGAACTGAAAAAATGCAGTTCAGCGCCTTTAATGGTGACGAGCAAGAAGGTGGGAAATGTCAGTTACTTTGCTGAAAATTGCCTAAAAAATTGGCAAAGCCAAAGCATCAAAATGGAGTTTAGCTATAACCGCGATATTCCCGAGTGGGCATTTAAACGCGCAGCCACCCACTTTTTGAAGAAAAATGTTAGCGGCTTTGATGCTAAATCTCCGCTTAATCATATTAATGAACTATATAGGCCAATTAAGAGTGGAGATCTCTATAGTCTCTACTATCAACATGAAAATCAAAAACTAGAATTAAAATTAAACCAGAAGCTGCTCGGCTCTTTGAACAATCCGAATGCAAATCAATATTTTAAAATCTGGTTTGGTAGCGAACCGTTTAATGCTAAATTAAAACAACAACTATTAAATTAATGGCTTAATAAAATCTCATGGGTAATCACTTTATCCTCATGGTTGAGGACCATTTTGAACTTGCAGCAACAGTCTGCGAATTTCTTGAAGTGCATGGTTATGTTGTCGATCATGCACGTAATTTAGATGCTGCACGGACTTTTCTCAAATCTCAGCATTATCATCTTTTGCTGCTCGACATAAATCTGCCTGATGGCTCGGGTTATGACCTATGCAACTGGCTACGCACCGAACAAGGCGTTGATATTCCCGTTCTTATGCTGACAGCAAGAGATACTTTAGATGACAAACTTAAAGGTTTTACTGCTGGCACAGATGATTATTTGGTAAAACCTTTTGATTTTAATGAGCTAGTGATGCGGATTCGTGCATTAATAAAAAGAGCAGCTGGCGAAGTCACTCACCATAAAATTCAAATTCACGACTTAATTCTTGATAGCGCAACTCAAACCGTGGTTCGTGCCGGAAATAATATCGAGTTACCCCCTATTCAATTTAAACTATTAAAAATTTTAATGCGTCAGTCTCCAAAAGTAGTGACTAAGCAAGAATTGATGATGGAATTATGGGGCGACGAAGAGCCTGAAAGTGATGCGTTACGCAGTCACATCTATAACCTAAGAAAAATGGTTGATAAACCTTTTGACCCAAAGCTATTACATACAGTGGCAGGTGTCGGTTTAAAAATTGCTTTGGAAGATTCCGCGACTTAACTTAAATAGACCACAACAATTAAGCCTGTGGTTAGCTCCAAATCGAGTTCAGGATGAGTGGTTAAATAATATTGTCGATCAAACAGCTCCACTCTCCATCCTAGTTGTTTGCAAAGCTTTTGTACCAATTGCAAACCAATGCCATGGCCTTTAGCCTTTAAGGAAAGTTGCGAATCGCTGAGCTCTTGCACCTTTACATCGTTAGGTAAAGAAATTCCAATTCCATTATCTGCAATAATCAGGCTGTTTTTTTGTTGAATAATGTCGATTTGTGAGCCTTGAGAATAGTTAAGGGCATTACGTAAAATATTACCTAAAACCATTTGAGTCATCGAAGGATATAACCAACGTGGCTGCTCAGAAACATCAGGTTGAATATTAATCTGTATCCCTTTACCTGCACTTACCGCTTCTAAACTTTCAACAAGATCCTTTACCGTTTTCGATAATAAATTTTTCTCAGATGGCAAGCTCTGTACCGTATTACGTGCAATCGCAAGTAAGGTATCAACGAGCAGCTGCATATCTTCAATTGTGTTATGAAGACGGACTAAAGATTTATCGTCTCCATATTTCGCCTGACACAGTTGCACATTACCTTTCAAAATCGTGAGCGGAGTGCGTAACTCATGACTCACATCTCCAGTAAATTCTCTTTCGCGTCGGATAAAATCACTTAAAACCTGATGATATTTTTCTAAAGCTTGTTTAAGATATTCGGCTTCCATGTTGCCATTGGTATTAATATCTCTAAAAGGAGATGCCTGAGTATCTTGATGTGCCCAATCAATATTTTCTAAAGCATTCGCTAAGCGCGTAATCGGGGAAAAATAGCGTCTTGCTCTTCGGTTTGACCACCACAAAAAGCTATATAAAACAGATAAGCTGAACATGAGTGGAGCAAGACCAAATAACCAGATCAGCTTATTAACATTACTTTCGCCAAATACCAATAGAACATGCTGACCATTACGCTCACCATAAACCGTCATTCGTTCTTTACCATCAACAAATACTCGGTGCACGCCACTTTCTAAATGCATGCCCCGAAAAGGTTGAGGCGCGACCTGTGTATTCCACCGATATCCATATAAATTTTTAGTATCTGGTAAATCAGCATTTGGATTACGTTCTATGCGTAACCAGTAATGCTCCATTTCCTGTTCTAAAGCGGTTTTAAGTAAAGAGCCCTTAATCACCCAAGCACTACAAGCCAACCCGACCACGATCGATAATGCAATCAGACCAATTTGCAACCAGTAATATCGATTGAACATTTGGGCTAATGGATGACTCGCTTTGCCATCATGTCGATTTTTTATCATATCTTTATCGCCGGGATAGGCTATAGAAATTACTATGATCGCTTTTTAAATAAAAAGTGACCAATGACCCATTCTTGACCTTGCTCAAAACCAAATAACTCAGCACAAGCCATGAAGAAAATACGCCAGCGTTGCCACCAAATATTGGCATCTTTTCCATAGATTTTTTTAAACAGTGGCTTTAGTTCGACTTCTTGATTATCCATGTTATCAAGCCAAGCATTTGCCGTTCTCATATAATGCTCACCCGACCACTGCCACTCTTGAGCCAACTCTAAATGCTCTTGAAAATGCAAAAAAGTCGAAGTCGAAGGCATTAAACCGCCAGTAAAGAAATACTTGGACATCCAATCATAATCTGATTTCACTTCAAAAGGATAATGTAAAAAGCGATGGCAAAAAATATGACACCAAAGTAAGCCATCTGCCTTTAACCAGCCCTGAATTTTTTCAAAAAGACGTTGGTAATTACGTACGTGTTCAAACATTTCGACCGATACAACACGATCAAACTTGTCTTGGTCTAATTCAAGTACATTCACATCACAGGTAAGCACTTCAACATTGGTTAAACCTCTCAACTCTGCTTGCCGAAGAATATGCTTTTTCTGAGTTGCAGAATTTGAAACAGCCGTAATCTGTGAGCGTGGATAGTTTTCTGCCATCCACAAAGTTAAAGAGCCCCATCCACAGCCTAACTCTAAAATGTGTTGACCGTTTTTAAGTTGTGCTCTTTCACAATAAAGCAGAAGAGCTAACTCTTCTGCCTCATCTAAAGTTGTGGTTTTAGTCGGGAAATAACATGCACTATATTTGAGTCTTTTTCCAAGCACCGCCTGAAAAAACTCGGTCGGCAATTCATAGTGCTGCTCGTTTGCCTTATCCGTTTCAACGGCGATTTCGCTCTTCTTCAGCATATTAAGCACATCCATGTAGCGCTGCGCCCCTTGTTCAGGGTCATAACGGCCTTCTTGGATTAAGCGCTTTTTACTTAAAGCACGAATTGCAGCTCGAATTGCATGATCTGGAATCACACCACTTTCAACAATTTTCAAAGACTGATGAACAATAAAATCCATATGCGCACCTATTTTTTGGGTTTTCGCGGAATAAACATTGACGTTTTTTGTTGATAATCAAGATAATTTTGACCGCGACTTTTAATTGCTTGTTTTTCACTAAATGGAATACCCGTGACGTAATATAAAAATAGCCACATCAGTAACGGATAAATCCACAATACGTATTGGCCTGCCGCTAAACCAATAATTGGATAGGCAAACCAGTGTAACCATTCAAAAAAATAATTGGGGTGACGTGAATAACGCCATAAACCCTGATCCATCGTTTTGCCATGATGATCTGGATTTAATTTAAATCGGTATAACTGCTGATCAGCGAGCTGCTCTCCAATAAAGGCAATTGCCATGATGACAGCAGCAATTACTAAAGCGACTTTATATCCACTACTCCATTCAGTTGT
Source organism: Acinetobacter pittii (assembly GCF_034064985.1). NCBI lineage: Bacteria > Pseudomonadati > Pseudomonadota > Gammaproteobacteria > Moraxellales > Moraxellaceae > Acinetobacter > Acinetobacter pittii. Next base: position 1,309,064 of record NZ_CP139249.1, on the reverse strand, counting down.
CTCTACATTGAGGAGCATCCACATCGGCAAAAAGAACACAAGCACTAAAAGTGTTTGAAAGATAAAAAATAATAAAAAGCCAATATGCTGAAACTTACCCATCGCTTTACGCATGCTCGCGTAACGTCCATCTTCTTTTTGTTCAGATTGATAACGTCTTAACAGGTGCCAAAATAATCTTAAAAACCATAAGCCGCTAAAAATACCAATAAAAAGGCGCACTTCAACTGGGGCAACTGAAATGAGTAAAGAAGACACGATAATGTTTACTGCCAGACAGAAACTCCATGCAGCATCTACAATTCCAGCTCGGCCATTTAGAGTGGCAAGTAACCAGCTCAGCAACATGATCATTAAATCTAGAATCAGTAAATTCCAAAACATGAGCAGTCTCCTTACTTGAGCTGTTTGATTTAGTAACTGGTACTTTCAAACAACAAGTGAACATTGCTTATAACGCCTTCTTTAAAGCCACCTTCGCAATAACATAAATAGAAATCCCACATGCGGATGAAGTTTTCATCAAAACCTAAAGCCAATACTTGTTCCCGCGCCGCTAAAAAACGCGCTCGCCAGTGATGAAGTGTTTGCGCATAACTTAAACCAATATCATTTAAATGTTTTAACCTTAAACCGCTTTCAGAAGCAGTTTGAGTTAATACACTTACACTAGGAATGAAGCTACCGGGGAAAATATAGCGCTTAATATAATCAACTGTATTTAGTGCTTTTTTATATCTGAAATCTTCAATGGTAATGGCTTGAATAAATGCCAAACCTTTCGGTTTTAAGAGTGCTTTACATTGATCAAAGTATGTCGATAAATATTGCGCACCAACCGCCTCAACCATCTCAATTGAAACCAGCTTATCGAACTTACCTTCGAGCAAACGGTAGTCTTTAAGTTGCACATCAATTCGATGTGCCAAGCCAGCTTCATTTACACGAGTAACGGCTTCATCATATTGAGCTTGTGAAATGGTAATGGTGGTTACTCTACAGCCATAATGTTGAGCTGCATAAATGGCAAAACCACCCCACCCACTTCCAATTTCAACTAAATGATCTAGTGGTTTTAAATCTAACTTTTTACAAATGATCTCTTTTTTTAAATCAGATGCTTCTTCGAGAGTCATGTTTTCATTTTCAAAAACGGCGCTCGAATACATTAAAGACGGATCTAAAAATAATTTAAAAAAGTCGTTGCTTAAGTCGTAGTGCTCGGCAATATTTTTACGGCTACCACTTATAGAATTCTTTCGATTTTGATACCAAGCTTTAAGAAAAAACTGGCTCGCTTGAGCAATAACATTCTGGTTGATTTGGTCCAATACAGCTCGGTTACGTGCCAAGATCTGGATCAACTCGACAAGGTGCTCGCTGCTCCAGTCACCACGGATGTAGCCTTCTGCTGCTCCCAAAACACCATTTTTTAAAATAAGATCCATCAATAAAGGATTGTGAACTTCAATCACAGCATGTAAGTCTGAAACTTCACCGACCGTCCCATTCCACGCGCCCTGAAAAGTGATCTGTCCATGACGTAGTTTGAGAAGACTCTTGAGCAATAACGGTAGTGAGTCATCTTCACCATAAAGAAATGTTTTTATCATGTCTTATCTACCTTGATCTTTTTAGGATGACGATAAAATGGAACTTTTTTTCGCCACAACTTAAATGCCTCTAAATATATTGAAAACAACATTTTAAAAGGCGCTAGGCTGTTTATAAGAGCATATCGATATTGCTGTGAAGGAAATGTGATGGGCTCAAGTTCAAAGCACATAGTGGCATCAAAGAGTTGTTTTTGTTCTTCAAAGAGCTGCATATGAATGACATTTTGCTGATCTGAAAAACTAAACCGCCAGTGGTAAGTCAACTGCATAGGCATGAATGGCGAAACATGAAATGATTTTTCAAAATGAAAATCAAAACTCTGATAATCACCCATATTTCTTTGTTGTTTTGAGCAGTCGTGTATATAAACTTTTCGTTCATTCCACGGGGTATTGGTAATTTCACTGACAATAAATACGGGTTTTCCAGTTTTATTTAAAACAAAATAAAATACGACTGAATTAAACCTAAAACCCAAACTACGAGGCAAAGCCAAGACTCTGATTTGCCAGTCTGGCCGAAGATGTGAGTTATTATTTTGCAGTATCGCTTTCTCTACTCTATCCCTTATAGAACCGTGATACATGTTTAAAAAATCATTTTTAGATAGCTTTAATACATTCCAATGATCCGTCGACCAAAGTGAGCAATCTTTTGTAATATCATCTAATTGATCTGGATCGAACCATAAATAATTTAAGGTCGATGTAAACTCATGCGGTTTAGGGCTGTAACGCCGATGACGAATAAGTGCAGGAGCGATAGCAAGTTTATTTAATAACATTTGAAAGCTCCTTATTTATTCTTATAACGCTAAGAGTTGCTCTACAACACGTGCCGCACTGCGAGCGCCGTCTTCGTGAAAGCCCCAGCCCCAATATGCTCCACAAAACGAAGTCCGATTTTGCCCATTAATTTCGTGCCAACGAGATTGAGCTTGAATCGCTTTTGCATCAAATACGGGATGCCGGTATTGCCGCTCAACCAAGATGTCTTCGGCTTTAATTTTCATATTCGGATTTAAAGTAGAAAAAATTTGAGTAGCGCAGGATAAATTCTGCAAATTGTTCATCCAGTAGGTAAAACCATAATGTATGTCGGACTCATCGTTTTGAACTTGCGAAGTTGGTGTTACATGTACATGCCAGCTTGCCCACTGCAAACGGCTTTTAGGCATAATTGAAAGATCACGATGGACGACCATTCGATTATCTTGATAACCAAATTGACTTAATATTTCTTGTTCAAGCTCTGACGCATCTTTAATTAAATTTAGGCTATCGTCAGCGTGGCTTGCAAAAATCACCCAGTCATATTGGGCTTGCCCTTCAACGGTTTCGATCAACACAGTTTCTGGTGAACGACTCACAGCTTTTACTTCTGCAAATTTCCACTCAATGGATCGGTATTTCTTTTGAATAGCTTGAATATAGCTTGCCGAACCGTGTTTAACTGTTTGCCATTGTGGGCGGTCTTTTAACTGCAACATGCGGTGATGTTGAAAAAAGCTCACCACAAATCGATATGGAATTTGTCCTACTTGCTCAACGGGTGCCGACCATAAGGCACCGCACATCGGATAAAGATGCTCATAACGGAACTCATGACTATATTTGTGAAGGTCCAAATACTCTTCAATCGATAAATTAGGATCAATATCCGCCACATCTATATCTTTATTGTCATCATAAAAACGCAGCAAATCTGAGAGCATTTGCAGAAATTTTCGGTTTAAAAAGTTCTGCGGACGGGCAAAGAGCGACCATTTTTTTGAAGGGTTATATTGAAGTCCACTGACCAGATTATTCACAGAAAAACTCATATCGCTGCTTTGAGTTTCTACACCTAATTTTTTAAGCATGTCGGTAAATAACGGGTAGTTATAGTCATTAAACACAATAAAACCACTATCTACCGCGACTTTAGCATCTTCTATCTCTAGCTCGTGAGTGTCAGTATGACCACCAAAATAGTTATTTTTTTCATACACAGTGACTTGATGTTGTTCTGACAATCTCCAAGCTGCGTAAAGTCCAGATATACCTGAACCAATAATGGCAATTTTCATAACACTTCACCGTTTTCAATTTTCTCTAGCGATAAATTTTTAATCTTTTTATATTGATAAACCTTGTCTGGTACGGGCTTTAGCCCCCACACTAAACCAAATAAAGACATCAGTTTGAGCACATAAAAGGTGATATCAATCTGCCACCAATAAAAACCTTGACGCACACTGCCAGCGTAAAAGTGGTGGTTGTTGTGCCATCCTTCACCCAAGGTAATTAAAGAAAGTAGGAAGTTATTACGACTATCATCTGGGGTATTAAACTCACGTGAACCATAACGATGAGCGAGTGAATTAATACACAAAGTTGCATGTGTTAATAGAACAGTGGAAATCACAAATCCCCACACCAAAAGCTGTAAGCCATTGGTGCCCAACTCAGGAAAATGTTGCGCAAGCCATGAACCTAATCCATAAATTGCTAAGGCCGTCAAAATCACAATAGGCAAACTAAATCGGTCTAGCCAAATCAGCTCTGGATATTTCAACCAGTCTTTAATGACTTTTTTTCGAGTGGCAAAATTCTGCTCATTTAAAAACCAGCCTACATGCGAATACCAGAAACCTGCTTTCGCTGAATGCGGGTCCTGATCTGTGTCGGTAAAGTGATGGTGATAACGGTGATGGGCTGCCCACCATAAAGGTCCGCGCTGCGCACTCATGGTCCCAATCAGTACAAAAATGAATTGAACAATACGTGATGTCTGAAAAGTTTTATGCGAAAGATAGCGGTGGAAAAAAGCAGTAATTGCAAACATGCGAAGAAAATAAAACCCCAGCATGAAGATCACAGCAAACCAAGATACGCCCACCCAAAATGCAGCTAAGCAAGCGATATGTAATAAAATAAAAGGAATAATTCTTAACCATTGAATTTTCTTTTCAATGACATATTCGCTAAAAGCACCCACTTGCGCATTTTCTGAATCTGACCAGCTATCGATCCAGCGCAGAAAAAATTTAGACATTGATTCTTCCTGATCTAAAGCATTTCTTTTGGTTCTAATTTAGAAAATGCGCAATGAATTTTATGTGAAGTTCACTCGGTTACGATATAAATATAAGCATCTACGCAACCAGCACTTCACTATTTTGACTGGGTTGTTTTAACGAGTTTAGAAACGTCATAGCCATAGCTTTTTGCGGTTTGCAGATAAGATTGATATGTCGCCTCATCAAGTTGAGGGCTACGAGAAAGAATCCATAAATATTTATGGCTTGGACCACCCACTAAAGCGACCTGATAATTTGGGTCAACTCTTAAAACCCAGTAATCGCCTTTTGTAAAAGGAACCCATCTAAGACCAGAAGGTAAAAAGCTCACCTTCAATTTACTGTTGCCTTCATTTTGCGGATAAGCAACGCCTTCCGATGAGATCATTTCGCCTTTTTTTGTCGTACAGCTATTTAAAACACCAACGGTTTTGTCCGCGTTAATAGAATAGTTTGCAGTTGTATTGGCTACACAATTACGCTGAAAAAACATCGGTAAATGCGCAATTTCATACCACTTACCTACGTATTTATTAATGTCAATAGAATCAACAGCGACAGGTTTAGTATTGATGTCGGCAAAGGTGCTCAAAGGAAGCATTAAGCTCACCGCTGCAAGGCTACTGCTGATGACAAGTGATTTAAATAATAATTTCATGATTGCCCTCTTCTGTTTATTTCATACGTGTAAACATACGCCAGAGGGCTGTGAACAAAGTGTGAATTTTAGAAATTAAGCAACATTAATTAAGGATTTAATTGTATTTCTTTGGAGCATCTGCAAATGGAAAATCAAGCTCAAAGCACACACCCTCGACCGTGTTACAAGCCTTATAGCGGCCATCATGCAGATCCATAATTGAAGCAACAATCGATAAGCCTAATCCACCTGTTTGATTCTCATCACTTCGACTTGAATGGCATTGGTAGAATCTTTCAAAAAGATGCTCAAGTTGATGATCTGCAATTGAAACCCCACCCGTTACGACAGTCAGACTCACCCATTGCTTATGCTCAATCATCTTATGTTTAGTTGCGATATAAATAGTTCGCTTGTTACCACCGTGAACCAACGCATTTAAAACAAGGTTATAAACGGCTCTTTGAAAAAGCTCAGGATCTGCAAATAACTTTTGAGCTTCTAGATTAAAACTAAAATGACAGTCTTGTTCCTCGGCCTGATATTCAAAAATCTGGCATAGCCCATCTATAACATCTTTGAGGTTTATTTCTTGTTTATTTACAAGCACCATTTTCTGATCGGCTCTTGCCAAGAAAAGCATGCTGTCAATCATGCGTTTTAATCTCTGGTAATCGTCTAAATGAGAAACCAGTAAATCTTCATATTGTTCAACCGAACGTTCGCCAGTTAAAGCAATCTCGGTTTGCCCAATCAGATTACTTAAAGGCGTACGGAACTCATGTGCAATATCTTCAGAAAAACGGTTGAGCTGGGTATAGCCTTTTTCGATACGCTCAAGCATGTGGTTTATATCTTTTGAAAGTAGCTCAACTTCTAAAGGTGAATTTGGGAGGTTTAATCTTTTCTGTAGCTGATTTGCATTAATAGAATGAGTTTGCTTGCGAAGTTGTTGTAGCGACCGTAAACCTAAATGACACGCTAAAATGCAAAGCACAAAGATTGCAAACACACCCCCGATCACATACATCAAGAGACTTTCTTGAAAAGGTAAAAGAATATTGATGCGTTCCGACCACTGTTTACCTGCAATGAGCAGATAAGGCTCATTATTAATTTTTATGGTTTTCCATGCAATTCGTGTTGGATATGGTTTGTTGGCTAAATCTTGAAATTGAAGACTGTCGCGCTGTACAAGCTCAGGTAACTGAATGTGGAGCGGATTGATATTAATTAAAGTTTTGTCTTTATGAATAAGCAAAAACAAGTTGTCTTGGTTGCCAAGCATGTTTTGATACAGCTTAGGACGCGCAATGATTTGCTCTACATTTTCACTATCTTGCAGCAAAATTTCCAAACGATTAATTCGCTCTGCTAAAGCTTTATCTTGTTGCTTTAATAAAATCTGGTTAATACCCAAATAGGTCATAAAGCCGACTGAACATAAAATTAAGGCAGAACAAAGCGTGACCAGTAATGTAATACGGACTTCAAGAGAACGTAGAAATTTAAAGTTCATAAGCTAACCGAAATTTTATAGCCCAAGCCACGTATGGTATGAATGAGTTTTAACTCATATCCCTCATCAATTTTGCTTCGTAAACGGCGTACTGCAACGTCAATAAAGTTGGTATCGGTGTCAAAGTTAATATTCCAAACTTCGGAACCAATTTGTCTGCGCGTCACGATTTGCTCTTTGTTGAGCAACAGGTAACGCAACAAATTAAATTCGGTTTTACTCAGCTCAATTACGTTTCCGTTACGCCATACTTTATGACCAACCATATCCATTTTTAAATCACTAATAGATAGCTCATTTTCTTGCAGATATTGCTGTCGTCTTAACAGACTTTTGATACGTGCCAACAGTTCAATATAGGAAAAAGGCTTAGCCAAGTAATCATCTGCACCCAACTCCAAACCTTTCACTCTATCCATCACCTGATCTTTTGCCGTTAAAAAAATCACCGGAATTTTTGAAAACTGGCGTAGTACCTGTAATACGCTCCAGCCGTCTATGTCCGGCAACATGACATCAAGAATAAGTAAGTCATATTGGTCTCTCTTTAGCATTTCCAAACCTTGCAGCCCTAAGTGAACACACTCCGCTTGATATCCAGGCTCTTTTAATCCTTTGACCAAATAACTGGCGATCTTGATCTCGTCTTCAATAATAAGGATACGCATTTTGTAGAGACTCATTTGAAAGATGACAACTTTGTAATGTGATTGTCACGCTTGAAGTTAAGCAATTTGTTTAAGATTTTCAAAGCGACATAGAGGCAATCATTATGAAAAAATTGAACTGGCTGATGTTAGCAGCCGTGCTATTCGGTAATAGTACTTTTGCACAGCCCCCTGCTTTGAATCAAGTTTATTCGTTAGATCTAAAAACTGCCCACCTGCTAGCCGACAGTGCGAAAGAGGCATGTAAAAAAATAAATCAAAATATTGCGGTTGTTGTTGTAGATCGCGGTGGTAATCCATTAACTGCCGAACGGCATGAGTTGGTGGGCCCGCATAACTTAATGGCTGCCGAGAAAAAAGCCTATACCGCGTTATCTACCAAAACATCGACCTCCGTTTTAAGCCAAAACAGTAACCAAAACCCCGATGCAAAAAATTTAACCACCGTAGCAAATTTACTTTTGTTAGGTGGCGGCGTACCAGTCCGTTTTGAGAACCAAGTGATCGGTGCGATTGGAGTTGCGGGTGCTGGCGGCGCCCAAAATGACAATCAATGCGCAAGCAAAGCCATTGAAACCGTTTTTCATTCATAAGGAGCTTCAACATGCCTAAATCATTTATTGGTTTATCTTCGTTATTTATAGCTTCCGCTACATTTGCACAAACTAATCCGCTAAGTGTGCATGTGTTAAATCTAGAAACGGGTTTACCCTCTTCTCAGGTTGAAGTCGTTTTAGAAAAAAACACCAATAACCAGTGGGTTAAACTCAACCAGCAAGTGACCGATTCAAATGGTCGTATTATTGCGCTCTATCCAGAAAATAAAAAACTAGAGCAAGGTGTTTATAAAGTTACTTTTAAAACTGAAGACTGGTTTAAAAAGAACAAACAACAAACTTTTTTTGCCGAAGTACCTGTAATTTTTAAAGTCGATGGAAGCGTAAATCACTACCACATTCCTTTATTACTTAGCCCTTACGGTTACTCAACCTATCGAGGCAATTAAAATAAAAAACCCCTTTATCTGTTGTACACAAATAAAGGGGTTGGTTAAAAAAGACGCGTTTTACGAACAAACACCATTGCTAATAACCGATTTTTTGTTTGAATCCAGCGCCACAATTGAAGAAGAAACTGTATTAATAATTTGAGTCATTGCCTCACTTGAAGCATTCACAATACCTTCCATCTTTTTAGCTTTTTGATCAATCGGCTGCTTAAACGCAATTCGACAATTGAGCTGAGATCCTGCATTAGTGATAACTTTTGCATTATTTGACTCTAATTGAGTGGGCGGTATTTGACGTTTCACTACCCAAGAGACCGCAATATTAATATAGCTTTTATCTACAATATCAAAATGAGAAAAGTCCGTAGAAACTCGATATAAAGGTTGGTTGTTTCCAGCAAGTCCACTGCTATAACTATCAATTGCCCCTAATTTTTGCTGTAAACCCGCCGACAAGGTATCGCGTAATTGCGTACCCATGGTCGATGTCCAGCGTTCGTTATTTAAAACCGTAGACTTACCACTACTGTCTTGGAGCACCAAAGGCGCACGGTCTAATCGGTCTGGAATCCCGACGGGTAATACTTCAATCACCTGCACAGTTGTTTTTGCAGCCGCAATGATTTTAGGAGACATCGTATAATAGTTTGGCGTTGGCGAACTCGAGCAGGCCGTCATGGTAACTGCCGTTAAAAACAGGCCACTCCCAAGCAGCCATTTGGCTGCTTTAGGATGCTGAAAAGATAGAGTGTTTTTATTTTTCATCATCGGTCTCTGGTGTTTTACCACGAATAATTGATTCAGGATGTTGTTCAATATAGTCTGCCATTAACTGTAATGAAGCTGCCGCACGTGTCATTTGCTGTAATGCTTTACGTACGTCTTGTTGTAACGGCGCATCACTCGACAAAATAGACTCAGATGATCTTACAGTTTTACGAACATCGTCCAAGGTTGCTTGTAAACCAGGTGCAACTTTTCCATCTAATTGTTTAACCAGTTTATCGGTAGAGGCAATTGCTGTGTTCATATTGTTGAGCGTTTTACGTACATCTTGCCCAATCTCAACTAACGGGAATTTAGTTAACTTGTCAGCAATCTGAGAAACTTGTGCTTGTAGCCCGCTCAGTTCAGTTGGTGTAGTCGGAATCACCACACGGTCATCACTCAAAATTTGTAATGTGGCTGGTTTAGCTTTAGGGAACTTATCTAGAGCAATATAGTTTTGACCCGTGAGCAAGTTGCCTGTTCTCATTTGAGCACGCCATCCATGTTCAACAAAATCTTTGAAGATTTCACTATTCGGATTAAGTGCCAAACCATTTTCAACACGTGACGGATAGATAACCGCCTCAACACGCATACGAATCTGCTTATAGTTGTTATAAAACTCTGCATTTATCGATTTAACATTACCAATTTCAATGCCCATGAAATCAATTGGCGCACCGACTGCCAATCCACGTAATGAATGATCAAAGTACATAATCACACCACGAGGTTGTCCATCCGGTTCTTTTAATGCATCAGATTTTGAGTCCCAAAGATTAAAGCGACTATGATTCGCTGCTGTGGTCGCATGTGAGTTTTCAGGGAATCCGAAAGCGATCCCCCCTGCCACAATACTTGCAAGCGATTGGGTATCTAAATTAAAGCCAGAAGCATTTAAGGTTACATCGATCCCGCTTGCCTGCCAGAAACGTGCATCGGTGGTCACAAACTTATCATACGGTGCACGGATAAAAGTTTGCAGCTCTACACTTTTACCATCATCGGACAATTTATAGGCCGTAATTTGTCCCACATTAATTCGACGATAATAAATCGGAGAACCGATATCTAAAGACCCCAAATCATCTGCATTTAAGAAAAATATTTTCCCGGGTACATCTGAAGATATGACTGGGGGTATTTCTAACCCAGTAAATTCAAGTTTTTTCTCTTCAGATTTTCCCCCATCCACTTCAATATATGAACCTGACAATAAAGTATCGATACCCGAAACCCCACTCGTCCCAATACGTGGCCGCACAACCCAAAACCGTGAATCTTTTGCTGCAAAGTTACTCGCATCTTTACGCAAATCAATTCTAGCAATCACGTGTGAACGGTCTTCTGAAAGATCTATCTGTCGTACTAAACCAATATCCACCTGTTTATAACGGACCGTTGTTTTACCAGCAACCAGTCCCTCAGCCGTCCTAAAAGATACATCAATTGTAGGGCCGTGAGACAAGAGCGCTTTTATCGCTAACGAAAGCGCGATTAAAAGAGCTATCAATGGAATAAGCCAAATTAAAAGAGGCTTCCACCGACTTTTCTTTTCTTGAGGTTCTGGTAAATCATTCATGCTATCCAGTTCAATATCGGTATCACGACGATCTGAGTTACCAGAGGTTATTTCATTTTCAGACATACTCATTGTTCTTTTATTGACTTGGATTAATGGAATCATTATTCAACGGCGGATGTTCTGCCTGAATAATCGTTGGTTTTTCTGAAGCAAAAGAAGAAGGTTTATTTGTATTTTGAGATGCGTAGAAGTTATCCCAAATAAGTCGTGGGTCAAAACTTAAAGATGCAAACATGGTTAACACCACAACCGCGCCAAAAGCAATCGAACCCGGCCCTGCTAAAATAGTCGCAAGCGATTGAATCTGAATAAGTGCTGTTAAGAGTGCCACCACAAACACGTCAATCATTGACCAACGTCCGATAAACTCAACAATTCGGTATAATTTAACGCATTGCTCGGGTAAAAACTTCCAAGCTGCCGATTGTTGAAGATATACCGCCACCAATAAAAAATACAAAATCAGTAGCTTTAACATTGGAATAAAAATACTGGCCATAAAAATGACCACTGAAACCAGATAGTCCCCACTTTGCCAAAAGTAAATAACACCACTCATGATGGTATCTTGCTGGCTGCCCAAAAGTGAGTCAGTCACCGTCATGGGAAGTACATTGGCTGGAATATAGAGAATAGTCGCAGCCACCACTAAGGCAAAAGTTCGATTTAAACTCGCGGGCTTACGTGAATGCAGTACGTTATTACAGCGAATACAACGTAACTCCTGATGGCTTTGGCCTAGACGTCTTTTTTCATTTTTCGCAGAATTTACGACACCACAGCAATGACACACAATTAATGAGAGATCTTTGGCTCTAGGATATTGCTTAATCATCAGCCCTTGCTGCGAGCTTTTTATTGGGGTCACATTTTTTATCGTTTTCATGGCAGTGACCTATCAATTTCGTTCCATATATCACTCACCTTGATGGAAGTAATATAAACCAACAATACACTCAAGATCGCAAATGCCCATAACGCAATCTCAGGAATGACCAACACCATTCCTATTAACTTTACGAGCGTAACCAGGATCCCGATTAAGAACACCTCAACCATTCCCCACACTCTCATAAAATAAAGTGTACGTAAGGCAATCACCAAAAATGCGGGTCTTCTCTTCAATATACTCACCGTACCTAACACATAGGAAAGTAATAAAAGATAGGAAAGCGGCACAATAAAAGTAGTAATTAAGATGAGTACGCCAACGAAAGCCCGATCATAATGAAACATCACCCAAACCGCACCAAGTAAGGTGGTTTCAGAGATATTTCCCTGTAATTCAATTTTTACGATAGGAAAGCTATTGGCAAGAATAAATACGATCAATGCCGTTAAGATTAAAGCCAACAGTGTCGAAAAAGGTTTGGTGTGCCGATAGAGTTCAGCGCCGCAACATACGCAATAAGCTCTTTTTCCATAAGCAAGCGGGGTTCTACGATAGACTGTATCGCACTCCTCACAACCTGCTAATTCTTTAAGCCGCATAGTTATACTCTGAAATTTATAATTTTTACTTTGTCAGAACTGCTTGCTACAACGCTTGCATAAAATTCTACTTCTAAGCAATGTGCCAAACTAATCTCATTTCTTCAAGGAAAAATTAGTGACTGCATGGATGATTTCTTAATAGTAGATAAAAACGAGTCTTTCCATTAGGGAATTACTTTTATTGGTCCTGAAACAATCATAGAGATTATTGAAGATTTATATAAACTTCATTTTTTATAGCCCAGAGTAATAAGTATGACAACTCATTACGGCTTATATTCAAAGAAGAAACAATTTTTTTACGAAGAAATTCTTAGTTTTTAAATTACAAGTCCTCAAAATGATTTTCGAAATAATTAATTTTCTTAAAAGTAGAGTAATTAAAAAAGTAGGCATTACAGTATTAAGAGTTTAGTATATCTGAATGAAATTTATTAAACTTAATATGTAATGTTTTGAGACCCATTTAACAAAAAGTTAATTTTAAGTAGGTTAGCTTCTAATTTAATTAAAAATAACCAAGCAAACAACAAAAATTAAAATTTATTATATATCAATAAACTATATAAATTTATTTAAAAATAAGACGAAGTAAAATTATTTTATTTTATGAAATGTTTCTTATATTATTGTAAGTAAATTTTACAATATATTAAAAAAATATAAGTTGATTTAATCAGTCAGAATTACTGACATGTATTGATCACAAGCATTTTAAAAGTATTAATTTTGATATTTAAACTTAAGAAAACCACTAAACTTGAAGGTTTGCTTAATTAATTTTGATACTGTATTTTAAAAATGAAAAAATAAATAAATTTATATATTAAAGATAGAGCTAATAATAAAAGTGAGATCAAAATGATTGAATGGTTACAAGGTGTTTTAAAGCACAGCCCCGAAATATTATTGTTCTTATCACTCGCAATAGGCTTCTGGATTGGACAATTCCAGTTTGGAAAGTTTCAGTTTGGTGGAGTTGCAGGCTCCTTACTTGTCGCAGTTGTTTTAAGTCTTATTGGCGTACCTGTCGATAACGGCGTTAAAGCAATTTTATTTGCTCTCTTCATTTACGCAGTAGGCTTTGAAAGTGGCCCTCAGTTTTTTAAATCACTGGGTCCACAGTCCATAAAAGAAATTTTATTAGCAGTATTCATGGCAGTGTGTGGTTTAGTCACTGTTTTAGTGATGGCTAAGATTTTTCATCTCGATAAAGGCTTGGCTGCGGGTCTCGCTGCGGGCGGCATGACTCAATCAGCCATTATTGGGACTGCGGGAGATGCAATTTCTAGACTCGATCTCCCCCTCGCAGAAATTCAAAGACTTCAAGCAAATGTCGCGATTGGCTATGCGGTCACTTACATTTTCGGTTCATTGGGAGCAATTATTGTCTGTGTGAATATCTTGCCTAAATTTATGGGTAAAGAAATTCACGACGATGCATTAAAAGCTCAGAGTGAACGACTCAAAGGCGCTTTTGAATTAGCGCCGGGTCAAGAGCTTGCCATGCCGGAAATTGTGGGCCGTATTTATAAAGTTAAACAAGCCAATGGGCTTACTATTGCGGAGATTGAAGCAAAAGAGCCGAGTATTACGATTGAACGGTTAAAACGTAAAGATCAGTTTATTGATGTTGCTCCTGAACTAACTTTACAAACTGACGACGTCATTTTACTGGTTGGTCGCCGTGCCAATGTAGTTTCAGTTGCCGAGCAAATCGGTAGCGAATTACAGTCATCGCAAGGTATGGAAATGATTATGGATACCAGCGATGTCATCCTAAGAAATTCCAAATATCTCAACCGTACTTTAGGGGATGTGAAGGCCAACACGCCTGCCTACTTAAAGCACGGTATTTATGTACTTGCGATTAAACGCAATGATGAGCCACAGCCTTTAAGTGATGATACCGTTTTACGCCAAGGCGATGTAGTTACCGTATACGGTACAAAAAGCGACCTTGACCGCTTGGTGAAAGAAGCAGGCAAAGCCCTACCTGAAAGCCTAAAAACGGACTGGATTTTTCATGGCGCAGGCCTTGTGGTCGGTTTAGTAATTGGTCTTTTTGTGATTCGTCTGGGTGATGTGCCATTAACGCTTGGTGCTGGTGGTGGTGCTTTATTATCAGGTCTTCTGTTTGGTTGGATTCGAAGCAGAAATCAGGTGCATGGCAATATGCCTTTAGCGGCTTCACAACTTTTAAAAGACTTAGGTCTTGCAGGTTTCGTTGCTGCCGTCGGCTTACAATCAGGTTTACAGGCCATTCAAACTATTAAAGAAAGTGGTCTTTCTCTCTTTATGATTGGGGTTGTGGTAACACTGGTTCCTCTCCTACTTTCTATGCTGTTTGCTCGTTACGTTCTGCGTTATAAAAACGTTGCAATCATGGCAGGTGCGCTATCTGGTTCACGCAGTGCAAACCCTGCATTCGGCGCAATCTTAGACAAAGCAGGAAACTCTATCCCGACCGTTCCATTTGCAATCACCTATGCCCTAGCAAATGTGTTCTTGACCTTACTCGGACCACTGATCGTAGGCTTGGCCTGATTTTATACATTGAATTAGAAATTTTATTCATCTCACTATAATTAAGGAGACGCCCCATGGGGAAAGTCGATTATTCTAAATACGCAAAACTCAGCCCATTTGAACTTAAAGATAATTTAATCGCATTAGCTCAAAGCAGAACTGATCGAATGATGTTAAATGCTGGGCGTGGTAATCCGAACTTTCTTGCTACTATTCCACGTAGAGCATTCTTTCAACTAGGTCTGTTTTCTGCGACCGAATCCGAATTTTCATTTTCCTATATGCCAGAGGGCTTAGGTGGTTTCCCGCGCCCCGTTGGACTTCAGGCACGTTTTGATAACTTCATTTTGGAAAACCGTGACAAACCCGGTGTGGTCTTTTTAGGTAAAGCTGTGTCTTATGTACGCGACCAGTTAGGCTTAGACCCAGATCTTTTTCTACTTGAAATGGTTGAAGGGATTTTAGGGTGTAACTATCCGGTGCCAGACCGAATGCTCAGAGTAAGTGAAACGATTATTAAAGAGTACGTCTTGCGGGAAATGGGCGTACAAGGCATGCAAAAAAGAGACTTAGATTTGTTTGCGGTTGAAGGCGGAACCGCAGCAATGGCCTATATTTTTAACTCATTAAAAGAAAATAAAATTATAAAAAATGGCGACCGTATTGCCATTGGTAGCCCTATTTTCACACCATATCTTGAGATTCCAAAACTCAATGATTATCAACTAGAAGAAGTATTAATTGCGGCAGACCCTAAACTCGATTGGCAATATCCAGAGTCGGAGCTTAGAAAGTTAGAAGATCCGTCGATTAAAGCGTTCTTTTTAGTCAACCCAAGTAACCCGCCATCGGTAAAAATGAGTGATGAAGGACTTGCGATTTTGGCTGATATCGTTAAAAAACGCCCCGATCTGATCATTTTGACAGATGACGTTTACGGTACGTTTGCCGATAATTTCAAATCACTATTTGCGATCTGTCCTGACAATACAATTTTAGTTTACTCGTTCTCTAAATACTTTGGTGCAACGGGTTGGCGACTTGGTGTCATTGCACTTTCAAATAACAATGTGCTTGATAAACAAATTGCGAACTTATCGAAAAAAGAGAAGAAAGAGCTTGAAGAGCGCTATTCATCTTTAACCACCGACCCAGCAAGCATTAAGTTTATTGACCGCTTAGTTGCCGATAGCCGAAATGTTGCTTTGAACCATACCGCGGGCCTATCGACTCCACAGCAAGTTCAAATGGTTTTATTTGCTTTATTCAACATGATGGACTCACGCCAAAGCTATAAAAAAGCAGTTAAATCTGTTGTTCGTGAACGCGATGCGGCACTTTATCGCCAACTGGGCGTCGAGGTTCCAACAGATCCAAATGCAGTCGACTATTACACGCTAGTCAACCTTGAAAATACCTCACGTATTCTCTATGGAGATGAGTTTGCCGATTGGGTTATGAAAAATAAAAACCCAACTGAACTGTTATTTAGAGTAGCCGATGAAACAGGTGTGGTTTTACTGCCAGGTTCGGGCTTCGGTGTGCAGCACCCTTCTGCCCGTGCATCTTTAGCTAACCTTAACGAATATCAATATGCCGCGATTGGCGATTCTCTAAGACGCTTTGCAGATGAAGCTTACGAGGAATATTTAAAAATTAAAAAAGGCAAATAAACGTCTATATAAAGTGAGGCGCTAGTAGCCTCACTTTATATAAGCTAGGCCTAATACACCATAGTTAAAAAATAATTAAATAATCTATTTCGATCATCTATCTGATTCTCCCCTGCAAGCTGAACCATTGCCCCATCAATCATAAATAAAAACATATAGGCATCTTGGACTGAGGCAGTCGATTTTAGCGTTAAAATCAGCTTATAAATTTCATTAATTAACCAATTGCGATAATCAATTACTACCTTATAGGCAATGGGATAGAGCTTTTCAATTTCAAAAATTGCCTTAAATGGCAAATGGTAAAATCCTTCTAAATGGGCATGAAGAAAATAAACCTCCTTGAGTTTATCGAGCACCATTTGCTCACGATAAGAATTGAAAATTGAACATACTTTTACTTTGAGTGCCTCTGTTTGGAAAGTGAGACACATTTCGATGAGTCGTGCTTTTGAATGAAAGATGTTATAGAAAGTGGCTTTAGGAATTTTGGCCTCAGCAATAATTCGGTCAATGCCTACCTTATTAAATCCATATAAATTAAATAAGTCTTTTGCTGTGTGAAGCACTCTGAGTGCTCTAAACGAAGATTCTAAATTTTTCATGTATACCGCTTAAAATAATTTTTTGTTGTATATAAAAGAGAGAAAAGTGCCGTCACTCTTAAAATGAGCGCTAAATACAGGCATGCAGAAGCTGCACAATAATGGTGTGCTCGCCTATCTCTGGTTTATTGTTGCTATGTTTTAGTCGTAACGATTCTTAAAGTGTAGAAACCTAAAGTCGGTTAAACCGTTTTAAAGACTGTTTAAGCGGTATGAATAGAAAGAATTTGGCAAACGTTGCCAACGAGAAAGAAGAAATAGTACGCATAACGGCGGACTCCTTTTGATTTAGAAGAGTCTTACCAATTACTGCTAAATAATGGTGGCAAGACTAGAAGGGTTAGCAGACTGGTACAAAAGGAAACCAGCACACCCGAAGGTGTCCCTCCTAGCCTCACCATAAAGGCGTGACTTAAGAGAACGCACAAAAACCCAAACAGCATTGTTGTGCGCCTTTTGTAGACGGTCTGCTAAAACCGACTGGCAATGTAGGCCAGCAGGCAAAGGATAATCGGCAAGGTTTAGAGTGTCAATGTAAGGTTGAATAGAAAATAGTTAAATAATTATTGTTTTTCATTCAATTAGATAGTTAAACTAAATTCTAATTCAACTTAAATTTAAAGATATACAAATACTGCTAACAAATGGAGGCAAGACGAAAGAAGGTTGACAGACTAGTTAGACCCTAGCACACCCTAAAGTGTCCTACTTCCGTTTTGCCATAAAAAAGAAGGATAATCTTTAAATTTTAGACCGTCAATTTGGTTCCGAATATAAAATATCTCTTTCATTATTATTAAAATTCAATTAGATATTAAAGCTTAATAATAGCTAAGTTCTGCTTTAAAGAAGCTAAATAATTCGATTCAAAGTATGATTTGTAAATAAAAATTGATCAAAACAAAAAAGCCAACTCTTTCGAATTAGCCCTAATTACCTCACGACCACGTCTGTGAAAATTGCTTTTGATTTTATTGTTCGCGACAATCTTCATCATTTTTGTTATCACTTTAAATTAAACTTTCTTTGTGACAATTCAATTAAAAAAACCACCCGAAGGCGGTTTTCTAAAATTTGTATTTAGCCCGTCATTTTCACTTTTTCAAAGTTTTTGTGAAAGCTTGAGAATTGAAGTACTCAGTAATTTCCTCACCCTGATTTTTAGGTTTCTCATCGGGTAAAGCAACTGAATCAAACTCTAGTCTTAAGCTAATAAACTCAGGAATAAAATTCTTGATGGGAGGTGGGGTTTTAGGGCCGCCTTCAGTAATTTTTTCGACAAATCCTGCTAGCCATAAAATATATTCATCTTCATGACTGTAATGCGGAATTAAACTTACATCAATTTTCACCTTACACTCATGGAGAGGTTTACTAAAAGCTTCATTGAAATCAATGTAGTTGTACTTAAGTTTAAATACGGTTCCTGCTATTTCTTTACGAATAAAAGTCATCAGATTATTAAGGTTTTCAATGGTGTCATCTGAAAAGAGCTCATTTTCTTCAACTTTCCTATACACACTTTCTGCAATCATCAGATATTGAGGCATTAAAGTATCTCTATTTATTAAGTGGTATTTGGACTGCTCTTAAGTAAGTATGCTTTAACTTAAGTAACATCTTGTAAATTTAAGAAACATTAGGTAACTATTGTATAGCTATTATTAATAGATATTTATAATTAATTTTCATTTTTTCTAAATATTTATTACTTCATAATTATATTTATAAAAAACAATAATATAAATATACAATTTATTATTCTTTCTTAAGCATAGTAATGAATATGGTTTAAAAGAAAATATAATTTTTTATAGTTTTTGAATATTAATCCTATTTAATTTAAGAGAGTTTTTGGGATAAAAATAAGTCCATGTATAAAAACGTAAAAACGAGAAATTCATCACATTTTCAGCAAAACTAGTTGCGATTTTATTAGTATCACAACCCAGTTAAAGGTATAGCTTGAGAGCATTTCTAATCTGGCTCATAAAGATCATTAAAAATCTAACTTCACTAAGGTCAAATGGTTTGATTGATATGCACCTGTATCGATAAAAAAGCAATTATTTAGCTTCAGCATAGTTTCAACCACTGTATGGCCTAAATAAATCTCGTCAATATTTTGAACAGTGCCATAATCTTCTCGATTTTTTATGCGAGACCTGCCCCACAAAACTTCGGCATAAGATAAGAACGTATTAGAAACTTCCGAGTTCTTCATCTCAACGTGAGCTTTCAAAGCATCCCAATTATCGAGCCGCATATCTCCATGAAGGATGCCAATCTTTTTTCGGTGTGTATGCAGCTCAAGCATAATCGGTAGTTTTTTTAACTGAGCGACAATCTGGCTTCGAGTCTTGTCCTCTAGTGCATAAAACCATTCACCGCCATATTTTTCATGGATTTTTCGAAAGTAAGAATTATAGTTGCCTTGAATACATAGTTCTTCGTGATTGCCCCGAACCATCGTAAACCACTTTTTATCTATAAGCTCAAGGCACTCATAACTCTGCGGGCCTTTATCAACTATATCTCCCACACTAATTAATAAATCTTGGTCAAAGTTAAAATTAAGGTTTGCAAGTTCTTTCATTAAAAGTGAATAACAGCCGTGTATATCACCCACTACATATATATTTTGATATTTTAAATCAGCATCTTGAATGACCTTGCACATCTCTCTCATGGTTTAAGCTTTATTTTCACCATTCCGAGCAAAGACTTTAACTTCACTTCGAATCCAGATATGTCGAGATGGAAAATAAAACTGATAAGCCAATTCATAAGACTCAAATAAAGCCAACTCAGATTGATGGGTTGCCCAATAATAGGCAGTCATTCCCTTTTCCATACGGATACTTAAATAGTAAGGAACATCAAAGTTGTTCGAAACAATCATAAAACTCATCGTATTTGGTCTAGCTATTTAGTTCTGCTGTGTAGCGTTAGCTTTAATTGAATCTAACGAATGTAAAATCGGAGCCAACATAGATTCAGCAATTTTCATGGCTTCTGTCTCAGATTTATTGGAAATGGCTTGAACAAGTTCGCTGTGTATTTGCTGATTTGGGTCAGGTAAATTTTTATTGGTCACCAGCTCTAAAGTGTATTGATAGCTTGAGTTTAAAAAATATTCATAGGTTGCTTGTAAGGCTTTATTATGAGTTGCCTTAGCAATTGCTAAATGTAGTTTCTTGTCACTTAACATGAAGTTAGCAACGTCGTCTTCGTTTGTTTTAGCTCTATTTTCCAAGCACTCAATGACATCACGCATATCTTCAGGCGTACTATGTCGAGCAGCTAATTTGGCAATCTCAATTTCTAATAAACATCTCACTTCTACGTGTTCATACAAGTCAGAATGATGAATTGAATTAATCACAATCGAAAAGTCATTTTTGGTTCGTACAAAGGTGCCAAGCCCTTGTTTGACTTCTAAAACACCTAAATATTCTAAAATTTTGATTGCTTCGCGGATGGTGTTTCGCCCCACTCCTAAACCTTGCACAAGCTCGGGTTCAGTTGGAATTTTCTCGTCTACTTTCCAAACGTCATTTTTAATATTCTGGCGTATAACATGAATTACTTCGTCTACGAGAGATCTTTTTTGGATTTGCTCAATCATTAAAATTGGTACTAGCAAGCGAAAACATACGGTGATACTATCATCCTATGTTTGATTATTCAAATTCTCTTTCTTGCATTTTAAAAGGTTGAACTCATGGAATTAAGTCAGACAATTTCAAATCTTATTTTTGAAATTCAAAAACTTACTCAAGCAGTCGAAAAGATTTCCAAAACCCAAGAAGTTTCTGTGGACGTCTTAGATGAAGCGATTGCCTTTAGATGGGAAAGAGAAAATAACAAAGGTTCACTCATTGCTATTCGTAAACCTCAACTCATTTCGTTTAATCATCTGTGCAATATCGACAACCAACTGAACAAAGTGAAGTTAAACACAGAAGCTTTTGCAAAAGGGTTATTGGCAAATAATGTACTCATGACTGGCTCACGTGGTACAGGTAAGTCATCTATTGTAAAAGCCTGTTTAAATGAATATCACCACTTGGGTCTTCGAGTGATTGAGCTTGAGAAAAAGTATCTAGAAGATTTACCTAAAATCATTAATTTACTGCAAGATCGTGAAGAGCGTTTTATCATTTTTTGTGATGATTTGGCGTTTGAAGCTGGCGACACAAGCTATGCAACTTTAAAAACTGTATTAGACGGTTCATTAGCCACTAGCTCAGACAACACTCTTATTTATGCAACATCAAATCGAAAGCATATGGTGGCCGAATACAATAAAGATAATACCGAGTTAAATGTAGGCGAAAACGGCGAGTTACGCCCAGGTGACAGCATTGAACAAAAAATTTCTTTAGCAGACAGATTTGGTCTACAAATTAATTTTTATGGTTTTAGCCAGCAAGAATATTTAAAAACAGTTCAATACTGGCTAAATGAATATGAATGGCAACAGCGCGAAAGCTGGGAAACAATTCAGTTAAAAGCTATTCAATATGCGACTCAGCAAGGTAACCGCTCTGGAAGAATTGCCAATCAATTTGCCAAAATGATTGTGGGCCAAGAAATGCTGAGCGCAGCAGGTTTAGCGGTTTAAGCTTTTCTGGCCAAAAAATATTTTCAGTAAAAGTTCTTTTAAAGAGAGCTTTTACTGAAGTTTTAACTAATCAACACTCTCATTTTCTGAGGTATCTTCCTTATTTAAAATCCGCCCTTCTTGTTTTGGTCGAATCAATGGTGCAGTCGGTCTTGGATGATGAGTGTGTGTATATTGCATACCTACTCCTGCATTTACGTCATCTGCCGCGATTTCAGTTTCAAAACGCTCATTATCCAAATCACGAATTTCCTCGGTAATTCTTTCTACCTCGTCTTCATCCACACCAAGCTCTTGCAAAATCACGCCACCAAACTTAATTGCAGATTCAAATGTTTCACGGATCATAAAGTCCACTTTTTGTTTGACTAAATGTAGTGAATGCTCACGGTCATATGAACGGACTAATAGTTTTGCTAAAGGAAATTCATGGGTCACGAGCTCTACAATTCGATTGGTCGTTTCCTTGCTATCCACACAAACCACAATCGCTTGTGCTGTTGCCGCGCCAGACGCATGCAGAATATCTAGACGGCAGCCATCTCCATAATAAATTTTAAAACCAAATTTTTCGGCGTTTCGAATCATGTCGGTATTATTATCAATAATGGTGACATCGACACCTCTTGCTAACAATAATTGACTGGTGACCTGTCCAAAACGTCCAAATCCAATCATTAAAACGCTACCGCTTAAACCCTCGGCAATATTGATATTTTCTAACGAAACCTTCGTTTTTGCTTGAGTGAAACGTTTGAAAATAATACCGACAATTGGGGTCAACACCATTGAAAGCACAACAATGGCGGTTAAGTTAGATTTAACGGTACTATCAATAACTTGTGCGCTTAATGCAGCCGAGAAAAGTACAAAAGCAAACTCTCCACCTTGAGCCATGAGTAAGGCACGATCCAACGCTTCAGTATGAGGGCTTTTCGTTACTCGAGCGACTATATAAATCATGAGCGCTTTGACAAACATTAGGGCAACTACGCCACTCACAATAAGTTGCCAGTTCTGAGCAACTACCGATAAGTCCAGTGACATACCCACTCCAAGGAAAAACAGGCCCAGTAAGATTCCACGGAACGGTTCAATATCCGCTTCAATTTGATGTCTAAATGTTGATTCAGATAAAAGTACACCCGCTAAAAAAGCACCCATCGCCATGGACAAACCGCTGACTTGCATCAGTAACGCTGCACCCAACACCACCAATAATGCGGCGGCAGTCATGACTTCTCGGGCTTTAGCAGCAGCCAAGAGTCTAAATAATGGATTAAGTAACCAATACCCTGCAGCAATAAGCCCTGCAATTGCGATTAAACCAATTCCTATATTTTCTAATCGTACCGATGTGCTTTCGACCACATGATTCGGTGCCATAAAAGCAACAATAGCCAGCAATGGCACAATGAGTAAATCTTCAAATAGTAAGATGGCTACAATCTTTTGCCCACGTGGCTGAGTCAAGTCACCACGATCACCCAAGAGCTGCATTACAATGGCAGTCGAGGTTAATACGAAACCTGCCGCACCAATAAAAGCCACTTGCCATGTAAAGCCAAATAACAGCCCAACGCCAGTCAAAGCCAGCGCACAAATGATGATCTGAAGTGTGCCAAGACCAAAAATTTCGCGTCTAAGACTCCACAAATGTGATGGCTGCATTTCCAAACCAATCACAAAGAGGTACATCACAATTCCCAACTCGGCAATATGCAAAATTGCAGTGGAATCTTGAAAAAAAGCAAAACCAAATGGGCCAATAATCAGACCCGCAATTAAATAACCTAATACAGAACCCAAGCCAATACGTTTAAAAATAGGGACTGCGATTACAGCTGCTGCCAATAAAACTACGGGGGCAACCAAGCTAATTGAATGTGCTTCTGAGCTCATACATTTCTCATTTTATTTATCTGCAATTTATTCTATGTGAAACTAGGTTTAAGGGCGATTATTAGTTTTGAGAAAAAGCATCCTAAAAATTAAATGATTTAAGTCATCCGAAATAAAAATTGAGCCTAGAGATATGAATCAGATACTCATGGATAAACACCTATAAAAAAAGCCCTAACGGGCTTTTTTCAAATTAAGCAATAAATTTCAACATGAGCTGAATAACCGTTGCATTAATTAAGTCGACAAAGAATGCGCCACAAAGCGGAACAATCAAAAAGGCCTTATGCGATGGACCATACATATTGGTAATGGCTTGCATATTTGCAACGGCGGTTGGAGTTGCGCCCATACCGAAACCACAATGACCTGCTGCTAACACTGCCGCATCGTAATTTTTACCCATAACACGGAACGTCACAAATGCTGCATATAAAGCCATGGTCAGTGTTTGAGCACCTAAAATCACTACAAGCGGACCAGCCAAATCTGCAAGTTGCCAAAGCTTTAATGAAAGCAATGCCATTGCTAAATAAAGCGACAAAGACGCATTGCCAAATACATCAATCGCACGGTCAAAAATATCAATTTTCAACACGCTTTCTAAAATGTTTCTTAAGATTACACCGCCACCAAGTGCCCAAACGAAAGTTGGTAACTCGAACCAAGTTCCCTTACTAAAGCCAGTCATAAATTCAGCAAACGCTAAACATGCTGCAAACATACCCAGCGTAGTAATCGCATTATCTGCTGTAATTAAACGAACTTGATGCGGGTTTTCAAACGGTGCAAGGTCATCTGAGTTTTGTTCAACATGCGTATCACGATTTTGGATTTCAGCATTAGTTTTTGCTTGAGCAAGACCGTAACGGTTGATAAGCAGTTTCGCTAACGGCCCTCCAATCACACCACCAATAATCAAACCAAAAGTCGCGCTCGCCATCCCTAATGCTAAAGCACCTTGAATACCATGTTGAGTTTCTAAAATTTCACCCCATGCGCCAGCTGTACCATGACCACCTGTTAAGGTAATTGAACCAGCAATTAAACCAATAAGTGGATCAAGACCAAGTAAAGTCGCAAGACTCATACCTACAGCATTTTGCACAACAATAAATGAAGCTACACAAACCAAGAAGATGACTAAAGCCATACCACCTTCTTTAAGCTTCATAAAATTGGCACTTAAACCAATTGAAGCGAAGAACACGAGCATAAAGCTAGTTTGTAATTCGCTACTAAAAACAATGCTGTACCCCCACAGAGTGTGGATGAGTAGAGAAACTACAGCAGCCACTAAACCACCAGCTACAGGTTCGGGAATATTGTAGCGTTTTAAAAAATCAATTCGATTTACAAGAAAGCGGCCCAACAATAAGACGATAACCGCCGAAATTAGTGTATAAAAACCATTAAAAACAAATTCCATATATACTACTTTCTGATTACATTCCTAACGGATTGTAAAATAATTATATTTTTATTTTTAATATTTAAAAAAAAGACAAACAAACTTTACAAAATCCCTCTTTATTAAATAATATAAAAATAAATCAATATGTTATTTTGAGTATTTAGTAAAAATCATGATGTACTCTCTCTTAAATTTCGATATTGTTTCGGAGTTTGTTTAGTCCACCGCTTAAATGCTCGAGTAAAATGAGTAACTTCAGAATAACCAAGTTTCTCAGAAATATAAGAAATACTATTTTCATGATGATTCAATAATTTTTTTGCATGACGCTCTCTCATTTGATCCAGCAAAGCCTGAAATGTAATCCCTTCCTTAGCCAACTGGCGTTGTAAAGTTCTTTCAGTTAAATGCAATTTTTCGGCAACATCTTTCATTTTAAAGAAGCCTTCTACTTCATCAAAAAGTAACTCACGCACTAAAGCCGTCAGTGGATGTTTTTCTCCGCGTTTAGCGGCTAACTTGTTTAAATCATGCTTACACTGTTCACGAGCTAAACGTGCCGCCAATGGGTCAGCCATAATTAACGGCAATGCCAAAAAATTTTCCGAAAAAACCAAACGGTTGAATGGCTGATTAAATTGAATCTCACATGGTAGCAATTCTTTAACTTGCTCTAAGAAAGCGGGTTCAGGGTAATTTAATTCGGCTTTTATTTCTAATTTTTGCCCGGTAATGGCATTCGACATTTGGGCAAAGCCCACCATCAAAAATGTCATCCCTACAATCCCCATTTTAAAGTTCGCCATGGGTTGGTCTAAATATAACAAAGCTACATCGTTTTCTATTTCAAGTCGTGGTTTTAGCGCTGGACAACGTAGTCCAATAAACTGTTCCATCACATTTAAAGCTTCACCCAAATTTTGTGAAACCATTGCAGCAAGACCAACTGAACCATGACAAGACACGGTCATTTGCAGACCAAGATAGATACCTAATGCAGGCTCATTGGTCAGTTCGACTGCCCTATTCAGTAGATCATTAAAAATATTGAAATCTAAATACCAAAAGGGTTCCAACAGTTGCTCAACAGAAACTCCACTTCCTTCCAAGAGTTCTTCAGGAGATACATTTAGCTTTTGGACGACATCAGCCATAAGGCTGACATAGGTTCCTGGTAAAGACGGATTCACAATACGCTCTCTTTATTTTTCTCGATAAAATGTCGTGAAATGGTCAAAACTGTCATTTCAAGAACTATGACACATATTTCAGATTCGGCATAGTACCTCTTACTAAGTTGCCGCATTTTTATCCACTTCGTACAGGATAAAAATCTAATAAAGATTGGTGAAATATGAAAGCTCTGGTTACTGGTGGTGCTGGTTTTATTGGTTCCCACATTGTACGTACTTTACTCAATGAGAATTACGAAGTACGTGTACTGCATTTACCTCAAGAAAAATTAACCAATTTAGAAGGGTTAGATGTTGAGTTAATTGCGGGCGACATTACCGACCCAGCAAAAATGGATGAAGCAGTCGCAGGTTGTGATTTGGTTTTCCATACTGCCGCAATTTATGCCTTATGGCTTCCGAAGCCTGAGCTTATGCGTAAAGTCAATGTTGAAGGAACACGAACCGTACTCAATGCTGCAAAAAAAGCTGGTGTTAAACGTGTTGTATACACTAGTACAGGTGCATGTTTTGCAGGACAACCCAAAGGCATTCAGGCCACCGAAACCAGTCCATTTGCTTTAGGCGCGACTGGAGATGCTTACGTTTTAACAAAATTTGAAGCACATCAGGTTGCCTTACAGTTTGCCGCGGGCGGCTTAGATATTGTGATTGTCTGCCCGACAGGTCCAATTGGCCCTCAAGATATTGCCCCAACCCCGACAGGAAAACTTTTACTCACCATCGCTACCATGCCTGCCCTTGCTGTACCGGGTGCAATTAACAACATGGTTGATGTACGTGATGTAGCAAAAGGCCATATCTTGGCCGCGCAAAAAGGTAAAAGTGGCGAGACCTATATTTTAGGTAATCGAGATCTTGACGGCGTAGCGATGGCAAAAACAGTTCATCACCTCTTGGGCATCTGGCGCCCAGTAATGACCATTCCAAGTGTAGTTGAAGGCGTCTCATCTCAGCTTGCGGGCCATGCAGCTTTGTGGGTAACAGAGCATATTACTCATAAAGCTCCCCTTGTGACCCCTTCGGCAGCCAAAATCGGTCAGCTCGGCACCTCATTTAATTGTACAAAAGCCGTGCAAGAGCTTGGACTTCCACAAACGCCCGTTGAAATTGCAGTACGTGATGCATTGCAGTGGTTTGCAGCCAATGGTTACGTCAAATCTCGTAGCTTGATCAAAAAAATTGAGTCAATTTCGATCTGATTTAAGTAGGCAGGATTCTACTATGAGCACATTTATTGATCATCATATTGTTGCACGGAAAGTACAGTTTGATTTTTCTCAAACACCTCGGCATTGGGTTCCAAACGATGTGTTAACGACACATGTGCTGAACAGCATGCACGTTCTTTTACCTGCTGTTGAGCACTGGTTTTGTCGCCTTGCAAACAAAACGTTGCCCTATGTTGAAGATAAAAACCTGAAAGCAGATATCCGTGGTTTTATTGCCCAAGAAGCGGCCCACGCCAATGCACATAAAGGTGCAGAGATTTATTTTCAGACCCATGGCATAGATCCAACACCTTTTAAAGATTTTTTAAACTGGTTCTTTAAAGATGGCTTTATGGGCGACACTCCTTTTGGAATTTATGGCCCTTTTAAGCGCTATCCAAAACAGTGGCTCGCCTTTCGTATGGGTATTATTGCAGGGCTTGAACACTATTTCTGTTTCTTTGGTACATGGGCTTTAGATGCAGAAGGCCTAGAAGGTGCAGATCCAGCCATGCTAGATATTGTACGCTGGCACGGTGCCGAAGAAGTTGAGCATCGCACAGTTGGCTATGATGCTTATCGAGCTTTAGCTGGAGACGGCGTTAAAGGCTATTTAGGCAGACAGCTCAGCATGGGGTTTGCTTTTGCTGCAATGGTTGGGTTCTGGCTCGGTTCAACGGTCTATCTTTGTCATCTCGATGGAACCAAAGAAGCCCAAAAAATTGCTAAAAAAAATCCATTGGCCTTAGTTTGGCTATTTCAAAAAACTGCAAAGAAAAAGAAAAGCTTACCTGATCTCGGCATGATTTTGACTGCTTTAAAAGGATGGAGCAAATTGAGCTATCACCCTGAATATGATGGTGATGTCGAAAAAGCTTTAGCTTATTTAGCTCAGTCCCCAGCAGCTCAATTAGCCGCAGAGGCTTATGCCAAAGCGCTTTCTTCAAAAATGAAAAGCTGAGCAGTGCCATGATTCAAGTCGAGCAATTAACGTTAAACCGTGATGGACTCACTTTGCATGGGACTTTATATGGTGAAGCTGATGCCTCTTTAGTAGTACTTATACATGGTTTTCCCGACACACCGCATAGTTGGGACCACGTATACCCTTTACTCGTAAAAGCAGGCTATCAAGTTTTTGTCCCTTGGTTGCGTGGTTACACCCAAGATTCTGTAAATCGACAGGCACATTACGGTCTCGCCTCTGCTCTTGCAGATTTAGCAGCTTGGTTAGAACTTTTAAAAGCAAAAGGACGCTTAAAAAATAAAGCTCACCTCGTTGGACATGACTGGGGAGCTGCGATTGCAATGAGCTTTGCAAGTGGGCAATCCGAAGCTTTGCATAGCATGAGTTTGTTGGCCGTTCCTCCTATTCCAAATCTTAAGGATATTGTTAAAGCCATACCTAATTTCCCGCGTCAGCTCTACATGTCTTCTTATATGTTGCTCATGCAATCAAGATTTGCTGAACAGGTGCTATCTCGTAATAACGCAGGTTTTGTAGAAAAAATCTGGCGTAAATGGTCACCTACTTGGAATTTTACTGAGTCAGATTTTTCACCTACCCGCGCGGCTTTTCAAAATTCCGATATTGCTTGGGCAGCTACCCGCTATTACCACAACTTATTTGCAGTTTTAAATTCAGACAACCTTAAAGCAAATCAGCACTTATTAAGTCCAGTCACCACACCCACACTGGCTTTAGCTGGTTTGGCTGATGGCTGTATGAATATACGGCTACATCAAGCTTTAGCTCAGACATCTTATTTCCCACAAGGAATTGAGAGTGTCTATGTTCCCAACTGTGGTCATTTTTTACAAGCCGAACAACCCAACATTATCGCTCAGTACTTAATTCAACATTTTCAAAAGACTGATCGTTCCACTTAAGGCTGCATCAACTCTATCAGTCAAGTTATTTATACTTTATTTCAGGATTTTTCTATGAATAAATTAGTCAAACCCTCTACCCCAACTCAACTTGTAGATGTACTTATTATTGGAGCTGGTCCCTCAGGTTTAAGTACTTGCATCAAGTTAAAAGAGCAAGGAATTAAAAACGTTGTCATTTTAGATATGGCTAGCCGTATTGGTGGCACATGGGCATTAAATGATTACCCAGGCCTATTTTGTGACGTACCGAGTGAAATGTATTCTCTAGGATTTGCTCCAAATCCAAACTGGTCACGAACCTATGCGCCTCAAGCCGAAATTCGACAATATTTAGAAGATGTGGCTTATAAGTTTGAGATTGTGAACCAGATTAAACTTAACACCGAAGTCACGCATGCTGAATGGAATAATGACTTAAATCGCTGGCTCATTAGCACACGTGATGGTAAAAAATATAGTGCAAAAATCTTTGTACCTGCGACAGGTTTTATTGGCGAAGCAAAAATGCCGAGCTTCCCGGGTCAAGAAAAGTTTAAAGGCACTATGTTTCACTCAGGTAAGTGGAATCATGAGCATGATTTAACAGGTGAAAAAGTAGCTGTGATCGGTAGCGGCGCTTCAGCTATTCAGTTTTTACCAGCCATTCAGCCTAAAGTCGGCCATCTTTATAGTTTCCAACGTACGCCTTCATGGGTTTTACCAAAACCGGACTTTGCCGTTCCAAATATTGTAAAAGTTACATTTAAGAAAGCGCCAATTTTAGAAAAAATTATTCGTGAAAGTGCGCTGTGGAGTCTAGAACCTTCACTTCCTATTTTCATGAATGAAAATATTATGAGAAAACTGCATGCCTTAGGAAAGTTAAATATCTTTTTAGGTGTTAAAGACCCAGAAATGCGTAAGGCATTAACACCTACGCATACCTTAGGTTGTAAGCGCCCAATGTTTTCTAATAACTGGTATATGGCTTTAGCCAAACCAAATGTGACTGTCCTCTTTCAGGGCTTATCTCATATCACTGAAAATGGTGTAGTCGGTGAAGACGGCAAAGAAATTAAAGTAGATACCATTATTTTTGGTACTGGCTATGCTGTCGCAGAACCTGCGATTTATAAAATTATTAAAGGTGCAGCAGGCCGCAGTTTAAGCGAGGTATGGCAGCGTCAACCGCGTGCATACATGGGCATGTCAATTCATGGTTTCCCTAACATGTTTATGATGCTAGGTCCAAACTCTCAAAACACCGTGGGTTCAGTGATGTGGACCGCTGAGCAGCAATCCGTTTATACCGCAAAAATGGTGAAGTTAATACAGCAGCAACGTCTGGACCGTATTGAAGTCAAAGCAGATGTTCAAAAACGTTTTAATGACCGTATAGATAAGCGATTGGCTAAAATGCCGGTAAGACCAGATGTTTGTAAAAGCTATTATCTAGATGATGCGGGTCGTAACCATATTATTTGGCCCGAGTTTGGTTTTGTGATTAAACATAAGCTGCATCACGTCAATTTGAAAGACTACGACACCACAACTAAAGTAATTAAAGTGGTCGCTTAATAAACTCATTCAATCTAAGTAAAAAAAGATCAAGATACCGAAGTATCTTGATCTTTTAATAAGTACGAATTAAAAACCAAATAATGAAGCAAGCCAGTTAAAGAAACTAAAAACAACGTTATCGGTAGTTTTAGGTTCAGTTGTCGGCTGTGAAGGTGTTGGTGGATTTGTTACTGGCGGTTGAGTCGTTGGCTCTACTGACGGCGGTGTAGTTGGTGGTGTTACTGCTCCAGTCTGGTTTCCGGCTGCTGACCATTTCACCAATACATCATTGATTTGATGAGTATACTGACAGATTACAGCACCGTATTTATCAGTACCCGCAATACCGTTATTAATACCAATTAAGGTATTATCATCTGACAGCCAAGGACCACCAGAATCCCCTGCATTCATAGACGCGGTTGCTTTGTAGTAAATCCCTCGTGCTAATGGTGAAGAGCCTACATCTCGAATATTGATATATGAAGTGCCATATAAATTTTCAGGTAAGGCCGCACCCGTACTACTACGACCTAAATAAGCCGTTACATCACCACGCCCAATATTTTGCCTTGCTTCAGTTTGACTACATGCGGCTGGAATTTTGGCTACGGTTGCACCGCTATTATTATCAATAGGGTGAGATAGGCGTATTAAAGCGATGTCTACATCAGGAATCTCAACCCAGCCTTCATCTTTTTTAAAAGATGCTGCTTGAACTTGAGATAAAAAACTCGCCCCATATTTCACCGTCCCACCAAGTGTATAGCCTTGATTCGCACTATCACCCCAAACTGCCGCCGTACAATGTGCCGCCGTTAAAACTACATCATTGCGAATTAATACTCCTCCACAAGTATTACCTGATGTCTGTGAGAAAAAAAGGAAAGGTTTGGTGACGGTAAATTCTAGTTTTACAAAAGAACTTGAGTTATCTGCTGCCATGACTGAAGAACTGTATATAACTAATGCTAGAGCATTAATTAGTCCCCCAATATTTTTTTTATACATGTTTATCTCCTTCAAATATTTAGAAGTATTTAGGGTGTTATGACTGTTTTTTTGATAAATATTTCACAGGACTGCGATGATTTATCAGCCAGAGATTAACCACTTAACTTCTTGAGGAGAACTTCATTTCACGACATAACTGACCTTTTCACGACAATATGAAATCATATTAATTTCTATTTATTTTTCATAAAGTTACTCTATAAAAAATAATCAAAATTTAAGTTCTTTACTGCTTTTAATTTAGTTATCGATAACCTAACAAGTCTTTATCGAGTTGATTAAACTGTTCTTCTAAAAAATCCAGCAGCCTTTTAATGGCAGGTAACAATCCTTTTCTAGAAGCATAAGCCGCATGGACAATACCGCTTGTAGGTTTCCATTCAGGTAAAACCACAATCAGTTCTTTACGCAAAATATATTCGTGAGCCATCATAATCGGTAAAGGAGCAATACCTAAGCCATGAATAACAGCCTGTAATACCCCGGTCATGTCATTCACAATTAAATCTGGGTCATGCTGGAAATGAGTTGTTCCATGCTCCTGATGATGAAGTACCCACACACTTTGTTGTTCTGCATTACCAAGCCCAATAGTTCTGAACTGATGCAATTCATCTAAAGTTTGAGGTATCGGCTGCTTAGACAAAACACGAGGGTGCGCGACTAAACACTGATCACTGGTCACAAATTTTTTCATGACCAAACCACTATCTTTGAGGGGCGGATAGCGAACACGAAAAGCAATATCAATTCCTTCATTTAAGACATCAACATTTCGGTTGGTCACATCAATATAGATTTTTATTTTTGGGAATTGCAGCATAAATTTAGTCAGAAACTCGCCCATGTGATGATGCAATAACGCAGGCGGACAAGACACCCGAATCGTTCCACGCGGCTCTGACTGGTTTAAATCAATAAATTCTTGGGCATTTTCAGCATCGATCAAAATCGCGTGACAGTATTGATAATATTGTTGGCCGAGTTCAGTCACACTAAATTGTCTAGTGGAACGATGCAATAAACGTACACCGAGTCTTTCTTCTAAAAGTGCAACTCTTCGGCTGAGTTTAGATTTTGGAATATCGAGCGCTCTAGCAGCAGCAGAATAACCACCATATTCAACAATTTTTGCAAAGTAATATAGATCGTTTAAATCCTGCATTTCCTACCTCTTATTGTTCAAATAATAGAACACTAAAATCAAATTTCGGCAGCTTCTAGGCTCATATTTTCGTTATATCTTAATTAAACAAGAAGTGAATAACTATACAAAAACAGCTATCCCCCTGTTTTATTTAGTCATCCTTCCAACTTTAAATTTATCGAAATAAAGTGGAGCATAAAATGAGTACACCAGCAAATTTTAACGGTCAAGCACCCGTAATCGACCCAAATAATGTCGCAATGCTACTAATCGATCATCAAAGTGGCTTATTTCAAACTGTAAAAGATCTTACTGTTCCTGAGTTACGTGCAAATGTGGTTACTCTGGCTAAAGTTGCAACGCTATGTAATGTGCCAGTGATTACCACTGCTTCTGTTCCTCAAGGTCCAAATGGTCCCTTAATTCCAGAAATTCACCAGTTTGCTCC
This sequence comes from Acinetobacter pittii, assembly GCF_034064985.1. Lineage (NCBI taxonomy): Bacteria > Pseudomonadati > Pseudomonadota > Gammaproteobacteria > Moraxellales > Moraxellaceae > Acinetobacter > Acinetobacter pittii. Next base: position 1,275,508 of record NZ_CP139249.1, on the reverse strand, counting down.
TCATGCACAATATGTTGCCCGTAAAGGTCAAATTAATGCTTGGGATAACCCTGACTTTGTTGAAGCAGTCAAAGCAACAGGTAAAAAACAACTGATTATTGCAGGTACTATTACCAGCGTATGTATGGCTTTCCCAAGTATCAGTGCAGTTGCTGAAGGTTTCCAAGTCTTTGCGGTGATTGATGCATCTGGAACATATTCAAAAATGGCTCAAGAAATTACATTAGCTCGAGTTGTGCAAGCTGGCGTGGTGCCAATTGATACAGCGGCTGTGTGTTCAGAGCTACAAAAAACATGGCATCGTAGTGATGCGGCAGACTTTGCAGCTGCCTATAGTGCAATTTTCCCACCATACCAAATGCTCATCGAAAGCTATCAAAAAGCGCAAGATGTTGTTAAAAACAATGAAATGCTAGATTCTGAAAGAACCTAATTCATCAGTTTTTCAGCCTAAATGTCCAATCTCTTACGATTGGACATTTAAAATAAATCTATTAAAACCCAAGCTGTGCTTTAGTGCGCTCTTCCAAAGCTTTTGAGTCGTGTTGTTCTGGATGAAAATCTAATTTGTAATAGTCCAAATAATCTTTCCATAAAGTACTTAAAAAACCATTCCTTCCAAGAATTAATGCATTAAATTCTTTTAAGTGGAGTAACTTCCATGCGGAAAAGTGAGTTATGCCCAAATACACCGTACCCGCTGCCATTATTCCTGCCATATATAAAGTCACAAATGGCATCACAAGAAGCCGAATGAAATTGCCCCCAGAGACATCTTGATATAAATCGAAGGCCACACTTTTATGTTCGCTTTCTTCTACCGCATGCCATAACCAGATATTTTTTAAAGTTTCATTACTCGATAAACGCTCCTGCAAATCGGAACGTCTCATAATCTGCCGTGCAATAATGGCCGTAAAATGTTCAGCAGCCGAAGTAATTGCTAATTGCTGGGTTGGTGTGAAATATTTTTTCAGCCTAGCCATTAACCATTCCACATTGGCTGAAACAGGCTCGGTATCGAGTCCAGATGACTGTATAAGTTGGTTCAGATGTTCATGTTCTTTGGCATGCATCGCCTCTTGTCCAATAAAGGCTGCAATATCTTTTTGAAGTCGCTCTGTTTTAGCCTGATTTTGTAAGTTTCTTACACTATGTACAAAAAATCGCTCACCCGCAGGAAACATAGCAGACAAAGTTGCCAGCCAGTACTCTCCCCAAGGGTTATCCTTAAATAAAGTAGCTTGAGACTGATTAAAATTAAAACTCATATGGCGCACAGGAAAGTGAGCACCTCGATCAAAGACTTTAGCTAGAATTCCCATTTTTTATTCCTTCATTGTTTCATTGAATACAATTCAATGAATTTATTTTTCTAAGGTTTAATCACTTATCTTGTAATTGATTGCATTTCGCTACTATTAAAAAAATGCTTAAGCCATCTCACCTAAGCATCTTTTTAAAGTTAGTTAGCCACTTACATACTATTCATTTAGACAAGAATCTGATGGTTGTCCCATAAAGTATTTAAAGTAGTGTTGACATTATTTAAGGTTAAAAATGAGGTACTGTTATAAACGGTCCCTGCACCATCTCGGTCAATGCTTAAAATACTGTTATTTCCATTGAGGTCTAATGAGAGATAAGAAAAAATAGAGTTTACAGTACTGCCATTGGCATAATTAATGAGCAGTTCACTAATATCAATTTTGTCAGCTTCACTGTCAGTTAAAGTATTGCCGACTTTAAAGTCTTTCCAAATATCAGCTCCGTTACCACCCGTTACATCGTTTGTATTTAATAGTTTATATAACGCAGTGTCAGAGCCTAAACCACCAATCAAAGTATCGTTATCTTTTCCACCATTTAAAATGTCATTACCCGCACCGCCATTTAGAACGTCATTGTTGGTACCACCACTTAAAATGTTATTACCACTGTTCCCAACAATGGTATTACCATTTCCATTACCCGTTCCATCAATGTTGTCTGTTCCCAACAGATTCAAATTATTAAGTGCATTGCCGCTATCTAATGCATAACTCACAGTTGAGTTAATGGTCTCGAATCCTTCATTAATTTTCTCGATAATGACATCATTTACATTATCAACATAATAGATGTCATCACCCAAACCTCCAATCAACGTATCAATCCCAATTCCGCCATTGAGGCTATCATTGCCGACTCCACCATCTAAAGTGTCGTTTCCTTCACCACCGTTTAATGTGTCATTTCCAGCAAATCCATTTAAAATGTTGTTACCAGCATTACCAGTGATTAAGTTATTAAGCGTATTCCCGTTGCCGTTTAAATTATCCGTGCCATTTAAAGTGAGGTTTTCTAGGTTATCTCCTAAGGTATAATTTATATCGGAGATTACTTTATCATTCCCCTCACTAGTATTCTCTACAATGCTATCACCTACATTGTCTACATAATAAGTATCGTCACCCGTTCCACCAATCAGGCTATCTGCACCTTTTCCTCCATCAAGTGCGTCATTTCCGGCACCGCCCAATAGAACATCGTCTCCCCAATTTCCTTTTAAAGTGTCGTTGCCAGCGCCACCTTCTAAACGGTTAGCTAAACTGTTACCGACTAAAATATCATCGTAAGCACCGCCAATTGCATTTTCGATTTGAGTACCAAGGTTGATGCTCAATTGATTTGCAGTTGATATATGAGAAGATTTTTCACCAATATAACTCCAGCCGCCCTGATTAAGATCGATAGTAGCGGCTTGTGTAGCGTTACTTGCATTGACTGTATCGACACCTGCACCATCCCATATTAAAACGCCTTTAGTGCTATCAAACACATAGCTATCATTACCTGCACGCGCGGAACTATTCACCCCATATATCGCTTGCAAAGCAGCAACATCAAATGGCGCAAAAGAGCCATCATATGACATACCAGTACGGTCATACGACATGACTGACCATGCCCGTGTGTCTTCTTCTTTTGAGAAACTATCAATAGTGGAACCTTCAAAAGTATGACGTAACCCTAAAGCATGCCCCAACTCATGCGGATAACTCGCAGTTACCCAAGTACCCGCTGGGTCAAACCAAAAATCAGGGCCAAACGCCACATCTGAACCAACAAAAGCTCCGCTTGGATACTGTGCATAAGCCGTAGCCGCAGTGCTATTGCGGTATGCAGCAACAGTATTAAGCTGTGATGCATTGTCTGTTAACGTAAAAGTTAATGCTGAAAACTCAGAAGCTTTCTGATAAACCTGAGTCATAAAGTCTTGCTGAGCTTGGCTAAAAGGACTCCACCATGCAGGTGCTTGACCATTTGCATCGAGTAGGTAATCAGGTGCGGTTGAAGGGAAAATATACTTAAAGTCTGGATTACTATTTGTTGTGGCAACAAGCGCGCGTACCCAGTAATTCACTCCAACCGTCGGATCTAGTTGGGCATGATCAATCGTCACGCCATCGGCAAATTGAATACTAAAGTTTTTATTATTGTTGGCAAGATAGCCAGTTAGCTTAACAATATCACTATCGCTGTATTGAATATTTAAAGTGGTTTTATCAAAACTGTATTGAACGTCGGTAGATTTAACATCTGTAAACACAATTGTGTTATTGCCTGAGTAATCTCCATTAATTGTGTCTATCCCATCTCCTAAAGAAAAACGATAAGTGTCGTCACCTTCCCGCCCATTTAACGTGTCATTACCTTTACCTCCAGTGATCACATCATTTGGAAGAGTACCCGAAAAGTTGTCGGCGTTATCAGTCCCATTCCACGTTGCAGTTTTTCCTGTTAGAAACTGTTGATAGGTTTGGACTACGCCATCTGAAAGAATGTAGTTGTTAATATAGGCTTTTAAAGTGATGCTATCCGTTGCTGAATAATTAATGACTAACTCATTATTAACATTCGTTGTGAATGTAATATCTTTTGCAGAAACATTGGTAATTTGGATGGTGTTTTTACCCGAATAATCGTTAATGGTATCGTTACCATCTCCTTTGCTAAATTGATAAGTATCGTCGCCACTTCCTGAAGCTAACCAATCGTTTCCAATTCCACCTACAGTTAAGTCATTACCAGTTCCACCATATAACTTATCATCGCCAGCACCACCATTTAACGTATCGTTTCCTGCATTTCCGTTTAAGGTATCATTACCTTCAAGTCCATTAATAATATCATTCGATGCAAAGCCATTAATCGTTTCATTGCCTTTGGTGCCAGTGAGTGTAATATTTTTATTGGTGAGTAATTGATCGAGTGTGGCAGTTGTCCCATCTAAAAATTTAAAGCTACTTACATTCCCTTCAATTAATACTGCATCAGTATCAGAGTATTTGACTTCTAAATTACTTCCACTGCCTTGTATAGATAGATCTGCCAAATTACTCGCCATAAACTGAATCGTGTTATTTCCACTATAGTCAGTGACTTTATCTATTCCGTCCCCTTTGCTGAATTGATAAATATCGTCTCCGACTCCACCAAATAGACGATCATTTCCCGCACCACTACTTATTTGATCGACTAAATTTGTGCCTACAATCCACTCACTGTTTGCAGTAGAAATATTTAGACCATTACCCCCACTTGTAAATAAAACCTGTTTTTCGACCCCATCACTGAAAATCATGCGAGCTTTAGCAAGAGAATTAAAATTAAGTGAATAGTAAGTTCCTGAATAATTAGTGACATATAAGACATTATTTATATATTCAATTTGCCTAATATCATTTGAAGTAAAATTATCAAACTTTAGCCATAAACCATTTTGATCATTGCCATAAGTTACCATTGGGGTTTCCTTTTTTTTGTTATTGGAAAAGGAAATATTATTTAATTATTCTTAATAGAAGAACCTCTTTGGGCGACAAAAATTACCATTTGGCGACATATTTTTTATTTTTTTAAATTTGGCTAAAGATTAAATTTGAATAGAGTTTTAAAATTTTTTTATTTTTAATTATATATAACAGTTTTATAAATTTAAGATAATTACCTCTCAAACTTATTTAAAAATAATTCTTTTTGATACATTTAAAGCAAAATCCTGTCTTTTGGGTCACTGAACTCATCTTTTATTCCATTTAATATCCGTAAAAGACCAGCTCGTCACTGCTCTGGGCAACATCTTTATAGGTTTTATATTCAATGAGTTTATTGCTTAAAGTTCGTCAGAACGTTCCACAGCTACAGTCTATTAAAAAATCTCTTCAGACACGTGCTGGTCAAAAAATACCTCACATGCTGATCAATGCATCAGATCTCTTTTTCAGAGGCCCTCAAATTGCCTTGTCAGGAAAAACACCTTTTGATGTGATTTATAAGCATGAAATTATTAGTTTACGCCATTATAGAAATGAGACCGACACATTTATATCTAAGCACCGCGTACCGTTAGTGATCGTTCCGCCGCTAGCAGTGAACATGCTCATTTATGATTTGTTTCCTACGCGTAGCTTTGTACGCTATTTTTTAGCGCAAGGTTTTGATGTCTATTTAATTGACTGGGGCATCCCAACTCGGCACCAAGCAAAATACAATTTCGGCACTTACATTAAAGTTTTTATGCCTGAAATGCTAAAGCAAGTTCGCGCCTACAGTGGTCAACAACAGCTTTCTTTACATGGTTGGAGTTTAGGCGGTGCACTTTCACTCTGCTATACCGCATTATTTAAAGATAAAGATATTAAAAACCTGATTATTCTGGCATCTCCTATCGACACACATAAAGCGGGTTACATGGGGAAACTATACGGTAGCCTCACCAAACCTGCCGAATGGGTTCGTAAACATACGCCGTTTCGTATTCGCCATCATGTACCAAGTGAAGCATTTCATATTCACGGCTGGCAAAATACCCTTGGTTTTAAATTAACCGACCCGATTGGAAATCTGAAAACATATTGGGAACTTTTTAAGAATCTTGATAACCGAGAATTTATTGTCGACCATGCAACCTCAAGTTCATTTATCGATAATATGCTGGCTTACCCAGGTGGAGTCATGCGCGATATTATTCTCCGCTTCTGGATTGATAATGAGCTGTCTAAAGGCGTGGTTAAATTTGGTGAACTTACCGCCTATCTAAAAGACATTAAATGTTCAGTATTAGCTGTCGGTGGTAACACAGATATTATCGTGACAGCTGATGCTGTTAAGCCGCTTATGGATTTGATTAGTAGCGAAGACAAAACCTTTAAAGTCGTGCCAGGTGGCCATATGGGTGTGGTTTCTGGTAGCCAAGCACCGACTACAGTCTGGCCAGAAGTGAGTCAATGGTTAGTTGAGCGCTCAGATTAATCCATTAAAATATTAGCGAAAACCAGCCTAATTAACCTTAGACTGGTTTTAATTCCCACTAAATTTTTAAAGTTTTGCACAAATCTTCTAGAACTGTGTTGATCTCTTTTGTAACGTTCTAGAGGCAAAAGCTGAAAATTTATGGGTCAAAGATTATGAGTAACTGGGTGGATATTTCAAAAGATACCAATACTGGTATCAAAACAATCCGTGCCCATTTTACGGGTCATGCTTATGATCCCCATTGGCATTCAAGTTATTTAATTGGTGTAACTGAATCTGGTATTCAACAGTTCCATTGTCGTAAAAAACAAATTAATAGTCATGCTGGGCAAGTATTTATGCTTGAACCAGAAGAAATTCATGATGGACATGCACCTGCATCTGATGGCTTTACCTATCAAATGCTTTATCTACACCCCGAATGGTTGAAGCAACGTATTCAGGGATTATTTCATAACAGCCCTGATCATTACGAGTTAGTAATTGATGCACCATTAAAGTCCGATGAGCAACTTGCAATTATTACGTCACAAGCATTTCAGCATTTGCATTATAAAGAAATGAATATTGTGAAAGACAATAGTCTTGACTTGCTCATTCAATATATTGCTCAAGGGAAATGGCTAAGAAGAGCTCAACAAACATCGTCTATGCATGGTCCTCGAGTCGCTCATCAAATTCGAGATATTCTGCATGACCATTTATTTGATGATATTGGATTAGAAGAGATTTCAAATATGATCGGCCTAGACCGATATCATATTCACCGTATTTTTAAAGCTGCCTTTCACTTAGCTCCTCACCAATATCTGATTCAACTCAGACTTACACGAGCAAGAGAGCTACTTTCCAGAAGCATCTCACCTGCACAAGTTGCTTCAGATTTATGTTTTGCCGATCAAAGCCATTTGAGCCGCTGGTTTAAACGTTGCTATGGTTTAACTCCCGCCGCCTATAAAAAAATCTGCACAAATCTTTAAGATTAATAGTTTAAATTAATTCATCTTATAGTTGCTCTTTAATGAAGCCGATAAAATAAGAAATCTCACTATATTTTTATTATTTACGATTATTAATTTAATTATTCAAACAAAAAACTTCATACTTCTAAATTCAAGTAGTCATCATAAAATATATATTTTTCCTAATGTGTTTTTAATAACAATATTTTTTGGTTCATTATTTTTTATTTAAAAAAAACTTAATAGACTGATGTTACTTTTTGTTATTTATGCAAAGTTTAGCTTACTCCTTAAACCAATATAAACTTCTGAAAAATATATATTTAATACAAAATCAACTTTGTAAATTTTGTATATTTTTTATACAATTGTAGGCAATTTCTCACAATCATGTAAGCCAAAACTTACAACATAACCGTTTGTTTTTCCTATAATTAATTTCAGTACATATAAGCACTCTTTACTATTAAATAGAAAGCTTAATATTAATAAAGAGATCTGGAGAAAATGATAAATTCATCTTTATTAATAGAAAAACTCTTAATAATAGAAAAAGAATCTCAAAAAATTAATATGTACTATCTTTCCTCTGGAAACAGAGGAAAGATAATTTTTTTAATCATCAGATAGGGTATAGAAAATGTTTATTGCAAAAAATATATTTGTATATTTACTATCAATGTTAGCTTTATGCTTACTGATTATTCTTTTTAACTATATAGGAATGAACGAGACGATTAATCTTCTTCTCTCTTCAGCGCTTTTTGGGATATTTATTACTTGGTATTTCAAAGGTAGTGGACTGTGCCTTGCTTTATTTGGCTTTTTTTATTGGGCAATGTTTATCATTAGCCAAAGCCTAGAAGTGATATGGATGCTCGCAACCACAGTTATTGTATATTTAGTGATGACTAGAATACTACCTAAACTCAAGACCATCCATATCGGTGTAATAGCCAAATAGCTAGAACGGGTTCACTCCCCGATTTACCATACCCACTTTTTTAACTGTCTTAATTTTGGTTTGCTCAGCAGTAACTAATTCTTTAAGAAAATCTTTTAAATTTTGCTCATCGAGACGAATAGGATTAAAAGTAGTTTCTCCCATTTTTAGAAAGAAAGATTCAATATTTGTATTGCGTTGCACATATTTCATTGACCATCTCTGAAAAGAGTTTTGTTCAATGGAATATGTACACAACCATTTAACATTGTGGTGTCTTTCATCATTTGTAATTTTTTCAAATAACCTTTCAACCACCTCTTGTTCACCTTCTAAACATTGAAAGAAAGCATTATCAGCATAATAAAGTACGCCACAGATCTTATTTAAATCATTGAAATCTCTGGCTTCTGTCAAAATATCACGTAGATCTTGCAATAAATCTTCATTTTTTTCGTTTCGTTGGCTGGCATAACACAGGCGAACGTTCATTAGCAATTCCGTGAAATATAAAATTTCTTTATTTAAAGATTTTCTAATCTAACATACATCTGTTACAAATAATTTATATTTCACATATATTTTAAAGTTTATATTAAAATTAAATTAGTAATTACATATACTTATAATTAAAGATTAATTGTGATATAAAAATAAAAAGCCCGTTTACTCAGAGCCTTAAAGCTTTAAAAAAACCATCAATATATTTAAAGCCAAAATAAAAAAAAGCACTAAAAAGTGCTTTTTTTGTTTGCTGTATATTATTGTGGAATAATATTTACAGCATTTGGGCCTTTTTGCCCTTGAGTAACAGTAAACGTTACACGTTGACCTTCGTGCAAAGTTTTGAAACCTGAACCAGAAATTTCTTTGAAGTGAGCAAACACATCTGGACCATTATCTTGTTGAATAAAACCGAAACCTTTAGTTTCGTTAAACCACTTAACTGTACCACTTACTGTATTAGACATGATATATCCTACTGATTTCTAATATTTTAGAATCATTAAACAAATAATGACGCTATCATAACTTTGAAAAAAGAATAACAAATTGAGCTTAATATCTTAAAAAACGAAGGATTATGACTAAAACTACGATACTTAAAAGAAGATTTACTAACAAGACTTTTTTCTAGTTAACTAAATCATACAGGAAATAAATTAGTATTCAAGGCTTTTATTTAAATAATTTTCAAAAGGTAACTTAAATAAATAGAAAACAATAGCTTAAAAAAATATTAAGAAATTCAGCATATTGTCTGAGTAAATAATAATCTATTATTTACATAACCATGAAACAGCAGAAATCGAAATATCTATTTATAAAATTACTTGAGCCTGAATAAAAGTCGTTTTTAAAAAATTATAGATAATAAAAAACTCCTAAATAGGAGCTTCATCTTTTATTCAATGGCAGAGGATCAAGGACTCGAACCTTGACGAACGGTTTTGGAGACCGTCATGCTACCATTACATCAATCCTCTATATTTATGATTAAACACACTGAATTTAATCATAAAAAAAGCAAGATCATTGTCTTGCTTCTTTCAATGGTGGGGGCGAAGAGACTCGAACTCTTACACCTTGCGGCGCTGGAACCTAAATCCAGTGCGTCTACCAATTTCGCCACGCCCCCATCTGGGACATTTATTTAAAATAAATGTGGCAGAGGATCAAGGACTCGAACCTTGACGAACGGTTTTGGAGACCGTCATGCTACCATTACACCAATCCTCTTCCAAGATCTAGATGACTTAACATCTACATCAAACTTTAAGTTTCTAACTTAAAGTGGTGGGGGCGAAGAGACTCGAACTCTTACACCTTGCGGCGCTGGAACCTAAATCCAGTGCGTCTACCAATTTCGCCACGCCCCCGATGGCTGTGTATATTAGCGATAAGATCTAACAGTGACAAGTGTTTTTTTTCTAAAAAAAACTAACCGTGTAAATTGTATACAGATACTAGATCAATGATTTTTATCAATTTGAATCTGCTTTAAGCAATTTATTGCTTCACTGGCATTTGAAAAGCGGTTTTGCTGCTGTTTTTGTAATAATCCTGTGAGCAATGGATAAAAATTGAGAAATTGCGGAGGCAATCCAATCGTTAAGTTTTGACAATGTAGTATTGCCCAATCACGATAACTAATTGCTTCTAAGCGAGTTTGGGTTAACCATTCATATAAAACGATACCCAATGCATATAAATCACTTTGTATGCTCTTATACCCTCCTCGAAATAGTTCAGGAGCCATATAACGAGGTGTTGCATCCATGATTAATTCTTGACTTGAGACCGGCCTCGTTTTCTCAAAATCAATCAAATAAGGCTTTTGCTGAAACTCTCTAAAATGTTCTGTCTTGACATCTCCATGAATCCAGCCAAATTCATGCAGTTCAGCAAGTTTATTTATTGCGCACCAAATCTTTCGATATATGTCACTAAAATCAGTTTCCTCATTCAATGAATCAAACCATACATCACTATCAGGTAAAATTAAAACCTGACCTAAGGAATGTTCTAGCTGAGGAATTAAGCTGACTTCAATCAGTTTGTAAGGTAAAAGCCATGTTGAGTTCTTAAGATTAATTTCTTTGTAAAATAATTGCTCATGCAAGAAATCTTGCTCACTTTGAGCATGGGTTTCAGGCAAATGATATTTTAACCAGTAATTCTTAGTGTCTATGGTACATGTCCATAAACACCGCCCTAACGCTGCACTTGCTGGCTTTGTCACACATATTAAGTTTTCTATTGGGGAAGCAAAATCATGCTTCAGCATAGTAAGACTCAGGCTGTTGTTTCTTTTCTTCAAAACGCAAGACCTCTAAACAATGCTGAATTGTTTTACCAATACGAGCATGCGTCTCAATTGAAGAAATTTTTGGCCAAGTCGCACGCTCCCCTTCTCTTTGCAAGCGCTTAAACAAATGTGGACGCGGATTTTGCAAAGTATAGGTATAGTGACTTAGGCTATATTTAGCAATGATATTTACATCACCATAATAACGTTGTCCCATTACGCCATATCCATGATCTAACAATCTTCTGACTGGAGATATAGAACCAAGTCGCTGACGTGTAAAATCCATAACGCCCATTGATAAAACTTTACCTTGGCGTCTTAGAATTCTTTCAGGCCAACTTAGTACGTCTTTACGAAAGCGATCCGCATCATTTTGCATAAATGGAACAATATGGGGGTTAACCTGACTCGCAATCGTGTAGTTTAAATTGTAAAGCCGTGCCATTCTTTCTTGAGGGAAATCACTTCTTACACTTCCATCCACCCACTTTGTATTTGCCATATAAGGTGTATGCTCACCATCATAACGTTTACTGGTTAAACGTACCGGTGGGAATAAAATTGGTACAGCACATGAAGCCAATACCGCACTCCATACCAAAACGTTCGGTGTCATAATGGCATTCATAATTCTTGGGTTTTCTGTTGCATCATACGGCGCTACAGCAACATTAATATTCAAACCTGATTTTTTAAAAGCCTCTTCAAACGTAAGATCGCCTAAATTTTCAATAAGGAATTTTTTCAAATAGTGAACATCGGCAATTCCACCATTGCCTTTAATGAGTTCACGGAATTTCCTGAAATGAAAAGCATCACTAAAGAATTGTTCACCATTTAATAGATTTTGAACATCTTCACTGGCAGAGGTTCCCAGCATACCTGTCATAATTGCTCCAGCACTTGAGCCAGAGAGCACTTTTGGCATTAAGTCTTGTTCAATTAAAGCCTTACACACACCTGTATGAAACAGACCTAAAGTCGCCCCACCCGAGAACATAAGTGCGGGCTGTCCGTATGCCTTTTCACAGTTTTCAAAAAACTCTATTTTTTCTTTTCTTTGAAAGGTGATGCATTCACTTGAAGCAATATAAGCCAAGCTTTGGCTTACCTCATCAATATAGTCTTCAATTAACTTTTTTGTTCCCACATGCGTTGCAGCAAAAAGCATGGGGTGACCAATATTTGCAATATCGTAAGTTAAACCTTCTTTGAGTAAATAGATGAGGTCTAGTGTTCGATGTTGCTGACGATATCTTTTGAGTAAGGTATACCGATAAGAAATGAGCTCAGCATCGAAGTAAGGTGAACTATTATCAAATTTCCACTCTTGTACCCCTGTTTCTTCATCTAATTTTAGAGCAAAAGACTTCCATTCTTCATAAGATTCCGCCATGTCTAATTGACGTTGTAATTTTTTGATACGGTAAGCCTGATGTGGATTCATATCACTTCGTAATTTTTCAAACATATTTCGTCCTCATCTTCTCAGATGATTTTACTGAATAGACATGACAACACTATGCTCGGTCTGAACATTTCAATCAATTGCAAAACCGATAAAGTGTATAGGCAATAAGTTTTTTGTCAGCCTGTTAATTTCGGTGTTAGTATCCTAGTAAATTACTGTTTAACATGATTGATAAACCATGGCTACCATTGATTTACCAGAGAATTTAGTTCAAACATTATCACTTGTATTAAATCAGCTACAGCAGGTCTTACCTGAGCCTAGACAAGAAACAGATTTTACTGCACCTGCTTTTAGATGGGAAAATCAGCAACTTAAAGCCATCTACAAACCGAAAAATATTTATCTTGATGACTTAAAAGGCATTGAGCGTCAGAAAGAAAAAATTATTCAAAATACTTTGCAATTTTTAAATGGCCTACCAGCAAATGATGTACTATTAACCGGCTCACGTGGTACAGGAAAATCATCTATTGTTCGTGCTTTATTAACTGAGTATGCCCCTCAAGGATTACGTTTAATTGAAATTGAACGTGATGATTTATCAGACTTACCCAAAATTCAAAAACTCATTCAAAATCGCCCTGAAAAATACATCGTCTATTGTGATGACTTGGCTTTTAACGCAGAAGATGAAAATTACCGTAGTCTAAAAAGTGTATTAGATGGTTCATTACAGTCAGGTTCAAGTAATTTTATTATTTATGCAACCAGTAACCGTCGCCACCTGTTACCAGAATTCATGCACGAAAATACACCTGTAACTAAGGTGGACGTTCCCCAATATACTGAACTACATCCACAAGAAGCGATTGAAGAAAAGATCTCTTTGTCAGATCGGTTTGGTCTATGGCTATCTTTTTATCCAATGGATCAAAACCTATATTTAGAAATCGTTGAGCATTATCTTGATAAAGCAAACATGCCTTTCAATGATGAAGTTCGTGCAGAAAGTCTACGTTGGTGTCAGATGCGGGGCCAGCGCTCTGGTCGAGCTGCTTATCAGTTTTCTAAGCATTGGATTGGTTTAAACGCCTTAAAAGATTTGTCTAACAATTAAATAAAATGTCCCGCAAAGCCTTAGCTTTGGCCTATAAACCGCTTAGCTTTGGCAGTTGTTTTTCATAACCTAAAACAAAGATAGCCCTTCTTTAGGTTTATATATGAAAAAGCAATTGCCAAAAATTTCTACAACAAGTAAAGCGCTTGGTAAAAGTTTATTACTTGCACAAGGCGTTTTAGATCAAGCAAAAAAATATTCAACTCTTCCTTTTACTCAAGCTCATATCATCCGTCCACGAGTTGACGAAAAATATTATAGCTGGACACATTACGGTATTTTTTTCCCGCTTTTACCAGAGCCGCATCGTTACTTAAATATTATGATTTTAATCGGTACACCAGGCGCACTTGCTTTTGACCATGATGACATCATTACTGGTAACCCGAGAAAAACAGCTACATTCTTTTCAAGCACAGCTGCTCTGGAAGAAGTTTTATTGAAGGCCTATGTCATTCCCGAAGATACAAAAATTAATAAAGATGAAACCTTAATAGAACTAGGTCAGGAAATTTCAATTCAAGGAAAATTTCCACACATCCATATTAATGGACATTATGATGGGTTTGATTTCGACTTTGATATCGATATCACTTCACATGTTTCATGGTTTATAAAAACACCAATCTATGATCATTTTAGTTTATTGACAAAGTTTAAAGGTTTTTTAAACTATCAAGCAAAACGCATTGAAACCCAAGGACTTTGTACTTACGAATATGCACGAGCAGTGGGTCCTCACTCCATTACAAATAAACTTATTCCTGATGCATATAAACTGCCACTTGATTTTTTTACTTATCAAATTATCAATTTAAACGAGGCCACTCAACTTCTTCTTACCAAAGCCGATATTGCAGGACAAACAGCTGCATACACCTTGCATATTAGACATCTGGACCAGCCAGCTGAAATTTACACAGATGTAAGCTTTGATATTATTTCGCATCAAGTTGATGACTTCGTTTCACCTACTGGGCAAAAAATGCGACTTCCAAAATATTTTTCTTGGATCGCTCGAAATGATGCAAAGCAAATTATCTTAAATATTCAGGCAGAAATTGACTGCCCATTCCGTTATGGTCATGGGCGAGGTTATGCGAGTAGCTATATATTTACAGGTCATTATTTTGGTAATGAAGTACAAGGCCGTGGTTATATCGAATACATTGATATTGAAAACCAACAGGCCTTTGACGATGAATAATTTTACTCAGGAATAGTAAGTTCAGTCATTGGCCATCTTGGTGTGGTCGTTACCGCTAAACCATCATGCTGACCTGCTTTTAAACGCTGATAACCAGCAAAAGCAATCATTGCCCCATTATCAGTACATAAAGCAGGCTCTGCATAATAAACCTGTGCTTTAATTTTCGCCAAAGAAGTTTCTAATTGCTCGCGTAGTCTTAAATTTGCGCTAACTCCACCTGCAATCACTAAACGTTTAAGTCCAGTTTGCTTTAAAGCTTTTACTGATTTTTTTACCAATGTATCTACAATTGCTTCTTGGAATGAAGCAGCAATGTCAGCGTCACGATTCTCACCATTCAATTTTTTCAATTGAACAGAAACAGCTGTTTTTAAACCACTAAAAGAAAAGTTCAAGCCTTGATGAAGCATAGGTCTTGGAAACTCAAAAGCTAATGGATCACCAGATAATGCAAGTTTTGCGATATTTGGCCCACCTGGATATGGCAAGCTCATCATTTTTGCAACTTTATCAAAGGCTTCCCCAGCTGCATCATCAATAGATTCACCCAAAAGTTCATATTGACCAATACCGTGAGCTGCCATTAATTGTGTATGCCCACCTGAAACCAATAAAGCAACAAATGGAAATTCAGGCGGTTGACTTGAGAGTAAAGGTGCCAACATATGCCCTTCCATATGGTGAACACCTATGGCAGGTTTATTTAAAGAAAAAGCTAAAGTTCTTCCAAATAAAGCCCCAGTCATTAAGGCTCCCATTAACCCAGGACCACGTGTATAAGCAACAGCATCAATCTCTTGTTTTGTTACATCACTTTGCTCAAGCAATTGATTCATTAAAGGAATTAATTTTCGAACATGGTCTCGAGAAGCAAGTTCAGGTACTACTCCACCATATTCGGCATGAAGTTTAATTTGGCTATAAAGAACCTGTCCCCGCAAGCCGAGTTCGCTATCATAAAGTGCCAACCCTGTTTCATCACAAGAAGTTTCCAAGCCTAAAACAATCATCAAAACTGCCTTTTATATGAGTCAAAATATTGCAATCGCTATTATAGACTTGTGATATGAGTTGTAAATGAGTAAAATACTGACCTTCACTTGTGATCCGGCACAATAGTGTGCTTGATCTTATCCATAATCTAGAGGATTTTACATGCCACAAGTTAAGTTGAAAGAAGGCGAACCAGTTGACGTAGCTATCCGTCGTTTCAAACGTTCATGCGAAAAAGCTGGTGTTTTAGCTGACGTTCGTAAACGCGAATTCTACGAGAAACCAACTCAAGAACGTAAGCGCAAAAAAGCTGCAGCAGTTAAACGCTACCAAAAGAAATTGGCTCGCGAATCTGTACGTACTACTCGCCTTTACTAATTAATTTGTGATTGACTGCTGAATTATGACTACTTTAAAAAACCAAATTACTGATGCATTAAAAACTTCTATGCGTGCCAAAGATATGGCAACAGTGACGGTTTTGCGTAGTCTACAAGCGGCAATTAAGCAAATCGAAGTCGATGAGCGCAAAGAGCTTGACGACGCTCAGGTTCTTGCGGTCATTGAAAAGCAAATTAAACAACGTAAAGAATCGATCAAAGCCTTTGAAGGTGCTGGTCGTAATGATTTAGCTAGTAAAGAACAAGCCGAAGCTGAGATTATCTCTCAGTTTCTACCAGAAGCTATGACTGAGGAAGAGCTTGATTCTATCATTGAGCAAACGATTGCTGCTCAAGAAGCAACTAGCATGAAAGATATGGGTAAGGTGATGAATTCTCTACGTCCGATCATAGCCGGGCGTGCCGATCCTGCTCAAGTTTCAGCAAAAATTAAAGCTAAGTTAGCTTAATTCCCCCTTTCTAAATTTTATATTTCTTCCAATCAAGCTTCTTTAGTTTGTATATATTTGCACATCTGCAAATTAAGTAAGATATAACTCTTAAATCTTCATTCTTCGCTCATCTTGCATTTGTTTCAAACGACTGTCTATTCTTGCCGACATTGCTTGATTGTCTTTTGCTAATCGCTGAGCATGCAACATTGATTTAATTGCATTTTCTTCACTACCTGACCAATATTCTGCTTCAGCCCGATAGCGTAGAACATTAACCGCTCTTAAAGGTCCATTCTTATCCAAATTCGCAGCTTGCTGTAAAAATTGCCAACCTTGTATATCTCTTGGATTCTTATTAATAAATCTTTGAACTAAGGTTTGAACTTGCGCAAACTTACCTTGGCGTAGCAGCACCTCAGCCAACTTATAACTAAAAGCTTTATTTTCAGGCATCGTCATCTGCATAGAAGCAATTGTTGTATAAGCTTGATCTAATTTGTTCTGCCCCAAATAAATATCTGTCTGCAATAATGCCACTAGAGGCTTTCCACTAGATTTCGCTTGATCTAAAGTAGACTGGGCTTGAGCATAATCACCTTGTCTTGTGTAAAATGCTGCTAAAGCAATCAGACCAGCAATATTCTTTTGAGAGGCCAAACTTTGTAGTTGGTTTTCAGTTGCCTGATTTGCAACCACCATGGTGTACCATTTTAGAATCTCAAAATCAGCATCATATATACGGTTTTTAACTCTCGGCATCTGGTTTGCACGCAGCCGCGCTTCGCTCATACGTTCAGTCGTCAATGGATGAGTCAACCAGAAATCTGGTAAAAAACTCACTCGACTTGTAGCCCTATGCATTGTTTCAAAGTAATCTGCCATACTTTGTGGATTATAACCCGCCGCATACATATATTGCATGCCGATACGGTCTGCTTCACGCTCTTGGTTTCGACTATATGTTAATTGCTTATCCATGAGTGCAGCTTGGGTCCCAAGCATCACTGCTGCACCCGCATCACCACCACCCTGCGCAGCTATAGCCACTCCCGCTAAAAGCCCGGCTAGACTTAGCAATGTTTGACCTTTAAAGGCTTCTTCAGAGCGGCTAAAATGTCTTTGCGATACATGCGCAATTTCGTGAGCCATAACCCCAGCAATTTCATCAATATTTCGTGCTGAGGCAATCAGCCCTGTATTGAGCGCAAATAAGCCACCCGGAACAGCAAAAGCATTAATTTGTGGGTCTTTAATCACGACTAGACCAATCGGCTGCCCAAGCTGGGTTTCACTTAAAATACTCGAAAATACCTGAAAAAATTGATCTTCTAGCCAGACATCTTGAATAACGGGCATTTGTTTGTGGACTTCACGAAAAACTTTTTCGCCAATAAATTTTTCTTTTTGTTGATCAAGCAAACCAATCCCACTTCCAATATTTGGAATTTCTACCTGATTTGCAGAAGGCTGAGGATCGAAAGGCTGTGCGTACGAAGCATTTGTTATAAAAGCCGTACTTAAAATAATTGGCAAAAATCTCAAAAGTTTTTCTCTAGTAAAATTAAACCATCAAAAAAAGTCTACCGATATAAAACATAAAAAATTATATTCAATCAATAGACTTTTAATATATCACTCGAGATCGCTTAATTTTGCAATGAAGTGTTATTAATCATTTATGCAAAGTTTGGGTTTACCAAATATCTAGGAGTTTTATCCTCTAAAGCTTCAACTAAATTTTTATAAGCAAGATTTGCCATTTTTTTACGGGTCTCGGCAGTAGCCGACCCTACATGAGGCAAAGTAACAACATTTGGCAGTTTAAAAAGCTCTGAATCTTGTAAAGGTTCTTTTTCGTATACATCCAAACCAGCCCCAAAGATTTCACCGCTTTGTAAGGCCTCAATCAAAGCTTGCTCATCAACCACTGAACCACGCGCAATATTAATAAAAATAGCGTGCTTTTGCATAAGCTCAAATTGAGCTTTCCCCATCAAGGCTTTCGATTCATTATTTAAGTCAACTGCGGTTACCACAAAATCAGACTGTTGCAATAACTCATCTAAACCAAGATATTGTGCTTTTAAAGGTTCTGCCAATTCAGGCTTTTCACGGCGATTATGGTAAACAATATTCATGTTAAATCCATAAAAACCACGGCGTGCAATTGCGGCACCAATATTACCAAGCCCAATAATTCCTAGTGTCTTTCCAAAAACATCTAAACCAAACTGCTGAGGCCCAACAGTTCTTTTCCATTCACCTTGTTTAGTCCAATGATCAAGAAAAGGAACTTTTCTAGCAGCGCTAAGTAATAATGTAAAAGCAAGATCAGCCGTTGTTTCAGTTAAAACATGAGGTGTATTTGATAACCAGATTTTTCTTTGGTTTAGATAAGCTACATCATAATTGTCATAGCCAACTGTTACAGATGAAATAATTTTGAGTTTTTGAGCAGGCGCAAGATTACTTTCATTAAGAAGTCGACCAGCACCAATCATCCCATCAGCATCTACAACTTGTTGGCGTATTTGCTCATTAATATCACCCAGTTTTGGATTAAGAACCACAACATGATAATCCTGTTGTAATCGAGACAAAATTTCTTCGTCAATTTGGCTAAAAACTACAACTTTTTTCATGTAAATCCCTACTATTCGTTGTTATCTTGCATCAATTGCCATAATCTTTTTTTAAGGAGAGGTTTCTCCAACATCTCTTTTAAACTTGCTAAGTGAATAATATTGGCATGTTGAATATAAGAACATTCACCCAAACACAAAATTTTCTTATCTGCTGCAACAGCGCCTAAAAATCCTTGAATATATGAACCTGCACCGCGTTGGTCTTGATAGCTAGCCAAAGGGAACGGCCATTTCAATTCAGCATATTGCCCTATTTTTGCTTTTTGAATGTTACTCCAAAGCTGCTTTTCTTCATCAGCTAAATTGGTAACATTTAAAAAAATGACACACTTTTCAAGCGCAAAAGCCTGCAACTCAAATGAAGCAAGCGTAACCACTGGAGCTTGTACTTCAGCACGAGGTGACACAACAGGCGGAACTTCTACTGGAAGTGGTACCGCAATTTCAGGTTCAATTTTTGGAACTTCATTGACTTGTGGTTTTGTCGGCTGCTCAAGAACTGGATTGTTCTTAGAAGGCAATATAATTGGCTCACCTTCTGGAGCAGCTTGATCTCGCCAGAGGCTTTGAGCATTATTTTTTTGGCACACCTGTGTCTTAGGAATCCATACATCAATTCCTAAAGTTGCCAATATATTTCTTTGCTGCCCAATCATCTGTAAATCGATACCTCTACTCTATCTACATTCTAACGGGCTTGAGTTTTTTTTTCAGTGTTTTATTTCATTCAGATGTTTTTATAATCGTATATGTCTTTTAAATAATCATCACACTATTTCTCTTTTGCATTTGATCGACAATTTCTTCTGTCTCAAAGCCAAAACGCCAATAAAGCAATTCAAGCACATCCAGTTCATCTTGCGTAATAATACGGTCGCTCCACAAGCACATTTCCGCAATAGCTAGAATACTTAGACGATCACGTAATAATAAACCAGCAATATCATTTAAAATTTCAGCCAGATCTAATGGCTCATCTGAAATTTCATCATAGATATACATTTCATCTGGGTTAAGTAGTGAACGCAAAATACGCTCACGTACTTCTAATTGATTTGGGCTATTAATTTGCTGAACATGAAGCAAAGCATCAATCAAACGAACAATTTGAGGTTTTACTTCTTCAAATGCAGTGGGCAAATGTAACGGCATCAAATTCAATTCATATTTAACCCGCTCTAGTAAAAGTGCATCTAATAGGCCAATTTCACCATCTTCTTGAATAATAAGTGCCAGTTTTGTCAAAAATTGACGCGCGATACTTGCAGGTATATGACCGATATTTTTACAAGCATCGTGAAATATCTGAATATGAATACGCCCATCTAGATTTAATAGCGCATCTATAATTGCATGACTTACAGGCGCGTCTTTTGGAATGAATTCTCGATATTGGCGAATCATCAAAATAGCGACCATCAGCTCACGTGAACCCGTAGCGGTTTGTAATGCTCTCTGAATTAATTCAGGACGCTTCTTATTTCGACGTACGTCGCTACTCAGAGGTTTAATAGCATCATTTAATGCAAAACTAATCGGTGACAGTCTCAACAAAGGTAGAGGCTGTGGAGATGACCACGGAATATAAATTTCTTTCTCAGATTCTTCCAAGAAATGAAATAAGCTAAACAACGGACGGTTGCGAAGTTTCTTTAAATTTTCTAATTGTAAATCTTGTAGCAAAGTAGGATTTAACTCATAAATACGTTCACGAATACTCGGGTGAATATTCATCCAGCTTTGTGGGCTAAGGGAGTTAGCAAAACACATATGTGCGATTGATTCGGAATAAGCACTATGAATTTGCGAACCAGAATGGTGAACATAAATACGCAACAAGGTTTGGGTATTTGCATTATTTTTTAATAGTCGTACTGTTTTTTGGTCATTACGAAAGGTACGCCCACTCAAAGTCAAATATTTGATAAAACGAGTAATCAGTACACCTAGGCTTCCAGCCAACCAAATGACTCCACCTACCGCAACAAAAACTGTTTCAAATTTATGTTTATAGCCAGGGCTATAGCGCTTAAAACCCTGCTTGGCTAACTTACTGCCCCACTGACTAAAAGTTGTTAAGCCGCTATATAAAATCTTTAATTTAGTATTCTCAACAGCCTCACCCGATAAAATCTGATTAAACTCATGGCCCAATAAACCATATAACTCAAGCTTATCCAGATTCTGTAAAGCACCCCATGTCAGAATAATTACGATATCTTTGGGATGAAAACCTGCCGTAAGTGCATTTACACCAACTTCATCAGGTAAAACATACACGGTTGGTACTTTTAGGGAAAAAGTTTGCGCCAAGTGTTCTGTAATTTTTAATGCCGCGAGTTCTTCGGGAGTACTCTCCTCTTTCACTAAACGACGTGCTTTAAGTTGTTTTGCTAAAGAGTGCCCACCTTTACGCAGAATATAGAGTTCGGTAACTACCGACCAAACCATAATAAAAAGTAATAGTGCAATGAAGTAAGGACTTAAGGTATGCCACCAAATGGGTTGGCTATAATCAAAAAAATGGACGAGTAAACCCAAAATTAAATTTAAAATAAAAATAGTAAGCAGCACAGCAACCAAACACATAGTGATGGACCATGCCATATTTTTATTTTCGATTAGATAGTGGCTTACTTCTTTCAATGTAAATATTCCCAATTACATTGTTAGGTTTCATCATAAAAGAAAAAAGCGGGAAATACCCGCTTTTTTCGGCTAATTCTATTCTTCTTTGATGCCTGTTAAATCTACAGAAGCAGCATCGACATTCACGTCAATATAACCATCTTTTTTCTTTTTCGCAGAGTCATTACGCTTCTGCTCCAAATTATTTAGATAGTTACCATCAATATCACCTGTTACGTAAATTCCATCAAATACTGAGCAATCAAACTCAGTTAAGTCAGGCACTTTGCTGGTACGTACAGCATTTTTCAAGTCTTCCAATTCTTGGAAAACTAAGCGATCAGCACCAATAATTTCTTGGATCTCTTCAACACTGCGTTCTGAAGCAATAAGCTCAGCTTTCGCAGGCATATCAATACCATAAACGTTTGGATACATCACTTTTGGTGCTGCTGAAGCAAAGTATACTTTTTTTGCACCAGAATCACGTGCCATTTGAATAATCTCATTACACGTTGTACCACGCACAATAGAGTCATCAACCAACAGAACGTTTTTCCCTTTAAACTCTAACTCAACAGGGTTTAATTTCTGACGTACAGATTTTTTGCGTTGCTGTTGACCCGGCATAATAAAGGTACGGCCGATATAACGGTTTTTCATAAAACCTTCACGGAACTTCACACCTAGAATATTTGCAAGTTCTAAAGCTGAAGTACGGCTCGTATCTGGAATTGGGATAACCACATCAATATCATGGTCCTCACCCCAATCACGTAAAATTTTATGAGCAAGCTTTTCACCCATTTTTAAACGTGCTTTATAAACCGAAATTCCGTCAATAATGGCATCAGGACGAGCAAAATAAACATATTCAAAAATACATGGGCGATATTTTGGATTAGCCGCACATTGTTTAGAGAATAATTGTCCATTTGCATCAATAAAAATTGCTTCACCCGGTTCAATATCACGCTCAATTTTAAAACCAAGAGCAGTAATAGCAACCGATTCAGAAGCAATGATGTACTCCATCTCACCTTGTTCAGTTACACGTGAACCATAAATAAGTGGACGAATACCGTTTGGATCACGGAAACCTACTAAACCATGACCCGTGATCATCGCCACGACACCATACGCGCCCTGACAACGCTCATGCACACGAGAAACCGTATGAAAAATATCGTCAGCTGTAGGATTTAAAGTACCTTTCTTTTGTAATTCATGTGCGAATACGTTTAAAAGAACTTCTGAGTCAGAATCAGTATTCATATGACGTAAATCTGTTTTAAACAGGTCATCATGAATTTCTTCTGCATTGGTCAAATTACCATTATGTGCAAGTGTAATACCGTAAGGTGAGTTCACATAAAATGGCTGTGCTTCAGCACTGCTCGCAGAACCAGCAGTTGGGTAACGTACATGGCCAATACCATAGTTACCAAGTAATGCTCTCATATGACGGGTATGAAAGACATCACGTACCATACCGTTATCCTTACGCAGGAAAAGACGACCTTCATGGCAGGTTACTATTCCAGCTGCATCTTGCCCACGATGTTGCAACATCGTTAAAGCATCAAACAACATTTGGTTCACTGGCGATTTACCGGCTATACCAACAACTCCACACATAGCAACCTCGCAGACAAGCTAGGAATTAATAAAAAGGATTCTTTGTCGAATGGTCAGATCGGCTTTCTAAATCTTCCGATTTGTCCATTGGTTTTGAAGAAGCGCCTGATGCGCTACCTCCAGATGTTATTTGATGAAATGCCTCACTTGCTGCATCTTTAGACAACTCTGTAGCTAAAGGGGCATATGGCAATAAATACTGTATAAGCTTGGATTGCTTCCAATGTGGTGAACTCTCAACCCAAGGCCCTATACCCTGCATTGTAATCAGCACAACCAACAAACCTTTTAAAGAACCAAAAGCGCCACCTGCTAAACGATTTAATGGCCCCAATTTCAGACTTTTCAAGAGGCCATTTAAAAATGCAGTAATGATCCAAGTTAAAACAATGATCAAAAGTGCTATAAATGCAAAAGCTGCAATTTTTTGAACCACTGGATCATGACTTAAACCTGACATGGACGGCGCAAGAAGGACAGCATATTTTGCACCCATAATTAATGCAATGATCCATCCTACCAAGTTCGCAAAGGCTTTGATAAATCCTTGTCGCAAACCGTTTAGCCCCCCAATGAGCAAAAGTATCAGAATAATGATATCAATTGTGTTCATATTCACTTATGACATAGATGCAACACATTGTTTCACTAAAATAGGACCGGTATAAATCAGCCCACTATAGATCTGTACTAATGTTGCTCCCGCTTGCTGTTTGACTGCTGCTTGTTCACCCGACAAAATTCCACCCACGCCAATTAACGGGATTTGTCCTTTTAATGTTTGGGCAAACAAACGTAAGCATTCTGTACTTTTTTCAAAAACAGGTGCGCCTGATAAACCACCCGACTCATTACCATTAGGAAGATTTTCTACGCCTTCTCTTGATAAAGTCGTATTGGTAACAATTAAACCATCAATTTTAAAATGCAATAATTGTGCTGCAATAAATGCAACATCTTCAGCTGTTAAATCAGGTGCAACTTTTAGAACCAAAGGAACATAGTGATTATTTTGTTCGGCTAGCTCAAGTTGTCTTTCTTTTAAGGTTTGCAATAATTCAGTTAATGCATCTCCACTTTGTAAACTTCTTAAGTTCTTAGTATTTGGAGATGAAATATTAACAGTAATATAAGAAGCGTAGTTATAAACTTTCTCAAGGCAAATTAGGTAATCATCGACAGCCTTTTCTACAGGCGTATCGGCATTCTTACCAATATTAATGCCTAAAATCCCTTTAAATTTTGAAGCTTTGACATTTTCAATCAGCTTATCAACGCCATCATTATTAAACCCCATACGGTTAATAATGGCTTTAGCTTCAGGAATACGGAATAAACGGGGCTGCGGATTACCCGACTGAGGACGCGGCGTAATGGTTCCAATTTCAATAAAACCAAATCCTAGACCTGCCAGTGCATCAATGTGTGCACCATTTTTATCAAGTCCAGCTGCTAAACCTACCGGATTTGGAAATTCAATTCCCATACAAGTCGTTGGTTTCGCTTCTACGCTCTGACGTAGCAGGCCGAACTTATGTGCTTTATCAAGCATAGATAATGTTAATTCATGGGCACGCTCTGGTGCTAAACTAAACAACATCGGGCGAGCAAGTGAATATAACATACCAATCACAATCTACTGATTTTAGGTAGGCATATTATAGGCACAGGGAGCACAAAACACCATGCTTAAGACCAGCATATTTTAATATGTTATTGAACCGTCGCTGTTAATTTAATCTGACCTTCACTTGAAACCATTTCCATTTTTTCAATACTTAAGCCCATTTGCGCCAGTTGGGTTAAAAAGTTCGCTAAAATTGCGTAATTCTGATGAGTAACAATAATTTGTAACTGCTCACCATTTTGTTGAGAAGTAACCGTTAACCCTTGTTGTTGAGCTACACGTTGTATTTTTTCTGCTTGACCCAACTCAAGCTCACTCGCAGGTTTCATCGTGACTGCATTACTTTGCATCCACACCATTAAATCTTTTAAATCATTTAGGCGCTGTTGCTGCTGTTCAGCTAAGGAATGCATTTTCCAAAGTGAAGCTCCAATAATAGCTACTACAACAAAAATTGTAGTAGAGACCACCATAATACGTTCACGGACAGTTAAACGATCTAAATATTGATTGATTTGTTCAATCCACTGATCAAACCGGTTTTGCAATTGAGCTAACATTTTCATTATTGTATTTTCACCACCCCAATTGCCCCACCACCATCGGCTTGAATATTACCTAACTCTGCCTTGAAGCCTTGCTGATTAAGCTGCTGTGTTAAAGCTTGCAAATCATCTCCCGATTTTGCTTTTAAGGCCATGGTTAGTGTAGAAGCATCATAATTTAACTGCTGAGCTAAAATTTGTCTTTGCATTAAAATAGGCCCAACACGGCTCAACAGAGAGAGTGCTTGTGTGTCACCCTGTTTACTCATTCTTAAATGACTTTCAAATTGGCTTTTTATATTTTGTTCATTTACACGACTAGAAGGACCAAACCAATATTTATATTGCTCAATCGTCTGCTCAGCTGTTTGATTGGCTACATTTCTTAATTTTACCCAACGCAACAAATCATAGCTAAACTGAACCACTATAATTGCTAACAGAATAACAGCACATGCTTTCCAGTAACCTGAAACAGTTTGCTCTTGCCCTTTGGCTTTCGGTAAAACATTAAAAGGATGCTGTTTAGGTTTATCTAAACCCTGAAACTGATAAAAAAATTCTGAACGTTGCTCAACACTAGAAGCTGCTTCTAAGCTTTCTAACTGTTCTACCGTTAACCCACTATATTGATAGTTTGTTTCAACTGGTTGGAACTCCAAAAACAATCCTAAATCATCTAGTGAATTACCTACCCACTTACTTTCGCGCGCCAGTAATTTTTGATCAATATTACACAGGATGACTTGTTGTTCTTGTGGTTCCGGCAAAATCAAAAAGTCTGGTAACAAAGCAACCAGCTTGATTGGCAACAAATTCATAGCATGTTGCCATGTTTCCACAGTTGTTTTTGCGACACCCAATATTGTTAATTGATCAGCATGAAAATGATGAACTACTTTCATATGATCAATCGGCAAAGTCACAAACTCTTCAAGCAAATATTTAACACCATCTGCCCCGAGTTGCTTGTAATGAGACTTTGCTATGTGTTGCTGGAATACCTGAGCATGACGACTAGGAAAAAAGACGACAGCCTCTTTTCCTTGATGCAATTGTAGGTCTTGTATTAATTGATCCAGACTTGCAGCCTGCAACCAGTTTTCTCCGTTAGACCAATGCCATATTCCATTGGTTTCAGGCATCCATAAATACAGCATAATGGGCTAAATAACCTTTTTTAATTATATTGTGGGTATAAAACTATTTTTTTGTGTTGATAAACCAGTTGCAATCACAGCCTGATCATAAATTCGAGCTTCAGCCAGTGCAAATGGATTAAAGTTTTCATGAGTCAGCAGTTCGGCAATATGTCCTACCACATTCATATGACACACCACTACAATTGACTCATAAGGAACCTGAGATAACCACTCAATTGCTTCTTTCGCATTATCATCTGGTTTAATTTTATCGCATAACAACACAGGCACATCTTTAAAGTACGCTTGAATATGTGCCAATGTCTCTTGAGCACGCAACAAAGGACTAACTACAAAAATATCAGGCTTAACAATATCTTTTAAAAATGTGGCTGTCTGTTCTGCTTGAGCATGTCCACGAGCAGTAAGAGGGCGTTTAGTGTCGTTACCATTTACAGGTGGAGCGGCTTCCCCATGGCGAACCAATGTCAGTTGCATAAATTTTCCTTGTTAATAATTCTTGCATTATAACCACAATTTATGACATTTCTTCTTCAGACTTCATGATGAGGTAAAACAAATTCTACGTCACTACGATGTCCGTTTTTCATAAGAGATAATGCAATATTTAAAGGAGGCGCCCCTTCAAAAATAACTTCATATAGAGCATTGGTAATAGGCATATAAACATCTAGTTCTTCTGCTTTACCACGCACCTGAACGATTGTATTGATACCTTCTGCTGTCTGACCCAACTCTTTACTGGCTTGATCAAGTGTTTTACCCGAACCTAAAGCATAGCCAATCTGATAATTACGGCTTAAAGGACTATTACAAGTCGCGAATAAATCCCCCACACCTGACAACCCCAAGAATGTAAGTGGATTTGCACCTTGTTTCACTGCAAAACGACTCATCTCGGCCAAAGCACGGGTTAAAATCATACTCTTGGTGTTTTCACCAATTTTGTAAGCTGCGCCAATTCCCATTGCAACCGCATAAATATTTTTAAGCGCACCACCTAATTCCACACCGTGCACATCATCACTACCAAAAACACGGAATAAAGCACTATGCAGAGCATGTTGCACAGCATAACGAACTAATTCCGAATCACTAGCAATAACGGTACCCGACGGCATGCCTGCCATAATTTCTTTTGCAAGGTTTGGACCTGATAGTACACCATAAGGTACTTCTGGTAATTCTTCACGAATAATATCGCTCATGAAGCTGAAAGTTTTAGCTTCAACACCTTTGGTCAAAGACACAACCGCCTGTGCAGTAATATAAGGAGCAATTTGTTTTAAGACATCACGGAATGAGTGACTTGGAATTGCAACTAAAATAATATCTCGGTCACATACAGCTTGCTCAAGATCAGACACAGCGCGTAATGATGACTCTAAAATAAAATCTGGCAAATAACGTTTATTAATGTGTGTTTTATTAATTTCCTCAGCTGTTTCGGCGTCACGAATCCAGATCATGGTATCGCAACCGTTACGTGCAGCTAAATTTGCCATAGCCGTTCCAAAGCTTCCTCCCCCTAGAACGGTAATACGTAAAGCAGTTTTTTTATCAACCGCAACAGGTTCCACCAAATCTGTAAACTTAAATTCAGCCATCTTTTATTATCCTATTTCTTACTTCTACAGACGTTTAAGCCTGCCAAACTTTTACGAACTCTTTACTTTCAATATCTGCACGCGGTGCAATTACTTTAGCTGCTGTGCCGATGTAAATAATACCTGAAATTAAATCACGAGGTTGCAGACCTAAATGCTGTTTTAACCAATTTGATTCGACAACTGCACCACTACGCCACATGGTCGAAAAACCTTGAGCTTGTAGAGATAATAAAAGATTTTGTACTGCGGCACCCGTACTTAAGATTTGTTCGAAATGCGGTACTTTCGGATGATCTTGTAGTTGTGTAAGCGCCAAAATGAGTAATGGTGCGCGAAAAGGATGTTGTTTAACACGTTCGAGTTGAGCGGGATCAGTTTCACCTAAATCTGCTAGAGCCTTTGCTAAAACTTCACCAAAAGCACCACGTTGTTCGCCTGAAACAACCACAAAACGCGTTGGCTTAAGTCTATGATGATCTGGAGCAGTCAAAGCTGCTTGGAAAGCTAACTCTAATTGCTCTGTACTTGGAGCTGGCTCAACTAATTGGCCAATAGACTGACGCTGATGAATATTTTGGTGAATTATTTGTATTGCTGATTCCGTCATTAATATTGATCTAACTCAAAAATTCAAAATAGATTAGCATAATCTACCGTTAATCCACCATTGAATCTAGCTTATAAAATTAGCGAACTCTCACTTTGACATTTTTTAATACAAAACATCAAAACTCATACAACGTCTTCAAAATCAAATAGAAAACTTATGTTCAAATAGCTATGTCTTTTAGCGATTAACTTTAGGTGCATTATGAAAAAAATAATTTTAGCGAGCGCAATGAGCGGTGTTGTTTTATTACTTGGTGCTTGCGCAACTACTCCTAAAAATACTTTAGCAGTTCAAAAAGAAAATAATCAGTTTGAAGTTACAGGTATTGGCAAAACCAACTTAATTGCGAAAAATAATGCAATTACTGCAGCTCAAAAAACTTGCTCAAAAAACACTACACCAGTCGTTGTAGATGAAAAAACAACATATAACGGTGTATTAAAAGATGTTGTAAGTGAAAAAACTGGTCAAATGGTTGAAGCAGCAGCAGGTGTTATTGGTACATTAACTGGTAAAAATGCATCTTTAGCAAAAGATGATGACTACCAAACAACGCTTACTTTCTATTGTAAAATTAATTAATCAAAAAAATCCCAATCAAATGATTGGGATTTTTTTATTAGCAGTAACCATCTAATCTGGTCAGTGGTAATTTTTTACCAATTGCTTTTTCAATTTCGGGTAAATAAAATGCATCATCTTCTGAAAGAAAACTAATACTTACACCTTGTGACCCAGCGCGACCTGTACGACCAATACGGTGTACATAATCATCAGATTGTTCAGGCAATGTAAAGTTGATGACATGCGACACGCCATCCACATGAATACCACGACCAGCAACATCCGTCGCGATCATAATATTATGTTTACCTTGCTTAAATTGCTCTAGCATTTTTAAACGTTTATCTTGAGCAATCTCACCTGAAAGCATACCGACTCTGTATCCATCTTTCTTTAAATGATCATAAAGACGGCGCACCTGATCACGTCGATTAGCAAAAATCATGACTTTATCGATCGGCTCTTCACGCAAGATATCTTGTAATAAACGATATTTATCTTGTTTAGCCACGACATACACACGTTGCTCTACATCGTTATTCGTTTTTTGCTCCGGCTCAATTTCAACAGTGATTGGTTCAAACAACCATTGTCTTGCCAAATTAAGAACATCATAACTAAACGTCGCAGAGAACATCAGTGTTTGACGTTGTTCCTTACGCGGAGAGTAACGGACAATACGTTTTACAGAAGGAATAAAACCCATGTCCAGTAAGCGGTCGGCTTCATCAATCACTAAAAATTCAATTTGATCGAGCCAAACTTCTTTTTGTTCTACAAAATCAATTAGACGCCCAGGTGTAGCGACCATGATATCAACAAAATTAGCATCTAGCTGTTTCTTTTGCTTATCAAAATCTACACCACCTAATAATGTTACAAGGTGCAAATCTGAGAATTTTGTAAGTAGCTTTGCATCACTTTCAATTTGCAATGCCAACTCACGAGTAGGTGCCAAGATTAAAGCACGAGGCTCGCCACGGAAGCGTTGCTCTTGAATCGGATTATTGAGTAAATCATTAATTACACTAATCAGAAAGGCAGCTGTCTTACCTGTTCCCGTTTGTGCTCGCCCAATTGCATCATGCCCGGCTAATGTATATTTTAAAACCTTTTGCTGAATTGGGGTCATTTGAGTAAACCCTAAAGCATCAATCGCCTTTTTAAGTTGCGGATGTAAATTCAAGGTTTCAAAACCAGATGTCATAAATACGCGCTCTAACAAACAATCTCTCGAATGAGAAGATCATTATAAACAAAAACGCCCCAATTCAAAAATTGGAGCGTCCATCATTCATCAAAAAGATGAATTAGTCTTAGTCTAAAGGCTGAACGTTTTCAGCTTGAAAACCTTTTTGACCTTGTACAACGCTAAACTCTACGCGTTGACCATCACGTAGAGAACGGTGACCGTCACCTACGATTGCACGGAAGTGAACGAATACATCGTCGCCGCCGTTACGTTGAATAAAACCAAAGCCTTTAGTGTCATTAAACCACTTTACTACGCCTTGTTCACGAGCTGTCATAAGTCAATCCTCAGATGTTGAAAAAAGGACCTTCCGGTGTTGCAAACAGCAGAGCAAACAAGGTTTTAAAATATTTATAATCTTAAAGCTTGTAATCATTCTGTAAAACTATCAACAATTTCCGGTTACATCCATTTGTTATAGGGTTATTAAATCAATTTGATTGTGTGGTAAATCCTAAAACGGTTCGAGCTTAACACGGGTTTATGACAATTAATAGAATTTTTTTCAAATATTTCCCCTATTTTTAGTTGTTTTTTTAAACAGCTTATTACAATATTTTTTATAGAAATTACCCATATCTTGTTCCATAAAATATGCTGTATTTACTAAAAATTTGTTAGAATAATTTTTTTAGTTGTTTTGATGATGAATGAGCAATACTTCTTCTAATACAGCACCCATTGAAATTAATGCCCTTGGGCAGCCCTGCCCAATGCCATTGTTAATGTTAAAGCGTGAACTTAAAAAAGCATCAGGCAAACAACAATTTTTATTAAAATCGTCAGATCCTCATAGTGAAATTGATGTAACTCGTTACTGTGGTTTACATCATTTTATGTGTCAAACTACACACATATCAGAGAGAGAATTTCACTATTTAATTGAAACTCAATAATTCTTTGCTAAACTAAAAGATTAGAAGTTGCATAAAATTTTACATTTCTCTACCCAATTTTCCTTAATTATGAAGCTGATTCAAATTAAGATGAATTTATTGGTTATCCCATTCGATCCTATAAGGAGAACTCATGAGTGACAGCAGCAATCAATTGATGCCCCTGTCATTGTCTGCGCCCGGTGTAAACCTTGGTGCATATATCAGTACTGTCAATCAGATTCCTATTTTAACGGCCGAGCAAGAAAAAGAACTTGCTGAGCGTTATTATTATGACCAAGATCTTGATGCCGCAAAAATGCTGGTAATGTCGCATTTACGTTTTGTCGTTCATATTGCGCGCAGCTATGCAGGTTATGGCCTACCACAAGGCGACCTTATTCAAGAAGGTAATCTAGGCTTAATGAAAGCCGTGAAACGTTTCGACCCAAATATGGGTGTACGTTTAGTATCTTTTGCCGTCCACTGGATTAAGGCAGAAATTCATGAATACGTTATTCGCAACTGGCGTATTGTCAAAATTGCAACGACAAAAGCTCAGCGTAAATTATTTTTCAATTTACGTAGTCTAAAAAAATCGAGTAAAAAGCTGACGCTCGAAGAAGCTCAATCGATTGCTAATGACTTAAATGTAACCCCAGAGCAAGTACTGGAAATGGAAGGTCGTTTAACTGCCTATGATGCTGCTTTTGAGGCACAAGGTGATGACGATGATGACACCCCTCATACTGCTCCTGCGTTGTATCTTGAAGATAACCGCTACGACCCTGCTCGTTTAGTCGAAAATGAAGACTGGGAAGAGCAAAGTACTTCAGCCTTGCATGATGCAATGGACCAGTTGGATGACCGTTCACGTAATATTTTACAACGCCGCTGGTTAGATGATGACAAATCTACTCTTCATGAGTTAGCGGCTGAATATAATGTTTCTGCAGAGCGTATCCGTCAGCTTGAAAAGAATGCGATGGAAAAGATTAAAACTGCCATGTCAGCAAGCTAAAAAAATGAAAAAATAAAAGGGCGATTCGCCCTTTTGTTTTATCTGGCTATGTTTAGCCAACCCAATCTATGTTAACGTTGCTTTTCATTATTCAGTTGCGTTTTTTGTTATGTGGATTGCCATTTCAGCCCTTAATCTTGCCTTTGCAGTCATGTTGGGTGCTTTTGGAGCACATGGTCTTAAAGCTCACGCGGGTCCTGAGCAACTTGCTTGGTGGCAGACTGCAACCGACTACTTTTTTTATCATGCGCTTGGCCTATTAGCCCTTGGTATTTTAAGTAAGGTTCTTCCTCATTTCCCAATCAAGTTATCTTTCTTGCTTATCCAAATTGGTATTCTATTCTTTTGTGGTTCGCTTTATATCATGGCGCTGGGTTTACCAAGAATATTAGGCGCAATTACTCCAATCGGTGGAGCTTTAATGATTGCGGGATGGCTAGTCTTGGCTTGGAATGCTTTCAAATACGCAAAATAATCGGAATGTGATCATGCAAATTTATTTAAATGGCGAATTAACGGACACGCCTAGCCAAAACCTGTTGCAACTCATTCAGGAGTTGGCACTTGAAGGAAAACGTTTTGCTGTCGAGCACAATCAGCAAATCGTTTCTAAAAGCAAATTAGAGCAAATTACGATTGCTCAACATGACCGTATCGAAATTATTCACGCTGTTGGCGGCGGCTAAGTCGGAGTTATCCATGCAAGACACCCCTCTCATTATTGGTTCACGTTCTTTTCAATCTCGTTTATTGGTCGGAACTGGCAAATATAAAGACTTAAATGAAACGAATTTAGCTATTCAAGCCAGTGGTGCAGAAATCGTAACTGTCGCAATCCGCCGTGTAAATATTGGACAAAATCCAGACCAACCGAATTTACTTTCAGTTATCCCACCAGAGAAATATACAATTTTGCCAAATACCGCAGGTTGTTTTGATGCTGATAGTGCAGTACGTACCTGCATGTTAGCGCGTGAGCTACTTGATGGTCACAATTTAGTAAAGCTTGAAGTTCTAGGTGATGAAAAAACCTTATATCCAAATGTAACCGAGACCTTAAAAGCGGCTCGTACTTTAATTGACGACGGTTTTGAGATTATGGTCTATACCTCTGATGATCCGATCATTGCGCAAGAACTTGAAAGTATGGGCTGTGTTGCGATTATGCCTTTAGGTAGCCTCATTGGTTCAGGTTTAGGTATTTTAAACCCACACACCATTTCAATTATTAAAGAAAATGCGAAAGTTCCAGTTTTAGTTGATGCAGGTGTTGGCACAGCAAGTGATGCTGCTATTGCAATGGAACTCGGTTGTGATGGTGTATTAATGAATACAGCAATTGCAGCTGCGCAAAACCCTATTGTGATGGCTTCTGCGATGAAAAAAGCTGTTGAAGCTGGGCGTGAAGCATTTTTAGCAGGTCGTATGCCACGTAAACGCATGGCAAATGCAAGCTCACCAGAAACTGGTTATTTCTTTAAGTAATCATTAATTTTGTCTAAATTTTAAAGCACGATAACAAAAGCTATCGTGACGAGTGGCATGGATGCCACTGTTGAACAGGGCCACATGGATGTGCCCTCTGTTCAACAAAGGTTTTTGTTACTTTTGACCTTTCAAAAGTAAGGCATAGCCAATAGAGTTTAATAAATTAAACATGAGACCAAAGGCCGCATGGCACATGAAATTATTAATTTAATTAAGCCACTTGCTCATCCCGCTTAAACACCAACTCTTTTGCTGATGAATTCTCAGCATCAAAGTAGTAACCCTCGGTATTAAACGCTTTGATGTCTTCAGCTTTATTTAATTGGTTTTCAATCATAAAACGAGCCATTAAACCGCGTGCTTTTTTCGCATAGAAACTTATGACTTTATATTTGCCATTTTTCTGGTCAAGAAAAACAGGCTTCACAATTTCAGCCTTAATTTTCTTTTCATTGACAGACTTGTAATATTCATCTGAAGCTAGATTTACCAGCAATTCAGATTTAATTGCTGCCAAGTCTTCATTAATTTGGTTAGTGATGATATCACCCCAGAATTCATACAAATTATGACCGCGAGTATTTTTTAATTTAGTACCCATCTCTAAACGATAAGGCATCATTAAATCCAAAGGACGCAATAAACCATATAGACCAGACAGCATACGTAAATGCTGCTGTGCAAAATCAATATCTTTATCTTTTAAATGATAAGCATCTAAACCGGTGTAAACATCCCCTTTAAATGCATAGATTGCTTGGCGAGCATTTGAGAAATTAAATTCGAGATTCCAATCTCTAAATCGATCTGCATTTAGTGTGGCAATTTTTTCACTGACACTCATTAAACTCGCAATTTCCGAAGCAGAAAGTTTGCGACAAACATCAATTAATTGTGCTGAGTTTTCTAACAAGCGAGGCTGAGTAAACTCATCTGTAGGTAACGCTGATTCATAATCTAAAGTTTTTGCAGGAGAAATTAAAGCAAGCATAGACAACCTGAAAAAATTATTCTTAATACCAACTATAACAGTAGATATTTTTTAATGCTAACTCGTGTTTTCAATGACGACTATCGGTAAAATAGCATCACGTATTGTTATTTAGCGGTTCTTATATGTCTGAGCAAACTTTCATCCAGGGTCCAGTAGGTAAAATTGAACTTTTCGTTGACCGCCCTGAAGGTGAAATCAAAGGCTTTGCGGTTGTTTGTCATCCGCACCCATTGCAAGGTGGAACCCCTCAACATAAAGTCCCTGCCCTTTTAACCCAAATCTTTAATGAATATGGTTGTATTGTTTACCGTCCTAGTTTCCGTGGTTTAGGCGGCAGTGAAGGCATTCATGATGAAGGCCATGGTGAAACTGAAGATATCTTAGCTGTAATTGAGCACGTTCGTAAGCTTCATGAAGGCCTACCATTTTATGCAGGCGGTTTTAGCTTTGGCTCACATGTTTTAGCAAAATGCTTTGCACAGCTTGCACCTGAATTACGACCTGTACAGTTAATTTTATGTGGTTTACCAACAGCTACTGTAGTAGGTTTACGTCACTATAAAACTCCTGAAATTCAAGGTGATATTCTACTCATTCATGGTGAGCAAGATGATATTACTTTACTTTCAGATGCAATTGAGTGGGCAAAACCACAGAAGCATCCAATTACGATTTTACCGGGTGCTAACCACTTCTTTACAGGCTATTTAAAGCAGCTTCGCCAAATCATTACACGTTTTATTATCATGAAATAAACGGTAACTTGATGGGCATAACTCGAGAGTATGCCCATCATTTTATAAGCCGTGTCATTATTGAAAATTATTCCAACTTAATCCAAAACGTGCCAAATATTTTTTCACTCGGTCACTATCGTTCGTTGTATTACGCTGTTGACGAGATACTGAAAAGAGTTGTCTTCCCGCCTCTGCCATGGATTTTGAATTTTCGCAGATTTTGAGCACACCTCGTAATTGAATCTGATCAAATTCATCTATTTGTTCTAGCTGCTCAGGACTTAAATAGTTCAACAAAATATCTGTATTTTTATCATTGTAAGATTCATCCTGAATAAGCCAAAGCTGCTTTAGACGTTGAATTTCTTTTTCTACAGCTTCACGGCGAATTAACTCACCTTGCGATAAAGTTGCCAAACGAGTTACGCTCGCTGCTAAATCCCTAAAATTTCCTTGCCATGATGCATCTGCCGATTTAGCAAACTTTAAATATGTTTCTAAAGCATCACGTTGAAAACGTAATTTTCTTTGATGAATTGCAGCAAAACGCTGTAGCTCAAAATCAATATTGGGTGCAATATCTTCTACACGGTCTTTTAAATTGGGTAAAAAGAATGTCCACGTATTCAAACGAGCCCATAGATCTTCACGGAATCGGCCAGCTTGAACTTCATTACGTAAATCGCGGTTAGTACCTGCGATTAGCTGAAAATCGGCCTGAATTTCCTTATCACTTCCAACGGGAAAAAAACTTTTGTCTTCTAGCGCTTTTAGCAGCATAGCTTGTTCATCAAGTCCTAATTCACCAATTTCATCTAAAAACAAAATGCCTTGGTCAGCACTTTTTAATAAACCAGCACGAGAGGCAGCTGCGCCTGTAAATGCACCTTTTATATGACCAAATAAGGTCGACATGGCACTATCACCACGTAAGGTTGCACAGTTAACATCAATAAAACGACCGCTTAATTGAAATTTATCTTTCTTTAACTGAAAAATTTGTTTTGCCAAATGAGACTTACCAACCCCTGTTGCCCCCATAATTAAAATAGGCGCACTAGAGCGAGTTGCAACTAATTCAACTTCCTCAATAAGCTGATTAAACGCTTTATTATGAGTAGAAATATTTGCTTTAAGTTGTTGCCAATTTTGTTTTTGTTCATCATCGAATCGCTGTTTTAAAACATCGTATCGAGACAAATCCAGATCAATAATTCTATATTCACCTTCTGGGGTCTTTGGTTGATTAGGTGAACTTTGAATGAGTTGAGCTGGCAAATAATGTGCATCTACCAATAAATACCAACAAATTTGAGCAACATGCGTTCCTGTCGTGATATGCAGTAAATAGTTATTTTTTTCGACATCAAACGGATAGGTTTTTACAAAGTCATAGAGTGCACCATAAACTTCAGCAAAATCCCAAGGATCTTTAATACTTACCTTATGTCCAGAAACCTCAGTTTGTGGAGAGATTTCTTGAGCATCTGCTGCTATAGATTTAACTAAACTATGATGTTGGCGATCATGTAACAATACCAATTCATCTACAAGCAAATCTTCATGCATTAACAGGCTAAGTGTAGGACGCCAACGCTGCCAGCGATCTGGCCTTCTCCCCTGATCAAGGGTAGAACCGACAAAGCCAATAACAACTGTTTTCTTTGTATCCGCCATAATTTCTATAAAATTTTATAAGTGTCTATAATATACAATACGGATTTGACCAAAAAATTCCAAGAATATGCTTCATTTTACTTTTTTAGGCACATCTTCAGGTGTACCGACCCTGACACGTAATGTTTCAGGATTAGCAGTTCGCAACAGCAAAAATAAGGACTGGATTTTAATTGATGCTGGCGAAGGGACACAGCACCGTATTCAACAAGCTAAACTTTCACTACAAAACCTAGTTGCCATTTGTATTACACATGTTCACGGCGACCATTGTTATGGTCTAGTTGGTTTATTAGCAAGTGCAGGCATGAATGCCCGTAGCAAACCCTTAATCGTGATTGCACCGAAAGAAATTCAGCAATGGTTTGAAATCACTGCCCAACTTACAGATTTACATTTACCCTATTCCCTTCAATTCATTGATGTAAATGAAGCAACGCAGCCACAACAAATCACTGACGAATTCATTGTTCAAGCACATCCACTAAGCCATCGTGTTCCAAGTTTTGCTTTTAGCATTTATATCAAATCGATTCAGAAGAAGTTAGATACCCAAGCTCTAACTCAGCTTGGCGTACCTCAAGGCGATATGTGGGGCCATTTGAAACGAGGCTACAATATTGAATTTGAAGGACAAACATTAAAAGCTCAAGACTTTATCAAAATTCAAAATCAACAAGTTCATGCAATTATAGGTGGTGATAATGACCAACCAGAACTATTAGCTGACGCTTGCAAAGATGCTCAACTCCTTATTCATGAGTCCACATACTTACAAACGGTTTTAGATAAAGTCGGCAAAGGTCCAATGCATAGCTCAGCAAAAATGGTGGCTGAATTTGCAGAAGAGCAATCTTTAAGCAATTTAATTCTAACGCATTTTAGCCCCCGACATCAGGATAAAGCTGGGCAACAAGCTATTACTGAAGAAGTTCGCCAGTTTTATGAAGGTCATTTTTATTTAGCCAATGATTTTGATGAATTTACTTTAAATGAAGTTGGACAGCTTTTAAAAGTCGATAAAAAAGGGAAGGCCCATTAAATACATATATCCAAAAAGATATTTAAATATATTTTTAGATATCTTTTAAATATTAAAATTTCCAACAGAAATTAGTTACGCAGAAATAATAATTATTTTTATATATTATTTTCAATAACTTATATTTTTAATTAAGTATATTTTTAAAAGTTGGCACACTCAGTGCAATAGTACAAAGCACACAACATCATTGGGATTTTGTGAATAACACCTGCCTGCAAACGCTTGGCAGGCAGGCTTTGAAAGGAAAAGAAAATGTCTGTCATTGAAGAAATTAACCAACAAGCTCAGTTTGAACAAAAGCAGCAACAACGTTCTTATGAAATTCTGCAAAATGAAAAAAGTATGCCAGTCAAAATGTGGACTAAAGGCGTGCTTGTTGATGACAACTCAAAACAACAATTATTGCAAACAGCTCAAATGCCTTTTATTTATAAATGGATGGCTGTTATGCCAGATGTACACTTCGGTTTAGGAGCAACTATTGGTAGCGTGATTCCAACTAAAGGGGCAATTATTCCTGCTGCTGTGGGTGTAGATATTGGTTGTGGAATGATGGCAACCCGTACAAGCTTAACTGCTTCAGATTTACCAGATAACTTACATGCTCTACGTACTGAACTTGAACGTTTAATCCCACACGGAATGACTAAACGCGGACGTGATCGTGGGTCATGGGAAACTCCACCAGAAATGGTAGATCAAGCTTGGACCGATCTGGTTGCAGATTTTGAATATATTTGCGCAAAACACCCACGTTTAAAAAACACCAACAACCGCAAACATTTGGGAACTTTAGGTACTGGAAACCACTTTGTCGAAATCTGTTTAGATGAGCATGATCATGTTTGGATTATGTTGCACTCAGGTTCTCGTGGTGTAGGAAATGCTATCGGTAATCATTTTATTGAACTTGCCCGTAAAGACATGCAGAAGCATTTTATTAATTTACCAAATAAAGATTTAGCATACTTAGTCGAGGGAACTGAACATTTTGATGATTACTGGTTTGCGGTAGGCTGGGCTCAACGCTTTGCGATGAAGAACCGAGAAATCATGATGCAATCTGCGATTAAAGCCTTGGCTACGATTGTACCAAAGCCTTTTCAGGCACGTTTGGAAGCGGTGAACTGTCACCATAACTATGTGGAAAAGGAAGAACACTACGGTGAAGAAGTAATGGTCACCCGTAAAGGTGCTGTCCGTGCGCGCTTAGGTGAATATGGAATTATTCCAGGCTCAATGGGTGCGAAGTCCTTTATTGTCCGTGGACTTGGAAATCAGGAATCTTTCTGTTCATGTTCGCATGGTGCAGGTCGTGTTATGAGCCGTACTGAAGCAAAACGACGCTTTACTGTTGAAGATCAAATCGCCCAAACTGAAGGTGTGGAATGCCGTAAAGATGCAGCAGTTATTGATGAAATTCCATCGGCATATAAACCGATTGAAGATGTAATGAAAGCCCAAAGCGATTTGGTTGAAGTGGTTTATACATTAAGACAAGTGGTGTGTGTAAAAGGGTGATCTAATGAACCAAATTGAAACTGGAGTTGTGCAATTTGAATGGGCAATAAAACTCTATTTATATGAAAATGCATTTGTACCAGCTATTACTTTAGCTGGTGCTGCGGAAGGTATTTTTGGTGAAATTAAAAGTGGTTATGTATTTCATCAAGTCAGTAAAAATATTGCTATTAAAAATAATCTACAAGTGAAACAGGTTTCTCAAGAAATTAATAAAGTCAGAAATTGGTTAAAGCATGGGAGTTGCCATCAATCATTTGCTGAGCTAAGTGAGCAAGAACTTAAAGAAGCTGCAATCAGCCGAATCATCATTGCTGCAACAGCTTTAATTCATTTGAAACCTGACTACATGAGTAATTTATTTATTAGTTTTATGCAACATATTCAAACTCATCATTCAGATTTTTTACCTGATGATAATTTTGACTGGAATGAAATAGAGATATAAACATGAAACTCGCAGAAGCACTTTTACTTCGAAGCGATCAACAAAAAAAGCTTGCTTCGTTAAAACAACGAATTAATGCCAATGTATTGGTACAAGAAGGTGATGAACCTAGTGAAGATCCAAATGAGCTCATCAAACAAGTATTCGCTTTAACTCAGGAAAGCAATCAATTGATTTGTCGTATTCACTTGACCAATGCACAAGCAAAACTGGAAGATGGCAAAATATTATTATCACTATTAAGCTTGCGTGATAGTTATGCTGAACAGCATAAGATTTTAATAGATGCGATTGCCAATACACATCGAGAACCTGATCGTTATAGCTCACGTGAAATTAAGTGGAAGAAAGTCATTCCGGTTTCTAGCTTACAAAAGCAGGCGGATGATATCAGTGCAAAACTCCGTGACTTAAACGTTAAAATTCAGGCTGCTAATTGGCAAATTGATCTAATCGATTAAACAATAGATTTTGTGAAATCATTTTCACAATCAAAGTTTGGACATACTGGGCGAGTACAAGATCCTGCGTTACTCCGATCTGAGGGATTGAAAATAATTCAGGCGGCTATGGCAGCATGTGAGTCGTGCATCGATATTCACTTATGAGACTCAGCACTATGCACCTAGTAAACCTTTGTCGAAAACAAAGTCAAACGTTACTTCGCATTACCATGTACTGACAGTATGTTCATTAAATTAGAAAATAAGGAAAACAGAAGTGAATAAAGCTTTGGCAAATATGCCGAAAACCATCCAAATTGATGGTTCACAAGGTGAAGGTGGTGGACAGATTTTAAGAACTGCTCTTGCCCTTTCAATGATTACAGGTCAGGCATTTGAATTAATTAATATACGTGCAGGACGTAAAAAACCAGGATTAATGCGTCAACATTTGGTTTGTGTACAAGCATCTCAACAAATTAGCCAAGCTTATGTAGAGGGTGCTGAATTACATAGCCAACGTTTATATTTCGCACCTCAGCATGTTCAAAGTGGTAAATATCAATTTCAAATCGGTTCAGCGGGTAGTACAACACTGGTTTTACAAACGCTTCTACCTGTTTTGTTA
Organism: Acinetobacter pittii; assembly: GCF_034064985.1. Lineage (NCBI taxonomy): Bacteria > Pseudomonadati > Pseudomonadota > Gammaproteobacteria > Moraxellales > Moraxellaceae > Acinetobacter > Acinetobacter pittii. Next base: position 1,233,763 of record NZ_CP139249.1, on the reverse strand, counting down.
TTACAAAATGAAGCTACCGAACTCACTATTTCAGGGGGTACACATAACCCACTTGCACCAACAGCAGATTTTATTGAACACTGCTTTTTACCTGCTCTAACAAAGATTGGAATTAACGTCGATTTTAAATTAAATAAAGCTGGCTTCTTTCCAATTGGTGCGGGTGAAATTCAAGTTACCATTCAGCCATGGCAAGATCGAAACAAGCTAAATTTATTAGATCGTGGTGATTTGCAAGGCAATGAAGCTTTTGCAGCTGTATTAAATCTTTCAGAAGAAGCACAGATAGCACAACGTGAATTAACCACATTAAGTAAAAAACTAAACTTAAGCTCTCAGCAGCAATTTCATTTAAATGGAATTAGCCAAGGCAATACAATGTATGTGAAAGTTACTCATCAATATCACTCTCAACTGTTTACAGCTTTAGGTGAGATGCGCAAAAGTGCAGAGCAAATAGCTGAACATTTAGCAAAAGATGTAAATCTATATTTATCTTCGCAGGCTGTTGTAGATGAGTATTTGGCAGATCAATTGCTTCTACCTTTAGCTTTAGGTCAAGGTGGTGAATTCACCACACAATGTATTAGTGAACACACTCTTACTCAAGCTGCCATGATTGAAAAATTTATTAATTGTGAAATCGAATTTGTCGAGTTAAATCCAAATCATTTTCATGTAAAAGTTAAAGTTTAAGAAGCTCATGACTGAGCTTCTTATTTATAAAGAACTACTCTACAGATGCCAAAGCGGTTACCAGTAGCTTCCAGCATTTCTCTACAGTATCAACTTTAACTCGTTCACCTGGTGCATGTGCACCTTGAATATCAGGCCCAAACGAAACCATCTGTAAATGTGGATAATGTTCAGCAATAATTCCACATTCTAAGCCTGCATGAATTACTTTTAAATTTGGCTCAATATTAAATGCATTTTGATAGGCCTGTTGTAAACACTTTAAAGCCGCCGAATCTGGATTTGGTGTCCAACCCGACACTAACGGCGTAAGTGTAGAGCCGATATTAAATTGGCTAAAATGATTCTGAATTTTTTCGGCAAAATCTTGAGCTTCTTGGTTCACCATTGAACGAACCATTAAGACAGCTTTTCCACCCTCTCGATTTAGTTTTACCACCCCAATATTATTTGAGGTTTCAACTACGTCTGGTAGAACCTGACTCATACTTGCAACGCCATAAGGACTTGTTGCCAAAGCTTGTAACCATTCGTTTTGCTGCTGTTGAACAATCACTTCGGTCACTTCAGCATTATTGGATTGAATACTTAATTGCAAGTTGTCATCAATACCCTGTAATTGGTCTTCCCATATCGTTTGATATTCAGCGAGTAATTTTTCTAATTCAGGCAATTGGTTAAGCGAAATTGCAATAGTCGCTACGGCTTCTCTCGGTAAAGCATTACGGGCCGTACCACCTGTAAACTCGACAAGGTGTCCACCAAGCTTTGTTAAATACTGATTTAAAAAGCGAGCTAAAATAACGTTGGCATTGCCACGTCCTAAATGAATATCTACACCAGAGTGACCACCTTTAAGGCCAGCAACCTGAATATTTACAACCGTTAAATTTTCAGGAATTGGTTTATAAGTAAGTGCTTGTTCGACTTCAACATCAATACTACCGGCACATCCGAGATATAATTCACCCCACTCTTCTGTATCAATATTAAATAGCCATTTTCCTTTTAGTACACCAGCCTGTAAAAGCCGTGCACCACTCATACCTGCCTCTTCATCAACGGTTAAAAGAACTTCAATTGGTCCATGAGCAATATCATTTGAATCTAAAACAGCTAAAGCCAAAGCCACCCCAATGCCATTATCAGCACCTAAAGTAGTGTCTTTGGCAATCAACCAGCCGTCTTCAAGAACTGGGCGGATCGGGTCTTTAAAGAAGTCGTGTACTGTGCCAGTATTGGCTTGAGTGACCATATCTAAATGGCCTTGCAGAATAACGCCAGACATATGTTCTTTACCCACTGTCGCATTCTTACGAATAATTAAATTACCGACTTCATCTACGTATGTTTCTAAATTTCGACTTTCGGCCCAGTTTTGTAAAAACTCACGAAGTTGCTGTTCATGCTTCGATGGGCGAGGAATAGTACAAAGTGTTTGAAAATGCTGCCAAACGACTTGAGGAGATAACGCTGCAATATCAACTTGTGTCATGAAAACTACACTCTAATTATGTAAATATCTTAATAATTTCAATATACACAATGCATTAAAGATAGGTAGGAATTTCGGGAAAGATTTTGTATTTTTATATTTAATTTAAAGAAATTGTACGACTTTTCTAAAAAGCCGTACTTCACAAATAAGTCTTAACAATAATATGTTTAGCTTTTCCACTCAAATGCTGAAAAGCTATGATCGGCTTTCAAGCTATTTTCAACAGCCTGTGCAAGCTGACGAATAATACTTTGTGTTTCGATTTTCTCAAACCAGTCTTGTTCTTCATCAGGATTGGCAGAGATTTCACACATTAAATGCCCATCTTGGTCGGTTTGCTGGCAAGTAATAGACAATGGTAAAAGGTGATTATCAATACTTACTTCCACCTTTTCATGTTCATGCACAATATGCTGTGCATCAAAACCATAATGCCCCAATTGTTTAAACAGTAAAGCCGCTACATATTCTTGAGTGATATGGCATTCATTTGGTGGATGATCAAGCACCCCATGTTGTGGGCAACTGGCAATAAATTGTAATTTTTTCATCCTTTGTCCTAACACTTTTATCATTATCTGCGCTTAGCATAAGCAATAAACAAACAGCAGCCAAGCCTTTAGCCTGCTGCTGCCGTTGCTATTGTGTTAGCAATTATAAAATGTGTTAGGTCAAAAGTTATTGGCTAACTTCGATTGTTAAGCCTGCACGATTCGCCAACTCAGTAAAAGTCGGGAAGCTTGTAGCAACCGTTTCAGTACCATGAATTGTAATCGGACCAGAATTACGCAGACCTGCCATACTAAAACTCATTGCAATACGGTGGTCATGATGTGATTCAATTTCACCACCAGCAAAGATTGGTGACCAATCACCTGACTTACCCTTGCCTTCGATAATGATGCCATCATCAGTTGGCGTACAATCAATACCCATGATTTTTAGGCCGTCAGCCATGACTTGAATGCGATCAGACTCTTTCACACGAAGTTCTGCCGCACCAGTTAATACTGTTTGGCCTTCGGCACAAGCTGCTGCGATAAATAAAGCTGGGAATTCATCAATTGCTAAAGGCACTTGGTCTTCTGGCATGTGAATGCCTTTAAGCGTACGTGAACCTTTAATATGAATATCAGCAATAGGCTCTCCACCGGCAATACGTTCATTTTCAACAGTCAGATCAGCACCCATCTGTTTTAAAATTTCAATTACGCCAGTACGTGTTGGATTAATACCTACAGCTTCCAGAACAACATCGGAACCTTCTGTAATTGCGGCACCCACCATAAAGAAAGCAGCAGATGAAATATCAGAGGGAACCTGAATATCAGTACCAACTAATTTTCCGCCACCAACGAGTGAGATTTTGTTACCTTCGGTTTTAACTTCATAGCCAAATGCACGAAGCATGCGCTCTGTGTGGTCACGAGTTGGTTCTGGCTCAGTGACTGAAGTTTCACCTTCAGCCCATAAACCAGCAAGTAAAATACCAGATTTCACTTGAGCAGATGCCATAGGTAAATCGTATTGAATGCCTTTTAATTGCTGGCTACCCGTAATACTTACAGGTGGTGTACCTTTCTCACCTGTCGTTTGGATTTGCGCACCCATTAAACGCAATGGCTTAGCAATACGCTCCATTGGACGTTTAGAAAGTGATGCATCACCTGTCATCACTGAATCAAATTTTTGTGCTGATAACATGCCTGAAAGCAAACGCATGCTCGTTCCAGAGTTACCCATATACAAGGCACTCGCTGGTGCTTTTAAACCATGCATGCCCACGCCATGAATGGTCACTTCACCATTCTTAGGACCTTCAATGCTTACACCCATATCACGGAAAGCTTGCAAAGTTGCCAAAGCATCTTCACCTTCAAGGAAGCCAGTGACATGAGTCGTGCCTTCGGCAATAGCACCGAACATAATGGAGCGATGTGACACAGATTTGTCACCCGGTACGGTAAATTTACCTTTAAATGCCTTATTTCCCGGTAAGATACTGAATTGCTGTGTCACCTTATTTTTCTCCATTAAAGGTTTTTTGGCTAACATATGATTGAAATGCTGACGTGCTGCCTGAGCATGGCCGAGTAAACCCATTAATGCATGAGAGTCTTCGTTTTCAATCAATTTTCTAAGTACGGTAAGTTGCTTCTCGAAGCCATCTACAGCATTTAATATAGCGGTTTTATTGGCAAAGAAAATGTCATGCCACATTTGAGGATCACTGGCAGCAATACGCGAAAAATCACGGAAACCACCGGCTGCATAGCGAAAAATATCAAGATTATCTTCTCGGTTTGCAAGTTGCTCAACCAAATTAAATGCCATCAAGTGCGGTAAATGACTTGTATGTGCTAAAACTTCATCATGCTTGGCAACATCCATACAAATAACTTCAGCTTTAGCAGCTGACCAAAGTTGAATCAGTTTATCAACAGCCCATTCTGCACTTGTTGGCAACGGCGTTAAAATGACTTTGTGATTTGCAAATAAATCAACTTTACCCGCATGAACGCCCGTATGCTCACTACCAGCAATAGGATGTCCTGGTACAAAACCTGCTGGTAAATCTTCACCAAATACAGCTTTTGCTGCATCGACGACATTACCTTTTGTACTTCCCACATCAGTTACAATCGTGGTTTCTGTCAAATAAGGTTTAATTAGCTCAAGCACTTTTTGTGTCGCACGTACTGGCAAGGCTAAAACAACTAAATCTGCCCCTTTCACAGCCTCTACAGGATCAGAAAATCCTTCTTGTATTAAGCCAAGTGATTTTGCATCTTCTAAAGTTTTTTGTGAGCGTGTAGATGCCACAATAGTTGTCGCCAACTTTTCGGCAACAATAACCCGTGCCAAACTCGACCCGATGAGTCCTAAACCAATAAATGCAACTTTTTTAAATAGGGGTTGTGACATAACTTCAACTTTGCTTTTGCTCAAAGTGATTTAAACCTTTGAGCAATTTGTTTTTAAGCATAATGACATGACCATCTTGATGCATGTCATTATTCCAACATGAGTAATTAGAGAACGGCAGCAGGATAAGAACCTAAAATACGAAGCTCTTTTACCATTGGGCGAATATCATTGATTGCCGCAGCAACATTCTCTTGATCGATATGACCTTCTAAATCGATAAAGAATACATAGGCCCATTTTTCAGGTAATGCTGGACGAGTCTCAATACTCGTTAAGCTAATATTATGTTTTGCAAACGGCGCTAAAATTTCTAATAAAGCACCAGCACGATCATGCGCTGAAATTAATAATGAAGTTTTGTCATTACCACTTTGTGGAATCTTTTCACGGCCAATGACTAAGAAACGAGTGGTATTTTCCGGATTATCTTCAATATTACTATGCAAGATTTCAAGGTTATACATGCCTGCTGCGATATCAGATGCGATCGCTGCTGAATGCCATTCGTTGCGAATACGACGTGCAGCTTCTGCATTTGAGTTTAAAGCAACACGTTCAACACCCGGATAATGCGCGTCTAACCACTGGCGGCATTGAGCCAAAGTTTGTTGGTGTGCATAAATCTGTTTAATACTGTCTTTACGTGTATTTTCAGAGACGAGGAATTGATGATGAATACGTAATTCAACTTCACCAATCACATTTAAATTCGATGTTTTAAAACAATCTAAAGTATGGTTCACAATACCTTCAGATGAGTTTTCAACTGGCACTACGCCGTAATGTGCACTACCTGCTTCTACTTCACGGAACACTTCATCAATTGTTGGTAATGGACGAACAACTGCATCTTTACCAAAGTGTTTAAGTACAGCAGATTGAGTAAAAGTCCCTTCTGGCCCTAGAAATGCAATGCTTTGCGGAGCCTCTAAAGCGAGACAAGCAGACATAATTTCACGGAACAAACGCGCCATGGTTACATCAGACAAAGGACCTTGATTGCGTTCCATAACTTTACGTAAGACTTGTGCTTCACGTTCAGGACGATAAAACAAAGGATTCTCTTCGGAAGCAAATTTAGCTTTTGCAACAGCTTCAGCAAGGCTTGCGCGGCGATTTAATAATTCTTGAATCTGTTGATCTACACTATCAATATCTTCGCGAATTTGTTCCAAACTAAGAGAAGTCGTTTTGTTTTGATCATCGTTGATCATTAGAATGCAGCCTCAGTAAAATCATCTTTTGAACGAGAGTATAACAATAGTCTGCTTTGATTTGTTAGGCAATATAGCTGTAAAAGCTTTTTTCATTAACCTTTTTGCGCACATTTCTTTGATCACTTTATTTGATAATGATTTTCATTTATCATTTGCATAATAAATTTTATTATTCCCCATTATGCATAAATCATTTTTCTTTTTATCTTCAAGTTTTTTATTAAGTACTTTAATAAGCTGTTCTGCCCTCGCCCAAACGCCTATACAAAATCAACCAAAAATCGTTTTTCAAAATAATCAGGCACAATTTCAAATTAAATCTAAACATACAGGCCATGATTATCTTATTCAAATTTATAAACCACCTGTCGCCCCGCCCCAACATGGCTATCCTGTACTTTATATATTAGACGGAAATGCTACGTTTCCGAGTGCTGTTAATATTGCTCAGTCGATTGGCGCTGGTTCTACCAAATTAGGACTAGACCCGCTCATGATTGTAGCGGTTGGTTACCCTCAGCAAAAAACCTTTGATGTACAAAAGCGTGCTTATGATTACACTCCAAAACCTTCTGCCCAATTTCAAGCACAAGGTAAATATAAATATGGGGGTGCTGATCAGTTTATTGCTTTTTTAAATAGCGAACTTAAGCCTACAATTGCAAAACAATTTCCGATTAATAGCCAACAGCAAAGTCTTTATGGACATTCTTTTGGAGGTTTGTTTGTGCTTTATCATTTTTTTCAAAAGCCAGATGCATTTCAGCGTTACTTTGCTGCAAGCCCTTCTCTCTGGTTTGACCAAGGCATATTATTTCAGAAGTTAAATCATTGGCAAAGTCAAAAACCAAATCATTCCCCTTTACTCATGACCACAGTCGGTACACATGAGCAAGGCGGCCCTCGCACTCAACTTAATCATAAATTTAATGAAACGAATTTCTTTAAAGCTTTAGAAAATAAACGATCAAACCAATTTAGTTATTGGCATTTTTATAACCCAGCTGAACAACACATTACAAATTTATATGCGAGTTTACCTAAAGCCCTTATGTTTGCTTCCTGTCAAAATTTAGAAAGCTGTAAATCTTTATTTGATGACCCTTCTCCAAAAATAGCTAAATAATAAAAAAGCCTACTCAAAGGTAGGCTTTTTTGAAGCTATTATTAAGCTTTGCCAATTAATCCACGTGCTACGATTTCTTTCATAATTTCATTTGTACCACCGTAAATACGTTGAATACGTGCATCTACAAAGAAACGTGAAATTGGATATTCAGTCATATAACCATAGCCACCAAAAAGTTGCAGCAAGTTGTCTGCGACTTTCATTTGCATGTCAGTGCTGAAACTTTTAAGCGCTGCTGCTGTTTCAACATCAAGTTTACCTTCTTGATATAGAGCAACGTTTCTCTCGTAAAAAGCAGCTGTAGCAAGCTCATCAATTTTTGCTTGTGCTAGAACAAAACGAGTATTTTGGAACTGTGAAATAGGCTGACCAAATGCATGACGTTCTTTTACATAAGCAGTTGCCAAATCAATTGCACCACGAATAGCGCCAATTGCGGTAGATGCAATAGCGGTACGTTCACGTGGTAACTCTTGCATTAAGTAAGCAAAACCCTGCCCAGCTTGACCGAGTAACTGGTTTTTAGGAACCTTAACATTGTCAAAAAATAGCTCAGATGTGTCTTGAGAATGCAGACCGATTTTGTCGAGGTTGGTACCTTTTTTAAAACCTTCTAGATGAGTATCTGCCAATAATAATGACACACCTTTTGCACGCGCTTGAGGATCAGTTTTTACTGCAAGCACCACAAGATCAGCATGTTGTCCATTTGAAATAAATGTTTTTGAACCATTTAGCAAATAATGGTCATCTTGCAAAATGGCACTGGTACGCATTGATTGTAAATCCGAACCCGCTCCAGGTTCAGTCATACCAATTGCACCAACCACTTCACCTGTTACCATTTTCGGCAACCAATATTGTTTTTGCTCTTCTGTCCCGATGTGCAAAATATACGGTGCAGCAATTTCAGAGTGGCAAGAAATCGCTGTTGATAATGCACAGAATCCAGCACGTGCCGATTCTTCAACCAACATTAATGAATAATAGGTTGGCACGCCATAACCACCGTATTCTTCTGGAACATCCACACATAAAAAGCCATTTTCGCCCAGTTGATTCCAGACAGCACGTGGCATGATTCCTTCGCGTTCCCATTGATCGTATTGCGGTGCAATATGCTCATTCATAAAACGTTTAAAATTATCACGGAATAATTCTAAATCTGCATCGTATGCCAACATAATATTTTCCTTCGGCTTTATTGTTTTATCGAATCTGATTGTTGTGCATGCTAATCATTTTTTAAGCTACTGTCATGACATAGCTGCTCATTAAAACTGTACTTTTCAGTCAGCCAATAAAAAAGGAAGCCAAAGCTTCCTTTTTATACAGGTTTATTTGAATTAATCTAAACCTTCAGCGACTTGAGGAGTTTTTTGCTCCATCATTTTTCTGTCGACTTCATCTGGATTATTTAAGGCATCATTTAGCTTATCTTTATCTAAAGCACCGACCCATTTTGCAACAACAATCGTTGCTAATGAGTTACCAACAAGGTTAGTTAATGCGCGGGCTTCTGACATGAAACGGTCAATACCTAAAATCAATGCCAGACCTGCCACTGGAATATGTCCTACAGCAGATAAAGTTGCAGCCATAACAATAAAGCCAGATCCTGTTACACCCGCAGCACCCTTAGATGAAATTAAGAGTACCAACAACAAAGTAATCTGATGTTGAATATCAAGCTGTGTATTTGTTGCCTGAGCAATAAAGATTGCGGCCATAGTCAAATAAATTGACGTACCATCAAGGTTAAATGAATAACCTGTTGGGATCACCAAACCAACTACAGACTTTTCACAACCTGCAATTTCAAGCTTACGCAACATGCGAGGCAAAACAGATTCAGAAGAAGATGTACCAAGTACAATTAATAACTCTTCACGAATCAAGCGAATCATCTTAAGGATACTGAATCCACTAATACGGCTGATTGTACCCAAGATTAAGAAGATAAAGAGTAGACACGTAATATAGAAGCAGATAATGAGCTGCCCTAACTGTACAAGTGAACCAACGCCATATTTACCGATAGTGAATGCCATTGCACCGAATGCACCAATCGGAGCCAATTTCATGACCATATTCACAATGTTAAAGAACACGTGTGCAACTTGATCAATAAATTTTAAAACTGGACGTCCTGCATCACCTAACTTATGTAAAGCAAAACCAAAGAGAATTGCAAAAAGAAGGACTTGTAAGATTTCACCATTTGCAAATGCACCAACCACCGTATCAGGGATGATGTGCATTAAGAAATCAATGGTAGATTGTGACTCACCAGAACTGACGTATTTTTGAATGCCCGAAGTATCGAGAGTGGTAGGGTCAACATTCATCCCTACACCCGGTTTAGCAATGTTAATTACAACAAGGCCAATTAGAAGCGCAATTGTTGAAACGATTTCAAAGTATAACAACGCAACGCCGCCAGTTTTTCCGACTGACTTCATGCTTTCCATGCCAGCAATACCGCTGACCACGGTACAGAAAATAACTGGAGCGATGATCATCTTGATCAAACGAATAAAGGCATCACCTAATGGCTTGAGTTTCTCACCTAAACCCGGGATATGTTGTTCAACACCATTGACAATTTGCGTTGAGCTTGGGGAAAAATGTCCTACCAAGATACCCGCAATAATCGCAATAATCACCTGAAAATAAAGTGATTTATAAATCGGTTTTTTAGCCATAACTTTACTTCAATCTATATTTCCAAGTCCGTTGGAAATACCAAAATGAAACGTCTATTCTTTACGAATACACAGCCCTAACCTTTCACATTAACACCGCAAAAGGGAAATGGTTTTTTGTGAACAAAAAACCTTCCTACTACCTCAATGAAAACAAAATCAATGTTTTCTAAAACAGGAGAATACCTGAAGTTTCTAACCACTTTGAGTAGCTAGAAATAACCTCTTACTTTTTCAATAAAAAGCTGAAGATATAGGAGAATCACATAAAATTATGATATGAGTGCTCAAAAAAGCACGGGAAAGTGTACTCGAATTAAATAACGATTCGGTTAAATTTTTAGCTGATACGCATAAAAAACACTCAGGCAGTCCTAAGACTTTAGTATAAGAAACACTTTTGATATTTTTTCAGCAGCTTTTTATGTCATATTGATTAAATACTTGTGGACATTTCATTTTGAGCTGCCTACATCCCATCATTTTTATTGTTTTGAACTACGATGAATACTAAACGTAATATCTATAAAGATGCTGAACATCCCTTTGCTCAATATGTCCGTATTTTAGGTAAGGGGAAAACCGGATCTCGCTCTTTAAGCTATGAAGAAGCTTATCAAGCATTTACCATGATTTTAAAAGGCGAAGTGTTAGATGTGCAGCTAGGTGCATTTTTAATGCTACTTCGGGTTAAAGAAGAATCGATTGAAGAACTCGCAGGTTTCGTTCAAGCAACCAAAGATCAGCTTCATTTTAAGCCTTTAGAAGTCGATTTAGATTGGTCATCTTATGCAGGTAAGCGAAAACACTATCCATGGTTTTTGTTAGCAGCTCTTACGCTTGCCCAGCATGGCCATAAAATTGTTATGCATGGGGCGTCAGGTCACACGCTTAACCGTGTTTATACAGAGCAAGTCTTAGAATATCTTGGTTATCAAATTTGCCATTCTGAACAAGAAGTTCGTACGCAATTAGCAGAGCAAAATTTTGCTTACTTACCATTAGACGTGATTTCACCAGTTTTAAGTGAATTGATATCTCTAAGAAATGTCATGGGATTGCGTTCACCTATTCATACTTTGGCCCGTTTAATTAATCCTTTTAACGCTAAGGCTACCTTACAAGCAATATTCCACCCTGCTTACAGAACTTCTCACCAACATAGCGCATTACGCTTAGGCTATCAAAATAGTGCCGTTATTAAAGGCGAAGGTGGTGAATTTGAACGAAACCCAGATGCTAAAACACTCATTTGCGGTATTAAAAATGGTGAGCTCTATGAACATGAGTTGCCAAAGCTCACACCTGAACGAAGCCCAATTGAAGAAGAATTAGATTTAGCAACGTTTAAAGCAGTATGGCTTGGTCAACAGCACCATGAATACGGAGAAATAGCAGTAACAGAAACCATCGGAATCGCGCTATATACGATGGGCGTTGTTGCTAATTTTGAAGAAGCGATGCAAAAAGCAAAAGTGTTATGGAATACACGAAATTTAAGCAATCTTAATTCGTAGTTAACTAATGCTATCGTGAAGGTCGACATGGATGTCGACCGTATCACTGCGATACAGGAAGTATCGTCAGTGATACAAAGGATTTTTTGGTTACTTTTGATCCTTCAAAAGTAATAAAAGCCTATATGCTATAACTTATGAAAAACATGCTATATAAGGCTCTATGGAATAACCAAAAATAATTTTTCTGTCTTATTAAGTTTTAAACAAACCGAATCGGTTTAAAATCTGGCTCATGCTTATGATGATCATCATCACACTCTTCGCCGTCTTCTTTTGTACCACGGTCAATATAACCACTACGCTGATCTTCTGGTAAGTTTTTTAACTCCCAAGCGATTACAGCTTGCATACAAGTTTCACGCTGCTCTTTAGTTAAAACAACGCCATTTGGCCATTTACCAATTTCTACTGCTGTTTTTAAGCGCTCTACAATTTCAGGGTTTAAAACAGATAGCATTTGTTCAATATTCATGATTCATCTCTTTGAAAAGATTCAAAATCTTGGTTCCAACCAAGTTTGGTACGGCAGGCCATATAGAAATCATAACCTGGTGGATGCAATAAACTTAGTTTAAATGGGTGCTTACGAATGTGTAAACTGTCTCCAACATTGAGCGAGACACTATGTTGTCCATCTGCACTCACCATTGGTAACACCCGATTTTCGCGAATAACGATTTTAATTTCGCTTTGACCACCCACTACGATGGGACGTGATGACAATGTATGGGGATGCATTGGAACTAATGCAATAGCATCCATACTTGGATGTAAAATTGGACCACCACCTGACAATGCATAAGCCGTTGATCCGGTTGGTGTCGAGACAATTAAACCATCACTATGTTGGCGATAAACATATTGACCATCAATATTAAGTTCAAAGTCAATCATATGTACCGATTTGCCCGAATGCAAAACCACATCGTTTAAGGCAATCGCGTCATAAATGACTTCACCATTTGTTCGTACTTCCATTTCAAGCAAGAAACGACGGTCAAGCTGGAAATGACCTTGAAGTACTTGGTCAAGTTTGAAAATGGCTTCTGAAGGTTTGATATCAGTTAAAAAACCTAACCGCCCGCGGTTGATACCAATAACAGGCGTATTGTAGCGAACTAAAGCTCTAGCAGCGTGGAGTAAAGAACCGTCACCTCCAACGACTATAACTAAATCAGCAACTTCACCCAATAAATGACGACTCACTACCTGTGCATGGTCATAAGGCACTAATTCAGCAGTTTCCTGATCAAAAATGGGGTTTAAGCCTAGATTCAACAAATGATCATGAATTAAACATAGTGTTTCTACAACTGATGATTTATCTGGTCGACCGATTAACCCGACGTTTCTGAAGGACTTATGTGAAATTTGCACGAATGAGTAAGCTCCGCTGCGATACTTGCCTATAATAACATTAACCTGATTAATTTAAAAAAACATAACAACAAGATGCTGTAAAATTCAATCTAAGTTTTCCAATTATTCACAGTTTTATCATTGCAAATTGATGACAAGCTATCGCATCATTACAGGCATTGTTAGGGTTTTATCTCATTTTTATGAAGTTTGAACGTGGTATCGGTTTCTTTGCACTAATCTTTTCCATTTTGGTCATTGGTGCTTTTATTGCTCTTAGTATCTATCTGATTCGTTTAGATAATATTATCCGTGAAAAATTTGAAGGACAACGGTGGGATATTCCTGCCAAAGTGTTCGCACGACCTTTGGAAATTTATAATAACGCACCTATTACCCAAGCAAATTTCACTCAAGAATTAAAACTCTTGGGTTACAAAACTTCAAGTAATTATGACAAGTCTGGAACCTATGTTGCTCAGGGTAGCAATATGTATATCCACACGCGTGGTTTTGATTACGGCGACAGTGTTGAACCCGAACAAGTCCTAGAGTTAAGTTTTGCAAATGACCAAGTTGCTGAAGTTAGAAGTACAAAACCTTCTTCAACGGGTGTTGCGCGACTAGAGCCACTTCTGATTGGAGGGATTTACCCTCAACATAATGAAGACCGTGTTCTCATTAAACTGAATAATGTCCCTAAACCTCTTATTGAAGCTTTAATTTCAACAGAAGACCGTAATTTCTATCATCATCACGGGGTTTCAATTCGTGGTACTGCTCGTGCATTGGTGAGTAATATTACAGGCGGAAAGCGTCAAGGTGGTTCAACCCTAACTCAACAATTAGTTAAAAACTTCTACCTTACACCTGAACGCACCTTAAAACGTAAAGTTAATGAAGCATTAATGGCTTTACTCATTGAGCTGCATTACAGCAAAGATGAAATTTTAGAAGCTTATTTAAATGAAGTGAATCTAGGCCAAAATGGTAGCTACTCAATTAATGGCTATGGTTTGGCTTCACAATTTTATTTTGGTTTACCGTTACGTGAGCTTAACGTTGCACAGCAAGCTTATTTAGTCGGTTTAGTGCAAGGCCCTTCTCTATATAATCCTTGGAAAAACCCTGAAGGTGCGAAAAAACGCCGCGATACCGTGTTAAATAATATGCGTGTAATGGGTTATTTAACTCAAGCAGAATATGAAGATGAAATTGCACGTCCTTTAAATGTGTTAAGTAAGCCAAGTTTGGGCCCTGCAAAATTCCCTGACTTTTTAGATATTGTGCGTCGTCAATTACGCACAGAATATCAAGAAAGTGACTTAACTAATCAGGGCTTACGTATTTTTACGACTTTAGACCCAATTACTCAAACTCAAGTTCAAAATGCATTTAAAGCTTCAGTAGACCGCTTAGCAAATATTAACCCAGCCCGTTTGAAAAACTTACAGGGTGCTGTACTGATTGCACATCCAGAAAACGGCGAGCTCGTTGCTGCTGTTGGTTCTACACAAGACTTTACTGGTTTTAACCGCGCTGTGGATGCAAAACGCCAAGTCGGTTCTTTATTAAAACCTGTGATTTATTTAAGCGCTATTGAATCAGGACGCTACAACTGGGCGACTCAAATTGAAGATGCGCCGATTAGTGTCCCTGTAGACGGCGGCAAAAGCTGGACACCTAAAAACTACAGTGGTGGTGGCCATGGCGTAGTCAGCTTGAGCGAAGCTTTAGCAAATTCATATAACCTATCTGCTGTTCGCTTGGGTCAAGAATTTGGTCTATCGACATTTACCAATAATCTAAGAAAGTTTGGTGTTGAATCAACCATTCCTGCTTACCCTTCTATTTTCCTTGGGGCAGTCAATATGTCACCAATGGAGGTTCTGGGGATTTATGAGAACTTTGCTACAGGTGGCTTTAAATATCCAACTCGTGCCATTCGATCTGTCGTAGATGCAAATGGTCGCCTGCTTGACCGTTATGGCCTGAATGTTCAACAAACCATTGATCCATCTGTTGGCTATATTATGAATTACGGTCTACAACAGGTTATGTCTTCGGGTACTGGTCGCGCAGCTTATAATAGCTTGTCTCCTGCTTTAAAATTGGCAGGTAAATCAGGTACGACTAACGATACACGTGACTCATGGTTTGCGGGCTACTCAGGCAACCACGTTGCTGTAGTTTGGTTAGGCTTAGATGACAACAAAGTGACTGGCTTAACGGGTTCATCTGGTGCATTGCCAGTATGGATTAATGTGATGAAACAATTACGTCAAACGCCTGTAAATCTACGTCAACCAGACACTGTACAGTGGCAGTGGATTGACCGTGCAACGGGTGATTTATCTGCTCAGGCATGTGATGGTGCTATGTATATTCCGATGCTAACGCATACGGTTCCGCACCGTGCTACGCCATGTGGAGCACCTTATTATCAAGTTGATCCAACATATACGCCACAAAGTGATAACACAATTCCTGACTCTCAGGATGATAATACCGACAGTTATATTCGTGAAAGTGAAAACCAGATGGAACAAGATCTATCGAACAACTCACGAGTAATTTCAAGTGGTAGTTATAACAACTAAGCGTTAACAGGAAATTAGGATATGTTGAAGAAAGGTGTTTTTTATATTGGTGCTGTTCTTATGGTCGGCTGTACAACTCTGCCCGATCATTCTGACTCCAAAGAGAAAACACCTACTCCTCCAGTCAAAAAGACGGAAACTCCATCAGGTGTAAAAATTACACCTTATGATCACCCAGAAATTCAACGTAAAAATTTACAGGTGATTGTTCCTCAACAGAAAAAACCACAACATTTTAGTGATGATGGTAGCCAGTTACCTGCATTTAAAGTTTTAATGCAAAAAACACAGCAGGCTTATAAAAATCAACAGTGGTCAGAGGCTGAGCGCTATGCGCTTCAAGCACAGCGTTTAGCGCCACAAGCGGCTGAGACTTATTTATTTCTTGCACTTACGGCAAATCATAAACAGCAATATTCTAACGCTGAGTCTTTAGCACGACGTGGTTTGAGTTTTGCCCAAAGTCAGCCAATGAAAAAGCAGCTGTGGTTGGTCATCTTAAAAGCTGGGCAACAACGCAACAATCAAAAAACTGTTCAAGAAGCACAGCAAGCATTAAAAGCCCTCTAGCTTTTAATGCTTTTTATTTTCTCATTAGAAATTACGAATACCTGCTAAGCCATATGCGCCATGCTGCTGCGCAGTGGCTAAATCATCAGGATGCACTCCTCCTAATGCAAAAACCGGAATCTGGCTATTTTGTGCGAGATCACTAAAACTTTCCCAACCTAATGCCATAGCTTCTGGATGAGTCGTTGTTGGTTTTACAGGACTAATAAAAACAGCATCGCAACCAACCTGCTGAGCTTGTTTTAAAGAAACAGCATCATGACAAGCAGCAATATAACGTACGCCCACTGTTAAATCGCCTTTATGCAAATTCATGAGTTGAGATTGTTTTAAATGAACGATCTTAATCTGTTTTTGTAATTCTGGGCTTAATTGCTGCCAAATATCGATATTAATAATTAAATTTGATCGTTGCCCTTCATCTAAAGCAGTTAATTGCTCTATATACTGCGGCTCAAATTCTTCGATACGCCAATACAATAAAGCATCATTACTTTCTACCGTTGAAAGCGTATTGCTAATTTTGATGAGATGAGGCCAATAGAGTCGTTTTATGATGTTTTTATTGGCTTTAGGGAAGTTTAAATGAAGTAGCTGATCACGTGTGTACCATGCCCATGGCTGGTGAATAAGATTTAATAACTCATCAGGCACATAACTATGAAATAAATGTAAATTGACAATAATGTCATCATATTCATGGTGAATATAATCAAACTGGTGCCAATCTTTTAAACCAATACCCACTTCTTCATAGATTTCACGGCGGCAGGCTTCTTCTGGTGTTTCACCCTGCTCAGCCTTTCCACCAGGGAACTCATGCTTTCCACCTTGATGTTGCTGTTCACCACGCCATCCCACTAATATTTTTCCACGATGGATCAAGATTGCTATAGCGACATCGACTATTGGTTTGGGCATCTTTTTACTCTCTAAAACTTTTCTCAAGTGTAAGCAAATTTTATCATTTTATAAAATCTTAAAAATCTCATTGACAGATCTATTCGATAATGATTATCATTTAAATCGTTCAAGAACATACCACGGAGCACAACAAATGAACGCACCTTTTAGCTTATTTACCCGTAACAATGACACAGCTCATGCCTTACCAATGTTACATTCTAATAACCTCTTTGCATTAGGCCGTGAAATTCGCATTATGCATGCTGGCGAGGAATATCGTTTACGCCTCACTCGCAACAATCGCCTAATTTTAACTAAATAAAAAACATACTCGCGTTTCAATAATATTCGTGGGAAAACAAAAAATGGATAGCATGGGTAACCATGCTATTTTTTATGAAGGAAGAATAATCTCTGCCCTCAGACCACCTTGTTCAGCATGCATAAAACGTAACTTGCCATTATGCAATTCAATAATTTTTCGAGTAATTGAAATTCCTAACCCAGAACCTTGCTGCTGAGTACCAAGCACCCGAAAAAAACGCTGCCCTAACCGTAATAGCACTTCATCATCTACACCATTTCCTGTGTCTTCAATAAACACCTTAATTTGCTGTTCATGCTGACTAATCTCAACATGAATAGAGCCTAAATTCGGGCTATAACGAATGGCATTATCAAATAAATTTCTAAAAGCAATAAACAGCAATTCTTCATTTGCATATGTTTTAGTTTCTGTCGATAAAGTATTTGTCTCTATCAACATCTGTTTAGCTTTCGCGTCTAAATCTACAGTTTCAATCACTCTAGCCAGTAAGTAATTTAAATCGATAACTGTCTTAGGAAGTTCGGGCTGCTCAGCTTCATTAGGTTCCAAACGAGCAAGCAGTAGTAAATTTTCGAGTATCTTTGTACTTCTAGAAACGTCTTCTTGTATGCGTTCAAAATCTTGATGAAGTTCTGGAAGATGTTGATATTTACGCTGCAAGACCTGAAGACGCATTTGTATGGCAGATAATGGAGAACGTAGCTCATGCGAGGCATCCGCGGTAAAACGCTGTTCAGCAACGAGAGCTCTTTGCAATCTTGCAAGCAATTGATTTAATGCATCTATAACAGGTTGAATTTCTGTAATGACATCTGGTTCTTGAATTGGCTCTAAATTTGATGCAGTTTTTTGAGCAATTCGTCTAGAAAGTAAATTGAGTGCAGCCAATTGATGCTCGGTACGCCAACTTACAATGACCCATTGCAGTAGCCAGAACAACACCATAAGGCCACTATATCCAGCAAGCGCTTTGAGTACTTCTTCAACACGTGTACTCATTGGTTGAAAAACTTCAACTTGTAGTTGAGAGTCTTCTTGTTGTGCAGCCAGACTACGCCATAATTGGCCATCAAACCAAAAATACGAAAAACCTTCTGATAAGTTACCTTGCTCAAAAAGTTCATGCTGATAGCTATGAGAATGGGTCAGTACTTGGCCTGTGTTTAATAGTTCATACTGAATATCAAATTCATCACTCAGTTCATCAAACTGTTTCATGGAGTGTCCAGAAAGATCAGAAACCAGCAAAGTATCTGAAATTTCATCCATGATCTCGTCTTGCACTGACATGTTGTGATAGATCGAAAATATGGTGAGTAAACTTAATGCCAATAACCCCACCACCACACTGCTCCACATCGTGGTTTTAACCAGTTGCGACTGCAAGGATGAGCGGTTCGATTTCATTTTAAATCTCCCATACGGTAGCCTAGCCCCCGTATGGTTTTAATACTGCTGCTTCCGATTTTTTTTCGAAGTTGATAAATAAATACTTCGATTGCGTTACTTTCAATTTCCTCGCCCCATGCATACAGTGCTTCTTCTAATTGATCACGGGTAATAATATGCTCGGGATGCACCATAAGCTTACGCAATATTTGGAATTCTTTTGCCGTTAAATCGATAGACTTGCCAGCGCTTAATACGACTTTCGCTTGTGTATCAAGTTGTAGGTCACCCCATGTTAAAACCGATTGCTGACTCAAAGTTTGTTTGCGTAATTGAGCGCGGATGCGAGCCGATAATTCTTCTAAACTAAAAGGCTTAACCAAATAATCATTTGCACCTAAATCTAGCCCCTCTACCCGATCATGAATGCTGTCACGTGCAGTAATAAAAATAACAGGAACATTTTTTTGTTTATGGCGGATCGTTGTTAAAACCTTTTCACCAGCCAGTTGAGGTAGTCCCCGATCAAGCAAAATACAGTCATAATCATGCTGTTCGATTGCCGTAAGTGCATAATCACCTCTTTCGACCCAATCTACCTGATAACCGTCTAACTCTAACCATGATTGAATGCTTTCAGCTTGAGAGCGATCATCTTCTGCAAGCAAAATTCTCATCTATTTTTCCTGTTATATCCTGATTTTATCTTGCCAAGCCTTTGTAAAAAAAGCAAAGCCGCATGATTTAAATGCGGCTAAAATAGTAGATCTAGAGATAAATGAATTAGAACTGAACTTGATCCACATCAATTTCTACTCGTTTTAAAGGTTTATAGTCAATGTCTACTTCACCAATTAAAGTCACATTTGTATTGGCTGAAATAGGGCGACCTTGCCAAAGTTCATCATCTACATCAATTGTAATGTTACCTGTCTTGTCACGGAATTGATATTTTTCATCACCTAAAGATTTTACAACCTGACCATGTAATTTGATCGGTGTATTATCTTTTGAGGTTAATGCCTGTTTTACTGTGGTGACAGTTGTCGGAGCAATTGCAGCTTGATTCACTGGTGTATTCGCCACAACTACGCCAGCAGCAGTCATACCAGCAGTCATCAACATTACTTTAAGCATATTCATATTATTACCCTCTGTTTATGGTTCCCTCTTGGGATAAAGCAATTAAATCAAGCATAAATGAGGTGAATCTTAAGAAAAACTTAATTTAATGGTACAACTCTCAAGACCTCTTCTAATGTCGTAAGTCCTTCAATCACTTTACGGGCTCCCGCAATTCTTAAAGGTTCTATACCTTCTTTTTTAGTTTGAGTTCTTAAATCATTTAATGTCACATGACTACTAATAAGGTGTTTAAGCTCAAGACTGACTGGCATAAACTCGTAAATACCAACTCGGCCTTTATAGCCTGTATGTCGACATTCTTCACAGCCTACTGCCTGATAAACCGTTTCAGGCATTTCCATAATGTAGTCAAAGGTTAGGTGTTCCCACTCATCCTCATTAATATGAGTTTTTTGCTTACAGTGTGGACAAAGTTGGCGGACTAAGCGCTGCGCGAGAACACCCAAAATTGTTGCAGCTGTCAGAAATGGTTGTACACCTAGATCATGCAAACGAGTCAAACTAGACGGTGCATCATTGGTATGTAAAGTTGATAAAACCAAATGACCTGTTAATGCTGCCTGAATGGCCATATTCGCTGTATCTTGATCACGAATTTCCCCAATCATAATAATGTCAGGGTCTTGTCGCATCAGTGCACGCACACCGTCTGCAAAGCCTAACTCAATTGCATTATTGACCTGCATTTGGTTAAAACTAGGCTCTAGCATTTCAATCGGATCTTCAATGGTACATACATTGACCTGCTCGGTTGCAAGCTGCTTTAAAGATGAATATAGCGTGGTCGTTTTACCGGAGCCTGTGGGACCTGTGACTAAAATAATACCGTGGCTATTTTTTGTTAATTGTTGCCACTGTTGTAATAACCGCTCTTCAAAACCCAGTTGCTGAAAAGAACGCACCAGCACATCAGGATCGAAAATACGCATAACCAGTTTTTCACCAAATGCGGTTGGTAAGGTTGATAAACGTAATTCGGTTTCTTGCCCTTTAGGTGTACGTGTTTTTAACCGGCCATCTTGTGGTTTACGTTTTTCCGCTACATTCAAACGTCCTAAAATTTTAATCCGAGAAATCACGGCGGTCAGTGTATTTGAAGGCATGTTATAAATGGTGTGCAAAACGCCATCAATCCTAAACCTGACTTTACCGTTATCTTTGCGCGGTTCCATGTGAATGTCACTGGCACTCTGCTCAAATGCAAACTGTAAAATCCAGTCGACCAATTTCACAATATGCTGATCATTAGCATCAGGGTTTTGACTATCGCCAAGCTGCAAAAGCGCTTCAACATTTTTATTGTCACGGTCATGAGCTGCATCTTTTTGAGCCGAGTTTACCGCTCGACTCACTTGATAATATTCTCGCAAATAGCGTTGTAACTGTTCGGGATTAAGCAGTACCCGTTCAATTTTTTTAGGCGCTAGACTACGTTCAAGGTTATTAAGCCAATCGGTTTGAAATGGTTGATCTGTTCCAATCACGATTCGGTCAGCATGAATTTCAACAGCTAAAATATGGTTGCGAATGGCAAACTCTTGTGACATGACCTGCGTTAAAGCGCTGACATCTGCCTTTAAAGGATCTATCACAAATAGAGGTAGCTGAACCCGATCTGCAAACCATAAACATAAGCGGTTTAAACTCAAATGCGCATGTGTGTGTTGCTGATCTTTTAAATTAAAATGTGCGATCCACTGTAATGGATGCCACTTTAACTGGTCTTTTTGGCGGTGACTTGTCTGTACCAGTAATTTATCTCGTTCTGCTATACGGCCTTCTTGTAATAGTTGTTCTAGACACCAATACGTATCTATTTCTACATGTGCATTCATGCGTTATCCCCAATATATTTTTATAATATAGCAGAGATGTTTTATATTTAAATATCCTTTAACATCAGTTAATTAAACCACTGCTCATCTTAATATTTTTTTGTGTCACAGGTCATATTTATAGAAATATTTTCTACATAGTTTTGTCTAAAAAAGACACTATGCTCACTATAATAAAAAGCATAAACTAAACGTGAATACATGATTTTTAAATGATTCAAATCTACATATAACAATAAGCAAAGAGGAAGTAACATGGAACTTCCAATGACAATGTCATTACAAACAGCATCATTTGAAGAATTCATTACAGTCATTGCTGCAGCGCTTGGCTGCGGCTTATTAATTGGCTTAGAACGAGAACGAAGTAAGCTTAAACATGAATATAAAACGTTTGCAGGATTTCGATCTTTTGCCATTAGTGGATTATTAGGAGCGATCTGTTTTTTGTTTGGCACTGAAATTGGAATTGTAGGCGCCCTTCTCATTGGGACTATTAGTATTGTTTCCCTCAAAAACCAACCAAATGACCCGGGCGTAACCACCGAACTCGCCTTTATTATGACTTACTTCATTGGGGCACTTTGTATTTGGAATATTTCGCTCGCTGCTGGCCTAGCAGTGATCATAACTATTATTTTATTTGCAAAACAGTCTATGCATGGTATTGCCAGTCAGTGGATTACCGAATCGGAATTGCGTGACGGGATTTTTTTACTTGCTCTACTTTTAATTGCCTTACCCTTAGTCCCCAATAAACCTTTTTGGGGACCAGTTTTAAATCCACATGTGATTTTTAAATTACTGACTTTAATCTTATTTGTACAAGCCCTTGCCCATATAGCAAAGCGACTTTTGTCATCTAAAAATGCTTTATTACTTTCTTCTTTAGCTTCTGGATTTGTTTCTAGTACAGCAACTATTGCCAGTTTAGGTTTAGAAGTACGCTCTGGCAAAGCCAACGCAACAACAAATGCAGGTGCTGCATTGATGTCTTGCGTTTCAACACTGATTCAAACCTTAATTATTGTGATCGGCATTAGCTTTGCTTGGTTTAAGCTGATTATATTTCCTACACTTATTGCCTTAGTAGTTTTAGCAGTATGGGCCTTTATTTTATTACGTAAAGCCGAGCCTAGTACGGCTTCACCTGAGCTTGACTCAAGAATGTTCAGCTTAAAAGAAGCCATTATTATTGCGGGTACACTTACCCTTATTCAGGCAGGTGTTTATGGGTTAAGTCTATCTTTAGGCGATGCGGGATTAATCGCGGGGACCTTACTTGCTTCTTTATTTGAAATACATGCAGCTATAGCGGCTGTCATTGTGCAAGGCGAACCTGATAGCGCACATATGACACCTTTATTAATTGCCTTTTTAGGAGGTTTTGCAGTTCACGCTCTTGCTAAAAGTGTGAACTCTGCAATTTCGGGCGGACTACGCTATGCCCTTGCTTTCGTTCCCGCCCAACTCATTCATATGGCTATTTTTATTACTTTACTTTGGCTCAACATCCACTGGTTTTAAAATATCTATTATGTAAGCGAAGAAGTCTTCACCACATCAATAACGGTAACTACAAATTGATCGACCCTAAAATGAATATCAAAGTCTGAAAATTTCATTTTATAGATTCGTTCAGCATCTTCTTGATAGGCAGGCCGAGGATCTAAAGCTAACACTTGCTCAAGCTCATCAATGTACTGCGAATCTATTTCTTTATTTTGAAGAAAATATTTTTGCGCTGTTAACGCACTTTCATTCCAAATAACTGCCTTTCGTTCTGGTTCTGCATGTGCATAACCACTTTGAGCCTCCGCAATTGCATCAGAATATTGAATATAAGGTTTGATATCTAAAATTGGGGTGCCATTTAATAAATCACTTCCAGTGACATAGACACGCACAGACTTGCCCACCTTTTCCACTTTATTAAGTTTTACGACTGAAAGCCCGATTGGAGAGGGTCGATACATACTTCGTGTAGCAAATACTCCAATTTTTTCATTACCACCTAAACGTGGCGGACGAACCTGTGGACGGAACTTATCTGCACTGCCTTGATTTTTATTGTCATGAAACTGCCAAACTAACCAGAGATGACTAAATTGCTCAATTCCCTCAAATGCTAACAAGTCATTATAAGGTTCTACCATATCAATATAAGACTCAATATTGACCAAATTGGGCTGGCGTGGAATACCAAATTTTTCACGATAGGGAGAACACATATGGCCAATGATGGGGAAGGTGACAGAATTGATCATCACTTTTTCTTATAAACACAATTAAATATATTCAGTTTATCGGGAATGAAATTAGATTAGAATAGCAATCTGTTTTCTTTTAATCGTGATCGAGACCTTTAATGGCTGCTTTTAACGTTGAACGCATTACTCATGTTCACCACTGGAATGACACTCTTTTCAGTTTTAAAACTACACGCGATACCAGCTTACGTTTTAAAAATGGTCAGTTCGTAATGATCGGACTTGAAGTGAATGGCAAACCGTTAATGCGTGCGTATTCGATTGCAAGTGCAAACTACGAAGAAGAGTTAGAATTCTTCTCAATTAAAGTACAAGACGGTCCTTTAACTTCGATTTTGCAAAAAGTACAAGTTGGTGATGAAATCTTAGTTTCTAAAAAACCAACAGGTACTTTGGTTCATGATGACCTTTTACCAGGTAAAAACTTATACCTTTTATCTTCTGGTACTGGTCTTGCTCCATTCTTATCAATTATTCGTGATCCAGAAACTTACGAACGCTTTGAAAAAGTCATCGTTGTTCACGGTACACGCTATATTTCTGAATTAGCTTATCAAGACCTTATCTTGAACGAATTACCAAACCACGAATTCTTTGAAGAGTTAGGTATTAAAGACAAGCTTGTTTACTACCCTACTGTTACTCGTGAACCGTTCCACACTCAAGGCCGTGTAACAACTGCAATTGAAACTGGCGCTTTATTCGAAAAAATCGGTTTACCACGCTTCAACCGTGAAACTGACCGTGCAATGCTTTGCGGTAGCCCTGCATTCTTAAAAGACGTTGCTGCATTACTTGACCAACACGGTTTAGTTGAATCACCTCGTATGGGTGAAATGGGCGACTACGTCATTGAACGTGCGTTTGTAGAAAAATAATTTTTCTAGATATAAAAAAACCGAGGCAAAGTCCTCGGTTTTTTTATATCTGTTTTCACAACTTAATTGTGCCATCGATACAGGTGACAGCGGTTCCACCCACTAAAATTTTATCCTGATACAATTCAAGTTGAAGCTGTCCGTCTCGACCTACCGCCCCACCTTGTGAAGAGAGTACGACATCATTTTGTGCAGGAAGGATCCCATAGTAACGAATAAATGAAGCTACGCTACCATTACCACTACCACAAACAGGATCTTCATTTATTCCACATGAAGGGACAAATGAACGAACTTCTATGTGTTTTTGTTCATCATTATTTTCATGAAAACCAAAAACTGTCGCACCCGTAACTTTCATTTCTAAGTCATGTTCTTTTAAAGCGGCAAAGTCTGGTTGGCTATCTAAAACAGCATCAGCATTAACAGCTTGTAATACAATCCAGCGCGCCCCTACATCCACCAATGCAGCATTCCACTGAGTATTAATTTCACATTTTAAAATTTCTGCTAATTTCTCAGTATGCATAGCATCTAGTGGAGTAATTTTAGGCTTAGGTAATTCAAATGAAATATGACTTGATTCACTCACGGTCAGAGTCACCAAACCAGCACCGCACTGCTGTACCAGCTTACCTTCTTTCGCTTTAATTAAACCAGCCTCAAGCAAAGCATAGGCAGTACCAATTGTAGGATGGCCTGCAAATGGCAATTCATTTTGCGGAGTAAAGATTCGAACCTGATAGTCAGCTTGTGAATCGGTAGCAGGAAGTACAAATGTGGTTTCAGAAAGATTGGTCCAGTTCGCAATGGCTTGCATCTGCTCAGACGTTAAAGTACTGGCATCCATAATGACCGCAACAGGATTTCCTTTAAATGCTTGTGAAGTAAAAACATCAACTTGTTTAAATGCAACAACAGACATAGACCACTCCTACTGATTTTATAATTAAAAAAATATGGCTTTAAATCCTCACCATTTTTTGATCTTACTGTTTTATTTTTAATGGTCACAGTATCAGTTAATATGAAAAATAATAGACACAGTTCTTAAAGCTAAATCCTCCATTAAAAGTATTAAACTAAATTAATCACAATATTTGAGATAAATATGAGATCACGATAAAGTGTATCCATTGCTTTTGCTTTTTAATAAATTGATATGTACAAATATAAAAAAGTGAGTGATGAACTTACTCTTCAAATTCAGAATGGCAGGCAGCCTATTGGTTCTCGGCTACCATCAATTCGAGATTGTGCCCAACATTATCAGGTCAGTATTAACACCGTAAAAGAAGCTTATCGTCAGCTTGAGGATCAAGGTTTAATTTCAGTTCGTCCACAGTCTGGTTACTATGTTTGTCATGCACCTTCAAATTTACTAGAACTCGAAGAGCGTTATGTCAGTGAAGAAAAAGTATCTCTTTCAGGAATTAGCTGTTTTCTCGCACAAATTGTTAAAAAGCAGATGGACCCCGACTATATCAATTTAGCTCTGGCTTGCCCTACAGGTGAAAACTTCTATCCAATTGAACGCTTAAAACGCTTAACTGCTCAAGTTTTACGGACGCAGCCAGACATTTTTAAAAACTATACTTTACCGCCCGGCTCTATACGTTTACGTACACAAATTGCGAGGCGAAGTTTACAGCTTGGTATGTTTCTTTCAGCAGATGATATTGTGCTGACTCACGGCACGATGGAGGCTTTAAGTCTTGCGATTATGGCAACAACTCAAGCGGGTGACAGTATTGCTCTTGAGATCCCTACTTTTCATAACTTGTACCCACTCCTTCATAATTTAGGCCGAAAAATTGTAGAAGTGCCGACTTCGCCACATACTGGTATGTGCTTAGATGCTCTTGAAGAACTCTTAAAATCTAAAAGTGTACAAGCCATATTAACCATTCCAACTGGACATAACCCTCTTGGTTTTAGCATGCCTGAAAACAACCGACGTCGTTTAGCAGAGCTCGCTAATCAATTCCAAATTCCTGTTATTGAAGATGCGATGTATGCCGAATTACAACTCACCGAACCTCTACTACCCAACATTAAGGCATTTGACCAAAATGGATGGGTTTTGGTCTGTGGCAGCTACACAAAAACTGTGGCACCCGACTATCGAATTGGTTGGCTAGAAGCTGGGCGCTTTCGTAATATTGTGCAGCAGCTTAAATTTACAACCACTGTTGCAGAGCCAGCTTTACTCACAGAAACTTTAGGACTTTTCTTAGAGAATGGTGGTTATGACCTGCATTTACGTCAGCTCAAAAAACGCTATCAACAACAAATTGACACCATCAAATCTTATATTTGTCGTTATTTTCCAATCGGTACTCGAGTCAGTCGTCCACAAGCGGGATTTATCCTATGGTTAGAGTTACCCGAATCAATTGATACTCTAGAACTGTTTCATCAGGCCATGGATGAAAAAATCTTATGTATGCCGGGAATTTTATGTTCGGCTGATAAACGTTTTAGTCATTGTTTACGTATTGCAGCTTGTTTTGAGTTAAATCCCAAAATGTTAAATGCTTTGATGCGTTTAGGAGAGCTAGCAAAAAATACGCTCCCCGTACAAAAAGATAGTGGTCAAATCCCTACTAATTCAGTAGGTTGAATCGAAAATGTAGAGTCAATAAAATAAACCCATATATTTTTTATGCCTTTTATTTTATGAAAACTGAGCTTCTCTCTCCCGCAGGTTCACTTAAAAACATGCGCTATGCTTTTGCCTATGGTGCAGATGCCGTATATGCAGGACAACCACGTTATAGCTTACGTGTTCGTAATAATGCTTTTGATCATGACAACTTAAAAATCGGAATTGATGAAGCCCATGCTTTGGGTAAAAAGTTTTATGTTGTGGTGAATATTCAGCCACATAACAGCAAATTAAAAAACTTTATTCGTGATCTTGAACCAATTATAGCGATGCAACCAGATGCACTGATTATGTCTGATCCAGGCTTAATCATGATGGTGAGAGAGCATTTTCCAGAAGTGCAAATTCATCTATCGGTTCAAGCCAACGCTATTAACTGGGCCACTGTTAAATTTTGGAAAGACTACGGCCTAAGCCGTGTGATTTTATCTCGTGAATTATCTTTAGAAGAAATAGAAGAAATCCAGCGACATGTGCCAGATATTGAACTCGAAGTTTTTGTACATGGCGCACTATGCATGGCCTACTCAGGCCGCTGTTTACTTTCTGGATATATGAACAAGCGTGATGCCAACCAAGGTGCTTGTACCAATGCTTGCCGTTGGGACTATAAGTTGCATCAAGCCCAAGAAGATGCAAACGGCGATGTAATTCCAGTTACTCAGCTCAATGAGTCAGAAAAGTCTTGCTGCTCATCAGGACAATCAGAAACAACCTCGGTTCAAACTTTACTCGTACAACGTAATGATGAAGAAATGTTTGCGGCTGAAGAAGATGAACACGGCACCTATTTTATGAACTCTAAAGATTTACGTGCGGTACAACATGTAGATCGTTTAACCAAAATGGGGATTGCCTCACTGAAAATTGAAGGCCGTACTAAATCCTATTTTTACTGTGCCCGTACAGCACAAATTTATCGAAAAGCTATTGACGATGCTTTAGCAGGTAAACCATTTGACTCAAGTTTAATGACCCAACTTGAAGGGCTGGCAAACCGTGGTTATACCGAAGGCTTTTTAAGACGTCATGTACATAGTGAATATCAAAACTATGCTGATGGTTCATCACATTTTGACTACCAACAATTTTGTGGAGAGGTTTTAGAGCGTCACGGTGATTATATTCGCATTGAAGTTAAAAACCGTTTTGTGGTGGGCGACTCA
Organism: Acinetobacter pittii; assembly: GCF_034064985.1. Taxonomy (NCBI): domain Bacteria; kingdom Pseudomonadati; phylum Pseudomonadota; class Gammaproteobacteria; order Moraxellales; family Moraxellaceae; genus Acinetobacter; species Acinetobacter pittii. The sequence continues at coordinate 1,204,955 of NZ_CP139249.1, read as the reverse complement.
CTTGAGCTGATGACCCCTCAAGGCAATATTACCTTTACCTTAACCGAAATGCGCGATTTAAAAGGTAACATAATTACAGATGCTAAAGGTTCGGGGCATTTCGTTGAAATTCCACTCTCACAAGATGTTGATATCAGTTATGCCTTACTCATACGCAATTTGCCTCATGCCAAGGAAAATATTACTGCTTCTACATTAGCTTATTCAGCGAGTTAAATATGGCACTTTTGATTACGAGTGACTGCATCAATTGTGATATGTGCTTACCAGAATGCCCCAATACAGCTATTTTTGAAGGCAACAAAGTTTATGAAATTGATCCACACCGTTGTACCGAATGTGTAGGCTTTTACGATGCACCAACATGTAAGGCGGTTTGCCCTATTGATTGCATAAAACCAGACCCTGCGCATATTGAGAATGAAGAGCAACTATTAGAGAAATTTAAAGGGTTAAATTTACTCGGCGAATCTATTTTTTAAAATAGTCTATAGAGGGTCAAGCTAAAGTCGCTGATCCTCTTTTTATGACTATGCAGATCAATGATTAAATAAATGAATAAATAGCTGAGAACACTTTGCTAGTGATAAAATCAATTTATCAGTTCAGTTTGATTTACTGGTAATTTTGTACCAAAAAAATTAAACAATCGTTAAAACTGCCAATCCATTTCAACATTTCATGTAGATTGATTAAAACTCATTCTGGCGCAGCTCCCCATGTCTTATCTTTATTTAGCAATTGCGATTGCTTGTGAAGTCATTGCAACTTCAGCTTTAAAAGCATCTCAAGGTTTTACTGTTCCTATTCCATCCATCATTACGGTGGTGGGCTATGCAATTGCTTTTTATTTATTGTCCCTGACTTTAAAAACAATTCCGATGGGGATTGCATATGCCATTTGGTCAGGTGCAGGTATTATTTTAATTTCCGCAATCGGCTGGATATTTTACAAACAGCATTTAGACTTAGCTGCCTGCATTGGTCTTACTTTAATGATCGCGGGTATTATCATTATTAATGTGTTTTCTAAAAATACTCATCTTTAAACTATAACTAAAACAACCGAGTAAGATGTAAACCCTTGTTTTAAAAAATTTCACCTTAGTCGGTATGAACAACTTATTTTAAACTGCCTGTTAAAAATTGCTTTAAACGCTCACTTTTCGGGTTATTGAGTACTTCATCAGGATGGCCCTGTTCCTCAATTTTCCCTTGATGCAAAAAAATCACTTGATTAGATACATGACGTGCAAAGCCCATTTCATGTGTGACCACAATCATGGTACGCCCTTCTTCAGCCAAGCCCTGCATTACTTTTAGTACTTCACCCACCAGCTCTGGATCAAGCGCGCTGGTTGGTTCGTCAAACAACATAACTTCTGGTTCCATAGCCAAAGCACGAGCAATCGCTACACGTTGCTGCTGACCACCAGATAAAAATGCCGGATATTTACTTTCAACACTTTCAGGTAATCCAACTTTACGTAGATATTTGCGTGCACGCTCCTCAGCTTCAGCACGCTTTACTCCAAGTACATGGATTGGCCCTTCAATGACATTTTCCAGTACTGTCATGTGAGACCATAAATTAAAGTGCTGAAACACCATCATCAGTTGGGTACGCATTTTTTGTAGTTGCTTTGGTTCAACCACTTTCAAATTGCCTTTTTTATCAAAGACCGTGCGTAATTTTTCACCATTGAGCTTAATCGTGCCATTGCTCGGTTGTTCTAAAAAGTTGATACAACGCAGCAAGGTACTTTTACCTGAACCAGATGAACCAATAATACTAATTACATCACCGGCATTTGCATCAAGTGATATTCCTTTAAGTACCTCATGATCGCCGAATGTCTTATGTAAATCGCGAATCACTAGTTTTGCAACGTGTTCCATTTATGTCTCCTAATGATTCGATGGCTTTAAAAATGCCAACCAACGTTTTTCCAACTTACGAAATATCCAAATCAAAATAAATGCCAGCATTGCATACAACACCGCGGCAATTCCAAAAGCATTGAAAGTGTCATAGGTTGCCGCATTCACATCACGCGCAATTTTTAAAATGTCAGGAACTGTTGCTGTAAATGCAATGGTTGTCGCGTGCAACATCAAAATGACTTCGTTACCGTAAAATGGCAAAGCACGGCGTAACATAGATGGGATGATAATACGTGTGTAGAGTTTCCATTTTGACATACCGAAAGCTTGAGCAGCTTCAATCTCACCATGTGGAATAGAACGAATCGCTCCTGCAAAGATTTCAGTCGTATATGCACTAGTATTGAGCGCGAATGCCAAAATGGTGCAATTTATGCCTTCTCTAAAAAATGCATCAAGCGTCTGATGTTCATGAATGTAATCAAAGCTGTAAATACCTGAATAAATAATCAGCAATTGGATGTATAACGGAGTCCCACGAAAAACATAAGTAAACAACCAAACTGGGCTACGCAACCAAAGATTTTCTGATACTCGTGCAAGTGATAAAGGCACAGCAAGCACAAACCCAATACCAATCGATAGCACCAATAACCAAGCAGTCATCGCGACACCGGTCATTTGTAGGCCATCGGTCCAAAGGTATGCCTGCCAATATTGTTGAAGGATTTCAATCATAATTGTCCCTTCCTCACACCAGCAGAATAACGACGTTCAAGCCACATTAAGATCAGGTTCGACACGGTGGTAATTGCCAAATAAATCGCAGCAGCCACGACACTAAAAAAGAACAATTGCATGGTATTTCTACCCGCATCTTGCGTAATTTTTACAATATCAGTTAGGCCAATAATTGAAACTAGTGCGGTTGCCTTAATTAAAACTTGCCAGTTGTTACCAATACCCGGTAACGCAAAACGCATCATTTGAGGGAATAATACACGGTGAAAAACCTGCCAAGGGGTCATACCATAGGCCATTGCTGCTTCAATTTGTCCTCTTGGAACCGATTGGAATGCGCCACGAAAGGTCTCGGTAAAATATGCACCATAAATGAACGCTAAAGTAATCACACCAGCCACAAATGGGTTGATATCAATTTGGTCCATTTGCAATGCTTCAGTAATTTGGTTGAGACCCAACTGCAAGCTATAAAATAACAACAGCATAATAACCAAATCAGGCACACTACGGATGAGTGTGGTATAGGCTGTCGCGATATAACGTAAAATTTTAATACTAGAGAGTTTTGAGCTCGCACCAATTAAGCCAATAATCACAGAAAGTAAAAGTGACAACAACGCAAGCTGTATGGTCATCCATGTACCGCTGAGAAGGAGTGGCCCATAGCCAGAAAAAAACATGACTCCTCTTCTCCTTAAAAACAATATCTAATATTGATAAGATGAGAATAGATCTAAAAATGTCGGCTTAAAGCCGACATTTTTCACATCCTTAGTAAATGCTAAAGGAGAAATATTTTTTCTCGAGTTTCTTGTATGTGCCATCTGCAATGATTGCAGCTATTGCTTTATTAATGTTAGCTTTCAAGTCTGCATCTTCTTTGCGTAAGCCAATCGCCGCGCCCACCCCAAGTGTTTTTGCATCAACCACGTTCCCACCAACAAAACCAAAGTTTTTGCCTTTTGGTTGTTTTAAGAAAGCACCATCAACCATAATTGCATCTTGTAAGGTTGCATCCAAACGTCCTGACATCATGTCTTGGTAAATCAAATCTTGGACTGGATAAGGTACAACAGTTACGCCTTTTGGTGCCCAATAGGTTTTAGCATAAGTTTCTTGAATTGTGCCCTGTTGTACGCCCACACGTTTACCCTTCAATGATGCAGCAGTCGGTAATAACGGTGAACCTTTTTTTGCAACCATACGTGTTGGCGTGTTGTAGATTTTGCTAGTAAATGCAATTTGTTTTGCACGTTCATCAGTGACTGTCATTGATGAAAGAATACCATCAAACTTTTTCGCTTTAAGTGCCGGAATCATCCCGTCAAAAGAGTTCTCAACCCAAACACATTTGGCTTTAAGTTTTGCACAAATAGCATTCCCTAAATCAACATCAAAACCAGTTAACTTGCCATCTGGTGTTTTATATTCAAATGGTGCATAAGACGACTCAGTACCAAAACGAATCACCTTCCAATCCTTTGCTTGAACATTCGTTGCAACAGCAGCCAAAACTAAGGTTGTTGAAACGAACATTTTTTTCATAAAGCTTGCCATCTTGAAGCTTCTCCTTAAAATCCTAATAAGGTGATAAAAACTTGAGCAATTGCTAAATTACTCTTCTGCCGAAATAATTGCAATTTCTATACCAGTAAATTAAGGATTTATGAAGATGACTAAACAGTGGATTGTATTAACTGATTAAATGTTGAAAAATCACTCAAAATATGAAGCTAATTTTTGAGTGCATAGGCTTCTGCCATATTTTCATTTTCGACCAAGGTTCGAATGGTATATTCATGGTTATGTTCTTTGGCAGTGGCAAATTCACATTTCTGATCCCATAACATTGAGCAACCACTCAGCAATGGACAACCTGCAAATAATTCGGCTACCCAATCAACAAACACTCGAACTTTAGGCGATAAATGACGGTTTTGTAGATACACAACTGATATTGGCATAGGTGCGGGCAACCATTCCGTCAGTACCTCCTTGAGCGTACCTTCTTCTAGATGTTTGGCTACCATGTAATATGGGCATTGAATTAAGCCAAAACCTTGTACTGCCAAATCAACATATGAATCGCCATCGTTGACAGAAACACGCCCTTTCACACCAACGCTATGAATCTCACCATCGACCATAAAATCCCAGTCGATATTGCGTCCGGTACGACTATTAAAGTAATGCACGACTTGATGTTTTTTTAAGTCATCAATAGTTTTTGGTTCGCCATGCTCTGCCAAGTAACGTGGTGCAGCAACCGTCACACACTGAATTGTTCCGATACGACGTGCAACCAAACTTGAATCTTTCAACTGACCAATACGGATGACACAGTCCACCGCATCTTGTACCAAATCGACCGGACGATCACTCATTCCAATCACCAAATCAATATCAGGATAACGTTTATGAAAATCACACAGCATCGGAATTAAGATCATTCTCCCAATCGAAGCTTTAACATCAATACGCAGTCGGCCCCTTGGTCCACGTTCCGAATCATGAAAAGTTGACTCTACGTCTTCGACATCAGCTAAAATTCGTGAAGTACGTTCATAATAAACTGCGCCATCTGGTGTCAAACTAAGTTTACGAGTCGTTCGGTTAAGCAACCTAACTTGTAAATGTTTCTCTAAACCCTGAATGGTTGTCGTCACAGAAGCACGCGGTAAACCCAAACTATCAGCTGCTAAACTGAAACTATTTGTTTCGACAACTTTATTGAATACTCTCATGGCATGAAATAGATCCACACGCACACTCCTATTAATGCGTTTTATTTAACTCAAACACATCAATTATTATAAAAATACGAATAGTGTTATCAAATTTAATATATTTATTCATGATTGACAAACTTTTATGCTCCGTTCATCCCATAAACCCTGTTTCTCCCATACGGACCAAAACTAAAAGTCTGAAAACAGGTATCCAAATAACTAGGAGCACCTCATGTCATTTTCCCGCAAACAGTTCACACTGTCTGCCATCTTTGTTGCCATTTTAGCAACAGGAGGCAGTTTTATGTTTTTACATGAAAATGCCGATGCAAAAGCTGCACCGACCGCTGCCCAACAAGCTGCTACTGTTGATGTCGCCCCTGTAGTGAGTAAAACCATTACCGACTGGCAAGAATACTCCGGTCGTTTAGAAGCAATTGATCAAGTCGATATTCGACCCCAAGTTTCCGGCAAACTCATTGCCGTACATTTCAAAGATGGCAGTCTCGTAAAAAAAGGCGACTTACTTTTTACCATTGATCCACGGCCTTTCGAGGCAGAACTGAATCGTGCCCAAGCTCAACTCGCTTCAGCTGAAGCACAAGTCACTTATACAGGTTCTAATCTTTCCCGTATTCAACGTTTAATTCAAAGTAATGCTGTCTCACGTCAAGAGCTAGATTTAGCTCAAAATGATGCACGCTCAGCCAGTGCCAACCTACAAGCCGCTAGAGCAGCAGTTCAATCTGCCCGCTTAAATCTTGAGTACACCCGTATTACTGCGCCTGTTAGCGGTCGAATTTCCCGTGCTGAAGTCACCGTCGGCAATGTAGTTTCTGCAGGTAACGGAGCACAGGTTTTAACAAGTTTAGTATCTGTATCTCGCCTTTATGCATCTTTCGATGTTGATGAACAAACCTACCTGAAATACATCAGTAACCAGCGTAATTCTGCACAAGTTCCTGTTTATATGGGACTTGCCAATGAAACAGGCTTTACTCGTGAAGGTATGATCAATTCAATCGACAATAACCTAGATGCAACCTCCGGAACAATCCGTGTTCGCGCGACCTTTGACAATCCAAATGGAGTTTTATTACCAGGCTTATATGCGCGAATCCGTTTAGGCGGAGGTCAACCTCGTTCAGCAATTTTAATTAGCCCAACTGCGATCGGAGTCGATCAAGATAAACGCTTTGTCGTAGTAGTTGATGCTAAAAATCAGACCGCTTACCGTGAAATAAAAATCGGTGCGCAACAGGATGGTTTGCAAATCGTGAATAGCGGATTAAAAGCGGGTGACCGTATTGTTGTGAATGGTTTACAGCGGATTCGTCCGGGTGACCCTGTTACACCACATCTCGTTCCTATGCCTAACGCACAAATCACAGTTAACAGTACTACTCCTCAACCTCAGCCAACAGATAAAACATCAACTCCGGCAAAAGGTTAAGCCCATATGAATATCTCTAAATTTTTTATTGATCGGCCGATCTTTGCTGGTGTCTTATCAGTATTGATTTTACTCGCCGGTCTGCTTTCGGTGTTTAAACTACCGATTTCTGAATATCCGGAAGTTGTTCCCCCATCTGTGGTGGTACGTGCTCAATATCCGGGTGCAAACCCGAAAGTAATTGCTGAAACTGTTGCTTCTCCGCTTGAAGAATCAATCAACGGCGTTGAAGACATGCTGTATATGCAATCTCAAGCAAACAGCGACGGTAACCTAACCATTACGGTGAACTTTAAGCTCGGTATTGATCCAGACAAAGCGCAACAACTGGTTCAAAACCGTGTGTCTCAGGCTATGCCTCGTTTACCTGAAGACGTACAGCGTTTAGGTGTCACGACTTTAAAAAGCTCACCGACTTTAACCATGGTGGTGCATCTGACCTCACCAGATAGTCGCTATGACATGACCTACTTACGTAACTATGCGGTACTCAACGTAAAAGACCGTTTAGCACGTTTACAAGGGGTTGGTGAAGTCGGATTATTTGGTTCTGGGGACTACGCGATGCGCGTATGGCTCGACCCGCAAAAAGTAGCGCAGCGTAACCTCACCGCGACCGAAATTGTGAATGCAATTCGTGAACAAAATATTCAAGTTGCAGCTGGTACAATCGGTGCATCACCAAGTAATTCACCCTTACAGCTCTCAGTCAATGCTCAAGGTCGTTTAACGACTGAGCAAGAATTTGCCGATATTATTTTAAAAACTGCTCCAGATGGTGCGGTTACCCGATTGGGTGATGTGGCTCGTGTTGAACTTGCAGCTTCACAATACGGCTTGCGTTCATTACTCGATAATAAACAAGCAGTCGCGATTCCAATTTTCCAAGCTCCGGGTGCTAATGCTTTACAAGTTTCCGATCAAGTGCGTAGCACGATGAAGGAGCTTTCAAAAGATTTCCCATCTTCAATTAAATACGACATTGTTTATGACCCGACTCAATTCGTACGTGCCAGTATTAAAGCAGTAGTTCACACCTTACTTGAAGCAATTGCACTGGTTGTTATTGTTGTAATTTTATTCTTGCAAACATGGCGTGCCTCAATCATTCCATTGCTTGCTGTACCGGTTTCGATTATTGGTACATTCGCGCTCATGCTCGCTTTTGGTTACTCGATCAATGCGCTTTCACTGTTCGGGATGGTACTTGCCATCGGCATTGTGGTCGATGACGCGATTGTCGTCGTTGAAAATGTCGAGAGGAATATTGAAGCAGGTTTAAGCCCAAGAGATGCAACTTATCGCGCCATGCGAGAAGTGAGCGGACCGATTATTGCGATTGCTTTAACCCTGGTTGCCGTGTTCGTTCCTCTTGCTTTTATGACGGGCTTAACAGGGCAATTTTATAAACAATTTGCCATGACCATCGCCATTTCAACAGTCATTTCGGCATTTAACTCGCTTACTCTATCTCCTGCTTTGGCTGCCATGTTACTAAAAGGACATGATGCTAAACCTGATGCATTAACACGCCTTATGAACCGTGTATTTGGGCGTTTCTTTGCATTGTTTAACCGCGTATTTACACGTGCGTCAGACAACTATGGTAAAGGCGTAAGTCGTGTTATCTCCCATAAAGCATCAGCAATGGGTGTCTATGCAGCACTGTTAGGCTTAACCGTTGGGATTTCTTATATTGTTCCAGGTGGCTTCGTTCCTGCTCAAGACAAACAATATTTAATTAGCTTTGCTCAATTACCAAACGGCGCTTCATTAGATCGTACCGAAGCAGTCATCCGTAAAATGAGTGACACCGCACTTAAACAGCCTGGTGTAGAAAGTGCTGTTGCCTTCCCTGGCCTCTCAATTAATGGTTTCACCAACAGCTCTAGCGCTGGTATTGTCTTTGTAACCTTAAAGCCATTCGATGAACGTAAGGCTAAAGACTTATCTGCCAATGCAATTGCTGGTGCTCTCAACCAAAAATATTCAGCTATTCAAGATGCCTATATTGCGGTTTTCCCACCACCACCAGTGATGGGCTTAGGTACCATGGGCGGCTTTAAACTCCAACTTGAAGACCGAGGTGCCTTAGGCTATTCAGCTTTGAATGATGCTGCACAAAACTTTATGAAAGCAGCACAATCAGCCCCTGAACTTGGTCCAATGTTCTCAAGTTATCAAATTAACGTACCTCAACTAAATGTAGATCTGGACCGTGTGAAAGCCAAGCAACAAGGTGTTGCCGTGACAGATGTTTTCAACACCATGCAGATTTATTTAGGTTCTCAGTACGTTAATGACTTTAACCGCTTTGGACGTGTTTATCAGGTTCGAGCACAAGCCGATGCCCCTTTCCGTGCTAACCCTGAAGATATTTTGCAGCTTAAAACCCGAAACAGTGCCGGACAAATGGTGCCATTGTCATCACTGGTCAATGTGACACAAACTTACGGTCCAGAAATGGTCGTTCGTTATAACGGCTATACCTCAGCGGACATTAACGGCGGCCCTGCACCGGGTTATTCATCTAGTCAAGCAGAAGCTGCAGTTGAACGTATTGCCGCACAAACTCTGCCGCGTGGTATCAAGTTTGAATGGACAGATTTAACTTACCAAAAAATCTTGGCTGGTAATGCAGGACTTTGGGTATTCCCAATTAGTGTATTACTCGTGTTCTTGGTATTAGCTGCTCAATATGAAAGTCTAACTTTGCCTTTAGCTGTAATTTTAATTGTACCAATGGGAATCTTGGCGGCTCTAACAGGTGTTTGGCTGACAGGTGGAGATAACAACATCTTTACCCAAATTGGTCTGATGGTGCTGGTCGGGCTGGCCTGTAAAAATGCCATCTTAATTGTCGAGTTTGCACGAGAACTCGAAATGCAAGGTGCAACTGCTTTTAAAGCGGCGGTTGAAGCAAGCCGTCTACGTTTACGCCCAATTTTAATGACTTCTATTGCATTCATTATGGGTGTCGTACCACTGGTTACCTCAACAGGTGCAGGTTCTGAAATGCGTCATGCGATGGGTATTGCAGTGTTCTTCGGCATGATCGGTGTAACGCTGTTTGGTTTGTTCCTGACCCCTGCCTTTTATGTGCTGATTCGCACACTGAACAGCAAACATAAATTGCATTCGGCGGCAGTTCATGAAGCACCTTTATCTACCCCACACGATCATTAAGGAGGACATTTGATGACATCATCAAAACAAAAATGGTTAGTGTCCTCACTCATGGGAAGCCTGCTCCTTGCAGGCTGCTCTTTGGCTCCTGAATATCAACCTGCAAAGGTCATAGTTCCCGTCAAATTTAAAGAGTCTGACCCTAAACTTGAGGATAATAACTGGAAAATTGCCCAACCTGCTGATCAGCAGATTCGAGGTGAATGGTGGCGTGTTTTTAATGATGCTCAATTGAATGAGCTCGAACGACAAGCCATTTCTGGCAACCAGAGTCTTAAAGCGGCAGCGGCTAATATTCAAGCTTCCCGCGCATTACGTTCAGCAGCACAAGCTGAACGCTTGCCAAGTATTGGTGCTGGCTTTGGCCCAACTCGTCAAAAGCCATCTCCAGCTTCACTCGGTTTAGATGATAACGCTCATACATCTGCACAAACCTTATGGCGTGCTCAAGCGAATGTCTCATATGAGCTCGATTTATTTGGCCGTATTGCCAGTAGTGTCAATGCAGCAACAGCTGATGTACAGCAACAAGAAGCTTTATATCAGTCAGCACTTTTAGCTTTGCAAGCAGATGTTGCCCAAGGTTACTTTCTCATTCGTCAGCTTGACGCTGAACAAGCAATTTATAATCGCACTATTAAACTGCTTGGCGAGACAAGAGACTTAGTTCAAACACGTTTTAGAAATGGTTTGGTCAGTGAATTAGATGTTTCTCGCGCACAGACCGAACTTGCTACAGCACAAACCAATGCACTGAACATTGCGCGCAACAGAGCTAATGCAGAGCATGCACTTGCAGTATTGTTAGGCAAAACACCTGCTGAGTTTAACTTGGCAATTGAACCTTTAACTGCAAACAGCCTCCGTCTGCCAGCAGGTTTACCTTCAGCTTTACTGGAAAGACGACCGGACATTGCTGCGGCTGAACGTGCTATGGCAGCAGATAATGCGCGTATTGGAATTGCGCGTGCTGCCTTCTTCCCAAAACTGGACCTGACAGGTGCACTCGGTTATGAATCATCAAGTTTAGGTGAGTTGGGTAAATGGTCGAGCCGTACATTCTTGCTTGGTCCTGTGGCAGGTACTATTTTGTCTTTGCCATTATTTGACGGCGGGCAACGTAAAGCTGGAGTCGCTCAAGCGCGAGCTGCCTATGAAGAAAGCGTTGCAAACTATCGCCAAACTGTATTGAATGCATTTCGCGAAGTTGAAAATGGTTTATCAGATCAAAGAATTCTTGATCAGCAAATTCAGGCTCAAAACCAAGCACTTTCTTCTTCTCGTCATGCAAATCAATTGTCTCATTTACGTTATCGAGAAGGTGCGATTAGCTATCTTGATGTGATTGACTCAGATCGGACTATTTTGCAACAAGAGCAACTTTCTGCACAGCTAAACGGCAATAGAATGATGGCTAGTGTAGATTTAATCCGCGCATTAGGTGGTGGCTGGCATAATGCCGAGTCATCGGTAAAATCTAAAAGTTAATTCTTATCTAATTAACTTGACATAAAAAAAGCGCCATATGGCGCTTTTTTTATGTTTACAACTTATTGTGCGTATACAGGGAATTTTGCACAAAGAGCTTCAACTTTTGCTTTTACTTCAGCAATAACTTTTTCGTCACCTTTGCTGTCAATCACGTCAGCGATCCAACCTGCAAGTTCACGAACTTCAGCTTCACCGAAACCACGAGTTGTTACCGCTGGAGTACCGATACGGATACCAGAAGTCACGAATGGAGAACGTGGGTCATTTGGAACTGAGTTTTTGTTCACAGTAATGTGAGCAGCACCTAACCAAGCATCTGCATCTTTACCAGTTACATCTTGCTTGATTAAAGATAACAAGAACAAGTGGTTGTCTGTACCGCCAGAAACAACATCATAACCACGAGCGATGAATACTTCAGCCATAGCTTGAGCATTTTTCACAACTTGTTGTTGGTAAGCTTTGAAGTCATCAGACATAGCTTCTTTGAAGCAGATTGCTTTAGCAGCAATCGCATGCATTAATGGACCACCTTGGTTACCAGGGAATACAGCTGATTGAAGTTTTTTCTCAATTTCTTCATTCGCTTTCGCAAGGATTAAACCAGAACGTGGACCACGAAGTGTTTTGTGAGTCGTCGTTGTCGTTACGTCAGCAATTTGAACTGGGTTTGGATATACACCAGCAGCAACAAGACCTGCAACGTGAGCCATATCAACAAAAAGGTAAGCGCCAACTTTGTCCGCGATTTCACGGAAACGTTGCCAATCTACAACACGGCTGTAAGCAGAGAAACCAGCAACGATCATACGTGGCTTGTGCTCTAATGCTAAACGTTCAACTTCTTCGTAATCGATCTCGCCAGTTTCAGCGTTTAGACCGTATTGAACTGCATTATAAGTTTTACCAGAGAAGCTTACTTTTGCACCGTGAGTCAAATGACCACCGTGAGCCAAGCTCATACCTAAAACTGTATCGCCCGGGTTAAGAAGCGCTAGATAAACAGCAGAGTTAGCTTGTGAGCCAGCGTGTGGTTGAACGTTTGCGTAATCTGCACCAAAAAGTTCTTTAGCACGATCAATCGCCATTTGCTCGATGATATCCACATACTCGCAACCGCCATAATAGCGTTTGCCTGGATAACCTTCTGCATATTTGTTCGTAAGTTTTGATCCTTGCGCTTCCATCACAGCAGGAGAGCAATAGTTTTCAGATGCAATTAACTCGATATGTGCTTCTTGACGCTCACCTTCAGAAGCAATTGCTTGAGCTAATTCTGGATCAAATTCAGAAATGGAAATATTGGCAAACATTAGCGGGGGTCCTATAAATTAGGGCTTTTAAGCCGTGCTAAGATTGCGGCATATTGTAGCATGAACTTTATAATTAAACAGAATGAAGTTAGCTCAGTTTTAAATAAAAATGGCTCAAGTTTTATAAAAAATGAGCCATTGTTTATAAATCAAATAAAAAGCTGCTTTAAAGCTTATATTTTAAATTTTTCTATTGCTTATTCCAGCTTAGAAAAACATTAAAAATCCTTTAAATATCAATAACTCTATTGAGCCATCAGTAAAGTCTGAACATTTCCAACAATATTATCTACGTTACTGCTCATCACCGTGCCATGGTCCCAGTTACCAGTCACATAACTATTAATTTTAGTGCCTACAGCAGTGGCATTAAATATCAATAGATCAGTTGCTAATTTAGGTACTGTAGGATCAGCTATCCCTTGATAAATGATGATTGGTGTAGCGACTTTTACTTGTAACGGCTGTGAATCTTTTTCCAAAAATGTCTTAACTAGCGGCACTGCCATAAAATTAGGTTGTGTACGTGTAAAGCTATCTAGTGTGCCATTATGGTCTTTAGCATAATTACTCATACCCTCATAAAAGGCTCCATACAATGGTCCTGAACAAAGGTTTTCTGCTTGTGCGGCTATACTTGAAATTTGTGAAGTAAATACTTGTGAATAATTAAAGGCAGGTTGTGTGTTGCGAATGCCAGCTGTAACCAAAGCTGTATATGTATCAAGCTGTGCATAGGTTGCAATTTTAATATCTATCGGTGCATTCGCAACTTGCGCCTCTCCATCTACTAAAATACCCCCTAGATTAGAAGCAGGTGCTACCGCTACTGTACCTTTATAGTCTAGTTGTGCACGACTCGCATATTGCGCAGCACCTAATGCAGCATGCCCCCCTTGCGAATGTCCTATTGTTAACCATTTTTTTGAAGTTAATAAGTTACGCTGTAATAAATAATTGCGTGTTGCAACCACCGCATCTGTAATTGAAAAAGCCTCACTTTTAACATTTAAAAAAGGATGTATGCCTGGTGTACCTAAACCCTCATAGTCAGGTGCGACCACAACATAACCAGCTGCTAATAATTTACTAATTAAATCTTTTGTACTATCTGCTAAAGCTGCTTTACTTGGTGCACAAGCATCTGCCACACCCGTAGTACCATGCGCCCAGACTACAATTGGCCAACCGCCTACTGGTGGTGGAGTGTTTGGTGTAAATACCAAACTGGTTGCCTGCACTTCTTGACCACTTTGACCCAGCATTTTATAAGTCAAAATACTACTTTCTGCGGCAACTGATCCTAAGTTGGTGCTTGTGTAAGCCTCGACCTTAACCACTGGATTTTGAATATTATTGGTTGGAGTCCCAGATGGATTCGTAGGAGCTGAGTCATCATCACTACTCCCTCCTCCACAAGCGACTAAAAATAAACTCGTGCTAAGAACGCTCGTCATTAATAGGTTCATTTTCATTGATATATCTTCCCTTAAATTCCATTTTTGTTTTGCTTTAGTTTTTTAATCAACATTTCCTAATGTCTTAAAAATATTTACGCCTAATCTTTATTTTCCGCAAGTTCTATTGGATGAAATTAATCTCAGAAAACTCTATTTTTAATATAAATTAACGTTCTCGCTGCTCTCAGGCCTCACTTCATGTTTTAAAGTGGGTAGCCAACTGTTAACATTCTTGATTACTCGTGATTGATTAAAGGGCCAGTTATGCAAACCATTATTTTAGATACAGAAACACATACACTAAATGGTTTGCCTATTGAAATTGCGTATGCCCCAATTGAAATTAATGAAGGCAAATTGACTTTAGATAAGAGCAAATTGTTTGATCAACTTTATCAGGTTGGTGCACCTATCTCATACGCGGCTATGGCAGTACACCATATATTAGAGTCAGATTTAGAAAACCAGCCCCACTATAAAACTTTTAAATTGCCAGAGACTACAACTTATATTATTGGTCACAATATTGATTACGATATTGCCGCGATTGCTCGTTGTGGCGTGGATGTCTCTCATATCAAACCGATTTGTACTCTAGCTTTAGCGCGTAAAACTTGGCCTGATGCAGAAGCGCATAATATTTCTGCACTCATCTATATGATTTCTCAAGGCAGCGGTAAAGCGCGAGAATTGCTCAAAGGCGCGCACCGAGCCGATGCGGATATTATTTTGACTGCTAATATTTTGATGCATATTGTCTATCATTTAAATATTCAAGACATTGAAGAGCTTTACCGAGTTTCTGAAGAAGCACGTATCCCTACGACTATTAATTTTGGTAAGCATAAAGGCACAGCAATTGCTGAACTTCCTAAAGACTATATTCAATGGTTATTACGTCAAGATGAACTTGACATCTATTTACGTAAAGCATTAGAAGGCGCATTTTAAAGTCTTAAATAGATGATATTCATCAATTCTTCATCATATTGTCATTTTTGAGTTTTATCGTTAACCCCATTTATATTTTATTAAAAACAGTACTGTTCAACCGAGAAAATTGGACAGTCTGATTTATTTTTTATTTGGGGAAAAATGATGGCTGGTTTTTATCGAACCAATTTAGGAAGAGTCGCGCTTCAACAACGCAACATTACTTTAAATGCAAAACAAAGACGTTTACTACTATTAATAGATCACGAAGATTTTCAAAATTTAAATAGCGAATTTAAAAAACGTATTGCATCACCAGAGCTTATTCAACAGCTTATTGACTTAAAACTTATTGCTCCTTCTGGTGAAAGTTATTCAGAATTAAATGAACAAATATATTTCCCACCCTCATCCGTAACTACAATAGAAGCTCATCAAAAAAATATTATAGATGAGAATAAAAGTGACAATATAGTTAGTGAAATTCAGGTTACTCAATTACCATCTTTGCAATCTACAAATACTGAAAATAGCCAGCCACCAATTCGAGTTCAACAGCTCTCTTTTGAAGAAATACAACAGTTGATGAAGCAAAGCTTGAGTCAATATTGTGGGCTTATGGCGAAACCACTTATTCACAAAATAGAGCAAATAAAAACACTTCAAGAGCTTAAAATATGCCAAATGCAATGGATTACCAGCTTACAGGAGTCACGTATCCCGCCTCATGAGCTAGCACATACGCTTCATTCTATTAATTATTCAATTCAACTTATTCAACAACGCATCTAAAAAAACAACAAGCTGCTGTTTAATTAAGCATTAAACTCACTTGTTACCTATTTCGTGCTTTACCTATGGGTGTTTTTTTCCTATGATGTGGCCCACACATGTGCGCTCGTAGCTCAGTTGGATAGAGTACAGGTTTCCGAAGCCTGGGGTCGTGGGTTCGATCCCCGCCGGGCGCACCAGTTTATATATAATAACTTCATAAATTTATCTCAATTTTATAAAATTCCGACTATTTTACTTGGTTTATTAATCATTATCGCTCAAAATATACCCCTCTTTCATAATGTGAGAATTTCATGACTGATGCTTTGGTTTTAAGAGATTTGTCCAAAACATATCGTAATGGTTTTCAGGCGTTAAAAGGTATTAACCTCACTGTGCCTGAAGGTGAATTTTATGCGTTGTTAGGCCCAAATGGTGCCGGCAAATCAACAACCATTGGTATTATCAGTTCCCTCACGAAAAAAACCGAAGGAACAGTTGAGATTTTTGGACACAATCTCGACACTCATCCATCCTTGGCAAAACAACAACTTGGCGTTGTCCCTCAAGAATTTAACTTTGGACAGTTTGAAAAAGCGTTCGATATTTTAGTCACCCAAGCGGGCTATTACGGCATTCATAAAAAGATTGCAGAAAAACGTGCCGAACATTATTTAGAAAAACTAGGTTTATGGGAAAAGCGTAATATACAAGCACGCATGTTATCTGGTGGTATGAAGCGCCGCCTCATGATTGCCCGTGCCATGATGCATGAGCCTAAACTTCTTATTTTAGATGAGCCTACCGCAGGTGTAGATATTGAGTTACGCCGTTCTATGTGGGATTTTCTGACCGAAATGAACGAAAGCGGTACTTCTATTATTTTGACTACACATTATCTCGAAGAAGCAGAAATGTTATGTCGTCAAATTGCTATCATTGACCGCGGTGTCATTAAAGAAGACACCAGCATGAAAAGTTTCTTAAACCAGCTCAGTGAAGAATCTTTTATTTTCGATTTGGCAGAACCTATTGCCCCACTCCAGTTAAATATTATTGGTGTGAAGTTCAACTTAATTGATAGCAGCACTTTAGAAGTGACAATGGATAAGGCCCATACATTAAATGACTTATTCCAGCTTTTAGAATCACAAGGTATTCGTGTTCGTAGTATGCGAAACAAATCGAACCGTCTAGAAGAGCTATTCGTCAAAATGGTCGAGAAAAATCTTGAAGGAGAGGCAAAATGAATTTTAGCCAACTGCAAATTGCCCTCTGGACTCTAGTTCGTAAAGAAGTACGCCGATTTCTACGTATTTGGCCACAAACCTTGTTACCCCCTGCGATTACGATGAGTTTGTACTTTGTCATTTTTGGTAATTTGGTTGGTTCGCGCATTGGACAAATGGGTGGCGTGAGCTATATGCAATTTATCGTACCCGGCCTCATCATGATGGCGGTTATTACCAACAGTTATGCTAACGTATCTTCAAGTTTCTTTAGTGTGAAATTCCAAAAAAGCATTGAAGAACTGATTATGAGTCCCGTACCACTACATATTATTTTGTGGGGCTATGTCATTGGTGGGATTTGCCGTGGTGTATTGGTCGGGGCAATTGTGACGACAATGAGTATGTTCTTTACAGACCTTTTTATACATAACTGGTTTGTGACTATATATACAGTCTTAATTACCTCGGTTCTTTTCTCATTAGGTGGTTTTATTAATGCAGTTTATGCAAAATCATTTGATGATATTTCTATTATTCCAACATTTGTCCTTACACCTTTAACCTATTTAGGTGGTGTGTTCTATGCCATTAGTGCACTTGGCCCTTTTTGGCAAAAACTTTCTTTAATTAATCCTATTGTGTATATGGTTAACGCTTTCCGTTTCGGCATTTTAGGTCATAGTGACGTGAATGTTACGTTCTCTTTAATCATTGTGACATTATGCTGTGTTGTACTTTACGGAATTGCTTACTATTTACTAGCTCGTGGTTCAGGAATGCGTGAATGAGTGTCGAACAGTCTTTATTGGGTAAAGAAACTCAATATCCAACTAACTATCAACCTGATATTTTATTTCCAATTGCTCGTGCTCAGTCTCGTGAAGCCTACTCGCACATTGAAGGTATTACGCAAGGTAAAGATTGGTGGCATGTTTTTGAAATTTCATGGTTAAACGCTCATGCTATCCCGCAAGTTGCCATTGGCAGAATTACGCTACCAGCTTCTTCACCAAATTTGATTGAATCAAAGTCACTAAAGCTTTACTTCAATAGCCTTAACTTCACTCAGTTTGACTCTAAACAGTCATTTATTGAAACAGTTGAAAAAGACTTATCGGCTGCGGCAGGCGCAAAAGTTGAGTTAACCCTATTTCAGGTAGATGATTTAGAGATTTCTAAGCCTCAAGGCATTTGTATTGATGACTTAGATCCAGAGCGTTTAGAGCAACATCCAGATGCGACTCTTTTAAAACAAGATGAGTCTGATGAAGAAGTAGAAATTGAACTGTATTCTCACCTTTTGAGAAGTAACTGCCCAGTCACGGGACAACCGGATTGGGGTACAGTTTTTATCCGTTTTAAGGGCAAAAAACCTTGTTATCGTAGTATTTTAGCTTATATTATCTCGTACCGTCAGCATAACGGTTTTCACGAACAATGTGTTGAGCAAATCTTTGCTGATATTTGGCAAAATTTGCAGCCTGAAAAGCTGATGGTTTATGCAACTTATACTCGTCGCGGCGGACTTGATATTAACCCTTGCCGAGTATCGGATCTTTCATGGATGCCAAAACCGATTCGATTGGCACGACAATAAAACGAATAATTTGAGGATATACCATGCCGTTTTTTGGTTTTACCCCTTCTGAAGGCTTATTGAACGATATACAAACTGGAATTGCGAACAAAAATTCTAGTGAACCTTTATATCCACTTCGCGATAAGATTGCTTTACAACTCAATGAAGAGATTATTGATAATGTCTTAATTCAGTTAGTTCAGCACTTCCCTGCAAGTGAAAAACGCGATACTGCCGAAAAACTAGCAGGCTATGTCAAATCAACAGTTGCTGTTCTTTTAAAACAATTGTTAAGCAAAGCACCAAACGATGTTGTAAAACAGTCTGTAGAGTTTTCTGAAAAAAGCTTATTTAAAGATCCACAAGGTCAATATAAAGTAGGTGTAACTTTAGATCCTAGTTTAGTCACTAACCTTAAGCATAACTTCACTGAGCTTGAAGCTGGCAACGATATTAATAAAGCTGCATTAGCTGAACTATATAAACAATTCGGCGATGCTATGATCAAGCATTTTATGTCTGATTTTAACAAGACATTAGACCTCGGCATGATCAAACGTAAAGCTGCTGATATTGGCGCTGCGGCTGTAACAAAAGCAGTTCATATTGCAATCGATAAGCTCATCCCTAGCTTAAATCGTACTGAACTAAAAGCGATGGCTGAATATCATGATGGTCTATTCTTTAACTAATAAAAAATAGCCTATCGGAAACCTAGCGAGAGCTAGGTTTTTTTATTGCAAAATATTGATATACATTGCCATTAATCAGGTTTATGTTAGCATGCGCCAAGCACTGATTGACCTAGTTAACGCCGCATGTCTCCTAGTCCACAATATAAATTTTTACGCCAAGCTCCTCGAGATGGTCTTAGCACCGCTATGCAACCATCAAAGTGGCAACAACTCCATATTGATCCGTGGTTATGCCTATTTTTGCTCTTAAATGCTCTGTTAGGTTTAACTGTACTATATAGTGCTTCAGCACAAGATGTAGGGTTAGTCAGTAAACAAGCCATGAGTTTTGGTATTGGTTTTCTAGTGATGGTTGGCCTAGCCCAAATTCCACCCAAGGTCTATCAAGCCTTTTCACCCTACTTTTATTTGTTTGGTCTATTTTCACTTGTGGCAGTCATGGTGTTCGGTGAAGTCCGAATGGGTGCTCAGCGCTGGATTGATATTCCCGGTTTCGGAAGTGTCCAGCCCAGTGAATTCATGAAAATCGGTATGCCGATGATGATTGCATGGTTCTTAGCAAGAAAACCTCTTCCCCCTAGCTTTTCACAAGTTGTTTTATCATTAATGTTAATTGGTATTCCTTTTTTACTGATTGCAGAACAACCAGATTTAGGGACATCGCTTTTAGTCTTGGCAAGCGGCATATTTGTCTTATTTTTAAGTGGATTATCATGGCGGATGATTGGTGCAGCTGCCGCTTGTGCAGCAGTCATTATTCCTATTGCATGGGAATTTCTTTTACACGACTATCAGCGTCAAAGGGTTTTAACTTTACTTAATCCAGAAGCAGATGCACTCGGTACAGGTTGGAATATTATTCAATCTAAAACTGCAATTGGCTCTGGCGGTTTTTCAGGTAAAGGTTTTCTTGAAGGTACTCAATCACATTTACACTTTTTACCCGAAGGGCATACTGACTTTATTATTGCTGCGTATTCCGAAGAATTTGGTCTCATCGGTGTACTTATCTTAGTAACTCTTTATTTTGCTATTATTTTTAGAACATTCCAGATTGGTTTACAAAGCTTCCATAACTATGGACGTTTAGTTGCCGGCGCTTTTGGTTTGTCTTTTTTTGTTTATGTATTTGTAAATGCGGGAATGGTCAGTGGTATTTTACCTGTAGTAGGTGTTCCTTTACCTTTTATGAGTTATGGCGGAACAGCTATTATTACTTTAATGGCCACCTTTGGTTTAGTCATGTCCATTCATACACATCGATAATCTGGAATTTTAAAACGATATGTTGTCTCAACACTTAAATAAAACTTTAAAAATGCTTGCTTTGTGTACTGGCTTAATCAGTACCAGTCATTTTGCTCAGGCTAACGATTTTGCCACACATCCTGATTATTTAAACTTTAAACAAAAAACGATGAATGCTTATGGCTTAAGTAGCGATCAAGTGGATGCAGCCATGAGCGGCGCAAAAAATTTACCAAACATTCTAAATATTATGACTCGCCCAGGGGAAAGTAAGCCTTGGTATGACTATCGTTCCATGTTCTTGGTGGAAGGCACAATTCAGCGCGGTGTGCGTTTTAAAAACCAATATGCAGATGCCTTAAATCGCGCTGAACAGCAATATGGCGTATCTCAAGCTGTGATTTTAGGTATTTTGGGCGTTGAAACAGGTTATGGCGCAAATAAAGGTTCGTTTATTACACGTGATGCTTTAGCTACTCTTGCTTTTGGCTACCCTCGCCGCGCTGAATATTTTGGTGATGAGTTAGCTGCTCTGATTGCATGGACGTATAAAGAAGGTTATCCAACTAGAAGTATTGTTGGCTCATATGCAGGTGCGATAGGTTATCCGCAATTTATGCCAAGTAATATTAGTAAATATGGTGTGGATTATGACGGTAATGGACATATCGACTTAAGAAACTCAGCAGAAGATGCTATTGGATCAATTGCAAACTACTTAGCAAAACAAGGTTGGCAACGCGATCAGCCTATCGGGTTTATGGCACGTTATACAGGATCAAATCCGGAAAGTATTATTGCGAAAGATTTAACGCAACCTTTCCCCTATGGCGCACTAAAGACACTAGGTATCGCACCATTAAATCCTTTAGTTAAAATTGATGATCTGGACATGGTGAATGTAATTCAATTACAAGACTATAACGGTCCAATTTACTATTTAACTTACCCGAATTTTCAAGTGATTACGACTTATAATAAGAGCCGCATGTACGCTACCGCTGTGTGGTTATTAGGCACTGAAGTGGCTAGCCGATAGGCTAGCTTTTTCACACCCACACCAAAAGTCAATAAATATTTTTGTTAAATAGCTCACAATACATACATTTTAAATAAATTGTTACACCATTGGTTGTTTTTTAATCTAAAACTGTAAGTTTTTGCCCTTTTTGTAACGATTTCTCGTTAAAGACTAGACACTCTCCGTAAGCGATGAATATTATCCACCCCAATATAGCAATTGCAAAAGTGAATAATAAGGCATGTTCACTTTAAATTTCAGTCAATGGCTGAAAGAAAAAAGTACATGTTCTCAGGAGTTTATACAAATGCAGTTATCGCTGAAATACGTTCTTGCACTGACGGCTAGTTTAAGCATGGCCCCACTGCACGCTGAAATGGTGCAGTCATCATCATTAAACAGTGATGTAGATGGTCCTAATCTAGCAGCACGTGTGTTGAGTAAAGATACTCAAAACTTTAATTCTCGTTTTTCTAATATTAACAGTCTTTCAATCACTGAACGTTCTGGCGATCAAATCCGTCGTCAAGCGATCGCAGCAAAAATTGAAATCCCTGAAGATGAGCCTTCAGTGATTGAAAAACTTAACACAGTAGCTTCAAACACTGTTCGTAAGTTTAGCCAAACTGGTATGGCATCTTGGTATGGCCGCCAATTCCATGGTCGTAAAACTGCAAGTGGTGAAACATTCGACATGAATGCTCTAACTGCTGCTCACCGTAGCCTACCATTGAACTGTTATATTCGAGTAACGAATAAAGACAATGGTAAAAGTGTGGTTGTAAAAGTAAATGACCGCGGTCCTTTCCATGGCAACCGTGTACTTGATCTATCTTACGGTGCAGCTAAACGTCTTGGCATTACCAATGCCGGAACTGCAAAAGTAAATATTGAGCGTGTTGATGGCCCAACTTCATAAGTTATAGCCTCTCGAGTTCATGTAAAAAGTCGCAATTTTTCTGCGGCTTTTTTATATTTTGAGTTATCAAAATAATTCCTCACTTAAAGTTTAAAAAATCCTCTTTTTTTAACCCTTATCTAGCTCTGGATTTGAATATTTTTTAAACAAAAAACCATGTTTATTTAATACTAGTTAATTTTACGTCTAATTTGCGTTTAGAGCGACTTTTTCAAATTTGCGCTACCCTAGTACCATTTTTCCAAAATAAAGGCTATTTATGGCGTTTTTAGAGTAGATGAGTAGAGCTTTTTCACACAATTTTCCCACCCATCTCAAAATTACACTTTTTTTGCTGTTTTCATCATCTAGCAATAGAGAAAAAATATTATGAAAAATTACCCCATTCTTGAGGTCGTATTGCCCCCTATTTCAATCACAGTCACATTATTTTTTCGTTTGCCCTTTCTTAGGTCTTTTTAATACAACGCTCCCTATAGTTGAATAGTGTTAGTTTCTTGTTGAGATCCCCAAGAACAGGCTAAAATATACTCACAAAAAATAAATCAAAGTTAAAACAAGGAGTGTGCTACTCATGAAATCCATTACTGAATGGTTTGATGAATATAGCGAAAGTCATCAAAATCCAACCAATAAACAAATTCACTGGCTTTGCGTTCCCGCCATTTTATTTTCTATTATTGGAATCATTGCGCATTTCAGCACATTGCTTACTACTTTATTACTTGTGTTGACCTTAGTATTTTATGCACGTTTAGATCTTGTACTTGCTGTTGCAATGGCTGCTTTACTTGTTGTTATGGCATGGCTCATTTATACCCTACCTGTAGGAGTCGGATTTTATATCGCTATTTTTGTGATTGCTTGGGTTGGACAATTTTACGGTCATAAAGTCGAAGGCAAAAAACCATCTTTCTTTAAAGATTTACAATTCCTACTAATTGGACCAGTTTGGTGTATGGATGCTTATCTCTCAAAAATCCTACCTAAATGGAAAAGCAGACAAAAACAAGCTCTTGCTTAAAGATGGATTTAAAGCTGAATCCTTTCGATTCAGCTTTTGCATGTTAGTAATTTATTAGAAAATTTATAAAATAAAAAAATCCTAAACTTGCTATCACACTTAAAAGAACTTTTTTTAGGTACATAGCGATCACAATACAAAAGATTGCTGCATAAATATAAGGATTATTTATCACGCCTCTTAAATGATCACCATCGAAAAAAATAACTGGAATACAAATTGCAGTTAATAAACAAGGTGCAGAATAGTTAAGCATCTTATTCAGAATAAGCGGTAATTTAATTTTAACAGTAGGTTCTAAAAAATAATAGCGATTAAAAAAGACGATTGCTGCCAAGCCTAAAATCATAAACCAAGACATATTATTGCTCCTTACCTATTTTTTCAGTTAAAACAGCAATTAACATCCCCATTAATCCTGAAAGTAAAATCGCACCCTCAATTTGATAAAATTTAAATAAAAACCCACTTAAACAAGTTGTTAGCACACCAGCTATGACTGGAAATCCTTTACATAACGGCACAATCATAGCAATAAAAATAGCCACAATGGAAAAATCTAAATGATAATTTAGTAAATCAGGAATCACTGTTGCCAAAAGTATTCCAACCAAGCTAAAAACTACCCAGAATAAATAAAAAGACAGACCTGCACCCAACAGATATTCTGGCTGTCTTTTTTCACCGGATGCACATACCGCAAATAATTCATCCGTTAATAAAAAACCCAAACTTAACCGTTTCGAAAGAGACAAAGCAGAAATGTCATTTCTTAAAGTTAATGCATAAATAAAATGCTGAGCCGTTAAAAAGAAAATCGTCACATAAATTGTAAAAGTAGATGCCCCTTCCATTACCATGCTTAAACTAACTAATTGAGCTGCTCCAGCAAAAACAATTCCCGACATCGCAAGGGCTTTATAAAAAGATAAACCTGCATGAATTGCCATAGAGCCTGCCAAAATTGCCCACGGAATAACAGAAATTGACAAGGGCAAAATATCCATTGCACCACGTAAAAAAAGATAGGGTGGCTTATTTTTTGGAAACCTCACCAACTGATGAAGCTGAATATTCATATATAAAAATCCAAGATAAAAGATCTCTCTATAAAATGCGTAATGAGAGTTGATTTATATTGAATAAAATTGCTGTAAATAAATTTTTAATAATCTAGTTATTTAGGCTAGCTACATATTGAGTAGGCGTCACTCCCATTGCTTTTTTAAAGTGACGATTAAAATGGCTTTGATCAGAAAAACCACATTGCTGTGCCACCATCGCAATTTGGTCACCCTGTTTTAATAATTGCCTTGCTTTTTGTAAGCGTGCTTGAACAAGCCAAGCATGAGGTGGCAAGCCCACATATTTTTTAAATTGTCTTAAGAAATGCCATGCACTTAGCCCCACCATATCAGCCAGATCTTGCAAAGAAAAATTTGTTTCAGGCATTTCTACCAGTAATTCTTTAACTCTTAATATTTTTGAATATGCTTCAGGCAACTCACAAAAAGTATGATTTGATTTACCATGTCGCTTCATTAAACAAGCTAAAGTCGATAAATACATCGTTTCTTTAAGTAAAAAATTATCTTTTTGTTCTAATAAATCAAAGAGTAAACATAGTTGTTGAGCCAAACCCAAGTCACGAATGACAGCTTGAGGAAACCAGGGCGCCCCACGTGAATTTTCAAAAAAATCTTGGCTGACTTCTGCCAACATTTCAGGTGTAGGATAAATTGCTCGATATCGCCAACCTGACTCTACCGCAGATGAACCCGTATGAATTTCGTCAGCGTTTACTAAAATAATGTCGCCTTTAGGAGCTACATGCAGCTGGCCTGTCCTAAAAAAAGACTGTGCTCCCTCTTCAATCACACCAATACAGTACCCTTCATGAGTATGCTTCGAAAATTGTGTTTGGTGATAATGTGCTTTTAGTAACTCTAAACCGCCCAGCTCTCGCACATGCAGATAATCGGCTTGCTCCCGCTGCATAAATACGTCTCATCTATTCAATAAAAAAACCATAGCATGTTTTAAGAAACTGAATAGAATAAAATTGCTCTATAAAAACAATCTCTTTATTTGTTTATTCGGCTTTATTGGTAGATTTGCCCATCATGTTTGAGCCAACCACTTTCATGACGATTTTGTGGATCACGATGAGTCCAGTGCAATACACCACCTTTTGGGTTATATTCATATTCACCGTAAAAATCTACGACATCACCTTTTTTCAAATTAGGAATTTTAGGTGCTAAATCAATATTATGTGCGACTAAAATTGAAAGGCCATTTTTTAGTACAAGAATAAATTTCTGGTGTCTCGACCCATCATTATCATCTCTTAAGATTGCTTTTACTCGGCCACTTCCCTGCACTTGAACATTACTGTGTCTCTGCTCATAAGCAGCTTTTATTGTATCCACCCCATTATTTGCAAGAGTAGTTTCAGTATGCTGAGCTTCGGGTATGACTGATGATGGCGATTGATTTTGCTTATGCCCAGATAAATCCAGACCAAAATATGCAGCAATCAATAAAATTATGACACCACCAATACTGAGATTTTTTTTATTTGTCATTGTCTACCCTTAATTTAACTGAGATAAAAAAAGCCCCAATGGGGCTTTTTTTATTGTGATACGAATTACTTCGCAGCAGCTTGAGCAGCAGCAACTTCTTCAGCGAAGCTCATTTCTGCTTTTTTCTCAATACCTTCACCAACTTCGAAACGTACGAAGTTAGCAACAGTAGTACCAGTTGCTTTTAATACATCAGCAACTTTTTTGTCGTTGTCGATTACGTACATTTGACGATCAAGAGCAACTTCGTTCAAGTATTTATCAACTGAACCAGTTACCATTTTCTCAACGATGTTAGCTGGCTTACCAGATTCTAACGCTTTCGCTTCAGCAATTTCTTTTTCTTTAGCGATAAGGTCAGCAGGAACAGCTTCAGCATTTACAGCTACTGGGTTGAATGCAGCAACGTGCATTGCAATACCTTTACCAGTGTCAGCATCACCAGTATAAGAAACTACAACACCGATTTTTAAACCGTGTTTGTAGATAGCCAAGTTTTCGCCTTCAACGATTTTCGCACGACGAACTTGGATGTTTTCACCGATTTTTTGAACAAGCGCAATACGAGCTTCTTCAACTGTTTGACCGTCTGCTAATTTTAATTCAGCGATTTTAGCAGCATCAGTTTCACCAGCAGCTAAAGCAGCAGTAGCAACCGCTTTAGAGAAGTTAGAGAAGTTTTCGTCTTTAGCAACGAAGTCAGTTTGACAGTTAACTTCAACTAGAATTGCTTTGTTGCCTTCTTGAACGATTGTGATTGCACCGTCAGCAGCAATGTTACCAGCTTTTTTAGCAGCTTTAGCTTGACCAGATTTACGAAGGTTATCAATAGCAAGCTCGATGTCACCGTTCGCTTCTGTTAATGCTTTTTTGCATTCCATCATTGCAAGACCAGTACGGTCACGTAATTCTTTTACCATGCTTGCAGTAATTGCAGTCATGTTGATCTCCTAAAATCGGTAGAAAATAAATCTTTTCAACAAAAACGGCCCAAAGAAACTCTGGGCCGTTTGCACTCTCGACGCTTAATTTGCCACCATTACATGTCGCAAAAATGACAAGCCTGCGTCAAAACGCATTAAGCCTCAGAAGCGTCTTTCGCAGCGTCATCGCCTTTTGCTTGAGCGTTCGCTTGAGATTGAGCGTATTCTTTACCAGCAAGAATTGCGTCAGCCATAGCTGAAGCATATAGAGTTACTGCACGGATCGCATCGTCGTTACCCGGAATAACGTAATCAACGTTGTCTGGGTTAGAGTTTGTATCAACGATACCGATAACAGGAATACCTAAGTTCTTCGCTTCTTTGATTGCAATCGCTTCGTGATCAACGTCGATTACAAATAATGCGTCAGGTAAACCACCCATGTTTTTAACGCCGCCTAAAGAACGCTCAAGTTTTTCCATCTCACGAGCACGTTCTAAAGCTTCACGTTTAGTAAGCTTAGCAAAAGTACCATCTTGAGATTGAGTTTGAAGATCTTTTAAACGGTTGATAGATTGGCGAAGTGTTTTCCAGTTCGTCAACATACCACCTAACCAACGGTGATCTACATATGGTTGACCAGCGCGTTGAGCTTGTTCACGGATGATGTTAGAAGCAGCACGTTTTGTACCAACGAACAAAACTTTGTTCTTTTTGCTTGCTAATTGGTTAGCGAAGTTCAAAGCATCATTTAACGCAGGAACAGTGTGCTCAAGGTTGATGATGTGAATTTTGTTGCGCGCGCCAAAAATGTATTGACGCATTTTTGGGTTCCAGAAACGAGTTTGGTGACCAAAGTGCGCACCTGCTTGAAGAAGGTCGCGCATGCTTACGTTGTAATCTGCCATTTTCTTTACCTTAAAAGTTGGGTTAGGCCTCCATATATCCGCATTCTCCACCCTTTTACAGGCACCCAGAGTAATGTGACGATATATGTGCGGATTTTTTACTCCATCTATCAAAATTGTTCGTAAAAGATATTCACGAAAAGCATTTGATAAAATGGGCGGCTATTTATACCATAGACACTTGTAAATTACCAAAAGTTTTTAGAGATCATGAACAGTACTTATACAGCTCCACGTCGATTAATCAAAACTCCAGATGAAATTGAAAAAATGCGCATTGCAGGACGACTGGCGGCTGAAGTTCTAGAGATGATCAAGCCCCATATTAAGGCAGGTGTGAGTACACTTGAACTTGATACCATTTGTCGTAATCACATTGAGAATGTGCAGCATGCTATTCCTGCATGTGTAGGCTATGGTGGAGCTCCTGGGCGCCCTGCTTTTCAGCACTCTATTTGTACTTCGGTTAACCATGTTGTCTGTCATGGTATTCCCTCTGAAAATAAAATCTTAAAAAATGGTGACATTCTTAATATTGATGTCACTGTCATCAAAGACGGTTATCACGGTGATACCAACATGATGTATGTCGTTGGTGGTGAAACTTCTATTTTAGCTAACCGTCTATGTAAAGTTGCTCAAGAAGCGATGTATCGTGGAATGGCAACTGTTAGAGATGGTTCATATTTAGGTGATATCGGCCATGCAATCCAAAAGTATGTCGAATCAGAACGTTTTAGTGTAGTACGCGAATATTGTGGTCACGGTATTGGAACTGTTTTCCATGATGAACCTCAAGTACTCCATTATGGTCAAGCTGGTACAGGTATGCGTCTGGAAGCAGGTATGACTTTTACAATTGAACCTATGGTAAATGCTGGCGTATGGCAAACTAAATTGTTAGGGGACAAATGGACTGTCGTAACCAAAGACCATAAACTTTCAGCTCAGTATGAACATACTATTTTAGTTACCCAAACAGGCATTGAAGTCTTAACTGCTCGTCCTGAAGAAGACTTATCTCGCTTCAACCAATAATTTAAAAAACTTAAATAAAAGGCTACTTTGTGTAGCCTTTTATTATTTATTATGTACTTTTCATTAATAAATCTTTCTAAATATAAACAAATATTTCAAAAAAATTACAATTATTAATTTTTAATACACAATCTATTCAATAAAACAAGGTATGGTGGGCTCAATAAAAATCAGTAAACAAATGCTCGGACATGGAGTCCTTTTATGATGAAAAAGTCATTATTTTGTATGACAGCTGCCTTTTTTGCTCTGCCAACAGTCACCTATGCCGCTTCACCATATTTTAGTTTTAAAGATGGCGATGGCTTCAAACGTTTTTCTGTCTCTGCTGGTTGGCTCCATGCCATGCCTCAAGGCTCTGGAAACCCTATCAATATCAATACTAGCGTTGCAGAAGGTACAACATCTAAAGTTGGAGATGTATCTACAAAAGCCGTTTTAGATGCAATCGACCAAAGTAAAACTTCAGGAAAATTCTGGTATAGCACTATTAGCCTTCTTGATAAGTTTACAGACACTCTTCCCTCATCACTTGCAGGTACAGCAGAAGTTAATGGTCTCTCTCAATGGCAACAACAAGGTTCTGGTTTAGAAGCTGCTGATGTTGACACTGTTGGTCTTATGTTTAATTACAACTTTACGGACAATTTATCTTTAGAAATTAAAGGTGGTATTCCTCCTAAAGTAGATATTAATGGAAAAGGTAATATTTACGCTCCCCTTTCTGGAAAAGCGACTCCCCTAAAAGATGGATCTTCGATTGGAGGAATCATAGGAGATGGAATTTCCAAGGCGGGTGGAGATATTCCTTTAAAACAAGACCTGCATATTACTGATCTTTCTCAGGGGGGTAAGGCTGCGACTGCTCGTGCATGGCTACCCGCCGTTGAGCTCCAGTATCAATTTGGTAAATCAGGGGTAAATAAGTTCCGTCCTTATGTCGGAGCTGGGGTGATGTATGCATACTTCAATGATTTAAAAATGAACCCTGGTATTGAAGCCGATTTAATTCAAGCGGGTCATATGATTCAGAATATCCATGATAATAAGGCAGGTGCAGCATTAGATCGTAAAACATCTTCTGCGGATCCAATTGTAAAACTTGAAGCGACCGATACTTTTGCGCCGATTGTTACATTAGGTGCAACCTATGACTTTAAACCAAACTGGTTTGCTGTAGGTTCAGTTTCATATTCAAAAATGAGTAGTGATGCTAAGATTAATGTAATTGATCGCAATACAGGGAAAGAATTAATTAATGCAAAAACATCCATTGATATTGATCCAATTATTACTTATGTAGGTGTCGGCTATCGTTTCTAATCATTATTAATCTCAAAGCTATAAAAACTTAGTCGCGTTTTTATAGCTTTCTTCCTTTCTACACACTGCCTCTTTTTAAAACAAAGTGCTAAAAAAATGAGCACTTTCCAAAAATAAGTCCATCAAATCCCTCTTTATTCACTTTTATCATCTTCTTTCTTTAAAATTCCCTACACTAATAATTTTTATGTTTAATAACTAAATTAATAAAATTAAAAACTAAGCTTTTCCTTTTAGTAAAAATAATTTTTTGGCACAAGCTTTGCTTTATTCATAGCAAGATGAATCAACGATGATTCAGTGAATAAACCAAGACGGCCAATGATGTCCGCTCTGATCGGTATGCAGGTAGGCAATAAATTGCCATGCAAATTAACATTTCGTTCAGTTCAGGGGGACGGCGTATGTCTTCAAATATCAATCTAGATGCAAAAAAAGCAACTGAGATTAAATTATTCAGTTTTTCTACTCCAGCGATGCGTGCCTTCCATATGACATGGCTCGCATTCTTTGTGTGCTTCTTCGCATGGTTTGCATGTGCTCCATTAATGCCAGTGATTAAAGGTGAGTTCGGCTTAACCAAAGATCAAATTGCCAATATTAATATTGCTGCCGTTGCGATTACGATTTTAGTAAGACTCGCTGTCGGTCCACTCTGTGATAAATATGGACCCCGCATCACTTACACCACCCTATTACTATTAGGAAGTATTCCGGTATTTGGAGTAGCTGCGGCCAACAGTTATGAATCCTTTTTATTCTTCCGCTTGCTGATTGGTGCAATTGGTGCAAGCTTTGTCATTACGCAATATCACACCAGTGTCATGTTTGCCCCTAACATAGTAGGGACAGCAAATGCAGCAGCGGCAGGTTGGGGAAATGCTGGTGGCGGTGCAACCCAAGCGCTTATGCCTTTATTACTCGGTGCAATTATCATGTTCGGCGTCGAACAAACTATGGGTTGGCGGGTTGCGTTAGTCGTACCTGGCATAATGATGGTCATTGTTGGTATTCTTTACTGGAAACTCACCCAAGATTGCCCGCAAGGAAATTTTAAAGAAGTTCGTGCACAAGGCATTGAAGTTGGCAGTGGTAAAAAAGGTGGGATGGCGATTTTAATGCAAGCTGCTCGCAACTACCGCGTCTGGATTTTATTTGTGGCTTACGGAGCGTGCTTCGGAATCGAAATTTTCATCCATAATGTTGCAGCAATGTACTATGTTGATCAGTTCAAAATGGATTTAAAAACTGCTGGTTTAACTGCCGGAATATTTGGTCTTCTTGCACTCTTTGCTCGTGCACTTGGCGGTATTATTTCCGATAAAGTCGCTCTGAAAAAAGGTTTAGATGGCCGCACTAAAGTACTGGTGCTCATGATTTTGGGCGAAGGTTTATTCTTAATTCTTTTCTCTCAAATGAATGTGGTTGCTCTTGCAATTATTTCTATGACGATTTTTGCCCTTTTTACTCACATGGCTTGTGGTGCAACATATGCTCTCGTACCATTCATTGACCGTAATGCCTTAGGTGGTGTTGCTGGCATTATTGGGGCTGGTGGCAATGTAGGTGCTGTAGCTGCTGGCTTCCTACTTAAAGGCTTGCTTGATGTTCAAACTTGCCTATTTATTTTAGGTGGCCTGGTTATAGTCGCAGGCTGTAGCGTAATTTTGATTCGCTTTACCACTGAACATAAAGAAAAAGAACAAGTCCTTTTTGAACAAGCATTACTTGAACGTAATTCCGCCGCTTAATTTTTATAAGAAGCAGAAATCAAAATGATGTCTGCTTCTTTAATTGTCTTCTCATAAAATACGACTCTTAAAAACTTTTTAATTCTTCTTAAATATTCCCCCAACTATATCGATATTGTTCGATATATCTTCTACAATAAATCATCATTATTATAATTTTCCATTAATCATGACTAAAACTGGCAACCAATTTTCTCAGTCCCTCATCTATATGTTAATTGGCAGTGCAATTATTCTGGCACTTTCATTAGGTGTTCGTCATGGTTTCGGTCTCTACCTCGTACCGATGAGTCATGAATTCGGTTGGGGGCAGCATGTTTTTAGTCTTGCAATCGCCATGCAGAACCTGATCTGGGGTGCAGTTCAACCTTTTACTGGCGCAATCGCAGATAAATATGGCAGTAAAATTGTGGTTGCTGTTGGCGGATTACTTTACACCCTCGGCTTACTATTAATGGCTTTTAGTTCAAGTGTACTCATTTTGAATTTAAGCCTAGGTCTTATTATTGGTTTAGCTTTATCAGCAACCTCCTTTACAGTTTTACTTAGTGCAGTAGGTCGAGCCGCCCCTCCAGAAAAAAGAAGTATGGCAATGGGGATTGCAAGCGCAGCAGGTTCTTTCGGTCAGTTTATTATGTTGCCATCTACTCTTCTCTTACTCAAAAATGTTGGATGGTCAGCAGCCCTAATGGTCAGTGCGCTGTTAATTGCTCTTATTATTCCCCTTGCATGGATGTTAAAAGGACCAAGTAATCAAATACCTAAAGCAATTGCTGAGCCTCAGCTTACATTTAAACAAGTACTGAATATTGCCAGAAAACATAAACCCTTTTGGTGGTTAGCTTTAGGTTTCTTAGTATGTGGATTCCAAGTTGTTTTCTTAGGTGTACATTTACCCGGCTATTTAATCGATCACGGCTTTGATGCAGCTACCGGTACCGTGTTTCTGGCACTAGTTGGACTATTTAATATTGTGGGAACTTATGGTGCGGGTTGGCTGGGAGATCGATTCTCAAAACCTAAATTATTAATGGCACTTTACGGTAGCCGTGGCATCGCAATCATCGCCTTTTTGTTATTACCTTTAAGCATTTATACGGTATATACTTTTGGAATTATTATGGGCCTTTTATGGCTCTCCACTGTTCCGCTCACCAACGGTATTGTGGCAAATATGTTTGGTGTTAAATATCTTTCAATGCTGAGCGGCATTGTGTTTTTCACCCATCAAGTCGGTTCTTTCTTTGGCGGTTGGCTTGGCGGTGTTAATCATGACTTAACAGGTAATTACAATGCGATTTGGCTATGTTCAATAGCTTTGAGTATATTAGGGGTAATCGTACATTTCTTTGTAAATGAGGAGGCTGTTATTCATGACGCATAATGCCTTACTTTTGAAAACAATTATGACATTACTCATAATTACTCTGCTGGCCTGTTCAATCATTTTATGGAAACAAACTCCTGATTTATTTATATATTTTAATCAAGCATTTTGTGCTCACTAGAGATATCGATAATCGGACTAAAGCTTTGCATTGTCATAAAAATATAAGAAACCTATGGTCTAATGAAAATAAAAAAGCCCGCAAATTTGCGGGCTTTTTTATTAAACACTTATTTAAAATCAAAACAAACGATTCATACCATTAAGCGCAGCTACACGATATGCTTCTGCCATTGTTGGATAGTTAAACGTTGTTTCAACAAAATATTTCAAGGTATTATTTGGGCTGTGCATAACTGCTTGTCCAATGTGGATAATTTCGGCAGCGTTATTACCAAAACAGTGAATACCTAAAATTTCCATAGTGTCACGGTGGAAAAGAATTTTTAACTCACCCACTGTATCACCAGTAATTTGTGCACGAGCTAAATGACGGAAAGAAGCTTGACCTACTTCATACGGAATTTTCTCTTCCGTCAATTCCTGTTCATTTTTACCAATTGATGAGATTTCCGGAATGGTATAAATACCCGTTGGGATATCACGTACTGGCTTCGCATCTTCACCACTCATATTTGCGCCCGCACAGCGCCCTTGGTCATAAGCCGCAGAAGCAAGTGATGGCCAACCAATCACGTCACCAGCAGCATAGATGTTTTCAACTTCAGTTTGATATTGATCATTTACTGAAAGTTGACCACGGTTATTTGGTACTAAACCAACATTCTCAAGGCCTAAACCTTCAGTGTTTCCTGAACGGCCGTTACACCAAAGAATCGCATCGGCTTTAATCTTTTTACCACTTTGTAAATGTAGTACAACATGGTCATCAAACGTTTCAAGATGATCCATTTGCTCATTGTGACGAATTAACACACCTTGTTCACGTAAGTGATAAGACAATGCATCAGCAATTTCATCATCTAGATAACTTAAGAGTTTTTGCTGAGTATTAATCAAGTCAACTTTATGATCTAGACCAATAAAGATTGAGGCATATTCACAGCCAATAACACCCGCGCCGTAAATAATAATTTTTTGAATTGAGTAATCAAGATCAAGGATTTTGTCCGAATCAAATACGCGAGGATGATCAAAATCTAGACCTTGCGGATGATAAGGACGACTACCTGTCGCAATCACGATTTGCTTACAAATAATTGTTTCTTTAATGCCTTCATGGCTAAAAACTAAAACTGTATTTTTATCTTGAATATATGCACGGCCGTGGAATACGCCGATTTTGTTTCGGTCGTAAAAACGTGTATGCGTATCAACTTGTTGTTGAATCACTTTATGTGCATTACGCAATACCTGTTTCATGGTGAACTGTTTCCATTCACCTACTTTTTGAAACATTGGATCGCGCTGATAGCGAATAATACTAGAAACTGTTTGACGTAATGCTTTACTTGGAATGGTACCTACATGCGCACAGTTACCGCCCAGTTGATCACGCACATCTACAATTGCAACACGCTTACCCGCTTTTGCAAGCTTCATTGCCGCGCCTTCACCTGCAGGTCCAGAACCGAGAACTACCGCATCGTATTTAACGAAATTCCCACTAACGACCTCTTTTTTACGTGGCATTGAAAGCTCCTTCCTCACTTGAATGACCATATTTTATAATAAATTATGGGTAATATGCGGTGAATTTATGTATTTCTCAACCCTATATTTCTGAATAACCACATTTATTATATGAATAGTTATTTTCCGCTATTAACTGCAGAAGTTCGCTATAATACAATGTCAATGTCTCTATAAACGAGTGGAAAAGTTAAATATGTCAGAACACCGTAAACCTGAACAGGGTGTAAAACTTCGTGGCGCAGAAAAAGTCGCAAGAATTCCTGTAAAAGTTGTACCTACGGTTGAAGTGCCGCGTAAACCTGACTGGATTCGTGTCAAGATGACGGCACCAGAAGAAGTTCAGCGTATTAAAACCACTTTACGTGCTCAAAAACTCCATACCGTTTGTGAAGAAGCTGCTTGTCCAAACCTACCAGAATGTTTTGGTGGTGGTACAGCAACATTCATGATCATGGGTGATATTTGTACACGTCGTTGCCCTTTCTGTGATGTAGCACATGGTCGTCCAAATGCACTCGATGCAGATGAACCTCGTCACATGGCAGAGACAATTGCTAATCTTAAGCTTAAGTATGCAGTAATTACTTCGGTTGACCGTGATGACTTGCTTGACGGCGGTGCACAACACTTTGTGGACTGTATCAAAGAAGCTCGCGCACTTAGTCCAAATACATTACTTGAGATTTTAGTACCAGATTTCCGCGGACGTATGGACATCGCCTTACGCATTATGACTGAATGTCCGCCAGACGTATTTAACCACAACATCGAGACTGTACCACGTCTATATAAAGCGATGCGTCCAGGTTCAGACTATCAACATTCTTTAAACTTATTAAAAATGTTTAAAGAATATTGCCCTGATATCCCAACAAAATGTGGTTTGATGGTGGGTATCGGTGAAACTGAAGAAGAAGTTATTGCATTGCTTGATGACTTACGTGCTCACGATGTTGACTATGTGACTATTGGTCAATATTTACAGCCATCTAAACAACACGCGCCAATTGATCGCTTTGTAACGCCAGAAGAGTTTGAACGTTATGCAGAGCATGGTCGCAAACTTGGCTTTAGAAATATTTGGTCTGCACCAATGGTTCGTTCAAGTTACTTTGCTGATCGTCAATACCACGGTGAACCAGTACCAGAAGTTCGTCGTAAAGTAGATCCAGCTAAAAAAATTGCTGTTCAAGTTGTCGAAGCTTAAAAATTAAAATCAATGAAAGCCCTCTAGTTCAGAGGGTTTTTTATTTGTATAAGAAAATCAATAACATTTCTTGACAAATCGATAAAACAAGCCATTACACTTTCACTTAAAAATATCTTATACCTAAAAGTACGATATATCCCTGCTCTAGCATATACATCAATTGCGACATAAAAAATTAAATTTAAACAGCATTAAAAATTAGCTAGTTAAGCCTTAAATATCTCCTCGCTTTTGTAACGTCATCCACCTGAGGGCTTAGCTAGTAAGGAGCAAGTATGATTTTCCTACTCTTTGTTTTAAGCATTGTCATTCAGCTTTTTGCAATATGGGCAATTTTCTTTTTTAATCTAAACAGAACTATTGGTAGTGTAATTACGATTGCTGTCGCTATATTTACAGCACTCATATTAACGCCATGGGCTCTCATTTTAGGTATCCCCCTCATTGTCCTTAGTATCATTATTTTATTTGCACCATTACGCTTTAATCTGATTACTCAACCTGCATATAAAACTTTAGCAAACTCAATGCCGAGCATCAGTACGACTGAACAAGAGGCCTTAGAGGCAGGTACCAGTTGGTGGGAAAAAGAATTATTTATGGGGGCACCCGATTGGTCTCAATTTGAAAAGTACCCCTACCCAACGTTGTCAGAAGAAGAACAAAGCTTTATCGACAATGAAGTTGAGCTACTTTGTAGCATGCTCAATGAGTGGGAAATTCATCATCACTTAAAAGATCTCCCACCAGAGGTTTGGCAATTTATTAAAGACAAAGGTTTTTTAGGCCTCATTATTCCAAAGTCATTTGGTGGCAAAGAATTTAGTTCGTTTGCTCAAAGCCGTATTATGAGCAAAATTGCTTCCCGCTCACTCACCACAGCTGTGAGTTGTATGGTTCCAAATTCATTAGGACCAGGTGAGCTACTCATGCACTACGGTACAGATGCACAAAAACAGCAGTATTTACCGGGCCTTGCTAAAGGTGAAGAGATCCCATGCTTTGGTTTAACCAGCCCAGAAGCAGGTTCAGATGCAGGCGCCATTCCAGATTCAGGTGTTGTTTGCTACGGTGAATATGAAGGTGCTCAAGTTCTTGGGCTAAGAATGAATTTCTCTAAACGTTGGATTACGCTTGCACCAATTGCCACCGTTGTTGGTCTAGCATTTAAACTTTATGACCCAGAAGGCCTACTCGGAGATAAAAACAAAACAGAATACGGTATTACTTGTGCCTTAATTCCTGCAAGTCATGCAGGTGTAAAAATAGGAGCACGACATTATCCTGGTTCTCCATTTATGAATGGAACAGTAGAAGGAGAAGATGTTTTTATTCCTATTGACTGGATTATTGGTGGTCAAGAAAATGCCGGTAAAGGCTGGCGAATGCTAATGGAGTGCTTAGGTGTTGGCCGTGGTATTTCCCTTCCAGCTTTAGCAACAGCAGCAGGTGAAATGAGCTATTTAACCGTTGGTGCTTTTGCAAAAATTCGTCAACAGTTCAATATTTCAGTAGGTAAATTTGAAGGCGTACAAGAAGCGACCAGTGAAATTGCCAGCGATGCCTACATGCTTGAAGCATTCCGCTATTTAGTGACATGTGGCCTAAACCAAGGTGGAACACCTGCCGTGATGACTGCCATGGCAAAATATTATGCAACTGAAACGATGCGTAAAGTTGTCAATCACGGAATGGATATTGCTGGCGGACGTGCAATCCAACTTGGGCCACGTAATTTCCTTGCCCTTACCTATCAAGCGATTCCGATTGCTATTACAGTAGAAGGCGCAAATATTTTGACCCGTTCATTGATGATTTTTGGCCAAGGCTCAATGCGTTGTCATCCTTATCTATTTGAAGAGTTACAACTCCTTCAATCTGAAGATAAAAATAACTCAATCAAAAAGTTCGATGATTTGTTATTTAAACATTTAGCCTATACGTTTAACCGTGGTGCAAGATCATTTGCTTACGGTTGGACAGGTGGCTCAAGTGATGCGCCTCAGTCAGCAGATCAATTCACTGCAAGTTACTATAAAACGATTAATCGTTTTAGTGCCAACTTCGCACTTGTTTCAGATATGTCACTTGGCTTACTTGCAGGAGATCTAAAACGCAAAGAAATGTTATCAGGCCGCTTGGCAGATATTCACGCGCACCTCTTTATTTCTACTGCGATTTTAAAATTTTATGAAGCTGGACAAAAAACTGAAGCTGAACAACTTCACGCTAAATTAGCGCTACAAAAAGCTTTCTTGAATATTCAGGAAGCATTTTGGGGATTATTTGCAAACTTCCCAGCTAAACTTCCAGCAGCATTTGTAAAATGGATCTGTTTCCCTCTTGGCCGTGTCATTTCAAAACCAGAGGATGAGTTAAAACAACAAGTCGCTGAACTTATGATGCAAGAGCATCCTTTCAGAGAACAGCTTAAGCATCACGTATTTTATTCAACCAAAGCCGATGATGTAACTGGTCGTTTAGAGCATACTTTCCAAATTCTGCGAACTCTTGAACCGCTTTGGGATAAGTTTAAAAAAGCTGAATCTAAAGGTAAATTTACAGGACTCACTTTCGAAGAGAATATTGCACAAGCGATAAAAGAAGGTTTTATTACTGAAAGCGAAGCTCAACAACTATTGCAATACAACGCAATCCGATTCGATAGCATGCTTACAGATGTCTTTGATGAAGATTTAAATAAAGATCTTCCTTTGTCGAATCCTCATCAAATTTAGTGACTGATGCCTCCACTAATTCACTATTGCAATCATTTTTGATTCGCATTAATTAATAAACAGCCATAAAAGCGTCAATCGACGCTTTTATTTTTAGGAGAAATTAATGTCTAAGCAAGATTACGAAAATGGATTAAAAGTTCGCACAGAAGTGATGGGAGAAGCTTTTGTAAAACGCGCCCAAGAAAACACCGTACCCTTTACCCAGCCTTTACAAGACTGGATTAATGAACATGCATGGGGATCGACTTGGCAACGTGAAGGTGTGCTACCACGTAAATATCGTTCATTAATTACTTTGGCAATGCTCACGGCGCTCAAATCACCTACTGAACTCAAAGGTCATGTTCGTGGTGCGCTCAACAATGGCTGTACAGTTGAGGAGATTCAAGAAACTTTATTGCACAGTCTGCCATATTGCGGCGCCCCTGCTACTCAGGAAGCTTTCCGTGCTGCGTTAGAAGTAATTCAAGAATATCAACAAAAATAACTTCAATATGAGCCAGCACTCTACTGGCTCTTTTTATCTAATTCAATTTGGTCGAATATACCTGAAAATTACGGTCATCAATCACGATAGCCTGACGACAAATTCCTTCTACTTGACGCTGCATTTCAAAAACTGCTGCTGACATCGGCTCAAAACTATCAAAAAAGCAGATTTCATTTGAGTCAATAGAATAAATGAGTGACTGATTTCCGACACCTGCTAAAGTATCGTAATAGACAATCACCATTTTTCCATTTTCAATTGCAGTTTGAATATCTTGATAGCTTAGTGCTGGTCCAGTTGGAATTTTTAATACCTTTGCTTCTTTATAGCTCATTCGTTCGCTAGAGCTAATATTAGGGTCTTCATCTGAATGAAATAAAACTTCAAATCCGAGTTTTTTTAAAGCGACGGCTAAAGCAATCGTATAGGTTCCTCCTTCATCGTGTCGGCAAACTTTGATCAACTCAGCCACATCAATTTGCACTGCATGATGCTGAAGTACCATCCACACCGCAAATACGCCACAGTTGGCTTCAAGGTTCACTAATACTTCGGGAATATTTACTGCCATAATTGAAATCTAAAGTAATAATTACGCAGATAATAAACAAAACTAGATTGGCACTAAAAGCTTTTCCAAGTACAATGTCCCGCTAGTCGAGGGATGCTGCGACAAATGATCGGCACTAAAGATCAATTTGCCAGGCTCGACGATCGGTTAAACACTCGTTTTAACCAACAACGGCATCCGCGAACAGAATGATCAATACTATTTTTTCCTAGGAGATCCTGATGAACGCGGTTAATGCTTCATTTACAGATTACAAAGTTGCTGACATCTCACTTGCTGACTACGGTCGTAAAGAAATCAAACTTGCTGAAGCAGAAATGCCAGCTTTGATTGGCTTACGCAAACGCTATGCAGCGACTAAACCACTTGCTGGCG
Organism: Acinetobacter pittii; assembly: GCF_034064985.1. Classification (NCBI taxonomy): domain Bacteria; kingdom Pseudomonadati; phylum Pseudomonadota; class Gammaproteobacteria; order Moraxellales; family Moraxellaceae; genus Acinetobacter; species Acinetobacter pittii. The sequence goes on along the minus strand of NZ_CP139249.1, from coordinate 1,164,309 downwards.
CAAAAATTCTTGGTTGTATTCACATGACCATCCAAACAGCGGTTCTTATTGAAACGCTTGTTGAGTTAGGTGCTGAAGTACGCTGGACATCATGTAACATTTTCTCGACTCAAGACCACGCTGCTGCTGCAATTGCTGCTCGCGGTATTCCAGTTTTTGCTTGGAAAGGTGAAACTGAAGAAGAATATGTATGGTGCCTTGAACAACAGATCAATGTAAATGGTCAACCATGGGATGCCAATATGATCTTGGACGATGGCGGTGACTTAACTGCTCTTGTTCATGAAAAATACCCTGCTCTTTTAGAACGTATTCACGGTATTACCGAAGAAACAACAACAGGTGTTCAACGTCTTATCGAAATGTGGAAAGACGGTTCTTTGAAAGTTCCTGCAATCAACGTAAATGACTCAGTTACTAAATCTAAAAACGACAACAAATACGGTTGCCGTCACTCATTAAATGACGCGATCAAACGTGCAACTGACATGCTTTTGTCTGGTCGCCGTGCACTAGTAGTGGGTTATGGTGACGTGGGTAAAGGTTCTGCTCAATCTTTACGTCAAGAAGGCATGATCGTTCGTGTAACTGAAGTTGACCCAATTTGTGCAATGCAAGCATGTATGGATGGTTATGAAGTTGTATCTCCATACAAAAACGGCGTACAAACAGGTAAAAAAGAAGATATTAACCACGATCTTCTTGGCAATACTGACCTTGTTGTGACAACAACTGGTAACTACCACGTGTGTGATGCAGCGATGTTAGATAGCTTAAAAGCTGGCGCAGTTGTATGTAACATCGGTCACTTTGACACAGAAATCGACACGGCCTATTTACGTGGTTACAAGTGGGTTGAAGTTAAGCCCCAAGTTCACCAAGTTTATCGTTCAGAAGACGAAAACAACTACCTTATCCTTCTTTCTGAAGGTCGCCTTGTAAACCTAGGTAATGCAACTGGTCACCCATCACGCGTGATGGATGGTTCTTTTGCTAACCAAGTTTTAGGTCAAATTCACTTATTCCAAGAGAAATTTGCTGACCTTCCTGCAAGTGAAAAAGCTGCAAAAATTCGTGTAGAAGTTCTTCCTAAGAAACTTGACGAAGAAGTTGCTGCTGCAATGGTTGCAGGTTTTGGCGGTGTACTCACTCAGTTAACTCAAGAGCAAGCCGATTATTTAGGCGTTGCTGTTGAGGGGCCATTCAAGTCTGACGCTTACAAATACTAAGAACTTAAGGGCAGACGGTGAACCGACTGCCCTTTTTTCTAAAATGTTTCGCTGTTTACAAGGATTTGACATGACTAAACGTACACCTATTTCTTTTGAGTTTTTCCCACCAAAAACTGATGCTGGCGCTGAAAAACTTCGTATTGTTCACCAAGAATTACAACTATTAAACCCTGAGTTTTTCTCAATTACTTATGGGGCTGGTGGTTCTACTCGCGAACGTACTCTTGCTGCTATTGAAGATTTCAACGGTAAAGGTACACCAGTTGCACCCCACCTTTCTTGTATTGGTGATGATAAAGTTCGTATCGCTGAGTTACTGGATTTATATAAAGCTCAAGGCATTAACCGTATTGTTGCTTTACGCGGTGATTTACCTTCTGGGCAGGTTGGACTTGGGGAACTTCCTTACGCACAGGATTTAGTACGTTTTATTCGTGAGCACTCAGGTGATCATTTTCATATTGAAGTTGCAGCTTATCCAGAAATGCATCCTCAAGCTGAAAGCCTTGACTCAGATATCCAACGTTTTATTGAAAAGGTACAAGCTGGTGCCAATGCGGGAATTACTCAATTCTTCTTTAATCCAGATTCATACTTTTATTTTATAGAGCGTTTGGAGAAAGCTGGAATTCATATTCCGGTCGCTCCTGGTATCATGCCAATTACCAATGCAAGCAACTTAATTCGCTTTGCAGATGGCACTGGTGCTGAAATTCCTCGCTGGATTCGTAAGCAATTACAAGCCTATGGCGATGACAGCGAAAGTATTAAAGCTTTTGGTCATGAAGTTGTTGTTAACCTATGCGAACGCCTCATTGCAGGTGGCGCACCAAGTTTACACTTCTACTCAATGAACCAAGTCGAACCAACTCGTCAGCTTGTTGTTGACCTTGGTTTAAATTAATTTTGTAAGGCGTACCCAATGAATCGTTTTTTTATCGAAACTGAACTTACAGTTGGCTCAACAATTCAACTAACTGAATCAGTATTCCATCATTGGGTACGTGTTTTACGCGCACAATTACAAGAACAAGCTACTCTATTTAATGGCCAAGGTGGTGAGTATCTCGCGACATTGACCGAAATTAATAAAAAAAATGCGTTTGTCACTATTGAGAATTTTAACCCGGCAAACCGTGATGCCCCTTTTAAAGCTGTTTTAGGTCAAGTCATGAGTAAAGGCGATCGAATGGATTATGCCATTCAAAAAGCCACTGAATTAGGTGTAAGCCGGATTCAATTGCTAACAAGTGAGCGTTGTGAAATGCGCTTAAAATATGATCGAGATCAAAAAAAATTAGATCACTGGCAAGCTGTTGCAATTGCAGCATGTGAACAATGTGGCTTAAACTTAGTTCCAGAAGTATTAGCGCCTATTTCTCTTCATGAATGGTTAAGTTCGTCTGAACTTCCCCACTCTAAATTTGTTTTAGCGCCAGAAAAAGAACAAAAAGATGTATTAGCAGGCATACAACCTGAACTTGCCTTATTGATTGGTCCAGAAGGTGGACTAAGTGAAAATGAAATTATGCAAGCCAATCAAGCTGGTTTTATGAACTGGTGTATTGGTGACCGTGTTTTACGTACAGAAACTGCCCCAGTTGTTGCCTTATCTATTTTAAATTATCGATTTTTATCCACCTAAGTTCTCTGAACATTGATTAAATCGTGATTTAAAGTTAATTTACTTTTATTGTATGAATAAAATTTCAAATTCTTTTTCACTGATAAATCAGATTCTTTCTGTATATATGTAAAAAAATAGGATAGAAAAATCTTATGTCTGGGCTTCAGGAAGAATATCTACAGCATCAAACAAAAATTGAACAGCTGAAACTTTCAACTCAATATATACGTTGGTATTTGATTAGCCTGATATTACTATGCCTTATTTCATATGGTATTTTTTCTTATTATTTTTCCTCTGTAATAACAATATTTAGCTGGTCTATTGGACTGACTATCATTTCTTTTATCTGCTTATTATTTATTCCAAATATTTTAACTCACTACCGCACTATCGACTTCACAAAAAAAGCTGATCGTGTCTTACAAAGTATTTGTTTATTATCTGGCATTTTAATGGGAATAAATGTCACGATTATTCATTTTTATCTTCCTCCTGAGCTAGTTGCACTACCAGATGCTCATATTTTAATTGCTTTATTTATTACCTCAGCTCATATCATTGGTCTTACGTTTTTAACGCCACAACCTCGATACTTTTATCTCCTATTTATTCCTAGTACTTTGCCATTATTATTCGCGCAATTCACACACAACCCTATTACTGAATTGCCATTTTATTTTGCTTATAACCTTACTTTTGTAGCAACTGTACTTTGTGCATACGCAACTCAACGTAATTACCAAAAGATTTCTCAACTATTACTCAAAAACAAACAGCTTGTTCAAATTGCAGACCAACATACTCAGTGGGCTGAAGAATTATGTGTACAGCTCCAACAAGAAGTAAATAAATCTAAAGATATTGAAGCTCAGCTTCAGTTCAATAATCATTTACTTGAGCAAAAAGTACGTGAACGTACTTATGATCTCACCAAAATGAATGAGCAACTCGAAAGCCATCACTACAATTTAGCTTTTGCGCATGAAACTGCAGGTATTCGGCCTTGGGATTGGGATATTGAAAATCAAAAGTTAGAAATTACGTTTTTTGATCAGCAAAAGCAAAGTCAAACTGCTGTTATTCATCTTCATACAATATTAGATCGGATCCATCCAAGTGATAAAAAGCTTTTTGAAGAACGTTTAAAACAACATTTGGAAGGTACTACAGATCATTTTAATATCAATTTTCGAATTTTACGTCGAGATGGTTCTTGGCGATGGATTCATGATGTAGGTCGAGTCATCACGAGAGATCCTAAAACACAAAAAGCGCTTCGTATGGTTGGAATGACCCGAGATATACATCAAGAGAAAAAAGATCAAGAACATCTCAGGCTATCTGCTATTGTGCTTGAGCAAGCAGCAGAAGGAATATTCATTTTAGATGAACACCTAAATTATATTAATATTAATCCTTACTACGAAAAATTAACCGGATTTACTAAAGCAGAACTTCTGAATAAAGAGTTATTTAGCATTACAAGTAATCAAAAAGAATTACAACAACAATTTCATACATCAATAAAACAGCAACTCCTCGAGACAGGAGAATACATGGGCCAGTTTGATGAAAAATTTAATTCTGGCAAAAGCGTTTATTTATGGTTGCATATTAATGTTGTCAAAGATGAGTTCAATCAAATCACCAATTACATTGGATTTGCCCGCGATCTCACTGAGCAGAAACGTCAAGAGCAACATCTATCCTATTTAAAAAATTATGATAGCCTCACTCACCTCCCTAATCGTCTTTACTATTACAATCAATTACATCAATATCTTGTAAACCCTTCATATAACATTAAAAATTTAGCTTTAATACGAGTCAATATTGACCGATTCCGAGCTTTTAATGAATTTTTAAATAATGATAGTGGTGACGAACTACTTAAGCAGTTCGCCCAAAGATTACGCTTAATCAATATCAATGCAATTTTAGTTGCCTACTTAAATAGCGATGATTTCGCAATTATTTATGAAATTTCGCCAATTCATCCCAATATTGAGCAATATTGCCAAAATATTTTGCAAGCGCTAAACGCACCATTTTATATTGATAATCACGAATATTTTATTACTGCCTCTATTGGTGTGGCATGTTTCCCTGAACATGGCAGACAAATTGACCATCTCAACCATCATGCAGAGCAAGCACTTTCAGAGGCAAAACGTTTAGGAGGCAATACCATTTCTTACTACTGCAATAAAACAGATCACCCATATAAAACTGCCGATTTAGAACAAGAATTACGTAAAGCTATTCAAAATAATGAATTTGTAGTTTATTACCAACCCAAAATTAGTCTACAAGATCAATCCATTATCGGTTTTGAGGCACTCATTCGTTGGCAACATCCTGAAAAAGGATTAGTCATGCCGAATATGTTCATCCCTTTTGCTGAGCGTAGTAGCCTAATTTCAGACATTGGTAAAGTTGTTTTAGATAAAGTTGGAAAACAACTACAAGAGTGGAAAAATGCAGGCTATATCAACATTCAAGTCTCTGTAAATATTGTAGCGCAACAGATACATCGAGGCTTATTACTCAGTGATTTAGATGAGGTTTTGCAAAAATATAATATAGAAGGTTCCGATCTCGAACTTGAAATTACTGAGTCGGCCCTTTTAGACAATACTGACAACGTAAAAACACTATTACACGCGATAAAACAACGCGATATTTCAATTGCCCTAGATGACTTTGGTACGGGTTATTCTTCTTTGGCGTACCTGACAGAGTACCCAATTGATGTATTAAAAATTGATCGCGCTTTTATTTCTAAAATCGGTGATCACAAACAAGAAGCAATTGTGAATGCAATGATTGCAATGGGTAAAAGTATGGGGCTTAAACTGGTTGCTGAAGGGGTAGAAACAAAAGAACAATTAACCTATCTGCAAAAACAACAATGTGATTTTTTACAAGGCTATTTCTTTAGTCGTCCAATCCCTGCCGAGCAGATCATTCCTTATCTACAAACAAATCCACATATTTCTTAACTGTTTTGGTCATCTATTTTAACTATGCTGGTTTTTCCAAAAATGAGCGTTTTTGACTGTGAGAAATAAAGAAGTAGTGTTATATTCTTTAGCATTTAGCTCACCACGGGGCTATTGGCAATTCGTCTACTATTCTCTTAATTGGTAAAAATTAAAGCATAGTCAAAGAGCCGCGTTGCCTCTCCCTAAATGAGCAATTTGACTAGTTTGCTTTTTTGTATCAAATAGAGACTCAGATGGACGATCAATCTTTAAAACAGGCCGCTTTAAATTACCATGAATATCCAAACCCAGGGAAAATCAGCGTCACCCCAAGTAAGCAACTTGTCAACCAACGAGATTTGGCTTTAGCCTACTCACCAGGAGTTGCTGCGCCATGTTTAGAGATTGAACGTGATCCATCAACTGCTGCTAAATATACAGCTCGCGGAAATCTGGTTGCCGTAGTCAGTAACGGTACAGCTGTTCTTGGTTTAGGTAATATTGGACCATTAGCTTCTAAACCTGTAATGGAAGGTAAAGGGGTTCTCTTCAAGAAGTTTGCTGGTGTTGACGTATTTGACATTGAAATTGCAGAAAACGATCCAGATAAAATTGTAGATATTGTTGCCTCTCTTGAGCCAACTTTCGGTGGTATCAACCTCGAAGATATTAAAGCGCCAGAATGTTTCTATATTGAGAAGAAACTTCGTGAACGTATGAAAATTCCTGTATTCCATGACGATCAACATGGTACAAGTATCATTGTAGGTTCAGCTTTGCTCAATGCATTGCAACTTGTAAATAAAAAAATTGATGAAATCAAAATTGTAGCTTCAGGTGCAGGTGCAGCAGCACTTTCATGCTTAGACTTGCTTTGTGCACTTGGTGCTAAAAAAGAAAATATTATTGTTGCCGATTCTCGTGGTCTATTAACGACTTCTCGTGACGGACTTGATGAATCGAAAAAACGTTATGTTCAAGACATTACTGCATCTCAGCTTCATGAAGTAATGGCTGGTGCAGATATGTTCTTGGGTCTTTCTGCTGCTGGTATTCTCACCAAAGAAATGGTGAAGCAGATGGCTGAGAACCCTATTATTTTTGCTTTGGCAAACCCAGATCCAGAAATTTTACCTGAACATGCACATGAAGTACGTCCTGATGTAATCATGGCAACTGGTCGTTCTGACTATCCAAACCAAGTAAACAACGCATTATGTTTCCCTTACATTTTCCGTGGTGCACTTGACGTTGGCGCAACGACGATTAATGAAGAAATGAAAATTGCATGTGTACATGCAATTGCACGTATGGCACATGTAGAAGCTGATGCAGCTACTTATGGTGAGAAATCTGCTTCATTTGGTCGTGACTATTTAATTCCACGTCCACTTGATCAACGTTTAATTTTAGAAATTGCCCCTGCTGTTGCTAAAGCTGCAATGGATTCAGGTGTTGCAACTCGTCCGATCGAAGATTTCTCTGCATACCGTCAAAAATTATCTGAGTTTGTTTATAACTCTGCATTCTTGATGAAACCGATTTTTGCTCAAGCAAAAACAGATCCTAAACGCATTGCATATGCGGAAGGTGAAGATGAACGCGTATTACGTGCAGTGCAAATCGCAGTTGATGAAGATTTAGCTAAACCAATTTTAGTAGGTCGTACTGCTGTTATTGAAGCTAATATCAAAAAATTAGGCTTGCGTTTACAACACGGCGTAAACATTGAGATTGTAGATCAAGAACAAAACCCGATGTATGAAGAGTTTTGGAAAGATTACTATCAAACAATGCAACGCAAAGGCATTACTGTTGAATATGCTCAACGTGAAGCTCGTCGCCGTTCAACTTTAATTGCATCTTTACTGGTTAAATTTGGTAAAGCAGACGGTATGTTATGTGGCACTTACAGTAGCTATAACATTCACCTTGACTTTGTACGCAATGTCATCGGTCTAAAAGAAGGTATGAATAACTTCTTCACCTTAAATGCATTGATGCTTGAAGATCGTAACTTGTTTATTGCTGATACATACGTAAATACAAACCCGACTGCTGAACAACTTGCTGAAATGACTATTTTAGCAGCTGAAGAAGTACGTCGTTTTGGTATTACTCCACGTGTAGCCCTACTTTCTCATTCAAGTTTTGGTAGTGACCAGACTGACTCAAGTGCTCAAAAAATGCGTGAAGTTTATCGTATTTTATCTGAGCAAGCTCCTGAGCTTGAAGTTGAAGGTGAAATGCACGGTGATGCAGCATTAGACGAAAACATTCGTCAATTTGCATTCCCTGGCTCATGTTTCAAAGGTTCGGCAAACTTGCTCATTATGCCAAACCTAGATGCAGCAAATATTTCATTTAACTTGTTGAAAGCAACTTCTGGTAACAACGTTACTATTGGTCCAATTTTACTTGGTGCAGCAAAACCTGTTCATATTTTGACACCTACAGCAACAACTCGTCGTCTTATCAATATGACTGCTTTAACTGTTGCTGAAATCCAACAACAAGAAAAGTAATTTAGAAACTGCTTTTTACGAAAAGCATCTCTAATGACTTGAGAAAACCTCTATTCTGTAGCATGATTGCTTGAAGAATAGAGGTTTTTTCATGCAAGTGTATTTAGTAGGCGGTGCTGTCCGTGATTTTTTACTTGGGCATCCCTATCAAGAAAAAGACTATGTTGTGGTCGGTGCAACGCCGGAACACATGCTCGCCCAAGGTTTTCAACCTGTAGGCAAAGATTTTCCTGTGTTTCTTCATCCCGAAACCAAAGAAGAATATGCACTTGCACGTACTGAACGAAAATCTGGTAAAGGCTACCACGGCTTTCAATTTTTTACCGATACCACAGTAAGTTTAGAAGAAGATTTAATTCGCCGTGATTTAACCATCAATGCCATAGCAATGGATCAAGATGGCAAACTATATGACCCATATGGCGGTCAAACCGATTTAGAAAATAAAACTTTACGTCATGTTTCAGAAGCTTTTGCTGAAGATCCTTTACGTGTTTTACGTGTTGCACGCTTTGCAGCGCGTTATTCTTCATATGGTTTTCATATTGCGCCTGAAACCTTAGAACTCATGCAAACTATGGCAGAATCAGGTGAACTAGATGCATTAACGCCAGAGCGTGTATGGAAAGAGACTTCACGTGCACTTTTAGAAGATCACGCTGATGTTTATTTTCAAACATTGCGTAATTGTGGCGCCTTAAAACATCTTTTTCCTGAAATTGATGCATTGTTTGGTGTACCGCAGCGTCCTGAATATCATCCAGAAGTAGATTGTGGCATACATACCTTAATGTCCTTACAGCAAGCTTGTAAAGCTAATTATTCGCTCGATGTTCGATTTGCTGTGCTAGTACATGATTTAGGTAAAGCATTAACTCCAGTTAATGAACTCCCTCGCCACATCATGCATGAAGAACGTGGAGTAAAACCAGTTACAGAATTATGTGAACGTTTAAAAGTTCCAACTCAAACTCGACAGTTAGCACTCTCAGTGTGTAAAGAACATCTAAAATGTCATCAGATTATGTCGTTAAAACCAGGAACTGTATGGCGTTTATTACAGCGTCTAGATGTCTTACGTCGTCCTGAGAGAGTAGAAGCTTTTGTACAAGCATGTGAATGTGATGCTAAAGGAAGATTAGGTTTAGAAGACCGACCTTATCCACAAGCTCAGTACATGTTAGATGCGATGCAAATCGTTCGCTCTATTAAAGTTCAGGATTTACCTGAAAACATTAAAGGTGCGGAGATTGGTGAAATGCTAATTCAATATCGCATTGATGCTTTAACTGAGTTTAAACATCAACATCAAGCACCCTCTCATTCTTAATTCAAGCCAATAAAAAAGCCTCACTAAGAGGCTTTTTTACTTTTACTGTTTAGGCAGTGGTATAAATTGTGATTGAGTATTTTGATTTTTCCTTTCTCCTACTGTCACCACAAAGTTTTGTTGCTTCCCATCTCGTTCAACCATTACATTAATTTCGCTATTAGGCGCTTGTAATGCAACGTAATTAATCAAATGAGATGCTGAGGTGATTGGCTCATTATTAACTTGAATAATTTTATCACCAATTTTAATACCTGCTGACGCAGCTGGACCACTTTTCAAGACATCGGCAACCACTACCCCAATTTGCTGTTTCGGCGCTAATACATCTTCTTGTGTAGGCGGTACTAAACTAATCCCTAACCATCCACGGACTACACGGCCATCTTTCAAAATTGAGTTTAAAACTTGTTGGCAAACTTTAGCGGGAATTGCAAAGCCAATTCCTAAAGAACCGCCTGACTGAGAGAAAATAGCAGTATTTACACCAATTAAATTCCCAGCCACATCAATTAATGCTCCACCAGAGTTACCTGGGTTAATTGCTGCATCCGTTTGAATAAAGTCTTCATAGGTATTGATGCCTAAATCAGACCGTTCAGTCGCAGAAATAATGCCCTGAGTTACCGTTTGGCCTACGCCAAATGGATTACCAATAGCCAAGACAACATCACCTACTTCATTACCACTTAGTTTAAATGGCAATACAGGTAATTTATCTAAATCGATTTTAATTACGGCTAAATCAGTATCAGGGTCTGTACCAACAATTGTTGCTTCTGCACGACGCCCGTCATGCAATGCCACTACAATTTGATCAGCTTGAGCAATAACATGATTATTCGTAAGAATATAACCGTCAGCTCGTACAATAACCCCAGAGCCTAAGCTATTTTCATTTTGCTGTTGTTGTTCAGGAATTTGGTTTCCAAAAAACTCACGGAAGACCGGATCACTTAATAATGGATGATTTTGTTTAACTTTCTGGGTCGTAAAAATATTAACAACGGCTGGCGCTGCAACTTTTACCGCAGCGCTATAAGATACCACCCCGCCCGTTCGTGAAGTATCAACCAATGGTTCAACTTTCTCAGCAGGCATTTGCACCCCATCAACTGCAACAGTTGGTTTCGGCTGATGGTATTTTTGCCATGTAATAAAACTGGCAATTACAATAATAAGTAACACCCAAGGTAACCATGTAAAGGTGCGGCGCACGTTCATATCCTCTACGCAAAGAAGTTTTTAATTAAATTAATATATTGAACAAAAAGAGTTTTCAGTTAAGCATTTTAAATTAAATATGTCGATATACATAAAAAAGTCAAAAAAGATTTGTCTAGCTTTAGTTACACAACAAAATATGTTTCTATAGCTTTAGCAATTATTTACTACTCAATTCAGGAAATATCATGGCGAATTTGCATGAAATTATTCAGTGGTGCGACCAAACATTAAAAGCAGCAGAATTTAAAGATTACGCACCGAATGGCCTGCAAATTGAAGGTTCAACTGAAGTTAAGCGTATCCTTTGTGCGGTTACTGCTTCCGAAGATGCAATTGATGCCGCAATTGCTCAGAATGCAGATCTATTACTCGTACATCATGGTTATTTTTGGAAAGGCGAACCGTATCCAATTACAGGAATGCGCGGTAACCGCATTAAGAAACTCATCCAAAATAATATTTCATTAGTTGCTTATCATTTACCTTTAGATGCTCACCCAACTTTAGGCAACAATGTGGCTATTGCAGAAAAACTGAGCTTGCAGAATTTAGAGCCACTCGATTTAGCCGAGAAACATCCAATTGGCAATATTGGTTATTTAGAACAAGCGCTTTCTGTTGATGAATTTAAAGCAAAACTACAAAATAGTTTTGATTTTAAGGTGATTCATTTGCCAGCAGAAAAACAAAGTATTCAAAAAGTGGGCTTCTGCACAGGTGGGGCTCAGGATTTTATTGCTAAAGCGGCTTTGCAAAATTGTGATGCTTATATCTCAGGTGAAGTCAGTGAGCGAACTTTTTATGAAGCAAAAGAGTTAGGTGTTCATTATTTTGCTTGTGGTCACCATGCAACTGAGCGTTATGGTGTTCAACGTTTGGCAGAAGCGATCTCAAAACAGTTTTCAGTTGAAAGTGAATATTTTGAATTGAATAATCCGATTTAATTAAGTCTTTTTTTCAATCTGTGTTATGCGTATTAATTAGATCTTTATTGTGTATAGTTCTTTAAAACGATGCCCTATTGTGACCAGAATCATTTACAATAGAGCCACTTAATTGTATAACCCAGCAAATGCAAGGAATAGGAACATGACAACCATTACTTTACCTGCACTTCCATATGGCTATGATGATTTAGCGCCACATATTAGTAAAGAAACTTTAGAATACCATCACGACAAACACCACAATACCTATGTTGTTAACTTAAACAACTTAATCAAAGGAACTGACCTTGAAGGTAAAACTTTAGAAGAAATCATCAAAGCAACTGCTGGTGATGCATCTAAAGCTGGTATTTTCAACAATGCTGCTCAAGTTTGGAACCATACATTCTACTGGAATTCTATGAAGCCAAATGGTGGTGGTAAGCCTACTGGCGCAATCGCTGCTAAAATTGACGAAGCTTTTGGTAGCTACGAAAAATTTGCAGAAGAATTTACTGCTGCTGCAACAACTCAATTCGGTTCAGGTTGGGCTTGGTTAGTTGCTGATGAAGTAAACGGTAAACTTTCTATTACTAAAACTTCTAATGCAGACACTCCACTTGCACATGGTCAAATTGCTGTATTAACAATTGACGTATGGGAACACGCTTACTACATCGATTTCCGTAACTTACGTCCTAAATACATCGCAACTTTCTTAGAAAGCCTTGTGAACTGGGACTATGCAAATGCAAAACTTGCAGGTCAACCAGCAGGTGTAGAGAAATAATTTTATTTCTTTATAAAAACCACCCTATTTTGGGTGGTTTTTTTATTTTTAATACAACAAAAGCATATTAATCAAGCAAACGATTCATTTTCTTTAATATTCTTATTGACGCTTTTAAATTTCATCCATAAAATGCGCATCAGATTCTCCAATAGCTCAGTCGGTAGAGCGACGGACTGTTAATCCGCAGGTCCCTGGTTCGAGCCCAGGTTGGAGAGCCATCTACTAATCTCCCATAGCTCAGTCGGTAGAGCGACGGACTGTTAATCCGCAGGTCCCTGGTTCGAGCCCAGGTGGGAGAGCCAATATTCTAAAAGCCCGCATTTATTGCGGGTTTTTTCTTTTCTAATCATTTAATAATTTTTCATTATTTTGAATAAAATCAATGTTTCGAGTATTTTTAAACCAAACGATTAGATATTCACTCTAATTCTGTTATTAAGGCTTGACCCAGCCCTCTTTCCTGCCTAAAATCCTTTTCCAGATTCTCCCATAGCTCAGTCGGTAGAGCGACGGACTGTTAATCCGCAGGTCCCTGGTTCGAGCCCAGGTGGGAGAGCCAAGATTCTTAAAAACCCACTCATCATGAGTGGGTTTTTATTTGTATGATGCTTTCCCATGTTCGAATCGAGTCACTTATTTTTTATTGTTTTAGGTTGCATAAGCACCTGTATTTTTCTTCTTGTTTGTTTACGCCCTTATTTATTTCCAAAACAAAAATTCTTTGCTCGTCCTGTCATTACAAACTTTGAAACTCAAATGTTTATACGTTTGAAACAAAGTTTCCCAAATTATCATGTATTAGCACAAGTGGCTTTTAGTGCTTTAATTACCAGTAATGACTATAAAATTCGTAGTCAGTTCAATCGTAAAGTTACTGACTTTGTCGTGCTAAATGACAAGATGGAAGTGATTGCTATTATTGAGCTAGATGACCCTACCCATCTTGAAAAAGTAGAAGAAGACCGTATTCGTGATCAAATGCTCACTGAAGCAGGCTACCTTGTAAAGCGCTACACCAATATTCCTACCGTACGCCAGTTACAAAAGGATCTTCATTAACAAGTTATTTCGTTTCAGAATTTGCAGCTTCTTTCTCAGCTATTCTTTTTGCCATCTCTAAACGCTGCTGTTCATATTGTTTTTTATTCTTAGCATCACTTTTTGCAGCCAAGAAAAGTATTCCAATAATCAGAAAAGGAATAAGTAAACCTAATCCCATTAATAACCAAGGAACAGATTTTTTTTCAACAGGTTGCTTGCTCATAAGTTCTTCAAACTCAAATAGTATCGATTTCAGAATGCGTAACAATATAACAAAAAGAGCCACTATAAAGTGGCTCTTTTTTTAAGCTAATTTCCAATTAAACAAATAAATCTTAGAATTTACCTGTGCAGTGTGGGCTTTGGCTGGCATCTTTTTGAGCATCAGTCAGCACAATACCCGTACCCGCTGACATATTAGTTTGAATGAAATCTACAGCATTGGCATTTTGACATACGATTGCTTGTGTATGAGTTGCATTCGGTACAATAGTTAGCTTATAGCCTTTATCATAGCCTGCTTGTGGGAAGAGTTTCACAGCATTCGCTTTCATATTGGCAAATAAGCCTTGTGTAACTACTGGCAATACAGCTTGATCTTTTTCACCTTGAATAATAAATACCGGTGTCTTAATAACTTTCTCAGCAGTAGCATTTGTTGCAGGTTGAGTTGCTGTCAAAAATTTTTGAACGACTTGGTCTGCTTTAAATTTATTTAGATCAATACCGTACTGGGTAATTTGATGTGTAGGGTCAGCCAAGAAAGCTAAGATTCCTGCTTTAAATTTCTCTTGCAAGCCATTCGCACTATCAGGTGTAGGATAACTTAGACATGCACCATCATCTCCTGTACGACCATAAGCCAATTCTGCAATGTCAGCCGCTCCTGACGTAAAAATTGCCTTCAAATCATAGTCTGGTTGCTGTGCTTTAATCCCTGCACTAGCAAAAGCAGCATATGCTAACAATTCAGCATATCCTTCTGCAGTTTTATCAATTGTTGGTACAGCAAGCGCCAGTGGATCATTTGGAGACATTTGCCCTGCAGCAATCGCTGCATCAATCTGTCTACGTGCTGTAATCGCCTGATCTAATTTACTAAGCTTATAACCACTGTCTTGATTCATTTCAGGATCAATATAAATTTGAATAATTGTTCCTAAGCTTGATGCAGGTGCTCCAGCTACCGCACCTTTGTAACTTGCATCCGTATTAGCAAACTCAGCAGTTCCCAATGAGGCATGACCTCCTTGAGACTGACCGATTGACATCCATTCACCTTTTAACTGAGCTCCATAATGTTCTTTTACCGCTTTAACTGCAGCTAATGCTGATTTTGCTTCACTTGATAAGTTTAAGTACGGATGCACCCCTTGTGTACCTAATCCCTCATAATCTGGTGCCACAATCACATAACCTGCTGCTAATAAAGACTCAGCAAGGATTTTAAATCGTGGATTAATTGCATTTTTACTTGGTGCACAACCATCACCCACCCCAACAGTTCCATGTTCCCATACCACTACCCGATAACCATCTTTCGGTTGTATTGCTTTTGGAAACAGTACCATGGCTGTAGCAGTTGCGGTTTTTCCTTGAACATTTGTCATGTTATAAGTCATGACTTTAATTGATGAAGCATTATCAACTTTATCAATAGCATAATTACTTTCAGAGACATAAGTTTTATTGGTATCTATCCCTGTGTAGTCATCATCATCGTCATTACACGCTGTAAGAAATAATGCTGAAATTGATAATGTTATAGCTAAAGCAATTTTTGACCGTTTCATAGAATATCCTTTTTATGTGTTATTTATTCCGCATATTTTTTATGCACAAATATTAAGACATAAAAAAAGTGCTCTGCATAGAACACTTTTCAACCTCATGGTCATTTTTACTATATGAAATTTAAAAATATTCCTAAAAAAATGATTAATCCAACCCAACGATTGTGACGAAATGCCCAAAAGCAGACTTGAGGGTTGCGGTCTTTGGTCTTAATTGTTTGATATATAAAATCGAATGCTACAATCACTAAAGCGATGATCGCCCATGGGAATAAAATATTTTCTAAATATAGTGCAGTACCAATCAAAACAAGACTCGTTGCCTGTAAAAGCGCAATAATCTGGATATCATACCGACCAAAAAGAATAGCTGTAGATTTCACGCCAATCTTTAAATCATATTCACGGTCAGTAATGGCATATTGAGTGTCATAAGCCACTGTCCAAGCCAAATTACCAAAATAGAGCAACCAGCAAGTCAAATCTGGAGTTTTACCTACCGCGGTAAAAGCCATAGGAATTGACCATGAAAATGCTGCGCCTAAAAATACTTGAGGTAAGTTAGTATAGCGCTTCATAAATGGATAAATGAATGCTAAAAATAATGCCCCAAATGACCAATAAAAGGTTTCAATCGGTAAAAAGAACAACAAACATGCACTTGCTAACACTAGCCCCAAGAACACATACACCGCTTCTCTTGCACGAATAATTCCGGTTGCTAGCGGACGCGTTTTAGTACGCTCAACATGAGCATCTACTTTACGGTCTGCAAAATCATTAATAGCGCATCCAGCGGCACGCATAAAAATGACACCTAAAATCATGACAAATAAAATACCTAAATCAGGTATTCCTTTTGATGCAACCCAAAGCGCCCACATGGTTGGCCAGAAAACCAGTTCAGTACCAATTGGCTTATCGAATCGGCAGAGATAATAGTAAGCTTCTAAACGCTGACGCCATGTTGTGCCTGTTGCAGTCGTCATAGTGATTCCTTGTCGTGCTGCTGATTTAAAAAAGCTTCAAAAGCCGGTAAGAATGTTTCTTGGACGATAAATTTACATCCATGCCAAGTATAGCAACTTTGTCGTGTCCAGCCTTCTGGCAAACGAATGACACGACGGTCACAAAGCGGAGTTGTTCTTTGAAATAGGAAAAAGCCAATCGGTTTAGATCCAATATGCTGAAATATACGGGCCTTTTTTTGTAAACTTTGAATTGGAAAAATACTTTTTGCCTTCACCCACGGCTCTGCCTCACAGCCATATAAATAAGTTTCCCTTACCCACGAGGTGTGAGCATGAGACATATTCATCCATTGGCTATCTGCAAAAGTTAAACGCTGAAAGTGTTCTTTAAAGGGCTTTACACTGAACTGGCCACCACCAAGCTCAGTTAATTGTTGAGTCAGAGAACCAGACGCATACAACCATGTTTTCAACTCAGGATTTAAAGTCTTTTCCTGTTTATGTACTGGTTGCCGTTTACGCATAATCTGCTCACATGATAACTCGCAGCTAGTTTACCCCAATTTTTTGATAAAAAACGTAGAGAATTCAATCAACATTTTGAACAATAAAAAAGCCTGCATAAGCAGGCTTTTTTACGAAAATATGTATTACAAGCTGTAGTACATATCGAATTCAACTGGGTGAGTAGTCGTGTTAAGACGACGTACATCTTCAGTTTTAAGTTCGATGTATGCATCAAGCATTTCTTTAGTGAACACGCCACCTTTCAACAAGAATTCGTGATCTGCTTGAAGTGCTTCAAGAGCCATATCTAAGCTATGAGCAACTGTTGGGATTTTTGCTTCTTCTTCTGGAGGAAGATCATACAAGTTCTTATCAGCAGCTTCGCCCGGATGGATCTTGTTTTGGATACCGTCGATACCAGCCATTAATAATGCAGCGAAACCTAAGTACGGGTTCATCATTGGGTCTGGGAAACGAGCTTCGATACGCTTACCTTTAGGGCTAGAAACGTATGGAATACGGATAGAAGCAGAACGGTTACGTGCTGAGTAAGCAAGCATAATTGGTGCTTCAAAGTGAGGAACCAAACGCTTGTATGAGTTTGTAGACGGGTTTGTGATTGCATTCAATGCACGAGCGTGCTTGATGATACCACCGATGAAGTACAATGCCATTTCTGAAAGGCCTGCATATTCATCACCAGCAAACAAGTTCTTGCCATCTTTAGAGATAGACATGTGAACGTGCATACCAGAACCGTTATCACCTACCATTGGTTTAGGCATAAAGGTTGCAGTTTTTGCATATTGGTGAGCAACGTTCCAAACAGCATATTTGAACTGTTGAACTTCGTCAGCTTTACGTACAAGTGTATTGAAGCTCACACCAATTTCTAACTGGCAAGAAGCAACTTCGTGGTGATGTACTTCTACACGGCCTGGGCCCATGATGTCTTCGATTTTTGCACACATTTCTGCACGCATATCTTGTGAAGAATCAACTGGAGGAACTGGGAAGTAACCGCCTTTAACACGTGGACGGTGACCAGAGTTACCAGACTCGTAATCTTTACCAGTAGACCAAGCTGCTTCTTCAGCGATTAATGTATGACGAGCGCCAGACATATCGATGTCCCATTTCACTTCGTCAAATACAAAGAATTCTGGTTCTGGACCAAAGAATGCAGTATCACCGATACCTGTAGATTTTAAATATTCTTCTGCACGGCGAGCAATCGAACGTGGGTCACGCTCATAACCTTGACCTGTTGAAGGTTCAATAACGTCACAAGTCACAACTACAGTTGGTTCAGCAAAGAACGGGTCGATGAAACCAGTTTCTGCATCTGGACGTAAAATCATGTCAGATGCTTCAATGCCTTTCCAACCAGCGATTGAAGAACCATCAAACATTTTACCGTCTTCAAAAGTATCTTCATCAATAGAATCAGCTGGGTAAGTTACGTGCTGTTCTTTACCCTTAGTATCAGTAAAGCGAAAATCGACCCATTTTGCGCCACTTTCTTGTATGAGTTGAAGGACCTTGTTCGCCATGCTCATTTTGCTCCAATGAAATTTTGTTGCACTTGTTAAGTGCGTGTTAGTTGCTGGTATTTATATAGCAATTCTCATACCAACTTTATAAGACTTACCTAAAACATTGAATTGCTTATAACTATCCATGATTTAGGCCCCTTGTCTCGAACCCATTATACTGTTTGCATAGTTAAATGCACCATATTCAGACATTTTCAAATTATGGCATACAAGAATAGCTCGCAATCGCCCTAATTTAGTGCAAAATTGTTGCGCCAATATGAATCATCGCATCAATATCTAGCAGTCATTCATGATCATAATACTTTCTTATATAGAAAGCCGACCTTCTTACTGCAATGCATGAAAATAATAATCTATTTTATATGAAATTTTTAAGTTAGAGCTGAGACGATAGTATATACATCACGATTTGCTAATAAAGGCTTTAAAAAGACTTCTTCTGAATAGATATTTTTAAAATGGAGTACTTTATGAGTTCATACTCATCCATTGAAATTCTAAAGCCTTAAAATATTAATCTAACTTTGTTTTTATAGTTCTTTGTACTAAAGCAAGAGTTGATCAGCTTTGGTGCAGTAAAAACTTTATAGAACCCACCTCACCTTATAATTTTCTGATCTAATTTTTACCGTTTGTTATATACCTTTTTTATACATGACAAACTTGCTTTTCAAGTTAAAAAAATCTAAAAAATGAAACATAACTTTTTTTTATAATTGAACAAACTAAAAGTTTGGTTTTCTATAAACTACCAATCAGTTCAAAGGATTTGAAATGAAGCATGAACTCGAACAATATGACAGAGCTTTTTTCGGCCATCCAAAACCCCTAAAAACTTTATTTTTTACAGAGCTTTGGGAAAGATTTTCTTATTATGGTATACGGCCTTTACTCGTTCTTTATATGATTGCAATGGTCAACGAAGGTGGTTTAGGCCTTGACCGTCCAACCGCTGCAGCAATTGTTGGGTTATTTGCAGGCTCTATGTATTTAATGACTGTTTTTGGTGGTTGGATTGCCGACAACTGGTTAGGTCAGGCACGATCGGTCTGGTATGGTTCCATTATTATTGCACTAGGTCATTTATCAATTGCCCTCACTACCATTTTTGATCAATTCTTTTTTTATTTCGGTTTAGTTCTTATTGTGCTTGGATCAGGTTTATTTAAAACCTGTATTTCAGTGATTGTTGGAACATTATATAAAGCTCAGGATAGTAGACGAGATGCCGGTTTCTCCATTTTTTACATGGGGATAAATATGGGATCATTTATTGCTCCCCTTCTTACGGGTCTATTAGCACGTGATCATAACTGGCACTTAGGTTTTGGAATTGGTGGCCTTGGGATGTTAGTTGCATTACTTATTTTTCGTATTTTCGCTATTCCACAGCTACAAACTTTTAATCAGTTGCGTCAAAAAAATGACAATTGCAATAAACCCATTGTTGAAAATAAAAATGCGCCCAAAATTGCTTTCTCCTTTTTACTATCTGTCGCAGTTATTAGTGCTCTTACCTTCTTTGGCGTCATACATATCAATCCAGTCGCAGTAGCAACTTATTTAACAGTTGCAATTGGGATTGGGATTATTGCTTATTTTGCGTATTTGCTACTTTTCCTAAATTTAGAACAGCATGATAAATTCAAAATTATTGTTTGTTTCGTTTTATTAGCAACCTCAGCATTATTCTGGTCTGCTTTTGAGCAGAAACCAACATCTTTTAATTTATTTGCGCAAGATTATACAGACCGTATTGTTTTCGGATTTGAAATACCAACGGTATGGTTCCAATCCATCAATGCCCTATTTATTATTGTTTTTGCTCCAGTTGCAGCTTGGCTATGGACGAAGCTAGGTAAGTCAAATAAAGACCCAAGCTATATCAGCAAATTTATCATTGCACTATTACTCGCAGCAGGCGGCTTTTTGCTCATGTCTTTTGCGAGTCGTTTCGCAATTGCGGGCGGTTTAGTCTCACCATTTTGGTTAGTCGGTACTATATTTTTGCTTACCATAGGTGAACTTTGTTTAAGCCCAATTGGCTTATCAACCATGACCAAACTTGCACCTGATGTTATACGCGGTCAAATTATGGGTCTGTGGTTTACTGGCTCAGCTTTAGGTAATCTCATTGCGGGTCTTATTGGCGGACATGTATCAGCAGATAATATTGATCATTTACCCACCCTGTTTATGCGATGTGTTTTGGCATTAGTGATTGGCGCAATCGTGTTATTTTTATTAAAGAAACCTATTAATAGATTAATGAACAAAACTACCAGTAAAGTTCAACCTGACTTGGAAACTATATGAGCGTTTTAACTGTTCCAGAAAAACTTGAAAAACTTCGCGAACTCATGCGTATTCAGCAAATTGATGCATTTGTTGTAATGAGTGCCGATCCCCATATGTCAGAATATTTACCAGACTATTGGAAGGCGAGACAATGGCTCAGTGGTTTTAGTGGTTCGGTTGGTACGCTTGTGGTGACCCAAAACTTTGCAGGCCTATGGGCAGATGGTCGCTATTGGGTACAAGCCGAGCAACAACTTGCTGGAACTGGCTTTCAATTACAAAAACTGACCAGTGATGAAACTTCTACACATCTCGCATGGATTGAGAAAAATCTACCAACTAGTTCGGTCATTTCAGTAAATGGCCAAACATTATCCATTCAACAATTTAAAGCACTCGAACATACTGCACGAGTTCATAGCTATAAACTCGAGACTCAAAAAGATTTAGTTGGAGAGATTTGGTTAGACCGCCCAGAACTACCCTCTGAAAAAATCCATTTAATGCCTGAAGGGCTAAATGCCCTCTCTCGTAAAGAAAAAATTCAGGCTATTCGTGAGACTTTACATAGCAAGAATATTGCGGGTCATTTTATTTCATCTTTAGATGATATTGCATGGGTCTTAAATGCACGTGGACAAGACGTAGAATACAACCCTGTTTTTCTTTCTCATTTTTATATTAATGCAGAGCAAGCTGTTCTGTTTATTGATAGCAGTAAACTGGATTCAACCATTCAACAAGCTTTCGCAGCCGATGGCATTCAAATTCGTAATTATGAAGATACGTCTAAGTTTTTAGCTAATATTTCTGATCCATCTGTGCTTTTAGATCCAGCAAAAGTATCGCTTTTTCATGAACAAGCCATCGCAAAAGATATTCAGGTTGTATACGACATTAACCCGAGTACACTTTTTAAATCACGTAAGCATGAAAGTGAAATTGCTCATATCCGCCATGCAATGCTTAAAGATGGAGTCGCGCTTTGTCACTTTTTCTATTGGCTAGAAAAAGCACTTCATCAGGGTGAACGTATTTCAGAATTGACTATCGATGAGAAAATTACTGCCTACCGCGCTCAGCAAGACGGATTTATAGGACCAAGTTTTTCAACGATTGCAGGCTTTAACGCCAACGGTGCTCTACCCCACTACCGTGCAACTCCAGAGCAATACTCTTTTATTGAGGGCGATGGTTTATTGCTCATTGATTCTGGCGGCCAATATGTAGATGGAACAACTGATATTACTCGTGTTGTTCCTGTGGGAACACCAACGGAGCAACAAAAACGTGACTATACGCTGGTCTTAAAATGTCACATTGCTTTGGCAAAAGCTATTTATCCAGAAGGTTTAGCTGCACCGCTACTCGATTCAATCTGTCGACATACTTTATGGCAATATGGTTTAGATTATCGACACGGAACAGGTCACGGCGTAGGCTTTGCACTTAACGTACATGAAGGGCCACAAGTTCTTTCTTACTATGCGCCTGTACATGCTTACAGTAAATTGCGCGAAGGAATGATTCTCTCTAATGAACCGGGTCTATACCATGAAGGACAATACGGCATTCGTATTGAGAATTTGGTTGCAAACAAACTTCACTCTGGCTTTGAAAAAACTTACGGTGAATTTTTAGAGTTTGAAACGCTCACACTTTGCCCGATTCATGTAGATTGTATCGTTGTTGATCTGCTAACGAATGAAGAGAAAGACTGGTTAAATGGTTACCATCGAACCGTCCAAGAAAGACTAGCTGAACATTTGTCGGGAGAGGTCTTAGACTGGCTGATTTATAGCACGCGTAAGATTTAATCTTCTCTTTTTATGGGGGCAGAATAATTTTTTATTTCTAATGAAAAGCTTATTCTGTCTTTATCTTTATTTTTAAATAAACTTTATATCCATAAAAGCTCAATTTTGTTTGCAAATGTCTAACGAATGAAATAGTTAAACTGGTCACTTCTTTTTTTGTTATATTAGCCGCTTAGAAAGCGGCTTTTTATTTGATCAAATAAAGGTACTTTTTAAAAAGTAAGTAACATTGTGAGTAAAACTCTAGTCACTTAATTAAATATATATTAATTATCATGAGGTTAAGTTCATCATGCTTCTAATGATCGACAATTACGACTCTTTTACCTACAACATCGTCCAATATTTTGGCGAGTTGAATCAGGAAGTAAAAGTAGTTCGCAATGATCAAGTCACATTAGAGGATATTGAACGATGGCAACCTAAATATTTGGTTATTGGTCCTGGCCCTTGCTCTCCAAGTGAAGCGGGTATTTCTATTCCTGCAATTAATCACTTTGCCGGAAAAATTCCTCTGCTTGGCGTGTGTTTAGGGCATCAAAGTATTGGGCAAGCTTTTGGCGGAAACATTGTAAGAGCCAAAACGGTTATGCATGGACGTTTATCTGATATGTACCACAGCAATAAAGGTATTTTCAGTAATCTCCCTAGCCCATTCTCGGCAACTCGTTACCACTCTTTGGTGATTGATCAGCAAACCCTGCCTGATTGCCTGGAAGTCACGTGTTGGACCAACGAAGCAGATGGCTCAATGGAAGAAATTATGGGTGTTAAACATAAGACATTGCCTGTCGAAGGTGTGCAGTTCCATCCAGAATCTATTTTGAGTCAACATGGCCATCAAATCTTTAAAAACTTTTTAGATATTTATGCATAAGTGATCACTATGAATATTCAACAAGCACTTAACCATATAACAAAAAATATTCACCTGACTCAGCCGCAAATGGAAGACATTATGCGCAGCATCATGCAAGGTGAGGCAACCGAGGCACAAATCGGTGCTTTGATGATGGGCCTTCGCATGAAAGGTGAAAGTATTGACGAAATTACTGCTGCCGCACGTGTTATGCGTGAATTCGCCATCAAAATTGATGTGAGCGATATCAAATATTTAGTTGATATTGTGGGTACTGGCGGCGACGGACAAAACTTGTTTAATGTTTCTACTGCTTCAAGCTTTGTGATTGCAGCAGCAGGCGCAACCATTGCAAAGCATGGTAACCGAGGCGTTTCGAGTAAATCAGGTTCATCAGACTTACTTGAGCAAGCCGGTATTAATCTTGATTTAGACATGCAACAAACTGAACGCTGCATTCGTGAGATGGGTGTAGGGTTTTTATTTGCTCCAAATCATCACAAAGCAATGAAATATGCTGTCGGCCCACGTCGTGAGCTTGGTGTTCGTAGTATTTTCAATTTACTTGGCCCGCTTACGAATCCGGCTGGTGTAAAACGCTTTGTAATTGGTGTGTTCTCAGATGAGCTTTGTCGTCCGATTGCAGAGGTTATGAAGCAACTTGGTGCTGAACATGTCATGGTGGTTCATTCAAGAGATGGACTCGATGAAATCAGCCTTGCTGCTCCTACTGCTGTTGCAGAACTCAAAGACGGCGAAATTACTGAATGGACGCTTAACCCAGAAGATGTCGGAATTGAATCACAAACTTTAAATGGTTTAGTTGTTGCGGATGCCGCTGCCAGCTTAAAGCTAATTAAAGATGCGTTAGGTAAAAATAAAACTGCTATTGGTGAAAAAGCAGCAAACATGATTGCACTTAATGCGGGTGCTGGTATTTATGTGGCTGGTATTACCAAAACCTATGCTCAAGCTGTTTCATTCGCTCAAGATATTATCTACGGCGGACAAGCTTTAGAAAAAATGAGTGTTTTGGCTGAATTTACCAAAACATTAAAACAATGTCAGGCAGATTAAGGATTTCTCATGATTAATATTCAAAATACCATTTTAGGTAAAATTGTTGACCGTAAACATGAGGAACTTGCTGCGCGTTTAAAACAACGTAATTTACAGGATGTTGAAGAGCTTGCAAAAGCTGCAACTCCGGTAAGAGGATTTGCAAAAGCGTTACAACACAAACGCCCTGCCGTGATTGCTGAAATTAAAAAAGCGTCTCCATCAAAAGGCATTATTCGTGCAGATTTTAATCCTGCTGAAATTGCCGAACAATATGAACAAGCTGGAGCAGCATGTTTATCTGTTTTAACTGATGTTGATTTTTTTCAGGGGGCAGATGAAAATATCGCAATCGCAAGAAACCACTGTGCTTTACCCGCTTTACGTAAAGACTTTCTGATTGATCCATATAATGTGGTTGAAGCACGTGCTTTACATGCTGACTGTATTTTATTGATTGTTGCCTCTTTGTCAGACCAGCAGCTCGAAGAAATGTCTAAAACTGCTTTTGAACATCAACTCGATGTATTGGTTGAGGTTCATGACGAGGAAGAACTTGAACGTGCTTTAAAGTTGTCTGAGCAATGTATATTAGGTGTGAATAACCGTAATTTAAAAACCTTTGATGTTGATTTAAACACATCAATTCGTTTGAAAAATTTACTTCCTGCCTCTCGTTTACTCGTGACCGAAAGCGGTATTGCCACTCCAGATGATGTTCGCATGATGCAAGAACATGATATTCACACCTTCTTGGTTGGTGAAAGTTTTATGAAACAACCAAGACCAGATCAAGCCTTTAGTGCCCTTTTTGGACAACCCCAAACGGTTTAATAGAAGATATATGAGTAATAAAGATTCATCGCTTTCTAAAGAGCAACAAAAGTTATTGAAGCAATTTAAAAAGCAAATCTCCAATCCTCATTCAAGCAAAATCGCAAGTCAGCCTGAGGTCAAACAACCTCAGGCTGAGTCTGAAGAATTGGAAAATGCAAATCTGTTTCAAAGTGCTGTAGCAGGTGTTAAACCCATCAATAATAGTAATATTGCTGATGTGAGAACCCCTCGCGTAAAAAAAGTTGATGCTCAAACATTAGCGAAACGTGCAGCTGCCGAAGGTGGGCGTGACACTGAACATGCCGAGTTATCTGATACTCAAGCGGCTTTAAACCCTGTCGCAAGCCAAGCAACCTTAAGCTATCGTATTGCTACCCTTCAGCATAAAGTTTTTGAAGACTTAAAAGCTGGCAAGATGCGTTGGTTTGAAGCTGTCGATTTACACGGCTGTACCATTGAACAAGCACGTGATGCGGTTCTACAAATTATCCAGATCGCAAAAGATGAAAATCAAAATGTGATCAAGATCGTACATGGTAAGGGCCCAGAAGCTGTCTTAAAAACCTATGTCAACGGATGGTTACGCCAACATCGCGATGTTTTAGCCTTTGTAAGTGCTCCAGAAAATCAAGGTGGCACAGGCGCCGTTCTCGTACTGCTTAAACGTGCAGAAAAAAATCCCAAGTACCAACAATAATCGGCATTTTCTACAGAATTCAGACTTTTTATAGTTTTCTGATAGAATGCCGTTTTGTTCAACCAGTGTAAGTGAACATTCTTATGTCTATGCAGCAATCGTACGCAAATATTCTGACTGCCGTCGGTGAAGATCTTGATCGTCCCGGCCTTAAAGATACGCCTGTGCGTGCGGCTAAAGCTTTTTCATATTTAACTTCTGGCTATAGTAAAACTTTAGAAGAAGTCACCAATAATGCTGTTTTCCCATCAGATAACCATGAAATGGTATTGGTGAAGAATATTGAATTTTATTCGCTTTGCGAACATCATCTCCTTCCATTCTATGGCCGTGTTCATGTTGCCTATCTACCGGAAGGCAAAGTTCTTGGCTTGTCGAAATTTGCACGTATTACTGAAATGTTTGCACGTCGTTTGCAAATTCAGGAAAACTTGACGCAGCAAATTGCAGAAGCTGTGGCTGAAGTGACTGGTGCTCGTGGTGTAGCCGTAGTTATCGATTCAGCACATATGTGTATGATGATGCGTGGTGTAGGTAAGCAAGAATCAACTACCCGTACTGTTTCATTTATTGGTGATTTTAAAACTGATAAAGAAGCACGTCGTGAGTTCTTGAGTGCTGTACCTGAAAGTTACTAATTTTTATTTAGTAAACTAATTAAAGCCCGACTCAGTTGGGCTTTTTTACATCTAAATACTTCCCGAACTCCATAAAACATAACAATTAAATTAGGTGATTTTTGTTATAAAAGTATCCATCTTTATTTTTAAATAATTTATGAGTTAATCATGCAATTTAAAAAAATTTCTTGCTTACTTTTACCTCCTCTTTTTATTTTTAGTAGCTCGATTTATGCGGGTAATACACCAAAAGAGCAAGAGATCAAAAAACTGGTTGATCAAAACTTTAAACCTTTATTAGAAAAATATGATGTACCCGGTATGGCTGTAGGCGTTATTCAAAATAATAAAAAATATGAAATGTATTATGGTTTACAATCCGTTCAAGATAAAAAAGCCGTTAATAGCAATACCATTTTTGAGCTAGGCTCGGTCAGTAAATTATTTACCGCGACAGCAGGCGGATATGCCAAAACAAAAGGAACACTCTCTTTTGATGACACACCCGGAAAATATTGGAAAGAACTAAAAAATACATCGATTGATCAAGTGAATTTACTTCAACTTGCGACATATACCAGTGGCAACCTTGCCTTGCAATTTCCAGATGAAGTAAAAACAGATCAGCAAGTTTTAACATTTTTCAAAGACTGGAAACCTAAAAACCCAATCGGTGAATATCGACAATATTCAAACCCAAGTATTGGTCTATTTGGAAAAGTTGTAGCTTTGTCTATCAATAAACCTTTCGACCAAGTCTTGGAAAACACAATTTTTCCAGAGCTTGGCTTAAAACATAGTTATGTAAATGTGCCTAAAACTCAGTTACAAAACTATGCATTTGGCTATAACCAAGAAAATCAGCCGATTCGCGTTAATCCCGGTCCACTCGATGCACCAGCATACGGCGTTAAATCTACCTTACCTGATATGCTTAAGTTTATTAATGCCAACCTAAATCCACAAAAATATCCAGCAAATATTCAACGTGCAATTAATGAAACACATCAAGGTTTCTATCAAGTCGGCACCATGTATCAGGCACTTGGTTGGGAAGAGTTCTCTTATCCAGCACCTTTACAAACTTTATTAGACAGTAATTCAGAACAAATCGTGATGAAGCCTAATAAAGTGACTGCTATTTCAAAAGAACCTTCCGTTAAGATGTTCCACAAAACTGGTTCGACTAACGGTTTTGGAACATATGTCGTGTTCATTCCTAAAGAAAATATTGGTTTAGTCATGTTGACCAATAAACGTATTCCGAATGAAGAACGCATTAAAGCAGCTTATGCTGTGTTAAATGCCATAAAGAAATAATCGTCTTTTCTTAAAACAAAAAGAGAAATGAATAATCTCATTTCTCTTTTTTTATGGGTTTATTCTTTAAAAGAACCAAACATATCCTAGACTTGATTTCATCCAGTCTTGATGATTTTGTTGTTCATAATCCCAGTTTAAACGAACAGCATTATTGCGATTAATTACATATTGCCACTGCGTATTGACTCTCAAATTCCATTGATTTTGGTCTTCCCAATAGGGTAACTCAATTTGCACGACAGAGTTGAAGCGCTCAAACCATTGGTTCATACAACCTAAAGTTGGACCCACGCCTACACGCCATCCTTTATCTAGATTTGAACCTGTTTGTACGTAGGTCTGTAGTTGCCCATAGCAAATATGCTTACGCTCATAGTCTGCAAGACTGTAACCGACCTGTGCATTAAAGCTTGCTACACCGTGTTGTTTGTCTTCATTAAAGCTTCCTTCATGAATAGCTTCCTGACGCCAACCTAAATTAAATCCCCAGCTCAGTGGTGTTTTAAATGGTTGAATCGGGTTATAAGAGTTCACTTCTAACAGATCAAGACGTTCTAGTTTTAAATGGTCATTACGCCACTGCGCATTACCATTTAAAAAGAGTAATTGAGTACCTGCACGATATCCGCCTTGAGGATCTATTAAGTCATGGTAGGCTTGCCGATGACCAAGTTCGATAAACTTATCACCTTGCACCTCACCAGCTTTCAAGGAAAAGTTACGAGCGTTATGACCTTGAGTTGGTTCCTTTGCTGGTCTTTTAGGTTCTTGACGCTGCTTATCTAAATCAATCTGACTTCTGAGTGCTAAAAGCTGGCGTAACTGCGGCTGAGCAACACTTTCTTCTATTTTTCGGCTAATAAATTGAAGGTATAAATCATCGTAAGCCATCTCTAGGATTTTAGCCTGATCCTGTTCACTAAATGATTTTAAAATCTGAGAAGACTGCTGTGTCGGCATCATCGTAATTTGATGAGCCATCTTCGCCAGTGAAGCACCATGCTGATGAGCTTGTGCCAATAACTGAGTTTCTAATGCAGGTCGATATACAGGAGCTTTGGTAAGTCCCTGCTGCTGCATTGATTTAATAGTTTCCATTGGAATGGAGGCATAAGTGAATTTTTCTTGTAAATTAGATTCAGGTTTTACTAAATCGACCAATCCCAACAATCGATAGGCACAGTTATCACTCACAAAGTAATAAGGGAAACTCACATGTTGCATTTCCCAAATATGACTTACTAAAAACCGAGTTTCTTCAGGTGATAGATTTAACTCATATTCCCATAAATCACGGCTTTCAAAATCGCCGTACTCTTTTACTTTACGGTAATAAGGCATTAGTGAATATTCACCTGGATACTGCCCTGTTAAACCTTTCCATGCATATGACCAGTTGTCGTTCCCTGCCACAGTTGCTGCATAATTTACAGCATAAGAAACTAAATTTAATTGTTGCTGATCTTTTGGGTCTAAACGCAATAACGTATGGCCAAACATGGAGCTAGGATTGCCCATAAAATCGGTCGCATAAATTAATGTCGCTTTGTAGGGCTTGATCTGCCCAATCCAGTTTTCAAATTCTGAACACTTTACTTGAGGCAGTTCATTTTCTTGAATACCTACTTTTTGTATGAGCCATTGGCTCCGTGCAGGGAACTTACAACGAATCGACTGATTATCTTGAGCAGGCATAAATAGTGCCGAGATGTCAGCTTTCAGCTCTTCTTTTAGATTATTTTTTCCATTTTTTGATAGGAAATAGCCACCGTAAGTGACCTCACTTTTCTGGTTTTTATTGGCATACATGAGCCTTTGCCATGTAATGTCTTGATCTAGATTTTGTTGTTCTGCGATTGACCAATATTTTTGAATAGATGGATTTATATCTGCTGAATACGCAATATTCACTGCCAAAGAGGCAAAAACTAAAACAACTGACTTCATTAAGCTCATCAATTTTTATCATTAAATATAAGAAAAACCCTGCCATACGACAGGGTTTTCAGTTTCAAACTTATACGTAAGCTTTTAAAACGTCGTCCTTAGCCATTACAGTTTGTAATGATGCTAATACTTGAAGCGTATTTTGGTTGTTTGCTGAATAGATTTCACCAAAGTTTGCTTTTGAAACTTTGAAGAAACGATCTTTATCTTGAGGTTTAATTTGCATTAACTCAGCAAGTACGTTCAGGCTTTCACCTTGGCCTACTGCCATATCACGAGCTAAAGCTTCAGCATTTTCATTTGTGAATGTAACCACTTGAGCAGTTACTGTTCCGCCTTGACGGCAGCCTAAAGTACCGAAAGTGATCCCTAATAATTGGTTAGTAAAAATACCGTTTGTTGTCGCAGCAAGAATTTTAGGCGCTACTCCTTTTTTGCCAGCCCAGACTTGTGTACCCACACCACAACCTACATCGTTGTCAGCCATTGCAACACTTGAACCAGCTGCTAATAACGCAGCTAAAGCTAATTTTTTTAACATAGATGTATAACTCCAAAATCATTATTGATTGTTTCTTATGTGTTGTATTGTTATGTGTAATTTTTATTACACGCTATTAAAGATAACGAGAAGGCTGTGAATTAGCAATTAAAAAATAAACAATATGATAAAAAGTGCAAAAGAAAAATTTATCTTAAATTCCAGTCACCTTGATTATCTCGATGACCTAATATTTTAAGCACTAATACTAAACTTAAGAGTAATAATAAATACCATGAACCAAGTTTACCCCAGCCTACCATATGCCAAGCATCTACCTGACTTGGATAGAGCCAGATTTTATAAAAAGTACTAATATTTTCAGCAATCCAGATGAGAAAAGCGAGTGTAAACAATACAGGTAACATCGGGATTTTAAATTTATGTTCATTGAGCTGAAAATAAAGCTTAGTCTTCCAAAAAATAAAAATACTGATCGCAAATAAAATATAGCGAATATCAGGTACAAAAAATTTACTCATAAAGTTTATATATGAGAAAAATGCCAATAAAAGCATACTTCTAAAACTAGGAAGCTTTTCAAAAGAAACTTGAAACAGTCGGATTGACCGTGCAAAAAAACTACCCACAGCCGAATACATAAAGCCTGCAAATAAAGGCACAGTTAAGATTTTAAATACGGCGGGCTGAGGATATTGCCATGATGCAATTGCAGGGTGTGTTAAGAATATTTCCATGACCATCGCCATAACATGAAATAAAGCAATAACTTTGGCTTCTGCCCATGATTCAAGCTTTAAATAAAGTAAGCAGATCTGGATTAACAATGCATAGATAAGTAAATAATCATAGCGATAAAAACCCATATATTCATGGCTTCCCATCGGCGCTGTTAAAGCAAAAGCAATTAAAAGCAGAATACCAAACAAGGCTGCCGAAACAGCCTTGCCGATAAAATGAATGGGTAAAATCAGATGGCGCACAAAAAACTATCCTAGATATTTAGCACTATACTCATGTACTGTATCTACAAAGATTTTTGGCTGTGCAGGGTCTACCCACTGGGTAATACCGTGGCCTAAGTTAGCAACGTAACCTGTTTTTTCACCATTTGCGTAGGCATCGTCTAACATCGCTTTCACTGCTTTTTCAATTGAAGCAGCCGAGCCATATAAAACAGCAGGATCAAGATTGCCTTGTAACGCTACGCGTCCAGAGACAACATTTCGAGCTGTATTGAGCGGAGTAGTCCAGTCCAAACCTAATGCATCCGCACCAGTGGTAATCATTGGTTCTAACCATTGACCACCACCTTTGGTGAACACAATAACAGGAATACGTCGGCCGTCTTTCTCACGCTGTAAACCTGCAATGATTTTATTCATGTAGTTTAAAGAGAATTCCACATATTCACGGTATGCTAATGCCCCGCCCCAGCTATCAAAGATCTGGATGGCTTGAGCACCTGCATCAATTTGAGCATTTAAATAATCAATGACTGAATCTGCTAAATGATCAAGTAAGGCATGCAAAACTTCTGGCTGCGCATACATCATCTGCTTGGTGAAACGGAACTCTTTACTTGAACCACCTTCAACCATATAAGTTGCAAGCGTCCAAGGACTACCAGAGAAACCAATCAGTGGAACTTGGCCACCTAAAGCAGAACGAATTGTACTTACCGCATTCATCACATAATCAAGGTCTGATTTTGCATTTAACTTGGGTAAATTCGCGACATCTTGTTCAGTGCGAACCGTCTTTTGAAACTTAGGGCCTTCACCCGTTTCAAAATAAAGCCCTAAACCTAATGCATCAGGAATTGTTAAAATATCTGAAAATAAAATCGCTGCGTCTAAGTCGTAACGGCGTAAAGGCTGCAAAGTTACTTCACAAGCAAATTCTGTATTTTTACATAGAGATAGAAAGTCGC
Source organism: Acinetobacter pittii (assembly GCF_034064985.1). Lineage (NCBI taxonomy): Bacteria > Pseudomonadati > Pseudomonadota > Gammaproteobacteria > Moraxellales > Moraxellaceae > Acinetobacter > Acinetobacter pittii. The sequence goes on along the minus strand of NZ_CP139249.1, from coordinate 1,131,899 downwards.
CTGCTTTTGAACGTGTTTCACGATATTCAGGCAAATAACGTCCCGCTTGACGCATCATCCATACCGGTGTGGTATCTACAGGTTCGCGTAACAAAGCTCGTAGGAAACGATCATTTTTCAAAGTCGTCATTACCAATCTCTATATTCTTTATGTGGCAGCATCATATCAAAAACATAGAGAATTTTATAATTTCAATTTCACACAAAAAACGCGTCAATCTACTAAAAAATGCATATTTACACAAAAGTCTACTGCAAGTAGTGGGCTTTTCTGCAATACTTGCAACATGTTACATTGGGTTTATTGATATTCTTTTAATCACTAAATTGCCAATCTTGGACTCATAGAGATGAGTTATTGGTAGTTTTATGCACTTTGAGATCAAATCAATCTTCCTATTGCTTATATGAAAATTCTTAAGGTTGAATTACATGTTTGTTCGCTCATTACTCGCTATGAGTTTAAGTTGTATTATTGCTAATGTTGCTTTTGCTGCTTCAACAACTGAGCAACCCCTGAACCCTAAAAAGGTATCAGCTCCTGTAGAAGATCCGATTGATCCTTTAGCAGTAGAAGCAGCTTCAACTGTACAAGCTCAAGCTCCGACACAAATTACCGCTCAAGAACAAAATGACCTAAATCGAGCGTCAACAACATTACAAAATTTACAGAAAACTGAAGACCCAAATGCTGAATCAGGCATCGCGGCGTCGACTCCAGCTGTTGCTAAAACCACTGCTGCGTCTACGGCTACTGCGACAACCGCTGCATCATGGACTTTAGATAGCTTAAACTCGGCGGAATGGTCTGAAAATATTGGTAAAGGCCAGCTTCCAGTTTATGCACGTGCTCACGTTATGCTAAATAATGCACATGCATCACCAGGTGCAATTGACGGCATGAGCGGTAAAAACACTTTAAAAGCAATTTCTTCATTCCAACAAATGAATGGTTTGTCACCTACTGGTGAACTCACTAAAGAAACTTGGGATGCGTTAGTTGCTAAACAAACCAAGCCAGCATTTATTGAATACACGATTTCTGATGCTGACTTAAAAGGTCCATATGCTGAGTCGATTCCTTCTGACTACGCATTACAAGCCAAAATGAAAGGTTTGTACTACACACGTGTTAGCGAAATGTTGGGTGAGAAGTTTCACATTGATGAAGCTTTCTTAAAGAAAATTAACCCAACTGCGACATTCAAAAAAGCGGGTGAAAAAATCATTGTTCCAAACGTACGCAATGATTTACCAGAAGACATTCATTTGATTATTGCGCATAAGGGTGCAAAACAACTGTACCTCTTCAACAGCCGTAACCAAATGATTGCATCATTTCCTGCAACAATTGGCAGTACTGATACGCCTTCTCCGACCGGTACTTACAAGGTAGTTGGTGTAGCTCGTAACCCATGGTATAGCTACTCACCTTCTAACTTCGTACAAGGTAAAAACTTAAAACCGCTTTCTTTACCACCAGGTCCAAATGCTCCTGTAGGTAATATCTGGATTGGTTTAAGTAAAAAATCTTTTGGTATTCACGGAACACCAAACCCGTCTTTAATTTCTAAAACAGCTTCACACGGTTGTATCCGTTTAACGAACTGGGATGCAAACGATTTAGGAAATAAAGTACGTTCTGGCGTAACTGTTAAATTCCTTGAGTAATTAATAGTTCTATTAAAAACCTGCCTGCATGGCAGGTTTTTTTATTCTAGAAAATTCATTGATCCATAAAAAACTTTACAACCATATCAATTATGCAACGACATGTTGCAGTTAGCCTATTTTTCTAGCCTCTATAGAACATTAAGATATTTCTCAAGAGATAAATAAAAATTTGGGAGATTAGATCATGAATGCTTATCTACATCGTAGTGAAGATCGAGGTCATGTAAAAGCAGGCTGGTTAGAGTCTTATCATAGCTTTTCATTTGGTAGTTGGTATGACCCTAAATATATGGGTGTAAGCGCTCTACGTGTAATTAATGACGACCAGATTGATGCGCATAATGGTTTTGGTACGCACTCCCATGACAACATGGAAATCTTAACCTGTGTGCTAGATGGTGCAATTTCACATCGTGACACCATGGGAAATGAAGGCCAGATTAAAGCGGGTGAATGGCAACTCATGAGTGCCGGCACAGGTGTGGCCCACAGTGAAATCAACAACACTGATACGCCTGTACATTTACTACAAATCTGGATTATTCCTGATGAAAGAGATGCAGAGCCAAATTACCAGCAAATTAATCTTGACCCGCGTAAAGATCCAAACAAATGGCATTTAATTGCAGGTCCTGATGCAAATGCACCAATGCATATTCGCCAAAATGCAGAAGTAAAATCTGCTGTATTGGAAAAAGGACATGAGTTAACTGTTGATACGGTTAAAAAAGTGAACTATGTGCACGTGATTTCAGGTGTAGTCCGCATTGGCGATCAAGAAGTTAAAGCAGGCGATGCTTTAGTTTTTGAAGATAAAGCGACAATCCATGCAACTGAAGACAGTCAATTTATCTGGTTCGATTTACCTTAAATCATAAAAAAGCCCTTTGCATAAAAGGGCTTTTTTTAATCTCCTCCGCCACCGCCGCCATCACATCCTCCTGAATCTGAAGATGATGATGAACAGTCATTTGAATAACTAGAGCTATGATGATGACTCGGACTATTATCGTGAAAATGATGTGTTGAAGCAGATGAATGATCATGCTCACCAGATGGTGAATAATTTTTTAAATTTCTGAGTAGCGCAATTAAACAAATGAGTCCAATACTAGAAAAAATTGCAATAAATATAACAATAAATAACTTCAAATAATGACCTCCTAGATCAAGCGGTAGAGATGCTTGTTGTGTTCCCATTTATTATATGAGTCATGTTTAATAAACAAGTTTTTTTTTTGATAAATAAAATTTGCATTAAACCAACCCCACCAAAAAACAATCCAACACCTTTTCCCGCTCAATTGCCACATCCGAACTTAAAAGCTGAATAATTGCGCCTTCAATCATATATAAAAATAATTTGGCATCCTGAAAGGTTGCATCATTTCTGAGTGTTCTAAGCTGACTATAAATTTCATTGATGAGCCACGTTCTATATCTCACTGCGGTGATATAGGCTTTTGGATAGGTCAGTTTGGTTTCAAAAATTGCTTTAAATAATAAATAGTATGGCCCTTCTACATCGCTATGTAAGAAATAAAGTTTCTTAAGTTTATCTTTCACGTTTGTACTTTGATCGTACTCAACAATTGAGACTACTTTTTCTTTTAAGCGTTCTTTTTGCACGATCAAACAGATTTCTATAAATCGCTCTTTAGAATGAAAGTAGTTATAAAAAGTTGCTTTTGGAGTGTGAGACTCTTTCACGATTCGGTCGATGCCCACTGTGTGAAATCCGTGATGGTGAAACAAATGAATTGATGTATTAATGATTTGAATAGCACGTGTTGAGAGAACTAAATTTGGCATATTTTTACCGTTATAAATTTTTGTTGTTTCTAAACGAGATACTTTTTTGGGAGAAAAAAAGGCATAGCAAAGCCGTAAAGACTGTGCTTGGCACATCTCAAGTTTTATAGTTAATGCAAGTTTTTTGAGCCGTAATGACTTAAAGCCTGAAAACCCTAAAGGTCATCAAGCTGCTTTAAATTTTAAGTTGTGTCGTTATAGGTTTTGGCAAAGGCTGCCAAGAAATAATGAATATGCAAAGCCAACTCCTTTTTATTGGGAGTTCTGCCAGACATTTATAGAATTATGGTGGCAGAACGAAAGGGGGTTAGCAGACTGGCCGAAAAAACCCAGCACACCCGAAGGTGTCCCCCTCCCGTTCCACCGTAGAGGGGGCACGAGGGTTCGTCACTAAAAGAATTAACTTTTAATGCTTTTCGGAACGGTCTGCTAAAACCGACTGGCAATGTCGGCCAGCAGGCAAAGGATAGTGCTCTGCCCTTTAGCAGTCAAGCACACAAAATGACATTTGTTTTAAATTAGATCATTAAAAAGTAAGGATAAATAATAAGATAGTTATTGTTTAAGTGGGGTTTATAAAGGGGGGATTTTTAGAGGTATATGATTTTTTGAAGTAGGAATGTTTTAGTAAATTTATAGGATTCTATTTATCGCTCCTATATTCCGAACCGTTTTATGGAAGCCAATAAAAAAGCCCTAATCCATTATAGTTTAGGGCTTTTCAAGTCATGTAAAGCTATTCGAGTTTATATGACTTTAATGTCTTGGTAGGTATATCCAGACTCGAACTGGAGACCTCTACGATGTCAACGTAGCGCTCTAACCAACTGAGCTATACACCTAGAATGGAAAGCATAATATTCATTTTTCAAAAGCAAAACAAGTGATTTGCCATCTAAAAAAATACAAGTGAGCAGACTTTAAGCAAACTCTTTTTCATTTTCCAAAAAAGAAAAACGGTACATGGTTTAACCACATACCGTTTCTTTAGCTGACTATTAATCTCAACTTAACAAGGGCATTTCTTTAAATTCCCACCTGCCGATGGATATCTCGAATCAACACAATGACGATAGAAAGTCGTCGCATCCATTGGTGTTAAATCAGGATGATGCGCTTTCATATGTTCCAGATAAGTTTGATAGTCTGGAACCCCCACCATCAGTCGAAAGCTTTGCTGCAAACGCTGCCACAAAGTTGCAATACGCGACCAGTTCTTTGGCGAAAGTAGTAGCTCTTTTTGCGAGAGCACCGTCATTTTGATGATTTTCGCAATAATGACAGTTCCATTTTTTGCAAATTTAAAATTCATCATTACTCTCCTCGTGGGGTGACCACTTCCGGATCGGCATATACAGCTGGCGCTTCGTTTACAGTCGGTTTAGGACTTGCTAAAGCACGGCGCACAATACCAATTGAAGCAATAATCATGACAATCGAAACAATCATAAAGAAGCCACAAAGCGCAGCATTAATTTGATTTGACATCACAATGTTTTGCATCTCAGCAATAGTTTTGGCTGGTTTAAGAATTTCACCACGAGCAATCGCATCTGAAAATTTATTCGCTTGAGCCAAGAAACCAATCTTTGGATTTTCGTGGAAAATCTTTTGCCATCCCGCAGTCATACAAGTCACGAATAAGAAAATTGTTGGGATGATGGTCACCCATACATATTTTTCTTTTTTCATTTTAAACAAAATGACTGTACCCAAAATGAGCGCCATCGAAGCCAACATTTGGTTACCCACACCAAATAAAGGCCATAAGGAGTTAACACCACCGAGAGGATCAATCACACCTTGATAGACGAAGAAGCCCCATCCACCTACCGCAACAGCTGTACCGACTAAGTTACCGAAGAATGAACCTGATGCTTTAACCGCAGGAATAACAATACCAACCGTGTCTTGCACCATGAAACGACAAGCACGAGTACCCGCATCTACAGCAGTTAAAATGAATAATGCTTCAAATAAAATCGCAAAGTGGTACCAGAACGCCATCATTTCACGGCTATTAAAAATTTCCGAAATGATATGTGCCATACCAATCGCAAATGTAGGTGCACCACCCGTACGTGAAAGAATTGAGCTTTCACCCACTTCTTGAGCCAATAAAGTCAGCATTTCAGGCGTAACAACAAAGCCTAAATTGCGCACAGCTTCTGCCGCAGATTCTACAGTTGTACCAAGCACAGCCGCAGGAGCATTAATCGCAAAGTACACCCCCGGGTCTAAGACAGTTGCACAGATCATCGCCATAATACCGACGAAAGATTCCATGAGCATGCCGCCATAACCAATCACACGAATATCAGCTTCATTATTCACGAGTTTTGGTGTTGTACCACTTGATACAAGTGCGTGGAAACCAGAAATAGCACCACAGGCAATGGTAATAAATAGAAATGGAAATAAGCTACCTGAGAATACAGGGCCAGTACCGTCAATAAAATGAGTCACTGCTGGCATTTTCAATTCAGGTAATGCAATCACAATACCGATTGCTAAACCTAAAATGACACCAATTTTAAGGAACGTTGATAGATAATCACGTGGTGCTAACAATAACCAGACAGGTAAAACTGAGGCAATAAATCCATAGATGATTAAGCACCATGTAAGCTGTGTACCTGTTAAAGTGAAAAATTCACCCCAATAAGGATCTGCTGCAACATGTCCGCCATACACAATGGCAAGCATCATTAAGACGAAGCCAATAATAGAAACTTCGGCAATACGTCCCGGGCGAATAAAACGCATGTAAACGCCCATAAATAATGCAATTGGAATCGTCGCTGCAATACTAAAAACACCCCATGGACTATGGGCAAGTGCTTTCACCACAACTAAAGCCAGTACTGCAAGGATAATAATCATTACCCCAAGCGCACCGAGCATGACCACAATACCGGCAAAAGAACCGAGTTCTTGTTTTGCCATTTCACCAAGCGATCGACCGTCTCGACGCGTTGAAATAAATAAAACTAAAAAGTCTTGTACCGCACCCGCCAAAACCACACCGACCAATAACCAGATCGTTCCTGGTAAAAAGCCCATTTGTGCAGCCAAAATTGGTCCGACTAATGGCCCCGCTCCTGCAATTGCAGCAAAGTGGTGACCGAAAAGCACATATTTATTGGTGGGTACATAATCCAGACCATCGGCTAAACGATGTGCTGGGGTTAAACGTCTTGGGTTTAATTCAAATACTTTAGTTGCAATAAATAGACTATAAAATCGATATGCGATGCTATATACACATGCTGCAGCGAGTACAAGCCAAACCGCATTGACATGTTCACCACGGCTGAGTGCCAGCATCCCAAAAGAAATTGCACCTATTATTGCCACTAGGCTCCAGACCAGCTTGGAGGGAAGCGTAGATTTCGCTTGCATTGTGTCCATTCTTAACCTCTCAATAAATAACTACAGCATTTTTATATTGTTATGTACTGTTCTCTAGCAAATCCTTGTGACTGTACTCCTCCTTTAATTTTTTTCCTCTTATACTTTCGCATAAAAAAAGGGATGATTTACATCATCCCTTCGATAATAGTGTATTTTTTAACTATTATGCACGCTCTAAATAATCGCCAGTACGAGTATCTACACGAACGCTTTCTTCTTGCTGAACAAATAACGGAACACGAACAACCGCACCTGTTTCAAGCTTAGCTGGTTTACCGCCGCCGCCAGAAGTATCACCACGTACGCCCGGATCAGTTTCAACGATTTTCAATACAACGAAGTTCGGTGGGCTTACTGTTAAAGGTACGCCGTTGAACAACATAATTGTACATTTTTCATTTGAATCGTCTTTTAACCATTTAGCAGCATCGCCCATAGCAATTTTGTCTGCAGCGATTTGCTCAAAAGATACAGGATCCATGAAGTTCCACATTTCACCATCGTTGTATAGGTATTCCATTTCAACTTCAACGATGTCAGCTGCTTCTAAAGAGTCACCTGATTTGAAAGTTTTTTCTAATACTTTACCGGTTTTAAGGTTACGTAATTTTACACGGTTGAACGCTTGACCTTTACCTGGTTTTACATATTCGTTTTCCATGATTGAACATGGGTTACCATCAAGCATAACCTTAAGGCCTGCTTTGAAATCATTTGTAGAATAATAGGCCATGAAAGGCACACTCCAAACTTAACAAGTCAACTATGCGATATAATGCGTTGTTGCATTATCTTAATCGTGTCAAATGATAAACTATTTATACCAAGAGCAAAACTGGCAATCTCAACTGAGTGACCTTATTACTGATCCTTCGGAATTGCTAAGCCTACTCGAGTTATCCTCAGAACAGCTATTATCGGGTGCGATTCTGGCTTCTGAAAAGTTTAAATTGCGTGTTCCTCGTGCGTTCGTCGGAAAAATGAACGCTAAAAACCCGCTTGACCCGCTTTTGCTACAAGTATTACCTCATCATCTAGAGCTTGAAGAACATCCTGAGTTCGTTACTGACCCATTAGGTGAAGAAGCAGCAAATCAATTACCGGGCGTATTACATAAATATAAGTCACGTTTTTTACTGACTTTGACTGGTGCTTGCGCCGTACATTGCCGTTATTGCTTCCGTCGTCATTTCCCTTATCAAGAAAATTTGCCAAAAAATGAAGATTGGCTAAATATTAAAAACTATATTGAAGCAAACCCGAACATTAACGAGATCATTTTAAGTGGTGGTGACCCGCTTACTCTTTCTAACCGTAAATTAGCACTTTGGTTAGAACGCCTATCATCTCTCAAACAAATCCAGATTCTGAGAATTCACTCACGAGTCCCAATTGTCATTCCTAACCGGATCGACGAACAGCTAATTTCTTTATTAAAAAACAGTAGGCTGCGTATAGTTCTGGTGGTACACTCAAACCATGCTTCTGAACTCGATGACTTTACTTGTTCAAAATTGTTGCAGTTATCTGACCATCACATTACTGTACTAAATCAGGCAGTATTGCTTAAGGGTGTCAATGACTCTGCACAGACGTTAATTGATTTAAGTTATCGTTTATTTGAAGCTCGCGTTATGCCTTATTACTTACATGTTTTAGATAAAGTAAAAGGTGCACAACATTTTGATTTAGAATCATCCGAGATAGATGATATCTATCGTGACGTGTTAGCGAACCTACCGGGGTATTTGGTTCCTAAACTCGTCAGGGAAATTGCGGGCGAAAAGAATAAAACACCGCTTTTTGGGGCTACAACTTTTTGAGTTATATAATAAGTGATGATGAATAATGCGCTGTCGGACATTTTTCACAATCAAACCGAACTCACTCGTGAACGGTTAAGCTTTTGTGAAGCCAATATTAAAGATCTTAATGAATGGGTCACTACCCTTTCTATTATGCAACTCGGCGATACGTCAAAAGCATTATTCACAGCCATTTTAGAACTTAATGAATTAAAATGTAGTGAAACCTTACGTTTCGATCTCATACAAACGCTTCATCCGACCATTAACAATGTACTCGCCAGCCTAGAGAAAAACTTCTTTAACCAAGGTGTGATTAGTACAGATCGTAATGAGCACATTATTGAATTAGCGATGTTGCTCCGCTGCTATTTCGCCAGTATTTATTTAAATATTGCACAAAATAGTCATGAGCAGCTACAGCATCAAAAGTTTTCAATCTTTGCCTACAAGCAAAAAAAGAATTTGCAAACGGCGCGTACTCTATCGACTTTTCATGCTTTAAAGCAGTTAACGAGTCTCCTTTATCAGCAGCACATGCTTTATAGCGAGCCTCTTAAAGGACAATGGTTAATTGCACATCAGCTCTATGAAACCGCTGTTCAACACAAATACCATCTGACAAATATCAATCATATTCAGGGTATCCACCACCCGTTAGCAAATATCACTCAGGCCTATGCTCAACTGATTTTGCTCGATATTTTAAATACCAACCAGATTCGTCAGTCAGAGATTCAGGCATTATTTCAATGTAGTTTTGACTGGGCAAGAATGATTCATATTTTGCCAAAAGATACCGCATTGACGAAATATGTGGTCGACCCAAATAAAGATCATCCACCTGTTTATAATACCAAGCGTAGCTCTAACTTTAACCCAAGCATCTTTATAGGTACGCAAGCTTTACTTGAGCATGTCACTGCAACCATGCATAAAAATGCTCAATATATTTCTAAAAATGAAAAGTTTTATTTAAGCCCTGCTTTAAAGTTTCATGTTCAAACGATTTTAGGAACCACGGCTCAACGTCGCCATGAACGTTATGAGTACAATGCAGAGCTCCAAATTTGTTTTGGTTTAAGCACTGCACATTTCTATCTATCAAAAGCAAAAAACTTTGAAGAAACGCTACAGCTTAACCATAACTATAATTTACAAAGCGAATCTAAAGTTTTATCCAACTTAGAGAAAAAAGAACAACAAACCAGTTCTTATCAACGCTTGAGTCGTGAAAGCAAAACCATTTATCAAACTACCGTTCTCGATATTAGTGTTAATGGATATCGTATTAAATGGTCTGGCGAAGCACCAAAGAACTTAAGAACTGGTGAATACATTTTAGTTAAAGAAACTTTGCATGGACAATGGCGTGGCGGTGTAATTCGCTGGATTAAACAATCGACCGAAAAATCCCTAGAGTTAGGTTTAGAGATTTTGTCGCAAGCCATGTTCCCTTGTTCAGTGCATATTCAAGCTGAGCGTCATACTCGCAATTATCATCCCGCACTATTACTACAAACACAAAATCTAGAAGAAATACAAAATACGCTTATTTTACCGGGCTCTCAAATTTTTAGAGAGCAACAAACAATTCATTTACGATTGGGGACAGAAGAAATCAAAGTGTATCTACTCAAAGCACAACTCATTACGCAAAGTTTTATTCAATTTCATTTCGAGCTTTTGAATGAGCAGCAACAAGGTCTGCTTGATCAGTTCATGATGAAAAAGGGTAATAACTCTAGCACTCAAGATTTATGGGAAGCACTAAAGTGAGAAACTCTTTATTATCTAAAAAGTTAAAACGTACTGAAACACGTTTACTCATTATTGATGACAACCAGCTACATTATAACCAGATTTTAAATTTATTATTGGGGAATGATTATCAAGTTCAGGCATTATTACTTGATGATTTAAAAAGTTTTGAAAAACAGTTAAATACGCCATGGGATGTTATTATTTTTGGTCGTGCTTATGACCTAAAAATTGAACAAACTCTCTCCCTCATTCAAGCATCTGAGCAGCCAAATTTACCTGTTTTATTATTACAACCTGAAGATTATCAACCTCAGCAATATCAAGCTTATATTCAAAAAGGCATTTATGATGTAGTTCCCTTAGAACCATTAGATTATTTTTATATCACCCTTCTTCGGACCTTGTCATATAGCCACTTATTACAAACCGAACAACGCCTGACCAATGAGTTAGAAACAATTCACTCTCATACACAAACATTGGTCAATAACAGCCATAAAGCAGTTGCCCTTTTTCAAGAAGGGATGCATGTTAAGGCAAACACAGAATACCTCAACCTTTTTGGTTTTAAGCAAGAAGACGAGATTATTGGTCTGCCTATCTTAGATGTTTTACAACCTAATGATTTAAATGTTTTTAAACAAAGATTTAAGAAAATTTCATTAGGCCAATTTGATCAGGCCCGTTTTGAAATTCAGAGTCAACATGCGGCAATTTCAGGTAATAATGCGCTAAAACTAGAGTTTATTCCTAGTCAGGAAGAAGATGCCGTACAGTTAACCATTGACTATCAACTGGATTTAACAACACCAGCAAATACAGTTTTTGCCGAAAAGAGTTATGGGGTACAAACAGCTTGGCAACAAATTAATCGACATCTATCGACCTACCCTGCTCAAGCCAACGCATTAATTTTATTTAAATTAAATCAGTGCCCCGAACGAGTATTTCAACAAGATTGGCAAACTCCTGCACAATATTTTAATCAGCTGCAAAGTTTCTTAAAAGAACACGCGCAAATGCCGATTTTTAATATTGAACTTGGTGCATATGTTGGAGTTTTACAAGCTGAAAACAGCAACGTTCTTAACTCTCAACTAGTTAGTCTGCAAAGTTTGCAAAAAGAGCATTTATTAAAGATTAATGAGCTTAACTACTCGATCCAGTTTAAGCTGAGTTATGCCCCAATAACCGAACCTTTAAATGAAGATAGCTTTACAAAGCTACTTGATCGAACAAGTCTGCAAGAGCTGCCTAAAGCGAAGTCAGAAATTGAGTTAGCTCCAACCATCGAGACTATCGCTCCTGAGCCTGCCAACTCGCCTATATCGCTTGATCTAAGCCTTCAACATGTTGATGATCCTCTGCAATCATCCGTATTACAGCAATTAAAGCAACAACTAGCTCGAAGTGAAATTCATTTAAAATATCAGCAGATCTACGATAAACACGATCAAGAAACCCATAACTATGAGGTGACTAGCGGTTTTATTAGTAATGAACAATGGTATGACATAAATGACTTGGCTGAATTAAGAGAAGACAGTGAGCTTTCTATTCAATTAGATCGCTGGATTTTGGTTGAGGCATGTAAGCAACTACATAACTTTATTACTCAATACCCGAAAGCTAAACTGATTATTAACCTGAATATTGATATCTTGCTCAAAGATAAATCTTTCCCTGAACTCATTTCGAAATTACTCACCATTATTGGTAGTAAGCTTGAAAGCCCACTGGTTTTACAATTTTCAGAACAAGCAATTCAGCCTCATCTTGCAATTGCTCAGCAACACATAGCTCGCCTGCGTCAACACGGCGCAGAAATTTCGATTCGGGGTTTCTCTTCTTCTATGTATAGCGAATCAATATTGCAACAACTTGATGTTCAATATTTAAAACTGCAATCGAAGAAAACAGAGCTGTTAAACTCAGATGATGGTCTAGCACGCTTACAAGAAAAGGTTCTGAACTATTTAACTGTAAAACCAGTCGGGATTTTACTGAGTGAACTTAATGACATGAACTCATTTGCAAATGCTTGGAATGTAGAAGCTCGTTTCTTGCAAGGTCAATATTTTCAGAAAAAACTTGATCGATTAACAGACGTACAAGACCAATAATGGTGTTGTACTGAAAAACAAAAAACGGGCATAAAGCCCGTTTTTTGTTTCGTGTTGCAGTATTAACGCTTGATAGAGCGAGACATACCAGCAAAACGTTGTTTGAATTTGTCGATACGACCACCAGTGTCTACATTCTTTTGCTTACCAGTATAGAATGGGTGGCAAGCTGAACATACGTCAAGGTAGATAGTTTCTTTACCTAAAGCAGAACGAGTTTCGATTACGTTACCGCAAGAACAAGTTGCAACTAATTTTTCATATTTTGGGTGAATATCGGCGCGCATCGTCGATTACTCCTAATTGGAAGAAAGGCTTAAGCTGTCATCGCAATTGATCACTCTCAACTTCAGTTGAGGACAGGCTCAAAATGAGCAGATCAACACCACAACAGACCATTCTTTTGGCCCACCGAAACCTCTAGGGTTAGAGCTAAGCACAACAAGTGGGCAACATTATACGTCAAATAATTTTCTTTTGCGAATTAATCTTTCGATTTAGCCCAGTAATTTGCTATCACCCCACACACCATTAATTGGATTTGATGAAAGATCATAATAGGTAACACAATCATACCTAAAGGCTGGCCAATAAATAGAATTTGCGCCATCGGAACACCACTTGCCAAGGTCTTTTTAGAGCTACAAAAGAAAACCGTGACTTGATCTGCTCGGTTAAAACCTAAAGCACGCGGTAGGTAAAGTGCTAACAGCATAATGACCGTTAAAAGCACTGAACATGCAATTGTGAGAATGAGTAAAGTTTTCCAACTTACTTGATGCCAAAGCCCTGCAACTACTGCTCCACTAAATGCGCCATACACCACCATCAAAATCGAGCCTTGATCGAATGCTTTAACAATACTTGGAACTTTTGCCATATAAGGGAAAATATACGGACGTAATAATTGACCTAAAATAAATGGTACTAACAGTAATAATGTAATTTGTATAATTGAAGCCGTTGGATCGAACCCATGTTGGCTTTGGCCTAAAATAAAAAAGCTCACCAATACTGGTGTAATAAACATACCAATCAAGTTCGAAAAAGATGCACTACACACTGCTCCAGCCACATTCCCTTTTGCCACTGATGTAAATGCAATAGAAGATTGAACTGTAGAGGGTAAAAAGCACATAAACAAAAAACCCCAGTACAGCTGTTGACCTAATAGAGGTAACAGAATTGGCTTAGCCAATAAACCAATTACTGGAAAAATAAAGAAAGTAAATGCGAAGACCAGTAAATGCATTTTCCAATGCAAAATACCTTCAATTACAGCCTCACGTGATAGTTTCGCACCATGCAAAAAGAATAAAATTGCAATTGCGACTGTGGTCAGTGTATTGAAATATTGCGCTGCTTGACCACTGACTGGGAAGAATGTTGCAAGTAATACCATTCCAACCAATAAAATTGTAAATCGATCAAGCGCCAATAACTTCAGCATAGCCATATCCTATGATTATTTTAGATAAATAAAAAACCCAGTTGATAAATTGACCATTTGGTCAAGCCTTCATCATACTGGGCTAAAAAAATAAAGCTAGACTTTTAAGAACTAAATCTTAAAGCATCACAGTCAATTTTTAGTTATTTGTCGCATTAGCATCTTGTTGAATCAATTCGACTTTATAGCCGTCTGGATCTTCAACAAATGCAATCACGGTAACACCACCTTTCATTGGCCCCGCTTCACGCACAACTTTGCCACCACGTGCTTTAATTTCTTCACACGCTTTGTAAGCATCGTCAACACCAATAGCAATGTGACCATAGGCATTGCCTAAATCATAACTTGATGTATCCCAGTTATGGGTAAGCTCAAGCACGGTATTGGTTTCTTCATCGCCGTAACCAACAAATGCTAGTGTAAAGCGCCCTTCTTCATAATCACGCTTACGAAGTAACTTCATCCCTAATACTTCGGTATAGAACTTTAAAGATTGTTCTAAATTGCCTACTCGCAACATTGTATGAAGCATTCGCATGTTTATTCACCTGCCTTTTCTGATTCATGTGTTTGATGATCTCTTAGCAATTTTCCAACCCAAACCACTAAGATCAAGATTGGAATACCAATAAGAGTTGTCATCAAAAAGAACTTTGGGTATCCAATATTACTGACTATGGTACCTGAATATCCACCCAAAAGTTTTGGAGTAAGTGTCATGAGTGAACTAAAGATTGCATATTGAACAGCTGTAAATGAGACACTCGTTAAACTTGAAAGAAATGCAATAAATGCCGCACCAGCCAAACCAGAAGCTAAATTATCGACAATAATGGCAAAATAAAGCCATAAAGAACTATATGGTTTAATGACCTTACCGCTGACTTCCACTGGTTGACCAGAAAGCGGATCAATATACGATACTGGATCAATATTCACATCAAGTTCACTTGGTGCTTTTAGATTTGAGTTAACAGCATATGGATGAGATGCAGAAAGTATTTTTTGGTCACCCTCTATTACAGCTACATTAAGCTCTTTACTGGTCGATGTGACTAATTTTTTCGCATCAATGGCTGCACTAAAAACACCTTTTTGATCAGTCATTTTTGCATCAAAATTTTGCCCATCAAGGCTAATAATAATTTTTTGGGTAGGAGTTAATGTTTGTCCAAAGTATTGCCCTCGAACCACAACACTTCCCTCACCATCTTTAAGTGAAACCTGATCATTACCCATTACAGGTAAAATTTGTAGAGGTAATTTAGCTGACTCAGCCGTAAGTAATGGCTGAGTACGTGTAACAGGCGCTACATCATTTGAAGCATAAGCAGCTTTTACTTCAATTTGTTTTGTTCCGCTAAAAGCAGAACTTGGTACTTCTAATTTCCATAACCCGACTTCGTCTGGCTTGACTTGATAGCTGTGTTCACCAACTTTTACATCTACCATATCTAATGGCTGACCAGATTTTACTAGTCCAATAAAAATTAAATTGGTAGAGCTAGCCAAAACTGCACCGACAAACATCAGTTTCATAATGTTGATGCGCTGTGCTAAAAGACCACCTAAGAAACCGCCGACTAAACTAAATAGTACCCCATAAATTTTAACTGCTTCTGCAATTTGCTCTTTACTGAAGTTAAGATCTTGGTAGAACACATTAGAAATAACACCAGCAATAATGTCTGAAATACGAAAGAAACCAATAAGTAGCAACAACACTAATGCAAGTTTGACACCATAGCGTTTAAAGAAATCTAGAATTGGTGCAATCCATGTTTCTTTAGCCATTTGCTGGTTAACCACACCAATTTTAACAAGTAGGTAACCTACAAAAATCGCAGCAGCAGTTGCAGTTAAAAATCTTAAAGCCTCTAAACCAAATAACGCAGCACTGTCTTTAATATTGCCAGCTTGTGAAATGGCCTCGGTAACCTGCCCAGAATAAATATAAGTGACTACGAATGAAATAACGGCAATAAAAAATACGAGAACCAAACGGTAGTAATCACTACTCTTATAATTTTTATAAACACGATTTACAACAGGCTCACGTACAAGTAGGGTCGTGACAATACCCACTAACATAACGCCTGCCATGGTTAAATAAGTCGTTTTCCAAGCTTCGTAAATGTAATTACCCTTAGCAGTTCCCAAGTGGGCAGCTAGAAATAATGCGCCCGCTCCTGCCACAATCATTCCAATTCGGTAACCAGCATTATAGGTAGAGGCCAAAACCGTTTGCATTTCTGTTTCTGCTAATTCAATACGGTAAGCATCAATCACAATATCTTGGGTTGCTGCCGAGAAACCAAGTAATACTGCTCCTACCGCCATTTGAACAAGATAACTTTGACCTAAAGCAGGATCAGAGAAAGCCATAATACAAATAGCCAAAACGATCAAACACTGCGCAATCAACAACCAAGCTCGTCTTCGACCTAACATCTTGGTTAAGAGGGGCACAGGTAGCTCATCAATAAGGGGAGCCCAAACAAACTTAAAAGAGTAACCTAGGGCAGCCCAACTAAAAAAAGTGACTGCACTTTTATCAATGCCCGCCTCTCCAAGCCATAAAGAGAGACTAGAGAAAATTAATAAAATCGGAATTCCGGCAGAAAAACCTAGAAACAGCATAATTAATGCACGGCGATCTAAAAATGCTTTAAAAGCCGAGACCCAACCCGAAGCTTGTGTGGTCATTCGTTTTTTATTTTCCATAAATTATAAATGTGCCTATTCAAACCCTTCTTACAATTCCTTTCAAGATTCTTTATGCAATCAATTTTGTTTTGGCGATAAAAACGGCAAGTTTGCTTGATATTTTATGCTAAACCTGTATACCTTTAAGCTTCAACCTTCGTTTTCTTTTGCTGGATATCAACAGTGACACAAAAACTTGATCAAGTGACCATCTCAACTTTATCACTCGCTAAAACAAACACCACAAACGTCACAATAAATGCATTTCCTTCAGCTTTTGAGCAACCTGATATAAAAATGACTTTGGATAAAACAGCCTTAAAACCCGAACAACTTACACATATTCCAGATTTTGAAAAAATTCCAGCTTCTACAAAACGTATAAAACCGCTTAATAATTTTTTAGGGCAAGACCGTGCCAAAGCATCGGTAGAAGCAGGTATTTCTTTACCCTACTCTGGCTATAACATTTTTGCGGTAGGAACAGCAGGCTTGGGCAAACGCACCATGATTAAGCGTTTACTCCAACAACATGCGAAAACAATGCCTACTCCAGATGACTGGGTATATGTCTATAATTTTAAGCAGGCACGCCAACCACTTGCTCTACGCTTCCCCGCTGGACAAGGAACCAAGTTTCAACATGCCCTTCATCAAACTTGGCAAATTATTTTAAAACAGCTTGAACGCCGTTTTAGTGCCGAGACCTATCATAACCGTATTGAACGTATCCGTGAGGAAACTGGAGATGAGCAGCAACAAGCGCTTGTCGAGTTAACCAAAGAAGGTGAAGAGCTCGATTTAAAACTCATCTCCCGCAATGAAAAGCATGGCTTTGTACCTGTACAAGTAAAAGATGATCAGGTGCAAGAACTCACCCAAACAGAAATTGATGCTTTAAATACTAAGCAACGTGCTGAAATTGCGGCGAATGTTCGCTACATGGATAAAAAGCTTGAGCGTCTTGGTTTGCATTTAGGTGATTTAGAGGATGACGCACGTGACAAAGTCTCTGTGTTAAATCGAGACATCGCGACTCAAGTGGTTAAGCCACGCATGGATTTGATTTTAAATAAATATGGTCAAGTCAAAGGCCTTGAAGATTATTTAAAACAATATGCTCAAGATGTAATTGATAATGTTGAACTCATTTTAGAGCAAGAAGAAGATGACTTTGCTCCGGCAATGTTCAATCGTGTGCCTGCACGTTATCAAGCTAATGTAATTGTCTCAAACAAACCAAACAGTGGTGCACCGGTTATTTTTGAAGATTTCCCAACGCACTACAACTTGCTTGGTCATGTTGAACAACTTACTCACAACGGCACAATTACCACAGATTTCACTCTCATTCGTCCAGGTGCCCTACATCAAGCGAATGGTGGCTTTTTAATGCTTGAGGCTGAGCAATTACTCGAACAGCCTTATGCATGGCAGGGTTTAAAACGTGCCTTGAAATCAGGTCAGCTCAAGCTTTCTTCTCTTGAACATATGCTGACGTTAACAGGCTCTATCTCGATAGAACCTGCTGCTGTTCCGCTTGATATTAAAGTGGTTCTTATGGCAGAGCCTGAGATTTATTATGAAATTTTAGAAGTAGAACCAGAGCTTGGCAGTGTTTTTAAAATTCGTGCAGATTTTACCGATACTCTGCAACGTAATGACGAAAATGAGCAAGCCTACATGCAGCTAATTGCTGATTATGTACAAGCAGATAAATTACTTCCGTTTGATCGCAGTGCTTTAGCAGCTTTACTTACCGACTCAAGCCGTCAGGCAGAAGACCAAAGCTCACTGTCGTTACATGCTTCAACTTTGGGCGACCTCATTCGCGAAGCACATCACCATGCATTTAAAGCCAATGAAAAGCTTGTAACTGACCAGCACATTAACTTGGCACTACAACACAGACAGTATCGCTTAGGCTATTTAAGAGAGCTTTACTGGCAAGATCTGTCACGTGGAACTCAGTTAATCGAAACTTCTGGTCATCGTTTAGGTCAAATCAATGCCCTCTCTGTCATTCACTATGCAGATGTAGAGTTTGGTTTACCTTCACGTTTGACTGCATCAGTCTATCAAGGTGGCGGTGATATTCTTGATATTGAGCGTAGTGTAGAGCTTGGCGGTTCACTACATGCCAAAGGCGTGTTGCTCATGTCTAGCTTCTTGAAAGCTCACTTTGGTCGTGAACAGATTTTACATTTCTCTGCTGCGCTTGCATTTGAACAAAGTTATGGGCAAGTAGATGGCGACAGTGCAACAGTTGCCGAGCTTTCTGCATTAATTTCAGCAATTAGCCAAATACCAATTGATCAATCATGGGCAATTACGGGTTCTATGAACCAGTTAGGCCAAGTTCAACCAATTGGTGGTGTAAATGCAAAAATTGAGGGCTTCTATGATGCATGTAAATTACAAGGTTTAACTAGCAAACAAGGTGTCATTATTCCACGTCAAAACATGCAGCATTTGATGTTACGCCAAGATGTGATTGATGCGGTACAAAGTGGTCAATTCCATATTCATGCGATTGATACGATTGATCAAGCGCTTGAGATTTTAATGGCCCGCCCTGTCGGTACACTCGACAAAAAAGGTAAGTACAGTAAACACTCTATTTATGCTGCTGTAATGGAGCAACTCGAATATTGGCAAGCCATTGAAGATGGCGCAGAAATTGAAGAGGAGCCAAAGAAGAAAAAGAAAAATAAGAAAAAAATTAAGAAGCATGAAGAACTTACTGCGGAAGATCTGCCACAAGAAAGTGTAGAAGAAGTTGCAACCTTAAAACAGAAATAATAAAAAGGGCCTGTCAAATACAGGCCCTTTTTACTTTTAGAGTGGAAAAATTAGCGAACGATTTGGATCGCTCGTCCTCCTGCTAACTGACTAAAGTATTGTTTAAGTGCTTCAACACAGCGCTGAATTTTCATTGGTTGTTGATCATGCTTGGCAACTTCTGCATACAAAGTAAAAGTTGGCAATTTCCAATCAGGCATGAGTTCAATTAAAGAACCATTTTTTAACTCTTTTTGAGCATCTAAATATAAAATTCTGGCAATTCCATGGCCTTGCTGACATAACGCTTTTGCAACTTGTAAATTATTGCTCTGCAAACGGCTCTGCATTTCAACATTAAGTGTTTCACCCGTTTTTACATGTTGAAAATGGAAATTGTGTGATTCATTCATTACATTAATCGACAATAACTCATGATCTCTTAAATCATGAGGATGCACAATTGGACTAGATTGATTTAGATAACTTGGAGAAGCTACTAAAATTTGATCGACAAAAGCCATTGGAATAACAGAGCTACTTTCTTCTACTGGAGTAGAACTCATGCGCACTGCAATATCAATTCGCTCTTCAATTAAGTCGATATAACGATGCCCAACCTCAAAATGCACAGATAAACCGCGATGAGCTGACATCCAGTGAGATAATGCAGGAATGAGGTGTTGAACTGCTAAATCAGGAGTTGTTGCGATACGCAAATCCCCGATTAAGTCATCTCTCAATTCATTAATTCTGATTTTTCCCCTTTCAGCAGCTGCCAACATTTCTTGACAGCTTGAAAAAAAAGCCTGTCCGGCTTCTGTCAAACTAAGTTTACGAGTGGAGCGGTGTAATAGAATTACATCCATTTCATGCTCAAGGGAGCGAATCTGCTGGCTCACCGCACTTGTTGTAATTCCTAATTCACGTGCCGCACCACTGAATGAACTTTTTTCAACCACACAAGCAAAAACACCCATCGCACGAAGCTGATCTAACATAGGTTTCCTCAAATCTAATTCTAAATTTATAAAAAATGCTTATTGTTGTAATGAAAGCAACCAATTATATTATACGAGGAAACCTAAGTTTTATGCATTAGCTATTTTGGTAAAAGATTTATAGGATTAATTGGTTTTCCGTCCAAACGAATCTGGAACTCAAGCATGACCTGAGATGCCCCAGTAGAACCCATTTCGGCAATTTTTTGTCCAGCAGTTACATTATCACCGCTTTTCACCAACATCTTGCTATTGTGGGCATAGGCACTGATATAACCATCAATATGCTTAATTAAAACCAAATTGCCGTATTCTTTTAAGCCATCTGCTGCGTAGACAACTTGACCATCCGCTGCGGCATAAATAGGATCGCCCTGATTTCCACCATAACGGATTCCTTTGACATTATTTGCCAAATTAAAGCCTTGAATCACTGGCCCATTGGTCGGTTTTATCCAGCGTAAGCTAGAATTTGGTGCAACCGAAGTCACTGTCGTATTCGTTGACGGTGCGGTCGTTGTAGGCGGAGTTACTGGGGTAACAGGTTGTGTGGTTGGTAGAGCAATCGTTTGACGCTTAATTTGCTCAGGCTGCGCCATAACTTGCGTAGATACCGTTCTTGGTGAAGAACCTTTCTTCAAACGCAAAGACTGATTAACATAAATACGATATGGTGGAGCAATATCATTCATTTCGGCGATACTGATATAGTCCAGACCATAACGCATTGCGATACCACTTAAAGTATCACCTGAACGAACTGTGTAATAGTTAGGGGCCATTGCATAGCGAGAACTATTATTAATTTGTGGTTTAGAAGCACATCCAGCCATAACCGCAGTAAAGCCTACTGCTACAGACAACATCATAATTTTCATTATTTTGTCTTTTTGGATATGCACTCTGCTTTGTTGCCCAATTAAATGCATTGATCTCCCTCACTAAATGCTACAAATCATTTCGGCTAAGAGTACCAAAAAAGTAAGAGGAAACACGTTCCTCTTTTTCTTTATTCACAAAGTTATAACATTCGAGGCAAGTTATTGACTCAAACTGAGCTGCAAATCTTCCAAAACGGCGTAATTTGTTGCATCCATTTGAATCGGTGTAACGCTTACATAGCCATTTGCAACCGCAAAGAAATCAGATTGAATTTGGCTTGAAACACGCTGCGGATCTGTAACCGCCTCACCTGCTAGTCCAATCCAGTAAACCTGACGGCCTCGTGGATCGACATGACTGGTAATAGGCTTAGATTGAGCACGGCGACCTTGATATGTAATCTGCGCCCCTTTTAACTGCGGCACGTCAGGAATATTGATATTAAAGATATGTCGCGGAGGCAAAGCTGGTAATCCGCTTGCAATAAAATCATGTACCCATTGAGCAGCCTGAGCATAATCTTCTTTATTGTTATAGGCACGCACATCAGGACCCGCTAAAGACACAGCGATTGCAGGTTGTTTCATTAAACGACCTTCAAATGCAGCCCCTACTGTTCCCGAATATAAAACATCATCACCCAAGTTTGCGCCACTATTGATTCCGCTCACGACCAAATCGAACTCAAAATCAAACAAACCATTCATGGATAAATAAACACAATCTGCTGGTGTACCGTTTACTGCCCAGACATCCTCGGCAATTTGAATGGGGCGTAATGGTCGATCCAATGTTAATGCACTTGAGAAACCACTTCTTTCACTTTCTGGTGCAACCACAACCACGCGTCCAAGTGGTCTTAATGCTTCAGCTAAAGCCTGTATACCTGGCGCAAAAACACCGTCATCATTCGCAATTAAAATATTCACTTAACTCTGCTTTAATCTGTATTAATCGGTAAAGTCTTTTCTTTTCAGTTATTCCTACTTTCTTTTAGTCTGTTTTAGTCGGTATTAATCTGTATTAATCTGCACCTAAAACGGGTATGCTCACGGGTAACAGAAAACTTCAAACGGGTAATTTAATGCTTTCTGATGCCAAAATTAAAGCACTCAAACCAAAAGAAAAAATGTACAGGGTTCTGGATGCAGAAAGACTATACATCGAGGTAAGGCCAACTGGTAAGAAAATTTGGCGGCTTAAATATACACTACTAGGCAAAGAAGGAACAATCAGCCTAGGTGAGTATCCGCTTGTTTCTTTAGCTGAGGCTAGAAAGAAAAAAGATGAAAATAAGGCATTACTCAAAGATGAGATAAACCCCGTTGAGGAAAAGCTCAGAATAAAAAAGGGGAAAAGTAAAGATGCAAGCAACACGTTTAGAGCGGTTGCCGAAGAATACATAATCGAAAATATGAAATATAAGTCTGATGACTATGTAAAACAATTTAAGTCGTACATGGAAAAAGATGTTTACAAGGTGATTGGTGATAAGCCTGTCAAGGAAGTAAATTCGGCTGACGTTTTAACAATCATGAAAAACTCTGTTTCTAGGGTTAAAAAGCTAAGTCATTATGGTACTGGTGAAGCTGTAGCAAACTTAAATCGAAGATTCATTGGTCTTGTTATGCGTTATGCGGTCGTCACTCTTAGAGCCTCTGATGATCCAACGTATGCCGTAAAAGAAGCTATAGAAAAGCCTGAACCAGAACATGCTAGACCATTAGAAAAGGAAGAGCGTATTAGGCTTAGAACACGACTTGATGTTTATGGTGGAACTAGGACTGTAAGAAATGCCTGTCTAACATTAATGTATTCGATGTTACGCGCTTCCGAGGTGCGTAGGACAGAATGGGTTTTTGTAGACTTTGAAGATAGAATTATTAAATATCCAAAAGCTTCCAGAAGACGAAAACAGGAACGAAGTAACAAGAAAAATCACATTCATATCGTGCCTATGTCTGATCAACTCTATGAATTGTTGAAGGAGCAATACGAAATTACAGGTCATCAAAAATATGTCTTTGCAGCCCCTTATCGTGATGATGAGATGTTAGCAAGAACTACATTAAATAGAGCACTTGTATTTATTGGCTTGCCTGAAGTAACAACTCATGATTTCCGTGCCACAGCCTCAACTTTATTGAATGAAAAAGGATATGAGCCAGATTGGATTAATAAACAATTAGCTCATGTCGAAGAAAATAAAACTCGAGCTACATATAACCATGCCAAGTATTTATCAAGCAGACGCAAAATGATGCAAGACTGGGCAGATATTGTGGATAGCTGGGCGGTTTAGCCGCCTTGTTTCTTAGAGAACTTCCACCAAGTCTTTTTATAATAAACTTCGTCACGCAAGAAATTAATTTTTAATTCATTGCCATTGTAGTCGTAAATTTTGGTGACCTCTCCGCTTTTGTCTAGATCAGCTAATAGGTCTACATTTCGATCACTTGTTATATCTCGAATTTTAATTAGTTGAACTGACATTAGAGTGCACTCACACAAATTGAGACATTAACGTTACTATTAATTGTGTGAGCTGTGCAACCTGAGAAAAGGAAGCACAGCAATGTGATGATTGATGCAACTTTGGTACGCTTACACATATAAGTTACTTCTTTAAAAATAGTGCTCGCTCTGCTTCTCGACGACGAACTAAACCTTTCATAACTTTGCTGCCTGCTCTATTCCAAACTAGGAATTGATCAGCAGCACCTTGATAGTCACGTTTATTCAGTTTCTTTAATAAGGTTGAATTATTAAAAGCACCAGAGCCAATGTTGTAAGTCAGCGATACCAAAGCATCAAACTGATTTTGATTTATGGGCACAGTCACAGATTCATTAACTGTCTTTTCAAATTTCGCTAAGTCATGCTTAAAGTAAGTCTTAGCTTGCTCAGATGTGCAAGTGTCACCTTGTTTAACCTTCACACCGTTTGGATAAACTGTGGTGCCAGTGCCAATGGTCCAGACTCCTACCCCATCGTCATAAGCTGTGAATCGAGTGTCTTCAAACCCTGAAATTAGATTTACACCAACATCACTTGTATTTTTTCCACCTGGTGCAAGTTTATCGACCACTTTATTTAGATCGTCTACTTGTGCTTGTGTGAGTTTGCCGCCTGCAATAACTCGGGCAGCGTCGAAGAATGGTTTAGTGCTCATTACCCACCCCACTTAGGCGCATTTTTTTTGAGAAATTCTTCAATAAATGTCGAACCTAAAATACCTAAAGCAGATGCAATGGCAATTAATGGAATTGTTGAGATATCGGGAATTTGAAGTAATACCAATCCAGCAACTAATGAAGATGCTGAACCAAGGATAGTTCGCCCAATTAACAGTCGGAATGAAAGAGGTTCTTTTGAAACTAACAGCTTACTCATACCAATAAGCCCTCCAAGAATGACTAAGGTCAGAAATGTTTTTTCATGCTCTTGCATGTGCCTTCCCCCTAATGTTAGGCAATAAAAAACCCCGCGTGTGCGGGGCTTTGATTTTTTTGGATATTCACATATAATTAAGTTGGAAATAAAATATAACTAAATATTTATATTTACATCAAAAAAACTAGAATAGTACAAAACTTAATACTTTATACAAATATGAACTTGCATAAATCTTTGCTTTTGCTCACTACTATCGTTTTCGTTGGTTGCAGCAACCTAAATGGCCCAAAAAACCAAGAGTCAATCCAACTTAAACCATCTAATGATACCCTTGGACTATCTTTTGGAATTAAGTGTGATAAAGAAACACATGTTTCAACTTTTGGAATTAAAGGACCACTTAAACTTGATCGTAACTTTACCTTTACCACTGATCAGGCAGAGAAATCATATATAGCTAATGTTGCAGATGATTTAGTGAATTTTTCACCTGAGGATAGTCGATCCATTTTAAAAGATATGGAAGAGTCAAAGTTTCTAAAGGTGAAAACCTCAAGTATTACTGCTGATTTTGATTTGGTCGATGCAAATAAAAATATCCATTCTTACATTCGTGAATGTTTATAAATAAGGGAGTGTTAACTCCCTTTTTTTAAACTGTTATTCCACGCCCTGCCATATAGTTGCGAATCCAGGCAGTTACAGTATCAATCTCACTATCAGAAAGTGCACGTGGATAGTGAATTAGAAGCGCAATATCAACATCTCCTGCAAAATCAGTATAAGTCGAACCAATTCGCAACTTGTTTGCTGCTAAATACCGTGGCTTGGTGAGATCGGCATAAATGCTATAGTTCTTTGTTTTATCCCAATGCTGAACACGGGTGTTTGTTAGCCGCGCTGCTACTAAGTGATATTCATTAGCAGTCCAGTTTGTTATTCCTGAAGCTGCCGCAACTGCGGACGCATCTGTAGCATTATTCCCCTGTAAACTAATTGTCATTAGCTTTCCTGCTGAATTGACTCCTAGATAAAATGAGTTTAGAAGTGTTCCAGTCGAACCATCTAATGGTGGGGATTTATAATTGGATATAAAAGCAACTGCATTTGTCGTTGAGTTCGGGACAATTGCTGTTTTAGCAACAACGAATGTAGTCATCTCGTTTTGCTCTCTAATATCAGTCTGAATATAGTTGGACAAGGACTTGAACGATGTATAGTTCGGCTGAACAACTAAAGAACCAACTATCTGCGATCTTTTCTGTAAAGGAGCAAAGTTATTTTTTACTTTCGACAAAGAGGTATTACAAATTCCAATATATTCAGCTCCAGGAACTTCTAAAACCAACTTTGAGTTATCGTTTTCCCCAAGCTCCCCATGCACTACAACTACTTTAGTCATATTAGATTACTCCGTTTTTTGCAGCTGCCGCATATGCAGAAGCTTGATACCAAGTTTGAATACGCGAAGCGTAATAAGGGTGAATTTCATCAGAAAAAGATCCAGTAACTGCTCCGCTGATGGTGTCAGTGGCGCCACTATGTAAATATCCAATTTCTGGGCAGGTCATCGCATGAATTGGGGCAAAATAAATACGTTCCGCACTTCTGGTTTTTGCAATATTCATTGCTGAACGCTGTAGGCGGTAATATTTATTCCAAAGAGTGTTGCGTCCAGCTGTATTTGATGTATTTGGAACACATAAAATAACTGCTGAATTTGGAAAGGCTAACTTTAGACTATCAATCATGATTTTCATTTCAGATTCATAGATTGGAATTAATGTTGAATCGGTTCTGTCGCGCAGATCATTAGTGCCTGTTGCTATGTAGATACAATCAACATCATTAGAAAAACCAAATCTATCTCGATAAAAAACCGCGTCAAAGATATAACCATTTCGAACTAATGCTGGATCATCTGAGCCAGTTGCTACACGAATGAAAGGGTTAAAATCATTTTTTAATTGATATGGAGCCTGAGCTGCCAAATATTTAGCCTCATCTCCAACAGCTACTGGCTGAGACCGATCATTAATATAATTAGTAAAGTCTCCTGTTTCCCAGCCTGAATGCCCCTCATGCAGATAGTCATTAATTGAGATCGGCGGGACTGTTGAATATTTATCAAGTGTTCCAAAAAAAGTTGGGGTATAGCCGTGTTCAACAAGGGCATCATGAGCAATATTAGTTGCACCATTCCACGTTATTGAGTCACCTATCATAAGAATTTTTAGATTAGATGCCCCATTAGAAATAGACTTAATATTTAAGTCTATTAACGTTCGTTTTGTATACTCAGAATCATTCCGAAACATGATTTGGGCAGTTGGTCCAACTTTTGATAAGTCAATATCTAACAGCTCATTGCTCTGTTTTGAGTAAGGAAGAGTTTTAGAGATAAATGAAGACTTTACGCTCTTCTGATTTCCAATTAATACTCGATCATTAAAAAGTTGAGGAACATATAATTGGTATGACTTGTCTGCCCAACCTACAATAAGTGAATTTAGTGTGGGGTTTGATAAATCGATTAGAACATTAGAGCCAGTAGAGCTTTGAACCTCTGGAGGATCTTCTGGTAGTGGAACTAAAGTAAAACCATCTTCTCCAACAAAAAGTAAGGGTAAATTAGCAATAGTTGTTTTTAATATATCTATGTTGGCAAACGAGGCTTGCTCTGCTTCAAATGCTGCCAGCATTAGGTTGTTATTATCTTTTACGAACCATTGCGGCTTTACACCTATTGCACCTTCAATCTTTTCTGAAGTAAATTCTTCAGCCAGAGCCAACTGACTTTTACCTTCATCTTTCCATTCATATTCAGTAGTCGACCCTGATTTAAGCTTCCACAAATAGTTTTTCTTTGTATCAAAAGCATATGCTTGCTTTGGATCTGTTGTGGTTGGTACAAATGCCAATAACTCAGCTTCAGTTGAGAAGTATTTGATGCCAGCATTGCCTGTTGTAATCTGAACCTGAAGGTTTTGTTCAGCCGCTTGTGCGCGTGACGTTTCGCCATCAATTTTTAAGCTTAGATTTGCTTCTGCATCTGTGGCTCGAGTGCTTTCATTACCGATACTAGTCTGAAGAGTTGATTCAGCTAAAAGTGCTCTGTCTTGCTCAGATTTTACTGAACTTACAATTTCTTCAGATAGCTCTAGATTTTTCTCAGCTTGATCGATATTAATTTGATGTTGAGACTTATCACCATCCATCACTCGATCAGCTGTAAGCGTTCCGAGCCATTCACCAACATCGTCAACATCATAGATTTTTACGCCAGTGCATGAATACACAACAAATCTATAACGGCCCGATAATAGGAAAATATCTGCTTCACCACGATAATCAAGTTTGATCGGGTGTGTGTTTGGGATAGTTCCTTCGGCATCTGCATAAGTTGCTTTAGGGTTTGATGTGCCTGCTTCAAATGCAAATACATTGCCCCCAGCTAGAGGATGTCCACATTTGTCTTCAAAGCGGGGACGCAGCTGCATCATTGGAGCGAGTTGTGCCATTTTTACTTATCCATAAAAAAACACCCTTTCGGGTGTTATTAGAAAACGATGAAATCCACTAAATCAGGGTCGAATCGGCCGGTGGTGTTATCGCCACCAAATGTGCAAACCAGTCGAAATTTTGTAGTGGTCTTTGTGAAGGTGTAATCAAGATTGGCGTCTTGAGCTGAAAAAACGCCATTGTTGGAAGCTTTTGGGAGAACTTGATAATTTGTGTCAGGCAAAGCTGTTGTAAGTTCGATTTCATAAGAGCCAACCCCTAGACGAGTTACTGCTTTGAAATTCCCACCATCACCAACTTTGGTGCCATCCGTACCTTTGAATGACCCGCGTGCACGGGCAGCAAATATAGGTGCATCACCAGAGGCTAAGTCTTTCTTTTCGATCTTCTTGGTATTGAGCGTCTTAACGGCTTTTGAAGTCGCTAATGTCTTTGAATCATCGAGATCTAGAGCGTCACTAGTTTTAAGATAAAGCGGATCTATCTTGTCATTTTCATCCAATGGCGCTAAGCCACCAGCAACACCTTTTTGAGCTTCAATTCCTTGCTCAACATAAGTATTGAGAGATTCCTTGACCTGATTCAGCTCATCTAAACCATCTTGTACTTGCTGAATAAATTCATCTAGTTCGGTGCTTGTTACATATCGGGAAAGCTTGTTTGTATCTGCGATGAGGACGCCATCAGCTGATAAAACTCTTACTCGATAAGCCCCATCATCTAGATAGATATTGGCGCGCCCTGCTTCATCCAGAATAATTGGGTTGGTGTTCTTGGCTACCCCATCAGGATCAACATAAGTGGCTTTAGGCGTTGTTGTTCCAGATTCGTAGGTCCACACCTGCCCACCTGCTAGAGGCTTTCCGTTGTCATCAACAAATTGTGCTGTGACGTTGGTCATTAATGGATACATATTGACCTCAAATAAAAAAACCTCCCGAAGGAGGTTGTGAGATTGATTAATTTTACTGTCTTGTAGAGCCTGCGCCACCAAGTAAGCCTGCTTGGACCAACCGATCTATTAGGGTTTGTTCTTGTGGCGTTGGTTGTTTTGGTGGAATTGGTGAACCTGACACGTCTGGACGGAGTGAGTTGCTAACAGCTCGACTATTCCCATAGTTAGTAACAGGGTCAACCACATAGTCCTTAAGGTAGGGTAGATTTAAAACTGATTTTACCTTTGGACTTCCAAAGAAATTCATAAGGCTGTTGATTGCACCTGACGCAGAGTTTGAATTATTCACATATGCGTTGTTAGGCTGGGTGACAAGATATTCACCTGCTTTGCTAATATTTTTAATATTTTTCAGCTCAGATGGTTCAAATAGAATTGCTAAGCGTCGATCCCCTATCGAATCGAGAGCCCCTTTCATTGATGCTGGACTAAACTGACCATTCTGCTTAATGGCCTTATTCGCAATATACTCAAGGGTTTGCTGTTTCAAGTCTGCTACCGCTTGAGGATTAACGTTGTTGAGTAGCTTAATAGTTCGATCAAGCTCATTAACATTTCCATTTAAGATATGTTTATTGAACAACTTATCTGGCTCAACACCCTTTCTCACATCTTGTAGCAAAGGCATGCCTTCAATTTGATTTGCATTGAATTGGTTAGCCTGTCGTGCGAATTGATATGCTTGAGCAGCATCATTACCATTAGTCAACAACCCCTGCATTGCTTCAGCTTGGCGCTTATTCAAGGCATCACGGACTAAGCCAATTGAGTATGTCGAGCTTGTTGGCTGACCCATTAGTAATGATGATTTGTATTCACGATTCAGAATTTTGATCAGTTCTTCTGATTTGCCTAAAGTGAACTTATCAGGGTTGTCTGCCACATCTTTTATGATCTTTTGAACACTTGGTGGCAAGCTTGAGAGCGCATAATTTTGATCCAGAGCAGTGAAAGCATCGTTTGCAAATCCACGACCATCAATCACAACATCGTTACCTGCTGCTTTTTTTGCAGCATCATATGCGGCACCAATGAATTGCTTGTTTTGATCAAGTTGAGAATTTAATGAATTAACAACACTCTGCATAGCACCATATTGATCAACTGCCTTGCCACCTGTTCTTGTGGTAGCATCTTCTAACAAGTTGGCTAATTGTTTATTGTCTTCAATAAACTTTTCACGAAGTGGTGTTCCTACATTTTGAAGTTTTGCAAGTTCAGCTTCTCTTTGCCAAACTTCAGCATTTCCACTCACCTGACCTTTTGTACCCTTAATCCCAACTTGATCCAGAACTGCCTTTCGAGCAACTGCTTCGGGATTTAGGTTCTTTCCTGCTTTTAATGCATCGCGGGCTTCTTTGCGTAAACCATTAGCAACATCATCAGATAAATCACCAAGAGACATCCCCTGTTGACGTAAGGCATCATCAAGGTTTTTATCAATGGCTTGTGCTGTTTGTTGAGCTGCACGTGAACCTGTGTTTTTAACCGATCTAGCGACCTTAGAAACACCCTGCCCAACCTTTTCACCAATCGCTGCACCTGCTGCACCACCAATACCACCTAGTGCTGCATTTTCTAAACGCTGCTTGCCATTCTCAGCAAATCCTGCACCTCCAATCGCTGCGCCAACTGCTGCATTTTGTGCTGCCACACCTGCACCAGCTTTTGAAAGAATTGCTGCCCCTTCATAACCACGACCTAAAGCACCTAATGGTGCTGTAGCGGCTATTTGTCCGCCTAGACGTGCTACATCATATCCTTGTCCAGCTTGTTGGCGACGTGCTTGGTGGAAGTCTTGAATATCCTTCCGTTGATTAGTGAACCGGTCATAAGCACCAGTATCAAAGTTAGTGCCTAATGCAGCGTTCAACCCTTGTCCGAGCTTATCACCTGCATAAGCAAAACCTTGCACTACCCCTGCACCAAGATCAGAAGCACCAAGCAAGGCAGATTCCCATAACCGTGTAGGGCCTGCCGCTTTAGCTTGTTCTTGCATAGCCTTCTGTTGTGCTGCTTGCCAATCAAAAGGCTTGAAAGACGCAGACACCTTGATAGGCTTCTGCTGTCCTAGATCTTTTTGAAGGTTTAAACCTAGATTCTGCGCAATTTGGACATCAGAGAAGCCCTCTTTTTTCGCCATTGAAATGCGTTTCCCAAATCCAGCATTAGAAGCTAGGCTTGAGTAGATCTGTTCATCTGTGAAGCCTTCTTTTTTTGCAGTTGCGATACGGGCTGAAATATCATTTTGACTAGCCATTTTAAACACCTATTCCAACTGACCTTAAGTCCACAAATTCTGGCTGAAAATCGGATTTTGTCCCAATTCCAACGCTTGCAAGATCAACCATTTTTGGTTGGAAATTAGCTGAAATACCAACTTTCTTTAAATCAACAAACTCAGGCTCAAAAGTACTTACCTTGCTACCTAGTTGTTTGTTGATAAAGTCCCATGACCGCTTATTTTGGGCATAGTTTGATGAAGGCAATGATGCCCATGTCCCCCCAGACTTTTTAATAGCAGTACCGAAATCACCCTTTAACACATAGGGAAGGGCCCCAATCTGGTCAAGCAAAGCGATTGCTCCAATGTCTTGCGACTGTGGTGAGAAATCTCTAAGGCCATATTGTCTTGATAACCCATTCCATGTGTCATTCAGGAATTGATAACGTCCAGCTGCTGTCGTGTAGTTTTTCTTGCCATCTGTTTGGGTAAATGCTTTGCGAATATTGGGATGCCCTGATAAATCATCAAACCGCTGATTGCCAAATAGTGTGTTATAGCCATGCTTAACGCCTTCTGCACTTGCGATTAAATCAAGCATTCGGCGAGCATTTGGATTGTTAAGCAGTTGCATGTATTTTTGAGCTGATGCCATAACTTTTCCTTAGGCAATAAAAAAGCTGCCGAGAAGGCAGCTTTTTGATGAAGACATAATTTACTCAGTAATAATGTGGTTTTCAATTACAACTGATTTTGGCTTTAATGATGCACCACCAGCCTTAGAGTCATTCCTATCTAACAGTCTGAATTGATACTCGTAAGCAGGCATGCGGCCCGGATAAGCAGGATATTCAGTCTCTGCAATTGGCACTGCAACTTTCCCTTGTGAGGCTGCATATTCATTTGCACGCTTTATCACTCCTGTTTTAAGCGAACTCATGCTTTTAAACATGCCACCTGCGGATGTTTGCGAAATCATATATGTATCTGCGCCTATAGGAACAATATCTGCTGTAGCACAGCCAAGCAAAGCAACTATTGGCATAATTAGAATTATTAATTTTTTCATTATTCGCACCAAACGTTACATGTTTTTTCAGTTCTTAAGTTATAAAGCTTAGCTGAAGAACACGCTCCATGTGGGCTGCCTTCTATAAAAATTACCCTATCACCTTCTTCCATATTCATACAGTAACTTTTTGCTTTAAAAATCTCTCCATTAATTACAAAAGTCTCATCATTAATAGATTTCTCAATTTCATAAGATGTTGCTGTATTAGCCAAGAACGGTATAAATAATATAGTTGCAAATACTGCTATTTTTTTCATAAAGACCCCCACCTTGATGAGGGAATTTATAGCACATTTATTTACCAAACAGAATATTGTTCAACTTTGCTTGGTTTTGAGGCTGTGTATTAGTAGGTGCATTATTTCGATAAGGCACTGATGTAGGCCTTTGCGAGTTCATTTCGGCATACTTGTTATTCAAACTACGAATAGTTTGCAGTGCTGCCTGACGGACTTGCAATGGAACTGTTGGATCATCCAATTGACCTGCCATTTGCTTATACATTGCAACATCTTTATCAGATTGCGGCCCCGACATTTTTGGCATTAAAGCAACTAATTGCCCGCCTAATGTGCCCAACTTGCCTGTTGCAATATCACCAGAAGTAGCAATACCAACCCCACGAGCTAACAGGTCAATACCGCGACCAGCATAGCTTGCTGTTGCATCTGGCAAGATCCCTTGAATCTCATCAAGCACCGCATTAACTCTACTAATACGTTGACGCTCTTCATTCTGAGCTGCTGCTGTACTGTTGGCACCTGCACTTTTCGGCTGAGCTTGAATTGGCGTACCTCTCTCGTCTGAGATTCTTACACCTTTTCCGCCCGGATAAATGGCATACATATAGCCATCATTCCCCATTTCTGTACCAATGGGCTTATTTTTAGCCAACCATTCATTTAACTGCTGAGTTTGACTAAATTGCTGAGCATCTTGAGCGCGGTTTTTATCAGCTGTGGCTGCTGTTGTATCAGTTGCATAGCGTGATGCATCAGTAGTACGGATATTGTTTGCAGTTGAAGTTGCATTGTCAGCCGCATTATTCGCAGATTGGTATAAGAGTGGTGCTGTATTTTTATCTGTAAAGGCTATACCTCTGGCATAGTTTTTTACTTCTTCGGGTGTCATAGCTTGAATAAGTGAAAACTGATGAGCGTATTCGTCAGGCGTAATCCCCCCAGCTCGCTGAAAAGCATCCAAACCAAGTAAAACTTGACCTTTATCGCCAGTCATAGCAGCCTGTTGAAAAACACCCTGTATGGCTCCAAACTTCTTCTGTGAAGTATCAAAGGTAGTGTTGCCAGCATTTGCAGTACGTTCATTTGCCTGCGCATTTGTGTTTGCGATTTCAGCTAAGGTCTTTTGTTGGTCTAAAAGATTTTTTTGGCTAGCTGCTTGTTGGGCTTGCAATTGAGGGACAATGTGGCGAGCCATTTGTGATTGCTGACCAAGGCTCAGCATTTTATTCATATCACCTTGTGACTCATTATAAATACGGTCAAGCTCTTTGTTTAGGCGCTGTTGTTGCCAAAGTTGACCGATTTGTGAGCCTTCATCAAGCATCTTGGCAACATTAATCCCTTGCGCCTGTAAAGGGATAGAAGCATCAATAGCCATTTAAACCACCTTTGTTCCTGTGTTGCGATTATTCATGTAGGCAGAAGCCACAGAACCTAATTGCCCAATCGTGTTCGTCCAAGCATTATTAGCCCCGATTGTACCTGCTGCGGCTGCATTAGCACCTTGCATTAAGTTGGCTCCAGCTGCACCGACCGCACTTTGCCCCATTGATCCTGTTTGAACTGCTGAGTTCTGGCCCATGTTGGCTAGATCCATTAATCGTGCATAACGGTTTTGCTGGTCATTTGTATAGCGGGTATAAGCATTGTTGTATTCTTGGCTTGCTGCTTCTTGACCATAGTTATTTAAGGCTCGAAGCGTTGCACCACTTAATAACCCACCTTGTGAGGCTGCACCAGATTGAACAGAGTCTAAACCTTGATTCAAGCGGAACTTATAAGACGGGTCTTGATAGAGTTGTGAGCCATCATAACCTTTGAGCAAACTACCGTCTTTATAGCCTGCTAATAGTTGATCCAAACCATAACCGCCTGCTTCACGATATGGCGCAAGATCTTCACGAGTTTGGTTGTATTGCTCTAATTGGGCTTGTGCGGCTGCCTCTGCGGCTTGTGATTGTTGCTTGCCTGCTTTTTTGGATGCATTTGATGACATAGCGCCACCTACAATCGCTGCACCACCTGCGATTACGGCTCCCCATGACATAACTTAAACTCCTCTGGTTTGTGCCCAATTGAAGCTAAGAAGTTGTCTATTTCTTCTTCAGGGACAATTACTTCTTTTTCAATTTCATCTACATCAGTCAATTGTGTTGGGTGAATTGTTATCCATGAGCTGTCCTCATGAAAGTAACCAATTCGCTTTGTACCGGGCATTGACTTAATCACCATTGGTGCCTTAAGTAGCTCAATGCCGTTTTCAGTAACTACGGTTAAGCTGCCTTTCAGCAAGATATTTAAATGCTCAGTCCGATGCATTTTGCTTACAACTAGCGAGCCTGCTGGGGCATCCATTTGTCTCATGTAAACATTTGGGGCAAAGTGATGAGTAACAGGTGCTTCGCCTTCTGGAATGTCGCCTTCTGCAATACTTGCTTTTAGCTTCTGCTCTACATCTCGCACTAATTCAATATAGGAACGATTTTGAATGTCACCCAATATCTGCATGAGGAGCAAAGTGTTGTCATGATTTTCTATTTCATGGTTCATTTGATGCCTCATTTAGTCTCTGTACAACCTTAGCCAGCTCATCAAAGAAAACTCGCCAAGGTTGTGTCATTTGCCCATTCACAAACATTGGGTGTTGAAAAGGAGGTTCTAAATTCATTGGCTCACCTTTGCCTTTGCACCAAGCAATACAAGCCTTGAAGCATCTGTAAATCTCAAGCGGAATACACGGTTAAATGACTGTCCAAGCCTTTTGAAGATCAGACGCTTGTCATATTCCCCAATCCCACCTAAATCCATTTGTTGGGAATAAGACCAAGTTCGGCCTCGGTTATCTGACCAATCTAAAATGATTTGAGGTTTTGTATTTGTTTCTTGCCCAACTTGCGCTGAGACTTCTAAGTGATGGAAGATCCAACGGTCTGTCGTTGGGTTGACCACAGGAGTAATTCGCTCGCGAACAATTGTTTCATTATCATCTGTATTGCTGCTTTGCGTGAGCTGGTAAATCTTGCCGTTTTGGCGATCACCAACCAGTTGCATGCTGTTAAAGAAACAATGTACAAAAGCACGATGATGCTCATGCTGATAGGTTTTTGGATTGAAATAACTACGCTCATGCCACATCTTAGTAGAGTCGTCATAACACCAAGTCTTTTTAGCACTAGGAAATGTCATCAGAAGGAATGCATGCCCATTTTCTTGATAAGCAAATCCATAAGCATCTTGGATACTTTGATAAGTTGAAATATCACTTTCAATTGCATGGTTTGATATTCGTATTGTGGAATATCCTTCGGTCATTACGATTTGACCTTGTCCATGCTCAGTTCTAGTCACCCAAGCAAGACTCCCACCAAATCGACAAACAGAAGCAGGCGCAATACACCCTGTTGGAATAACTGCTCCACCCATGCGTTGGAATGGTTGATCTTTATTGGTAGTTGACCCCCATATTTCAGTTGTTCTCTCACCAATAAGCCAAAGCAAGCCGTTGTTTTCGATTGTACGAACAAGGTTGTCTGATTTAGCCTCAGCAGTGGCATAGCTAAGCGCTGTGGTTTTAGTTGAGAGCAAATCTGACCACTGGATACGCCCAGACTGAGGAACAGTCCAAATAAACCGTGAATCAAGAACAGTTACATCAGATGCACCAAAGAAATCGCCAAGTTCTAGCTTTGTTAGCTCATTGCTTTTCAGGTCAAAACTATATGTGTTATTGCTTACAATCATGACCTGAACAGAGTTGTCAGCAAAGTAAACACGTCCAATGCCCGTTACTTCTCCAAGTTCTTTAACTGAATTATCAGAGCGAATGGATAGTAACTTTTGCCCTGCCACAACCAAGAATTGGTCACTCATGGCATACATACCGCGAATGTAGCTATCAAATTCAAACTTTTTGATTAAGCCTGATGTAGGTAGTAATGCGGCAACTTGTGGCGCGTTACCACTTTCAACCACTTGTGGGAAAAGGTTAAGTGTGCGCTGGCAATCAACTGACCAGTCTTTTAGGTGGTAGGACTGCCCCACAATAGGAATATCAATGATGGTACTCGCCATAACATCTAACTCCTACTGGTAGATCATTGGTTGCATAAGCTGGAACTGAGTTGCTGGACTTAAGCATTTCAATAGCATTACTTTGATTTTGAACTACGCTTAAAGGCGGTTCAGTACCGAACATTGATGCGATTTCAATTGCTAATGTTAGCTTTAATGGGCGCTTGTACTGCGGAGGTAGGGGAAGTTCATCTTTAGCATTAAGGTTTTTCGGGAGGGTATAAACCTTAATTCTAAGTTGCTTATAGTTGCCCTCTTCAACCTTAAATACCCAAGCATCAGGCTCTTGCCAATACTCAACTGGCGCATAAACTGGCGGTGTTCGGTTTGTATTGCGTACAAGCTTAATCTTGCAGTCATCAAGCCAAGCATCATCAGATACCATAGAAATATCAGCAATCATGGTTGGTTTTGGTATCTCAGTAGTACAACCACACGTACATTCGCAAGGCTCTTCGACTGGTTCATCTGGTGTGCAAACTGGACAGTTTGTAATCTCGTATTCACAACAATCTTGGATGTTTGCTTTATTGCCGATGCGGTACTCACCTGCACCATTAAGCTGAATGATCAGAGTATTTGCTTTGTAAATATAAAGCTTATCTAAAGCCCATTGGTCCAAGAGATCTTGTAAGCATTCAATGCCATCCGCCATTTCATCGCCATTAGCACGTTCACCAGAAGCTAAGATGCCCAACTTTTTCATAGCAGACTCTACAATCTCACTGACGATCATGACTGCTCCTTAAGATTGGTTATTGGTTGTCAAGCACAAGCTTTACTAGAGCTGGCTTTTCATCACGTGAACCGTATTTAATACCTTTGCCATCAAGCACCGTTTTTAATTCCGCTGCACTCATAGCTGAATATTTATACTTTGCATTTTCTTTAAGAAGCTGTTCGCGGTCTTGATAGACTGCGTCATAAACTTCTTGTGGAACGCCAGTTGCTGCAGGTAGTGCCTTTAATTCTTCTTCGAGTTTTTGCTTTTCAAGCTGAAGATCATTAATTCGTGAATGGAACTCACTTTTTGCTTTTGCAAGTTGTTCTTCTGCTTCAACGACTTTTCCTGCAACTTCATCGAACTGCTTAACAGGAACATAAGCATCCAAATCAATTTCTTTTATGTCTTCTGCTGAATCATCAGTCTCACCAATACTTACTGGCTCTTCCAACTCATGATGTTCAACCCAACCACCTTCTTTTAAATCTTCTTCATGTTCTTCTGAATCGGCAGTGGCGTATTCAAAATTAACTAAGTCGCCCTTGTAGAGCATCTTTGGATATTCATTTGACATTTTAGTCCTCCAAAAATGACGACGCCCGCATATAGCGGGCACTTGTCGTCATGTGTAATTATTCAGTGATCCGGCAGGCAAAATCACGCACTCGGGTGAAGCCCCACATGATGTCAATACGTGTTTGAGTAGATAAATCGTTAAAGTTTCCAGCGGACTGAACTGTGTAGCGCAAACCATTCGCAGAATATGAATAACCAAACTCTTTTGGTGTCACTACTTTTGCTGGAACAAATGCTGCGGTAAATGCTGACTCTTGGAACAAAATGTTCTGAACATAACCTTGGCTTGCAGCACCAAAAAAATTAACTGCCGCGCCATTTGCGGGGCTAGCATTAACTGTCTTGTTTGGCATTACAGGAGTGATGCTTGGGAAAATACTTACTTGTGCAGTTGCGCCTGCAGCTGTTACATCACTTACAATCACAAATTGCTGTAAATCCTTCTGCAACTCACCTGTTAATGGATGGGTTTTATAAACACCAGTAATTGTGAATACTTGACCAGCATTAAAGGTATCTCCACTTGCTAGACCACCAAATACTAAAGTATCTCCAGTTTGGTTTGCGCCTGATATTGTAACCCCTGCAACCTTGTTACCATTGTAAATTGTAGGCAAATTAATAACTTCATCCCAATTGGCACCTGAAGCGCGACCTAGGTTACTTTCTCGGTACTGGTCACTAACTTGCTTGGATGGATTAAACAACGCCTTACTCGTGTCAATTAATTCCATATTTAAGTCGGTTGAGATCAGACCAGAGCGGTTACCTTCTGGTGCAAGTGCCTTTTGAAGTTTAGCGCGAGCCTGATTGAGGGTTTTGATTGTGCTAGGAACTGTACCCGGTGTTCCAACAAGATAAGGCGTTGCAAGTACTGCAGCCTTAATCATTCGTGCTTCAATACTTGAACCAAGAGTTTGGATCTGCGGTTTAAAAACACGCTCGACATAATCACGTCGACGTGGATCTGTGGCATCAAGTTTAAATACATTCTCGATGTGGCTTGCTTCGAATGCAGCATGAACATGGTTATCGATTTTTAAAGAAACTTTTCGTTCTTTCCATGCATCGATTGCACCACCACCTGCTAGAACATTGCCATCATAAATACGGCTTACACCAGGAATGCTGATTGATACTTCATCACCCACATTATAACCATTCACTTTTTTATCAAATTCTTCCTCGCGTGAACGATTAATTCCCATAACAAATGGGCAACTCTCTTTTAAAATTGGCGCAGCTTCTTGAGCAAACACCTTTGCAATATTGATTTCGTTAGCCATGCTAATTCACCTTATTTTCTACGTAATGATTCAAGATATGCTGTCGCTTCTGCATCGCTCATACTCGCAATTGATCTGGACGCAGGCGCATTTGCTTGGACAGGTTTTATTGGTGGTGGAGCTTTTGAAACAGGCGGAGGAGCTGCTTTGCTTCCCCAAGAATCAACACGTTCGCTTAGGATTCGTGCTGCCTTGAGTTTTGATGAATCTGATACAAGCTGATGTAACTCTTCATCTTTAGCTAACTCGTAGAGAAGTCGTGTTTGTGTAGCAGCGTCATAGTCAAATTCAGCTGCAAGCTCATCAAGAGAAATCGGCATAGGTAATTGACGGGCAATACCTTTCTGAACAACATCATCAAAATCAGGCGTTTGTTCTGCGAATGCAGCAATAGCACCTTCTAATTCAACTTTTTTTTCAGTCTGCGACTTTTCTGATTGGGCCTTACTTTGCTTTTCCAGAATTCGACGCTCAGCTTCACTAATTCGCCATTCATCTAGCTTTTCTTCATACTCATCATGGGCCTTAGTCCAATCTTCATATGATTCAAAGTCTTCAATTAATGGTTTGGTTGGCTTTGCCTCGCCTTTTGGTGCTTCCTTCTGAGCTTCATACTCTTTGAGTTTTCGTTCAGCTTCAAAAGCACGCTGTAGGGCTTGCTCTACACGTTCTTGTGCACGGCTTTTCTTTTGTTTTTCAGGTTCTGTTTTAGGCTCGCCATCTTGTTGTTGCTCACCTATCTCAGGTTCCTGAGTTTCTGTTTCTGGAGAATTTGTCTCTTGACTTTCTACACTTGTATTTTCCGTTGCAGTGGTTTCAACGACGTCTTGAGTATCAGAATTCGGGTCCATTTTGTTGCTCCAAATTAGGCAATAAATTACCTTCGATCAGTTGTGCGCCTTCCCCAGTCTGATCAGGACTAGGAGCGAAGTCTTCTTGTTGAACCGTTTGATTAGGCATTAAAAAACCCTGCTGTTCGGCAGGGTTCTGAATGCTTTGCGCTTGCTCAGGTGGTGGCTCGGACGCACCTTGCAGCGGATAATCTTGTTGTGGTGGATCAACTTCATAATTAGGAATTGATTCACCTTGTGTTAGCCATTGCGGAGGAACTTGATTAAGCCCAATTTGCTCTTTAAGTAAAGCAACAGTGCCTTTAAGTTCTTCGACATCTGCACGGCTAGAAGCATTGATTTGTGCAACCTTAAGGTCCTTTTCCGCATTAATCTGTGCTTTAAGTAATTCAAGATTGCGATCTTCAACCTTGTCTTGCACTTCTTTTTGGAGAGTTTCAATCTCACCAGTAAGCTGCTGTACAAGTTGATCAAGCTGTGTGATTTGTGCTTTAGCCTGCTCAGGGTTGATTTGCCCTTCTTCAAGCACTTGTGGCGGCATTAATTTCTTCACGCGCTCCGCAATTTGCTTAGCATTTAAGAGTGGTGAATCTTTAATTACCAAGTCGCCAGCTGCTTGCATGATATTCGGAGCAAACTGTGCCAGCTGCATCATTAACTGGAATGACTGCTCGCGTTGAGTGTTGAAAGATGGGCCTGTGTCCATGCGAACGTCATAGCGACCAATTGACATGTCATTTAAGACACCATCAATTGCCTTAGCCATTTCATCTTCATTCTGAGGTTTAGCATTAAGCCTTGCCATCTCAGACTCGCCATCAGCCCCGATAATTCGGCGTACCATAGGTGTGTCGTAGTAAACAGGAAATAACCCCAACAGAATGCGCCCACACTGACGAATAGACTTATTGTCATTGTCTTGGAAATGGAACTGTGAAGTTTCACCTTGACGTTGTAGCAAACCAATTGCACGACCTGATTGTTGATTAACATCTTGCCCCATCTGCGGAGCGTGCATATTCAACGTATCAGCAATCAAAGCCTTTGCAGATTCAGAAGCATTTAAAATGCCTACAGGTACTTGCGCTGATCCGATTTTTGCAGGGCCTGGTCGTTGTTGGCCATTTTCATCTAAATATTTATAACGAAGGTGCTTATATCTTGATGGATTATCCCACTCTTCAATCCCTTGTACTGCCTGCTCATCTACAACAGTCAACTCATCTTGGTTCTTCTGAAGAATGTTGGCTTCAGTAGACTTCCAATAATTGAACAGACGTTGTGGATCTTTGGCAAAATGTACAAGTGAGAAGATATGACGCTTGTCGCCAATCCAGATTACTTCTCCATACACAGGCACAATCGGAATGTATTTGCCGGGGAATACGCCAGTTTCAAGAACTCTGCAGCCTGATAATTTAGCCCACTTGATTTCGGTGCGAGTGGTGTCACGCTCATTGACTGTGAATGCTTTTAAATCTTCTTCATTGAAGCTTTGAAGCAAGACCGATTTAAAATCTGCAGTGCCATCTTCAAGCATAATCAGCTTGTCTTTGACTTCATCTTTGTAGAAGTATTCAGCAATCAGAACTGTATTTTCAGTTTCATTGAACCAGTTCTCAATACCATCCATTTCAAAATCAAATACAGCATCTTTACCATACTGTTTTTCAATGGTGTCTTTACATACCCATTCACACACAAGCGCTTTGCTCATGTCTGAACCGTCCATTTCACGCGATAGCGGATCTATTAGGACTGCTTCAGGGTTATGTACTGCTTTGAACTTTGGCTCCTGATTAAAGCTCTTTTCGTGGATGTAATCAGCAGTGATGCGAATGAATCCAACTGCACTATAAACAGCATTTTCTACTGCAATATCGTTTACATCTTCAAAGTTGCTTGATTCTTCAGTGTCTTTGATGAGACCGCCAAGAACCTTAGCCATGTCTTCATCAGCGCCATCATCTACCGGCACAACTTGAATCTGTGGTCTGTTTTGCTTGTGAGTGTTCACCTGTTGGCGGCAATACGTATGCACAAGGTTAAACTCTAAGGTTGGCTTACCTTCTTGCTTGCGCTTTTCAATTGCACCAGGTTCCCACTGAGCACCTTTAACTGTCACAAATTCTTTATCTTCTCGACCTTGGCAATAAATCTCATTCCAATAGTCTTGAGCATCGTCACGAAACTTCTTTGCTTGAGCGAGAATATCACTATTGTCTTTATCGACTTTTTCGTCTTTATCCATTTTATCCCATCCAAGATGAAGCGGCTTTAGGTGGAGGTGGTGCTGATTGCTCTTGCTTTGGTAAGTCATCAATTGCAAAGCTCATCGCAAGCGAATCAGCCATGTTTGGTGAAGGAATGCCTTGTTTCTTCATTTCAGCTTTACTAACCAATTGTATTAACCTTGAGCCTGATGTTCTCTTACGTTGCTGTCTAACCAGCTCGGATTTTAATTGCTCAAAGTCCTTGATTTCTGATGAGATGCTTATCATTGTTCTTGGGTCAAAATATTCACCCTTCTCGACTGCTCTATAGGTGTTTTCCAAGCGATCTCGAAGCAACCACCAGTATTGAGCACGCTTATTTAAGAAGACATCTTCATTCTTCTTGTCATCCTTATACTTGCCTTTGGTTGGCGCATCTGCCCCACCAAATCCATGCACAATAATTGGCTTGTTTAATATGCGTTCCTTAAGTCCAACTTTTACGCCAGCACCAACACCAACAGAGTCATAAACTAAAATTTCTGAGCGCTTTTCAAAGGCTTCATCAAATGCCCAAGCAATTGCATCATCCAAATCACCGTCTTTTTTCTGCAAAACTTGCAAGATAATAGGCCCATGTCGATGAGTTAAGCCTTTTGCATCCTTGCCTGTGTCAGCAGGGTCAAAACTTGTAACGAGTTCGCCAATCGCCTTCAGATGAGGTAGTTTCTTATGAGCATCTTTTGCAGCATCCACCCATTCAGACATGATAATTGAATCATCATATTCAGCCTTAGGCTCACCACACCAGATATGAAGATATTCTTTGAAGTTAGACGCCTTACAGCGCTCCATTTCGGTTTTTAGCGGCTCCCCAAAGTAGGGGTTATGCCAATAGTTAACTTTTGCGGTGTAGATGTAATCATCTTCATAGAATCCATTCTTATTAATTTCTTCTATGTAAGGTGCGGCAAGTAATTTGTATGTTGGACTTGTAGTATCGCCTGTGTTCCAAGAAACAATAATCTCAGACCCTTCTTCACGAATTGTAGGTTTTAAGATATCCCAGCTTTTTTGAGAAACTGTTTCTGCCTCTTCAATCCACATGCCGTTGTAGCCGAACTTGGACTTGAAAGACATAATGTTGCGAGATAAACCAACGAAATCGATTTTCCCGCCATTAGTTTTGTGGATTATTTTTGTTGCCTGAATATCAAACTCATCTTGCAAGCCAGCATTGTAGATTTTTTCAACCAGCAACGAATAGCTAGAATCCTCAATTGAGTTTTGGAATTCACGAGCACAAACCCATTTATCCCCAAAAGCATTTACACGGTAAACAATGTATTGAGCAAACTCTTGTGATTTAGCACCACCACGACCACCAAAGAACGATTTGAAGCGCTTTGGGTAGTACAATGGAACAAAGGCTTCAATCACATCAAGTTTTATCTCCATTAGGCTTCACCACATTGATTGTAAGAGTTGCGTTTGTTGCAACCTTGATTTCACCACCATCACCACCAACATGTTTATGCTCGACTTTATCGCCAAACATATTCATATGCTTGCCTAGAAGTTCATTGGCTTTGTTGGCAGCAGAAAATTCACCCTCTGCCATAGCTTGTTCAGCGATGTCTCTAAGGTTTTTAATAACCAAGTACTGATCAACACGCAAGTCGGCCATTCGCTCAAGATTTAGATATGCAATCCGATCTTGAACATCCTGACGTTTATACACAGTCCACGCATTTTGACGATGCTCATAGCCAGCTGCTTCGCCTGCCTCAGAAATTCTTAACTTAGGATTTGCTATATATTCTTGGCAGAACTTCTCATGGCGTTCATCTTCAAGGGGTTCTGCGCCTTTGATTTGTTCTTCCATTTAACACCTACTCACATTTACCACTAACTACACCAATTCCATTAAAGAAATCATTTTGGTCTTGGATTGTTTTATTAATATATTCTTGTGAAGCATTTCCTTTGACATCTTCTTGAAGGACAAATGGAATGCCATTAATACTAATCTGAGTGCCTTTGGGGATAATTCCACACTCAAGTTGAGAATGTTTTGTAGTCTTCATGCGTTTTTTTCCTTTACTA
Source organism: Acinetobacter pittii (assembly GCF_034064985.1). Classification (NCBI taxonomy): domain Bacteria; kingdom Pseudomonadati; phylum Pseudomonadota; class Gammaproteobacteria; order Moraxellales; family Moraxellaceae; genus Acinetobacter; species Acinetobacter pittii. Next base: position 1,087,246 of record NZ_CP139249.1, on the reverse strand, counting down.
TTTTGGCGACCATCTCCAAAGAGACCCAATCAAACATAATTTTCACTCCAACACGTACTTAAGATCATCAGGCGTTTCCAAATAACACCCTTGTTTGTTGCAGAATGCGTGAATGTCGGTTAGGTATTCAGTGAATTGAGCTGTACTTGCATCTGTAGTGCTCATTAGCTCGCATAGGCCGTTTGCCACATCTTGGTAAAGTGGATGCTTAGAATCCTTCAGATCTCTAACAGCCTTGAATGTTTTCTTGTATTGGCCAACGTCATCACGATCATAGATTTTGGCTAGGAAGTTCTTCTTAAAGAACAGATGTTCGTAGTCTTTATCCGTTCCCTGCTTCTTAGACCATTGGTTAAGCCACATCCAGTACAAACGGTTTTGAGCCTTTGAACGATCTTTCTCTTGAGGTGCAATCAATACAACCAACGGCTTCCCTTCACTCGCTGCCTTTGCATGATTCACATTAAGAAAGTTAGTTACTGGTGCAATGTCGCAATGGTTCTTAACAACTTGTCGGAATTCCATTTTGACCTCACTCAGCACATTAGATTTGAATCTTCCTTTTCAATCTCAACGCGCAATGTATAGTTACTGCTACCATCAGGAACAAACGACCACTCTTTAATTTTGCAGTCATTTTCTAATTGGAATTGATTTAGAAAAGCCAAGAGCTCATCTTCAAATTTATCTTCTAGTATTTCTACAATAGGCTTTACCATTTCACTTTCCCGCATAACTCTGGCCAATCAGAAGGCGTACTAATTTCAATAGTGAAACCGCGATCTTTTAATTCTTGGAGATACGCATCTGTTAATTCTTTATCTTCTTTAAGGTGGTAAGGAAGATCCATTGCACAAAAGTTTTCGCCTTTCTTAGTTTGACGTTTAATTGCACCTTCAATTTGTTTCTTACACTTGGTAAATGTTCCTGGTTGAGCCATTTTAATTCTCACAAAAAAAGAGCCTATTGGCTCAGTTAAAATATTTCGTCATCTTTAAGATTAAGCATCCGCTCTGTTTTAAATCTTAGCAAACTTAAAATCACTTCTTGATGTATAAACCTTTGCTATGTGTCTCAAAGCTTCTTCTTCAGTATCAAACATCATTGAGAAGGTTTTAAATTGAATCTTCTTGCCATTAGATAAAACATGATATTGAAATTTATATTCACTAAATTTATATCCAGTTCTATCTTCAAATTGCTGTAGAAAGTAGCTTAGCTTCTCACCAAAATGCCAGATTAGATTTTCAGGAATAAATCCCAATCTATCTCTTATCAACTCTCTACAAAATGGATGTCGAACATGTTGATGGTTGGAGTTAATAATCCACTCAATATCATCAAGGCGTTGCAGATATTCAATTAAACGACCAATTTCTTTAACTTCTTGTATGTCACTAAACTCACCAATTGGCGTTCTATATAGTGTTGGAGTATCAATCCAATCAAACTCTGGCACATCAATTTCTAGGCTAATTTTCATTAGAATTTACCATTGATTTATAGAGTTAAATTATACCATAACCACATGATTTAATTAGAAAACATCGTCTGAATTTGTATCTATTTTTAACATTAATTCGGTCTTTTCTAACCAACCATCAAATAGAGCTTCCGATTCTTGTCTTGTGCCTAATTCAAACTTATCAAATGCAGCATGGCAGATATAACATAGTGGAACTGTGTATAAATCGCTTGCCTTGATACCACGACCCTTTCCGTGTTTTGAGCTATTAGAATGAGCCGCTTGTGAGTGAGGATAGCCGCATCTAACGCATGGTAGCGCTCTTATTTCGTTTAGCCTCTTTTGCGAGCGCATTTTCTAAGTTCTCTATTCTAGTTCTGAGAGTATTTACTTCACGCTGACATTCAGTCTTAAACGTATGGCTGCTGAATAAGTGGTTATAGTTTTCTAACCGGCTAAGATTACGCTTATAGATCTCTAAATTCTTCTTCGCTTCGATTGTGTCCATGTTCACCCCAAAAAAGAAAACCCCGCACTTGGCGGGGCTTTTAATTACACTTCTACAACTTCAATCTTTTTAACACCAGGTATTAGTGTTGGTCCAGATATGCCTATAATTTTGAATCGCTCAGTAAACCCATCTGAATAAGTTCTAATGAGCATGTTGCCAATATGTATGCCTTCTAGATCACCTTGAGTGTAGACTGCCTCATTTGAATCGATTCTACACTTCTCTAATTGAGACTTATCACCATTAGAGTCAATCACGTCTAAAGTTTCAATATAGCCAAACACAAGCATTTTCTCTCAAAGATTAAGACATGCTCAGTAGACTACAAAACATACATAATTGCAAATAAGTTATTGAATTCTCAATAGTAAATTAAATTACTTTAATCTTTCCACACTTTCTGCATTCTTTGATTGGGTCGTCGTTGTAATCCAACCCATATTCCCAAACATGTATGCAAAAGACCTGCTTAATTCTTCGGAGCATGTGAACCTCCAAAAAAATAGCCCTACGTTTAAGCATCGACTAGAAATCCAGTCCAGCACATCGGAATCCAATGTTCTAAGCTTGTAGGGCATAAAAGCAAAAAAGCCCACGATTAAGTGAGCTTTTGAAATAACGCTAGTGAACCTGACTACTCAAGCGCACTATACCAGAAATGTTATACCGCGCGTTTAAACGAGTCAACACCAAATGCATCAAAAATATTAAATTTCTGCCTAATTAGATCAATATTGCTGAAACACTCAGTTCGACCACAAAAGTCTTTCTTAGGTGTATATCTGTATTTTTCCAAAAGTCTTAATAGCAAAGTCTCAAATTTATAGAGCTTCTTTCTATCTCCATTTTGCAAACTTAATACATCAAACTGGTATGGAAGCCTACTATTATCAGGGAATCTAGCCTCTAGGGATTTGGTAGTAATTCCAATTTTATAGAACTCTTCTTGCTCATCATAACAGCGAATTAGATAAATCATTGCTCCTTGGTCCATTAAGCTTTCTTCATTGCAGGCTACACATCCTCTACCTGCTAATAGCTTCTTTGCCCTAGTTCTTATCCAACCATGTTTCGGGCATTTGATCTCAACTGTTGATTCAACATCCTTATCAAAGACTACTCTAGAGAAATCATAATCAAAGTCCTCATAGGTTAATTCTAAGAGTTTCATAAAATTTTGGTGACGACGTTGCATAGCTGTGGCTACGCAAGTATTATTGCGCACAGTCATTTTGGAGCCTCAATTTCAATTTGATTAGAGCCATATAGGTGTTGGTAGCACCTGTATGGCTTGCTTAAATATTATACCATAAAAACAATTAAACTCATGATATTCTTAATCTTTTATCATGTGCGTGAAGAAAAAATCTTGCACATCCAACCATGATATTTACCTGAGCTTTAGACTGGTTTGTAATGCCAGCCACCGCACTTAAAGATCGATTTTCGACCTTATGCTTAATCAAACACATCACTGCATACTTAGCTTGATAATCAACCTTCTCGGACCGCAGAATGCTTCGCAATAGTGTCTGCACTTGATCCGCTTCAAAATCATTGATCTCACAACGAATGTAAGCCTTACCCTTTGGAACCTCTTTGCCTGCTTCACGCATTAGCCAATAGATCTGATTGATATGCAATCCATCTGGTAAATCCCCTCCTTTCATGCGCACAGTTTCACACCAAGCGCCGAACTGCTCTAGCCATCCATCTATCGTGTATTTATTCCAATCCATTACTGGTGTTACTACTGCCGCATTCATACCGTCACCTAACCCTATTTAAATATTGAACAACTGTATTGAGTGCCTCTAATCCAGAACACTTCTTGTTTTTGACAAACCATTTTTGCGTTAATTAAAGTGCCCCCGATTCCAACTACAAGCAGAAGCACACCAAATAAAATCCATAGCAATCCATAATCAGTTCTTCTTCTCATCACACCACCTTCTTCCCGCTCATTCCCCAAATCAACATGCCTGCGTCACGCTGCTCTTGATTCGTACGCCCTTGCCAACCTGTAATCTTGTTAAACTGCTCTGCATTGAGCTTTGATTTAGTAGGCTTCACCAGTAAAACTGCTAAGCCTAAAGCCTGTGCTATTTCTGCTAACAAGATGCCTGTTGCATGGTTCATCCCAACGCGTCTAGCAATCTGCTCATTCACTTGTCTTGAGTGACCACCACCTACTCTGAAGTTAGCCTTCTTATTTTCCCAGCCTGCCTCAATGACAACCTTTTTGATGCTGTCCTGTTCATTTCTGAATAGCTCAACAGTTTCAGGAAACGTCATATTTTTTAGTTGAAGATCACTGCCAAGAATGGCAACTCCCGACTTTTCTAAGTCAGGATCGATGCCGATGATGATTTGAGCCTCTTTGAATGTGGTCATAGCTCAATCCTATGGTTGGTTAGGCTTGCACCTTTTGAGATGGCCTCTTCTGCTTTCTTGCGATGTTCATCGTATTGATCCCCCTTGAGCGTTTTTACTGCCAAGTCTATGTTGGGCTCTGATTGATATAACTCAGCTTCAACAAGCAACCTAATTGCCGTGTCCACCCGCTTTTGCATCTTCAACATGTTTATTCCTTGTTGGGTATATAGGGTTTGCAGCTCCTCCACTTTCGCTTGCTGTTCTTGGAATGACCACCATGCGGCTGTTAATAACTCTGCATCTCGCACTCTTAAACTGTTATTAGATGAGTAACAATTCAACTCCTCATCAAAATGCATAAGCACCGAATAGAAATATTTAAATGTTTTTGAACGCTCAAACTCTTCTCTACACTTATCCATCACACATCCCCCACTTTGCAGTTTGGCGAAATGTGGTTTTCGATTGGGAAGTCGTCGCCTAGGTCGTTTAAAAGTTCAATTGCTTTGACTTCTTCCGCTTCGCTGCGTCCGTACCAATAATCATCAAAAGCCTTGCATCCCTTGCGGAAACCCGCTTGTACTTCAGCAGGCTCCGCCAATCTCCATGAATGCATGTACCACTGACCAACATCCTCAGCTTTTACTGTTTGGATGAAATGATCATCTGGAAAGAAAGGCGCATTCTTAACAACAACCTTATCCCCGACTTTAAACTCACTCATGGCTGGCTCCTTAAGACATTTCATTAAGCGCATCGACAGCAAAGCGATGCGGATTATTGAGAGTAAGCAAGCCAACAAAGAACATAAGGATGTACATTACTGGCGCAAACAAAAACCAAATTAGAAAAGCCATCCAGATCAGTTTTAATCTTCTTTCTGGGTATTCTCTCCACTGGTGCTTAAATGACTTAAGTTGTTTTCTTATATATTTTTTCATTCGCCACCTCCGTATATTGATTCGTGGTCGCGGATGGCTTGCTTCAAACGATCTGATTTGTAACCATCTGGAACATATGCTTTTGCACCTTGTAAGCCACCAAGCTTCTTGACCAAATCCAAAGACTCTATGAGGCGATTGACCACATCACGCTCAAATACACGATCGCCATGATGAGGCTTGATTTCATCTGTAAAATCAATTTCACCTTCATGAACCACCAGATACTTAGCAGTGTTGACAAATGACATTGATATCCTAAAAGTGTTAGGCCCAAACTCACGAATAAACTGTTCTGGTTTCATACCGCCTCCTTGTAACGTTTAGTAATGGCTTGACGTTCCTTCAAACGCTTCAACCAGCCGCGTCTTTGCAGTCTCTTGTATAAGGAATGAGCTAAGCGGGTTTCTTCGTCTCGCACTCCTAATTCGTAAGCCGATCTAAGTTGCATGATCTGTGAAAAGGTCATTGCGCCGAATAAGACTGGTTCATTCTGGTTATTTACACGCATGCCATACGCTCCTTGTAACGACGGTTAGACTCATTCATACATGGAACGCACTTGTTCGAAGAAACATAGCGCTTAGTTGATTTGCACTTAATACACGCCTTCCCATCAAAATAGAGTTGGCCTTCTTGTTTTGCTTTCATACGTACTTGGAAATACGGGTCTTTAGCTTTCATCGTCTGAGCTACTGAGTTAGACATCATACGTCTCATGACATCCTGCGCAGTCTTCTTAGTCGCATTGTTGAATGCTTTGTTATGCGTACTCTCACCACGACCTAGCACAGTAATTTGATTACCTTGAGCAACCCATGCAGCAATCTCTGCGCTAAAGTCTTGCTTGATGTACATACTTGGAGTCATTGATTCGATCATATCGCCACCCAAAATAGTTGTTTTGCTTTGTCTGTAGGTTTGAGTCCCATTGGTCGAGCATTATCAGATTGCAAGTAACCGGCTTCTTTTAACTGGAAGGCGAAGCGTTTTGATTTTGAATAATTACAGCCGATCCATTCTTGAATATCCGCGATAGACGTCTTGCCACGTTTTTCAATTGAGTTCTTTAAAACCAAAGCCATTTTTTCGAATTGTTCTACTGTGCTGTGTTGTTTCACGCTGCACCTTCCTTCTTAACTTCAACCGTGCAGATCGTATCGTTATGGTTTCCACCATGAGCCACAGTCAAAATCTCTATGATTTGAAAACCTTTTGTTTTCCCTATGCCGTTTGTATTCCAGCCAAATGAAATAACTTTCCCGTTCAACCTAGTAATACGTGCAATCTCTTTCTTCAAATCACCCCAAAACTTTGATTGTGTATCCTGTGTCGATACAGTTAGACCTAATGCCTTGTAGCACTCGGATACTTGGCGAGGGCTATAAGGTGGGTCAAACAAAACAAGGTCTACCGACTCATCAGCAAAAGTCTTCAAGAAGCTCAAAGCATCAAGTGTGAAGTCAGTACCCATTGTCCAATCGATATCATTTGTGACTTTCGCTAGACGAGATGTGTTAGCAAATGGATCAATACTTAATAGTTCAGGTTGGTTATGCTTCGAGATCAGAGAAGCAATCGCTTTGATTGAAAACGTATTCTTGTTAGGCATTGCCCAAACACGATTGAATTCGATGTTCACGCTGCACCTCTCTCTTCTTCTCGAATAGTCACAAAACGGCAAATATCTAAGCGGTCCATAACTCGAACCACGCCTTTCTTGCCATGACGATTTTTAGCAACGATTAATTCAGTGACACCTGATGGCAGGTCGTCTTCACCTATGATTGGATTCGCTAGGATGATTTGGTCTGCATCCTGTTCGATCTGGCCTGATTCCTTTAGATCCGATGCTTTAGGACGCTTCCCTTTCTCAGACTCGCGGTTAAGCTGTGCTAAAGCGATAACTGGACAATCAAACTCTTTAGCCAATGCTTTTAAATCACGGCTAATTGAACTTACTTCCTGGTAACGGTCTTTCTTGCTTGGATCACGAACCAATTGAAGGTAATCAATTACGATGCAGCCAAGCTTTTTGTATTTGCGCTTAGCTTTACGTGCCCATGAATGTATTTCTGCGATAGTCGGTTTTTGCTTGTCTTCTGTATGAATTGGCAAAGTACAGAACCGTCTTTTAGCATCTGCAAATTGAGCCAACATCCCATCAAATAATTCAGCATTGTGAATATTGTCGTAAGGGATTTGAGTTAAAGCTGAGATACAACGGTTTGCGAATGTCTCTACATCCATTTCCGCAGATACAACCAATACAGGCTCGTTGTATTGCACAGCCGTTTGAATCACTAACATTTGAGCAAGAGTTGATTTACCCGAACCAGGACGACCACCCACGATGCAGAAGTGTCCTTTTTGAATTAATCCAACAAGGTTATCCAGGTGAGTTAAGTTAAACTTTACGCCTGTGTACTGCTTGTTAGCTTTAGCCTCAGCCTTTTGGATTAAACGATCTGTAGCACGATTCAAAGCCTCTTCAAATGTGAAGCTAGTCTTCTCGACATCGTTTGACGTTTTCTTCCCATCCAGGATGCTTTCTGCTGCAATGTGGACATCAGGGATTGTTAAGTCTTTTGCAATCTCTGCAATGCTTTGCCCTATATGCTCAACTTCCCGGTGTGCCTTGAACTTGTTTAGTTCTGCAACATAAGACTCCAGGTTGTAAAAGCTTGAAGGCGCTTCACTGCTCATTTGAAGTAGGTATTCAGAACCACCCATCAAATGAATTACGTTTTTCTGTTTAAGCTGTTGCTCAACCATAACGATGTCATAAGGCTTGTTTTCATTCGCAAGGTCAGCAATTGCCTGGAAGATTTGCTTATGGCGCTCTGGAAAGAAACACTCAACATCAAGATCGTTACTTACAACGTCAAATGATTTGTCCACAGTCATCAATGCTGTAAGAACCGCTTGTTCCATAGGGATGTTATGAATATTCGACATTACCAATCCCCCATGTCTGCTTTGAGTTCAGAAGGATTGATGTTTTGTGCAATACCACTTGCTTGTTGGAATAAACGCTCTACGAGCTTGTAGTCACGCTTAACCCACTTCACAAAGTTTGAATACATCTGAGTGCTTGTAACTGCACCAGTGTGTATTTTGTTTTCATAGTGAGGATTGATTTCAAGAAGGAGTTGGTCAACCTGATCTTGAGATACTTTTGGCAATCCAGATCTTTGCATCCAAGAATTCAATTGTTGTAAATCTGGTTTCCAGATATTCAGAACTTCATCAACTGGATTTTCTTGTGTGCTCTCCTCTCTATAAATATTTTTATATAATTCTATTGTGTCTTTAGTTTCTAAAGTGCTGGCGCTTTCGTTAGTAAAGTGCTCGCGCTTTACTTTCTGCAGTGCTTTACTTTCTAAAGTGGTATTGCAGTTTTTAAAGTGCTCGACTAATGACACCTCATTAATTCTGTATTCATTACCCTTTCTTGAATCAGAACTAACAACAGTTACAACGCCTAAATCGGTTAATTCTTTTAGGCCTTTACGAACTGTAGTAGTGCTTAGTTTTTTAGAACCTTCAAGCTTGCCGCCCTGCAATTGAGAGTAACTTACAAAATCAGTAGTTTTGTCTTTAAAACCATTGATGCGGTCTTCCAGTTCAGCATACACATTACGTGCTGCATCACTAAGAAATGGACGCACATCACTACGATAAAGACGACTAGACATCACATAGCCCTTTTCGAACTTGTCTGTCATCTTGTCCCTACCTTTTGAAATTGGAATAATTTCAGCCTGCTTCAATGCACCCATCAAACACCTCGCAATACAAATGCGGCTAAATCAGCTTTCGCTTTAGCCAATGTCATAGAGTTTTCGAGAGTTCGATTAAGCACATAAGCCTCAACCGCTTTTTGAAACAAACTAATCTTCCGATTTAGTTCAATGTCTGCTAATATTTGATAGTTCATTTGGTCCTTCTCCGATTGAACGTGACCGCTAACCTGTTCGCGCAGGAAGCGGTTTTTTAATATCCAAGCTCTGATAAACGCTTAGATAAATCTGTGTGTTGGTAATCGTTGATGTCCGAAGCACGCGCCATAGAAAGACGTGCTAAAAAGAAAATTGACTCAACAAACTGACGGTCATAACACTCGTAATTTTCTGGGATAACTTTTAATCCAAGTGCATCCAATAATGCACAAGCGTTCTCAATCTCACTCAAGCCATTGGATTTCTTATCATTTTTCATTCTTGATAAGGTGCTTGCATCCACTCCAAGCTTGTCGGCGATTTCGCCATTATTTTTTGATGCAAGAGCTTGCATAACGAGCGCTCTCGTGTTTCTGGCTCTTGCGGTTAAGTCATTAGATAATTTGCTCATGGTGATTCCTATGCAGCGTTATGACTTTGAATATTTGGGTTTAAAAAAATGTGTGGGTACTGCAATTTAATCCTTGCCGGTATTCCACGTTTCATCCAATTCTGGACACGTTGCTTATCTTTGAAGCCAAGCAGCTCTGCCACTTTTGTAGAGCCACCAAGCTTCAAGAGAATTTCTTTGTCAGCTTCAATTGACATGGTCGCCTCAAGTAAACATTTGTTTAGTACATAGTAAACATCATGTTTCCTATTGTCAAATCATTTGTTTAACACAAAGTGTTTACTTTTTTGGATAATGTGTTTAATGGAAACCCTGGATACTGTGATGAAACAAGAGAAGCCTACCCACCCATCGGTGGAACGACTTTTACAAGCAAGCGGAATGACTCAAGAAGAGACTGCTAAAGCTATTGATGAGTTCCCACAGACAATTACTAACTGGAAGAAACGTGGTGTATCAAAAGCAGGTGCTTTGAAGGCCGCGGCACGGTTTGGGGTTGCTGCAAACTGGATACTTACAGGCGAAGGAAAAAAAGAAGAAAGCAATATAACCAAAGTAGTAGAGTGGGATTCAGACACTCCAGTAGATAATGACGAAGTAGAAATACCTTTTTATAAAGAAGTTTTAGTATCGTGCGGTTCGGGGTCTTTAGCTGAAATGGTCGGCAATGAAACAAGAAAATTAAGATTAAGCAAAGCGACTTTAAGGCAATACGGGGTTGACGCATCTAATGCATATGCACTTACAGCATTTGGTAATTCGATGTCACCAGTAATTAACAATGGCGCAACTGTTTATGTTGATGTAGGTAGAACCAATATTGTTGATGGTAAGATTTATGCTATTAACCATGGTGGTTTATTTAAATTTAAGTATCTGTACAGAATGCCAAAAGGTGGTGTTCGTATAGTTAGCGAAAACAAGGATGAATATCCAGAAGAAATACTCACAGCTGAAGATATTTTTGAACAAGAGTTCTGTGTAGTTGCTTACGCATTTAACGTACAAAACTCACTTCCATAAACAAATAAACATAGTGTTTCAAAGAGGCCGCTTTATGTGGTCTTTTTTTATGTCTATGTTTAGAAACAAGAAAACAAAATAATAAACATTTGTTTGCTTTTCTTCTTGACTACAGTAAACACCACGTTTACTATTATCTCACCAACCAATAAAAAAGCCCCGAACAATCTTGGCGGATGCGGGGCTACTCAATGAGTGAGATAAGTATGAATCATAGAACCAGAAAGTACAAGTTTATCCAGGCTACGGTTGATAGCTTCTCAGCCTACTTAATCGGATCAGCACTATCAGTAATTCTCGGGTTATTAATCGTAGTCCCTTTCCTTCGTTCATGTGCCGACGAACAACACGTCAACGAACTCAAAGCAAAACAGAACATGTATGTGCGTGTTCAGGTTGAGGGGGTGAAGTGATGGGTATTAAAAAATTAGTAACAATCACTGTTGAAGCTCAATTTGAAATTGAACTTCCAGAGGAATTCCAAGAATTGTCTGCTGAAGATATTGAAGGAATCAATGCTTGTGGTTACGACATTACCAACACTGATGATCTTTATAAATATGCAGCCGAACTTGTCTTAAACGGTGGGCAGGATGGTACTTGGGATGTTTTTGGTCATGTAGTTCCTTGGTGGAAAAAAGGAATGACAGGAATTTCTGATAACAGCACTTTTTTTAGTAGACGTGAATTGCATATTGAAGATTGTGAAGTTGAGGGCCTCTCTCATGGATAACTACAAAATCAAAGTTAAAGATGAAGCTGAGAGCAAAGAGGCTCAGGAGTTGTTTTTTGAGCTTGGGTATGAGTGGAGAGCTGGTGGTAAACACTATTTCAAAGTTGGCAGTGGTCAAATACTTGCCTACTCAACTGGTTTTCTTTTCCAAATTGGAGATGAGTCAGGGCAAGAACTAACTCTATCTGAATTACGTGTACTTGCCTTAGCCAATCAACCAAAAGACCCAGCCTTGATTAGCGGTGCGGAGGCAGAACTTGTTGCGCAAGCTAAGAAGTTCATCACATCAGACCATTTAAATCGCTTTGAAGCAGCGGAGGCGCATTTAGAAGGTCATCCTGTGCAGTTTATGTTGGCTAACGGTGATTTCATCGATATTACATCAGATACCACTTTGGGAATCTTTGAAAAGGATGGCGGCTATTCATTTCGCCTCAAACCCCAAACCATCAAGGTTGAACTTGAGCTACCGAAGCCTTTTGAGCCGAAAGAAGATTGTCACGTTTACATCTTAGATGACGGAAAAACAGATGGCTATCGTCGTTATTCCTACGAAGTTCATGGTGATAAAGGAAATACATTTATTGGTATTTGGCGCACCGAAGATGAGATCAAGCAAGTTGTAGAGCAGTTCAGAAAGATAAGAGGTACTAACTCATGAATATGTTAGTTAACAAACCAGAGTTACTGTGCCCTTCTTTCCCAATGCTTCAAGTGTCTAGTGAGTTTGAAGTTAAAGACAATACAGTTTCATTTGAACTGGAAAGCGGTTGCGCAACTTTGAAATGCAAGATTGTTGCTGATGTTGTTAAGCAAGTTCGTGTGGTTGGTTCTCTAATGAATCCAGAGGACAGCAAAGACCAGTTTTACGACCAACTCGTAGTAGATGACCGCACACATGTTGAAGTGGTTGGCGCCGAATATGTAGAGACACCAATCGGTCTTCTATTTCAACTTACATCAACACAAGTGGCTGACTTAAACGAGCAGCTTAAATACTACGCCGAAGAATTGGCAGATGAAGAGTTGAGAGGTGGGTGATGGAAGTTAAAAGCGTACATGCACACCACATTCCAGCAAACAACGGTGTAGATCCAATTGACGTATTCGTTGTGTGGTATGGCGAACAAGCATTTCAAGTCACTATCCGTTGTTGGGATTGTGCTTGGACTGCTTACCGTGGAAGTTGTGGCTTCAAGACTATTGAAGAGTACTTCTTGGAACAATGGTACGGACAAGAATGCCATGAACATGTTGTTCAACTCTTCACTACCACATCAAGACATACAACCCAAAGAGAAGAAAAGTGGTTGTTTAAAGTTGTCAGAAGCATGTGCCAGCACTTCAAAAAGTTAGCAGATAAGAATTAGGAGAAGATTATGAATGCGCCAGTTAAAACCCACTACAGGAAAGCATTTCAAACTAAATATCTTAGTAGCGCTGACCTGACAGATAGCGTTATCTTAACTATTTCTAAAGTAGTTTTAGAGGCAGATAAAACTAAACGCTCATCAAAACCTGTAAACACTGCCTACTTCAATGAAAAAGAGATCAGACAAGGTGAAGTTCTAAAACCAATGATCTTGAATGCTACTAACTGCAAGATGTTAGCTGCTATTACTGGATCCCCTTTTCTAGATGATTGGAAAAATGTACCTGTTGTTGTTCACGTAGTTAAGGGTATCCGTTTTGGCAGTGAAACTGTTGATGGTTTGCGTATAGGACGTATCCCTCAAGAAGTTAACCAACAATACAAACAGAAGCCATTTATTAATGAGCAGGGTTTTGAAAATGCCTGCAAAGCAATTGCTGCTGGAACTCATACTATTGAACAGATCATGAATAAATATAGTTTGAGTGAGCACCAAATCAACCACCTACAAAGCTTAAGTGGTGGTTGATATGTGGATACCTAGAGCATCAAGTGTGGGAAGGCTCATGGCCTCCCCTGAAAAATCCAATCTACCCGAAGGTGCAATTACCTATCTTGAAGAAGAGCTTTCTAAGAAGTGCCTAGATTGGGATAAGGACTTGGATTTTAAAACTCTTCAAAAAGGGGTTTTAGTAGAAGAACTTTCAATTGAACTGTACAACGATGTTTTCTTCACTTCATATGAAAAAAACACTGAGCGCAAGACAACTGAATACTTAACTGGTGAATGCGATATTGATGATGAGCCTAATTGTTTAATTATTGATATTAAGTCAGCATTTTCTAAACCATCCTTCCCTTTAATTCTAAGACTTGGTGGAAAGAAAGGCTATGAATGGCAACTTAGAGCTTATATGCATTTATGGGACAGAGATAATGCTCAGCTTGCGTATTGTCTAGTTGATACACCATTTGAATTGATAGGTAGCGACCCTGAAGAGTGGCACATAGTAGGACACATTAACCCAGCTTTACGTGTTTCAACACTTTCATTAAAGCGTGATGCGCAGAAAGAAAAGCAGCTTTTAGATCGAATCAGAATTGCTCAAGACTGGATTGGTGAAGAGTTGGATAAGCGAGGTTTAGCAGCATGAACGACTGGCAAATATTACGAAGTCGGTATGGAAGCAACCGAAGTTATAAGAATCGCAAAGCCCTTAGCACTTTCGAGCTAGAAGATTTTAAAGAGTGGCTTGTAGATCAAGGTGCAGACGTTTACAGCAAGACAGAACAAAACGAACTTTTGAGATTTAGATTAAACGGCCAATTAGGTATTTGGTATGAGTCAGGTTCAGGAAACCTACTAATGCATGATTTGGCAGATAAGTATTTGGAGATAGCAGCATGACAGATTTGAATAAGGAAAGAGAGGCTTTTCTGAACACCTTCCAATATTACAAAGGAAGAAGAGACATTATTTTTAGTCATGAGCATGAACTGTTTATGACTAGATCAAATAATCCTTCTGAAATTGCTCAGAAAGAGATAAGCAACATGAATAGCCGTTGGGATGCTTGGCTCAGATGTGCAAAGCATCGTGATGCAGAGCTTGAAAAAGCCAAAGCTCAGGCGGTGCCAGAGGGTTTTTGTTTAGTACCCAAAGAGATCCCAGACAATGTTGTTAGTTGTTTAGAAAATAGTGGATATCATTGGGGCGATGGGACTCGTGATCATTACACGCCTATTTATTCTTTAATGGTTGAAGTGGCAAGCGAATCGGGAGCTGAGGGATGAGCATAACTCTTAATGGTCACCAATTAAAAAGCCTTCTCGAATTTGTAAATCCAGATGGTGAAAATGATTTAGATCAACTTGAAACTGAACTAACTATTAAATTTTTTGAAGATGGGCACAGTGGCAAAGGCTATTACTTTTGGATGACCGAATATCCAGAGGAAGGTGCAATGAAGCTGGAAAGCGAATCGGGAGCTGAGGGATGAGTTTAACACCTGATGAGTTCCGGCAGATTGTTAATCCATTGGAACGCCCCACAAGAACTTGGCACTGTAGTTTTTCTTATCTTGAAACATGGTTGCATTGTGAAAGTGAAGATATTCCGCATGGTGTAGAACTAGTACCCGATTTTCAACGTGGGCATGTATGGACTAAAAAACAGCAAACCAACTATATAGAAAATGTCTTGAGGTTAATTGTAGATGAAAGCGGATTAACAATTCGATTCAACTGCCCTTCTTGGAGAAAAGAGAGAGCAAAAGATTGTGATCTTCTTGATCAAATGGTGTGTATTGATGGTTTGCAAAGATTAACTGCCATCAGAAGGTTTATTGCAGGTGAATTAAAGGTCTTTGGTCTTAAGTTTGATCAACTACCTAAAAGGCAAATCTTTAGAGATTTACAGATTGTGGTGAAGATGTATGACTTTCAATACAAGGCAGATTTACTAAAGTTTTACTTAGATATTAATGGTGGCGGTATAGCTCACAGTAGATCTGAATTAAAGAGAGTTAAGGCAATGCTGGAAGAAGTTAAAGCGGAAAGTAAGGAGGGGTGATGGAGATTGATCGTCGTGTACGTGCTAAAGAGTTTATGGCCCTTCTTTCTATGAAAAAGGATGCTTTTTATGACCGAGTAAAAAGTGGTGATATTCAGCAACCTGTCCGAATTAATAGAAAGGATGTTTTCTGGCATGAATCATATGTAAAAAAGAAGGTTGAAGAGAAAAAACAAAATTCTGATAGTATAGCCTGCTCATAGCAGGCTTTATTATTTTTAGTGGGGTATCTTTTCAAAAACGGGTAACCTAACGGGTAATATTGAGACAACACTATAATATAAATATAAATAACAACAACTTATTTTACAAATGATCATTCGCAATTAAAATATTCACTAAAATCTTTCTCTACAAATAAACCTAAAGGTTTTCACAATTGAATTATTTGTTGAATTATATATATTTATGCCTCCATAGCATTATAAAATTGTGAAAAAATGAAAACTTTCGCTCCTTTTTTTCAGGTATTGGGGATCAGTATCACATTGTGTACGCAAGCGGTTTTTGCAGATGAGGATATCTCAACACAAGAGGCTGATAGCTTAATTAAAGATGACATTGCCGCAACGCAAGTTTTGCAGGAAATCTGCCCAGCTTTCGTCGGAACAAATAAAAAACTTGAGTCAAATGCTCAAAAAATTATTGCAATGTATCTAAGTGGTTATTCAAATAAATCAATGACCTTAAATACTCTACAAAACGATGCTGAATTTAAAACTCTACTAAATGAAGCACGTCTTGCGTCAAAACAAATGGACCATCATGAACAACATGAGCTCTGTGAAGAGATCGTTAATTATAAAGAATAGATTTTACGCTCTTGTGATATAGAGACTTATTCATTTTTGGTTTTCTGCTTGGCATTAAGCAGAAAACCAACATAACAATACATTTTTTCCATTTTTTTAAAATCTAAATTGGTTAAGCTAACCGCATATTTAAAAATTTTATTTTGAGTTATCGATGTTTATGAAGAAAAGCTTAGTTCAATCGCTCTCTTTGGTTTTACTTATGAGCATGGCAACAGTTGGTTTCGCTGCTGATAAGAAGAAAACAACTGAGAAGAAAACCGAAAATGAAAATGTTGTTGAAGTGACTCCACAACAAGGCACGACTCCTGAAGAATTAGCTGCAATTCAAGTGCTTTCTGAAATTTGTCCAAGTTTGATTGGTAAAAAAGACACCGATTTTGCTCAAGGCTATGAACGCTTAGTGAAAGACTACCTACCAAATGAAACTGATGCTGTTTCTGCATTAGAAAAACGTAGTAAAGACAAAGCTTTCAAAAAATACTTAAAAGAAGCGCGTAAAGATGCAAAAGCTGCTGGTGATGAGCAAAACACATTAGTTTGCCAAGACGTGAAAGCATATCAATCGCAAAACTAAATTAGTAAAAAACTCTTGAGTTACAATACTGTTTGAAAAAGCCGACTTCTCCCGTAGAAGTCGGCTTTGCTTTATCCTAAAATGCTAGGCTCTTCTGCTTCATACAAGATATTGGAATTACCTAGAATGACTCGAAAAAGCGCTATTGCTGCACTACTCCTCTTACCAAGTTTTTCTTATGCAGCAACTGTCTTATCAGCTCCGCCAGAATTAAATAATAAGTCTTATGTATTAATGGATTATGAGACAGGACAAATTCTCGCTTCTAAAAATGAAAACGAAAAGCTTGCACCTGCTTCAATGACAAAAATGATGACCAGTTACATCATTGAACAAAAATTATTAAAAGGTGAACTGACTGAAAATGAGCAGGTTCGTATGAACGAGTCTGCATGGTGTAAAGGAAGTAGCTCTGAATCATGTATGTATGTTCCTTTAAACGGTACAGCAACTGTTCTAGAAATGCTCCGCGGTATTATTATCCAGTCAGGTAATGATGCATCAAAAGCAATGGCTGAACATATTGCCGGAAATGAAGGCACATTTGCTCATATGATGAATCAGGAAGCAAAACGTATCGGCATGGTAAACACTCAGTTTATTAACTCAACCGGTATGCCTGCTGAAGGTCACTATTCAACTGCAAAAGATATGGCTGTCTTAGCACAACATATTATTAAAGACAGTTCAAAATACTATCCAATTTACTCTGAAAAAGAATTTACTTTTAATGGTATTAAACAAGGTAACCGTAATGCCTTGCTTTACACCGACCCAAGTGTAGATGGTTTAAAAACAGGTCATACAGATGAAGCGGGTTACTGCTTAACTACTTCAAGTAAACGCGGTCCAATGCGTTTAATTTCAGTGATATTTGGTACACCAAGCATGTCTGAACGTGCCGATCAAACGCGTACCTTGCTGGCTTGGGGCTTTGCTAATTTTGAAACTGCAAATGTACAACCAGCGAATCAAGTTCTTGCAAAAGCAAAAGTTTGGTTTGGTAAAGAAGATGAAGTTCAAGTTGGTTTGGCTGAAAACTTTAGTGTAACTATGCCTAAAGGTAAAGCTGATGGCATTAAAACTCAATTAGTGGTTCAACCTAACTTAAATGCACCACTTCAAAAAGGTCAGGTTGTGGGCAAACTTGTTGCTAGCCTAGATGGCAAAGTAATTGCAGAAAAACCTTTAGTTGCATTAAAGCCAGTTGAAGAAGCAAGCTTCTTTGCTCGTTTAATCGACCATATCAAACAATTCTTCAGCAACTTATTCTAATTTTTGAATAGGTGAATTAAGCACTCATGCTATTTAGCCTGAGTGCTTTTTTATTTTATAATTCGACTAAATTTTATTTTGATACTCATCATGGCAAAGAACATTCGTCCTTATCTTGAACACCACCCTCAAGTAGATACAACCTGTTATATCGATGACATGGCTGTTGTGGTTGGTGACGTTAGCTTAGCTGAAAATGTTTCTGTTTGGCCTTTTGCAGTCATCCGTGGTGACGTAAATAGTATTCAAATTGGCAAAAACAGTAACGTACAAGACCATTGTATGTTGCATGTAAGCCATAAAAATGATGCCAAACCGAATGGCTCACCTCTGATTATTGGTGAAGATGTAACGGTTGGACACCATGTGACTTTGCATGGCTGTACCATCGGTAACCGTGTTTTAGTCGGAATCAACACCGTTATTCTAGATGATGTGATTATTGAAGATGATGTGATGATTGGTGCAGGAAGTTTAGTTCCGCCTCGCAAAGTCTTAAAAAGCGGTTATCTCTATGTAGGAAGTCCCGTACAACAAGTGCGCCCACTGACTGAAAAAGAACTCGCATTTCTTCCTTATTCAGCAAGACATTATGTAAAAGTGCAAAATAATCATAAAGCTGCACAAGCAAATCAAGATTAATTATCTATCTTGATCGTAAGTAATAAAAATTCTGATTTTTAAACGATATGGTTTTGTAGTATTGCTCATATCGTTTAGCAGATCACCGTAGCCAAAAACCCCTAAATTTCGTATTATACGTCTTTTAAATCATGGTGCTTTTTTATGGCCGCATGGACTCCTCATGTCACTGTTGCTACAGTCGTAGAAAAAGACGGACGCTATCTGTTTGTAGAAGAGCATAGCGAAGGTTTTGTACACACAGTATTTAACCAACCTGCAGGTCATGTGGAATGTGGTGAGTCATTAACAGAAGCTGCCATTCGAGAAACACTTGAAGAAACAGGCCATCATGTTGAAATTGATGCCTTGCTTGGTATTTATACTTATACCCCGCCAATGTTTCCCGATCGCACTTATTACCGTTTCTGTTTTTTAGCACATGTAACTCAGGTTGAAAGTGATCCTCAACTCGACACAGGTATTATCGCTGCTGTGTGGATGACACCAGATGAACTTAAAGAATCTGCCCGTGCCCGTAGTCCTCTTGTGCTAAAAGCAGTTGAAGATGCTATGAAAGGCCATCATTATCCTTTATCGCTTATTTATGAGCACCCCTTCTCTCCCTCATTAACTTCTCATTTGGATGCCTAGTCCTATGCAACAACGTGTCATCGTCGGTATGTCTGGTGGTGTAGACTCTTCTGTTTCTGCAGCACTTTTACTTCAACAGGGTTATCAAGTTGAAGGTCTTTTCATGAAGAACTGGGAGGAAGACGACGGCACGGAATACTGTACGGCAATGGAAGACTTAGCCGATGCCCAAGCAGTAGCTGATAAAATCGGTATTAAGCTGCATACAGCAAACTTTGCGATGGAATATTGGGATCGAGTGTTTGAACTTTTCCTAGCTGAATATGCGGCTGGTCGCACACCAAACCCAGATATTTTATGTAATAAAGAAATTAAGTTCCGTGCATTTTTAGATCATGCTATGACTTTAGGTGCAGACTTTATTGCGACTGGTCATTATGCACGTCGTGGTGAAACTGCCTATAACTCTAAAGGCGAAGCATATGCACCATTATTACGTGGTGTAGATAACAATAAAGACCAAACCTATTTCTTGCACGCTGTTCATGGTAGAGAAATTAATAAAACTTTATTCCCTGTAGGCGAAATCGAAAAACCTGAAGTTCGCCGAATTGCTGAAGAACTTGATCTTGCTACAGCTAAGAAAAAGGACTCAACAGGAATCTGTTTTATTGGGGAACGTCGTTTTAATGACTTCCTTAAACAATATTTACCCGCTCAGCCTGGGAAAATTGTACTTGATACAGGTAAAGAAGTTGGTGAACACCACGGTCTGATGTACTATACGCTCGGTCAGCGTGGTGGAATTGGTCTAGGTGGTTTGAAAGGTGCAGCTGAGGGTGCATGGTTCGTACTACATAAAGATCTTGATAATAATCGCCTCGTTGTTGGTCAGGGACATGAACATCCACTCATGCAAAGCACTCAGCTTTGGAGTGAGTCAATTGACTGGGTAGCGGGTGAACAGAATATTCCTGTGGAAGGATTACGCTGCACAGCGAAAACACGCTATCGTCAACCTGATCAGGCATGTACAATTTTTATTGATGAAAACACTGAACACGGTGTTCGCGTTGAGTTTGATGAACCTCAGCGTGCTGTTACACCGGGTCAAAGCGTTGTATTTTATTCAGATGAAGTTTGCTTAGGCGGGGGTGTCATTCACCATACAAATGCCCCTACACCAAATTTTATTTAAGGGAATGAATGGCATGGTGGAGTTACCATTTCAACAATCACAAGCCTTGAATGTTCGACAAAACCGTGCCCTTGCCTTGGCTGGGGTATTTCAGGCCACCCAGCTTACCCATATGACAGCGATGACGGGTCAGCAAAGTATTGGTGAAAGTGGTAACTTCTATTTTGAGCTGTTAATTAAAGCAAGTTTAAATATTCGTCCTACAGCCAATAATGGTGTTCAAACCTTAGATTTTTTTAATCAGTTGGCTGATATTTCTTTAGGGCTTAAAACGCTCGAAAATTGTATTACTCAACCTTTTTCAAACATACCTAAATCTCGACTTCCAAAAATGGGCACAGCCAAACTTCCAATGTCCTACGCGATGTCGCTTTTACAGCTAGAGAAAAAGGTTTATAGCAACCCTGAATATGTAGCAATTATTGAGAAAGCTCAGCAAAAAATTTTAAAACAGCTTTCTTTTTTTGATAATAACTATTTACACCCAAGCATTTTAGCCAATTTGGCACAAACTTATGTTGATACTGCTGGGCAGATTAACCCACGTATTTTAGTTCGTGGTAATGCAGAAGCATTTAAAGATACCAACCATACTAACCGCATCCGTGCTTGTTTATTTACTGGCTTGCAAATGGCCCATTTGTGGCGACAACTCGGCGGTAGTTCATGGAACATGATTTTTAGCAAACGTAAATTGCTACAGGATATTCAAGCACTTGCTCGTTTACAGTACCAAGTCATTTAAGACTATAAACGAGATTTTTTAGTTTTATGTTTATTCCAACATTAAGGAATCGTTATGAACGCTTTAACCGCTCTATCACCATTAGATGGACGTTATGCCAGCAAATGTGATGCGCTACGCCCTTTTCTTTCTGAGTTTGGTTTAATCCATGCTCGTGTCACTGTAGAAGTGCGTTGGTTACAAGCACTTTCTAACCGTCCGGAAATTGTTGAAGTTGCTCCTTTCTCAAACGAAACAAACGCAGCTTTAGATGCAATTGTTAGCAACTTCTCTGAAGAAGATGCAAACCGCATTAAAGAAATTGAACGTACAACTAACCATGATGTAAAAGCAGTTGAGTATTTCTTAAAAGAGAAGATTGCGGGTATTACTGAATTACAAAATGCGGGCGAGTTCATTCACTTCGCATGTACATCAGAAGACATCAACAACTTGTCTCACGCGCTTATGCTTAAAAACGGCCGTGAAGTTTTAGTATCAAGCATGAAGCAAATCCTTAATGCGATCTCTGCTTTGGCAACGACTCACGCTGAACAACCAATGTTGTCTCGTACACACGGTCAAACTGCTAGCCCAACAACTTTGGGTAAAGAAATGGCGAACGTGGCATACCGTTTAGCTCGTCAAATCAAACAATTTGAAAACGTTGAGTTACTTGGCAAAATCAATGGTGCTGTAGGTAACTACAATGCTCACCTTTCTGCTTATCCAGATGTTGATTGGGCTGCTCACGCACAAGCTTTTGTTGAATCTTTAGGTTTAACATTCAACCCTTATACAACTCAAATCGAACCACATGACTACATGGCAGAGTTGTTTGATGCGTTACGTCGTTTCAATACGATTTTGATCGACTTTAACCGTGACGTATGGGGCTATATCTCTTTAGGTTACTTCAAACAAAAATTGAAAGAAGGCGAAGTTGGTTCATCAACAATGCCACACAAAGTTAACCCAATTGACTTTGAAAACTCTGAAGGTAACTTAGGTATTGCAAATGCAGTATTGGCTCACTTAGGCGAAAAATTACCAATTTCTCGCTGGCAGCGTGACTTAACTGACTCAACTGTATTACGTAATATGGGTGTTGGTTTTGCGCAAAGCTTAATTGCTTTCGATGCATGCTTAAAAGGTGTTGGTAAACTTGAGTTAAATGCAAACCGTTTAAATGAAGATTTAGACCAAGCTCAAGAAGTACTAGCTGAACCGATTCAAACTGTAATGCGTCGCTACAACATTGAAAAACCATACGAAAAATTAAAAGCATTAACTCGTGGTCAAGCAATGACGCGTGACATGATGGTTAATTTTGTAAATGGTGATGAACTTTCTCAAGTACCAAGCGAAGAACGTGCGCGTTTAGCTGAACTTACGCCTGCAACTTACACAGGTAATGCAGCTGAACAAGCAAAACAAATTAACGATTTAATTAGCAAAATCTAATTAAAAATTTTACAAAAAGCGGAGCTTAGG
This sequence comes from Acinetobacter pittii, assembly GCF_034064985.1. Classification (NCBI taxonomy): domain Bacteria; kingdom Pseudomonadati; phylum Pseudomonadota; class Gammaproteobacteria; order Moraxellales; family Moraxellaceae; genus Acinetobacter; species Acinetobacter pittii. Next base: position 1,064,605 of record NZ_CP139249.1, on the reverse strand, counting down.
CTTCGCTTTTTTATTACACTGATATAAATCACAATAAAGACTTCATAAAATGATCGAAAAACAATTCAAACTTAAACACTATATTGCTCTTAGCCTGCTTTTGATTGCAATTGTCATTTCAGCTATTCAGCCTCTTGAATTTGAAGCCTATTTACTTCATCAAGCTGGCACTGTGTTTATGTTGATTTTGCTCTTTGTTATTTTTAAGAAGATTGGGCTCGATTTTTTAAGTTTTACTTTTTATTTGCTGTTTTTGCTCATCCATATTGTTGGCGCACATTACCTGTATTCATACGTTCCATACAATGATTGGATACAACAGGTATTCAATTTTAATTTAGATCAATACATGGGTTGGTCCCGTAATATGTATGATCGTTTAGTTCATCTGGCCTATGGGGTTTTACTCTACCCGCTTATTTATCGAGTTTTTCAGGTTTGGTTACCTACAGCGCGGCCTTTCACTCTGTTTTTATTAGTAGTTCAATTTGTAATGGCATCAAGTGTTTTATATGAACTTATTGAATGGGCAATTGCTATTGGACTATCTCCCGAAGAAGCCGAAAATTATAATGGGCAACAAGGCGATATGTGGGATGCCCATAAAGATATGCTGTTAGCGACTATTGGGGCAATTTTCTATGGACTTCTTGCACTGATGCTTCCATCTAAAACAAATAACTCATAAATAAAAAAGCGCTCAATGAGCGCTTTTTTTAAGATCACTTTAGACAACAGGATAGGTTTGTTCTAAAAGGCTTTGTAAAACCGAAGAAGTCGTATCAGGTAAAACATGCTCAAGATTGGGAGTAATATTACTAGCGTTCGTAGTTATGTCACTCTGATCATTTACCTGAGTAGGCTTTAATGCCGCTGAAGATAAAAGAGTTTCAATTGGGTCTGGTTCACTAGACGTAGAGCTTTTTAACAAATCATCTAATGGCACAGATTTCTGCTGCTGGCTATCCGTTTCATTTGTTGTGCTTTGTACTAACTTTAATGTATTTAACCCAACACTATCCGCAACAGATACAGTTTCTGCATGAGCAGTATCAACAGCTACCTCACTTAAACTGGCAGCCTTGGGAGCGACCACATAAAACGTAAATGGTGAACTCACTTCACTTGTAAGGCCTGCTGCATCTTTTTGCATTAGGGTAATCGTATGTTTACCAAGAGATAATTCTTTATCAAGTGTAAATGACCAAGTCGTACTCTTACCTAAATCACCTATTTCAATCATTGAAATTGCTACACCGTTATCATAAATAGTCAAAGTTGCATGTGATTCAACTTTAACCGTAAATTTTGGAGTTGCATCATCTGTTTCTGAGTTAGGAGCAATTTGTTTTAAAGTAGTCCCATTATCATTATACACACTATTAAATGTAGGTTTATCAGGAGGTGTTGTATCCTTTGTACCTGTTACCTCAAATGCTCCAGAACTATTACCTGCACCATCTATTGCAATAACATCCGCAGTTTTATTATCAGTTAAAGCAGGAGAAATCGTAATTGTAAATTTTCCATTTGCATCTGCCGTTCCAGTACCAATGATCTTACCTGCTGAGTTTTTGATTTCTATTTTTGCATTGGCTTCAGCTGTACCAGTTACTGTTGTTCCTTCAGCATTAATTTGAGCTATAGGTTTATCTGGTGCAATAGTGTCATAGCCAGCTTTAATTTCTAAAGGCTTAGAAGTATTACCTGCTGCATCTTCCACAATGATTGTTGCCTTTTGTGAATCTTTTAACGCAGAAGAAAGCGTAATTTGGAATTCACCTTGAGCATTGGCTGTACCCGTACCAATCACTTTACCATCAGCATCTTTCACATAAACCTTTGTATTAGCTTCTGCCGTTCCTTCTATTAATGTTCCCTCTTTATTCACTTCGAGTAAGGGGACTTTTGGAGGGATTGTATCTTTGCCAGCAAAAATGAGCGTTGCTTCGGATTCATTTCCAGCAGTATCTACAACAACTACTTTACCGCCCGTCAAAGGCGGAGTAAATTTGTAAGAAAACTTCCCTTCTTTACTTGCAGTTACAGTATCTATCAATTTGTCATTAGCATCATAAATGAAAACCTTTGCATCGGGTTCAGTCTTACCATCCAAGATTGAACCATCTTCATTTAATTGAGCTTCTGGTGCATCTGGAGCAATTGTATCTTTCTTTCCAATAAACTCACTTTCTTTAGAGATATTGCCAGCAGCATCCTCAGCAACAACCTTTAGTTTATTTCCATCTGTCAAAGGTTTATCGAGCTTAATCGTAAAATTACCACTTGCATCTGCGTTACCTGAAGCAATCACATTTCCACTTAAATCTTTAATATAAATTTTTGCATTCGCTTCGGATTTTCCTGTCACAGTAACAGTATCATCACCCACAGTAGCAGTCGGTGCAGCAGGAGCTAAGATATCTACAGGTCCTGAAGAATCATCTTTGTCATCATTATCAAAAGCCCAAAGATATAAGCCTTCAGCAGCTAAAACCGCTAAACCTGCTTTTAGCACGTTACCCATCGAAAAAGTTGGGGAATCATCAACCGCCATTGTCGAAGCTGGTTGACTCGTACTTGTATAGGCTAAATCTGTGACATGGTTTAAACCTGTATAGTCGATTACCTTACCTTGAGCATCAAATTGTGCCTCAACAAATTTTCCATGTTCAGTCGGAAGAACAAGTGAATGTTCTGTTGTATTCGTTGCTTCATTAAAGAAATTTTCTAAGACAATAGTCTCTCCATTTTTTAAATGGACGACTAGACTTCCACCTTGTTTTTCCACCGATGCTATATCTTTTTGACTTACGCCAATTTGAATAATAGAAGGTTTACTTAACACTACCTTATTGAGCTGACCATCTTGCAGAACGTCCAAACCCTCTTTGGATGCTACAATTATTCTTGTCATTATTTCCTGTCCTAAATTTCAGTTATATTTTTAAATGTCTAACTTTTTAAATATTTCATTTAAAAGCTATTTTATTGCTGTTTAAAATATCAAAACCATGTGTTTATCACAATTCAAAAATTATATTTATCAACATTTATTTTTTACTTTCCATTAAAAATCTAATCATATTTAATAAGACAATTTTGAATATTAACTTTATAAAAAAACCAGCATTTAAGCTGGTCTTTTATAACATTTGAATTAGATAAACTTATAGTTTTGGATCACGTACCTGAACAAGCGTCGTGTTCGCTTTTGCTAGGCTTTCCATGACTTTACTCATTACAGTAGGAATCAAACTATCTGCCATTTGCGCTGCTTGTAAACCTAACTTTTCACCTAAGGTCGCTTTCTTACGTGTATTAATGACATACACATCATGTTGCGGTAATAAAGCTAATAAATACTCATCAGATGTTTGTAATTTATCAACAAGGTTCAGATCTAGGGCATCTTCACCATACCAATGCTCACCTGTCGCTACCTTATCAACATTAAGCTGTGGGCGATACTTTTCTACAAAGTGCTTAAATAAAACATGAGTTTGTTGCAGTTCTTCTTCGAACTTCGCTTTACCTTCAGGCGTATTTTCACCAAACATCGTGACAGTACGCTTATATTGCCCTGCTGTGTAAAGCTCAAAATCCACATTGTGTTCTTTTAAAAGACGATTAAAGTTTGGAACTTGAGCAACCACACCAATTGATCCAACAATAGCAAACGGTGCTGCAATAATTTCATTTGCAATACATGCCATCATATAGCCACCACTTGCAGCGACTTTATCAACACAAATTGTTAAATGAAAACCTGCATCGCGTAAACGTACCAACTGAGCTGCTGCTAGACCATAACCATGCACCATACCACCTGGGCTTTCAAGACGAACTACAATACGGTCACGTCCTGCTTTAGCAGTTGCTAAAATCAGAGTAATTTCTTCACGTAAGTTTTCAACTGCTGAAGCTTGAATATCGCCTTTGAAATCTAAAACAAAAATTTTCTGATTATTTTTACGGCGAATTTTAGCTTCTTTAGCAAGTTGTTGAGCTAATTGTAAAAGTTCTAAACGGCTTGCCGTAGTTTGTGCAATTTTTTTTCTCTGTTCATTTACACGTGCATTTAAATGACTAACACGTATTTCCGCAGGGAGTTTAGGCAAATGGAATAACATAAAATTCTAAGCTCATAAGTTTATCTTTATAGCCTTAAGATGTGGTCCTTTTGATTAAAATTCAATAGCGATTTTGCAAAATAGAGTCATTTTCATTTATAAAAATAAAAAAAGAGCACGTGGCTCTTTTTCTTTTATTGTTTATTAATCAACCGAAGCGACCAGTAATATACGCTTCCGTTAACTGATGGTCAGGTTGAGTAAAGACTTTTTCAGTTGAATTGACTTCAATTAAATCACCTAAATGGAAATAAGCAGTACGATCAGAAACACGTGCCGCTTGTTGCATTGAGTGAGTCACAATCACAATTGTGTATTGATTCGACAATTCAGAAATCAGTTCTTCTACTTTTGCTGTTGCAATTGGATCGAGTGCAGAACACGGCTCATCCATTAAAATCACTTCAGGACTAACGGCAATGGTACGTGCAATACATAAACGTTGTTGCTGACCACCTGATAAACCTGTACCTGGTTGGTTCAAACGGTCTTTAACCTCTTCCCACAAACCAGCTTTACGTAAACTATTTTCAACGATTTCTTCTAGGTCGTATTTATCACGTGCTAAACCATGAAGTTTAGGACCATAAGCCACGTTGTCAAAAATAGATTTAGGGAATGGGTTTGGCTTTTGGAACACCATACCCACCTGAGCACGCAATAATACAACGTCTAGATTTGGGTCATAAATATTGTGGTTATCGAGGGTAATTTTACCTGTTACACGGCAACCATCAATCGTATCGTTCATACGGTTTAATGTACGAAGAAACGTTGATTTACCACAACCTGACGGACCAATAAATGCGATCACTTCATTTTGGTAAATATCTAGATCAATACCTTTAATGGCTTCAAAATCACCATAATAAACATGGGCATCTTGTGCACTAATCTTGATTTCGGTTGAATTCTGCTTTTTTGAAGCATGTGGTTCAAAATGCGAAACATACGAAGTGCCATGATTCAGCGGTTTATCTGTAAATTGCGATTGTTCAGTATTCACTAACTTATCCTTTTCTAAGGAATTCGTAATATCAATAGTATTCATGATTTATCCTCTATTACCAACGCACTTCGAACTTTTTACGTAACCAAATTGCAAGACTGTTTAAACCAATCATTAATGCAAGTAGTACGATAATCGCAGCGGCAGTACGGCCTTCGAAGAAGTTACGCAACTCATTACCTTGCCATAAGTAAACTTGGACAGGTAAAGCAGTTGCTTGATCAAATGGTGTTGTTGGAATACTTGCAACGAATGCACTCATCCCGATTAAAAGTAAAGGTGCGGTTTCACCAAGTGCATGGGCAACCCCAATAATTGCACCTGTCATAATGCCTGGTAACGCCAACGGTAAAACATGATGGAAAATCGTTTGGAACTTAGAAGCTCCTAAACCAAGTGCCGCTTGTCGAATAGAAGGTGGCACTGCTTTTAATGAAGCACGCGTGGTAATAATCACTGTTGGTAGTGTCATTAAGCTTAAAACCAAACCACCCACCAACGGAGCTGATAAAGGCAAATGCATCCAGCCAATGAAAATTGCAGCACCAAGTAAACCAAATACGATAGAAGGAACAGCAGCAAGGTTATTAATATTTACTTCAATAATGTCGGTAAGAACATTTTTTGGAGCAAACTCTTCGAGATAGATTGCGCTGGCAACACCGATTGGAATCGCAATGATGATCACGATTAGCATCATGAATAATGAACCCATGAATGCACCTGCAAGACCACTAATTGCTGGTGAACTACGTGAGTCAGGGTTCTTAAATAAGTTCAAGTTAAAAGTACTTTCAAGAACGCCTTTTGCTTTTAAGTCATCGGCAAGCTTACGCACTTCTGGATCGAGTTGTTGCTGATCATCTGGTAATGAACGGTCAATATTACCTTTTAACCAAACATCGACGTTCGCATCACCTAAGAAGGTAATATTTTCTTTTTTACCAATGAGTGATGGATCTGCAAAAACCATATCACGTAGGCGATAAGCTTCCGAGCTTGCATATAAACTACTCAAGTAGTCACGTTGTGATGCAAGTGCAGGATCTTTAGCAATCATTCCATTTACAATGATGCCATCCCAATCGACCATACCCATTTTAGTTTGCCAATCAACATAACGTTCTTGGTAATGAGCCGGTGTTTCACCTTGAGTACGTACAGGTACTGGACCCGCATCAATCACTTTAGGGTCAAAATAAATTGGAACATTCATACTGGTTTGCCAAAAAGCAGGTAAACCTTTTGCCAAAATACTACCGAACAAGAGAGCAACGAATGCAAGACCAATAATGACTGCCGAGAAACCCGCAAAACGGAAAGCTTTTTCTTTGCGATGACGTTTAGCCAAAGATTTTTCAATAACCTGTTTACGTCGTTCACGTGTTTCGGCAGCAGTTTTCGGATCAAATACGTTCTGATCCATAGGAGACGATGTATTTGATGTACTCATTCGTATTGCTCACGGTATTTACGCACAATGTAAAGTGCTACGATATTTAATCCCAAGGTAATAACAAATAGTGTTAAACCTAGCGCGAATGCAACCAATGCTTGTGGACTTGAGAAGTCTGTATCTCCAGTCAACTGTTTTACAATAGTTACTGTCACTGTCGAAACAGCTTCAAATGGATTTGCGTGTAAAAGTGGACTGTTCCCTGCTGCTAAAACCACAATCATGGTTTCCCCAACAGCGCGAGAGACTGCCAACAAGAAAGCACCTGTAATACCAGGTAAAGCTGCCGGTAATACAACTTGACGGATTGTTTCAGACTTAGTCGCACCAAGTCCTAAAGAGCCATCACGCAGTGCACGCGGGACTTGAGTAATAATGTCATCAGACAAAGATGAAACAAACGGGATAATCATAATCCCCATGACAAAGCCAGCAGTTAAAGCACTCGTCGCATTAATCTCTAAACCAACATATGCACCCGCTGCTTTAAAGAATGGTCCAATAATCATCATGGCAAACACACCATAAACAATTGTTGGAATACCAGCTAAGACTTCAATTGTCGGTTTCGCCCATGAGCGGAACCATGGTGAAGCATATTCAGCTAAATAAATTGCAATCATTAACCCAACTGGTACAGCAACAAGGAGAGCGATACCACTAACCATGAGCGTACCCCATAGCAATGGTAACAAACCATAACTGCCTTCAGCATTACCGGAAGTACTAAAGCCCGGATTCCATTCTGTACCAAAGAAAAAGTCTACTGGACTAACAAAACGGAAGAAGTGCATTGCTTCGCCAAACATCGACATTACGATACCGATGGTGGTTAAAATCGCAACACCAGAACATAAAATCAAACCAACATTAATGGCACGTTCAACTTGGTTACGAGCACGATATTGTTGGCTGATTTTTTTCTTTGCCCAAACCAACCCCAATAAAGCAGCACAAATTACAACAGCAAATTTGGCAAAAGAGCCAATGGTTTGAAATTTTGCAAACTGTTGAGCAGCAGCTAATTCATAAGCAGCTGGTTTATCACTTACACCAAAACCTGAAGCAATTGATTGAACACGATCAATCAGTACACTTCTGCCCGCTTCATCAAGAGATGCACTTACAGAGGCCGGAATATTATTAAAAATAATATGATTTAAAATACTTGGTTCAACCAAGTTCCAAATGATCAAAATTAAAAAAGCAGGGATACCGCACCAAAGACCAACCAGTGCACCATAATAACCAGGACGAGAATGTAACGTCGCCGAGTTGCTTCCCTTACCTGCTATGTTACGGCTCTTTCTCAGCCCAAGTTGATATGCGATGGCCACAAGGGCTAACAACACACCGATAAGTAGCAGATTCATGTACTCTCCACTGTTTTCTCAATTGTCATAATTTGGAAAAACAAGTTAGACAAAAAGGCTGATGAACCCTTGAGATCACCAGCCTTCATTCAAACTAACTTATTTAACAGTTTTACCTGCTTTAAAGTCAGCCAAAACTTTTGCACGTTCAGCATCAGACATCGCGATTAAACCATCACGCTCAGCTTTAGAACCTTTACCAGTCGCTTTTTTGCTTACGAAATATTCTACATATTGCGGTAAGCCTTTAACTGATTTTAAGTGTTCACCTTTCACGTAGAAGTACAATGGACGAGATACAGGGTATGTACCATTCAATACTGTCTTCTCAGATGGAACAACGTTGTTTACTGTTGCCACACGTAACTTGTCACGGTTCATGTCATAGAAACTTAAACCAAACACGCCTACTGCGCTTGGAGAAGTCTTTAAGCGAGCCAATGTTTCTGTATAGTCGCCAGCGATTTCAATTACACGGCCATCTTTACGGAAAGTAGAACATGCTTTCTTCTGAGCATCTTTATCTAAGCTCTTGAAGTATTCATATGCTTCACAACCAGCTTCAACCATTTTCTCTTGGAAAACTTCACGAGTACCATGGTTAGATGCAGGGATTACAAGAGTAATCGGCTCATTTGGAAGCGTTTTATCAATTTGGTTCCAGTTTGTATATGGGTTTGGAACTAATTTACCTTTTGAAGGTAACTGTGCAGCTAAAGCAGCGAACACATGATAAGGTTTTAATTTATAAGCTGCTTTGTTTGAGTTAGACGCAAATACGATACCGTCGTAACCAATTTTGATTTCTTGGATTTGTTTTACACCAGCTTTGTTACAAGCTTCAATTTCAGTGCTTTTAATTTTACGAGAAGCATTTGCAACGTCGATTGTGTTATCGCCAACACCTTGACAGAATTGCTTCAAACCAGCAGAAGAACCGCCAGAACCCACTACAGGAGTTTTAAATTGAGGGAAAGTATTACCGAACTCTTCAGCTACAACGCTGGCAAATGGTAATACAGTTGAAGAACCAGCAATTTGAATCGTATCACGAGCTGCATTTGCAGTCGTTGTTACAGCTGCCCCAGTTACTGCTAACGCAATTGCGATTTGACGTGGATTTAAGCGCATTCTGTTCTCTCTCATTAATGCAATAGGTTGTACGTCACTTTTTGTTGAGTGCTTGTACGCTCTTCGATAGCTGCATTGTGAATAGAAAATATGACAATTAAGTTACAGTATGATGACGCTTTAATGATTTTTATAATGTTAGCTGTCACATTATTATTTTTATTTATTATCAGTTATTTAATTCAAACTTCTCGCCTATTTTACAGAAGGTCATCGTATTTATTATGACAATTATTAAAAATATAAAATTTAGTTATTTATAAATTATAAAAATCAAATTTATTATAAATATATTAAAATCCGATAATTTACGATGTTTTTGATTTTATGATTTAAATATTTTCTATGTTTAAAAATATGATTAAAAATTTCTAAAAATAATTATTTTCTTTGTAACATTAAAATAATATGACAAAAGATAAAGGGTTACCAATCTTAAGGTTGATAACCGCAATATCATTGTCAATTTAGACGATCAATTCGATTGTACTTCTGGCATCACTACCATTTTTTTGCGATATTTTAAGAAATACATCACCGCTAAAACAGCAAGCCAGATTGGCCCTAAAATAACAGCCAACCTCATATCTGGTGTAAACGCCATAATAATAAGAATAAAGCATACAAAGCTAATGGTTAAATAGTTACTCCATGGGCTAAGAATACTTTGAAATTTAGTCTGACGTTTTTGCAATTTCATCGCTTTAGTAAATTTCAAATGTGTGACTGAAATCATAAGCCAGTTAATGACAAGCGCTGCGACAACCAACATCATAAAGAGCTGAAAAGCTTGACCAGGAATCAGATAATTTACGACCACACATATTGCTGTAATAGATGCAGAAACAACTGCTGCTGGAACTGGAATACCGCGGCTGTTTACTTTTTTCAAAATTGCCGGAGCATTACCCTGCTCTGCCAAACCATGCAACATACGACTATTACAATAGATACAACTGTTATAAACCGAAATAGCAGCAATCAAGACCACAAAGTTTAGAACGTTCGCAACACCATTACTATTGAGGGACTGGAAAATCATGACAAATGGACTACCGCCTTCTGCCACCATATTCCATGGATAAAGACATAAAAGAATACCGATCGCACCGATATAAAAAATCAGGATGCGGTAAACAATCTGATTTACTGCTTTAGGAATAGTCGTTTCAGGTTTCTTCGTTTCAGCTGCAGCAATACCAATTAATTCCAAACCACCAAATGCAAACATAATAACAGCCAAAGCCATGACAAAACCGTGAATCCCATGCGGGAAGAAACCACCGTGTTGCCATAAATTTGCAATACCTGCTTGCGGACCTGCTGAACCTGAAAATAATAGATAAGCACCAAAGCCAATCATGCTTAAAATCGCAACAATTTTAATGCATGAAAATAAGAACTCCGATTCCCCAAAAAAGCGGACATTTACCAAGTTAATGCCGTTAATTAAAATAAAGAAAAATAAAGCAGTCAGCCATGTCGGAATTTCAGGCCACCAAAACTGTATAAAAGTCCCAATTGCGCTCAGTTCGGCCATACTCACTAGCACGTACAAAACCCAGTAGTTCCAGCCAGACATAAAGCCAGCCATTTTGCCCCAATATTTGTTCGCAAAATAACTAAAAGAACCACTGACCGGCTCTTCAACAACCATTTCACCTAAATGGCGCATAATTAAAAAGGCAATAATTCCTGCAATTGCATATCCTAATAAGATTGAAGGACCTGCCAGTTTAATTGTTTGTGATAGACCTAAGAATAACCCTGTTCCGATCGCCCCTCCGAGTGCGATGAGTTGAATATGCCGATTGGATAAGCCTTGTTTTAACTCGTGCTTATTGTTTGCATCCATAACATTATCTCCAATGTTGGTGTCACTTCCTGTACACCTTTATTCAGCACTATATCCGAAGGCCAAAAACCGACCTTCGGACATAAATAGCTTTAATATGAGTCCATTTAATTTTTGAGAAGACGTGTCCTATCTTCTATTTAAAAAGAGATTGCATCCTTACATTTAACGGGTTGGGAACGCTCCTTTAAAATTTCGTAGCCGCGATCACCGTAGTCAAAACGCGCAATCACAGAGGCAAATTTTTTCAAACTCACCGGCGCATCCATTGCTGGTAGTTTTAATTCAATGAAAGTTAACTGATCATTTTGCTGAACATTGTCTAAAACGCTCTTCAGTTGGCCAGCAGTCTCAACCACGTAAGTGGTATGGCCTTTTTTACCGTTAAATACCGCTGGAATTTCAGTGTATTTCCAGTTTTGCACGTCGTTATAAGCAGCGTTTTCACCCATAATTAGGCGCTCAATGGTGTAGCCGCCATTGTTCAGCAAGAAAATGATTGGTTTTAAACCGTGACGGATAATCGTAGAGAGTTCTTGTACCGTAAGTTGGAATGAACCATCACCAATAAATAAAATTTGACGACGTTCAGGTGCTGCTAACAAACTACCAAGTAAAGCCGGTAAAGTGTAACCAATAGAACCCCAAAGCGGCTGAGCAATATATTTAGCTGTAGCAGGAAGTTTGATACCTGACAAAGCAGAGTTTGATGTTCCTACTTCACCAATAATCACATCATCTTCTTTTAAAAAACCTGAAATGTAGTTCCAAAGCACATCTTGGCTTAACTTTTGTTGAGCTGGAGCTTCAATTACTTTCTGAGGTTGTTTTTCAAGAAGAGGTGTTGTTGATTTACGTGGAGCAACTTTTTTATTTAACTCAACGAGTAACTGACCAATTTCAATACCCGGAAAATCCTGACCAAAAATGTTCAGACCATAAGATTTAATTTCGATGTAGTTTTTGGTCTCAATTTGATGAGTAAATACAGCTGAGCCTACATCGGTAAAGCGTGCGCCAACACCAATTAAGCAGTCGGATTGTTCAATAATATTTTTCACATGCGGTTGGCTTGCCCCACCCACATAAGTGCCAATGTAGCGAGGTGAACCTTCATCCATAATATTTTTTGCAGTATTCATACCTGCAAATGGAATTGAGCATTTTTGAGACAAATCATTTAAAAGTGACGTTACCCCGAAAACCGAAGCTTCATTATCAATTAAAAGCGCTGGACTTTGAGCATTCTCAATAATGTCACAGAGTTTGCTCACCACAGTTTGTAATAATTCAGGTTCAACAGCTGGGTAGCTTAAGTCGAGCGGACGCTCAGATACTTCAATCTTAACGTGAGTAATATCGCCTGGTAGTTGAATGTGTACAGGACGGCGTTCAAGGAAACACTGACGTAATACACGGTCAATTTCAAAAGCTGCATTTGCAGGAGTTAAACGTGTTTGGGCAACTGTGAACTCTTTCATACAGTTCATAATATTGTCATAGTTACCATCGACAAGCGTATGATGTATTAGTGTGCCCTTTTGAACTGCATGTAAAGGCGGAATACCTGAGATATGAATAAGAGGTACATTTTCTGCATAGGCACCTGCAATACCATTAATCGCACTTAAGTCACCTACACCATAAGTGGTTGCCAAGGCAGAAAAACCGTTAATTCGTGCATAACCGTCTGCTGCATAGGCAGCATTTAATTCATTACAATTTCCAATAAATTCGAGTTGTGGGTCTGCTTCGACTTGTTCTAGATATGAGAGGTTAAAATCACCAGGTACACCAAAGAGATGTTGGATACCCATTTGTTTTAAACGAAGATTTAAAAAGTCACCGATTTCTATGAACATTGCTCTATATCCTTTGAGACCAATTTTTATTCCATAGAAAAATAATATTTCATCTATCTTTTAGATTTCGTGCATAATGAAAACGCATTTTAATAAAAATACATGATTTGTGTATCATAAAAGGATTTTATGCAATGGATAAGTTCGACTGGCAAATCATTCAGGCACTACAAAAGAATGGACGGCTCACCAATCAGGAAATAGGAGATTTAATCGGTTTATCAGCTTCTCAATGTTCAAGACGACGACAGTTACTTGAGCAAAAAGGCATAATTTTAGGTTACTCCGCACGCATCCAGCAACAAGCGCTAGGACTGGAAGTCACAGCGATGATTCATATTAATTTAAGGACACATGAAGCAAAATCACAGCAGGCTTTTCAAGAGCTCATTGAAGCTGAAGATAACATTCAAGATGCATTTTCAATTAGTGGTGACGCAGATTTTATTTTAAAAGTCGTTGCTGAAAATTTAGAACAGCTCTCTCAATTTGTGACTGAAAGATTACTTTCTTATAATTTTATTGGTCATATAAAGTCTTACATTGTTCTGAAAAAAATTAAAGAACAGAATCATTTTTTAATCAAACCTAAAAGCATGAGCTATCATCACTCCCAATAAACAGCTCAGCTTTTCACTCATAAAAGTGAAAATAAAAAGGCGGATACTAGATCCGCCTTAAAATTAATATTTAGACTTTACTAATATGAACTGTTTGCCCAATTGTATTTTCAAGCAAGCCTTCCAGACCAAACTCAGCACCTAGACCAGACATTTTCCAGCCACCAAAAGGTGCATGTGGCAGTACTTCTGCATGGGTATTAATCCAGACCGTTCCGCATTGAAGCTGACTAGCATAAGTCTGAGCGGCTTTAATATCAGAAGACCAAATTGAGCCACCTAAACCAAACTCACTATCATTGGCACGAGCAATTGCATCGTTAATATCTGTATATTTTAAAACAGGTAACACAGGGCCAAATTGCTCTTCTTGCACCACGCGGCAAGACTCAGAAACTTCAGTCAAAATAGTTGGTGCAATAAAGTAGCCTTGCTCTGGTACTGGTTGCTGCCCCGAAAGTGCTTTTGCACCTTGTTCAATCGCTTCAGCAATAAGAGCTTTCACTTTGTTATATTGCATCTCGTTTTGTACTGGACCAAATGTTGTAGAAGACGCCATTCCATCACCCACCACTTGGGCGTTGGCAATATCAGCTAACTTTTGAGATAAAGCCTCATATTGGCTTTCATGCACATATAGACGTTTTAACGCCGCGCATGTTTGGCCTGCATTTAAGAAAGCCATATTAAAAATCTTAGCTGCAATTTCATCGATATTTGCATCTGGCAATACAATACCTGCATCATTACCACCCAACTCTAAAGTTAAGTGTTTTAGCTGCTGAGCTGCACCAGCCATAATGTGTTGACCAGTTCGAGTTGATCCCGTAAACACGACTTTTTGCACATCTGGATGAGAAGATAATGCTTCGCCAATTTCACCCGCACCAACCACAATTGAAATTACGCCAGCAGGAACTTCTTGCTGAATGATTTCACATAAACGCAAAGTTGAGAGTGGCGTGTATTCAGAAGGTTTACTAATGACCACGTTGCCCGCACGTAATGCAGGCATGATATGCCAAACCGCAATCATCAGTGGCCAGTTCCAAGGAGTAATTGAAGCTACTACTCCTAATGGTTGGCGATGGCGTTCAATGCGCTTGGTTTCACTGTCTTCAATTACTTCTACAGGCAAATCCATAGCAGCCGCATAGCGAGTCCAGCCAATTGCACCCTGCACTTCCATTTGTGCAAGTGCGAGTGGCTTACCTTGTTCAAGCACAACCAACTCTGCAAGCATTTCAGCATGCTTTTCAATACCGTCAGCAATTTTATTTAAAATTGATTTACGTTCATCGTGCGAGACTTGTTGCCAAGCTTTAGATACCTGTTTAGCTGCACTCACTGCTTGATTTACCTGCGCAACCGAAGCTTTTGCACAACGTGCAGCAGTTAAGCCAGTAGCAGGGTTAAGAATTTCCAGTTCGCCTTGCTCACCTGAACAAAGTTGACCGCCAATAATAAGTTTAAACTCATTGAGCATATTCGCTTGTTGCATTTCTTCTTCCTTGTCTTAATTGTAATTACAGCCACTTACTTTTTTCAGTTAACGCGGGATTATTTAAAGTAAGTACGATATTGATATAACAATGTGACCAAAATATTGGGGACATACCAATACAATAAGAAATTTGCTTCCCATAAATCATGTATAATTATTTTTGTTTTGTGAAAATATGCATGATTTGTGCATGTATTCTTTTCTTCATACACAATTCAAATAAAAACAATCTGCAATAAAAAAGCCCGGTAATAAACCGAGCTTTTTTTTGTTATCAACTCAATTAGTCGATTGGTGGTACATAGTTACCAGAAGCAATTGCGTCTTTAATGCGTTCAGCTTCAGCCAATACTTGACCTAAAAGGTTTTTAACGTTTTCGAATGTCACAACAGGGCTTAATGTTGTCATTTTCAATGACTGTACATTACCAACTTTTGTTACACCGATATTTGCCTCACCACGTGCAAACAATTCGTCCGCTACGTTTTGGTTCAAGCTATCGATAAACTCAACTGGGTAGCCTTGTGGTACAACGCGGAATAATACCGAAGCAAACTGTGGTTCAACTAAAAGTTCTAAACCATCAGTTGCCTTGATGTAATCTGCAACTTCACGAGTAAGTTTTACACCATGGTCAATCATTGAACCATAAAGGTCTTCACCTAGTGATTCGATTGTCATCCACAATTTCAATGCATCAAAACGACGAGTCGTTTGTAATGACTTAGATACAAGGTTTGGTACACCGTGCTCTTCGTCATAAGCAGAGTTCAAGTATTCAGCTTCATAGTGCATGAAACGATAGTTCGCCTCATCTTTCAACAAGAACGCGCCACAGCTAATGCTTTGGAAATAATGCTTATGGAAGTCGAGAGTAATTGAGTCAGACAACTCAATACCATCAAGCATTGCACGATAGTCATTTGACAGAATTAATGCACCGCCCCATGCCGCATCGATATGCATCCATGAACCATATTTATTGGTAATTTCACGGATTTTCTTCAATGGGTCAATTGCACCAGCATCAGTCGTACCTGCTGTCGCAACGACACAAGCAACAACTTTACCTTCAGACTGAAGATGCGCCATCGTTTTTTCGAGAGCATCTACATCCATTTGTGCATTTTCATTCACAGGAACAGTTACAACCGACTGGAAGCCCATGCCCATCATTGCCATGTTCTTTTGCACAGAGAAATGCGCATTTTCAGAACAAATGACTTTAACGTTTTTCATTGCATCGGCAGGAATACCATCACGCTGTACAGACCATGGATTACCATTTTCGTCTTTCCAGTTTTTCGAGATGCACCAGTCACGAGCAAGTAACACACCCATCAAGTTAGATTGAGTACCGCCAGAAGTGAAAACACCAGCCTGACCAGAACCATAACCCACTTTTTGACGCAACCAATCAATGAGCTGAACTTCCATTAATGAACCTGCAGGGCTTTGATCCCATGAGTCCATAGACTGGTTAGTTGCATTGATTAACACTTCCGCGATCTGGCTCATCACCATGGTTGGGCAGTGTAAATGTGCTAATGAATGTGGATGGTGTACTTTCAAGCTTTTATTTAAGAAAAGCTCAATCATACGTTGAAGAGATTCTTGTACACCCATACCTTCTTTTGAAGGTTGGAAAGAAATTGCTGAACGCAATTCTTTAATGCTACCACCAGTGTACATCTTTTCATTTTGCAACCATGCTGAAACGGCTTTTACCGCTTCGCCCATTGCTGACTCATAGTCAGCAATGGATTGTGCATCATTGCAGAGTAACGCTTTACGATGTTCTGCAAAATCCACCATACTTATGCGCCTCGTACTGCAACCAATGCTTCTGCAATTGCTTTCTTAAAGCGAGCAACTACTTCAACACACTCGTCTTGAGTGATGATAAGCGGGCAAAGTAAACGAATTACTGTACCGTTACGACCACCTTTTTCAAGCAATAATTTATTGTTGAAACAAGCAGTTTGAATTGCAGCAGCTAATTGTGAATCAGCAGGATGCGAACCAATACGATCAGCTGGTTTACGCTCGTCAACAATCTCAACACCGATCATTAAACCGCGACCACGTACGTTACCGATACATGGGAATTCTTGAGCTAATTTTTTGAATTCAGCTTGTAAGAAGTCACCACGCTCTTGCGCATTTTGAGCAAGATTTTGTTCGCTAATCGTTTTTAATACGACAAGACCAGTACCCATAGCAAGTTGGTTACCACGGAAAGTACCCGTGTGACCAGCAGGTTGCCAAGCATCAAATTTACGTTTAATACCTAATACTGCAAGTGGTAAACCACCACCTACTGCTTTAGACATTACAACAACATCAGGTTCAATACCTGCATGTTCAAATGCAAACATTTTGCCTGAACGTGCAAAGCCAGCTTGAACTTCGTCTAAAATTAAAACGATGTTGTGCTTTTCAGTCACTTCACGGATTTTTTGCAACCATTTTACTGGAGCTGTAACGACACCGCCTTCACCTTGAATCGCTTCAAGAATAACAGCAGCCGGTTTTGTTACACCGCTTTCTACATCTTCAATAAAGTTTTCAAAGTAGTAAGTTAAAGCGTCAACACCAGCTTCACCACCTAAACCAAGTGGGCAGCGGTATTCATGCGGATATGGCATGAATTGTACGCCTGGCATTAAACCGTTAACTGCATTTTTTGCACTTAAGTTACCAGTCATAGCAAGCGCACCATGGGTCATACCATGATAACCGCCAGAGAAACTGATCACTGAACTACGGCCAGTGTAAGTCTTAGCAAGTTTAATTGCTGCTTCAGTTGCGTCTGCACCAGCAGGACCACAGAACTGCAAGCAATATTCTTCTTTACCACCAGGTAAATATGCTAACAATGCTTCAGTGAATGCATCTTTTAAAGGTGTGGTTAAGTCTAAAGTATGCAATGGCAAACCACTTGCCAATGTATCTTGAATACTTTGAATCACCGCAGGATGATTATGACCTAAAGCCAATGTACCTGCCCCAGCTAAACAATCAAGGTACTGTGTACCTTCAACATCAGTAACCCAGCATCCTTGTGCTTTCGCTATCGCTAACGGTAATTTACGTGGATAGCTACGAACATTTGATTCCATTTGACTTTGGCGAGTCAAATAATATTCGTTAGTAGCATTAGTGGCAGGGTTAACGGAAGTAACGCTCATATCGGATTACCATCTCTGATAGGGGTAGAAAGAAATAAGTCTGGTGACGATTGGTCCTTTGACTCGGTGCTTTATAGAACTAGCAAAGACACTTATTTTATATCTTGTAACTAGGAGCGCGATGATACCTAATTTTACAAGAAAAAAAACGTCTTTTATGTACTTTACTCATCTAATCTTATTGAAAAAATGTATCATCCCAATAGTTATGATGAATTATCATCATACTATGTGACAACCTAAAGAAAATATTCTTTTTTTATATTACTTTGATTTTTTAAGTTACATTGAAACACTTTAATTTTAAGTTTTTAATTTTTAAAGACTTTATATTTACCAAAATTTAAAAAAACCTGATTTTAATATTACAAATACGCCACAAAATCTGCAAAAGTTATGCATAAGTTATGTTTAACATTTCTTAATGAAAAAAATTAAATTTATATTAATTTTTAAAGGAAAAATTTATGCGTACTTTAGCCGTCTCTACCCTTCTTTTAGGTTCCCTCCTTAGCCCTTTAGTTTTTGCTCAGGATGATAATGCTTTGAACTACAATATTGTGAATGTACAAGCTGAAGCTTCTCGCCAAGTTTCAAACGATGAAATGCATGCAACTTTATATATTGAAAAAAGTAACAAACAACCAGCCGAACTTTCAAATCAAATTAATCAATTGATGAATCAAGCGCTTAATATTTCTCGTAAATATCCTCAAGTAAAAGTGGAAACTGGCGCTCAGAGCACTTATCCAATTTACGATAATGATAGCAATAAGTTAAAAGAATGGCGTGGCCGCGCTGAAATCCGTCTTGAAAGTAAAGACTTTAAAGCTGCTAGCCAGTTAGTAAACGAATTACAGCAAAACTTCCAAACTCAATCGATTAATTTTACAGTTTCTGATGAACAACGTAAAAAAGTTGAAAATGAGTTGATGGTAGAAGCATCTAAAAACTTTCAACAACGCGCTCAAATGTTAACTCAAGCATGGAATAAAAACCAATATACATTGGTTAATCTGAACTTGAATACCAACAACTATTTCCCACAACCTGTAATGCGTGCCAGCATGGCTAAATTCGCTGCTGCTGAAGCGGCTCCAGCTCAAGACATGGCAGCTGGTGAGTCTAAAATTACTGTAAATGCAAACGGTTCAATTCAATTTAAATAATTTTTTCATCAAAAAAGCCGCATGAAAGATGCGGCTTTTTTATGGGTAGAACAAAATATTTAACTCAAATTTTGCAAAGAATCCCACGCGGCTTTTGCCAAAATATCTTTATAAACTTTAGGATTTGAGGTAACTCGTTGTGATAACCATGCACGGCAATAATTTTCTGTTGATCCAATGACTAATGAGAGTAATAACTCATGAGGTATAGTTTTTAAAAATCCGGCCTCAGCATACTTTGAAATTTCACTAAAGATTTTCTGATTTCTTAATTTATTTTTTTGAACAAGACGCTCTTGATCCTCACCCTGCATCACACTAAAACGAGCAGATATTAAAAATTTAGCAAACTCAGGTTGTTCACTTACCCAATCAATATAACTATGAATAAAAGCATATAAAACGTCTTGAAGGGATTTTGCGCCTTCCAGATAGTCATCTCTTAACGCCGCTTGGTCATCTAAAGCAGCAAAGAATAAAGTCGCAACGATTCCTTCTTTATTTTTAAAGTGGTGATAAATAGCCCCTACACTACTGTCAGATTTTGAACGAATCATCTCAATACTTGTGGTTTCAATTCCATTTTCCAAGAAACAAGACAAAGCATCTAACAAAATCTGTCTCTTTAAAGCAGCTCTTCTGCCTGGATATAACCGTTCTAATAACTCTTGTGCAGATTGCATTCTTTGTTCCCCAACCAGTTATCGGAGATATTCTGAATGACTTGACTCGCTTTTGTAAACAGAATTATATTCTTTAACAGAACATAATTCTGTTTTTTATTATATGGAGCCTTAAATCATGGCAACCACTTTAGAACTTTGGAACAAAGTGTCTGCTTTTCCGAAAGGAAAATGGACTTTCTCACGCATGCTATGTTTAAAAGCACCGTATTTCGGTAGTATTTCCCCGCTCTTTATCGACTTAAAACCCAACTATTGCGAAATCGCCATTAAGAAAAAACGTTCAGTTCTCAATCATATTGGAACAGTTCATGCGATTGCGATGTGTAATATGGCAGAGCTAGCAGGTGGCACAATGACAGAAGTTACTGTGCCTTCTACACATCGCTGGATTCCTAAAGGTATGACGGTCGAATATTTAAAAAAGGCAGAAACAGACCTCATTGCAGTTGCAACGCCTGTAGAAAAAAATTATGACTGGGAGAAAGCTGGAGAATATTTAGTGAATGTAGAGGTCTATGATTCGCAAAAAGATAAAGTTTTTCAGGCTACGATTACCATGTGGATTTCTAAAAAGAAATAATAAAAAAGCCCTGAACTCATCAGGGCTTTTTTTGACTTATTTTTTAAAAGGTAAAGCATATTTAAAGATACGGCCTACCACCTGTCCAAACTGTTTAGCCAGACTTGCGTTGTTATAATTTAGGCCATATTTTTTACATACAGCTTCCACTTTTGGAGCCATTTGGCGATAACGACGCGCTGGAATATCTGGGAATAAATGGTGCTCAATCTGATGGCTCAAATGTCCACTTAAAATATGTAATGCTTCTGAACCTTTCAAGTTTGAAGAACCACGAATCTGGCGCATATACCAGTGACCACGGCTCTCTTCTTGTAAAACCGACTTTGGAAATACTTCTGCATCTTTTGTAAAATGACCACAGAAAATAATTGTAAATGTCCAGATATTACGAAGACCATTAGCAACTAAGTTACCAGTAAATACAGGTAACGCTGCTGGACCTGCAATTAAAGGGAAGAAAACGTAATCTTTGAAAAGCTGGGTACCAATCTTTTTATTAACTGGTTTTAACTCTTCCAAGAATTTTGCCATGCTTTTACGTTTATAAAGGACACGTCCAATTTCAAGATTCTGAATAGCTACGCCCCATTGGAACAATAAACAAAATGGGATGCTATAAACAGGTTGAAGTAAGAAACCTGGCTTCCAGCGTTGCTCTGGGAATAAACGAAGTAAACCGTAACCAATATCATCATCAATACCTTTAATGTTGGTATAGGTGTGATGTTTATAGTTATGAGTTTGGCGCCAGTTATCAGAAGTACCGACAGTATCCCACTCGTAAGTTTGACCATTAAATTTAGGATCGTTCATCCAGTCATATTGACCGTGCATCACATTATGACCAAGTTCCATGTTTTCCATAATTTTAGAGAAGCCTAATAGGCCTGTTCCTAAAATCCACGCTGGTGGGAACCAACCTGCAAACAAACATGCACGGCCTAAAAAGCTACTATAACGAATTGCAGCATAAACACGGCGGATATATTTAGCGTCTTTCTCGCCCAAATCATCCAATACTTCTTGCTTGATCTGATCGAGCTCTTTTGCAAATGCATCAAGTTCTGCTGGAGTCAAATCACGATTTTTAGGATTTTTAAAATATTCGACTTTCACTGGCATATTCATAAGAGGTCTCTCTTAAAGATCAATAACTAGATCGGATTGTGCTGAGTTCACACAAATTTTGAGTAATTGGCTTGGTTCAGTATTTTCACTACCGTTGAGTAAATTACGTGTTGAACCTTGTGTTTTACTACAAACACATTTATTACAAATTCCCATACGGCAACCATGAGTCGGTTTAACACCTTCATGTTCAAGGCTGACCAAAATTGATTGGCCTTTAGGAATTGCAATCACCTTATTAGACTGGGTTAATGTGACATTCACATAACCAATATCATCAGCAGAGCTTTCATTTGTTAAGCTAAAGGCTTCTGTTAAAACGGCTGGAGCGTTTTCAAATAACTGCTCAACAGTCGCTACAAAGCCAGAAGGTCCACACGCATAAATTGTGCTGTTTTCGATATCATCAACTAATGCTAAATGCTCTGCATTTAAACGTTCATCATTTGGGGTTTCTTGTGTATAGAAAACCTGATAATTAAAGTTCGGATATTGCTGTGCAACTTTTTCAAAGTACTCAACGAAAGCGGCATCTGAACGTTGTTTCACCCAATATAAAAGTTGTACCTGAACTTTATCTAACTGCTGGCTTTGTTTAATCGCAGTAATTAGGCTCAACATTGGGGTAATACCACTACCCGCAGCCAACATAATTAAATTCGGTGTTTTGATGTTTTGTTGCATGTCACCATAAGGTTGACCAAGCTCAAAAACATCACCGATTTTGCTTTCAGAAATAAACCAGTTACTAACAATACCGTCTGCAACTTTTTTTACGGTTAAACGTAAGTGCTGCGCATCAATTTGCGTCAAACTATAAGTACGTTCATAGCGACGACCGGCAATTTCTACAATTACAGGATGATGCTGGCCTGCAACGCCCATTTTCACTAAGCGGTTACATTTTAGCGTCAAGCTCACCATGTCGTGAGCGACAAATTCTTTTTTTACAATTTGAACAAGGCCATGTTTTACAGACCATAAAGGATTAACTTTTTGTAGCCAGAAATTAGCCATTTCTTTATCAAAGATGGCTTGTGTCAATGAATTGAATAGAGAATTTCTCTTTTCGATTGCTTGCATAACTGAGGCTCTGTCGCTCTTTTTTAATTATTATACACATGTATATATATTTGTATATACACCCGTACTTTTAATTACAATTTCACAAGTTCAGCTTCTAAGGCTATAATCCTGAGAGTTTACAAATATATTGAACAGCATGACCCAATCTTCACTTTCTCAGAACCTGAATGACACACCTCAACAACAAGATGTCATTGAAATTAAAACAGCTACGCGTTCTGTGGGAAGAAAAGCGACAATTACTAAAGAAGAACTTTTTCAGGCCGCTTTAAATCTGATTGGCCCACAAAAAAGTATTGCTTCATTGAGTTTACGTGAAGTAGCTCGAGAAGCAGGAATTGCGCCAAATAGCTTCTATCGTCATTTTAAAGATATTGATGAATTAGCTATTTCTTTAATTGACCGTGCAGGTATCGTTTTACGTAAAATTATCCGTCAGGCTCGCCTACGCGCTTCCTTGCAAGAAAGTATTATTCGTAGTTCGGTCGATATTTTTCTTCAACAGCTTGATGCCGACGAAGGCAATTTAAGTTTACTGCTCCGTGAAAGTTTTACAGGTTCAGCTTCTTATAAAGCTGCCGTAGACCGTCAACTCAATTTTTTTCAGCAAGAGTTGCAAGAAGATTTAATCCGTCTTGAGCGCTTAAATAACAATCACCTCTACCATCCAGACCTTGTCGCAAAAGCAATTACTCAACTTGTGTTTCACATGGGTGCAAAAGTCATTGATTTACCAATGAATCAACGTGCAGAAGTGGCTGAACAAACCATGATTATGATTCGGATGATTTTAGAAGGCGCACGTCATTTAGATGAAGCAAAAATTCGCTAAAATTATCTTATGGATGGCTTGTTAATTAACGGGCCATTTTTAAATCTAACTCCTCTATTTTCCAATAAAAATATAATTCACCAATTGAAGCTAATAGCTTGCCAGAGTATAAATAATCTTTCCGTTTGCGCTTTCTCCTATATTCCCAACGATCTCAGGGATCCACATGCAAAATTTGAATAATCGTCAAAGTCTGATTGCAAGCTACATTCTTATGGGCATCTTTTTGCTTTCGGTTATCCCCTTACATTTATTAGCAAGTTTTTTTGCAGGCTTTCTCATTTATGAAATTATTATTAGTTTAAGTTCAGTTGTAGAACGTTATATTGACGGCCAAAGAGCCCGTATTTTTATTAGTATTTTACTTAGTATTGTTACCATTTCGCTTATTGGTTTTTTTATTACCAGCCTGATTAGTTTTGTTGTACACGATCTAAAAGGTGTAGGTTTACATAGCATTAATGGCAAAGTTGACCAAACCCTACTCCATTTGCAGGCAGAGATCGGGAAATATCTTCCAGGCTATATTCCCGATAGCGTGACAGATCTAAAAGACGAAATCTTTGCTTTTATGAAAGATAACGTCACCACACTAAAAAATACCAGTTCCGATATTTTGCATAACTTCGTGACTATGGTCATGGGATTAATTATTGGTATTTTGGTGGCGATACATGGTTTTCATCGCCGTACACCTCAGCCTGTTTTTAAGTCACTGCTTATCCAACGTATTCAAAAACTATCAATTTCATTTAAAAATGTTGTTTTCGCACAAATAAAAATTTCAGCAATTAACACCCTGCTCTTTATCTTATTTGCCTTTATTTTATTGCCGCTTTGGGGAGTTCACCTCCCTTTTGCAAAAACCTTAACCATTTTGACCTTCATGTTTGGACTCATTCCAATTTTAGGTAATCTTATTTCCAATACTTTAACGTTCATTGCTGCTCTTACAATTTCCCTAGGACTAGCAGGTGCAGCATTACTTTATCTGGTTCTGGTTCATAAGCTTGAATATTTTATTAATGCTAAAATTATTGGGCATAAAATTAATGCCAATGCATGGGAAATTTTATTGGCAATGTTAGTGTTTGAGTCGATTTTTGGTTTAGGCGGTTTAATCGCAGCTCCAATTTTTTATGCTTATTTAAAGCTAGAATTAAAAGACGCTGGTCTTATCTAACTCAAAATCGATGTATAAAAAAAGCGCCCTCTCGGCGCTTTTTTTATTTTGGGTAAGTTACGGCTTAACCACAACTAACACTTGAATTGCTTCTGGTGTAACAGTTAAACCATCAAGTAAGCTCAAGCCTTCTTTTTGCAGTTTCTGTAAACGTTCAATTTCGTCTTGACGAATACTTGGGTTGAACTGTTTGAGATAAGTTAAACGGTCAATTTCATATTGCCATTTATTGCCATAATGTTCTTTTGCTTGTTGCTGAAGCTGCGGTAAATCAACTTTCGCAATTTCTAACGCTTGTTTATAGCGCTGCTCAATGATATCACGGCGAGCTTTAACTACTTGGCGGCAGCTATTGCCATCTAAATGATGTAAATATGGTTTTAAAATTGTCGGATCAATTTTTTCAGACAAATCCTGTCCATTTTCACTTAACAATACGCGAATAAGCTGCTTAGGTAAGCTCGATGGTAAGTTCAGTGATTTCGGGGCAACAACATCTACTTTAAACCAGACTTCAATTAAGACTGAACCCTGCTTTAAAGCATTAGATTTGAGTACAGCAACATTGGTACTACCAAATGATTGCGTACGGATCATTTCCATAACACTTTCAATGAATGGATGCTCTAAAGTTAAATATTGAGCATCTTCACGAAGCTGAGCTTGATCGCGATAGAACGTTGCGGTCATACCTTCTTCGTCTAAAGCCAAACCTTGCACTTGCATTTGGTCGGTTGGTTTAATAATCACCGTACCATTACTTTGCTCATCAAAGTCGATATTGGTTGATGACATGAAACGCTTCACAAACATTGGTAGCGTAGTATTGTCATCATAGTCTTCAAGGGCCTGAACAATTTCTTGTGCCACGATAGGGCGACATGAATTATATTCAAGTAAACGATCTCGACCAGCTTGAAGTTCAGCTTCTAAGGCTTGACGTTGAACGTTCACCTCTTCAAGCAAATCTTCAAATGTTTGACCTTGGTCTGCAAGTAAGCAGTCTTTTAATTCAACAATAAAATTCTCTTGCAGCGTTTGCGCTGTCGGAGAAATATTGCTGAAAATATTAAGTGCTTCGTTATACCAACGGAACATACGCTCTTGAGCTGTTCCCACAAGATATGGCACATGAATTTGGATACGGTTTTCTTGACCAATACGGTCTAGACGTCCGATACGTTGCTCTAAAACATCTGGGTTAGCTGGTAGATCAAATAAAATTAGATCACTGGCGAATTGGAAATTACGGCCTTCCGAACCAATTTCCGAACACAATAGAATCTGAGCGCCATAGCTTTCTTCGGCAAAATAAGCAGCTGCTTGGTCACGCTCTAGTAAGCTCATGCCCTCATGGAACATTGCGGTACGAATACCTGCATGCAAACGCAATACATTTTCTAAAGACTCAACCACTGGTCCACTACGCGCAATTAAAAGCACTTTTTTATGCTTAAGATCTTTGCGTAAAATTTCCATTAACCATGGTACACGCGGATCATTTTGCATCCATGAACCATCAATCTGTGCTTCTTCAGGCCACATTTGCTCACGCAGTTTGCCATCTTTTGACCAATCTTCTGGTGCTGGTAATGGTGCTGGCTGACAATCACGACCTGGGAAGCCCTGAATTGCTTCACGTGTATTACGGAATAAAATACGTCCAGTACCGTGACGGTCTAATAACTCGTGAATAGCTCTAAAGCGTTGATCAGGCTGGTCTTCAATGCTGTGACCTAACAAACCTTCTAAAGCAGATAAATGCTCTGGTGTTAGAGCTTGATCCGACATGAGCACTTCAGCAATTTTTGCAGTCTGCTGATATTGAGTCTCTTCATCTAAAAAGCGTTCTAAACTACTAAAACGCTGTGGATCAAGTAAACGTAAGCGAGCGAAATGGCTTTCTACGCCTAATTGTTCAGGTGTTGCAGTGAGTAATAACACCCCTGCTGTATTTTCAGCTAATTCTTCAATTAAATCGTAGCGATCATTACCGCCTTCTTCTTCGCTCCACATCAAATGATGTGCTTCATCGACTACGAGCAAATCAAAACCAGCTTCTATGGCTTGCTCACGCAAATCATCATGGTCAACCATTAAGTCAACGCTGGCAATAATGCATTGCTCAGTCAAGAACGGGTTAAGCTCTGGATCATGTTCTTTAATAGATGCAGTACGCGTTAAATCAAACAGAGAGAATTGCAAGTTAAAACGGCGACGCATTTCAATCATCCACTGATACTGAAGAGAATCAGGGACTAAAATCAGAATTCGTTCTGAACGACCAGTTTTAAGCTGTTGGTGGATAATTAAACCAGCTTCAATTGTTTTACCTAAACCAACTTCATCGGCAAGTAAAACACGAGGAGCAAAACGTTTACCAACTTCATGTGCGATATAAAGCTGATGAGGGATCAGGCCAACACGTGCACCGACCATTCCACGGAGAGGACTGGTCTGCATTTGTGCTTGCATGAGCATCGCTTCAATACGCAGGTCATACCACTCTTTATAGTCAACTTGACTTGCAAGCAAACGATCTAAAGGTTTAGATAATTGAATTTGCGCACCAATACGTGTTTCATTGAGTGCTTTACGCTCTTGCTCGCCATTTTCTAAAGTACGAACAACGTTGTAACGCAAAACGCCATGACGGTCTTCAACAGACTCAACGATCCACTTCTGGCCTTCTTGATCTTGAACTTCATCATTCGTATTGAAGATGATACGAGATAGTGGAGCATTATTACGTGCATATACACGTGTCTCATCACTTTTGGGGAATAAAATGCTGACAGATCTTTCATCTACATCAATAAGAACACCTAAACCGAGCTCAGTTTCTGTGTCTGATAGCCAACGTTGACCAATAGCATACTGCTGCAATTTTTCCACCTTTCTCTCAAGTTCGCACTACATATTGTACGATGCAAATTAGCTTATTTTTGCATCTTTTTATGTAGTCTTTAAAGCAAAATTTTGAAGCAAAAACCAATTAAATCGCTTTGCTACAAAAAATCACGCATTAAAATTTTTACATTAAAACGGTACAGGACAGTCAAAAGTTAATGTTTCTGCTGTGACAGGATGATTAAAACTTAACTGTTTGGCATGCAAACATAAACGCGGAACAAGTTGCTGCTCCGGTGTTGCATACAGCGTGTCACCTACAATTGGATGCCCAAGATATTGCATGTGTACACGGAGTTGATGAGATCGGCCCGTAATTGGTGTTAATTTGACACGAGTTACAGGCTGTCCCTGAATCTGAAAATGTTCTATGGCCTGCCAATGTGTTAAAGCAGGCTTGTTGTGAGAAGCGTCGACAATATGTAAAGGTGGTCGGCTTGGGTCATAGATGACAGGAATATCTACAGTCCCTTCACCCTCTAAATGACCTGCGACAAGCGCTTCATATATTTTTGAAGTCTGACGATCTTGAAATTGACGTGCAATCGCACTTTGACCACGTTTGGATAAACCAAATACTAAAATACCTGAAGTATCTCGGTCTAGACGGTGAATGAGCAAAGTTTTAGGTTCAATCGCAACCAACCTTGTCAAAACGCTATCATGTAAATCACCCTTACCAGGAACACTCAAGATGTCCGAAGGTTTATGAATCACCATAAAATCATCATCACGATAGATCAGATGTTCACTTAGAAAATCACTCAAAGTTGTATTCCCAAGGTAAGATGAAAAACAAGCGGGCAATAATAAAAAGCTTACGTCCGAATTACAATGCCGTTCGGGTAAATTAACAGCAGAATTTGCAAATATTATGGATCACTTGAGATCTATAGTCAGTCAAGGCTTCAATAACTGCATAATATGTTGCAATGTCGGTGTTTGCATTATCTCTTCAGCGCTTAAGCTCGCACCATTTGCACGCCATAGATCGACTAAATAATTCACAGCAGACTGATCTAGTCCGTAGTTTCTTAAATCAATTTCAGGATGGATCTCCATAGGATGTCGCCCTAACTGTTCAGCAATGGCCAATAAAATTCCTTTATCCGACAAGATATAGGAGGACGGCGCACTTAAAGACCATAAGCGTATTAGGCTCTGCGTATTTAAATGTTTTATATGGTCAAAACTGATCTTTTCAACCCATTGAATATGCTGCTCTAGATTAGCCGCCAAGATCGCATCATTTACAACACTGACCTGATCTGTAATCGATAAAACAAGCTGCATGACTTGTTTAAACAGAGGCGACAAATCACCTGCCATCATAACTTGGGCTTTAGTATTTGATGACAAACGCTGACCAAGCTCCAACATGGTTTGTTGAAGCTGAGATGTCTCAATAAAAATAATTGGAATTTCGAGTGATTGAGCGCGCTTACTTAACAATTCCAAATGGTTCGCCAATGGTTGCTCAGACCAATATGGTCGTAGTTTAAGCTCATTAAGCCCAACCAATAACAATATACTTTGCGCTGACTCAATTGACCAATTTGAAGTACTTGCGGCTAACTGGATTTTTCGAGGTAAGGGATAAAACATTGTTCTCTACAAACATAAAAATAGCTCAAATTAAAAAGCCCGTTTAACACGGGCTTTTTTGCTTACTTCATTTCAGCGAATGTTTCTTTTGCAGCCTGAATTGTATATTCGATATCTTCATCAGAATGTGCAGATGAAATAAAGCCTGCTTCAAATGCTGAAGGTGCCAAGTTTACCCCACGCTTTAACATGCCATGGAAGAACTTTTTGAAAGCTTCAATATCACATGCCAACATAGAGTCAAAGCTTGTAATATCTTCTTGGTCAGTAAAATACAGACCAAACATTGCGCCAGCTTGCTGAGTCTTAAATGGAATACCCGCTTCATCAGCTGCTGCTTGTAAGCCTGCCAGTAACTTTTCAAGTTGAGCAGATAATTTGCTGTAAAAGTCAGGTTGGCGTAAATGTTTAAACATCTCAATACCAGCACGCATAGCAAGTGGGTTACCAGATAATGTACCTGCTTGGTATACACCACCTAAAGGTGCGATGCATTCCATGATTTCACGCTTACCACCAAACGCACCAACTGGTAGGCCTGCACCAATAATTTTACCTAAAGTCGTTAAATCAGGTTTAACGTTATAAACCGATTGTGCGCCACCTAAAGCAACACGAAAGCCTGTCATCACTTCATCAATAATGAATACAGATTTATATTCATCACAAATATCGCGAATGGCTTGTAAGAAACCGTCAATTGGTTTCACCATATTCATGTTACCCGCGACAGGCTCAATAATAACACCCGCAATTTCATGACCAAATTTTACAAAGCATTCTTTTAATGCTGCAATATCGTTGTAAGGTAACGTTAAAGTATGTTTAGCAAAATCAACAGGCACACCTTTCGAAGTCGGTTCACCTTCACCTAAAGTCAGTAAACCTGAACCTGCTTTTACTAAAAGTGAGTCTGAGTGGCCGTGGTAACAACCTTCAAACTTCACAATTTTGTCACGGCCAGTGTAACCACGCGCTAAACGAATAGCGGTCATGGTCGCTTCTGTACCCGAGTTAGTCATACGCACCAATTCAATTGATGGCATGATTTCACAGATAATATCTGCCAGCGTTGTTTCGTGTACGGTTGGTGCACCAAAACTTAAGCCGTCTTCTGCTGCTGTTTGTACAGCCTTAATAATCTCTGGATGAGCATGACCTAAAATCATTGGTCCCCAAGAACCAACATAGTCAACATAACGCTTACCATCCACATCCCATAAATAAGCACCTTTTGCTTTCTCGATGAAAACCGGTGTTCCTCCAACGCCATTAAAGGCACGTACCGGAGAGTTCACACCACCTGGAATGTGTTTGCTGGCTTGTTTAAATAACTGTTCTTGCTTTGGAGATAAACTCATGGAAATGCTCGTCTTAAATATCTAAAAAATAATTTTGAAAGCTTAAGAAAATAATTGTGCCCACGCCTGTACACGGGCAGGAATTTCAGCAGTTGATCGACCTAATATATCACTAATGACTGCACACAGGTCAGCCCCTGCCTCAATCACAGGTTTTGAGTTTTCAACAGTTAAACCACCAATCGCACAAATTGGTACATCATATTGAGCTGCTGCCTGCTTAATTACTTCGATCCCCACATTACCTGCTTCAGGTTTTGTAGAAGTCGCATAGACCGCACCAAATGCAATATAAGTCGCGCCATCTGTAATTGCTTTTTGGGCAAGTTCTAATGAATTTAAGCAAGTACGGCCAATAATGACACCTTCTGGTAACTGCGATTTTGCATCGGTGATTTCACCATCGCTTTGACCTAAATGCACACTTAAACCAAACTGAGCAGCCAGTTTTAGGTCATCATTAATGACAAAAGGAACCTGATATTTTTCACATAATTGTTTGATCTGTTCAACTTCAGCAGGCTGGTCGGCTTTGTCAACTTTTTTACGGCGGTACTGTAAAATTGCGATTTGACGGGTTGCGAGTGCGGTGTCTAATTTTTCTAATAATAATTGGATTGGGTCATCATTGGTAATGAGGTATAAACCGCGCATACTCTACTCTCGCTTTAAAAAACTTCGCTAGTATAACGGATTTATAAGTCATCATAAGTACCGATTGATATAGGCTTACCAGTACCAATCGGTATATTTAGAATAGATATAAAAATTAGCTCGGAATTTTATCAAACTTACGGTCAACCAAACTCAAACGGCCACGTGCAACATCAGACAACATTCGCCAATCAGAAATAAAGCTATAGAAAGGTTGTTTAAAACTGGCAGGCTTATTTTTTTCAAACACAAAATGTCCAACCCAAGCATTTGCATAACCCGCTACCAAACCATAGAGCACATATTTGGCTTGCTTCTTACGGACTGCTTTTGAAAAAAAGTATAGACCAATGCTACTGCCCACCACGTGTAAGCGTCTGCTCATGATGTTACGGTGTTCAGTTAAATAAAAACGATAAAATTCCTGATAGTTTTTAATCGGCAATTCAAACTCTGGCTGAGCTTCATGGCTAAAGTTTACTGGTGCATTCACGATCATCTTCCTGATTTTTATTTGATCAAAACGTCACCTGATTGTACACCTAAATAAAAGTGTAGCGTCATATGTTTGATTGTAACTTTCTCTATCAAAATCATTATTTTTAACGCTAAGCTATTATACTTATTCAAGATAGTCTAAATACCTGATTCAGGGAGATATATTATGGTCGAAGTCGAACTAAAGTTTCAGTTACCTGAATCGAAGAAAAAAACTGTCCAGCAATATTTAAAAAAACACAAAGCAAAGAACATTCACTTACAGGCAAAGTATTACGATACTCCTGATCGATTACTCGCAAAAAATGGTATGGCCTTACGTCTGCGTAAAGAAGATGATCAATGGGTACAAACATTTAAAGCCGCAGGTCAAAGCCATCTCCACCGTGTTGAAGAAGAAATTCATTTAGGTAAGTATGAGCAAGAACCTGACTTAAACCTTGAGTTGTATCAAGATAATAAAGTCATAATTGATTTAATTAATACAGCTCTAGGTAAAGAAGCTGAAAAGTTAAGTTTGCAATTTGAGACGGATGTACAGCGTACTTATCATGTATTTGAAGCAGACAATACAGTTATTGAAGTCTGTCTCGATGACGGTGTCGTAAAAACAGCAGATGCACAAAGTGTAATTTGTGAAGTTGAGTTCGAACTTAAACAAGGTGCAGTTAAAACACTTATTCAATTTGCTCAACAATGGATTAATCGTTACTCACTTTGGCTCGATGTAAGAAGTAAAGCTGAGCGTGGTAATTTATTGGCATTAGGGCAAGCTGCCTCACCTGCTGTTCATGCTAAAGCTCTGTCATTAAATAAAGATATTACTGCTGAGCAGGCTTTAAAAAAGATTGTTGAAAACTGTTTAGGACAATTTTTACCAAATATGGCTGTCATTGCTGATGGAGTTGCCGAAGCTGAGCATATCCATCAGGCACGTGTGAGTTTGCGCCGTTTACGTAGTGCACTGAAGCATTTTTCTGGCTGGTCAAGCGAGCTAAATCCTGTTTGGGAAGAAAAAATTGCCGAACTTTTCCGTAAGCTTGGCGACACTCGTGATGAAGATGCTATTCGCACCGAGGTGTTACCTGTCATTCAAAAACATGGTTCACCTGAGCTTTTACTACCCGTTTCAGTTCAGCCCTCAAAAGAACTCTCAATACTCTTTACCTCTGCGGACACAATTAAGCTATTACTCGATTTATTAGCATTTGCTTATTCAGAAGAAGATTCAGACAGCAAAACAGGTGGATTAAAAAAACACATTAAAAAGAGTTTAGATAAGTTACATCATAAAGTGATTAATAATGCTGAATACTTCTCTGAGCTTGAAGTGACTGAACAACACAAAATAAGAAAGCAAGCTAAGCAGTTACGTTATTGTGTTGAGTTTATTTCGAGTCTTTATCCAAATAAAAAAGTACAGCAATATTTAAAACAGCTACAACCTGTGCAAAATACCCTAGGTCAATATAACGATTTGTTTATTGCAGAAGGTATTTTTAACAATGTGATTGAACAAGATCCGTCTTTTTGGTTTGCTCTAGGCTGGGTAAAAGCCAAACAGCCTCACCTACAAAAGCGCTCAGCAAAAGCTTTACAAACTTTTAGTCAGGCTGAAACTTTCTGGTAATTTATATAAAGTCGCTGTAAACGTGCAGCGACTTTTTAACGGTATTTACCAAATACTTTCCATACGCCGTTATCTGCTAACGGATCACTATAGCTATCGCTGCGCTGCTTTCTTGGTTTATCACGAGCATCGACCAGTTTAAAATGCGGCTCAACCCCTAGCACAATCCCATTGGTATAAAACCGTGAACGTGTATATTCGCTTTGTCCATGCTGGAATACATAGGTTCTTAAATCGATGAATTCACGGTGAGCAACCAGAGCCGCGGTATCATCACTTTGCAACCATTCTTGCATCGTAAATATTTGATCTGTTTCAAACTGCCCGCATTTTTCAATCAGACTCGCAACACCGCGGAAAGTTTTAGATTCTTTTGCGCGTGTTTTATTAATGCGAATTCGGTCTACGTGAAAAAAGAATAGCGGTAAATTTAAATGACTTGGTAAATGAATAGCATCTGGTAATTCATCTTCCATAAATGGCTGAAAAAGTTCTTGTGCCCTTTCAATTAGACCTTGCCATTGGAGATAATAATTTTCGACTTCTTCTTGCAAGCCATAATAAATCGGCAGTCCTTCAACATGCTCTAAATATTGAGGTGGGAAAACATGCTGGCGTAATAAAGCAATATCTGTCTTTAAACTTTGAATAGCAATTGCATCTTGCATATTAGTCTCTCCTACCAATACTTAGGCTATTTACAGACTAAGTCAAAGGTTTTGTTTCCGCAAGCGTTTGCCTATAATAAGCAGCTCTATTTTTGCGGGAATAAGTCATGTCTCAAAAGATTAATGCAACAGATATTACTGAAGAAGAAGCGTTAAATGCTGTTTTCTTTGAGCGTGCGGATGAATTTATTAAACAGGCTAATGATTTTTGTCGCCCGCCAAAAGATAAAAAAGTTGATCCGGCTGAGCTACGTGGTCAAGTGAGTGCTGCAATGTTATTTGCTACTGCCCGTTTCAATACATGGGTAGCAGCAAATAACTTTAAAGATGGTAATGAAATGCGTGATGCGAAAGATCAGGTTATGTCTTACCTTCTTCAGCAATTTCAGATGATGCTTGAAGATAACTTCGATGAATATTGTGAACAATTCGAAAATTATTTACGTTTCCGTAAAAATGAAGATTTTCACGCGCATAAACATGATCATTAATATAATTTAAAGATCCAAATAAAAAGCCACAATTCAGTGGCTTTTTATTTGCGGTAAGATTTTATTTTTTTGCTGCCTGACCATATTGATCAGCCATCACTTCGACCAAATGTTCAGGTTTAATATACTTCTTAATTACTCTGTTAACGTCAGCAACAGTCAATTTAGTTAACTCTTGATCATGACGAATTCGGTCTTGCAATGTTTTGTTTGTTTCAAGCTGTAGATTTAACATGCCATGAATATTACGCTCATCTTCTAATGCCGTAACTCGTTTCTTCATAATATCTGCTTTAGCAGCTTCAAGCTCTTGCTCAGTTACCCCATTTTTAACCAAGTCATTTAACACTTTGTGTATTGATGCAGACACTTGTGCTGAGCGACCCGAAGTATAATTTGCACTAATACTCAAAGCTCCTACATTCGTGTCACGATCAAGTTGCAGCCCACTCCCAAAACCATAGACTAGCGCATTTTTCTCACGAAGCTCTTGAGCCAAACGTGATGAAATTTGAGATTCCCCTAAAATATAGTTCATCAAAATGAGAGCAGATGCATCTGGATGGTTTTTCCCAACTGGAATTGAAAGCACACTTTGGTAGCTACCAAATTCACGCTGCTCAGATAAAACATGAACTTGTTGTGCTGGAAAATCTACGTGATCAATCAAGATTTTTTGATATGGCTGTTTACCGTTCCAATGACCAAATTCCTGATTCAGTAATTTCTGCATCTTTTTCGCATCAAATTCGCCTGTAATGGCAATTTGAGCATGGTTCATTGCAAAGAAACGCTCATATAACTCTTTCACTTGCTCTTGAGTTGCGTTTTTCAACTGCTGTTTTGCCAGTTCAGGTTCGAAGTGATAACGCAAATCACCTGGTTGATATTCTTCAAGTAAACGTGAAAGTGTTAAACCCGCCACCACATCTGGCTCGGTATAAGGACGATCTAGGCTTGATAAGCTTTGCGATTTAATTAAATCAAATTGAGATTGTTCAAATTTCGGATTTTTCATCACATCAAGAACAAACTTGAAAAACTCATCAAATTTTTCTGATTTAGACTGAATATTAATGGTCATGCCATTGCCGTCAGCACTTGCGTAAGCCGCGCCGCCTGCATCAATTGATTTATCGGCAATATCTTGCAAACTGTATTTATCAGAACCACGGAGCAATAAGTATGAGGTTAGATCAACTACTGTACCTTTATTAAATAAAGATTTTTCTGTTCCGAAGTCCATCGTAATTGTTGCATAAGTACGATCATCGCGTGTTTCAACTGGGAATAAAGCATACTTCATTCCATTTTTCAGTTTTCCACGGATGATCTTTTTCTCATTGCTTTCAACATATTGCTTAGAAGTTTTTAAAAACTCAGCAACTTCTTGTTGATATACCTTAGGATCTTTTAAAGGCTCGGCCTTTGCTTCGACCTGATCTAGAGTTTTAGGTGTCTCTTTTGAATTTTGCTGTTGCGCTTTTTTCTGGTCTTCAGATGTTGGCAAAATATCGCCATCAATACGATGATCAGCCACAAGGAACTGTTTTAAAGTTTGATTCACATCATCTAGCTTAACTTTTTCTACAGAATCTAAATCTTTAAAATATTGATCCCATTGCCCGCCAGCGACGGTGTAATCACTTAAACGTGACCCCAGTGCTACCGCATCTTTCGTGATTAGATCACCTTGAGTTTTCATTAAACTTTTAACACGATTTAATTCAACTTCAGCAAATGGCTTCCCTTTTTCAATGCCTGCTAACAAAGAACTTTCAACTTTTTTAGGGTCATTACTTGGTGAATAAATGGCGCCTAGAAACACCACATTAAAATCTTGGTCTAACCAAGTACTAGCTTCAACATTTGTGGTAATACCTGTTTCCACCATATTTTGGTATAGGTGACCACTTGGCTGCATGGTATATAACAAAGGGGCTAAAGCGAGTGTTGGCTGAATTTTTGTATTTTTACCATTCATATAGATATGGAATTTAGCCAGATCACTGCCCTTTTTCACCATAAACTGACGATTTTTTATTTTTGTAGAGTCAAGCACAGGAATCTGTACAGGCTTTGGAACCTCTCGTGCCGCAATAGGACTAAAATATTGATCAATTGTTTTTAAGACATCCGTCTTATCAAACTTACCTGAAATCACCATAACCGCATTATTGGGTGCATACCAGCTACGATAGAACTGGTTCAATTCAGGCATCTTAATAGATTTAAGCTCAGGCAAATCACCAATCGGTAAACGTCCTAAATATTGATTACCGTAGGCTGACTTCCACATTTGATCCATCAGCACAGCAAAAGGCTGATCCATGCGGACTTCGCGTTCACGCTTTACAATTTCAATCTCGGAAGGAACAAACTTTTCTTGAAGAACTAATTTATCCATACGCTCAGATTCAAGATACAGTACCTGATCAAGCGCGGTTTTTTCTGGACGAACGATATTGGTATATTTTGTTGAATAATAATCAGTGCTGGCGTTTGTCATCAATGTATATTGATCTAAACGACGCTGGAATTCTTCCCCTTTAACATTTTGTGTCCCCTTAAAAGCCAAGTGCTCAAGCAAATGAGCTAAGCCACTTTTACCTTGCGGGTCATTTAATGAACCTGTTAAATAAATGGTATTAATAAAGATTTTATTTTCTTTGTCATTCGGTGCAAGCACAATCCGAAAACCATTATCTAATTTATATTCCTCAATATTTTGCTTACTTTTTACTAGTGTAGTTTGTGCCCAAGACGCAGCACTTAAACCAAGAATACATAGGGAGAGTGTCAGTTGTTTAAACTGCATAAACATATAAATACCAATTAATTTGAATAATAAAAAATCAATAGTTGTGGGACTATAGTAGGAAATTTGAACTAACTTTCATAGTAAAGTTTTGAAAAAAAAGCCGTTTATTTAAACGGCCTTATATTTTAAGGAAAAATTTCAGCTTGCATATAAAGCTTCCCATACCCTGAAACTTCAATACGTTCCTGATTCAGGACATTGCAATATAAAACGCCTCCACGGCTAGAAGCCTGATAAGCAATAATATTATTTTTAGTGAGTTTCTCTGCCCATAATGGCGCTATTGCCGTATGAATTGAACCCGTAACTGGATCTTCCTCAATGCCCGCGACAGGTGCAAAATAACGCGATACACAATCATATTGTTGATCGGCTTTTGAGGTGATTGCAACATCCATCCCTGCAGTGGTAATCGCAGTCCGTTTATCTAAGGCTTTAAGTAAGTTCATGTCAGGCTGCTCATCTAACACGTCTTGCACTGATTCATATTCAACAATGTAAGCTTGAACATTTTGATAAACCGCTTTAAAAGGTTTTGTTAAAGCTTGACGTAAAACAGCCGGATAATCTTCGACTTGATGAGCTTTGCGAATTGGAAAATTCATTCTGATTTTGTCATCTTCATCTTGATGAACGATAAAAAGACCTAAGTTTCGAACATGAAAATTAATGGTCTTTTTATCAGTAAAATCTTTAAATATTACAAAAGCACTAGCAAGAGTGGCATGACCACAAAAATCGGCTTCAACCGTTGGCGTAAACCAACGTATTTCATAATTTTCAGCGTCTATGATTTTTACAAAAGCAGTTTCAGACAAATTATTTTCAAGTGCTATCTTCTGCATTAAATCTGCATCTAGCCACTCTTTTTCAACAATCACAGCCGCAGGATTGCCGCGAAACAACTCTTTTGTAAAAGCATCGACTTGATACATTTTCATGATAGTGCTCTCTTTTGTAATAGGTCCATTTTCGAAAATTATTTAAAAGAAAAACAGATACAGTTTTTTAAAAATTAACATCACAGGGGTAATTTAAGCATATAAAAAAACGGCTCATCCAGAATAGAGAGCCGTTTTTTTATTGATTTTTAATGATGTTGAGTTAACTCAATTTCATCTTCATTGTTTAATATTTCTTTATCAGTCTGCCCCATCAATTGGCTCGTAACAACCCCAGCAGTCATTGAACCATTTACGTTTAATGCAGTACGTCCCATATCAATGAGTGGTTCAATTGAAATAAGAAGTGCAACCAAAGTTACAGGTAAACCCATGGCAGGAAGCACAATCAGTGCAGCGAAAGTCGCACCACCACCTACTCCTGCAACCCCAATTGAACTTAAGGTCACAATACCGACTAACGATGCAATCCACATTGGGTCTAAGGTGTTAATACCCATTGTAGGTGCAACCATTACCGCGAGCATTGCAGGATACAAACCCGCACAGCCATTTTGACCAATGGTGGCACCAAAAGAAGCAGAGAAACTCGCAATAGATTCAGGAATACCTAAACGACGAGTTTGGGTTTCAATGCTCAGTGGAATACTTGCAGCGCTTGAACGACTGGTAAATGCAAACGTCAAAACAGGAGCAACTTTTTTGAAGAATTTAAGTGGAGAAACACCTGTCAGGGTCAAGATAATGGCATGCACAACAAACATGATGGCTAAACCTAAATAAGATGCCACCAAGAAACCACCAAGGTTTAAAATATCTGCGACGTTTGAACTTGCCACAACTTTTGTCATAAGCGCAAATACACCATATGGCGTAAGTGTCATCACGAGACGAACAAGCTTCATTACCCAAGACTGCAACGTCTGAATTGCAGTCAGAATACGTTGGCCTTTCTCTGCATCATCTTTCATTAAGTTAAGCGCTGCTATCCCTAAAAAGACAGCAAAAATAACCACACTAATAATTGAAGTTGGGTTTGCACCAGTTAATTCAGCAAATGGATTACTTGGAATAAAGGAAAGAATAAATTGCGGTACACTTAAATCGGTAACTTTGCCTACATAATCTGTATTAATGGCAGTTAAGCGTGCAGTTTCAGCCGCACCTTGCACTAAACCTTTTGCCGTTAAGCCAAATAGGTT
Organism: Acinetobacter pittii; assembly: GCF_034064985.1. Lineage (NCBI taxonomy): Bacteria > Pseudomonadati > Pseudomonadota > Gammaproteobacteria > Moraxellales > Moraxellaceae > Acinetobacter > Acinetobacter pittii. The sequence continues at coordinate 1,025,061 of NZ_CP139249.1, read as the reverse complement.
AGTAACAAATACACCTACCAGTGCAGCAATCAGCGTTGTAAAGAGTAAAGTGCCGATTGTATAAAAACTGATTTTGCCTAAAGATGAGGCTTGATGTAATTTTGCAACCGCTCCCAAAATAGACACAAATACCAAAGGCATAACAACCATTTGTAAAAGTTTTACATAGCCGTTTCCAACGATATTAAACCAGCTAATAGATTCAGCAAGAATCGGATGGCCACCGCCATAAATCAAATGTAGTCCTAAACCAAACACTACACCTAGAACTAAGCCAGCCAAAACTTTTTTTGATAAGCTCCAGTCTGTTTTACGTGTTTGGGCGAGTAAAAATATTAACCCGACAAAAACCACAATATTGATGATTAAGGGTATATTCATTCCCAAACTCCAAATTATTGCTTGTGTCATCTTTCAAGGGGGCATATTTGACCATAGCCGGCCTATATAAACTACCCTTTTCCACAATTTTATAGCATCAAGATGCTTACAAACCTGCGTGAGAATATAAAATGACTTTTAAATACATATATATCACTTTTAATTTATAAATTACGTAAGATATTTATGTATAAAAATCAGCCTCTACTTAAGCAACCTTTAATTCAAATTGTTGCTCAATAAAACGAATAAACTGCTTTAAATTGGTTCCCCAGGTTTCTGGTAACTGAGCAACCAAGTAGGTAGTAAAAAAAGCAGATTCCGTATTTAATCCAAAACAATTGACTGAAACTTTATCTGCAACTTTTGTGAGATATGACTTCGGTAATAAGGCGAAACCAACACCCAACTCCACACAACTCACGATTCCGTCAAGACTTCCCATTTCCATGATTTGTGAAGGCGGAACACTAAAATCATTCAAGAAAAGCTCTATGGCATGTCGATATGAGCAACCCTGCCGAAATGCAATAAATCTGGTCTTTGCAAGAGTTGCCTTGTCTGGAAAGCTCACTTGTTGCTTTGGACAAACCAAAACCAGCTCTTCGTGCCACACAGGTAAACTATATAACTCTGGAATCACATATTTAGAAGCAACGAAAGCACAATCGACCTCTCCTTGCTGCACAGCGCTTAGTAAATATCGTGTCGGGTGGGTTTGTAACTCAATCGGTAAATTTGGATATTGCTGCATACATTGATTGAGTAATTGAGGTAGACGTATTGCTGCTGTCGTTTCCATACTGCCCAAACGAATGGTTTCATTCGGATCAATATCACCCTCTTGAAAGATTTTTTTAGCTTTATTATGTAGCGCAATCATTTGAACAGCATAACTATGCAGCTGTTGTCCGGCATTCGTTAAGGTCACTGGGTTATTACGATTGAATAAAATAACCCCCAACTCTTCTTCAAGTTTTTTTATATGGCTCGTGATATTCGATTGAACCGTATACGTTTTTTGTGCAGCTAATGAGAAACTTCCACTTTCTGCAACCGCTAAAAAAAACTCTAGAGACTTAAGTAACATACCACTATCTCAAAACAAGATAATCACAATCATATTAAATCATTTTTAATGATTGATAAACTCGTTTTTAATAATAAAAAAATTGAGCGTCTTCTCATGTCTACTTTTTATCGAATGAGCTCAGTTGTCTTTTTGGCAACTTGTTTGGGAATTGGTGTTTTTAGATTTTCCTATACTGCGCTCATGCCCATCATGATCGAGCAGTATCACTGGACTCACGATTTTGCCAGTTTCTTAGGCAGTGCAAATTTATTGGGATATCTCATTGGTGCCTTATTAGCGCTCTTAAGTATTAAAGAAAAGTACATCCCACCCATGATTGTATTGTCGGCTATAGCGGGGAGCCTTAGCCTACTCTGCTGTTCATTCATGGATATGCCTCTGGTGTGGTTCATTGTCTGGCGTACGATTTCAGGTATTGCTGGCGGCTTACTTATGATTTTGGCGCCTAGCTTTGCAATGAAATACATTCCCACCACGCAAAGATTAAAAGTTAACTTTTTAGGATTTAGCGGGATTGGTGTCGGCGTTTTATCCGCCACTATTATTATTCCTTTACTTAAAAATATGCCCATACATTATGTTTGGAATATTTTCGCGGGTCTTTCTCTATTAGGAAGCTTAACTCTTTATCGATTATTAAGTCGTAATACTGCCCAGATTATTAAGCCGCAATCGACCACTATACAAGCCTTACAAAAATCACGTTTAGGCCTTGTCATTATTATTGCCTATATGTGTAGTGCCTTTGCCTATATTCCACATTCTTTGTTTTGGATGGATTATTTATCTGGAACTCTGCATTTCCCCCTACAGCAAAGAAATCTATTTTGGGTTCTCTATGGAGCGGGAAGCTGTATTGGTGCACTTGTCGCTTATTGCTTAAGCCGACTAATCGGTTATCTACAGGCCATTAAATGGTTATATACCATTTACTGCTTAGCCGTTGTTTTGCCTTTCCTTTCACATACCGCTTCTTTACTAGCCTTATCTTCACTTCTGACAGGCTTACTGACTCCCGCAACCGTATTTATTAGTTCTTATAGTTTGCTACAGATTTATGAGCAACGTTATCAAAAGCTCTGGAGCCTTGCCACCCTTGGGTTTGCTAGTACCCAACTTTTAGGTGGTGTTGTCATTAGTACTTTGCATCATTTGCATTGGTCTCATGCCCAACTCTTTCTTTTAGGTGGAATCGTTCTTCTCTTTGCAGTTTGCCTTTTACTGCCTGTACGCCCTTCTTTCACCTCAACTCTCGGAGAAACCAAATCATGAAAACTCTGCTCTTTCCTTTATTTCTAGTTGCTTTCGTTCTTATTATTCAAGCCCTAGACCAAAGTTATCAAAAGAAAACTGGTTTTATTAAAACTCCGAAGCATTCCGAATTTATGCAATAAAAAAAGCCCTCAACCGAGGGCTTTTTAATAGAAGATTACTCTCCCATATGTTTGATAATGGCATCACCAAATTCAGAACAACGTAACAAGGTTGCACCCGGCATTAGTCGCTCAAAATCATAAGTTACAGTTTTGGCAGCAATCGCCCCAGAAATTCCTTTAATGATCAGATCAGCAGCCTCTGTCCAACCCATATCACGCAGCATCATTTCCGCAGAAAGAATAATAGAACCAGGATTTACTTTATCCTGACCTGCATATTTAGGTGCGGTGCCATGAGTCGCTTCATACACTGCAATTGCACCACCAATATTTGCACCCGGTGCAATACCAATACCGCCTACTTCTGCTGCTAAAGCATCAGAAATATAATCACCGTTTAAATTTAGAGTAGCAATAACCGAGTAATCGGCTGGACGCATCAGGATCTGTTGTAAAAACGCATCTGCAATGACATCTTTGATAATGATGTCTTTACCAGTTCTAGGGTTTTTAATTTTAACCCATGGACCACCATCAATCAGTTCTCCACCGAAACGATCCAGAGCCAACTCATAGCCCCACTCTTTAAATGCGCCTTCGGTGTATTTCATAATATTACCCTTGTGAACCAGCGTCACAGAAGGTTTGTCATTTTCAATTGCGAACTGAATGGCTTTACGGACTAAACGCTGTGTTCCTTCTTTTGAAACTGGTTTAATTCCAATACCACATCCTTCAGGGAAACGAATTTTTGTGACACCCATTTCTTCTTGAAGGAATTTAATCACTTTTTTGGCTTCTTCAGAATCAGCTTTCCATTCAATACCGGCATAGATATCTTCCGAATTTTCTCGAAAAATCACCATATCAGTTAATTCTGGGTGTTGAACGGGTGATGGAACGCCTTCAAACCAACGCACTGGACGTACGCAAACATATAGATCTAATTCTTGGCGCAAAGCAACGTTGAGTGAACGAATGCCTCCACCTACTGGTGTGGTTAAAGGACCTTTGATTGATACAACAAATTCGCGAAGTGCTTCAAAAGTTTCTTCAGGCATATAGTTGCCATAAATTTTATTGGCTTTTTCGCCGCAATACACTTCCATCCATTCGATTGAGCGTTTGCCACCGTAAGCTTTTAAAATAGCAGCATCTACGACTGCTTTCATGGTTGGTGTAATATCTACACCAATACCATCACCCTCAATGAAAGGAATAATTGGATGATTTGGTACGTTCAGTGATAGGTCTGCATTTACTTTGATTTTGTCGCCATCGGCAGGAACCACGATCTTCTGATAACCCATTGTGTAGATTCTCCCTTTTATAATACTTAAATAACTAAAAATAATTATCGATAAACAATACTTTCAACTTTTATTAACGCATAATAGCTTAATCGAATTTAATTCTTTTTGAGATTTATGTGAGAAATAAGCAAATTTCGCACTTAAATATAGCTCAATGTTTTCTCTAGTTATTTGAAAGAAGAAGCCATTTTTTATGAAAATTGTGATTCTCAACAAGCCTTATGACGTTCTCTCCCAGTTTCGTAAAGACGAAGCACATATGACCGTCTCTGACTTTGTTGATGACCCGACTTTGCGCTTAGCAGGCCGTCTTGATATGGACTCTGAGGGTTTAGTTTTTTTAACCGATCATGGTGGTCTGAATCAGTTCATTACCAACCCTGCAAATAAAAAATACAAAACGTATTTAGTTCAAGTTGATGGCGATGTAACCGAAGAAGCGCTTGAGCAACTTCGTAAAGGTGTAGAACTGAATGATGGTATGACGCTTCCTGCCAAAGCCATTAAAGTCAGTGAACCTGAATGGTTATGGGAACGTAATCCGCCAGTACGTTTTCGTGCAAATATTCCAACATCTTGGATCGAGATTTCAATTTGCGAAGGCCGTAACCGTCAAGTTCGTCGTATGACTTCTGCGGTAGGTTTTCCAACTTTACGTTTAATTCGTACTAAAATTGGCTCAATTGACTTAGTGCAACTTGGCTTAAAACCAGGTGATGTTAAAGAAATTGAACCATTACTCTACCCTGACTTTAAAGATGTGCCAGCTGAACAGCCTTATCGCTCACGTTCATATGTGAAAAAACCAGGCGGTACAGGGGGCAAGCCAATGGTTCGCAAAAATAAAGATGGTTCTGCGAAAAAGTCTGGTACGAAACGTATTTGGCAAATGGATGAAAGCGAGAAACCACGTCGTAAGACCAATGGTACAACTCGTCCAAATACTAAAGCACCACGTGGTCGTGGCCGCAATGGTCGATAAGATTTAATCTTTTATAAGCTCACATCAGTGGGCTTTTTTAATGTCTTTTATTTTAGGCAATAAAAAACCGGTGCATATGCACCGGCTCTTAAGCTATTTACTAACGTGTTAGTAATTAAGCCTCAACTGTTGCAAGAGCTGCATTAAATGTAGCACTTGGACGCATTACAGCATTTACTTTAGTTGGGTCGATAGCGTAGTAACCACCGATGTCCGCTGGTTTACCTTGTACTTGAGCAAGTTCAGCAACAATCTTCTCTTCATTTTCAGCTAAAGCTTTAGCAAGAGGAGCAAATTTAGCTTTCAACTCAGCATCTTCGTTCTGAGCAGCAAGCGCTTCAGCCCAGTAAAGTGACAAGTAGAAGTGGCTGCCACGGTTGTCGATTTCACCAGTACGACGTGATGGAGACTTGTCATTGTCAAGCAATTTACCAGTCGCTTCATCAAGTGTCTTCGCAAGTAACTTAGCACGAGCATTATTTTCTTTAATGCCCATTTCTTCTAAAGATACTGCAAGCGCAAGGAACTCACCAAGTGAATCCCAACGTAAGTGGTTTTCTTCAACAAGTTGTTGTACGTGTTTAGGAGCTGAACCACCAGCACCAGTTTCGTACATACCACCGCCCGCCATAAGCGGAACGATAGACAACATTTTTGCAGAAGTACCAAGTTCCATAATTGGGAACAAGTCAGTTAAGTAGTCACGTAAGATGTTACCAGTCACAGAAATCGTGTCTAGGCCACGTACGACGCGCTCAAGTGTGTAACGCATTGCACGTACTTGAGACATAATTTGGATATCAAGACCAGTCGTGTCATGATCTTTTAAGTACTTTTGTACTTTCTTGATCAATTCATTTTCGTGTGGACGGTACGGGTCAAGCCAGAAGATTGCAGGCATGCCAGAGTTACGTGCACGAGTTACTGCAAGTTTAACCCAGTCACGAATCGGAGCATCTTTAACCTGACACATACGCCAGATATCGCCTTCTTCAACATTTTGAGTCAATAACACTTCACCAGTGTCAAGATCAGTAATATTTGCAATACCAGCTTCTGAAATCTCAAAAGTCTTATCGTGAGAACCGTATTCTTCAGCTTTTTGAGCCATCAAACCAACGTTTGGTACTGTACCCATAGTCTTCGGATCGAAGTTACCATGCCATTTACAAAAGTTGATCATTTCTTGGTAAATACGGGCAAATGTTGATTCTGGCATAACAGCTTTAGCATCGTATTGCTTACCATCAGCACCCCACATTTTACCACCGGCACGGATCATTGCTGGCATAGAAGCATCAACGATGATGTCGTTTGGTGAGTGGAAGTTTGTGATGCCTTTTGCCGAGTCAACCATTGCAAGTGCAGGACGGTGTTCTTGACAAGCATGTAAGTCTTCAATGATTTCTTCACGTAATGAAGTAGGAAGAGTTTCGATTTTCTCGTATAACCCAGCCATACCGTTATTTACGTTAATGCCTAACTCGTCAAATAACTTACCGTGTTTTTCGAAAGCTTCTTTGTAATAGATTTTCACACAGTGACCGAAAACGATCGGGTGTGAAACTTTCATCATTGTCGCTTTTACGTGTAAAGAGAATAAAATTCCCGCTTCTTTACAATCATCAAGTTCTTTTTCATAGAAATCACAAAGTGCTTTCTTGCTCATGAACATTGAATCAATGATTTCACCTTCTTGAAGCGCAACTTTTGGCTTAAGAACAATGCTCTTACCACTATTCGTGATAAGTTCCATTTTTACATTACGTGCGCGATCAAGTGTCATTGATTTTTCACCATGGTAGAAGTCACCTTCTTCCATATGTGAAACGTGAGTTTGTGACCACTGTTTCCACTCGCTCATTGAATGAGGGTGTTTTTTCGCGTAGTTTTTAACTGCTGCAGGAGCACGGCGGTCAGAGTTGCCTTCACGAAGGACAGGGTTTACTGCTGAACCAAGGCACTTACCATAACGAGCTTTGATTAATTTTTCTTCTTCAGTCGTCGGATTTTCCGGATAATCAGGAATTGCGTAACCTTTAGATTGAAGCTCTTTGATACATGCAGTTAATTGCGCAACAGACGCACTAATGTTCGGGAGTTTGATAATGTTTGTATCTGGATCTTGTGTAAGACGACCTAACTCTGCAAGGTTGTCAGATACCTTTTGCTCTTCACTTAGGTAATCAGCGAATTCTGCGAGCACACGTGCAGCTACAGAGATGTCACTTTTAATAATCTCGATGCCAGCTGGCTTGGTAAAGGTCTCAATGATCGGCAGTAGCGAATAGGTCGCCAATAATGGCGCCTCATCAGTCAGTGTGTAAATAATAGTTGACTTTTCACCAGCCATATATAGCCCCTTCCGTTTGATTGAGTGTTGAGGACCGAGCTTGTGGCCCAGTGCCTACGAACCGATATGCTTAAATAAAACCCTGAGAGTATCGGCTCTCATTGTCTTCCAGTCAACGAAATATCCAGTGATAACGACATTTCGTAGTGAAATAATACATAATTCAAATCTATTGATAATATTCTTATACCTAACTTAAGGTAATACATATAGCTTTATCCACCTTCTAGGTATAGAACAGTCTTAAATTACATGAGATATCTTTCAGAGTTCTGACAATTATTATACTTTTCATTCAAAACAAACTCAAAGATAAAACGGATTTCATCTTTTAGTAGCACTTAAAAATAAAAAACCGATGTACAAAACATCGGTTTTTTATAAACGATTTAACTATTATTTAAGCTTTTAACCATTTTTCAGTTTTAGCCTGATCTTCAATGACAAGTTCAACTTCAGTTAAATCAGATGTAGAACATTCAACTTCAAAAGATAGTAACTCATCACGGCGGAAAGCAAAGACAGTATAAGTACCACCCTGCTTTGCATACTTCTCAACAAGTTTAGTGGTCGCTTTTAAACCATCAATTGCAATAATTACATCATTGGCAGAAATACCCGCTTTAGCTGCTGCGCTATCACGGCGAGCACTTTGCACGAGTATGCCTTCTGGCTTATCAACAAGTTTCAAACCCAGTGGCAAAGATTTGTCAGTTTTAACTCTATAACTTAAACCAAACTCAGGGAACAATTGATCAAGTGGTAACTCATCAGTGGTATTAATCAAATGATTAATTTGTTCAATCCAGTTATCACCCGTCAGTTCCTTACATAAATCAAAAATGGTTCTTTCATTTACTTGAATACCATTTTGAGTATTTTCATATAACTGACGCATTAAAGCATCAAGACTAGAACCACGTAGACGTAAACCTAAATCCAGACATAACGCAACTAACGAACCTTTATTGTAGTAACTGGTGCCCGCATTATTTGAGTTTTCATCTTGACGATAAAATTTAATCCACGCGTCAAAACTTGACTCTGCAACTGTTTGAACAAAGCGACCTGGGTTTTGCAAGTAACGGTCAATTTGTGCTTTAAGTAGATCCAAATAAGATTTCTGAGAAATTACACCGCTACGTAATAAAATCAAGTCATCGTAATATGAAGTAAAACCCTCAAATATCCACAATAAAGACGTGTAGCCTTCTTGATGCAAATTATAGTTTGCAAAGTTTTCTGGACGGATAAACTTGACTAACCATGAATGAAAATATTCATGACTACATAAGCCTAAAAAACGTTGATAGTCTTTAGAAGGTTCAGTTGGTTCATTCAACTTTGGCAAATCATCACGCGGTGTAATCAAGCTTGTGCTATTACAATGCTCTAATCCACCATAACTATTACCTGTTGCCATGGTCATAAAGGTATAGTATTTAAATGGTGCTGAACCAAACATATTTATTTCAGCTGCACAAATCTTTTCAATATCGGCTTTTAGGCGATCAATATTGGTATTGTGCGAACCAGAAATTACGAACTCATGTTCAATGCCATTGGTTTCAAAGCTAAAGCGTGTTTGGTCAGCTAATTCAAATGGGCTATCAATCAGTTGATCATAATGATCTGCTTTTAAAGTAAATCGACCTTTAACTAAACTTTTTGAAGCTAAGCCTGTTGCTAACTGAAAATGCTTTAATTCATCCGGCAAGAAAACTTCAACTTCACATGCAGATTGCTCTTGCCCTTCTAAAGCCAAACATACACATGCTGGATTAATATATAGACGAGTCTGGTCGACATACGCACCACGTACCGACAAATCATATGCATATACATCATATTCAATCGTCATTAATTCGTGGTCTGTATTAAATAAACGCCAGCGATTCTTGCTCGTTTTTTTAATGTCCAGCAGACGTCCAGCTTCATCATAAGCTTTAACGGATTCAATATGTTTTGAGAACTCTCGAATTAGATAACTACCCGGAATCCACGTTGGTAACCAAAGTTCCTGATTCGGGTTGGCTAAAAAACGAATTGTCACGTGAACAAGGTGTTGTTTGTAATCATCGAACTCAATTTGATAATGCAACATAAATTCTTCAATTTAAAATAAGAACGGCTTCACATTAGATTATCACTTTTTTGTATCGTCTTGCGTAGATGTATTTTTTGGCAACAATTCCCACTAGCCTTCCACGAAAAAAAGGCATAGCATGCTGTGCATCTGTGTCCCGTATTTGCCAGTGAAGTTAAGGTCATCCGTGAAAGTTTTTCTATCTCTTTTTACCCTCTTTAGTATTTTTTGTACTACCCTAACCAATGCTGCATTACTCAATATTGCACCTGAAAGTGTTGAAGCTGCTGCATGGACTATTGTAGATACTCAATCGGGTCAAATTATTGCTGAGCATAATAGCCATGTGCAACGTGCACCAGCGTCTTTAACTAAAATGATGGTTGCCTATATTGCCTTAAAAGAGATTAAAGCTGGAAAACTGAAAAAAGAAGAAATCATTACTGCTACTCCTGTTGTAAGTGTTGTGCAGTGGGATGAATCACAAATGTATCTTAAAGCTGGTGAACAAATTTCTGTTGATCAGTTATTGGCAGGTTTAATCGTGATGTCTGCAAATGATGCAGCCGTGACCTTAGCTGAAAAAATTTCTGGTGATGTTCCCCATTTTGTACAACGTATGAATCAGGAAGCTCAGGCATTAGGTATGAAAGATACTCATTTTAGTAATCCTGCCGGAATTACGATGCCTGATCATTTCACTACAGCACACGACCTTAGCTTATTAAGTCAGGCTGTAATTAAGCAGACCCCTGAATATTTACATTATTCAAAAATGCCAAGCTTTAGCTATAACCAACGCTTCCATCATGCGACAAACCTTGCGCTCAAATATGATCCATCTGTAGATGGCTTAAAAACCGGATATACCAAGGCAGCAGGTTATAACTTGGCTTTAACAGCTTCACGTCCTTCATTCTCATCTAACCTAAATCAAAGACGTTTATTGGTGATTGTTTTAGGTACGCCGAGTGCAGTAAAACGCGCTGAGATTGCAGATAAATTAATGAATCTTGCGTATGCCTATACACGTGATGAAGTCATTATTCCTGAGCAGAAATTAATTGCAGAGCTACCTGTTGTAAAATCGACTTTAAAAATGTTTAAGGTAGAAACAAAACAACCGACCATTGTAACGACGTCTTTATATGCAGACCCGGCACCTATTGACTTAAATACTTTTGACAATGTGACTCAACGTGTCCAAGTCCTCGACAGCAACATGCAACCAAAAATCATTGCTCCGCTCGAAACGACTCAAACCCGTGTAAACATCGAGCTCAATGAAAAACAATTAACTGCGCCATTAATGAAAGTCGTAAGTTTGGCAACAGTATCGATTTATCAAAATAATCAACTAATCCGTAGCCTTCAAATCGAAGATAACGTACATATTGAAGAAGCCAATATTTTCCAAAAAATCGCAATGTGGTTTTCTAGCCTCTTCTCTATTTTTTCATCGAGTGAACATAGTACTGCAAAACTCTACCCAGTAGATTCGCACTAAAAACATCAAATTGTGCACAGACGCACAATAAATTTTATTAATAAAAGATGGCATAATTTAGCCATCTTTTTTTATAGAAAAATAATTAGGTGAAAAAATGACCCAAAATTTACATCATATTGTAATTGTTGGTGGTGGTGCTGGCGGCTTAGAACTGGCAACACAACTCGGTGAAACTTTTGGGAAAAACCGTAAAGCAAAGATTACATTGGTTGACCAAAACCTTACCCATATTTGGAAACCATTGCTTCACGAAATTGCTGCTGGCTCTTTAAATCCCCACGAAGAACAAACCAACTATTTTGCTCACTCAGAAAAACATCATTACGAGTTTGTGCTCGGAACATTAGTTGGTGTAAACAAAGACAAAAAATTAATTGAACTAATGCCCCCTCAGGTGTCTAAAGACCAACAAAATCATCCGCAAGAGCTAAGTTATGACACACTTATTTTAGCGCTTGGCTCAGTATCAAATGACTTTAATACAACCGGTGTGCGTGAAAATTGCCATTTCCTTGATAGTAGAAAACAAGCCGATATTTTTCAGCAAGATTTATTACATCTTTATATTGAAGCTCAAAATCAACCCAATCAACGAACTCTAAATATTGGAATTGTTGGTGCGGGAGCAACAGGTGTGGAGCTGGCAGCTGAATTAATTGAAACAACTAAAAATTTTTATAAATATGGTCTAAAGAAAATTCATCCCAACCAAGTCAAAATCACACTGATTGAAGCTTCTGAACGTATTTTACCTGCTCTAAGTGATAAAACTGCTGAACACAGTGCTGGGCAACTCAAAAAAATGGGGGTTGAAATTTTAACTCAACACCGCGTTGAAAAAATTGATAAGCATTGTATCTACTTTAGCAATGGCAACCAACTCAAAAGTGATATTACCGTTTGGGCCGCTGGCGTAAAAGCACCAAAGGTATTAGAAAGTTTTACCGATTTTAAACGCGATAACATTAACCGCCTCATGGTCTATGCAACATTGCAAACCTATTCTGATCCAAATGTATTTGCGTTTGGTGACTGTGCTCATTGCCAACTTGATGCAAGACACCCTCCACTTGGCCCACGTGCTCAAGTTGCAAGCCAACAGGCCAGCTTCTTAGTCGACGCTATGGCTGCTCGACTAAATGGCCGATCACAGCCAATGTTTACATTTAACGACAAAGGTTCTCTCGTGTCTTTAAGTCGTCATAAAGCCGTTGGAGAATTACTTGGTGATGTCAGTGTGCAAGGCTATATTGCAAAAACAATGTATGTCTCTTTATATCGTTTACATCAAGCAACGATTCACGGATATACTCAGACTGGACTACTCACAATGAAAGATTTACTTACAAGACGTGTACGTCCAAAAATTAAGCTGTATTAAGTTGAATTTTTTAAATTCGTCCCTATTTATATAAAAACGCATCAGAAAAAGTGCCAAAGATTAAGATTTTGTAGTCTACAAAATTTATTTTTCACTTTATGATGTACGCTTCAATTGATTGAATGGATCAAAAACATGACTGCTATTGCAAATAACCACGTGGTTTCATTCCACTACAAATTAACAAACGCTGAGGGTGAAACACTTGATCAATCTCAAGGTGAACCACTTGCCTATTTGCACGGTGCAGGCAATATCATTCCTGGTTTAGAAAATGCATTAACAGGTAAAACTGTTGGTGAAAAATTCACTGTTAACGTTCCAGCTGCTGAAGGTTATGGCGAATACAACCCAGACCTAGTACAAGAAGTTCCAGCTCAAATGTTCCAAGGTGTTGAGAACATTCAACCTGGTATGCAATTCCAAGCTCAAACAGATGACGGCGTACAGATCGTTACTGTTAAAGCTGTTGAAGGCGACAACGTTGTTGTTGATGCTAACTTCCCACTTGCTGGTCAAGATTTAACTTTTGAAGTTGAAATCGTAGAAATCCGTGATGCTTCTCAAGAAGAATTAGATCACGGTCACGTACACGGTGCTGGTGGTCATCACCACTAATTCATCTTTAAAGATGATAAGAGCAAAGCTTCGGCTTTGCTTTTTTTATGTATTTATTTTTATATAATATTTTGATAATAATTATTTAACTCACCTCACTCTATAAGGGCCAATTTTCATGTCAAACGTAAATCAGCTGATTTGGTTTCGTCAGGATTTAAGAGTTCGAGACCATGCTGCTTTATGGCATGCCTCTCAACAAGGACCTTGTATTGGATTAATTATTTTATCGCCTGAACAATGGCAAACACACCACGACGCACCTATAAAAATTAATTTCTATTTACGTCAGCTTCAACAGCTCAAAAAAGAATTAGAACAGCTTAACATTCCACTTATTATTCAAGTCATTCCTTATTGGAAAGATATTGCTGACTTAATGAGTAAACTGACAAATCAGCTCAATATTGAAAATGTCTATTCAAATATAGAGATCGGCGTTAATGAATTAAAAAGAGATAAAACAGTACAGGAAGTTTTAAATCAGCAAGGTAAAGAACTCTTTTTATTCCATGACCGTACAATTTTTCCTTTACGTTCTATTCGCAATCAGTCACAACAACCCTATCAGGTTTTCGGTGCATTCAAAAAAGCCTGTTATTCAAAATTGGATATCAGCGGTTTACCTCAATGCTATCCAATTCCTGAAAAGCAAAGTAGCTATCCAGCGTCTTTTTCAAAAATAAACAGCTTAACTCTAGAAGATATTGAAGCTTTTTTTGATCCTTCTATTTCAAAAGATCAAGAAGATCTATGGCCAGCTGGAGAAAATTTTGCTCTAGAGCAGCTCGACATATTTATTAAAGATCATTTATCTGATTATAAATTAGAACGTGACTTTCCCAATGTAAGAGGAACTAGCCAACTTTCTCCCTACTTAAACATTGGGATTTTGTCTATCCGCCAGTGCCTGCAAGCTCTTTTTAGGGCTGAACATGGCAACTTTCATTTGACAAATGAAGGCCAGCAGACTTGGTTAGATGAACTCATTTGGCGAGAATTTTATCAACATATTTTATTTGATTTCCCCCATGTTTCTAAACATATTCCGTTTAAAAAAGACACTCAGAAAATTAAGTGGAATCATAATCCAGAGCACCTCACCGCATGGCAAACGGGCCAGACAGGTATACCGATTATTGATGCTGGAATGCGTCAACTTTTAAAAACGGGATGGATGCATAATCGTGTTCGCATGATTACTGCCATGTTCTTATGTAAAAACTTGCTCATCGATTGGCGAGTAGGTGAACAATGGTTTATGGAGCATTTAATCGATGGGGATTTAGCAGCAAATAATGGTGGCTGGCAATGGTGCGCTTCTACCGGAACTGATGCTGTACCTTACTTTAGAATTTTTAATCCTATTGCTCAATCAAAGAAATTTGATCCAAATGGAGACTATATTCGTCAGTGGGTTGAAGAATTAGCTCATCTAGATAATAAAGCCATTCATGAGCCCTACTCGACCAAAATGAATACTCAGTTAAATTATCCAAAACCGATTGTAGATTTAAAGGAAACTCGCCTTAAAGCAATTGAAACTTTCAAGAGTATTTAAATAAGAATTACGTCTTAAGTGTTTATTTTCAATTAAAAAATAATAACAGTATTTGACTATATTGAGACTTTGTTCTACAAATAAACATAATAGATACTCAAAAAGGTCATAAACAACAATAACTTCGTAATATCTCAAGTTTAGTAATAAAAGTATAAAAACTGTCATTACCAGAAGGTCACCATAGCTCACATGCAACAACAACAAAAGAACCCTGGAAGAACACTCGTCTTATGGATTATCGCAGCTCATCTATTTATGGGCATAGTAGCGTATGAGTGGTTGCCTGTAAGTTTTAGAGGAAGCTGGATCTTCATTCTCATTCTTTTAATTTCTGGAGCTTTTTTACAAGTTGGTGCATCTTTAATTGTGGGTCTAATCGCTTTCGTAGGAGTTGCTGTATATTTCTTGCTTGATTTAAGTGCACAAACACATATTGAAAGGCAGCTTCTTTTACTTTTTATTATTCCTCTCATTCCTCTTTTTCTTAGCGCTATACGCCATAATATTGAAATTAATGTCCAAAAGTACCGTGACATTCAAAGTTATGACCGTAATTACCGTCGTGATATTTTCCCGCTGAGTGCACTCAAGTACTTTCAACGTAGTTTCTTTAAACTTCTTGATCATCATCAAATACAAGATTATGAAGTCTTTGAAATCAAAATTCTCAACCGAAGCTTAATTAAAGAAATGTTAGGCGATGATGTATGGAAAACTACACAAAATGAGATGATTAAAATTTTGAGCCAGCATCAGCCGCAAGAAATTATTTTCCAATTTGCGGATGACGATCTTGAAAAAATATACAGTATTGTAATTCGCAACCAAAAAACGGATGAAGAACCTGATTTCATTAAAAAATTAAGAGAAATTATGACACTACGCCTTGAGGTGGAATATAAAGTTATTCCTATTCCACCTGAGGAGATGAACTAATGTCCAATCTTCTTAATATTTGTGGAATTATTATTGCTTCTAGCCAATATCCAGACGCGACTTTACAACAGTTCTACCGTCAATATTATCATTGTGAAATTAAAGCAGAACAAAATAAAAAAGAAGTTCAGAGTACAGATGATCTTTCTATGTTTTTTCCATATCAGGATACATGGTGGCCTGTTTTTACAATTGACCAAATCAGTTCAGATAGTTTTCAACAGCTGATTCACAAAGGGATCAAGCCTGGCATTATATTACCGGATGAAGTATTCGGATTCCCTCATTATTTCTTGCTTAAAGAAGCAGTAAGCCAAGGTGCGATTCCGATTGCACTTTATAAATCAGAGCAACCTCAATATTTTGCGGCCAAAGCCACATTTTCCACTGCCATTGGTTTACGGCCCATGGCTGCTTTTGTTTCAACAGGTTGGGATGAAAATTTAATTTCACAACCTACTGGTAGCTATATTATTCAATTTAATCCTTCACAGCTTCCTTTACCTTCACGAGAAATCTTACAAGGTCAACATTTATTCTATTCAGCTAAAAGTTTTAATGGTCATATTTCGGGTTATGAAATTATTGTTAATCCTCCTGCTGATTTACCAACAACAAATATTCGATACCCTCAACTCGGCGTTTCTTGGAAGTTTAATCATATCAACTATATAAGTACGCCTAAAAAAGTGGAGACGAGTCTTATTGGCTATATTTTCATTGGGTTAAGCACGGTTGTAGTTCCACTTGATCTAATTCTCACAAGTAATTATCCAAATCTTCTCGGTACATTTGGTAGCTATGTTTCTTGGTTTTCATTGGTAGTCGGACTAATTTTATTGTTGTTACTCATCTCGTCTATTATCAGGAGGGTAAGAACAAATGGCTCCAATTGATATTCTTTTCTTATTCGGCTTTTTAGGGATTTGGATTCCACAAGCATTTTGGGCGTGGTTAAGTTATCAAGCTTGGAAATATTCAAAAACAGCGGAAAAAGAATTACAAAACCTTCCTATACCAGAAAGATGGCCTGTTTTGAGTGTCTTGATTCCTGCTTATAATGAAGGCGTTGTGATTGAAGATACTTTGCATGCAATTGCTCAACAAGATTACCCAGCCGAAGCATATGAAGTTTTACTGATTAATGATGGGTCAAAGGATAACACCTTAGAAATTGCCGAAAATTTGGCAAAAATTTATCCTTGCATAAAGATTGTTAATGTTCCTAAAGGAATGGGTGGTAAAGGTAAATCTAGAACGCTTAATAATGGCCTCCCCCATGCCAGAGGCGAATTGATTGTTGTCTATGATGCGGACAGTACGCCAGAACCCGACTGTGTCCGCTTGCTCGCTCAAACCCTGCTTGCCGATAAAAAATTAGTGGCTGTTAATGGAAAAGTAAGAACACGCAACTGGCAAGACAGTATTTTGACCCGATTTATCGCCATCGAATTCATCTTTTTCCAATGGATTTTCCAAGGCGGACGTTGGCAACGTTTTGAATTATCGACATTAATGGGCACAAACTATGTCATTTGGCGTGATGCTTTAGAAACCTTGGGCGGTTTTGATGAAAAATCATTAGTCGATGATACAGAAATGAGTTTTAGGATTTTTATCGGCCAAAAACGAATTAAATGGGTGCCTTATGCAATTGGTTGGCAGCAAGACCCACCCTCTTTAAGTGTATTTGTTAAACAGCGCTCACGTTGGACTCAAGGTAATTTTTATGTAACTCGTAAATATTTACCCGTAGCGTTAAGAACGCCTTTTCCTATCGGCATTGAAATTCTTAACAATATTATGTGTTATATACTTTTTGTGCCCGCTTTATTCTGGAGTCATATTACTTTAACCCTAGGGTTGCTTGATATTGCAGGTATTTCAGTTCCGGGGCCATTTACTACTTTGTGGGGGCTTTCATTTTGCCTATATGTCGCACAAATGTGGTTTACCCTTTCACTCGAAAAAGTTAAACCAGAACTCTACTTTTACTCTGTTATATCTTATGTAAGTTACTCACAAATCTTTCTTTTTATTGTATTTAAAGCCGCATATGACATGCTTAAAAATAAAATACAGGGTAATTCCCTTCAATGGTACAAAACGGAACGTAGCAAGGAGAAAAAATAAATGAAAAAGACTTTTGATCTTTATAAAACAGCTCAAGTGCTCCTTGCCAGCACCAGTCTTATGCTCGCCATGTCTGCTCACGCATACACATGGAAACTCGACGATATTAGTACCTCAACTAAATATACGGTCGAGCCACATTTTTTCTATATTGGAAAAGGTGCCCAGTGGCAAAACATTCAATTTTCAAGTGATTACTCCACAGAAAGTGATACAACTTTACTCGTAAAATATGATGATAAACTGATTTATAACACTACGTTGAGCGGTGATGGTCAATTCAAATTTGATATCCCCGCAAGTCAGAGTGGCTTTCATCGTTTGGATTTTATTATTCAACAATATGCGAAACCGTCTACGCTTAATCAAACCAGAGAAACATTCTGTACAGAAGATATTGATCACCTAACTTATTTAAGCAATTCCCAACTCGACTTTACGCCTATTCGTAATGAATACCGTTTAAAAGACTTACCAGATGCTTTATTTAACCCACAAGCGAGACGTCCAACTCCCTTTGTTGGGATTTTAAAATATAATCGTAAAGAGATTACAGAAGCCTCCATGCTCGCTAGATTGGCAAGCTCATGGACCTCAATAACGCCTATTGAATGGGTCGATTCAGGACAGACAAATTTAAATCCGGAAACAAACTTTATTATTGAAGTTATTCGCTCACCAGCACCACTAAAAGGCGGAGCATTAGTACAAATCACGAAGCCTGTAGATGGGGTACCTACACTATCTATTACTTACCACACGCAACAAGACTTAACGAGTGCAATAAATGGATTAATTAATCCTTCTTATGTACAACAATTAAGTACAGGAAGTGCACTTTTCCCAAATACGATATCCCATCCAACTTGGGCTCAATTTAAAAAAATCGATACACTCGCTGATTTAGGCATTGAAGATTTCAGATTAAATCATGCGGAAAAAAACTTGTTTCTTGACTTCCCTGCGGTATGGCAACCAACCGATATTTTGCAAGGACAAATCGCACTTCGTATTCAAAGTGGTTTATTACAAGGTTCCAATATTACAGCTTGGATTGATGGTGGGCTCGCAGGAAGTATGAAAACGGCGGATTTGGCTTCCGACCCAGTAAACCGTCAGTTCAATATTTTTGCAAAAGCTATTTCTAATACGACAAATTTTAGTCTAAAGCTGGAAAATTCAGTGATAGCCAATTCCCAATGTTTACCTAACGCACATGGTTCACTTTGGATTGATACAGCCAAATCTACTGTAAAGCTACCTCATAAACTCAAAAATGGTGTAGCCGCAATTTCAATGACTTTAGCAACAACCCCGACAATTGCGATTGATGATCAATCGGGTGCGTTAAATATCGCGATTGTGTTAGGTCAAACTGCGAAAAAAATGCTTTTAACCCAAGCACCAATGCCTCTCAACCTAGTCCGTTATTCACCGAATGCACCTCAATCTATAAATGTCCGTGTGAATAAAGATATTTATCAACAACAGGTATTAATGCATCAGGATATTATTTATGCACCTGCTGCGCAGAATGGCTTCATTGTTAGTTATAACAATAATCGCTTTGATGTGATTACTGACTCCGAAGGTGGCGCCCAAACGTTTATGCACCTTTGGGAAAAGATCCAACATAAAATTCCAAATAACGTGACCAAAATGTTAGTTTCGGAAAATGGAAATATCTATGTTTTACAAAAACTCATCGTCGGTAATCAAAAGGCTCCTTTAGTCCAACAGTCTTCTTTCTTCTTATTAGTTGTGATTATCTCTGCAATTATGATAATAATTATCTTCTTGTGGTACTGGTTAAGACGAAATAATGAGAAAACAGATACCAATTAAAATAGCTGCATTTATTATTTTAATTATATGTAGTGTCATCGCATATGCGGGGCTTTTCAAACATCAAGGTCAAGCCCCTCATATTGAAGGCATTTTTTGGCAGCCCGACAATGATACAACTCCACCAGAGGGGAATTGGCACTACTTAGGTGTCGATACCTTTGTTCCTCAATGGTCTGTTGTTGAATCTAAATCTTGGTGGAAAGAATCAAATTTTCCACAATGGGAAAAAGCTATTAATTTAGAAAAAATTAAACAAGAACCTTGGGCAAAAAACGTCATATTGGGCTTAGCAGGTGAATATAATGAACCTAAAGCTCGAGCTAATGTCATTGAGTTAGGCGAAAAATCTGCCCAAATTATAAAAGAACAAAAAATAGCACCTAAAGGTTATTATTTTCCAGTTGAAGCAGATCCAACGTGGTTAAGAGTAAGTGCTTTAGGTCATGTATTGTCTAAACTCCCTTCACCAGTCTGGGTAAGTATTTATAGTGGCGAAAGCGAACCTGAACATTATGATTTGTGGGTTAAAAGCTGGCTACCTGACCATACTGGAGTTTTTTTTCAAGATGGTGTTGGTGTGGGTGTTCGCTCACCTCAACAAGCCAAACATATTTTAGAACAACTTGAACAGAAGCTTGGGGAAGATAGAGTAATTATAGTGTTAGAAGCTTTTAGGGTGAAAAAGAATGGGCAATTTAGAGCCGCATATCCTTGGGAAATTATTTCTCAGCTAAAAGCATATGAAGGTAAAACTGTTTATATTTTTGATGGCCCTCATTACATGAGTCGCTGGTGCGTTAATATTGTGAGCTTATGGTACCGTCTCACTTATGGTGGTGTTAATAAATCCATAAGTGAGAAGAATTCTTAACTCATCATTATGCCAATTCATAAGATTTAGCAATTTGATCGAGAATACGTTGAGCTGCTTGCCCATCGCCGAATGGGTTTTCTACATGCGCCATTTTTTCATAGTGCTGTTGGTCAGTGAGTAACTTTTCAGCTTCTTCAATAATTTTTTGTTGGTTTGTACCCACCAAAACGCCTGCCCCCACCTCAACCACTTCTGGTCGCTCGGTAGTGTCCCGCAAGATTAAAACTGGCTTATTAAATGATGGGCTCTCTTCTTGTAAGCCACCTGAGTCCGTCAAAATAAAAGTAGATCGGTCTATAACTGCCAATAGACTTGGGTAGTCTAATGGTTTAACAAGATGGATTTGGGAATGGTCTTTAAACTTATCATGAACCACATCATGTACTGCTGGGTTCAAATGTACAGGCCAAATAAAATGTAAATCAGGATGGTTTTGGGCTAAATGCTCAACCGCATTGCAAATATTTTGAATTCCACCGCCAAAGTTTTCACGACGATGAGCAGTAATAAGTACAACTTTGTCATCCTGCTTTAATTGAATTCCATAAGGTTCAAGCTGATTCTTCAAATCAGATTTTTCGGAAATTAACTTACGTCCTAAATACACCGCATCAACAACTGTATTGCCAGTAACCGTAATGAGCTCTGGCGGAATTTGTTCATTAAGTAGATTTCTTTTTGATTGTTCAGTCGGAGCAAAATGCCATTTGGTAATACGTGAAACCAACTGGCGATTTCCTTCCTCTGGAAAAGGATGATCTAAATCATAAGATCGTAAACCAGCTTCAACATGCGCAACGGGAACTTTCATTGAAAACGCGACTAAGCCAGCTGCTAAGACAGTTGTTGTATCACCCTGAATAACAATTGCATCTCTTTTTTGTCCATCGGTGTATACTTTCTCGATTTGACTCAAACCATGAATTAATAACTGATTTAAACTTTGTCCAGCATTCATAATTTTAAGACGGTGGTCAATTTCAACCCCAAAGAAATCTATCGCATCTCTTACTAGTTCGTCATGTTGTCCAGTAAAAATTACCTCAACTTGAAAGCGAGGATCTTGTTTTGCCAATAAAATAACAGGAGCAAGTTTGATTAATTCAGGACGGGTTCCAAATACAATCGATATAAAAACTTTTTTCATTTTAGAAATCCTTATAAAAAACGAGTTCTACTCGAGTATTGTTGTAATGATCTTTCGTATTTACTGGCACATCTTTAAAGTAATTGCCATATAGTCGTTCTACACGTAATTTTATTGGTTGATAATTAAAAGGCTGCCATGAAATGCCGGGGCCATATTCAAATAAGTTATTGTAATATTCATCTTTACTATCAGCTAAGCCATGCAATTTCATATAAGCCTGTACAGTTCCGTTCTCACCTTTATATACATTCAAGCCCGTGCGTAATCTCAAATCACCAATAACGTTATAATCTTCTCTAGAATAAGTCGCTGCATTGCCATATAAATCAGTGAAGTAATCATTAAAGCAAAGTGACTGATTACAACTATTTTGAGAATACCACTCTTGATAACCTGCTACCCCACCCACAACACTTTCACGAAACTTATCTCTATTTCGATCAATTAGATCATAGCTTCCACCTACTTCTAAATACATGCGCACAGGTATAGAAGTCCAAGGTTGATAATTAGCGCCCACACCTAGAGTTACTGCATTTTCATCAATAATTTCAGGTCGTACACCACCTTGAGACTGAGTATCGCGGTTTAGGTTTAAAAAACCATACAGCTGTGCTCGACCATTATCGAGGTTCTTACCGTAGCGAGCTTTAAGTGGGAAAATTACATCGTCATAACGTGATTCATATGAAGGCGCAAAATACACATCACGGAAATAAGTTTTGACCTCTCCTCCACTCAGATTTTTTACAGCCTGCGTCGCTTTAGTTGCAATATCAGCATCTTTAGACTGGGTAAGTTCCTTAAAAACCACCAAAGCCTCTTTATTATTTTTTTGAGAATTCAATAGGTAGGCTTCTTGGAGTTTTAAATTATCATCTGCTGGATCTAATACCTCTGCTTTTCTTAGACTTTGTAAAGCAGCATCTTGTTTCCCTAACCTAATCTGTAAATAAGTTAAACTTTTCCATACTTTAATATCTTGTGGCGTCATCTCTCCAAGTTCTAATAATAACTTCTCGGCATTTTCAGGTTGAGTCTTTTCAATTTTATAAAATTGATCCCATTTATCATAAATTGGATTACCCGGTTTATATTCTTGATTAACAATCTCTTGCGCAAAACTAGTCTCAACACTTAAGAGGCCTAAAGCTGGACAGATCGAACCAATAACGATAAAGGAACGGGTTATAGATTTTATTGTTTTGCTATTCATTGGGACCTCTAGAGTAAAATAGATAGAATGCTTGCGTAGAAATAAAATTAAAATTTAATCAATAGGTATTATAATTAAACTCATAAATGACACTGTTTATATAAGTAGATGAGTTCTTTAAATTGTTCATTTTATCTCCTTTAATATTATATTTTAAAAACTTCTTATCTGTTTGTTTTTCCTATAATGACACATTTTTTAATCGTATTATTGTAAATAATCTTATAGGATAAGATAAAAATTTATAACTAAAAAAGGTAAAGTCATGTCCTTTTCCCAACACTCAGAACATCACTTTATTCACCGCTCAGGTTGGTTAAGGGCTGCCGTTTTAGGGGCTAATGATGGAATTATTTCTGTTACGAGTCTAATTATGGGAATGGCTGCAAGTGGAGCCACTGCTCATACGCTTCTTATTACCTGTATTGCGGGTTTAATTTCTGGTGCAACCTCTATGGCTGCCGGAGAATATATTTCTGTAAAATCCCAAGAAGATATTGAAAAAGCGGATTTAAAGTTCGAAGCACAAGAACTTAAAAAGCATCCACAACGTGAACTGGATGAACTCACTCAAATTTATGTAGCCAGAGGTTTAGAGCCTGATTTAGCTCGACAAGTTGCTACACAACTTACAAATCATGATGCCTTAGGTGCTCACGCACGCGATGAAATTGGCATTCATGAAAATACCGCAGCAAATCCTATCCAAGCCGCATTAGCTTCAGCTGGCTCATTTTCATTTGGGGCATTGTTTCCCATGCTGGCTATTTTGCTCAGCCCAGAAGTTTGGATTGAAAAAACAGTTTTAATATTTGGCATTATTTCATTAGCTTTTTTAGGGGCGCTATCAAGTCATTTCGCAGGTACGTCTAAGCTTAAAGGAAGTTTACGGATTACCTTGTGGGGAATTTTAGCGATGGCTTTTTCAAGCTGGATCGGATCTTTATTTCATGTTACTCCACTTTAAAAAACCAGAACTTTTAAATAATTAAGAAATAAATATTTAAAAACTAAATGCCCAATATTATTTGCGCTTGGTTCGGTTTTCACGCTATGGTGAAGATAAAGAAATGAGGTGAATAAAATGACCCTATTACAACAACTTGAAATTAAACATCCAATTTTTCTTGCCCCTATGGCAGGTGTATCTACACCTGAACTTGCAGCAGAAGTTTCTAATCAGGGTGGTCTGGGGTCCTTAGGTCTAGGTGCAAATACAGCACAAAGTGCTCGAGAACAGATTTTAAAAACCCAAACACTTACAGAAAAATCATTTCAAGTTAATTTTTTCTGCCATCAGCCCGAACGACTTAATCCTCAAACATCAGCACAATGGATTGAATATTTACGCCCACAATTTGAAAAGTTCGGAGAACGGCCGCCTCAAAATTTAAACTGTATTTATCCAAGTTTTCTTGATAACGATGATTTTTTAAATGTCGTATTAGAAACCAAACCTAAAGCGGTCAGTTTTCATTTTGGCATTCCCAATCCCCATCAAATTCAGGCATTAAAAGATGCAGGAATTATCACGATGGTTTCTGCTACTAATTTAGTTGAAGCACAAGCCATTGAAGCGGCTGGTATAGATATTATTATTGCTCAAGGAATTGAAGCAGGCGGACACCGTGGAATCTTTAATAAGACTTTTGATCCAGCAATTAAAACCAGTGATTTAGTACATCTGATTGTCCAACATTGCAAACGACCTGTGGTAGCTGCTGGCGGTATTATGAATGGAGCACAAGCACGACATATGTTGAGCCTAGGAGCTACTGCTGTTCAACTCGGAACTGCCTTCGTTCAATGCCCATCTTCAAATGCATCTGTAGAATACCGTAAAGCTTTATTTAATGAGTCTGTGACACAAATCAGTGCCAGTCTTTCTGGACGTCCGGCCCGCGGCCTGCTCAACCATTGGCACACACAAATTGATTTACCTAGTCGCCCTCCTCAACCCGAATATCCATATACCTATGATTTGGCTAAGCAACTCAATGCAATTGCAAGCAAAAATAAAGACTATGGTTTTGGCGCTTTTTGGGCGGGTAGTAATGTCTCGCAAATACGAGAGCTAGATGCTGCTGATCTGGTTAACCAGTTAGTTGTAGAAATGCTAGAAGATGAGTAAATCTTAAAAAGCCAGTAATCATATACTGGCTTTTTATTTAATGAGTTTCTAGTAAGTTAACCTGCTCAACTTGTACATCACTCATCAAATTGCCTTCAGCCAATAACTGATTAAAATAGTTTTCGACCACTAATGCTTGTTCAGCAGTGCTTTCAACTTTATACATATTTTGGCGAAATTCGTTACTTGAGCGTAAACCTTTTGTGTACCAAGCAATGTGTTTGCGGGCAATACGGCATCCAGAGTATTCGCCATAAAATTGATATAACTCAGTCAAATGTCCTAAAAGTACATCTTTGACTTCTTCAATATTAGGCGCAGCTAAGTGCTCTCCAGTTTTTAAATAATGAGCAATTTCACGGAAAATCCAGGGACGACCTTGAGCAGCACGACCAATCATGATTGCATCGGCTCCTGTATAGTCGAGCACATATTTTGCCTTTTCAGGACTATCAATATCACCGTTCGCAATAAGTGGAATATTGATTAATTCTTTAACATGTTTGATCAAATCATAACGTGCTGTATTTAAATACATGTCTTCGCGAGTACGGCCATGTAAAGCTAGCGCGGCAATCCCCGCTTCTTCTGCCCTTTTTGCGACTCTTAAAATATTTTCCTGGCCATTTAAAAAGCCCAAACGGGTTTTCAAAGTCACGGGAACATCAACAGCAGCGACCACTGCATCAAGTATTCGAGCCACTAAGTCTTCATCTTGTAATAACGCTGAACCTGCGAGTTTATTACATACTTTCTTGGCAGGACATCCCATATTGATATCAACAATTTGTGCGCCATTTGCAACTTGATAGCGTGCAGCCTCTGCTAATTGCTCAGGATCAGAACCTGCAATTTGAGCAGAGATTGGAGCGAGCTCACCATCAAAGTTCGCACGGTAAAGGCTCTTTTTGCTCATCCGCAAAGTTTTATCAGCAGTCATCATTTCACTGACTGCATGGCCTGCGCCAAAATACTTGCAGAGTGTTCTAAATGGACGGTCAGTAACTCCCGCCATAGGAGCAACAATTAAATTATTTGACAGTTGATAGGGACCAATATACATATATATTCATACAATTGATGATCAACATAGTATACTTCATCCGCTTAATCGGCTCATCTTTTTATGCAGGTGCTTTCCTCGCCATGAACAAACCGTTGTCTTCCCGTTTTTTATTAAAATCATTCGGTATGGTCGCCGTATGCATGAGTTTAGCTGCTTGTGGTGATAAAGCTTGGTGGTCAAACAATGATGAGCCTGAACTAGAAAGCCAACAGATTAAACGTCTAATTCCATCACGTGTGCATGACCGTGAGTCATGGGCTAAAGATATTGATGACATTATGAAAGACTTGGATATTCCTAAAACCAAGAAAAATGTCTGTAGTATTGTGGCTGTAGTTGATCAAGAATCTAACTTTGTTGCCAACCCTCAAGTGCCGGGATTAGGTCAAAAGGCGGTTGAAGAAGTTAGTACACGTTTAAATGAAAAATTTGAAGATAAGCTTGGCAAAACTGTTGGTGGAACAATTGCCGGTTATTTTGAAGAAGTACTAAGAACTCAGCCTTCTCCTGATAACAACTATATGAGCCAAATGCGTAAAGTTAAAACCGAGAAAGAACTCGATTTACTTTACCGAGAAATTTTCGACTTCATGGCTAAACACTATCATGTGAGTGCCTTAACTGGTGCAGCCAAATTGGTTGGTCAAGATATTGGCGAGAAAATGAACCCTATTACGACTTTGGGTTCAATGCAAGTTCATATTAACTATGCGAAAGCTAATAAGCGTTCAAGTATGAGTACTGCTGCGCTTCGCGATGATCTATATACCGAATATGGTGGTCTATATTACGGCATACATCGTTTAATGGTTTATCCAGCAGACTATGATAAAGCCATTTATCGATTTGCAGATTATAACTCTGGTATGTACTCTAGCCGTAATGCAGCTTTTCAAAAAATGCTACGAGAACTTACCGATAAAGATATAAGTCTTGATGGTGATCTACTTCTTTACACAAAAGATGGCGATCCGCGTGCTGCTCAAAGCCAGTCTGAAAAAGAACTGATTACAGTATTTGCAAAAAATAATATCTTAGTTACACCAAGACAGATACGTAATGATCTTAAATTAGAAAAAGAGAAAAAGTTTGAGAGTACTCAAACTTATATTGCATTGACTAAACTTTATAAATCAAAAACTGGTAAAGAGCCACTCTATGCAATAATGCCTCAAGTGGTGATTTCTGGGCCTAAATTAAGTCGTGATTATAATACCAATTGGTATGCAACCCGCGTAAACGGACGATATGAAACATGTATGCAACGAGCGAAACGAATAAGACTATAAAAAGTCTCGCCCTGTTCGATTTTGATGGAACCTTGTGTAGTAAAGATAGTTTTACAGGGTTCATCTTTTATGCTTTATCTAAGCGTCACATTGTTAAGCAAGGCTTGAAAATTCTGCCATGGATTCAAGCCTACTATCTTAACTTTTATCCGGCCCATGCTATGCGTGCCAAGTTATTCCGTAGCATGTTTAAAGATACCCCTGCAATTGAATTGCAAAGATTAGGTGAAGAATACGCACAAGAGTTAGTCTCTGCGCTTTCGCCAGAAATTTTTACTCAGTTACAACACCATCAATTGCGTGGTGATCAGGTTGTATTAGTTTCAGCTTCAATTGATGTCTATCTTGCTCCACTTTGTAAGTTACTAGATATCGAGTTGATTTGTACCGAAACTCAAATTAAAAACGGTAGGATGACAGGTTACTACTCCACTCCGGATTGTAGTAGTGAACAAAAGAAGTTAAGAATACATCAGCAATATATGCTACAGCATTACCACCAGATCTATGCGTATGGTAATAGCTCAGAAGACCTAGACATGCTGAGCCTTGCCACACATCCCTATATGGTTGGTGAAGACCGTGTTTTACCTCGTTTAACCCCAGAAAAAAAGCTCGCATAAAGCGAGCTTTTTTATTTGAACAAAACTTAATAAATTGCCATATGATCACGGTGAATCATTTCAAGTGAACGAGCTTCACCAAGCACTTGATAAACTTTATCTGAGGCTAAGCCTTTAATAATTTCGGCTGATCGTGAACTAAAGTTTACTCGACCTACCGCAATACGTTTACCTTGCTTATCGACACATTCAACCACATCACCACGATCAAAATGTCCTTCAACATTTTTAACTCCAACAGGGAGCAAACTGCGATGTTTCAATTTAATCGCTTCAACAGCACCATCATCAATCACAAGACGACCTGCTGTTTGTAAATGAGCAGCAAGCCACTGTTGATGAGCAGTCATGCGGTCTTTATCTGTAGTAAATAAAGTACCTAGCATCTCACCAGCCATCGCACGTGACAGGACATTATCACTTTCACCACTCGCGATGAGGGTTGGGCAGCCCGATTTAGCAGCTAAACGTGCAGCACGAACTTTAGTGACCATTCCACCTCGCCCGAGCACACCACCACCACCGGCCATGTCGAATAAATCATCATCCATAGCACGAACGGTAGAGAGTAATTTAGCCTCAGGATTATGACGCGGATCTGAGTCAAACATACCTTGCTGATCCGTTAAAATGATCAGTAATTCTGCGTGAACCTGACCTGCCACCATTGCAGCTAACGTATCGTTATCGCCAAAACGGATCTCATCGGTAGACACCGTGTCATTTTCATTAATAACAGGAATCACACGCCAATCAATCAAGTTTTGCAAAGCATCACACGAGTTCAGATAACGACGGCGGTCTGCCAGATCATCATGAGTCAATAAAACCTGAGCAGTACGAATACCATGGTTTTCAAGCACACTAGACCAAGTATGAATTAAGCCCATCTGCCCAATTGCAGCACAGGCTTGTAGACTGGGTAGGTCGGTGGGTCGACTCGCAAGCTTCATACGAACCATACCTTCTGCTACAGCTCCTGAAGACACTAAAATAATCTCGTGTCCGGCATTGTGCAGATCTGCAATCTGTTTCGCCCAATGCGAAATAGCATCCAGATCTAAACCTTGCCCATTAGCTGTAAGTAAAGATGATCCGATTTTAACAACGACTCGTTTACACTCACTGAGCTGACGTTGCCCATCGACCACTTCTATCATGTTTCCCTCGGTTTTCTAGTCACGAACGTAGATGACTTCTACATCATTGTCGTCTTCATCATCGTCAAAATCATCATCATCGTCCATCATGCTTTCGAGACGTTGTGCTCGACGCATTGCACGATATGCTTCTTTTGCCGCAATGGTTTGTTCACGTGTTTCAACTTCTAGTTGTTCACGGAAAGCTCTTACTTCTGCTGCGTATTCAGGATCTTCAACTTCGCGTTCACGTTGTTGTTCAATTTGATCCATCAGGTAATACACAACTTCTTTTGTACCTTCGCTTAATAAGCCCGATGTCTTAAAGACAGGTCCAGTCCACTCTAGTTCATCTAGAATGTGCTGACACCACTCTTCGCGGCTTTCTTCAGCAATCTGATCAAGTTTATTGAGTACTAAAACAACTGGTAATTTTGCTAAAGTTGGTGAAAACTTAGCCAACTCATTCATAATCGCTTTTGCATTATGCGCTGGATCAGAACCATCAATTGGTTGTACATCAATAATGTGTAAAAGAATACGAGTACGTGCTAAATGTTTAAGGAAACGAATTCCTAAACCTGCACCTTCTGCTGCACCCTCGATTAACCCAGGAATATCGGCCATTACAAATGAACGATGGCGGTCAGCATCGACTACACCCAAGTTTGGAACCATGGTTGTAAATGGATAATCTGCCACTTTTGGTTTTGCAGCACTTACAGCACGAATGAAAGTAGATTTACCGGCATTTGGCATACCCAGCAAACCAACATCAGCCAATACTTTTAATTCAAGACGAATTTCGCGGAACTCACCTTTTGTACCAGTCGTACATTTACGCGGTGCACGGTTAGTTGATGATTTAAAGTGAGTGTTACCTAAACCACCTTCACCACCACCAGCAACCAGAATTCTTTGGCCGTCTTCAACCAAATCGCCAATAATATCGCCTGAATCTGTATCAACAATTGTTGTACCAACGGGTACTTTTAAAACCACATCTTCACCACCACGTCCAGTACAGTTAGCACCTGCACCGTTCTTTCCGCGCTCAGCACGGAATTTACGCGTGTAACGGTAATCGACTAGCGTACTTGTATCATCATCAGCTTGGATATAGATACTTCCACCACGTCCGCCATCACCACCATCTGGGCCACCAAATGGTACAAATTTTTCACGGCGAAAACTGGCTACGCCATTGCCACCGTCGCCAGCCTCTACGGTAATGACTGCTTCATCAACAAAGCGCATCTGCCAATCCTCTAAAAACTCTAAAACCGCCTATTCTGCCATATTTTCATAAAATTCTCGAATAGAAAATGGAACAATTCCATTTATAACGATCTGTTTTATCTTTAATCCAGCAGATGCTTTTAGTTTTGCAAATCGGATCCTTATAAAAAATAAAATTTAGCCAATTTATTTAATTATCAAGGATGAATATTGCGCAGAGGTAAGGTCATTTGCATATCAAGATTTGCTTTTGTTTTTGGCACAGAATTATACATGATGGCATTAAATGAAGAGACATTCCCCATTTCCATAGGGTCATTCACGTTTAGGCTTGGTTTAAACTGATGTTTCACCGATAAATTTACAGGTTCATCGAATTCAAAATAAACTGGACCATCAAAAACAATTTTAACGGGAACGGTATAACTACGTTTTAAATTAAAAGGCACATCCAATTTAATAGGAATATCTAATTTAAGCGGAAATTTTGGTAAAAATTTACTTTGATAAACCAAATCTGTTGTGGTTTCCAAAGGCATAACCTGATCAATTTTTAGAGTTGTTGAATAGTCCACGCTTACCGTAATAGGTGTTTCTACGGCAAAATTTAAATCTGCTAAATATTTGCCTTTTAAAGGTAAAGTTAATTGACGGTCTATATCTAATGTTGTATCAAGTTTACCAATAGACTGAACTTGTAAAGTATTGCCAACTTGAATTTTTGTTTCTAGAGAGTCAGGTAAACTAATATCAGCATTATGAGCAGAAACGACTAAATTTGCCTGAATGTTGAGATACACCCAAAACATAATAGCTGCAAGAATCATCATTAAAAAGAAACTGATTACCATACTCTTGAGTGAACGAAACATTAGCATCCACCCTATTGATCAGCTGTTTTCTGTGATGTTTCTGAACCTATTACTCGATTTAATCGCATAGTGGACAGAGGAATTTTTAACTCACCATTTGCAATCTTAACAGGTAAAGTATTTTTCACATCAACCGAAGCATTTAATGCTGTTTTGACAGGTACATTTAAATTTCCTTCAATTGGGATATTCGTGTCTAATCTAGCTTTTAGAGGAATATGTAGATTTTCTTTTAATACCGTGCGTACCGGCGCATCAAATTTTAAATGAACCTTTTGCTCAAGCGGAACCTTAATATCAATTGGCACATCAAGTTTTAATGGAATCGTTCCTTTCAATGGTAATGTAATATCACGTCCTAAAACTCGCACCTGAATCTTAGTATCAATGGGTAGATTTTGCTCAACTTTTAATGTTTCTTTGACTGGAATGGTTGTGCTAATCGGCACCATATTATCGAAGTAAACACGCGGAGTTAATGTTTGTGTTAAAGGAATATTCAGTTTCTCATCAATCGGAATACTGGCATTTACGCGCCCCTTTACATCCACATTTAAAGCATCTTGTACTTTAACCTTAACCTGTAGAGGCTCTTGCAAATCAATAGCAACCGCCTGATTTTTCAGTGGAATATAAATATTAAAGTGCTTAAATACCCATATTGCAATGAGTACACCACATAAATTGGCAATAATGATGAATATAAAAACGACCAACAAACGTTTAAACTGCGACAATTTCTATCCCTTACTATTTTCTTTTTTTCCTTAATTTGTATTCTCATTTATTTACAAAAAATAGTCAGCATATATTTTGTACGGTTGTAAAAAAACCCAGTCTAAACTGGGTCTTTTTGTGAAAATATTTTATAGATCGTTAAATGATCTTAAGCATTCAATTCTGCTGGAATTTTTTTGTAGCTTACGCCGCACATTTGTTCAGCAATACGTAATACCTGACAGCTATAACCAACTTCGTTATCGTACCAAACGTAAGCAGTTAAACGGTTACCAGAAGTAATCGTTGCTTGAGCATCGTATACACCTGCTGTACGAGAACCGATAAAGTCACTCGATACAACTTCAGTCGAGTTGGTATAACCAATTTGACCTTGAAGGCTAGAGTTAATCGAGATTTGACGAATGTATTCATTCACTTCTTCGCGATCAACTTCTTTATCAAGTGTTAAATTCAAGATTGCAAGAGATACGTTTGGTGTAGGAACACGTACAGAGTTACCAGTTAACTTACCTTTCAATGCAGGTAATGCTTTAGCAACGGCTTTAGCTGCACCAGTTTCTGTAATTACCATGTTCAAAGTAGCGGCACGGCCACGACGATCTGCTTTATGGTAGTTATCGATTAAGTTCTGGTCATTTGTAAATGAGTGAACAGTTTCAACATGACCGTTAAGAACTTTATATTTGTCATCCAACACTTTAAGAATTGGAGTGATTGCATTGGTTGTACAGCTTGCAGCAGAGATGATTTTATCTTCATCTAAGATATCTGTGTTGTTTACACCAAATACAACGTTTTTCATTTCGCCTTTACTTGGTGCAGTCAATACAACACGTGCAACGCCTGGGCATTTCAAGTGTTGGCTTAGACCTTCAGCATCACGCCATTTACCAGTGTTGTCGATTAAAAGTGCGTTTTCAATACCGTATGCAGTATAGTCAACTTCACTTGGGCTAGACGCATAAATCACTTTAATGAAGTTACCGTTAGCAATGATTGCTTCGTTTTCTTCATCAACAGAAATTGTACCAGCGAAAGTACCGTGAATAGAGTCACGACGAAGTAAAGAAGCACGTTTTGCCAAGTCACCGTCAGAAGACTTACGTACAACGATTGCTTTAAGGCTTAAACCACGACCTAAACCTGATTGGCTAATGATTAAACGAGCCAAGATACGGCCAATACGACCAAAACCGTAAAGAACTACATCTTTAGGTTGTTCAGAAGTTGCGCTTCCTTGAATTGACTCAACAGCTTGAGCAACAAAAGCATCAACATCACCGCCTTTTTCTTTATATTCAACAGCAAGTTTACCGATATCAACTTCTGCAGAACCAATGTTTTCAACTTTTGCTAAAGCTTCTAAAATTGGGAAAGTATTTACAACAGAAAGCTCAACGTCTACAACACGTGTACGGCGGTGAGTTTTCAAAATTTGAATAACAGAACGGTTAATTAAAGAGCGACCGTAAACAGATACGACAATATTTTTTTCACGGTATAATTGACCGATTAATGCAATCATACGTTCCGCGATTTCTTCACGGTTTTTCCAACGGCCTTGGTGTTCAGCGTGCAGGGCGATGATAGTGTCTTTGCTCACAGATACGTCCTCTAATTAATTATATCTAGGCGTGATTTTTAAAACCCCGTAATTGTAATGGAATTATTGACAAGAATGAATCAAAAGCTGACGTTAGTGACTAGATTTTCCTAAAATTCATCATAAATTCATAAAATACCTATAATTATTTTTTATTATCTTATTGTTTAAAACAGCTAAATTTTTGCTTTTTCTTACTTTTTAGATTCTAACGACCTAATTGAACTCATCATTTTTTAATCTTTTTTGATATTTCTCGATGTTGAGCTGCAAATTTTTGGACTTTTGTTGTTGTTGATAAAGATGAATTGCCCCTTCTAAAACGAGTACAAATACAGCACACCAAATCGGAATATAAGTGAACCATTCTTCTTGACCAATGCTCTCCCCTAAAACTAAAGAAGCTAAAGCAAGTAATACTGGTTCTAAATATCCTAACAGGCCAAACACAACTAAAGGTAAAAAACGGCTTGCTAAAATATAACTTCCTAAGCCAATAGCACTTAAAATTCCAAGTCCTATAATCACCAAGCTTAGCGTAGGCTGATCAAAAAACTTACTATATGGCAGTAAACCTGTATGTGTTAAATAAACCGCAACCGGCATGATAATGACTAAATCCCACCAGAAGCCACCTAAGTTGTCTGTTTTAATTTTCTTGCGTAATAAAAAGTAGGCAGAATATCCAACTGCAACCAATGCTGTTTCCCAAGCAATACTTCCTAAACGCCATATTTCATGGCTAACCCCAATGACTGCAAGAACAATCGCCACCCATTGAAATTTTGATATTTTTTCGCCATACAGCACACTTCCAGCTAAGACCAGAACCAGCGGTAATAGGAAATAACCTAAAGATACTTGTAGCCCACGTCCATGCATTGGCCCCCATAAAAAAAGCCAAAGCTGTACTGAGGTTAAAATAGAGGTCGTGATTAGCAGCAATAGTAAAGAAGGTTTAGCCAGAATACGTTGATAGATATTTTTGATATAGGCTAAATCACCACTCCACCACATAAACAAAGTTAAGAATGGTAGTGTTGCAATAATTCGCCATCCAAAAGTTTGTTCGCTATCGAGCTGACTTAATAATTGAGTATAAAAATAAAGTACACCAAAAGTGAATGATGCCATGACAGACAAGATCACGCCCTTAAACATCATCAACCTCTTAGACTTTAGTAAAAATAGCTCACTACAATACTTGATTTATCCACTATAAAAAAGAAAAAAACCATGCAAAAACATGGTTTTTTCTTAAGCAGGCATACATCACTATTCTTTATGTTCTGTACGGATAATATCTCGAATATCAAAACCTAATGTTTTTGCATAATTTAGATATTCATCTACCACTTCTTGCTCAGGATGAGGAGTTCTTGATAGAACCCAAAGGTATTTACGTGAAGGTTCTCCGACTAAAACCGTCTGATAGTCTTCATCAATTTTTAAAATCCAGTAATCCCCACGAATGACTGGAATCCATCTTACCGCTTCAGGTAAAAAACTTACCTTCAATTTGGTGTTATATGGCGGGTTAACCACAAAGGCTTCCCCGACAGATTGCTGTAATTGTTTTCTATTATCGTAGCAGCGATTATCTACGACTATATTTCCATTTTCATTTAAGGTGTAAGTTGCAGACACGTTGTAAGCACATTTTTTCTGGAAAAATGCAGGCTTACGGGCGACTTCATACCAAACACCTAAATATCGGTCTAGTTCAACTTTATAGACAGTTTGCAAGGGTTTTGGCTGAGCATAGACATAGGTTCCAACAGCTAAACCAGCCAAAACGACACCGCCCAACGCAATTTTAGCCAAACGCCAACTGGCTTGCGGAACATTATTTCGAAATGCCATTGTTGCCCTCAACGATTAGTTGTGAATACAAAGAACTCAATTATCTACACTAGCTTGTTTTTTAAACACATTATGTAGCGTTATGTATTCGTTTATTGCAACATTTGCGCTTTTAATCGAATGATTTGATCACGTATCCGCGCTGCCTGTTCAAACTGTAAATCTTTCGAGGCTTTTAACATCTCTTTTTCTAGTTTAGTAATATGCTTACTAAACAATTTTGGATCAGAGAGAATATGTCTTTCGTCAGCACTTAAAGCTTGTGCTTGTTCAAGCACCTTCTCATCAATTTCGTCGTCTGAAAGCACTTCGCCTGAATCAATTTCTTTGATGACCTGACGAACAGCACTACGTGGCGTAATACCATGTAACTCGTTAAACTCGATTTGTTTAGCTCTACGGCGTTCAGTCTCATCTATTGCTTTTTGCATAGAATCAGTGATTCGGTCAGCATATAAAATTGCTTTACCTTTCACGTTACGCGCAGCACGACCAATCGTTTGAATGAGTGAACGCTCTGAACGTAAAAAGCCTTCTTTATCTGCATCTAAAATAGCAACTAAAGAAACTTCTGGCATGTCGAGACCTTCACGCAGTAAGTTAATACCGACCAACACATCGAACACACCTGTACGTAACTCATGAATAATTTTGACACGTTCAACCGTATCAATATCTGAGTGTAAGTAAGCAACCTTAACCCCATATTCTTTTAAATAAGAAGTCAGATCTTCTGCCATACGTTTTGTTAAAGTAGTCACCAATACACGTTCATTTAGGTTCTTACGAATATTAATCTCAGAAAGAACATCATCAACTTGAGTTAATACAGGACGAACTTCAATTTCAGGGTCGATTAGTCCTGTTGGACGTACCACTTGCTCAACAACTTGGTCAGACTTTTCTAGCTCATATCTAGCTGGTGTCGCACTTACAAAAATGGTCGTCGGGACAATGCGCTCCCACTCTTCAAATTTCATTGGTCGATTATCAAGTGCACTTGGTAAACGGAAACCATAATTCACTAAATTTTCTTTACGAGATCGGTCACCTTTATACATTGCTCCAATTTGCGGAACAGTAACGTGTGACTCATCAATAATCAGCAATGCATCTTCAGGTACATAATCAAATAAAGTTGGAGGCGCTTCACCAGCTGGACGGCCCGATAAATGACGTGAATAGTTTTCGATACCATTGGTATACCCCAACTGTTGCATCATTTCCAAATCATAGCGGGTGCGCTGCTCAATACGCTGAGCTTCCAGCAATTTGTCATGTTCACGGAAGAATTTAAGCTGATCTTGTAACTCATCTTTAATTGTATCAATGGCACGAGTCAGATGATCTTTCGGCGTTACATAGTGGCTTTTTGGATAAATCGTAACACGTGGAACTTTACGGACCATTTTACCCGTTAACGGGTCAAACCAACGGATCGAATCGACCTCGTCATCAAATAGTTCAATACGAATCGCGTGTTGATCAGATTCGGCAGGGAAAATATCAATAATTTCGCCGCGAATTCGATATGTACCACGTAAGAACTCAAGTTCATTACGCGTATATTGCATTTCAACCAAACGGCGGATAATTTCATCACGACTTACGCGGTCGCCCTCAACCACATGCAGTAACATTTGCATATAAGCATTCGGGTCACCCAAACCATAAATTGCAGAAACCGATGCCACAATAATTGCATCACGACGCTCTAATAAAGCGCGTGTTGCTGATAGTCGCATCTGATCAATGTGATCGTTAATAGCGGCATCTTTTTCAATAAAAGTATCTGAGGATGGAACGTAAGCCTCGGGCTGGTAGTAATCGTAGTAACTTACGAAATACTCAACCGCATTATTAGGAAAGAACGCTTTAAACTCTCCATAAAGCTGAGCAGCCAATGTTTTGTTATGGGCCATCACAATTGTAGGTCGCTGTGTTTGAGCGATCACATTTGCCATGGTATAGGTTTTACCCGAGCCAGTTACACCCAGTAATAACTGATTACGAAAACCATGCTCGATACCATTTACCAGCTTTTCAATGGCCTGTGGCTGATCACCTGCTGGCTGATAATGAGTGACCAAATCAAAAGGTTGATTTTCGTTCAAAGTTATCTCTCTTTATGAAAAAATTGAATTTAACGTCTCCCCTTTTAATGGGGATTTTTATCTTAATTTAAAGTCTAAATTGAGCTGGAAATTCAATGTAAAAGATTAAGCATCTTAATACTTGACCAATACCCTAATCGGTTGCAACATGAAGCTATCCATTAAACAAAAAGTATAACCATGACCTATCAATATCATGATGAAAGTATTGTAACCGAACTTCCTGAAGATACAGTTTTTGTATTTGGAAGTAATCTTGCTGGACAACACGGTAGCGGTGCAGCGCGCGTTGCAAGTCAGCACTTCGGAGCAGTTGAAGGTGTAGGTCGTGGCTGGGCTGGACAGAGCTTTGCAATTCCAACTTTAAATGAACACATTCAACAAATGCCACTTTCCCAAATTGAGCACTATGTTGAAGACTTCAAAATTTATGCAAAAAATCATCCTAAAATGAAATATTTTGTTACTGCTTTAGGTTGTGGTATTGCGGGTTACAAAGTTTCGGAAATTGCTCCTCTTTTTAAAGGTATTTATCACAACGTTATTTTTCCGGAATCTTTTAAACCTTATGTTGAAGATAATGCGGTATCTCAGTTTCCGACTTTAACTCAAAAGATGGTACAAAGTTTCATTAATGATGAAGTTATTTTTTACTTTAACCATGGCAGTGAATCTTTTGAAGAAGCCTTAGATAAAACAGATTTATCTGATGCCGAAAAAGCCATAGCACTGATTGTTTTAAATGAAGAGTTGTATCCACGAGATCGTTATGGACGAGGCCGTGATCATGAGCTTAGTGATATTTTAGGGAAGCTCAATGGTAAAATTTTTAATCTTCACGGAAATTCTGAAGGTGCCATGATTTTTGTCAGTGCTGTTGTTGCACTGATGGAACTTTACGATTTTGATGAACAAGATTTTATCAAACTATGGCGTGGCGAAAAAAATATTGACCACCCGATTAATCGTTAAGTTTTCTTATAAATTATGAGTTAAGCAGGTCAAATCTGCTTTCTCATTATTTTATTTTTACTTACGTTTAATCTTTTTATTTTTAATTATTCTAATAGATTTAAACTCTTTACTCTCCCAAATATTAATTTTTCTCATTATACTTTAAGGCAAACTGAATACTTAAAGAAACATATGGAAACTTTAGATTCTTCGATTTTTGACCTTAGCCCAATTCCAATGTGGATTGAGGATTTCAGTGAAGTTAAAAAACAATTTGATTTATGGAGAAATCAAGGCATTGAAAACCTGCATGAATTTTTAAATCAAAATCAAAATTTAATTACTGAATGTGCCCATAAAATTAAAATAATTCGCGTTAATCAAAAAACATTAGAACTTTTTGAAGCAGAAACACAAGAAGAATTGTGCTCCAGTTTAAATTTGATTTTCAAAAAGGAAATGTTTGAATCACATATTTATGAGCTAGAAGAACTTTGGAATGGTAAAACTCATTTTTCAAGTACTACGGTGAATTACACTTTATCAGGAAAACGCATTGATGTTCAGCTCAGAGGTTCTATTTTACCTGGCTTTGAATCTAACTTTGAACGTGTATTAATTACCACTGAAGATATTACGCCCTATCAAAATGCGCTTCGTCAGGAAGAAAAAAATCGTCGCTTAGCTGAATCAATGTTTATTTACTCACCGACTTCGCTGTGGGTCGAAGATTTCAGTCGTATAAAAAATAGAATTGATCAACTTAGGCTATTAGGAATTGAAGATTTTAGAACTTTTCTAGATGTTCATCCTGAATTTGTCCGCCAGTGTGTAGAAGATATTCTGATTTTAGATGTTAATCAGGCCACTATAGATTTATTTAAGGCGCCAGATAAGTCTACCCTTCTTAGAAATACACATAAGATTTTTGCTGAAGAAATGGTTGAGACCTTTCGAGAACAACTCATCGAGTTATGGCAAGGTAATATCCATCATAAACGTGAAGCCGTTAACTACGCTTTAGATGGCCAAATCAGAAATGTCTTGCTGCAATTTACCGTTTTTCCCGGATATGAAGATACTTGGGGGCTGGTACAAGTTGCACTGACAGATATTACTGCACGA
This sequence comes from Acinetobacter pittii, assembly GCF_034064985.1. Taxonomy (NCBI): domain Bacteria; kingdom Pseudomonadati; phylum Pseudomonadota; class Gammaproteobacteria; order Moraxellales; family Moraxellaceae; genus Acinetobacter; species Acinetobacter pittii. Next base: position 985,488 of record NZ_CP139249.1, on the reverse strand, counting down.
AAAAAAGCGGAAAACTACCTTGAATATTTAGGGCAACACGACGTCCTCACCAAACTATATAACCGTGCTTTTTTTACAGAGGAACTAAATCGTTTAAACCGAAGTATTATTCGACCAGTTTCTTCAATTTTTTTAGATATGAATGGATTAAAAGAAACAAATGACCACTTTGGGCATGATATTGGAGATGGTTTATTACGCCGTGTTGGAAATATTTTAAGTCAGGCTATTTCAAATACAGCATATACGGCTTCTAGAATAGGTGGCGATGAGTTCGTGATCTTAATGCCAGGTGCAGATGAAGCGAACGTTCAAATTATGCTTCAAACCATTCAGGAGCTTTTTAATATCGACAATCAATATTATTCAAGCCATCCAATTAGCATCGCAATTGGACATGCAACGACTCAAGTCAATGAACAAATTGAGGACATGTTAAAACGAGCAGACCATCACATGTACCAAAAGAAAAAAAGTTATTATCAAGAAATTTTATTCAATCAATAAAAAACAGGCATATAGCCTGTTTTTCAAAATTAGCGTTTTCCCATAGAACGACGCGTACCACGTGGAGGCATCCATGTTCTATCCGCGTATTGCTCTGGTTTTGGACGCACTTGGTTGTGTACCGCATCATCTGCTTGATTGCTTTCATTCGGCATTGGGAATGGCAATTTCACCAAAGCCTTTTTCTGTTTTGGCTGTTGCTCAGTCATGATTCATTCTCGAAATTTCGATTGCGACCTATTATAAATGATTTTTATCATTTCTTTTCAAAAAAGCTTTAATTGTATAAATCTTGCTTAAGATTATTACCAAACTAAACTTTTTTACATCTGAGAGGAATCACTTCCGCAAATTGCTTAATTTTTGCGATAAGATAGGATGCTTTTTATTTTTAATCCCATAAGAGGAATATTGCCGTGGACGTACGTCTTTCTGATCGTGTCAATGCTATCAAACCGTCCCCTACACTTGCTGTAACGAACAAAGCTGCTGAACTTAAAGCTGCTGGCAAGAACGTGATTGGTTTAGGTGCTGGCGAGCCAGATTTTGATACCCCTCAACACATCAAAGATGCTGCAATTGAAGCGATTAATAATGGTTTCACCAAATATACGGCTGTAGATGGTACTCCTGGGTTAAAAAAAGCAATTATTGCTAAGTTTAAGCGTGATAATAATCTTGATTATCAAGCGAACCAGATTTTGGTTTCTTGTGGTGGTAAGCAAAGCTTCTTTAACTTAGCACTTGCTCTATTAAACAAAGGCGATGAAGTGATCATTCCAGCACCTTTCTGGGTAAGCTATCCAGATATGGTTATTATTGCTGAAGGTACTCCAGTCATTGTGAAATGTGACGAAGACCAACGCTTCAAAATCACTCCTGAACAATTAGAAGCTGCGATTACACCTAACACTCGTTTAGTAGTATTAAACAGTCCATCTAACCCGACAGGTATGATTTATAGCAAAGCTGAATTAGAAGCTTTAGCTGAAGTTTTACGTCGTCATCCACAAGTATTTGTTGCATCTGACGATATGTATGAACCAATTCGTTGGGAAGATGAGTTCTACAACATCGCAACTGTTGCTCCTGATTTATATGACCGCACGATTGTATTAAATGGTGTGTCTAAAGCATATGCAATGACAGGCTGGCGTATTGGCTATGCAGCCGGTCCAGCAAAAATCATTGGTGCAATGAAAAAAATCCAATCTCAATCAACTTCAAACCCAACTTCTATTTCACAAGTTGCTGCTGAAGCTGCATTGAATGGTCCACAAGATGTTTTACAACCAATGATTGAAGCATTCAAACGCCGTCATGACCTAGTTGTAAATGGCTTAAATGATATTAAAGGTATCTCTTGCTTACCTGCTGATGGCGCTTTCTATGCCTATGCAAACATTCGTCCTCTTATTCGTGCAAAAGGCTTAAAATCTTGCACAGAGTTCTCTGAATGGTTACTAGAAGAAACTGGCGTAGCAGTTGTTCCTGGTGATGCATTTGGTTTAGGCGGTTTTATGCGTATTTCATATGCGACAGCTGATGAAGTACTCGTTGATGCGTTAGCTCGTATCAAAAAAGCTGCTGACTCAATTGAAGGTGTAGACGCTGCTATCGCTTCAATTGAAGCTGAAAAAGCTGCGAAATAATCTGCATTTTGCATAAAAGGGGTTCTCTTGAGAGAACCCTTTTTTTTCATTCACTTATGCATTTTTGGCTTTTTGCGGTCTTACATAAATAACTAATAAAATTCCAAATAAAACCATAAAACTCGATAAAATCACCCGCCCCGTTACAGCCTCATTTACAAATAGGCTTCCACCTATAATTGCCAAACACGGCACACTTAGCTGTACTGTACTCGCTGTCACTCGATCAATATGCTTCAAAATTGCATACCAGAGTACATAAGCCCCGCTTGAAGTGACACCACCCGACAAAATCGCTAAGATCCATCCTTGCAAATCAATGTATCTATCTTGGGCAAATAATATATTCGCTAACAAAACCATTGGCACAGCTAACATAAAATTTGCCAACGTACTACCAATAGGCTGCGTCATATTACGACCCGCGATGCTGTATCCCGCCCATGCCAAACCAGATATCGCCATAATTAGAGCATATCCCCAATCAGGTGTATGAGCACCCGGTAATAGCAAAACAATGATTCCAGCTAAAGCAATACATAAGCCTATACCACGATATATACCAATCTGTTCACCCTGCCAATAGCCGTAAAGCACCATGGTCAGCTGTACAACCCCAAACAATAACAATGCACCAATACCAGCGTCGATTTGAAGATAAGCATACGAAAATGCCAAAATATAAACCGCTAGAAAAAGTGCATTTTTTAGGTTCCACTGGACTTTGGCTTGAGACGATGTTGAATATAAAAAAAGTCCCAATAAAACAACTGCACCACTTGCTACTCGTATGAGGCTAAAAGTCATTGGGTCAATATGTTGGCCTGCCAAAGCCAAACGGCATAATACAGAATTCGCTGCAAAAGCCATCATTGCTAGTGCAATTTTAAAAAGCATTGTCCCTATGCTCCTGTTATTTTTTATAGTGTATAAGAAGACCTGCTTATCTATCTAATTCATTATGCAACTCATTTAATTCAGTTTTTATAATAAAGGAACTTTATATTAATTGGACAAGTTTTTAAGATTCAACTTATCAGTTCAATCTTTAACTATAGAATTGACTTATCGATGACTTAATAATAGGCTAATATCAAGTTCCATTTTAGAACTTTAAGAATTAAAGGACCCCAAAAATGAAAAATCCGATGGAAATGACTGGCCTTGAATTTTTACAAGCAATGGTAGAAGGCCATATTCCACCTGCCAGCATTAGTAAAACAATGCCTATGCAACCTACTGAAATTTCAGAAGGATCTGTTACTTTTAAAGCTCAAGCAGATCATAACCATTTAAATCCACTCGGTGGCGTACATGGCGGTTTTGCTGCTACAGTTCTAGATTCAGTGACTGGCTGTGCAGTACATACAATGTTACCTGCGGGTGTAGGTTACGGCACAATCGACCTTAACGTAAAAATGTGCCGCCCTATTCCCAAAAATCAGGCTTTAATTGCAACAGGCAACATTATTAATTTAAGCAAAAATTTAGCTATTTCCGAAGGAAAGATTATTGATGAGGAAGGTAAACTGTATGCCTATGCAACAGCAACCTGCATGATTATTCGTCCATAATCGTTAAAGGCAGCCTTAAACCGCTGCCTTTTTTTTTGATTCATCTGAATTATCTGGACGTTTACAAGTTTGTGCAATCACATACGGCGCCCAAATATTTTTAAGTTGGAGCTCTATAATTTCTTGATGCTCGGTAGACCAAGCTAAAACTTTATTTTTACCCAACAATAACTCCCCTTCTAATTGAAAAATATATAAAGATTTAGAGGGGTTTAGTAGTTTCGAGCTTTTTAAAATCTTAAGTGAATTATGCACATTCCATTTAGAGCTAAACCAAAGCTGCAATAAATCGCCTAAATACAAATCCTGCTTTTTGAAAGGATAAGCATTAACCCATGCACCTTCTACGGGTGTGTAATAAGACTCTGATTGATTTAAGATATTCAGATAATTGTGTTGATAGAAATCAAAATTAGAAAAAATAGAAGCGATCGTAAGCGTTTTCATACTTAACTCCGATTTAGCCATTTTAGTGCTGGCAAGTTGGTTTAAATCCACACTGTTTGGATTTCTCCAAACGCTTGTTCTTTTTTGAATCTAGCAATTGATTTTTTAAAGTGCAAGTAATTTCTTAACCCACCACTCAACTGATCAAATAAAAAGCATACGACACAAAAATGAAGTAAACATGACAATTTAGACTTGACCCTTCTCAAAATCTCCTTATAATCGCATGCAGATTCTCCCATAGCTCAGTCGGTAGAGCGACGGACTGTTAATCCGCAGGTCCCTGGTTCGAGCCCAGGTGGGAGAGCCAAATACTAAAAAGCCCGCAGCATTAAAGCGGGCTTTTTTTTGCCATAAATTTATCAATAATTATAAAAAATCCCCTATCAGCACATAGAGGATTTAATTTTTCTTAGAGTCTTTATTAGATTTAACGCTCTAACCTAACTCTAAAGAATCTATTTTCTTCTCAAATTATTATTCCACCTCAACCACTTTTAAAGGATTAAAAGATTGAGTGGTCGGCATCATTTCAATACGATTAATATTAATGTGTGGAGGTTGTGAAGCAATCCAAGCTACTGTATTTGCAATATCTTCAGGCAAAAGTGGATTCTTTTTATCATATAGACTGTTTACTTTATCCTCATCACCTTTAAAACGCACAAGAGAAAATTCAGTACCTCCACACAACCCTGGTTCAATGTTAGTTACGCGCACACCAGTACCAGCCAAATCAGCACGAAGATTTAGACTAAATTGCTCCACAAATGCTTTGGTTGCCCCATACACGTTACCCCCTGGGTATGGGTATGTACCTGCAATAGAGCCCATATTAATAATCAAACCTGATTTTTTCTTTACCATACTTGGCAAAATTAATCGGGTAATCGTAACAAGCCCCTTAACATTGGTATCAATCATCGTGTACCAATCATCTAATTCTGCTTTATCTGCGGGTTCCAATCCTAATGCCAATCCAGCATTATTCACCAATAAATCAATTTGATTGATTTGAAATTCAGTTGGTAAATCAACCAATGCCTTATTTATATTTTCTGCCGTATCCGTCATGTCAAATACTAATGGGTAGAATTTTTCACCAAGTTCTTGTTTTAGTTCTTCTAGTTTTTCTGCTCGTCTTCCGCAACCAATAACGTTATATCCTAACTCAATCAGCTTTTTTGAAATGCTATAACCAAAACCTGCCGATGCACCTGTAACTAATGCTAACATTCTTATATCCTTAGAAATGATCAACTATTTCAGTTGAACTCATGATGAACATATCAACCTTTATATTTACACAATATTTATTATTAGCCTAAAAAAATAAAAGTTTTTTTAAAAATTTTAAGAGAAATTAAAATCTATAAAAAATATATTTATTAAATAATTATATGTATTAAAAAACTAAAAGCAGAACATGCTTACCGCCAAAGAGATAATACTCACCAAATAAAAAAGTTTACCGTGAAAGGTAAACTTTTTTATTTGAGACATCCAAGACTAAGCAGGAATACCACTATGAAAACGGAAAGTATCATCTGGTGTTAAAATCAGATTCTTTTCAACTTCACGGATATGATCAATTCGCTGTTGAATATCCTCTTTAGGATCTTTCATTTTTGCAGTGGTTGCCACATCAAGCGCAAGAGCTAGATAGTCTTCAAAATGACGAGACTCTGACTTAAGCAAGTATCGATAATAACGTCCTAACTCATCATCTACACGCGGTGCAAGTGCATAAAAACGCTCACATGAACGAGCCTCTACGAATGCACCAATCACCAGCACATCAATTAAAGCTTCAGGCTCATATGTACGAATTTCTTTACGCAACCCACCTGCATAACGTCCGGCACTTAAACCAGTCCACTCTTGACCACGCTTAGCCATAAGCTCAAGCACTTGTTCGTAGTGAAGCATTTCTTCTCGTACAAGTTGAGCAAGTTTTACTTGTAAGTCAGGAAAGAAGCTATAGCGGAACATTAAGTTCATTGCTGTACTAGCAGCTTTCTTTTCACAATTAGCATGATCTTGCATCAAGATATCTAAATTATTGATTGCTTCATCCAACCATGCTTTTGGTGTTTGACAACCTAAAAAGGCCACCACAGGTTGCATTAATTCATCGTAATTGATACTCGACATAACCAACTATCCTGCTGCCTGAATCGCTGTTTTCATATCTTTAACAGCTTGAACCAGACCTACAAAAACACTTTCAGCAATAATTGAATGACCAATGTTTAATTCATGAATTTGTGGAATAGCTGCAATTGGCGCAATATTTTTAAGGTTAAGGCCATGACCTGCATTTACAACCAAACCTTTTGAAGCTGCATATTCAACACCTTTGATAATGCGCTCTAACTCGGCTTGTTGATCTTGCTCTGTTTCCGCATCTGCATATGCACCCGTGTGCAACTCAATCGTAGGTGCGCCACACGCAACTGCTGCATCAATTTGAGCTAAATCAGCATCAATAAATAATGATACGTCGCAACCAATAGCTGCTAAAGTTTGAGTTGCAGCTTTAACTTTTTCAAAGTTACCCACTACATCCAAACCGCCTTCAGTTGTTACTTCCTGGCGTCTTTCTGGCACAAAACACACGTGCTGCGGCTGAATTTCTTTCGCAAACTCGACCATTTCATCAGTAACAGCCAACTCTAGGTTCATACGGGTTTTTAATAATGGACGCATGCGACGTACATCGTCATCTTGGATATGGCGACGGTCTTCACGCAAATGCAAAGTAATCCCCTCTGCACCAGCTTGTTCACAAATAAGAGCAGCTTCTACAGGGTCTGGATAAGTAGTACCGCGCGCCTGTCTCAAAGTAGCAACATGGTCTATGTTTACACCAAGCAATGCAGCCATAAATAAATCCTAATTACGATTGAGTTTGAGTATTTTGAATCCACAATTGTCGACTTTTTAGGGGACGATCTCCTAAAAGCGATGTAATCATTTGACGGTATAGTTTACCTAATAATTGCAATTGTTCGTGAGAAAAATCCTGGCCTTGCTCATAATCCAACATAGATAAAATTGCTTTACCTGACAATGAAGAACGACTTGCCTGAACAATGGGCGCAAAACCTTCAGTCACCTGAAATTGATAAAACTGGTGAGCCTGTATTGGCTGTTGCTGAGTATCAATTGAAAAATCAATCGCGTAACCCAGCTCAGGAAGCAAAACATGTTCGAACTGGCGCAAAATCTGTCTCAGAAAAAGATCAGGATTTTCATGGGAAGATAATTGCTGTAATTGAAGCAAAGTTAATTGATATTGCTCAAAAGTTTGTGGCATTGCCTCTTCTAATGGGCAAAGTCTAAGAACAATTTCATTTAGATAAAAACCAGCAAAAAAAGCATCACCAAAAAAGAAAACAGGCTGATTTAATATTTCCAGCTTAGTAAAATTTTTGAGTTCACTTTTACCTGTCGCTTGTAGCCGAATAGGCTGATATTGAGGGGGCGGAGTCTGTCTTAAAATACCATCAACTCGCCCATATTCCTGAGTAAAAAGATGCACAATATGACTTTTTTCACGGTACTTACGGTGATGAATCATATATCCATGGAGGACTTCATTGCGCATCATAAAAAGAATCTATTCCTCAGATTCTTTTTCTTTTTTATCATCCTCATCATCACCGTCAGGAATAACAGCACCTACAACAGCTGCTGTACCTTTAACTACACCTTTAGTAGTTTTATAGGCGATACCTACTGGTACGGTTACAAGCTTATATACACAACCTTGTAACATCAATGTACATCCAACTATAGCGATTAATGATGTAATTGTTTTCATACCAGCATCCTTATCCTTTAGATATCACTATATCCTAAGCTTTTTAGAGCACGCTCATCATCAGACCAGCCACCCTTCACTTTCACCCAAAGTGTGAGCATAATTTTTTGCTCAAACATTTTTTCCATGTCCTTACGAGCATCCATACCAATCGTTTTAAGCTTAGTACCTTTTTCACCAATCACAATGGCTTTTTGACCAGCGCGGTCTACAAAAATCGTTGCATCGATATAGGTACAAGCCGGCTTTAAACGACCAGTTTTTTCATTAACAGTTGCTTCTTCTGTTTTGAAAGATTCAATTTGTACTGTTAAATCATAAGGAAGCTCTTCACCCAACTGACGCATGATTTTTTCGCGAATGATTTCGCTCGCCAAGAAGCGTTCAGAGCGGTCAGTAATCTGATCAAATGAATACAATGGTGGTTGATAAGGAAGGTATTTCTCAATCGTTTCACTCAAGTGTTCTAAGTTTGCACCACGCAAAGCAGAAACAGGAACAATCTCAGCAAAATTCATAAGTTTGGCACGTTCTTGAATGAGAGGAAGAATCTCTCTTTTATCTTCAAAAGTGTCCGCCTTATTAATGACTAAAATAACCGGCATTTCAGCGTTCTTGAGTTTTTCAAGCACTAAATCGTCGTTTTGAGTCCACTTATAAGCATCGATAACGAATAAAACTAAATTAACGTCACGTAATGCAGAGTGCGCAGCGCGGTTCATCATTTTATTAATAGCACGCACTTCTTTTTTATGCATACCCGGGGTATCTACATATACCGCCTGCATTTTTTCACGTGAATCAATACCAATAATTTTATGACGTGTTGTTTGAGGTTTACGCGAAGTAATAGAGAGCTTTTGACCCAATAAATGGTTCATGAGGGTAGATTTACCCACATTTGGACGTCCCACAATCGCCACAAATCCGCTCTTAAAATCCGAAGGGATTGTTACGCCTTTGGAACTAAAAAATTGATCAATCAGATTATTAGGATCTTGGTTTTCATTTGAATCTGGATTGATTTGATCAGAATGCATCGACATGCAGGTTATTGCTCCAATAACTTTAAAATTTCCGCCGCTGCTGCCTGCTCGGCAAAACGACGACTTGAACCCTCACCATAAATCTTCGGTAAACCATCTACCACGCATTCCACTTTAAAGTGCTGATGAGGTGCATCACCCTGAATATCTACAACCTCGTAAACAGGGAGAGGTTTTTTACGTGCTTGTAGATACTCTTGTAAACGTGATTTCGGATCTTTGAGTTGATCCGTAGGTTCTATATGGTCTAAATAGGGTATGTACCATTTTAGCACAATATCTTTAAGTAAGTTGAGATCACCACTATCAAGATAGATTGCACCAATAATCGCTTCTACCGTATCTGCTAATATTGACTCGCGATGATGACCGCCAGACTTCAACTCGCCTGTACTTAATATTAAACACCGACTAAGTTGCAAATCTGTTGCAATCTTACCTAAAGCTTCCTGACGAACTAAAGTCGCTCGCATACGCGTGAGACGACCTTCATTTTCATTTGGATAGGCATGATATAGATAATTAGCGATTATCATGCCTAATAATGAATCGCCGAGAAACTCTAAGCGCTCGTAATTGTATTTGTGACTCACCGAACGATGAGTCAATGCTAACTGTAACAATTCAAGCTGCTTAAATTGATATCCGATTCGACTCAGTAAGCGAGGATCACTTAGTTTGAACTGATGTTTTATCAAAACTCTTCTCAAATGTTAAAACTAAATCAATATTGAATAAGAAAGGTTTTCTTACTTCATATTTCTTTTTGACCGTTAGACCTGACTGATTAAACACTTGAGCGATCTCTTTAAATTGGAGATCACGAATATTGTTCATTTCGAGTCGCTGATCCATTTGTGTTACAAACTTTTGTGGTGTGATCTCAGAAGAGCTTTCTTGTAAAAGCTCCTCTATCTGATTATTAATCAGCCGATCATCCCAATATGCTGGCCAAACTGCAAGTACAGCTTTTACTGCAATCGCAAATATAACCACCCCAAATAAAATTGCTAAATACGAAGTACCCTGTTGTGCCTTACGCATTTCTTTTTTTCCTAATGGTTGTTTTTAATCTATTTTTCCATTTCGGCTAAAGTTAGGAAGGTGTAAACCCGGTTCTTTATGCATCCACACGTAGAATGCTCGTCCTGTTAAGTTTTCTTCAGGAACGAACCCCCAGAAACGACTGTCTGCACTTTGATCGCGGTTATCCCCCATTGCAAAGTAATGTCCTTTTGGAACAGTCACTTCCCAATATAAACCGTCTTGGTTCGCATATTTACCATTTTCAACATAGTTGATAAACGGTGCTTGACGCGCCACATTTACGCCTTCAAGCTCACGCATCGTAAAGGTATGCTCACCAATCGTCTCTTTATGATAAATAGACGTTGGTGTATCCATCACATCTTTTTCACGACTGAATTGTGTTAATACTTTCGGTACTTTCTGCCCATTAATAATCAATTGCCCATGGTCATAAACAATATGATCACCAGGTAAACCGATTACACGTTTAATATAGCTAATAGTCGGTTGAGGTGGATAACGGAATACAATTACATCACCACGCTTCGGTTCACCTACATCAATAATTTTTTTATTAACAATAGGTAAACGCACACCATAATCAAATTTATTCACCAGAATAAAATCACCAGTTTCTAGAGTTGGCACCATAGAATCCGACGGAATATTAAACGGTTCATAAAGAAATGAACGAAGTACAAGTACTACAGCTAAAACTGGCCAAAAGTCATAGGCCCATGTAATGACAAAATTTTCGTTCCCGCGTCCTTTATTTGCACGCTGTTTTAATACAAGTTTATCTAACAACCACACTGCAAATAGAATCAGCGTAACTGGAACAAGAATTAAATTAAAATCAAAATCCACATGACCTCACTCGCAGCCTCGCTGCTTGTATTACAGTGGGGAAAGGAAATTATTCATTTTCCCCACCCTCATTTCTTATCTTTCTACTTTCAATACAGCCAAGAACGCTTCTTGTGGAATTTCAACGCTTCCCACTTGTTTCATACGTTTCTTACCTTCTTTTTGTTTAGAAAGTAGTTTTTTCTTACGCGAAACGTCACCACCATAACATTTTGCCAATACGTTTTTACGCATCGCTTTTACGGTAGAACGGGCAATAATTTGCGCACCGATTGCTGCCTGAATAGCAACATCGAACATTTGGCGAGGAATTAAGTCTTTCATTTTCTCAACCAATGCAATACCACGATGGCGTGCATCATTACGGTGACAAATCATAGCCAAGGCATCAACCTTTTCGCTATTAATTAACACATCAACCTTAACTAAAGCTGAACTTTCAAAACGTACAAAGTTATAGTCTAGCGATGCAAAGCCACGAGAGCATGACTTTAATCTGTCAAAGAAATCCATAACGACTTCAGCCATCGGGATTTCAAAAGTAATAGAAACTTGGTTGCCCAAGAATTTCATATCTTTTTGTACACCACGGCGTTCGATACAGAGCGTCATTACGTTCCCTAAGTATTCTTGAGGAACAAGGATATGACATTCAGCAATTGGTTCACGTAAATCTTCTACAGTCGATCCATCTGGCATTTTTGATGGACTATCGATGTAAATCGTTTCGCCTTTCTTGGTTAATGCTTCATAAATTACAGTAGGTGCAGAACTGATGAGATCAAGATCATACTCACGTTCTAAACGCTCTTGTACAATTTCCATATGTAGCATACCTAAGAAGCCACAACGGAAACCAAAGCCTAAAGCATCTGAACTTTCTGGTTCAAAGAATAAAGCCGAGTCATTGATCTGTAATTTTTGTAGTGCTTCACGGAATGGTTCGAAGTCACTCGCATCAATCGGGAAAAGACCAGCATATACCTGCGGTTTAACCTTTTTGAAACCAGGTAAAGTTGTGACTTCCGGTGTAGACGCAAGTGTAATAGTGTCACCTACTGGCGCACCAAAAATATCTTTAATACCCGCGATAACAAAACCTACTTCACCAGCTTCGAGAATATCTGTTTCGGTATGCTTAGGATTAAATACACCCACAGAAGTTACCGGATGAGTTTGCCCTGTCGATTTAACCAACATTTTGTCGCCCTTGCGGATACGACCTTGTTTAATACGAACAAGAGAAACTACGCCTAAGTAGTTATCAAACCATGAGTCGATAATTAATGCTTGTAATGGCGCTTCACGATCACCTTCTGGTGCTGGAATAACATCAACCAAACGCTCGAGTACACCTTCAACACCTAAACCAGTTTTTGCTGAACAAGTTGGTGCATCTGTCGCTTCAATCCCGATAATTTCTTCAATTTCATGAATTACGCGCTCAGGTTCAGCCTGTGGTAAATCAATTTTATTTAGAATAGGAAGAACTTCGAGACCTTGTTCAATTGCTGTATAACAGTTTGCAACTGATTGGGCTTCAACGCCTTGTGCAGCATCTACAACCAATAGCGCACCTTCACATGCAGCTAATGAACGAGAAACTTCATAAGAAAAGTCAACGTGCCCAGGCGTATCAATAAAGTTTAGTTGATATTCCTGACCATTTGGATGAGTGTAATATAGCGTGACGGAAGCGGCTTTAATGGTAATCCCACGTTCACGCTCAAGCTCCATTGAGTCTAAGACCTGAGCTTGCATTTCACGATCTTGTAGACCACCACACATCTGAATAAAACGGTCAGCCAATGTAGACTTACCATGGTCAATGTGGGCAATAATCGAGAAATTTCGTATATTTTTGATATCGACGGATTTTTTAGCTTGCGCCATGGGTTACCTTGAGAAAATATAGAGTGCTATGTAGCTTGTTTTAATACACAGCCAAAGCGGTTAAATAAATTGCGTGAGATTATAACAGATGCATATTTTAAAGTATCCAAAATAATCATGAGCTTTGTACTTATGTTTTAAAAAAGGACAGTCAAAGTAAGCGTATTACGTCCAACTATTGAGCATATGAAACACTAAAATCATAAGGATTTATGCTTGAATCAAGCGGCGTATATGCATGAGTAAAAGTTGGCGACATTCGTTTAGGACGACCTGAAGCAATTTCAATACATGCCCATTTGGTTTTTCCAACAAATAATACGGCCTGATCTGATGGGCGAAAAAACACATACTGACGGAATGAATAAAGTGCATTAATGTCATCTAACCATGTGCGTAATACAATTTGTTCGCCTTCAAATGCAGCTTTACGATATTGCATATGATGCTCAACCGCGACCATGGCATGTTTTAACTCAAGATATTTAGTTACCCCTACTCCCAAAGTTTCAACGTGAGCAGCAGCTACATCTTGCATCCATTGAACATACATTACGTTATTTACGTGTCCTAACGCATCAATGTGATGTGGCTGCACCTCAATATGTAAATCAAAAATACTACTCACAAATGAACACTCTTATTTATTAACCTTAAAACTGAAATTAAGTGTAGGTAGATATCGCTAAACGCTCAAGTTAAATAACAAAAACCACCCATTTTAGGGTGGCTTAGTAATCTGGTTGAAGATTATTGAATACGCAAACCAAGCATCGCACGCTGTCCCTGACGAATAATAGCAACACGTGCTACTGTATTTTTCGGCAAGTTAGAAACAACTTTTGCAAAATCCTGACTATTTAAAATCTGGTTATTATTGACTTGAGTAATCACATCACCCGGAATGATATTTGACAGTGACGCTAAACCACCACGGCGAACATCTTGTACATAAATACCGCCTTTCACGCTCAACGCATTTTTTTCCAGTTCAGCTAAATCACGAATACTCATGCCTAAAACTGGCCCTTTAGATGCAGCACCTTTTGTACCAGTGGCAGGCGTTTCATCTGGTGCAGTTGTTAAGGTCGCTGAAATATTGCGTGTTTTATCATCACGTAATACTTCAAACTGAACGGTTTGATTTGGCTGTACTTTGTTTAATGCGTACAGTAAATCACTCGTACGAAGTACAGGTGCACCATTTAGTTTTAAAATTACATCACCAGCTCTTAGCCCTGCTTTTTGTGCAGGTGAGTTCGGAGAAATTTGGGTAATTAAAGCGCCTTCAGGTTTTGGTAATTTGTAGGCATCAGCAAGGTTTCGGTCAATATCTTGCATCATCACACCAAGGTAAGAGCGTGTTACTTTACCTTTTGTTTTAATCTGGTCTGCAACATCCATAGCTACGTCAATCGGAATAGAGAAAGACAAGCCCATATAACCGCCAGTACCACTAAATATTCGAGAGTTTACCCCGACCACTTCACCATTTTGATTAAATAATGGACCACCAGAGTTACCTGGGTTTAAAGCCACATCTGTTTGAATAAATGGTACCGAAGTTTCACCGCTCATGTTTCGTGATTTTGCACTGACAATACCGGCCGAAGCGGAGTAGTCAAAACCAAACGGCGAACCAATAGCTAAAACAGGTTCTCCGACACGTAAACGGTCAACATTTCCTACTCGTAAAGCTGGATAATTTGTTCCGTTTACTTTTAACAATGCGACGTCTGTACGCTCATCACTACCCACCACGGTTGCATCAATTTCACGTCGGTCATTTAAAGTAATACTGATACGAGAGGCATTTTCAATCACATGGTGGTTTGTGAGTAAGTAACCATCTTTACTAATGAAGAATGCACTTCCGTAAGCTGTCTTTTCTTGTGGACCTTGTTGCTGTGGAATGATGACCTGATTGCCAAAGAAACGTTTTAAAATTTCAGGAACTTGCTGTTGCAACAGTTCATCCTGAGTCATTTTTTTTACGACATTTACACTCACGACTGCTGGACTAACTTGTTCAACAAGATTTGAAAAATCAACAGCAGCATTTGCTTGAACAGCAGCAACTGTAAATACCGCTGCATACATTCCTTGTTGTAAATAGCGAGATTTCATTCGGTGCTCACCCACAATTGGTCTACGAGAATAAGAATAAAACTGTTGTATCACAACGCTTTGAGGTTGTGCGTAACAATATGTTTATTTGTAATACGTCATCACAAGGATTATTTTACGCATTGCAACTTTTTAAGCCAATTGCAATTTTTCTCTGAGTTAGAGCGCTTAAGCTCTTGCCTTTTTAGGTAAAAAGGGGTGTCATTAGCGGACGTTTTAAATTGATGCGAATGGACATGCCTAATTTACAGACAATTCACCACTTTGACGTGATTATTGTGGGCAGCGGCGGCGCTGGTTTAAGTCTGGCTTTATCGTTACCAAATCATTTTAATATTGCAGTTTTAGCCAAAGCTGCTCTAACCGAAGCAAGTACCTTTTATGCTCAAGGTGGTGTTGCTGCTGTTCTTGATGAGACTGACTCTATTCAACAGCATATTAATGACACTATGATTGCAGGCGCTCATTTATGTGAAATGGGCGCGGTACAACATACCGTAGAAGGCGGCCGCCCTTCTGTTGATTTTCTTTTAAAGCAAGGCGTGCAATTTACTCTCGATGAAGATGAACAGCTTCATTTGACTCGTGAGGGTGGCCATTCGCAGCGTCGCATTATCCATTCTGCTGATGCAACAGGTAAAGCCATTTCAACCACTTTGGTTGAGCGTGCCAAAGAACGTAAAAATATTACTATTTTTGAAAATTATATTGCGATTGATTTAATCACCTCGCATAAATTAGGCCATACCGACCAAGCGAATCGTGCTATTGGTTTATATGCATTAGATGAAAATACTGAAAAGGTTCATACCTTCCTTGCCCCATTCACCGCGCTGGCTTGCGGCGGTGCGATGAAGGCTTATCTGTATACATCTAATCCAGATATTGCCACAGGTGACGGTATTGCAATGGCTTATCGTGCAGGTTGCCGTGTAGCGAATATGGAATTTAATCAGTTCCATCCAACTTGCCTGTACCATCCGCAAGCCCGCTCTTTCTTAATTACTGAAGCTATGCGTGGTGAAGGCGCTTACTTACGTTTGCCGGATGGCGAACGTTTTATGCTACGTTTTGATGATCGTGCAGAATTAGCTCCTCGCGATATTGTGGCACGTACCATTGACCATGAAATCAAGCGTCTCGGTATTCGTCACGTGTGGTTAGACATTACCCACAAATCACCTGAGTTTATTAAAGAGCACTTCCCTACACTTTATGCAAGATTGCTTGAGTTAGGTATCGACATTACGAAAGACATGATTCCAGTGGTACCAGCAGCTCACTATACATGTGGTGGTGTTGTGGTTGACTCAAATAGCCAGACGGATATTGAAGGTCTCTATGCGATTGGTGAAACGTCTTATACAGGCTTACATGGTGCAAACCGCATGGCAAGTAACTCATTACTTGAGTGCTTCGTTTATGGCATGAGTGCAGCAAAAGATATCGAAAATAAATTTGATGAAAACTTCAAATTACCAGAAGTACCAACTTGGGATGACTCACAAGTAACCAATCCTGATGAAGATGTGGTGATTTTACAAAACTGGGATGAGTTACGTTCGACCATGTGGAACTACGTTGGTATTGTAAGGACTACTAAACGTTTAGAACGTGCTTTACACCGTATTGAAATGTTAAAACGTGAAATCACCGAATATTATCAAGACTACCGTGTTAGCAAAAACCTGATTGAGCTGCGTAACCTTGTTTTAGTATCTGAGATGATTGTGCGCTGTGCTATGCAACGTAAAGAATCACGTGGTCTTCATTACACGCTTGATTATCCAGAAACTTCGAGCGAGATTCGTAAAACCGTTTTAACTCCTCCAAATTTTGCAGTAGAACAGCCATTGGTTAATACTGATATTTAAGCTGTTCTTCTACAAAAAAGCACAGCTCTGGCTGTGCTTTTTATTTGGTTTGATATTTATGGTCTAGGTGGGATTGAATAAGTCGCGGTCACATGCGCAACAGGTTCATCCAGACCAACTGAATAAATCCAAACCTCACCCACCACTAAACTCTTTCCTACTTTCATGAGTTTACATTCACTACGTAAGTCTTGATCACCCGCAGGTTTTCTTAAAAAATTAATATTAAAGTTGGTGGTTACGGCTAAACCAACAATACCGATCTCACCTAATATCGCAATATATAAAGCAAAGTCTGCCAAAGTCATCATGGTTGGACCAGATATGGTGCCACCAGGACGTTGATGTCTTTGATCAACATGATAATAAACAACCGCTGCTTTGGGTGTGACTGACTCAATCGTGCAGTGTTCAAGACTTGGTGGAAATTCCTTTTCAAGAAATGCCACGATTTCTTCTTTTGAGCTTTTCATCCTTGTTATTCTTCAATCTATAAAGTCATATGTAAGATAGCATAAGAAAATTACAGATATTTTCTATGACGATTTAAATCAGAATTAACGTCATTTTTCACCACTCTCAAAAAATATGAGAGTGGTTCATCCAATTTGCTTACCGTAAATATTGCAAAGCCTGCTCGAACACCTGATCAGGACTTTGAGTTGCATCTATTCGCTTAATACGTTCTGGTTCAGCTTTCCATAAGGTTTCATAGCCTTCACGAACCTTAGTAAAGAAGCTTAACTTTTCTTGTTCAAAACGGTCTAAAGCTCCGCGTTCACGTGCACGGTTCATACCAAGTTCAATCGGTGCATCTAACCAGAAAGTCACCTCCGGCATGCGTGAAACGAAGTTCTGATTTAAAAGTTGTAATTTATCTTGGCTTAAACCACGACCAGAACATTGATAAGCAAAACTCGCATCGGTAAAGCGATCACTTAGTACAATTTTGTTAGCTTCTAAAGCAGGCAAAATAACCTGTTGTAAGTGTTGAGCGCGTGCCGCATAAATAAGCAATAGCTCAGTATCATGACTCATATTTTCATCATGATTCACCGCCAAAAGCATCGAACGAATTTGCTCAGCTAACGGTGTGCCCCCCGGCTCTCGAGTTAAAATAACTTGTTTGCCTTGCTCTTCAAAATGCTGATGAATTTTTCGAATGAGTGTAGTTTTACCTACCCCTTCCGTGCCTTCAAAGCTGATAAACATCTCTTTTCCTTATTTCTTCGATCTCAACACGGATAAATAATCCTGCACAGCTTGATTATGTGCTTGCAAGTCTGCCGTAAATTTATGTCCACCATTACCAGTCGCTACGAAATAGATGTTATTTGAATCATCTGGATGTAACGCTGCTTCAATTGCTTTTCGGCTTGGCAAAGCAATTGGAGTCGGCGGTAAACCATTAATGGTATAAGTATTATATGGTGTTGGAGTACGCAGGTCTTCTCGGGTAATGTTGCCTTTATAGTTATTACCCATTCCGTAAATAACAGTTGGATCCGTTTGTAAACGCATACCGAGTTTTAAACGGCGGACAAAAACTCCAGAAACTTGTGTAAGTTCACTGTCTAAACTTGTTTCTTTCTCAACAATAGAAGCCATAATTAATGCTTCATATTTATCTTTATAAGGTAAATTCGGTGCGCGATTTGCCCAAGCTGTATCTAAAGCTTTTATTTGACGATGATATAAATCGGTAAGAATTTTCTTGTCAGTCTCGCCTTTGGCAAAGAAATAAGTATTCGGCGCGAATAAGCCTTCTGGATGATCGTAAGGAATCCCAAGCGCTTTCATAAGCTGATCATTAGGTAAATCCAATATTGTATTTTTTACATTTTTATCATTTTTGAGTGCAGTAATAAGCTGCTTAAAAGTTGTACCTTCAATCACCAAAACACGGTTCATCTGAGCATTATCCGCATCAGATAACATCTCTAATACTTGTCTTACACTCATCCCTTGTTCAATTTCATACACACCAGCTTTCATGCTGTCATGAATCATAAACTTTTGATAAAGCTTCAATACGATAGGAAAGCTAATTTTGCCTTCTTTGGCCAAACGATCAATAAAACCAGAATAAGTTTCTCCAGATGTAATCGATAACATCTGTTTTTTTCCTTCAACAGGATAAGCCTTAAACAAGCTTGACCATAAAATGGCAAACGTAAAGATTAAAACAATGAAAAGGCCAATTAGAACCAATCGCTTAGAAAATTTTGGAGCTTGTTTTTTGTTATTTTTCTTGGCGTTTTTTGCTTTCGCATTCACAGGTGGCTTCGGCATATTAATGAATCTGATTTAAGTTAAGGAGATGAAATAAATCTATGCATGCCTGTGTATCTAGCGTTTTTTCGCCTAAATGAGTAACTACTCGCATAGGGTTTAAAGCATTACAAAAGAATAGACTTTGTATTTCAGATACTTCATCTAATTCAATCACACGTACTTCACAGGCAATACCATGGTGCTGCATACGCGCCAGAATTTCTGCCCGCATTACACCGTGGACGCCATTATAGCGAAGTTCAGGAGTAATCCATCTATCATTTAAACGAATAAAACAATTACTACTGACCCCTTCAACAATATAACCTTGTACATCAGTAACTAATGCTTCAGCCCACCCGCGTTGATCTGCTTCTTTTTTTAGCAATACTTGTTCAAGGCGGTTTAAAGATTTAAGACCAACTAAGCTCGGCATGGTTAAACCTAGAGCATGATTTAAGACACCGCACTGGATAGAGTCTGGCAAAAATGGCTCTAAAGCTTTTGGATAAAACCAGATATAAATATCTGCTTCATGCTTTGGCAAACTATAACCACGGTCACCTTCACCACGACTAATTACAATTTTTAAAGTGCCGTTGAGCACAAGGTTCTGCTTTTGTAATTGCTGTAAGCTTTGTTCTATGAGTTTAAAATTTGCAGTTAAAGACAGTCTTTGACATGCAAGTTTTAGACGTTCCCAGTGTCTTTCTTTAAGCTCAACCTGGTTTTGAAAAACACGAATTGTGGTAAAGCACCCATCTCCATAATGAAAGGCTCGATCTAATAAAGGAATAGTCTCAACGGGTTGCCCATTTTTAAAACACCACATGTTTGTTCCATCCTTTGCTAAAAGCCGCGCAACAATACAACACCTTTCATTTAAATAATAAATGATTGATTTTAAAAAATTATACCGATTTCGTATCTGCTTTTGAAACTTGTTATATATCAAGATTTAAGAATAGTTTATCTCTTTTTATTATTTCTATTTTTTTCATATTAAATTCGTTTTTTATTATTTTTTTAGAATAAAGACTAGCGCTATTCTGCGTTCATGTTTTGAACATTTCATATTTTTTGAGGACTTATCTCATGCGTTTTTCTCAATTAAAAGTCGGGGTTATCGCTGCACTTCTTTCTGTTTCGTCATTTGCAGCCCAAGAATTTTTAAACGTTTCTTACGATCCTACTCGTGAGCTATATACAGATTTCAACAAACAGTTCGGTACTTACTGGAAACAACGTACTGGTCAAGATATTGAGTTTAAGCAATCACACGGCGGCTCTGGTAAACAGGCTCGTGCGGTTATCGATGGCTTAAATGCAGATGTGGTGACATTAGCACTTGCCGCAGATATCGATGAAATTGCTGAAAAAGCAAAACTACTTCCAACAGACTGGCAGAAAAAACTGCCACAAAACTCAACGCCATATACATCAACGATTGTGTTCTTAGTGCGTAAAGGCAATCCAAAGCAAATCAAAGACTGGGCTGATTTAATCAAACCGGGTGTAGAAATTATTACACCAAACCCGAAAACTTCTGGTGGTGCTCGTTGGAATTATCTTGCAGCTTGGGCTTGGGCAAAACATCAACCGGGTGGCAATGATGCAAAAGCACAAGAGTACGTTCGTCAAATTTATAAACATACTAAAGTTCTAGATTCGGGTGCACGCGGTGCAACGACTACTTTCGCTGAGCGTGGCATTGGTGATGTATTACTGGCTTGGGAAAATGAAGCTCATTTAGCTCTTCGCGAACAACCGGGCAAATTTGAAATTATTACTCCGTCTCTTTCGATCTTAGCTGAGCCTCCAGTTGCAATTGTGGAGAAAAATGCAGCTAAAAAAGGCAACTTAACGATTGCTAAAGGTTATCTCAACTATTTGTACTCACCTGCTGGTCAAGAAATTGCAGCACGTAATTTCTACCGTCCGCGTAACGCAGCTGTTCTTAAGAAATACAGCAATGTATTTAAACCGCTGAAACTCGTAACCATCGATAAAGAATTTGGTGGTTGGACAAAAGTACAAAAACAACACTTTGATAATGGTGGTGTTTTCGATCAAATCGTGAAAATTAATAGTGCAGAGAAGTAATTCTTTGCACTAAAGGTAAGGAGAACAGACATGATTCACACTGTAATTGTTCCGGGTGTAGGTGGCAGTGAACATCAGCATTGGCAATCTTGGTTGCAGCGTCAACTCGTGTCTAGTTCTCGTGTTGAGCAAAAAAACTGGGATAGACCTGTATTAAGCGAATGGGTTGGGCAATTCGTTAAAACAATTCAAGCAGCTCAAGCTCCTGTTCAAATTGTTGCACATAGTTTTGGATGCTTAACGAGTGTAGCTGCTTTAGCTGAGCATCCAGAATTAAGAAGCCAAGTTAAGAAACTAATTTTAGTCGCTCCAGCGAATCCGGCACGCTTTGGAGAAGCCGGGTTTGCTCGCCATAGCTTGACGGACTACAAAGATTATTTTCATCAATTAAAAATTGATGTGCCTGCAACGCTACTCATTAGTGAAAATGATTCATGGCTCGGCTTTTTTGATGCTTTACAACTTGCAAAATCATGGAAGTTAAATCCCGTTAATCTTGGTGAAGTGGGCCATATTAATGTTGCCTCAGGTTTTGGGCCATTTCCGGATTTGCTGAATTATTTGATTCCAGAAGATTCGATGTGTAGTCACTCATCTATCGACCCGGTAAAAACACATTTCGCTTTGAAATTTGCTTAATACCAATCTTTATACCGCACTGTTTATCTTTATTTATTCGCTTACTGGTTTCAGCAGGCTTTTCTCTTTGAGGAAATATCATGTCGCAGCGATCCCGAGTGCTGCCTGGGTTTGGTCTATCTTTGGGCTTCACCCTCGCCTATGTATCTTTTATTGTGCTTATTCCATTAGCCGCAGTCTTTATCAAATCATTTGGAATCGGATGGGACGGATTATGGGAAATTCTAACGTCTGAACGTATTTTGAAATCACTTCAACTTAGCTTTAGCTCAGCATTAATCGCAGCATTTATTAATGTTGTGTTTGGTTTGCTTTTAGCTTGGTGCCTTGTTCGCTATAACTTTCCTGGAAAACGTTTGGTTGATGCCTTGGTCGATTTACCTTTTGCACTTCCAACAGCGGTTGCAGGTATTGCTCTCACTTCACTCTATGCACCTACTGGCTGGATAGGCCAATATCTGGAACCACTTGGTATTCAGGTTGCTTATACACCTATCGGGATTACGCTAGCATTGGTGTTTATCGGTATCCCCTTTATTGTAAGAACAGTTCAACCCGTACTCAGTGATATCGAAACTGAACTTGAGGAAGCTGCTTCCGCACTTGGCGCGAATCGTTGGCAAACTATTACTAAAATTATTTTACCAATTTTATTACCTGCCCTATTTACAGGCTTTGCTTTGGCATTTGCACGCGGCGTAGGTGAATATGGTTCAGTTATTTTCATTGCTGGCAATCAACCTTTTAAAACAGAGATTGCACCACTCATGATTATTTCTCGTCTTGAGGAATATGACTATGCAGGTGCAACCACTATTGCTGCTGTGATGTTAGTTCTCTCTTTCATTATTTTATTTGCCATTAATTTACTTCAAGTCTGGGCAAACCGTCGTACTGGGAGAAATATCACATGAATTTACATACCGACAGCAATGCGCTTGCCTTGAAGTTGCAATCTCGTGACGCGACACGTGAGCCGACTTGGGTACGTTATACCTTAATTACCATTGCACTGATTTTCTTTATCAGTTGCCTGATGTTGCCACTTATTTTGGTTTTCGTTGAAGCATTTAAACAGGGACTTGAAGTCTATGTTCAGGCTTTGATTGATCCAGATACCTTATCAGCAGTGAAATTAACATTATTAACTGCAGCGATTGCTGTGCCGATTAACGTGATATTTGGTGTGGCTGCAGCTTGGGCGGTTTCTAAGTTCCAGTTTAAAGGGAAGGCTATTTTAACCACGATCATTGATATGCCTTTTTCGGTTTCACCCGTTATTGCAGGTTTAATGATTGTTCTTATTTTTGGTGCCCAAGGCTGGTTTGGCGGCTGGTTAATGGATCATGACATCAAGATTTTATATGCCGTACCTGGAATTGTTTTAGCCACCATCTTTATTACCGTTCCATTTGTGGCGCGTGAGTTAATTCCACTCATGGAAGCTCAGGGAACAGAGGAAGAAGAAGCAGCTATCGTACTCGGCGCATCAGGATGGCAAACTTTTTGGAAAGTCACACTCCCTAACATTAAATGGGGTCTGATTTACGGCGTGATTTTGTGTAATGCCCGTGCAATGGGTGAGTTTGGGGCAGTATCAGTAGTTTCCGGCCACATCCGTGGTGAGACCAATACCCTGCCACTTCATGTCGAAATTTTATATAACGAGTACACCTTTAGCGCAGCCTTTGCGGTGTCATCACTGCTTGCCTTCTTAGCTCTTTTAACACTGATTTTAAAAACTTGGTTAGAGCTACATCAAGATAAACCACAACCGCATTCAACTGATTCGTAAGGAATGAAATCATGAGTATTCAAGTTAAAAATATTGAAAAACACTTTGGTGCATTCCATGCGCTTAAGAATATTTCCCTAGACTTTCCGGAAGGTGAACTGGTTGCGTTACTTGGCCCATCTGGATGCGGTAAAACAACGCT
Organism: Acinetobacter pittii; assembly: GCF_034064985.1. Taxonomy (NCBI): domain Bacteria; kingdom Pseudomonadati; phylum Pseudomonadota; class Gammaproteobacteria; order Moraxellales; family Moraxellaceae; genus Acinetobacter; species Acinetobacter pittii. The sequence continues at coordinate 961,693 of NZ_CP139249.1, read as the reverse complement.
ACTCCGTATTATTGCAGGTCTAGAATCAGCCGATGGCGGTCAAGTGTTACTTGAAGGTGAAGATGCGACTAATGTACATGTCCGTGAGCGTCAGGTTGGCTTTGTATTTCAACACTATGCTTTATTCCGTCATATGACCGTATTTGACAATATTGCCTTTGGTTTACGTGTTCGCCCTCGTGCAACACGCCCTTCGGAAGCTGAAATTAAAAAACGTGTCACTCGTTTACTTGATCTAGTTCAACTAGGCTTTTTAGCAGACCGCTACCCTGCTCAGCTTTCTGGAGGACAACGTCAGCGTATTGCTTTAGCCCGTGCTTTGGCAGTAGAACCTCGCGTGTTATTACTCGATGAACCATTTGGCGCTCTAGATGCCAAAGTACGCAAAGAATTACGTCGCTGGTTACGCAACTTACATGATGAATTGCATATCACTTCAATTTTCGTGACTCACGATCAGGAAGAAGCACTTGAGGTTGCAGACCAAATTATTGTCATGAATAAAGGTAATGTTGAGCAAATCGGCTCACCTCGTGAAGTTTATGAAAAACCTACAACGCCATTTGTATTTGATTTCTTGGGTCAGGCAAATCGATTTGAAGGTGAACATACGGAAGGTATCATCCGTATCAGTAATGACCGTATTCAACTACCAACAGCAGTTGAGGCGCCTCAAGGAAAAGTGATTGCTTTTGCCCGTCCAGATGAGTTACATATTCACTCGCAACCGCAAGCGAATACCATTGAAGCGACTTTTGTACGTGAAATCTGGATTGCTGGAAAAGTAGTGGCCGAATTACAAGACCGTAATGGACGTTTAATTGAAATTGCTCTGAGCAGTGAAGCTGCAAAACTACATGCATTTAAACCTAATCAAACTGTTTGGGTGAGCGCATCTCAATTGCACTTATTTGCAGCCCAAGTTGCTTAAGAAATATATTTGGTGAGGAAATATCTTGCGGATCTTTAGACGCTCCTCACCTCTTTTGAGGAAAAGTGTAAATGAACTTTCAACAATTAAGAATTATCCGAGAAACAGTACGCCAAAACTTTAACTTGACGGAAGCATCGGCTGCACTCTACACATCTCAATCGGGTGTAAGTAAACACATCAAAGATTTAGAAGATGAATTAGGTGTTCAACTTTTCGTTCGTAAAGGTAAACGCCTTTTAGGTTTAACTGAACCAGGACAGTCACTTCTTAGCATTGTTGAACGCATGTTAGTGGATGCTGAAAATATTAAACGACTTGCTGAAGATTTTAATAAGGTTGACGAAGGAACATTAACGATCGCAACCACACATACTCAAGCGCGTTATGTCTTGCCTCCAATCGTTAATCAATTTAAGAAATTATTTCCAAAAGTTCATTTGATTTTACAACAAGCTAGCCCTGTCGAAATTTCAGAAATGCTTTTACAAGGCGAAGCGGATATTGGAATTGCAACCGAGTCTTTAACGACTGAAGAAAATCTGGCTAGCATTCCTTACTATCAATGGCAACACAGTATTATTACCCCGCAGAATCATCCTTTAGTACAGGCGGATAAGATTACTTTAGAACTTTTAGCAGAATATCCACTCATTACTTATCATGGTGGTTTTACAGGTCGATCTAAAATTGATAAAGCGTTTGAAGAAGCTCAACTCGATGCCGATATCGTAATGTCAGCTCTTGATGCCGATGTTATCAAAACCTATGTAGAACTCGGCATGGGTGTCGGTATTGTCAATGACGTGGCTTATGACACAGAACGTGATTATCGTTTAAAGCAAACCAAGACTGATATTTTTGGTATTAATACAACGTGGATTGCGGTTCGCAAAGGCCATCTACTACGCGGTTATGGTTACGAGTTTATTTCTTTATGCTCACCTGATGCGGATATTAAAGCACTTAAGAAAATTGCTTACCCAGACGAATAAAACTTAAAAATAAATAAAAGAGCTTTTTAGCTCTTTTATTTATTTTATTAAGTACAAAAAAAACGAGCCGTAGCTCGTTTTTTCTTTTGTGATCTTACCAGTAGAAGTTCACACCAACTTTACCAACTGGCATCCATTGGTATTTATCGTCATTACGAATTTCATTTGCTTCTTTATCAACAGCATCTTGGGCAGATGTTGGGTTACCTGTTACAGGAGCAAGGTTATATTGAGTTAACTGAACTTGTGGGTTACCAGTATAGTAAGCACCTACCTCACCAAATACACCCCAGTTTTTATTGATTTTAGGTGCAAAACCAAAACCTAAGTATGGAGCAATATCATTCTTGTAAGACATTTTACCTCTTACACCGCCCTCTTGGCCTGTAACTGCTTGTTGATAGTTCTTACCATCAATTGATAAAGTTTCACCATTACCAATACGTTTAGCTAAGTCATAATCATTATCTAAATAAGCAGCACCCGCAGCTATATATAAGCCTTGAGCCCAACGGTTAGCACTTGCACCCCATGGACGAATCTCAGCATTTAAGTAGATATTATTGTTATCCATATCTAGGTCATATTTAGTACCATTTACAGAAACATCATCTGTCCACGAAATGTCACCACCATTATAACCAAGAGCCAAACCTACATATGGGTTTGCTTGCCATAATAAAGCACCACCGTAACCAGTTGTACCTACCTCAGCACGTGCCCCCACAGGAATTAATTGATTTTTGTCAAATGCGTAGCTGTCATGAACAACGGCTTCATCTGCCATAGCAGCGCCAGCAGCAAATAAAGCTGTTGTAGTGACTAATACACGTAATGCTTTCATAGTTTTCTCCTCAAAAAGGCTCTGTTTTTAATTTATTCATCTTGTGACTGAAATCATAATAATGACAGCTTAGATTCTTTTTTATACAAAAAATGCTAGATTTCTGTTATTTTTTGATACAAATTGAGTTAAATTTTTATTTTCAAATCATTTTTGTGTAAAAAACACTTGATTATCTAATAAGCTTATTCCGATTTACCTCATTTATATCATCAATTAAACCTAACACGTTTTTTGAAAGATTCTTGTCACAAATTAGTGTAAAATCTTTAAAATTTTTTATGGAAGGAAGATCATGTCTCAGCTTTCTACGATCATTGAGCAAGCATTTGAAGACCGCGCAAATTTTACTGCAGCAGATTGTTCAAGCGAAATTCGCCAAGCTGTTGAAGAAGCAATTGCTGGTTTAGATAACGGTACACTTCGAGTTGCTGAAAAAATCAATGGTGAATGGGTTGTTCATCAATGGTTAAAAAAAGCTGTTTTATTATCATTTAAACTGAATGACAATAAACCAATCGAGTCATGTGATCTTCGTTTCTATGACAAAGTTAAAACTAAATTCTCTGGTTGGACTGAAGAGCAATTTAAAGCTGCAGGTGTTCGTGTTGTTCCTCCTGCTGTAGCACGTCGTGGTAGCTTCCAAGCTAAAAACGTGGTGTTAATGCCATCTTATGTCAACATTGGTGCTTATGTAGATGAAGGCACAATGGTTGATACATGGGCAACTGTAGGTTCATGTGCTCAAATCGGTAAAAATGTTCACTTGTCTGGTGGTGTAGGTATTGGTGGTGTTTTAGAACCATTACAAGCTAACCCAACCATTATTGAAGACAACTGCTTTATCGGTGCGCGTTCAGAAATCGTTGAAGGCGTAATCGTTGAAGAAGGCTCAGTCATTTCAATGGGCGTTTTCATTGGTCAATCAACTAAAATTTATGACCGTGAAACTGGCGAAATCCATTATGGTCGTGTACCAGCAGGTTCAGTTGTAGTTTCAGGCAGCTTGCCATCTAAATGTGGTACTTACAGCTTATATGCTGCAATTATCGTGAAAAAAGTTGATGCGCAAACACGTGCCAAAACAAGCTTGAACGATTTGTTACGTGCTGACTAATTTGTTATAACTCTCTTGCGGAGCTTTAATCGCTCCTCATCTCTACGATCAAACTGATCGTAGAGATTTTATTTTTTATATAGTGTGGTATTTCTAGAATGGCTTCCTTACGTTCCTCTGCAATTCCTGTCTCAGACCCTGCGTCCGGTTTACGCATTACCGAGATTTTTTACTCGTTGCAGGGTGAAGCAAATGCCTCTGGCCTACCGACTGTATTTATTCGTCTAACAGGCTGTCCATTACGTTGTAGCTATTGCGATACCACTTATTCTTTTGAAGGTGGCGAACGTTTTTCACTTGAACATATCATTGAAACAGCTACACAATTTCAAACACCTTATATTTGCGTGACAGGTGGTGAACCTCTTGCTCAGCCAAACTGTTTGATTTTATTACAACGTTTATGTGAAGCAGGTTTTGACGTCTCTTTAGAAACCAGTGGAGCTCTTGATGTATCAAGAGTAGATCCCCGTGTTTCTAAAGTTCTTGATTTAAAGACTCCAACTTCTGGTGAAGAACATCGTAATCTCATCAGTAATCTTGACTATTTAACACCACGTGACCAAATCAAATTTGTGATTTGCAATTGTGAAGATTATGAATGGTCAAAGCAACAAGTTGAAAAATATCAACTGCAAACCAAAGTCAGTACCGTTTGGTTCTCCCCTGCCTTTGCGGTTGAAAAAGGTGCTGTAGGCCTGCCACGTCTAGCACGTGATCTGGCACAGTGGATACTTGATGATAAATTACCTGTTCGTTTCCAACTTCAGTTACATAAGCTGCTTTGGAACGATGAATCAGGTCGTTAATCACTCAATAAAATAAATCATTCCGAATATGGAGAAAAATATGCGCTCTCGTGCCATTGTTTTACTTTCAGGCGGCTTAGACTCAACCACTTGCCTAGCTTGGGCACAAGCGCGCTATGAATGTATTGCTATTAGTTTTATGTATGGTCAACGCTCAACCACTGAACTTGATGCTGCAAAAGCATTAGCTCAGCGTTCAGGTGTTGAACATCGTGTAATTAATATTGATCTAGCAAATTTAGGTGGATCAGCACTTACAGATCACAACATTGCAGTACCAGAACAGTTACAAGAAGGTATTCCTGTAACTTATGTACCAGCGCGTAACACTATTTTCCTCTCATATGCTCTAGCAGCAGCCGAAGTATTTAATGCTGAAGCTATCGTAATTGGTATTAATGCCGTTGATTATTCAGGATATCCTGACTGTCGTCCTGAATTTATTGATGCTTTTGCGAATATGGCCCGTTTAGCAACTAAAGCTGGCGTCGAAGGAAAACCACTTAAATTTGAAACACCCCTGTTACATTTATCCAAAGCGAATATCATACGTTTAGGGCTTGAACATGGCGTAGACTATAGTCAAACGGTATCTTGCTACCAAGCAGATGCTCAAGGACGTGCGTGTGGTAAATGTGACAGTTGCCGTTTGCGTAAAGAAGGCTTTATCGATGCCGGTGTTACCGATCCAACACGCTATATACCGTAATAAGTAGGTAAAATTTATGAAGTTGTTAAAATCAAATCTTATTCTTTCATCTTTATTCTCAGCAGCTGCACTTATGGCTGGTTCAGCTCAAGCAGCTGAAAACCCAGTTCAAGCGGCATATAAAAGCACTAACGTTAAAGGTGCATTAGTTAATGTTTGTAAAGAACAAACTGCTAAAGGCGGCAAGTTAAGCTCATCTGAAGTTAGCAAATTCTGTAGCTGTCAAGTTGAAGCACAAGGTAAAGTGACTGAAGCACAAAAATGGGAAATCCAAAGCGCAATCAATGCGAAGAAAAGCCCAAGTTCTTTAGGATTTGTACAACAACAAAACCGTGATCTTAAAGCATGTTTCGGTCCTCAGTTAACAACTAAGCTTGAAAAGTTAACTGAAGATGCAATGAAGGCAGCTCAACAACAAGCTCCTAAAAAATAAGATTTTAATGTTCCAAATTAAGCCTGCATTTATGCAGGCTTTTTTATAGCTCTGTTAAAATAACAGCACTTTTGACCAATTCATTTAATGTAAGCCATGCAAGAACAATGGAAAACTAATGCTAACCATAAAAGGTCTATTGTCTCATTTAGTGGAGGCAAAGATAGTTCTCTAGCACTCTACCATGCAATGCAGACAGGCGAAGTGATTGGATTGATCGTAATGCTAGAAGAACAAGGCCAACGTTCTCGCTCACATGCCATGCCTCTTGATATTATTCAAGCGCAAGCTAAAGCAATCGGCTTTCCCGTGCTTATGGCTTCATCAAGTTGGAATGACTATGAATTAAAGTTTATTGAATTACTCAATCAAGCAAAGCAACAAGGAGCCGAGGTACTGGTTACAGGTGACCTTGATATGCCTGAACACGGCTGTTGGCATGATCGAGTAACGCAACAAGTAGGTCTTCAATTAGCAATGCCTCTTTGGCTACGTCCGCATCGTGAAGTTGTTGAAGAATTTATTCAACTTGGATTCCAGAGTGTAGTGGTGACCGTAAACCTTAAACTCGGGATGAAGGTAGGAGATTTAGGAAAAACTTTAACTTTAGAATATATCCAAGAGCTTGAGAACCGTGGCATTGATCCATGTGGTGAGGGCGGTGAGTTTCATACGACCGTGATTGATGGGCCAATTTTTAACAAAGCAATCCCTGTAAGAAAACTCAATATTGTTTATCATGAGGAATATGCTTTTTTACCACTTGAATTAGATCAAATTTAACTTTTAAAGGATAAGAAATGTCTGAGAATATTCAACTGCCAAATCAGGTGTTCCCTACTACACACGGCGAAGTGAACTTGACTGAAGTCGAAAATGAATGGCTAATCATTTACTTCTATCCTAAAGACTCAACACCAGGATGTACAACACAAGCAGTTGGTTTTTCTTGTTTGAAAGATCAATTTGAAGCTTTAGGTGCCCGCATTATCGGTGTTTCACGTGATTCAGTGAAAGCCCATCAAAATTTTACAGAGAAGCAGGCACTTACTATTGATCTGATTAGTGATAAAGAAGAAGTTCTTTGTCATCATTTTGATGTGATTAAAGAAAAGAATATGTATGGAAAAAAAGTAATGGGTATTGAACGTTCTACTTTTATTTTCCATAACAAAGAATTAGTGAAAAGCTACCGTAAAGTTAAGGCTGCTGGACATGCGGAACAAGTTCTAGAAGACCTAAAATCTCTGCAAACAGCTTAATAAATTCAACCAACAAAAAGCGAGTTTATACTCGCTTTTTTAGTGCAAAGCATTACCCAATAATTTGAGTTTAACGTATCATAAAAATATTAGAATAATTAGTTTAAGGCATTGATATGAGTTCACTCAAAACTTGCTCTTTACTGCCAGCCATTCTCTTTATTGGTGCATGTAGTGCAAATACATTAGCCATACCAACCGACACCGGCACATCACTTGCTCAAATTCAGAAAACTTCAAAAGAAATAAGCTGCCAAGATTTGCAGAACCCAGCCTATCAACAAGCTGTACTTAAAAAAATTAACCAAATCCGTCAGCAATCACGCCAATGTGGTCGACAATATTTTTCTGCAACTAGACCAGTGATTTGGAGCAATAATTTATATAAAGGTGCATTTTCCCATAGTGAAGATATGGCAGCACATAATTTTCTCGGACATGTTGGCTCCACTGGCCTAGACTTAAAATCACGCTTAAAACTTTACAACACACTCGGTAAAGCCAATGGTGAAAATGTCGCGAGTGGACAGAAAACATTAGATGAAGTGATGTCTAGATGGCTATCGAGCCCCTTACATTGTAGTAACCTCATGAATCCCAAATTTACAACTTACGCAATTGCTTGTGCTTCTAATCAGTCAGCAAAACAAAAGAGCTATTGGACTCAACAATTTGGTACACGTTAAAAGGAAAAATGATGCAATCAGGTTCGATCACCCCTATTTTAAGAATTTTTGATGTCGAGTTAGCTCAATCATTTTATCTTGAGTTCTTAGGTTTTCAGCTTGATTGGCAACACCAATTTGAAGACAACTTTCCGTTATATTTACAAATTTCTAAAGACGATTGCATTATCCATCTATCTGAGCATTTTGGAGATGCGAGTCCCCATAGTGCAATCCGTATTTATTGGGAATATATCTATGAGTTACACAGTGAACTAAGCCAAAAAGACTATAAATTCTCTAAGCCTCAAGTTGAAAAAACAGATTGGGAGACCCTTGAACTCTGTATCACCGATCCTTTTTCCAACCGAATTATTTTTTGGGCAGATGCTTAATCTATATTCACTTACTCAAAATCATCTAAATTAGAGCGGTCATCTTCTTTAAATCGTTGTTGCAGTTGTTGATAAATACGTGTTTTTTTAAACTCATCCAAAAATTGAATAGTACCTATAGGGAAAAATTCCGTTTGGATTTCACCACGATAATAAGCTTCACGCATTGGCGTCGCTGAAATTGAGTCTTTTAGGCTATCGAGTTCAACCATGGTCCATTCTGGAAATAATCTTAAATAATAAGATGACTCATCCTTAAAGTGCCCTATTAGACCAATTTTTGAGTTTGGTTCAATCACACCATTTACTAAAGATTTGACCTGTTTTACCCACTTTTCATCATTATAAACATCGACCACATGCACAAATCGAATACGATTTTGCTCATCTGGTGAAAAATTAGATAAAATCATTTGCTCTCGTTCAACTGCAAGAAACGGATTTTTAATATTACGTTCCATTTGAGCAGAACCTAATGCCAAAATCACATAACGACTTTGTTGTAAGGCAATTTCAATTGTCTGCATATGAGCCAAATGAAATGGTTGAAAACGCCCTATAAAAACGAGATAGTCAAATTTATACATAATTAGATTTTCACTTTTTATGAACTCACCAGTTACCCGCATTACAGAAAATATGCGCCATAATGAGTACCTAAAAATTAACAACTTGGTTTAAAGCAAGGATAGTACGATGACACTTAGCTGTATTCAACAACCTCATCAACATTTACACGAAAATTTAGAAGGTGGCGTACTCACCTTAGCCATAAATCGTCCAGAAGCAAAAAATGCATTATACGGCGAACTTTATTTATGGATTGCTCAAGCTCTAGTTGAAGCCGATCTCAATAAAGACGTCCGAGTAGTTGTTCTACGTGGTGTAGAGCAAGACTTTACCGCCGGTAATGATATGAAAGATTTTATGGGTTTTGTACAAAATCCTAATGCAGGCCCAGCGGGTCAAGTTCCTCCATTCGTACTCCTTAAATCTGCTGCCAGATTATCAAAGCCGCTTATTGTTGCTGTAAAAGGTGTAGCAATTGGTATCGGAGTTACAATTTTATTACATGCAGATTTAGTATTTGCTGATAACACTGCCCTTTTCCAAATTCCATTTGTTAGCCTTGGCCTTTCTCCAGAAGGTGGTGCTAGCCAATTACTTATTCAACAAGCTGGCTATCATAAAGCAGCTGAGCTTCTATTTACTGCGAAAAAATTTAATGCAGAAACTGCAGTACAAGCAGGTTTAGTGAATGAAGTCGTTGAAGATGTTTATGCGACCGCTCAGGCAACTGCTCAACATTTAGCGACTTTACCGCTTGCATCGTTAAAGCAAACCAAAGCATTAATGAAACATGATTTAGATCAAATTATTGAATGTATTGAGCATGAAGCTGAAATCTTTATGCAACGCGTTCAATCTCCAGAAATGCTAGAAGCTGTACAAGCGTTTATGCAGAAACGTAAACCAGATTTCTCACAGTTTAATTAAAAATCAATTTCTATGATTTGAATAAACTCAAAGGCAGGCTCTTCATAAGGATGGCTTGCCTTTAATGCTTTCGCTACAGCCTTTGCATTTTCTTCAATTACAATTGTTTCAACGCGCCACTCATCAACTTGTTCAAGTTCACCCAGCTCTCCGATATAAGGATCTGCACCTTTGACTGGTTTAAATTGCCCGATTCCTTTTACTTGCCATGCGCAGTGTTCATAATTACCGATCCCACCCGCACCAGCAGAAAAAATGGCTTGTTTAGTCGACTCAAGATGTGAATCAGGCACGTAATAAATCAGCTTTAACATGAGTAGAATGACTCCAGACTATTGAACTAGCTTAAATCATACCTTTAAAAAAGCTTTAGAATCAAAGTCAGCTCATCATTACTAGATAATTTGCTCCAATAAAAAGGATTTGAATGGCAAGTGCCAAACCAAATAAACGCCAGCCCTTATCTTTGGTATACATTGTTCTTATGTGATACTTATTTTTCATCATTTTGATCTCCGATTTTTATCGTTGTTACAGAGAAAGCAAAAACTGATCCAATTTTAAACAAACTATAAAGTGTTAAATAGTCGAATGTCTATAGGCTTATAATTTTTCTAAAATGTTAAAAAAAGCTGCCCTCATTTATAGGTAGCTCTTATTTTTAACAAAATTATAAAATTCAGTGTGCTAGCGGTATCTTTATAATTTTAAGCATTGGATTTCTTTAAATATCTGTTCTCATATATTGTCATAGCAAAAGCCAAACCACATAAAATGACGAAGCCAGCAGTCATTGGAATTAATGTACCGTTATATAATTGCCCAATAATAGAGGCTAGAATAAGTGACAAAACAGAAGAAGCTGCACCAATAATAGCCGAAGCCATACCAGCAACATGCCCCATTGGTTCCATCGCAATCGCGTTTAAATTACCAAATAACGTTCCAAATAATAAGAACAGAATGCATGCATAAAGCATAAACATCCAGAATGAAACAGCCACGCCTAAAAGTTGAATTCCTAAGAAAACCAAAGAAATTAAGCATAAGCCCAAAAAGCCATAAATACAGATTGGACGCATACCGAACTTCATCACAATTTTAGAGTTGGTAAATGAAGCGACTCCCATTACACCTGCAAGCACAGCAAAATAAGCACTAAACTCTTCCCCCGTTTTACCAAACTGCTGCATAAAAATTTGTTGAGAAGTTCCCAAATAACCAATAAATCCACCAAAACAAAAACCTGCACATAGCAAATAGCTCATAGTAGTTTTATTACTTACAACTTCTTTAAAGCCCTCTTGAAAAGCTTGCAAGCGCATAGGTAAACGATTTTCGGGAAGTAACGTCTCTTCCAAACGTAAAGCAACCCATGCCCCGACAACTGTGGCATAGACCATATATAAAACAAAGATCTCACGCCAGCCAAAGAAATGAATAATGAGCTGCCCCAAACTTGGTGCAATTGCTGGAGCAACCATAAACACCATCATAATTAAGGACATAATACGTGCCATTTGTGCACCACTGTATTTATCGCGCACAATTGAAATAGAAGCTACGTAAGGACCAGATACTCCAATCCCTTGAATGAAGCGGCCAACTAAAAACCATTCAAAACTTTGTGTGGTAAAGCACAATAAACTTCCCAAAAAATAAATAATAATTCCTGCAAATAAAATGCGCTTACGACCAATCGCATCGGATAGCGGCCCTGCAATGAGTTGTCCTATCGTCATGCCAGAGAAAATACCAATGATGACCCATTGCGTTTGATTATTATTCTTTAAGTCAAAAACTCGTCCAATTTCACCTAAAGCTGGTAAAATTGCATCTATTGAAAAAGAAACAATAGACATGAGTAATGCCATCAGCAGTGCAAACTCACGGAAATGGATTTTTGATTTCATTTTTCTTCTCTACTATTTATTCTATTTAGATTGTACTACATACAAATAAGCCACCTGTCGGTGGCTTATTTCAGTGTTTATATTAACCGATAAACTTACGTGCGTTACGGAACATACGTAACCATGCACCATCTTCAGTCCACTCTTCTGGTTTCCAAGAGTGCTGAATTGCACGGAAAGTACGCTCTGGGTGCGGCATCATAATCGTTGCACGACCATCTTTAGACGTTACACCAGTAATCGCTTCCGGCGAACCGTTCGGGTTCAATGGATAATGTTGAGTCGGGTTACCGTGGCTATCCACATAACGCAATGCAACTTGGTTAGCTGCATTTAAGCTTGCAATGTCAGCTTCGCTTGCAACCGCACGACCTTCACCGTGTGCTACAGCAATCGGTAAAATCGAACCTTCCATTCCATTAAGCAATACAGAAACAGATTTTTCAACACGAACGTTTACGCTACGAGCTTCAAAAACTTCTGACATATTGCGGTGGAAACGTGGCCAGTGGTCAGCACCTGGAATAAGTGGTGCTAATTGTGACAACATTTGGCAACCATTACAGATACCTAAGCTGAATGTATCTTCACGGTGGAAGAACTGTTCAAACTGATCACGTAATTTCGCATTGAACAATACTGATTTTGCCCAGCCACCGCCAGCACCCATTACGTCACCGTAAGAGAAACCACCACAAGTCACTAGACCTTCAAAATCACTTAGGCTAACGCGACCAGCAAGTAAATCACTCATGTGCACGTCAACAGTATTGAAACCAACCTTATCAAAGGCTGCTGCCATTTCAATATGACCATTTACACCTTGCTCACGCAAGATCGCCATATTAGGACGACGTGTGTTAATGAACGGTGCTTCGATAGGTTCATTCAAGTCAAATGTTGGTTTAGCAATTAAACCTTGATGTGATTTATCAGTAATTAAAGCAAATTCTTGGTCAGCAGTTTCAACGTTATCACGTAGACGTTGGATCTGATGAGATACCTCAGACCAAGCTTGTTGTAATTCAGCACGATCTAAAGTCAAACCGTTTACAGATAATTGATCTGTGTTGTTTACACGACCAACTACAGCAATTGCATCTTTTAAGCTAGAAGCAGCAACCTCTGCTTGTAAAGCGTCCCAATCAGCTGCTTTGATTTGAAGAACTGCACCAATTTCTTCAGCAAATAAACTTGCTGGAGTTTGGTCTTCTAATGCAACACCTAAACGTGCAGCAAACATCATTTCAGCAACAGTTGCGAGTAAACCACCATCACCAATGTCATGGTAAGCTTGAATCAAGCCACGGTTGTTCCAATCTTGAATTAAAGCAAAGAACGCTTTGAAATCATCAAAACTATCAACATCTGGAGTGATTGAACCAATTGCCTTATATACTTGAGCAAGAATCGAACCACCTAAACGGAACTGACCTTTAGATAAATCAATACGTACAAGTACTGAATCTTCTAAATTCTTAAGTTCAGGTGTTAAAGTTTTACGAACATCCATTACTGGAGCAAATGCGGTAATTACACCAGTCATTGGAGACGTTACAGCTTTATCTTCGCCGTTGTCATTCCAAGTGGTACGCATTGAAAGCGAGTCTTTACCTACAGGAATCGCGATTCCTAAAGCAGGACACATTTCCATACCAATCGCTTTTACACCTTCGAACAACGCCTGGTCTTCACCTTTTTGACCAGCAGCAGCCATCCAGTTTGCAGAAAGTTTGATATCGCTAACTTGTTCAATGTTTGCACATGCAATATTAGTAATTGCTTCAGCAACTGCCAAACGAGCAGATGCTGCTGGATTTAACAATGCTACTGGCGGACGTTCACCCATCGCCATTGCTTCACCAGTGAAGCCTTGTAAGCTTGTCGTCGTTACTGCTGCATCCGCAACAGGAATCTGCCAACGACCAACCATTTGATCACGTGCAACCATACCTGTAATTGAGCGGTCACCAATGGTGATCAAGAATGATTTAGAAGCAACTGTTGGATTTTTCAATACACGGAAAATCGCATCTTTCAAATCAACTTTTGAAGCGTCAAACTCGTTACCTTTACGCTCAATTGTTTCATAAGAACGTTGCATACGAGGTGTACCACCAAGCATTACTTGCATTGGGATATCAACTGCATTGTTCTGGAACAATGGATCTTCAACAGTTAAATGACGAGCTTCAGTTGCTTCACCTAACACGGCAAATGGACAACGTTCACGAGCACAGATTGATTCGAACTGTTCTAAAGACTCTGGACGAATTGCAAGAACATAACGCTCTTGTGCTTCATTTGACCAGATTTCCATTGGGCTCATGCCCGGTTCTAATGAAGGAATTTTACGAAGGTTAAGAACTGCACCTAACTCATGATCATTCACAAGTTCAGGCATAGCATTTGATAAACCACCAGCACCAACGTCATGTACAGAAACGATTGGGTTGAAGTCTTCTAAACGCCAGCAAGTATCAATCACTTCCTGACAACGGCGTTCCATTTCTGGGTTTTCACGTTGTACAGAAGCGAAATCAAGGCTTTCACCCATTGTACCGCTGTCTACAGAAGATGCTGCACCACCGCCAAGACCGATTAACATTGCAGGGCCACCCAATACAATGAGTAAATCACCTGGTTGAATCGCATCTTTTTCTACATGGTCAGGACGAATGTTACCGTAACCACCAGCGATCATGATTGGCTTATGGAAGCCCTTCACTTCACCATTTACATTTTGTTCAAAAGTACGGAAATAACCATTTAATGCAGGACGACCGAATTCGTTGTTAAATGCCGCGCCACCTAATGGACCTTCAATCATGATTTGTAATGGCGATGCCATACGTGAAGGTTTACCGTAGTTTTCTTCCCAAGGTTGTTCAAAACCAGGAATATTTAAGTTAGAAACTGTAAAGCCTGTTAAACCAGCTTTTGGTTTACCACCACGACCAGTTGCACCTTCATCACGGATTTCACCGCCTGAACCAGTTGCAGCACCAGCAAATGGAGAAATTGCTGTTGGATGGTTGTGAGTTTCAACCTTCATTAAAATATGAGCAGCTTGGCTCTTATATTTATAAACAAAGTGACCGTTTTCATCAGCTTTTGGATAAAAACGCATCGTGTCATAACCAACGATTACAGACGCGTTATCTTTATATGCCGATAAAACGTCAGTTGGAGATTCTTTATAAGTATTTTTAATCATCTGGAACAATGATAATGGTTGTTTTTCACCATCAATTGTCCATTCAGAACCAAAGATTTTGTGACGACAATGCTCAGAGTTTGCTTGTGCAAACATCATCAATTCGATGTCATTTGGATTACGACCAAGCTTACCGAATGCTTCAGTTAAATAATCAATTTCTTGTTCAGATAACGCAAAACCGAACTCATTGTTCGCTTTAACCAAAGCTTCTTTGCCTTGACCTAAGATATCAATTGAATTTAATGGTTTTGGAGCTGTTTCTGAAAATAATGCTTTTGCATCTTCAATTTGAGCAAAAACTGTTTCTGTCATACGGTCATGAAGTACTTGTTTAACTTGATTAGTAATTTCAGAAACACCTTTTAATGTAAATAAAAGACCGCGTTCTAAGCGGTGAACTGGTGTATTACAGTTTTTGAAAATATCAGTTGCTTTAGAAGACCAAGGTGAAATAGTACCCACACGTGGTGTTACTAAAATCTGAATCTCATCACTTGCAGGTTGACGAAGTTCAAAAGACTCACCGTCATTTAATAATTGCAAAGCAGATTGATGTTGCTGCTCGTTGAGCGCTTGATCAAACAAATAGACCCATTGGCTGTCAAAAGATTGAACAGAACTAATTGACGATAAACGTGTTAATAGTTGAGCTTTCTTAAAAGAAGAATGTGCTGCTGCACCGGCCACGATAAACATGTTGATTTTGGCTCCACGGGCAGGTCTTGTGAACCTTACCGCAATGTGACTTTAGAGAGAGCGCATATTCTACTGCGTCTTGCTAAAATCAGCTAGATGTAGAATCAGTATTCTGTAACCTAATTCTGCAAGAAGTGATTTCTTTTTTGTTCAAAATCATTTTTTTAGTCATTCTCGTTAAAAATAAATTGTTTCATGTTTATTCAATAACATAATAAAACCTGAACTAAGACAAACTATGTCGCACCAAGCTAGTGCTTTTAGCTTTTTTTTGGCATGATCAAGCTTTATAGTTTTGAATAATGATAAATGGAACAAATGCGTTGGTTAGAGCTGCTTTCTGCAGTTCGTTTAGGTAGCAAAAAAAGTAGTACAGAACTGGCTCGTAGCCCATTCCATAAAGATTATGACCGCATTATATTTTCTCAAAGTTTTCGTCAGTTAAACCGTAAGACCCAAGTTCACCCTCTAGCACAACATGATGGCATTCACACTCGTTTAACTCACTCCCTTGAAGTTTCCTGCATTGGCCGCTCAATGGGTATGCTTGCCGCAGAAAAAATTAAAAATGAATTACCTGTCTGGATTTCCCCTGCCGATGTCGGTGCAATTATTCAAGCAGCCTGCCTAGCCCACGACATTGGTAACCCGCCTTTCGGCCATGCAGGCGAATATGCGATTCGTGAATGGTTCGATGATGCATCACATGACGATTTTTTAAAAAAACTAAGCCCAGAAGAAGAAGCCGATGTTCGCCAATTTGAAGGCAACGCTCAAGGCTTACGTCTATTAAGCCGCATTGATTATCACCCAGATGATGGAGGTATGCGTTTAACATATGCAACCTTAGGCGCTTATTTAAAGTATCCATGGCTTTCAAAAACAATTGCTTCACAAGGTGATCGACCTTCACATCAACGAGCAAAGTTTGGTTGTTATCAATCTGAAAAAGAAATTTTAAAACAGATCGCTGAACAGCTTGGGCTGATTCAACTCGGTGAATATCATTATTGCCGTCATCCACTCACCTATTTGTTAGAAGCCGCTGATGACATTTGTTATGCCCTCATTGATTTAGAAGATGGCATTGTCTTAAATATGCTGAGTTACCAAGAAGTTGAACCCATTTTCTTAAATCTTATTGCTGACTATGGCCAACCTGAAGAGTTATCTCATCCAAACAGTACATGGCAACAAAAGATCTCAGCATTACGTGGACGAGTTATGAAACGTCTTGTTGATGAAGTGACCACAGCATTTGCCAAAAATCATTATGAAATTATTACAGGTCAGCTTAAAGGCAACCTTTTGCAATATTGTTCACCCGATATTGCAAAAGGTATCGAAACTGCCAAGAATCTGGCACGTGACAAAATTTTTGAGCACCCACAAAAATCTGGTTTAGAAATTATTGCACATCAGAGTTTACAAACGATTTTGGATGCATTTGTACCACTCACAACGCCGCATAAATCTTTAAGCTTTAAAGAACAACGTTTAATGTCTATCCTTAACCTGTATGGTGCTAACTTTAGCAATAATCACTACAGCAATATCATGCAAGTACTCGATATTATCAGTAAGTTTTCAGATCATCAGGCTTATAGCTTGGCTCAAGAGCTACAAGGTAATAAAATCGGCTTGTTTTAAGCTGCCTTAATATAGAAAGAAATACAGCTAGTGTCGTTTTAATACATTTAGAACGACCAGATTTACAGTTATGAATAAGTGAAATTACGCTATGATCGGATGTTTAATTGGCGAAGTGTTTGCCCTAGAAGCCCCAACTGTCTTACTGAATGTAAATGGTGTGGGCTATGAAATTGATACACCACTTTCAACATTTTGCCAATTACAAAAGGGCCAGAAAGTTACGTTATGGACGCATTTGGTTGTACGTGAAGATGCACAGCAGCTCTATGGTTTTAGTGATGCCCAAGAGAAAACAATTTTCCGCACCTTATTAAAAGTAAATGGTGTCGGTCCAAAAATGGCATTAGGCATTTTATCTACGCTAAGCGTTGAACTATTGGTTCACACTATTGAACATGATGATGTGAATACTTTGGTCAAAGTTCCAGGTGTAGGCAAAAAAACGGCTGAACGTTTAATGATCGAACTTCGTGACCGTTTCAAAACATTAGCTCAAGGCACTTCAACTGCGGCGACCATACCTCAAATTCAATTTGCTGCAAACTCTCCTGTCGCTGAAGCAGAAGCTGCATTGCAATCTTTAGGTTATAAGCCACTTGAAGCACAAAAAGCTGTTGCAGCGGTTAAAGCCGATTACACAGAATCAGCCGATATTATTCGTGCTGCTCTCAAATCCATGATGAAGTAAAACACTTATGCAAGACCGTCTAATCAGTGGAACAGAAAAACCTGAAGATCATTTTGATCGGGCTATTCGACCAACTTCTCTTGCCGACTATATTGGACAACCAGTGGTACGCGAGCAAATGGAAATTTTCATTGGCGCTGCTCGTGGTCGTGGTGAAGCTCTCGACCACACACTGATTTTTGGTCCGCCCGGCTTAGGTAAAACCACACTTGCTAATATTATTGCACGTGAAATGGGTGGCAATCTTAAATCGACTTCAGGGCCTGTCTTGGAACGTGCAGGCGATTTAGCGGCAATGCTCACCAATCTTGAAGAAGGCGATGTTTTATTTATTGACGAGATTCATCGTCTTTCACCAGTGATTGAAGAAATCCTTTATCCAGCAATGGAAGATTACCAATTAGATATCATGATTGGTGAAGGCCCTGCTGCCCGTTCAATTAAACTAGATTTACCTCCTTTTACACTTGTTGCTGCGACCACACGTGCGGGCTTGTTGACCTCACCACTACGTGACCGCTTTGGTATTGTGCAACGTCTTGAGTTTTACTCTGTAGAAGACTTGACTCACATTGTGTCACGCTCTGCAAACCTAATGGATGTACCCATTACAGTTGAAGGCGCAGAAGAGGTAGCACGCCGATCACGCGGAACACCTCGTATCGCCAATCGTTTATTACGACGTGTTCGTGACTATGCACAAGTGAAAGGCACAGGCGAAGTGACCCATGAAATGGCGCAGCGTGCGCTTGATATGCTCAATGTTGATAAAGCTGGCTTAGATACCTTAGACAGACGTTATTTGAGCATGCTACTCGAGCGTTTTGATGGCGGTCCTGCTGGAGTTGAAGCGCTTGCAGCAGCGATGGCTGAAGACAGCGGTACGCTTGAAGATGTGATTGAACCTTATTTAATTCAACAAGGTTATGTCATGCGTACTGCACGAGGTCGCATCGCAACTAACCAATCTTATTTACAGTTTGGAATGACACCACCTGAGCCTAAAAACTAACCAAAGGAAGAGAATTTTCTCTTCCTTTTTTAATTTAATCTCTCTACCTAATTAAAATAATAATTGTCTTATCAACAAATTAGCCCCTCTATACCTTTTAGGTCTTCCTTTATACCTTATTGATTTTTTAATATTTTAAAAAACTGAATTATAAGAAATCTAGATAGCAAATCTTATGAACAATAATATTTTAGGATAAGGACATGTACAAAAAAGCCGCTTTGATTTTTCCACTCGCTCTAATGAGCCAGCTAAGCCTAGCAGATTGGGTAAAAGATGTTGCACAACAAAATGAAAATCAGGTCATTCAATTAAGACAACATATTCATGAGCATCCTGAACTTGGCAATATGGAATTTAAAACATCTGCACTAGTTCAAAAAGAATTAAAGTCTTATGGCATTCAAGTCAAAATAGGTTATGCAAAAACAGGCGTAATAGGTATTTTAAAAGGCAATAAACCTGGCCCTATCATTGCGCTTAGAGCCGATATGGATGCACTACCCATGGAAGAAAAAAGTGGTGTGCCATTTGCTAGTAAACAAAAAGCAATTTATCAAGGTAAAGAAACTTATGTGATGCATGCTTGTGGACATGATGCACACACCGCAATGCTAGTAGGGGCAGCAAAAATTCTAGCAGCCAATAAGGATAAAATATCGGGCACAGTTGTCTTTGTTTTTCAACCTGCTGAAGAAGGTGGAGCAGATATAGATAACTTCACACAGGGTGATCAAATCGGCTCACGGAAAATGATCGCAGATGGTGCCTTTAAAGATTATAAACCCGAGGCTATTTTTGGAATGCATGTCATAGCTGGCATGAAAAGTGGACATCTTTATTACAAGGATGGTGCTATTTTAAATAGTGCAGATCATTTACGTATTCAGGTCAACGGCAAGCAGGTTCACGGCTCAACCCCTTGGTTAGGTAGAGATCCGATTTATGCATCGGCACAAATGATTAATAATTTACAGAGCCTTATTAGCCGAAGAACCGATCTAACCAAAGGTATGGGTGTAGTCAGTATTGGCAATATTCAAGGCGGCACGGCAGGTAATGTGATTCCTGAACAGGTCAATATGATTGGTACTATTCGCTCTAATAACGAAGAAATAAGAAATAACATCTTAAAAAGTTTACCCGCCATGATAGAGCATAATGCTCAAGCCAATGACGTGACTGCTAAAGTTGAAATTGCGCCTTATGCTCCAGTAACTATGAATGACAAGGCGCTTACTCAATTTATTCAGCCAACATTAGCCAAAGTTGTTGAAGCTTCAAAACTACATGTTTTGGACCACAATGAGAGCGCAAGTGAAGATTTTGCTTATTATGGAAAATTAATGCCCTCATTCTTTGTTTTCTTAGGTGCAACACCAGAAAACCAAGACTTAAGCCAAGCTGCACCTAATCATAGTCCTTACTTTATTGTAGATAATAAAGCCTTAAAAATAGGAACTGAACTACATGTAAGGTTCGTATTAGATTACCCGAATATATCAAAACAAGTTCAAACTGCATGGAAACCTTCTTAACTTAAAAGTAAGCTGGTCATAGAGTTCACCGTTTTTAGACTAGAAGTACAGCAATCGCAATTGAAAGGTTGTGCCATAGGACTTAGTATGCAATCTGCTAAACTGCCCCGTATTTAAAGCATATGCGTGGCTTCAAATAAAATGAATATTTTATTCAGTAGCCATAATTGAAATGCAAAGCTCTATAGTGAACTAAAAACGGAATACTCTCATGGCGAATCATTTTGAATTCAACATTCGTGTTTATATTGAAGATACGGACGCAGGTGGTATTGTTTACCATGCCAACCATATTCGCTATATGGAACGTACCCGTACTGAATGGCTCCGCGCTGCTGGCGTTGATCATTACTGGCACCAAAAAGACTACAACTTTGTCGTATATAAAATTGACGTAAAATATATGCGTCCTATTTTAATGGATGATTTAATTACTGTTACAGCACGTGTAGTTTCATGTAAAGCTGCGTCATTTGTGTTGCAACAAAATATTTATCGTGGTGAAATCTTGCTTGCTTCTGGTGAGGTTGAGTTGGCATGTTTAAGTAAAGACTTAATGCCTCGTCGTCTTCCAGAAGAAATACGTGATCTTATTCGTAAAGAATTGGAACAAGACTAAAAAAACAACCGGCATATGTAACCTATGGCAACAAACATTGAATCAACCCTGCATATTTCTGACCTTATTTTACAAGCAAGTCCAGTCGTTCAGTTGGTCATGCTAATTTTATTGTTAGCATCGATCTTTAGTTGGTATCTGATTGCCAAGTTACATATGAGTTATAAAAAAGCACATCAAGACGATGAACATTTCCAAAAAATGTTCTGGTCTGGTGCCGAACTCAATACGCTTTATAACAATGCTCAACTCAACTCAAAGCGCTCTGGGCTTGAAGATATTTTTTATCAAGGGTTGAGCGAATTTTTTAAACTCAAAAAACGTCAGGCTCCTGTTTCTCAAACGATTGAAGGCACTGAGCGTATTTTGCGTGTAGGTTTGAGTCGTGATCAGAGCCATTTAGAATATGGTTTAGGGACTTTAGCAAGTATCGGTTCTGTAGCGCCTTACATCGGTCTATTCGGTACCGTATGGGGTATTATGAATGCCTTTATCGGTTTGGCTGCCGTTGATCAAGTAACTCTGGCAACTGTTGCACCGGGTATTGCCGAAGCACTTATTGCAACTGCAATTGGTTTGTTTGCCGCAATTCCAGCTGTATTGGCTTTTAACCATTTCACTGCTAAAAGTGAAAGTGTTTATTCTGATCGCGCTTTATTTGCTGAAGAGATGATTGCTTTATTGCAACGTCAATCTGTGGGTTCATCACAGGAAGATGCATAATGGCAATACAGCGTTCAGGGCGCTTTGAGCGCATAAAAAAACCATTAAAAAGTGATATGAACGTCGTACCTTATATTGACGTTATGCTCGTGCTTTTGGTTATTTTTATGGTAACTGCTCCTATGATTACCAGTGGTATCAAGGTAGATTTACCTCAAGCAAACAACCATCCAATCGAATCAAAAGATATGCCTGCCATGGTAACAATTGGCAAAGATGGCAATATTTATCTTCAGTATGAAGATTACAAAGATAATGAACCATTATCTCGTGAAAAGCTCGAAGCAGTTTTAAGCGATGCTCAAAAACAAGCTGAACAAGAAAACAAACAACTCACAGTTTTAGTCAATGGTGATAAGTCTCGTCCTTATGGAGAAGTCGTATCATTAATGGCGAGTTTACAAGAAGCAGGTTTAACTCAAGTTGGCCTTCTGACAGAGCCTTTAAAATAAGCTATGAACAAAGATCAAAAGCCGCCCTTTAAACAAAATGCGATTGCATTGAGCTTTACACTCGGAGTTCATGCAATTGCCATTGTTGGCTTGCTTTTTTTAGGCTTGAGTAAACCACCTGAACAGCCAAAAAAGCTAACGACTATTTTAGTTAAGCCAGAAGATTTACCCCCTCCTTTAGCCAAAGAAATTGAACAAGAGACTACAGCTACGAATGAAGCAAAAGAGGTATTAGCCCCTATTGTTGATGAAACCCTACCTCAAAATCTTCCAGTTGTACCTCCGCCTCCAACAGCTCAACAACTTGCTGCTCAAAAGCAAAAGGCCGAACAGGTCCAGCAAGCCAAGTTGGCTGAGCAAAAACGTAAAGCTGAAGAAGCTGCGAAAGCGAAACAAGCAGCAGAACAGCAACGCATAGAGGAAACTCAAAAACAGCAGGCTGAAGCTAAACGCCAAGCTGAGGCTAAAGCAAAATCAGAAGCTGAACAAAAACGTAAGGCTGAACAAAGTGCAAAAGCTGATGCTGAAGCTAAAGCCAACCAAAAAGCTGCTGAAGACGCTAAACGTAAAAAAGCTGAAGCAGATGCAAAATTAAAACGTGAAGCTCAAAAGGCTGAAAACGCTAAACTTCAAGCACAACAAGAAGCTAAACGAAAAGCCGAAGCTGATGCTAAAGCTAAGCAACAAAAAGCTGCTGACGATGCTAAACGTAAAGCTGAAGCAGATGCTAGAGCGAAACAGCAAAAAGCAACTGAAGACGCTAAACGTAAAGCTGAGGCCGATGCTAAAGCCAAGCAGCAAAAGTCTGCTGATGATGCTAAACGTAAAGCGGAAGCCGATGCAAAAGCTAAACAGCAAAAAACTGCTGACGATGCTAAACGTAAAGCTGAGGCTGATGCGAAAGCTAAACAACAAAAAGCTGATGATGCTAAACGTAAAGCTGAGGCTGATGCGAAAGCTAAGCAACAAAAAACTGCTGACGATGCTAAACGCAAAGCTGAGGCTGATGCTAAAGCCAAGCAAAAAGCTGCTGACGATGCTAAGCGTAAAGCTGAAGCGGAGGCCGAAGCCAAAGCTGCATCTGCTCAAAAAGCACAAGAAGAAGCAGCTCAAAAGAAAGCTGAAGCTAAAAAAGTTGCTTCTTCAGCTAGACGCGATTTTGAACAAAAAATTCGACGCTCTTGGGATGTTCCAACTGGTAGTAGCGGTAAAACAGTTGGTGTTCGTTTTACCCTCTCCGATTCGGGAAGCGTTAACTCTATTGTGATCACGCGTTCAAGTGGTGATGATGCCTTAGACGCAAGTATTAAAGCTGCAATTCAAGCCGCAGCGCCATATCCTATGCCATCAGATCCAGATGCAAGGCGTGAAGCAAGAAGTGTTAGCTCTACATTTAGAGCGCAATAATTTTGAAAGAGTTACATGCTTTAAATAGTTTAAGGCATGTAACTATGCTACAAAATCAACAGTCACAAAAATACCTGCTATGACTTTAAACTTATGAATACGAGCCGCAAACACCTGCTATCTTTAGCACTGATCACAGCCTTAAGCCCTATTGCTTCTACAACTGCTTTTGCCCAGTTATATCTGGAAATTGCTAAAGCTCCAGATCAGGCACCCAAAATTGCTATTGTCCCGTTTACCAATGACAATGGGCTCTATCCTATTGTTGAAACAGACTTAAACCGTTCTGGGCGCTTTACAAGCTCATCTAAAAATTTGCCTGCCAATGCTGCAGTCAATCAGATTCAAGCTTCTGACTGGCAAACTGCTGGTATTCCATATGTAGTTACCGGTCAAATTAAACAAACAGCGACAGGTTTTGAAGTTCACTACCAACTTTATGATGTACAAAAGCAACAATACATTTTAAATGAACTGTTAAATGTACCTGCTTCACGCATACGTCAAGCTGGCCATATGGTAAGTGATGCTATTTATCAAGCACTTACTGGAATTCCAGGTGACTTTAGCGGCCGTATTGCATATGTACTAAGAAACCCTGCAACACCTGCCGAGCGTTATACCCTACAAATTGCAGATACGGATGGTGAACAACCAAAGACCGTTTTATCATCCCGTGATCCAATTCTTTCTCCGGCATGGACACCGGATGCTAAAAAAATTGCTTATGTTTCTTTTGAAACTAAACGTCCAGCAATTTATTTACAGGATTTATCAACTGGAACACGTGAAGTCCTTACCAGTTTTAGAGGTCTAAACGGCGCACCAAGTTTCTCACCAGATGGCCAATCAATGCTATTTACAGCATCGATGAATGGCAACCCTGAAATCTATCAAATGGATTTATCAACTCGCCAAGTCAAACGCATGACAAATGATTCGGCAATTGATACCGAAGCACGTTATACACCAGATGGAAAATCCTTTATTTTCACTTCTGACCGTGGTGGCTCGGCCCAAATTTATCGTTATACCTTTGCTGATGGTTCAGTAAAGCGTTTAACATTTAAAGGGTCATTTAATGCACGTGGAACTCTGAGTGCAGATGGCAAAAAGATTGCACTTGTTCATCGCCCAAGTGGCAGCAGTTATAAAGTTGCAATTCAAGACATTAATACTGGCATCACCAATATTCTTACCCCAACTAGTTTAGATGAATCACCAAGTTTCTCACCAAATGGGCAAATGGTGGTCTACGCAACTCGTGAAGGCAACCGTGGCTTGTTGTCTATTATGTCTACTGATGGACGTTTCCGTATGAATTTACCAAGCGAACAAGGTGAAGTACGTGAACCAGCCTGGGCACCAAAATAACTTTTAATTCCATTGACGGAGATGATCATGAAATCAATCAAATATTTAGCTCTACCCTTTCTTAGCGTAGCACTTGTGATGACAGGCTGTGCTAGCCGTAAACCGGCAGCGACGACCACGACAGGTACAAATCCAAGTACGGTAAACACTTCTGGTTTAAGTGAAGATGCTGCATTAAATGCTCAAAATTTGGCAGGTGCTTCATCTAAAGGTGTAACTGAAGCAAATAAAGCGGCTTTGGCTAAACGCGTTGTTCACTTTGATTATGACAGCAGCGATTTATCTACTGAAGACTACCAAACACTTCAAGCTCATGCTCAGTTCCTTATCGCAAATGCAAATTCAAAAGTTGCATTAACTGGTCATACAGATGAACGTGGTACACGTGAATACAACATGGCTTTAGGTGAGCGTCGTGCTAAAGCTGTACAAAGCTATTTAATTACCAATGGTGTAAACCCGCAGCAACTTGAAGCTGTGAGTTATGGTAAAGAAGCTCCTGTTAATGCAGGACATGATGAATCAGCGTGGAAAGAAAACCGCCGTGTTGAAATTAAT
Organism: Acinetobacter pittii; assembly: GCF_034064985.1. Lineage (NCBI taxonomy): Bacteria > Pseudomonadati > Pseudomonadota > Gammaproteobacteria > Moraxellales > Moraxellaceae > Acinetobacter > Acinetobacter pittii. The sequence goes on along the minus strand of NZ_CP139249.1, from coordinate 936,183 downwards.
TATGAAGCAGTACCTCCTTTATTAAAATAAGAGATCTGCATAAAAAACGCTCATAAAAATATGAGCGTTTTTTACTATTACTTAAGAAGATTTCTTTTCTTCTTCAGGGTGTTGCATGGACTCAATCAAATCATGCTTATTAAAATCTTTATATTCAGGTTTTGCCTCGTAGTCTTTCCAAGCTTCCTGAACATTTTCTTTCGAAATTTCATCTAGATTGATTGGTTCACCTGCCGTGGGGGTCGCATCAAACTTCTTTGTTGTCATTTCGATTCTCCTAAAAATATACAGTCCTTTGTGATGCAATCAACATACCATTTTAATTGGGGGCTTGTAAGCATAAATCCAACACAAATAAAGTAAGATAATTTTTATTTTGTGACATTCTCATCTAGAATATGCTACGTATTTATCTGACTCATTTTGATGCTTGAAGCACAGGAGCGTTTTTTTATGTCCAACCTCACTTTGTTCCAATTTTTACAACAACAAAAAGGGAATCTAACACCTGAGTTGGCTCAAGTCATCGATACTATTGCCACGACCTGTAAAACAATCGACCAAGCATTACAAAAAGGTGCTCTGGCTGGTATTTTAGGTAGTGCTGGCAATGAAAATGTTCAGGGTGAAACACAGAAAAAACTTGATGTGATTTCAAATGACTACTTAATTGATGCTTTAAAAGTACACCCGCACGTAGGCGGTCTCGCTTCTGAAGAGCTTGATGAGTTCACACCTGCACAAGAAAATGGTAAATACCTCGTTTTATTTGATCCATTAGATGGCTCAAGCAATATTGATATCAATATGTGTGTAGGTACGATTTTCTCTATTTTGCCTGCAAAAAATGCAGTAACGCAAGCAAACGATTTCATGCAAGCTGGTACACAGCAAGTTGCTGCAGGTTATGTACTTTATGGTCCATCAACTATGATGGCTTTAACAGTTGGAAATGGCGTAGCATTCTTTACTTTAGACCCAGAAACTCAAACTTTCTTACTCACAACTGACAATGTTCAGGTTGCAGCAGATACTCAAGAGTTTGCAATTAATGCCTCTAACCAACGTCATTGGGAACAACCCGTAAAACAATATATTGATGAATTACTCGCAGGTAAAACATCTGTTCGTGAAAAAGATTTCAATATGCGCTGGGTCGCATGTATGGTTGGTGATATTCACCGTATCTTATGTCGTAGTGGTATTTTCCTTTATCCATATGACTTAAAAGATCCGACAAAAGCTGGGCGCTTACGTTTAATGTATGAAGCAAATCCAATGAGTATGCTCATTGAACAAGCTGGTGGTGCATCAACTACAGGCCGTGTTCGTATTTTAGATATTGAACCAACCGAACTTCACCAACGTGTTCCTGTAATCATTGGTTCTAAAAATGAAGTTGAACGCGTAACAAGCTACCACTAATAATTTTAATTACTTAGGGCATCATAGTATGATGGTGCCCTTTTGTTGGATATTTTCTTATGGCGGTTATTTTTTTAGAATCAAAAGACAATGCAAAAATTAAACATTTGCGTGGATTAATCGAACTCAGTAACGCCCGAAAAAAGCACCAACAAACCGTTCTTGAAGGCACTCATCTTTGTTTAGCTTGGTTACAACAGCAAAAAAAGATTTTTTCTTTATTTACGACAGAACAGGCCTTAGAACACGAAGATTTAAAAAAAATAATTGAACTGCATCAAGGTCATATCTTTGTTATTAGCGAAGTTTTATATAGAGATTTGAGTATATTAGGTACGAGCTTACCTTGTTTAGCTATTATTGATTTACCTAAAACTGCATCAACTATCGACTACAAGGTAGATACCTTAATTCTAGAAAATATTCAGGATCCAGGTAACGTAGGTACTTTGCTACGTTCAGCAGCAGCAGCAAATATTAAACAAATCATTTGCACACAAGGCTCTGCATCACTTTGGTCACCGCGAGTTTTAAGAGCAGGAATGGGTGCTCATTTTAGCTTACATTGTTTTGAAAATTTCCAGCTGACAGATATTCTCCCAAAATTTCAAATCCCGGTTTTTGTTACTAGCTCTCATCGCTCAACCAGTCTTTATTCAAAAGACCTTTCTAAACCATGTGTATGGATTTTAGGAAATGAAGGACAAGGCGCTAGTGATTATGCATTAGATCACGCACAATCAGTGACTATTCCTCAACCAGGTGGACAAGAGTCATTAAACGTGGCAATTGCAGGATCTATTTGTTTTTTTGAGATGGTTCGCCAGCGCCAATAAAACGTTAATTTATTTTACATCGCACATATTTGTGAAAAAAATCAATTACACTAGTAAAAAATAACCGATTGTTGTCAACCTCCCACCTCTTTTCAACGTTATATAAGAGATATATTGAAGATAAGGTGGGTATGTCCAATGACAGGATTTTCCATCTCCATGGATTTAGCACCGAAAAAGTCTCGATCGGAAACATCTAGTGCTCATGCCAGCACGGCTGAGCAACGCCTGAAATTTTTCATGCAAGATGTCACTGGTCGTGCTTTGGTGATGATGGAGAGCGCTACCCAAGGTCAACAAGGTATTGCAATGGATTTGGTTCAAGAGGCATTTATTGCTTTACACAAATCTTATGCCGATAAAAGTACTGAAGAATGGTATCCCCTGTTTTACACTATTTTGAATAACAAACTTCAGGATTGGCGCCGCAAAGAAGCTCGTAGAGCAAACCCCTTTTCATTCTTCAAAAAAGTTAGTCTGGATAATGACGACGACGAAATTATCGATGTAGTTGATGAAAAAGCCATTAATCCTGCAGATTTTCTCGATCAAGCGGTAACGATAGAGGAAATTCGGGAAGCGATTGAAAAACTACCTGTTCGTCAACAGCAGGCATTTATGTTACGTGCGTGGGAAGGGTTTGACACCCATACAACAGCTCAGATCATGAACTGTACTGAAGGTAGTGTGAAAACCCATTATCACCGAGCAATTCAGGGACTTAGAGAATACTTGGCACATTTAAATCCCTTGGGAGGTTCTGATGAATCATGATGACTTCACTAAAAAGGTGACATCCAAACTTGATAGTTTGGCAGATCACCACAAAAACAAAACAGTGGTCATGAATCATGTGCTTGACCATATTCAACAAAAACCAGCCTCTTATTATAGTGTCTGGAAAATGACTGGTTTCGCACTTGCCGCAGCAATTACAGGTTTTGTAATCCTGCCAAACTCAGTCGAAATTGTAGATAAGCCACAAAATCAAGTAATCGTAAATCCTAAATTATCTCCACAGATGGTAGAAGATTTAGAGATGTTAATGGTGTTGGGTGAGGATAAAGTACAACATGGCAGCTAAAAAATTAGCACTTATCCTGTGTTCATTAAGTTTCTTGCAGACAAGTTTTGCAGGTTTTGAACGCTTTTGGATTTTTTCTAAAGATGCCAATGCACAAGTCGATGACACATGGGATGCTCTTTCTGAAGAAGAGCAACGTGCAGTCATTAAACGTTACCAGAGTTTAAAAGAGTTACCAGCAAATCAGAGCAATAACTTACAGCAACGCATGGACTGGTTTACTCAACTTCCTGAAGCTGAAAAACAAAAAATGCGGGAAGCGTGGCAAAAAATGAGTACGCAAGAGCGAAAAGACTTACGTGAGCGAATGCTTAAAGCGAATGGTGAAGAAAGAACAGCAATTCGTGAAGAATACATGAATAAGTATTTAAAACACTAACCTCTTATTCAGTTATCAAAGATAAGACATCTATTCACTTAATTATTTGATCTTATTTCTTATAAAAAAGCCTCCAATTGGAGGCCTTTTTTATTCTTTATGTTTATTTACGATAACGTCTATAAGCTAGTAAACCTAGTAAGGATGTCAAAGATAAAACTCCGAGGCTACCACCTCCGCCCCCCCCACGTGTATCATCTGTAGTGGTGGCAGTACTTACCAAATTAATAGTACCCTCATTTGATTTTTCACCATCAGCATCATATACGTAGTAAGTTAATCTATCGTTAAAAGTATTAAAAACATTTTTTGCTTGGATATAAACGTTACCACCATAGCATGTATTCTTACTATCATTTCCAGGGCATGGACCTTCACGATCTGCTTTCACTACTGTGAAAATACCATCTTCTGATACGTTGCTTGGTAAATAAATAGGTAAGTCTGCAAATTGAGGTTTAGTAGGCTTTGTAATAAGTGTATTAGTAGGCCCATCTCCATCATCATTCGCATATTTAAGTAAATTTAAAGGAATTATTTCATTCGCCAAATACTTAAATGTTATTGTGCCGTTCCCTGAAACAGGAGCTATATTAATGAGTGAAGCTTTAACTATACCTGTTGCAGTAATACTTCTATTTGCTTTTAGAGTGAGTGTATATTGACAAAACTCGAAATCATCTCCGGAAGGAGCGTCATCTGTACGATATAAAAGAATTTGCTGAAGAGATGAATTCCACTCACATTTTAAGCTTTTAATATTATCTTCTTTCGCTGTCTCAGGTGTTTGGCCCTTACCGATAACTTTAACATCAATATCATAATCATCAGGTTTAAACGGAACAAATACATGATTACTATTTTCATAAGGTATAATATTAATCTCTCTAGGATTACCATTTTTAAACGTAGAATAATAGTTTTTAAGATTTATATAAATTCCTCTATACTTTAAATTAGCTTTAGTCTGATTAACTAAGTTTTCAAAATTTGCTAAATTCATCTTTAAAGCAGATTCTTGAAGTGAAAAAGCAGGGTTAGCTAAATTTGCTTTTGTTTGGTCCACACCAGATTGATAAGTATTTAATAAATCAGTAAGTGAACTATTAATATAACCCGTGTCAACTGCTGTAGTTTTTACTGCTAATCTAGCTTGCTCAACAGAACCAATATCACATTTATTAACAGAATTAAGAACCGTTTGATCACCAGTACTTGTACTAGTAAGTCTTTCTAATCCTCTTTGATCTAATGAAAGACAGCCTCCTTCATTTTTTAAATCTACGTCGACTAAATCATCAGATTGCTGATTATTTTTTGGATAATAAATGGGTAAGAAATCTGTAGTTTCATCACTAGGTTCTTTGGACGGCTCTAATAACTGGCTTAATATTTTTGAGGACACATCTATATTAGTATGACCAGCGGGTAAAGTTTCAGCTGGCATGTCACATTTTTCATTACTACCACTTAACTTTAATGCATTAAATTTTAATAAAATTCTAGCATCTTTTTGATCAGTAGCAGAACCTAATAAATAGCGACATGCAAAAGAACCTGAATTAAAAGCTAGTACATTAAAACTTAAATCTTTTTTTCCTAACTTGTCATATAAAAAAATGGTATGAGCAAAGTTCTCAACAATTGTATTATTTATTAATGTCAAGCTACTTGTCGAACTGAGGTTTGTTGTTTGATTTTCAGTTGGAACTGCATCACCAGAAAATTTAAGAATGGTACCATTAGTCGGGCTAGCAATATTTTGAGTAACTGTGTTATTACCAAATTTGATTGTTGGTGTACCACAAAACTCAAAGGTACTTAAAGAAGCAGTAGATCCATTTTTAATGATAGTATTTGAATCAAATGAAATAGTACGTATTGCATAAGAACCATTAAACATACAGCTCATTGCAACCACACTTCCTCTACTAGCGTTTGTTCCATTACCTTGAATCAATGAATGAAATATTGATAAGCCAGCAACTCCTCCCCCTAAATAAATTGCACCGCCCTGAGCTGCTTGTGAATTTAAAATCTGTGTATTTTGTAAAGTTACATCTGCACCAGCGTAAATTGCTCCTCCCACATCAGAAGCTTTACCATTCTCTAAAATAATATTATTTAATGCCAAAGGCTGTTTACTAACAGCTGTATTAAAAATACGAGATTTTCCTCCAGCATTTATACGAGTTTGTATAGCTGTGGGTGCTGGATAACTACCACTTAATAAACCTTTCTTGCTCCAATCAACCGGCTCAGGTCCTTGAATAGTCAGATTATTTCTAGGTACCAACTCTTCATCTAAATTATAAATCCCCTTTTCAAGCTGAATCACATATTTCGTATTAATTGCAGGTAAGATACAACCATGATATGAAGTACTTCTTTCAGCGGCAATAATAGCTTCTTTTAATGAACACAAATTATTATCGAGGTCTTCATCTACAAATGTATTAACTTTAATAATGGTATCGTTTTCTGCTGCCATTAAAGGAATTGCAGCAATAACAGTAATGATGCCTAATGCTTTTTGATATTTTTTCATAGTCGTCATCCTTGATTATGACTTGAAACGGCGTAATGCAATTAATCCTAATAAACCCAACAAAATCCCACCTCCCACACTACCGCCACCACCTGCACTGACAGATTTATCTTCAATACCTGATAAAGGAGCTTGGGAAATTGTCGTTGGAATAGAAATATATTGAAAGTCTACGCCTTCGTTAAAACGAGTTACACTCGTCACAACCTGAATACTAAAAATATCTGACCCATGCCAATTTCCATTTGGCGTGTAAATCACATTACCATTCTGATCCAGAGTTAAAGTACCTTTTGAAACTGGGGTATCTTTATTTTGCACAATTTTCAAGCACCCGGGTTGCCACCCTTTTCCATCTGGACGCTCACCAAACAAACGCTTACACGTAGCTGGAGTCACTAAATCGGCTTCACTGAGAGAACCCAAAATACTGAATTTTGCAACTTGACCATATCTAATATCCTGACCAACAGGTGCAATTTCACTATCTAAGATGTATTCAATTGCACCTAGATCACACAGCTCATCATAACCAGTACGTCTTTTTCCTCTTTGATCTAATCTCTCACAACTTGCTAAACCAATTGAGGAAGCATCACTGTATAAGCGGCCTTTATTAATAATCAGGGAATCTGCTAAAGTGGTGTAGCTCTCAAGCAATCGAGGCTTAAAAAAACCTAAGAAACTATCTTTAGGCGTGCTAAACGGACAAAACAATCCGTCTTTTGATGTCACATCACATACTCCCTCATCAGTATTACCTACTATTAATCTTTCATTACTAGGGTAAAGAATATTAGGAAGTTTTGATGAGGCATTTCGATTACATTCTGCTGTCACCAAATTACTTTGTATAATTGTTTTATCAGTTGCACTAGCTTGACAATTGACTGCATTACCAACTAAAACACTATTTGAAATAGAAGCATTACCTTGCGGAGCATCAAGAAATAGGCCTTTATCATTTTTTATCATGGTGATGTTATTAACAAACATTCCATCGTAAATATTGGCAATAAAACCGACTTTATTGTGAAAAAACGTACTATTACTTAATCCAATAGCTCGGCGACTTAAATATTGCCCAGTACTTTCGTCATTAAATTTATTTGCACTGAAGAAAAGTGATCCGCTTGCTAAACTAACTTCATTATCACGTATTACTGATTGAGTAATAAAATACAAAGGCTGTTCACTATAAATCACCCCGCCCTGATTTGCTTTATTATTTTGAATAAGGCTATTTATAATACGAACTGATCCAGCAGTTTGATCTGTTTGAGTCAATAATCCCTGATTATAAATAGCTCCGCCTTCATTAGCATATCCATCAGTTAATCGAGAGTTTTGAATAATTAAGCTTTCGTGATTTAGAATTAAACCGCCGATAGTAACATTTGATTTCGCCCCAGCACCCTGTAAGTTAAGATCATTGAAATAAACGGAAAATGATGGCTTTTCTGTACTGCCATCATCTATGTGAAATAGCCTGTCGGTGCTTGCTATTTTAATAGTAGCATTATGAGAGCCTGGTTGATCAGTGTCTTCAAAAGGGGAATCATTTTCAGTTATTGAGATAGTAAGAGGCGCTGCAATCGTTATACTTGTATTTAATAAATATTCTTTATCACGTTGCAAAATAATATTTGATGAAGCGTCTTTATTACCACAACCATTGTAACCATTTGCATATTTTTCAACATCAGCAGCATTGGAAGAGGCTCGATAATTTAGAAATTTTACAGCCTCGCGTAATGAACAGACCGTGTTATCGACATCTTCATCAGTTGTAGTTGTGACTTGAATATCAGCAGAATAAGCGTGTCCAGCAATAGCCAATAAAGCAAAAGCAATGCTCCGTTTGAGCATACCCATCTCCTTACATCTTTTTTCATTTTTCTTTGTCAAAATTGCAAAATTTCCGCTTTTGCAACCGCATCCTTTGTGCGTACTTTGTCACAGGAAGTAGAAATTCTCAAGACATTTTGGTCGGTCTTTAGAGTCATTTTTGAGCTAGATTACAAAAAGCTTCGTAGATCTAAAAATTTTTTTAAATACAAAAAAGTGGCGTATTAAAAAATTAAAAGAAAATTTAGAAGTTATAAATACAACTATTCTGAAATGAAAAAACTTATGTAGGGAAAGCTATCTTTTAAATTATATGAGTTTAATTTAAACAAAACAGCAAACTTAAGTTAGAAAGTCTACTGTTGATATTCATCAATCAAAGCGTAAATTTGTCTTAAAGTCGCATTAGAAAGTTTTGTTTTTTCACCTTTGAGTAGTTTTTCTAACTGAGCAACAGTTTGCAGTAAAAGAGATGCTTGGTGAGGACCATGTAATAATAAGTAATCAACAATTTGCTGATCAAAGTGGATACCACGTCTAGCCATTACAGATGTCACCAAGGCATAGCGGTCTGCATATAAACTTCCACTCGGCACTTTTACACTAACGGCCTGTGTAAGTCGTGACTGTAAGTCTGGCAATTCAAGCTTTAATTCGATCGGTGCTACACGCGAAGAGAATACCAGTTGTCCTTCGTGATTATTCATTAAATGAAAAACAGCTTTTTGCCAGTGAGGTACGCCACTAATTGATTCAATATCATCCAAAGCAACAAGATCATAATGTTCTAGAGACGTAATTGCCTCAATAGGTGCATCAAGCAGTTCCAGTAAAGAGACTTTAATCGCAGATTTGCCTAGTTCTAAATAAGAATCACAAATTGCAGAAAGTAAATGACTCTTCCCCGTCCCAGCTCCACCATAGATGTAAAACCTACTCACCAGACCAGCATGTAATTGACGCACAGCATCGACTACATGCCCCCAACCCGGTCCCGAAAAATCACTGATTCGGGCATCAAGTTGAGGTTCTATATCCAGTTGGAGTTGACGCATATATTGAATTAACCTTGAAATTATTTCTGGTTAGGGGATTTCAGTTCATCTGTATCTTGCTGTGTTTTAACTTCAAGATCAAGCTTAGTGCTCTCAGTTTGTACATGAATTTGCTCGATATCGCCATGTTGTATCACTAATGTAGAAGGTGGAGCATAAAGTGAGCTTCTTTCATAATTCTCTCTTAAATGCTTCAACAACACTACAATAACCGCAGCAACAGGCAATGCAATTAACATCCCCAAGAAGCCTGCAAGCTGTGCACCTGCCAATACTGCAAAAACAACTGCGACAGGAGATAGGCCAATTTTATCACCCAGTAGGAATGGCTGTAGAATATAGCCTTCTACCGCTTGGCCAATCATAAAAACTACACCAACCAGTAATAGATGCATCCAATCCAATCCGAACTGGAACAAGCTGGCAATAATAGCGGCAATAATACCTACGGCAAATCCTAAATAAGGAATAATACTAGCAAGCCCAGCCACCATACCAATAATAAGACCAACTTCCAAACCAATGAGTTGCAAACCAACTGCATAAACTACGCCAAGCAATAGCATGACCAGAAACTGACCTTTAACAAATGCACCTAAAACACTATGGCATTCGCCAACGATCTGTAAAGTAGTTGCTTCATATGGACGCGGAATGAGACGACGTAAGTTTTGTAACATACGTTCCCAATCCAGCAAGAAATAGAAAGCAATAATAGGAATTAAAACAACTGTCCCACCAATTTGAATAAAATTCAAACCCGATTGAGCCAATTTTAATAACACTGCCTGAATGCTGTCTGCACTATAGTTTGTTTGGACATATTCCATCACAGCTTTGGACAACTGCTCGGTGTCAATTTCCATTTGCTGGACATTAAATGTCGAAGATACCCAAGGTAAAAAAGTAGCATTAATCCAGTGAATGCCTGCTGGAATACTATCTCGTGCATAAACTAATTGTTTCCAAATCAGTGGAACTAAATACCAGAGTGCAATAGTTAAGGTTACACCTATTCCGACAAATACCATGCTAATTGCCAACCAACGAGGCAATTTCATTTTTACCAGCACATCAACAAGTGGACTGAATAAATAAGCGAGGAAAAAAGCACCGATAAAAGGAATGACTACAGGCTTGAGTAAGTACAACACCCATACCAGCAATACAATACCTGCGAGTAAAAAAATACGGCGCAGTATACGATCTTGCATAAAATCTAGCCTTTTTTGATTTAATCGTTATAAATGAAAAAATATTTTTATTAAAGATAGCATTTTCGAGCATAAATAACATAAGAGTTTCGTATATTCAGGTTATAATCTGCCGCCAATGCGGAGACTTCATTTATGAGCAACTCAACTTCTACCCCAAATACCGGTTTAAGCTACAAAGATGCGGGTGTTGACATTGAAGCGGGCGACGCACTGGTCGATCGTATCAAGTCAGTCGCTAAACGTACAAGTCGTCCTGAAGTAATGGGCGGTCTTGGTGGCTTTGGTGCACTATGCAAAATTCCTAAAGGTTATGAAGAGCCTGTTTTAGTTTCTGGAACCGACGGTGTAGGAACTAAATTACGTTTGGCACTTAATCTTAATCGTCATGACACAATTGGCCAAGACCTTGTGGCTATGTGTGTAAATGACCTTTTAGTTTGTGGTGCAGAACCATTATTCTTCCTTGATTATTACGCGACTGGTCACTTAAATGTTGACGTTGCTGCAAATGTTGTTACTGGTATTGGTAAAGGTTGTGAACTTGCAGGTTGCGCACTTGTAGGTGGTGAAACCGCAGAAATGCCAGGAATGTATGAAGGCGAAGATTACGATCTTGCTGGTTTTGCCGTTGGTGTTGTTGAACAAAGCAAAATTATTGATGGCTCTAAAGTAAAGTCTGGTGATGTACTTATCGGTGTTGCATCGAGTGGTGCTCACTCTAATGGTTACTCATTACTGCGTAAAATTTTAGACGTTAAAAACGTTGATTTAACTCAAATAATTGATGGTCGTCCTCTTGCTGATGTAGCAATGGAACCAACTCGTATTTATGTAAAACCAGTTCTTGAACTCTGCAAACAAGTTGATGTTCATGCTATGGCACACATTACTGGTGGTGGTTTACCAGGTAACTTACCTCGCGTATTACCAAATGGTGCACAAGCAGTAATTGATGAGTCTTCTTGGGAATGGTCTGAATTATTCCAACTTCTACAACGCGAAGGCAATGTAGAACGCTTTGAAATGTACCGTACTTTTAACTGTGGCGTAGGTATGGTTATTGCTGTTGATGCAAATGATGCTGAAAAAGCAATTGAAGTGCTTAATGCTCAAGGCGAAAAAGCTTGGAAGATTGGACATATCCAAGAAAATGCTGAATCAGTAGAAGGTGCAGACGAAAAAATTCGTGTGATCTTTGCATGATAAAAATTGCTGTTCTAGTCTCTGGGAACGGCAGTAATTTACAAGCCTTGATAGATGCAAATCTATCAGGGCAAATTGTAGGTGTACTGTCTAATAAAGCAGATGCTTATGCCTTAGAGCGCGCTCAAAAAGCTAATATTGCTACCGCTGTTATCTCCCATAAAGACTTTCCAACTCGTGAAGTGTTTGATGAAGCAATGCATCAGCAACTCTTAGCTTGGGAAGTAGATGTAGTTATTTTAGCTGGCTTCATGCGTATCTTAACGCCAACCTTTGTCAACAAATGGCAAGGGAAAATGCTGAATATACATCCCTCGCTTCTTCCAGCTTACAAAGGTGTGAATACGCATCAACGTGTTTTAAACACAGGTGATCGTTTACATGGTTGTACCGTGCACTTTGTAACTGCTGAACTGGATTCTGGTCAATCTATAGCCCAATCAGCTATATCAGTTAAAGAACATGATACTGCTGCTTCATTAGCAGATCGAGTACATACACTTGAGCATTTTATTTATCCTCAAGTTGCAGAATGGTTGTGTAACGGTCAACTTACTTGGAAAGATGGGCAAGCCTATTTCCGTAATCAAGTTCTAAAAGATCCTATTCGTTTTGCAAGTTGGTAAAATGTTTTACTAACAAACAAAAATAAAAAAGGACATGCTGGCATGTCCTTTTTTTATGTGTTTAAAAAATTAATTTAGCTGTTGATGAATCAATTTCTTTATAGAGTTTACTGTGTCAATAGGATGCTCTAGTGGAAACATATGCCCTCCTTCAACCACAGTAAATGGGATGCCCATTTTCCGCTTTGCCATTTGAGGAAAGCCTCTTTTTAAAAAAGCACTTTCTTTGCCCACAACTAAATGCACAGGCATCTTAGTTTTTGGCATAGGTAACCACCACCAAGAAGGATTTTTACGGAAAATTGCCACTTCATCTTCACGGGAAATGGTTAAAGTTACTCCACCGCGAACCGAATCTTCTTTTAAAGCATAATCAATATAAGCTTGGAAACAATCTTCATCAAAATCTTTATAGAAACCTTTGGGACGTAATAATTCAGCAGCCTGTTCTCTTGATTCCCAATGTTCACGACGACGTGCAGATAAGCCCGCCGGTGTCATCGCATCAACTAATTTAGGACGAAATAATTTTGCCATATGAAAAGCAAATGAATATCGTCCTAAAATAAGAGGCGGATCTAACATAATGACTTGAGAGAAAAGTTCAGGACGTCGAAAAGAGGCCATCAATGTTAAAACCGAACCAAGAGAATGGCCTAATCCGATGACTTTACGTCCTTTCGCCTGACGCACAATACTATCAATAACTTGATCAACCAAAGCAGGCCAATGATTCGTCACAGGATAACGTTTGTCAGGACCAATGAGTGGAACATAAATTACGTCATACTCATCTTTTAATTGATCAAACAATTTTTGATACACCATAGATGGCACACCATTGGCATGCGCAAAGTGTATAACCGGTTTCATTGACATACCGTTATCCTAAAAATACAGATTTATTGTAATTTTGCGCTTTGACTAGTCTGCACCTCTTGAGCAATAGATTCACTTACTCCTTGCCCGATTTGTGCCCCCATACGGCCCAAAATGGATTGTAGTGGGTTACGCTCAATTGTGTAGTCAACTTTATTATCAAGGTTTAGTTCACGCATCAAGCTCGTAATATTACCTGAACGGTCAGCAACACCTAATTGAATTGCTTGTTCACCCGTCCAGAATAAGCCAGAAAAAATAGCTGGATCATTCGATTTTAAACGCTTACCACGGCCTTCTTTCACTGCGGTAATAAAGTGAGTATGAACATTATCAAGAACAGATTGAATATGTTGCTTTTGAGCAGGATCAATCGGTTTTGTCATACTTAAAATGTCTTTATTCGTTCCGGCAGTTAAAGTACGGTCTTCAATACCGAGCTTCTGGGCTAAACCAGTAATGCCATAGTTAGGCATGATCACACCAATTGAACCCACTAAACTTGATGGATTGACAATAATTTCATCGGCAGCAGACGCAATATAGTACGCACCCGATGCACCCATATCACCAATAACAGCATAAACTTTTTTATCAGGATGTTGTTTTTTCAAATAACGAATTTCCTGCCAAATTTCATCAGACTGAACTGGAGAACCGCCAGGTGAGTTAATATTAAGTGCAACAGCTTTACTATTTGAGGCTTCAAAAGCACGTTTAAGCGCTTTATTGGTATCTTCACTATTTACTGCTTGATTGCTTGAAGCATCAATCGTTCCAATAATATCTACCACCGCTAAATGAGCACTACTGCTACTTACAGCAGAGCCTTCTTTGCTGGTTGAACAGCCTTTACCCATAAGTACAATAATAAATAGTAGATAAATAAAAGTTAATGTTTTGAAGAAGATACCCCAACGACGACTACGGCGTTGCTCTTCTACTGAAGCAAGTACAGCCTTCTCAAGAATTTGCCATTCTGGTCCATTTTGTTTAGGGATTATAGGTTCATTTTGTGGTTTTGGTGGCCAATCGGACATAAAATTCCAATCCAAATCAATCTAAAATGATGTCATTATATACGTTGATTTGATAAAAACTGTCTAAATTATATGATTTCATTTATAATATTTTTATCTTTTTTTACTTGTTGCCTCCTTTTTACCGCGATAGATGACCAAACTAGATGTAAAAAGCATGAACTATTACTTACTCAAAACTTTTAGCCGTCAACCCATTCAATTTGGACGTTTTATTGCCCGTATGTTGGCAGGGTTAGTCAATACTTTAAAAATTACTAGAACATCAAAAAGTATAGAACTTAACTTACAAATTGCACTTCCCCACTTAACACCACAGCAACGAATAGATATTACACAACAAGCTATTCGTAACGAGTTAACCTCATACTTCGAGTTTTTAAGTATTTGGGGCTCATCAAATAGTAAGAATATTTCAAGAATTCACCATATTGAGGGTGAACATTACTTTCATGAAGCACTGGCAGAAAAAAAAGGTGTGGTTTTGATTGTTCCACATTTTGGTACCTGGGAAATCATGAATGCTTGGTGTGCCCAGTTCACTTCCATGACTATTTTATACAAGCCTGTAAAAAATGAAGATGCAGACCGTTTTGTTCGCGAAGCACGTAGTCGTGAACAAGCCAACTTGGTACCTACCGATGAGACGGGTGTTCGACAAATTTTTAAAGCACTAAAACAAGGCGAAACCACGGTAATTTTACCCGACCATACACCTAATGTTGGTGGGGATATGATCAATTATTTTGGTGTACCACTTGCTTCAAGTAATTTAAGTGCCAAGCTCATCCAAAAAACAAAAGCCAAAGCATTATTTCTTTATGCGATTCGTAATGAACACGACGGTTTTACGATGCATATTGAGCCTATGGATGAGAAGATTTACGAAGGTAGTGCCGATGATGGAACCTTTGTTATTCATCAAGCCATTGAACAACTGATCCAGCATTATCCTGAACACTATCACTGGAGTTATAAACGTTTTAAAGCGAACCCTGCTTTAGATAATATTTATAATCTTGATCCAGATGAAGCACTACAAATCATTGCCAAGCTTAAAGCCGAGGCTTCACAAATTCCGGTGAAGCCAAGTACGCTCGAAACGTCGAGTGTATAAAACCATCTGATGATTGCGAGATACAAAGCTTAATGTCCCTTGTCCAACTGTGCTTTTAAATGGAATATGAAGTGCTTGTACTCTCGCTAAAACCTCTTTGCTTGGATGACCATAACGATTATTAAAGCCAGCAGAAGCAACAACAAGCTTTGGTTTTAGAGTCGCTAAAAAGTCATAAGCCGAACTATGTTTACTTCCATGATGACCTAATACCAAAACATCTACCTTTAAATCAGGATATTCTTTCATGAGTTGATATTCTGCTTCCCACCCTGCATCACCCATAATTAAATAATTTTGATAACCATTTATCTGTTTTAAGTGAATATAAACCACACAAGAATATTGGTTTTGATTTGAAGAAACTAAGTTCAAATCTTTTTCTTTAGGCCAAAGAATTTCAATATCTAATTGTGGATATTGCCATTTTTGGCCTTGATGACAATAAGTAAATGGTTCTCTAATTTGCTCTTTCCATAATTCATTTGATATGACTTGTTTAATAGAAAAAGTCTGAGCAATAGAAGGAAATGCTCCACTATGATCTTGGTCAAGATGAGATAGTATGACATGATCCAGTTGTTTAATTCCCTTTTGGCGTAAATATGGAATCACCACATTTTGACCAATACTAAAAGCTTTCTCATCATAAGACCCACCCGTATCGATAAGCCATGTCTGCTGCGGGTGCTGCAAGAAAATAGCTTGCCCCTGCCCCACATCTATAATATTTAATTGGATTTGCTGGGACGACTTATCTGGAATGATCAAGGGTAAACAGCATATTAGCCCCCAAGATTTGGGTAAAATCCCACGCGGTAAAAATAAGATAATAATAACGAAGCTAAGGCACACTAAATCAAGTGGTGTCAGGCTAAAACCTTGTAATGGTAGAGATAGCTTCTCTAAAAAGCCAAAACATGTCAGTAATATACTGATCAGAACATCATTAATTTGAAAAAGTAAACTTCCAATAGGATTAAAAATCAGCCATATACAAGCAGCAAAAATATTTAAAGGAACAATCACTCCTCCAAGTAAGGGAACTGCAATAATATTTGTAAAAGGCGCAACCCATGAAATCTGTTGAAAGAAAATAAGCATTAAAGGACATAGGGCTATAAATATTTTGCCTTGAGATTCAATTAAGATTTTGCCGAAAAGAATGATTTTAGATAACAGACTAGTTGAAACAAGATTTGGAGCCTGCTCTATAGTTTGATAAATCCGTAATAAAATAAAGCAAGAACCATAAGACAGCCAAAAACCTGCGGATAAAACACTGAAGGGATCGAAAAGTAAAAGTAGACTTGCACTATAAACCAAGAGTGAAAATGGTTTAACAGGTAGTTTGATCAATAATAAAAAGGCAAATAAAAATACTGAGAGTAAAGTTCTTAAGGCAGGAATTTCAAAACCAACAAATGCCGTATAAATCAAAACACCGGAACATAATGGAATCATGGCCCATATTTGTTTAGGTTGACGCAAATAAATCTGCGGATAATAACGTCTTATTAATTGATGTAATACCCAAGATAACATGATAGCAAAAATGAGTACATGAGGCCCTGAAATCGCCAATAGATGAGAGATTCCTAATTCCTTAAATTGATTTCTAATCTCATCATTTAAGAGACTTTCGTCCCCTATTAATAAAGCTAATAATAGTCCTTTATTTTGCAAAGGAGATTTTTGTAGCATCAATCTAAATTTTAGACGCAATTTTTCTATATTTAATTTTTGGCTATTAAAAAACTTCTGCTGCTCTTTTAAATGATGTTGATAACCCAACTGATAAATTTCATCAGGGCTTAAAGGCTCAATATGCTGAACACTAAAACCGGACATTATGTCTCGCTGAATAAACCATTGTTCTTGGTCAAAAACACCAGCTACTGCATAACTATGAGCAGGTTTGGTTTTACCAGAAATTCGATAGTAATGGCCTAATTGTAATTTTGGCTCATCTACGGCTGAGATTACTTTTTGATTTTTTAAATATAATAGCCAATTTGCGGGATGTAAGGACTGCCCTAGTACCTGAACGGGTTGCTGTGTCTTATCTTCTTTTTCTTCACTTATATGGTCTACATACACAATAATATCTAAAGTTTTAGGCTGCATTTGTCGCAGTTCTAATCTTTGATTTAAGGCATGCTGAGCATATTGATGTCCTATAGTAAAGAGACTAATAGCACAGACTAGACAGTAAATGGCTTTTAATATGGGGTGATTTAAGAAAATATTTCTCTTAAAAATATAAAAAATAAAGCCTATAACAAGCAAGACTTTACCTAACCACCCATATTGCATTATTAAAGGGATATCTATCCCCATAAATGCAATACCCCCAATCCACCCCATTAAAATAAGTTTTAACATGCAAAGTCATATCATTATCTTTTTAGGGGCAAAATTAAAGCCCAACTAAGTGGGCTTTAACAATGTGATTTAATGACAATTTTTTAAGAACCACTCACCCAGAGTCCATCTTGCATGTGCAAAATAGAATCAGCAGCCTGAGCTAAATGCTCATCATGTGTCACAATTAACATTGCCATGTTGAGTTCTTTCTTAAGATCGGTCAGTAATTCAAAAATACCTAGAGCTGTTTTACGGTCTAAATTACCTGTAGGTTCATCAGCCAGAACAACCGCTGGTTTAGTGACTAAAGCACGCGCTAAAGCCACACGTTGGCGCTCACCACCTGAAAGCTCCCCTGGCTTATGATCCATACGATGAGACAATCCAACTCGATCAAGTAAATATTCAGCTTGCGCTTTTACCGATTTAAATTGGCTATCTGCACGAAGCATTAAAGGCATTGCTACATTTTCAAGCGCAGAAAACTCAGGTAATAGATGATGAAATTGATAAACAAAACCGAGGTATTGGTTACGCTGAAAACCACGTTCAGCTTCACCTAAATTATCAAAACGCTGACCATTTAAAAATACTTGCCCTTGAGTTGGCTGCTCTAAACCACCTAGCACATGAAGCAAAGTACTTTTACCTGAACCACTCGCACCGACAATCGAAACAAACTGCCCTGCTTCAACTTGTAAAGAAAGACCTTTAATGACTTCAACTTTAGATTTACCGTCATCAAAATGTTTATATATTTCTTTCGCTTCTAAAACAATTTTACTCATAGCGCAGAGCCTCGGCAGGTTGAACTTTGGCAGCACGAAGCGCCGGATAAATAGTCGCCAAGAAGCTTAAAAGTAAAGAAACAATCACGATAATCGTCACATCTTGCCATCTTAAATAAGAAGGAAGGTAATGTACAAAGTAAGCATCAAATAGATTTAAGCCCAACACATTGTTAAACCATGAAATGATATCACTAATGGTTAAGGCTAAAATAACACCTAAAACCGTACCCGCAACGGTACCAATCACACCAATTACGGTGCCTTGAACCATAAATATTTTAGTAATCATCGACGGCGAAGCGCCTAATGTGCGCAAAATTGCGATATCAGATTTTTTATCAGTCACCACCATGACCAATGACGAAACAATATTAAATGCTGCAACCACAATAATAAGGACAAGCAATAAACCGACTAGAGTTTTTTCCATTTGAATGGCATTAAATAAATTACCATGCGTATAGGTCCAGTTCGTCGCGTAGAAATTGCTTGGTAAACTTTTTACTAAATCATCAGCAACTTGCGGCGCTGCAAAAATATCATCTAGTTTTAAACGGACACCTTGAGCACCATCTGGTAAGCGTAATAAGGTTGAAGCATCATATAGGGCAATATAACCCACCATAGAGTCCACTTCAGCGCCTACACTAAAAATACCAACCACTTTAAAACGCTTGAAACGAGGTACAACACCTGCTGGAGACGGTGTTGCTTCTGGTAAAACCAATGTCACACTATCATTTAGACGTAAGCCCAATGAATCAGCCATATCTTTACCAAGTACAATACCAAATTCACCTTTTTTAAGTGAATCTAAACTCCCGGCAACAATATGATTTTGAATAATAGAGACATTCTTTTCATATTTTGGGTCAATACCCGTCACCATAATACCAGCGACTTGCCCTTGCGCAGTTAACATACCTTGCAATTGCGTAAAAGGTGCAACCCCTGTTACATGTGGATGATGTTCAACTCGCTTCACGAGTTCAGGCCAATCCGTGAGGATTTGTGTAGATGAAACTGTTGCTTGCGGCACCATTCCTAACACACGGTTTTTCAATTCGCGATCGAAACCGTTCATGACAGAAAGTACTGTAATCAGCACAGCGACACCTAGTGTCAAACCGACCATCGAAACCAATGCAATAAAAGAAATAAAATGATTACTGCGTCTTGCGCGAGTATATCTCAACCCTATATACAGTGAGATTGGTTTAAACATACCTTCTAAATCCAAGGTCATTGATGGAAAATATAAGATGTTGATGGCAAATTGCACCCCCATCTACTATTTGACCATACCGTTAGATGCTGTATTAAGGTTTAAAAATCAGTAAGTTCTGACTTATCCTTAACAATCCTAATATTATATTGCTGCGCTATTTTCTACTAGTTAAGTTGGGAGATCAATTTGATCGTGCATTTCGCTACGAATTAGAACAATTTAATGAATAAGCTCAACAAATTACCCAAATCTTCTCCTATTTAGACTTCATATGTTGAGCAAAGTTCCGGTTTGCCTGAATGTCTTTATAGAAATATAAAAAGAGTCCAGACAAGATAATGAAAGCACCGACAAAAACCATAATTGAAAGCTGCTCATGATTTAAAGCTGCCCCAATTATCATAGCGATCATTGGCGTGATCACTGTAGTTAAAGACAAGGTGGTTGCCTGAATATTTTGTATAAGTTTGAAATAACAGAACATAGCAACCAGTGAAGCCATGAGTACCGTATAAATTAGGGCAAATAATGATTTGGCTTCCGGCAAATGTGTTGGTGCATATTGCCAAATAAATGGGATGAAACAACTAGCAAAAATAGAAGACACTAAAATAGAGCCAGTTGCCTGAGCCATCGGCTGGATCTGTGCATTAACTTTCTTGACCCAGAAAATTGAAAAAGAATAAACAAACACACTGATTAGCATAAGAACAATACCAAACGGGTGTACATGCTGATTCGCACCGCTCAGACAAATAATAGCTAGCCCACAGACCGCAATTGCCATACCCAACCATTGCAGCTTATAAAGTTGTTGGCTAAAAGCAAACCGCCCAATAAGCCCCGCCATAATCGGTGCTAAGCCAAACATAAGTGCAATCATGCCTGAACTTAAATATTGGGTCGCGGCATAAGTAAAAATTTGAGAACCAATTAAGCTAAAAGATCCAGCAATGTAGCTATGAACTGCTTGTCGATGAGTCGGAAAAGGTGTTCTCAAAATTAGCAATATGATGACAGCCAAAGGCAGTGCAATAAAAAAGCGTAATAACAATGCCCACATCAGATGTAGATCTGACACACTCCAGACAATTGCCAACGGAGTTGTTGCCCAGATAAACACTAACAAGGCATAGGTTAGAGCCAAATTGGTTTGCGATGGCATGCGATGCTCACTTAGCTATTTTACGTTTTTGCTTTAAAATCGTTTGATCTAATGAACTTGAAAATTCACGTTTATCTCGTTCGGAAATAGGAGGTGGTCCACCAGTTTGCACACCTGCACCACGGAGCGTATCCATGAAATCACGTAGATGTAAACGCGCTTTAACATTCGCCGTTGTATAAACTTCACCACGGGGATGAATAGCAACTCCACCTTTCTCAATCACCTGAGCTGCCAGCGGAATATCCTGCGTAATGACAATGTCATTTTCAACCATACGCTCGACTATTTCTTTATCTGCCTGATCGGCACCACTTAAAACCTGTATTGATTTAATACGAACAGAGGGCGTGATACCAACATTTTGATTGGCAACAAAAATGACTTCTAATTGATAACGATCTGATGCACGTAAAATCACTTCACGTAGAATTTTCGGTAAGGCGTCTGCGTCTACCCATAACTTAAATGGCAGCACGTTATTCTCTATTTCCACTAAAAATATTAGTCTAACAGATGCTTTTCTAAGGTGAGTAGAAATAAACATTAAACTTATTTTTAATTTCAACATTGAAGTTTTTATAGATTAGGTTTGTTTTTAATTTATCAATAAAAGTAGCATTTCTCTTTAAATGACTAAATACGCGCTTTTACAAGAGAATTTACATATGGAGACTTGAAAAATAGCAAACACCCTCGATTTAATATAACAAGTAATGTGAACCCAACAGCATCGTGCTTATGAAAAATCAAAATAGTCCAGAAGTTATTAAAGTAAATGACCAAAATTTTGGTAGTCATGGAGAACATTGGAATCTATTGACGTCCCATCCCGAAACAGATGTACCAAAATGGTTAGGACTGGCACTTGATGCACCTGTAATGCCAATGGGTTTGTGTGAACATGAAGAAGACATGGACCAATCTTTTTGGCTCATTCAAGGTCCACAAGATCAAAAAGTTACGAT
The DNA here is from genome assembly GCF_034064985.1 of Acinetobacter pittii. Lineage (NCBI taxonomy): Bacteria > Pseudomonadati > Pseudomonadota > Gammaproteobacteria > Moraxellales > Moraxellaceae > Acinetobacter > Acinetobacter pittii. The sequence goes on along the minus strand of NZ_CP139249.1, from coordinate 914,407 downwards.
CAATCAAATTATTGCTGTTGAAAACCAAAAACCTCGTGCGCTTAAAACAGCCTTCCCAAGTTTTGAAAGTCCATATCAATATAATGCAAAAATTGAACGCATCATTACTTGTGACTCTGCAACACAAGCCGTGTTAAGTTTAAGATTAAATAAAAATACAACTGTTTATGCATTTGATAATTTATTTAGTGTTAACTACTGTCAATATGACAAAAATCAAAACTATCAAGTCCAATTTAATGCGTGGGCTTATGAATTAGAACCTGTTCCAGCAGGCGAAAAAATTATTGTTGATGACCCAGCTTCGATTAAACATCACCGTGCATTAAATGCAATTTTAACTGAACATAATGGTGTTGCTCCTGAAAATTTACAGGAACTCATTAATGAGTGGCAACCAAAAACTCCAGAAGATCAAGAACCTGTAACCGTTGATTTTTCTAAAATGGTCGCTTATTTATATGGCGAAAATCTTGGTCAAGAAGATGAAGCATGGTTCCAAGGTAATATTGTTGGTAAAACTTCTATGACATTTATGGGGGCAGAATATACCCTTTATGATGTTACTTTAGTTTTAGAAGATGATCTTCCTGCCATATTAGTGCGCATTGCGACCAAAAACGATTTGTATAAAAACTTTAATATTGGCGAATATATTCGCGGTAATATCTGGATTCAGGCGACTATTTGTGCTAAAAAGGGTGAAACTAATTGAATTTCACTAATATTTTAATAATTAGGTTATTGAATGAAGATTATACCCGAACAAACTACCAGCCTCATTCAATCCAGTAGCCTGCGCGTAAAGGTCGATACTGGTGCGTTTTGCTTTTTTGTCTTGGGTATGTTCTTAGCTGCCATATTCATGCACCAGTTTGGTTTAGTGCCTTTTTAATTTATAACTTATTCAATAAATAAAGCCCTCATTTGAGGGCTTTATTTATTTGATTTGCTTAACCATTACGCTTTGCAAAATCATCCATAAAGTTGATTAAAGCCTGTACGCCTTCTAATGGAACGGCATTATAAATACTTGCACGCATACCGCCGACAGAACGGTGGCCAGCTAAATTCAACAAGTGATTAGCTTCTGCTTCTTTTAAGAATTGCTTTTCTAAAGCTTCGTCTGCCAAGGTAAACGGTACATTCATAATTGAACGGTTTGGAATTGCGATCGGGTTATTGTAGAAATCACTTGAGTCGATATAACCATAGAGCAATTGAGCTTTTTCAAGGTTCACTTTATGGATCGCATCTACCCCACCCTGCTCTAGCAACCATTCAAATACCAAACCAGACAAGTACCATGCATAAGTCGATGGTGTATTTACCATAGAACCATTTTTCGCTTGGTCACCATATTTTAAAATGCTTGGAATTTCTGGTTTAGCTTGATCAAGTAAGTCATCACGAATAATGACAATTGTTAAACCAGCAGGACCAATATTTTTTTGTGCACCAGCATAGATTAAACCAAACTTGGTCACATCTAATGGAGCAGATAAAATACTTGATGAATAGTCACAAACAAGTGGCGCTTTTACATCAGGAATTCCTGCGAACTGTAAGCCACCAATCGTTTCATTATCCGCATAATGTACATATGCTGCATCATCAGATAAATTCCATTCGCTTTGCTCAGAAATTGCGAACTTGCCATCTACTTTAATGCCAGCTTCTACAACATTAATATCGCCATAACGTTTTGCTTCTTTTAACGCTTTTTCAGACCAGATGCCAGTGTGAATATAATCGGCTTTACTGTTCTTACCTAAAAGGTTTAAAGGAATAGCAGAAAATTGTAATGACGCACCGCCTTGTAAAAACAGTACTTTATAGTTTTCTGGAATATTCATTAACTTACGTAAATCTGCTTCAGCTTTTTCAGCCACAGCAACATAGTCAGCACTACGGTGACTCATTTCCATGATGGATAGACCTTTACCTTGCCAATCCAACAATTCTTGTTGAGCTTTTTCTAAAACGGCAGTAGGTAATGCAGCAGGACCAGCACAGAAATTGTACGCGCGCATGATTTTTCCCTTGTATAAAGTCAAACACAATAAAAATGGCATTTAACCACAGATTGCTTAAGCTTGCAGCAGCTTCTCAAGTAAATATTTCAATGCTGGACTGTATTTAGGTTTATTTTTTCAATTATTGTGGCAGTTATTTCTTTAGTTTTAATGACCAGTTTCATCATTTAAAAAAATTTTTAAGCAAAAAGATCAACTTGACTTGTGATTATCATTTCACATACCTTGATAGCTATTACAAAAATATTGGCTTAGTAAATTCAATAATTAAAGGAGCTAAAAACCACCATGTTTTTATACAAATGTATAATAAACAAGATGATAATTGAATTTAATAACAAGAAATTTAAACTATAAGGGATGCCAAAAATTGTTATTTAAAATGCCAACACATCGATATAGACATTCTATTTTTCCCTTTTCATTTAAACCAAAACATCTTGCTTTGGCTTTAGGCTTTTTTTTCACTAATCATTTATATGCCGGAAGCTTAAGTTATGCTGAAGCAGAACAACAAGCTTTGAAAAGTTCATATAGTACTCAAGCCAACCAAGCATTACAGCAAGCATCTCAATTAGAAGCTGAAGCAGTAAAGGGCCTCGGTTTACCTAGAGTTGATTTAAATGTGAGAGCCTACGCTTTTCATAGTGAAACAGATGTACCTCTTGGCTCTTTTAAACAAAAACTTGAGAATGATTTGAGCCAAGGACTCAACGATAAACTTTCACAGTGGAACAATGTCATTCCATCAGATGTGCTGGGACAAGTTCAAGAAGGTGCAAACCAAACCATACATGATGGTATAAATCGCTTTCCTGATTATGCGAATCTGACTATCGAAGATCAGGTTGTACGCCCTTCCATTTCAGTCGTAATGCCACTCTATACAGGCGGCTTAACCAGCAGCGCAAAAAAAATAGCTAATATACAAGCACAGCGCTCTGAGCTTTCAAGCCAACAACAACAAGATATACAGCGGTTTGAAGTTGTACAAAGTTACTTTAATGTGCAATTACAGCAGCAACTGGTCGCAAGTAGTTTATTTAACTTTAATGCGATGCAAAAACATTACAGCAATGCCCTAAAGCTGGAACAACAAGGATTTATTAGTAAAGGGCAACGCATGCAGTTTGAAGTCGCGCGTAATAATGCGGAACGAACTTTACAAAATACTCAAGCCAACTTAAACGCCAGCCGCTTTAGCCTTAATAATCTTTTACATCAACAAAATAATGTAGATTTAAGTACACCTTTATTTGTAAACAACACCCCAAGCCAGTCTCTAGAATCACTTTTAACCAGTTATTCACAAAAATCTAGCCTTGTACAAAAAATGCAGATGGATACTCAACTGGCTAATGTCAATATTCAAGCTCAACAAGCCGCAAAAAAACCAAGTCTATTTGCATTTGGTGAATATGCGCTTGATGAAAATGAAAACTGGATTGTCGGTGTAATGGCAAAATACAACCTATTTTCAGGTGTTGATAAAAATAAGAATATTCACGCTGCCGAATTGAAGCGCTATGCCTCTGAACTCATGACTGAGCGAACTAAACAAGAGATTGAAGCTCTTTTGAATAAGTCATATAACGAACTTAACTCTGCTCAGCAAAGTCATCAGCTCTTACAAAGAAACGTAAATGCCGCTCAAGAGAACCTACGTATTCAAGAACTTTCTTTCCGCGAAGGAATGGGTACAGCAACCCAAGTGATTGATGCGCAAAATGCATTAAGTGCGTTAAAAACTGAAATGGCTTTAAATGCTTATAAATATGTCATATCACTTGCAACTTTACTGCAAAGTCATGGCTCAATTGACCAGTTTAAAGCTTACGTTAATCAACCACATACCGACTATATTCGTTAAGGGGAGTATAAAATGAATCAAGTCTCAGCTCATTCAGAACAAGATGCTCCAGTTGCGGATACAGCAGAAACCAACCAAGTTCAAAAAGATGATCAAGTTAGTGATCAGCAAGAATCAAGTACAAATAAAAATGACGCCAATCCTCCTAAAAATTCCAAAATTAAACTGATTATTGGCCTGATCATCATTGCCTTATTAGGTTTAATTATTTTTGGTTTGTGGAAAAGCTATCAACCGAAACCTATTGAACTACAAGGCCGTGTTGAAGCTGAAACTATTCATGTAAGTACAAAAGTCCCAAGTCGTATTGAAGAAATTTATGTACAAGAAGGCCAGAAAATTTCCAAAGGTCAGCCACTTGTTCGTTTGGTTAGCCCTGAAATAGAAGCTAAAAAACAACAAGCTTTGGCTACCTTACAATCAGCTTTAGCCTTTCAATCTACGGTAGACCGCGGTTCGCAACAAGAAAATATCGATACTCTTTATGCCAACTGGCAAAGCACCAAAGCGCAAGCGAATCTTGCAAAAACCACTTATCAACGTGGTGAAAACTTATATAGACAAGGTGTCATTTCACGTCAAAGACGAGATGAAATGCTCGCAGCACAGACCTCTGCTCAAGAATTAAGTGAGGCCTCTTATCAACAATATGCTCGTGCAAAACGTGGCAGTACCAGCCAGCAGAAATCTACAGCAGATGCACAGGTTGAAATTGCAAAAGCAGCGGTAAGCGAAGCAAAAGCTTTAGAGGAAGAGACACGCTTACTCTCTCCGATTTCAGGCACAGTTTCAAAAACTTATGGTAAACCTTCTGAATTAGTCGCTATGGGCGTACCTGTTGTCAGCATTTTAGAAGATGATGATTTATGGGTGAGTTTAAACGTCGGTGAAAATCAATATGCATCCGTTTATAAAAATAAAACCCTTGAAGGATTCATACCTGCTCTTAATCAGAACGTGAATTTTAAAATCAAGAATATTGATGCGGAAGGTGAATTTGCCACTATAAAAACGACTCGCCAAACTGGGGGCTATGATATTCGTAGCTTTAAATTACATCTGGTGCCTGAACGTCCTGTCAAAGATTTAAAGGTTGGCATGAGCGTTCTATTTAAAATTAAAGAAGAAAAATAAAGCATGTTTGCCAGTATATTACGGGAACTAAACTATCTAAAAAGCAATAAATGGGATTTGTGTATGGTGACACTTATCCCTGCTTTTATCATTTTCATGTTTAGCAGCATGTTTTACACAGGTAAAGCTGAACACTTACCAATTGCGGTTATTGATCAGGACCAAAGTGAACTCAGCCGTAATATTGAAAAGTATCTTTCGTTGAATCATACGGTAGATATTAAGACAATTACGGCAAGCTCCACAGAAGCGGAACAACTACTCAATGAAACCAAAATATGGGGCTATGTTTTCATTCCAGACGGCGCTGAAAAACGCTTTGTGAAAGCGCAAGATGCTCAAATCAGCATTGCATTTAACCAGTCTTTTTTTAGTGTCGGGAACACGATTTCTTCAGCAATGCTGGTCAGTACCCTCAATGCTTTAGCAGACTATGCTGGTCAAAGTTATCTTGCAAATAGTATTCCCTATTTAGATGTTCCTACAGCTCATGTAAAAATCTCAACGCTTTATAATCCAAGTATGAGCTATGAGTTTTATTTAGAACCTTTCATGGTTCCTGCTGTATTGCACTTATTGCTGTGTTGCTGTGTTGCCTTTGCTATTGGACAAGAGCTTAAACATGGCACATTAACAGCATGGGTAAACCGAGAAAGTTTTATTCAAGGCTTATTGGCTAAAAATCTGCTTTATAGCCTTATATTTTGTGCATGGACATGGGTATGGATGTTTTGGCTAGTCGAAATCCGTGGCTGGTTCGTAGCAGGTTCTCTTAGTTTATTGTTATGTGCACAGTTTTTACTTTATTTTGCTTACGCTTTGATTAGCAGCACCGTCATTCTTGCAACCAAAAATTTAAGTAAAACTTTTGGCTTTATCGCTGTATATGGCGGCTCTTCTTTAAGTTTCGCAGGCGTTACTCTGCCTTTAAATAATGCACCGATTTTCACCAAATTTTGGTCACTCATTATTCCGTATACCCCTTATGCCAAGCTTCAAACCGAACAATGGGTGATCGGTAGTCCAATTTTCATTTCAATGATTCCTTTTTTAATACTCATCGGTTATTGCCTGATTTACTTCTTTTTAAGTTGTCTATTGCTTAAAAAATTAGTTCAAGGGGCAACACAATGAAAGAGTTCTTTAAGGCTTATGGGCAAACATTTAAAGACATTGTAAGTAATAGCTCAGTTTTCACAACGCTAATTTTATCGGTCATTCTTTATAGCTTTTTTTATCCTACCGCCTATAAAGCTGAACGAGCAGAATCTATTCCTATTGTGATTGTCGATGAAGAACAAAGCCTCTTAACTTCTCAATTGATTGGCCAAAGTGCAAATAGCCCCCATGTTCATATTGTGACCGTTACCAGCAATTTTTTACAAGCGGAACAAATGGTACGTGAGCAAAAAGCCGATGGCATTTTACTTTTACCCAACAACCTAACTCAAAGCTTACGCAGAGGAGAAACAGGTGGAATCGGCTTATACTTAAGTACAACCAACTTTTTAAAAACTAAAGAAATTGGTTTAGGTCTAGCAACCTCAATTGAAGCTACATTAAAAGAATATATTGAAAAATTTGGACAGCGCACACATTTCCAGCCAGCGCTTTCTATTCATCAAGTGCCGTTATTTAATCCCCTTTCAGGATATGGAAGTTATATTTTCCCAGCTGTTGCATCTTTAATTATTCACCAAACGATTGTGCTAGGTTTGGCAATGTTAATAGCTAGCTATCGGGAGCAACGTGAAAAGATTACAGTTATTCGTTTTGCTGGAATTTTCGCAAGTATATTTACCATTGGTTGTTTAAGTAGTTTTTATCTTTTTGGTTTTACCTTGTGGTTCAATGATTATCCACACGGTGGAAATTTTATAGGTCTACTCATTGCTGTTCCTATTTTTATTAGTTGTTTGATTGGACTAGGTATGTTGATCGGATCACTTTTGGATATGCCGGAACGTGCAGGACATATTATTGTGTTTAGCTCTGTACCTTTATTCTTACTGACTGGAGCTGCTTGGCCTCATCAAGCCATGCCTGAATGGTTACAATGGTTGGCATGGTGTTTACCCTCCACACATGCGGTACAAATGTTTGTGCAACTTAACCAGATGGGCGTTCCATTAGCGACAGTTGTACCGAAGCTGATTTTTCTTGGGACCCTTGGATTAATATTGGTGAGTTTATCTTATTATCGGCTTGTTAAAAAATCTTCTTCATAAAATAAAAAAGGAAGCTTATGCTTCCTTTTTTATTAAAGTTTTACTTACTCTTCAGAAGCATCTTCATTATTTGATACAGCTTCTTCGCTATCAGTTTCAGTAGTATCTACTTCGCCTTCGAGAAATTCTTCTTCATCTTCGACAGCTTCAATAGACACAACACCTACTAGAGTTTCTTCTTCGCTTAAGCGAATTAGACGTACACCTTGTGCATTACGACCAGTCATTGCAACTTCTGCTGCACGGGTACGAACTAATGTACCGCCATCAGAAATAAGTAACAATTCTTTGGTTTCATCAATAGACACTGCACCAACAAGCTCACCATTACGTTCACTTGTCTTAATCGCAATTACACCCTTACCGCCACGTTTCTTAGTCGGGAAGTCATTTACTGGAGTACGCTTACCATAACCGTTGGCACTTGCACACAGTACTTCACCTGTCTCAGGTACAACCACAAGCGATACGATACGGCTTACTAGATTTAGATCTGCTGAATCTTCACTATCATCAGAATCATCATTTTCAACTTCCGCATCTTCTTCGCTTAAGATACTGCTTGCAAAGCTAACGCGCATACCACGCACACCTTTCGCGGTACGACCCATTGCACGTACGTCAGTCTCAGCAAAACGGATTGCCTTACCTTCGTTCGAGAACAACATGATTTGCTGATTACCATCAGTAATCGCAACACCAATTAAGGTATCTTCTTCATTGAGTTCAATTGCGCGTAAACCATTTGAACGGATATTAGCGAATTGCTCTAAATCAACACGTTTAACCGTACCTGATGCTGTCGCCATAAATACGTAATGGTTTTCTGGGAACTCAGTCAACGGCAAGATAGCTGTTACTGTTTCATTCGCATCTAAAGGTAACAAGTTCACGATCGGACGGCCTTTGGCACCACGTGATGCTTGAGGTACTTCAAACACACGAAGACGATATACTTTACCTACGTTGGTAAAGCACAGCACAGTCGCATGGTTTGAAGCTACAATGAGATGTTGAATAAAGTCATCATCTTTCATTGAAGTTGCAGACTTACCACGTCCACCACGGCGCTGAGCCTGGTAGTCTGAAAGTGGTTGAGTTTTTGCGTAACCTGTTTGTGAAACAGTTAATACAACTTGCTCTTCAGGAATTAAATCTTCACGGCTAAAATCAATACGTGATTCAATAATTTCAGTGCGACGTCCATCACCATACTGTTGTAGTACCAGTGCTAACTCTTCGCGAATTACAGCCATCAACAAATTGAAATCATTCAAAATCGCAGTAAGTTCAGCGATTTGACCTAAAATTTCAGTATATTCTGCATGTAATTTGTCTTGCTCAAGACCAGTTAAACGGTGTAAACGTAATTCTAAAATTGCGCCTACTTGTGTTGGTGATAAACGATAAATCGATTCAGTTAAACCAAATGGACGATTTGGATCTTCACCTTCGATTTCATCTGGACGAACAGAGATTGCGCCAGCTTTTTCAAGCAATGAAACCACACCACCACCTGCCCACTCACCTGCAAGTAAACGCTCACGCGCTTCAGCAGGGTTAGCAGAAGTTTTAATAGTCTCGATAATTTCATCGATATTGGCTAAAGCAACTGTTAAGCCTTCTAAGATATGACCACGTTCACGTGCTTTACGCAGTTCGAACATGGTACGACGCGTCACAACTTCTTGGCGGTGACGGATAAATGCCGCAATAATATCTTTCAGATTCATCAATTTTGGTTGTCCGTTATCAAGACAAACCATGTTGATGCTGAATGAGTTCTCAAGTTGGGTATTTAAGAATAAGTTATTTACAACGACTTCAGCGTTTTCACCGCGTTTTAAGTCAATTGCAATACGCATACCTTCTTTGTCAGACTCATCACGAAGTTCTGAAATACCTTCAAGTTTTTTCTCTTTAACCAACTCGGCAATACGTTCAATCACTCTTGCTTTGTTTACTTGATATGGAATTTCAGTAAAGACGATGGTTGTACGACCTGTCTTTTCATCTTCTTCGAAATGATACTTACCACGAATGTGTAAGCGGCCTTTACCTGTACGGTAGGCATCAACAATACCTGATTTACCGTAAATAATACCGCCTGTAGGGAAGTCAGGACCCGTAATGTATTCCATCAATCCTTCAATCGAGATATTCGGATTGTCAGCATAGGCTAAGCACGCATTCACAACTTCTGTCATGTTATGCGGTGCCATGTTGGTTGCCATACCTACGGCAATACCAGCAGCACCATTAATTAACAAGTTAGGAACACGTGTCGGAAGTACTTCAGGAATACGCTCAGAACCGTCGTAGTTATCTTCCCAATCAACTGTGTCTTTTTCTAGATCTGCAAGAAGCTCGTGTGCAAGCTTGGTCATACGGACTTCGGTATAACGCATTGCAGCTGCGCTATCACCATCAATCGAACCGAAGTTACCCTGACCATCTACCAATAAATAACGTAAGCTAAAGTCCTGAGCCATACGTACAATGGTTTCATAAACAGCTGAGTCACCATGAGGGTGATATTTACCGATTACGTCCCCAACAACACGCGCAGATTTCTTGTAGGCTTTGTTATAGTCATTGCCCAATTCGTGCATGGCATAAAGCACACGACGGTGAACAGGTTTAAGACCGTCTCTCACATCCGGCAATGCACGAGATACGATTACACTCATCGCGTAATCTAAATATGAATGCTTGAGTTCGTCCTCAATGGCAATCGGTCGGATTTCCGATACGCTCATGCATACTCCTTCTTACAGATAGAAATTTCCATCTGCTTATATGTCTTGATCTTGCAAAAAATTTAGTTCCGGAAACTGAACTAAAATCGAAAAAAATATAGCTGTATACTATAGCATAAAAGCACTGTGTAATGTGCGGAATCTACACCGCCAATCTGGTGATATTTGTATAATTTAATTGCATATTATTCTTATCATATCGCCATAACAGGCATCGTCTCATCTTCGTAAAACTATGTGATTTTTATTCTATAAAAATCAAACCTCAAATGAGATAAGAGTCTCAGTTATACATTTCAGGACACTATCCATAATAAAAAAACCCCTAGTAAAAACTAAGGGTTTTTTAGCTTTAATCGGTAAAGATTAAAGTTTAGATACCAATTCTGGTACTACAGTGTTCAAATCACCAACTAACCAGTAGTCAGCAACGCTGTTGATTGGTGCTTCTTCGTCTTTGTTGATTGCAACAATAACTTTAGAATCTTTCATACCAGCTAAATGCTGGATCGCACCAGAAATACCTACAGCAACATAAAGCTCAGGCGCAACGATTTTACCAGTTTGGCCAACTTGGAAATCGTTAGGTACAAAGCCCGCATCAACTGCTGCACGTGAAGCACCTTGTGCTGCACCAAGCTTGTCAGCTAATGGATCAAGTACTTTATGGTAGTTCTCACCAGAACCTACACCACGACCACCAGAAACTACAATACGAGCCGCAGTTAATTCTGGACGATCAAGCTTAACGATTTCTTCAGAGACGAAGTGAGAAATACCCGCATCTTTTACTTCACCAACTGTTTCAACAGCAGCTGAACCGCCTTCCGCAGCAACTGGATCAAATGCTGTACCACGAACGGTACCCACAATGATTGCTTCGTCAGATTGAACAGTTGCAATCGCGTTACCAGCGTAGATAGGACGCTTGAATGTGTTCGCAGATTCAACAGAAATGATATCTGTGATCATGCTTACATCAAGAAGAGCAGCAACACGTGGAAGAATGTTCTTACCAGTCGTTGTAGAAGCAGCTAAAACGTATTTGTAACCTTTAGCCAAGTCAGCAACTAAGCCAGCTACGTTTTCAGCTAATTGGTTTGCATAAGCAGCGTTGTCAGCAAGTAAAACTTTGCTTACACCAGCAACTTTAGCAGCAGCATCAGCAACTGCTTGAGCACCAGAACCAGCAACTAATACAGTAATATCACCACCGATTTTTTGTGCTGCAGCAACAACGTTTAAAGTAGCACCGTTAAGTACTTGGTTGTTGTGGTCAGCGATAACTAAAATACTCATGATTTTATCCTTCCGTATTAGATCACTTTCGCTTCATTTTTCAATTTTTCAACAAGCTCATCTACAGATTTCACTTGTACGCCAGCTTTACGTTCTGCTGGAGCTTCAACTTTAACAGTTTTAAGCTTAGTACCAGCTGTAACGCCATAATCCGCAGGAGATTTTGTATCAAGTGGCTTCTTACGAGCTTTCATGATGTTAGGCAATGCTGCATAACGTGGCTCGTTCAAACGCAAGTCAGTCGTGATGATTGCAGGAAGTGTAAGTTCAACAGTTTGTAAACCACCGTCAACTTCACGAGTCACTTGTACTTTACCGCCATCAACTTTCACTTCAGAAGCGAATGTACCTTGACCAGCACCTAATAATGCACCAAGCATTTGACCTACTTGGTTAGAGTCATCATCAATTGCTTGTTTACCAAGAAGGATAAGTTCTGGTTTTTCAGCGTCAACAACACCTTTTAAAATTTTAGCAACTTCTAAAGCGCCAATTTCATCAGTAGTTTCAACTAAAATACCGCGGTCTGCGCCTAGAGCCATTGCAGAACGGATTTGTTCTTGAGCTTCTTTAGGACCTACAGAAACAACAACGATTTCTGATACTGTTCCTTTTTCTTTTAAGCGAACCGCTTCTTCCACTGCGATTTCACAAAATGGGTTAATTGACATTTTTACGTTGGTAAGGTCAACCCCACTATTGTCCGGCTTAACACGAACTTTAACGTTGGCATCAACCACGCGTTTTACAGCAACAAGAGCCTTCATGTAATCCTCGGCTGTTCTAGCAAAAGTAAATGTTGAGAAAAGTATATTAACTCTTCAATTAAAATTTTTTAGGTACCCTATCTTGCAATGTGTTTGGCATTTCGGTCAAGTCACAATTTTCTGGAACAGCACAAAAAAAATGAAATCATCAGTTCATAAAAAAATTTTAGACTGCTATAAGACCCTATTTTATTATTTTTAAACTCTATTTTATACATTGATTTTTATTATCTTTTTATCTTATTTAGCATATTAGTTAGAAACATAAGATTATGTTTAAAAACCTTAAATTCGAGTTTTTTTAGACCCAGTAGTCGATAAAATATGCAAAGACCAAAATGGTCAATTAGGCTGTTTTAGCTATTTCTCTTAAACAAATTTGTAAAAAAAGACAAATGATCTCTACATTCCCCTAAAACTTCTCAATTTAATTATCTTTTTATTCACTCTTTTTTTAACTTTTAATTTTTATGTGCCCTTGGATGAGCTTGATCATACACTTGTGCCAAATGATCAAAATCAATATGGGTATAAATTTGTGTCGTAGATAAATTACTATGGCCTAGCATTTCTTGTACTGAACGCAAATCACCGCTACTCGATAGCATATGGCTAGCAAAACAATGACGTAATAAATGCGGATGTAAATCGACATTTACACCTGCTCGTTGTGCTTGAAGCTTTACTCGTTTTTCAATTTGCCTTGGAGTGAGCGCTCCTCCTCGCAAGGAAATAAAAACAGAATCATTTTGATCAAAATGTCCCTTCCAAATTTTGTAAACTTTCAACCAGTTCAATAGACTTTCTTTTGCTTTTTTCCCAAATGGTACTATACGGGTTTTATTTCCTTTACCTGTAATACGAACAAGTTGGCGATTAAAATCTACATCTTTAACTGTTAAACCTTGTAATTCAGCTAAACGTAAACCACTTGAGTAAAGTAACTCGAGCATGGCTTTATCTCTTAACCACAATTGCTGATCAATCGGTTTTTCCGGCATAGGTTGATCTAAAATTTGATTAACCGTTTCTATATCGATCATGCCTGGTAAAGGTCTAGGTTGGCGTTTTAGCTTAAAATCATCAGTAGGGTTAATTTCTAGATATTTTCCTTGTTCAGCCCACTTCATAAATTGACGAATTGAGGTGAGATGACGTTGCATACTGCTTGAACTTAACTGGTCCTGTTCGACACGCTGCGCTAAATACTCTCTTAAATCTGAAGCTTCAATATTTCTCAAATCTAGTTGTTTGAGTTCGCAAAATTCAAGAAAGCTTTTCACATCTCTTTCATAAGCCGTAATCGTGTGCTCAGACTGGTTCTGAATTTTTCTTTCTTTTAACCACATTGAGAGCAGCTGTAATGCAAAATCCAAATTGCCCTCCATTTTATTTGCTCATATTATTTTTTCAGTGTATCAAAAAGTAGTTGTTCAGGAAAATTGAGATCGTACTGCATAACAACTCCTTACCTTATATATTACACTTCACCTTAAGTATTTGTCGGAACCCTGCTGTCATGACCACCATACTCATTCCTTACTTAATTGCGATTACATTACTTACGCTCACACCTGGTCTAGATACGACTTTAATTATTCGCACCGCTACACTTGAAGGTAAATCTAAAGCATTTCAAGCAGCAGTAGGTATTAGCCTTGGCTGTATTGCATGGGGAATTGTAGTTGCTTGTGGTCTGGGTGCTTTACTCATGGCATCTGATTTAGCTTTTAATATTCTAAAATGGATGGGGGCTGCTTACCTTGCATGGTTGGGTTTGAATATGATTTTAAAACCACGTAGCCAACTTGCAGACACACAAGAAAGTCATTCAAATCGCTCTACTTCAGAGAATTGGTTCATCAAAGGTTTTTTGGGTAATTTACTTAACCCGAAAGTTGGGATTTTTTATATTTCATTTCTTCCACAATTTATTCCGCCGCAAGCGTCGGCTGTGACTTGGGTGATAGGACTTGTGATGATTCATGTGGTGATTGGAATTTTATGGTCAATTTTATTAATTTTGGCTATGCAGCCACTTTCACGTTATTTAAAGCAACCCAAATTTGTGAAATATATGGACCGAATTACAGGCAGTATTTTTGTATTGTTTGCATTGAAATTAGCTTTAAGTAAAAGGTAATCAAATCAAAAATTATTCTACATATAAAAGAAAGCCTCTTTTATCACTTTAGCTGATGAAAAGAGGCTTCTATTTAGATAATGCGATTAACCTTGGAAATAACGTAAATCCAAACGCCCATCATATACATGAGTTGTTGGACCAGTCATCCAGACCACATCACCTTCTTGCCATTCAATTTGTAGCTTACCGCCGGCAAGTTCAACCTCTACAGAGTTCGCAAGTAAACCACGGCGCATACCACTTACCGCAGCAGCACATGCTCCTGTACCACAAGCGAGTGTTTCACCTACACCACGTTCAAATACACGTAAGCGAACATGTTTTTCATCAATTACTTGCATAAAACCAGCATTCACACGTTCAGGGAAACGTTTATGTGATTCAACTTGTGGGCCAATACCTGCTACATCAGCAGTTAGTACGTCTGGAACAATAGTGACAGCATGGGGGTTGCCCATATTGACCACATCAATATTAATGTTCTGGTCGTTAGCTAACTCAAGTATATATAAAGCTTCTGGTTGTTCTGCAACGAATGGAATTTCATTCGGCAAGAACTTTGGGTAACCCATATTGACGCGAACCCAGCCATTTTGTCCCAACTCAGGTTTTACAATACCTGCTTTGGTTTGGACAGTAATACTCGTTTTGGTTGTTAAATGACGCTCATGTACAAAGCGAGCAAAACAGCGTACACCGTTACCACATTGTTCAACTTCAGAACCATCAGCATTAAAAATACGATATTTAAAATCTGCTTCCGGTAAATCTGGTGGTTCAACAATTAAAAGCTGATCAAAACCAATGCCAAAATGGCGATCAGCTAAGCGTTGAATTGTTTCTGTATCCAAATAGGCACGTTGGCTGATTAGATCAACCACCATAAAGTCATTGCCTAGCCCATGCATTTTAGTAAATTCTAACAACATTTCATTTACTCCTCAGGCAACAATCTTTCTTTTTCCCAAAGCGACTCAACCGTTTCACGCTCACGAATTAAATGAGCTTTATCGCCTGACACCATCACTTCTGCGGCACGTCCACGTGTGTTGTAATTTGAACTCATTACAAAACCATAAGCGCCAGCGCCAAGAACAGCTAATAAGTCATTTTCTTTTAAAGCCAATGAGCGATCTTTACCAATGAAGTCACCTGTTTCACAGATTGCTCCCACAAGATCCCAAGTTTTTTCTTCAGTATCTGAACTTGGCACTACAGGTTGGATATCCATCCAAGCTTCATATAATGCAGGACGAATTAAATCGTTCATTGCAGCATCAATAATGGCAAAGTTACGGTGACTTGTTGGCTTGAGCAAATCAACTTTTGTTAAAAGCGCACCCGCATTTGCACTAATGCTACGACCCGGTTCCATATAAACCTTGAGACCTAATTTTTCTAAAGCAGGTTTCATTGAATTGGCATATTCTTCGACACTTGGCGGCGTTTCATCTTTATAACAAACACCCAAACCGCCACCGATATCAATGTGTTTAAGATTGATACCAAGTTTTTTTAGTTCTTCGATCATCACCATGACACGATCTAAAGCATCAACGAATGGTTTAGTCTCGGTTAATTGCGAACCGATGTGGCAGTCAATTCCAATAATTTCAAGGTTTGGTAAAGATGCAGCATATTGATAGGTTTCATAAACAGTATCACTAGGAATACCAAATTTATTTTCTTTTAAACCTGTTGAAATATAAGGATGAGTTTTTGCATCTACGTCTGGATTTACACGTAAAGAAATCGGCGCTTTTTTGCCTAGACGCGCTGCGACTTTTTGCAGACGGTCCAGCTCTGCATAAGACTCTACATTAAAGCAAGCAATACCCACATTTAACGATGTTTCGATATCGGCTTCAGTTTTACCTAAACCAGAAAAAACAACTTTAGATGCATCTCCACCCGCTTTTAAAACACGTGCTAATTCCCCACCCGATACGATATCAAAACCAGCACCAAGTTTTGCCAATACATTCAAAACAGCTAAATTTGAGTTAGATTTCACCGCAAAACAGATTTGATGATCTATAAAATCAAAAGCACGATCCATATCTAAGTAATGTTTTTCAAAAGCTGCTTTTGAATAAACATACAAAGGTGTGCCAAATTGCTGCGCAAGCTGCTCCATAGAACATTGCTCTGCGTGCAATATTCCATTAATGCGAGTGAAACTCATGAATGTGTCCTTATTTCAAAGCTTAAGGTGAAGTTGTTTGGGTTGGGGCTGATGATTCAACTGGCTGTTCAGCCTGCTCATCCTGTTGAACAACTTGTTTCTGTTCTTTATTACGATAGAGCAAGTATTTCGCACGTTTGTCATAATTCGGATCAGAAGGTAGCTGTAATGCTCCTGACTGACCACAAGCGCTAAGCAAAATACTGCTGCTCAATAAACTGATGAGGCAAATGACACGACGCATCTGAGCACCTGATTTAAACAATTCGATGC
Organism: Acinetobacter pittii; assembly: GCF_034064985.1. NCBI lineage: Bacteria > Pseudomonadati > Pseudomonadota > Gammaproteobacteria > Moraxellales > Moraxellaceae > Acinetobacter > Acinetobacter pittii. The sequence continues at coordinate 897,710 of NZ_CP139249.1, read as the reverse complement.
AGTATACCGTGATCATGCAAGCGGCTAAAGAGTAAACTTAAAGAGAAAAACAATATGCATAAAAAACGCCAGCTTTTCAGCCAGCGTTTGATCATAAACAAATAAATTTAATTACTTTTTATGACGTGGTTTATAGAAGAAGAAATAACCAATGATCAAGATGAGAAACCAAATCGGGCTGACTTTAAGCGCTTTGAACGTATCTGGTTCTAAAGACAGCACATAAATCATGCCAATAAAGAAAATAATCGTAATCCAACATGTAAATAGACCGCCTGGTAATTTAAATGTTGATTTTGCATGTAGCTCAGGACGCGTAGTGTAGTAACGGATATAACTCCAGATAATGAGTAACCACACGCAAATGAACAGAATCGTTGAAAGTGTTGTTGCAAGCGTAAATGCCTCAACTGTATTTGGTACAAAATACTGTAATGCGGCACCTAACAATAAACACGCAGCAGAGAAATACAATGCATTTGCAGGTACTGCACGTCTGTTCAATTTACCAAAAGCTTTTGGTCCCTGATCTTCACGAGATAAACCGAATAACATACGGCTTGTTGAGAAGACACCACTGTTCATTGATGACATCACTGATGACAATACAACCAAGTTCATCAAGATCGCTGCTGCTGCAACACCAGCTTGGCTAAACAAGTTTACAAATGGACTGATCGCAGGATCAATTTTATTCCAAGGTGTTACAGACATTACAATCAACAATGCCAATACGTAGAAAATAATGATACGGATTGGAATTGAGTTAATTGCTTTTGGTAAGTTACGTGCTGGATCTTTCGTTTCCGCAGCCGTTGTTCCCACAAGTTCCACACCAACAAAAGCAAAGATTGCAATCTGGAAGCCTGCCAAGAAACCATGTACACCTGTTGGGAAGAAACCACCGTTAGCCCAAAGATGAGTAAATGATGCAACTTCACCTGTACTTGAGGTAAAGCCTGTAAAGATCATCCATAGACCCACAGCAATTAAAATAATAATCGCAAGAATCTTAATGAGTGCAAACCAGAACTCTAACTCACCAAATAAGCGAACTGTTAACAGGTTTAAACCCATAATAAATACAATCGCGGCAACACTAATCATTGCCCCTTCGACAGGCGAGAAAGGTAGACCATTATTGAAGAATTGTAAGTAGTAGATAATTGCAGAAAGGTCAGCGATACCAATCGTGATCCAACATAACCAGTATGTCCACCCTACAAAATAACCTGCCCATGGACCGATTAAATCTGTTGTGAAGTCAATAAATGATTTATAGGCAAGATTTGAAAGAAGTAATTCGCCAAGCGCACGCATGACAAAAAACACCATCACACCAATAATCAAATAAATGAATAAGATTGATGGACCAGCAAGGCTAATTGTTTTGCCTGATCCCATAAATAATCCGGTACCAATTGCACCACCAATCGCGATCAGCTGTAAATGCCGATTGGAGAGGCTTCGATGGAGCTCACCTTGTTCATGAGGCTCGCTCAGATTTTGATTCGACATTTTATAAATACACTCCAGTAATTTTTTTAATCCGTTAGCTAAATTCAAATCAAAAAGACGATATCGCACCATTTGCAGGTATCTTTTAAATGTATATTTTTTGACAACTTTTCAGCTAACCAATTTTGTCTGTATTGCTGATGATCCAAGCTACATACAATTAAATCCGATAATACGCACAAGCCCCTAGCAATACAACGCACTTTTTTGGAACATCCAGTTTCTCATTTAATGATCAATCTCATATGAAAAAAGGTGGTCAATATGACCACCTTTTTAGCTATTTGATTGTTAAACTCTAGCTTCCTGTTTTCTTAACTTGCGCATTCAATTCTTGGTTTTTCTTCAAGCGCTCTTCCCAGAATGTCGCATTTTTAATTCCTAATTTAATAGGGTCAAATGTGTACTCTTTTACTCCCGCTTTTTGCTGTGCTTCATAATCTTTTAGTGCTTTAATTGTTGGTTTATAAATAAAGTACGTTACAACAATACCAATAATATTAATCCATGCCATTAAGCCCACACCAATATCACCAATACCCCAGATATAGCCTGTGGCACTCAGTAAACCATAACCTACAGCGAGAATGATTGAACATTTTACAATGAACAATAATGACGGTGATTTTGTAATGTAGCTCAAATAAGCAAGGTTTGTTTCTGCAATATAGTAATAAGCTACGATAGTGGTGAAAGCAAAGAAGAATACGGCTAAAGCAACAAAGATCTGACCAAAATTACCAAAAATAGTGCTCACAGCCATTTGTGTAAATGCAGGAGAACCAATTTCAGTCGAGGCAGGAACATTTTGAACAATGAATTGACCTGCTTCTAAAGCCCCCTGAACATTATATTGGCTTGTCATTAAAATCATAAATGCAGTAGCAGAACAAACAATTATACTATCAAAGTGAATTGAAAAAGATTGGACCAAACCTTGTTGAGCTGGATGTTGAACTTCTGCTGCCGCTGCTGCGTGTGGTCCTGTTCCTTGGCCTGCCTCATTGGCATAAACACCACGTTTTACTCCCCAACCGATTGCAGCACCAAGACCTGCCATTGGCGTAAATGCATCTGTAAAAATCAGGCTTAATACTTTTGGAAGATCTGAGATGTTAACCACAACAATGATAACAGCCATGAGGAAATAACCAATTGCCATGAAAGGTACAACCAGTTCAGCAAACTGAGCAATTCGTTTAATCCCACCAAAAATGAGGATAGCAAGCAAACCAATCACGACGACCAAAGCAACTAGTTTATAGACACCAACATCCCCAAAAACAATTGCACCTTCACCCGTAATCTGTGTAAATGCCTTACCTACAGCATTTGCTTGAATACCCGGTAAAAACAAACCACAAGCGACAATTGCTGCAATAGCAAATACAATTCCTAACCAACGCTGACCTAAACCTCTATCAAAATAAAATGCTGGGCCACCGCGATATTGCCCTTGATACTCAACTTTATAAAGCTGACCAAGTGTGGATTCTACATAAGCTGTACCAGCACCAAAGAATGCAACCATCCACATCCAAAAAACTGCACCGGGTCCACCAAAGCCAATTGCTGCTGCAACACCCGCAATGTTACCTACACCAATACGACCTGCTAAAGATACTGATAATGCCTGAAAAGATGAAACGCCCTGCTCTGAAGAAGTACCTTTTATTAAAAGTCTAGCCATTTCTTTAATTTGGCGGACCTGAACAAATCTTGTCAAAATAGAAAAGAATAAACCAACGCCTAAACATAAATAGATAAGCGCCTTACTCCATATAATACTATTTACCCAATCAACAATTTCTGCTGCACTCATAAATATCAACCTTTTGTATTTCTAAAAATACAATACTCATATTATTTTGTTCGTTTTCACTTCAGCAATATCCATGCCATATCTATAATAAACAGCTAGATACATACGCCAGTAAAAACACCTTCCTTGGGGAATAGATTAGATTTTTTATATCCATTGAAAACAAACTTTATCTGACTTGTAAAAATCCAATATCGTGTTATTTTTGATGTCTTTCCCTTATTAGTTCCTTAGAAGATCCCTTCAAATTTCCTCATTATCTTTTATGAAAATTTTAGGAAACAAGAATGAAGAACTTCCTAAGAACTATATTTATATAATATTGAGCAAAATTTCAATTTTTTATGAGCAAAGTCAAAACTGTTTACCGTTGCGAGCAATGTGGTGCCGATCATCTTAAATGGGCTGGTCAATGCTCAGAGTGTGGTGAATGGAATTCTCTGACTGAAGTCAAACTTGAACCGACTACTGCTCACCGCGCACGTCCAAAAATTGGAGGCTATGCAGGTCAAGTCGCGAATATTACCACCCTAAATAAAGTTTCCGTTTCTCATGAAACACGCTTACCTACAGGTATTAGCGAGTTTGACCGAGTGCTTGGCGGCGGTTTGGTGACAGGTTCTGTCGTACTGATTGGTGGTGACCCTGGTATTGGTAAATCGACCATTCTTTTGCAAACTGCGACCCATATGGCAAGCGCAAAAAGCTCTGCACTTTATATTACCGGTGAAGAATCTTTGTCTCAGGTGGCGCTTCGTGCGCAACGTCTCGACCTGCCAACTGACCAATTAAAAGTCATGGCTGAAACCTGTGTAGAACGCATTTGTGAAGTTTTAGAACAAGAAAAACCTGTAGTCGCTATTCTAGATTCGATTCAAACACTTTATACAGAAACCCTCCAATCTGCTCCGGGTGGTGTTTCACAAATTCGTGAATCTGCTGCGTTATTAACCCGTTATGCAAAAAATAGTGGCACGGCGCTCTTCATTGTTGGTCACGTGACCAAAGAAGGTGCACTGGCAGGTCCGCGTGTTTTAGAACATATGGTGGACTGTGTTCTTTACTTTGAAGGTCAATCAGACTCTCGCTACCGCATGATTCGTGCAGTTAAAAACCGTTTTGGTGCAGTGAATGAACTTGGCGTATTTGGCATGACTGATAAAGGCCTACGTGAAGTGGCCAATCCTTCTGCCATTTTCCTAAGTCGTTATGATGAAGCGATTCCCGGTTCAATTGTCATGATTAGCCGTGAAGGAACTCGCCCTCTTTTGGTCGAAGTACAAGCTTTAGTTGATGATGCTCAAGGACAACCACGACGTGTCGCGTTAGGTCTTGAACAAAACCGTTTAAATATGCTGCTTGCTGTCATGCATCGTCATGGCGGTGTTCAAACTACTGGACAAGACGTTTATGTCAATATTGTAGGTGGCTTAAAAATTACCGAAACAGGTTCCGACTTGGCTGTCTTATTAGCATGCGCTTCAAGTTTACGCACTAAAGCCTTGCCTCAACAGCTTGCAGTTTTTGGTGAAGTTGGCCTTTCTGGTGAAATTCGCCCAGTTCCTAACGGACAAGAGCGTTTAAAAGAAGCTGCAAAACATGGCTTTAAATATGTCATTTTACCGAGAGGTAATGCACCGCAAAAAGCGATTCCTGGCGTTCAAGTCATTGCCGTTGCCCGCTTGCATGAAGCATTGACAGAAGCTATGCAACTCAGTGATGAATTGACATAAAAAAACATACTTTTAAGGTTGAAATTTAGAGTAAATACCTGCATAAATACTATTACAAATTAACTTTAAACAGGAATTTCCTATGGAAGTACACCAGCGTGGCTTGATTACCGGTATTTTAATGGCTGCTTTAGCAATTTCTCCTCTTGCTGAAGCTAAACGTGCAGGTGGTGGCAAAAGCCACGGTATGGCACGTTCTACTACTTCAAGCCAGTCTTATCAACAACCTCGTCAAGTGACTCCTGCTCAACAACCTGCTACGGCACCTCAAAGATCAGGTCCAGGCGTAGGTTCAATGGTTGCGGCTGGTGTGGCTGGTGCTGCCGTAGGTGCTGTTGCAGCAAATGCTTTAGCTGATGACAAATCAACATCAACTGAACAGCAAGCAACACAACCTGGAAATGAACAAGCTGCTCAAGCCCAAGAAGAGAAAAAAGGTGGAATCCCTGGCTGGATTTGGGTATTACTTGCCGCAGCTCTCGCTTTCTTTGTATTCCGTAAATTGGGATCAAAAAAAAAATTAGCGGGTAACAACCCTTACGCACCAAATAATGACGGTCAAAACCCATTTGGCCGTTCTGCTGCGCCACAAGCCGCTCCACGTAATACTGGAGATAATACAAATATCTTCGGTCAATCTGTGGGTGGCGGTGCAGCAACCCAAGCTCCTTTTGGTGGTGCAACAACGAGCAATGGCAATCAACTTCCTGATGGTACTGAGCCTGCTGCGTTCTTGCGTATTGCACGTCAACGTTTTAATCACATCCAGTCGATGAATACTGCAAGTAACATTGAAGAAATTCGCCGTTACTTAACACCAGAACTTTATAGTTCTATGTATAACGACATTATGGAAAACCAAGATCAAGACGTTGCTGAATTTAGTAACTTGAATGCAATGGTTGTAGACAGTGCGACTGAAAATGGTCAATACGTAGTAAGCGTACGCTTCACTGGTACAGTGAGTGAAGATTTAAACAGCTTGCCACAACCGTTTACTGAAATCTGGCACTTTGTTAAGCCAGTTGGTTCTCAGCAAGACTGGGTCGTTGCTGGTATTCAACAAGCTTAATTTGAATCCGCCTTAAATAAAAAAGCCACAATATTGTGGCTTTTTTATTTGTCAGTTTTAAGCAATTTCTGCTGGAAAAGTCACTACTTTTTCAATTTTGACCTGATCCATTGCAACCATGAGTAAACGGTCTACACCTAAAGCAATTCCTGAACATTCTGGCATATGAGGTAAAGCTGCTAACAGATGCTCATCCAAAGGCATAACATGAAGCCCTTGCTTAGCCCGCTCTGCATTGTCTGCTTCAAAGCGTGAACGTAACACATCTGCATCAAGCAATTCATCGTAGGCATTGGCTAGCTCTAAGCCTTCAATATAAACCTCAAAACGCGCTGCGACCTCCTCTCCATCTTCATCTACTTTCACTTTTGCCAAAGACGCCATTTCTGGTGGAAAGTCAGTTAAAAAAACTGGAGCATCAAAACCCAAACTTGGTTCAACAAAATGAGAAAATAACAAATCCATATAAGCTAGGCGATCATCGCCCAAATCGAGATTTAATCCGACACGATTTGCGGTATCTTTGAGTTGCTTCAACGTTGCTTGTAATGGATTAATATCAAGTCGATCTTGAAAGGCATGCTTATAACTTAGAATAAACGGACGAACTTCACCAAAACGATGTTGCAAACAGCTTTGCAATAAATCGGCGGTTTCATGCATTAAAGCTTTTAAGTCTAGACCCGGACGATACCATTCAAGCATGGTAAATTCACTATTGTGTTTACGCCCGTGTTCATCGTCTCGGAAAACCTTACAGATTTGATAAATCGGTCCACTACCGCTTGCCAGTAAGCGTTTCATGGCAAACTCAGGTGAGGTTTGTAAATATTGAGTTTGCAATTTGCCATTAATATGACGTAAAACCTGAACAGAAGCTAAATGTACATCGGTGACACCTGCCTGTGAAACAATTGGTGTTTCGACTTCCATGACATCACGTTCAGCAAAAAACTGACGAATCTGGTTATAGAGCTTAGCACGTGCTTTTAAGGCATCAATTGAACAAGTTGGTTGATAACTTAAGCTCATGCCTGCGGCCCTCCATGTGCTGCCCATTCACGGCGCAGCGGATAATTCTTACGTAATAAATCAAATGCTTTTTGCTCAACTTTGCCATCTTTAATGCAGGCACGAATGTTGGCATCATCTTGAGCAATATCATAAATCTGAGATAGTTTTTGCTTGAGCACTGCTTTTAAATCATGTCCTGAAAAATAGTCTTCGCATGCAGGTAACTGAGTCTCGAAACACTTATTGATGTCGAATCCGAACTTTTGGCAAAACGCTTCATAAATCATTTGGGTACCGCGGGCCTTCCCTTCGAGGCTATAACCTGCAATATGCGGTGTCGCCAAAGCCAGCATATCGATAAGCTGTTCCGAGATGACTGGTTCATGTTCAAATACATCGAGCACAACTTTACGCTGGGTACGCTGAATATCTTCGATTAAAGCAGATTCTTTAACGACTGGACCACGCGCACTATTAATTAAAATTGTATTGGGTTGAAGTGCTGCAAACGCTTTTTCATCAAACAGATGATATGTGGCATGTTCACCATTTTTGGTTAAAGGCACATGAATTGAAACTGCATTGGCTTGTTGCAAAAGGGTTTCTAAACTTACATTTTCAATTGAATCTAAATGTACATATGGATCAAAGCCAATCACATTCCAACCAAGCAACTGGGCCATATAAGCCAAACGCTTACCGACGTTGCCAAGACCAACAATGCCTAGGGTAAATTTTTCTTGTTGTTCTAAAAGGCTCTCATCTAAATGAAGTAAAGCAGTAATGACATATTCAGCCACAGCCTGTGCATTACACCCTGCGGCATTTGCCCAGGTAATACCTTGTTTTTCTAACGCCGCAATATCTAAATGATCGGTCCCAATTGTGGCACTGCCCACATATTTTAATGCTGTGTTTTCAATTAAACTTGCGTTAACCGTAGTAACCGAGCGGACTAACAATGCTTGAGCATCTTTTACATCTGCATGGGTTAAAGTACGCCCTGCTTTGTGTTGAATATCGCCAAACTCAGAAAAAAAGTAATCGGTAAATGCCAAATTTTCATCTGCGACGATTTTCATTGTCTGCAACCCATAGCTTATAAAAACATTATTATCCTTTGAGTTGTAGCAAAGCACAATGTTAATGCCTTTAAATCACGATTCTAAATTTTGATGATTTATAAATTACAACCCACCACCAAAATAGAAATAAGCCATCATTGCCAAAGTTATCCAAATTAAAATAATGAGTACGGCAACCAAATAATTTTGAGGTCGACGCTCTTGCTGTTCTAGCCATTCTTCAGCTTGTTGTTCTGCATCTAAAATGACTTGTTTAGGCGTAAATCGAACCGCTAACCAAATCAGTATGGGTAGAATTAAAGCGTCATCAATAAACCCTAAAATGGGAATAAAATCTGGAATTAAATCAATCGGGCTAAAAGCATATGCAACAGCAATTACAGCCAAAATTTTGGGCAACCACGGCATGTGAGGATGCTTTGATGCAAACCAAAGCATAATAATTTGTTTTTTTAGACGTTTTGCCCAATCTTTTAAAGACTGCAACCAAGCCATTGGGACACACTCTGACCTACATACATCTGATCATAAAGTATAAAGCTCGTGCTTAACTTAAAATTAGGCAAAATAGAAATGTATATCTCGATTATTTTTGAGCCTTCTTTTCACTTGAGCTTATCTAATGAATATTTTCTACGTGTCTTGCTTAGGTATATAAAACAAAATCATCTCCACGACAAAAGCTTGCCAGAGTTAAACCAGATATTTTTGCGAGCCGAATGGCCATACTGGTAGGTGCTGAAATTGACGCCAATAGGCTGATGTTCAGCTGAGCACATTTTCGTATTAGTTCATAGCTTGCTCGACTGGTCATGACCACAAAACCTGCACTAGTGTCATAGTTTTCTTGAGCTAAATAACCCAGCAATTTATCTAAGGCATTGTGACGGCCAACATCTTCAAATAAGGCCATAATTTTGCCTTCAACCACCCAAGCTGCGGCATGTGCTCCACCTGTTAAGGCAGTAATTTTTTGTTGATCTTTTAATTGAGAAATTGCAACTGGAATTTGCTCAAGCCACTCTTTGGAAGGTTCGATCGTAATTTTAGAAATATCGAGCTGAAGCTGCTCTAAACTTTCAATACCACATAAACCACAACCTGTACGCCCCACCAACATACGTCGTCTTTCTTTTAAGGCAGCAAAAGCTCTGGATGAAATGGTCATTTCAACCGTAATGCCCAATTCACTTTGATGAATCTCAATGGCATATAGTTCTTTCAAGCTGGTTAAAATACCTTCAGACAGACTAAAACCTTTGGCAAATAAATCAACATCGGTCGGTGTTGCCATCATCACCGCATGGGAAATACCGTTATATACCAAAGCAATCGGATGCTCTTGAACAATATGATCTAAAACACTTTTAAACTCGGTTTTCTTAAACCGCTTTACTTGTAATGTTTCAACCCCATAAGAATCTGATGTCAAAATAATTTCCTTTATCTTAAAGTGGCGCCTTGAATAGCGCCACTTGTTGAGATGATATTGTTAATATCGCCTTTGATTTAAAGGCTGCTTACTTTTCTATCTGCATCTTCAGGGTCAACTGCCGTTGCCAAGTTGAAGTGCTCTGGCGCATTGCCGGGATGCAAAATCACCGGAACACTTTTGGAAGCCGGAATCTTGGCATATTTGTCATGACTGCTTAAGGCCACTAAAGGATTGGTTTCAGGATAATAAGCCGCTAAGCTGCCTCGCGGAATGTTGTACGGCACAATGCGGAAACTGTGCACAATACGCTTCACACCGTCGGAGAAAACACTTTCAATATCAACCCATTGGTTTGCTTCAAAACCTGCTTCATCAATATCGGCTTGATTCATAAATAACACACGGCGCTGACCAAATACTCCGCGGTAACGGTCATCCAGACCATATAGTGTCGTGTTGTATTGGTCATGAGAGCGAGTGGTCATTAAGGTATAAACCTTACTCTCGGTATAGGCTGCAGCATATTGATTTTCTTTATCAGCATAGACTTCACTCAGAGGTGTAATCATAAACTGCGCTTTACCACTTTTTGTATTCCAGATGTGCTGATTGGCCGGATGCTCTAAGTGGAAACCACCCGGTTTATAGACACGTAAATTAAAGTCATGGAACTCATCAAATACATCGGCAATTGAGTCACGAATACGATCATAACTTTCAATGTACCATTTCCATTTGATCTTACTGTCTGGCAGCACGGCTTCAGCCATTCTTGCCACAATATCTGGTTCAGACAAAATATTTTTAGAAATTGGAGAATTACGCCCTGCTGATAGGTGAATATTACTCATCGAATCTTCGACTGAAATTGCCTGCGGGCCATGAAGCTGCTCATCAATTTCGGTACGACCTAAACATGGCAAAATAAGCGCCTCTTTACCACATACCAAATGGCTACGGTTTAACTTAGTTGCAACATGAACAGTTAAATTACACTTTCTAAGCGCTTCTTGCGTATAGGTGGTATCGGGTGTTGCAACAGCAAAATTTCCGCCTAAACCAATAAAGACTTTAACCTCACCTTCAGCCATGGCTTTAATGGTTTCGACCACACCAAAACCATTTTTTCTCGGTGATTTAATTCCAAACACGCGATCAATGTTGTCGAGTAATTTAGGACTAGGTAGCTCATTAATACCCATAGTTCGGTCGCCTTGCACATTACTGTGCCCACGAACTGGACAAAGCCCTGCACCCGGTCTACCAATTTGACCACGCGCCAACAATAAATTGGCTAACATATGTACATTGGCTGTTCCGTGGCGGTGTTGAGTAATGCCCATTCCCCAACAGAAAATTGAGCGCTCGGACTCTAAAAACAGTTGGGCGAGTTTTTCTAAATGCTCTGGTGATAGCCCCGAGTGTTTATAAATATCTGTCCACTTAGTTCTCTCGATCTCAGCAATCATCTCATCAAAACCGACTGTATTAACCGCAATAAAGTTTCGGTCAAAAACACTTGGTTTACCTGAAGCGAGTGCTTTTTTATCCCACTCATTTAAATGCTTTAACATACCCAACATCAGCGCATAGTCACCACCAATTTTAGGTTGGAAATAATAGCGACTAATTGGTGTACTGCCATTGGTCATCATTTCAAGCGGAGCTTGCGGGTCTTGGAAACGCTCTAGTCCTCGCTCTTTAATCGGGTTAATCGCAACAATATTACCGCCACGTTTAGACACTTCTCGTAAAGTACCTAACATACGCGGGTGATTGGTTCCGGGGTTGTGTCCAAAACTAAAAATAGCGTCAGCCAAATCAAAGTCTTCTAGGGTAACGGTGCCCTTTCCTAAACCAATCGAGTCAAGTAGGCCAACACTTGTGGTTTCATGACACATGTTCGAACAGTCTGGAAAGTTATTTGTACCGAAGCTTCGCACAAACAATTGATATAAAAATGCCGCTTCGTTACTAGCACGACCAGAGGTATAAAACGCAGCTTGATCTGGGTTGTCTAGCGCATGTAAATGTTGGGCAATGAGTTTAAATGCATCGTCCCATGAAATAGGCACATATTTATCGGTTGCAGCATCGTAGCGAACTGGGTCTGTTAAGCGGCCTAAGTCTTCGAGGAAAAAGTCACTTTGCTCTGACAGCCAACTGACGGTATGCCCTGCGAAATATTCAGGAGTCACTGTTTTACTGGTTGCTTCAAAGGCAACTGCTTTTGCACCATTTTCACAGAAGTTAAATGCGTGAGCATCTTTCTTTTCTGGCCAAGCACAACCGGGACAGTCAAAACCTGTAGGCTGGTTAATGTTGAGTAAGGTAATTGAGCCTTTTTTTAAAATATCTTGTCGCTTTAAGTTTCGAGCAACACTGAGAAGTGCGCCCCACCCGCCAGCAGGATGAGTATATGGCTCAATTCGCGCAAAACCGTTATTTTCCTGTATGTGCTTTTGTTCTTCTGAATTATCCACTTTTTCATCCTCTTATTTCTTCTTACACACTCAACAGATTCAATAAAATCACAATTTAATTATGGTTATATCAAAGCGATCTGCTGTCTAGCTGGTCAGGAGAGTCCGCTTTTTATCTTGTTCACAGTATTTTAAAAGCTAGCTCAACCCTGCTTATAATATGTGCCATATTCTTTACAATTACAATAATTCAAGCCAACCACGTTATTTATTTAAAAATATACGAAACAATGAGTTAAACAGATAATAATTCTATCTTTTACAGATAAAAACATTATTGGTTTTCATTTTTAACAGATTAGGCTTATTTTTCAAATTGACACTGATTTGGTTTTATCTATGTTTTTTTCGTATTAAGCAGTATAAATCAATTAAAAATCCATCAGAATTAGAGAGCTTATGAAAGTCATTATTGCCCCTGACTCTTTTAAAGACAGCTTATCTGCTTTAAACGTAGCTCAAGCAATCGCCAAAGGATGGCAAGCGGTTTTTCCCCATGCCGAAACGATTTTGTGCCCAATGGCAGATGGCGGTGAAGGAACTATTGAAGCTGTTTTAGAAGTCTGCGGCGGTCAATGGCGTGAAAAAACCGTGGTCGGGCCATTAGGTCAGCCTGTTCAAGCCAAATGGGGATGGTTAGAGCATCAGAAAATCGCCATCATTGAAATGGCTCAGGCGAGCGGTATACAGTTAGTTCCACCGTCTGAGCGTGATGCCTGCCACAGCACAACCTTTGGCACAGGCCAACTCATTTTGGATGTTTTAGATGCTGGTGCAAAAGACATTATTTTAACCGTGGGCGGTAGTGCTACTAATGATGGTGGCACAGGTTTACTCAGTGCTTTAGGCGCAGTTTTGCTCGATGCCAACCAGAACTTTTTACCCGCAGGTGGCCTCGCTCTAAGCAACCTATCACACATTGATTTAACGCACTTTGACTCACGCATTGAATATACACGGTTTTTACTGGCTGCCGATGTCACCAATCCACTTTGCGGCCCAAATGGCGCATCACATATTTTTGGTCCACAAAAAGGGGCTTCCCCTGCTCAAGTACAGTTACTCGATGCAGCCCTTGCCCATTTTGCCGATGTCACGGCACAACTTTTAGATTTCGACAAACGAGATGAAGCAGGCTCAGGTGCTGCTGGTGGTTTAGGTTTTGCAGCCAAAAGTTATTTAAATGCAGACTTTAAAGCTGGTGTTAAAGTCGTGGCTGAACTTAACCAACTTGAGCATAAAATTGCTCATGCAGATTGGGTGATTACAGGCGAAGGTAAATTTGACCAACAAACCTTAAGTGGCAAAACAGTTTTTGGGGTGAGTCAAATTGCTAAGGCGCACAATGTTCCTGTGATTGTGATTGCAGGGACTTTAGGTGAAGACTACCAAGCGCTTTATGAGCACGGCGTAAGCGCTGCTTTTTCACTCGCCAATGGTCCCATCACCCTAGAACACGCCTGCGAACATGCAGCAGAACTTATTTATGAAAGAACAACCGATATTGCAAGATTAATTCAGTTTAATATGAACCAATCCTAAACATTTCTTTGTTATTTTAAAAAACGGTCAGACCAACAAGTAGGAAAATCTTATGAATGTTATTGATGCTCTCCGCAAACGCCGTGCAGTTAAACGCTTCGACCCTGCTTTTCAACTCTCTGAAGATGACAAGAAGCAGTTATTACAAGAAGTTTTAGCAAATGCGCCAAGCGCTTTTAACTTGCAGCACTGGCGTCCAGTCATCATTGAAGATACTGAGTTAAGACAAAAAATTCGCACCATTGCTTGGGATCAACCACAAGTTACAGAATCATCATTACTGATTGTGTTGTGTGCAAAAGTAAATACATGGGAAGTTGATGCTAAACGTGTATGGGACGGTGCTTCTCCAGAAGTCCAAAATATTATGGTGGGTGCGATTGACCAATATTACCGTGACCGTCCACAAACCCAACGTGATGAAGTGATGCGTAGCGCGGGTATCTTTGCTCAAACCTTAATGTTGCTTGCTCAAGAACATGGTTTAGACAGCTGCCCTATGGATGGTTTTGACTTTGACGCGATGGCAAAGCTCATTAACTTACCTGAAGATCATGTGGTGTGTTTAATGATTGCAGTTGGTAAGTCGGCGTCTCAGCCTTACCCACGTGTGGGCAAACTTCCTTACGATGATGTCATTATTCAAAATACATTTTAAGTTTTGAGTCAGATTTTAGGCTTTCAACTATTTTTAACTTTTCATATAAGCATTTAAAGTAATTAACTTTTTATTTAAAAATGATGAGTCTAGAGACCTACTAGACTCATCAAAATGAAACGATCTCACCATGAGAATACTTGGCACAACTTAGCTTTACTTTTTTATTTGTTAGAGAGTTTTATTGCGCCAAATTGAATAGGTAAAGTAATAATATCCAAACCTAATGCGAGTGGAGACAAAAGTTTCTTCTTTAAAACATTGCTTTTATTTTCCTGCATGATTAAACGCGGTTCTCTAAGAATAATCGGGATTGAACCTCTCAAAGAAAGCTGATCGGTATGCTTAGTGCCTTCATAAATTTTTCCTTTTATTGCAATATTTTTAGTTAAAAATACTTGTTTCGCTTCACTATTGACTGATAAAGATTCTTCCATAAAACCTAGTGTAAGAAGTTCTTGTTTCTTGATAGGAGTCAGTTGATTTACAGACACTGGATGATAAAAATGGATGTGTCCATAAAAGATATTGTCATTATAAACGTCTAGTTCAAGCGGTAACTTATTAAGGATGAGTCGATCTTGCTCAGGTAACTTTTGCATAATATTTAATAAGTTCGAACCACCTTCAGTAAGCACATAATTGTATTTGTCACCAACAAATAAAATTTGTGAACTTTGTCCATTTTCAGTTTTTGTTTGGCCTAATCCATTAATTCTGTCCTCTTGAAGCACTTTATAATCAGTTTTATGCTCATAAGTAGGATATTTGGACTCTAATGATAAAGAAGCACAAGCGGTAAGATGAATTGTAGTAATGAGAAAAATTAGTTTTAAGCAGTTTGAAATAGACACGCTCTATCACTTAAGTAAAAAAGAAAAGGCCGAAAATTCTATCTTAAATTATTTAATAGAACAAAAAAAAAGCCCATTTCCTATTTAGAAATGAACTTTGTGAAAGTCACAAAACCTGAAATTGTAAGCATTTGCGTGCCTAGCAATATCAACCTACAGTAAACCCTATTGAAACACAATTCATGAAACTGAAGAGTTTTCTATCATTAATTGTAAGTTAAAAACTATTTTTAATATTCTCCTATCAAATAGTAATCTCTTTTGGCAATGATGACTTTCATTACTGAAGTATAACAATCACGCTCAAATAATTGCTTATCGAGCGGGTTATAAACAAAATTACCGTACTCATCACTAAAATAGTATTTAGTCTCTTGCCCTCTTTCATTAATCCGATACTGGATTAATTTAATTTTTTGACCAGTATTAGGGTCATATGCAATAAATTTCATTTTCATCAAAAGCTCTCAACATAAGTGTATAGAGTTATTTTTTAATTTCTAATAAAGCACTTAATCGAGAATTAGTGATTTTTAGCTTTAGAGTTAATACATGCTTCTTGTAATGCATAAAGTGCAGCAGGTTCTAACAGGTCTGTCATTAAGCTTTTAAAACGCAAACACTCACTTGTCTCATGATTTTTCTGTGAATTCAATGTGGTACAACCCGTTGAAAAAATGCAAAATATAAAAATTAAAGGAAGAAGTTTCATAAATACCCCGAATTAAAATTAAAACGTAAAAAGCCCGTCAATAGCGATTATTGGACGGGCCTGATTAATGCAATAAGTACAACTCTTTCACAAAATTTAATTTATTTTGCGCTATTGAAACCGACTAAGAACTGGCTACAGTTAGAAGCGTCTGATGCTTTATTTAAAGCTTCTTGTGAAAAGGTAAATTTAGCCGCAACAGCAGGATAATTTTTCTTTAAAGCTGTTCCTGTTAACTCACCGTATTGTTTAACTTGTTCTGGAGCCAACAGCTTATTTTCTACAGCTTGGTTGACCATTACACACGCAGTAGAGATCGCATCATATTTTGCAGCAGTTTTTGCATAACCAAATGCCCCTACTAAACCACCCAACAATAAACCAATGATTGCAGACAAAATAATATGCTTTTTATTCATAAATAAATTCCCAAAGAAAAGAAAAAATCAATATATAAATTTAAGTTTTTTAATATATAACTTTTAAGAATGATTAAAAATTTTAGTTTTGTTCCCCTTTTTTATGAATCTTTGTCACTTTAAGTAATCATCTATTGTCCCTAAGTAGTTGTTGCCGTTATAAGCAGCCAATCAACCATTGTGGTCATTTTTAAAACAAAAAAGCCCATCTGTTGATGAGCTTTTAAAAATCCTACTCAAATATATGCCTTACATCGACATAGATTGCTTTAAAAAATAATCTAACAATCGCTCCCGATCATCCACTTTATTTTCACCTAAAAGCTGAACCATTGCCCCATCAATCACAAACAAAAACATGTAAGCATCTTCAACCGTAGCCGTATGTTTTACTGTCAAAAGCAATTTATAAATTTCATTAATAAACCAATTTCGATAGTCAATTACGACTTTATAGGCTTCAGGATAAAGCTTTTCAATTTCAAAAATTGCCTTAAATGGCAAATGATAAAGACCGTCTAAATCGGCATGAAGAAAGTAAATTTTTTTGAGTTTATCAAACAGCATAAGTTCACGATATGAGTAAATAATGGAATGCACTTCATGTTTAAGTCCGTCTTTTTGAAAAGTTAAACTCATCTCAATGAGTCGTGCTTTTGAGTGAAAATAATTATAAAAAGTCGCTTTAGGCACTTTTGCTGATTCAATAATTCGGTCAACCCCGACTTTATGAAAGCCATATTTATTAAAAAGATATCGGGAAGTATGAAGTACGCTTAAAGCACGAAATGGGAGTTCTACATGTGGCATAGTTTTACCGTTATAAAATAAATTTTTGTTGTATATAAAAGAGATATAAAAACCCGTTACCATTTTTTGGGAGAAAAAAAGGCATAGCAAAGCCGTAAAGACTGTGCTTGGCACATCTCAAGTTTTATTGTTGATTAAGTTTTTGGTCGCGACGAATTAAAGCCTGAAAGCACTAATAGCTATCAAGATGCTTATAAATTTAAGTGGTGTCGATATAGACTTTGGCAGAGACTGCCAAGAAATTAAGAATGTACAAAGCCAACTCCTTTTTATTGGGAGTTCTGCCAAACATTTATAAAATTATGGTGGCAGAACGAAAGGGGGTTAGCAGACTGGCTCAAGACCCAGCACACCCGAAGGTGTCCCCCTTCCGTCCTACCGCTACAAAAAGGGAGACGAACGGGTCTACATCAAAAAAATGAATTTTTTCAATGTTCTTGAGCACGGTCTGCTAAAACCGGCTGGCAATGTGGCCAGCAGGCAAAGAATAGTGCTCTGTTCTATTGCAGTCAAGCACACAAAATGACATTTGTTTTAATTTAGATCATTAAAAAGTAAGGATAAATAATGAGTGAGTTATTGTTAAAGTAGGTTTTATAAAAGGGGGTAAAACAGCCTTAAGAAGCTGTTCAATTCTTTAGGATAGAAATAGAGTCTTAAAAAAGAGTATATTCTGATATTTAATGATTCATTCAGGAAACACAAAATGATTTCACTATTTAAAAGTAGGAATTTAAATGTTAAATATAATTTTATTTAGTATTATATTAGGAGTACTCACTTCTCTAGTCTCAATTTTTCTTACAGAAAAAATAACAAATATATTTTTTAATAAAAAAGAATTTTCTGAAAATTACATAATGTTTTCAAAAGTTTTCCATGCTTTTTTGTTTATGAGTTTTTTAATTTTTTTCTCTATTCTTATAGGAAAAAGTTACCCTCTTTATTTTGAAGAAAGCTTAAGACATGTTTTTATAAAAGGGTATTTCTCAGCCTATTTTATAATTTTTTTCATGTTTGCTTTTCGGAAAGGTACTTAATATGTATTAATTTTTCAGATAAAGAGAATATAAATTAATTACTGTAGTGAGTTATTTAGTAAATATTTTTCTAAAACAAATATAAATTTAAGCCTAATAGCTTTGAAAAGAAAAATTATGGATAACTGGAAGCATATCATCACCGCCTTTGTTGTGACTATCGTTGCAACAATATTAATGTCTTTATTTTTAAAGTTTAACCCACTAAAACTTTCTTTAGCTTGTTTCTTGCTTTCTACTTTAGGTTTTGGTGTAGCAGCTACTTATGGCCGTAAATCTAATAATCGAAGAATAGATGGTGATTGGGGAATACATGGCTTATGGAAAGAGATATTTAAAATAATAAAATAAGCTTTAAAGCGACTTAAAGAAGTCAAAAATTCAGTCTAAAATTATCTGAATTATTCTTATTTTGACTACCTCAACCCAATTTTTAATGTTGGGTAAGTTGAGCGGTAAAATAACAGACAAAAAAAAACCCTTGTCATTAACAAGGGCTTTTTAAGAATTTTGGCGGAAGCGGTGAGATTCGAACTCACGGAGGACTCACACCCTCGTCGGTTTTCAAGACCGGTGCATTAAACCGCTCTGCCACGCTTCCAACGAGCGCTATAATATAAATAAAAATTGAAGTTGGCAAATCTTTTATTTAATTTTTAATTCAACCGCTCAAAATAAACACAAATCTACTTAAATTTCTGAGTTTTCTGTCTTTTCATAGCGAATTGTATTGATATACCACAGCTTTTTTCCAGATGGTGTGTGTACTTCAATCTCATCATCGACTTCTTTACCAAGTAAAGCGCGAGCCATTGGAGATTCAATTGAAATATGTTGCGGATGATGATCATAAATTTCATCGATTCCTACAATACGTAAAGTTTTTTGCTCGCCTTCTTCATTTTCAATCTGTACCCAAGCGCCAAAGTAAACCTTGCCGTCTTGCTCTGGTGAGTAATCAACAATTTTTAGTTCTTCTAAGCGTTTTCCTAAATAGCGTACACGTCGATCAATTTTTCGAAGCAGCTGTTTATTGTATTGATAGTCCGCATTTTCACTGCGGTCACCCAAGCTTGCAGCCCAGTTTACTTTTTTAGTGATTTCAGGTCGTTCTTCATGCCAAAGTTGTTTTAATTCAGCAACTAATTTGTCATGCCCTGACCGAGTGATTAAGTTATATTTCATGATTAAAAACCACTGTTCAACAACATATCGCTTACAAGATGTAGCATTTTATACCCTATTTTCTCACATCAGAAGTGTATAAATTTTCTTCCTTAAGAAATTCATGTGTTTATGATGTTATATCGAAGATTTAATTGTACAAAATTTGACATTACTTTTTTTCAATATTATGATGCGCGCAGATTAAATGTTGAGCATTTTTTAACCCACTCGAAAACTATGTAGATTTTCTACACAGTTTGTTTTTTTCATTTCATGTCATTTTGAATGACGTCATGACTGCCCACCCCTTATTGAATTTATCAACTTTTAGAAGTTATGGCAGCTTTTTGTCTGACTTTTAGGGCATAAATTATCTGTAGCGGAGACAACATGCACAGTAATTCAAGTTCTGGGTCGAGGCTTTGCCTTAACTCTTTATTTTCTTCCCTCCCGTTAAAAGCTCTTGCACTCAGTACTATACTTCTCCCATTTCATAGTCTTAATGCAGGAAAAACCCTACAGTACAATACTGTAGTTAACACAAACACTTTAACAGTTGTTGCGGTAGAAAGTCCGACAACCGTTTTCAAAGAAGATCAGTTTTTACATGGTTTTGGTTATGACCTAGCACGTAACTATGCACAGAACCTAAATGTAAAGCTGGACTTTAAAATTGTGGCAGACAATGCCACTGCACTTAGATGGGTCCAGCAAGGTAAAGCAAACTTTGCAATGACTACAGCAGGTTTAAGCACAATCGAAAACAAAGGTTTGATGTCTTTTTCTGCAAGTTGTGGTGACACAGCAAATTTGCAAAAAAATGGCTTAAACCCAGAGTTAAGTTGGGTATTTAAACAGGCTGATGACCCCCTCACACAGACCGCCAGCGGCTTTGTATGCCAGAGTAAGCAAAATGGTGTGACTCAGCAGCTTGCTTCTTTTTATAACCGCAATGTGGTTAAACCAGAAGCATGGTCAACCATTCAACGTGACTTAAGCACACGTTTACCGATTTACAAAGCAAGCTTTAAGCAAAGCGCAGCGAAGTATGATTTAGATTGGCATTTACTTGCTGCAATTGGTTATCAAGAATCATATTTAAAGCCTGAATCTGTTTCTCTCACAGGCGTTCGCGGTTTAATGATGCTAACCAATAGCACTGCTCGAGCAATGGGTGTAAGTAATCGTAGCGATCCTGCTCAGAGTATTCAGGGCGGCGCAAAGTACTACGATCTGATGCTAACCGAATTTGATGATATTCCGTTCCCTGATCGGAACTGGTATGCGCTTGTGGCCTATAACATGGGACCGGGTGCGGTAAGTCAGATTCAGAAGCGCTTGCAGTCTCAAGGGAAAGATCCAAACAAATGGGTCAATCTCTATGACTATTTGCAAAGTAATAAAACGCGGAATGGTCGATATAAGCAAGCGGTTCAATATGTCACTCGTATCCGTGCTTATCTTGAACATATTAAAACGGCGCAAACACGAATTAATATCTAATTTTTATTATTTAAAAGTTGATAAATTCATTGTTTGTATAAATAAAAAGCTTACCTCTTTGGGTAAGCTTTTTATATGAATTCTTTTAAGTTTAAGCAGTATGCTCTAAAACTTTCTTAAACAAATCTTTTTGTTCTTGGCTTGGCTTAGCTGTTTGTAGAGCCATCAATTGAGACATATCGCCTTGAACTTTAATTTTACCAGTCATGAATGCCTGCATAGCAGCAGCCATATCAAACTCTAAGAATACTTTACGTAAAGTTTCAGCATCCATATTTAAAGTTGTTTTGGCATTTGAAGACAAACCTTTTTGGATTTTACCCCCATCTAAAGCTAATTCGGTATTTCCAGCAGCATCTGTAACTACTAAATTAATTGCCAAATTCGCAAGAGCGGGTGGCAAATTAAGATCACCTGCTTCAGCAGTTAATTTTTCGACAGTCGCAAACCAATCTTCAGTTAAAAATGCAGGCATGATTCTTCCTCAAATTTATTTGTTCAATTTCTCTAGTTGCCTATCCAGACAACATCATGTGAAGCAATTCTGCTTGTGGGTTGTTATAGCATGTAATTTAAATTTTGGGCTATGACTTTTTGTACGGAACATTCATTTTTTAGTATTTTGATACATTAAAGGCACTTGATTATAAAGTGCCCTTAACATTTTCTATGCTAGCGTTTATTCAGCAGCAAAGCTTAAGTTCACTACATCTAAACGTTTCTTAAGCTCTTCTGGATCTTTAATATCCAACTCACGCTGAGAGTCTAGAGCTTCAAAATCGAACAGCTCACGGTCTGCCAACTGAGATGGAGATACGTTCTGCAACGCACCGAAAATGCTGTGTAAGCGCTTCGGATATTGTTTATCCCATTCACGTAGCATTTCATTAAGCATGGCACGCTGTAGGTTTTCCTGCGAGCCACAAAGATTACATGGAATGATTGGGAACTGACGCAACTCGGCATATTTAATAATGTCTTTTTCTTCAACATATGCCAAAGGACGAATCAAAATGTTCTTTTTATCTGACGATAAAAGCTTTGGAGGCATCGCCTTTAAGCTACCACCATGGAACAAATTCAAGAAGAACGTTGCAATGATGTCATCACGGTGGTGACCTAAAGCAACTTTAGTTGCACCAATCTCTTGTGCAAAGCCATATAAAGAACCACGGCGTAAACGTGAACATACTGCACAGTAAGTTTTACCTTCCGGCGTTAAACGTTTAGTAATGGTATAGGTGTCTTTTTCTAAAATGTAATATGGAATGTTGTTCTCTTCCATATAACGAGGCAAAACATCTTCAGGAAAGCCTGGTTGTTTTTGGTCAAGGTTAACCGCAACCACATCAAAATTGATTGGTGCAATACGCTTAAACTGCAACAAAATATCGAGCAAGGTATAACTGTCTTTACCACCAGACACACACACCATGACCTTATCGCCATCTTCAATCATATTGAAGTCACGAATAGCATGCCCAACTTGACGGCGAAGCTTCTTGAGCAAACGGTAATAGGCCGAGCTTGTTGGAAGTTCAGGCTTAAAATTAAATCCCTGATTGGACTCAACTGGCGCGTACATAGACGAGGTATACCCATAAATAAAAATACCGCGCAATTTTATATGATTCAGAAGAGAATCGCATCAAAAGAATAGTTTCAATTCTTGAAGTCGTCACATTGCTCGTGCATGATGCAAAACACATGCTTTATTTTTGACTCAAGCGTTCAAAATTTGTGCAAAATGCTTACTTTTTGGACTTTTCCACAGTTTTCCACAAAACCTGTGGATAAAATTGTGGATTTCTTCGTACTTGACAAACTGTTTTGGCCTTCTGTTAAGGGTTTTCTTTAAATTGATCATTTTTTAACCAATGTTTTTTACTTTTAATAATCAACATGTTATGCAAGTCAATAGAATCATTTTAAAAAAATTTTTTAATTTTTTTTGATGAGCATTCGAACAAATCAGCTTGATTTTTTGAAAGAGTCGAAATAAAAAAAATTACACAAATCTTCTTTAAGTAGTATTTTTTGATAAACTCTTTTGCAAGTTTTGAGTACCTTAAAATTGTGAATAACATAAAATGAAAAAATCGGTTCAATTTCTTATTTCTTGTTCGTTGGGGATGACCACTTTTATGGTCGGTATAACTTCAAGTTCAGCAGGTCAAATGTATATTTACCAAGATAAAAACGGTAGTACATTGCTCACCAACCGAAAAAGCTATGACCACTCTCTTAAAAAAGTAAAAGTAACCTATTATCCAGATAGTAATATTCACAGTTATACAAACTGGGGAACATCAGAAGCTTCTGTTCTGCCAAGTTACAACAAGAATAAAAATGCTTTCGACCATATTATTAGACAAGCTGCACAGCAACATGGTGTATCGGAAGGTTTAATTAAAGCCGTTATGCACACCGAGTCAGGATTTAACGTAAGAGCTCGTTCACCAGTAGGTGCTCAAGGCTTAATGCAGCTTATGCCTGCGACGGCCCGTCGTTTTAATGTATCTAACGCGTATGACCCGCAACAAAATATTTTTGCCGGTGCAAAATATTTAAGCTGGTTACTCAAGCGTTTTAATGGAAACACGCAAATGGCGCTTGCGGCTTACAATGCTGGTGAAGGTAATGTCGACAAATACGGCGGTATTCCCCCTTTCCGTGAAACACAAGATTATGTGCGCCGTGTGACAAGCCGATATCAAAACCTATATGCATCTGGTTCAGGTTTTTCATCTTTTACGAATACTTCAGCGCAAACCGTTTCTCATTCTTCTAATTTGGTAGAAAACACAACAGCTCAAATCACGACTCAATCACCTAAATATTCATCTTCTCGTCAAATCGTCACTTTATCTGACGGTAGTTATACAGATGCGCCAACGGGCACTTATGTCACCAATAATGCCACCGCAATTGCCCATATACGAATTGAATAAACAGTAAAGAAGAACTGCGTTTCGCAGTTCTATTTAGGTAAGTTCAGATGTTTTAAATTGTAATGATCTATTACCTGATCTTTACCATTTTGACGAATTTAGCCAATTATTCTTTAAATTTAGGCACATTCTGCTACATGAAAGAATGTATCAATTCCTTATTTTTTTCTTGAATTTTTCCCCCAAGCCCCGCATATTAGCTTCATGATTTCGAATTTGTAAATCAGATAACATTTTATTTATAAGAGGATTTTCTCAATGATGCGGATTGGTTTGTTTTTGCTTACCAACCTCGCGGTACTGGTTGTAGCTGGCATTATTTTGTCACTCTTCGGTGTCGGTAGTTACCATGGCGCGGGTGGCTTGAATCTAGGCAACCTTTTAGTGATCTGTTTTGTGTTTGGTATGGTGGGATCTTTAATCTCGTTATTCATGTCAAAATGGATGGCTAAGAAAACGACCGGTACAGAACTGATCGACCCAAATGCTCCTCGTAACCAAGCTGAAAGCTGGTTATTGCAAACAGTCGCTGAACTTTCTCAACGTGCTGGTATCAACATGCCAGAGGTTGGTATTTTTCCATCATATCAATCCAATGCCTTTGCAACAGGCTGGAACAAAAATGATGCCTTAGTTGCCGTTTCATCTGGTCTACTTGAACGTATGAACAAAGATGAGCTACGTGCTGTGCTTGCGCACGAGATTGGTCACGTTGCGAATGGTGACATGGTTACCCTAGCGCTCATCCAAGGTGTTGTGAACGCCTTTGTTATGTTCTTTGCTCGTGTAGTTGGTGACTTTATCGACCGTAACGTTTTTGGTCGTCAAGATGATGAAGCCCCGGGTATGGGTTACTTTATTATTACCATGGTATTGGATATTGTCTTTGGTATTCTCGCTTCTGCCATTGTGATGTGGTTCTCTCGTTATCGTGAATACCGTGCTGATGAAGCAGGTGCACGTTTAGCAGGTAAACAAGCAATGATTTCTGCATTATTACGTCTACAAGCTGAGACTGAAATGCCAGATCAAATGCCAAAAGAAATGAAAGCTTTCGCAATTGCGGAAGGTAAAGAACAAGGTTTCAGCTTAGCTGCTTTGTTCCAAACCCACCCAACAATTGAACAACGTGTGGCAGCTTTACATCAATTAGATTGCCCATAAAACGTTTAATGTAAAAATAAAGCCTCCAACTGGAGGCTTTATTTTTTATTACATGGCTTGATAGAGACCCCACAGGTAACTTGCGCCCCACCAAACAGCCAAGCCAAGTAAAAGCAGTACAAGCACACCTACTAAATCGGGTATATGTAACCATAACCAACTCACCACAGGATTACGCCAGAAAGCTGAATGCTGCTGCTTCTTTTCGAGTTTTTCATGTAAGTATGGATGAACGACATGAATATCACTTTGGATCTTATATTCTTCGCGTATATGCGTATGAACCACATCTAATGCTTTTCGACTCGGTCGTATAAAAATATCGAAAATAGTTCCAGCCACAGGAACAAAGCCTACTACAGCATCTACAACAGCGAGTTTGATGACTGGAGTCAACTTATGCTGAGGTACACCAATTTGTTTGGCTTTATAGATGGCATAACAGGTCAATACGAAACCAGCAACATCACCTGCAACCGGAATCGTACTCAGTGCAGCATCGGCACCAATGCCCTGCTTTGTAAAAGGAATGCGAACCGCGCTGTCCATCATGGTCGCGAACTTGGCCAGATCTCGTTCTAGTGCGATGACCTGTTGCTCTGTTAATTTTTTTTCTTGAGGCATCTAAATCAAATATATGAAGAGAAGTTAATCTTAATATACTTGATTTAATACCTCTTTTTAAATTATTTACTTAACGAGCAGCTTTCGATCTAAACAATGAACGCAATAACACGTACATGACTGGAATAAAGAACAGAACCAGTACTGTACCGAACATTACGCCACCTAAAATACTAATACCGATTTCTTGACGGCTTACAGCCCCTGCGCCTTGTGCAAAGACCAAAGGAATTACACCTGCACCAAAGGCCAAAGAAGTCATTAAAATCGGTCTTAAACGTAAGCTTGCGCCTTCTAGAGCTGCTTGAATTGCAGTCTTACCTTTTTCTTGAGCCAAAGCTGCAAACTCAACAATTAAAATTGCGTTTTTACATGACAAACCAATCGTGGTTAGCAGCGCAATTTGGAAATACACATCATTAGGCAGTCCAAAAATATAAGAGAAAATGACACTTCCTCCCACACCTAGCGGAATAGAGGTCATCACGGCGGCAGGAATGCTTAAGCTTTCATAGAGTGCGGCTAAACATAAGAAGATAAAGCCTGCCGAGATTAAATATAACCAGACGGCCTGATTTGTCGACTTCTGCTCTTCAAAAGATAAGCCTGTCCACGCCAAACCAACATCCTTTTGCTGATTTACAAGTTGTTCAACATCTTTCATGGCCTGACCCGAGCTGCTACCACTCGCAACATCGGCTTGTAACTGCAAGGCACTATAACCCATATAACGTTTTACAATTTCAGGAGCACCGCCCCAACTAAAGTTAGCAAATGAACTAAAAGGCACCATCTCATTTTGGTTATTACGTACAGACCAATTATATAAATCTTCCGGTTTTGATCTGAACTGGGCATCACCTTGAATCATAACGCGCTTGATACGACCACGGTCAATAAAGTCATTTACATACGTTCCACCCCATGCACTCGACAAGGTGTTGTTAATCGCGGGTAGTTCTAATCCATTTGCTAATGCTTGTTTCTGATCAATTTTGATATTGAGGTTTGCTTTACTGTTAGTAGATTGCTTATCAAAGTTTTCAAAACTTGAATAGCTTTTACTCTGCGTTTGCAACTGGCGGAAGGTATTATCTAGAAAATCTTGCCCTTGGCCATTTAAATCTTGAATCCATAAATCCAGACCATCGGTTTGTCCTAAACCATTGACCGAAGCAGGTAGTGTCACATTAATTTGTGCATTATTGAACTGACTAAAATATTTCATCGCACGCTTTTGTATAGCGTCAGCTGAGTTTTCCTTACCTGTACGCACATCCCAAGGTTTTAAGGCAATAAATCCCTGTGCCAAGTTCTGGCCTGTACCAGAATAATTTCGGCCATAGCGGATTAAAACCAAATCCACATTCTTATCTTCTTGAGTTAAGAAATATTGGCGGACTTGTTCTCCAATTTTCTGACTTTGCGATATTGGAGCACTATCAACAAGCTTAATTTGAACACTTAAAATGCCTTGGTCTTCTTTAGGAATAAATCCACTTTTTAAACCACTATAGAACAGTGCAAAAACTGCAATCAAAGCCACAAAAATCACGATAACCGATTTACTGTAACGGATGCTTGTTTGGACAATCTTGATATATTGATTTTTAAGTTGATCAATTTTTTTGTTAAACCAAACTGCCCAGCGCATAGGCTCTGGATTCGGTTTTAAAATTAAGGCACATAAAGCGGGTGTTAAGACTAATGCTACCACAAGTGATAACGCCATAGCGGCAACTAAAGTAATGGAAAACTGACGATAAATCACGCCAATTGAACCACCTAAAAATGACATTGGAATAAAAACAGCAGTTAAAACCAATGTAATTCCGACTAAGGCACCACTAATTTCTCCCATCGACTCAATGGCTGCTTCTTTCGGCGTTAAATGCTGTTCATGCATGAGCCGTTCAACATTCTCAACGACCACAATCGCATCATCTACTAGCAAACCAATGGCGAGCACCAATGCAAACAGCGTCAAGGTGTTAATACTAAAACCGAGCACATATAAAACAGCAAAAGTTCCTAAAATAACAACAGGAACGGTAATACTTGGAATGAGTGTGGCGCGCCAGCTTTGCAAGAACAGGAACATCACCAAAATAACTAAAATAATGGCTTCAATAAGCGTCTTTACAACTTCTTTAATAGACTCTTGAACAAACGGCGTATTATCTCGTGGATAAACAATTTTATAACCAGCAGGTAGCTTGGTTATAAGCTGATCTAGAGTTTGATGGATGAGTTTAGAGGTCTGAATCGCGTTTGCACCAGAAGATAGTGAAATGCCTAAACCAGCGGCTGGATAGCCATTAATAGTGTTAAAAGACTGATAATTTTCTGCACCCAACTCGACTCTAGCAATATCTTTTAAGTAGACATAGCTCGCTGTTTGATTTGCTTTCACTACAATATTTTTAAAATCTTCGACTGTTTTTAGTCGAGATCCTGCGGTGACTTTCGTATTTAAATATTGTCCATCAATGACGGGTAAATCACCGATTGCACCTGCGGCAACTTGTGTATTTTGAGCAGTGATTGCATTCGCTACATCACTTGGCATTAAATTATATTGTTTTAATTTCTCTGGATTTAGCCAGATTCGCATAGCATATTGCGAACCGAAAACATCAGACTCACCCACCCCTTCAATACGGTTTAGGTTATCTACCACATGCGTCGTTAAATAGTCCGATAGCTCAATGTTGCCCGATTTACCTGTAGAGTCATATAAGCCTACCACCATAAAAGTATCGCCGAGTGACTTACTCACGGTCACCCCTTGGCGTTGTACTTCATCGGGTAAGCGTCTTATGACACCACTAATACTATTTTGGACTTGGACCTGTGCTGTATCTGGATTTGTTCCATTATCAAAACTAATGGTAATTCGGCTACGTCCTGATGAATCACTGGTAGAGCTGAAATAAAGTAAGTGATCAATACCTTGTATTTGCTGCTCTAAAATTTGAGTAACACTTTGCTCAACCGTTTGCGCATCTGCGCCACTATAACTTGCCGATACTGTAATTTTGGGAGGGGCAATATCAGGATAACGCTCTACGGGTAAATTCAGCACCGAGAAAATACCAAATGCCATAACAATAATTGCGAGTACACTGGCAAAAATGGGACGCTGAATAAAAAATTTAGATAGCATGGCTGCTCAGAATTAGGTCGTCAATTAACAGATAGCAATAGCAAATTTGCCTTCTTGATCATCAACGAGCGATATAAAAAAGACAAGTAGAATTAACACAATAAATGCAATTAGAACAAAAACAAAGCAAGAACTGGTATTTCCTACAAACCCATAAACAAGGTTTTAACAAGTGTCACTGAAAATTCATGAATTCTTCATGATCACGTCAAGTTCAATCATCAGACTAAATACGTTTCGACTAAAACAATATGAGTAGAATTATGTTTAAAAGAGCACTTTTATGCTTAAGTTTAATTAGCTTGGTGGGTTGTAATGACGATGATAAAACTGAAAACTCACCAACCACACCAGAATATCAACTTCCTAAAATCTTGGTGGTAGGCCACCGTGGCGCGAGTGCTTTACGTCCTGAACACACGTTAGCTTCATATCAGAAAGCCATTGATGATGGTGCAGATTTTATTGAACCGGACCTTGTTTCAACACAAGATGGTGTATTGGTTACACGCCATGAAAATGAGATTGGCGGAACAACCAATGTAAGCACTTTAAGCCAGTTTGCAGACCGTAAAACAACAAAAAATATTGATGGTAAAGACTTAACAGGCTGGTTTACAGAAGACTTCACTTTAAGTGAATTACAGCAGCTTAAAGCGCGTGAACGTATTCCAGAGTTCCGACCAGCAAACACAGCCTATAATGACCTCTACCCTGTCCCGACTCTAGAGCAAGTGATTGAACTGGCTGAAGCAAATTATAAGAAAACGGGAAAAATTATTGGTTTATATATTGAAACCAAACATCCGACTTACTTTAAAAATCAGAAACTGGCAATGGAAGATACCCTTCTTAAAACCTTAGCCAAATACGAATATACACGTGATATTGCGCCTGTTTATTTACAGTCTTTTGAAGTGAGTAATTTAAAATATTTAAAAGATCAGCTCGACCTTCATAAAACGATTAAACATGCACAAATCATTCAATTATATGATGCTAAAACCTCTCAACCAGCCGACTTCGTTGAAGCTGGCGAAACTAAAACTTATGCCGATTTAGCCACAGCACAAGGGTTAAAAGATGTTGCCAAATATGCAAATGGTGTAGGACCAAGTAAAGGTTACATACTGACCTTTAATAATGATGGCTCTTATAAAACTAGTACGTTTATTGCTGATGCACATACGGCTGGCTTAAAAGTACATCCTTATACTTTCCGACCAGAAAACAACTTCTTACCAGCGCCGTTAAAGTGCAGTCAAGATAAACCAGCGGAGCGCTGTCCATCTGGTGCTTTAAAAGAGTTTGAAGCCTATTTTAAAGCTGGTGTTGATGGAGTCTTTACAGATGATCCAGCACTTGGCCGTGAAGCCGTTATTAATTATGAAAAAACCACAAAATAATTAAAGTTTTTAATAAAAAAAACAGGGCAATAAATGCCCTGTTTTTTTATTTCTCTACAACATTATCAAAATAAAGTGGGATCCACTGATATTGCTCAGCATTTACTTTATAAACATGGCCAATGCCCGGGAATGGTAAATGTGGTGCGGCAACCCATTGTTGCTTATTTGAAATTTCAGCAAACATTTTTAGACGGGTATTAATTGCCTGCTCAGAATTCACATCAAAATCTACCCCAGTTTTTGGAGCATCAAACTGCAAAGAATGCGAGTGTACGATGTCTCCAACAAAAATGATTTGCTGATCATTACTTTTTAAGCGGAAGCTATGGTGGCCTGGTGTATGACCACGAGTATCAATCACCTCAAAACCTTGAATGACATCACCGTCTTTAAATGTTTTGAATGCTTTTTTTGCTTGGTATGGAGCAAGAGCAGTTTTTACGTTTTTAACAGTACCCAAATAATTTTCTTTTTTGTCTGCTGGCACTGTTTTTTCAGAAGCTGGATTTAACCAGTAATCAGCTTCACGCTCATGTGCATATACAGTTGCATTTGGAAATACAGCTTTTCCATTTTGAGCAATACCACACACATGGTCTGGGTGTAGATGAGTAAGTAAAACAGTTTTTACATCAGCAAGCTTATAACCTGCTAATTCAATATTTTTTGCAATCGAGCCAAGTTGCGGGCCAAAACAACTTGCTGCCCCACTGTCTACAAGCGTTAAATTTTTTCCATCATCAACTAAAAATGCATTTACCGAGGTTTGAATCCCTTTCTCATTAACAGCAGCATATTTGGTTAAGATTTTAGTTTTCTGGGCCTGATTTAAATTTTTGAATAAATCAGGATTTAAATAAATCGTACCATCAAGCAAAGAAGTTACGCGGTAGTTTCCAAATTGATGGTGATAATATCCTGGTACTTGCGGGGTTGCTGTTGGCTCAGCATAACTTGCATGGATGTTTCCAATTGCAAGGCCCAACGCTACACATAATTTTTTCATCTTTTCTTCTCTATTGAGTTATAAAGTCGAAATCTTTAAAAAAGATTTAATAATTTTTTAAGACCCAAATTATATAATGTATGAAAAGTGTCAGAAATATAAGTATATGAATAGCTATTCTCCCTATAAGGGTAAAAGCGGTCTTAAGCGCATATTAAATGCAACGGGCTACTCTATTTCAGGATTTAAAGCAGCTTATAAAAATGAGGCAGCTTTTCGCCAAATTGTTTTGATTAATATTATTTTGATTCCGGTTAGTTTTTTTCTTGATGTGAGCCGTAGTGAACATGTATTACTGATTATTGTATGTCTTTTTGCAATGATCGTTGAGCTATTCAACTCGGCTATTGAGGCAGTGGTTGATCGTGTTTCTCTTGAGAAACATCAGCTTTCTAAAAATGCAAAAGATATGGGAAGTGCTGCCCAATTTGTTGCACTCTCTATCATTGCTATTACATGGTTAATTATTTTATTAGGCT
This sequence comes from Acinetobacter pittii, assembly GCF_034064985.1. Lineage (NCBI taxonomy): Bacteria > Pseudomonadati > Pseudomonadota > Gammaproteobacteria > Moraxellales > Moraxellaceae > Acinetobacter > Acinetobacter pittii. The sequence continues at coordinate 866,044 of NZ_CP139249.1, read as the reverse complement.
AAAAAAAACCATGCCTACAAGTAAATAAGCATGGTTGTAACAAAAGAGGAACTTCTAGCTGCTGTTCCTGTTTTTAATATAAATAATGGAACTTAATTATTTCTTAAAATTACGTGAAAAATAAAAAATCCCTGCATAAGCAGGGATTTTTTTTGGTTAAAGCGTTGATGCGTTATTACATCATGCCGCCCATACCACCCATACCGCCCATATCTGGAACAGCTGGTTTATCTTCAGGAATGTCAGTAATCATACATTCTGTAGTTAACATTAAGCCAGCAACAGAAGCTGCATGCTCAAGAGCAGAACGAGTTACTTTAGCTGGGTCAAGAATACCCATTTCTAACATATCGCCATATTCACCAGTTGCAGCGTTGTAACCAAAGTTACCTTCACCACCTTTAACTGCATTGATCACTACAGATGGCTCATCACCAGCGTTTGCAACGATTTGACGAAGTGGAGCTTCGATCGCACGGCGTAAAATGTTGATACCTGCTGTTTGATCTTCATTAGCGCCTTTTAAGCCATCTAATGCATTAACCGCACGTACTAGAGCAACACCACCACCAGCAACAACACCTTCTTCAACTGCTGCGCGAGTTGCATGAAGCGCGTCATCTACACGGTCTTTCTTCTCTTTCATTTCAACTTCAGTCGCTGCACCGATTTTAATTACAGCAACACCGCCTGCTAATTTAGCAACGCGTTCTTGTAATTTTTCACGGTCATATTCTGAAGTAGATTCTTCAATTTGAGCACGGATTTGTTGAACACGCTCAGCAATACCAGCAGCATCACCAGCACCATCAACAATAACAGTGTTTTCTTTAGAAACAGTGATCTTGTGCGCAGTACCTAAATCTTGAAGAGTTGCTTGCTCTAAAGACATACCAACTTCTTCAGAAATAACAGTTGCACCAGTCAAGATTGCGATATCTTGAAGCATTGCTTTACGGCGGTCACCGAAACCAGGAGCTTTAACGGCACATACTTTAATAATACCGCGCATGTTGTTTACTACAAGTGTAGCAAGCGCTTCACCTTCAACATCTTCAGCGATGATAAGAAGTGGTTTACCAGTTTTTGCAACTGCTTCTAAAACAGAAATCAATTCACGGATGTTGCTGATTTTCTTGTCAACAAGAAGGATGAATGGGTTTTCAAGTTCAGCAGTTAAAGTATCTTGCTTGTTTGCGAAGTATGGAGAAATATAACCACGGTCAAACTGCATACCTTCTACAACGTCTAACGCGTCTTCAAAGCCAGAACCTTCTTCTACAGTAATTACGCCTTCTTTACCTACTTTTTCCATCGCTTGAGCGATAAGTTTACCAACAGTAGTATCAGAGTTAGCAGAGATAGAACCAACTTGTTCAATCGCTTTGAAATCGTCAGCTGGTTTTGCATTTGAACGGATATTTTCAACTACAGTTTTTACTGCGATATCGATACCACGTTTTAAATCCATTGGGTTCATACCTGCAGTTACAGATTTGATCCCTTCATTTAAAATTGCTTGAGCAAGTACAGTTGCAGTTGTCGTACCGTCACCAGCGATGTCGTTAGTTTTGCTTGAAACTTCACGAACAAGTTGAGCACCCATGTTTTCAAACTTGTCTTTTAATGAAATTTCTTTAGCAACAGTTACACCGTCTTTAGTGATGTGTGGAGCGCCGAAAGAACGGTCAATAACTACGTTACGACCTTTAGGGCCTAAAGTCACTTTAACCGCATCTGCAAGTACGTTTACGCCTGCAATCATTTTTGAGCGAGCTGAATCACCAAATTTTACGTCTTTAGCTGACATATTAAACTCCGAATCTTTTTAAATACTGAATCTGATAATGAATTGAGTTATGGATTGATTAGCCTTCCAACACAGCTAAAATGTCTGACTCTTTCATGATTAAGAGTTCTTCACCACTTACTTTCACTGTTGTACCTGCATAAGTACCAAACAATACTTTGTCACCAACTTTAACATCCAAAGCACGTACGCCATTCTCAGTGATTTGACCATTACCTACTGCAATTACTTCACCTTGAGATGGTTTTTCAGCAGCAGAACCTGGAAGTAAAATACCACCAGCAGTTTTGGTTTCTTCTTCTACGCGACGAATTACAACGCGATCATGTAATGGACGAATGTTGCTCATAATTAACTCCATCAGACTAAGTCTTTTTGATTAATCGTTATTGCTTTAATCCAGAGCAATAACAAAATATTTAGATGTCACTTTTGTGGGGATGAAAAAAAAGGCTTCAAGGGGAAATAAGAAAAAATTTTCTATTTTTTGAATATTTTTTAAACATTCAAATATTTAAACTCATCTAAACCAAATTAATGAGAAGTGAATTCAGCCAACTGTGTATTAAACCAATAATGATTAATTTTTCCTTCATTTGAAATGACATTAAAACTATTTGGAACATGATAATGCAAACGGCTAGAAGTCGCTGTTCCTGCATGAATATCATAAATAGGATGATCTATCTTTAACTGATAAATTTGCGTTAAATCATATACAGCGGTTTTATGTAAATGCCCATGTAACATTCCAAATAGTCCCGTTGTACTCCATTTTTCGAGTGCCATTTTTCCTAATACAGGACAATCTTTAATACCATGCGCATCATCAGGTGGAGTATAAAAAGGCTGATGAAAAACAACTAATTTGATTTTATTCGGTGGCCCTTGCTGTAATCTCTCATAAGTCGTCTGAATTTGCTCAATCGAAATATGCCCACGAGTATGATAACGACGGCGAATACTATTCACCCCAACAATATAAAAATGTTCAGTTTCTAAAGTTGGTTCAAGCTGGCCAAAAAAATATTGGTAGCGAGTAAATGGAGAAAAAAAACGGTTCCAGACATGGTACAACGGAATATCGTGATTACCAGGCACAACAAGGTAAGGAATATTAAGGCTATCTAAAAACTGACGGCATTTATAAAACTGTTGATATCGGGCACGTTGAGTAATATCACCACTCACCACAATGACTTCAGGTTTATGTTGAGCGCAAAAAAGTCGGATTGCATCTAAACATGCCTCAATTTCTGTTCCGAAATGCAAATCAGACAGATGTAATAACATTTGGCACCATAATATTTAAAGCATTTTTTTCTACAGTGAAATTTAAAGGGGGTTTCATCTCTATTATTTCACCATCTAAAGCAACTGTGAGTTTAGATTTTTTTGCACATTCAACCACAACGTGATCTGCACAAAAACTATAAACATCTTGCGCCTCTTCTACTTTGCCTTGAATCCATTGCCACAACATGTTTAATAAACTAAGCCTATCACTTTTTGTAATGATCACTCCAGCGACCCGACCTTGTGCTGCACACTCGGCAATTCTTAATTTCATATCACACAACTGCAACTGATTATTACCAAAGAAAATTAGAGGTGTTTTGACTGGATATTTCTTCCCATCAACTGTGACGGAAAGTTTCATGGATTTATTTTCTCTTAATAAAACATCCAGAGCTGATGTATAGGCATGTAAAGGTAAGCGTCCTAAATATTTATTATAAAGCTCACGTTTCTTTATAAATAATGGATACAACCCTAGACTCGCATTATTTAAATAAACATGGTCATTAATTGTCGCAATATGTACAGAGCGTGGTGTACCTGTAGCGATAACTTCAGCAGCTTCTAACAAATCTAAAGGTATATCTAAAACTTTAGCGACATAATTAAAAGTTCCCAAAGGTAAAATTCCCATAGGAATATTAGTATGTCTAAGCTTTGACGCTACTGCATTTAAGGTTCCATCCCCACCCGCTGCAACGACAACACCTGAATTTGTATTTTGACTATGCCGATGAATCACTTGACTCATTAAATTATCAAAGGAAACATCTTCTGCTAATTCAAAAACTTGTATCTCGAAACCAAATTCGGTGAATACAGTCATTAACTGTTCATACATATCTTCATGTTTTGACGCATGAAAACCGGATTTTTGGTTATAGACGATAGAAAGAGGTTTTAAAGTCCGCATTTTTATTATCTTAGAGGGATTCATCACAAATATTGTATATAAAAACGCCTAATAAAAGTCCCTTTATGTAAATTTCGAATGAACATCATCTATATAATCAATAATAATTCTCAAGAAAAAAATAAGAATCAAGATATTGATTTTTAAAGAAATAAATAATATAAATAACATACATACAACATAAAAATATGACTAATAAGATATTGTAAAAAACTATAAGTTAATGATTTAAATAATAAAAATTTAAAAAATCAAAATTTCTATTTCTTAGTCTTTAGTCTTATTTTTTTTATGATTTTGTGCTTTAATACAGCCACTTTTTTATTTGATCTTTCATTGTACCTCTCAATGAATGACTTGTACGTTGTACATATTTTGAATAGGCCTCACCATGACCACAGTGAACGCACCAGAATTCGTTCGTCATCCTAAGCTTATCGCATGGGTTGAAGAAATTGCAAACTTAACCAAACCAGCAAAAATCGAATGGTGTGACGGAAGCGAAGAAGAGTATCAACGTCTAATCGACTTGATGATCGCTAACGGCACCATGCAGAAATTAAACCAAGAAAAACATCCTGGTTCTTATCTTGCAAATTCTGACCCATCTGACGTTGCACGTGTTGAAGACCGTACTTACATCTGCTCTCAAAATAAAGAAGATGCTGGTGCGACAAACAACTGGGAAAACCCAGCTGTTATGCGTGAAAAATTAAATGGTTTATTTGAAGGCTCAATGGAAGGTCGTACAATGTACGTTGTTCCTTTCTCAATGGGTCCTTTAGGTAGCCATATTGCTCATATCGGTATTGAGTTAACTGACTCTCCTTACGTTGCTGTTAGCATGCGTAAAATGGCACGTATGGGTAAAGCAGTTTATGACGTATTAGGTACAGACGGCGAGTTTGTTCCTTGTGTACATACAGTAGGTGCTCCACTTGCTGAAGGTCAAAAAGACGTTGCTTGGCCATGTAACCCTGAAAAATATATCGTTCATTACCCAGAAACTCGTGAAATCTGGTCTTTCGGTTCTGGTTACGGCGGTAACGCATTACTTGGCAAAAAATGTTTAGCTCTTCGTATCGCTTCTGTCATGGGACGCGAACAAGGTTGGTTAGCTGAACACATGCTTATTCTTGGTGTAACTAACCCTCAGGGTGAAAAACACTACATCGCTGCAGCATTCCCGTCTGCATGTGGTAAAACAAACTTTGCAATGTTAATTCCACCAGCAGGTTATGAAGGTTGGAAGATCGAAACTGTAGGTGACGATATTGCATGGATCAAACCAGGTGAAGATGGTCGTTTATATGCGATTAACCCTGAAGCTGGTTTCTTCGGTGTAGCTCCTGGTACAAATACCAAGACTAACCCGAACTGTATGGCAACCCTTCACAAAGATGTTATCTATACAAACGTAGCAGTAACTGAAGACGGTCAAGTATGGTGGGAAGGTCTTTCTAAAGAAGTTCCAACAAACTTAACAAACTGGAAAGGTCAACCTCACGTAAATGGTGAAAAAGCAGCGCATCCAAATGCTCGCTTCACTGTTGCAGCTGGTCAATGTCCTTCTATCGATGCTGACTGGGAAAATCCAGCAGGCGTTCCAATTTCTGCATTTATCTTCGGCGGTCGCCGTGCAGATACGGTTCCTTTAGTTTCTGAAGCTTTCGATTGGGTTGACGGTGTATATAAAGCGGCAACTATGGGTTCTGAAACTACTGCTGCTGCTGTTGGTCAACAAGGTATCGTTCGTCGTGACCCATTCGCGATGCTTCCATTTGCTGGCTATAACATGGCTGACTACTTTGATCACTGGTTAAGCCTTGGTCAACAAGTAAGCACAAAAGCTGAAGCAGCTGGTAATAAATTACCAAAAATCTTCAATGTAAACTGGTTCCGTCGTGATGCTGAAGGCAACTTCGTATGGCCTGGTTTCGGTCAAAACATGCGTGTTCTTGAGTGGATCATTGATCGTTGTGAAGGTCGTGCAAACGCTGTTGAAACACCAATTGGTCTTGTTCCGACATATGACGACTTGAACTGGGAAGGTACTGAATTCTCTAAAGAAGAATTTGACCTAATCACAGCTCAAGATAAAGATCAGTGGATTACTGAAATTGAAAGCCACACTGATTTATTTAATAAACTCGGTGATCGCTTACCGAAAGCATTAAAAGAACGTCAAGCAGCTTTACTTGAAGCTGTAAAAACTGGCTTCTAATTGCTATATATAAAAAAGGTCGCTATATGCGACCTTTTTTATTATGCGGCATCATCTTTTTGTCGACGCTCAGATAAATAAGCTTCCAATATTTTTACTTGTTTCTCATCAAATGCCAGACCTAGTTTTGTTCTACGCCACAATATATCCTCAGCAGTAGTTGCCCATTCATATTCACATAAATATTTGACTTCGCATTCGAATAAATCATGTCCAAAATTCTGGCCTAATTGCTCTATTGCATTTCTCTCTCGAACCATATTCCAGACTCTTGTGCCGTATGCATACGCCCAACGGTTAGCAAGTGATTCAGACGCTCCACTTACACGTGACTGAATCTGATGCTTTAAATCATCTAGTGTTGTCCAGTTTTCAGCACCAGGTAATGGCTCATCTGCAGTCCACTCTTCTGCCATGTCATTAAAAAACGCAGACAAATGCTCTAAAGCAGCTTCGGCTAATTTTCGGTAAGTTGTGATCTTACCACCAAACACAGATAACAATGGCACCTTTCTCTCTTCTGCTTGTAGCGCCAAAGTGTAGTCACGAGTGATCGCCGAAGGATTATCAGACTCATCATCACATAAAGCACGTACACCCGAGTACTGGCTTACAATATCAGCTCGAGTTAACTGCTTTTTAAAATGTGAATTGGTCACTGTTAAGAGGTAATCAATTTCTACCTCTGTGATCTCTACCTTTTGTGGATCACCTGTATATTCCTGATCGGTCGTACCAATCAGTGTATATTTTTCTAAATACGGAATTGCAAACACGATACGCCGATCTTCGTTTTGCATAATGAAGGCTTTATGACAGTCATATAATTTTGGCACAACAATATGACTTCCTTGGATCAGCCGAATTCTATAGGGCGATTTTAGCTTCAGATTTTCACTAATAATTTCTTCAACCCAAGGGCCTGATGCATTCACTAAAGCTCTTGCACGTATCTGATAAAACTCTGCTCCACTTTGTAACTCTAGATGCCACAGCTCTTGTTCCCGATAAGCCTTAACACATCGTGTTCGTGTCACGACTTTGGCACCTTTCTCTTTGGCTTGTAATGCATTTAACACTACAAGACGTGCATCATCTACAGTACAGTCAGAATATTCAAAGCCACGTGTGATAGCTGGTTTTAAAGGGCTATCTTCTTTGAAGTAAATAAGATTTGAACCTAATAATTTTTCTCGTTTTCCCAAGTGATCATAAAAAAACAGCCCAGCACGAATCAACCATGCAGGGCGTAAATGTGGTCGATGAGGCATAATAAAACGCATTGGTTTAATAATATGTGGAGCTTTAGCCAACAAGACTTCACGCTCTGCTAAAGCTTCTCTAACCAACCGAAATTCTTTATGTTCTAAATAGCGCAAACCGCCGTGAATTAATTTACTGCTCGCAGATGAGGTATGACTAGCCAAATCATCTTTTTCACATAAAAATACCGATAAGCCCCGACCTGCCGCATCATTAGCAATACCGACGCCATTAATACCGCCACCAATCACGGCAATGTCATATATTTTTGAATAATCATTAGGCTTTACTGTCATTTCTCATTTTCTTTTTATTGTTGATCTTATAAAAATTAAAACACCAAATGGAAGAAACAACAATCAAAAAAGTAGAATAATCAATTTTAAATAACCAAGTATTTAATCGTTAATTGATTACTCTACTATTGAATTCAACCAGCTAAAGAACAGATCAATCCTCAGCCCAACTTTGACTACGCTTCACTGCCTTGAGCCATCCTTTATAAATCAGCTCGGATTGCTCAGAAGACATTTTCGGTTCGAATACCTTTTCTATGGCAGATTTATTTCTTAACTCATGTAGATCTTGCCAGAAACCCGTCGCAAGTCCAGCAAGGAAAGCCGCCCCCAAAGCTGTAGTTTCTTTCATTATGGGACGTTCTACTGGTGTCGCTAAAATATCGGCCTGAAATTGCATCAAGAAATTATTTTCGGTTACTCCACCATCAACTCGAAGTGTGCGAAGCTCTTCTTCTGCATCTTGCTGCATAGCATCTAAAACATCCCGAGTTTGAAAAGCAATCGACTCGAGAGTTGCACGAATAATATGTTCAATACTGGCACCACGTGTCAGACCAAAAATTGCTCCACGCGCTGTTGGGTCCCAATACGGTGCGCCTAACCCTGTAAAAGCAGGTACAACATATACACCGTTACTGTCTTTCACACGCGTTGCATAAAGCTCAGAGTCTTTAGCATTCTTAATGACCTTTAATTCATCGCGTAACCACTGAACGCAAGAACCACCATTAAACACGGCACCCTCTAAGGCATAGTTCACCTCACCACTCGCACCACATGCAATAGTAGTTAGTAATCCATGTTCTGAACGGACAATCTTCTTACCTGTATTCATTAATAGAAAACAGCCTGTGCCGTAGGTATTTTTTGCCTGACCAGACTCAACACACATTTGACCAAACAGTGCGGCTTGTTGATCACCAGCAATTCCTGCGATTGGAATACCAACTTCTTGCCCACTAATAGTATGTGTATATCCATAAACCTCAGATGAGCTACGAACTTCGGGTAGCATTGCTCTAGGAATATCTAAAGCTTGTAAAAGTTTTTCATCCCATTCAAGCTTTTCGATATCAAACAGCATGGTTCGTGATGCGTTGGTAAAATCAGTCACATGAACAGCACCATTGGTGAGTTTCCAGATTAACCAAGTGTCCACCGTACCGAACAACAACTCTCCTCGCTCAGCACGCTCACGGCTTCCTTCAACATGGTCTAAAATCCATTTAATTTTTGTGGCCGAAAAATATGGATCAATCACCAAACCCGTTGTTTTACGGATGTATTCTTGCAATCCTGCTTTATGTAGTTGATTGCATATCTCAGTCGTTTGTCGACTTTGCCAAACAATCGCATTGTAAATAGGCTTGCCTGTTTTTTTATCCCAGACAATTGTGGTTTCCCTTTGATTTGTAATACCAATTGCTGCAACTTGTTCACTCTTGATCCCTGCTTGAGCTAGAGCTTCTACCCAAACAGCACTTTGCGTTGCCCAAATTTCCATAGGATCATGCTCGACCCAGCCTGGCTGCGGATAAATCTGAGTAAATTCTCTTTGAGCAATACTGACAACATTAGCATCATGATCTAAAACAATTGCTCTTGAGCTTGTGGTTCCCTGGTCGAAAGCCACAATATATTTTTTCGGGCAACTTGACATCTGAATGTCCCTTTCATTATCCACACACATCTAGTTCACAATGCCAAAACATTATGTCTAACTGTATTTATTCAAAATTTTCTTTGGAATATATCATTATTTTTAAGATATATAGGAATTCTTCGGCCAAACATTACTCATTCTTTATTAGTTTTTTACTACTGGGGAAAAATAATATGCAAAACATGAGAATTAGATAATGAAAATATATTGATCGGCTAATTTGAAATCACATAAATATTCAACTTATTCCTTTGCTTAAATAATAAACATTGTTTTACAGACATAAAAAAAATAAAGTGAAATACTCCTCTAGAAAATATGTAAAAACGGAATAAATCTTCTCTTTTAGCATTCAACCCAAGCGAAACATGGAGCGACTCATGGTTGATCAACCTTCTACCGCAACAACTCCACATTCTAATTTAGATACAAAAACCCGCCTAAAATCAATTTTGGGTGGTTCTGCCGGTAACCTTGTCGAATGGTACGACTGGTATGTATATGCAGCATTCACGCTCTATTTTGCTCATGCATTTTTCCCAAAAGGAAGCCAGACGGCTCAACTCCTTCAAGCGGCCGCAATTTTTGCTGTAGGCTTTTTAATGCGCCCGATCGGTGCATGGATTATGGGAATCTATTCAGACCGTAAAGGACGCAAAGCGGGTCTCACCCTTTCCGTCACTTTAATGTGTATAGGTTCGCTTCTTATCGCCGTGACACCAAGTTATGAAAGTATTGGTGTATTTGCCCCTCTTCTTTTAGTTGTCGCCCGTTTAATTCAAGGCTTAAGTGTAGGCGGCGAATATGGTGCTAGTGCTACCTATTTAAGTGAAATGGCGGAAAGAAATCGACGTGGTTTTTTCTCTAGCTTCCAATATGTAACATTGATTGCTGGCCAGCTCACAGCCCTATGTGTTCTATTAATATTACAAATGGTATTAACTGAAGAACAACTACATGATTGGGGATGGCGTATCCCATTCTTTATCGGGGCTTTACTTGCTATTGTAGTTTTCCGTATTCGACGTGGCCTACTAGAAACCCAATCTTTTAAAAATGCTCAAACTGAAACAGACCAGCCTAAATCAGGCATGTTTGCTTTATTTAAACATTATCCGAAAGAAGCGTTCACAGTATTGTTTTTAACAGCTGGCGGGACTTTAGCTTTCTATACTTACACGACTTATCTGCAAAAATATTTAGTGAATACTTCTGGATTTACTAAACCTGAAGCTACCCAAATTACAACTTTAGCGCTATTTATTTTTATGTGTCTACAGCCGGTAGCGGGTGCTTTATCGGATCGCATTGGTCGAAAACCCCTTATGATTTTCTTCGGAATAACAGGTGTTTTATTCACTTATGTTTTATTTGATGCACTCGCAAATACACATAACTACTGGACAGCCTTCTGGTTATGTTTTGGCGGTCTTGTAATGGTGACTGGTTATACTTCAATTAATGCCGTAGTTAAAGCTGAGCTTTTCCCTGCACATATTCGCGCTTTAGGTGTTGCATTACCTTACGCAATTGCCAATACATTATTTGGCGGAACAGCAGAGTTCTTTGCTTTAAGTTTTAAAGAAGCTGGGCATGAATCTTGGTATTTTATTTATGTAAGTATCATGATCTTTATTTCTCTCATTATTTATATTTTTATGAAAGACACTAAGCATCACTCAAAAATTAAAGAACACTAATATTTTACCTATAAGGGCTAATATCGTTCGCCGATGTTAGCTCAAATCATGCGATTAAGCCCCAACAACCTTTGTATTTTATGAGATACTAGCTATAAGAAAATAAGGACGATACTGATGAATAGAAGTATTTTATGCTTGGCATTAAGTAGTATGTTTGTTTTAACTGCTTGTCAGACTACCCCTCGACAATATAATGGTTCAACTGGATACCAGATTGAAAACAAAACAGAAACTTCAGCGACTTTAGCTTATACTTTAGCTAGTCGTAATAACCAGCAAATCGATGAACGTAAATTACAACGTGCTTGTCAAAATGTGCTAGGCGTTCAGAAAGTTTATAAATTATCAGTTTTGAGTATTAACGAAATTCCTAATCCAGCAAAAGATGAGCATTATGGAATTCAACTTGGTGAAACTCGTGCTTCTTTTGGCTTATCCAATACACCTAGTTTAAATAATGGTGAAGACTATGCGACTCGCCAAGCGCTTGAAGCACGTCCAAGCACACTAAAAGTTGTTCGTTATACTTGTTCATAAAATAAAAAAGACGCTGTTCTTTTTACAGCGTCTTATAAAAACTCACATTTCTAAATTCTTTAGCTTCATCCAGATCAGGCCATGTAGAAGCACTTCTTTCATCAATCTTTTGATATTTAGGATGACTAAAGTTTTTAACACGGCTATCAGCTACCCAGACTTCTGACGAAAACTTTAAAAATTCATCTAAGAAAAAGCGGTTACATTGATCATATAAAACATCAGCTGCCAATAAAACATCAACCTGCTCAGCCTTATATAAATCATCTAAATATTCTAGCTCAACGTTATTAAGTAAAGCGTTTTCACGGCAAGCATTCAAACTAACTTGATCAATATCACAGCAGATGACTCGTTTCGCTCCTGCCATTTTTGCAGCAATTGCGACGACACCAGAACCCGCTCCAAAATCCAAAATGACTTTATCTTTAACATGATGTGGCTCTGCAAGTAACCATTGAGCCATCGCTAAACCTGAAGCCCAACAAAAAATCCAATACGGCGTATCATTCCAAATACGGCGAATAACTTCGTCATCTAAGCGATCAGTTGGAAAAACAGGTGGAATCAACCATAAAGAAATAGGTGTTTCTGGTAACTGTTGTACCATCAATTCACAATGAGGGATCACTTCATTGAGTGCTTGAAGTAAATGTTCAGGGGCTTTGGACAGTTGAAAGGTGCAGCTCATCAGGTTTCTTTTAATTCATTTTTATAACAAGCATAACAGAGTCATTCCATTATGATTTGAATTTTTAAAATAACCTTCGGTTGGACCTACTTTTCTTTCGGGAAAAGTAGGCAAAACCATTGTCATCCGCAAAACTCGGCAGATACTCTCTAGAATCGAAAGCATCGCAGAAACATTAAATTTTTAACGTATTTCTGCCTCAAACAATTGCAGATGACGGTTACGCGTATCAAATAACAGCCTAGCGTTAATTAAATTAACCTAAAGCTTTTTCAGCAGCTTCTACAGTTTGACGAATCAAAGTTGTAATGGTCATTGGACCAACACCACCTGGTACTGGTGTATAAGCAGAAGCAATTTCTTCAATACCTTGTAGTTGGATATCACCAACACCACCGCCATCACGAGGATGGAAACCAGCATCTACAACCACCGCACCTTGTTTAATCCAATCTTTTTGGATAAGTTCAGCTTTACCAACTGCACCCACAATAATGTCAGCTTGTTTCACTAGCTCAGGTAAGTTTTGTGTGCGTGAATGGCAAATCGTTACTGTTGCATTGGCTTGCAAAAGCATCATTGCCATTGGTTTACCTAAAATTGCAGAACGACCAACCACAACCGCATGTTTACCAGCAATTTCAATATTGTTTTCTTTTAAAATGGTCATAATGCCCGCAGGAGTCGCTGAACCATAGGCAGCTTCACCCATAGCCATACGGCCAAAGCCAAGACATGTTACGCCATCAACATCTTTAGCTAATGAGATTGCATCAAAACATGCGCGTTCATCAATCTGTGCAGGAACTGGATGTTGTAAAAGAATACCGTGTACATCCGGATTAGCATTAAGTTTTTCAATTTCTGCTAATAATTGTTCTGTTGTCGTTTCTTGTGGCAATTCAATTTTTAAAGAATCCATGCCTACTCGACGGCAAGCATTTCCTTTCATGCGTACATAAGTTGCAGATGCGCCATCATCCCCAACCAAAATAGTCGCCAAAATTGGGGTACGACCTGTTTTAGCTTTTAAAGCTTCAACACGTACTGACAAATTTTCTTCAATTTGCTTTGCTAATGCACGACCGTCTAAAACCAATGCCACAGCACATCTCCAAGGTAGACATGAATTTAATGTGCCAATAATACATGATTATTTGGGCAAATTTATTCTAGATGTTGCTTTTATGTTCATCTTATCTCAAAACAGTATTGTTTTTTTTCCAAAGGTTGCTAATATGTGCATCACCAAATGTAGGCGGGGTGGCAGAGTGGTCATGCAGCGGACTGCAACTCCGTGGACGCCGGTTCGATTCCGACCTCCGCCTCCAAATTTGGTAAAGCCCGGGTGGTGAAATAGGTAGACACAGGGGATTTAAAATCCCCCGCCCACAAAGCGTGCCGGTTCGAGTCCGGCCCCGGGCACCATTTTCTAGTACAGAAATTGGTGTCATAAAGAATCCAGCGAAAGCTGGTTTTTTTATGTCTAAAAAAAAGGATACTTATTAGCACCCCTTTCTTCCCCCATATATTTAAGCAGTTTTTTGCTTATCTTTTTCAGGTGTTAAATTCGCATCCAACGCCAATTGATAACCTCGACTAGAATCTACTTTATATTCTGCATTTTTAATTGAATCTACAAAAATCCAATCCGATTGCATCTGCTTATCATCCACTGTAACCAACAGATAACCCCGCTGATTTAAATTACAATAGGCCAACTCATCGATAAGCGTAGTAAAAGCAAATTCAAACTGTTGCAACTGAGCTAAAGGAATACTTAAATATTTTTCAAGACCCGGTGAAGAAACCGAACTTGTAGCCAGTTCAACCCCGACATATTCACCCTTTTGGCTATATAAGTAAGATGTCCACGCATTATGAGTATCGCCCGCCAAAACAATAATTTTCTTATTAAACTCTGCCAATTTAGTGTACAAAAACTCTCGCTCAGCATAGTAACCATCCCAAGCATCAAGGTTATATGGAACTAAAGTTGTGACTCGAGCTTTTTCTTGAACAGTTAAAGTTGGATCACCCTGCTCTAATCGTAATTTTAATGTGACTAATTCTGTAATTTGAGCAGTCATTTTAGCTAACGTATCAGGCGAAGTTCCGCCTGAAGTAATTTGCCCCAGCGATGCCAACAACTCAGCTGGAATCCACATTTTACTCATTAAGACTTGCTGACCAATCACATTCCATGTTGCTGTAGATTGCTTTAATTTATCGACCAGCCAATCCCTTTGCGTATATCCCATTAAAGTACGCTTTGGATCTGTTAAATCAGCCTGAAACTTTTGAGCATCTAAACCAGAAGCTATCATATAGTCTTTATATTCGAGCTGTTTATCTCGCGCAATAATACGTGTATCTAACATGGTTAATTGAACCAACGAACCAAAGTTAAACTGACGATAAATATTTAGATGATCTGTGTTAGAAACAGGGCGAATTGGCATCCATTCAAAATAAGCCTGTAGAGCAGCCAACTTACGATCAGAAAAAGATCCTTCATTATCTTGATGGTTTTCCGCACCATCACGCCAAGTATCATTCGCTAACTCATGGTCATCCCAAATTACAATAAAAGCATGACGCTGATGAGCCGCCTGCAAGTCTTTATCCTGACGATAGAGCGCATAACGTTTGCGATAATCATCTAATTTAATAATTTCTTTATTATTATCGGACGGTAAAGTACGACCCAACTTTGCAGCATCTTCTGTCGCATAGCCATGAGCCCCATATTCATAAATATAATCGCCCAAATGAATGACTACATCCACATTCTGTTTAGCCATTTCACGATAAACGTAAAAATAACCCGCAGGATAATTAGAACAAGAACATACTGCGAAGCTGACCTTATTGGTAGTTACAGGTAATGTTTTTGTTTGCCCTACTGGCGAGACTTTGCTACCAAATCGAAAGCGATAATAATAAGTCGTACCCGCTTGTAGACCTGTTGCATCAACTTTCACAGTAAAATCGTCAGTTTTATTCGTTTGAACCGTACCAGTCTTTAAATTCTGCTTGAACTGATCATCGGTAGCAATTTCCCAAGTCACCTTAAGAGGTGCACTAAGGTCTACTGGTGTTAACCGCGTCCATAAAATTACTTTATCTTGCAATGGGTCGCCGCTCGCAACTCCATGAAGAAAATCTGCTTGTGCTTCTGGACTTTCCTCATCGGAACCATCATTACACCCCGTAAAAGCTACAGGCAAAGATAGCGCCCCAAAACCGAATAGACTTTTTTGAATTAATTCTCGGCGTGAAATTTTTTCTGACATAAAATTACCTAAGTTTTAAGCAATGAGTGTCTTAAATTTAGGTAAATAAGATGAACAACTGATCTCAGTTTAATGAACAAATCATGACATAAATTGGTTAATTTATATAAATACCGATAAGAACTGATTGAAAATAAAGCAAACTCTCTGATTTTCTCTTGCCAATCGCGCACTTGTCCTCTATTATTGCGCACATGCCCGGGTGGTGAAATAGGTAGACACAGGGGATTTAAAATCCCCCGCCCACAAAGCGTGCCGGTTCGAGTCCGGCCCCGGGCACCATTTTCAAATATTGAATTTGGTGCTACAAAGAATCCAGCGTATGCTGGTTTTTTTATGCCTAAACGAAATGAATTTTATGATAAGAATATTTTACTCGTTTACACTACCCTTTTTATAACAAAGGTTTACGCCACAGATCTTTTCTCTGGTACCCTTTCTTTCAAAGACAACCATTGGTATTTTTCACGTTGCTCTATTACCAAAGATGATTATTTAGTTAAAGCACCCGAACAGATAATAGATAAATTTAAAACGCTGGAACAAAAAAGAGAAACTTATTGGGTCAGTTTGTTAGCGGACGCAGATTATCAAGAGAATGGTGTTTTAATTTTTAAAAGTTAAAGAAATAGACGAAATACATTTAAAGGCATCTTGTCACTTATTAGATGCATTTGAAGATATTGAAAATCGAGAGTAATCACCACTCTCGATTCATAACCAGCTCTTCCATTTCTAGATCTAAATATCCTGCATCCTGTACCACCATCATCATTGCTTCAGCAATATAGTCAGCAGCACTATCATCTAACGAAGAATCTAGATCTTCGAACTGAGGTTTCATTTCATTGATTTCAATTACAGTTTGATGAGCATATCGATAAATATCCTGATCAGCTAAAGCAGGCTTCTGAACTTTTTTGGCAAATTGTTCAATTAACTGCTTGAGTTCAGCGACTAAAATATCTGGATAATACTCATCATCAAACATTGGGAGAAGTAAGTCTTCGAACATACAAAAGTTTACACAGCAGCAGAAACCTGCCGCTTATAACATATTTTCAAAACAATAACGACAATTTTCCCTGACTCAATCATCTAACCCATGAAATTAATCAATCATAGTCTGATTATAAAAGCCTATTTTTTAAGCTTGTTTCATCGCTTTCCAAACAAGAATTGCATCATGCATAGCTTTTACATCATGTGCTCGAACAATTGATGCTCCTTGCTGAATACTAAGCAAATGCCCCGTAACGCTTCCTACCGCACGCTGATCTGCAGTTGCACCCTTTAATGCTTCACCAATAAAACGTTTACGAGAAAGACCAGATAAAATCGGATAACCCATTTCACCAAGCTTCCAAAATTCTTTGAGTAGTCTTAAATTTTGCTGCGCATTTTTTGCAAAACCAAACCCAGGATCAATAATAATATTATGTTTTTTCACACCCGCATTTAAAGCTTCATCCACGCGCTGCTGGAGCTCCGCTATAACATCTAAGGTTACGTCCGTATATTGATCTAACTGATTCATTGTAGTAGGCTCACCACGCATATGCATGATCACTACGGGTATATCCAGAACTGCTGCCGTTTTTAAAGCATTGGGACGAGTAAGCGCACGTACATCATTCCAAATATGTGCTCCTGCTTCTTTTGCTGCATGGATGACATCAGGCTGACTCGTATCAATTGATAGAACAATATTATGTTTAGCTAAAGCTTCAACTACGGGCACAACTCTTCGTATTTCTTCTTCTACGCTTACTTCAGATGCTCCTGGACGGGTAGACTCCCCACCAATATCAATAATGGTGGCACCTTGCTCTATCATGGCTAGTGCATGAACAATCGCTTGATCTACTTGATTATGCTTTCCACCATCACTAAAAGAATCTGGTGTGACATTTAATATGCCCATAACGTGAGGCTGTGATAGATCTAACTGAAGCTGACCACACTGTAAAATTTGTTGAGGCAAAGGCATTAGTTGCATAAAAAGCTCCAGTTTAAAATCTGGCAGTATTTTAGCAATTATCAGCTATCTATAGTGTTGATTTGTTTTTAGCTTTTAACAAACTCAAGCCCATAAAAAAAGCCACATGACTGTGGCTTTTTTAATTAACTAATTAGTTCATTGCTGGCAATGGTGGCGGTGTAGATGGACCATCTTTTGGTGGTTCAAATGCAGCCACTGGGTTTTCAGCAACATATACTTTAGGCGGTTGTGGCTCACGACCTTCCATAATGTCACGGATTTGATCACGATCAATTGTTTCCCATTCCATCAAAGCTTTTACCATCGCATGTGCAATATCTTTATTACCTTCCAAGATATTACGTGCAACTTTGTATTGCTCATCAAGAATACGACGTACTTCTTCATCAACTAACTGTTGAGTTGCTTCAGAAATCGTACGGCTTCCTACATTACCAAAGAAACCATTTTGGTTTTCATCTTCGTAAACCATTACACCCATTTTGTCAGACATACCGTACTTCGTAACCATTGCACGCGCCATTTTAGTAGCTCGCTCAAAGTCATTTGAAGCACCAGTAGATTGCTGTTGGATAAATACTTCTTCAGCAATACGACCACCAAACAAAATTGCAATTTCGTTTAGCATCTTGTCTTTATAGTGGCTAATTTGGTCTTGTTCAGGTAACTGCCAAGTTACACCTAAAGCCCAACCACGCGGCATAATCGTTACTTTATGAACAGGATCTGTACCCGGTAAAATCTCGGCAACAATCGCATGACCAGCTTCATGATAAGCAGTTGCACGACGTTCTTCTTCACGTAAAACCATCGATTTACGCTCTGGTCCCATGTAGATTTTGTCTTTTGCATCTTCAAAGTCATGCATGTCAACAGTGTTCTTATTACGGCGTGCAGCAAATAATGCAGCTTCGTTAACAAGGTTTGCCAACTGTGCACCAGAGAAACCTGGAGTACCACGAGATAGAACTTTAACATCCACACCCGTAACTGAAGGTAATTTTTTCAAATGTACATTCAGAATCTGCTCACGACCACGAATGTCAGGTAAACCTACCATTACTTGACGGTCAAAACGACCTGGACGTAATAATGCTTTATCCAAGACATCAACACGGTTCGTCGCAGCAATTACGATTACACCTTCGTTACCTTCAAAACCATCCATCTCTACGAGCATTTGGTTTAAGGTTTGCTCACGTTCATCATGACCACCACCTGTACCTGAACCACGGTGACGACCTACTGCATCAATCTCGTCAATAAAGATAATACAAGGCGCATGACGCTTCGCTTGCTCGAACATATCACGAACACGGGACGCACCCACACCCACGAACATTTCGACAAAGTCAGAACCTGAAATGCTGAAGAAAGGAACTTTAGCTTCACCAGCAATTGCTTTGGCTAATAACGTTTTACCAGTACCCGGAGGACCAACCATAAGTACGCCACGAGGAATAGTAGCGCCCAAACGTTTGAATTTTGCAGGGTCTTTTAAGAAATCTACAATTTCAACAACTTCTTGTTTTGCTTCATCACAGCCGGCGACGTCAGAAAAATTGACTTTGATTTGGTCTTCAGAAAGCATTTTTGCTTTCGACTTACCAAAACTCATCGGTCCATTTTTTCCGCCTGCACCACCACCCATGTTACGCATAAAGAACATGAATAACAGAATGATTAACAGTACAGGGAAACTAGCAATGAGAAGTTGCATCAAAATGCCTTGACGTTGAGGAGCCGTTCCCTCTACAACAACATTTTGCTTATTTAAGCTCGGCATAAGCTCAGTGTCTTCAACTTGCGGACGAACAGTTTCAAACTGCGATCCGTTAGTTTTTTCACCATTAATATTTAAACCGTCAATTGTGACTTGCTTAATTTGGCCAGCATTCACCGCTGCAACGAAATCTGAATATTTCATCGCAGTAGGCTTATTGCGGTCACTGATATTACTGAAAATTAAAATCAGAACACCAAGTATTATTAGCCACAATACGGCATTCTTGAAGTAATCGCTCAAAGCTTTATTCCCATATCGATCTAATTTGATCATGCCCAATCTTGGCCGATCGTCATAAAAACAGCAACTGTATTGCTTGCGGATAACCTAAAAGTACAAAATGCACAATTTTTAGGAGCTTGGCAAGTAAACTTTATTGCAATGCTTTCTTACGCCCTTGTCCAACCAAAAAAACTTCTTTAGAGCGCGCCCGAGAAGCTGCCGGTTTTGCTGTCTTTAACACATCAAAACTATCAACCACTTGTTTACGAAACTCATCAAATCCTGCGCCTTGGAACACTTTAACTACAAACTGTCCATTAGGACCAAGAACCTTTTGAGCAAAATCTAAAGCCAGTTCACATAAGTAAATCTGCCTAGGTTGATCAACAGCCCTATTACCTGATGTATTGGGGGCCATATCAGAAATTACAATGTCTACTTGTCGCCCATTTAAAATATTTAACAATTTTTCAAATACAGCTTCTTCTCTAAAGTCGCCTTGTAAAAAAGTGACATCAGGCAAAGCATCCATAGGCAAAATATCGGAAGCAATCACTAATCCCTTGCTACCCACAAGTTTTCCAGCAATTTGAGACCAACTACCAGGAGCTGCACCCAAATCTACCACTGTCATGCCTGGCTTGATCAACTTATATTTTTCTTGGATTTCAAGAAGTTTATATGCTGCTCGCGCACGATACCCTTCCTTTTGTGCTTTTTTTACAAAAGGATCGTCTAGATGTTCCCTCATCCACGCACGACTACTTTTCGACAATTTCTGGTTTGTAATGCGTGTTGCCATAACTCACTAAATATCAAAAAAACTTCTGATCGTTCATTGTACGTGAAAATTACTCTCATTACAGTACGGATGTAGCGTAATCTCACCAAGTTTTACAGTTTTTTTCCAATAATGTTGATCGATTATTTATACAGTTTTTCGTACATCTGAATTTAAGTTTTTTGCTATACTAAGTCGTTTTTAAAATCAGGTATTTTTAATGGCCGCTTTATCTATCCATGAACGTAAACGTTTACGTCAAATTGGTCATGTGCTTAATCCGGTTGTCATGATTGGTGGACAAGGCTTAACAGATGCTGTTATCGAAGAAACTCTTCGTGCTTTAAACGACCACGAACTTATCAAAGTTAAAGTTGCTGGTGAAGACCGTGAAGCACGTACTGCTGTAATTGATGCAATTGTAGAAGCGACTGGCGCAGAAGCTGTGCAAAAGATTGGTAAAATTGTTCTACTTTACAAAAAAGCAGCTAAGCAAAACCAGCATTTGTCTAATCTTGTTCGCCACGCTCATCTAGCAAACTAATTTGATTTGACAAACTATGGCAAGTTACGAACTTTCAGCTTTTGATCGTTTTCATGCTGTTTCTGTTGTTGGCGCAATTGAACAGCAAGCACCGCACACCTTAAATGTCGGTTTTTGGATTCGTGATCCAAATCAACTCATTGTCTGGCCCCAAGAAGTCGCGGCTCATCCTCGTCAGGATTTTTTGTGGGAAGAAACTTGTTTCGAAATTTTTGTTGGCGTGCATGATGAAGATTATTATCGGGAAATTAACCTTTCCCCTTCTCAAGCATGGCAGTCTTATCAGTTTGAAGAATATCGCTATCCAGAAAGTATGCCTCCCCTTGCTGCTTACGATATCGAACTGAACCATCTCAAGCGTACTCATTATGGCTTAAATGTTAGTCTTGATTTGGGACAATTTATGCAACAGCATCGCTTGAAATGGGCAAACCTTTATTTAGGTTTAACTGCAGTTTTAAAAACCAAAGAAGGTATGCAGTACTATGCAATGCAGCATAGTGGAAAAAGTGCAGATTTCCATAATAAGCGTGACTGGTTACATCAGTTTTAAAAGTAAAAAAGCGAGAAATTAATTCTCGCTTTTTTTATAGCTGGCTAAAGGCTAAGATCATTAGTTATCTCGTGCTTTATTCCAAGCTTCAACTGCATTATTTTTAGTACGCTTAATACTTTCACTTAATAAATCTTTGTGCTTCAAAGAAATCTGGCTAATATCACCTTTAAGTTCTTTACTGACTTTAGTCAAATCTTCGATAAGTGCGTTAATTTCTGCTTTCAAAGCATTTTTAAGTTCAGATAGTCCTTCTTGTGAGGTGCTAAACTGAGCTTTAATCACATCTAGTCGTTGCAAAATATCTTGTTTAATTTGAACAAATTGATTTTGAATATTCTTGTTTAACTCATGAGTTTCAGCTTCAATTTTTTCTTGAGTTTCACTTAAAACTTCTTTGACCTGCTCTTGAGTTTCAGTGATAGCTTCTTTCACCTGAGTTTTCGCTTCTGTAGCAACTTCTTTAATCTGCTCAGTTTTCTCGGCAACACTTTCTTTTACTTGCGCAGTTTTAGCAGTTGCTGTTCTTTTTGCTTTAGTTGTAGTAGCTGCTACGGTTTTTTTCACTTCATTCACCTCAGCTTTTACCGAATCAACTACTGCTTGAGCTTTCTCGCTCACATCTTTTGAAACTTGATCATTACTCATGCTATTTCCTCGTATTGGTTATTTTTTAACTAACAATACAATAAATCCAGTTCTAAAAATCGACCTTGTAAATTGTTAGACAATTTATCAAAAGTACTTGATTCGGATGAGTAGATAATTTTTTTTGAAAAAAGCAAGCAATGAATTATATTTTTTAGCAGAAAATAAATAGACTTTTTAAGGTTCCATGCGTATAATGCGCTGTTAAGTTACAAGCGAGCAGACCGATAGGGAGGGGCATGTTTTATCACAACATCGCCTATCTTTTTTGGGTCTACTCGCTTTTTTACAGCCGAAATTCAGGAGCTTTGGTTTGAGCACCCCCGCCATTTTAGCCCTCGCAGATGGAACGATCTTTAAAGGAACGTCAATCGGCGCAACGGGAAGTACGACTGGAGAAGTCGTTTTTAACACAGCCATGACAGGCTATCAAGAAATTTTGACTGACCCAAGTTATGCACAACAAATTGTGACATTAACTTACCCTCATATTGGTAACACTGGTTGCAACGCGGAAGACGTTGAATCTGGTCGTATCCATAAAGTATGGGCGAATGGTTTAATTATTCGTGATCTTCCACTACTACACAGCAACTTCCGTGCTGAACAGTCTTTAAGTGAATATTTGCAAGCGCACAATGTTGTTGCGATTGCGGATATTGATACACGTAAATTAACGCGTATTTTACGTGACAAAGGTGCACAAAATGGTTGCATCCTTGCTGGCGAAAATATTACTGAAGAAGAAGCAATTGCCAAAGCTCGTGCTTTTGGTGGTTTAAATGGTTTAGATCTTGCAAAAGAATGCTGTGATCCAACAGGCTTTGAGTGGTCTGAAGGTTCATGGACTCTAGGCCAAGGCTTCTCTCAACCCGAATTAAAATATCACGTGGTTGCATACGATTACGGTGTCAAAACCAACATCTTGCGTATGCTTGCAGACCGCGGTTGTAAACTCACTGTTGTACCTGCTGAAACTCCGGCTGAGAAAGTTTTGGCACTTAATCCAGATGGCGTATTCCTTTCAAACGGCCCAGGCGATCCGGCTGCTTGTGATTACGCAATCGAAGCTGTAAAAACTATTGTTGAAACCACAACATTACCTGTATTTGGTATCTGCTTAGGCCACCAAATCTTGGCACTCGCTTCTGGTGCAAAAACTGTAAAAATGAACCATGGTCACCACGGTGCTAACCACCCTGTACAAAATCTTGAAGATGGTACAGTGATGATTACTTCACAAAACCATGGTTTCGCTGTAGATGCTGAAACTTTACCGGCTAACTTAAAAGCAACGCATAAATCATTGTTCGATGGCACCTTACAAGGGATTCACCGTACAGACAAACCAGCTTTCAGCTTCCAAGGTCACCCTGAAGCAAGCCCAGGTCCACATGATTGTGCCCCATTGTTCGATCATTTCATCGAACTTATCGAAGCATCTAAACAGTAATTACGGAGCGAATAATGCCTAAACGTACGGATATTAAAAGCATCTTAATTATTGGTGCTGGCCCGATTGTGATTGGTCAGGCATGTGAGTTTGACTACTCAGGTGCTCAAGCTTGTAAAGCGCTTCGTGAAGAAGGCTACCGTGTTATTTTGGTTAACTCTAACCCAGCAACCATTATGACAGACCCTTCAATGGCTGATGCGACTTATATTGAGCCAATTACTTGGCAAACAGTTGCTCAAATCATTGAAAAAGAACGTCCAGATGCAGTATTGCCAACTATGGGTGGCCAAACTGCGTTGAACTGTGCTCTTGCACTTGATGAGCACGGCGTTCTTGAAAAATATAATGTTGAATTAATTGGTGCAACTAAAGACGCAATTGAGAAAGCCGAAGATCGTAAACTCTTCGATATCGCTATGCGTAAAATTGGCTTGGAATGTCCAAAAGCTGCCATTGCAGAAACAATGGAAGAAGCTTTAGAAATCCAGTCACGCTTTGGTTTCCCAGTAATTATCCGTCCATCATTCACAATGGGTGGTTCGGGTGGCGGTATTGCATACAACCGTGAAGAATTCCTTGAGATCTGTGAACGTGGTTTCGACCTCTCTCCTACTCACCAGTTATTGATCGATGAATCTTTAATTGGTTGGAAAGAATACGAAATGGAAGTTGTTCGTGACAAAAACGACAACTGTATTATCGTATGTGCGATCGAAAACTTCGACCCAATGGGCGTACACACTGGTGACTCAATCACTGTAGCTCCAGCTCAAACATTAACTGACAAAGAATATCAATTGATGCGTAATGCTTCAGTTGCAGTTCTTCGTGAAATTGGTGTTGAAACAGGTGGTTCTAACGTCCAGTTCGGTATTAACCCGAAAGACGGACGTATGGTTGTGATCGAGATGAACCCACGTGTATCTCGTTCATCTGCGCTTGCTTCTAAAGCAACAGGTTTCCCGATTGCTAAAATCGCAGCAAAACTTGCGGTTGGTTATACCCTTGATGAATTGAAAAATGACATCACTGGTGGCATAACTCCTGCAAGCTTCGAACCATCAATTGACTACGTTGTAACGAAGATTCCTCGTTTTAACTTCGAGAAATTCCCACAAGCAGAACCAGTTCTTACCACTCAGATGAAATCTGTTGGTGAAGTCATGGCAATTGGCCGTAACTTCCAAGAATCTGTGCAAAAGGCATTACGTGGTCTTGAAGTTGGTGTAAGCGGTTTTGATGAAAAAATCGAAGCTGGTGCAGCAAATGCAAAAGAAACTATTTTAAAAGAGCTTAAAGTTCCGGGTCCTGAGCGTATCTGGTACGTAGCGGATGCATTCCGTCATGGTTTCTCTTTAGATGAAGTTTTCGAAGCAACTAAAATTGACCGTTGGTTCCTTATTCAGATTCAAGACATCGTTAAAACTGAAGCTCAAGTGAAAACTTTAGGTTTTGGTGACTTAAACGCTGACAACATCCGTTCGTTCAAGCGTAAAGGTTTATCTGACCTTCGTATTGCTCACCTCATGGGCATTTCACAAAAGCAATTCCGTAAACAACGTTGGAACTTGGGTGTTTATCCAGTTTACAAACGTGTTGATACATGTGCAGCAGAGTTTGAATCTGGTACTGCATACATGTATTCAACTTACGATGAAGAATGTGAAGCAAATCCATCAAACCGTGACAAGATCATGGTGATTGGTGGCGGTCCAAACCGTATTGGTCAAGGTATCGAATTTGACTACTGCTGTGTACACGCTGCCTTAGCTATGCGTGAAGACGGTTATGAAACAATCATGGTGAACTGTAACCCTGAAACTGTTTCTACCGACTATGACACATCTGACCGCCTATACTTCGAGCCTGTAACACTTGAAGATGTACTTGAAATCGTACGTACAGAGAAACCTAAAGGTGTAATCGTACAGTACGGTGGTCAAACTCCGCTTAAATTGGCACGTGCTTTAGAAGAAGCAGGTACTCCAATTATCGGTACATCACCAGATGCGATTGACCGTGCTGAAGACCGTGAACGTTTCCAACAAATGATTCAACGTTTACAGCTTCGTCAACCAAACAACAGTATTGTAAAATCTGCTGAAGAAGGTATCTCTGAAGCTGCAAAAGTAGGTTATCCGCTTGTTGTTCGCCCATCTTATGTATTAGGTGGTCGTGCAATGGAAATCGTATATAACGAAGAAGAACTTAAACGTTACCTTCGTGAAGCAGTTCAAGCATCTAATGAAGCCCCTGTTCTTCTTGACCGTTTCCTAGATGACGCAACTGAAGTTGATGTTGACTGTGTATCTGACGGTAAAGACGTTGTGATCGGCGGTATCATGCAGCATATTGAACAAGCAGGTATTCACTCAGGTGACTCTGCATGTTCGATTCCTCCTTATTCTTTATCTAAAGAAATTCAGGATGAAATGCGTCGTCAAACGATTGCAATGGCAAAAGAACTTGGTGTTGTAGGCTTGATGAACGTTCAGTTCGCTGTAAAAGGTGACGATATTTACGTTCTAGAAGTTAACCCACGTGCTTCACGTACAGTTCCATTCGTATCGAAGTGTATTGGTGATTCTTTAGCGAAAGTTGCTGCGCGTTGTATGGCAGGTCAATCTCTTGAATCTCAAGGATTTACTAAAGAAATCATTCCAACTCACTTTGCTGTGAAGGAAGCAGTTTTCCCATTCGCTAAATTCCAAGGCGTAGATCCTATGCTTGGACCTGAGATGAAATCTACAGGTGAAGTGATGGGTGTAGGTAAAACATTTGGTGAAGCATTCTATAAAGCTGTTTTAGGCTCAAATGAACGCTTACCAGGCTTACCAACTGAAGGCGAAGTAAAACATGCTTTCTTATCAGTACGTGAATCTGACAAGAAATACATTGCTGATATCGCTAAGAAATTAGTTGCGTATGGCTTCAAGCTTGTTGCAACAGGTGGTACTTACCAAGTGCTTAAAGAAGCAGGTTTAGAGTGTGAATCTGTAAATAAAGTTACTGAAGGTCGTCCACATATTGTTGACCGCTTGAAAAATGGTGAAATACACCTTATTGTCAATACCACTGAAGGTAAACAGGCTCAATATGACTCTGCAATGATCCGTCGTGCTGCCCTACAAGGCAAAGTGTATTACACAACGACAATCAATGGTGCAGAAGCTGTTTGCCAAGCCTTTGCTGTGAAATTGCCAATGGATGTATACCGCTTGCAAGATTTAACTGTAGGTTAATTTTTTTACCGATAAGTCCCGTCACCTTATCGGTGGCGGGATTTTTTCATTTTTTTAACTGTGTTTTCTCAACTTAAGAGGGACCGAAATGCAACGTTATCCAATGACCCCTGAAGGTAAAATCGCCTTAGAGAAAGAATTACAACATCTGAAATCTGTTGAACGTCCACGTATTACTCAAGCGATTGCCGAGGCACGTGAACATGGGGACTTAAAAGAAAATGCAGAATACCATGCTGCTCGTGAACAGCAAGGTTTCTGTGAAGGACGCATTCAAGATATCGAAGGTAAATTGGGTGCTTCACAAGTCATCGATGTTAAAGACTTAGAACAAAACGGTCGTGTTGTATTCGGTGTTACGGTAACGATTGAAAACCTTGATACTGAAGAACGCAAGACTTATAAAATTGTTGGTGATGATGAAGCAGATTTTAAAATCAATAAAATCTCAGTGAACTCACCAATCGCACGTGGCCTTTTGAGCAAGAGTGAAGGCGATGAAGTAAAAATCGTTACTCCCCAAGGCGAAGTGGAATATGAAATCGTAAGTGTAGAATATATTTAATTTTTAAATAGATATATTTAAGTTATAAGACCCCTCAATTGAGGGGTTTTTATATTTCAGACTAATATTAAAAATTTCACTATGCATCTTTTAAAAAACCTGATGCAAAGATTTGAAAAGCATTTAATGCTTCAGGAAGTACTTGTTCAGGATATTCACTAGAGGCCACCCATAATGCAGCGTTCATGGCAGCGCCATTTAAAAGCACTGCTGCCGCTTCAGGATCTACAATTTTAATTCGTTCTGCTGCCAATAGCTGTTTAACACACTCACGGGTAGACTGCAGACATCTATTTTGACTTGGCCAATGCGCTGGATCGCCCAGCACTGCAGGTCCATCACGTAACACAATACGCTGAAACTCAGGATTCAAAGCATTTTGTATATAGGTCTGCCCTTCAAGTAGTAACCCTTCCCAAAGATCATCAGGCTGCTCTCGATGCTGTTGAGCATATTCTGCCATTTGTGAATCAATTTGATCGACCACTGCAGCAAATAAACCACGCTTATCGCCAAAATGATGGTACAGCGCCCCACGGGTCAACCCTGCTTCTGCCGTGAGCTTATCCATTGAAGTGTCTGCATAGCCATATTCAGCAAATGTACGACGTGCTACTTCAATCAGTTTCTTGCGGGTTTCCGCCATCTTTTGTTCACGAACAGACATGTATTTCACCAGCTAATCATTACAAAAAATTTTAATTGACATACGCCTCGTATGTCAATTATGTTTACATACGAGGCGTATGTGAAATCTAAGCGACATTTATTGATTTGATGTTTAAATAGTGAAGGAGAACAAATCTGATGAGAACAGCAATATTTCCTCAGGACCGTCATGCATTATATGAACAGCATGGTTATTCAGCCGCAATTCAATCGAAAGATTTACTATTTGTTTCAGGGCAGGTTGGTAGCCTTGAAGATGGCTCGCCTGTACCTGATTTTGAAAAACAGGTAATCCAAGCTTTTAAGAACTTAGCAGAGACACTGAAAGCAGCTGGTTGTACTTTCGATGATATTATTGATGTCACCACCTTTCATACTGATCCTGAACGGCAGTTTGAAAGTATTATGAAAGTTAAAAATCAAATCTTTACACAAAAGCCTTATCCAAACTGGACCGCTGTTGGCGTAACTTGGCTAGCGGGTTTTGATTTTGAGATTAAAGTCATTGCACGTATTCCTCATAATAATTAGTTCAAATTAGCATGTACTTTAATATTCGATTCATTGGCTGAGCTAAGATTATTGGTTCAGCTTGAATCGCAATTCGGTATAATGGTGTATTCTCTTTTTTATATTTCCCTTATGGCTGAAAAGTTAATTGGCTCCCCTGTTCGTCATTGGTGCGAATTTGAGTTTATTTCCAAAACTGTGAGAAATCCAAATATCCATATTAAAGGAAATTATTCTTACTATTCGGCCTATTGGGATCAGGGTTTTGAACGTTGTGTCGTACGCTATTTACATGACAAGCCCTCTACTCCAGACAAGCCAATTGACCAGCTTTATATTGGTAATTTTGTTTGTTTTGGCGCTGAGTGTGTGATCATGATGGGTGGTAACCAACTTCACAGACCAGACTGGATTTCAACTTTTCCTTTTGATACTCGAAGTTTTTTGGTGGCTGGTGATACTATTATTGCTGACGGATGCTGGATTGGTAGCCGTGCGATGATCATGCAAGGTGTCAAACTGGGTGAAGGTGCGGTGATCGCAACAGGAGCTGTGGTAACTAAAGATGTTCCTCCCTATGCAATTGTCGGTGGGGTGCCCGCGAAAATTATTAAATATCGCTTTCCTCAAGAACAAATCGACAAACTACTTGCTTTAAAACTTTATGATTTAGATGAGAAGCAAATTTTGAAAATACGTGAATATCTTCAAACTGATGATATAGATGCTTTATCTACACATATAGAAAATTTGCGCAATTTATAAAAATTTATCTACAAAAATTTGTTGTTATAAAGCCACAAATGATTACGCACTTGAATTTAAATCGTCAAAAAATAAGTTTAAAGTATTAATAAATAAGCATCATTACAATAAGGAAAATATTCATGTTATATCAACATATTCTTGTACCAATTGATGGTTCTGAAACGTCTATGGTTGCCATGAAAGAGGCGATCAAACTGGGAAAAGCGCTAAATAGCAAAATTACAGTTGTACAGGTGATGGCACTTGACCCATTTATTGCTGATGTCTACGTAAAAACTGGTCAAACTAATGAGTTGATTGAACGTACAAGAACTTATTTGCTCGACATTTTAGAAAAAGCAAAACAAGAATTTGCCAATGAAGGCGTTACCGTTGAAACAAAACTGCTAGAAGGTTTTGTTGTACATGAGGAAATCATTCAGGCTGCTCAAGACTTAAATGCAGATCTAATTGTTATGGGCTCTCATGGTCGTACTGGGGTCCGAAAACTTGTGTTAGGAAGCGTGGCACAAAAAGTCTTAGGTGAAAGCCATATTCCTGTTTTAATTGTGCGCTAATGCAAGATTGCCTGTCTGGCTAAATTGAGCAAGATAGGCTTTTATTTCTTAAAAGGTTGAGTTAAAGCTTCCTTTTTTCAGCATAACTCATCTGTGCCATCAAACTTAAAAATAATATTGCTCTACTAAACCGTTTATTCTTCTTTTTCATATGTAATTACGCCCTAATCTGAACTTTAAGGCTGCCAAGCAAAATGTTTTAAGTTAACTTTACCATTTAACAAATAGACGCCTTCAGCTTCCAACTTTAATTGCTGAATATTTTCACCCTTTTCATTAAACTTACTTAGGCTAATTTTACCTTGAGAATTAATTACACGATACCAAGGAACTTGATGATCAGCATCAAGATGTTTCAAGACATAGCCGACTAATCTTGCATGTTTTGGTAATCCTGCCATACGAGCCACTTGTCCATACGTTGCAACTTTTCCATAAGGAATCAAAGCAATGACTTCTAAAATTTGCCGATGTAGTTCATACTGAGTTGTCAAAATGGACTCCATAAAAATTGACATCATTCATATCATATAAAAAATTTTGAACAAAACTAAATGCAATCCAAGGTGGGCTTGAGGGAAATCTGCATGAAAAAAACATTACTGGTGATTACTGGCACTTTACTATGCGTTTCTTGTACTACACGCCCTCCTCTTCCTTTAGGAGAAACATCTAAAGTCTCTACAGATGGTCGCCCTATTATTCCGGTTACTTTTGTATTTACCACCAACTCTCCAGAAGCTACAAAGTTTGATAATTATCAACAGATGCGTAAAGAAATTAAAATATTAAATAAATACTATGTAGATGATAAAAATAATAAAATTTTTAAATTTAAGTTACATCGTTATATTCCTTATGAAGAGTTTTCAAAATTACATTGTGATTTAAAACAACAGATTAATCAGCCCTACCCAATTACGATTGAAACCATTCCTGCCAGTGTAAATACGTGTTTTCCGAAACGAACTGCAAGTAAAGAAGTGATTGTTTTTATTTATGATGCCTACTCAACGAAATGGAAATTTGAAGATGTAACAAGTAGAGCTTTTCGTAATAATGGTAAACCCTTTATTTTATTAGACTGGAACCGCCTCAATTATAATATTCAGGCTGGTAGCGTGCATGAAATGGGACATGTGTTTGGACTAAAACATGTTTGTGCACCAAAAGCTACAAAGCGTACTCCAACCAACATCATGGCAAGCGCCGAATGTAAATTAGGTAGTGGTGGCTTAAGAAATTTGGGCTTTACGCCAGTACAACTTCAAACTATTTTATCGACATACAAACAATATCCCTAAAATTTAATTTCAATATATGCCCCTAAATTATCTTGGGTAGCGATGTAATTTTCAGGGGTTAGTAAAGATGTCATGTAGGTACTCGCCTTTAAGAAATCTTCAGCATTGACTGGATACGGCTGCCAGAATGTTTTCAAATTATTGGTGTAAATTGGATAAAGGCGAAGTAAATCTTTTGACAAATCTAGCCGTGCTATACAACCATAAGGTAAAGCATTATGTTTTTCATATTCGCCATTGCTATTAAACACAGCATTGCCAATACCAAATACGACTGGCTTTTGGTTAATGATCTGGACAGGCTGAATAGTATGAGCCCCATGACCAACGATAAGATCTGCACCCGCTTGGGTTAGAATCGTAGCAAGCTTATTCTGCACTTTTGTAATGGGTTTAAAATCGACACCCCAATGGCAAATAACAATAATTTTATGTTCAGGATGAGTCAGCCTATAGCGACCTATTTGTTCAAGCAAAACACCATTTAAACACGCCACTCCATTTTTATGACCTAAAGCATAAAAATCATAATCTAAATAGGCCGTGTCTCTGTGCCAATAGCCGTTAAAAATAGCGTAATGCTTGTTATTAAAAGTGATTTCAAAGTAGCTATGAGCATCTTTTTGGTTTACACCAGCACCAATATAAGAAATGTTAGCCTGATCCAACTGTTGTAATGTATAGGTCAGCCCACGATCCCCATAGTCTTTTAGATGGTTGTTTGCCAACACCACATGATTAAGGTGAATATTTTTGAATGCTGCTAATGTTGGTTCAGCATCAGCTTTAAGAATAAAAGTCTTTTTATGACCTAAAGGAGATTGGTTTTCTAAAGAAAATACCGCTTCAAAGTTAGCAATACTTAAGTCATGTTCACCTAAAAAAGCTTTTATTTTATCGAATGAATAATCATATCCATATTGCTGCAGAGCATCCGTTTGTCCTCTCGCCTTACGCTTTCCAGTGTAGACTTCCCCAAAGTAGGTATCCCCTAAAATGTTAATAATGCCACTTGGAGTTGAGCAAACTTTAGGTTTTACATTCTGTGCTTGGAACCAATGATAGTAAGGAACCAGGTGCTCAGCACGATGAATATCATCTAAGAATAAAAAGATACCTATAGTTTGGTTTTCTTCAAAGAAAGTGAGATAAATTTTTCTAAATGAGTTTGTAAGATATAAGACCTCTACTACGTTCTGTGCCATTAATAAGGTCTGAGGAAGATAGGATTTTCCTTTAAAAATAAGCTCTTTAATAAAAAAAAGTTTTTTTATTTCAATTGGGTAACTAAAAATTTTTCTAAGCAATAAAAACAAATGTTTTAACTGGTTTTGTGTACTTTCTTTTTTCAAATTTAAATTATAGGTAGCAGCTCTTTTTGACAAAATTAAATAAGCTTGCTCATTTGTACCGCAGAGCATCTTACTTAAAGTATCTTTTACATCTGCTGCTTGAGTAAAAATTAAGAACTGCAATAACTCGGTAAATGTATAACTTTCAGATGTTTTTAAACCTAGATTTTGCTGTCCAATTTGCTTACTCATATTTTGTGGCACAACATAGACATCTTGAGCTTGTACTTTTTTTTGCTGAAATTGTTCTAATGCGTAGTCGATTAGCAGTATTGTTGAAATATCATCATCAAATTCGAATTGCCATATAGCTTCATCAAAATTTGTAGTATCGATATGAGCTAATAATTTGATTTCAACAGGTTGATACTTCATGGCTCATCACCTTTGTAATCTTTAACGTAAGCGATGTAACCCGATAAGTTGTGTTCTTGGTCATCAATCCGTACTCGAAAACGA
Organism: Acinetobacter pittii; assembly: GCF_034064985.1. Classification (NCBI taxonomy): domain Bacteria; kingdom Pseudomonadati; phylum Pseudomonadota; class Gammaproteobacteria; order Moraxellales; family Moraxellaceae; genus Acinetobacter; species Acinetobacter pittii. Next base: position 832,928 of record NZ_CP139249.1, on the reverse strand, counting down.
TCATGACGAATATAAAACGCATGTAAAATTTTATCTGGCCGAGCCATATACATCGCCATTTCCGGATAAAAAAATCCTGTCGTTTGAAAATCAGCTCTAAACTCAATTAGCTTTTGAAGCTCAGGCATATACGCCTGCTCAAAAAGTACCGTTCGGCCCTGCTCTTTTAAGCGGTTCACCATTTTATAAGCAGCCATTAACATTTCTAATAAAGTTGCGTAGGTCGTTTTTCGATTTCTAATAAAAATAAAATGTTTTAAATAATTATTTAAACCAAAAATAAAATATTTATCTTCAGGGCATATTTTAGTGAGTTCATTAGTACAATAACTTAACCAATGGTCATGATATTTTTCATATCTATTTTTAATAAAATATTCAAACATTAATTTAATAGTTTCTAATAAACTAGTATCTTGGTTAATTTGATATAACCTTAATAAACCTAAAGCAGCTTCACCATCATAATAAATAATTCTGAATTTTTCTTTTAAATCATAATCTGGATAATTTAATACATGAGTTGTTGAGCCATTTGAATCGACTAATTTTAAAATACCATTTGCTAGTTTTTCTGCATATTTTTGATAATCATTTTTTTGGGTAATTTCTTGATATTTAGTTAACATTAAAATAGCAGCCGCATTGGCACCTAATTTAATTTCAAATTCCCCTTCTTTACCATCAATCATAAAGCTGGTTTCAGAGTCTTTTTCTTTATAAAAGTTGGTCAGTGCATATTGGATAGCAGCATGTATCTTGGGCCAATATTCTGGTTTGCTCTGCAATTCAAATGTTTCCAGCAACGCATATACCGAAGTACAGTGGCGTACCGTATTGTAGTTACGAATATCTCGATCATAGGCAGAAAAATAGCCATAGATAAATTTGCCATTTTCTTGAATCTGATCATGCAAAAATGCCGAATTTTTTTCAATTAACGACTGAAAATGCTGTTTCTTATTGCTCGAAATCGCCCTAATACCATTCGCATCATAACCGCTCGCTAAATTAATGAATTGCCCATTTTCATAAAATGCTGCGTAGGTATCAAAAGTCCAAATGTCTTGTAGCTCTTGTAGTTTAATCTGTGGTTTAGTCGCGTTATATTTTTGCTTAATTGCATAATTCAGATTTGTTTCATCAAAAAAATTGGGTTTGTCATAGCTCAAACCTCGAATGATTGCTTTTCCATAAATCTCTTGCTCAAGAAAAGCCACTGAACAGTGTTCATCAAACCCAATACCTTTACGGTAGTGGTTATTGTGAAATTGCTGATGGACCCGCTGCTCTATTACTTGCCAAGCTTGCTTCGTTAAATTATATGCAATATCAATTTTTATATAATCAGTAAGTATTTCCTGTGCAAACTGGTCATTAATGAAAGCTAATAATTGTATTTTTGCTTGTGAAAAGCTTGTTTTTTCACTATGCCATACGTTACATCTTTGGTCTTTAGGCCCATAAGATATAAATAAAATTGTTTCATCCTGAAAAGCGGAAGCATGTGGAGCGATATGTTCTAACCAAAGGTTCAGTTGTCTTTGGAAGTTTAAAAATGCTGTCACTCGAAATCAGTCCCTATCCGTTATTTGTTGTTCTATAAAGTTTTCAATCCATCATAGCATGAACATATAAAAAGCTAAGTTAACGTATTGTTTAAAAATAAAAAAAGAGCCCGAAGGCTCTTTTTTTTATAAGTCACTTATCAGATTAGAAAATGATTTGACCATTGTTGATCAAGTCATTCAATGTGACTGGACCAGTGAGGTTAGTCAATTGAAGCAATGGTGTTTCAGTGTAAGTACCTTCTACAAGTAATCCACCATCACGGTCTACGCTGATTGTCGCAGTTTGAGTACCAGCATCATAACTTACTGTCACATATTGACCGATTGTTAAGTTAGTTTGTGAACCAATTAACAAGTTACTTAAGTCAATCTTATCAGCCTGATCATCCGTTGCAGTATTACCTACATGGAAGTCAGTCCATACATCTACACCACCAGCTGTTGTATTACCACCAGTTGCATTAGTTACGCTTGCAGCTGTTAATGTGTTGTAGATCAAGGTATCAGAGCCATTACCAAGAGCAAATGTATCATTTGCCGCAGTACTCACTGCAAGGCTATTCAACTCTTGACTCAAGTTAATCGTCAATGAAGAAGTGTATTCACTACCATCAATCACCGAAACTAACTTGTAATCAATCACATCAACTGTCGCATTTGCAGCGCTGTCTAATGGTTTGTAGAAGTAAGAACCATCATTGTATAGATACAATGTGCCTTCACCTGTATCAACTCCTTGTCCAGCAGCTAGTTCATAAGTACCAGTTGTTGAGTTCATTACATAGAGCTGAGTACCTTCTACCACATCATTAGTAAGAACGTTGCCAGTAATCCAGTCGGTTTGACCATCTGGTGTGTATTGATCTAGATGAGTCGCTGTAGTTGTCACTACAGAATCTAGAGTTACAGCACCTAGAGAAATCAGACTTGATAAGCTGAATACTACACGATAAGTCCCTTCTGACAAATGAGGTACATCTGCTGAATATGCTGGGGCACCCAACACACCTGCTAATGCTGTCGCAGAACCAGAGTACGCTGTATTTACCCATGTTCCGCCAACCAATTGCTGAATTGTATATCCAGTCGTTGGAAGAGCCGACAAGCTTAACGATGCAGTGTAGTTCAACTGTACATGTACATCACTTACTGTATTTGCAGCTATTGTAAACTGACTAGAGGTTACTGTACTGCTTAATACAGGTAGTGGTGGGAAGCCAGCTAGGTTACCGATAGTCACGTTACCACTCGCAACATCTACAACTGGGTCTACCACTGGTGCCATGCTGATTGTTGCATCATCTGTATCAGCTATTACTGATGGCGTTGGAAGTGTAGCATCTGCCGAAGGATCTGCTGTATTCCAAGTTACATCAACATCTGGCGAACCAACTTGAACATGTAATGTAGCGGTATCAGTTCTACCAGTAACTGGATCTGTCACTGTGTAAGTGAAGCTATCAACTTTACCTACATTCGCCATATCCGCAGTTGCCTGATAGCTATAAGTACCATCTGAATTAATAGTCAGAGTTCCGTATGCACCAATAATCGTTTCTGGAGTACCCGCTACAATTGTAGCCGTATTACCATTTTCAGCTGTCACCGTGGTTACTACAGAAGTTGTCGTAATGTAGTCCGGCACATAGTTTGTACCGTAAACAGCAGAGTTATCATCAGCGAGTACATTACCAGTTACAGGATCAACAACCAGTACAGGCGGTTGAGTAATATCACCATGATTCAATGTGATATCCGCAGTCACACTACCTAAAGCTGTAAGTAATGTGTTGCTTTCCATGAACAACTCATAAGTACCGGCACTTAAGTTATCAATCTTGAATTGAACTTCAGAACCAAAGATACCTAACAAATCGATCACGCCAGTATCAGAGCTATCTGCAACTACAGTACGAGTGCCATCTGGATTTAATCGTGTTAATACCACATGTAAACCGTCGACAACCGTAGCAACCGAACCAAAGTTCACTGCAATAATCGCATCAGTCAGATTACCTGGATCAACTGTAAATGTCGCTGTACCTTCTTTAGAACCGATAACGATACCACCGACACCGAGTAACCAGTTGTAGCTAATCGCGTTATCAAGTACCTCAGTCGTTACTGGATAAACCATGTCTATTTCAGCTGAAGCAACGTTATCCATCGCATCTACTGGAAGCGGACTAGTAATTACAGCTGGTTGAGATGGATCTGCATCGTTCCAAGTCATATCTACACTGTCACTATCGAGACGAACGTAAAGTGTTGCCTCAGAAGTGTTACCCGTTACAGGATCAAGCAAGGTGTAGGTAAATTGATCTACCTGACCTAGGTTTGCTCCGTCTACAGTTGGGGTATAAGTGTAGTTACCATCTTGGTCAATCACCAATGTACCGTATGTACCAGTAATTGTTGCACCAGCAACTGGGTCAACCGCAACACCATTCACTTGAGAGATCACAGCACTGCTGCTTGCTGCATCAACTTCACCAGTGAGGCTCGCATCTTTGATGACATTACCAGAGATCGGTTCAACAGAGTAACCAGCCACGATGTATGGATTATAGACATCCATCGTACCAGTTAATGTTCCGCCCAAACCTACACCAAGTAAACCTTCATATCCGATGAATGCGCGATACTGTCCAGCATCCAATCCTTCAAGAACTGCTGTTGGTGTTCCACCGATAAGCGTTAGATCGATGAGTGAAGCTTCTGGGTTAGTACCACCAATCGATACCCATTGACCTGTTGCTTCATCAAATTTCTGAACAACAATCGCATAATCACTGAGTAAATCGGCAGTAATTAACGCATCGAATGTGAACGTTGCTGTACCTTCGCGGTTTGGATCAACAGTAAACTCTATTGCATCGTTACCAAGCAATTGTAAGTCGATACCTGCTAACGATACTGCTGCAAGGTAAGTTGAACTACCTAGAGCAACATCGTCTGCCACAAGCAATGGTTCAGGATTAATTTCTGCCATCACTACATTGTCTACTGCTTTCACAGAGCTCAATTGAATATTGAGATTTGCTTGAGCCGTATCATCAGTTAAAGGATCGATTAAGGTATATGTAAACTGATCAGTTTGTCCTACACCTGCCGCACTAGCAGTAGGCGTATAAGTGTATGAACCATCCAGGTTGATCACTAATGTACCGTAAGTACCAGTGATACTCGTGCCATCTGCTACAACAGGCTGACCATTAACCTCACTTATAACTGTTGTTGGAGTTACAACATCTACCTCACCTGCATCATTTATTTCTGTAATGACGTTACCTGCAGCAACTTCAGTGTAGTAGCCACCTACTTGTGTTGTGTCATAAACATCCATTGTGCCAGTTAAGGTACCCAGTAAACCGATACCTAGAAGACCGTTGTAAGTCATGAATGCACGGTATTGTCCTTCTTCTAGACCTTCAAGAACCACACCAGGAGTTGAACCTAGTAAAGTAAGATCAAGAATATCTGCTTGGCCACCACCATAGACCGAAGTCCATTGGCCTGTTACTGGGTCAAGTTTCTGAACTACTAGAGAGTAATCAGATAATGCATCTACTCCAATTAAAGCGCTGTAAGTAAAGGTCGCATTGCCTTCTTGACCAGCACCTACTGTAAAGCCAATTGACTCTGATCCTAACTGCAAATCAAGTCCAGCAAGCGATACAAGTGCTAGATAAGTGTTGCTTCCTAGTGCTGCATCATCTTGTACAAGCAATGGTTGAGGAGCAAGTACAGCTGTATCAGTGTTATCGAAAGCAATGATAGAGCTTGCAAGAGTATAAGTTTGCGTATCTTGAAGTGTACTAGCGTTTCCTGCGAGGTCTGTGAATGTCGCAGTAGCATCAACAGTTAAGTCTGAATCTGCTGCAAGACCACTACCAGCTACATCAACTGTCCAAGTACCTGCTACGGCATCAACTGTGGCTGTATAGTCAACACCATTTACAGTAACCACAACACCTGTTGTTACTGCATCTGTAGGGATGTTGGTCAATGTACCTGTTAAGGTCACTGATCCACCAGCTTCTGTCGCATCCAAGATGTTATCAGCAGTAACTGGGTCAATTGCTAACACAGTTGTAGTGATATCAGGTGGAGTAACATCTAGAGTTACCGTTACGTCTGCATCAGCAACATCTACGTTACCTTGTGCATCTACAGCCTCAGCATGAATCACAATCTGACCAGTCACAGGATCTGCTGCTGTTGCGGCAAGAGTCGCTGTAATGAAGCCGTTTACAAGGTCAGCTGCTGTCACGGTGTAGTTAGTACCGTTCACATTCACTACTGTGCCATCGATTGCATCCGGTCCCAACGCCACTTGTGCATTGAAGGTGCCGTCTGTACCAAGTTCTGCAGCATTCAAGATACCGTCGCCATTTAAGTCTTCAGGAACCGTAATCGCTGTAATCAGATCTTGTGGAGTTGTATCAATTGTTAAGGTTACATCTGCATCTGCAACATCGACGTTACCTTGTGCATCTACAGCCTCAGCATGAATCACAATCTGACCAGTCACAGGATCTGCTGCTGTTGCATCCAGAGTTGCTGTGATGAAGCCATTCGCAAGGTCAGCTGCAGTCACGGTGTAGTTGGTACCGTTAACATTTACCACTGTGCCATCGATTGCATCAGGTCCCAACGCCACTTGTGCATTGAATGTACCGTCTGTACCAAGTTCTGCAGCATTCAAGATACCGTCGCCATTTAAGTCTTCAGGAATCGTGATCGCTGTAATCACATCTTGTGGAGTTGTATCAATTGTTACTGTTACATCTGCATCAGCAACATCGACGTTACCTTGAGCATCTACAGCCTCAGCATGAATCACAATCTGACCAGTCACAGGATCTGCTGCTGTTGCATCCAGAGCTGCGGTGATGTAGCCGTTTGCAAGGTCAGTTGCTGTCACGGTGTAGTTAGTACCGTTAACATTCACCACTGTGCCATCGATTGCATCAGGTCCCAACGCCACTTGTGCATTGAAGCTGCCGTCTGTGCCTAGCTCGTCTGCATTCAAGATACCGTCGCCATTTAAGTCTTCAGGAATCGTGATCGCACCGATCAAGTCTGCAGGAACTGTGTCAACCGTTACTGTCACGTCTGCATCTGCAACATCTACGTTACCTTGTGGATCGACTGCTTCTGCATGGATCGCTACAGGGCCTTCGCCTGTCACAGGAATCGCTGCGGTGATGAAGCCGTTAGTAATATCAGCTGCAGTCACAGTGTAGTTAGTACCGTTGATATTCACTACTGTGCCATCGATTGCATCAGGTCCCAACGCCACTTGTGCATTGAAGCTGCCGTCTGTGCCTAGCTCGTCTGCGTTCAAGATACCGTCGCCATTTAAGTCTTCAGGAATCGTGATCGCACCGATCAGGTCTGCAGGCAAGGTATCTACAGTCACGGTGACGTCTGCATCTGCAACATCGACGTTACCTTGTGGATCGACTGCTTCTGCATGGATCGCTACAGGGCCTTCGCCTGTCACTGGAATCGCTGCGGTGATGAAGCCGTTGGTAATATCAGCTGCTGTCACGGTGTAGTTAGTACCGTTAACATTCACCACTGTGCCATCGATTGCATCAGGTCCCAATGCCACTTGTGCATTGAAGCTGCCGTCTGTGCCTAGCTCGTCTGCATTCAAGATACCGTCGCCATTTAAGTCTTCAGGAATCGTGATCGCACCGATCAGGTCTGCAGGTAAAGTATCTACAGTCACGGTGACGTCTGCATCTGCAACATCAAGGTTACCTTGTGCATCCACTGCTTCTGCATGGATCGCTACAGGGCCTTCGCCTGTCACAGGAATCGCTGCAGTGATGAAGCCGTTTGCAAGGTCAGCTGCTGTCACGGTGTAGTTAGTACCGTTCACATTCACTACTGTGCCATCGATTGCATCCGGTCCCAACGCCACTTGTGCATTGAAGGTGCCGTCTGTACCAAGTTCTGCAGCATTCAAGATACCGTCGCCATTTAAGTCTTCAGGAACCGTAATCGCTGTAATCAGATCTTGTGGAGTTGTATCAATTGTTAAGGTTACATCTGCATCTGCAACATCGACGTTACCTTGTGCATCTACAGCCTCAGCATGAATCACAATCTGACCAGTCACAGGATCTGCTGCTGTTGCATCCAGAGTTGCTGTGATGAAGCCATTCGCAAGGTCAGCTGCAGTCACGGTGTAGTTGGTACCGTTAACATTTACCACTGTGCCATCGATTGCATCAGGTCCCAACGCCACTTGTGCATTGAATGTACCGTCTGTACCAAGTTCTGCAGCATTCAAGATACCGTCGCCATTTAAGTCTTCAGGAATCGTGATCGCTGTAATCAGATCTTGTGGAGTTGTATCAATTGTTAAGGTTACATCTGCATCTGCAACATCGACGTTACCTTGTGCATCTACAGCCTCAGCATGAATCACAATCTGACCAGTCACAGGATCTGCTGCTGTTGCATCCAGAGTTGCTGTGATGAAGCCATTCGCAAGGTCAGCTGCAGTCACGGTGTAGTTGGTACCGTTAACATTTACCACTGTGCCATCGATTGCATCAGGTCCCAACGCCACTTGTGCATTGAATGTACCGTCTGTACCAAGTTCTGCAGCATTCAAGATACCGTCGCCATTTAAGTCTTCAGGAATCGTGATCGCTGTAATCACATCTTGTGGAGTTGTATCAATTGTTACTGTTACATCTGCATCAGCAACATCGACGTTACCTTGAGCATCTACAGCCTCAGCATGAATCACAATCTGACCAGTCACAGGATCTGCTGCTGTTGCATCCAGAGCTGCGGTGATGTAGCCGTTTGCAAGGTCAGTTGCTGTCACGGTGTAGTTAGTACCGTTAACATTCACCACTGTGCCATCGATTGCATCAGGTCCCAACGCCACTTGTGCATTGAAGCTGCCGTCTGTGCCTAGCTCGTCTGCATTCAAGATACCGTCGCCATTTAAGTCTTCAGGAATCGTGATCGCACCGATCAAGTCTGCAGGAACTGTGTCAACCGTTACTGTCACGTCTGCATCTGCAACATCTACGTTACCTTGTGGATCGACTGCTTCTGCATGGATCGCTACAGGGCCTTCGCCTGTCACAGGAATCGCTGCGGTGATGAAGCCGTTAGTAATATCAGCTGCAGTCACAGTGTAGTTAGTACCGTTGATATTCACTACTGTGCCATCGATTGCATCAGGTCCCAACGCCACTTGTGCATTGAAGCTGCCGTCTGTGCCTAGCTCGTCTGCGTTCAAGATACCGTCGCCATTTAAGTCTTCAGGAATCGTGATCGCACCGATCAGGTCTGCAGGCAAGGTATCTACAGTCACGGTGACGTCTGCATCTGCAACATCGACGTTACCTTGTGGATCGACTGCTTCTGCATGGATCGCTACAGGGCCTTCGCCTGTCACTGGAATCGCTGCGGTGATGAAGCCGTTGGTAATATCAGCTGCTGTCACGGTGTAGTTAGTACCGTTAACATTCACCACTGTGCCATCGATTGCATCAGGTCCCAATGCCACTTGTGCATTGAAGCTGCCGTCTGTGCCTAGCTCGTCTGCATTCAAGATACCGTCGCCATTTAAGTCTTCAGGAATCGTGATCGCACCGATCAGGTCTGCAGGTAAAGTATCTACAGTCACGGTGACGTCTGCATCTGCAACATCAAGGTTACCTTGTGCATCCACTGCTTCTGCATGGATCGCTACAGGGCCTTCGCCTGTCACAGGAATCGCTGCAGTGATGAAGCCGTTTGCAAGGTCAGCTGCTGTCACGGTGTAGTTAGTACCGTTCACATTCACTACTGTGCCATCGATTGCATCCGGTCCCAACGCCACTTGTGCATTGAAGGTGCCGTCTGTACCAAGTTCTGCAGCATTCAAGATACCGTCGCCATTTAAGTCTTCAGGAACCGTAATCGCTGTAATCAGATCTTGTGGAGTTGTATCAATTGTTAAGGTTACATCTGCATCTGCAACATCGACGTTACCTTGTGCATCTACAGCCTCAGCATGAATCACAATCTGACCAGTCACAGGATCTGCTGCTGTTGCATCCAGAGTTGCTGTGATGAAGCCATTCGCAAGGTCAGCTGCAGTCACGGTGTAGTTGGTACCGTTAACATTTACCACTGTGCCATCGATTGCATCAGGTCCCAACGCCACTTGTGCATTGAATGTACCGTCTGTACCAAGTTCTGCAGCATTCAAGATACCGTCGCCATTTAAGTCTTCAGGAATCGTGATCGCTGTAATCAGATCTTGTGGAGTTGTATCAATTGTTAAGGTTACATCTGCATCTGCAACATCGACGTTACCTTGTGCATCTACAGCCTCAGCATGAATCACAATCTGACCAGTCACAGGATCTGCTGCTGTTGCATCCAGAGTTGCTGTGATGAAGCCATTCGCAAGGTCAGCTGCAGTCACGGTGTAGTTGGTACCGTTAACATTTACCACTGTGCCATCGATTGCATCAGGTCCCAACGCCACTTGTGCATTGAATGTACCGTCTGTACCAAGTTCTGCAGCATTCAAGATACCGTCGCCATTTAAGTCTTCAGGAATCGTGATCGCTGTAATCACATCTTGTGGAGTTGTATCAATTGTTACTGTTACATCTGCATCAGCAACATCGACGTTACCTTGAGCATCTACAGCCTCAGCATGAATCACAATCTGACCAGTCACAGGATCTGCTGCTGTTGCATCCAGAGCTGCGGTGATGTAGCCGTTTGCAAGGTCAGTTGCTGTCACGGTGTAGTTAGTACCGTTAACATTCACCACTGTGCCATCGATTGCATCAGGTCCCAACGCCACTTGTGCATTGAAGCTGCCGTCTGTGCCTAGCTCGTCTGCATTCAAGATACCGTCGCCATTTAAGTCTTCAGGAATCGTGATCGCTGTAATCACATCTTGTGGAGTTGTATCAATTGTTACTGTTACATCTGCATCAGCAACATCGACGTTACCTTGAGCATCTACAGCCTCAGCATGAATCACAATCTGACCAGTCACAGGATCTGCTGCTGTTGCATCCAGAGCTGCGGTGATGTAGCCGTTTGCAAGGTCAGTTGCTGTCACGGTGTAGTTAGTACCGTTAACATTCACCACTGTGCCATCGATTGCATCAGGTCCCAACGCCACTTGTGCATTGAAGCTGCCGTCTGTGCCAAGCTCGTCTGCGTTCAAGATACCGTCGCCATTTAAGTCTTCAGGAATCGTGATCGCACCGATCAAGTCTGCAGGAACTGTGTCAACCGTTACGGTGACGTCTGCATCTGCAACATCTACGTTACCTTGTGGATCGATTGCTTCTGCATGGATCGCTACTGGGCCTTCGCCTGTTACAGGAATCGCTGCGGTGATGAAGCCGTTGGTAATATCAGCTGCAGTCACGGTGTAGTTAGTACCGTTGACATTCACTACTGTGCCGTCGATTGCATCAGGTCCCAACGCCACTTGTGCATTGAAGCTGCCGTCTGTGCCAAGCTCGTCTGCATTCAAGATACCGTCGCCATTTAAGTCTTCAGGAATCGTGATCGCACCGATCAAGTCTGCAGGAACTGTGTCAACCGTTACGGTGACGTCTGCATCTGCAACATCTACGTTACCTTGTGGATCGATTGCTTCTGCATGGATCGCTACTGGGCCTTCGCCTGTTACAGGAATCGCTGCGGTGATGAAGCCGTTGGTAATATCAGCTGCAGTCACGGTGTAGTTAGTACCGTTGACATTCACTACTGTGCCGTCGATTGCATCAGGTCCCAACGCCACTTGTGCATTGAAGCTGCCGTCTGTGCCAAGCTCGTCTGCATTCAAGATACCGTCGCCATTTAAGTCTTCAGGAATCGTGATCGCACCGATCAAGTCTGCAGGAACTGTGTCAACCGTTACGGTGACGTCTGCATCTGCAACATCTACGTTACCTTGTGGATCGATTGCTTCTGCATGGATCGCTACTGGGCCTTCGCCTGTTACAGGAATCGCTGCAGTGATGAAGCCGTTTGCAAGGTCAGCTGCAGTCACGGTGTAGTTAGTACCGTTCACATTCACCACTGTGCCGTCGATTGCATCAGGTCCCAACGCCACTTGTGCATTGAAGCTGCCGTCTGTGCCAAGCTCGTCTGCATTCAAGATACCGTCGCCATTTAAGTCTTCAGGAATCGTGATCGCACCGATCAAGTCTGCAGGAACTGTGTCAACCGTTACGGTGACGTCTGCATCTGCAACATCTACGTTACCTTGTGGATCGATTGCTTCTGCATGGATCGCTACTGGGCCTTCGCCTGTTACAGGAATCGCTGCAGTGATGAAGCCGTTTGCAAGGTCAGCTGCAGTCACGGTGTAGTTAGTACCGTTCACATTCACCACTGTGCCGTCGATTGCATCAGGTCCCAACGCCACTTGTGCATTGAAGCTGCCGTCTGTGCCTAGCTCGTCTGCATTCAAGATACCGTCGCCATTTAAGTCTTCAGGAATCGTGATCGCACCGATCAAGTCTGCAGGAACTGTGTCAACCGTTACTGTCACGTCTGCATCTGCAACATCTACGTTACCTTGTGGATCGACTGCTTCTGCATGGATCGCTACAGGGCCTTCGCCTGTCACAGGAATCGCTGCGGTGATGAAGCCGTTAGTAATATCAGCTGCAGTCACAGTGTAGTTAGTACCGTTGATATTCACTACTGTGCCATCGATTGCATCAGGTCCCAACGCCACTTGTGCATTGAAGCTGCCGTCTGTGCCTAGCTCGTCTGCATTCAAGATACCGTCGCCATTTAAGTCTTCAGGAATCGTGATCGCACCGATCAGGTCTGCAGGGACTGTATCAATAGTAAGCGTAGCTGTATCTGTAGCAGTATTACCAGCTGGATCAGTTGCAGTTACAGTTACAGTATGAGGACCATCTATTAATGCAGGTAAAGTATTGTCTGCAAGTGTCCATGTGCCATCGCCATTGTTTACTGCTGGATAATCTGTGCCATCCACATTCACAACAACTGTTGCTGTTGGGTCATTAATCGCTCCTGTTAAAGCAGGAGTCGTGTCATTAGTAACCACATCATCTAAAGATACGACTGGAACGCTAGTATCAATCGTCACCACTGCTGTATCTGTACCTGCATTGCCTGCAGGGTCTGTTGCAGTCACGGTAATGGTGTGTGGACCATCAGTTAACGCAGGCAGTGTATTGTCTGCAAGCGTCCAGGTGCCATCACCATTGTTCACTGCTGGATAGTCAGTGCCATCCACATTGACAACCACTGTTGCTGTTGGGTCATTAATCGCTCCTGTTAAAGCAGGAGTCGTGTCATTAGTAACCACATCATCTAAAGATACGACTGGAACGCTGGTATCAATCGTCACCACTGCTGTATCTGTACCTGCATTGCCTGCTGCATCTGTTGCCGTCACGGTAATGGTGTGTGGACCATCAGTTAACGCAGGCAGTGTATTGTCTGCAAGTGTCCAGGTGCCGTCACCATTGTTGACTGCCGGATAGTCAGTGCCATCCACGTTCACCACCACAGTTGCAGTCGGATCGTTCACTGTACCAGTCAGTGCTGGTGTGCTGTCATTGGTCAACACGTCATCCAGCGCAACCACCGGCGGTGTGATGTCTGCAGAGACTGTGCCTGTACCTGGCAATGATGTATTGCCTGCAGGGTCAGTCGCTGTTGCAGTTACTGTATCACCATCCACCAGGTTACCCGGGTTTGGTACTGACCATGTGCCGTCTGTGCCTGCTACCACTGTTGCAGTTGTGCCATCAGGATAAGTCACAGTCACGGTTGAACCCGCTTCTGCTGTACCGCTCACTGGGTCAGTTGCATTGATTGGATCAAGTACCGGTGCATTTGGTGCTGTGGTATCAATGGTCACCACTGCTGTATCGGTACCTGCATTGCCTGCTGCATCTGTTGCAGTCACGGTAATGGTGTGTGGACCGTCAGTTAACGCAGGAAGTGTATTGTCTGCAAGCGTCCAGGTGCCGTCACCATTGTTCACTGCCGGATAGTCAGTGCCATCCACGTTCACAACTACAGTTGCAGTCGGATCGTTCACTGTACCCGTGAGTGCTGGTGTGCTGTCATTCGTCAACACATCATCAAGTGCAACCACCGGCGGTGTGATGTCTGCAGAGACTGTGCCTGTACCTGGCAATGATGTATTGCCTGCAGGGTCAGTCGCTGTTGCAGTTACTGTATCACCATCCACCAGGTTACCCGGGTTTGGTACTGACCATGTGCCGTCTGTGCCTGCTACCACTGTTGCAGTTGTGCCATCAGGATAAGTCACAGTCACGGTTGAACCCGCTTCTGCTGTACCGCTCACTGGGTCAGTTGCATTGATTGGATCAAGTACCGGTGCATTTGGTGCTGTGGTATCAATGGTCACCACTGCTGTATCGGTACCTGCATTGCCTGCTGCATCTGTTGCCGTCACGGTAATGGTGTGTGGACCGTCAGTTAACGCAGGAAGTGTATTGTCTGCAAGCGTCCAGGTGCCGTCACCATTGTTCACTGCCGGATAGTCAGTGCCATCTACATTGACAACCACAGTGGCAGTCGGATCGTTCACTGTACCGCTAAGTGCTGGTGTGCTGTCATTGGTCAACACGTCATCCAGCGCAACCACCGGCGGTGTGATGTCTGCAGAGACTGTGCCTGTACCTGGCAATGATGTATTGCCTGCAGGGTCAGTCGCTGTTGCAGTTACTGTATCACCATCCACCAGGTTACCCGGGTTTGGTACTGACCATGTGCCGTCTGTGCCTGCTACCACTGTTGCAGTTGTGCCATCAGGATAAGTCACAGTCACGGTTGAACCAGCTTCTGCTGTACCGCTCACTGGGTCAGTTGCATTGATTGGATCAAGTACCGGTGCATTTGGTGCTGTGGTATCAATGGTCACCACTGCTGTATCTGTACCTGCATTGCCTGCTGCATCTGTTGCCGTCACGGTAATGGTGTGTGGACCGTCAGTTAACGCAGGCAGTGTATTGTCTGCAAGTGTCCAGGTGCCGTCACCATTGTTCACTGCCGGATAGTCAGTGCCATCTACATTGACAACCACAGTGGCAGTCGGATCGTTCACTGTACCGCTAAGTGCTGGTGTGCTGTCATTGGTCAACACGTCATCCAGCGCAACCACCGGCGGTGTGATGTCTGCAGAGACTGTGCCTGTACCTGGCAATGATGTATTGCCTGCAGGGTCAGTCGCTGTTGCAGTTACTGTATCACCATCCACCAGGTTACCCGGGTTTGGTACTGACCATGTGCCGTCTGTGCCTGCTACCACTGTTGCAGTTGTGCCATCAGGATAAGTCACAGTCACGGTTGAACCAGCTTCTGCTGTACCGCTCACTGGGTCAGTTGCATTGATTGGATCAAGTACCGGTGCATTTGGTGCTGTGGTATCAATGGTCACCACTGCTGTATCTGTACCTGCATTGCCTGCAGGGTCTGTTGCAGTCACGGTAATGGTGTGTGGACCGTCAGTTAACGCAGGAAGTGTATTGTCTGCAAGTGTCCAGGTGCCGTCACCATTGTTCACTGCCGGATAGTCAGTGCCATCTACATTGACAACCACAGTGGCAGTCGGATCGTTCACTGTACCGCTAAGTGCTGGTGTGCTGTCATTGGTCAACACGTCATCCAGCGCAACCACCGGCGGTGTGATGTCTGCAGAGACTGTGCCTGTACCTGGCAATGATGTATTGCCTGCAGGGTCAGTCGCTGTTGCAGTTACTGTATCACCATCCACCAGGTTACCCGGGTTTGGTACTGACCATGTGCCGTCTGTGCCTGCTACCACTGTTGCAGTTGTGCCATCAGGATAAGTCACAGTCACGGTTGAACCAGCTTCTGCTGTACCGCTCACTGGGTCAGTTGCATTGATTGGATCAAGTACCGGTGCATTTGGTGCTGTGGTATCAATGGTCACCACTGCTGTATCGGTACCTGCATTGCCTGCAGGGTCTGTTGCAGTCACGGTAATGGTGTGTGGACCGTCAGTTAACGCAGGAAGTGTATTGTCTGCAAGCGTCCAGGTGCCGTCACCATTGTTCACTGCCGGATAGTCAGTGCCATCCACGTTCACAACTACAGTTGCAGTCGGATCGTTCACTGTACCCGTGAGTGCTGGTGTGCTGTCATTCGTCAACACATCATCAAGTGCAACCACCGGCGGTGTGATGTCTGCAGAGACTGTGCCTGTACCTGGCAATGATGTATTGCCTGCAGGGTCAGTCGCTGTTGCAGTTACTGTATCACCATCCACCAGGTTACCCGGGTTTGGTACTGACCATGTGCCGTCTGTGCCTGCTACCACTGTTGCAGTTGTGCCATCAGGATAAGTCACAGTCACGGTTGAACCCGCTTCTGCTGTACCGCTCACTGGGTCAGTTGCATTGATTGGATCAAGTACCGGTGCATTTGGTGCTGTGGTATCAATGGTCACCACTGCTGTATCGGTACCTGCATTGCCTGCTGCATCTGTTGCCGTCACGGTAATGGTGTGTGGACCGTCAGTTAACGCAGGAAGTGTATTGTCTGCAAGCGTCCAGGTGCCGTCACCATTGTTCACTGCCGGATAGTCAGTGCCATCTACATTGACAACCACAGTGGCAGTCGGATCGTTCACTGTACCGCTAAGTGCTGGTGTGCTGTCATTGGTCAACACGTCATCCAGCGCAACCACCGGCGGTGTGATGTCTGCAGAGACTGTGCCTGTACCTGGCAATGATGTATTGCCTGCAGGGTCAGTTGCTGTTGCTGTAACCGTATCGCCATCCACCAGGTTACCTGGGTTTGGTACTGACCATGTGCCATCTGTACCTGCTACCACTGTTGCAGTGGTGCCATCAGGATAAGTCACAGTCACGGTTGAACCCGCTTCTGCTGTACCGCTCACTGGGTCAGTTGCATTGATTGGATCAAGTACCGGTGCATTTGGTGCTGTGGTATCAATCGTCACCACTGCTGTATCGGTACCTGCATTGCCTGCTGCATCTGTTGCCGTCACGGTAATGGTGTGTGGACCGTCAGTTAACGCAGGAAGTGTATTGTCTGCAAGTGTCCAGGTGCCGTCACCATTGTTCACTGCCGGATAGTCAGTGCCATCTACATTGACAACCACAGTGGCAGTCGGATCGTTCACTGTACCGCTAAGTGCTGGTGTGCTGTCATTGGTCAACACGTCATCCAGCGCAACCACCGGCGGTGTGATGTCTGCAGAGACTGTGCCTGTACCTGGCAATGATGTATTGCCTGCAGGGTCAGTCGCTGTTGCAGTTACTGTATCACCATCCACCAGGTTACCCGGGTTTGGTACTGACCATGTGCCGTCTGTGCCTGCTACCACTGTTGCAGTTGTGCCATCAGGATAAGTCACAGTCACGGTTGAACCCGCTTCTGCTGTACCGCTCACTGGGTCAGTTGCATTGATTGGATCAAGTACCGGTGCATTTGGTGCTGTGGTATCAATGGTCACCACTGCTGTATCTGTACCTGCATTGCCTGCTGCATCTGTTGCCGTCACGGTAATGGTGTGTGGACCGTCAGTTAACGCAGGCAGTGTATTGTCTGCAAGCGTCCAGGTGCCGTCACCATTGTTCACTGCCGGATAGTCAGTGCCATCCACGTTCACCACCACAGTTGCAGTCGGATCGTTCACTGTACCCGTAAGTGCTGGTGTGCTGTCATTGGTCAACACGTCATCCAGCGCAACCACAGGTGCTGTGATGTCTGCAGACACTGTGCCTGTACCTGGCAATGACGTATTGCCTGCAGGGTCAGTTGCTGTTGCAGTTACTGTATCACCATCCACCAGGTTACCCGGGTTTGGTACTGACCAGCTGCCGTCTGTGCCTGCTACCACTGTTGCAGTGGTGCCATCAGGATAAGTCACAGTCACGGTTGAACCCGCTTCTGCTGTACCGCTCACTGGGTCAGTTGCATTGATTGGATCAAGTACCGGTGCATTTGGTGCTGTGGTATCAATCGTTACCACTGCTGTATCGGTACCTGCATTGCCTGCTGCATCTGTTGCCGTCACGGTAATGGTGTGTGGACCGTCAGTTAACGCAGGCAGTGTATTGTCTGCAAGTGTCCAGGTGCCGTCACCATTGTTCACTGCCGGATAGTCAGTGCCATCCACGTTCACCACCACAGTTGCAGTCGGATCGTTCACTGTACCCGTAAGTGCTGGTGTGCTGTCATTGGTCAACACGTCATCCAGCGCAACCACAGGTGCTGTGATGTCTGCAGACACTGTGCCTGTACCTGGCAATGACGTATTGCCTGCAGGGTCAGTTGCTGTTGCAGTTACTGTATCACCATCCACCAGGTTACCCGGGTTTGGTACTGACCAGCTGCCGTCTGTGCCTGCTACCACTGTTGCAGTGGTGCCATCAGGATAAGTCACAGTCACGGTTGAACCCGCTTCTGCTGTACCGCTCACTGGGTCAGTTGCATTGATTGGATCAAGTACCGGTGCATTTGGTGCTGTGGTATCAATCGTTACCACTGCTGTATCGGTACCTGCATTGCCTGCTGCATCTGTTGCCGTCACGGTAATGGTGTGTGGACCGTCAGTTAACGCAGGAAGTGTATTGTCTGCAAGTGTCCAGGTGCCGTCACCATTGTTCACTGCCGGATAGTCAGTGCCATCTACATTGACAACCACAGTGGCAGTCGGATCGTTCACTGTACCCGTAAGTGCTGGTGTGCTGTCATTGGTCAACACGTCATCCAGCGCAACCACCGGCGGTGTGATGTCTGCAGAGACTGTGCCTGTACCTGGCAATGATGTATTGCCTGCAGGGTCAGTCGCTGTTGCAGTTACTGTATCACCATCCACCAGGTTACCCGGGTTTGGTACTGACCATGTGCCGTCTGTGCCTGCTACCACTGTTGCAGTTGTGCCATCAGGATAAGTCACAGTCACGGTTGAACCCGCTTCTGCTGTACCGCTCACTGGGTCAGTTGCATTGATTGGATCAAGTACCGGTGCATTTGGTGCTGTGGTATCAATCGTTACCACTGCTGTATCGGTACCTGCATTGCCTGCTGCATCTGTTGCCGTCACGGTAATGGTGTGTGGACCGTCAGTTAACGCAGGAAGTGTATTGTCTGCAAGTGTCCAGGTGCCGTCACCATTGTTCACTGCCGGATAGTCAGTGCCATCTACATTGACAACCACAGTGGCAGTCGGATCGTTCACTGTACCCGTAAGTGCTGGTGTGCTGTCATTGGTCAACACGTCATCCAGCGCAACCACCGGCGGTGTGATGTCTGCAGAGACTGTGCCTGTACCTGGCAATGATGTATTGCCTGCAGGGTCAGTCGCTGTTGCAGTTACTGTATCACCATCCACCAGGTTACCCGGGTTTGGTACTGACCATGTGCCGTCTGTGCCTGCTACCACTGTTGCAGTTGTGCCATCAGGATAAGTCACAGTCACGGTTGAACCCGCTTCTGCTGTACCGCTCACTGGGTCAGTTGCATTGATTGGATCAAGTACCGGTGCATTTGGTGCTGTGGTATCAATGGTCACCACTGCTGTATCGGTACCTGCATTGCCTGCAGGGTCTGTTGCAGTCACGGTAATGGTGTGTGGACCGTCAGTTAACGCAGGAAGTGTATTGTCTGCAAGCGTCCAGGTGCCGTCACCATTGTTCACTGCCGGATAGTCAGTGCCATCTACATTGACAACCACAGTGGCAGTCGGATCGTTCACTGTACCCGTAAGTGCTGGTGTGCTGTCATTGGTCAACACGTCATCAAGTGCAACCACCGGCGGTGTGATGTCTGCAGAGACTGTGCCTGTACCTGGCAATGATGTATTGCCTGCAGGGTCAGTCGCTGTTGCAGTTACTGTATCACCATCCACCAGGTTACCCGGGTTTGGTACTGACCATGTGCCGTCTGTGCCTGCTACCACTGTTGCAGTTGTGCCATCAGGATAAGTCACAGTCACGGTTGAACCCGCTTCTGCTGTACCGCTCACTGGGTCAGTTGCATTGATTGGATCAAGTACCGGTGCATTTGGTGCTGTGGTATCAATCGTCACCACTGCTGTATCGGTACCTGCATTGCCTGCTGCATCTGTTGCCGTCACGGTAATGGTGTGTGGACCGTCAGTTAACGCAGGAAGTGTATTGTCTGCAAGTGTCCAGGTGCCGTCACCATTGTTCACTGCCGGATAGTCAGTGCCATCTACATTGACAACCACAGTGGCAGTCGGATCGTTCACTGTACCCGTAAGTGCTGGTGTGCTGTCATTGGTCAACACGTCATCAAGTGCAACCACCGGCGGTGTGATGTCTGCAGAGACTGTGCCTGTACCTGGCAATGATGTATTGCCTGCAGGGTCAGTCGCTGTTGCAGTTACTGTATCACCATCCACCAGGTTACCCGGGTTTGGTACTGACCATGTGCCATCTGTACCTGCTACCACTGTTGCAGTTGTGCCATCAGGATAAGTCACAGTCACGGTTGAACCCGCTTCTGCTGTACCGCTCACTGGGTCAGTTGCATTGATCGGATCAAGTACAGGTGCATTTGGTGCTGTGGTATCGATTGTATATGTTTGTGTATCGTTAACACTGCTGCTGTTACCTGCTGCATCTGTAAACGTTACTTTCGCATCAATAGTTTGATCTGTATCCGCAGTTAAGTCACTGCCCGGTACACTTACTGTCCATGTACCTGCTGCATTATCTACAGTTGCAGTATACGTCTGGCCATTGATCACAACAGTTACTACTGTATTTGCTGCATCTGCCGGAACATTTTTCAATACACCTGTAACAGTAACGTTACCTGACGCTTCTGATGCATTAATCACATTGTCAGCTGTTACTGAGTCAACCGTGAAGTTAACACCATCGGTATTTGGGCCAACTGCATCAACAGTAGCTGTACCTGGTACAGATGGGTTGCCTGCTGGGTCAGTAGCAATTGCCTCAACTTTATCACCATCATTTAAACCTGGATTTGGTACTGTCCAAGTACCATCTGGCCCTGCAACTACAGTTGCTGTATTACCATCGGGATAAGTCACAGTTACTGTTGAACCAGGTTCTGCCGTACCTGTAATCGGGTCTACCCCATTAACCGGGTTAATTACTGGCGCATTTGGTGCTGTGGTATCGATTGTATATGTTTGTGTATCGTTAACACTGCTGCTGTTACCTGCTGCATCTGTAAACGTTACTTTCGCATCAATAGTTTGATCTGTATCCGCAGTTAAGTCACTGCCCGGTACACTTACTGTCCATGTACCTGCTGCATTATCTACAGTTGCAGTATACGTCTGGCCATTGATCACAACAGTTACTACTGTATTTGCTGCATCTGCCGGAACATTTTTCAATACACCTGTAACAGTAACGTTACCTGACGCTTCTGATGCATTAATCACATTGTCAGCTGTTACTGAGTCAACCGTGAAGTTAACACCATCGGTATTTGGGCCAACTGCATCAACAGTAGCTGTACCTGGTAAAGATGGGTTGCCTGCTGGATCTGTAGCAATTGCCTCAACTTTATCACCATCATTCAAGCCTGGGTTTGGTACAGTCCAAGTACCATCCGGTCCTGCTACAACTGTTGCTGTGTCACCATTAGGATAGGTTACTGTTACGGTTGAACCAGGTTCTGCAGTACCTGTAATCGGATCTGTCCCGTTAACTGGGTCGATCACTGGCGCTGAAGGAGCAGCTGTATCCAGTGTATAAGTTTGTGTATCGTTAACTGTGCTGCTATTACCTGCTGCATCTGTAAACGTTACTTTGGCATCAATCGTTTTATCTGTATCAGCAACCAAACCGCTGCCCGGTACACTTACTGTCCATGTACCTGCTGTGCTATCTACAGTCGCAGTATACGTCTGACCATTGATCACAACAGTGACCACTGTATTTGTTGCATCTGACGGAACGTTTTTCAATACACCTGTAACAGTGACATTACCTGATGCTTCTGATGCATTAATTACATTATCAGAAGTAACAGGATCAACTACAAAGTTGACACCAGCTGTATTTGGTGCAGCTGTGTCAACAGTCACAACACCTATATCAGTACCTTTATTACCTGCTGCATCAGTTGCAGTCACGGTAACAGTGTGTGGTCCATCGGTGAGTGTTGGCAATGTATTATCTGCAAGCGTCCAGGTGCCGTCACCGTTATTTACTGCAGGATAATCAACACCATCAATAGTAACCACAACAGTCGCTGTTGGGTCACTTACAGTACCTGTTAATGCAGGAGTATTATCATTAGTAGAAACATCTTCAAGTACAACCGTTGGTGCAGTCGTATCAAGTGTATAAGTTTGTGTATCGCTAACCGTACTGCTGTTACCTGCTGCATCTGTAAACGTTACAGTAGCATCAATGGTTTTATCTGCATCAGCCTCTAAGCCACTGCCAGGCACATTTACTGTCCATGTTCCTGCTGTACTATCTACAGTGGCAGTATAAGTCACCCCATTCACAACAACTGTTACTACAGTATTGGTTGCATCTGACGGAATATTTTTCAAAACACCTGTAATAGTGACATCACCAGCCGCTTCTGATGCATTAATCACATTGTCAGCTGTTACAGAATCAACCGAAAAATCAACCTCATCTGTATTAGGAGCAGCAGTATCAATCGTATAAGTTTGTGTATCTTTAACAGTACTGCTATTACCTGCCGCATCTGTAAACGTTACAGTAGCATCAATGGTTTTATCTGCATCAGCTGTTAAACCACTACCCGGTACACTTACTGTCCATGTACCCGCTGTTTTGTCTACAGTTGCAGTGTATGTCTGACCATTAATCACAACTGTAACGGCTGTATTCGCCGCATCTGCTGGAATATTTTTCAATACACCTGTAATGGTGACATTGCCCGCTGCTTCCGATGCATTAATTACATTGTCAGAAGTAACAGGGTCAACTGTGAAGGTCACCCCATCTGTACTTGGAGGTGTTGTATCGGTAGGTGTTGAAGAATCATCATCACTATCACTGTTCGATGCAGCAGCAATAATACCACCTGCAACTAATGGGATAGCCCATAACCATGGGTTTATGCCTGCATCGTGATAAAGTAATGGTTCAATTGAAGAAATAGGCTGATAAATAACATCAGACACCAACTCTTGTGGCGCTTCTGCTGGTAAAGCAGCTGGTAAATCTTCTGCTACCAGCGCTTGTGGTTCAACATCGCTGTCGGCATCGGCATCTGCGTCAGCATCTGCGTCGGCATCATTTTCAGCATCTTTGAATTTTGCCCAAATTAACTGTCCATTTTCGTCTTGGAAAACAAGGCTGTTATCTTTAGGTTCAGCTGTACCGCTAAAGAAGTCTTCAATAACAATAGTCTGGCCATTTTTCAGGCGAATAACTGCATTGGTACCCTCCCTATTTACTACCAACACATCACTGGCAGCTACATTTACCAATACGACCGATGCTTCTGAAAGTTTTGCAGAAGTTCCCTCTGTTGTTGCTAAGGTTTTATGATTGTCCTTAGCAATAATTTGTATTTCAGGCATATCTGTATTCCTTTTATATTATTGATTTAAATGATTTTATGTATAATTCTTTTTACTTAATGTTTCTAAGTTTTTGACCTACAACTTAAAAACATTAAGTAATGTGATCATTTTTACATTAAACACTTTAAAATAAAAAAAACAAATACTAAAGTACCTAAAGAAAAAATTTTAATTAATACAAATTATATATAAGTCTTTATTAGGTTTTTCTTGTGTTAATTTAATAAAAAATTGCGTTAAACGTTTTATATATAAAACAAATTTAATATTTCATTATTTACTGTTTGTTGGAAAATCATTTAATTAAAATATTTATATAACAATTATTAATATCTTAATAAAATAAAATATATTATTAATGATATATATAGAAAAAAAAGGCTTTAGATAATATTTTACTATTACACTAAAACCTAACTTTTAAATGGTTTATAAAATTTAAAACTATTTAAGTCTAGAAGTTATCGGGACTCTCAAATCGTTTTACTTCTTGTAACTTATTTGGATCATGCATTGTTGCAATTCCATCCTCAGTTTTTTGGTCAACAAGAATATCAGGATTAAAAACAGTGATCGTCTCTCTACCCAGTGCATCTTCTCCAACAATATACTGAAAACCTCTTCGGTTCATCTTATGACACAATCTCTGATAGAACCCTTTTAAGCCTTCAGTTTCTTCATTCGGATTGTAATAAAAAGCATTCATTACAGCTGGCAGACCCAGACCGCAGACTATGCCGGATAGCAACACACTGATAAATGTATAACCAATTAAGATACTACTATAGGGGCTTAAAGCAGGAATATTGGCAACGGCTAAAATCAATGCAAGTGAAATCCCTCCCCGTACCCCACCCCAAGATAAAATAGTTAAACTACCATTATAACTTTTCATTTTCCGCATATTCGGGAAAAATGCAAAAGCCATGAAGTTAGCTGCAAAACGAGAGATATGTAGGATAAAGAACGCAACAATACCGCCTAAAATCAGGCTAAAGTTTAGATCAAGAATAAATAACTCTAAGCCAATTAAAGTAAATAAGAATGAGTTAATAATTCCTTCTACAGTGTGCCAGAAATGGTTAACTTCTTGAATCTCACGCTCTTCGCGTATTTCTTTCCATTTATTCCCAACAATTAAGCCACCAATTACACAAGCAATCGGTGCTGATGCATGCGCAAACAAAGCAACCAAATATGCTCCACTCGCGAGTAGCGCAGTGGTTAAAATCAGGGACTCCATTTCGTGTTTACCACGTAATAGACGCAACACCCCTACCCCAAATGCCCAACCAATCCCGACTGCAACAACAATTTCATAGAGTAAAGCTTCTAATGTTGCCACTAATGAGAAATGTTCACCTTGCAAAACATTAAGCAAGGTCATAAACAATGCAATACACATTGCATCATTAAATAATGATTCACCTTCTAGCTTAACAATTAAATGATGAGGTGCGCGAATCGAACTAAGTACACCTTTAATACCAATAGGGTCTGTTGCCCCTAAAGCTGCACCTAAAAGTAACAACACCAGAATTGGCACGTGATATCCAACCAGTAATTGGAATCCGTAGAGTAAACTGCCAAACAATACGGCGCAAAGCACTAAGGCAATGGTTGCCAAAATACTAATTTGTTTCCAATAACTTTTTAGGTCTGAGATTTTAAATTTGAGTGCCGAAGAAGTCAGAATAAAACAAATAACACCATTAATTAAAAAATCATAAAAATCGATATGGCGTACTGCTTCTTCAATATTATGAATATTAATGGTGATAAACTGATTACCGTTTAGTAGGCTTGCACCCCACTGTAGAATAAAGACAAAAATCGCAGAAACAAGAGGAACACCAATCGCTTGGGGAAAACCCAAAATACGTTTATTAAAAATCGTGGTTGCGATTGATAGCGCAAAAACCACTGTAAATGCTTGTAGTAGAAAAAAATTACCCATGAACACCCTTCTTCTGGGTCAACGACCAAATAAGAAAATTTTGCTAGGTCGACCAAACTAAACAAAATGCAGGCATTAATAATGCCATGATCATAAAAAATGAAAATTCGGATGCAAGTTTAACGAATTGATTGAACAATCTATCAATCTGTTAAATTTCTTAACATTATTTATAGTTAACATTTAAAGGAAGATGGATGAGCTTCTTAAATACTATTAATAAGTCTCATCCTTCTATATTTAGATTGAATTATTGAAGGTGTCACACTGATTAATATCACCGGTTTTTAAACCAACTTGGAACCAATGCATTCGCTGTTCACTGCTACCATGAGTAAAGCTATCAGGAACAACCTGACCAGTAGAACGCTTCTGTAAATAATCATCTCCAATTTTTTGAGCAGCATCCATTGCTTCTTCAATATCACCTTGCTCTAAAAATTGAGTTCGCTGTTGGTTATGGTTAGCCCAAATACCTGCTAAACAATCAGCTTGTAATTCTTGGCGAACAGACAATTGATTACCTTCTCTTTGGCTCACTTGTGCACGAGCTTGCTGGACTTGTGAAGAAATACCGAGCAGAGTTTGAACATGATGTCCTACCTCATGTGCAACAACATAAGCTTGGGCAAAATCACCAGCCTGATCTTCCCTAGAAAGCTCAGTTTGGTTTTGCTCGCCAGAAATTCCCATTTGCTGACGCATATCTTTAAAGAATTCTGTATCAATATAAACCTTTTGGTCTGCAGGGCAATAAAATGGTCCCATAGCAGATTGAGCTGTGCCACATCCTGATTGAGCTATTCCATTAAATAATACTAATCTTGGTGGTGTATAGCTTTTACCCAACTGTTTAAATATAGGAGTCCATGTATCCTCTGTATCAGCCAAAACTGTTCCAACAAAATCAGAAGCCTCTTTTTGTTCGGCTGTTAGACTCTCTGGTGCAGTTGCATTTGATTGCTGGGAAGCAGTAACCTGCTGCGTTGCTTGATAAGCTTGTTGTGGATCAACCCCAAAAAACTTCCATGCAACAAATGCAACAACCAAACCAATAATACTAATACCACCAGCTCTAACACCGCCACCACCTCGGCGGTCTTCCACATTGCTACTAATTCGACGACCTTTCCAGCGCATAATTTTCCTCTTCTTTTTAGAATGGCATCATGAACCCGATGCTTTTTTAGGCCACATTTTTTGTATTAAGCTTACAATTAATAAAACAATTGCACCCGCAACTAATCCTATTCCAAAGTTAATCAATGTCGGTGTTAAAGCACCAATGATATTACCTACCGCTGGTATTGTTTCTACGTGATCCACAGTGTCTTCAGTTAAATGATGAAGTAACGGAATCGTATGATTAATAATCCCACCACCCACTAAAAACATTGCAATAGTGCCCACGATTGAAAGCAATTTCATCAAAATAGGAGCAAAAGCCAATAGACCTCGACCTATAGTTTGTTTAAATGAGGCAGTTTGCTTAGTTAAATATAATCCTAAGTCATCAATTTTAACAATCATGCCAACCAGACCATACACACCGATTGTCATGACAACGGCAATAATGCTGAGAACACTTACCTTAGTCATTAAAGTAGCTGTAGCCACAGTACCTAAAGAAATAACGACAATTTCAGCTGATAAAATAAAGTCAGTTCTTACTGCTCCTTTTATTTTTTCTTTCTCAAAATTTGCTAAATCTAATTCTTCACTATCAAGCTCTGCTTTTGCTTCTTCTGTTGTAGAAGCTTTTTTATGCATAATGGTATGGAGAACTTTCTCCACTCCCTCATAACATAAAAATAAACCTCCGAGCATTAATAAAGGATTAATGAGCCAAGGCGCAATCACGCTAATTAATAAAGCTAAAGGAACTAAAATGAGCTTATTAACAAATGAGCCTTTAGCGACTTTCCAAACAATAGGAAGCTCACGATCTGCACGAACACCTGTTACTTGCTGGGCATTCAGGGCTAAATCATCACCTAAAACTCCGGCAGTTTTCTTCGCTGCCATTTTACTCATTAAAGCAACATCATCTAAAATTGTTGCAATATCATCTAGTAATAAAAGTAAGCCACTTGCCATTTCTTATCCAAGTTTGTATTTATTAAGCTATTGTAAGATGATTTTTTTGAATTTCTGTAATTTTACTGAATAAATTCACAATATTATTTTAAGAAAAGTTTATCCAATCGCTGACGATTTTTTTTTATTTCCCGTACAATAATGCCAATCTTTTATATTGCAGGGCTTACTACCCCCTGATTAAGCCAATAAGACAGTGGAATAAATAATGAGTAATGTTGATCAGCGTCCAATTATTTTGACAGGCGACCGCCCAACCGGACAACTTCATCTCGGGCATTTTGTCGGTTCTTTGCGTTCTCGTGTAGGATTACAGGATAGCCATCATCAACATCTCTTGTTAGCAGATGCACAAGCATTAACAGATAATGCAGATAACCCAGATAAAGTCCGTCGCAATATTTTGGAAGTGGCTCTAGATTATCTAGCTGTCGGCATTGATCCAACAAAAACGACCATTTGTGTTCAATCTTGCTTGCCAGCACTGAATGAGCTCACAATGCTCTATCTTAACTTCGTAACTGTTGCTCGCTTAGAACGTAACCCAACCATTAAATCTGAAATTCAAATGCGTGGTTTCGAGCGTGATATTCCAGCTGGTTTCCTCTGCTACCCTGTTGCACAAGCGGCTGATATTACTGCTTTCAAAGCGACTGTCGTTCCGGTAGGTGAAGATCAGATTCCAATGATTGAACAAACGAATGAAGTGGTACGCCGTGTAAACCGTCAAATTGGTCAAGATCTTTTGCCTGAATGTAAAGCTTTGCTTTCTAACATGGCACGTTTACCTGGCTTTGACGGTAAAGCAAAAATGTCTAAATCATTAGGCAATACCATCGTTTTAAATGCTTCTGATAAAGACATCAAAAAAGCTGTAAATGCGATGTACACCGATCCAAATCACCTTCGCATCGAAGATCCAGGTCAAGTTGAAGGAAATATTGTATTTACTTATTTAGATGCATTTGATCCAAATAAAGAAGAAGTTGAAGAGTTAAAAGCTCATTATCGTCGTGGTGGTCTTGGTGATGGTACGGTTAAAAAGCGTCTTGAAGGTGTGTTAAAAGAGTTAATTACGCCTATTCGTGAACGTCGCGAAGAACTTGCTAAAGATCCTGACTATATTATGGATGTTTTACGTCAAGGTACAGATAAGTGCCGTCTTATTACTCAACAGACTTTAGACGAAGTTAAAGATGGTTTAGGTTTATTTAAATTTTAATCCTTTTTGAAAACTAAAAGCCCTGCGGGGCTTTTTTTATTTATTAGATTCATAATATTCATTTTTTAGAATTACTAATGTATTGATAGCCATTCACAGGCTTTTACCCTATTAACGTGAAGTAACACTTATTAACGCTAATAGCGATGAAGGATATCTTAACTTTATCTATTATTCTCTATGTAGGTTACATCATATGAGCCTCACGACATTTCTCCTTAAACCGAAACTGTTTTTACAGATTCGTTGTTCTACGCAATGATCACCCCAATCATTGCGTATTTTTTTGCCTAAAAATTTTATTTATGAATTAGCTATACTTATAAAAACTCTTATTTTTCTTTAATAAATAAAAAAGCACCGCATCATTTTTCAGATGCGGTGCTTTTTAAGATTCAGGGTAAAGCGATTAAGCTAAACCTTTCTCTTTTAAAACTTGCAACATAGTTGAACCAAGCTCAGCTGGGCTACGAGTGTAAGCCATACCTGCTTTTTCAAATGCAGCGAATTTCTCTTCAGCAGTACCTTGACCACCAGAAATGATCGCACCAGCGTGACCCATACGCTTACCTTTAGGAGCAGTTACACCAGCAATGTAACCTACTACAGGCTTAGTCACGTTAGATTTGATGAATTCAGCAGCTTCTTCTTCCGCTGTACCACCGATCTCACCGATCATGATGATTGCATCAGTATCTGGATCGTCTTGGAACAATTGAAGCGCTTCGATTTGGTTCATACCTGGGATTGGATCACCACCGATACCGATACAAGTAGACTGACCTAAACCAAGCTTAGTTGTTTGAGCAACAGCTTCATAAGTCAATGTACCTGAACGTGAGATGATACCAATACGACCTGGTTGGTGAATGTGACCAGGCATAATACCAATCTTACATTCGCCTGGAGTGATCACGCCTGGACAGTTAGGACCAACTAAACGAGTACCGTTACCGTTAGTTTCTAAATAGCGTTTTGCTTTAAGCATGTCGATTGTTGGAACACCTTCAGTGATCACAACGATTAGGCCAACACCTGAATCAACTGCTTCAACGATTGAGTCTAAAACGAATGGAGCTGGTACATAGATTACAGATGCATCTGCATTTGTTTCACGTACAGCTTCTTTCATTGTGTTAAATACTGGTAAGTCAAGGTGAGTAGTACCACCTTTACCTGGAGTAACACCACCAACAACTTTTGTACCGTAGTCTAAAGCTTGTGCAGAGTGGAAAGTACCGTTTTTACCAGTAAAACCTTGTACCAATACTTTAGTGTCTTTATTAATTAATACGCTCATGATTGATACTCCCCTTACGCTTTAACTGCAGCTACAACTTTTTCTGCGGCATCAGACAAGCCGTTTGCAGAAATTAATTTCAAACCAGATTCATCAAGTAATTTAGCACCTAACTCAGCGTTGTTACCTTCTAAACGAACAACAACTGGAACAGTTACGTTTACTTCTTGAACCGCTGCAATAATCGCTTCAGCAATCATGTCACAACGTACGATACCACCGAAGATGTTGATTAAAACACCTTGTACAGACGTATCAGCAAGGATGATTTTGAACGCTTCGATTACGCGCTCTTTAGTTGCGCCGCCACCAACGTCAAGGAAGTTTGCAGGCTGACCACCATAAAGTTTAATGATGTCCATAGTTGCCATTGCAAGACCAGCACCGTTAACCATACAACCGATGTTACCTTCTAAAGCAACATAGTTAAGATCAAATTCAGATGCTTTTAATTCACGCTCATTCTCTTGAGATTTGTCACGTAAAGCAGCAACTTTAGGTAAACGGTAAAGCGCGTTAGAGTCGATACCTACTTTCGCGTCTACACATAAAATTTCGCCATTTTCACGAACTGAAAGTGGGTTAATTTCAAATAAAGCAAAATCATTTTCAACAAATGCTTGGTAAGCAGCTGTCATGATTTTTACGAATTTACCGATTTGCTTGTCTTTCAAACCTAAAGCAAACGCAACTTCACGTGCTTGGAATGGTTGTAAGCCAACTAATGGATCAACTTCAACTTTGATAATTTTTTCTGGAGTTTCTTCTGCAACTTTCTCGATTTCTACACCACCTTCTGTAGAAGCCATGAAAGTAATACGACGGCTAGAACGGTCTACAACCGCACCTAAGTAAAGCTCACGCTCAACTGGGTATACGTCTTCAGCAACAATAATGCTGTTTACTGGTTGACCATTTGCATCTGTTTGATACGTTACAAGACGAGTACCAATGATATTGTTTGCAAATTCGATAACGTCTTCTTTAGATTTTGCAACTTTAACGCCACCAGCCTTACCACGACCACCAGCATGAACTTGCGCTTTCATTACCGCGAATTTACCACCAAGCTGTTCAAATGCAGCAACTGCTTCGTCTGCATTGGTAGCCAAGATACCTTCTTGTACTGGCATACCATATTCTTTCAATAACGCTTTAGCTTGATACTCATGTAAGTTCATTTAGTTACCTACTTAACTTTGTTTGTTGTCTTCAATTTGCGCAACATTCTCATGTTGCATATGCAAATTGCTGTCTACGTCTTTCACCTTGATGCTTTTTTAATCACACCATCGAATGTGAAAAAGAGCGGAGAACCGCTCTTTATTTTATTTACGCTTACGTTGAATCGCGTGAATTGCACGACCATCTACAGCAAGTGCAGCTTCATGAACAACTTCAGAGAATGTTGGATGACCAAATGTCATTAACTGAAGATCTTCAACAGAAGATACAAATTCAAGAGCGATCATACCTTGGTGTACGATATCAGATGCTGCAGGTCCAATAACATGCATACCTAATAAACGGTCAGTTTTTGCATCAGCAACAAACTTAACAAAACCAGCGCCTTCACCCGCCGCTAAAGCACGACCATTTACAGCAAAACCGAATTGACCAGTTTTAACTTCATGACCTTTTTCTTTAGCTTGTTCTTCAGTTAAACCAACCCAAGCCGCTTCCGGATGTGTATAGATAACAGAAATGATTGTGTCATAGTTCACTTGAGCTGCATGACCGTGGATACGTTCAACAGCCATTACACCTTCTTCCATTGCTTTATGAGCAAGCATTGGACCGCGAACCAAGTCACCAATCGCATATACACCTTCTACAGAAGTTGCACAGTGATCGTTTACTTCAACTAGACCGCGTTCAGTCAATTTAATGCCTGAATCATCTGCCAATAAACCTTCTGCATAAGCTTTACGGCCTACACAAACGATTAATTTGTCAAAAGTCTGAGTTTTTTCTTCGCCGCCTTGAGTGTATTTAACAGTCACTTCACGACCATTAATTTCAGTACCAGAAACTTTAGCACCGATACGAATATCAAGACCTTGCTTAGTTAAAAGTTTTTGGTAGTCTTTTGCCAAAGCTTTATCAGCCATTGGTAAGAATGCATCCATTGCTTCAAAAACAACAACTTCAGCACCAAGACGACGCCAAACAGAACCAAGCTCTAAACCGATTACACCAGCACCAATAACACCTAAACGCTTAGGTACTTCTGGGAAGTTCAATGCACCAGTTGAATCAACAATAATATCTTGATCTACAGGAGCTACAGGAATATTTACAGGTACAGAACCAGACGCAAGAATAACGTATTTAGGTTCTAAAACTTGAGTTTCACCTTCATGAGAAACAAACTCAACTTTTTTACCAGCAAGTAATTTACCAGTACCTTTTAACCACTCAATACCATTGCCTTTAAGCAATTGATCGATACCACCAGTTAATTGGTCAACAATTTTGTCTTTACGAGCAAGAAGCTTAGCAAGATCAAAATTCACTTCACCTGTAGTGATACCGTGATCAGCTAAGTGATGTACTGTATCTTCATAACGGTGAGAAGAGTCAAGTAATGCTTTAGAAGGAATACAACCCACGTTTAAGCATGTACCACCTAAAGATGGTTTACCGTTGTGAATACGTTTTTCGATACAAGCGACTTTAAAACCTAGTTGAGCAGCGCGAATCGCAGCTTCATAACCACCAGGACCACCACCAATAACAACAAGATCAAATTGTTGAGACATTGTTTATCTCCATGGTCCGAGATAGAGGATCACTCTACCTCGGTAATATTATTCGAAGAAATTAAAGATCAAGGATGAGTTTAGCTGGTTCTTCTAACAATTCTTTGATTGCTACCAAGAAACCTACAGCTTCTTTACCATCGATCATACGGTGGTCATAAGAAAGTGCTAAATACATCATTGGCAAGATTTCAACTTGACCATTTACAGCCATAGGACGCTCTTGGATTTTGTGCATACCCAAGATACCAGTTTGTGGCTGATTCAAAATAGGAGTTGAAAGTAATGAACCGAAAGTACCACCGTTAGTGATTGTGAAAGTACCACCAGTCATTTCTTCGATAGATAATTTACCATCACGTGCTTTACCAGCATAAGCAGCAATACCTGCTTCAACTTCTGCGTAGCTCATACGGTCAGTATCACGCAATACTGGTACAACAAGACCACGATCAGAAGATACTGCAACACCGATGTCATAGTAACCGTGATAAACAATATCATCACCATCAATTGAAGCATTTACCGCTGGGTAGCGTTTAAGTGCTTCAGTAGCAGCTTTAACAAAGAATGACATGAAGCCTAAACGAGCACCATGGCGTTTTTCAAACGCATCTTTATATTGCTTACGTAATTCCATGATTGGCTTCATGTTAACTTCGTTGAATGTAGTTAACATTGCTGTTTCTTGAGTAGCAGCAAGAAGACGCTCAGCTACACGCTTACGTAAACGAGTCATTGGAACACGTTTTTCGATACGCTCACCAACAGCTACGCTTAACGGAGTAACGTTAGCAGCTGGTTTAGCTTGGTGGTTTGCCACATCTTCTTTAGTGATACGACCACCACGACCAGTACCTTGTACGTCAGCAGCAGCAATACCAGATTCAGTTAACGCTTTACGAACTGCAGGAGCTTGGTCAGATACAGTTTCTGTACGCTCAACAACAGGAGCCGCACCAGCTTGAGTTTGAGCAGCCGCTTGCTCTACTGCAGGAGCAGCCGTCGCTGCACCAGCACCAGCTTCAAACTGAGCAATCACTTCGTCAGAAAGAACTGTATCGCCTTCATCTTTAATGATCGCAACTAAGCTACCATCAGCAGGAGCAACAACTTCTAAAACAACTTTGTCGGTTTCAATATCACAGATCACTTCGTCACGTGATACAGGTTCACCCACCTTTTTATGCCAAGTTGCGATGGTTCCATCTGCAACAGACTCTGGGAATACCGGCGCTTTAATTTCGGTTGCCATTATTGAGAATCTCCTGATTGTTCAGCTTCGATTGCCAATGCATCATTAATTAGCTGAGCTTGTTGTTTTGCATGCAAGTACGGTGAGCCACAAGCTGGTGCAGCAGAAGCTTCACGACCTGCAAAACTGATACGGATTTGTTTGCCAGATTTTAAGATATCGTCATATAAACGCGGTGCAATAAATAACCATGCGCCTTGGTTCTTCGGCTCTTCTTGTGCCCAAACAAGTTCTTTCACGTTTGGATATGCAGCCAAGATTTCTGCAAGACGTTGCTCTGGATATGGATACAACTGTTCAATACGCACAATTGCGACATTAGTTAAGTTTTGTTCACGACGTTTTTCGAGTAAGTCGTAATAAACTTTACCGCCACAAAGTACAAGACGAGTTACATCTGACTTGTTAATTTGATCGATTTCGTCAATTACAGTTTGGAATGAACCATTTGCAAGCTCTTCTAAAGTAGAAGTCGCAAGTTTATGACGAAGTAAAGATTTTGGTGACATTACAATCAATGGCTTACGAATTGGGCGTACAGCTTGACGACGTAATGCGTGGAAAATCTGTGCAGGTGTCGTTGGAGTGATCACTTGCATGTTGTCTTCAGCACATAACTGTAAGAAACGTTCTAAACGAGCTGATGAGTGTTCTGGACCTTGGCCTTCGAAACCGTGTGGTAACAACATTGTTAAACCACAAACACGCTCCCACTTAGTCTCACCAGAAGCAATGAACTGGTCAATTACAACCTGAGCACAGTTTACGAAGTCACCAAATTGTGCTTCCCAAATAATTAAGCTCTTAGGAATTGTGGTTGCATAACCATATTCGAATGCAAGGACAGCTTCTTCAGATAATAAAGAATCGTAAATTGCAAAACGTGGTTGGTTCTCTTTAACATGACAAAGAGGAATGTAAGTTGAACCATCAGCTTGGTTATGCAATTTCGCATGACGGTGTGAGAAGGTACCACGACCCACGTCTTCACCAGTAATACGAACTAGATAGTCTTCATCTAATAAAGTTGCATAAGCTAAAGTTTCTGCTGCACCCCAGTTTAAAGGAGTTTCACCGGTTTGCATTTTTACGCGATCTTCAATTACTTTTTGAACCTGACGCTGCATTACAAACCCTTCAGGAAGTTTGCTCATGCCCTCGCCTAATTCTTTTAAGCGATTTAAGTCAAATGAAGTATCCCAATCGTCTGTGTAGTCATGGCCCAAATATGGAGTCCAATCTACAAACATTTTGGTATTTGGTTCAAGAATTAACGCATTTGCTACATGATTACCCGCTTCTAAATCAGAACGATAATCTTCAACCATTTGGTCTGCTTCAGCACGATCAATTACTTTTTGTTGAACAAGTTGATCAGCATAAAGTGTACGAGTAGTTGCCTTCTTAGCAATTACTTGATACATCAATGGTTGTGTACCAGATGGCTCATCTGCTTCGTTATGGCCACGACGGCGATAACAGAACAAATCGATAACAACATCTTTACGGAATTCGTGACGGAAATCATGTGCTAATTGAGTAGCAAAGATAACAGCTTCAGGATCATCACCATTTACATGGAAAATTGGTGCCTGAATCATTTTAGCAACGTCTGTACAGTATTCCGTAGAACGTGCATCACGAGGGTCAGAAGTTGTGAAACCTACTTGGTTGTTCACAATAATATGAACTGTACCACCAACCGTATAGCCACGAGTTTGTGACATTTGGAAGGTTTCCATGTTCACGCCTTGACCTGCAAATGCCGCATCACCATGAACAATCACTGGTAAAACGTCATCACCGCCAATGTCTCTACGACGTACTTGACGTGCACGTACAGAACCTTCAACTACAGGCCCAACAATTTCCAAGTGAGATGGGTTAAATGCCAATGCCAAGTGAACTTCGCCACCTGGAGTCATTACATTACTTGAGAAACCTTGGTGGTATTTAACGTCACCTGAACCTTTTTTATGAATTGATTTACCTTCGAACTCACCAAATAAGTCCGCAGGGTTTTTACCCATAATATTCACAAGAAGGTTTAAGCGGCCACGGTGTGGCATACCAATAACAACTTCTTTACATCCTACAGCACCAGCACGCTGGATAATCTCGTTTACCATAGGAATAAAAGACTCGCCGCCTTCAACACCAAAGCGTTTAGCACCGACGTATTTATTACCAAGATATTTTTCAAGACCTTCTGCAGCAGTTAAACGCTCTAAGAAGCCTTTCTTTTGATCATTTGTGTAATTGAATTTACCACGAGCACTTTCAAGACGCTGTTGAATCCAACGCTTTTCTTTTGTGTCCACGATATGCATGTATTCAACACCGATTGAACCACAATAGATTGCCTCCATTGCTTCAATCATTTCAGCAAGCGTTGCTTCACTTTTGCCGATTTCAAGATTGCCGGTATTGAATACAGTATCTAAATCTGATTTGGTTAAACCGTGAGCTGAAAGATCTAAATCTGGAATCTCTTCACGCTTAGCAAGACCTAATGGATCTAATTTAGCTTTTTGATGTCCGCGATTACGATAAGCAGCAATAAGTTGTAAAACGCCAATTTGACGACGCTCATGCTCAGTACTTACCGTACTTTGTACAACAGGTTGAACACGATTAGCATTACGTCCTAGTAATAGGAATTGCTCACGCACAGCGCTGTGTGGTTGGTCACCCTTTGGATATTTATCGAAATATTGGCGCCAGTCCTCAGCTACAGAGGTTGGGGAAGTCAGGTACTGCTCGTAAAGTTCTTCAATATACGCTGCACTATCAGCGGAAAGTTCAGTGTCAAGACGCAATGCGTCAGCAACTTCTTGCATTTGTGGACCCATTTCCTATTGCAAAAAATATTACAGGCTGCCTTTTAAGCATACCCATGATGCATAATGCCAAATTGGTAAAAAAGGCATTACTTACCCAACAGGTCTTTAAGACCATGGGGCGTCATACTACCTAGAGAGAAAACTCCATAGGTAATTAATGAATCACAACGCCCTCAATGGCATCATCACTCACCTTATACTCGATTAAAACCGAGCAATTTTTTGCAAATCTTTTTAGAAAAATTAACTTTAAAATTAACTTTTCTAAAATGACTTTAACCATAAAAATTAAGCACAGATCCAAGATCGTGCCGCTTAAATTAATTCTACTAGTATACGCTTTTTTCACCTATAACTTTGTGGCAAATCGTATCATGTTCTTAAACAACGATTGATTTTTTTGACACATACCACCTATAAATTGGCGAAATACATAAGCGATTTTATCTTTTAATATATGGTGCAATATATAAAATCCTCGCTCTTTTCGACCAAAGTCTAAAGTTTACATTATAAAATTAAAAAAAAACGCACATCAAGGATGCGCGTTTTCCATTTGTGCAGAATTAACCCGCTTGATCTAATAGCATATTACGGATGTGACCGATTGCTTTTGTAGGGTTTAGACCTTTAGGACATACTGACACACAGTTCATAATACCTTTACAACGGAACAAACTGAACGGATCGTCAAGACGAGCCAAACGGTCTGCAGTAGCAGTATCACGAGAGTCGATAATAAAACGGTATGCATTCAACAATGCTGAAGGACCCAAGAATTTATCAGGGTTCCACCAGAATGATGGGCATGAAGTTGAACAACATGCACAAAGAATACACTCATACAGACCATTTAAGTGTTCACGCTCCTCAGGAGACTGCAAACGCTCTTTAGGTGGAGCTGGCTGGTTATTGATCAAGAATGGCTGAATTTTGTCATATTGATCATAGAATTGGTTCATATCAACAACCAAATCTTTAATAACCGGCAAACCTGGTAATGGACGAATTACAATTTTCTCAGGCAGGTCGTTTAAATTCCATAAACAAGCCAAACCATTTTTGCCATTAATATTCACACCATCCGAACCACAAATACCTTCACGGCAAGAACGACGGAATGTTAATGTTTCGTCTTGAACTTTCAATGCAAGCAATGCATCAAGCAACATACGGTGCTTATCAGTCAATTCAAGCTTGAAAGTTTGCATGTACGGCGCTTTATCCTTATCAGGATCATAGCGGTAGATTTCGAATGTACGAGTACCTCTACTCATCTTTATACTCCCGATTAGAATGTACGTGGCGCTGGTGGAATTGCATCAACAGTCAACGGTTTGAAGCGCACTGGCTTATATTCCAAACGGTTGTCTGATGAATACCATAAAGTATGCTTCATCCACTCATCATCACGGCGACCGTATGAATAAGTTGGGTGATCAGCTGGTAATTCATAATCAACTACCGTATGCGCACCACGACATTCTTTACGCGCAGCAGCTGAAATTAATGTAGCTTTCGCAACTTCATATAAGTTTTCAACTTCAAGCGCTTCAACACGTGCAGTGTTAAATACTTTAGATTTATCTTTCAAGTGAATATTACGTACACGTGGCTCAAGAGCAAGAATCTCTTTTACACCTTTATCAAGCAAAGCTTGAGTACGGAATACACCAGCGTGGTCTTGAACGATATCACGAATTGCATCAGCAACTTCTTGAGCATTTTCACCAGAAGTTGACTCATCCAACTTACGTACGCGATCTAATGTTTGCTCTAATACGTTTGTTGGAAGCGGTGCATATTCATCACCATGATGCTTAGTTACGTAGTCGATAATGTGCTCACCAGCAGCTTTACCAAATACAACCAAGTCAAGAAGTGAGTTAGTACCTAAACGGTTTGCACCATGTACTGATACACAAGAACATTCACCAATTGCATAGAAACCTTTTACAGGTTTAGTGTAGTTGTCTGTACCTGCTTCAGGTAAGCACACTTGACCATGCATATTCGTAGGAATACCACCCATTTGATAATGGATTGTTGGTACTACAGGAATTGGTTCTTTAGTGATGTCAACGTTTGCGAATTTTTTACCGATCTCAAATACAGATGGTAAACGCTTCATGATTGTATCAGCACCCAAGTGAGTCATATCAAGTAAGATATAATCACCTTTTGGACCACAACCACGACCTTCTTTAATTTCTTGGTCCATAGAGCGTGATACGAAGTCACGTGGAGCCAAGTCTTTTAAAGTCGGTGCATAACGTTCCATGAATGGTTCGCCGTCTTTATTACGAAGGATTGCACCTTCACCACGACAACCTTCAGTCAACAATACACCAGCGCCCGCAACACCTGTCGGGTGGAATTGCCAGAATTCCATATCTTGTAATGGAATACCAGCACGAGCAGCCATACCAAGACCGTCACCAGTATTGATATAAGCATTTGTTGATGCACGGTAAACACGACCAGCACCACCGGTCGCAAACAATGTCGCTTTTGCTTGGAATACTGCGATATTACCAGTTTCTTGGTCAATCGCTGTTACACCAAGAACATCACCTGCTTCGTTACGGATCAAATCAAGCGCGATCCATTCAACGAAGAACTGAGTACCCATTTTCACGTTGCTTTGATAAAGCGTGTGCAATAATGCGTGACCAGTACGGTCAGCAGCAGCACAAGCACGTGGAACTGGTTTATCACCATAGTTCGCAGAGTGACCACCGAACGGACGTTGGTAAATTGTACCATCAGCGTTACGGTCAAACGGCATACCCATGTGTTCAAGTTCATACACAACTTTTGGTGCTTCACGACACATAAATTCAATTGCGTCTTGGTCACCTAACCAGTCAGAACCTTTTACCGTATCGTAAAAGTGGAAATGCCAGTTATCTTCTTGCATGTTACCTAACGACGCACCAATACCGCCCTGAGCAGCAACTGTATGTGAACGTGTTGGGAAAACTTTAGTAAGTACTGCAACTTTCAAACCTGCTTGAGCAAGTTGGTAAGATGCACGCATACCAGAACCGCCACCACCAACGATAACTGCATCGAAAGTGAGGTTTTGAATATTTGAATAATCTTCTTTAGGGGTTATCGCGCCCATGATATCTTCCTATCAATTCGCCCAGAAAATCTGGATACCCCAGATTGCGTACACAAACACTGCAATAATGACAGCCGTCGTCAGTACAAGGCGTAAACCTTTCGCTGAAGGACCCATTTGACGAGTAGTGACATAGTCAGTGAAAACTTGCCACATACCAATCCATGCGTGTGCGATAAGCGATAAAATTGCCAATAAAGAAAAAATCTTCATTGGTAATGTCATCATGAAACCAGCCCACTGTTGATAGTCAAATCCACCTTTGCAGAGAATCCAACCAAAAAGAACAACAGTATAAGCTGCTAATACAACCGCACTTACACGCTGGATAAACCAATCACGAGAACCTGAACCAGTTAAACCTGTAGCACTTTTCATTAGAACATAATCCATACAAAGGCTGCGATAATGGCTACCACAGATAAGATCAATGAAATTGTCGCTGCAATACGACCACTTTGCAGTTCTTCAGCAAAACCTAAATCTGCAAGTAAGTGCTTAACTCCAGCAATAAAGTGGAATATCAAGCCGGCTGCAAATACCCAAACAACAAAACGTACAAGGATATTTCCAAAAACGACATTTTTAACGTAGTCAAATCCTTCTGGTGAAGATAATGATTTATCTAGAATCCATAAGAGAACTGGTACTAATAAGAAAACGATGACACCTGATAAACGGTGTAAAATTGATGCAATAGCCACGGGTGAGCGTAAATTTACCGCTAACACCTGACCCATGGACAAATTGACAGGTCTGTTGCTTTTCACAGCGGGCATCCTGTAGGTAGAAACTCCGACCGGAGTTTGTTGAATTAATTCCAAGGAAAGCTGGCATTGTTAGGCAAGCACAGCTCATGCCTAACCTATAAACGACACTGAATTATAAAACGCGAAGTATCAAAATACAAACGATCCACTTTGCCTTTTCAGGAAAAAATCATTAAATAAGAATCATTCATAACAATATTCCTTCACTACTTCTATAAAAAGAAGAAGTTCCTATACATCATGTCATTGTTTAAAATAACTTTTTATTTAATTTCATTTTTTCTGAAATTTCTTTTAAATAAGTCTACTTTAGACTAAAGATAAAGTTATAAATTCCTCATATAAATAGAAAAATGATTGTCATACCTCATATTTTGTACTTAGGCCCCAATTCAAATATATATTAAAGAATCTGCCCTACTTTTTAAAAAGTTAAATTTCTTTTAAAAAACTTCCTATCATTTCAAACACGTCTGATAAGCTATTTTTTATACAATTAAACTTAAAAAAAGAACAATATTATTTGTTACAACTAAATAAAAATACATTATTTTTTGATTAGCAATTTGAAATTACATCATGAGTTTTATGATATTTTTAATTAGATTGGCATTTTCTACCGTCTTATTATTTTGAATTTCAATTTAAAAATTTGCTTACAATTGTACTCACCCTTCATTTTTTTTCTGCACGTTCCTGTTGAATTGACTTATTATACCATCCCGATGCAGTGATTTTACTGACTTTTTTGCTCGGGTCTTGATGACTAACTCTCTGTGGGAACGTCATTTTTTATCCATAAGTATAATTGACAAAATTTCAGTACTCACTAATCTTATAGCAAATTTTGACACCGTCTGATTCGCACATGAGAACATTAGGATTTCGAGTCAGATCAACATTCACCAGGACAGGAGATCTATTGAATGTCTGAAGCAAATGGCAAAAAAGCCGTATTACATCTTGATGGCAAAGAAATTGGTTTACCAATCTACAGTGGCACTTTAGGTCCAGATGTAATTGATGTCAGCAGCATACTGAAAGAAGGTCATTTTACTTTCGATCCTGGTTTTATGGCGACAGCCGCATGCGAATCTAAAATTACTTTCATTGATGGTGACAAAGGTATTTTATTACACCGCGGTTACCCAATTGACCAGTTAGCAACTCAAGCAGACTATCTTGAAACTTGTTATTTATTATTAAATGGCGAGCTCCCAACTGCTGAGCAAAAAGTTGAGTTTGATACGAAAGTTCGTGCTCATACTATGGTTCATGATCAAGTTAGCCGTTTCTTCAATGGTTTCCGTCGTGACGCTCACCCAATGGCGATCATGGTAGGTGTTGTAGGTGCATTATCTGCGTTCTATCACAACAACCTAGATATTGAAGATATCAACCACCGTGAAATTACTGCAATTCGTTTAATTGCAAAAATTCCAACACTTGCTGCTTGGAGTTACAAATACACAGTAGGTCAACCATTCATCTATCCACGTAATGATTTAAGTTATGCGGAAAACTTCTTGCACATGATGTTTGCTACCCCTGCCGACCGTGATTACAAAGTAAATCCTGTTCTTGCTCGCGCAATGGATCGTATTTTCACGCTTCATGCTGACCATGAGCAAAATGCTTCTACATCTACAGTACGTCTTGCTGGTTCTACTGGTGCAAACCCGTATGCATGTATCTCTGCTGGTATCTCTGCACTTTGGGGACCTGCTCACGGTGGTGCAAACGAAGCAGTTCTTAAGATGCTTGATGAAATCGGTAGCGTTGAAAACGTTGCAGAGTTCATGGAAAAAGTTAAACGCAAAGAAGTTAAACTTATGGGCTTCGGTCACCGCGTTTACAAAAACTTCGATCCACGCGCTAAAGTGATGAAGCAAACTTGTGATGAAGTTCTTGAAGCTTTAGGTATCAATGATCCTCAATTAGCACTTGCTATGGAACTTGAGCGTATCGCATTGAACGACCCGTACTTCGTTGAGCGTAAACTTTACCCTAACGTAGACTTCTACTCAGGTATCATCCTTAAAGCGATTGGTATCCCAACAGAAATGTTTACTGTAATCTTCGCTCTTGCTCGTACAGTTGGTTGGATCAGCCACTGGTTAGAAATGCACAGCGGTCCTTACAAAATCGGTCGTCCTCGTCAGCTTTATACTGGTGAAACTCAACGCGACATCAAACGTTAATATTCGAAAGAAAATTAATGAAAAAAGCTGCCTTCTGGCAGCTTTTTTATTTACGTCTTTTTCTACTCTAGACTTATTCTTCTTCATACATAGTTAATAAGTGATGGCTAATTCCATCTGCTCGCAACCAAGCCAACTCATAGCTCGCTTTAGCCAAAGCTAAAACACGTCTTTCAAACTCAACCCATATCGTTTTGACTTGAGACTCCGAAATACCCAAACCACTCTCGTGTGCTAGATGTTTATTTTTTTCACATATTTTTAAGGCGTGGTAAAGCTTACGGCCTTGGCTCGCCCCTTCCATTAACCGAACACGCTTACTTAAAATAAAGCCCTCAACATGCTGCAAGTCTGCATGAGGCAACATCGGCACTAAGATTTGATTCAACTGATCGTCTAAACGCTTCCACACAGCCAAACGCTGCTCTGCTGTATAAGTGTTCCATTGAATCACCTCGTGGTTAAAACGACGACAACCACGACAAACTTGATCACCAAAAACTGTTGAACAACGCCCTGCACATGGGGTGAGAGAGAGCGTTCGATGATCATTACTCAAAACAAACTCCTTAAATAAACCATATACTTTTTATGGTTTTCTCGCTTATTACAAATTTTCGCGCTAAAATATGCGCCTTAAATTTCTATCTTAATACATTTGGAGTTTTCCATGAACGCTACTGTAGAACAGCTTGCACCTGTAGAACAGCAAGCGACCGCAGGTTGGGTTGTTGCCGCACTATATCAATTTAAAGAAGTTCAAGATCCTGCCGATCTTCAACAACGTTTATTAGACTTAGTGAAAACAATTAACCTCTGTGGAACTCTGATTGTAGCAGGTGAAGGAATTAATGGTACTGTTGCTGGTGATCGCGTAGCAATCGATACATTACATCA
The DNA here is from genome assembly GCF_034064985.1 of Acinetobacter pittii. NCBI lineage: Bacteria > Pseudomonadati > Pseudomonadota > Gammaproteobacteria > Moraxellales > Moraxellaceae > Acinetobacter > Acinetobacter pittii. The sequence continues at coordinate 789,340 of NZ_CP139249.1, read as the reverse complement.
ATTTTTGCTCAATGAAGGCTTTGGCGCTATGGAATACAAAGAATCCCATAGTTCTGACAAACCTTTCCGCAAAATGAAAATTAAACTTAAAGAAGAAATTGTGACTTTAGGTGTTGAGGTTAAACCTCGTGACTTAGTCGGTCACTATCTTGACCCTAAAGAGTGGAATGATTTAATCGCACGTGATGATGTAATTTTAATCGACACACGCAACGATTATGAATACAAAGCAGGTACGTTCAAGGGTGCAATTGACCCTAAAACAGAAACATTCCGTGAGTTTCCAGAATACGTTAAGAAAGAATTAGAGCAACATAAAGACAAAAAAATTGCGATGTTCTGTACTGGCGGTATTCGCTGCGAAAAATCAACTTCTTTACTTCTTCAAGAAGGATTTAAAGAGGTTTACCATCTTAAAGGCGGTATTCTTAAGTATTTAGAAGAAACCCCAGCTGATGAAAGTTTATGGGAAGGTGAATGTTTCGTATTTGACGGCCGTACTGCTGTAACTCATGGTGTAGAGGAAGGCGTGAATATTAAATGTCATGCTTGTGGTTGGCCTTTAACTCCTGAAGAGTCTGCTCTACCAAGTTATGAACATGGTGTTTCTTGCGTTTATTGCATCGACAAGACCACCGAAAAGCAAAAAGCTGGTTTCCGCATGCGCCAATCACAAATTGCTGCTGCAAAGCGTAAACGCCTATAAAACTATAATATACTTTTTAAAGGGCATTTAGATTTCTAACTGCCCTTTTTTATTTATACCACTAATTTTTTTACAATAAAAAACGCCCTAGAAAGGACGTTATTTATTATTTCTTCTAATAAATTAATTTGGCGTATGATACATCAAGTATAATTCATTCAAATTATCTGGGATTTCTTCTGCCAGCTCATCCATTAACTGTCCATTACGACGGAAAGATTCCATCTGTGGATCTTCTTCATCAATTCCACTAAATACCATCATTGGTAAAGTTAAATCAATTAGTTGTTCTTCGTATTCAGGTGCAAACCATGCATCTTCATTTAAGAACATTGCATCAACAAATCCAACACTCCAGTCGCCTAAGCTAGACTCGACATCGGCTTCTTCAATTTCAAACGGAAATTCAATCCCATTTTCATTTGCTAAGTCTTGTCGAATAGACTCTAACCATGCTTTGATCTGCTGAATAATTTCGGCAGGAACCTTTTTATGGTTATTATCAAATAATTCATCTAACCAACGATCAAACTGAGGGCCTACTGCAATTGCACACAGAAAACCATGAGTTGCAGCGAAATCTAGACCATACTCATTGTGGTCTCCATCTAGATATTCACTTAATTGGTCTAAATCTAACGCACTCATTGTGTTACCTGACTATAAAAAAGAAATCTACGATAGCATAGCACCTAAGCTGACGATGCCCTATTCAGATTTGATTAGTCTTCATCATCAAGATCATCATCGTCTAAATCGTAATCAAAATCTTTTAACTCACGCTCTAAACGACGTTGAGCCAATAGATCATCAATTAATCTACGTTTTTCTAATGATTCTTTCGCAGTGATTTTGCCTGATGACTCATCAAAACCGACATCATCATCATCACCGTAGTTATCATCTAATTCAAAATCTGTAGAAGACACTAAAACTACCTCTAATGAAAAAATGTGAATGGGTCTAGCCGCTATTTATCTTGCTTATTTACCCGTGTCAAGTTTTATTTATATTTTTTTCATTAAACTGCATATTTGTACTTTTTTTCACCCAAAAAATTGTGTATTTATAAACCTGAACTATTTTTTTGATCAAAAAAAAATTCTATGATCTTTTCGATGATTTAAGCTTGAAAAAAATGATTTTAGCCCAATATTCAAAAAACAGACGTGAATTCAAAGATATTTTTTATTTAACGGTTACTGATCAAAGCCAAAACATTTCAAGCAAATTGTGCTATCATGCACGGTTTTTCACTGCCACAGATTCAACAAAGAGTAAGCAAAGATGAGCGATATGCATTCCCCTACTTCTCAAGTAGCGGCTCTGATTAGCCGAGGCAAAGAACAAGGTTACTTAACTTACGCTGAGGTTAACGATCATCTGCCGGACTCGATTACTGAAAGCGAACAGATTGAAGACATTATTCAAATGCTTCAAGACGTTGGTATTCCTGTACACGAGCGTGCACCTGAATCTGACGATACCATGTTCGGTGAGTCGGCTGAAGCAACTGATGAGGTTGCTGAAGAAGAAGCTGCTGCCGTACTTGCATCGGTTGAAAATGAGCCTGGACGTACGACAGACCCTGTACGTATGTACATGCGTGAAATGGGTACAGTTGAGCTGTTAACCCGTGAAGGTGAAATCAGCATTGCCAAACGTATTGAAGAAGGTATCCGTGATGTCCTTAATTCAATCGCTTACTGGCCAAATGCTGTTGAAGTTGTATTAAAAGAATATAATGATTTCTTAACTGGCGAACGTCGTCTTGCCGATATTTTATCTGGTTATCTCGATCCTGAAACTGATGAAGATATTCCAGAAGTTTTAGAAGAAGTTGAAGAGCTTGAGGAAGAAGACGAATCATCTTCAAAATCAACTAAAGAAGTTAAGCTTGATGATGACGATGAAGAAGAAGAGTCTGAAGGTGATGATGACTCTGAAGGTGATTCAGGTCCAGACCCTGAAGTAGCGAAAGTTCGTTTTACTGAACTAGAAGCTGCTTGGGCTAAAACAAAAGCTGCAGTTGAAAAACATGGTCGTAACAGTCCTGAGGCAGAAGAAGCTTTAGAAGCTTTAGCTACTGTGTTCATGATGTTTAAATTTACACCACGTTTATTCGATATCATTTCTGAAATGATTCGTGGCACACATGAGCAAATTCGTGCGAATGAACGCGAAATCATGCGTTATGCAGTACGTCGTGGTCGTATGGACCGTACTCAATTCCGTACATCTTTCCCTAAACAAGAATCTAATCCAGCTTGGTTAGATGAACAAATTGCTAAAGCTCCTGCTGAAATCAAGGCACATTTAGAAAAAGTTCGTCCTGATGTTTTAGCATTCCAGCAAAAGATTGCAGATATTGAGAAAGAGCTTAGTTTAAGCGTTGCTGAAATTAAAGATATCTCTAAACGTATGGCAATTGGCGAAGCGAAAGCACGTCGCGCCAAGAAAGAAATGGTAGAAGCCAACCTTCGTTTGGTAATCTCGATTGCGAAGAAATACACTAACCGTGGTTTACAGTTCCTTGACTTGATTCAAGAAGGGAACATTGGTTTGATGAAAGCTGTAGACAAGTTTGAATACCGTCGTGGTTATAAATTCTCGACTTATGCAACTTGGTGGATTCGTCAAGCAATTACTCGTTCGATCGCAGATCAGGCTCGTACAATTCGTATTCCAGTACACATGATCGAAACAATTAACAAGATCAACCGCGTATCTCGTCAATTGTTACAAGAAATGGGCCGTGAACCAACACCTGAAGAATTAGGTGAACGTTTAGAAATGGATGAAGTTAAGGTTCGTAAAGTACTTAAAATTGCGAAAGAACCGATCTCAATGGAGACACCTATTGGTGATGATGAAGATTCGCATCTTGGCGATTTCATTGAAGATCAAAACATCACTTCTCCAATTGATGCTGCGACTTCAGAAGGCTTAAAAGAAGCAACACGTGAAGTATTGGAAAACTTAACTGAACGTGAAGCGAAAGTATTGAAGATGCGTTTTGGTATTGATATGCCAACCGATCACACCCTTGAAGAAGTAGGTAAGCAATTTGACGTAACACGTGAACGCATTCGTCAGATTGAAGCGAAAGCATTGCGTAAATTACGCCACCCTTCTCGTTCTGAACATTTACGTTCTTTCTTGGAAAATGACTAAGTTTTGAAAACTTGAAATTTCAAAACCAAGCCCCATTTAATAGAAAGAGCTATAAACGCCTGCGATAATGCAGGCGTTTCAAATCATGAGGTAACTTATGTTAGACCGCACTCCATCTCGCGAACTACAAGAACATCTTTGGGTATTTCCGATGGATTATCCAATTAAACTTATTGGCGATGCGGGTGAAGAATTACGTGTTGCTGTAGTCGATATTTTGGTGAAACATTTCCCAGACTTCGATGACTCAACATTAAAAGTTCAAGAATCTCGCACCGGCAAGTATCATTCTTTAACAGCACAATTGCGCTTTGAAGAATTAGAACAAGTTCATGCACTTTATGCTGACTTGGCTGCTTGTCCGCAGATTAGAACTGCGCTTTAATTTTAAGTTCTTCAATCAATACCACAGTTAGACATTCTTACTGTGGTATTTTTTTTGGAAATTTTAAAGTTAACTAGCCACGAAAAGCCCAATAAATATTTAGAATTCCTTTTATAAAATCCTTTAAACTTACAAAGTTTTCGGCTTCTATCTAGTAGATATTAACTGAGTGCCGCATAAACTAACTTATAGGAAGATATTGTGATGAGCCTTGATAAACCCAACTTGATCATTCGGCAATGGAACGATTTACAAGATTATCAAAGCAAGTTTGAAAACATGAAACTCTTAACAAACGAGCGTGATCAAGATACGCCTGATGAGTTATGGTTACTTCAACATCATAATGTCTTAACCCAAGGTCAAGCTGGTAAACCTGAACACATCCTAATTTCATCAGATATCCCAGTAGTACAAACTGACCGTGGTGGGCAAGTAACTTGGCATGGACCAGGTCAACTTGTTGCCTACTTTATGTTTGATCTTAATCGTCTAAAATGGAACGTACGTACGTTGGTCAGTTTTGCTGAACAATTCATGATAGATATTTTGAAAAAATACGAAATTGAAGCATATGCCAAGCCCGATGCACCTGGGGTATATGTGGAGGACCGTAAAATTGGTTCTTTAGGTTTTAAAATTCGTCGTGGCCGTAGCTATCATGGATTAGCATTAAACTTGGACTGTGCTTTAGATGGGTTCCAAACTATTAATCCTTGCGGTTACGCAGGCTTAGAAATGGTTCGTATACAAGATTTAGTGACTCCCTATCCATCATTCACTCAACTTTGCCAAGACTTTATTGAGTATATTAAGAATACTGGGTACTTTAATGACCTAGAAGTCAAATCTGAATAAATCGCTTTGCGATGAAATAAAAATGGATTAGAGTAATTACTCTAAATTTGCTTTTGCATAATTTTAACAAGGGATACGCGAGTGATTTCGACAAAAGCTGTAAAGCCTACTCTGCAACTTGCCTACGTTAAGCTCATGATGGATGTTATTGGTCGTGGCTTAGTCATGGCGAGTCAAGTGGACAGTGAAATACAAGAGGAAGTATCTAAATTTCCTGTTCACTTTGTACTTTCAATGAATGTTTTCCCAAATGGACCAGCATTTTTTGCTCGAGTCACAGAAGACAAACAGTTAGAGCTACTCAAAAGAGCTGAAAGAAAGCCGGACTTAACCATTACCTTCAAACATGTAACTCATGCATTTTTAGTGTTTTCTTTTCAAGAAAGTACTGCTCAAGCATTTGCTAATGACCGCATGATTGCTGATGGCGATGTATCTGCTGCCATTCGCTTAGTACGCTGTCTAAATAAAATGGAATCTCTTATTTTACCTAAATTGGTTGCTTCACTTGCAGTCAAAGAATATCCAACCGAACTTACCCTAAAAGAAAAATTCAACGAAGCTGCGAATATTTACTTAAAAGTAGCTAAGTCCTATTTCAAGCGGAGCGCATAACATGGCTAAACCATACTACGAATTCTTTTGTCCTGTAAAAGTCATTGCTGGTAATGCTGCGTTAGAACATATTCCGTTTGAACTGGCGACCTTAGGTGCAAAACGCCCTCTTATTATTACAGATAAGGGTGTACGCGCAAATGGTTTACTCAACCCGATTGAAGCTGCATTCAGCACGACTGATGCTGTTATTGGTCACGTTTTTGATGATGTTCCACCAGATTCGAGTTTAGAAGTCGTTCGTCTTGCGGCAGAAGCTTATCGTGCAAATAAATGTGACGCGATTATTGCTGTCGGTGGCGGCTCAGTTATTGATACCTCTAAAGCCACTAACATTTTAGTATCTGAAGGTGGAGATGATCTGCTTCAATATGCGGGTGCGCATAACTTACCAAAACCCTTAAAACCATTTTTTGTAATTCCAACAACTTCAGGAACTGGTTCTGAAGTGACTATGGTTGCTGTGGTTTCAGATACTCAAAAGAATGTTAAGTTAGCGTTCGCTTCTTATTACTTAATGCCACATGCAGCGATTTTAGATCCACGCATGACCCTTACACTACCACCTCATTTAACTGCAATGACAGGTATGGATGCTTTAACGCATTGTGTTGAAGCCTATACATGTCTGGCTGCTAATCCATTAAGTGATGCGTATGCAAGTGCTGGCATTAAAAAAATCAGCGAAAACTTATTTAATGTCTTAGAAAATCCAAATGACTCACAAGGTCGTTTAGAACTAGCGCAAGCCTCTACAATGGCAGGTATTGCATTTTCTAATTCAATGGTAGGACTTGTACACTCTTTAGGGCATGCTTTAGGTGCTGTTGCTCACCTACCCCATGGGTTATGCATGAATTTATTCTTACCTTATGTGCTTGAATATAATAAGCAGGCAAATGGACAGAAAGTTGGTGAGTTACTATTATCATTAGCTGGTGCGGATATTTATGCTCAAACTCCAGCAACTCAACGCGCAGATAGAGCAATTGCTACGATTTTGGCAATGCGTGATCGTCTATTTACTTTAACCAAGTTACCACGCACCTTACGCGAAACAGGTAAAGTAACTGAAGCACAGCTCGATGAAATTGCAGAAAAAGCACTAAATGATGGCTCAATTATTTACAATCCTAAAGAAGCTAGCTTAAAAGATATTCGAGATATCTTACAAAAAGCATGGTAATTCGATAAGTTAAATTTAAACCCCAATTCTAAAGGTCTGATTTTTAAATGAAATCAGACCTTTTTTATAGTCATGAATTTTTGTTCATCATTTTATTTGGAAATATGGCAAAAAATTTGCTAAAAAATCGATGAAAGTACTGACAATTTGCATCAATTTAGGATAGATTGGCGCACTTTATCTTTTTCTGTAGGGGGGATCGTTCGTCTCAAACGATCCTTAACACCAAGCTGATCCTTGATCAACGATTATGAGGATAACGCCGTTGACAAATTTATCTGGGACTAAACCAACAGCTAAACTTCAAAAGAATCTTGTGCTTTGGCACATTATTATTATTGGTTTAGCTTATATTCAGCCATTAACGTTATTCGATACTTTTGGTTTAGTATCAGAGCGAAGTGGCGGTCATGTACCAACTTCCTACATCTTTGCATTAGTCGCAATCTTATTAACATCGATCAGTTATGGACATATGATTAAACGCTACCCTTCTTCTGGGTCAGCTTATACTTATGCTCAAAAATCAATTCACCCTAATGTTGGTTTTATGGTGGGTTGGTCTTCTTGGTTAGACTATTTACTGTCACCGCTTGTTAATATTATTTTGGCAGATATTTATCTAAGAGCTCTTTTTCCAGAGGTAAATAACTGGTTATGGGTAATTGGTTTAACCACCCTAATGACTGTTATTAACTTATTTGGTGCACGATTTGTCGCGCGCTTTAACAGCACGATCGTTATTATTCAGCTTGGCGTAATTTTTTATTTCGTTTATCAGGTATACATTTTACTCACTCAAGGTGTATATGCAGATGGAACTTTAAATCCGGATAAAGCTGCCTTGTGGTCATTAACTCCTTTTTGGAACGACATGACATCCGTAAGTGCTTTAATTGCTGGTGCAACTGTACTCTGCTTCTCTTTCACAGGGTTTGATGCTTTATCTTCTCTTGCTGAAGAAACAAAAGATGCAGAGAAAACGCTTCCAAAAGCTATTTTTACGACAGCATTACTTGCAGGTATTATTTTCATTGTAAGTACTTACTTCATCCAATTATATTTCCCTAGTAACCCAAATACTTACTTTAATCCTCTGGATGAATCACAGCCTGTGATGGTTGCTGCGATTGGTAGTATTGCATTTAAAACTTTGGTTTTATATTTTGCTGTAGTTGCTGTTATGGCATCAGGTATTTCTGCTCATGCAGGTGTGTCTCGTTTAATGTATGTAATGGGACGTGACGGCGTAATCAACAAGAAATTATTTGGACATATTAGTCCAAAATTGCATACTCCAACTTACAACATTCTTATTGTGGGTGTAGTTGCTTTATCTGCTGGTTTCTTAGATCTTGAGCATATTGTCAACTTGATTAGTTTTGGTGCTTTAACTGCTTTTAGTTTTGTTAACTTCTCTGTTATTTCTCGCTATGCATTAAGAGATGGCAAGAACAAAACGTTTAAAGACATCATCAACTATATTGTTATACCAACACTTGGTTTTGCCAGTGTGTTTATGATGTGGCTAGAGATTGATAAGCTTGCCTTACAAATTGGCTTAGCTTGGGCTGTTATTGGTGTAGGTTATTTGGCCTACAAAACCAAAGGTTTCAAATATAATGCTCCACAGCATAATGAACACGAATAATAAAAAAGGCGCTTAAAGCGCCTTTTTTTATGATCACATCAACCAAAAATTTTGTTCACAATATTTTGTACACGTTGAGCATAGAGTTTCGCTGTTTCAAGGTCTCCAGCAGGAACTTCCTCTACACTTGCATCAGAAGGTGATTGAACCAAAAGCCCAACTGAACCGCCTAAGTTATTTACATCTTCGCGTGTTGCATCTTTTGTATTCGCTGGTAATAAACCAAGGCTTACCCAAATTCCACCATGTTGCGATGCTAAAGTCTGTAATTGAATAAGAGTAACCTGCTTATCCCCATTTAAGCTCGCGCTGTTTGTGAAGCCTGCAAATACTTTATCTTGCCAACCCCGTGTAAACCAAACTTTTGAAGTTGCATCAGCAAACTTTTTAAACTGCCATGGTGCTGTACCCATATAAGTCGGAGCACCAAAAACAATCCCCTCCGCATCATTTAATGTCTGCCAATCTTGCTCAGTAATATTACCTTCTTGATCAATTTGGATGAGCTGAGCATTAATTTCGTTTGCAAACGTTTCAGCCACGACTTTGGTATGGCCATAACCAGAGAAATATACAACCGCGATATTAGAGTTAGACATGGGAGCAAACCTTTGTTTTATTAAATTCTACTTTATGATATATTTTAGAAACTAGGTGTCAATTAGTTACTAATTGGTAACTATGGTAATTTTTTAAGAAATTAGCAGGTAAATAGTATGAATGAATGTCTAAAATATAATGTTTTTCAACAACATTGCCCTGCTCGTTTATTTTTTGAAAAAATTGCAGATAAATGGGTTTTATTGATTTTAAATGTGCTTGAAGAGGAAACTCAGCACTTCAATTTGCTCAAAAAGAATATACAAGGCATCTCTCCTAAAGTCTTATCACAAAAACTAAAGATGTTAGAAAGAGATGGTTTTATTGAGCGTAAAATTCAGAATACGTCTCCTATTCGTGTTGATTACTCACTCACTTCTCTGGGGCAAAATGTCGCTTCAATGGCGTTCCAATTAAAGGAATGGGCTGAAACCAATATTGAACAGGTTTTAGCAGCCCAAATGACTTATGACGAAAAAGTGCTAGAGCAAGCTTAAATGAATTTATATAAAAAAATAAGGCCACAACTGTGGCCTTACTTTTATTTAAAAACTATTAACTTATCCTAAGTTTTTAAAACCCTGCTGACGCCATGCTTCATAAACAATCACAGCCGTTGCATTAGATAAATTTAAACTTCTTGAGTTTTCTGCCATCGGCAAACGAATCCACTGTTCTTGTGGAAACATCAAGCGAACATGCTCAGGCAAACCGCGTGTCTCTGGCCCCATCAGTAAAGCCACAGGTCGATTCAAATCAACCGTATGTGGAGTTGCAGAACCTTTAGTGGTGAGTGGAAAAACATGTTCGACACCTTTAGCTTTCAAGTCAGCAAGGCAAAGTTCTATGTTGTCCCAAATTTGCATACGTGCCCATTCATGATAATCAAGACCTGCACGCTTGAGCTTTTTATCATCCAATTCAAAACCTAAAGGCTTGACCAAGTGTAACTGTGCACCAGTATTAGCACATAAACGAATGATATTGCCTGTATTGGCAGGAATTTCAGGCTCGTATAGGACAACATGAATCACAAATTTTCTCGACTTTAATAACCAGCAATAAACTCAAATGAACTTATTGCCATTTTAACTGTTCACGTAAATTCACCACTTCACCAATAATGGTTAAAGTCGGTGCTACAATATGATGTTCAGACACTTTTGTTGCGATATCAGCTAATGTTCCAACTACAACTTTCTGGTCTGGTGTGGTTCCTTTAGAGATTAAAGCTACCGGCATATCAGCACGTTGACCATGAGCAATAAGTTGCTCACAAATGTGTTCCAAACCAATTAGCCCCATATATAAAACCAAAGTTTGTTTTTCATAAACCAGCTCATTCCAAGGAAGTTCAGGTGAACCTTCCTTTAAATGCCCAGTCAAGAAACGAACACTTTGTGCATAATCACGATGTGTTAGTGGAATACCCGCATAAGCTGAACAGCCTGATGCTGCTGTTATACCTGGTACAACTTGGAAAGTGACATTCGCCTCAACGAGCTCTTGAATCTCTTCACCACCACGTCCAAAGATAAACGGATCACCACCCTTTAAACGACAAACACGCTTTCCTTTTTGAGCATACTCAACCAGTAAAGCATTAATACCATCTTGGGGAACGGAGTGATTTGAACGCGCTTTACCGACATAAATTTTAGTCGCATCACGACGGCAAAGCTCTAAAATGGGCGTAGAAACAAGACGATCATAAATCACAACATCAGCTTGCTGCATAAGACGTAATGCTTTTAATGTCAGTAACTCGGGATCACCCGGACCAGCGCCTACCAAATAAACTTCACCTTTAGGTGCAGTCCATTCTGTTAAGGCTTGCTGAATCAAACCATTCGCAACTTCTAAATTGTCATTGAAAACTTGTTCTTTCAATGGGCTAGCGTAGAGATTTTCCCAAAAAATCCGACGCTCATCTGGATTAGAAATTTTTTCTTTTACCTGCTTACGCCATTGACCAGAAAACTCAGCCAACTTACCCATGCCATGCGGAACAATTGTTTCTATTTGAGTACGAAGCTGTCTTGATAAAACTGGTGATGCACCATTTGAGGCGACAGAAATAATTAACGGAGAACGATCAATAATAGCTGGAACCATAAAACGACAATGTGGAATATCATCAACACTATTGACCAATAAATTACGCGCTTCACATTGCTCAAAAACAGCTTTGTTCACTTGCGCATCATTAGTTGCAGCAATCACTAATCGATATGGTGTATTTAATATTTTTTCAGCAAAGGACTCGGCAAAATACTCTCCGCCTGTCGTTTTGACTAACTGTAAAAGCTGCTTTTCAATTGCAGGAGCAATAATATCGATTACAGCTCCTGCTTTAGCTAAAAGGTTTGCTTTGCGCAATGCAATATGCCCACCACCCACAATCAGACAATGTTGCTGTTGCAACTTTAAAGAGATTGGAAAAATATCCACCTTAAACCTCTACGTTAATCATCTGATTTGGGTTAAGCAAAAACCGTGCACAATTTAGATGCAAAGCTTAGTCAATAAACGTTGCACCACCCATATATGGGCGTAATACTTCTGGAATCTCAATAGACCCGTCTTCACGCTGGTAATTTTCCATTACAGCAAGCAAAGTACGGCCAACTGCCAGACCTGAACCATTCAAAGTATGCACCAATTCGGTCTTCTTTTGATCCATTCTGTAGCGTGCTTTCATGCGGCGTGCCTGAAAATCACCCATATTAGAGCAGCTAGAGATTTCACGATAAGTATTTTGGCTTGGAACCCAAACTTCTAAGTCGTAAGTCTTAGTTGCACCAAAGCCCATGTCACCACCACAAAGCAAAATCTTGCGGTATGGCAAACCTAGTGCCTGTAAAATGCCCTCAGCATGTGCAGTAAGCTCTTCAAGTGCTTGCATAGATGTTTCAGGTTTAACGATTTGCACCATCTCAACTTTATCAAATTGATGCTGACGAATTAAACCACGGGTATCACGACCATAAGAACCAGCTTCACTACGGAAACATGGCGTATGCGCTGCATATTTTAAAGGCAAACGTTCGGTATCAATAATCTCATCACGAACGAAGTTAGTAACAGGAACCTCTGCTGTAGGGATGAGGTAATATTCTTTTTCACCTTGAAGTTTGAACAAATCTTCTTCAAATTTTGGCAACTGACCAGTTCCACGAAGTGAATCAGCATTTACCAAATAAGGCACGTAAGCTTCTGTATAGCCATTCTTTAAAGTATGAGTATCAAGCATGAACTGCGTTAACGCACGTTGTAGGCGCGCTAAAGAACCTTTCAATACGCTAAAACGTGAACCAGTCAATTTAGTAGCAGTTTCAAACTCTAAACCACCCATCCACTCACCTAAATCAGTATGATCTTTGATTTCAAAATCAAACTGACGAGGCGTACCCCATTTTGAGATTTCAACGTTATCATCTTCATCTTTACCAGCAGGAACAGACTCATCTGGTAAGTTAGGAATGCTCAACGCTTTTTGTTCAATCTCGTTTTGTAACTCTGACAAAGCAACTTCAGCAGCTTTAATTTCATCACCAATGGCTTGCATACGCGCCATGATTTCAGAAGCATCACCACCGGATTTTTTAATCTGACCCACTTGTTTTGCACCGGCATTACGTTCTGCCTGCAATTTTTCAGTTTTTGATTGCAAGTCTTTACGGCGATTTTCTAAAGAAGCCCATTCTTGAACATCTAATTGAACACCGCGTTTTGCCAAAGCCGCATTAACGGCTTCAATATTATTTCTGAGTAACTTAGGGTCGATCATAATCAATCATAATATGGGTAAAAAACTGGCTATAGTGTAAGGCCTTAACACTAAAAAATATAGTGATCATCTTCATAACGAATAGCTTTCACACAATTCTTAGAAGAGATCACTTATTTTAAAAGTTATAGTTTGGCACACTTGGCAAATACTCAGGTTTAATGAACTTACCCGCTTCAAAATATGGCAGCGTTAATTCAGACATTCCCTCTGCATATGAAGCTAGCTCATAAATTGGATAGACAAATACAATGCCATTAGCACCATAGTAGAAATTATCGCTTAGCTGAAGTTTTTCACGGCTAATATTATGTGCTTGAAGCCAATTTGTATTTGCTTCAAAAAGAGCATCAACCAACTGTTTTTCAACATCTGACTGAATAAGTTCAGCAACAGTAATGTGCTTTTTATTTAATAAATCAAAATTTACAAATTCTTGATGAGACATGCCGTGTGCAGCACCAGCTGAGTACGAATAAGTCTGTAATGCAAAGGTGGCAAGGTTATAGTTTTGCCCCAAATAGCGAACATAAATTGCACTCTGACTTGAACTTGGTTCACCTTCAGGTACTTCAACTGGTTGATCGGCTAAATTTGCAAAAGCATTCGGATCTGCTTTCTTTATACGATTGGTGAAGTAATCATTAATCCATTTTTGATTGGTCTGTACTGTTTGAAAATCATACTCAGTACAACCATCTTCTAAGCAAACTTTTGATTTTGGCAATTTTACTGGGATTACTTTTGCTTGAATTACAGGAACACCAGCCTCTTTCGTTTCTTTAACTTTTGCAGTCGAAGCAGCCTGCTCTTCTTTGGCTGCCGACTTTGGTTGGCAACCAGTCACCATTGCCATTGCAGCCATTAATGGAAGAATACAAATAATTTTCTTATCGTAAAGTCGCATAATAATCCCCATGAATTTACCTCTAACACTATACAAAGCGTAAGAATAAGACGGGGTTAAAAAATGTATCTGTCTTTCTTATATAAAAAAAGCTACCTTTTACGGTAGCTTTTTTGAAGAGGCTTTAATTATTGGTCAATAACATCCGTACCTTTTGGCGGCGTAAAGTTAAAGACTGATGGCGGAATTGAAGCATTTACTTTAACGTTCTTAAAGCGTACATAGGTGGTTTGACCTAATGAGTCTTGTAATACCATAAGTGTAGGCGCTTTATTTGCTCCGAAGCTAATTGTTAAGCTTTGGAATGCCCCATCTTCTTTTTTAGGGAATAATGTGAAATAAAGTTTAGATTTATCGGGTTGTGTTACACGATAAGACTTCATGATTTGGTTGGTGTTACCAGAGAGTAATAATGCTGGTGTATCTGCAATCTGATCATCTAAGCTTTGGCGGACCGCTTGTTGTAAATCCGGATCATAGATCCAAACTGTTTTCCCGCTTGTTACAATGGTTTGTTTAGCAGGACTTACTGTTTCCCAATAAAATTTCCCCGGACGCTCAACTTTCATTGAGCCTTTAAATGTCTGGTTCATATGCTGTGCACTTAAACTCTTTTTCTGTGCCACAGTTTTTGTATTGGCTTTAGTTGTTTGTTCAAAGTCGGCAGTCAAACGCTGTAAACCTGATAACTGATTAACCAGGTTCCCAATTGCCTGTTGCTCCGGTGCTGCTACAGGCGCAGCAAACACTGTAGTACTCATTACAGGAGCAAGCACTGACGCGCTAAGTGTAATAGCACACATAGTTTTACGAAGCATATTCATGTCATCACCTTTTTAGTTGCTGTAAGACAACTTACTCTCTTTAAAAGTTATGAAGCTGAGTAAGCTCTTAATTCAAGACTCATATTAACCGACAAACTCTGTGCTAATCATTGAGAAAATAAGATATTTTGTTATGTTATTCATGTTGTTTGTAGAATTTCATTCATCATGATGAAGATGAATAAAAATAAATGCCATAAAAAAAGCCCACAAAATGTGGGCTTTTTTCGAGCTAAAACTTATACAGTTTCAACTTTTACGTAGCGACGGCCAAATTGACCTTTCACTTCGAATTTTACTACGCCGTCAGCAGTAGCAAATAAAGTATGGTCACGGCCCATACCAACATTTGCACCAGCGTGGAACTCTGTACCACGTTGACGAACGATGATGTTACCAGCAGTTACAGCTTGACCGCCGTAAACTTTAACACCTAACATTTTTGGGTTTGAATCACGACCGTTCTTCGTCGATCCACCGGCTTTTTTAGTTGCCATGTCTCTTACTCCTCGTGATTAGCCTGAAATACCAGTAATTTTCAACTCAGTGAACCATTGACGGTGACCTTGTTGTTTACGGTAGTGTTTACGACGACGCATTTTGATGATGCGGATTTTGTCGTGACGACCATGACCAATCACTTCTGCAGTTACTTTAGCGCCAGCTACAACTGGAGCACCGATTTGAATGTTGTCACCGTTTACAACCATTAATACATCATCAAATGTAATAGTCGCACCAGATTCAGCTTTCAATAATTCAACTTTAAGGGTTTCGCCCTCAACTACACGGTGCTGTTTACCACCGCTTTGGATTACTGCGTACATAATGTACTCCAATCAGCCCGTGTCGTCGTGTCGATAAAGGGATATATCGATCTTAAAACGATCGCCACTGGGGTTATACAAGGCGACAGATTTTAAGTGAAATTTGATCAAACGACAAGTATTTTCTATCTATCAGTAAAGCATGATCCCCTATTCTTACAAAATCAAACAGCTTGGACTGGAATTTAGCAGTTTTCATTGATTCTGAATGAAAATTAAAATACAGTTCCAAACACAAATTGCGTCAAGAACAAGTTGTATTAATGCTGATGTCATTAAATTTATTGTTTTGCCGAAAACATCGTATTTTGCTTAAATAAAGAACAAAAAACGCTTAAAAACAATAGAAATGATTAATATCAGCCACTTGTTAACCTGTGCAACACATCTTTAATTGATACACTAACGCCACTTATCTACCAATACGGGGTTTTTCTTCATATGGTCATCGATTTCAAGCAAGACATTCTTGCGCCTGTTGCTTCAGACTTCGCTGCGATGGATCACTTGATTAATGAAGGAATTAGCTCAAAAGTCGGTTTAGTCATGTCTGTCAGCAAACACGTCGTTGAAGCTGGCGGAAAGCGTATGCGCCCAATCATGTGTTTGCTTGCAGCACGTGCTTGTGGTTTAGATAACATGGCAAATGCACAGCGTTTAGCTGCAATCATTGAAATGTTACATACCGCGACACTGGTCCATGATGATGTGGTAGATGAATCTGGGCTTCGTCGTGGTCGCCCTACAGCAAATGCGACATGGAACAATCAGACAGCTGTTTTAGTCGGAGACTTCTTGATTGCTCGTGCTTTCGATTTACTAGTCGATTTAAACAACATGACTTTATTGAAAGACTTTTCAACAGGTACATGTGAAATTGCTGAAGGTGAAGTGTTACAACTTCAATCACAGCATCAACCAGATACAACTGAAGAAACTTATTTAAAAATTATTCATGGTAAAACGTCTCGCCTGTTTGAGCTGGCTACAGAAGGTGCTGCTATTTTGGCAGGGCAAGAAGCGTACCGTGAACCATTAAGATTGTTTGCTGGTCATTTTGGTAATGCATTCCAAATTATTGATGATATTTTAGACTACACCTCTGATGCTGAAACATTAGGTAAAAATATTGGTGATGATTTAATGGAAGGTAAACCAACTTTACCGTTAATTTCTGCATTAGCAAACTCAACAGGTGAAGAGCATGCGATTATTCGTCGCAGTATCGCAACCGGTGGAGTAGACCAACTATCTCAGGTCATCGAAATTGTACAGAAGTCTGGTGCTTTAGATTATTGCAACCAACGTGCCCAAGAAGAAACAGAAGCAGCACTGCAAGCTTTATTAAACCTACCCGATACACCGTATCGTCAGGCTTTGATTAACTTAACTCAGCTTGCGTTACATCGAATACAATAGATATTATTTTGCCTATGCATATAAATTTTTCAGATCTTTTTTTAAAAATAGAGAAGCAGCTTGAGGATCCTCAAGCTGTCATTGATGAAAATCTACTGATTGAACTCGTCAATGTCATCCGACCATCCAACCCACAAGATACGGATGAAATTAAGAAAAAAATACAGGCTTTTATTGAAAGTCTTTTGCGCACACCTACAGCGCCCTTCTTACTACAAACTTTTTTATTACGTTTAATTAATCGCTATAAGCAAGTTAGTTTATATGCTGATAGTGGAATTTTGTCTTTAGATGGTTTCTGGAACCAGCTTGGGCAAAGACTCGGAGCACATTTTTTACCGCTAATTGAAGACTCAAGCCAACTCAAAATATTAATTGGTAAAATTTTCTATTTAGAAAGTGACAAAATCTGGCTCAATAATATTGATGATGAAGATTGGGCAAATTTATTTAGTCTTATTGGGCAAAGCCAAAGTAATGTCGATGAGAAGTTAGTCATTCAAAATGAAATGATTAAAGCCATTACAGTCTTATCTTATCGAATTAGTGGAATTGGTCTTTATCCCGAATTTATTAATGCTCAACCAGAATTAACAGAATATGAGTCACCGTTTTTAGTTCAGAACCGTGAAATTATTGAGTTTATTGAAAAGTATAAAAAACAAGAAATTTCCGAACATGAGATTGCGGTTATTTCCCCGCCCGATGCATCACAAGCATTTGTTATGTTGGAACAGTGCCGAGATGTGGTTTTAAAGATTCGTCGTGCGACCAAAAGAATTGGTGTCAGCTTAAGTTTGACTTACTTACTGTCATTACTTGAGCAATGTCTTGATCGAATTGAGTTATTACTTTATCTGGTCGTAGATAACACTAAAGGAAAATATGTTTCTTTAGGACATCTGATTTCCGATTTAACCAAAGCACATTACAGCGAAAAAAGTGTTCGCTCATTACTCAGTACGACCAGTGAACTCATTGCTTTTCAGGTAACAGAAAATGCTAGCCGAACAGGTGAACATTACGTAAGTACAGATACCAAAGGCTTCTGGGGAATGTATAAAGCTGCCGCTGGTGCAGGTGTCATTATTGCCTTTATGGCATCTTTAAAAATTCTTGCTGCAAGAATGACAATGGCCCCGCTCATGCAAGCCTTTACTTTCAGTATGAATTATTCCCTAGGTTTCATTCTGATTCATGTTCTGCATTTTACAGTTGCGACCAAGCAACCCGCTATGACAGCGGCGGCTCTTGCTGCAACAGTACAGCAACGTAAAGGCTCTAAAACAGCTCAAATTGCAGAGTTAGCGGCGCTTATTATTAATATTATCCGAACGCAATTTATTGCTATTTTGGGCAATATTTCAATTGCGATTCCTACTGCTGCACTCATTACTTTTGCTTGGCAGTTTTACCTTGATGAACCGTTATTAACCCATACTAAAGCAACTTATCTTCTACACAGCTTAAACCCCTTTACTTCATTAGCAGTTCCACATGCAGCAATTGCTGGAGTATGTTTGTTTTTGTCAGGTCTCATTGCAGGATACTTTGACAACATGGCTGTTTACCGAAAAGTCGGCCCGCGCCTAAGAGCACATCGCCGTTTAGCTAGCTGGTTTGGGCAAGATCGCCTTAACCGTTTTGCTGAATATATTGAACGTAATTTAGGTGCGTTAGCCGGTAACTTCTTATTCGGTATTATGCTAGGAAGTATGGGGACCATAGGCTTTATCCTAGGTCTACCTTTAGATATCCGCCATATTGCCTTTGCATCCGCTAACTTTATTCAGGGTTTAATGACTATTAACGGCAGCCCAGATATCGGACTGATTATCGTGTCCTTTCTCGGTGTGTTATGTATTGGTCTCACCAACTTATTTGTGAGTTTCACCTTAACAATTATTGTGGCATTACGAGCGCGTCGAGTCCGCTTTGAACAATGGAAACCTTTAGCCAAATTGGTCATGACTCATTTTTTAACTCGTCCAAGTGATTTTTTCTGGCCACCAAAACAACCATTAGAACTTGAAGAAAACACTTCAACAAATAACGGGAAAAAAGCAGACCACTAAGAATTTTGCTTTGTACACAAAATGTGATTTTCGTCAATTTTGTTGTGATTGTTTTTCCAAATGTTAAAAAATTTTCAAAATGAATTTACGATGATCTATCAGGCTTGAAAAAAAGTGTACTGGCAAGTACACTTTTAACGGCTTTCAGTAGTAGACACTGCTTGAACAAGCAAAGGTATATACATGCCCTATTTATTGCTTTTTATTGGTTGTATTTTTTTAGGATTAGGTGTTCTTGGTCTTTTTGTACCAAGACTTCAATCTTTGGATCTTCTCACCGTTCAAATATTGAGTGAAAATCGATCAGATTATCTTAACTCTATTACGACCTTTCTAGCACGTGTAGGTGGTATGCCTTTTGTATGTTTTTTATCCTTGTTGGTGTGTATATATCAAGCATGGTATAAAAAATATATTACTGTTATTTTCATTAGCGTGGGTGTTCTTGGCAGTATCATCACGGGTTGGCTGCTCAAGTGGTGTGTTGACCGTCCAAGACCTCCACAGGTATATCATATTGTCGAAAGTTATGGTGCATCGTTCCCAAGTGCACATAGTGTTTATGCATCAACACTGGCTTGTATGGCAATGATAATGTTATGCCATAGGCCCAACATTAACTCTCCTTATATCATTTTGATCTCCTGTTTTTGGTTTATCTGCATGGGGCTTTCAAGAATATATGCTGGAGTTCATTTTCCAACAGATGTACTCGCCGGTTGGGGCATAGGTTTTATTTGGATTGCACTGCTTTGGCTCTGGTTATTACAAACACAAAGTAGGTTAAGTAGAAAACAAATATATTTTTAGATTTTATCTAAACGAGGTGGAACAATGATGTCGGCTAAGCTTTGGGCTCCTGCCCTTACTGCTTGCGCATTAGCAACAAGTATCGCACTTGTTGGTTGTAGCAAAGGCTCCGATGAGAAACAGCAAGCTGCTGCTGCTCAGAAAATGCCGCCTGCAGAAGTAGGTGTTATTGTTGCTCAACCACAAAGTGTTGAACAAAGCGTTGAGCTTTCTGGCCGTACTTCAGCATATCAAATTTCTGAAGTTCGCCCTCAAACAAGCGGTGTGATTTTAAAACGCTTGTTTGCTGAAGGAAGCTATGTTCGTGAAGGTCAGGCGCTTTATGAGCTCGACTCTAGAACGAACCGTGCAACGCTTGAAAATGCAAAAGCTGCTCTTTTACAACAACAGGCAAATCTAGCTTCACTACGTACCAAGCTAAACCGTTATAAGCAACTTGTTTCAAGTAATGCTGTATCTAGACAGGAATATGACGACTTACTTGGTCAGGTTAATGTTGCCGAAGCACAAGTTTCTGCAGCAAAAGCTCAAGTAACGAATGCAAATGTTGATCTTGGCTACTCTACAATTCGTTCACCAATTTCTGGTCAGTCTGGACGTTCTTCTGTCACAGCAGGTGCTTTAGTTACTGCAAACCAAACTGATCCTTTAGTGACGATTCAGCAGTTAGATCCGATCTACGTTGATATTAACCAGTCTAGTGCCGAGTTATTGCGTTTACGTCAACAACTCAGCAAAGGCAGTTTAAACAATAGTAACAACACAAAAGTGAAATTGAAGCTCGAAGATGGTTCAACTTACCCAATCGAAGGACAACTTGCTTTCTCTGATGCTTCGGTCAATCAGGATACAGGAACGATTACTTTACGTGCCGTATTCTCAAACCCGAATCATCTGTTACTTCCGGGCATGTATACCACTGCACAGATTGTTCAAGGTGTAGTGCCTAATGCTTACCTGATTCCTCAAGCTGCAATTACGCGTTTACCTACAGGTCAAGCTGTAGCAATGCTTGTTAATGCCAAAGGTACTGTTGAGAGTCGTCCTGTTGAAACCTCTGGTGTTCAAGGACAAAACTGGATTGTGACTAACGGTCTTAAAGTTGGTGATAAAGTGATTGTTGATGGTGTTGCCAAGGTTAAAGAAGGGCAAGAAGTTTCAGCAAAACCTTACCAAGCTCAACCAGCAAATCCACAAGGCGCAGCTCCAAATGCGACAAAACCGGCTCAATCAGGTAAACCTCAAGCAGAACAGAAAGCATCTTCAAATGCATAAGGGGTAGATTGAATGGCACAATTTTTTATTCATCGCCCCATTTTTGCGTGGGTGATTGCATTAGTCATTATGTTGGCGGGTATTCTCACGCTAACAAAAATGCCTATTGCACAGTATCCGACGATTGCACCGCCGACAGTTACGATTGCTGCAACTTATCCTGGTGCATCGGCTGAGACTGTTGAAAACACCGTAACCCAGATCATTGAACAACAAATGAATGGTCTAGATGGTTTACGTTATATTTCATCTAACAGTGCGGGTAACGGTCAAGCCTCTATTCAATTAAACTTTGAACAAGGTGTTGACCCAGATATTGCACAGGTTCAGGTTCAAAATAAACTGCAATCTGCAACTGCACTTTTACCTGAAGATGTACAACGTCAAGGTGTAACTGTTACTAAATCTGGTGCAAGCTTCTTGCAAGTTATTGCATTTTATTCACCAGATAACAACTTGTCTGACTCTGACATTAAAGACTATGTAAACTCGTCTATTAAAGAACCGCTTAGCCGTGTGGCTGGTGTTGGTGAGGTAACGGTCTTTGGTGGTTCATACGCAATGCGTATCTGGCTTGATCCAGCTAAGTTAACAAGTTACCAGCTTACACCTAGTGATATTGCGACAGCTTTACAAGCGCAAAACTCACAAGTAGCTGTAGGTCAATTAGGTGGTGCACCGGCTGTACAAGGTCAAGTGCTTAACGCAACAGTAAATGCACAAAGTTTACTGCAAACTCCTGAACAGTTTAAAAATATCTTCTTAAAGAACACTGCATCTGGTGCTGAGGTTCGATTAAAAGATGTTGCTCGCGTAGAATTAGGTTCTGATAACTATCAATTCGACTCGAAGTTTAATGGTAAACCAGCAGCTGGTCTTGCAATTAAGATTGCAACTGGTGCCAACGCACTTGATACTGCCGAAGCAGTTGAACATCGTTTATCTGAATTACGTAAAAACTATCCAGCGGGTCTTGAAGATAAACTGGCTTATGACACGACTCCATTTATTCGCCTTTCAATTGAAAGTGTTGTACACACATTAATTGAAGCGGTAATTTTGGTATTCATTGTCATGTTCTTGTTCTTACAGAACTGGCGTGCAACGATTATTCCAACACTTGCTGTACCAGTTGTTGTATTAGGTACATTCGCTGTTATTAATATCTTTGGCTTCTCAATTAACACCTTAACCATGTTCGCTATGGTGTTGGCAATTGGTCTTCTGGTCGATGATGCCATCGTTGTCGTCGAGAACGTCGAACGTGTTATGAGTGAAGAGCATACCGATCCGGTCACGGCGACTTCACGATCAATGCAACAGATTTCTGGCGCGTTAGTTGGTATTACGAGTGTATTAACAGCTGTATTCGTACCAATGGCATTCTTTGGTGGTACAACTGGTGTAATTTACCGTCAGTTCTCGATTACCCTTGTAACAGCAATGGTTCTATCGTTAATTGTGGCGTTAACATTCACACCAGCACTTTGTGCAACCATTTTAAAACAGCATGATCCTAATAAAGAACCAAGTAATAATATTTTTGCTCGTTTCTTTAGAAGCTTTAACAATGGTTTTGACCGCATGTCGCATAGCTACCAAAATGGTGTTAATCGCATGCTTAAAGGCAAAATCTTCTCTGGCGTACTTTACGCTGTGGTTATTGCTTTATTAGTGTTCTTGTTCCAAAAACTCCCATCTTCATTCTTACCAGAAGAAGATCAGGGTGTGGTAATGACACTTGTTCAATTACCACCAAATGCAACGCTTGACCGTACAGGTAAAGTGATTGACACCATGACAAACTTCTTCATGAATGAAAAAGACACTGTGGAATCTATTTTCACCGTTTCAGGCTTCTCATTCACAGGTGTTGGTCAAAATGCTGGTATTGGCTTCGTTAAATTGAAAGACTGGAGTGAACGTACTTCACCAGAGTCTCAAATTGGCGCTTTGATTCAGCGTGGTATGGCATTGAACATGATCGTTAAAGACGCATCATACGTTATGCCATTGCAGCTTCCAGCAATGCCTGAATTAGGTGTAACAGCCGGATTCAACTTGCAACTTAAAGATTCAAGTGGTCAAGGCCATGAGAAACTTATTGCTGCACGTAATACGATCTTAGGTTTAGCTGCACAAGATAAACGTCTTGTGGGTGTTCGTCCTAATGGTCAAGAAGATACACCTCAGTATCAAATTAATGTAGACCAAGCTCAAGCTGGTGCCATGGGTGTGAGCATTGCCGACATTAACAATACGATGCGTATTGCATGGGGTGGCTCATACATTAACGACTTCGTTGACCGTGGACGTGTGAAGAAAGTTTATGTTCAAGGTGATGCGGGTACCCGTATGATGCCTGAAGACTTAAATAAGTGGTATGTACGTAATAACAAAGGCGAAATGGTTCCATTCTCTGCATTTGCTACTGGCGAATGGACATATGGTTCTCCACGTCTTGAACGTTATAACGGCGTGTCATCGGTTAACATTCAAGGTACACCTGCACCTGGCGTGAGCTCTGGTGACTCGATGAAAGCGATGGAAGAAATTATTGCTAAGTTACCATCTATGGGCTTACAAGGTTTCGACTATGAATGGACAGGTTTATCACTTGAAGAACGTGAGTCTGGTGCTCAAGCTCCATTCTTATATGCGCTTTCATTGTTAATCGTTTTCCTTTGCTTGGCTGCATTGTATGAAAGCTGGTCTATTCCGTTCTCGGTTTTACTTGTAGTACCACTCGGTATTATTGGTGCAATCGTATTAACTTACTTGGGTATGATTATTAAAGGAGATCCAAATCTCTCAAATAACATTTACTTCCAAGTAGCGATGATCGCGGTAATCGGTCTTTCTGCAAAAAATGCGATCTTAATTGTTGAGTTTGCAAAAGAGCTGCAGGAAAAAGGTGAAGACCTGATTGAGGCAACTTTACATGCCGCAAAAATGCGTTTACGCCCAATTATCATGACTACCCTTGCCTTCGGTTTTGGTGTACTCCCGCTTGCCCTTTCAACAGGTGCTGGTGCAGGAAGTCAGCACTCTGTCGGTTACGGTGTACTCGGTGGCGTACTCAGTGCAACGTTCTTAGGTATCTTCTTTATCCCTGTATTCTATGTGTGGATTCGTAGTATCTTTAAGTACAAACCAAAAACCATAAACACTCAGGAGCATAAATCGTGATGCAAAACGTATGGTCTATTTCAGGTCGTAGCATTGCGGTATCTGCACTTGCGCTTGCTTTGTCAGCTTGTCAAAGCATGCGCGGCCCAGAACCAGTCGTGAAAACCGATATTCCACAAAGCTATGCATATAATAGCGCTTCTGGTACGTCTATTGCTGAACAGGGTTACAAACAGTTCTTTAGCGACCCTCGTTTGCTCGGAGTGATTGATTTGGCACTTGCCAACAACCGCGACTTACGTACAGCAACGCTCAATATCGAACGTGCTCAACAGCAATATCGAATTACACAGAATAACCAGCTTCCAACAATCGGAGCAAGTGGTAGTGCAATTCGTCAGGTTTCTCAAAGCCGTGATCCGAATAACCCCTACTCTACTTATCAAGTAGGTTTGGGTGTAACTGCCTATGAGCTTGATTTCTGGGGCCGTGTACGTAGCTTAAAAGATGCTGCATTAGATAGTTATCTTTCAACGCAAAGCGCACGTGATTCGACTCAAATCAGTCTGATTAGCCAAGTTGCTCAAGCATGGTTAAATTATTCGTTTGCAACAGCAAACTTAAGACTGGCAGAGCAAACGCTTAAAGCACAGTTAGATTCTTACAATCTCAACAAAAAACGTTTTGATGTGGGCATCGATAGTGAAGTTCCACTACGTCAGGCACAGATTTCTGTAGAAACTGCGCGTAATGATGTAGCGAACTACAAAACTCAAATTGCTCAAGCGCAAAACTTGTTGAACTTATTAGTAGGTCAATCAGTTCCACAAAACTTGTTGCCAACCCAACCTGTAAAACGCATTACGCAACAAAATGTATTTACAGCGGGTTTACCAAGCGACTTGCTTAACAACCGTCCAGATGTAAAAGCTGCTGAATATAACTTAAGCGCTGCTGGTGCGAATATTGGTGCTGCAAAAGCACGTTTATTCCCAACCATTAGCTTAACGGGTTCTGCAGGTTATGCATCAACTGACTTAAGTGATCTATTTAAGTCTGGTGGTTTTGTATGGTCAATTGGACCAAGCTTAGACTTACCAATCTTTGACTGGGGCACTCGTCGTGCCAATGTAAAAATTTCTGAAACTGATCAGAAAATTGCATTGTCTGATTATGAAAAATCAGTTCAGTCTGCGTTCCGTGAAGTTAATGACGCGCTTGCAACTCGTGCCAACATTGGTGAGCGTTTAACAGCTCAACAACGTCTAGTAGAAGCAACTAACCGTAACTACACACTTTCAAATGCACGCTTCCGTGCCGGTATTGATAGTTACTTGACGGTTCTTGATGCACAGCGTTCATCTTATTCAGCAGAACAAGGTTTGTTATTGCTTCAACAAGCAAACTTAAACAACCAAATCGAGTTATACAAAACTCTAGGTGGTGGTTTAAAAGCAAATACTTCAGATACAGTGGTTAATCAACCATCTAGTGCTGAACTTAAAAAGCAATAAGTTTTAAATAACTTATTCACAAAAGCTCACTTCGGTGGGCTTTTTTATTGCAACTCATCTGAATATTTTTTATCTTGAAACCTTAAGAATTTAGATTGATAAAAAACAATGTTATTGAGTAATTTAGAAAGTGTTCCAGGCCACCAGATTGTAAAGCAGCTGGATGTTGTTTACGGAAGTACCGTTCGTAGTAAGCATGTTGGCCGTGACCTGATGGCGAGTTTAAAAAATATTGTAGGTGGTGAACTTACTGGTTATACCGAATTATTAGAAGAATCTCGCCAAGAGGCTATGCAACGTATGATTGTAAAAGCCCAGCAACTTGGTGCCAATGCAATTGTGGGTATTCGTTTTTCTACCTCAAATATTGCCCAAGGTGCTTCTGAGTTATTCGTATATGGCACAGCAGTGGTTGTGCAGCCTCAAGCACCTCATCTGCCCGATCCATTTAATGCATAGGTAGAAAATGGACAATCTTATTTTTCAGCTTGTTATTTTTCTCATTCTTTTCAGTATTGGTTGGGCTTTTGGCCGCCATATTGAACAAAAACATTTAAATGAACTTCTAGAAAAAGAGCAACAATTTGCCCATATCAGAATTGATACCAATCGTTTTGCCACAAGTGATCAGTTAGGCCATTTTATTAGCAGTAATGTAGTTATTTCGCATGACTACTTTAAATATGTACTGGCCTCTATAAAAAATATTTTAGGCGGTCGGCTGACCAGCTATGAAAGTATTGTTGAACGTGCTCGCCGCGAGGCGATTGTACGACTAAAACAACAAGCTCAAAGTGTCGGTGCCAATCACATTATGGGAGTTCGGCTGAGTACAACCGAACTGGGTATGCAAGGTGGAATGGTAGAGGTATTTGCCTACGGAACAGCAGTCAAAGATTAACACTGCCCCATAGCAGAAAAATGTATACGCGGATTGCCAATATTTTTAGTTAAGTGTTGGCAAATTCCGGTAATTTTCCATATGCCCTGTTGTTTTGCCAGAGTAAAATAATAGCGACCAAAAGAATGAAAATAATCATTTTCCGAAAAACGATAAATTTGATAATTACATTCTAACCATGCTCGGTCTTGTTCAATCCGAATAAGAGGATTGCTTAAATTGTGCTGTAGTCGCAAATGTGACAAAGCTTGTTGCCGTGAACCTTTATATTCATGACAAGACACCACACATAAAGGTTCCCCTCTAAACTGCAAATAGTCCACCTCAAGTTGATCGGCCAACAACTCATCAAACGCATCCCAATTTTTCTGGTCAAAAACCAATTGAAAACGCGTAATGACCTCTAAAATACGATGGTAGTCTTGATCCATGGTGAACCTTCTATGCGGGTTTTTCCATCAATTTAGCACGGCAAAATCACTTTTTTATTTTACTTTTGTTTTCCGAATCATTTTATAAAGAAGTTTTGGTGACATCCGAGAAACCATCACACCCAGTTTTTCTTTTGCTCCACCAACAACAATATATTCTTGCCCCTGCATTAATGCTTTTACAGATTGCTCTGCAAATACATCAGCCTCTAAACCATTCTCGATAGCCTCATCTTGATGACCTTGAGGTTGCCCAGCACCATTTAGCGCATTGAACGAAACGTTAGTTTTTACGAAGCCTGGGAAAATAACTGAAACTTCAACACCTTGATCGGAGACTTCAGCACGTAAACTATTTGCCCACATGTGAATTGCCGCCTTAGCAGCAGAGTAGCTTGCACGGTACTGAGTGCCTAATAAACCCGCTACACTCGACACAAATACAACTCGACCAGACTTTTGTTTTAGCATGGTCGGCAGCACAGTTTTGGTTAATGCCACTTGAGAGAAATAGTCGACTTCCATAATGGCCCGTTCAGTTGCCATTGTCGTATCTTTAATTAAAGCACGTTGGCTTAAGCCAGCATTATTGATAAGCCAGTCAATTCGCCCTTTCGCTTTTAAAATCTGCTTATAAGCTTCGTTTACTTGTTTTTCATCAGTAATATCGGCAACCACCGACAAATGACGGTCAGCGTTTAATAAGCCAACCCGAACTTCTTCTAATTCTTCAAAACGACGCGAGGTCAAAATCACTTCGGCCCCTTGCAAAGCCAACTCACCTGCTAAGGCCTTACCCAGACCAGAAGATGCTCCCGTAATCCATACCACTTTATTTTGCAAAGTATCAAGTTTGGCCATGCTTTATATTCCTATTATCTTTTTAAATTATGCTGCTTGATGCATGAAGGCCAAAAAGTGGTTGATATAATGAGTTGCTGTGGTCTGATCGACCTGTGTACCTAACTTTTCCAAACGTTTATAGCCTAAATGCGTCGTCATGTTGATTACTCCGTTAAGAGTTTTATCGACAACTAAATTAAATTTTAAACGCTTTTTAGGCTCACGTACTAGGCTTGTTACGCCTAAATCTACAATTTGTATTAATGTTTCAAAAGCAGCTGCAATACTTTGCATATTACCGTCACGAATTTGCTGCGTAAGGTTTTGAGCTTGTTGTACGAGTTGCAGGGTAACTGGATAGGTAATATAAATTTGCTGCCCCTGTTCTTTCATCAGAGATGTCATGTAATCGACTAAAGGCAAAAGACGCTCATTTCCAAAAAATGAAACTGACCAAGGCATATATTTTCGAAAAGTCTCTAAGACCTGCTGAATAACTTTTTCAGACTCAGCTTGTTGTTTTGGAGACATAGTTGCACTTCCTGACTGTAAAAGCACAGAAAAAACCTGCTCAATAATTTCACAAGAAAGATCAGAGAGTACATCGCCTAAAGGTTTTGCCTGACTTTGACTTACCCCATCATGCAGTTTCTGCCGAATGGTCTCGAATTGTGTATAAGTTGAATCGGAAATTTTCAAAAAAACTTCATAACTCATGAGCAACATCCTTTTTCAATTCGTTTGTAATTTTTGTGCCGTGTGTCTACACGATTAAATTGTGATCCATCTTTCATAAATCTACCGTTTTTTGAAAAAAATACAAAACCGTTTATCTGTTTTCAGCACATTAATTTCGAGGCATTTTTTTGCTACAATAGGTGCAATTTTTTATGCATATTCGATCTAAGCTACTATGACTGACGCTCAAACCGCTCAAAATATTGCGACCACATACGATCCAACCGAGATCGAAAAGAAGTGGTACCAAACGTGGGAAGAACAAGGTTACTTCAAACCTTCTGGTCACGGTGAATCATTCTGTATCATGATTCCACCACCAAACGTCACAGGTAGTTTGCACATGGGCCATGGCTTTAACAATGCCATTATGGATGCCCTCACCCGTTATAACCGTATGATGGGTAAAAATACTTTGTGGCAACCGGGTACTGACCATGCTGGTATTGCAACGCAAATGGTTGTTGAGCGTCAACTTGGCTTACAAGGTGTGACTCGTCATGACTTGGGTCGTGATAAGTTCATCGAAAAAGTTTGGGAATGGAAAGAACAATCTGGCGGCACAATTACGAAACAAATTCGTCGCTTAGGTTCATCTGTAGACTGGTCACGTGAACGCTTCACGATGGACGAAGGTTTATCAAACGCAGTTAAAGAAGTATTCGTTCGTTTGCACGAAGATGGTTTAATTTACCGTGGTAAGCGCCTTGTAAACTGGGATCCTAAACTTCAAACTGCTCTTTCTGACCTTGAAGTAGAAAGCAAAGAAGAAAAAGGCTCACTTTGGCACTTTAAATATTTCTTTGAAGATAAATCAGTTAAAACTCAAGATGGCAAAGACTATTTAGTCGTTGCAACGACTCGTCCTGAAACTTTACTTGGTGATACTGCGGTTGCCGTTCACCCTGAAGATGAGCGTTATGCACACCTTGTTGGTAAAAACATTGTATTGCCAATTACAGGTCGTTTAATTCCGATTGTTGCTGACGACTACGTTGAAAAAGACTTCGGTACTGGCTGTGTAAAAATTACCCCTGCTCATGACTTCAATGACTATGACCTAGGTAAACGCAATAGCTTGCCAATTATTAATATCTTCAACAAAAATGCCGAAGTTTTAGGTGAGTTTGAATATATTGCAAAAGCTGGCGAACAAATTTCTAAAACCATTACTGCACCTGCGGACTATGCTGGTTTAGAACGTTTTGCTGCACGTAAAAAATTAGTTGCTCAAGCTGAAGCTGAAGGCTGGTTAGATCAAATCCAACCGTATGACTTAAAAGCTCCACGCGGTGACCGTTCTGGCGTGATCATTGAGCCGTTACTTACTGACCAATGGTACGTAAAAATTGCGCCGCTTGCGGAGCCTGCAATTGAAGCAGTTCAAGATGGCCGTATTAAGTTTGTGCCAGAGCAGTACAGCAACATGTACATGGCATGGATGCGTGACATTCAAGACTGGTGTATTTCACGTCAGCTTTGGTGGGGTCACCGTATTCCAGCTTGGTACGATGCAAATGGCAATATCTATGTTGGCCGTAACGAAGAAGAAGTACGTGCGAAAAACAACATCGCTGCTGACGTTGAACTTAAACAAGACGAGGACGTTCTTGATACATGGTTCTCATCTGCACTTTGGACATTCTCAACTTTAGGTTGGACTGGCGACGCACAAAAAGACGCAGCAAATGATTTCTTAAAAACCTTCCACCCAACAGATGTGTTGGTGACTGGTTTTGACATCATTTTCTTCTGGGTTGCCCGTATGATCATGATGACCCTGCACTTCATGAAAAATGAAGATGGTTCATCGCAAGTTCCATTTAAGACTGTTTACGTTCACGGCTTGGTACGTGATGGTGAAGGTCAAAAAATGTCGAAGTCTAAAGGTAACGTGCTTGATCCATTAGACTTGATTGACGGTATTGATTTAGAAAGCTTAGTTGCAAAACGTACAACTGGCTTAATGAACCCGAAAGATGCTGCGAAGATTGAAAAATCAACGCGTAAAGAGTTCCCAGAAGGCATTAATGCTTATGGTACTGACGCAGTTCGTTTCACGTTCTGTGCGCTTGCAAACACTGGTCGTGACATCAAGTTCGACTTAAAACGTGTTGAAGGCTACCGTAACTTCTGTAACAAAATCTGGAACGCAACTCGTTTCGTTCTCATGAATGTTGAAGGTCAAACTGTTGGTCAAGAAGCGCGCCCTGATCTATGGGAACTTCCAGAACAATGGATTATGAGCCGTCTGCAAAAAGCTGAAGCTGCTGTACACCAAGCGTTTGCAACTTACCGTTTAGACCTTGCTGCTCAAGCGATTTACGACTTTATCTGGAATGAGTACTGTGACTGGTACGTTGAGTTAACTAAACCAGTTCTAAACGATGCAGAAGTTTCAGAAGAGCGTAAAGCTGAAGTACGCCGTGTATTGCTTGCAGTCATGGAAGCTTCTTTACGTTTGGCTCATCCGTTAATGCCGTATTTGACAGAAGAAATCTGGCAGACTCTTGCACCAATGCTTGGTCAAGGTGGCCCAACGATTATGACTGCTCAATACCCTATTCCTGAGCAAGCAAAAATCAACGAACAAGCTGAAGCAGATATGCAATGGCTTCAAGGTTTGATTGGTGCAGTACGTAACATTCGTGGTGAGTTGGGCTTAGGTAATGCACGCTTGTTGCCAGTATTACTTCAAAACACTTCTGACGCTGAACGTGAACAAATTATTCGTATTGAAGCATTGTTCAAAGCCTTGGCTAAAGTTGAAAGCATTGAGTTCTTGAATAAAGACCAAGAGCCACCTTTATCTTGCTCTAGCGTTGTTAGCCATGCATCGGTATTTGTACCAATGAAAGGCTTAATTGACCCTAAAGCTGAGCTTGCTCGTTTGCAAAAAGACCTGGATAAAATCCAAAAGCAACACGACCAAATCGCAGGCAAACTTGCAAACGAAGGCTTTGTATCTAAAGCACCAGCAGCAGTTGTTGAAGGTGAAAAAGCGAAGCTTGCTGAATTTGCTGCTCAGTTAGAGAAAGTTAAAGCGAATATGGAGCAAATTGCTGCACTGTAATCTTTAAAGTTTATGATTTAATGTGTAAGATAAAAGGTCGAATTATCGGCCTTTTATTGTTTTTAAATTATGGAAAATCTTTATATAAAAAACTTTCTAGTTATCAAAGAAGCTGAATTAGAAGTAAAAAAAATAAATGTTATTATTGGTTCTCAAGGTACAGGTAAAAGCGTAATAGTTAAGGCTCTTTATTTTTTTCAAGAAATAGGATCTATTTTTAGAAAATGTCTAACTCAGGAAAATTCTCTAGATAAAGTTTACAAAGGTATAAAAGAAAAATTTATAGAAATTTTTCCTGAGTATGCTTGGAAAAATCAAAATTTTGAAATTGTTTATACTAAAAATGATATTAAAATTGATATTAGTAATTTAAATAATGATTTTCAAACTAAATTATCAGGAAAATTAGCAAGTGACTACAATATCTCACTATTAAAATTTTTAGATGTAAAAAATGAATTAGATAGCTCACAAATTAATGATAATGAATTATTTAAATTTCCAAAACATTTTTTATATAAAAGAGCAGCAACTAAAATATTAGAAGAATCAAGTATAAATCAAATTATTAGCTCTCCCACTTTTATTCCTGCTACAAGGGCTTTTTTCTCACTTTTTCAAGAAAACCTATTTTCATTTATTAATACCGCTCAACAAAATTTAGATCCATTTATTAGAGATTTTGGACAAATGTATGAAGGATACAGAGGATTTTATAATAAAAATAAAGAAAAAATTTATAATAACTTTCCTATTCAATTTATCCAAGAAATAATGAAAGGTGAAATTATTGAAAAAGATAATCAACTATATATTTTAGACAAGAATAATCGTGAAATAGCCTTAGCTCAAGCTTCTTCTGGACAACAAGAAGCTCTACCCATGCTATTAACTCTTTCAGTATTATCTTTTTTTTCTGAAACTAAAAAAGACTTAATCTATATAGAAGAACCTGAAGCCCACTTATTCCCAATTTCTCAAGCATTAACTATTAAAATTTTATCTTATCTATATGGGAAAGACCTAAATTTTATTTTAACAACTCATAGTCCTTATGTTTTAAGTGAATTTAACAATTATCTATATGCTGGTAGTTTAATAAAAAGGAATCTATTAACACAAAATGATTTCCAAGAAATTTTACCTAATACAACAGCCATCCATAGCAACAATCTTTCTGCTTATAAAATAGAAAATGGATATTTAACTAGTATTATTGATCATGAATTTGATATTATTGACTCTAATGAAATAGACAAAGCATCAGAACATTCTCAAGATATTTTTAGTAAGTTACTTGCTTTTGAAAAAGAAATTTAATAATTAAAGGGAGGTTAAGAGTTAAAATTATGTGTAGATTTGAAGACTGTGGAACAAAAAAAATTTTTCCAATTAGAAAAGAACTTAATAATTCATTTCAAGTAATTAATCCTAATTTCCAGTATTTATGTGAGGTTAAAGTAGATGGTGGTTTAATAAATACATCAGAAATAAAAAAATGTGATTGGATGTATAAAATTTTAGATACAAAAAATAAAGCTCTAGAATGTTATTTTTTATTTAAACTTAAAGGTAAAGGGAAGTTTGATGATGTTTTTGAGCAGTTTGAATCTACTTATAATTATCTCAAAAGTCTCGATCAAGTACACAGTAAGGTTCCTAGAATTGCTTTTGCGGTATCTACTGGAATACCCAAAAAAAACTCACAAACAGATAAATTATCTATTAGACTAAAAAGAAATACTGGAATTGATGTTAAACCAATACGTTCTGGAATACAAATTGATTTGGCTAATCACTATTAATAATCTTTTTCCCAGTCATAGGATATGAGAATATTCCGTTGAATTTAATTACTATTTAATCCAGAAAATGCTTTCTCCTTGTAAAATATATGTAAAGCTTATTGTCAGAGAAAAAGGTGCTTTTTAAAATTAAAGCACCCCATGCCCCAACAACATCTCTATCCCACTCACCTTTTTCATATGCTTTAAGCGTTCCTTTTCCCACTTCAACTGCTGCTTTAATTCAGCACAATCAGCATCGACAGCTTTATAAACATCACTAATATGCACATTCTCTGCTTTTACATTCTTGGCTAACTGAAACGAATCCAAAATCTCAGCAATTTGACTTTCAAGCTGCTGACTTTGTGCATCCAAAGCCAGTTTATAAAACCGTAACTGCTCGGCAGATAATTCTTTAGCGCCTAGCCCTTTATTCTGTTCAAGCTGTAACTGGAGTTTGAGTAAATAAAACAAATCCTGCTTTTCGTAGGCCTGACTTGCCTGTTGGAACAGCTCAGTTTTTTCCTGTTTTTTTGTTTCATCTTGCTCACGATCTGGGTGAATCATCGCGGCAATTTTTAAATAGACTGTTTTAAGTGACTGCGCTGCCATTTGCTCTGCTTGTTCACGTTTTTGTTGCTGTCTTTGTTGTTTAGCCTGTTCTCGCGCTTGTTGTTGCTCGGCTGCATACTGTTCAAAGTCTTCTTCAAACTCTAAACCTTGATCAGCACTTTCTTCATATCCAAATTCTATTGGTTGAGCTTTTTTATTCTTTTTTACCGACTCTTGTGCATGTTGCTGATAAAAGGTATCAATCTGCTTTACCAACTCCAACTGTTCAGTAGATAACATTTTTGAGCGCTTCAACATTTGGGCAAGCTGGGCAATTTTTTCGTCTAGTTGTTGCATGTCTGCTTTGGAAAACTCATGGCTATGCAACATATTCCAAAGTTGATCCAACTGCTGAAATAGCACGGCATGTAAATCGCTATACACAGGCATCAGTTTTTGCCGTATGTGCTGTTGAATCTCAGCTTGTGCATTTTGCCATGTGCTCAGGCTAACTTTTTGCTGCTCTATTTTATCAATCAGGCGATTCAGTTTTTTCTGCTGTGCAGACGGTTCAGACCTTTGCTGCAAGCTCACTTTGAGATCAAAGGACATACTTATCCACCTGAAAAAGAAAAAAGTGTAGCAATAATTATATGAGGAAGGTAGCTAAGCATTCTTTAAATATGAGTCAGCCTAAAGATTTATATCTTAAGAAATCCACCAAATCACTAATGGCAAAGTCACGGCAGCACATAAGGTTTGAAAGCTAATCACGGCAGCCATGAGCTGACTATCGCCACCCAAAACCTTAGTTAAAATGTAGGAAGCGGAAGCAGTCGGTAGCGCAAAGAAAATAACTAAAATTTGTGTTTGTAAACTTGATAAACCAAACCACATGCAGACCGCGTAAGCAAAGGCAGGCACTGCTAAAAGTCGTGCGAACGTGTCTGCTGCCAATACCACAATGTCCTTTTTAATTTGCATAAACTGTAAAGCTGCGCCAACACATAACAAACCCAGTGGCAAACTCGACACTGAAAAAAGCTTGATAAAGTGAGTAAAGCCTTCCCAAATCGGGATTTGAAGTGCATTGACTGCTGCCCCTACTACACACGATGCAATTAAAGGATTTTTAAGGAGTGCAATCAAAACAGGTTTAATTGCCATGTGTTCTTTAGAGGTTAGAGCAAGCACCGAAATAACATTTACCAGTGGAATGCAAAGCGCCAATAAAATTGCCAGTATTGCCATTCCTTCACTTTTAAAAAGTGAAGTCACTAATGCCAAACCAATATAGGTATTAAAGCGAACCATACTTTGTACGTGCACACCAAAACGTGCAGGGGGTATTTGCCAAAACATTCGGAGGATGTATAAAAAGGCGGTGACTGCTAAAACCACAATCAACATCGCAATGATGGCTGTACTCAAGCTTTGTAAGTCAATTTTCGCGGTCGATAACGTACTGAAAAGCAAAGCAGGAAATAAAATATAGTAATTCAGCTTCTCAGCCCCAGCCCAAAACTCATCGCTAAAAAAACGATATTTTTTAAATAAGTATCCCGATGCAATTAATGCAACTAAGGGAAATAGAGATAAAACAATACTATTCATTTCTTTACTCGAGTTTTGTTGAGGCTTGCTGTTTTGACAATTAGCTTGGCTTACTCATATATTAAAGATAATGAAAACTCATGATAAAATGAGTTTTTACTCATAATAAATACAACATGACCTTTACCCAACTTGAAATTTTTGCACTCATTGCTGAACTAAAAAGCTTTACTGCTACAGCAGAAAAGCTGGGAATTTCACAATCGGCAGTTTCCCATGCGCTTAAATCATTAGAACAACAATGGGGCATTAACCTGATTTCAAGAACTCAAAGTGATATTGAGCTGACGACGACAGGTCAGCAGCTACTTACTCATGTAAAAGAGCTATTGAGTATTTCCGATACCTTAGAAAAAGAAGTGGCTGCAATCCATGGTTTAAACGAAGGCACACTACGTATTGGATCTTTTGGGGCTTCATCCTCTATTTATCTATTGCCTGAAATTTTAGAAACCTTTCGGCAACGCTACCCAAAAATTGAAATTTATATCGATGAAGGTGAAGATAAAGAAGTTGCTCAGTGGTTATTGGAACGGCGCATAGAAGTCGGTTTTTTGATTATGCCAGATGAGCGTTTTGATACATTCCCATTAATTGAAGATCGTTTTGTGGCCCTAATTCCGAGTGGTTACCCGCTCGCGCAGCAACTCTATATTGATCCAGCACAGCTAGAAAATTGCCCATTTATTATGACAATGGCGGGTAGTAGACATCAGGTCGAATTAATTTTAAAAAACTTTAATGTGAAACCAGACATCAAATTTTATGTTTCACAAATTCTAAGTATAGTCAGCATGGTCCATAACCAGTTAGGGATTTCGATTGTCTCTGATATGGTGCTCACCAAAGAATTACTGTCACTCTATCCAAATGTAGTTAAACGCCCTTTTAAACCGAACCTTAAACGTTCTATTGGTCTAGCAGTCAAGAATAAAAAGCACATGAGTCCCGCTGCAAAAGCTTTTATTGAAGTCGCACAATCGGTTTGGTCAGATCATTAATAAAAATGGATGACTCTTTTTAAACTTTGAGAACGAACTCTTTCAGGTCAATTTATAAGCGCATTAGATGACTTGTAACGTAAAAAGCGCCAAAACTGCCCCTCTTTAACTAGATCAATGCACCATTTATCGCCAAAAAATCCCTATTTAATCCAAATTGGTGCGCTTATTGCATATTCATTTTTATGCAATTGAGTTTGTTTCGACAAGCTTAGGTTTTTAGATTCCTTAAATCTATTTTGGTGCAATTTACAGACCTAGATTTGTTCCAAAATGGAATTTAGCACTTTTTTCGAGCATGCTATGCAAAATGTAGATCTATTTTTCTTATTACTTGGTGCAGTTTTGGTTCTTGCCATGCACGCAGGTTTTGCATTCTTGGAACTTGGTACAGTTCGCCACAAAAATCAGGTGAACGCACTTAGTAAAATTCTGACTGACTTTGCCCTTTCTGCAATCGCATATTTCTTTGTTGGCTACTACATTTCTTATGGTCAGCACTTCTTCCATGATGGTACGGTTTTATCAAGTGATCATGGCTATAACCTCATGCGTTGTTTCTTTTTACTCACCTTTGCTGCGGCAATTCCTGCCATTATTTCGGGTGGTATTGCTGAACGTGCAAAAATGCGTTCACAAGCAATTGCCACCCTCGCTTTAGTTGCGCTGGTATATCCATTTTTCGAAGGTATGGTCTGGAATGGTAACTATGGTCTGCAAAAGTGGTTAGAAACAACCTTTGGCGCAGCTTTTCACGACTTTGCAGGTTCAGTCGTAGTTCATGCCATGGGCGGTTGGATTGCACTTGCTGCTGTCATTTTATTGGGTGCCCGTTCTGGTCGTTATAAGAAAGATGGTCGTGTAAGTGCTCATCCCCCTTCTTCTATTCCATTTTTGGCACTTGGCTCATGGATTTTAATTGTCGGCTGGTTTGGCTTTAACGTGATGAGTGCTCAGCGTGTTGATGCTATTTCTGGCTTAGTTGCTATTAACTCCCTCATGGCAATGGTTGGCGGTACGATTACAGCCAATGCGATTGGGAAAAATGACCCAGGTTTCTTACACAACGGCCCACTTGCTGGTTTAGTCGCAATCTGTGCAGGCTCTGACATTGTTCATCCAATCAGTGCACTTGTGATTGGTGGTGCAGCTGGGGCTATGTTTGTGTATCTATTCACTTATACTCAAAACAAACTTAAAGTTGACGATGTGTTAGGTGTGTGGCCTTTACACGGCGTATGTGGCGCATTTGGTGGTATTGCAGTAGGTTTATTTGGTCAACAATGGCTTGGTGGCTTAGGAGGTGTATCGTTTGCCTCACAACTCATCGGAACAGCACTCGCGATTGCTATTGCACTGGCTGGCGGCTTTATTGTTTACGGTTTACTTAAAGCGACGATTGGCATTCGTTTATCTCAAGAAGACGAGTTTCGTGGTGCAGATTTGTCTATTCATAAAATTTCGGCAAACTCTGAAGAGGGTATGTTTTAATACTTTCTAAAGTGCTCAGGGCGACGATACTTCTCGTCGCTTTTTTTATTTTTTAAAGAAAATTGAACTTCTTTCTTCAGTATAGTTTAAGAGCAATTTAAGCTTAATTTTATGTAATGCCTTTACTCACGATCTAATTGATGTTGCATGGCATGAATCAACAAAAACAATTTTTCCAGATTAATATCATTCTTCTGTTTTTCAGTTTTTTTCTGCTTTTAATCGTTTTTCCAGTGGGTGGGAAAATTGATATGTACTTCATCCAGCCTTGGATCGATTCAACGGGTCATTTTTTCAATCGAGACAATTGGTATCTAGAAAGACTTAATCATGAAATTGTAAAACAGATCATTACTGGCATTTATGTCATCTTTTTTGGTCTATGGCTTGCATCATTTAAAGTTGAGAAATTAAAGCTTTACCGCTGGCAATATGGGTATATGTTTTTTGTGAGCATGATTGGTAGCGCACTGGTTGGTCTCTTAAAATCACAATCTGCTCATGCCTGCCCTTGGAATATGGCTCATCCTAACAGCTTAGGTGGCTATATTTGGGATTTTACTGCGAAACATGGGCATTGCTTTCCGGGTGGACATGCAAGCGCTGGCTTTATTTTAATGACAGGTTATTTTGTTTATCGTCTTGAACAACCCAAACGTGCCTATTTTTATCTCATTTCAGGCATTTTATTAGGATTTATGATGGGATGGGCACAAATGATGCGTGGAGCACATTTCCTGAGTCATAATTTATGGACAGGTTGGGTAGTTTGGGCGGTAAATATCTTATTTTATGCCGTTTGTATTCACCGCTTTGAGTTTGAAAAACGAATCAAACAAGAACTTATCTAACTCAAGTCCTTGTTTCGTGAACATGTAAAATCTTTGGAAGTTTAACCAAAACCGAAAGTCCACCCAGCTCTAAACTTCTGTCTAGTGTCAAATTCCCACCTAAACGTTGAGTTGCTCGATCAACAATGGATAGACCTAAACCACTCCCCACTTCAAGATGGTGATGTACACGGTAAAAACGCTTTAGGACTTTATCATAATGTTCTGGGTCGATTCCCGCGCCGCTATCTTCAATTTGTATACATGCATCGCCATCTGTCGCAGTGAAAACAGAAATATTAATCATCCCCTCATGAGGTGTATATTTGATTGCGTTATCAATTAAGTTAAAAATAATTGAATGAACTGTTGGTTCGACACTGTGCATTTCAATTGGCTCGTTACGAACAAAACCCAAGTCGATTTCTTTTTGCATAGCTAAATTGACAAGCTGCTCAACACAATTCAAAGCGACATCATTAAGCTGAAAAGCCCTCGTCGGTTCAATCACACTTAAAGAAACATCCTGCTTAGCCAGCGCTAAAAGCTGTGTCACCAAATGCTGAATACGTGCTAATCCTTTACTCAAATTTTGCAGCGATTCCTGCTCAGGAAATTGGCTAATTAAAATTTTAGTTTGTAAATTCAGAGCAGTCACAGGAGTTCGAAGTTCATGGGCTGCATCTGCAATAAACTGTTTCTGCTCGTTTTGTGCCTTAGAAATGCGCTCAAAAAGTCGGTTCATTTCATCAATTGTGGGTAACAATTCTTGAGGATAATCTACAACTTCAATAGGTGTTAGTTCTTCTGAATCACGATGAGTCAGTTCATTTTTAAAGTCATCGATCGGCTTCAGCCCACGACGAATAATTGCAGCTAAAGCAAAAATCGCAAATGGTAAGATAATCAAATATGGAATGAACATGCTACCTGCAAGTTCCCAAGCAAAAGCCTCACGAACCTTTTCTTGCTGGCTAATCTGAATCTGGTAATCCTTTAACGGTAAAACATAGGTACGGATTAAGCCGTTACTGGTTTTATGTGAGTAAAAGCCAGCTTGTGTAACAGGTGGAACCAATAAATGGAGATGGTGTGATAAATGGGCTTGATCTTTATAAGCCCAAATATCTACAAATAGATCTTCTTCATGATAAGTTTTATGAAAATCAAACTCACTGCTTACCGTTTTTAATGGATATTCAGCTGTTCGCTCAGCTAAATAACGCATTTGCGTATCTAAAATTTCATCGACTTCTTGCAGTGCAACTTTATAAGCACTAAAAATTAATATACAACCTAAAATGACACTGAAAACTGAGGTGCCCCAAATCAGTCGTTTTTTTAATGAATAATGCACTGTTATGAAGTTCCAAAATTTAAATTATGATTGCCCTAAACGATAACCCAGCCCTCGAATCGTTCGAATAAAGTCTTTCCCGAGTTTAGCTCTCAAGTGATGCACATATACTTCAATCGTATTACTGGTTACATCACTATCGAAATCATATAACTTATCTTCAAGATTTGCTTTAGAAAAGATTTTATTTGGGTGGCTCATCAAAGGAATAAGAATTGCCCATTCACGATTGGACAAATCAATACGTTGACCTTTAAAAGTAGCAATGTGCTGTTCAACATTTAAAACCAGATCACCACTTTGTAATAGCTGCTCATGATTGGCAAGCTGAGCCTCTACCCCGCTACGGCGTAATAGTGCATGAATACGAGCAAGTAACTCATCAAACTCGTATGGTTTGATCAAGTAATCATCTGCACCATGGTTTAAGCCATCAACACGGTTTTGTAACTGATCTCGCGCTGAAATAATTAAGACGGGAGTTGCTGCTCTTTGGCGAATTTGCTTTAAGACTTGCATACCATCCATCATCGGTAGTCCTAAGTCTAAAAGAATTAAATCAAACTTATTTTTAGCCAACTGAGCCAGACCGTCTAAGCCATTATTGACCCACTCCACTTCAAATTGATGATATTGCAGCAACGTTATTGTTGACTCTGCAATCATAAAATCATCTTCAATCATCAAGATTTTTGTCATGTTCTAGGCTCGCTTTAATTCACATGGGCACAAGAGTGCAGCATATCCAGTTGAGGGTTGATGACCTGAGTTTTTACACCTAACAAACTCAGTAAGCTTGGGAATAAATTATCCTGACTTAACTTTTCTTTAGTCTGTTGGCCTAAACAACTTACTTGTGCAAGGTTGTGTTGTTTCCATTTATCAGAGAACCACATAATCATTGGTACATGTGTTTGTTGACTCGGTGCAATTGCATATGGTGAACCATGTAAATATAAACCATGTTCACCCGTTGATTCACCATGATCAGATAAATACCATAAACCTGTTTGATATTTCGATAATTCTTTTAGGTTATTAATGATCTGACTTAACACATGGTCTGTATATAGAATTGTGTCATCATAACTATTTAATAACTCTGTTTGAGAACAACCCTGTATCGCATTAGTATCACAAGTCGGTTTAAACGGTTGATATTGGGCAGGTGCACGCTTGTAATAAGCTGGACCATGACTTCCGACTTGGTGTAAAACAATGAGTCGCGGACGAGTATCTTCTTTAGGAATAGTCGCTAAATACTCATTTAAGCTATCAATTAAAATATCATCATAGCATTCGCCATCTTTACACCATTTTTGCTTTAACTTTTCAGGTGTTTTGTACTGTTCAACACGATCACAAGTGCCCTTACAGCCAGAGTTATTATCAATCCAAGTTACTTGGTAACCCGCACGTTTAGCAATGTCCAATAGACCTTCACGGTGACTTGCTAGTTGTTCATCGTAGTCAACACGAGGCATTCCAGAGAACATACATGGAACCGACACAGCAGTTGCTGTACCACATGAGCTGACTTGGGAAAAATTCAAAATATCTTGTTTAGAAAGTTCCGGATTCGTATTTTTCGAATAACCATTTAATGCAAAACTTTCCGCACGAGCTGTCTCACCAACAACGAGAACCATTAATTTAGGCAAGTTGCTTTGTACTTGCTGAACTTGATGAGCATCTTCTCCATAATGTATAAGTGGTAAGTTCTTCTTAGGCGCCATTTTGTGGTAATAAGACATTAAAGATGAAATACTATTTTGTGGTGAGATCATACCTTTCAA
Organism: Acinetobacter pittii; assembly: GCF_034064985.1. Lineage (NCBI taxonomy): Bacteria > Pseudomonadati > Pseudomonadota > Gammaproteobacteria > Moraxellales > Moraxellaceae > Acinetobacter > Acinetobacter pittii. Next base: position 747,181 of record NZ_CP139249.1, on the reverse strand, counting down.
ATCACGATGCTCACGAAAAATAGATGCAAAATCAACATAATAAACAAACAATAAAATACCAACGATTGCACATGAACCAACAATCGAACCAAGTTTTTTCATTAATAAATAAGATACTTTTTCTTTTTTAAGTTTTACCTGCGTAATTAAAATAATAGGTAAAACCACAAAGAAAACTGTCCAAAGCCCGAAACGTAATGAAATTAAATCAGAAACTTCAGATACATCAGTTTGTATCATATTTTGAATCTGATCAGGTGAGATAATTACACCTAACGTATTTACAAAATAAGAGCTAAAACCACCAATAAAGACCAGCAAAATTGCAAAAAGTTTGGCCGTCCATTTCCAGTTTAAGATTTGTAAAAGCGCATAATAAGCAGCAACCACAATAAACACTGTGGCAGCTAAAAATAGAATAGCCTTTACTCCAAAATATGGAGTTAAAATATCAATGCTATGGAAGAAACCAATATTGAGAATGGCCCCCAACCAAATAGCTAAAATTAAATTAAACATAAACAGGGAAATCTGTTTATTTTTTAATGTAGAAAAAAAATTCAGCATCTCGGACGACTACAATCTTTTTATGATGCTCTAATGTAGAAATTAAAACTTAAAAATGACTTAAATAAAAAATGATCGAATCTAGAGGCCTTGCCACATACTTATTTTTTAAATTTTAAATAACAAAAAGGCGAGGTTAATTAACCTCGCCTTGTTTAATTTTTAACTAAATATTGTCCTTAGAAACTATATTTAGCCATTAAACCAACACGGTTATCTTTGTAAGACTTACCATCAAAGGTATCACGCTTACCGTTAACGTATTCAACACCTAAATCAATTGGTTTAACTGGTGTGTAAATGACGTTAAGCCATGCTTGTTGAACTTTTTCATTACCAGCTGCATATGCTTTAGCATAATCAGTGCCGTCATCAGAGAACTGAGCACCATATGCTAGAGTAGAACGTAAGTTAGGTAAAATTTTATAAGTTCCACCCACTTGTACGGCTACAAATTCATTTTGTTCAATATCACCGTTTACAATTGTATAGGCCTTATTACTACCATATAAGTAGTTACTGTTACCTACAACATAAGATGCATCAGCAAATAGTTTTAAAGGATCAGATACTTTAAAATCTGTACCAACAGCAACCCCCCAACCAGTTTGGTTATCACCGCCAGCTTTTGATTTATAATTTTCAACTAATGCACGAGCTGAAGCAGAACCTTTACCATCTGCATAGCCTTGAGTAATTTTAGCAGTTAATACTGGCAAACTATATTTAATACTGTCATTTACCCAGCTACCATCTGTATCTTTTGTACCAGTAAGACCAGCGCTATCACCTTTTTCAACCGCTACAAACAATTGTGTTGTTGGTCCTAGTTTGTAGTTATAGCGTACTTGTGGAACACGAGTAGTACCACCACCAATGTTTGTCGAGAAGTCGATCATTTCTGGTGCATGATTAGCTAAGAAGTTTGAAGTCGTTTGACCAAATAGCCAGTTATTATATGTTACATAAGCATGACGAACACGCAATGAGCCATTTGAATCTGTTGTTGAACCAGCAAAGTCAACTTCGAGTTTACCACCGACTTTAGCATCATTTACTGGAGCTGTGAAATCAAGGCCTAGACGAGTCGTTTTAGCAGTTGCACGAATTTTGTCTTTTGCTTCGCCTTTTGATTCAGCTACTTTACCAAAGTCGTTATCAGCACCTTCAATAATATAGTTAGCGTCGCCACGAACAAAACCATATAGATTCACATCAGCGCCAGCTTTAGATTTAAATCCTGCTAAAGGTGAAACTGGTGCAGCAACAGGTTGTGCTTTAACTTCAGCGAGTTGTACTTGCTGTTGTTGCTGTACTTGCTGTTGTTGTTGCTGTACTTGTTGTTGCTGTTGAATTAAAGCTTTAAGTGCTTCAACTTCTTTACGAAGCTGTTGAATTTCCGCTTTGTCGGAAGTTGCAGCATGTGCCCCACTCATCATTAAAGCTGTTACTGTAAGAGCTAAACTTTTAATAACGAAAGATTTACGATTAAGGAATAGATCCATCAAGAACTCCTAAAAATATATTTTATGTTGCCTATCCATGCCAAGTTGATTTACGCCATTAAATTAAGCGGCTAAAAAAATCAACTCTCCTCCACTTTGGTTACATTAATTTTATTACCGCAACCAAAACCAATTTCAACGCTGTGCAAGACTAAAGCCCATAACCAAAGACATACTTTGTTTTACAGATTTTTACCTTAACTTCATGTTGTAACGAATCCTACACAACTCTCTTATCTTATAGAATGATTAAATCGTTATTTCATTATTCTTTTTTAGACTTTAGGCTAATATCCAATCTAATTGAACATTTTTCTGCCGATTTTGATTGATTCACATGATTTTTCTTGTTATCGAAATCCATTTTTTCTCCAGTTAGCTTCCATTTGCTACCTACACAAGATGGCACAATTAATAGCGCATTTAAATAGCTAAAAATATACATTTTTAAAAACATAGACAAAGGTATTAGATCTAGGCTAGATCATGACTTAAGCAATATTAAGTTTCTTTATTTCATTTAGTTAACATTATTTTTCCTGTAGTTTTTCATGTTTCCAGAGATAAATAGGCAGTAAAGTAATCACTGCAATAATGACAATAGCTATCAAATAATAGAAATAACCAAGTACATCACCAATCACCCCACTAAAACTATAAAGAAGACCACTCACAGTCGCCATGACTGAAACCTGAAAGGTAAAATCTGTCCCCGCATATTCTTTGCGACTGTAATGCATGACTAGAGTCAACATAACCACCAATAACATTGCCGAGAAGGCGTCTTCTAACGCATTTACTATATAGATAGCCCAAACATTGAGCTGAATTTTTTGTTCATAGGCATAGGCTAAATAAGCATAGGCTCCTAGACTCATAATTTTAAAAATTGAAAAACCCATTAATGCTGTTGGTCTTGAAAAGTACTTAAGCACTCCTCCTGCTATTGCCGCCCCAGCGAGTGCCGCTACTGCACCAAGCATCGTGATATAAACACCAATTTGAGTAAAACTTAATCCCATATCCACCATTAAAGGTTTGAGTAATGGTCCCGCTAAGCCGTCCGCGACTTTAAAAGTGATCAGTACCATTAACCAAGAACGGAGCTCTTTATTTTGAGAGAAATATCTTAGGTAAGCTTTAATTTTTAGGACTAAATTTTGCTGATTAAGTTTGAGTTCGCGACTCGCATGAGAAGTATGTTGAGGCTCTTTAAATAATAAAACTGGTAAAGTATTTAAAAATACTAAGGTTGCTAATAGCAAAAAAGTGGGTTGCCATGTTAACCAGTCTAAGCACCAAAGTACGGCGCCTCCTCCAACAATAAAACCTAACCGCGAACCAATGACCTGAAATGTATTGCCCCAATGTTGTTGATCATGTTTCAACAAGTTGACTGCTAAAGCATCGGTCGCAATATCTTGGGTCGCTCCTGTTAAATTCATAAAAAGAAGTGAAATAAAAAAGGCAAATAAATAAATGGGTTGATCTAAAGCTTGAACGGGGAAAAAAGACAAAATGCAAAGTACAGCTACAGTCAAAAACTGAGTAGGTAATATCCAACTACGATAGTGACCTAAACGGGAAAGTGCGTGTCGGTCGACCCACGGCGCCCAAAAAATCTTGATTGACCAAGGCAACATTAATAAGCCAAAGCCACCAATATGGGCGAGTGAAACTCCTTCTGCCCTTAAGATCACGGGTAAAGCGTGCGTCATAAAGCCAACAGGCAGTCCTTGTGCCCAATATAAAGAAAATAGCAGAAGATAAAAATTTTGCTGCCGCAACATAGAAACCTACTTTTTATTTGTTTAATGAGGAATAACATCAAATGCCATGTTGTTCTTACATTTTGCCAATGAAGCATATATTTCAAAAGATTAAGATAAAACTAGGACAAGTTAAAATTTAAAAAATATGGATCAATATTTCCCTAATTTACCTGATTTAGTACCTCAACGCGGTACTGCTTTAAGCCGGGCGCTATTTAAAAAACTTTTTTTAGCGCAAGGTTGGACAATTGAAGGCGAAGTTCCTAATTTTCCAAAAGCAGTTGCGATTATTTCCCCCCATACTTCCAATATTGATGGATGGTATGGCTTTCTTGCGATTTTCGGATTAGGTATCCAAATTACGGTATTAGGTAAAGATGCTCTTTTTAAACCACCTTTTAAACGAGCTTTAGATTGGGCTGGGGTCATTCCTGTTAAACGCGACACAGCCAATGGACTTACGGAACAAGTCGTTGCCACCATTCAAAAACATGACAAGATCTGGATTGGAATGGCGCCCGAAGGCACACGTAAAAAAGCAAAAAAAATGAAAAGTGGTTTTTACCATATCGCCGCAAAAGCTAATATTCCCATTGTGATGTTTTCTTTTGATTATGACCATAAGACGATTCACTGTTTAGGTCACTTAAACCCAAGTGGCAAATACGACGAAGATCTCGCCAAGATTTTTGAGCGTTATGAAGGAAAAATTTCACCTAAAAATCGCAATTGGCTCGCTGAACCTTTACAAAATCTAGTGAAAAAAACCTAGCAAAAATTGAGCAAATCTGGTCTCATGGCCCTTCTTAATTTATCTCGACATAGATTATTTTTAAAGATGAAAATTGCTCAATTTGCCAGTATTGGATTTATCTCTCTAGCACTATTTGGCTGTGATAAATTTAGCAAGACACCAACACCGACAACCTCAATAAAAGCCCGTGAACCTGTGATTGCACTTGCTTTAGGTGGCGGTGGAGCAAAAGGATTTTCACATATTGGTGTAATTAAGGTTTTAGAGTCTCACGGAATTAAACCTAAAATTGTAACGGGTACCAGTGCCGGTAGCTTTGTTGGAAGTATCTACGCAAGTGGACAAACGCCTTATCAATTGCAAAGTCTGGCTTTAAAGTTACAAGAGTCAGATATCCGCGATTTAACACTTAATCGTCAGGGTATTATTCTTGGACAGAAGTTACAGGACTACGTTAACCGTAACGTAGGCAATAAACCGATTGAGAAGTTCCCAATCCGTTTTGCTGCCGTGGCAACACGCCTTGATAATGGTCAAAAAGCTGACTTCATTAAAGGTAATGCAGGCCAAGCCGTACGTGCATCTTGTAGTATTCCAAATGTGTTTGTACCAGCGACAATTGGCAAGCAGAAATATGTCGATGGTGGATTGGTTAGCCCTATTCCAGTTAAAACAGCTCGTGACATGGGTGCAGATATTGTCATTGCAGTCGATATTTCCGCGCGTCCAGCAGGAAATCGCCCAGCCAATATGTGGGGATTACTGGATCAAACCATTAATATTATGGGTCAACAAAGTATTAATGAAGAGCTCAAGCAGGCCAATGTTGTCATTCAACCTAAAGTTGGTCATCTAGGTACTCTTGATCTCAAATCAAGTAACCAAGCAATTTTGGAAGGCGAAAAAGCAGCTCAAGCGCAAATACGCCAAGTTGAAACTGCAATTGCAAACTTCAAAAAATCTCCAGCTGCGTTTAAGCCTGCACCACGCCCTAAATTCTAATTGAGGTGGTTTTTTTCTATCCACATTCCCCATCATCTGCTACAGTGGTAAAAGTGATATTGAGTCACTTTTACCCATCATAAAGATATATAAAAGAGCAGATCTATGGAGTTTGTTATACAACCTTGGCACTGGTTTGTATTGGGTATCTTACTTATTCTTTCTGAACTGATTCTACCCGCCTTTGCCGCGCTTTGGTTTGGTATTGCCGCCATTATGGTGTGCTTTCTCTACTGGTTATTTCCAGATATTAGCCTCACAACGCAAATTGTATTGTGGATAGTTCTGTCAGTGCTATGCACCATTCTTTGGTTCAAATTTATTAAACCATTATCAATTGATAAAACTAAAGCGGGATTACCCCGTGAAGCGACTATTGGTCAAATTGGTATGGTGATTCAAACCGGTCTTGACCATGATCAAATTATTGTTCGCTTTCCAATGCCTATTTTAGGTGCCGATGAATGGAACTGTCGAAGCACCACTCCAGTCAAAGTCGGTGATCGCGTTAGAGTTATTGATATTTCGGGTAATGACTTAATTGTCCAGTCCCACAGTACTTCATAAACATTAAAGATAAAGAGAGGGTATTTTCATGCCAGTTGGTACTATTATTGTTTTAGCCTTTTTGGCTTTTGTAGCTATCACTATTTTTAAAGGGGTTCGCATTGTTCCTCAGGGTTATAAGTGGATTGTTCAACGCTTAGGTAAATATCACTCTACTCTAAATCCGGGGCTTAATTTTGTGATTCCCTATGTCGATGATGTGGCTTATAAAGTTACCACTAAAGATATTGTATTAGATATCCCGTCTCAAGAAGTGATTACACGTGACAATGCTGTATTACTCATGAATGCGGTGGCATATATTAATTTAACCACACCAGAAAAAGCAGTTTATGGTATTGAAAACTATACATGGGCAATTCAAAACCTTGTACAAACTTCATTACGTTCTATTGTCGGTGAAATGGATTTAGATGACGCTTTGTCTTCACGAGACCATATTAAAGCGAAGCTCAAAGCAGCTATTTCTGATGATATTTCAGATTGGGGAATAACTTTAAAAACTGTTGAAATTCAAGATATTCAACCCTCTTCAACCATGCAAGCTGCCATGGAAGCTCAAGCTGCGGCAGAACGTCAACGCCGTGCGACAGTAACAAGAGCTGATGGTGAAAAACAAGCTGCAATTTTAGAGGCTGACGGTCGCTTGGAAGCCTCTCGCCGTGATGCAGAAGCACAAGTTGTTTTGGCTGAAGCTTCACAAAAAGCGATTGAGATGGTCACAAGTGCAGTGGGTGATAAAGAAACACCAGTTGCTTACCTGTTAGGTGAGCAGTATGTCAAAGCGATGCAAGATATGGCGAAATCAAGCAATGCTAAAACTGTGGTTTTACCAGCCGATGTTTTAAATACAATTCGCGGCATTATGGGAAAACATAATTAATTTAGTTACTTTAAATACGTAATTGAAATTAAAACGGCGACAATCATGTCGCCGTTTTATATTGAGTATTATTGGTTGTTTAATCTTTTTTGATCTTTCAAAGGGAGTTTTTTTACGACCAAGTCATAAGAGTCGCGAATCAAGTCTTGAAGTAAATCACTTGTTAAGTTCTTATGCGGTGTAATCGAAATCCAGTGCTTTTTATTCATATGATAGCCTGGAATAATAAATGAATAGAGTTCTTGATATTCCTGACTTTTATACGGATCACATTTGACATTAATCATTTTGACACCCGCAACTTCTGTAGTCAGCATGAATATTTTTTCTAATATTTTAAAAACTTCATATTCAGGCCCAAATGGATGAGTCTGTTGACTAAAAGGAAGATTTCGTGCAATTTCAATTGCATTTCGATGAAGTTGGGCACCATTCATTCTTTTCTCCTTTATTCATTGAATATGAATAGAAGTTATGAATATTGATTTAATCTTATTAATTGGTACGTGCTAAAAGGAATTGTGAGATATCTACTAATTCTTTTGCATCGTCACCAAAATGAGCTAAGGCTTCAAAAGCTTGATCATGCAATTCTTTAGCATAGGCCTTTGCTTGTTCGAGCCCCATTAAGGCTGGGTATGTCGATTTTTGTACTTGCTCATCTTTACCTGCAGTTTTACCCAAGGTTTCGGTACTCGAAGTAATATCGAGAATATCGTCTAACACCTGAAAAGCCAAACCAATCGTCTGCCCATATTGACGTAACTTTGGAATTGCTTGATCTGTTCCAGAGAAAATGGTCACGGCACCCATCATAATAGCCGCTTGAATGAGCGCACCAGTTTTATTGCGATGGATATTTTCAAGTTCGTTTTGAGTAATTTGCTTGCCTTCAGCTTGCAAATCTAAAACCTGTCCAGAGACCATTTTAGAGCTGGCAGTTGCTAAAATCTGCATTTGTTTTAGTACAATTGCGGCATCGGTACCCTGCCCTTGTTCATCGAACAAACGGCTCCCTAAAACCTCAAAAGCCATTGATTGTAAAATGTCGCCTGCAAGCAAAGCCGTATCTTCACCAAACGCAACGTGACAAGTCGGCTGACCACGACGCAGTAAGTCATTATCCATACAAGGCAAATCATCGTGCGCTAGTGAATAACAATGAATAAGTTCAACTGCAACCGCAGCACGGCGGGCCGCAGCAAAATTTGGATTTGGCTGTAAAGAAGCAGTGGCATAACACAAAGCCGGACGCACACGTTTTCCACCAAGCATGACTGCATGGTGTACTGCACTTTTTAGAGGTTCTGGAATTGAAAATGCGGCCAGTGTCGTCAATAAATCTTGTTGAATACGTTGTTGAGCTTGTTTTAAAACATCCGCATTAACTTGAGAGAATGATGACACAGTCGCCTCGATAAAATCAGTAGAGAAATTTTATTGAATGTAATGAAGCATTCATGCGCTACATCATACACGATTCACTGTGAAAAGTGGGTGATGAGTTTTTGAAGGCAACTGTAAAAAAGCCTCTACATGATTGAGAGGCTTTTTCTTATTTAACAACTTTTAGAAGCTGTCACCTGGAACGCGCACCCAACCTTCCATTAACACACGTGCACTGCGGCTCATAATAGCTTTTTTCACGACCCATTGATCATTAATCAGTTCCGCTTGAGCGCCAACACGTAATGTTCCAGATGGATGACCGAAACGTACCGCTTCACGTTCGCCACCGCCCGCAGCTAAATTTACCAATGTGCCCGGAATAGCGGCTGCCGTGCCAATCGCCACTGCCGCTGTTCCCATCATCGCATGGTGTAATTTACCCATCGACAAAGCACGAACCAGTAAATCGACATCACTCTCTGAAACTGACTTACCACTTGAAGCGGTATAGTTTTTAGGTTTAGAAACAAAAGCAATTTTTGGTGTGTGCTGACGCGCTGCTGCTTCTGAAATATCTTTTATTAAACCCATCTGTACCGCGCCATAGGCACGAATTTTTTCAAAACGTGCTAGTGCTGTTGCATCACTATTAATATGATCTTGTAATTCTGTACCTTGGTAACCCAAATCTTCTGCATTTAAGAAAATAGTTGGAATACCTGCATTAATGAATGTCGCTTGGAAACGGCCAATATCAGGAACATCTAATTCATCAACGATATTTCCTGTCGGGAACATATCTCCACCGTCTTCACCGTCATCGGCTGGGTCTAAAAACTCAATTTGAACCTCAGCGGCAGGAAACGTCACCCCATCAAGTTCAAAGTCGCCAGTTTCTTGAACTTGACCATTGGTGATAGGTACATGCGCAATAATGGTTTTTTGAATATTTTTTTGCCAGATTCGAACCGTACATAGGCCATTTTCTGGAATACGATCGGCATCAACCAAACCGTTTGAAATCGCAAAAGAACCAACAGCCGCGGTTAAATTACCGCAGTTACCGCTCCAATCTACAAAAGCTTGATCAATTGAAACCTGACCAAACAAATAATCGACATCATGATCTGGCTGGGTGCTTTTAGCCAGAATAACTGTTTTGCTGGTACTCGAAGTGGCACCCCCCATGCCATCAATTTGTTTCCCATAGGGGTCTGGGCTACCAATTACACGTAGTAAGAGCTGATCTCTTGCTTGTCCTGCAACTTGGGCTTTTTCCGGCAAATCATCAAGCTTAAAAAAGACACCTTTACTGGTTCCACCACGCATATAAGTTGCTGGAATTTTAATTTGCGGTACTGAGCTCATATCAACTGTTATCCTTACTATTATGTTCTTCTATATCAAAACAAGCATTCTTGTTTACCCTTCTCTGCATCTTAAATTGTTTTAAGGCCAAGAGATAGCGATCTGCTTTATACATCAATCGTATTGACGCGAGCATATTTTGAGAATTAAGCAATATGCTGACAATGACTTAATCTAAGCAAAATCTAAGAAAAAAAGTCTATATAAAATTATATTTTTTAGCGCACTTTTCACTTGATATTAAAATATTAAAAGTAAGATTATGATTTTAAATATTTTTTATAATTACTTTTCAGTCACAGCTTATTAATTTGTAGTCTAGGCTAAAATAACTCCATCTATTAGAATAATTTACTTATTCATTGTGAGTGAAGACCTTTGACCAACGAATCTTCTACACTGCAACGAGGACTAAAAAATCGACACATCCAATTAATTGCTATGGGTGGAGCAATTGGTACCGGATTATTTTTAGGCTCGGCGCAAGTGATTCAATCTGCGGGACCATCCATTATTTTAGGATATGCCATTGGCGGCTTAATCGCGTTTTTGATTATGCGTCACTTGGGAGAAATGATTGTTGAAGAACCTGTTGCAGGATCGTTCAGCCATTTTGCGTATAAATATTGGGGGAAATTTCCCGGATTTTTAACCGGATGGAACTATTGGATACTCTACGTTCTGGTTGCGATGAGCGAACTCACCGCGGTAGCCAAATATATTAATTATTGGTGGCCTCATATTCCAGCGTGGACGTCTGTCTTATTTTTCTTTGTCGTGATTACGGCAATTAACCTAACAAACGTCAAATTTTATGGTGAGTCCGAATTCTGGCTCGCTATTATTAAAGTTGCTGCGGTCATCTCTATGATTGTTTTTGGGCTTTATTTGCTATTTACAGCAGATGTAGGCTCAAGCATTTCATTTAGTAACCTTTGGTCTCATGGTGGATTTTTTCCAAATGGCTTTAGCGGCCTCTTCTATATGTTGGCTTTCTTGATGTTCGCCTTTGGTGGTATTGAACTGATTGGTATGGCCGCAGCAGAAGCAAAAGATCCGAAAAAAACGATTCCAAAAGCAATTAACCAAGTCGTTTTCCGTATCTTGATTTTCTATATCGGTTCATTGGCAATTTTACTTTCATTAGTGCCATGGAACCAATTAGATCTTGGCGGTCTCGACAAAAGTCCATTTGTTATGATTTTTAGTCAAATGGGAATTGGTTGGGCTGCACACTTACTGAACTTTATTATTTTAACTGCTGCTTTATCTGTTTATAACAGTGGGATGTTTGCAAATAGCCGTATGCTATACAGTCTCGCTCAACAAGGGAATGCACCAAAAGTTTTTGCAAAAACCAATAAACAGGGGGTGCCTATTCCCGCTGTTCTGCTTTCTGCTTTATTAATCTTTGGTTGTGTTCTTTTAAATTACTTTGTACCTGAAGATGCTCTTGGACATCTTATGTACGTTGTGGTTGGTGCACTTGTTCTAAACTGGGCAATGATATCAATTACACATTTGAAGTATAGACGCTTTGTTAAGCATGCGAATATTAAGACATCTTTTCCAGCGTTATGGTCACCTTTTAGTAATTATTTAGTTTTAGCGTTTATTGCTGTGGTTCTCTATATTATGTGGACTCAAGGCTTCAAAGAGTCAGTAATGATGATCCCTATTTGGATTACGGCAATGCTCGTACTTTTTGACTATTTAAATCCTAAAAAACTAGATTCCATTGAGAATCCGGAAGAATAAATAAATCTAAAAAGCCATTGTCTAGACAATGGCTTTTTTGTTTATAATCAGAAAATTATGCGCCCTTAGCTTAACTGGATAGAGCAGTTGCCTCCTAAGCGACCGACGTGGGTTCGAGTCCCGCAGGGTGCACACTTTTAGTGAATTAATCCTTCACTTCAGCCAGCAATGTTTCAGCTGCAAGTTTGCCTAAATTATGAGAAGCAAGCGGACTATCGCCCGTTAACAATTTACGGTCTCGATGACATTGACCAGTAATGCCAGTGTTCAAAATCTTCACGCCGAGCTTTTCAAGGTTTTCACCGACTAACCACGGTAAAGCTCCAGGCATGTAACCAATATCAATATTCGCTCCCTTATCTAACGAATCAGGGAATACACAAATTTGATAATCTTTAAAAATATAATTCTCAGGCTGTTCATCTACTGCGGCAGCCAGTAACGAAGCTGGACCATGACATAACGTAATAATAAATTTGTCTTGTTCAACTGCCCATTTAAGAACTTTCTTCACTTCAAGGCTATGCGGAATCTTCGCTAATACCCCATGCCCACCCGGAATAAATACAGCCGCATATGGAGAGTTTTCACCGACTACATTTTCTAAAATATCGGCAAGTTTTAACGGATTTTTTAATTTATCTGCATATTTCTGGAAAGTATCTAATACCACTTGTTCTTGTTTTGGCATTGCCCACATTTCAAGTTTGGCTGGATTACCTGAAAGTGTCGCAATATCAATTTCAAATCCGGCATTATCTAAATGGAACATTGGCAAAAGCATTTCTACTGGATGGTTTCCGGTAGAAAAGAACTTACCGTTTTGCATCTGGATATAGCGTTCATCAGTTGCAATCATTAAGACCTTTTTATTGCCCGCATATGGGGTTGAATAGGTTGTGCCATCGTAATCTGTTTTAGGAGAAGTATATTGACTCAGTGAATATGGTGATGGGAAAAAGGCATTATCTTCAGCCAAATCTGGAGTAGGATTTTTATCATCAATATTTGCGGTATTCATTGTTACTATCCTTTTTCATCAGTATGGAAAGAAATAATAAGGTAAGAACCCATTTTTATTTCTTACTCAATTTATAGGTGAAGTTATGGAACTGGTGCAATCTGCCAATAGAATTTGGCAATTTTTATAGAGAAATAGGCAGAATCTAGAATTATAAAATTCAGTTTAGGCGAACCTGTCGTTCGCCCAAACTTCAATGATTACAGTATTACGCATTCATTTCTAAAACGATCTTTCCAATATGATCACCTTGTTCCATACATGCGTGAGCACTTTGTACATCTGAAAAAGCATACGTTTTATAGATTTGTGGTAAACATTTACCTTGAGCCAATAATGGCCATACATGCTCATGCAAAGATTGTGCAATCTCTGCTTTTTCTTGGCTATTACGTGCTCGCATCGTTGAACCCGTAATTGTGGCACGTTTTAAAATCAGTTTTTGTAAATCAAATTCTTTTGCGATTCGACCACCCATAAAACCAATAATGACAAGTCGGCCATCACGTTTTAATAGATTTAAATTTTTTGTGAAATAAGAACCACCCACAATGTCCAAAATGACATCAACACCTTGGTCTTGAGTATGTTTCAAAACTTCTTGCTCAAAATCTTGGGTTTTATAGTTAATTGCTGTGGTGAAACTAGAGAGCGCTTCAACTTTATCTTCACTACCAACCGTAGCAAAAGTTTTAATTCCTAAAGCTTGGCAAATCGCTAAAGCTGTGGTTCCAATACCACTTGCACCGCCATGAATTAGTGCGGTTTCATCTTTCTTTAAACGGCCAATATCAAAAAGATTTGCCCAAACCGTAAAAAATGTTTCTGGAATCGCAGCGGCTTGAGTAAATGATAAATTTTCAGGTATTGGCAATACTTGAGTTGCAGTTACCGCACAATATTCAGCATAACCACCGCCATTTGTTAGGGCGCAAACTTTATCGCCAACCTTGAATTGATTTACTTGTTCACCCACGGCAACCACAACCCCAGCGACTTCAAGTCCGGGTATTTGAGTAACACCTTTAGGCATCGGATATAATCCCATACGCTGCAATACGTCAGGACGGTTAATTCCAGCAGCCTTTACCTCAATTAAGACTTCATCTGCTTGAGGTGCAGGAATATTTGCATCTTGAACTTTTAAAACCTCAGGTCCACCAGGAGCCGTAATTTCAATAATTTTCATGGTTGTTGGAAGGGTCATAAAATGCTCCATGTTTGATTTATATTCCAAAATACTAATCTACATTAAATAATTGAGGACTTGGGTGGCACTCCAAACAGTCGCTTAAATTCTCGGCTAAATTGAGAAGCACTGACATAACCAACTTCATAGGCTGCTTCTGCTACACCCATTTTATTGTCCATGATTAACTCACGTGCCTTATGTAACCGAGTAATTTTGATGTACTGTAAGGGCGAATAATTCGTCACCTTTTTAAAAGTCTGATGAAAAAGCGAGATACTCATGCCCGCTTGTTTCGCCAACTCTTGAACCGTTAAGTTATGATAATAATCACGCTGAATAATTTCACAAATGGTGTAAATCACACCATTTCGACTTGCCATAGCCGATAAGCTCTCGACTAGATTGCCGCCTGAAGCCTGCACCACACGATAAACCAATTCTCTTTTAACTTGCTCCCCCAATATAAAAGTATCTTGTTTAGATCGAAGTAGATTGAGCAATCTGAGAGCAACCTCTGAAATGGTGGCATTCATGTCAATCACTCTAAGTCCACAGCTTAATTTTAAATCTTCCGAGTGAGCATCTTCAGTAATCACTTGTTGCTGTTTATCCATTTTAGTAATGAGATCAGCCATCATTTGTGGTTCAAATTTTATTGCAATCGCCAACATGGGTTCATTATTTTCAACAACAGTATCGCAATCAAACGGTATTGCAATTGAGATAAATAAACACTGTCCTTGTTGAAATTGAAAGATTTCTTTACCAATATACCCTCGCTTTATCCCCTGTATCACTAAAACAATTGAGGGTTCTTGCAGCACGGCAACAGGTGGTGTGGAATGATCTACCCGCATTAAGGTGATGTTAGAGATAAAAGTAGGATAGAGACCTTCTGCTGGAGCCAAGTGCAAAAATGTATCGACCAAATGTTCTGTAAGATGATTTTGCGGCATAGTTTTATTGTGAGGAGTAATCTAATAATCAATATAACAATGAACTTAAAATGAAAACATCTGTCTTGCGTTTACTTTGTATAAATAGGCAATTCAAATCAATTTTTAGGCATAAAAAAACCTAGAGCATTCTAGGTTTTTTTCACTTTATAAGATTCTTTAAGCTGATAAATTAAAGAACATTGCTGCAATCAAAATGATTACACCAAGTACAATTCGGTACCAAGCGAATACACGTAACGTATGACGTTCTACAAACAGTACTAATGCTTTTACAACAAACAACGCGGCAATAAACGCAGCAACGAAACCTACTCCAATATTAATCATATTGTCTGAGGTGAGTACGTCAGCATTTTTAATTAAGTCAAAAGTTGCAGCACCCAACATGGTCGGCATTGCAAGGAAGAAAGAGAACTCTGTAGCAGCTTTACGTGATAAGCCCGCAAACATTCCGCCTACAATTGTTGCGCCTGAACGCGAAGTTCCTGGAATCATCGCCACACACTGAGCAAGACCTACTAAAAGCGCTTGTTTAAAAGTAATTTTAGTCGCATCGAGTGTCTTATGTTCAAACTGTCTAGATTCCACCCAGAAAATAATAAGAGCACCGACAATCAAAGCAATCGCAACCACAATTGGGCTAAATAGAACACTTTTAATAAAGTCGACAGCTAGAACACCAATAATGACTGCTGGAAAGAATGCAATAAGCACACTAATCGCAAAATGACGTGACTCCACATCACCGCTAAAGAATCCCTTAATCAAGTTAATAATTTTTTGTCGGTATAACCAGCACACTGCCAAAATAGCACCTAACTGGATTACGACCTCAAATACACGACCGCCGTCTGAGTGGAAATCGATAATATGACCAAATAAAATTAAATGGCCTGTACTCGAGATGGGTAAAAATTCAGTTAAGCCTTCGACAAAGCCTAAAAACAGTGCTTTTATAACTTCAAAATTTTCCATAACTTGCTCAAAGAAAGTTAATCATTAGAACGACCTAAAATTTGTTTTATCGAAATTGGTAAGTCCCAAATTAGACTTAACATATGTTCAATATCAGATCATTTCTAACGTTTGTGGTTATTGCCCCTAGTTAAAGGCAGTTTATTTAAAGTGCGATAATGTATCACATCATGATGACAAACTTAGGTTAACTATCGTAAAAAGATAAAACTTGGTTAAGAACTGCCAAAGTTTTTCTTGTTATACACAAAGCTTTTTACCTTTACTTACTCTACAAAATGATCTTAAAAAGTCCTTAAAAAAACATGATATTATTCTGATCAAATGCAGCTCATATCAAAAATTCTATCTGAATGAAAAATACCAAAATTAATGCACGCCATCTCATTATCGATTTATTTCTTTCCTCTGCTTATCCTCAGCTCACCATTAAACAAATATTGATTGCCGCTAAACTTTTTAATATGAGTGACAACGGTATTCGTGTGGCTACAACGCGGCTATTAAATGAAGGCATGATAGAAAGTGTAGAACGCGGTATTTATCAACTTTCGCCATCAACCAAAGAATGGGCAAAAGTCATTTTGAATCGTAAAAATGGCATTAAGCAGACTAAAGAATGGCAACATCAATATCTGGCAGTCTTTACTGGAACTTTAGGTCGTATTGATCGGACCGCTTTAAAAAAGAGAGAACGCGCTTTACATCAATTTGGTTTTAGAGAGCTCGAAACTGGAATTTATATACGTCCAGATAATTTAGCGTATAGCTTTGAAAAAACATGTGAAGAGCTCATTTTAGCGGGTCTTGAAAATGAAGCTAAAATTTCTATTATTCAAAAATTTGACTTAAAAACAGTTTCGTTAATTCCTTCTTTGTGGGATACCAAACAGCTTGAAAAGAACTATGAAATCTATAGTCAAGATATCCAAGAATGGCTTTTAAATTATAAAAATTTATCCTTAAACGAGGCCGCCACTCAAGCTTTGTTATTAGGACGTGAAACAATTACCTTACTCATGAATGATCCTCTGCTTCCCCCTCCATTTGTTAACGAACATGCTCGCAATCAGTTTGCTCAAAACGTACAGCAGCTCGATTCGATTGGACAAAAGCTATGGCAAAAACTTTATGAAAATGAATTAGCCCACTAACAGGCGATTTATTTTTTTACAAACAAATATTTCACTTTTTAAAATTTTATGATTATATTTGTAATATAAAATATAAATGCCAAAATCTGATTTGGGAGAATAAAAATGAATGCACAAGTGAGTGTGACCGATCTATTTAGCAGAGAGGAAATACAGGAACTTACACAACCCTCAGATATATATGGTGCTTGGGCTGTTGCAAGCACATGGGCCGTTATTGACGGAACATTTGCAAGCTTAATCATGATGTGGGATTACTTACCGAGCTGGGGCAAATTACTTGCTTGTATGCTAGCTTTGGCCATATTGGCGGGTCGCCAGTTATGTCTAGCAATTTTGATGCATGATGCATCGCATAAAAGCTTGTTCAAAAATAAAAAAATAAATGACTTTGTAGGTGAATGGCTATGTGCCCGCCCAATCTGGAATGATCTACAAAAATATCGCGTACATCATGTTCGTCATCATGCAAAAACATCTACTCCAGATGACCCAGATCTTTCTTTAGTTTCTGGTTTTCCTGTAAGCAAAAAATCGCTTACTCGTAAATTTTTACGCGACTTAACGGGTATGACGGGATTAAAGTTTAGCTTTGGCCGAGTATTAATGGACCTAGATCTAATGAAATGGACCGTTGCAAATGATCAGGTGTGGCTAGATCGAAGCAATAAAGATTTCGTTGACTATGCCAAAAGTCTTATAAAAAACAGTAGTGGTGCCATTGCTACCAATGTTGCTCTTTATGGTGTTTTAAAAGCTTTTGGCCAGCAACGGTTTTATTGGTTATGGCCTTTAGCGTATTTGACACCGTTTCCATTATTTTTAAGAATTCGCTCCATGGCCGAACATGCAGGGATGCAAACGAGTAATACAGCTTTAACTAATACTCGTACTACACGTGCAGGTTGGATTGCTAGAAGTTTTGTGGCGCCTATTCATGTTAATTACCACATGGAACACCATTTAATGGCTTCGGTGCCCTACTTCAAACTGCCGCGTATGCATCGTCTATTGAGAGAGCGCGGCCATGTTCCAGCACCACCTAGCTATTTTGAAGTGATTGATTCACTCTTATCTAAGCCAGAACAATCTAATTAATTGACTCAAATCATAAATGAAAGGCCATGAAATTAAATTTGTGGCCTTTTAACTTAAATCATCCATCTTATGTTTGGTTTGGAAATATTTAGGCGTCATTCCCATCCAGCGCTTAAACGCACGAGTGAAGTGAGAAGTCTCGGCATAACCTAGCATTAAAGCAACTTTTTCGATCGACATGTTATTTTGAGTTAAAAGTTTCTGGGCATGCTTCTTTTTCAGTGAGTCTACCAAGAGCGTAAAACTAGTATCATCAAGAGCTAAATAGCGTTGCAAAGTTCGCTCTGACATATTCATGATTTGAGCCACTTGCCCAACTTTCAATGCCTCAATCTCCCCATCCAAAAGCAATTTTTCAGCAACTTGTTTGACTTGCCCTTTCCAGCCACTTTTTAATTTTAATTTCTCTATATCCCGTTTACATTGTGCATTTAACAACGGCGCTAGCATTGGGTCCGCTGTTAATACAGGCTGTGCTAAATACTCTTTTGGAAATATCCAACGATTACACTTTTGATTAAATAAACAAGTCACAGCCAGTTGATGACTGATTTGGTCAAAACCTATCGGCTCTGGCATTTGTAATTCAACTTTTCCCAAATGAGGAAGTCCTGTTAATTTTTTCGCAATTTGAACAAAACCGACTAACAAAAAAATGTTGGCATTGGGGCTCAGCTGAAATGCATCAACTGGCTGATGAATTGACCAACATGCATCATTATTTTCTTGTTTTAATTCCGGTTTAAAGACCTTACAACGTGAGCCAATGAACTGTTCAAGAATTTTCAGCGCTTCTCCTAAATTTGGAGAAACTATGGCAGCCATTCCGACTGAACCATAGCATGAAGCCGTCATGCTTAAAGCTAAATATCCTGCTAGTGCTGGCTCTTTGCATAACTCGATGGCCCGTTCAATAAGCTGATTTAAGATGTTGAATTCAGCATACCAGTAAGGCTTTTCTAATTGGTCTAAAGTTATTCCACTTCCATCTAAAAGCTGCTCACCAGAGACACCCCTCCGCTTAACAGTCTCGACAATTAAATTAATATAAGTTCCGGGTAATTCTGGATTCATTAGTAACCCATATGAGCAAAATAAAATGGCGCGAAATGGTAAAAACTGTCAGTTCATGAACTATGCCATGCTTTTAAATTGATGCATAGTTATTCAAAACAAAATCCGCTGAATTGCACGAGACAGCACAATTTCTGAAAAAGGATACAGGTCGCCTTATGAACATTCTGATTGTCCATGCTCATCCAGAACCACAGTCTTTTACTACTGCTCTAAAAAGTACAGCTAAGCGAACCTTAGAAAAATTGGGGCACAGCGTAGAAATTTCAGATTTATATGCGATGCAATTTAACCCTATTGCATCCCAAGAGGATTTCTTAGAGCTTAATCAGCCTGAGTATTTTAACTATGCACTAGAACAAAGAAATGCCAGCAAAAATCAGCTTCTAGCTCCTGATATTCAAGTAGAAATTGAAAAGGTAAAAAAAGCTGATCTCGTCATTTTAAATTTCCCACTTTATTGGACATCTGTGCCCGCAATTTTAAAGGGCTGGATTGATCGTGTTTTTGTATCTGGACTTTTTTATGGTGGTAAACGGTTTTACAACCATGGTGGCATGACAGGTAAAAAAGCGATGTTGTGTTTAACACTCGGTGGTAGAACACACATGTTTGGAGAAAACTCAATTCACGGCCCAATCGAAAATTATTTATCGCCGATTCAACGTGGTACTTTGGCATATGCTGGTTTTGAAGTCCTACCTCCATTCATTGCTTACCATGTACCGTACATTAGCCAAGAAGCACGACAAACCCTTCTTGAAGACTATGTAATCTACCTTACTCATCTGGACCAGCTCGAATCATTAAAATTTCCCAAACTTGAGCAATTTGATGAAAAACTCTATCCACTCTAATGCAATGTTTTAGCTCTTAAAATTAAATAACCGAATTTAGATCATTATTTTCGGTTTTTTATTACACATAACTTTCAAATATAGATTCCAAATTCGCCCAAAAAATAGATCAAATGGTAAAAAAATTAAGGTAAACTTTTTCATAAAATTAATAATATAAAATTTAATCAATAATATACAGATGTAGAGAAACTAGACTTATCAACTAAAAATGGCAACTAATACTCATTTCATAATCACTTAATTCATATTTTTACAAAAAAATCTTTGACCATTTTTCTTGGATTTGTGACAAAAATGTCATAAAAACAAAGGCCACTACTAATAGATAAAAAATATAAATATCAATTAATTAAATTAATTTAACAATGCAAATATTCCTTCATATTTCATCCATTATTGACATTATTTGTATAAAAAGTGAGTACTCCTCAGTTCATATAACAGATTTACTCTTATTGTAATTATGCTATTTTTGTTACATGGAGTTATCAAAGCTTCTATTACTTGTAATTAGGAGCTTTGAAGGCAACACAGTTTAAACGGTTTAACTCTGTTACTTTTAAAAAAATGTCTTGAAGTTCAAGGAAAGATTAAAATGAAATTAAAACATCTGAGCACTGCAATGATTTTAGCAACGCTGCCTGCAACTGGGGTTTTTGCAGCAGCATTGGATCGCTCTGGACAATCTATCGCTGCATTTTTACAGCCTGGCAACTACTTTGAAGCTGGTATTTCTGTTCTAGATCCAGATGTAGCTGGTAAAGAAGCTGGTACAATTAAAACGGGTCGTAATATTGGTGATATGGGAGATGATTATTATTTCCCAAGTGCAGCCTTAAAACTACAACTTACTGATAAATTCTCTTTTGGTTTACTTTACGATCAACCATTTGGAGCAGATGCACAATATTCTGGTAATAATGCCTTTGTAGCGAGCCCATCAGATCCAATTCTTGGTACTTTACCAATTACAACAGGCGCTTTAGGCGGAACCCAGGGTGCGACTTCTGTTGAAGTGGATAGTCAAAATATTTCGATGATTTTTGGTTTCCAACCTACTGAAAACTTTAACTTTTACGGTGGTGGTGTATATCAAACGATTAAAGGAAATGTTCATTTAAGAGGTTCGGCATACAGCTTGTATAATGGCTATGACGCTTCTATTCCAGAAGATGGAGCGGCTGGTTGGTTAGCAGGGGCCGCTTTCCAAATTCCAGAAATCGCGCTTAAAGCTTCTATCACATATCGCTCAGAAATTGATCACAAAATTGATGCAGATGAAACAATTGCACTTGCAGATTCAATTACAGCCAATGCTGGAGCACTTGGTTCAACTATTGGACAATTAGTTGCAGCTGGTCAGTTAACTCCAGCTCAAGCTGGAGCGATCCAACAAACAATTGGTAAAGCTATTGCGGCTAACCAATTAGAAGGTAAGACTACAATTACTACCCCTCAATCTGTAAACCTTGATTTCCAGACAGGGATTATGGCAAATACAGTCGCATTCGCAAATGTACGCTGGGTAAATTGGAAAGATTT
Organism: Acinetobacter pittii; assembly: GCF_034064985.1. Taxonomy (NCBI): domain Bacteria; kingdom Pseudomonadati; phylum Pseudomonadota; class Gammaproteobacteria; order Moraxellales; family Moraxellaceae; genus Acinetobacter; species Acinetobacter pittii. The sequence continues at coordinate 725,741 of NZ_CP139249.1, read as the reverse complement.
CGCAATTCGTCCATATAAATTTGGCAAAGTATCAGAAGCTGTAGGTCCAATAGCAACTCCTAGCCGCCCAAATGGCTTTAATTTAGTGGAATATTCTGATGACCAATGGTCTGTGAATGCCGGTGTAGGCCGTAAACTTAACGACAAATGGGCTGGTAATGTGTCTGTTGGTTGGGACTCTGGCGCAGGTAACCCTGTAACAACTTTAGGTCCAACTGAAGGTTACTGGAACGTAGGCGTAGGTGTTCAATACAGCCCTACTCCACAAACATTTATTGCTGGCGGCGTAAAATATTTCTGGTTGGGTGATGCAAAAGCACAAACTGGTGCCCAAGCGGGTAGCGATGACTATTATGTTGCAGAGTTTTCTGACAACAATGCAATCGCTTATGGTTTAAAACTTGGTTATAAATTCTAAGTTTCAAAACTGATTTATATAAAAAAGGCGCTTAAAGCGCCTTTTTTATTATTTATTCTTAAGCTGGGATTGTACGCTGTGAAACTGAACGGATTGCTTCTTTTAATGCATCGTAACCGTGGATAGCTGGAAACTGAGGAAACTCAGCAATCACATTTGCAGGTGCATCAAACAGGAAACCATGGTCCGCTTCACCTAACATGGTTGTATCATTATATGAGTCACCCGCTGCGATTACTCGGAAATTTAAGCCATGCAGTGCTTTAACCGATTCACGTTTTTGATCTGGCTGACGTAACTTATAAGCCGTAATCATTCCTTCTTCATCTGTCTCTAATTTATGACAGAAAATTGTTGGCCACCCTAATTGCTTCATTAAAGGATGCGCAAATTCATAGAAGGTATCTGATAAGATCACGAGTTGGAAATGCGTACTCACCCATTCAACAAACTCTTTTGCTCCCGGTAATGGCCCCATCTCAGCAATGACTTCTTGAATATCATTTAAGCCTAAACCGTGTTGTTTTAAAATATTAAGACGCTGAGTCATTAAAACATCATAATCCGGAATATCACGAGTTGTTGCTTCGAGTTCTTTAATCCCTGTTTTTTTAGCGAAATTGATCCAGATTTCAGGAACTAAAACCCCTTCAAGATCTAGGCATACGATTTCCATGAATGCTTCCAACGTTGGTTAAAAATTGCTGTATCATACCATTAAGATTTTCAGTTTTGCGTTGTTATTGATCAAATCAATTTTATTCATAAGGATCGAAATTAAAGTGCTAAGCACTTTATCAACTATCCTTTAGAATATTTTTCATAACTCAATGCGCCCAAGCCTTTTGCCAGGAACACACATGACCGTTATTCCGACTATTGATATCGTAGATGCTCTTGCTGCTGAATATGCAACCAAAAGCCCTCGAGAAATTTTAGAACTTGCCTTAAGCCAACAAGGTGAAATTGCAATTTCGTTTTCGGGAGCAGAAGATGTTGTGTTAATTGATATTGCTTCACGCTTAGGCAAACCTTTCCGTGTATTTAGTCTCGACACGGGCCGCCTGCATGCCGAAACTTATCAATTTATTGAAACTGTCCGTAAACACTACAATATCAATATCGAAATTTGTTTCCCTGAATCTGAAGCTGTCCAAAACATGGTAAACGAAAAAGGTTTATTCAGCTTTTTTACAGATGGGCATCAAGAATGTTGCGGTATTCGAAAAGTTCAGCCTTTACGTAAAAAACTTGCGACTTTAGACGGCTGGATTACGGGTCAACGTAAAGATCAAAGCCCTGGTACACGTACAGAGATTCCTGTAGTGCAAGCTGATGCTGGCTTCTCGGGTCCAGGAAAGCAACTTATTAAATATAATCCTCTAGCGAACTGGACAAGTGCTGAGGTATGGAGCTACATCCGTATGATGGAAATTCCATATAACCCTCTTCATGAGCGCGGTTTTGTTTCTATTGGATGTGAACCATGTACTCGACCTGTATTACCAAACCAACATGAGCGTGAAGGTCGCTGGTGGTGGGAAGAAGCCACTCAAAAAGAATGTGGATTACATGCAGGTAATATGAAAAAGTAATTTATTATCAAAAAACCACTGGTAAATCAGTGGTTTTTTTTATGTCATGTTCCGTACACAAAGTCATATTTTCTCTACTCTAAACGCTATATACTTAATTTTACGGTTCTATAATTCTAACAAGAGCTCAGATAAGGGCTTCTTAGAAAAATGCATGAGGCACAATGATTTATGCGTCCATTACACCCAATTGATTTCATTTTTCTGTCACTTGAAAAAAGACAGCAACCCATGCATGTCGGTGGATTATTTTTATTTGAAATTCCTGAAAATGCACCCGAAACCTTTGTACATGATTTAGTAGAAGATATTAAACGCTCAAAGAGCATTCCTATCCCTCCCTTCAACAACCGTTTAAGTGGTCTATTTTGGGATGAAGATGAAGAATTCGATATCGATCATCACTTTCGCCACATTGCTTTGCCTCATCCTGGCCGTATTCGTGAACTTCTGGTGTATATTTCACAGCAGCATAGCTCACTAATTGATCGCGCAAAGCCACTTTGGACTTGTGACATTATTGAAGGAATCGAAGGCAATCGTTTTGCCATGTATTTTAAAATCCATCATGCCATGGTAGATGGTGTTGCGGGTATGCGTTTGATCGAGAAATCTCTATCAAAAACACCAGAAGAGAAACATGTTGTTCCTTTATGGTGTGTTGAGAGCAAAAGAGCTAAGCGTCTAAAAGTACCAACTCCAAGTACTAGTAAAATTAAGAGTATTTTAGGCGGTATTAAATCTCAACTCGACATAGCTCCAAAAGTCATGCACGAGCTATCTCAAACAATATTCAAGGAAATGGGTAAAAATCCTGATTATGTTTCTACTTTTCAGGCACCAGTTTCTATTTTGAACCAAAGAGTCAGTGCTTCACGTCGTTTTGCGGCCCAATCATTTGAATTAAGCCGCCTTAGAAAAATTTCAAAAGCATTAGGCGTAACAATTAATGATGTTGTGCTGGCTGTATGTTCTGGTGCTTTACGTGAATATTTGATTAGTCAAAATAGCTTACCTAAAAAACCACTTATTGCCATGGTGCCAGCTTCATTACGCACCGATGATTCTGATATGAGTAACCGAATTACCATGATTTTGGCAAATTTAGGGACTCATAAAGATCAACCGTTAGAACGCCTAGAAATCATTCGTCGCAGCATGCAAAACTCAAAACAACGGTTTAGCCGCATGACTGCGAATGAAATTTTAAACTATAGTGCGGTTGTTTATGGTCCGGCAGGTTTAAACATCATGTCAGGAATGCTTCCTAAGCGTCAGGCGTTCAATTTAGTGATTTCCAATGTACCAGGACCACGTGAGCCGCTTTATTGGAATGGCGCGAAATTAGATGCACTCTACCCTGCTTCGATTGTCATGGATGGACAAGCTCTAAACATTACCATGACTAGTTATTTAGATAAGCTTGAAGTTGGATTAACAGCTTGTCGGAATGCTTTGCCAAAAATGCAAAATCTTTTGACTCATTTAGAAGATGAGATTCAACGTTTTGAAGAAATTATTGCAGAGAAACAACTGAAACATCATTCAGCAAGTTAGAAAAAGTTAAGGGGCTTTAAATTGGCCCCTTATTTTTTGATTGTGCGGCACTGGTTAAGCAACTGATGACATACTGAACGAATCATTGCAGTTGTGATCGGTACTTCTTTACCTTGGTCATTCAACATATAGCAGCTATTTACTGGCGTGCTTTCTAAAACATGTTTAAGGCCGTTGCTAATTAAGTTTTCACTTACATTCATGGGTTATACCTCTTATTGTTTGCTAAGACGTTTAATAGGGAGAACGTCTAGGGCTACTGTATGTAAGTAGTATTTAAAATTCATGAATGAAAGTAAAATTTCAGTTGTAACAAGGATTAAGCGATATCTTGTTACAACTTTAACTTAAAATGATATCGTATTGCTCTTGCGTATATAAATTTTCGACCTGAAATTTAATAACACGGTTAATAAAATGCTCTAAATCGGCTACTGCTGGTGCTTCTGCTGTTAATAATCGATCAATCACAGAAGGATGCGCAACAACAGTAAAGCCACTCGTTGATTCAAATGCGCGGGTATATCGTAATATCTCACGAAATATTTCGTAACACACTGTCTCCGCTGTTTTGACAAAACCACGCCCTTGGCATGTTGGACATGATTCACATAACAAGTGTTCTAATGATTCACGAGTTCGTTTACGAGTCATTTCGACTAGACCAAGTTCTGACACTTGAGTAATTTTGGTCTTCGCGTGATCTCGCTCAAGCATTTTCTCAAACTGACGCATCACCTCTTCACGGTGAGTTGCTTCTTGCATGTCAATAAAATCAATAATAAGAATACCACCCAAATTACGCAGTCTAAGTTGACGCGCAATAACTTGAGTCGCTTCCATATTGGTTTTAAAAACCGTGTCTTCAAGACTACGACCACCTACATATGAACCTGTATTAACGTCAATCGTTGTCATGGCTTCAGTCTGGTCAATCATCAGATAACCGCCCGACTTCAAAGCTACGCGAGTTTGTAAGGCTTTTTGAATATCTTCTTCAACATTGTAAAGATCAAATAGTGGTCGCTCACCCGGATAATGGATAAGACGACTCTTCATATTCGGAACAAACTCTTCTACAAATTCGAGTAACTTTGCATGAATCTCTCGCGAATCGACATAAATCTTTGCCGTTTCTTCGCTCGCCAAATCTCGAATAATACGTTGAGGTAATGGAAGTTCTTCAAAAATTAAAGAAGGGACAGCAACATCAGTCTGTTTACGCTGAATGTATTCCCATAACTTACTCAGATAGCACATGTCTTGTGCAATTTCTGCCTCATCCACACCTTCGGCAGCCGTACGGACAATCACGCTACCGGGTAAATTATGTTCTGCTTGAATACTTTCAATAATATTACGTAGTCGCTCTCGCTCCTCTTCTGACTCAATACGCTGAGAAACGCCAATATGATTTCCATATGGCATGAGAACCAGATAGCGAGAAGGAATTGAAAGATCTGTACTTAGACGCGCACCTTTTGTGCCCAACATATCTTTCATAACTTGGACAGTAAGGGTTTGTCCAGGATGTAATAATTCAAAGACATTTGGGGTAGGCTGTGAACGAGGCCAAACCATATCATTGATATGTAAAAAGGCTGTTCGAGACAAACCAATATCCACAAAGGCAGCTTGCATGCCCGGAAGCACTCTTACTACTTTACCTTTGTAAATATTGCCGACTAGACCGCGCTTGACTGTACGCTCGACATACAGCTCATTAACAGTTCCATTTTCGATTAATGCCACCCGACACTCCATAGGCGTGACATTAATAAGTAGTTCTTCTGACATACATAAACTCAAAGCATTATAAAATTTTTTATTAAAGAGTCAGAGAAGCTGTTAACTTTAACGTTGTCTAGTGTTCATCGACAATGCTATTCAATTAAGAATGATAACAACCCCTTATGTCTTTACTCTTTTGAATAACTGTGCAAATTCGTATAAAGGAAGTCCTACCACATTACTATAACTTCCTTGAATTTGGGGAATATATTGCGAAGCAATTCCTTGAATTGCGTACCCACCCGCCTTTCCAACAGGCTCACCCGTGGACCAATAATCTTCCATATCTTGTGTAGTTAGGTGCTGAAATTCAACTTGTGTTTGCACCACCTGACTTAACATTCGTTGTTGAGTCGCAACGCATAATCCAGAAAACACATCATGCCAACGTCCAGACAATTGTTTCCAGATTTCAAAGGCATGATTTTTCGATTCAGGCTTACCAATAATTTGACCATCAAGTCCTAGACTTGTATCAGCAGCAATAACAATTGCTTCTGGAAAAAGCTTCAATACAGTTTTTGCCTTTTCTCTAGCTAAACGTTCAACATAATGATGAACCAGCTCATTTTCATGAACAGATTCATCAATGTCAGGACTATAGATTTCAAAATCTAAGCCTAGCTGTTGTAACAGCTCTTTCCGACGAGGAGAGCTAGATGCTAAAACTATATGCGCCATTTTGCCAAACAATAATAGACGACTGGCCACGTAATGATACTTGTCATCAAAGGTTGCCAATGTCTAGCAATCGAAAAATGAATTCCGCCCATCGTCTGTGTTACCCACATAAATGCTAAATGGGCAATAATGACCAGCGTTGCTATCGTCCATAAATTAACAAAAGTTAAAATACGGCGTTCCCGAATTAAAAAACGGGTAAGAAAAGTCACAATTACAAAACTTAAAGCATTGAGTCCTAAAGGCGCATCAAGTAGTAAGTCTGTAAAAATCCCCATCCCAAACGCAAACCAAACTCCACACCATGTTGGCTGACATACTACCCAAAATAGCATAATCATTAACATGAATAATGGTCGCCAACCTGAAATATCATAGGATAGCGGGTAAACCATGAGTACAGAACCCACAATAACAGAGAGAATAATTCCCCATAATGGGTCTTTACGCTTTTCTCGTTTCAGTTTAGCGATCGGCATAAGGCTGCTCCTTCGCTAAGGACTCAGAGAAAAGCACAACTACATGGTGCCCTGTGGCTAATTGTGCTGCTGGTGTGACATCAATTTCAGCAAACTCGCCTGAATTATGACGTCTTATTTTGGCAACTGTACCTACAGCGTAACCTGCTGGGAAATGTTCACCCAAGCCTGAGCTAAACACTTTATCACCCACCAGAATATTAGCGCTGGTCGGAACATATTCCATTTTTAAACGGCCTAAATCACCTGTACCAGAAACAATTGCTCGCATTCCTGTACGCTCAAGACGTACCGACAGTGAATGCTCTTTATCAGATAACAACATTACACGTGAGCTATGAGGATACACATTAATGATCTGCCCCATAATCCCCTTATCATCTAAAACCGTTTGTCCGACCTTTATATGGTCCATAGAGCCTCGGTTAATAATGATGATATGACGCAATGGATCTGCATCTGTCCCAATCACTTCGGCAATTTCCATACGTCCATCAATAATTAACGGTGTATCAAGAAGACCTCGTAAACGAGTATTTTCAGCAGATAATTCAGAAAGCTTCTGTAAGCGGACTTGAGCTTGTAAAAGCTCAGCCTGCATCGCGGTATTTTCACGACGCAGTTGTGCTTCAGATTTTGTTTGTTGATTCAGCCATTCTCTCGACAGTACTGGATAACTGGCCAATGCATAAATTGGGTTATATGCAGCGTACAAGACATCCCTTGCTGGCTGAATTACATAAGGCATGCGCCAATCAAAGAACAGCACAACCAAGCATGTAATGACCGCAATAATGAACGAGCGGAAAGATGGCGGCTGTCTTGAAAAAATATTCGGTTGCACCGCCTAATCCTTAAACTTAACCGACGAAAAGCATGTCATGGTTCGGATTGTCAAAGAATTCTAATACTTTACCACCACCACGGGTTACGCAAGTAAGAGGATCTTCAGCAACAACAACCGGTAAACCAGTTTCTTGAGCCAATAACTTGTCAAGGTTACGAAGTAGCGCACCACCACCTGTCAACACAATACCGCGCTCAGCAATATCAGAAGAAAGTTCAGGAGGAGTTTGCTCAAGAGCAGATTTTACAGCGCTTACAATGCTTTGTAACGGATCAGAAATAGCTTGAGTAATTTCGTCAGAAGTTACGGTAATTGCACGAGGCACACCTTCTGCAAGGTTACGGCCACGTACTTCGATTTCTAATGTTGTACCATCAGAAACAGCCATACCTACTTCTTTTTTAATAATTTCAGCAGTAGTTTCACCGATTACACAACCGTGAGCTTTACGAACATAATTGATGATTTGCTCATCAAAAACATCGCCGCCGATGCGTAAAGAGTCAGCATAAACACAACCTTGCAATGAAATAATTGCAATTTCTGTTGTACCGCCACCAACATCCACAACCATAGAACCACACGCTTGTTCAACTGGCATACCTGCGCCAATTGCAGCAGCCATAGGCTCTTCAATCAAACGAACATCACGGGCACCAGCATTAAATACTGCTTCGCGAATCGCACGACGCTCGACCAAAGTTGATTTACATGGTACACATACAACTACACGAGGTGCAGGTGGGAACAAACGTTTTTCGTGAACTTTACCAATAAACTGATTCAACATGGTTTCAGTCACTTCAAAATCCGCAATTACACCGTCTTTCATTGGACGAATTGCAGAAATATTCGCAGGCGTACGGCCCAGCATTTGCTTAGCATCTAGACCTACAGCAGCAACAATTTTTTGTGAACCACTGTGACGAATTGCCACAACTGTTGGTTCATTTAATATAATGCCGCGGCCTGGTGCATAAATAAGTGTATTTGCTGTACCTAAATCAATGGCTAGATCCGGCGAAAACAAGCCAATTAGTCGTTTTAGAATCACGGTTCGTTCTCAGTTAAACTTTCATGTGGATGCAAGGTGGCAACTTTAAACTAAATGTGATGATTTGAACAAGTCAATCGCTTATTATAACGCACGATATTTTGAAAATTTTTAATACTGATTAGGTGATGTTATGTCTACATCGGATGCACAGCATTCAGCAGATTTAAATGCACAAACAGTTTCAGCAATCGCCAATCTTGCTCGATTGTCGCTCAATGATACGCAATCTGCTGAATATGCTCAAAGTCTAAATAAAATTTTAGGCATGATGGAAACCTTAAAAGGCATTGATACGGAAGGCGTAGAACCTTTGAAAAGTCCTTTTGACAATCCTCAACCTTTACGTGCTGATGTGGTAACGGAAAGCAATCATCGAGATGAATACCAAGCAGTTGCACCTGCAACTCAAGATGGTTTGTATCTTGTTCCTCGCGTGATTGAATAACTTTTACTCAATTAACCCATCTTCCCTATTTTGAATGTAAAGAAATTTTACTCATGACTGATTTACATCACTTATCAATTCGTGAACTTGCTGAGGGCTTAAGCCAAGCGAAGTTTTCATCTCGCGAACTGACTGAACACTATTTAAAACGTATTGCTAAAATTGACCCACTGGTAAAAAGTTACGTGACGGTTACGCCTGAACAAGCTCTTGCCGAAGCCGACGCTGCCGATGCTGCATTAAAAGCAGGTAATGCAACAGCTTTAACGGGTATTCCTCTTGCGCATAAAGATATCTTTTGTACCAAAGGCATTAAAACAACTGCCGGTTCAAAAATACTAGACAACTTCATCTCTCCTTACGATGCAACTGTTGTTGAAAAAACTAAAGCAGCTGGTCTTGTCACTTTAGGTAAAGTGAACATGGACGAGTTTGCAATGGGTTCAACTTCAGAAAGCTCGTATATTGGTGCAACAAGTAACCCATGGGCACTCGACCACGTTCCTGGTGGCTCATCAGGTGGTTCTGCTGCGGCTGTAGCGGCTGATCTAGCACCTTTTGCTACAGGTACTGATACAGGCGGCTCAATTCGCCAACCTGCGTCATTCTGCGGTTTAACAGGCTTAAAACCAACCTATGGTCGTGTATCTCGTTTCGGGATCATTGCTTATGCATCCTCTTTAGACCAAGCGGGTCCAATGGCTCGTTCTGCCGAAGACTGTGCTTACCTCATGAATGTAATTGCAGGTCACGATGCAAAAGACTCAACTTCGGTTAAAAAGGAAGTTGATGACTACGTTGCAAATTTAAATGGCACACCTGTAAAAGGTTTACGCATTGGTATTCCTAAACAGTACTTTAACGTTGCAGGCTTAGATGCTGACGTAAAAGCACGTGTTGAAGAGTCTTTGAAAAAGCTTGAAGAAATGGGTGCAACACTTGTTGAGATCGACCTCAACATGACTGAAGCCTATGTTCCAACGTATTACCTCATCGCGCCAGCAGAAGCATCATCTAACTTGTCACGTTATGATGGTGTTCGTTACGGCTACCGCTGTGAAAATCCTGCTGATTTGATGGATCTTTACAAGCGCTCTCGTTCAGAAGGTTTTGGTCCAGAAGTTCAACGTCGTATCTTAATTGGTACTTACGCGCTTTCTGCGGGTTATTACGATGCTTACTATGTGAAAGCACAAAAAGTACGTCGTTTAATTCAACAAGACTTCTTAAAAGCATTTGAAAATGTAGATGTGATTGCGGCTCCTGCTGCACCAACAACTGCATATAAAATTGGTGCGAACTTAAGTCCAACTGAAATGTATTTAGGCGATATCTATACACTTGCAGTGAACTTGGCAGGCTTACCAGCGATTAACGCTCCTGTTGGTTTTGATAAAGATAGCTTGCCTGTTGGCTTACAGTTGATTGGTAACTATTGGTCAGAATCACAATTGTTGTCGATTGTCCATCAATACCAACAAAATACCGATTTCCATACTCAACGTGTGGCAATTGCTGAGGAGAATGCATAATGGCTGAAGCTCAAAAGTTGAAATTGATTGACGGTTGGGAAGTCGTTATTGGTATCGAGATTCACACTCAGCTTGCAACCAACTCTAAAATTTTCTCAGGTTCATCAACTGAATTTGGCCAAGACCCAAATACACAAGCAAGCCTTGTCGATTTGGCTATGCCGGGTGTGTTGCCTGTACTCAATGAAAAAGTTGTTGATCTTGCAATCCGCTTTGGTTTGGGGATTGACGCGTACATCGACCAAGCATCTGTGTTTGCGCGTAAGAACTACTTCTACCCTGACTCACCAAAAGGCTACCAAATTAGCCAAATGGATAACCCAATTGTGGGCTTGGGTCACATCGACATCCAACTTGAAGATGGTACGACTAAACGCATTGGCGTAACTCGTGCTCACCTTGAAGAAGATGCGGGTAAATCAATTCATGACCAGTTTGAAGGTATGTCTGGCATTGACTTAAACCGTGCTGGTACACCTTTACTTGAAATCGTTTCTGAACCTGACATGCGTTCAGTTGAAGAAGCTGTTGCTTACATTAAAGCGATTCACACATTAGTACGTTGGTTAGGTATTTCTGACGGTAACATGGCTGAAGGTTCATTCCGTGCGGACTGTAACGTGTCTTTACGCCGTCCGGGCCAACCTTTTGGTACGCGCTGTGAGCTTAAAAACCTCAACTCATTCCGTTTCATTGAGCAAGCAATCAATGTTGAAATTGAACGCCAAATGGAAATTTTGGAATACGGCGGAAGTATCGACCAAGAAACTCGTTTGTTCGATCCAAACAAAATGGAAACACGCTCTATGCGTTCTAAAGAAGAAGCGAATGACTACCGCTACTTCCCCGATCCAGATTTGTTACCTGTGATTATTGCTGATGAGCAAATTGAAGCTGCTCGTGCTGCGCTTCCAGAGCTTCCTGCTGCACGCCGTGCACGTTTTATCGCAGACTTTGGTGTAACTGAGTACGATGCTCACGTACTTACGCTCTCACGCGAAATGGCGGACTTCTATGAAGCTGTTGTGGCTGCTGCTGGCGGTGCGAAGCAAGGTAAAGTATCGGCAAACTGGGTAATGGGTGAGTTCTCTGGTGCTTTAAACAAGGCAGGCCTAGACTTAGCAGACTCTCCTGTTTCTGCTGAACAACTTGGTGGCATGATTGCTCGTATTGTTGACAACACCATTAGCGGTAAGATTGCTAAACAAGTCTTTGGCTTTATGTGGGAATCGGAAGGTAAATCTGCCGATGACATTATTGCGGAAAAAGGCTTAAAGCAAGAAACCGACACTGGCGCAATTGAAGCGATCATTAAAGAAGTACTTGCAGCCAATGAAAAAATGGTTGAAGAATACAAGTCTGGTAAAGAGAAAGCCTTTAACGGTCTTGTTGGTCAAGTCATGAAAGCTTCTAAGGGTAAGGCTAACCCTGCTCAAGTAAATGAATTAATGAAGAAATTGATTGGTTAATTTCATTAGCTAACTCAACAAAAAAGCCTCGATTTATCGGGGCTTTTTTATACCACTTATGAAATTTCTTCGACTAAAGAATGCGCTTTTTTCTGAAAAATGTCATAGCGACTATGCTAATTTAAATTAAGAATTTAGATAAATTACATTTTAAAAAGAGAGATAAATCATGTCTAAAAAGATTTTAATGTTGGTCGGTGACTATGCAGAAGACTATGAAACTATGGTTCCCTTTCAGTTCTTAACTGGTTTAGGTTATACCGTGCATGCTGTTTGCCCAAATAAAAAGAACGGCAACCATATTGCAACGGCTATTCATGATTTTGAAGGTGAACAAACTTATAGTGAAAAACGTGGCCACAACTTCGCGATTAACTATGATTTCGATGCCGTTAATACCGAAGACTATGTAGGTCTAGTGATTCCGGGTGGTCGTGCACCAGAGTATTTGCGTATGAATGATCGTGTTATCGAAATTGTACGTGAGTTTGATAGAGTGAAAAAACCAATTGCAGCTGTATGTCATGGTGCTCAGTTACTCGCTGCGGCAGATGTGTTAAAAGACCGCCTCTGCTCAGCTTATCCAGCATGTGCGGCCGAAGTAAAATTGGCAGGTGGACAATACGCAGATATTGCTGTGACTGAAGCAGTTACAGATGGTCATTTCGTGACTGCTCCAGCTTGGCCTGCACATCCAGCTTGGTTAGCTCAATTTGTGAAAGTTTTAGGGGCTACAATTACGATCTAAAGAGATCTCTTTATCCCAAATACAATAAAGCCTGCTCTTAGATAGCAGGCTTTATTACTAAAATAGAAAACTAGATTTTTATCTTGTAATTCCTAATTTATTCCAAATCTCTGGTGTTAAAAACGTCGTCACTAATTTATTTAAATCGATATAACGCAATGTACCTTGTAACTGCTGTTTAACGGCTGGGTCTTTAACAATATCTTCACCAGCACTCTGGCCTAACTGCTGGAAAGCCTCTCCAACAGCCTTCACACCTTCAGCCTGAATCACAGCTTTGGTCTGAGCAGAACATTGCTCCACAATCACACGTTGTAAAACCTGAGCCAGTTTTTGGTCTAACTGATCTTTTTGCTCAGGCGTTACATTACTAAATGCTTTTAAATCTGGATGAGCTGCTAAAGCCGTAAATGTCCATTGAAGTACCGTAGTTTTGTCTGAAGCCGTTGTAGCCTTAACTAAACAATCACTGAGCTGATCAACCGTTGGGCCAGCCATCGCAATTTGAGTAGTCCCCAACACAGCAGCAGCCACACATATTGAACGGCTCAGGTGTAAAAACTTATGGCGAGCAATAGCGTAAAGATGATGTGACATAGGTCTGGCTCCAATAAACAATCTGTTCTTTTTATCACAGAGTCACTAAAGTTACCTGTTATGACTCTGTAACCGCAAAATACTTACTTTACGACTGATTCAATGCGATCAAGCTCCCAAACTCCACCTGCTGCCAAGCCTTTACACATACCCGTCCACATATCCTTAGTATGCACAAAACTCTTGCCGTCCCACACCCATTCTTCACTTGCCCAGCAGTCTCCAATGCCTCTTCCCTTTTGAGCACTACTGATAATACCGCTATCAAAATCTGAGGCGGACTCAGTTACAAACGCGGCCTTACCGTTTAAAGACTCATCGAGTACCCATGCCCCATACCCTTCGTTATAAGCCCCTCTCCAACACAATATAGTCGCCAGAACTTTCTTATTGGTTAGTTTATATAGCTCAATTTTCTGTGGTTCGACTCCATCACTGTTACCACCATAAATACCTTCACAAAAGCCGTCTTCTTTCAGATTCGGTTTAGCAGCCATCAAACTACGGTGTATTGCTTGGTACTGTTTATTTTTAGGCTGTAAAGTTAAATAAGATTTGGTTGAAGTCTTAATACGCTTCACAACTAGTTTTGGTTCAGGCATAAGTACTTGATTTTCATTGGCACTGCCCTTTTTGACCAAAGCACCAATAGTCCCTATACGCTTCTGAAAATCATCCATCTTTAATAATACGGCAGTCATTCCAGCATCGGAAATTTTCCATTTATGCTGCGCATTTTTAAATACTATTTCAGTCTTCTGTTTCGACTGCTGTAGTAGAGCATTGACTTGCGAGCTGTTTAGCTTACCCATAATTGGCAGCTCAGTACCATCTACACCCACCATACCTAAATCTTTGCCATTTATATAAAAATGGATATTTTTAAGCTGGTTTGCAGGTATACTTTGTTCATAGTCAGACAAAGCAAACTCAATCTGCACAGGTTGTTTTGGGCCTGCTTTACGTGTTAATAAAATTGAAGCGGGATTATCACCATTTTCTTCGTTTTGATACCCTGCTGCCTTACAGGTGCCCGTATTACTGCAAGAGATTTCCCACTCTTGATGAGAAAATGAAATACCTTTTATATCTTGAGCAAAACTATAAGAACTTATTACTGCCAAACAACAAATTGAAAGTATATTTTTCATTTTTTCATGTCTCTACACGTCTGTTTTATTATGAAATTAACAACAGTGTTAAATTTTGAGTTACCGTCTAGTTTAAAAGAATATGTTAGATTTATATAAGATTTAAATTCATTACTTTCTAAAAATGAAAAAACTGAATTTTTTATTATTTACTGTATTTACCAGTCTAACTTCATCCGCTTATGCAGAAGTAAAAAGCTTTACACCTCATTTCCCAAAATTTTATAGCTCTGCTGCAACCCGCAAAGCTGATAATCAGTTCTATCCTCTAGGAGAGGCAAAATTTTTAAACGGCGTTTCAGTCGCTTTTTATGGCGTTACGGCACAAAACCCAATAGAAGATGGTTTACTTAAAAGTTTTGAAAAGTGCACGCTTAAAAGCTGTAGTTTTAATTTTAAACTTGATGCTCAACATGCCAAGCAATTAAAACTTCTTGCATTACCTGAAGTAGGTTTAGTACTTGTTCCACGTAACTGGCAAGATGTACAAGCAAATGCAGGCGCAAATGGAACGGGTTTTGCTCTAATCATGAGTACAGATCAAAAACAAGCTATAGAACTTTACGACTCTTCATTTTGCGTTGGCTGTGGACTACCAAATGCAACGCTTTATTTTCCTGAACTATTAAAAGAAAGTCTTGTAAATGAATATGGCGGATTCAAAGACCCTAAAAAACTGATTAATATTGTTTACCCTTCTAAAAAAGTCGCTTTTTTTAGTTACCAAATTCCGCAAGTGAACAATAAAACCCATGGTATTGCCAAATATGATGATGAAGACACGTTTAACTATAAAGAAATTCAAGTCACCTTAGATAAATCGCAGCAGTCTTTAGTTGGTCCTATTCTCAATTTTTATAATACAATGCACTAATCCAATACTTATAAAAAACCCGCTTTCGCGGGCTTTTTTTACTTATGTAATATCGATTCAAAAGCTTTTAAACGCTTATAAATTGAAAGCAGTTCAATAATTGTTTTCCATGAACTAATTAAGTATTGGAAGGATTCCCGTACACGCCCAAATACATTTGCAATTTGTTGAATTAAACCTAATGTGAGTTTACCAGCAGCAATTGATGGGAAAAGGACAACCAAGTTATATAAAACATCAAGTTGGCCATACCAAATAGCTGTCATATTAAAATAGGCATAATGGAAGTAAAGTCTGAAATAATTTTTACGTACATTACTAAATAACTCACGCAAGGTAGCAGGTTTTGCACGATCAGCATGGTCTTCACCATAAACAAGTTCTTTACGATAAGCCGCTTCTACTTTCTGATTGTTAAATTGCAAACCTGGCAACTTAATCCCTACTACCATTAATAGAACTGTACCGAAAATTGACCACACTATTGCGGCCCATACTAAAGAGTGATTTAACTCACCAACAATTGGTAAAACGGGAACATGTTTAGACAGTTGAAATAGAATAGGTAAAAAGGCAATCAATGTAATAACTGCTTTTACTAACTCTACCCCTAAATCTTCCAAAATTGTTGCAAAGCGCATCGTGTCTTCTTGCACACGCTGCGAAGCACCTTCAACATGACGTAGCTTTTCCCAATGTTCTGTGTAATATTCATTCATTGCTGTACGCCAGCGGAATACATAATGGCTTGTAAAAAAGGCATTAATCACAGCAAGCGTCACAGCGACCATAGCAATATAAAGAAAGACCATTGTCTCGCTATATAGTGCCGAGAGATCTCCTCCTCCACTCGAAAGCATTTTTTGGATTAAATCCCAAAATGGTACATACCATGCATTAATCGCAACACTAGCCTGAACAGCAAACCAAATATTGAACAAAATAAATGCAGAGCCCCAGACTGACCAACGCTGCCATGGATTATTAGAAATAATTTTCCAAAAGCCAGCAAAAAGCGCAGTAGAGATTAAAAACCAAAGATAGAACCATAAAAAAGCAGGCGACCAAAAACGGCTTACACCAATAGGCAATTCAGCCTCTGCATAACCCTGCGGAAAGCCTAAATACTCTCCCCAGTGATCTCCACCTGTATACCAAAGCACCATATTGAGCGCGATCCAAATGACCGCAGATATAAAGAAATACCTTGGTGATGGAAAAAATGATTTGAACATTGAGCGTGGATATCCCTATATTTCTTCAAATTTACAATGAAAGGAATACTAAAACCTAAACCTTAAAATTGTGAAGGGTAAAGTTTAGAGAATTGTCAGTTTTTCCTGTTCCATTGAAGGATTTGATCGTTTTTTTGTAAATTAATCCCTTTTTTGGCAATTTAATCCATTTAAATTACCTTGTATATGACTCTTGATAGAGCCATATACAGCTTTTATAACACAGTGATATCAGAGATTAAATCTCTTCTTTACGAACTATATAGCCTTCTAATTGCATTGCTTGAATGAGCAAATCTAGGTCCGAGGCACTTTTTAATTCGACATCAACGCTCACAGCGCTTTCTTTGGCACGGCTTGTTGCCGCAAAGCGTTCATGACGCAGCTCATAAATATTACCGCCCTGCTCAGCAATAATGGCCGTTAAACGAGCTAAAGCACCTGGATTGTCCGGTAATTCAACACGAATACGAACCATACGACCTGTACGGGTTAAATGGCGTTGTAATACAGAGACCATAACACGTGTATCAATATTGCCACCAGACAGCACCACACCTAATTTATGACCTAAAAACAGATCGGGACGCGACATAATTGCAGCAATACCTGTCGCTCCCGCTCCTTCACATACTGTTTTTTCAATATTAAGTAATAGTGCAATCGCCTCTTCAATCATGTCTTCAGTGACAACGACAATGTCATCAACATATTCTTTAGCAACTTGTGTCGTAAGCTCACCTGGAGTTTTTACTGCAATACCCTCAGCAACAGTAGAGCCCATTGAAACCGCATGTTGATAATTGCAAAGTAGTTTTGCCATACTTGGGTATACAACAGATTGAACCCCAATAATTTTAATTTTTGGATTAATCGCTTTAGCAGCAATTGCAATACCAGAAATTAAACCACCACCACCAATTGGCACAACCAAAATATCTAGATCAGGCACAGCTACAAGCATTTCAAGCGCAATGGTTCCTTGACCCGCAATAATTTCAGCATCATCGAATGGATGAATAATGGTTAAAGATTCTTCTTGTGCAACACGGTGCATTTCAGCAGCAGCTTCTGAAAAGTCCTGCCCATGCAATATAACGCGCGCACCGTACTCACGTACTCGTTGCACCTTAACATTTGGCGTAGATTTCGGCATTACAATAGTCGCAGTCACACCTGTCCGCTGAGCATGGTAGGCTACACCTTGTGCGTGGTTGCCTGCCGAAGCTGCAATAACACCATGTTGCTTTTCTTGTTCAGATAAACACAACAGTTTATTTAGAGCACCTCGCTCTTTAAATGAAGCTGTAAATTGTAGGTTTTCAAATTTCAACCACATCTCAGCCCCTAAGGTTTTAGAAATGGTTTCTGAGAAAACAAAGGGAGTTTTTACAACTAAACCTTCCAAACGCTCTGCGGCAGCATAAACATCATCTAATGTTGGAAAGCCATTTTTAACCTGTTGCTGTATCATTTATCTAGTCAGCCTCAATACACTACAAATCAATTATTTTTTAAAAAACGGCAACAATATTTCATATTAACCATTAGAGTTTTCAGCATATCCAACATGTCTCTAATATACAAAAAATTTTATTCCAAAAATTGGAGTTTTAACTTCCATAAAAAAAGCCCGTTGTGGACTTTTTTATTTAATTCTCAAAATATTAACGTTTATTTATTGGCTTTGAGCACTTAAACCTTCCGTAGACATATTTTGTTCAGCTATTTTTTCATCAATAGCAAACTGAATATCAGAAAGCTTGGCATTAGCTGCATCTATACCAGATTTCATAGTAGCTTCACGGCCTTTGACATCAAAAATATGTGCTTTTTCTCTTAAGTCTGGCTGAATAACAACGTCCGCATATTGCAATTCTTCTGCTGCCAAACGCCCTTGCATGATATTAATATTCTGGTTAAACAGTCCCCATACATTCGAAGTTTCTGTGTAAATAGGTTGAGCTAAAATATCAACTGCAATAATGACATCAGCACCTAAATCTCGTGCGACTTCAACTGGCACAGGACTCACCAACCCGCCATCGACATATTCAGATTTACCAATTTTAGTCGGCACAAACATACTCGGAATGGAAGCAGAGGCTCTTACGGCTTGACCAGTATTGCCGTAGTTAAATACGGTCTTAGTGCCATGCTTCAGTTCAGTTGCCACCACATACATTGGAATCTTCATTTTTTCGAGTGGCATGTTATTTACTTGCTGGTTAACGTAGTTCTCTACTTTTTTACCATCAAAAAAACCTTTTAATCCGATACTAATATCACGGACATCACCAGCTTTCATTTTTAAAGCAGTATCACGCAGTTCAGCAGGTGTTTTACCACTCGCATAAATTGCCCCAACAATACTACCCGCACTCGTACCTACAATAAAATCCGGGCGAATACCATGTTGTTCTAAAACTTCAATCACCCCGATATGAGCATAACCTCGTGCTCCACCGCTACCCAATACAAGCGCGACAACAGGACGTTTTTGCATTTTTTTTATTCTTGCAAATGGCTGATCAACAGAACGAGCATAAGCTTCTGTCGTTTGCGGTTTTAGAGCAGCAGACAAGTGTGTGGTGGTCTGGCATCCCGCCAACACCATAGAGAGTCCGAGAACCCACAATTTAAGCTGTTTCATGGCCCATCTTCGCACTATGAGGTTTAAGTTCGGATTGCAATTTTAGTTGCTACTTTCGTGAAAAGCTGTAGTGAATTTATTTAATTTGTCATGTTTAAAATTTAGACTCAAGTATTTTATTTGCCCCTATATGAAAAAGGCCTCTTATATAAGAGGCCTTTTGAAACTTACCAGATATCTGAATCGACTTTTTTCTTCAATTCTGGATACTTGTCAATTTTAAACTCTGGCTCTTTAATGCCTCGTTTCAATTGCTCGCGGTAATCTTTTAACAAAGTACGTGCCATTGGCGTTAATAGTAAAATTGCAATCAAGTTAATGGTTGCCATGATACCCATAAACAAGTCAGCCATTGACCAAACGAGTGGAACACTACCGATTGCACCGAAGTACACCATCACCAATACGAAAATACGGAAGATGAACATGACTTTCGGGTTGTTATTAATAAACTGTACGTTACCTTCTGCATAGGCATAGTTACCTAGTACAGCTGAATAACAGAACAAGAATAATAGAACCGCTAGGAAATCAGATCCCCAATGCCCAACTTGAGTTTCTAAGGCACGTTGTGTTAATTCAACACCAACAAAACCTGCGTCTTGGTAAACGCCTGAAACTAAGATGATGATTGCAGTACTTGTACATACAATGAACGTATCTACGAATACACCAAGCATTTGTACTAAGCCTTGGTTTACAGGGTGTTTTACATCAGATGCAGCAGCTGCGTTTGGCGCAGAACCCATACCTGCTTCGTTTGAGAACAAACCACGCTTAATCCCTTGCATCATTGCCATTGATACAGCCGCACCAAAGAAACCACCTGCCGCAGCATTGAAGTGGAAAGCCTCAGTCACAATCAGCTTTAAAATATCAGGCAAAATTGCATAGTTGCTTAATGCGATATATAGAGCAACGGCTAAATAAAGACCCGCTTTTAAAGGTACAAACATCTCTGCAAATTTAGCGATACGTTTAATACCACCAAAAATTGCCAATGCAACCATAACGACAAGCGCAAGGCCAACCCATGAAATTTCTAGATCAACACCACCTAAATGAGCAATAAGATTAGCTTTATCCCAACCCCAAGCATGTGAAGAAGCATTAGCAATCGCATTGATTTGGACTGAGTTGAATACGAATCCATAAGTAAAGATGAGTGCTAGTGCGAAGACCACACCAAAGGTTTTACTGCGTAAACCTTGAGTAATATAGTAAGCCGGTCCACCGCGAAATTGCTTAGTCTTGCTATCTCTAACTTTAAAGAGCTGAGCAAGTGTAGACTCAATAAAAGCAGAACTCATACCAAGTACAGCAGTTACCCACATCCAGAACACTGCACCAGGACCACCAATTGCAATCGCGATTGCCACACCAGCAATGTTACCCACCCCAACACGGCTTGCCAGGCCAGTTACAAACGCCTGGAAAGGTGTAAGGCCATGCTCATCTGTGCCTTCTGTACGGCTACTTTTCATGACACGAATACTTTGCAAGAACATGCGAATTTGCACTGCCCCTGTTAAGACCGTATAAAAAATACCGACAGCCAGCAAGAAAATAACCAGAAAATCCCATAAAGGATCATTAAAAAATTGTACCCACGACATCAGTGTGGCATTGAGTTGTTCATTCATACTCGGTCCGCTTACGTTCTTGCTAATGTGCTATTAGCACAAGCCAAAATACTGCAATAAACAAAAAAGCCCCTAAAAATTGGGACTCCTTCAGTACATTTAAGAAAAAACTTTTAATGTCAATTGAATAGCAATTATCGTCACAAGTTTAAGCAACATCATGCCCAACACTAAGCCTTTGAAGGTTGCATGAGAGAATGTGACCTTCAAAAAAAATAATATCATCGCACTACTGAACACTTCCTTTTTCGGAAAAGTAGTATAGATCGACTCAGCTACAAACTTGGAAACTAACAAATGACCACCGCTAAATAATCTCGTCTAATGATTCCCATCAATTAATCGAGTTATACAAAATTTGGATTTAAGCCAATAAGCATATTTACATATACTTGAGAGCGAATGTCTAAACTGGATATAAATTTCAAAGACTGTAACAAGCCATCGCCATAACGCGATTATCTGCGCTCCTTTCCCCTTGATTGAAGAAGAGTGCGTTTAGATCTGTACTAAGCTGTTGTTTTTCTTGTAGCCCAGTAGTTGCGTGAGTCATGTTCATTTTCATGGTTGCAATGGTAATCGCCAATCCTTGTTTCATGAACTGCTTGTTGATGAGTGGTAGACTCATGTAAAGCTCCTTATTCCTCGTGTATTTCTCCATTTCTACATCAAAATCCTTTTTGTAAAGGGATTTTGTATGCAGCCATTTCTTTCCTAACATGAGTATGGAGAAATCATACCTGCGTAAAAAAGTCGGTATTATGCAGAAATTTAAAATTTTGTGTATGTTTTTCATTAAAATTTTATGTTATTTCCGATTGTTTTTTATTCAAAATCATCTGCTTTGTACTGTTTTTAAACATATTATACCTTTTTTTCAATTGAGTGATTTTTAATCCAACTGATGCCATAGATTTATTTTTATAGTCAAAAAACATCATACTTTGTTTGTCTATTTAGATCTAAAGTGGCATATTCACATTAGAATTAATCAGACATTATGTCCAAACCAAACGAGTTATCATATCTGTAAGGATATCTCTTTTCTAATATTTTTTGCTTATAAATGAAGTACTTTCAAAACGTGAAATTAAGCTTCAAAAAGTATTAAGTATTTAAGAAAAGGATATAGGAGTATTCATGAATCTGGAACAAGTTCGTCTCGTTGATGAAGCTATCACTTCTCGACATTCTGTCCGCGCTTTTTTAAATACCCCAATTGAGCCAGAAGTCATTAAAGATATATTACGAGTCGCAAGTCGAGCACCTTCTGGAACGAACACCCAACCATGGAAAGTCTATGTGGTCACAGGCAAAAAGCGTGATGCAATAGTTGAACGTGTCTGTGCTGCACAAATTGAAGTTTCAAAAAATCCTGAACTTGCAGAAGAATACAAAGAAACTTTTGCCTATTATCCTGAAAAATGGATATCTCCTTTTATTGACCGCCGCCGTGAAAATGGTTGGGGGCTTTATGGTTTACTCGAAATCAAAAAAGGTGAAAAAGAAAAAATGGCTGAGCAGCAGTTACGCAATTTTAAATTGTTTGATGCACCAGTCGGCCTTTTCTTTACCGTAAATAAAACGATGGGAATCGGTTCTAAAATGGATATCGCGATGATGATTCAAAACGTAATGGTCTCTGCTAAGGCACGTGGTTTAGATACGTGCCCACAAGCAGCTTGGAACCATTTTCACCCTATTGTTTTAGATATAGTGGGTGCATCAGATGATGAAGAACTGGTATGTGCAATTGCATTAGGTCATGCTGACCCTGATCATATTGTAAATACCTTTATTACACCTAGAGAACCTGTTGAAAATTTCGCAGTTTTTCTAGACGAATAAGCTATAAGTGGCCATTCTCTAAAAGCTATGAGAATGGCTTAGTTTTGACCTGTTGTGTCGCTTTCAATACGACAATAAAACCACTTAGTGTAAATAACACCATCATCACGCCCATATTAAGCGATGCAGACCAAATCAGGAAGTTAAGAAGCACGCCACCTAAGAGGCCACAAGCGAATTGCATACTTCCCATAATTGCACTTGCTGTCCCAGCGCGAGCACCTTGTTTGGACATTGCTAACGCCATAGCATTTGGGCCTGTTAAACCAATACCCGAAATAGCTAAAAATAACCCTACCATAACAAGCCATAAAGGCGCTGCAGGGATTAAACCAGCAATAAATACAATGATGGCTCCAGTCACTTGCACAAGGGAACCCGATTTTAAGCGTTTGGTAATTTCAACACGTGTTGTTAAATGCTTGTTTAAAGAAGACATCAACATAATGCCAAAAGCATTTAGTCCAAACACGTAAGCAAACTCTTGCTGATTAAGTCCGTACTGATCCATAAACACGGCAGGTGCTGAGCTGATATAGCAAAACAATGCAGCCCCTGTTAAACAACCTGCAAACATAGGTAAGCGGAAACTCGCATCTTTGAAAATAGCTCCATATAAAGTCACCACTTGATAGAGCGATAGCTTAAGCCTTTTATCATTTGCCAAAGTTTCTTTAAAAAAGAAATGTATGCACAGCCAACACAGCGCACCCACAATTGAAAGCGCAATAAAAATAGCCTGCCAAGGGAACCAAATTAAAATCCATGCTCCGATCATAGGAGCCAAAATTGGTGCAAGCCCCATGACAATCATCATGCTTGAGAAAGCTTGTGCAGAACCTTGTACGTCCAGTTTATCGCGTATTGCCGCACGAGCCATGACTACGCCAACACAACCACCTAAAGCTTGTAAAATACGGGCCGCAATCAAGCTCCATTCATTAGTAGCCATTACACAAAATAAGCTTGCGACTGCATAAAGCGCGAGGCCAAAGTAAAGTGGTTTCTTTCTACCGATACGATCGCTTAAAGGACCATAAACCAACTGCCCAATGGCTAAACCAAAAAAATAAGCTGGTAGTGTATTTGCCACCATTTGCGTACTTACCCCAAAATCATGGGCCATTTGTGGTAGCGCAGGTAAGTACATATCAATGGATAACGGCCCTAAAGCCGTAAGTAAAGCGAGCAACATAATCCAGCCAATAGAGTATTGACGCTGGGCTGTTTGTTCAGACATAACGATATTTCATTTTTCACTCATTTGCATACAGACAAGCTTACACTGTCTATCGTATGATTTGTGCAACATTGGTGTAGAAATACACAAATCCTTTATCACTCAGGTTGATCAGCAAGGACTTCATTTGAAATCTTGGTTTAAACGCCTAAAAAGAGCGACTTATAACACAACATTTATGTATAACGTGCGAATGCTGATAGCCTTTTCAGGAACTGCTTTCGTGCCTTATTTTTTAGGCTATCAATTAGCAACTATTCCACTCACTTTAGGTGTAGTCGCAGCAGGTTTGAGTGATATTGATGATCGCTTTTCCGTGCGAATCATGAACCTAATTTATACTTATATTGGGTTCTTCGTTACCGCAGCTTCGGTACAACTACTTTTCCCCTACCCAATGGCTTTTGCCTTAGGGTTGATTGCTTCATGTATTGGTTGGATTTTACTAGGTTCATTAGGACGTCGTTACGCCACCATTTCTTATGGCTGTTTGGTTGTTTCGGTCTATACAATGTTGGGTGTTCACCTTTTCGATCATTGGTATATTCAACCGGCCCTTTTAGTCGCAGGTGCTGCATGGTATGGCCTCATTGCTACTATTAGTTTTTTATTATTTCCAGTTCGACAACTACAAGACAAACTGGCTGCGTCTTATGCATCTTTAGGTGATTTTCTATTTGCAAAGTCAAATTTGTTTGATGTAGATATGACGCCTGCCAGCTATCAGCAAAGTATGATTGAGCTGTCATTAGAAAATGGTAAATTAATTACGATTTTTAATGACTTAAAAACAGCGTTATTGACTCGTTTAAAAGGTGACCGTGGACAAAAAGATACACGCCGAAGCCTACATTATTATTTTGTTGCTCAAGACATTCATGAGCGTGCTGACTCAGCCCATATCGACTATCAAAAATTAGCCAAAATTTTTCAGCACAGTGATATTTTGTTTAGATTTCAACGAATTTTGGCGGTTCAAGGCAAAGCTTGCCAAGAGTTAAACGAATGTATTTTACAGCGTAAACCTTATAACCATAACAAACGCTTCAAGCAGAGTTTTGAGAACTTAAGACTATCTTTAGAGAAGTTAAGACGTGATCAGCATTATGACCTTTTATGGGTAAATGCTCTTTTCGCTTTGTACCAAAATTTAAAGTCTATCGACTCTCAGTTGCTCAATTTGGAAACTGAACAACACATTCAATCCGATAAAGTAAAACAAGCCGAGAATCAGCTTAAAGATGATGATTTACAAGGATGGAATGATATTGTTATCCGAATAAAACAGAATTTAACTCCCGAATCTGTACTCTTCCGCCATGCAATTCGCGTCTCAATTGTTCTTTTTATTGGATATGTATTGATTCAAATGACCAATATTGAGTATGGCTATTGGATTATGCTTACGGCTCTGTTTGTAAGCCAACCCAACTTCAACGCAACTAAACGTCGCTTACGCTTACGAATTGTCGGAACTTTAATTGGTATTGTCGTTGGACTTGCGATTATCTTCTTAATTCCTTCAACCGAAGGACAACTATTTATGTTGATATTAAGTGGGGTTCTATTTTTTGAGTTACGTAGTAAGCAATATGCTCAAGCAACAGCCTTTATTACGATTCTTGCATTAATTAACTTTAATCTTGACGGTTCAGCAATGGCTGCTGCCATTCCTCGATTTGTAGATACTTTAATTGGATGTGCACTAGCTTGGTTTGGCGTGACTTTTATTTGGCCTGACTGGAAATTCCGACGTTTACCCCGCAACATCAGACGTTCATTACAAGCTCAATGTAACTATTTAGCTGAAGTCGTTAAACAATATCATGAAGGCCGCAATCATGCGCTGAATTACCGTATTGTAAGACGGGCTGCTCATAATACTGATGCCGAGGTTGCTTCACTTATCTCAACTTTAGCGACTGAGCCAGACTTTGACCCTACCCGTAAATCCGATATCTTTGAATTTTTATGTTTAAACCATACGTTTTTAAGTTATATCGCAGCACTTGGGGCACATCGAGAAAATATTCAGGACCAAGCTGTTCTTAAACTTTTAGATCAAGCGTTAGATGACATTGAAGGTGCTTTATTAAGAGATGAAATGCCTGATCTTACAGCACAAAATATGCTCCAAACGATACGCCAACGTTTAAGTCAAAATAATGAGGAAGACCAAAAATCACTCATTATTTTACAGCAGCTCTCGCTCATGCTTGGTGTATTGAACCGATTTAGTATGTTAAAACAACGGCTAAGTCATGATCTTGATAATGATGCCAGCGAGCTTGCATCGTTATAAATTTGAGTCGGAAATTAGTATGAAATTGGCATAATATCCTTTCCTGACTTATGCCAATTAATGCTAAACTTAAAACAGTTTACAATTTGTTATTTGCACTATGACCGCGAAAACTTTATACGCTTATACGCTTCAGCCTGTTCCCTATGACGTGTCAGAAGCTGAACAACGTAATGCACAGCTTCTTATCTGGCGCAGCACCAATAAAATCAGCACAAAAATTTGGGCAATTATGGGTGTCGTTTTAGCCCTAGCTATATTAGGTCTTATTTTTATTAAGAACTACTCTACTGTTTTTTGCTGGGTTGCTATTGTTGCTGTAGTACTTTATTACCTAGGTCGTAAATACGGATTAGAGTGGTACGTTAAACGCAAAATGAATGAATTTCCGGTACAGGAAATCAAAGGTATTCGTTTAGGTGTGCAGCCTCATGGTATTGTGATGCGTCAACAAATGGGCTTACAAGAAGGCGTAGGTACTATCGGATGGAAAAATATCTACGAATGGTACAATACACCTGATTTTATTTTGGTCAATTTCAAAGTAAAAGATCCAAAAGGCCAAGAACAACAAGGTGCTTATATCCTACCTAAGCGTATGGATTCTAAGAACTTCTCGTTCAACACCATCCGCACACACTTAAAAGAATCTGTTGGCGAGCCAAAAACCTTGTAATTCTATTTTCCGTAAAAAGCCTCCTCAGGGAGGTTTTTTATTAAGCTAAAAATAAATGATAATGAAAATTAATATTATCTCCAAAATCCATATTATCTCCCCAATCTTCGGCTATACTTCGTTACAAGATCTCCATCATATTTACATTTTCGACCATGTTTAAAAAAATTTTATTTCAAATTCATTGGTTTCTGGGTATTACTGCTGGCCTCATCTTATCCATTATGGGTGTTACAGGAGCAATTTATTCTTATGACCAACAAATTTTAAAATGGGTGAATTCTGATAGTTATGTTGTTCAAGCTGAAAACACTCCAAAATTAACTCCTGCTCAGCTATATCAACATTTCAATACAACCCAACCTGAAATCAAAATTAATAGCATTACGATCGCCAAGGACCCAACTTCTTCCTCTATTGTAAATATTGAAAAAGAAGGTGAACGCCGTGGCTACAATATGATGGTGAACCCTTATAACGCTGAAGTTCTTCCAGATGTTAAAGGACGAAAGTTGTTGTTACTCATACAACAAATTCATCGTAATTTAACAGCAGGTGAAGTTGGTAAACAAATTACTGGTGCCTGCGCACTCATGCTAATTTACTTCGTACTCAGTGGATTATATTTACGTTGGCCTAAAAAGCACTCTGCTCGTCAATGGCTTGCTGTTAAACCGAAACTCAAAGGCCGAAATTTTATTTGGGATCTACATGCTGTTGTCGGCACATGGGTCATTGTTTTTTATCTTCTTTTCGCATGTACAGGACTATATTGGTCTTATGATTGGTGGCGTAGTGGCATGTTCAAAGTGATGGGAGTTGAACAGCCTAAACGACAAGATCATGGCACCACTCCTCAAAATCGTGGAATGCAGCAAGGTAAACAATCTGATCGTAATAATGATAAAAAATCAGAGCCTCAATTAGATAATACTCAGCTCATTACAGCACTTAATCAAACATGGAGCGGCTTTAATAGTCAGGTCGGACGTGATTATTCAACTCTAACATTAAGCTTACCAAAAAAAGATGATGGAAAAATTGAGTTAAGCTTTGTCGATGCTAACCCACAACACGAACGCGCACGTAACCAAGCCATCTATAATTATCAAACTGGCAACATCGAAAAGATGGAGCTTTACGAAGACAAAAAGCTTAATCAAAAGATTATGAACAGCATGTTACCCGTACACCGCGGTAGCTTCTTTGGACCAATTTATCAATTCATTGCAATGCTTGCTTCTCTAGCAATGCCTTTGTTCTTGGTTACTGGGTGGATGCTGTATCTTAAACGCCGTAAACAGAAAAAATTAACACAGGCGGCTCGTCAGTCTTTAGCAGGACAATACATTGATCCAAATGCAAAGCCTTGGCTTATTACTTATGCAACTCAAACAGGCGTAGCTGAACAACTCGCTTGGAGTACGGCAACAAGTTTACAAGAGGCTCATCAACCCGTTCAGGTAAAACCTGTACAGCAGCTAACACAAACTGATTTAGAGCAACATCAGCAGGTTTTATTTGTGATCAGTACTTATGGTACTGGTGATGCTCCTGATCTTGCTACAAGCTTTGCTAAAAAACTTTTAAAATTGAATGTGGATCTTAAGCACATCAACTATGCTGTTCTAGCGCTGGGCTCTAAAGAATATCCAGACACTTATTGTAGTTTCGGCCATGCAGTAGATGCTTGGCTTAAAGCAAATGGTGCCCATGCTCTCTTCAATACAATTGAAGTTGATAATGCAAACCCATCGGATATTCAAAATTGGAATCAATCTCTCGCTAAAGCAACCAAATTAGATTTACATGCTGTAAATCTGGAAAAAGTATTTGATAGTTGGACATTACAACGACGCGACTTACTCAATCCAAATAGCTTAGGTCAGCCTGCTTATAATATTGAACTTAAAGCAAATCATGAGGCGATATGGCAAGCGGGTGATATTGCTGAAATCCAACCTGGTAATAGTCCTGAACGTATTCATGCTTTTTTGCAAAAGCATCATATTCTTAAAAATTCAAAAGTTGATTCATTGCAGATTTCAATCGAAAAAGCACTTTGGAATAAAGATTTAACTGGTGAAATTGAACCATTTGCCAATCTGGATCATTTATTAGAGCAGCTCCCTACTCTACCAACACGAGAGTATTCGATTGCGAGTATTCCTTCTCAGCAAGTCCTTCGTTTGGTTGTTCGTCAACAATATGATGCGTCTGGTAATTTAGGTTTAGGGTCAGGTTGGCTGACTCAACATACACAAGTTAATAATGAAATTGCTTTGCGTATTCGTACCAATGAATCATTCCATCTTATTGATGATAACCGCCCTATTATTTGTATTGGTAACGGAACAGGTATTGCTGGCTTAATGAGCCTATTACACACCCGTACACGTCATGATTACACTGAAAACTGGTTAATCTTTGGTGAACGTCAAAGAGCATGTGATTTCTTCTATGAATCAACTATTGAAGCATGGCAAACCACAGGAATGTTAAAACGCCTTGATTTAGCATTTTCGAGAGACCAAGAACAACGTGTGTATGTTCAGGATGTAATCCGTCAGAATGCAGCAGAATTAGTAAGCTGGATAGAACGCGGTGCGGTTCTTTATGTATGCGGTAGTATTGATGGTATGGCAAGTGGAGTCGATCAAGCACTTATCGAAATTCTAGGTGAAGAACGGATAGATGAGTTAAGACAACAAGGTCGTTACCGCCGTGATGTTTATTAAAGATCAATAAAAACTAAAACCGAGTAATGGCTTAATGCTTTACTCGGTTTTTTATTGCATTCAGAATGATTTTGCTTACACTGTCTGCAATTTAAATTGCAACTCTAAGCACAATGCAAGTCAGTAAGTGGATCCGTATTTTCCTAGCAATCATTGGTTCGATTTTATTTCTAGATGGATTAGTTCTAATTTGTCTCAATAAAATTAATGTAGGCACCGTTATTCCTTTAATTTTAGGTGCTTTCTTCTGCCTATATTCCTTATTTTATTATCATTTAGAACGCTTTTTCTTTTATCACTATCGCTTACACACACTTTGGCGTTTTGGATGGTTATGCTTCTGGATATGGTTAATTGGCTTAGGCTATTTTTTTAGCTTTATTAAAGAAAATAAAGATACTTCAAATAATATTCCTCCAGTAAAAGCAATTATTGTCTTAGGAAGTGGTGTTGAGAATGGTAAACCATCCACAATTCTTGCAAAACGTTTAGATACAGCCGCTCCCTTAGCCCTAAAACAGCAGCAAGCACAGATTGTTCTATCAGGTGGTCTTGATTTTTCAGAAAAAGAAAGCGAAGCATTAGTTATGTCTCGTTATCTTGAACAAAAGTATCATATCGCAAGAGATCAAATGATCCTTGAAGATAAAAGCACCAGCACAGAGCTTAACTTAAAAAATAGTAAACCCTTATTAGAACAACATCAGATTACCTTGGACCAGTCAATCGCTATTGTGACAAGTGATTTTCATATACCTCGAGCAGTAGCAATCGCAAAAAAACAGGGCTATACCCAAGTTTATGGAGTCGCTGCCGAGACGCCATTGGCTACTCGCTACAATGCATGGTTACGTGAATACTTCGCATACGCGAGTGGATGGCTTCTAAACGAATATTAAAAAATAATGTAATAAAAAAACTGCTACTTTTGAATAGCAGTTTTTTTGTGAAAAATTACTGATCAATACAAATACAAAGTTGATCGAAGCTGAAGATCATAAATTGCAAGTTAGATTCTTATCTTTAGCCACTAATAACGAAATTTAATAACGAAGAGGAAGCCCATCAACAGCATGAGTAAAGAAACACTAATGCTAAAAAATTAAAAACTAGCGATCAATAAAAAGAATAACTTAAAGATATAAGGACTTTAATTTTAGAATAGAAATGTTGGATCGATACTTAGTCACATAGTAATTAAATTTACATGCAAGCATAAGATATTTATAAAAAGAGTTAATTTAGGAAATTAATTTTCTGCAAGAAATAATGGTGGGCGCTGACGGGATCGAACCGCCGACATTCTGCTTGTAAGGCAGACGCTCTACCAACTGAGCTAAGCGCCCTTAATGAGAAAAGATAACGAATGTATCTTTATACTCTACATTCTCAAGACAAGGGAATCAAGAGAATGGCGCAGCGGACGGGGCTCGAACCCGCGACCCCCGGCGTGACAGGCCGGTATTCTAACCAACTGAACTACCGCTGCACTACAATACTTTAAAATAAAGTATGGTCACATATATGGTGGGCGCTGACGGGATCGAACCGCCGACATTCTGCTTGTAAGGCAGACGCTCTACCAACTGAGCTAAGCGCCCCAAGAAGAAAAAACTAATAAATTATTAATTTTTCGATTTAAAACTTTTACATCTCAAACCTTCTTCCAAACACAACCCGAACTGAAAAGTGGCGCAGCGGACGGGGCTCGAACCCGCGACCCCCGGCGTGACAGGCCGGTATTCTAACCAACTGAACTACCGCTGCACTTTCACAATATCGCAATTGTGGGGTAAAACGATGTTAAGTCTTAAGTGGCGCAGCGGACGGGGCTCGAACCCGCGACCCCCGGCGTGACAGGCCGGTATTCTAACCAACTGAACTACCGCTGCACTTGAGAGCTTAACGTAAAGGCTTGGTGGGCGCTGACGGGATCGAACCGCCGACATTCTGCTTGTAAGGCAGACGCTCTACCAACTGAGCTAAGCGCCCTTAACGTCTTCATCGTTTGTGAGGTGCATTATAGAGAATCTTTAACAGGTGTCAAACGCTTTTCGACAACTTTTCAAAAAAATGCGAATGAATGATTAAAAATAAGTCACTATTAAGTAAAAAACAATTTTTTGTATTTTATTTAAGCACTTATTTTAATATTTTGCTCATTCAGCTAATTAAATAAGAATTTTTAAAATCTTATTTTAGGTTAAAGATTGCTCAGATAAATAAACCAATGCATCTTCAGTGACTAAATCAAACAACTCAATGATTTCCTCATTACGCATTCGAATACATCCATGTGACATGGGAACACCCATCGGTTCTTTATCAGGTGTGCCATGAATATAGATATAACGCTGCATGGTGTCATGACCTTCGCCTTTATTAAAGCCTTCTTCTAAGCCATCTAACCAAAGAATACGTGACAATATCCAATCTCGTTCAGGGAATTGGGCTGCTAGCTCATTGCTATAGACCTCCCCTGTTGGCTTACGTGCAATAAAAACCGCATTTTGAGGAGAGTCAGCACCAATTTTTTTTGCAACCCTATGCCATCCACGTGGAGTCCTACCAGTATTCTCCTGCTCACCAATTCCGTTCTTCCCGGTTGAAATAACATAAAACTTATTATGCTTAGGTAAGGTTAAGGTTTGATTTGCCAAATCGATGAGGACATCTGCATCTTCGAGCTTAAATTGAGACATTGAACTTATTCTCTTATATCAACTCAAATACTTTGAGTTTAAGTAAAAATTTAAATGAATAACTTGTCTTGCGCCAAAATTAAAAGATTATCAATCTTCTTTTATCTACGCGCAGTTTCACTTTTTGGCTCAGGCCGTAACCATAACCAAACTGCAACGATGAACATGGTAGTATCAGTAAAAACCTTGACCCAAAGTGGTGCTGAAGTAAACAGCATTATAAGACCACTGATTGCCATCATTATGCTTGCAATCCACTTAGCTTTACGTGGCACTGTACCATTGGCTCGCCAATCACGTAATGTCGGACCGTATTTGGGATGATTTAATAACCAGGCATCCATTTGTGGCCACCCTTTTGAAGCCGCCCAAGCAGCCAGAATCAAAAACACTGTTGTTGGCATACCTGGTAAAATTGCTCCAATAATGCCTAGCGTGATAAAAATCACGACCAAAGAGCGCCAGAACAATGTTCGCATATATAAACCTTAACCTGCTGTTAGCGTTAGTATAAAGTGTTTTTCTTAGATTGTTTGTTGATCCCTTATGAAAATAGGATGAATTACTTCGAGTATTGAATATATGAATATTGCCTCAGTTAAAACTTCCTATTTCGAACCATGGCTTCAATTTCTACATCCTATAGTGCGGCAGCTGGCTTTTTGTATCGCTAGCCCCAATTTACTTTGCAAATTACCAAAAAGTTTTTCTATACAACACAACTTTAAGTTGCATCCAAGCGAAGTATGGGAAAGACATTTTCAAAATTATTTACCGCGTTTAAAAGAACTTGATCAGTCCCCAGAACCATTAATCCAGTTTTTATCTCAGCTTAAAAGTACACGCTTAGGTTTACGCTTTGAAAATTTACTTTGGTTTTGGCTACAAGAGGATAATTATCATCCTTACCAACTGTTAGGTCATAGTATTCAAAAAATTGATGGAGCAAAAACTTTAGGTGAGCTGGATTTTTTAATTTTAAATAAAGAAACTCAGCAAATTGAACACTGGGAAGTCGCGCTAAAATACTATTTAGGTGAAGCAGATTTATATTTAGAACAATGGATTGGGTTAAATCGTCAGGATACTCTGAGCAAAAAGCTTTATCATTTTACTAACAAACAATTTCAGTTTACTGAAGCATTAGGCTTTAAGATTCAACAACGTTTTGCCGTTCTAAAAGGACAACTCTATCTTCCTTTACAGTTAAATTTGCAACAATCATTGCCAGACTGGATAAATTTAAAGCGTCGATTAGGATATTGGGGTACTACCATTCCACACTCTTCCTTTTATCGATTAGAAAGGCACGAATGGTTGTGTCCAAATCAACAACCTAGTTCGATTTCGGCGCATTGGTGGACAGATGGTTTATATTGTAAAAGTAGTGAAGAGGTCATGTTTTATATGTATAGACGCCCTGCATACTTAAACTTTAAGTCAAACCCATACTAATTGGTAAAAATTAAAAGAATTAACAATAACTTTTAAGATTCTAGAAACATTTAATAACGTTTTTACTATTAAACAGTCATGTTTCTTTTTCCGTTTGTTTTTTAATCTAAATTTACTTCATTATTAAATTTAAACGGAGAATATGATGAAAAAAGTTTTAGCTGCTTCTGTAATGATTGCTGTTGTTTTAACAGGCTGTAATACGTTTAAGGGTTTTGGTAAAGATGTTTCTAAAGCAGGTGATGCTGTAACGAATACTGCTGAGAAAACACAAGATAAAATGTAAGTTAGAGTCATCACTTAAAAAACCTTATCTTCCCGATAAGGTTTTTTTATTTTTACGTACCCATCCCGTAGAGATTCGCCTATTATATCGGACTATATTTCACCTGATCAGCACGCAATTTTCGGTATGAATCATTCAGATACTCTCTCGCTTAGCCTAGAACTGTTACAACAACCTTCTGTTACTCCTATTGATCACATCTGCCAAAACATCATGGCAGACCGTTTAGCCAAAATCGGTTTCCATATTGAACCAATGCGTTTTGGTGAAGTTGATAATCTCTGGGCACGCCGCGGAACTGAAGAACCTGTATTTTGCTTTGCAGGTCATACTGACGTAGTACCGACAGGTAAATTAGAAGCATGGAATTCAGATCCGTTCATACCTGAAATTCGCGATGGCAAATTATATGGTCGTGGTTCAGCCGATATGAAAACAGCTCTTGCAGCTATGGTCGTTGCATCTGAACGTTTTGTTGCAAAACATCCTGATCATAAAGGTTCGATTGCTTTTCTAATTACTTCTGATGAAGAAGGCCCTGCTATTAACGGTACGGTTAAAGTGATTGAGACTCTTGAAAAACGTAATGAAAAAATGACGTGGTGTTTGGTTGGTGAACCTTCAAGTACTCATAAACTGGGTGATATTGTTAAGAATGGCCGTCGTGGCTCACTTAATGCCGTATTAAAGGTTCAAGGTAAGCAAGGCCATGTAGCTTATCCACATTTAGCACGTAATCCAATTCATGAAGCATCATCATCTTTAGCAGAACTGTGCCAAACTGTTTGGGATAATGGAAATGAATATTTCCCAGCAACCTCATTTCAGATTTCAAATATTCATGCTGGCACTGGCGCAACAAATGTTATTCCTGGAACATTAGAAGTTACTTTTAACTTCCGTTATTCAACAGAAGTGACAGCAGAACAACTTAAACAACGTGTACACGAAATTTTAGATAAACACGGTTTAGAGTACGAAATCGTTTGGAATCTTTCTGGTTTACCATTCCTAACACCTGTGGGTGAACTCGTTAATGCAGCGCAAACTGCTATTTTGAACGTAACCGGTACTGAAACTGAGCTTTCAACGAGTGGTGGTACTTCTGATGGCCGTTTTATTGCTCCAACAGGCGCACAGGTATTAGAGTTAGGTGTTCTGAACGCAACAATTCATCAAATTAACGAACATGTTGATGTACACGACCTTGATCCACTAACTGATATTTATGAGCAAATTTTGGAAAATCTGTTAGCTAAGTAAAAGTTAAGATCTAATGAATTGAAAAACGCCCTTTTTGGGGCGTTTTTTTATATTTAAATTATTAGTACATTCTTTAAAAATTTTAAACGCTACCTATATTCAATAAACTAGAAAATTAGTTTTAATATAAACGGCTTAAAAAGCTGCTTTTGAATTCTTATCTATCCATTGCAATACAGTTGGCCAGACTTCTTTAGCAGCATTTTGGCTAAGTACAATTCGACTATGAGAATAATTTTCTAAGTTATTATTGGAGCAACCAAATTCTCTAAATATATTGTTTTCGTTTTCAAAAGCTTGCAAATATTTATAGCATCCTTTAACAGGGGCAATAAATTTATCGCCAGCTCCGCAAATAGAATATATTGGAACTCTAATAGATCTCATAAATTTTTTATAATCTATATCTTTAAATTCACTTATAAAATTCCCCTTTAAGTTCCAATTAAACCATGGGCGCATCGTGTAATAGCTTTCATTTATTCGCCCCAACTTAAATTTATTAGCAGGAATCTGACCTAGACCTTTTACAACTAATTTTGCAGAAAACAATTTAATAAAATCAAAGGAATTATTTACTGCTCCAAACGCTTGGCAAGCAATAAAAGTAATACTCTGAATATTTTTTAAATATTCAGGATAATTAATCAAGAACATGGTTAAGCATAGACCTCCACCGCTGTGTGTTACACAGTGTAATGAAGTTATATTAAAATTATGGTGAATATAATGAAATGCGGTTTTATATTCATATAATGCAACAGTTTCAAAATTAAATGGTATATCTGTTTTTGGGCTAGTACCATGCCCTCGCCACTCTAAAATAAAACAGATATACCCGTGATTTGCCAAATAATCTGCAATACCCATACAAACAGTCTTGTCTGAAAATGCACCATGAGATAAGAAAATTGCTTCTTTTTTTATCAGGATATTCTTGCTTTTAGCAATTTCCCATAAAGCAAACTCACCATGATCATCTGTTTCTAAAATATGCAGCTCTTTATGAATTGACATTTATTTTCTACTGTTGCAAAGATTTTATTCTAGGTTGACTTAATAATGCCTGAATAAGTGGAGTATAAAACTCGCCTTCATTAATAAGTTTAATATATTCATCACTATACTCTACCCAACCTTCTTCAGCTAATGCATCCCAAATAGGCTTATAGTCGAGTTTAATATCACTATTAAAAATTTTCTCATACTTTTTGGTATTAATTTTCATTTCCTGTAATGCTTGAAATATCCAAATTAACTTTACGTCTTCAGTATCATGAACAAACATACGTTCAATAGGAAGTTTATTTAAAGATATTGCATTGTAGTATTCAGTTAGGTTTCAATGATTCATTGCTGAAATAGATTTAATGCTTGATGAGTTAGGTTGTAGTCTCATATTAACGGCCGCATAACCTAATCCACTCAATGTGGTCATTTTACTTTGCCCATTGGCATCTAAGCAGTCTCTAAGGTTATCTTCATATAAATATTTCTCTGAAGTTGATTGGTTGTTATCTTCTTTTTCCCAATCATATACTGTTTTTTGTTTATAGCCTTTGTTTATTAAGAACTTTTTAGCAATGTTATACATTTCAATTTTTTTCTCAATAGAAGGCGTATTTTGCTTTTGTTTTGTCGCAAAGTCAGAACGACCAACGATATTAAGCTCATAGTGAGTAATATGTTTTATTCTTGATTGAACAATACTTTCCAAGTCTCCTAGCATTGCCTCAACTGTTTGATTTGGCCAGCCATAGATCAAATCGACGTTACAAGATAAAGAATACTTATGGAACAATTCAATTGCATCAAAAACTTGCTTTCTTGTTTGTTTTCGACCACTGGTAACGATTAGCTGATCATTAACCTGTTGCACCCCCATACTAACTCGATTGAAACCAGCTTCTTTAATTGCTCTTATTTTATCTTCATTAAAAAGTTGAGGGATACCTTCTAATGTCATTTCTATAGGGCTAGATATACCAGCATCGGGAAAAAGAGAAGATACAACCTTAGTCAGTTTTATATAATCATTAGGCTGAAGTAAATTAGGTGTACCTCCCCCTACATACAAACTTTCAAGCTTAGCTCCTTGATAAAATTCTTTATATAAGTAGGCTTCCCTACTTAAAAAATCCAGATAATAGTCCATTTCCCGCTTACCTTTATAGTCTTGTGTTGGGAAAAGACAAAATCCACAATGAGGTGGATCAGTAGGAATACAATATGGAATGCCTAAATACAAATTTATAGACTTATATTGAGCATCTGTATTTAATAAAAAGTAATTATTTTCTTCTTCCTTTAAATCTGTTTTCCACATTTTAGGTGAGGGATGGGTATGTAAAACTTTATTTGATAAATGTCTTACTTTATTTTTTTGGATGAAATTTTTAATTGAAGCAATATCCATAGTCACTATATACTTATCTATATATCAATAAATATATTGTATTTAAATATAATAAATTACGCAAATTAATTTAATTCTTCCAAATATAATAATTTTTATTTTATTAATTTAATCTAGAGCATAAATTTAGATATTTTGAAAAATAAAAATTCATCTTTTAGTATTGTTAATATATTATTTAGTCATCATAAAAAAAGGAACTCATTTGAGTTCCTTTTTTCTTTTATAAACCTAGCGTTTTTTCAATATATTCTAGATTCGGTATATGGTAGCGTTGATTGTCCATACGGACATATTTAAATACAGTTGGGTGCTGTAAAGACTCTTGTATATCTTCATTTTCATCTACGACTTCAGAAATACGCAGGCGAACTGAAACTGGCATCGATTTACACACAAGTGCAAAACGTTGACTAATATCTTCACTTTCAATGACTAACGCTACTGCTCGAGAATCTATTTCATTGTGAATCGAATAAACAGGGAGTTTTACATCATGCCATTCAATATGCTTGATACCATTTTTAACATCCATAGCAGATAACACTATATTTTGTGGCAATAGCATCGGCACTTGCTGATGGCACTCGATAATATATGCATCAATAAAACCAGTTGAGACAGTAATTAAATGCTGAAGCTCTTGCTGGTCCATTTCATTAATTAAGGATGTACTTATATTACTTTTCATTAGGCAAGTCCCCCTTCAAATGTCATGAATAACGCATCAATGTTGTGAAGTAAGTCTTCTTCTTGGAAAGGTTTACCCATGTATTGGTTCACACCTAAAGTAAATGCTCGTTCACGGTGTTTTTCGCCAGTTCTTGAAGTAATCATGATGACTGGCATATCTTGATGTAGATCATGATGTCGAACAAGATTGAGAACCTCAAAGCCATCCATGCGCGGCATTTCAATATCAAGCAGCATGAGATCTGGTTTAATATTTTCCAATTGCTCAATTGCATCGACCCCATCTTTAGCGGTGACTACATCATAGCCCTGACGTTCAAGTAATCGAGACGTTACCTTACGCACAGTTACCGAGTCATCTACAATCAT
Source organism: Acinetobacter pittii (assembly GCF_034064985.1). Taxonomy (NCBI): domain Bacteria; kingdom Pseudomonadati; phylum Pseudomonadota; class Gammaproteobacteria; order Moraxellales; family Moraxellaceae; genus Acinetobacter; species Acinetobacter pittii. Next base: position 686,981 of record NZ_CP139249.1, on the reverse strand, counting down.
GATGAGACGGCGTTCGTCAGACACACGTTGTCTATAAATAGCTTCATTGAGCGACTTATGTCGGTGAGTAGAGTGGATTTGGCGAGCAATATTTTGTCCATCTAAAATTAGACAAACTTGGCCATCACCTAAAATAGTTGCTCCCGCAATCGCCCCAATACTAGAGAATTGCTGTCCGATTGGTTTAACTACAATCTGCGCACGTGAGCCAATCAGTTGGTCAACTAATAATGCAACAGTTTGTCCATTATTTGCTTTAATCATTAATACTGGTAATGAATACATCATTCCACTTAAACGCGGAATGGGTTGATTACCAACAAACTCAGATAAATAACGTAATGGATAGCGCTTATTTTCAAATTCAAAGAACTCTTGTGTACTTCCGAAATATTGTTCTAATGAGGCTGGTGAAACCCGTACAATGCGATCAATTTGAGCCAATGGGATTGCAAATTGCTGATCAGCAACTTTAACCATTAAGGCATCACTAACAGCTACCGTAGTTGGAACACGTATGGTAAAGACAGTGCCCTGCCCATAGACAGAGTCGACGCTCACGTGGCCACCTAAGGCTTTAATATCACTTTGTACTACATCTAGTCCTACACCACGACCTGAAATCTGAGTAACTTGATCGGCTGTGCTTAAACCAGGATGGAAAATCAGCTGTAAAATATCTTGATGTTCTAATACTTGTTCTGCGTTAATCAAACCAGACATTAATGCCTTTTGACGAACCTTCTCGATATCAATTCCTTGTCCATCATCCTTAAATGTAACGACAACATCTGTACCTTGACGATGAATATTCAGTTCAATGCGTCCAGTTTCTGGTTTTTGAGCTTGTTCACGTTGCGCACGGTCTTCTAAACCATGGTCAATTGCATTTCTAAGCATGTGCTCAAGTGGTGTGACCAAACGCTCTAACATTGTCCGATCTAGCTCACCCTCAGTATTATTAACAAAAAGCTCTGCTGGTCGATTTAACGCAGTAGAAGTCTGCCTCACAATTCGTTGTAAACGAGGTAGCAATCGAGAGAATGGTACTAAGCGTGTTCGCATGAGACCTTCTTGAATTTCAGCCTGAATACGAGATTGCTGTACCAATAACCCCTCTGTATCTCTGATCTTTTCAGATAATGTATTTTTAAAATCCACTAAATCTGATGCAGATTCGGCAAGAGATTTTGACAACTGGTTTAATGAAGAATATTGATCCATCTCTAAAGGATCAAATTCCGTATACCGAGAGTTTTCAATACCGTGTTTTGCAATAATTTGAGTTTCTAATTCACCTTCCATTCGGCGCAACTGATCTGCAAGTCGCTGAATAGCCAATTCCATTTCTGCAAGAGTATGGCCAAACTGGCTTAAATCCATTTCAATTCGTGAACGGTTAATTGAATTTTCGCCAGACAGATCAATCATTTTTTCAATTAAATCTGCCGAGACTCGAATCATCTCATTATTTTGATCAAGGCGTTGTGTTTGTTCCCACGCACCCATCATTGGCGGTGGTTCTGTACCGTCACCTTGTACAAAACTCATTACAGGTTCTGTGCTGAATAGATCAGTTCGAGTTAACTTACTAGGAATTTGAATTGCTGTTTCAATGAACTGAATATTTTCCAGACTTTGTTGTAAACCATCGAAGTGTTGATAATTTTGTTTAAAAATAGCCTCTTTTAACCAGACAATTGCACTCTCTAATAAGTTGTCGTAAATATTTGAGCTGAAATGATGAAGTGCAAATTGTTCAAAAGCATTCTCAAGTTGATAAGCAATCGCTTGCACGGTTTCAAGTCCCAGCATACGGGAACCGCCTTTCAAGCTATGCACAGCCCTTTGTAGCTGAAGCAAGATACTACGGTTAGTACGCTGCTCGAACCATTGTTTTAATAGATGATCGGCCGTTTCTAATAGTTCAGCCGCTTCCTCCATGAATGTCTGCTCGACAACAGAATTAATATCTTGCTCTTGAAGATTTTCTGTATAGCCTTGGTCAGCATAAAGAACTTGTAATTCGGTTTGCTCAACAAATTGATTATTAGATTCAGTAATCTGCTCAGAACCAGAAGCTAACTCACTGAAGCTTAACGCTGTATTATTTATCGCTTCTTGCGGTAATTCTACAAAATTTACTTCATGTATAACATAGGTTTCAGATTCTGCTTGCACTTCTTTAATATGAGAATCAAATACTTGACCTGCATTTTTAAGCGCTTGAATAGTATGAGAAGCAGCATAATCTAGATGCTGTTCACGTACTATTTGCAAACGGTCAGCCAAGTCATCTTGAACTAGTCGAATAAAATCAATGAAACCAGGCGAAGCTATTAATTGTTTTTTAATTAAACGCTCATAAATACTTTCTAACTCATGTGCAATTAAACCAATATAAGTTGCCTGAATCATATTTGCCCCACCTTTTAAGGTATGCAAATAACGCATCAGATTATTGAGAGCGGCAAAGTTCTGTTGATCATTAACCCAAAGATTAAGATCTGTATCCATTCCCTCAAGCAACTCATCGGCTTCTTCAAGAAAAATATCTAAAAGATCTGGATCAAAATGACGGTTTACATGCTCAGACGAAATGAATTGTCGATCTAGTTGTACACTCTGCCCTATAGTGACCTGATCAGTGAATACATTTTCTATCAGAGGTTCATTCGCTGTTTGTTCAACTTCAGCATTAAACAATGATTCAAAAACGTCTTGATGAGTTTCTAATGATTCGGAATTAAGATCTGGAATATATTGAGTATATAGTTTTAGCTCTTCCAAGACATTTTGGTGTTGCTCAATAATACTTACTCTTTGCCCCGCAGCTAAGGCATCAAATAACTGAATTAATTGTTGGTGCGCTTTTTGATAAATTTCAAAAATATAATCCGATTGCAATAAATCAGGTCGATCAAGCAATATGTCGTAGCTTTCTTTCAACTGGTTAGTATATTCATATAAACCAATCATTGCCTGCGACTGAGTATGTTGCAGCAAAACATCTGCTTGTTCACTTAAACGTTCAAGATAATGAGGAAACTCTGTACGTATACCCTTCTCAAAATCTAACTCCGCATCAAGTAATTCAGCAACATCTAGCTGTAACAGCTGAGACACTAAACCATGTGGAGGCATGAGCGGGCTTGAATGCTCACCATGCTGCTCCATATAAGCATCCCAAATCTGATTAAATTTTTGTAGATCAGCTTCCAATTGCTCAGTAGAACAATGGGTAGCCAATGAATCTAAACAATTTCGAATAAACTGACGATAATCACGAAGTAATGAAATTTCTTCTGAATGAGAAGAAAGCTCTTCTTGTAATAGTATTTTAAATAAATGCTCAACTTTGGTACTGGCATCAAAGATTGGTTCTACATGAGCCATGGCCGAGCTGCCGCGTAACGTATGTAACGCACGTATTAAAGCATTATAACTTTCATGCTGATGTATTTCTTTTTCCAAAAACTGATCAATTGTCGCTAAGTGCTCTTCTGCTTCTTCCATAAATAAAATTAAGGTTTCAGCAAGAGTCTGTTCAGTTTCTAGAGCAACTTCTGGAGTCGAAATAGTTAGAACTTCAGTTGATTCGGGTTGCAAGTCTTTTGTTTCTAAACCAGTTTGAGTTTCAGCTGTAAGAATATCTGATAATAATAAAAGTTCGTCTAGCGCGGGTTCTATACTTTGCTGTTGTTGTAATTGTTGTCCCAATAAAATGAGGGACCTAAAGTCTAAGGTATGAACTTTTTTAGATTTGAAGTCATCTACTAACTTAAAGAAATAGAACTTAAATACTAACTGAATATATTGTTGGATGTGAGAAGTTAATCCGAGACTCTGATTGATTACCCGATTAAGCGTATCTTCAACAGTCCAAGCAAGCTCAGCAGAAGATTTGGCGCCACTCATTCGCCCTGAACCTTTCAATGTATGAAAATGACGGCGGATTTCAGTAAGCGTAGCAATATTTTCAGATTGCATCCATTCGTGAATCAAAGATTGTAATTCAACAAAAATTTCTTCAATTTCTTCAACAAATATTTCAAGAAATTCATCGTCTTGTTGAGAGTAGCTATCTTCCGGTAGCATCATTGCTTCAGTTAAAGTTTTTAATATTTCTTTCATAGCAAAGGCTTCTTTTGCTTGTCTCCCAAATGGAGAAAAACGACAGAGTCAACACCAGAAAAATAGCTGTTTCCCCAATATTTATCTGGTGTTGTTAATACTTTTTAGAAGAATAGCGGTACTGAAACAGCTATTCTCATCCCCAATTTAATCAGGTAATTTAAAGTCCGTTACCGATTCACGTAATGACTCTGCCATGTTTGCTAATTCAGAAACAGAGCGTGCTGTATCAAAGGTTGCAGTTGTCGTTTGTGAAGTAATTTCTTGTACGACTGTCATGGTGGTAGCAATATGGCTGGCAGATGCAGATTGAAGTTTTGCTGCATCAGAAATGCTGGCAATTAAGTTTGCCAAGTCACCCGATACTTTTTGAATTTCATCCAAGGCAATACCCGCGTCTTTTGCCAAGTTTGCACCACGCACAACTTCAGTGGTGGTTTGTTCCATCGAAATAACAGCTTCATTTGTATCGGTCTGAATTGTTTTAACCAGAGTTTCGATCTGTTTAGTTGCCGATGCAGAACGCTCTGCAAGACGCTGTACTTCATCAGCAACTACGGCGAAACCACGACCTGCTTCACCAGCCATAGATGCTTGAATTGCTGCGTTTAATGCAAGAATGTTAGTTTGGTCGGCAATATCGTTAATGAGCGATACGATGTTACCAATTTCTTGTGAAGACTCACCCAATCGCTTAATACGTTTAGATGTTTCTTGAATCTGTTCACGGATTGTGTCCATACCTTCAATTGAACGGTTTACCACTTGCGCACCATTAGAGGCAATTTGTACCGAACGTTCTGCTACCTCAGCAGATTCAGATGCATTTGAAGATACTTGGTCAATCGATTGCGCCATTTCATTCATTGCTGTTGATGCACCAGCAATTTCTTGAGCCTGATGCTCAGACGCCTCTGCTAATTGGTTCGTAATACTCTGCGTATCTTGCGTATAGCGAGCAACTTCTTGAGAGGTTTCATGAATACGGGATACAAGGTCACGTAGTTGGTCAATCGCAAAGTTAATCGAGTCGGCAATCGCTCCCGTAAAATCCTCAGATACGGTTGCATATGAACGTAAGTCACCATCTGCAAGATCGGCGATTTCATCAAGTAAACGTAAAATCGCGTTTTGGTTACGGTCATATTCGTCTTGTAATCGAGTAACACGTTGTTTATCCATCACACTACGTAATGTGATCAATTTAAATACTGAGAAGATTAAGCCTGCTAAAGAACTGATTAGCACCGCGCCTAACAATAAAGTAAGCCAGTTCTTTCTTGCTACATCAGATAAATGCCCCAAGTTATCTAACATCACATCTGATTTAGAGAAGATCTGAGAAGATGCCTGACGAACATTGACAATCTGGTTACCATTTTTTAATACCGTAGCAGCAGCAGATTTTAAGACTTTGTCATATTCAGATTTAATACTTTCTAATGATTCACGTAAAGCCGGATCCGCAATACGATCAACACCCAATTCAGCATTACCATTAAGTTCAGCATTTAAATACGTACCAAACGTATCAATGTCTACACCAAAATCGCTAGTCGATACATTACCATCGGTACCACTTAATACCGAGTTAATAGAACGTAAAATACGTTCGGCAATAAATACCTGGTTTTTAGCAATAATTACCTGACTACTTGGCAAACCTTGACGCGCCATTTGGTCAACCATCAAGTTATATTCTGCCTGAATCTCAGGGACGGTTTCGCTAATAGAGATGTTGGTGTCATATAACTGGTTAAGGACTTTTTGATGTGCTGAAATCAAATCGATGTTTTTTGAAAGTTCAGTCCACATAACTTGAACTTTTTGATATTCATCAGTCGATTTACCGTGAATATTTTCAATCTCAAGTAAGTTTTCATTAAAGTCTTTTTGAGACTGCTGTAGCTTGGTGATTGCCTCTTGAGAGCCAGACTCAGTTGCTTCAGTTGCTTGTTTAGAAATCGTTTGAGATAACAAACGTAACTCACCGAGACTTCGAATTAACTGGTTATGACGTGGAACGTTATAGAACAGATAGGCTAGAGAAACTAATGCAAGCACAAAACATAAAAGTGCTGCATATAGGATTGGCTTGGACTTTTCACTTTCCCCAAATAAACTGGCAAACTGCTCAATTTTTGACTGGATTGTTGCAATAAAATTGACACCCGATTTTTCGGACGCAACCCGACTGCTGCCTTTCTTTTTAAGCTTAAAGCCCATAGCTTTTCCCCAGAAAAATACTCTGTTTTCACAGCGTAAAAATTAGTTTATAAATTTTGTCGATGCATTCATGTAATGTGGGTTTTGCAATAAACGACTAAATAAAAAGACATGCCAATGCTGGTTATGTTGATGAAAATAACCTTGGCAATATTCTTTTAGATTTTCCTCTAAGTCTAAGCTTTGAGAAAAAAAGCTTTTTTTATTAAAGTGCTGAATCCCCAAAACCTGATCCACGACTAAGCCCACATACTGGTCGCGATGGCTAATACACAATACTTTTTGAGTTGACGAAAATGAACTTCGTTGCCCTAAAATAAAATGCGCCAAATCAGACACTGAAAGTAATCTTCCTCGAATATTTGCCAATCCCTTTACCCAACTTTGGGTATTTGGAACTGGTGTATATTTTGGTGGATAGATTACTTCTGACACTTCCCCAAGTGGTGCGACGAAGTATTGCCCTCTCATTTCAAAAGCAATTCCTGACCATCGCTGTGCTTCATTTTGAACTGAAGCGTAATTCTTATTACCCCGTTTAGACAAACGAAGTAACTCGATAAATCCATTCGCTGCCATACTCGATCCTATAAAACGGGTACAAAATGCCCGTTATTTATGTTTTTATGGATGGATGAGTTAATTTAGAAATTGTTTAATTACATCAATCAATTGATTTTCTTCGATTGGCTTAATCAAATAATCGATTGCTCCTTGACGCTTGCCCCATACACGGTCAGTTGCCTGATCTTTAGTACTCACAATAACAACAGGGATATGCTTAGTGTCTTCATCACGGGTAATCTGACGTGTTGCCTGAAAACCATTTACACCCGGCATTACAACATCCATCAATACAAGATCTGGTTGCTCTGCCTTAGCAAGAGTTACACCATCTGCACCATTTGATGCTTCAAGCACGTCATAACCATGTTTGGTTAAGATCTCTTTAAAACGGAAAGTTTCTGTTGGTGAATCATCTACAATGAGAATACGTGCCATTTTTTTGCCCTCAAATTATTAGTTATGAATTTACATGATTACGAATCGCATTTAACAATTCATCTTTGCTAAAAGGTTTCGTCAAGTATTCATCTGAACCTACCACACGCCCTTTTGCCTGATCAAATAAACCATCTTTACTAGAGAGCATGATAACGGGAATGTTCTGATAATTTTGAGAGTTTTTTATCAAAGCACAAGTTTGATAACCATCTAAACGAGGCATCATGATATCGACAAAAACAATATCCGGATTTGCTTCTGCAATTTTGGACAAAGCTTCAAATCCATCCACAGCAGTAATCACTTCACAGCCTTCACGCTGTAATAAGGTTTCCGCTGTACGGCGAATGGTTTTTGAGTCATCAATCACCATTACTTTCAGATTTTGGAATGCATCTTCCATTTAATCTTCCATCCCCATAAAAATAAAATATAAATGCAATTTAACTTAAATTTGTTTTTACACATTTATACGCATTTTTAACATATCTCACCTTCTATTTTCAATGAGGCATTTTTGTCTACTTTCTCATTTATAAACAATAACTTTTAACCTCATCACACTTTAATTAAAATTATCATTTTTTTTATAATGACTATATTTTTATTCAGCTAAATAATAATTAATATAATAAAGATTAAATATTTAAAAATAAGCGACTTAGCTATCTTTTTTGGGGATTTTCAATGAATGACAGGATGAAATATGCCTTTTACAGGAACTGTTTGTCTGTATCTATAGGCATTATTTCCTTCGGATCACTCTTTTTCTTAACCTTTGGTGTTGCTATTGCCGATACATCTAAAGCGGTTTGGTATCGTTATTATGATCAACATGGTATTGCCAATATTAGTACATCGGTCACACCTGCTCATATTCGTTATGGTTATGAAGCTCTAGATCGTAATATGCAAGTGATAAAAAGAAACCATTCTTATAATGCTGAAGCTGATTTAAATCAATCAAGTCAGCGGGCATTATTGGCGCGACATAAAGAACAAGATATCAAATTAAAAAAAGCTTATAGCAATAGTAAGACAGCTTCGATTAAAAGAGATCAGGCATTAGTGTCTATAAAAAAGCAAATTAATTATCAGCAGGAACAACTTAATCAATTACAACAAGACAAAATTTTATTTAAGCGTCAGGAAATGGAGTATTTCAGAAAAGGAGAACCGATTCCTGAGCGTCATAAGACGTTGATTGAAAACAATCTAAATAATATTAATCGGGTTAAACAAACACTTGAAACACTTTCCAAGACCTATAACCGAACCAACCATGAGTATGAAAATATTATCGATCGTTTAAAAAAGCTTGAATAACTGCAAAGGTTTATCAAGAATAGGGGCAAAATAAAATTTGAATTATAGGATGATGCTGTATGCACACAATGCATCTCACCCCTTCTACTTTTTTTAAACTGAGTATTATTAGTTTATGTTTAATTTTAGCTGCATGTAATCAGCAAGAAACAACTCAAACCTCAGCCTCAGCTCCTGTAAAAATTGAGCTTATTCCTCAAGACCTTATTGCAGTTAAACAAGGAGCACTTGACTCCCAAACTGCATTTACAGGAACTATTCGTGCGGTTCAACAAAGTTCCATTCAGGCGCAAGTAAGTGCAACAGCGACGAATGTCACTGCAAATGTCGGCCAACAGGTACAAAAAGGTCAAGTTCTGGTGAGATTGAATAATCAGGACAATGTTGCACGATTAGCGCAAGCACGCGCCAACCTTGCATCGGCTCAGTCACAAGCTGAACTTGCTCGTAATTTGATGAACCGAAAACAAAGATTATTTAATCAAGGTTTTATTGCTCGTGTCGAGTTTGAACAAAGTCAGGTTGACTATAAAGGCCAGCTTGAAAGTGTAAAAGCACAACAAGCAAATGTTGATATTGCTAAAAAAGCGGATCAAGACGGAATTATTACTAGTCCAATTTCAGGTGTGATTACTAAACGCCAAGTTGAACCCGGTCAAACTGTTTCAGTTGGACAAACACTATTTGAAATCGTCAATCCAGATCAGCTTGAAATACAGGCCAAGTTGCCAATTGAACAGCAATCTGCGCTTAAAGTAGGTAGCAATATTCAATATCAGATTCAGGGCAATTCTAAACAATTAAATGCTACGCTTACTCGCATTTCACCTGTTGCCGATCAAGACAGTCGACAAATTGAGTTTTTTGCTGCTCCTAAAGAAAAAATTGATTCGTTAAGTATTGGAGCTTTCATTAATGGAAATATTTTGCGCAATGACACTCATCAAGGCCAAACTATTCCTTTAGATAGTATTCAAAATATACAACATGACCCGTTTGTATGGGTGATACGCAATCACACCATTCAAAAAGTTAAAATTCGGGTGGTTGAACAGCGTTATAACGACAATATTGCTTTAGTCGAAGGTTTAAAAAGCACAGATCTGGTCAGCCGTATTCAATTTGAAGATTCCGACATTAATAAAAAAGTGACGGTTACAACCGAAAAAAATAAATAAGGTAGCAAATAGCGTATGTGGTTTACTCGAATCAGTGTGAAATACCCCGTTTTTACCATTATGATGATGCTCAGCTTAATGGTACTCGGGTTGGCATCTTGGAAACGTATGACTGTCGAAGAGTTTCCAAATATAGATTTCCCTTTCGTAGTAGTCACTACACAATATGCGGGTGCGTCGCCTGAGGCTGTTGAGTCAGATATTACAAAAAAACTTGAAGATCAAATCAATACAATTTCAGGAATTAAACAAATTACTTCACGCTCAAGTGAAGGTCTTTCAATGGTGATTGCTGAGTTTAATCTTGATACTTCTTCGGCGATTGCTGCTCAGGATGTTCGTGACAAAATTGCACCCGTCACAGCGCAGTTCCGTGATGAAATTGATACACCGATTGTGCAACGCTATGATCCCTCTTCTAGCCCAATCATGTCAGTCGTATTTGAATCAAACAGCATGAGTTTGGCTCAATTAAGTTCGTATGTAGATAAAAAAATTGTACCTCAGCTTAAAACGGTTTCAGGTGTCGGTAATGTGAATTTATTGGGCGACGCTAAGCGGCAAATACGAATAAAGGTTATTCCTGCACAATTGCAAAGTTACGGCATTGGTATTGATCAGGTCATTAACACGCTAAAAAATGAAAATATTGAAGTGCCTGCAGGGACCTTACAGCAAAAAAATTCTGAACTGGTTGTACAGATTCAATCAAAAGTTATTCATCCCCTTGCATTTGGTGATTTGGTCATTGCCAATAAAAATGGTTCACCCATTTTTTTAAAGCAAGTGGCAACTGTTGAGGACACACAAGCCGAACTACAATCGAGTGCCTTTTATAATGGAAGAACTGCGGTCTCTGTCGATATCTTAAAAAGTTCCGATGCCAATGTAATTAAAGTCGTCGATCAGACTTATCAAACGTTAGAGAAATTAAAAGATCAAATGCCTGCGGGCTTAGATTACAAAGTCGTAGCTGATAGTTCTAAAGGTATTCGCGCTTCAATCAAAGATGTTGTTCGAACCATTATTGAAGGTGCTGCTTTAGCGGTTCTCATTGTTTTACTCTTTTTAGGCTCTTTCCGCTCTACAGTTATTACCGGTTTAACCTTACCGATTACATTACTCGGAACCTTAACTTTTATTTGGGCTTTCGGGTTTAGCATTAACATGATGACGCTGTTAGCTTTATCGCTCAGTATTGGTTTACTCATTGATGATGCAATTGTAGTTCGGGAAAATATTGTCAGACATACTGAACTGGGCAAAGACCATGTAACCGCTGCTCTTGAAGGGACAAAAGAAATTGGTTTAGCTGTACTCGCAACCACGCTTACTATTGTGGCAGTCTTTCTACCCGTAGCCTTCATGGGTGGTCTGATTGGACGCTTCTTTTATCAATTTGGTGTAACGGTCAGTACGGCTGTTTTAATTTCAATGTTTATTAGCTTTACGCTCGACCCAATGCTTTCAGCTCATTGGAAAGATCCTGTAAAGAAAAAAGATAATTGGCTACAACGTTTTTTTAACCATATTTCTAATTTGTTAGATCGGCTTACTCATGTTTATGAAAAGCTATTAAAGCTTGCTCTACGCTTCCGTTTCATTACAGTCATTGTTGCAATCGCTTCATTATTTGCTGCATTAGGCCTGTCTAAACTCATCGGGACCGAATTTGTACCTACACCAGATAAAGGTGAAGTCCGTATCCAGTTCGAGACTCCTGTAGATTCTTCTTTAGAATATACCCAAGCCAAATTACATCAGGTCGATCAAATTATTAGACAATTCCCCGATGTCGTTTCTACTTATGGCGTGGTTAACAGTGAAGTAGACTCTGGTAAAAATCATGCTGGTTTAGGGGTGACCTTAAAACCGAAACAAGAACGTAGCTCAGATCTTAATACACTCAATAATCAGTTTCGTGATCGTTTGCAAACTGTAGCGGGTATTCGGGTAACTTCTGTTGCCGCAGCACAAGACTCTGTCTCTGGCGGACAAAAGCCAATCATGATTTCTATTAAAGGATCCGACCTAAATGAACTACAAAAAATTTCAGATCGTTTTATCGCTGAGATGGAAAAAATTAAAGGCGTAGTTGATTTAGAAAGTTCATTGAAAGAACCCAAACCGACTTTGGGTGTTCATATTAATCGCGTGCTGGCAAGTGATTTGGGCTTATCTGTTTCCCAAATTGCGAATGCCATTCGACCATTAATTGCGGGCGACAATGTCACCACTTGGGAAGACCGTGATGGTGAAACTTATGATGTGAATTTACGTTTAAATGAAAATAAACGTATGCTTCCGCAAGATGTTCAAAATTTATATATCAACTCTAATAAAACCAATGCAGCTGGACAAAATATATTAGTTCCATTGAGTGCCGTCGCAACGACCGAAGAAAAACTTGGGGCTTCGCAAATTAACAGACGTGATCTTGAACGTGAAGTTCTTATTGAGGCAAATACCTCAGGTCGCCCGAGTGGAGATATTGGTCAAGACATCGACAAAATGCAAAAGGCGTTTAAGCTACCTGCGGGCTATACATTTGATACGCAAGGGGCAAATGCAGACATGGCTGAATCTGCTGGATACGCATTAACTGCTATTACTCTATCGATTGTATTTATTTATATCGTGTTAGGTTCTCAGTTCAATAGCTTTATTCATCCCGCAGCAATTATGGCCTCTTTACCTTTGTCATTGATTGGTGTTTTTCTTGCCCTATTCTTGTTCCAAAGTACCCTAAATCTGTTTTCGATTATTGGTATTATCATGCTGATGGGGCTTGTCACTAAAAATGCGATTTTGCTGATCGATTTTATTAAGAAAGCGATGGATCAGGGTGTGAGCCGTTATGACGCTATTTTACAAGCTGGTAAGACCCGTTTACGTCCAATTTTGATGACCACAAGTGCTATGGTGATGGGGATGGTTCCCTTAGCTTTAGGTCTCGGCGAAGGCGGTGAGCAAAGCGCACCAATGGCTCACGCTGTTATTGGTGGTGTGATAACCTCTACTCTGTTGACTCTTGTGGTTGTACCCGTCATTTTCACTTATCTGGATGACTTGAAAAACTTTATGCTGCGTCAAACACGACGATTCATGTCATAATGCAGCGATTATCGTATAATCTGCGTTTTTATAACGCTTAACTTTTAGGACTTTTTCCATGCGCGCAAGCCGCTTTTTATTTGCAACGTTGAGAGAAACCCCAAATGATGCTGAAGTGATTTCACACCAGCTCATGTTACGTGCGGGGATGATTCGTAAATTGGCATCTGGTTTATATACATGGCTGCCGATGGGAACACGTGTGCTTAAAAAAGTAGATGCGATTGTTCGTGAAGAAATGAACCGTTCAGGCGCAATGGAAGTATTCATGCCCGTGACTCAACCCGCAAGTCTTTGGGAAGAATCAGGTCGATATGAACAATATGGCCCTGAGTTATTACGTTTTAAAGATCGTCATACGAACCCATTTGTACTTGGGCCAACGCATGAAGAAGTTATTACGGATATGGCACGTAACGAATTAAAAAGTTATAAGCAGCTTCCTGTAAATTTCTATCAAATTCAAACTAAATTCCGTGATGAAATCCGTCCACGTTTTGGTGTAATGCGTTCACGTGAGTTCATCATGAAAGATGCTTATTCTTTCCATGCAACTCAAGAGTCGTTACAAGAAACTTATGATGTAATGTACGACACCTATAGCCGTATTTTCACTCGCTTAGGTTTGGATTTCCGTCCAGTTCAAGCAGATACAGGCTCTATTGGTGGTTCAGCTTCACACGAATTCCATGTATTGGCTGCTAGTGGTGAAGATGACATCGCATTTTCAACTGAATCTGATTATGCGGCAAACGTTGAAATGGCTGAGGCTATTTTAGTTGGTGAACGCGCAGCGCCGACACAAGAACTAAAATTGGTTGAAACACCAAACCAAAAAACAATTGATGATGTATGCCAATTCTTAAATGCTGATCCAAAGCAATCTATTAAAGCATTATTGGTTCAAGGCGTTGCTGATGAAAAAGGTAATGTTCCTGTCGTTGCTCTATTTGTACGTGGTGACCACGAACTTAATGAGATTAAAGCTGAGAAGCATCCTTTAGTTGCTGCGCCTCTTACTTTTGCAACTGAAGAACAACTCCAAGCATTTGGTTTAACTGCTGGCTTTACAGGTCCACAAGGTTTAGTCGAAAAAGGCTTAACTGTAATTGTTGACCGTGCTGCATCTGTTCTTTCTGACTTCGTTGCTGGAGCAAATGAAGCTGACAAACATGCGGTTGGCGTAAACTGGGAACGTGACGCGCAAATTAGCGAAGTTTTTGACTTACGTAATGTCGTTGAAGGCGATCCATCTCCAGATGGCAAAGGTACACTACAAATTAAACGTGGTATCGAAGTAGGTCATATTTTCCAGCTTGGTACTAAATACTCTGAAGCTCTAGGCTGTAAAGTTCTCGGTGAAGATGGTAAACCATTTACAGTAACTATGGGATGCTACGGTATTGGTGTAACACGTGTTGTTGCAGCTGCAATTGAACAAAACTACGATGACAAAGGTATTATCTGGCCTCAAGCCATTGCACCTTTTGAAATTGCAATTGTTCCAATGAATGCGCACAAATCACCGCGTACTCTTGAAGCAGCAGAGTCTCTTTATGCAGAACTTCAAGCTCAAGGTTTTGATGTGTTACTTGATGATCGTAACGAACGCCCAGGCGTTAAATTCTCTGACCTTGAATTAATGGGTATTCCACACCGTATTGTGATTGGTGAAAAAGGTCTTGATGCGGGTACTTTTGAATATAAAGGCCGTCGCGATGCTGAAGCGAGCAATTTAACTAAAGAAGAACTTTTAGCTAAGTTAGCGCGTTAATAAATACCTAAATAAAAAAGCAGCTTTTCGAAGCTGCTTTTTTTAACTCAATTTTTATGCCTGAACCGTTAAGTCCTTAACAGTTGTTGATGAACCATTGTTTTTAACTGACTCAATTCCTTTATCTCGTGAAGCTTCACTTGCATAGAACTGACTCGTGCCAATAATTTGATGATTTGCAGCTTTTAAATTGAAATAAGGTTTCCCATTCTTTGCAGTTAAACGCTCATATCGGGCATCATCACCACTATTTTTCTGAATTGACTCAATACCATTTACAGCTGAGGCTTTTGCCTTATATAGCTCGCTATTTAAAATAGGTTCACCATTACCTGCCTTCAAAATAAAACGATATTGACCATCACTCGCTTGTGAAATTTCGTACCATCCTGCCATAAAAACCTCATTTTTTTGTTGGTGTGGGTATGACTTTCGTTATTATTCTGGACGAAAGTTATTTGTTATTAATAACAATATAAAGGCATGAATATTCCTTGAACAGACCATTTTTTATACTTTTTCGTAATAAAATTATAATGATGTTGGGAATTTAAAAAGCAGAGATATAAACGTATATCTCTGCTGAAATGTAATAATAATTAACAATTTAAGCTTTTTTTACAAATTCAGATTTTAATTTCATCTGACCAATGCCATCAATTTTGCAATCAATATTGTGGCCATCACTTGCATCTGGAACTAAACGAATCGTTTTTACCTTTGTACCGACTTTAACGACTGAAGATGACCCTTTAATTTTTAAGTCTTTAATTACAGTGACGCTGTCGCCATCAGCTAATACATTTCCATTCGCATCTTTAATAATTTCTTGTTCTTCGGTAAGCGATGCTTCCCCTTCTTTCCACTCATGTGAACATTCGGGACAAATCAATAAGTTGCCATCTTGGTAAGTATATTCTGATTGGCATTTTGGGCAGTTTGGCAAAGACATGAAAAAAATCTCAAAAAGTATATTATGCGAGATATGACTCATTTTTTAAAGTTTTAAATAAGAGACTTTTACCAAAAAAAAATTTATATATTCATTTTAAGTTTTTACTTAATAAATATTCTTTCAAAATGATTGCATGGTTATTTTCAACATCTTTTGCTGAATATAAAAGCGTAACTGTATGTTTTGCTAAGATATGTTGTAGTTCTTCAACGGCGGAGTTGGTTTCAAGCTCTTTTAAATAACGCTGTTTAAATTCTTTCCAATGATCTGGTGTTGCAGCATGGAACCACTTTCTAAGTTCAGTTGAAGGAGCCACTTCTTTTAGCCACAAATCTAAATGAGCATTCTCCTTACTAATTCCCCTACTCCATAAACGGTCAACCAAAATCCGCTTTCCATCACTGGGGTCGGCCTTTTCATAAATTCTTTTAATTTGAATATCCATCGTTTTTCTCTGCATATTGTTTATATTTTAGAGTTATAAAATTATTCTATATTTTATTTATTTTGAATAAAGCTCAAAAAGAAAAAGTGAGCAGAAAGAAATCTACTCACTTTTCTATGTGACTCTAAAAATAAATTTTTATTGGTCTGGAATTTCAGCTTCAATCAATAAAGTAAGCAAAGATAGGGATTCTTGCCACCCTAAGTAGCATGCCTCTACAGGAATCACTTCCGGTATTCCTTCTTGCGTAATATGCACTTCTGTACCTACCAATACGCTTTTTAATGTAATAGTAACTTGCATAGTGCCTGGTAAATTTGGGTCATCGAATTGATCGTTATATCGAATTAATTCATTTGGAACTAATTCAACATATGTTCCACCAAAAGCGTGGGTTGAACCTGTCGAAAAATTGGTAAAACTCATTTTATATGAGCCCCCCACACTTGCATCAAAACTATGAACCTTGGCAGTAAAACCGTGCGGTGGTAACCACTTTACTAAAGCATCTGGATCTAAAAATGCACGGTAAACTCGCTCGGCTGGAGCCTTAAATACGCGATGAAATTTTACTGTTCCTGTTGCCATCATATTCTCCTTATTTTAATTTCTTTTAAATTATCGAAATTATGCTTATTAGCTTAAACCTTCCGATTTATCCGAACGTATATTTTTGGTGTTTTTTCAAACAAAATACTTTTTTCAGACGAAATCAAATTACGAAAACTATGGCTGATTTTTTAGTAAAAATGGAGCAAAATAGTCAGCAATCATAAAGAAACATATTGAATTTGAGATTAATCATGAGTCTGCTCGCTTTCTCCTCATATGCTTTAAACGGTGTAGATGCACAAAAGTTTTTACAAGGCCAAGTTACTGTAGATACTGAACGTTTAGCTGAAAATGAAACTCGTTATACAGCTATTTGTGATCTTAAAGGTCGTATTCACTTTGGCTTATGGCTAAAGAAGATTAATGCTGAAAGTTTTGAAATTGTAGTTACTCAAGATCAAGCTGAAGAGTTTGCCAAGCACATTAAAAAATATGGCGCCTTTTCAAAAATGACCTTAAGTGAACAAGGCATTGTGTTCCCAAAAGTGGTGAATCATCAAACTGAGTTCACTACTGCAGAAACTGATATTTCTGAATGGCAAAAACAAGCCATTATGACTGGTCAAGCTTGGATTACACAGACAACTGAACATGAATTCCAACCACAGGAATTACGTTTACATCAACGTGAAGGCGTCAATTACGATAAAGGATGTTACTTAGGCCAGGAAATTGTGGCGCGTCTTTGGTTTAAAGCAAAACCAAAACACTGGTTACATCTTGTACAAGGTACAGGTGAAGCACCTGCTTCAGCAACTCAATTAAATAACGATGTTGAAGTCGTCAATAGTATTGCAAATGATGAAGGCTATCTTGCTTTAGTTGTAGCTAAACCTGCTGCTCTTCAAGAGTTAGGGCTTCAAGTTCTTGAGTTACCAGAAACTTTAAGTGGCGACGTAGCAAGACCACAATAATAACTTTTATTAGTTCAAACTGCCCACTGCTAAGTTAGTGGGCTTTTTTATAGATACAAAACACTAATGATTTCATTAGATTAGAACGTCAATTTTTTAAGCTTTATATGCCATCATTAGCCCTGTTGAAATTCAAGAGAAAAAAGATGAAAACTAAACTTGCTACACTCATGTTGAGTCTGGCTATTTTCGGTTCTGCTCACGCTGATGTTAAAACACTTGAACAAAATCTTAAGACGAATTATCCCGATTTGCCTGTAAAGGGTGTTTATCAATCGCCTGTGCAAGGTATTTATGAAGTCTATACAAGCGGCCGCATTGTTTATACCAATCAAGATGCGAAGTACTTTTTTGTTGGTAATTTAGTCGACATCAAACAACAAAAAAATATGACTGAAGAACGTATTGCCGAATTAGGTAAGATTGACGTTAAAAGTTTGCCATTAAATCAGGCGATTAAATATGTAAAAGATAAAGGCGAACGTACAATCTATGTCTTTAGTGATCCAGATTGCCCATATTGCCAACGCCTAGAACAAAATATGGTTGGGGTTGATAACGTAACCGTATATGTGTTCCTTTATCCTCTTACTAGTTTGCATCCAAATGCTGAAAAAGTTTCAAATCAAATCTGGTGCTCAAAAAATCCAGCAGAAGCTTGGACAAACTATATGCTTAATCGCAAATTACCGACTAATAGCAAAAGTTGCTCAAGCCCGATTCAGAAAAATATCGCTTTAGGTCAAAAATTAAATATTGATGGAACACCTACCCTGTTCTTGCAAGATGGCCAAAGACTCTCTGGTGTACCAAGTGATGCCAAACAAATTGAAGCATTACTCCAGACTGCAAAATAACAATATTACCCACTCCGTTATACGAATGTGAGTGGGTATTTTTTCTCCACAATTTGCCCAAAGTGCAGTGCTTTATATACAAATCGGCTGTTTACTTTCAGCAATCAATATTTATGATGAGAAATTGAAACTCTTTCATGCATCAATGGAATGATGTAGCTACGAAGTAAAAGGTTAAAAAGAAATGAAGAAATTACTAATCGCAAGCCTAATCACCCTTTCAAGTGCATCAATTTTTGCAGCTGATAACACAGCGACTGCTGCTAAAACCGATGTTTTTAAACAAGCTGAACAACTCTACGCGGCAAAAAACTACTCCGCTGCATTTCAGGAAATGCAACGCTTAGCCCAATCAGGTAACGCCCAAGCTATTTATAACTTAGGCTATATGACTCAAATGGGCCAAGGTACAACAAAAGATTCTGCCAAGGCTCTCAAATATTATGAAGATGCTTCAAATAAAGGCTATGCCCAAGCAAGTTACACGCTTGCACAAATTTATGAGACTGGTGAATTGGGCGTTGCGAAAGATAGCAACAAATTCAGTCAATATATTCAAAAGGCCTCGGCTCAAGGTTCTGATGATGCAACTGTGAAAATTGCGACAATTTTATTTGCTCAGAAAAAACCGCAGTCACATCAAATTGCCCTTCAAAAATTGGCGCCTTTAATTCGAAAAGGTAACTACCCTGCTATTCAGGTCAAAGCACTCTATGACATTAGCCAAGGGGTTGAAAATAAAAATCCTTTAATGAAACGCCAAGGTATCGAAGCTTTACAGTCAATTGCGCAAAAAGGCTATGCACCTGCTTCTATGGCTTTAGCAACCATGATGGCGAATGGCAATATCATTCCGCAAAATCTACCGCAAGCTAAAAAGATCTTTACTGAACTTGCCAATCAAAATGTGCCTAACGCTAAAGAGTCTTTAGCTTCGGTTGATAAGATTATTGCAGAAAAGAGCAAACAGGCTGCAAATGCTCCCGCACAGCCAGCACCGAAAAAATAATAAATGATGAGCCCCTTATGGGGCTTTTCTTTTACCACCACAGAGCAATAAGCCAGCTCACCCCAATAAAACCGACAATTGTACTAATCATAAGCGGTGTTAACGCTTTTTCATTTAAGCCATAGGCTTGTCCAAAAATTCCGAAAGCAATCGGCATTGGTAAAGCAGCGATTAATGTTCCTGCATAAAGCATTTCACGGCTTACATTTGGAGTTATTAAAAAAAGTGTAAAAATAACAGATGGCATTAGCACAACTTTAAAGGCCGCTAACAAAACGCTTTCTATATTTACCGTTGTTATTCCAATACCTACTAAACTTCCGCCAATGGCAAACAAAGCCAAAGGCGAAGCTGTACGCCCAAGTAATTCTAAAGACTGGTCAAGCGTTGCAGGAAGATTAACATCTAAAAGAATGCACCCCATCCCAACCAGAATAGCGATAATGACAGGATTCTTAAGTAAGTTTAAAAAAGTCTGTTTTAAAAGCGGTAAAAGATTTTGCTGTTGATGTAAACCGGCTTCGGCCAAAATCAGCATCAACGCCACAATCAATAAATTTTCAATAATTAGGGTTAAAGAAATATAGATTGCTGCATGGTTACCAATCAGCATAGTCAAAATAGCTGTTCCCATAAATCCAGTATTGGACATAGATGCGCCCATCGAGATGACGGCGCTATGAGTTAATCTATTTTTAAAATATTTTCGATAGAGAATAAAAGCAAAGAAAAATAAAATTAAAGACCCGCCACCATAAGCAAGAAAATAAGCTGGGTGCCAAATGTCTTGTAAGTTTTTATTTGCCAATGAGTGAATTAAAAAAGCCGGTAAGGAAATTTTAATTACAAATGCGCTAAGAGCCCTGATCTGTTCAGGTGTTACCAATTTGATGAGGACACAGACATAGCCCATCAATAGCAATATCAAGATAGGTAAAATAACCTGAAAAACCACTGACCGTCCTCACTTCACGAAAGAAAAATGGGCAAAGATAACTTTGCCCAATACAATTAAAAAGAGTTAAAAAGCTGCTTTAATCCATGAGGTTGGCAACGTAAATACTGAGGCGCAATTTTAACTTCTGCCCCTAAAGCCGCTGCTGCATGCCAAGGCCATCTTGGGTCATACAACATTGCACGAGCAAGACCAATAGCATCAGCTTGCTGGTTTTCCAAAATTTGTTCGGCATGTTCTGGCTCAGTAATTAACCCTACAGCAATGACTGGAATAGACACATGCTTTTTGACTTGTTCAGCAAATGGAACTTGGTAACCTGCCCCAATCGTAATAGATTGATGCTCGTGCAAACCGCCACTAGACACATGCACGTAGGCTGCGCCCAATTGCTCTAAAGCTTTTGATAAACCAACCGTAGATTCAACATCCCAATGCTCAATGCTCTCCAACCAATCGGTTGCAGAAAGTCTAACACCAACAGGATAACCTTCTGGTACAGCGAGTTTAATTGCCTGAAGAACTTCAAGGGTCATACGCATACGGTTTTCTAAAGAACCACCATATTCGTCAGTACGCTGATTGGCAATTGGCGATAAGAATTGATGTAGTAAATAACCATGTGCAGCATGAACTTCAATCAACTCAAACCCAGCTTCTACAGCACGTTTTGCAGCCGCTGCAAAGTCTTGTTGAACTTGTTTAATCTCAGCAATCGTTAAAGCATGGGGCGCCGCATCATGAACAGAAAAAGTACTTTCACTTGGGGCAACTGTTTGCCAACCATGAGGCTGATCTTTTGCAATCTGGCCTTTACCTAACCATGGCTTTTCAGTAGATGCTTTACGCCCTGCATGTGCTAACTGAATTCCAAATGGCATCGGCGAAAGTGTATGAACCTTAGCTAACAACGTTTTAATTTTGTCACGTTGTTGATCATTCCAGAGCCCAAGGTCAGCATAGCTAATCCGACCTTCAGGTTGTACAGCAGTCGCCTCTACAATACAAAGGCCCGCACCAGATAATGCATAATTCGCCCATTGCTGTTCATGCCAATAGGTAATTTCACCATCATCTGTTGCCGAATATTGGCACATCGGAGCAATTACAATTCTATTAACTAGTTGTAGTGAACCAAATTTAACCGTTTCAAATAATTTTGCCATTTTTAATTCCTAGAATTGCTTAATTACACGTAAACCTGCACTCCAGTTACGTCCATCTGCTGGTTCAAAGTAACGTCCAACTGGTTTAGTTGAATCATTTACGATCACTGAACCTGCATAGTTTTTATCAAATAAGTTATCTACACGGGCAAAGCTATTCACCTTCCAGTCACCCATTACCCATGCATAACCCACATTAGCTGAGGTTACACTGTAGCTTGGCGCTGCGTCACTGTTGGTATCATTCACGTATACTTTATCCATATACTGTACATCTACACCGCCATATAGCCCGTGCGATGGCTGCCAAGCCAAAGAGGCGTAAGCTTGGTTTTTGGCAATTCCCGGAATGGCATTGCCCGATGGAATTTGAGCAATATCTCTATAAGCTGGAATATCAGCATCAAAAGTTGCATCTAAATATGTATAGCTAGCAGTCGCTGTTAAATCTCGCCACAACTTTTTATTCCATGCAAACTCTACGCCCTCACGTAAGGTTTTATCTGCATTACGAAAGGTTGATCGGCCATTTGAGTTGCCGGCAGAAACAATGTCATCTTTGGTTTTAGTTTGAAAAACTGCCAAAGTAAAATCACCTAATTGGTTTTGTGATTTTAAGCCTGTTTCATAGGTATCACTTGTGGATGCGGTCAAATCAAAATTAAAACCACTTTCTCCATCTCGACGATATGCCATTTCAGTAAAAGTTGGCGTTTCAAAACCTTTGGCATAACTCACATAGGCAATGAGTTCAGGTAAAATTTGCCAGCTTAAAGCAGCAGAAGGCAAAACTTTATCATAATCAGTCTTACCACTATCGTCGCCATTGCTTAAATAGCGATCTTCCGACTTATAATGAACATTGCTATAGCGTACGCCCGTATCTAAACGCCATGTTGGTAAGAACTGCCATGAAGCTTGTAAATATGGATCGATATTCCACAAAGTATTATCTTCATCACGGCGTAACTTACCTTTGACACCATAAATACCATGCGTATTAAAGTTTTCAAAACCCTTACGATCTTCATCCATTGCATCGAGTGCAACCCCAACACTTACAGTGGTATTTGGAAGTAACTCTTTGCCAGTCCAACGGAAATCAGCACCATAATAATTACGTTCAAAATCAATAACCCCCCCAGCCTGATTATTATTAGCCTCTTGTGTTGATTTAGGAATAGATTGATATTGAGTAACTTGGCGATTGCCTAAATATGCCATGGCATAGAGTTCATTTTTATCATTAATCGGTTTAGACCACGTTACACCCGTTTGAGTCTGTTCAATATCTTTACGAACCTTATAAGTATTATCAGCATCATTAACTTGTTTAGGATTCGTATTCCACTGATCACGGTTCAAACCCTGCGGATCGTCTGCATGAATTTTTACATAGTTGGTTACCCAGTTGATTTTACTACCATCATCAAGATTCCAACTGAGTTTTGCATTATTTAATACTTTTTCTGCACCGCTATGTTCTCGGTAACCATCAGTATCGAAGTATGATGAACTAATAACATAGCTTGGTTCATTCGCGCCCTTTGCTCCACCTTGTAGCACAAATCCTGCTCGGCTTTTATCGTGGCTGCCTCCCGAATAGCTCAGCTCAATTGAATCTTTCCCTTGCCCTTCTTTAGTAGACGTTAAAATTGTCCCGCCCGATGAGTTTCCATACAGTGAGGAAAAAGGTCCCGTTAGAACTTCAACATGGTCCAGACTACTTAAATCGATATTAGACGTTTGGCCTTGTCCATCTGGCATTGTTGCAGGAATACCGTCTACATAAAGGCGAATACCACGGACACCAAAAGTAGAACGTGCACCAAAACCACGCATAGAAAGCTGTAAATCTTGTGCATAATTTTCACGATTACGAATCTGTAAACTCGGTACACCTTTCACAACTTCGGTTAAATTTACTTGTGAAGAAGTATCAACTTGAGGTGCATCTATTCGAAAAACCGAAGCCGGTGTCTGCAAATAAGTTGTATCGGTACGGGTTGCTTCCACATGTAATGTTGGCAATACAGTTATGTCTTGTGTTAAATCTTCTGCCCAAACAAGTGGGCTAGAAATACAGCCCATACTCATCAAAATACAATAATGCAGTCGGTCTAAGCGTAATAAGGACATACTTATTTCCTTTATTTATATTGTAGTTATGATAACAAAAAGCAGTGTCTTGTCTGGATATTGAATTCGATCTGCATTGTTGTAAATCTGGAACACTCTTCCTCGATATCTAAAAACTAATTTCCAGATTAAAATTATCGACTTAAAGAGGGATGATCTTTCCAGCAATATCGTTCAGGCCAATGTTTTGCTTCTTCGGCATAATCAATTCCAATCCGTGGCGTCAATACCACTTCTGGCTGCGTTGAAGCTGCTTCAATCCATAGTCCAGACTCCTCTCCCAAGGTTTGACCTTTTAAAGTCCGATCAATACCCAAATAGCGTGTCAGTTTGCCGGGTCCAGCTAGAAGCTTATATTCTTTTTTGGTTGAAGCACCATTTAAAAATGCAGAACGAATCATGACCCCTTCAGGGATGCCTTCTGTCTGAGTAATCAGATTGAGCATTTCATACATGCCATAAATTAAGTAGACGTAAATTGTGCCACCAGGGCAATACATTACCTCTGTTCGTGCTGTGCGTTTGTCATTGTAGCTGTGGCAAGCTTTATCACGAACACCCAAATAAGCTTCTGTTTCACTAATTGTGCAACGGATGACTTGACCATCAGGTTGTCGCTTACATAATACGCAGCCAATTAAGTCATAAGCCACTTCTGAGGTTTCACGTTGAAACCAGCTTAATGGTAAAATATCTGACATAGTATTCTCTGAAATATTACATACCACACGTTATACTTGTTTAATCCAGTATATCTGTTAATTCTGTGAGTTGGCATGCCTGAGTTACCCGAAGTCGAAACAACTAAAACCAGTTTATTTCCGCTATTGAATCAAAAAGTTCAAAGTATAGAGGTACGCAACCCAAGTTTACGTTGGCCTATCCCCGATGATGTTCAAAAACTCGTTGGGCAACGTCTCATTGGGTTAAATCGACGTTCTAAATATATTTTGGCAGAGTTTGAACAAGATCAAATGCTTTGGCATTTAGGAATGTCAGGTAGCTTTCGCCTGTGTCAACCGAACGATGAATTGAGAAAACATGATCATCTGATTATTCAATTTGAAGATCAACAGTTACGCTATCATGACCCACGTCGTTTTGGCTGTATTCTTTGGCTTAACCCACAAACTCAAGGGAAACTTATAGATACTTTAGGGCCTGAACCTTTAAGTGACGACTTTCATGCAGAATATCTAGCTTCCAAACTTAAAAACAAAGCTGTCGGCATAAAAATTGCACTTATGGATAACCATGTAGTGGTTGGTGTTGGCAATATCTATGCAACTGAAAGCTTGTTTAATGTTGGCATTCATCCAGCACAGCCCGCTGGTGATTTAACTATGCAACAAATTGAGAAACTTGTTGTCGAAATTAAGCGCATTTTAAAGTCGGCAATTGATTTAGGTGGCTCGACATTACGAGACTACAGCAATGCCATGGGAGAAAATGGTTATTTTCAGCAAACATTACTCGCTTATGGCCGTGCTGGAGAAATGTGTGTTAACTGTGAAACCACATTAGAAAACTTAAAACTTGGTCAGCGTGCCAGCGTATTTTGCCCACAGTGCCAACCGCTTAAAAAGCTGAGAAAGCCTTAATTTTTTGGAGGAAGACAACATGCAAACAGCAATTGTCCGACATATTTTAGTCAAAGATAAAGACTTAGCCGAGCAGCTAAAAAAGAAGCTACAAAGTGGCGCTGACTTTGCCAAACTTGCCAAGCAATACTCTACCTGTAATTCGGCAAAACGTGGTGGTGAACTTGGTGAAGTCAAAAAAGGGCAATTGGTGCCCGTCATCGACAAAGTTGTTTTTACAGCTGCTGAACGTGTGTTACAAGGTCCGATCAAAAGCCAATTTGGCTATCATCTTTTAGAAGTTAAATTCAGAATGGGCAGCTTACGTTGATTCCATTATTTTAATTATTTTTTTCAGAAGCTTGAGCCTGCGCATTCAGTTGGTATGTCCAGGCTTTAACATATTCACCTGATTCTAATTTTATATTTGCAATGACACGCTGGTATTGAAAACCTTCAAAATCATCTAGCATCTGCCAGTTTTCTGCTAACTTTTCTGTGCTAAACAAATAGCCTTCTACCCAATCTGCTTCTGGATTTAACTCTAATGCCTTTAAACCTTTATCTGGCCCCCAATCTAAAATATGAATCACTCCTCGTACACTAGCTTTTGTCCAGTTACCACCAATCTGCTCTAAAATATGAGCATTTGCTTTATTAGGGCATAAAGTGCCATACACAAAAAGCTGATTCATTCATTTATATCCTGTTTAAATATATGTAGTTAAACATATCTGTGCTTTGAAAATTTTAACAATATTTATAGTTCAGCAGAAAATACTAATTAATAAAAAACGGTACTCTTGGTACCGTTTTTTATTTCAAATTTTATTAAGCTTGTTTTTTCAACTCATCACGAATTTCACGCAATAACTGAACATCTTCAGGAGTTGCAGCTGGAGCTTCTGGCTCATTCTTATCACGGCGAAGTCTGTTTAATAATTTCACCATCAAGAATACAACCCAAGCTAAAATCAGGAAGTTAATTAAAATGGTCAGGAAGTTACCATAAGTTAATACGTTGATACCTGCTTTTTGCAAGGCATCTAAAGATTGTAAGTTATTAGGATTTGCACCTAATACAATGAATTTTTGAGAGAAATCAACACCACCGCCAGTAATTACAGTGATAAGCGGCATGATGATATCTTTAACTAAAGAGTCCACGATTTTGCCAAAAGCACCACCAATAATCACACCAATGGCTAAATCCATCATATTGCCTTTAATGGCAAATTCTTTAAATTCTTGAATAATACTCATCTAAACATCTCCAGATGTCGGGGGTCGAAATACATCATATTTTTCTTTTTCATTGGCATCTTATCGGATTAGATAGTACTCGCCATGATATTGATAATTTAATATTTTTATCAAAAAAAGAAAGCTATTTCACACTTTAACAACATATTCTCTTACAAGAAAAATATGATTTTAAGCCTAATTTAATTTCAAATAAAACGATTAAAAAAACCGCTAAATTAATTTAGCGGTTTTTTCTTTTTCAGTTAAGAAAAATTATTTATCACGGTTACGTTTACGTTCATTTTCAGTCAAGTAACGCTTACGGATACGAATTGATTTAGGTGTTACTTCAACTAATTCGTCATCTTCAATGAATTCAAGCGCTTGTTCAAGCGTATATTCAATTGCAGGTACTAAAGTTAAAGCATCATCTGTACCAGATGCACGAACGTTAGTTAATTGTTTCGCCTTAGTTGGGTTTACAACCATATCGTCTGAACGAGAGTTAATACCCACGATCATACCTTCGTAAACTTCTAACTGTGGTTTAGCGAACAAACGACCACGGTCTTGTAAGCTGAACAATGCATAGCCCAAGCAAGTACCTTGAACCATAGAAATCAATACACCGTTTTGACGTTTCGCAACAGTACCTTGTTTAACAGGACCATAATGCGAGAAGCTTGAAGTCATGATCCCTGTACCAGAAGTCATGGTCAAGAATTCAGAACGGAAACCGATCAAACCACGTGAAGGTACAGTCGCTTCAATACGGATACGGCCTTTACCGTCAACTTCCATATTAGTCATCTCGCCTTTACGGTGACCCATTTGTTCCATTACAGCGCCTTGGTGCTGTTCTTCAACGTCAAAAGTTACGTTTTCGTAAGGCTCTTGTCTTTCACCATCAATTTCTTTGATGATTACTTGTGGACGTGATACGCCCATTTCAAAGCCTTCACGACGCATGTTTTCAATTAAAACTGAAAGATGAAGTTCACCACGGCCAGATACTTTGAAACGGTCTGGACTGTCAGTATCTTCAACACGTAAAGCTACGTTATGAATTAATTCGCGATCAAGACGTTCACGGATATTACGTGAAGTTACGAATTTACCTTCTTTACCAGCAAACGGAGAGTTGTTTACTTGGAAAGTCATAGATACTGTAGGTTCGTCTACAGATAAAGCTGGTAATGCTTCAACATTTTTCGGATCACAAATCGTGTCAGAAATGTTAAGTGCGTCGATACCAGTAATACATACGATATCACCAGCAGATGCTGATTCAACATCGATACGCTCTAAACCATGGTAACCCATGATTTTTAAGATACGACCGTTACGTGTATTGCCTTCTTTGTCAATTACAGTAACAGGAGTATTTAATTTTACTGAACCACGTTGAATACGACCAACACCGATAACACCTACGAAGCTGTTATAGTCAAGTGATGAAATCTGCATTTGGAATGGACCATCAACATCAACTGCTGGTGGTTCAACGATGTCTACAATCGTTTCAAACAACGGAGTCATGTCTTCTGCAAGTTCTTCAGGAGCAGGACCCGCTACACCACGTAAACCTGATGCATAAACGATTGGGAAATCTAATTGCTCATCAGTTGCACCAAGGTTATCAAATAAATCAAATACTTGATCAATAACCCAATCTGGACGTGCACTTGGTTTGTCTACTTTGTTAATAATAACAATTGGTTTTAAACCACGAGCAAAGGCTTTTTGTGTCACAAAACGTGTTTGTGGCATTGGGCCTTCTTGAGAGTCAACTAAAAGTAATACGCAGTCAACCA
Source organism: Acinetobacter pittii (assembly GCF_034064985.1). Lineage (NCBI taxonomy): Bacteria > Pseudomonadati > Pseudomonadota > Gammaproteobacteria > Moraxellales > Moraxellaceae > Acinetobacter > Acinetobacter pittii. Next base: position 658,533 of record NZ_CP139249.1, on the reverse strand, counting down.
TAGACATTACACGTTCTACTTCACCACCGAAGTCGGCGTGTCCCGGGGTATCCACGATGTTGATACGGTAAGTTGTATCAGTACGTTTATCTAACCAAGTAATAGAAGTGTTTTTTGCAAGAATGGTAATACCACGTTCACTTTCAAGCGCATTTGAGTCCATGACACGCTCAATCTCGCCTGCTCGTTCACCGAGAGCACCAGATTGCTGAAGTAGTTTATCGACAAGTGTGGTTTTCCCGTGGTCGACGTGCGCAATAATTGCGATATTACGGAGATTTTTGATATCTGACATGAAAATTCGAAACGCCTGAAATTTGAGGGCAAATTATACAGAAAAACACTACTCTTGAGTAGTGACAGTTTATTGACATTGACAAAAAAATTTTCCAATAGCTTGTATTTCGTTTTGTAAAGATAGGTATCTCGATTAGAATAGCGCCAATTTGCGAAATTGCGGCGTACCTACACCCATGTCCAATCAACACTCTCAAGACCATCTTGACCTCGTTTATGGCCTAGATGATCGACCAAAACCTTTGGTCGCTTTTTTAGCAGCGTTCCAGCATTTACTTGCGATTATTGTACCAATTGTTACACCTGGGCTTTTAATTTGTTTAGCTTTAGGTGTGTCACGTACCGAAACCAACATGATTTTATCGATGTCTTTGGTGATTTCCGGTATTGCTACATTTTTACAATGTAAAAAAGTCGGCCCGTTTGGTGCAGGTCTTCTAATTGTTCAAGGTACAAGTTTTAACTTTATTGGTCCAATTATTGGTATTGGTAGTGCAATGGTGGCTGCCGGAACGCCAGTAAACCAAGTTATGGCTGCAATTTTCGGTGTAGTAATTGCGGGCTCATTCATTGAAATGGGTGTTTCCCAGATTCTTCCATGGGTAAAAAGATTAATTACTCCGTTAGTAACCGGTATTGTTGTTTTATTAATTGGCTTAACACTGATTAAAGAAGGCTTGATTAGCATGGGTGGTGGCTACCAAGCCATGCAAGACCATACTTTTGCAAGTGCAGACAACCTTATTATGTCATGTACCGTACTGGCTATTATTATCATTCTAAATCGTATTCGAGTGGTATGGATTAAAAGTTCGGCAATCTTAATTGCTTTAGTTATTGGTTACATTCTTGCAGGATTTATGGGACACCTAGATTTCTCAGGTATTAAAGATGCCCCTCTTGTACAGATTCCAACACCGATGCACTTTGGCTTAAGCTTTTCTTGGGGTTTATTCATTCCAATGGCATTCATTTATTTGGTGACCTCTTTAGAAGCGATTGGTGACGTGACTGCGACCAGTAAACTTTCAAACCAACCCGTTAATGGTCCTGAATGGATGAAACGCATTAAAGGTGGTGTTTTAGTGAATGGTGCGAACTCTTTACTCGCAGGTTTATTTAATACCTTCCCTAGTTCTGTTTTTGCTCAAAATAATGGAGTAATTCAACTTACTGGCGTAGCAAGTCGTTATGTAGGTATCTGGATTGCTGCTTTACTTATTTTATTAGGTTTATTCCCCGCAGTGGCTGGTGTAATACAAGCAGTTCCTCAAGCTGTTTTAGGAGGCGCTGTGATGGTAATGTTCGGTGCTGTGGCTGCCTCAGGTATTAACATCCTCTCATCTATTCATTTAGATCGCCGAGCACTTTTAATTATCGCAATTTCACTTGCACTAGGTTTGGGTGTTGCTCAAGTTCCTCAAATTTTGGAACACCTTCCAGAATTATTTAAAAATATTTTTAGCTCTGGGGTAGCTACAGGTGGAATAGCAGCATTAATTTTAAATGTTGTACTCCCTGAAACACACAAATAACTATTTTTTTAATTTTGATTACTGCCCAGTTTCCACTGGGCATTCTTCTTCATGAGAGATGTAAATGGATCCTAGAAGTGAAGTGGTATTGAGACAACAAGACTATTTAAAAGGTAGAGTCTTGTTAATTAATGCACCGAATGATGCCCTAGTCAGTCAATTACCAGCCGAGACTGATGCGTCAGTCTGGACATGGAATCATGCTGACTATCAAGGCTTTATAAATAATGGAACAAATGCGCATTTCTCAGTTGAGTTCCCATTACAAGAATTTGATCAAGCCGTTATTTTTGTTCCCAAATCTAAAGAACTATTAAATTACATACTGCATGTCGTCATGAGCAATCTGAAAACTGATCAGTCTGTTTTTTTAGTGGGTGAAAAAAAGGGGGGTGTTGAACGCGCTGCCAAACAATTACAAAACTTCGGTAAAGTACTTAAACTCGATAGTGCACGCCATTGTCAGCTATGGCACTTAAAGATTGAAAAAACAGAACAGCTTAAATCTCTCGAAAGCTGGCTTAAAAGTTACACTGTTCAGGTGAATGAACAAGAGCTTACGATTTGTGCCCTTCCCGGTGTGTTTAGCCAAAATCATCTAGATGTCGGAACTGCTGTTTTACTCCCTTATCTTAATCAGGTGAAATCAGGTAGAATTGCCGACTTCGGGTGTGGTGCTGGAATTATCAGTTGCTATTTGGCAAAAATAAATTCAAGTAATATTATTCATGCCCTAGATATTGATGCTTTCGCTTTACGGTCAACGGAAATGACTTTTAGTCGAAATGGAATAGGTTCAGACCAGTTGAGATTGCAGCCCGTTACAGGTATTGCAGACGCTCCAACAGAACTCGATGCCATTGTCAGTAATCCCCCTTTCCATCAGGGTATTCATACCAACTATGATGCAAGTGAAGGACTCTGCCAGAACGCTAAAAAACATTTAAAGGCATCAGGTGAGCTATGGATTGTAGCAAACCGTTTTTTAAACTATCCGATCTTAATTGAGAAGCACTTTGGTCAGTGCCAGATTAAAACTGATCATCAAGGCTTTAAGGTGTTATATGCCTGTGCATAACAAACTATGTAAGGAATCTCCATGAGCGAAACACATGCTCCTGAAAAACTCCAGCGTAAGCTTGGGGCTCGTCATCTGAATATGATCGCCATTGGTGGTTCCATTGGTACAGGCCTCTTCCTTGCTTCTGGATCAACCATTGCAAACGCTGGGCCCGGTGGAGCGCTACTCGCCTATTCACTCATTGGCATTATGATTTACTTCTTAATGACCAGCTTAGGTGAGCTTGCAACTCACACACCAACATCCGGTGCCTTTTTTACTTACGGCAGTCGTTATGTCGAAGAAGGCTTTGGTTTCGCTCTAGGCTGGAACTATTGGTATAACTGGGCAATTACGGTTGCATTCGAACTTGTTGCGGTTCAGTTTATTATGAAGTTCTGGTTCCCTGATATTCCAGGGTTCTATTGGAGTGCCCTGTTCCTTATCGTTATCTTTCTGATCAATGCCATGACAGTAAAGGGATTTGGGGAAAGCGAATTCTGGTTCTCAATGGTAAAAGTAATTGCGATTGTTGCATTTATTATTATTGGCTTAGCCATGATCATCAAGATTATGCTAACTCCAGGTGTTGCAACTTTCGGAAACTGGACCTACAAAGAGGCACCTTTTGTAGGCGGTTTACAAGCCATGATTGGTGTAGCAATGATTGCTGGATTCTCTTTCCAAGGAACTGAAATGGTTGGGGTTGCTGCTGGTGAATCAAAAGATCCAAAGAAGACAATTCCACTTGCAATCAAACAAATTTTCTGGCGAATCTTATTATTCTACATCCTATGTATTTTCATCATCGGCACTCTAATCGCCTATGATGACCCGAACCTATTACAAGCGGCTGCTACAGAAGATATCGCACTATCTCCGTTTACATTGCTCTATGAAAGAGTAGGCTTCGCTTTTGCTGCGGGTTTAATGAATGCCGTCATTCTTACTGCTATTTTGTCAGCAGGTAATTCAGGCATGTATTCTTCAACTCGCATGTTATTTAAAATGGCTCAAGAAGGCCGCGCACCAAAGTGGTTTGCAAAACTTGATGGTCGTGGCGTTCCGATGAACGCCCTATATGCCACCACATTTATTGCTGCATTTTGTTTCTTGACGACATTTATTGGAGAAAAGCAAGTATTTAACTGGCTACTCAATATGTCTGGTATGTGCGGGTTTATTGTTTGGTTAGGAATTGCGATTTCACATTATCGTTTCCGTAAAGGATATATTGCTCAAGGCTATAAATTAGAAGATTTAGCATATCGTGCCAAATTTTTCCCATTTGCCCCTTGGTTTGCTTTTATTCTCTGTTCAATCATCATTTTAGGGCAGAACTATCAAGCTATTTTAGGTGGAAAAATTGATTGGTTAGGCTTACTTTCAACTTATATTAGCTTGCCTTTGTTCTTGATCATTTGGTTAGGCTATAAGTGGAAAAATAAAACCAAATTGATCTCTTACGATCAAATGAATGTGAAGCCTGAGCAAGACTAAGAATCGGTAATTAAAAGTTAATCAAAGATCAAAAACTTGATCTTTGATTAAAAAAGCGTAAAATGCCGTTCAGATTTTCAACGGCACTTTTAAATAAGGAGGACATCATGCCAACAGTACAAGGTAAAACAGATTAAATAATTTGGCACGATGTCAGCTCACGGACAAGTGTACAAATTCACACCACTTGTCCGAATGCTTAAATTTAAAACCTAGCATTCGCTAGGTTTTTTATGCCTGCTCGGACAAAAATAAGAGAAAAAATTATGGGCATACAAAAAATATTAAACAAGGAGGCACTCTATGGTGTCCCTGTTAAAATTTTCACTCAAGACATAGATAGTGAAAGTATCGAACAACTCAAGAAAATGGCACAACTGCAATTTATATATTCACATATTGCTGTTATGCCCGATGTTCACCTAGGAAAAGGCGCAACTGTAGGTAGTGTTATTCCAACTAAACACGCCATTATCCCTGCTGCTGTAGGAGTTGATATTGGTTGTGGTATGAATGCAATTCGCTTGAGTTTAAAGGCTTCACAATTACCCGATAACTTAAGTCGTTTACGCGATGCAATCGAACGCAAAGTCCCAGTTGGCTTTGCTTTACATAAACAGGTTAAGGCAAAGGCATCCAGCATTATTCCACTTGAAAAACGCTTAGAGCCAATTATCAAAAAGCATCCTGGCCTTGTTCGTATGCTTCGACAATTTGATGCAACATGGCAAAAGCAACTTGGGACTTTAGGTGGTGGTAACCACTTTATAGAGTTATGTATTGATGAGAATCAAGATGTCTGGGTGATGCTACATTCTGGCAGCAGAGGGCTTGGCAATGTTATTGGCACTTATTTTATTGAGTTAGCCAAAAAAGAAGCGCAGCATCGCTTTGGCCATGTTCCAGATAAAGACTTAAGTTATTTTGCTGAAGGCTCAAAAAGTTTTGATGATTATGTAGAAGCTGTAGAGTGGGCACAAGAATATGCTTTTGAAAATCGCAAAGAGATGATGCGATTAATTTTAGAAGCGATCCGCCCTCTTCTACCTTCTTTTCAAATGACAAAAGAAGCGATTAATTGTCATCATAATTATGTAAGCCGTGAAACACATTTTGGCGAAAATCTATTGATTACCCGAAAAGGTGCAATTAGAGCAGGCTTAGATGAGCTAGGTATTATTCCAGGTTCAATGGGAGCACGATCTTATATCGTTAAAGGCAAAGCAAATCCTGAATCATTTTGTTCTTGTTCTCATGGTGCTGGGCGTAAGATGAGCAGAAGTAAAGCAAAAGTTCTTTTTAATCAGCACGATCTTATTGAACAAACCCAAGGTATTGAATGCCGTAAAGACAGTGGCGTTGTCGATGAAATTCCAAGCGCTTATAAAGATATTGATGAAGTCATGGCGAATCAGTCAGATCTCATTGAAGTCGTTCACACACTTAAACAAGTTTTATGTATTAAAGGTTAAAACATGAAAATTAAAGAAATGTCAAAAATCAAAGTCCGTAATCAAGTGGCTCTTTCCCCTTTACTTCACAAAGGTGGAATGCATGAAACAGAGAAACCTCGTGCTCAACATCGTAAAGATAGACAAGATGCTAAACAGCAATTGAAGAAAGGTATTTGGTAAATAATTTAAACCAAGATTGAAAGTAATTATTCTTAAGGAGACATAGAAATGACTAAATATTTTAAAAATCGCAATAAAAAAAGCGACTCTAACGAGTCGCTTTTTTACTGTTCAAGAACTCAAATTATTGAGCTGCTGCAGGAGCTGCCGCTTCTTGACCAGGTTGAACAACTACAGTACGGCTACCAGTGATTGTCGCGAATACACGACGGTTCATAGCACGACCTTCTTTAGTTTTGTTGTCAGCAATCGGTTGATCCCAAGCGAAACCTTGAGTAGACAAACGAGATGCATCAACATTGTATTCGTTTACAAGAGCTGATTTAACAGAGTTAGCACGAGCTAAAGATAAACGTTCGTTCAACTTACGAGGACCAGTGTTATCTGTGTGACCTTCGATACGTGCAGTAGCGTTAGGGTATTCAGTTAACTTCTCAGCAACTTTAGCGATTTCTGGCTTGTATTGGTCTTTGATGTTTGATTTGTTAGTATCAAAGAACACACGAAGTTCCATGTTAAGATCTTCAGTTAACTCTTGTGGTTGTGGAGCAACTGGAGTTGGTTCAACTGGAGCAACTTCTACTACAGGAGCAGCAGGCTTCAAGTGACCACCAAGAACTACGTTCAAGCCAGCAAGAGCTGTATAGTTCCAGAACTCTTCATCAGCGTTATAAGTAGCACGAGCTTCTGTACGAAGAGATAAAGCATCGTTTAAGCGCCAGAAAGCACCAACACCAGCATTACCTAAAGTACCTTCTTCTGAGTTACCACGTGTACCACGGTTTACGCCATCAAAGTCATACTTGTAGTGACCAGCACCTAACAATACGTATGGCTTGATTTTGCTATCGTAGTTTTTAGTGATTAAATCAGAAGTAACATAGAAGTTACCGTTGATTTGTTTTTGTTTATATTCAGCACCAGCAGCAGCGCCGTCTACGTCGCCTTTAACTTGGTTATATTCAGCTTCAAAACCTAACCATGGTGTTAACTCGATACCAAGAGCTGCACCAACGAATAAATCGTCTTGTAACTCAGGACCGTTAGTTAAGTTACCATCTTTACCGCCATTGTTGTGTTGGCTGTCTTGGAAAGTGTAACCAAGCAATAATGGAGTAACTGTTACGCCAGCATTAGCAGCAGCTAATGGAGCAGCAACAAGCATAGTAGCAAGTGCAATACGACTCAATTTCATGGATATCCTCCAGAGATAACAATTGTTGTTCAAGCTCAGCCTAAATTTATTGGCCCCTGAGATATTTTTACCCCAGTATTATTTTTAAGCTATTCACATTTGAATCATACAAACACTTGATAGACTTTCCAAGTGCTTGATAATTTTAATCAAGTAAATTATTGACAAAATTACTTACAATTTCCGTTGTAATTCGGTAATTTTTCACTCAACTAGTAAATATGAACAACTTCTTTCTTTCGCTTACGGTGATTTTACCAGTATTCTAGCATCCTGATAACCTTTATTTAATTTTGTGTTTACTCACTATAAAAATCATTATAAATCATTGATAGAAAGCATAAAATCAAAATACTTACCCATATATTAAGGAATTTTAATGTTTAAATCTCCCGGTTTTACGCTATTTGAACTGGCTCTAACGCTCGCAATTCTTATGATTATGGCTACTATAGCGCTTCCTTTATATCATCAATTTATGGCTTCTGTAGAATTAAAAAATGTTTCTCGATTACTCACAATTCATATACAAAAAGCCAAATACGACGCAATTCTACGACATAAGAGCGTCGTACTTTGTCCAAGTGTTGATTTGTCTATATGTAATAGTAATTGGAATACAAGCCTTATAAGCTTCGTAGACACAAATCATAACCTACAGAGAGAAAGCAATGAGGAGATTTTGAGCAATATTGAACTTGCTCACCACTACGGTTCTTTAAAATTTCAAAAGTTTGGAAAAAAATTAAATAGTATTGTATTTCAAGGCGACACTGGCCTTCCACGAGAGTCCAACGGCAGTTTCACTTATTGTTCTTATGACCAGCTTAAAAACTTTAAATTAGTTCTGAGCAAAATGGGGCATACCCGTTTAGAAGACCTTAAAAATTGTTAGAACTCTACAGTCTAATGCAGAAGATATCTCTCTTTGATTTTTGCAATATACTGCCTAGGTTTTAAACATTTCTAATTTTGAGATTAAGAACAATCGGAGATTACAACAATGACTGACATCGTAATTGTGAATGGTGCTCGTACTGCTATGGGTGGTTTTCAAGGATCACTGTCAGGACTTACAGCGCCTGAATTAGGTGCTGTAACGATTAAAGAAGCAATCGCACGAGCAGGTTTACAACCTACTGATATCGAAGAAGTCATTATGGGTTGTGTCCTTCCTGCTGGCTTAAAACAAGGCCCTGCTCGTCAAGCCATGCGTAAAGCTGGCTTACCAGATTCTACAGGTGCAGTAACAATTAACAAGCTTTGTGGTTCTGGCATGAAAGCTGTTATGCAAGCCGCTGATATGATTAAAGCAGGTAGTGCTGAAGTTGTTGTTGCTGGCGGTATGGAGTCTATGACAAATGCACCTTATGTTTTACCAAAAGCACGAGCTGGCTATCGCATGGGCCATGGCGAAATTAAAGATCATATGTTCTTTGATGGGCTTGAAGATGCTGAAACTGGGCGTTTAATGGGTTCATTTGCTCAAGATATGGCCAATACTCGTGGCTATACACGTGAGCAAATGGATGACTTTGCGATTCGCTCTTTGAAACGTGCTCAAACAGCAATTACCGAAGGTTATTTCAAAGACGAAATCGTTCCAGTTACTGTACCTAGTCGTAAAGGTGATGTCGTCGTTGATCAGGATGAACAACCTTTAAATGCCAAGATTGACAAGATTCCTTCACTCAAACCAGCTTTTGCAAAAGACGGTACGATTACCGCCGCAAATGCAAGTTCTATTTCGGATGGTGCGTCTGCATTAGTATTAACTTCAAGTGAAGTTGCAGCACAGCGTGGTTTGCAACCGCTTGCAAAAATTATCGCGACAGCTTCAAACTCTCAGCATCCTTCAGAATTTACGATCGCCCCAGTTGGTGCTATTGAAAAAGTTCTTAAAAAAGCGGGATGGAATGCTCAAGACGTCGATCTTTGGGAAATTAACGAAGCTTTTGCTATGGTTACCATGTGTCCAATTGATGATTTCAAACTTGATGCAGAGAAAGTAAATATCAATGGTGGTGCTTGTGCACTAGGTCACCCTGTAGGTTCTACGGGCTCTCGTATTATTCTTACCCTTATTCATGCACTGAAACGTACTGGCGGTAAAAAGGGTGTCGCTGCTCTTTGTATTGGTGGTGGTGAAGCAACAGCGGTTGCAATTGAACTCATTTAATCCAAATTCATTATTTTAAAATCTCACTTCGGTGGGATTTTTTTATGAAAAAGCTACAAAAAATGACCCACAAAATCATTTTTAAGTTTTAACTTATTCCTTTAAACGAAAACAACAATGGACAATAACAATGCAACTCAATCACTATCTCAATTTCCAAGGTCAAGCAGAGCAAGCTTTTAACTTTTATAAATCAGTATTTGGCGGTGAATTCGGTATGTTAAGCCGTTATGGTGATATGCCAGCGCCTGAAGGTGTAACATTATCGGAAGCAGATAAAAATCTGGTTCTTCATGTTTCTCTACCAATTAATGAATACACTGTACTTATGGCCTCAGATACTAATGATCAGTTCTGTGCTCCTAACAGCGTTTTTACCCAAGGAAATAATCACTACATCTCGATCAATCTTGAAAAAGATGAGCAAGAAAAAGCAAAACAACTTTTTGATGCCTTATCTGTTAATGGTCAAATTGAAATGCCTTTAGAAAAAACGTTCTGGGGCGCATTGTACGGCGCTTTTACCGATCAGTTCGGTATAAAGTGGATGGTTAACTGCCAGCTTGACACCTAATATTTACAATATTTAGCCCTTATAGAGATATTTACTATCTCTATAAGGACCTTAAACATCGATATTGGAATATTGCGCAATAATCATTAAACCTACAGTAATAAAACCAATTCCCACCCATCCTCCCACATCAATATTCTGACCAAGAAAAATCTTTGCCAAAAAAGCTGTTGCTAATACACCTATCCCAGACCAAAGCACATATAAGATTCCAGCTTGCATATATTTCAAAGCAATAGCAGCGCATGCAAAAGAAATAATATACAAAACCAGAGCAATGCCCTGAGCTGTTTTATTGACTAAGCCATTCCCCTTAGCAGAATAAAATGTTGAGAGTACATCTGTCGCAATAGCAAAAAGTAGCCACCAAGCACCAGGATTTATTTTTGAAATTAAACCTAACATTGTTGTTCTTCAGTCGAGTCAGTTAAAAATTATTCATAAAAAAAGCTGAACCTGAGTTCAGCCTTTATATTTAAAAACTATCTTAAGCGCCAGTTTGATAACTTGCTTGCGGTACGGCTGTTGAAGCTTGGTATGGGTTGGTAAAGTCTTGCAAACCAGCTGCCGCTTCTTGCACATCTTTACCTTCTTTAATCACAAAACTATCAAAACCTGAACGTTTTAAGTAGTTTAAGACATCCTTAAACACATCACCAATTGCACGCAATTCACCTTGGAAACCTTGACGACGAAGTAGTGCAGCGAATGAATAACCACGACCATCACCAAAACCTGCAAACTCAATGAAGATTGCATCAAGTTCATTTAATGGAAATGAGTGTTCTTCAGGTGAATCATTTACAGTTACATACAAAGCTTTTTTGCCTTGAACGTTAGCTAATTGATCCAGTTGAGCTGTTGTGACCACAACATCGCCTTGAGGAATAACACCATCTTCAGCAATGATTTGATAAGTATTATCTGCAATCGTGCCATCTTTATAAAGCACTGGTAGAGCTGTATTAAGCATATGCACGCTCCTTAAATGGTTGAATTCCTACACGGCGATATGTATCAACAAAACGCTCACCTTCAGTACGTAAATCAAGATAAGTATTCAATACTTCTTCAATGACATCAGGCACAGCATCTGCTGCAAAAGATGGCCCTAAGATGTCACCGATTGATGCATCATGGTCTGAATTACCACCTAATGTAATTTGGTAGAATTCAGCGCCTTTCTTATCTACACCTAAAATACCGATGTTACCTACGTGGTGGTGACCACAAGCATTCATACAACCAGAAATATTTAGATCTAAATGACCAAGATCATAAACTTTATCTAAGTCATCAAAACGACGTGTAATTGCTTCAGCAATTGGAATTGATTTCGCATTTGCAAGTGAACAGAAATCACCGCCCGGGCAACTAATAATATCGGTAATAAAACCAATATGTGCACGCGCCATATTTTGTTGTTCAAGCGCTTGCCATACATCAAATAAATCTTTTTGAGGTACGTCAGCCAAAGCAATGTTTTGTTCGTGAGTCGTACGAAGTTCACCGAAAGTGTATTTATCAGCAAGATCTGCAATAAAATTCATTTCTTCAGTGGTCATATCACCCGGTGCGATACCTGCACGTTTTAGAGAAATCGTAACAATTCGATAGCCCTTGACTTTATGCGCATGCGTGTTGATATTGAACCATTGTTTGAATTTTGGATGCTCAGCAAATAAAGCTGTGAAGTCTTCATCCTCTAAATCTTGATAATCAAATGGTGTGAATTCTTCATCCAGTTTTTTCAAGATTTCTGGCTGAATTTTCAATGCTTCACGTGTATGTTCGAATTCAGCTTCAACTTTCTGTGCAAACACTTCAGGAGTTAATGCTTTAACTAGAATTTTGATACGCGCTTTATATTTGTTATCACGACGACCATGCAAGTTATAAACACGTAAAACCGCTTCTAAGTAAGCAATTAAATCTTCACGTGGTAAAAACTCACGAATAACGCTACCAATGATTGGGGTACGGCCTAAACCACCACCAGCCATAATTTTATAGCCGATCTCGCCTGCTTCATTACGCACGATATAAACACCAATATCGTGGAATGCAGTCGCCGCACGATCTTTTTCTTCAAGTGCAGAAACAGCGATTTTGAACTTACGTGGCAAGAATGCAAATTCTGGGTGGAATGTACTCCACTGACGAATCAATTCACATGTTGGACGTGGATCTGCAATTTCACCAGCAACTACACCTGCATATTGGTCAGTTGTGGTGTTACGAATACAGTTGCCACTGGTTTGAATGGCATGCATTTGTACAGTTGCAAGTTCGGCCAAAATGTCTGGCACATCTTCAAGCGCAGGCCAGTTTAACTGAATGTTTTGACGTGTAGATACATGTGCGTAACCACGGTCATAAGCAGTTGAAACTTCAGCAACTTTACGTAATTGTTTAGAATTCATTAAGCCATACGGCACAGCTATACGCAGCATAGGCGCATAACGTTGCACATATAAACCATTTTGCAAACGTAATGGACGATATTCGTCTTCAGAAAGTTTGCCAGCTAAATAGCGTTCTGTTTGATCACGGAACTGAGCAACTCGTTCATTAACCAGCTGCTGGTCGAAATCGGTATATAAATACATGGCGTATGGCTAGTAGATTCATTATTAAGGCGGATAGCATAGCGAGCTTTTATTCATCAATAAAATGCTTTTTTTGCATATTTAATAACGGTTTTATTGATAAGCTTTAATATAAATCGACATAAAAAAAAAGCCCGGATAAATCCAGGCCCTTTCTATAAAAGCTTTTTATTTGTTATCTGGTAAGGCATAAGCCACTAAATAGTCGCCCATTTTCGTACCAAATGAACCATGACCACCAGCCATGATCACAACATATTGCTTACCATTGATTTCATAAGTCATTGGTGTTGCTTGTCCACCAGCTGGTAAACGTGCTTCCCAAAGTTTCTTACCGTTAGTGACGTTAAACGCACGTATGTAGTTATCTTGGGTTGCACCAACAAACATGACATTACCGGCAGTAGAAATTGAACCACCTAAACCAGGCACACCAATTTTCACAGCTGGTAACTGGAACAAGTTCGGTAAGCTGTCACGGATTGTACCAATACGTTTTTTCCATACCACTTCATGGGTTTTCAAATCAACGCCAGCTACATAGCCCCAAGCCGGTTGTTTACAAGGTAAACCAAGCGGAGATAAGAATGCGCTAATTTCTACACCATAAGGTACGCCGTACATCGGTTGTACGCCCTGCTCAGTTCCCGCACCTTTTGCAGTTTGTGCACGGTTTGGATCAGCAGGAATTAAACGACTGACGAATGGCAAACCAATAGGGTTCATTACAGCAACTTGACGGTCAGGGTTAACTGACATACCGCCCCATTCAAATACCCCTAAGTTACCAGGGAAAACTAAAGTACCGTTTTCAGATGGTGGAGTATAAATACCATCGTAATTTAGACGTTTGAAAGATACACGACACATGAGCTGATCAAGCATAGTGGCACCCCACATGTCTTTATCAGTCAATTTATCTTGTGGTGCCAAGTTCAAGTCAGAGAATGGCTGAGTTTTTGAGTAGAACTCACCTTTAGTTTGTGGTCCACGTTTAACTGTTTGTGGTACTGGTTTTTCAGTCACAGGAACAATTGGTTGACCATTACGGCGATCAAGAACAAAGGCATTTCCTGTTTTTGTCAATACATAGATTGCAGGAACAGTTTGACCAGCTTTGTTTTTAATATCGGCTAAAGATGGTTGTGATGGTACGTCCATATCCCATAAATCATGATGGGTTGTCTGGAAGTTCCACACTAATTTACCAGTAGAAGCATTAATCGCTAACATTGAGTTTGCATAACGCTCTTTCAGCTCAGTACGGTCACCACCCCAGATGTCTGGAGTACCTACACCTGTTGGTACATAAACGATATCAAGTTTTGCATCGTATGCTAAAGGTGCCCACGCGTTTGGCGAGTTATGAACAAAAGTAGTTCCTTCACCCGGCATTGCATTTGGATCTGCTGCGCCAGTATCAAATACCCAAAGAAGCTTACCAGTGTTAACGTCGTAGCCGCGAATTACACCAGATGGCTCTTTACTTGAGTAGTTATCTGTTACGGAACCTGCAATCACAACAGTTGAACCAGTCACGATACCAGGAGATGTTGGGTTATAACCGCCTGGATAAGCATATGGCATAAACTCTTGTAAGTTCACTTCACCATTTTGACCAAAGTCAGTACATGCTTTACCAGTGTCAGCATTTACAGCCACTAAACGACCATCGTTAACTGGTACAAATACCTTACGTGGACATTGTGTAGAGCTAGATTTCTTGCCTTGAAGACTCGTTGCAAACTCAGTTGTATTGTTTGCATCGTAGTACATCACACCACGACAAGTTAAATGCTGGAACGATTTATCCGTTTTAAGCTTCGGATCAAAACGCCATTTTTCCTTACCAGTCGCAGGATCAATTGAAATTAACTGTTGATGAGCGGTACAGATAAACATGTTATTACCGATTTTAATCGGTGTAACCTGATTGGTCGTTTCGCCAGAGTCATTATCTGTCTTAAGATCGCCAGTACGTAAAGTCCAAGCAACTTTCAAGTCTTTTACGTTCTGATCGTTGATCTGTTTCAATGGAGAATAACGTTCACCAGCTTGAGTACGACCATAAGCAGGCCAGTCACTCTCTGCAACGCCTGGAACAGCTTGAGCAGTTTCTGGTTGAGGAGTTTTAATCTCACCATTAATTTCTTGCGGATCATTGAAGATAGAGTAAACCATCAACACGATTGCAATTGCTAAAGTTGAAGATAAGGCAACTTTACTTGATCCAAGGTTGTTGATTCCACGAGTTACAGCCGGAACCAATAACCATAAACCAAGAATACCTAAAATATCTAAACGTGGTGCAAGCGCCCAAAAGTCTGTTCCAACTTCCCAGACACTCCAGATAATAGTTCCTAACATTAATGCAGCATAAACCCACAAAGCAGTAGAAGCACGCTTGTAGAGTTGCCATGCAACAATGAGGAGCAAAACTCCAGCTATAATGTAGTAAATTGAACCGCCTAATGTAGCGAGCCAAATACCTCCAATTAACAGGAATAACGCTAATAACCCAATAATAATTACGGTAAAAGTCGTTAAACCTGATCTTGAAGTAGGTTGATTCATAAACCACCTCTTATCAATCATCATTTTTATAGGAAAGATATGTCGAGTTTCTAATTAAAAATCGACATTACCCATACATCTAAAACAAAATTCAGGCATAAAGAAAAAAACGGAAGGTCAGGATACTTCAATCAATGAGTTAGCCCTCGACAATCCGTTTTTTCGGAGTAATTACGCTTAGAATGCGGTTGAGAATTTAATACCGCCTACCCAAGTGTTATCACCATTTTTTAATGCACCAACATGACGAACATATTGCACATTTGGACGAATAGTCAGCCAGTTCGTCGCATGAATACCGTAGTAAAGCTCGGTATTGTATTCGGTGTCATATTCTTTAGTTTGAACATCGTTCCAATCATCATTGATATGGATACGAGCCACACCAAGCGCTAACTCATCTTGAGGACGTTGATTAAGCAAACCTTTATAGACGAAGCCTACATTTTGCATGTTATCAATTTTATTGGTATCAGAGTCGTGGAAAGTCAGGTTTACAAAACCTGTTAAACCGCGATCTGTTTGATCAGCAGGCTGGAATAATTTTTGTTTTGCAGTTACCCAAACACCTTGTTTATGAGAGTTTTTGGTTTCATCTGCAATTTCTTTGGCATCAGCAGTGCTGTAGTAATAACCTAAACGGTATTCACCAGCCATACTTTGAGCACCTAATTTAGGTGACCAAACTACTTCGGCAGGAATAATTGCACCGTGAGAACCATCAGTACTTAAGTTAAAACCTTTGCCTCGGTCCAGATTTTCTGGGTTGTATTCATATACACCAACTTGGGTATATAAGTCAGGTTGCAAGTTATATTTAACACGCATTGCCCATTGGCTAACCGGCCAGTTATACCACTGATCACCTACCCAGTTACCGACTTGCGAACCACAAAGCGCCAAGTTCTGGAAATCACAATCAAAACTATTAAAGTCTTCACCTTCACCAAAACGACCGACTTTAACATCTAATTTTTGATCCATGAATTTTTTCTTAATCCACAAATCAGTTAAACGCCAAGTTTGCTCACGCCCCCACACTTCTTGTACCGAGCTTAAGTGCCCTGCTAAAGCTGGTGAATGTTCAGAAAGCGATTGCCCATCACGATAAGTTAACGTGATTTGAGCTTCAGTATCTTGCCAACCTAAAATTTTATTTAGGTCAAAATGAGTTCCTAGTGCAAGTTGCCCCGTATAAGCACTACCATGCGTAGACGTATTTTTTGAATCTAAAATACCGGCATATTCGCCGGTATATCCAAAAGAAAAATCATAACCTTGTGCTTGTAACGCGGTGCGTTGACCGTTCCAATCACCCAACATCCAAGGACTATTTGGGTCGAATGCAGCAGCAGCTTGTGCATGCTGTATAAAAAGAGTAATTGATAAAACGGATAAACAGGAAGCCATCAAGGATTTATGTGTTTTCATGTTTACATACCTTTTATGTCTTTGTTTATAAAGGGTACGCTAATTTTATGTAAAGAAATTATTCAAAATGTTAATCGATTGATTAATCTAATAATAATTTTAATACACATTGTATAAGAAACGGCCTTGGCTCTTTACCAGCGTCCTTCACCAAGTTTTTGACCAATAAAGGAATATCTCATTTTTGATCTTGAAAACTTAATTGGACAAGCCAATTGTGGTTCTGTATCCGTCGCATTATTTTGCAAAGGTACATCCACAATCCATCCACGTTCTTGTGCTAAAGGCGAGTTTAAGGACTCGGATAGGCTTAAAACAGGTTCTACACATACATCAAGATTTGCGAAAATTTCATGCCATTCTTTAAATGATTTGGTTTTAATTTTCTCTTGAATTGCTTGTTTAACTTCCTGCCTGTCTTCCACATCCAAAGAAGCACCTTTTTGTAATAATAAAGGTAAATCAAGGGCTACTGACAAACCAGACATAAACTGTGGCTCAAGACTACCTATTGAAAGATAACGACCATCTTGAGTCATATAATAGTCATAGAAAATACCACCATTGAGCATGCCATGCTCAGGAGCCTGTTCAACTTGTGCCGCAAGTGTAGCGGATGCCGCCATACTATTGAGGCTAGCAACACAATCAGTCATAGAAATATCAATGTATTGTCCCATCCCACTACGTCCGCGTTCAACGACCGCAGCCAAGATCGCAATGACCGCATGAAGGGAACCACCTGCAATATCTGCAACTTGAATACCGAGCGGAGGCGGACCGCTGTCTTGTCGGCCACTATATCCAGCAATACCAGCTAAAGCTAAATAGTTTATGTCATGCCCAGCTCTGTCTTTATAGCTTCCTGTTTGTCCATATCCTGTAATTGAACAATAAATGAGACGCGGGTTAATTTCGGCAAGTGTCGCGTAGTCTAATCCTAGACGGCGCATGACATCCGGTCGGAACTGCTCTATAACAATATCAAACTCAGAAATTTTGGCTTTAATCAGATCAATACTCGTCTTATCCTTTAAATCGAGAACAATCGACTGTTTATTTCGGTTTAGATAACTATGTGCTGTTGCTTGACCATTTGCATATGGTGGCATGATTCGGATTAGATCTGGTCGTGATGGAGATTCGATATGGATGACTTCTGCTCCCATATCGGCCAAATACATGGTGGCAAAAGGTCCAGGTAAGAGCGTCGAGAAATCGAGAACTTTAAGTCCATTTAATGCTGTCGTCATCGTATTTTTAACCACTATTATTCGAATTTTCTTTTATATTAGTTAAGCAAATATACTAAAACAATGTCATGTTCAGCCATTTACCTTGATCATTTCGGCAATTTAACATGTAAAAAGTGCTTTTACTCTGTTGTAAATCGCCAATTTATTTTTTTAGACGGTCATTTAGGTCAATTTAAAGTGAACATCAAAGAGACTGAAGGATTCAATATGAGTCGCGATACGATTAGCATCCACTTCGTGAATGCGGCTTTGACAGGCGTAAAACGCCTTGGCATGGATGTTGAAATGCTCCTTTCACATGTGGGTATTGAAGCGGAATTATTACGTCAACCTAAAGCTCGAATCTCACCAGAACAATACACTCGTTTTATAAAAATGTTGTGGATGGTCACACAGGATGAACACGTTGGATTTGACGTACAACCACGTCGTCTGGGCACTTTTGCCATTATGTGTCAGTTGATTATTCACGCAAAAACATTGGGCCAAGCCCTTGAACTGTCATCTCAATTCTACAAATTATTTGGCGATGAATGGTCTGTAACTCTAGAGCGTGACAAACATGAAGCACGTCTAGTTCCTCTCATTCCAAAAACTTTAGATCCAGATCATTTCATTACTGAGAGTATGCTCAT
This sequence comes from Acinetobacter pittii, assembly GCF_034064985.1. Taxonomy (NCBI): domain Bacteria; kingdom Pseudomonadati; phylum Pseudomonadota; class Gammaproteobacteria; order Moraxellales; family Moraxellaceae; genus Acinetobacter; species Acinetobacter pittii. The sequence continues at coordinate 640,054 of NZ_CP139249.1, read as the reverse complement.
GATTTGGCACGGTCTAGCATCATGGTTGATTGAACGCCGTTTACCATTAGAACGTGTTCATTTTAGTTATCCACGTCCTGCTCATGCAGATGAATATGATGCACTATTTTTTGCACCAGTCATGCAGTTTGATGCACCGCGTACTGAAATAACCTTTGCAGCTGATTATCTTGATTTGCCAATCCGCCAAGATGAAAAAACGCTAGAAGAATTTTTGAAAGCGGCTCCTGCTCAGCTTTTAGTAAAATTTAAAAACACCAACTCGCTAACTTCGCGTATCCGTGAAGTGCTCAAAAGCCAGATTGGTGAAGAAATGCCAACGCTTAATGACGTTGCATCAATGTTGTATTTATCTCCTCAAACCTTACGTCGTCGCTTGGCTGCCGAAGGTAAAAGCTATCAAGGCGTAAAAGACGCCTTACGTCGAGATGCTGCAATTCATTTATTACTCAACCCTGAATTAACACTTGAAGACGTTGCTCAACAAGTTGGTTTTAGTGAAACCAGTACGTTCCACCGCGCATTTAAAAAGTGGACGGGTGTAACCCCTGGCCTATATCGCCAGCTACATGGTTATCACTAATTCTTAAATCTATTTAGCTTCACATTTAGCCCAAGTTCAACTTGGGCTTTTTTGTATTTCTATTGGCAAAAATCATCACCTGACTGGTGCGCTTATCGTCATTGCGTTGCCTTTTAAAACCAGTACACTCAAAACACAACAAAGTTTAAGTAATAAAAAAGGAACTGTTATGAGCGAGGCTTATATTATTGATGCCATTCGCACCCCACGCGGAAAAGGAAAAAAAGATGGCTCTCTTTACGAAGTAAAACCAATTACATTACTGACCACCTTATTAAATGAATTACAGCAGCGCCATCAACTCGATACGTCTAAAGTCGATGACATTGTTTTGGGCTGCGTAACGCCAATTGGCGATCAAGGTGGCGATATTGCCAAAACAGCAGCGATTGCAGCAGGTTGGAATGATGATGTTGCTGGGGTGCAAATCAATCGCTTTTGTGCATCAGGTTTAGAAGCAGTCAACATGGCAGCAATGAAAGTCCGCTCTGGTTGGGAAGATTTAGTGGTTGCTGGTGGCGTTGAATCAATGTCACGCATTCCAATGGGTTCTGATGGTGGGCCGTGGGCTTTAGACCCAGAAACAAACCTTAAGTCATCATTTGTTCCGCAAGGCATTGGGGCCGACCTCATTGCAACCTTAGATGGCTATAGCCGTGAAGATGTTGATAATTTTGCTGTAAAGTCACAGCAAAAAGCGGCGGCGGCTCAATCAAATGGTTATTTCAACCAATCAGTTGTGCCAGTAAAAGATCATGCAGGTGGGGTGATTTTAGAGAAAGATGAATTTATTAAAGGCAATACCACACTCGAAGGTCTTGCAAAGCTCAACCCAAGTTTTGAAATGATGGGGCAAATGGGCTTTGATGCAGTGGCTTTACAAAAATATCCAGAAGCACAAAAAATCAATCATGTTCACCATGCAGGTAACTCATCAGGCATTGTCGATGGAGCAGCTGTAGTTTTATTAGCTTCTGAAAAAGCGGTAAAAGAACAAAATTTAAAACCACGCGCTAAAGTTTTGGCGACTGCATTAGTCGGTACTGATCCAACCATTATGCTGACTGGCCCTGCGCCTGCCGCACGTAAAGCTTTAGAAAAAGCTGGCCTCACGATTGATGATATTGACCTATTTGAAGTTAATGAGGCATTTGCGGCAGTTGTTATGCGTTTTATTAATGAACTCAACGTCCCAGCTGAGAAAGTCAACGTAAATGGCGGTGCGATTGCTTTAGGTCATCCATTAGGGGCAACAGGTGCCATGATTTTAGGCACTTTACTTGATGAGCTTGAACGACAAGATAAAAAGCGCGGTTTAGCGACCCTCTGTGTTGGCGGTGGGATGGGTATTGCCACCATTATTGAACGCGTATAAAAATTAGGGATATAAAAGATGAGTGCAATTCAATACGAAAAAAATGCCGACAATATTGTCATTTTAACGCTTGATTCAACTGGTCAATCTGCAAACACCATGAATGCTGAGTTTCGTGACTCGCTCGATGAAGCGACTCAGAAACTTAAAGCAGAAACAGAACTTTCAGGGGTTATTTTCCGCTCGGCTAAAAAAACTTTCTTTGCAGGCGGCGATCTAGATGAACTAATTCAAGTTCAGCCTGAACACGCAACTGACTTTTTCAACATGGTTGAAAAGCTAAAAGGTCATTTACGTACAATTGAAACACTAGGGATTCCAGTGGTTGCAGCATTAAATGGCACAGCACTTGGCGGTGGTTGGGAAATCGCCTTAAGTTGCCATCACCGTATTGCAATCAATGATGCGAAAAGCAAATTTGGTCTACCAGAAGTTACTTTAGGCTTACTACCAGGTGGCGGTGGTATTGTACGTATGGTACGCCTACTTGGGCTTCAAAATGCGTTCCCATTTTTAATGGAAGGCAAACAGTTCGGTGTTGATAAAGCAAAATCTTTAGGTTTAATCCATGATACAGTTGAAAATGAACAAGAACTTTTAGATAAAGCAATTGCTTGGATCAAGGCCAATCCAAAATCTCAACAGCCTTTTGATGTGAAGGGCTATAAAATCCCGGGTGGTGATCCAAAAACGCCAGCAGTTGCACAAGTTCTTGCAATTGCCCCAGCCATGTTAAGAGATAAAACCAAAGGTTGTTACCCTGCCCCTGAAGCAATTATGGCTGCCGCAGTTGAAGGCGCTCAAGTCGATGTAGATACTGCACTGCGTATTGAGTCTCGCTACTTTACTCAGCTTACCACAGGCCAAATTTCTAAAAATATGATCGGCACTTTCTGGCATGGTCTAAATGCAATTAAGTCTGGTGCGAGCCGCCCTGCCGACGTTGCAAAATGGCAAGCCACGAAAGTGGGTGTGTTGGGTGCAGGCATGATGGGTGCGGGCATTGCCTATTCAACAGCCATTAAAGGCATTCCAGTTGTACTTAAAGATGTATCTGTTGAAAATGCAGAGAAAGGCAAAGCCTATTCACAAAAGCTTCTTGATAAACGTGTTTCACAAGGCCGCATGACCGCAGAAAAACGTGATCAGGTTTTATCGCTCATTACGGCTACAGCTTCTGCTGAAGATCTTCAAGGTTGTGATTTAATTATTGAAGCGGTATTTGAAAACCAAGAACTCAAAGCCAAAGTCACTCAAGAAGCTGAACAGTTCTTAGCACCTAATGGCGTAATGGCATCAAATACATCAACCCTGCCAATTACAGGTTTAGCTCAAGCAAGTAAGGATGATAAAGCTTTTATCGGTCTTCATTTCTTTAGCCCTGTCGACAAAATGCAGTTGGTTGAGATTATTAAAGGTAAAAACACCTCCGCAGAGACTCTTGCTAAAGCTTACGACTTTGTACAACAAATTGGAAAAACACCGATTGTTGTCAATGATAGCCGTGGTTTCTTTACGAGTCGTGTGTTTGGTACGTTCATTCAAGAAGGTATGCGCTTGCTTGCAGAGGGCGTTCACCCAGCGCGTATTGAAATGGCAGCACTGAAAGCTGGTATGCCAGTTGGGCCACTCGCCATTCAAGATGAAGTGTCTTTAACCTTAACCGAACATGTTGCTAGTGAAGCACGTAAAGCCCTGCAAGCTGAAGGAAAAGATTTACCTAAAACTTCTGTAGATGAAGTGGTTCACACCATGATTCATGAGTTAAACCGTAAAGGTAAAGCTGCTGGTGCAGGTTTCTATGACTATCCAGAGAATGGTAAAAAGCACCTTTGGGAAGGCTTAAACCGCTGGAAAAAAGATCATGATATTTCTGAACAAGATATGATTGATCGCATTCTGTTTGTACAGGCCTTAGATACTTTACGTTGTTATGAAGAAGGCGTATTAGAGTCTGTAATTGATGCCAATGTCGGTTCTATCTTTGGGATTGGTTATGCACCTTGGACTGGAGGAGCAATTCAATTCCTAAATCAGTATGGTACTGATAAAGCACAAAAACGTGCCGAAGAATTGGCTGCAAAATATGGTGAACGTTTTACCCCACCTGCATTACTAAAAGCCAAAGCTGAGCAGAAACAAAATATTCAATAACTTAATCTTACTGAATATTTAAAAACTGCATAAACCTTACCCATATAAATATATTTTATTTATATGGGTTTTTCTTTATAACCTTTAAGATTTCAGCCCCCACCTAAATATGCTATAAATAGACTTCATTTTTGTGCTTCTACAGCACATTCGAGAAATCCTTATGTCCGATAAAAATTCTTCCGAGTCAGCAATTTTAGGCTGGAAATTTGTTCTGATCGTTGGTGTCTTAAGTGCGATTTTCCTTGGTTTTTTCTATTTAGCGATGAGTAATGAACCTGACTATATGCCAGGTGCACAGCGTAAAGCTCAACAAGAGCAAATGCAGCAAAAGGCTGAACACTCTACTGAGCAACACGCTCAGCATAGTGACAACATGCCTGAAATGGATATGCAAGAACATAAGCAATCAACTCAGTAATTAGATATTTTTCAAATGACAGATTTTTCCCGTAATGCACTGGTTGTAGAAGGTGGAGGCATGCGCGGTGCCTTTACCAGTGGTGTACTTGACGCGTTTTTACAACAACAGTTCAACCCTTTCGATTTATATGTTGGTGTATCATCTGGTTCAACCAATGTCGCCAACTACTTAGCAGGCCAACAAGGCCGCACGTTAACCTTTTATATTGATCATTCGCTCCGTCCGGAATTCATCGATTACAAACGCTTTTTTAAAGGCGGCGATTTACTTGATTTAAAATGGATGTGGGAAATTGGTGAGCAAGAGCACCCACTTGATCAACAAAGTCTTTTTGCCAAAAATCCTGATTTTTATATGGTGTTGACGCATGCCAAAACAGGTCATGCAGAATATCTTCGTGCGGGTAAAGATAATTTACTCAATGCGCTTCGAGCTTCTAGCTCAATTCCAGTTTTAACGCGTCATCCCGTCGATATTATGGGTGAACCATATTTTGATGGTGGCGTTGCAGATGCCCTACCTGTTCGCTGGACGGCTCAGCAAAGTGGTGTCAAAAAACTGTTAGTTTTACGCACTCGCCCGAAAAACTACTTCAAGGCAAGTAGTCGAGGTGATCAATTCCTCGCAAAATATGCTTTTAAACATCATTATGGTTTTGCAAACAGCTTGCGTAGCCGCTGTGCTCGTTATAACGCTTCAGTCGATTTTGTTCGTGGTGAAAATCCAGACCAGCAAATTCTAGAAGTGTGCCCACCGCCTCTTAAAAATATGGCTGGCCGTTTAACTACCAATCCGAAAAAGCTTCGTTATAGTTATGAAGTTGGTTTAGAGACTGGCTTACAAGCCATCGAAAACTGGAATGCAATGAAATAAATCTAAATTGAGATTTCTAAAAAGAAGTCTCAATTTAACTCTAAAACCATATCAATATGTGGAATGCCACAGTCTTCGTAAACCTCCCCCTGCACATGAAAACCTAAAGCTTCGTAAAAAGCTGTCACATAGGTTTGCGCAGAAAGCTTTAAATAAGGCAGTTTATGATGACGCGCATATTCAATAATATACTGCATTAAAATTTTACCAATACCCTGCTTTCGATAAGGCACTAAAACAGCAACACGCCCTACGCTATGCTTTGGCAACAGACGTGCTGTAGCGATAGGCTGTTCTTTGTCATAAACAATAAAATGCAAAACTGTGGCATCCAAGTCGTCCCATTCATCTTCAGGTGCAATTCCCTGTTCTTGGATAAAGACTTGTTCACGGATGTATTTCGCATCTTTCTCGAGCTGTTCCCAACCACCCTCTACAATTTTATACATCCGCTCACCGCCCTAGCACTTGCAGCCAATATTTTCGATCGGCAATTGATCTTGTAACAACAATTCCAACGTTTGTTTTTTAATTCCGTACATTTCTTTCAATGCTTGGATTTGAGCCATAATCTTGGCGTCAGGTTGTGAAACGTTTTTGCGTTTAGTCGCCAAAATCATTTTATTTTTGCTGGTATGTTCAAGCGATACAAACTCAAAAACTTTGGTTTCATAGCCATACGCTTTTAAAAGTAATGCACGTAAAGTATCGGTCAGCATCTCGGCTTGTTGTCCCGCATGAATACCAAACTGTAGCATTGGTTGTAAAACTTCTGGGCTATGTAATTGTGGGCGCAACTCTTTGTGACAACATGGCGCGCACATAATCATCGAAGCGTTTAAACGAATTCCTGTATGAATAGCAAAGTCAGTCGCAATATCACACGCGTGTAAGGCAATCATAACGTCTAGCTTTTCCGGTTGATAACTACGAACGTCACCTTCAAAAAAGTCTAAGTGGTTAAAATGCACTTTGTCTGCAACATTCTGGCAAAATTCCACTAAATTACGGCGCAGCTCTACACCAGTGATCAATGGTGTTTTCTGCTGTTGTTGCAGATAATCATACAATGCAAAAGTTAAATAACCTTTTCCCGAGCCAAAATCGACAATGCGTAACTCTTGTTGAGACGCATCAATCTGTTCATAGGCACTCGCAAAAATTTCGATAAATTTATTAATCTGTTTCCATTTACGAGCCATGCTTGGAATGACCTGAGCTTTTTCATCAGTAATACCCAGCTCTTTTAAAAATGCATTCCCCTGCTTTACATAGCGCTGCTTTTCACGGTCATGCGCCTGAACCGTTTGTGTCGTATTTACCGCCTGCTTTTTACCCATATTTAATATGGCTTTTTTCTTATTTTTTTTAAGTTGAATTTCTTGAGTAGTTGAAAATAAGTTTGCTTGCTTACACTGAGTGATTAATTGCTCAATCTGTTGCAAGCCTTCTTCAAATGAATAGTTTTTAGTCACATCTTGGGTAGTGTGATGGTATAAAGCTGAAAGCTGTTTTTGTCCATGTAGCTCTACAACGCGGAAAGTAATTTTTTCCAGCTGCGCCAACTCTCCCTTATATTGGCTCAAGATCAAACGCTCAAAAGCTTGTTGGTCAAGCATTTGCTTGATTTCATGAAAGAATTGCTGTTCTTGCTCAAAGGAGAAAACCGACACGGATATACCTGAAAATGAAGACTCATATAAAATAGAAGTTTAAAGGGTCTAGGATTAAAAATAAAATAACTTTACGTCTGTTTTGTATTTCTATACATTTGTATTTTTAATCAAAAAAATTAAAGTTATGAGTAAATCTGTGTTGGAAACTTACGATCCAAAAGAAGAACTATTTAATGCCTATAGTCATGGTGCAGGTGTTGTTATGGCAGTCGTAGCTTCTATCTTTTTAATTATAAAGGGATCTTATCTTTCTACTGCTCAGTGGGTAGGTTTATGGGTATATTCATTTAGCCTGATTTTAGTTTTTACCAGTTCTACACTCTATCATTTTGCTCAAACACAAAACCTACGCTACTGGTATAAAAAACTCGACCACACTGCTATTTATTATTTAATTGCGGGAACATATACCCCGTTCTTGAGCATCGCAATTCCTACACAAAAAGCTCATATTTTACTTATTGCTCTCTGGAGCATTGCTGCAATTGGTACACTTTTCAAGTTAGTTTTTATTCACCGCTTTCAGAAAATTTCGCTACTTGCTTATGTTCTTATGGGTTGGCTTGCTGTATTTGTTATGGATGATATGCGCACCTATCTGAGTAAAGACGCGTTGATTTTATTAATCATTGGCGGATTAGCTTATACGGTTGGAGCATTGTTTTACGCGTTAAAAAAGGTAAGATATACCCATGCGATCTGGCATATTTTTGTGCTTTTAGGTGCAGGGGCACATTTTCTTGCCATCTATTGGTACATAGTTTAGTCCATTTTTCACTCATATTCAGTGATCCTGAAAGAGTCATGGATGATGTTCTTTCACGCTACTCTTTGAGAAAAATATGTCTTTAAAAAGAGTAGTAATTAAAAATAAATTTTAACTGATATAAGGACTTATATGGAGTCAACCTCTGCGACTGCTGCTCCTGTAGTAGCCACTAATTCAAAAACACGAGTTTTGTTTGCAAGCTTAGTCGGTACAACCATTGAGTTCTTCGACTTTTATATCTATGCAACAGCTGCTGTGATTATCTTTCCACACCTATTTTTCCCTGCTAGTAGTGGCAGTGCCGCAGTCTTACAATCTTTAGCAACCTTTGCAATTGCCTTTATTGCTCGCCCTATTGGTGCTGCACTATTCGGCCATCTTGGAGACCGTATTGGCCGAAAAGCAACTTTAGTTGCAGCTTTACTGACCATGGGTATTTCAACTGTATGTATTGGTTTGCTTCCAACCTATGCCCAAATCGGAATTGTCGCACCATTACTATTAGCTGTTTGTCGTTTAGGACAAGGCTTAGGTTTAGGTGGTGAATGGAGCGGCGCAGTATTATTAGCGACTGAAAACGCCCCAGAAGGTAAAAGAGCATGGTATGGCATGTTTCCACAGCTAGGTGCTCCAATTGGCTTTATTTTAGCAACAGGCTCTTTCTTATTATTAAGTGCAGTTATTCCTGAGCAAGCATTCATGCAATGGGGCTGGCGCATTCCATTTATTGCCAGTGCTGTATTGGTTATTGTTGGTTTATACATTCGCTTAAAGCTTCATGAAACTCCAGCTTTCCAAAAGGTTTTAGATAAGCAAAAAGAAGTTAATATTCCATTTAAAGAAGTGTTAACCAAACATACAGGTAAGCTTATTCTTGGCACAGTTGCAGCAATCTGTACCTTTGTCGTGTTCTATCTTACTACCGTATTTGCTTTAAACTGGGGAACCACAAAGCTTGGCTATGCACGTGGTGAGTTCTTAGAACTTCAACTCTTTGCCACACTTTGCTTCGCCGCATTCATTCCTTTATCGGCTATTTTTGCAGAAAAATTTGGTCGTAAAACAACTTCTATTGGCGTTTGTATTGCTGCTGCGATTTTCGGATTGTTCTTCTCTAGCATGTTAGAGTCTGGAAATACCTTAATCGTATTCCTTTTCTTATGTACTGGCTTGGCAATTATGGGATTGACCTATGGTCCAATTGGTACAGTTCTTTCTGAACTTTTCCCAACTTCAGTTCGTTATACAGGTTCAGCATTAACTTTTAACTTGGCTGGTATTTTTGGTGCATCGTTTGCCCCACTTATTGCGACTAAACTTGCTGAAACTTATGGTTTATATGCGGTTGGTTATTATCTTACTGCTGCATCACTTTTATCACTCATCGCGTTCTTACTCATTCGTGAAACAAAAAATGATGATGTAAATAATCAGATTTAAAGTTTTAAATACACCCCCATAAAAAAGCCAGTTCAAAATTGAACTGGCTTTTTTATACATATATGTCTTAATTTATTGTTGCTGGATTTGCTGGAGCAACACTACTTGTTACAGCCGGAGCTGTTACATTGCTTGCTGCAACTGCCGCTGGTCCTGCTACAGCTGCTTCACCGATTAAAGCCACTTTTGCTTTTTCTTGGCTCTTTGCAGAAAGCGCTGGGTTACTTGCCACAATACGATTAATGTTTGCTGAGTTTGCTGGAGCAATCGCAGTTGTTTGTAAAATAATTGGGCGATTATTTGTGTTACCCAACGTATAGCGAATACCCGTACGTGGGCTAATCACTGTAGTATTTTCTTGCTTAACTACAGCTTGAGCCGAAGTTGGGCCTTTTGCTGCAAGAACTTTATCAACCGTTGTCGTTTGAGGGGCTGAAGCTGCTTCTGCTGCAAAAACAAAACTTGGTACAGCAAGAACAGTTAAAAATAAAGGTTGTAATACTTTTTTCATTGTCTTTCCAACATACACTCTGGATGAGAAGTAAATAGCATTTAATGCTTAAAACTGCAAACATTATTCACAGGCTTACTACAAACATAAAAAAAGCAGAACAATTGTTCTGCTTTTTTTGCGAAGGTAGATTAGATCTTACCGTGACATTGCTTATATTTTAGTCCTGAACCACATGGGCATGGTGCATTACGGCTTTCGGGAATAGGGAAAGTTTGCTGATCAGCAGACTCGTTCATGGTTTCTTGAGAAAGTGTAACTTCACCAGTTAAACCATCTACATCATCATGTTCAAAAGAAAGCTTCATTGATTCAGCTTGCTGCTGCTGTTGAGCTTCCATTTCTGCAAGTTCTTCTGGTGTTGGGATATGTACACGAGACAAATCAGTCACAACATCAGTTTTAATAATACCCAACATATTTACGAACAGGTTGAAAGCTTCTTTCTTATATTCCTGCTCAGGGTTCTTTTGCGCATAGCCACGTAAGTGAATACCTTGACGTAAATAATCCATTGCAGCTAAGTGATCTTTCCAATGGCGATCAAGAGAGTTTAAAACGAAATGACGTTCAAGCATTGCTGCCGATTCGTCACCCATTTGAGCACGGCGCTGACGATAACGCTCAATCACTTCATCGCTAATGCGCTCAACTAAACCTTCTTCATCTAAACGACGATCTTGGTCTAACCATTCTTGAATTGGTAGCTCAATACCTAAATCAATACGTAAAGCATTTTCTAAACCTTCGACATCCCACTGGTCATGAATTGACTCTGGTGGAATAAAGTTAGCAATCATGCCTTGCATCACTTCACGATGCATTTCTTCAACATATTCTTTTAAGGTATTTTCAGCTAGTACTTCATCACGTTGTGAATAAATAATCTTACGCTGTTCATTATTCACATCATCGTATTTCAATAAGTTTTTACGAATATCGAAGTTACGCGCTTCAACTTTACGTTGAGCATTCTCAATCGAACGGCTCACCATTTTATGTTCAATCGCTTCGTCTTCTTTCAAACCCATCGCGCGCATCATACCAACGACACGGTCGCCTGCGAAAATACGCATAAGGTCATCTTCAAGAGATAAATAGAAACGAGAAACACCAGGGTCACCCTGACGACCGGCACGACCACGTAACTGGTTATCAATGCGACGTGATTCATGACGTTCAGAACCAATGATATGCAAACCACCAGCTTGCAATACATCTTCGTGGTCTTGTTCCCATTGTGCTTTTAGACGTGCTTCATCTTCTGCAGTTGGGTTTTCAAGTTTGGCAAGTTTCGCTTTCCAGTTACCACCCAAGATAATATCCGTACCACGACCAGCCATGTTAGTTGCAATCGTTACTGCATTCGGACTACCCGCTTGAGCAATAATGTCAGCTTCACGCTCATGCTGTTTTGCGTTCAAAACTTCATGATGAATACCAGCTTGCATTAGCTTAGAAGATAAAATTTCGCTGGCTTCAATCGTTGCCGTACCAATCAGAATCGGAGCAACACCCTGCTGACGAATATTCATAATTTCTTGAATAATCGCGTTATATTTGCCGTTACGGTTTAAATAAATTAAATCATTTTGGTCGTTACGAATCATTGGGCGATGCGTTGGAATAATCACAACATCAAGTCCATAAATTTCTTTCATTTCCGCAGCTTCAGTATCAGCAGTACCTGTCATACCTGAAAGCTTTTTATAGAGACGGAAATAGTTCTGGAATGTTGTTGTCGCTAAAGTTTGGTTTTCAGGCTGAATTTCCAAGCCTTCTTTTGCTTCAACAGCTTGATGCAAACCTTCTGACCAACGACGACCAGGCATCGTACGACCTGTATGTTCATCGACAATAACGACTTCACCATCATGAATAATATAGTGAACATCACGTTGGAACAGGAAATGCGCACGAATGGCAGCAGATACATGGTGAACAAGATTTAGGTTTGTTGCTGAATATAAGCTTTCGCCTTCGGCCAACAAGCCCATTTGAATAAGTTCTTGTTCAACAGTTTCATAACCAATTTCAGTCATTTCAACTGAACGCTGCTTTTCATCAATCCAGAAATGACCACCATCTGCTACTTTTTCTTCTTTTTGCGGATGCAATTTAGGCGGAATCGTATTGATTGCACTGTAGAGGTGTGAAGAGTCTTCACTTTGACCAGAAATAATTAATGGTGTACGTGCCTCATCAATCAAGATAGAGTCAACTTCATCGATAATGGCATAGTGCAAACCACGTTGTTTCTTTTCTGCTAAAGAAAACACCATGTTGTCACGTAAATAGTCAAAACCGAATTCGTTATTGGTACCGTAAGTAATATCGGCAAGGTAAGCTGCCGCTTTTTCTGACGGACCTTGCATTGAATAAATCGTACCAATTGATAGACCCAAAAATTCAAATAATGGGCGGTTCAACTCGGCATCACGCTGTGCCAAATAATCATTCACAGTAATGACATGTACACCTTGGCCACTCAAAGCGTTTAAATAACACGCTAGAGTACCCATAAGGGTTTTACCTTCACCAGTACGCATCTCGGCGATCTTACCTTCATGTAAGGTAATACCACCGATTAACTGAACGTCATAGTGACGCATACCCATCACACGCTTAGCAGCTTCACGACAAACTGCAAACGCTTCTGGAAGTAATTTATCTAAACTTTCGCCATTATTATAACGTTGTTTGAATTCTGGAGTTTTTGCAGATAAGTCTGCATCGCTTAAAGCTGATATCGTCGGCTCGAGCGCATTGATTTGCTCAACAATTTTGCGCATGCGTTTGAGTTCACGCTCATTTTTTGTACCGAAGATACCTCCGATCAGACTTGCCAACATGGATAAACTCTCTAAATCTTGCTTGGTCAAATGAATAAACTTTTTCTCAGTCGTTTATTATGGTGCCAGAAATTTGAAGTACAAGGGGTTTGCACAAAACCCCTAAAAAAAATCTGATAGTTAGACGAATGGTTTTTCATTCATCTAATCTCCCCTTAATGTGCCGAGCACCAAAAACACACCATTAACGCTTATCGATTAAGCATAACTACCGAGAAATCTAATTTAGCAAATTTACCTTAAAGTTACATTGATTAAGCACTTAAAATAAAAAGTTTTAGTCATATATATTTACACTTATATAAAAAGTTCATAATAAAATACAAAAACAATAATTTTAATCATAAAGTAAATGCTGCATATTCATTCAATCGAATAACAAATTATGCGCAATTGAGGAAAGATCATGACACTACGTTTAGGAGATACTGCTCCCGATTTTCAACAAGAATCGAGTGAAGGCACAATTAATTTTTATGATTTTTTAGGGGATAGTTGGGGAATCTTATTTTCACATCCAGCCGACTATACTCCCGTATGTACAACTGAATTAGGTTATACAGCAAAATTAAAAGATGAATTTACGAAGCGTAATGTTAAAGCAATTGCTTTATCTGTAGACGATGTAGAGTCTCATAAAGGTTGGATCAACGATATTAATGAAACGCAAAATACAACTGTAAACTTTCCAATCATTGCAGATAAAGATCGTAAAGTATCTGAGCTCTATGGCTTCATTCACCCTAATGCCAGTGAAACTCTAACAGTGCGCTCATTAGTGATTATTGATCCTAACAAAAAAGTTCGCTTAATCATTACCTACCCTGCTTCAACGGGCCGAAATTTTAATGAAGTCTTACGTGTCGTTGATTCATTACAATTAACAGACAAACATAAAGTCGCTACGCCTGCGAACTGGCAGCAAGGTGAAGATGTCGTTATTGTGCCGTCACTTAAAGATGAAGAAGAAATTAAACAACGTTTCCCTAAAGGTTATACGGCTGTTAAACCTTATTTACGCCTCACGCCACAGCCTGAGCAAGATTAAAGCCTTTAAAAAGGCTTTAATCGAAGCGCAAGATAAGCGAAGCGCGTAGGCAAGCACTTGAAAAATTCCCTACAAGACAAACGAAGTGCGTAGGCAAACATTTGAAAAGTTAGCTACAAGACAAACGAAGCGCATAGGCACAAGAGGTTAAATATCACACCCTAAAAAGTCACCCACAGCGGTGGCTTTTTTATTTATGTATTGAATACTCATGGTTTTTATTGCTCAGATCAGTTATAACTCGAACCGATTCGGTAAAAAAATAAAAATCATGATCTATAAAATTCATCATTTAAAATGTGGCAGCATGTGCCCGGTTTGTGCGCCATTATTTGGACAAAAGGGCTTCCGAGCTGAAGTAATCTGTCATTGTCTTTTAGTTGAAACTGATCGAGGCTTAGTGCTTATCGATACGGGCTTTGGCCTGCAAGACTACTTACATATGAAGCAGCGCCTAGGCTCATTAGTTAAACGCTTAGGCAAGATTGAGCATAATCTTGAATTTAGTGCGATCCAACAAATCCAAAAGCTTGGGTTCAGCCCCAAGGATGTACAGCATATTTTTGTCACTCACCTTGATTTTGACCATGCTGGTGGTATCTCAGATTTTCCTCATGCCACAGTCCATGTTTTAGCAGCAGAATACAACGCGGCTCAACTTCCAAACTTTAAGGGCAAACTTCGCTATAGAACCAATCAATATAAAGACCATCGATATTGGAACTTTGTTGAATATCAAAAAGGTGAAGCATGGTTTAACCTCGAAAAAGTCAAAGGTTTTCCCCTGTTTCAAGATGAAATTTTAATGGTACCGCTACTAGGCCATTCGGCTGGGCATTGCGGTATTGCTATAAAGCAACAAAATCAATGGTTATTATTTTGTGGAGATGCTTACTACTCAAATCTAGAGTTAAACCCTAAAAATAAATTAAGATCACTCAATCTGTTGGAAAAAACATTTGCAGAGGATAATGAAAAACGTATTTTCAACCTCAAACGCTTACAGCATTTGGCTCAACATGAATCCACGATTGAAATAATTTGTGCTCACGACCCTGATGAGCTTAAACGGTATCAAACATGAAGAAATTATCGCTCCTTACACTTGTGATCTGTATAAATTTACAAGGATGTATGCAGCACGAAAGTATCGCCCATGAGCATCGACCACAAGATTGGGGAAGCTTAGTTTCTCAGACTCATAACTTTTATCAAATTAGTAATGATGTTTATCGTAGTGAACAACCAAGTGCTGCCATGATTTCTGAATTAAAGATTCATCAAATTGGAACGATCATTAATTTAAGAGCCAAAGACGCAGATAGTTTAGTTTTTAAAAATGAAAATTTTAATCTTGTGCATATTCCTATCAACACTTGGGCAATTGACCGACAAGATCTCTTAGAAGTCATGCAACAAATCAAACTTGCCAAGCAGAATGATCAGCGCGTTTTATTGCACTGCTACCATGGTTCAGACCGTACAGGTGCCAGCGTTGCCATGTATCGCATTATTTTTGAAAATTGGGCAATTGATGATGCGGTTAAGGAAATGAAACAAGGTGGTTACGGTTATCATATTATTTGGAAGAACATTGACCGTTTATTTACACCTGAAAATGTAAAATGGATTCAACAACAACTGTCGAATCCATCTTAGTGACATCTTGAGTAGAATTTTTACTCTGGTTAACGTTGGTCTAACGGTACCCAGTCAATTACCCAAGCTGATTTCATATTTAAGCTTGAATCAGAAGTAATTTTCTTACGAGCAGCATCTGCTGTATCACGGTCTTTTGCAGGACCAACCATAATACGAATTCCCTTACTGGTTGGGCTTGTAGTTACCTTATAGCCTTTAGCTCGTAATTTAGAAACCACTGCATCTGCATTTGCTTGGTTAGCAGCCAAAGCGACTTGAACCATCCACTTTTTATCGCCATTTTCAAGCAGTTCACGTGCTTTTTCAGCTTCAGCTTTTTTCTCAGCTTCAGCTTTTCGTTTAGCATCAGAGGCTTTTTTATCAGCTTCTGCTTGTCGTTTCGCTTCAGCAGCTTTCTTGTCTGCTTCTGCTTGGCGTTTCGCTTCTGCAGCTTTTTTATCTGCTTCTACCTGTCGTTTAGCTTCAGCTGCTTTCTTGTCTGCTTCTGCTTGGCGTTTTGCTTCAGCAGCTTTTTTGTCTGCTTCTGCTTGGCGTTTTGCTTCAGCAGCTTTTTTGTCTGCATCTATTTTTGAAGTATCAGTTGTTTTATTCACCGTATTGGTTTGTTGGTTTTTAGCTTTCGCCTCACCCACTAACTCCGGTGGAATATTATCTGAACTTTCTTGAGCTGCTGTACGGCGCGCATTAATCGCAGCGTACTCTGCTGCAGCTTTACGAGCAGCGTCAGCTTCAGCTTGCTGCTGCATTGCTAAGAACTCAGCTGCACGCGCTTCTTGTTCAGCAACAGCCTTTTCACGCGCACGACGCTGTTCTTCTAGCAAACGTTTTTCAGTTTCAACATCAACCGCAAGAGGTTGTAGTTGTACCATTTGCCCTTCACTTGTCTGTTTTGGTTTAGTTTGAGTTTTTGGCGATGTGGATGCGGATGGTTGAGCTTCAACCTGTTTTATTTCCTCATTTCCTTTTAGAAGTAATGCTGCCAATAAAACACCACCTCCTAGTAAAACAACGCCACCCATCCAGCGTTGTTTGTTATTCATTGACATTCTTCCAAATACTCCCAAATCGCTTCTAAAGTATGAAACGAACCACAGGCCAAAATCAGCTGATTGTTATTTGTTTGCTCAAGCGCTGATTTAAAAGCCTCTTTGATATTGCCATATTGTTGTACTGTCTGGCCTTGCAAGGCATCATTGAGTTGCTGAATCGATGCAGCACGCGGCACATTCAATTCAGCAATTTTCCAATGTAAAACAGTAGGTTTCAATAAATCGACTACTGATTTTATATCTTTATCTGCCAGCATTGAAAATACTGCGACAACTTCTGTGTACTGTTTATTGTATTCTAAGAAATTTCGCAATTGCTTTAACAAAAATTCAACACCATGAGGATTGTGTCCGGCATCAAAAATGACCGTTTTCCCGTCCACTTGGCGCTGTTCAAAACGCCCTGCTAAGCGAGCAGACTGAATACCTTTTTCTAATGCTGACTGAGAAATCTCAAGTCCGCTATTTAAAATGGCAGCAACCGCCCCAGCAATATTTTCAATCGCTAATGTACCTAACGGAAGTTTTAAAGTGGTTCCTTCCGAAGCAAAGTACCAGTTTTGTCCATCATCTGCGAGCTTATAAAAATAATCACGATTAACGGTATATAACTCTGCTTGTGTACTTTGCGCTTTATCTTGAATTGCTTGCGGCAATGGTTGCTCACCCGCGAAGATAACCGGAATATGTGGACGAATAATGCCTGCTTTTTCAAAAGCAATTTTTTCAATGGTATCGCCTAACCAGTCTGTGTGATCTAGGCCAATATTAGTAATTACTGCAATGTCGGGATCAATCACATTGACAACATCTAAGCGTCCGCCCAGACCAACTTCAAGCACCCATACATCACATTGTTGTTGTTTAAAAATAACAAAAGCAGCCAAAGTGGTTGCTTCAAAAAAAGATAAGCTTAAATCACAATCGCGACGAGCCTGATCGACTTGAACAAAAGCATCAATCAGACTTTGATCATCGACTTCTACTCCACCTAGTTTAACTCGCTCATTAAAGCGATAGATATGCGGTGACTGATATAACCCAACTTTATAACCCTGTGCGTTTAATATCGCAGCCAGTGTAGTTGTGGTTGAGCCTTTACCATTCGTTCCGGCTACTGTAAAAACTTTAGCATTAGGCTGAGTTACACCCAGCTTTTCTGCAACAGGAATTACACGTTCCAGACCAAGATCTATCCCTGTAACGTGAACATGGCTCCAATAATTGAGCCATGTATCTAAAGAGTCTATTGAAAGTGGAGCTTGTTGGTTCAAGGTAAGTTCATCAATTTCGATACAAGTCGAGATACAGTATCACGTAAAGCATGACGATGAACAATCTGATCGATTACACCATGATCAAGCAAATATTCAGCACGTTGGAACGGTTCTTCAAGAGTTTCACGTACAGTTTGCTCAATTACACGCTTACCAGCAAAGCCAATCATCGCTTTAGGTTCAGCAATATGAATATCACCCAACATTGCTAAAGAAGCTGTTACACCACCATACACAGGATGTGTTAACACAACGATATATGGTAAGCCAGCATCTTTTAATTTTTGAATCGCAGCAGAAGTACGCGCCATTTGCATAAGCGATAACATACCTTCT
Source organism: Acinetobacter pittii (assembly GCF_034064985.1). NCBI lineage: Bacteria > Pseudomonadati > Pseudomonadota > Gammaproteobacteria > Moraxellales > Moraxellaceae > Acinetobacter > Acinetobacter pittii. Next base: position 622,025 of record NZ_CP139249.1, on the reverse strand, counting down.
TGCATACGCGCGCCGCCAGAAGCTGCGAAACAGATTAATGGCTGACGTTTTGCAATTGCAAGCTCGGCAGCCTGTACAAAACGGTCACCTACAACTGTACCCATTGAGCCGCCCATAAAGTCGAACTCAAACGCACATGCAATCATATCTACGCCATTTAAGTTACCTTGCATGGCAATTAAAGCTTCTGTTTCACCAGTTTTAGTTTGCGCTTCACGCATACGATCTGGATACGGTTTAGAATCAACAAACTTTAATGGATCTTTGGCGCTAAATTCTTGACCCAATTCAGTTACAACATTATCGAAGAACCAGTTCAAGCGGTCACGAGCTTTCATTCGTAAGTGCTCATCACATTGCGGACAAACATATGCATTGAAAGATATTGCTGTACGTGTCACTAGTGCATGACATTCAGGACATTCAATCGTTGGCTCAGTAAATGTTGCTTTGAGAATTTGTTGCTCATCTGCGACTTCAATACCTGGAACCGGACGTTTTGTCCATGGTGTCGAAGGGCTAAGAACTTTCCCTGGTTTCACTTCTTGATTCATACTAACTCATCGAGCGCTGCTCGAAGCTCCTTGACTTTACTCACCGTCTGTTCAACAGCGTCATCCGCTGCCAACGTTGCAAAATTTTTAACGAAAGCACTACCTACAATCACGGCATCAGCAACGCTACCCATTGCTTTTGCTGAAGCGGCATCACTAATACCAAAACCAACACCCACTGGAATATTAGTGGCATTTTTGATTTTTTGAATACGCGCAGCAGCTTCTGCCGTATCAAGTGTTGCTGCTCCAGTTACACCCTTAAGTGAAACATAGTAGATAAAACCACTTGCCTGATTTGTCACATGTTGAATGCGTTGATCTGTAGAAGTTGGTGCAAGTAAGAAAATTTGGTCCATATCATGTTGTTTCAACACAGCACCAAACTCTTTTGACTCTTCTGGTGGTAAATCCACAAGTAATAAGCCATCTACACCACATTGTTTCGCATGAGAAACAAACTTCTCGTAACCAATCACTTCAACCGGATTCAGATAACCCATTAAAACAACAGGTGTTTCCTGATCCTGCTCACGGAACTCTTTTACCATGTTGAGTGCATCCAACGTATTGGTTCCTGCTGCAAGCGCACGTTCAGCTGCAAGCGCAATTACCGGACCATCAGCCATTGGATCTGAAAATGGTAAACCAAGCTCAATGACATCTACTCCTGCCGCAACCATTTTATGCAGTAACGGAACCGTTACTTGTGGCTGTGGATCACCCGCCATAACATAAGATACAAGCGCTTTACGTTGTTGGGACTTAAGCTTTTCAAAACGGGTGGCAAGACGTGACATAGGGTTGTGCTTTCCTTGAATTATTTAAAATTGAGGAGTTGTTTGTAGAAATACAAGAACATCGCATTTTAACGCTATTTTTTGTCCATTGAACAGCTCTAACGTTATGGCGATATTCGATTGTATGATTCATACAACCCATGGCGTACATTTATCAATATTTTGAAACTTTTCTCAATGATCAAAGCTTCCTATTTTCGAGCCATTATTAGATCGCTGTCCGATCAAAAAACAATCACACAAAATCATTTCTCAATATTTTTATGGGCGAGTTGTAATTGCCTTTTACGTGTAAGCAAAGTTTGTCCTGTCAAATTTTTATGCGCGCGTGCAAGTGCCGACTGGTCCGAATATCCCAACTGTTCAGCAATTGTGGTCAGGCTGGCATTTTCGTGAAGTAATATTTCACAGCGTTTCATACGTTCAGTATCTAAAATTAATTTAAATGAAGTATTTAATGACTGTAATTGACGCTGCAAGCTCCGTACTGAAATATTCAACTCAATAGCAATATCCTCTATTTTAGGGGCTTGTTGCTTGTGTTTAAAATATTCATGAACAATCCAATGTATTTGCTGAGCTAAATCTGTATGTATTTTCCGCTGAGCCAATGCCTCTTCTGCCTGTTTCACCAAAAGTTGCATTAGAGTTGGGTCTGCTTGGCGAGGGCGAACGCTCAATCCCTCACTTGCAAAAGTTAATGCATAGTAAGGTTGCTCAAATGATAATTTGCATTGAAAGAAACGCTGATAGTGAACTAATGGACCACGTGAACGGTGCACAAACTCAACATGCTGCAAGAGAAAATCATGGAAAGGAGCAATTTGTTTAGCAAGTTGTACCATAGCAGCTAAAGTCAGCTCACAAAGTATGATATTACTGGCATCAACTAGCGGCCAATACAAACGGATGCTAGACGTATCTTGTTCGATTTTCATAGGCACGACTTGCTCGCCGTCAATGACGAGCCGATGAAATTTCATGACATATTCAAGAACCTCTGCAAAGCTCCCACTCCGAGAAGCCATATATCCCAGTACACCAAAATTGGCAGGTGTAATACAAGTTGCCATTTCCAAGGCCAAATTAGAAACTTGTAGACAAGACTCTGTCAGCTCTAAAAGTTCAAGAAAAAAGTTTAAAGAAGATTGAGCATCAATAGATGAAGCTAAAATATTTTGAACTTGACGGGTCTGAACATCCGTCAGATGTAATCCCTGCCAATCGATTCCTTTTTCTTTTAGATACGTATTCCACAGATAAAAATAACCATTTGAAATCGTAAAATCTTGCATGGCTCATCCTTTTTTTAATGCCATCTTGTCGCAAACTGTATAAAAATTGGCAATAACTGTCAAAACAAAGCCGACCATTCGCGACATACTAATGAACATGTTAGATGCGAGAAATAAAAATATGAACGCACATGTTTCTTATCAGGTCGAGCCAGTAGTTCGCAAAGATCTAGATTTTCATTTAAACAAAGCGCCTCGCTTTTGGTTTAATAATGATCCTTTTTTGACTCGTATGTTTGATGCACTCAGCTTAACCTTTCCAGATGGAGAACGTTATTTTATTGAATGTGTCCGTATGTTCCGAGATAAAATTGATGATCCCGAACTACAAAAACGAGTTGCAGACTTTATTAAACAAGAAGCTCAACACGGTATTGCACATGACAAAATGAATCAGCTCATGAAAGAGCAAGGCATGCCTGTTGACCAGTTCACAGCTACGCTAAAAAGAATTTTTCGTTTTGAACTCACCAAACGCTCACCGCAATACAATATTGCAATGACGGCGGCAGCGGAACATTTAACTGCATTAATGGCAGAAACCTTTTATAGCAATAAAAAAACTTTGGAAAATGCTCACCCCTATGTTCGAGCACTGTTTGCTTGGCATGCCATTGAAGAGATGGAGCACCGTGATGTTGCTTTTGATGTCATGAAACAGGTGGGTGAAGTTCCTGAGTCGACTCGTCGTTTTGTCTTGGTTCTTACGACCGTACTGATGTTTGGCTTTACACTTTACCGCACGAATATCATGTTGAAATGTGATGGCTTTAGTCCAAGAGAAAGACTCTTGATGAACCTTAAAGGTTTACCTTGGTTCTTTGGCAAAAATGGCACATTAACTGCTATGAAAAGCCAATATTTAGATTGGTTTAAAAAAGACTTTCATCCAAGTCAGCATCCGGTCATTCGTCAATATCCTGTTTGGATTGAAACACTCGAAAAGACCAATGATCCGATTGCGGCTGGTGAGGCATTCTGGCAAGCAGGTTTATAACCTGCTTGTTACCATTTTGCATAATGTTGTTCTAGTAAGCCGTATTCTTCTTTGCAATTGATTATATCGGTTGCCTCATGCTCAATCGTGCCGCTAATTTTAGCTTGCCACTGATTGAACTGACTGCCAATCATTCTTAAATTAATATTTTCGTATCTACACCACCCAATATGCACTTGTAGATTAAGCTTTTGATCTAGAGAGCTAATTTGCCAAAGCTCATCATTTACTTTTTCAAATAAAATATCAGTCAGTGGAAATAAAACTCCGTTAATCCATAAGCAATTTTCGTTACCAAAGCTTTCATTAACACCAGAAGCTAAATTTAAACCGATACGTCGCCCTTGCTCATCCCAAAAATTACATGAAAGCCAAAACCAAGCTGTTTCAGGTCGCAAAAAACCGCAGGTATCATCTAAGGATGCGAATGTCTTTTCATCAAATTGTACGATTTGGTTTTGTTTATTAATAAACATCCCTTCTACACCCAGCGTGGTCTGCTTTTGAGTATAGGTCCACCCATTGATGCCTGTCGGTGTACACAAGCTTAATATATCGGTTCCGGCACAAAAAATTCGAGCGCTGAGTTGAATCTCACCATATTTGGTCACTCGGATATATCGCACACCATTGGCATGCTGGATATCAAACTGATAAGGAGATTTAGAAAAATAACTTTGATTAAATAAGGGCTGTTCATCAAGGTAGGTTTTATGACCTAAAGGCTGAATGGCATTCCACTCGATGACTTGCCCTGTTTCATGGTCATAAATATAGAAAAAGCCATGACCGACCCAGCCGATATCTGCAATTGCCAGACCAATACTATAGTGTTTATGTTGAATGCCGCAGAATTTAAATTTTTTATATTTTAATTGCTTACGCCAGCCTTTAAGAACCTTACCATAAGGGGTTTTATAAATATAATGTTGTACGTGAATGGTTGACGGTACAGATTCAAAACGCCCGTAACGAGGCTGTCCATTTTCTTGAATTAAATCCATTTACCCACTTCCATATGAATATTAGATTTCAAATGACCTATACCACGGTCAAATATGTATTTTCCCAAATTGTTTCAGCAAAATCACCTTTTATTAAATGAATATAGCGTCCTGCTACATAATCTATCGCTAAACAGTCATCAATATCAATGACTCGATCTGTATGTGCTTTTTGCCACTGCCGATCTATAAATTGTTTACCTAATTGTTTTGCAACTACCGCATTCGGTGCAACCACAAACTCATAACGGTGAAGTTCACCGAATTCACTTGCATTATATCCACCTAGATTAATTAAATATAATTTTAAATCATTTGGTTGTGGAGCAGCGTCTGTAAAGTGAATTTGATAATTTTGTCCTTGAGAGCTAACTCCTGAGAGCTTGGTCCAAGCATCAATATGTAATCCTTGAGCCTCACCAAACCAAGCCTGTTTAAGTTGAGGATAAACTTCTTCCAAAGTATCTCCTACAGCCATGACTACATCATGAACTTCTGTATTAGCGCGTGCATGACGCCCACCTAACATCACCATAAACAAGCTTGGCATTATACTTCTCTTACATCTCGACCATTTCTACGCCATCAATGCGTGCAACTGTCATTAAATCTTTATCACCACGACCTGAAACAGTCGCAATAATAATCTGATCTTTAGACATCGTCGGTGCAAGCTTAGAGACATAAGCCATCGCGTGCGAGCTTTCAAGCGCAGGAATAATCCCTTCGATTTTGGTTAAATCACGGAAACCTTGTAGAGCCTCAGTATCATTAATCGGCACGTATTCTACGCGCTTCATATCTTTCAAGAAGCTATGTTCAGGGCCAACACCCGGATAATCAAGGCCCGCCGAGATACTATGTGTCTCAATAATCTGGCCTTGTTCATCACTCATTAAGTAAGTACGGTTACCGTGCAATACACCCACATGACCCGCATTTAACGGCGCAGAGTGTTTACCAGTTTCAATACCAAAACCAGCTGCTTCAACACCATACATTTTCACATTGGCATCGTTTAAAAACGGATAGAACAAGCCCATTGCATTTGAACCGCCACCTACACAGGCAACTAATGCATCTGGTAAACGACCTGCTTGTTCCAAAATCTGTTTACGTGCTTCACGACCAATAATCGACTGGAAGTCACGAACCAATTGAGGATATGGATGCGGGCCTGCAACCGTACCAATCACATAGTACGTCGTATCAACATTAGTTACCCAGTCACGCATCGCTTCGTTCATGGCGTCTTTCAACGTTTTAGAGCCACTTTGTACAGGAACAACTGTAGCACCCAACAAACGCATACGATAAACGTTCATGGCTTGACGCTTAACGTCTTCGGCACCCATATAAACAACACATTCAAGACCTAAACGTGCTGCAATTGTTGCTGTTGCTACACCATGCTGCCCAGCACCAGTTTCGGCAATAATACGTTTTTTACCAGAAAGCTTTGCAAGTAATGCCTGACCAATCGTGTTGTTTACCTTGTGTGAGCCTGTATGGTTCAAGTCTTCACGTTTAAGGTAAATTTGCGCACCACCTAACTCTTTTGACCATCGCTCAGCATAATAAAGTGGACTAGGACGACCAACATAGTAGGCGAGATCGCGGTCGAATTCTGCCAGAAACTGTTCATCATTTTTCATGCGAGAATAGAGATTTTCTAAATCTTCTAATGCCGCCATTAGAGTTTCTGACACAAAACGTCCGCCATGGATACCGAAATGCCCTGCAGCATCTGGGTACTGTGTATAGTCAATCACATTGTTTTGCTGATCCACGTTGGACTCCTTGCATAAATCGTTCAATGAGTTGTTGGTCTTTTATACCTTTTGCGGACTCTACGCCTCCGCTCACATCTACTGCAAAAGCACCGGTAGTATGAATAGCGTCAATGACATTGTCAGGGGTTAAACCACCTGCCAAAATTAATGGAATATCAAGTTTCGGGAATTTAGACCAGTCAAACTGATGTCCTGTGCCCCCTTTGAGCTCAGGATGCCACGCATCGAGCAATACAGCACTGGCACCAGCTGCCTGATATTTTTGAATTTCAGCAACTACATCTAAATCAGGTTTAACCTGAATCGCTTTATACCAGCGACGTTTACAATGGCGAGCAATTTCCTGACATTGTTCTGGAGTTTCATCGCCATGTAGTTGTAATACATCTAGGGGAACACAATCAAGTACATCCTGAATTTCAGTGGCACTTGCATTCACAAACAAACCAACCATTTGTATATAAGGTGGAATTACTTTTGCTAATTCTTGGGCCTGTTCAACCGTAACATGTCTTGGGCTTGGCGGGAAAAAAACAAAACCAATCGCATCTGCTCCAGCAGCAACAACTGTCTGAACATCTTGAATGCGAGTAATTCCACAGATTTTTGCTCGTGTACGTTTTTGGTTTGATTGGCTCATGAGCTGTTTAAACTACAACCATTTCTTAAAATAAGCGCCATTGTAATGCAATTTTTGTCCCTTGCGTAAAAGTTCTCTGGGAATTGGGCTAAATGACATTGTATGAAATAAATCGCCACTTTATACTGCGTAAAATTGGAAGCAAGTGTAAGCAATTCATGCTTTAGGGAAGCTGGTGAAAGTCCGGCACTGCCCCCGCAACGGTAACAATGTAAAGCATATTTTTTAAGTCGTTCTCGACTTACACCACTGCAGTAATGTGGGAAGGTGAATATGTCCATAACATACATATGGCGCTGAAGTCCGGAGACCTACTTGTTTCATCTATCTACCCGATCATTCACGTGGGGTGAATGTATGGAGCATGTTATGTCTAAATCTTTTCAACCTACTCGTCTGGTAGGGGCTATCGCTATTGCGATGGGGTTTTCACCTGTTATTTTTGCTGAAGATACAACGAACGCAACTCAGCTTGATCCAATTGTAGTCACTGCTTCAAAAAGTGCTGAAAAAGCGAGTGAGGTTCCGGCACGTATTTCAGTGATTTCAAAAGAAGAAATTGAAAAAAATCCTATTTCAAATTTATCTAACATCTTACAAAAAGATGCATCTATTTATATCAAACAAAATGGTGGTCTTGGACAAGGCACTAATCTTTTGATTCGTGGTACAAATCCAAATCATGTAGTGTTATTAAAAGATGGAGCACGTCTAAATACTCCAAATACCCTTTCCCCAATCTATCCTGAACTTTTAGATACAACTAATCTTGACCGCATTGAGATATTAAAAGGTCCTGCATCAGTTCAATATGGTACTGATGCGATTGGTGGTGTGATCCAAATGATTACATCTACACCTGAAAGAAACTCTGCATTCGTTACAGGTATTTATGGTGAAGATAATACGTATAAGGCCATTATTAGAACAGATTTAGTCAGTGATACAGGATTCTTTGCTCAGATTCGTGGGCAAAGTATGGAAAGTGATGGAACACATATTTTTAACACACAACCAGACAATTTAAAAGCTGCTTATGATCAAAAAGGTTATAGCGCAAAATTAGGTTATGACAATAAGAATAATTTAAATACAAGTGTTGAAATTTCTCAAAATAAGGGCGCTAATAATTATTCAGACAATGGTGGCATAAGCAATACAGCTAAACGTGAGTTTGACAATCAGTTAGTCAGTACCAGAATCGAATACAAACCGACATCTAATATCACTATCAATACAAGATATTCTAATTTTAAAGATACACAAGAGTATCGTGAATCATCACCTTATCATGCTGACACTAAACGCAATGAAGGTGATTTAAATGTTAAGTGGCAATTTACACAGGCACAAAATATCTTGGTTGGCGCAAGCATTGATAATACAGAGTATCAAGATGCCTCGATTTTAAATGGAAAGCAAGGTATTGATTCTACAGGCTATTATCTACAACACCAATATAAAACTGATAAAATCAGCACACAATTAGGCATACGTCTCGAAGATAATGAAAAATTTGGAACACATAATGTAGGACAAGGGGCTGTTCGTTACTTTGTATTACCGTCAACTAGTATTTATGCAAATATCGGAACAGCTTTTAGAGCTCCTTCACTTACTGAATTGTATTATCACAGCGAAGCTGATTATGGTTCTGGTGGAATTTATCATACTTATGGCAATACTAATCTAAAACCAGAAGAAAGTACTTCATATGAAATTGGCTTAGATCATCAGTTTACTCCTGCATTAACAGCATATTTATCAGTATACAAAACAGACGTCAAAAATTTAATTGCATCAACTTCAAGTTTTGATGCTGCAACTAACACAACGACAAGTACTTATGAAAATCTAAACAAAGCACAATTTTCTGGTGGAGAGGTGGGTTTTAAATGGAAACAAGATGATCTATTTTTATCGACTGAATATGCCTATGTAAAAACCAAAAATAAAGAAACTGGTTTAGAGATTGCTTATCGTCCTAAGCAAACACTCACCTTAACTACAGGTTTAGAAAATACTGTTTACGGTGTCAGTGCTTCACTTATCGCCCGCTCTAACTCTAATGCTCAAAATAGTGCTAATCCACAAAAAGTTTCAGGCTATGCTACTGTCGATTTAAATGCTTACTGGAATATCAATCCAAACATTAAAGTATTTACTAATATCGAAAATGTGGGTGATTCTGAATATAAAACAGTTTACAACTTTGGTAATTGGTATGTGAATGGTGGCCGTCAAGCTTCTGTTGGGGTCACTCTCCGTTATTAATTTCTCACTCCAACTATAAAAATATTTTCTTAACTCCAGTTTCGGGGTAATGTTCTGACCGACATTATCCCTTTTTTATGTTCAGGATATCCATCATGGGACACCGTTTAAGCAAAATCTATACACGCACAGGCGACTCAGGTACAACAGGTTTAGGTGATGGTTCTCGTGTTGCCAAGGATGATTTAAGAATTACAGCACTTGGTGATGTTGATGAACTCAACGCCATTATTGGGGTACTTCGTGCTCAAATCACAGATAGCCAAGTAAATGATAAGGCTGAATGGGATAAAAGCTTAAGTCTGATTCAACATTGGCTTTTTGATTTAGGTGGAGAGGTTTGTATTCCAAATTACAATCTACTCCAGCCGGTTTGTATTGAATTTCTTGAAAAAGAAATTGACCGTATGAATGAAGACTTACCGATGCTTAAAGAGTTTATCCTACCGTCTGGTTCTTTATCTTGTAGTTATGCTCATCAAGCCCGTGCCGTTTGCCGCCGTGCAGAACGATCGCTCATGTCAGTACAAACTCGTGATCAAAATATTCAAGCTACAGCACTCCAACTTTTAAACCGCCTATCTGACTGGTTATTTGTTGCATCACGAGCTTTACAGCGTGCCGAAGGTGGTCAAGAAGTGCTTTGGCAAAAAAATATTAATGAGATTATTTAAAATTAGATTAGATTAAACATGGTCTCTGCTCTTTTTAAAGAGACTATAATCAAAAGATTTCATAGAAGAAAATTATGCGCATTATTGGTCATCGTGGTGCACGCCGAGAAGCTCCTGAAAATACACTTGGTGGGTTTCAGTACATAAAAAATTTAGGTATTCGTGGTGTCGAATTCGATATTCGTCAGCTTCAAGACCAAGAGTTAGTTGTTATTCATGATGACAATTTTTTGCGTACAGCCGGAGTCGATCAAATTGTAGAGCAATCGACTTTGGCTCAAGCGTTATCATTTGACCATCGTCAAAACTGGCCTGACTGGCCAAATTCAGAGCCAACACCTACACTCACAGCCGTTTTAAACTTACTTGATAACTTCGATCATATTGAAGTTGAAGTTAAAGCTGTAAGAGATATGGCGTTGGCCGAAAAACTCGTTCAAAAGCTTGAGACGGAATTACAGGGCTTTGAAAAAGTCGTCACCATCACAAGTTTTGATCTTCAAATTCTAACAGCCTTACGCGATATCAACTCTCAGTTTAAACGCGGATTGTTAGTTGAACTTCCTGTTGGGGCAACGGCAATTGAACTCGCGCATCAATATGGTTGCGGTCATATTGGTTGGCACGACCAACTGGCAACAGATGAAATGATTCAATTATCACATCAAGATGGTTTGAACATTAGTGTGTGGACAGTCAATGATGTAGAAAGAGCAAAAAGGCTGCGTGATTTAGAGATTCAGGGCTTAATTACAGATATTCCAACCACGATGTTAGAAGTCCTATAAATATAAAAAAGGTGGTAAAAACCACCTTTTATTTCTTTTGTGCCTGAATGAGGCGCTGACCACTCTGGTCAAGTAGATATAGCGTATTACCTACGAGTTGGAAGCGTTGAATACGTTGCAAAGCATCTACCAGCTCTGCTTCTTGAGCCAAAGCACCATCACAGCTTGAATGACCTGCATTTACTTGCATATCAAGTTTTTGCTGGCTGAAATTAAATGTATAACGGCCAAAAACAGCATTACAGCCCGTATGGCCGGATACTGTTTTGACTGCTGAGTTCAGTGAAATAGTGGGCCATTGGTTAAAGAATTTTGCCTTATGACCACTGATCTGAGTGATCTGCCAATCAATATCTTGAATGCCATCTAGACTCACTCTCTTTTTTACAACAGGTGCTTGAGTCTGATGAACTGTTCTTTTTGTTTGAACTTTTTTCGTAGTTTGTTCGGGTGCACTTTGACATGCGGCTAATACAAGACTGATTGTGACCAAGACACACTTCAATGATAATTTTCTTGAAATATCAATGCTGTTCTTTTTTTTCAATCGTTGTACGTTCATTAAACAACTTCTCCTGCTTGAAAAACTCTTTGACATAGTTTAATTCTGTTACGGTTCTTTCAATACATCTGTACAATAATGCTAGTGATTCTCACTAAGCACGTGCTAATATGAAGGATAGAATAGCAATATATCTTGATGATTGGTTTTGCTATGTCGTTTTGTCTTTGTACCTTGTTTCACAAGGATTCTAGGAGCGCTGCCGGATATGACTTCCGCCCCACTCAAAGCCCCAATTAACTGGACCGCTAGCATTACCTTAATTGGTTTACCAATTCTTGCCGCAATCATAATCCCGATTTATGCGTATTATTATGATTTTAGTGTAAGCGCATGGGTAAGCTTATTTTTTCTTTTAGCTCTAAGTAGTATGGGGATTACTGCTGGTTACCATCGCCTTTGGGCTCACCGAGCTTATGAAGCGTCGTTACCGCTTAAAATTCTTTTAATGATCGGTGGAACATTTGCCGTGCAAAATAGTATTTTGTTCTGGGCATCTGGTCACCGTACTCACCATCGACATGTTGATGATGTTGATGAAGATCCGTATTCAATTGAGCGTGGTTTTTGGTATGCCCATATGGGTTGGATGATCCGTGATCATTCACCATCTGAGCCAGACTTTAAAAATGCACCAGACCTACTCAACGATAAATTGGTCATGTTCCAACATAAATACTACGGTTTACTGGTAGTTGCAGTTCATGTTGGTATTTTAGGCTTAATCGGTTGGGCGACTGGCGACCTATGGGGTGTAGTACTCTTGGGTGGTTTAGTACGTTTAATCATTAGCCATCAAGTAACTTTCTTTATTAACTCACTTTGCCATATGTTTGGTAAACGTCCTTATACAGACGAAAACTCAGCACGTGACAATTTCTGGTTAGCCATTGCCACTTGGGGCGAGGGTTACCACAACTATCACCATATCTTCCAATACGACTATCGTAATGGTGTGAAATGGTGGCAGTATGACCCAACAAAATGGTTGATCTGGTCATGTTCTAAAATTGGTTTAGCTAAAAATTTACGTCGTATCCCAAGCTTTAATATTAAAAAAGCAGAACTCGCGATGAAATTTAAATATGCTGAACAAGACCTTGCTATTTATGGTCATGATGTAAATGCAGACATTACGCAAATGAAGCAACGTATTGCACAAGAGTACGAAGCTTTTACACACACCTTAAATGATTGGGCAAAACTTAAAGAACAAGAGTTACAAGCTAAAAAAGCAGCAATGGCTGAAAAGATTCATAGAATGGATCATAAGCTTAAAGTTGATTTCCAATTGCTTGAACACCGTCTAAGTCATCATCGTGAATGCTTAGAAACACTTATGCGTAGTGTTAAAAAGAATACCAACGTGGTGTCAGACTAAAATAAATTCTGATCTAAAATAGCTCTTTCGGGAGCTATTTTTATGCCTGCTTTTTAACTGTGTTATAGTGAAATCCGCTCTCTCTATTTTGCTAATCCTATGCAGTTTAATCCGCTCTACCCTTCACTCCCGTCTAAACTATTTCATGTTCAGCAGCCATCACCCTTACGTGGTGCAAAAGCAGGACATTTTAACAGTGCTTTGGCTGATGAACTGCAATGGTCAGAAGACGATAAAAATGCATGGGTTGAGATCTGTAGTGGACAACATACTTTCACTGAATTTCTTCCACTTGCGATGGTTTATGCTGGCCATCAATTCGGACAATGGGCAGGACAACTTGGTGATGGTCGCGGTTTACTGATTGCGCAAATACTGAATACAAAGGGCCAAACCATCGACCTTCATCTCAAAGGTGCAGGTCCTACGCCTTATTCAAGAATGGGAGATGGGCGAGCAGTATTACGCTCTGTGGTCCGTGAATATTTAGCAGGACATGCTCTAAATGCTTTAGGCGTCGCATCTAGTCATGCAGTCGGTTTTACAACCTCAACTCAAGGCGTACAGCGTGAAAAACTAGAGTTAGGCGCAATGCTACTGAGAACATCTGAATGTCATATTCGTTTAGGACACTTCGAATGGATTAATCAATATGCGCCTGAGTTGCTGTCAGAATTCACTCAAAAATGTATTGAATGGCATTATCCAGAATGCTTAGAAACTGAAAACCGAATTTTATCCTTTGCTAAAAAAGTAGTTGAGCGTACTGCAATCATGATTGCAAAATGGCAATTGGTTGGGTTTGCTCACGGCGTGATGAATACCGATAACTTAAATATTACAGGTTCAACACTCGATTTTGGGCCATATGGTTTTATGGAGCGTTTTCGCCCGAACTGGATCAACAATCACTCGGATTACCAAGGTCGTTATACTTACCAAAATCAACCGAGTATAGGCCATTGGAACTTATGGACGTGGCTAAACAACTTAATCCCTCTTGCAGAGCCTGAACAAAAAGATCAGTTCAAAGAAGAGTTAGCACGTTGCTTAGAACAATTTGAACCAATCTTTTTAGAACACTATGGACAAGGTTTATGTCAAAAAATGGGACTTCCCCATTTCCATAAAGACAGCCTTGATTGTAGTTTTGCGTTTTTAAGAATCTTACAAACTGAACAACTCGATTACACTCAAAGTTTTATTCGTCTTCAAAATAAAGAATACAAAGCTTTACGAGATGACTGTCTTGATATTAGACAGTTTGATGAGTTTCTCAGCCAATATCAAAGTATTCGTGAACATCAAGATACTGATGAGCTGGATGCCAATATGCAAAAAGCAAATCCAGTTTATGTTTTACGGAACCACATGGCGCAGCGCGCTATTGAAGCAGCTGAACGCGATGATTTTAGTGAAGTTGACCGTTTATTTAAACTACTCAACCATCCTTACACAAGACAGCCTGATTTGGAAAAACCGGAAGATTTAGGCCCGTTACCAAGCGATATGCCTGATGTGGCAGTGAGTTGTTCGTCTTAATTTTTTATCCACATTTTCTGTGGATAACATTGTGGTTATCCACAGAATAACTTTTATGAAGACCTACTCTTCAGGATATTCGAAGCGGTAACCTACACCATAAACGGCTTGAATCCATTCATGACGGTTACCAGTTTCAGCCGCTTCACTAATTTTTCGGCGCAAGTTTTTGATATGGCTGTCAATCACACGATCGGCAACATCAAAGCTATCTGGATTAATATGATCCAATAATTGTGCACGTGAATAAACTTGCCCCACATGCTCTAAAAATAGCTCAAGTAAGCGAAATTCGGTTGGCGTTAAACTCAGCGATTTTTGTTGATACCAAATTCGTTGCTGAGCTTTATCGATGCGGAAAGAATCATTTTGCTCAGGCTCTGCCTTACGCTCTAAACGACGTAAAACAGCTTGTACACGAGCAACTAACTCTTTGGGACTAAATGGTTTACATACGTAATCATCAGCGCCCATGTTAAGACCTAATACACGGTCAATTTCTTCGGTACGGGCAGTGACCATAATAATCGGTAAATCTGACTGTTCACGAACTTTACGGCAAATCGTTAAACCATCCATTCGTGGAACCATTAAGTCCAGAATCATCAAATTTGGTTTACGTTGCTGGAAACTCGCATAGGCATCCTGACCATCATGAAACATACTTACTTCAAAACCGGCAGCTTCAAGATAATCACGCACCAAATGCGCTAATTCGACTTCATCTTCAACCAACATCACATGTTTCATGAGATATTTTTCCTTTTATATTTAACTCTGCTTTTTAAAAGTAAGTACACAACGTAAACCACCTAATGGTGAATGTTCAAAACTGAGTGTACCACCAAGCGCCTGCGCAATCTTACAAGACAAAGCTAAGCCCAGCCCTGTTCCACCTGTACTACGCGTACGCGAATCATCTACGCGATAGAAACGTTCACCTAAACGGGATAACTGCTCATCACTTAAACCATAAGGACTATCATCGACATATAACGTCCACTCTTGAGGAGTCTGACTTGTATGAATATGAATTTTGCCACCTGTTTCCGTGTAACGAATACTATTACTAATTAAATTAACAATAATCTGTTTAAATCGATCACGGTCTAATAATAGCGGAGAACTTGTTCCTTCAACCTGAATTTCGAGACCAGCCTGCTCAAGTTTAGGTTTAAAGTTTTCTACTTCCTGTAATACCACTTCCCATGGATTTACAGAGCTCAAATAACACTTAAGCTGCTGAGCATCTGCCTGTGCCAAGTCTGCAAGGTCTTGAGTTAATTTTTTCAGACTTGATACCTGACGCATCATTGCATCTAAATGTTCAGGGGTTGCTTTTCGAATCCCGTCTTGCATCGCTTCAATTTGTGCTTGCAATACAGCCAAAGGCGTTTTTAATTCATGGGACGTATCTGCCACCCATTGACGTCGTGACTCTTCATGCTGATGTAAAATTTCTGCTAAATGGTTCAATTGGGTTGATAAATCGCCCAACTCATCATTTCGTTTAATAACAACTTGATGTTGATAATTTCCTTTCGTTAATTCATTGGTTGCATTTAATAAACGCTGAATCGGCTTTTTAAAATAAGTCGCCATCAAAAGCGCTGCAACTAAACTTGAAAGTAAGGTTAAAGCATAAATTAAGAGTAAATAGCGCTTTTGGTTACTAAAGAAATTAATACTCAAAGCATCTTCTTTATCTAAAACAGGTTTCAAACCCAAATATCCTACAACTTGATTGTTCAAGATAATCGGACGAAATGACATCTGATCTGAAGAAGGTGGTTCACCTACTACAAACTGGTGCTGCGCGTCATATAAAGATAAACGCGAACTCAATCCTAAGCGGTCTGGTAAAGCGATAAAACGCTTCTTACCATTTTGCGTTTCAATATCTTTTAAGCTCCCCTTCTTTGATTTATTTTTATCATCACTTGGACGAAACTGGTTAGCACTTAAAGGGAAACGCAACCCTTCAAAGGGTTGATATTGTGAAGGTAAATTTTGCTCAAGTGTTCTTAACTCTTCCTCACTAAAAATACTATTTTTATTAGTTGGTGCAACTTGAGGTGAGATATTGATAAGGGCATGTTCATCGAAAGAATGCTGTTGTATGGCAATGTCATATTGACGACGAAGCCACCACTGAGAGAGACGATCATAGTCATCGGGAGCCGCGGTTCCTTCGATTTGTAAAATCTGAGCCTGAATTGCATTGCCCCAATCATGGTAGACCGTATAAACATCACCCAGATTAGTAATGAGACGGTCGAGCTTCTGCATTTCAACGTCGGCTACATATTTGGCAAAGTTCTTTTGCATTGTCCAGTGCAAAACGCTCAAGCTTGCAGTCGCAATAAGTAATGTAGTGAGCAAGACTGTCAAAAATAACCGTAATGCAATGGGAACACGTAGAACGTTCAAAAGCACTCTCTCATTTTTACGCTATATTTTGCATTGTAACCAACAACGAAAAGAAAAACTCTCCATTGTTTCTACATCTTTATTATCTAATCTTTAAGCCATCAGTAAACACAACATTAAAGGGCTTTAAATATGAAAATGACGGCAAAAATTGCATTATTCAGTGCGGCAATTGTAACAATGGGAAGTTTGGCGGCTTGTCAATCGACCACTCAACCACCTAAACCAGAGCGCGGAATGATGCAAGATGGCCCACGTGAGGGTCACCACCGTATGAAGCACCGTGAATTTACGCCTGAACAAAAAGCAGCATGGGAACAATATCGTGCAGAACGCAAAGCGCGTTTTGAACAAATCCAAAAGGCTTGTGATGGCAAGGCCAATGGACAAACAGTAAATGTTCAAGTTGGCGATAAAACACTTGAAGGAACATGTAACCTTCGTTTTGAACCAAAACGTCCTCAACCACCCGTTAATGCCCCTGCGCCTGCAGCTGTTCAAGCAAAATAACTCTAAAAATCATAAAACAAAAGGCGCCTATAGGCGCCTTTTGCTTATACATAACTATTTACGATTTTGACTATTTGTATCATATAAACATAATCAAAAGTATTTACACTCAAAGCACTTACATCATTTAAGTATTTTTTTCTTGACTTTGCAGTCACAAAGTAAAGGTCCTGAGGTGCTTGTACAGTTATGCAAGTTGTTGCACGATGTAATAGTCCAAGGTGCCTCATGGCACATTATCATAGATTAAGATTATAACTCTGGTTTCACCAGTATTGAGGAACCCGATATGCCACAATACAAAGCGCCCTTACGTGATATGCAATTCGTTTTGCATGAATTATTAAATGCTGAAGAACACTATGCAAAATTACCTGATTTCCAAGGTAACGTAAGCCGTGAATTGGTTGATCAATATTTAGAAGCTGCGGCGGACTTCTGTGAAAATGAACTTTCTCCTTTAAACCAAGTTGGCGACCGCGAAGGTTGTACTTGGAATGATGGCGTAGTTACTACTCCAACAGGCTTTAAAGAAGCTTATCAAAAATATATTGAACTTGGCTTTCCGTCTTTATCAGCAGAAGAACAATACGGTGGTCAGGCCTTACCTAACTCTTTAGGTATCGCAATTTCTGAAATGGTAGGTAGCTCTAACTGGGCATGGGGCATGTACCCAGGCTTGTCTCACGGAGCTGTACGTACATTAGAGCATCACGGTTCTGATGAACAAAAAAATACTTATTTACCAAACCTTGTTTCAGGTGTTTGGACGGGTACGATGTGCTTAACTGAATCTCACGCAGGTTCAGACTTGGGTATTATCCGTTCTAAAGCAGAACCAAATGCTGATGGTAGCTATGCAATCTCTGGCGAGAAAATCTTTATCTCTGCTGGTGAACATGACATGGCCGAGAACATCATCCATATCGTTCTTGCTCGCCTACCAGGTGCACCAAAAGGTACTAAAGGTATCTCATTATTCATCGTTCCTAAATTCAATGTAAATGCAGATGGATCTATTGGCGAACGTAATGCGGTACGCTGTGGTTCTATCGAACACAAAATGGGTATTCATGGTAACGCGACTTGTGTCATTAACTTTGACCAAGCGAAAGGTTACTTGATTGGACCTGAAAACCGTGGTTTGAACTGTATGTTCACCTTCATGAACACAGCACGTATTGGTACTGCTGTTCAAGGTTTAGCAGCGTCTGAGTCATCTTTCCAAGGTGCGTTGACTTACGCAAAAGAACGTTTAGCAATGCGTTCACTTTCTGGTCCTAAAGCTCCAGAAAAAGAAGCAGACCCAATTATTGTTCACCCTGCTGTTCGCAACATGCTTTTAACTCAAAAAGCGTTTGCTGAAGGCGGTCGTGCACTTGTTTACTTACTTGCTCAATACGCTGATATCGTTGAAAAAGGCGAAACTGAAGAAGAGCGTAAGTTTGCTGACAACATCTTGTCTTTATTGACTCCAATTGCAAAAGCATTCTTAACTGAAACAGGTTCTGAATCTGCTAAGCACGGTGTTCAAGTGTTCGGTGGTCATGGCTTTATTTCTGAGCATGGCATGGAGCAAATCGTACGTGATACACGTATTGCTTGCTTATACGAAGGTACAACTGAAATTCAAGCACTTGATTTGTTAGGTCGTAAAGTATTGCAAACTCAAGGTGCAATGCTACGTGACTTCACTAAGATCATCCATAAATTTGTAGAAGCAAACAAAGACAACGCTGCTATGAAAGAATTTGTTGAACCGCTTGCGGCACTTAACAAAGAATGGGGCGATCTCACTATGCAAATTGGTATGCGTGCGATGCAAAATCCAGATGAAGTCGGTGCTGCTGCTGTAGATTACCTCTACTTCTCAGGTTATATCACTTTAGCTTACCTATGGGCTCGTATGGCGCTTGTAGCACAAGAGAAATTAGCAGCTGGCACAACCGATGTTGACTTCTACAATGCGAAAGTAACTACTGCTCGTTTCTACTTCAAGAAAATCTTGCCACGTGTACGTTCTCATGTAGATGTGATCGCTGGTGGTCTAGATCCATTAATGTCATTAGATGCTGAACATTTCGCTTTCTAACCATAGTTAGTTGCGATATGCAATGTTAAAAAACAAAAAAGGACTGCTCAGTTTTGACGGTCCTTTTTTTATAAAATCAATGATAAATTTACACTTTAAATTCCATATCCATTTCGTTTTACAGGATATCTAGCACAGGCCAATGTGCACAAAAAAGGTGAACGATTATGCCAATTTACAATGCTCCTTTAGCTGATATGAAATTCATCTTAAATGATGTATTTAAAGCAGAACAATTTTGGCAGTCTAATGAGAAACTCGCTCATGTAGATGCTGCAACAGCTGAAGCAATTTTAGAAGAAATGGCTAAATTTGCTCAGAACGTGACTCATCCATTAAACCGTACCGGTGACGAAGAAGGCGCTCGCTATGAAAACGGCGAGGTGTTCACACCAGCTGGTTTTAAAGATGCATTTCGTCAATATGCAGAAGGTGGCTGGATTGGCTTAGGTGCCGATGAAGAATGGGGCGGACAAGGCATGCCAAAAATGCTCACCGTTCTTTCTGATGAAATGTTATTCGCGACTAACCCATCTTTCATGCTTTACCCGCTTCTTTCAGTGGGTGCAGGTATGGCTTTAAGCAGCTACGCATCACAAGAACAAAAAGAAACTTATTTACCTAAGATTTATTCAGGTGAATGGTCAGGTACCATGTGCTTAACCGAGCCACATGCAGGTACTGACTTAGGTATTATCAAAACCAAAGCAGAACGTAATGAAGACGGTACTTATAACATTACAGGTACTAAAATTTTCATCACTGGCGGTGACAACGATTTAGCAGAAAATATCATTCACTTGGTACTTGCTAAAACTCCAGATGCCCCTGCTGGTTCACGTGGTATCTCGTTATTTATCGTACCAAAATATTTGGTAAATGAAGATGGTTCTTTAGGCGACCGTAACCATGTTGGCCCAGGTTCTATTGAACATAAAATGGGTATCAAAGCATCTGCAACTTGTGTGATGAACTTTGATGGAGCTAAAGGTTACCTCGTTGGTAAAGAAAACGAAGGCCTTGCTGCCATGTTCGTTATGATGAACTACGAACGTTTATCAATGGGTATTCAAGGTTTAGGTGCATCTGAATTTGCTTATCAAAATGCTGCTCAGTACGCGACTGACCGTTTACAAGGCCGCAGTGCAGCTGGTGTTCAATCACCAAACAAACCTGCTGACAGCATTTTAGTGCATGGTGATGTACGACGTATGTTGTTAAATGTACGTGCAAATAATGAAGCATCTCGTGCATTTGCAGTCTATGTAGGTCAACAACTCGATATCACTAAATTCTCAACTGATGCAGCAGCAGTGAAAAAAGCCAATGACCGTGTTGCGCTTTTAACTCCAATTGCAAAAGCTTACCTCACAGATACAGCATTCCAAGCGACTTTAGATGCTCAAATGGTATTTGGTGGTCACGGTTACATCCGTGAATGGGGTATGGAACAATGTATTCGTGATCTTCGTATTGCTCAAATCTACGAAGGAACTAACGGCGTTCAATCTCAAGATTTAATTGGTCGTAAAACCATTAAATGTGGCGGTGCGTTCATTGCTGAATACATCACTGAAATTCGTGACTTTGCAAATGACTTAGACACTGATTTGAACTTCATTAAAGATGCAACTTTAGATGCTGCAACTGAAATCGAAGCAATCACTCAGTTTATTATTGAGCAAGCTGCTGAAAATGTAGAGTTCCCGAACTCAGCTGCGGTTGATTATTTACATGCAGTGGGTTTACTCAGCTTCTCATACATGTTTGCGAAAATTGCTGCCGCTGCTAAAGATAAGTCTGGTGATTTCTACCAAAACAAACTTGCTTTGGCTCAGTACTTTGTTGAACGTATCTTGCCGGATATTGATGCACGTATTGCTAAAATCAAAGCTGGTTCTGACTTAATTATGAGCTTTAGTGAAGATTACTTTACAAATCAAGCTTAATTAAGTTCTTTATAAAAAACGCCTGAATAATCAGGCGTTTTTTATTTTGTATTTACTATTTCCATTGGCACAAAATTTGTTTAATTTCTAAACATTACGAAATAAACAAAAGATCTTATTATGCCTGATCCTAAAAAATACGAACGAATACTTGACCGTTTCGGACATTACGCCGTAGAAGCCTTCCATTATTTAGCCTTATTTATTATCGGGTGTATGGTGGCATGGTCGGCAGCCAATACGGTTTTTGAAATTCTGACCGTCAAAAAGTATGCTTCAATTGATGATATTTTATTATTATTCATTTACTTAGAGCTTGGAGCAATGGTTGGAATTTACTTTAAAACCAATCATATGCCTGTACGTTTTCTTATTTATGTCGCGATTACGGCCTTAACCCGTCTACTCATTTCAGATATTCAACATGACCACAAAGCGGATATCGATCAAGTCATTATTACGGGTTCAATTTTGATTTTAGCCTTATCTATTCTCGTCGTACGATTTGCTTCATGGCACTACCCATCAGTGATGAAAGAGAAACATGCAAAAACCTCCAACAACTTGAAAACCCCTCAACCGCAAGATGACGAGTTGGCATAAAAAAGACCTCAAAATTGAAGCCTTTGTTATTTTATATTTAACGAACTCGGTAAATGTTGTGTCTTGAGTCGACCAATAAGTACTGATTAGGTGTTTTAACCCAGTGGTAACCACGTGGTGGCGCATATAAATGGTGCGCTCTCCAGTCCGAAACATAATAGCGGCTATGGCGAAATTGGGTAGGAATACGTTCACCCCGTTTAAAAGCAACATAGTTACCATAATGCTTACCACGATCAGCATTTGACCAAACTGGCGCTCGGTGATCATTACGATAATCATGACGGCGGTCATCACGATGCTCATATCGATCATAGTTTTTACCATGGTCATTGTTCCAACGGTGTCCAGAATCGGCCATCGCGGTAGCTGATATACCTAACATTAATGTCGAAAGTACAAGAACGATTGGCTTTTTCATGGCCTATTTCCTTTTAATCTTGATATGAAGCTAGATTAGAAGAGACTCAAGGAGAAACCATGAATAAAACCGCTTTGATTGCTAAACTTTGTAATGACTATAAAGAAAATATGAAGAATCTGTATCTGTGCTACCATTAGCATTTTTCAAACTAGGTCAATTGCTGTGTCTGAAATCAGTTTTGAGCGTCTTCATCAATTTTTTTGCAAAGTTCCAAGTGTACAAGAAGCCCGTATTATGGCTCATGGAGCAGATGGCGAACATGCTTGGTGGTTTAAGTTCAGTATTGATGTAGAACATTCGCTAGCATGGCAAACAGTTCAAGAACTAGGTCATGTTTTAAACTATCTATCGACGAATGAACGTCTACCCACATTATTCTTTCCTGTTTCACCGCCACCTTACATGAATGGTGAAGCCAAAGATTTTTTATCATGGATTATTCAATGTAACCATCCTGAATTCTCTCCGGATGTGGTTTGCGATTGGCTTGAAGCGCGTTTACCAAATCCTGTTGACGACGAGTCGCAGTGGAAAATTAAGACGGATTTGAGTGAAATCGAAAAACTTGATGATAAAGCGTTGGATCAATTGATTCCGCCAGCGCCTTAAAATATTCAAAGTTTTATTATCTATTTTTAATTAGCACGACGGGGTCTTACCGCTTTAATTTCTATTTGTAGTAGCTAATTCGTTACTTTGGTTTCGCCCAAAGTAACCAAAAGCATTTGTCATCCACAAAACCTGTTCACTGTTTTCGCTTATCTAATTTTATTGCAAAAACAATTTAATCTCAGATTTTGGGCAGGTTGTGGATGACTCTAGGCACAAGCCATTTTTGGAAAACTCCAAAGATAGTGATTAAAAAGTCGATAACCCTGACCATTCCATAAAACGATAAATCCAATACTTCACTTTAGACTCATCTGCATACTTCGCGTAATCCACGCTCATCTGTCTACCTTGTAGGTTTGACCACGAAGTATTGAAGTAATCTTGAGCATCTTTAAAAACTTGATCTTGAACTTTGCCGATGACCAACATATCCGTTTCAAGGTTGTAATTCTTTAAATTACGGGCCGTAAAGTTGGCAGATCCTACGATCAGCTCAGCGTGTTGGGCATTATATTTCAAGATCATTTTGCTATGGTTCTGCTCACCATGGGTATCACACCAACGGATTGGAATGCCCGCAGCGTGTAGCTCTGAAGCCACCTGACGGTTTGGAATACCATTCTTTTGTCGACCAAATGCATCTTTATTTGGATCGAGTAAAACACGAACAATAACGCCTCGTTCTTGAGCACTTTTTAGGGCTTTAATAATCTTACGTTCAGATAAATAGAACATACTTAAATCAAGATGCTCTTTAGGTTTAGCCATATTAATCAATTTCAATACAGATTGATAAATCGCCCCTTCAGTTAATACCTGAACTTGAGGTTTGGTTACATCTTTTTCAAAGTCACCTAAAATGAGCGATGGAGAGCTACTGCCTGACATTTGCGCAACAGCAGCTTCAGTTTGGAGAACATCAGCAGCTGTCGCCCCTGTTACAACCAACGCGACATTAGAGTGTCTAGAGCTGCCATCGTGTGGATTTGCTGAGGTCACCAATGACTTCCAACCCGCATCGGTATCAACGACAACGGTTTTACGATGATTTGCCTTAAAATTAAATAAGTTCAAATAGCTACGTAGTGTAATTTTTTCATCACCGAATGGATTTGGTAACCAGCCCTTTTCAGAGTTATTGCCAATATTTTGACAGCAGATGTACCAGAAGCCTGACCAGAATGGGTTAGAAGCTCGTAAAGGGGCTAAATTCGTTTCAATCACATCAACACCTGCCTGACGTAACTGACGGTAGTGTTCAGGGCTGATACCACCGTATACCGAGTTAATCGGGTCGGTAATCATAACAATCTGAATTTGGCGATTTTGTCTTTTCTTACTTACTAATGCATCGGTTAACTCTTGCATTAATGGTCTTTGCTTGAGTTTTGAGTCACCCACTTCTGAGTTAAACAAGAACATATCCACCACAATTGTGGATTTTGCCTCATCAATCATTTTCAAAATTTCATCAAAGATGTGCTGATCAACCTGCTGTTGCCCTTTCGCATCTAGATAGGTTTTGTCAGCTAAAAATTTGACATCGGCATGTCTAAGCTTGCCACTAAAGTTAATCCCTTGTGGTAATGGTTTTACTGTGTGGTAAATCGCCGATGCAAGATATGCAATAGCAACAACGCAAAGTAATACCGCCATATAACGACGCCCTGACCAATTTATTTTTTGATGAATTCGTTGAAAAATACGCATAAAAAAGACCTAACTTGATGGTTTCAAATTAGGTCTTTTGGATTGATTTTTCAAGTTTAGTTTCGTGTTAAAGCCTTAAAAACTAAAATCGACACCTACTGTAAAATTGCGTCCAACTTGTGGAATATTTGATAAGAACGAAGCATGTTGATAAACCGTGTCATCTAACAAGTTATTTGCTTTCATATAAACACGATAATCTGTTTTTGCACCATATTGTCCAGAATATGCCACGCCAAGATTGAGCATGTTATAGCCTTCAGTTTCGGTCTCGTAAGCTGCGATCTTATCTTGGTTAAAGACATGATAGTACTCGGCAGAACCACTAAAACCATCGCCAAAGTTTGCATCAACTTTAGTACCTAGACGTCCCGCTGGAATACGTGGGGCGTTACCCTCGGCATCAATTTTACCGCGTACATAGTCACCAAAAGCACTGATCTTGTACATTGGGGTAATTTGATAACCAATTTCACCCTCAGCACCATAGAAACGAGCTTTATCTTGAGTGTATTGAACTAAACGGAAGTCTTTATAACGGTCAAGGGTTTGCGCATAGATGTAGTCATCAAACCAGTTATGATAAACATGCAGATGATAATCAAGTTTGTCATTATCAAAATGCAAACCTAATTCAACATTATTCGATTTTTCCTTACTGAGTTGATCATTCCCCAACTCATAAGTATTCGTCGCAAAATGTCCACCATTTGCATATAACTCTTGAGCTAAAGGCAAACGCTCTTGATGTGAAGCAACAAAAGAAAATTTATAGTTCGGTGCAAACTCCCAATTTGCAGCACCTGCGTAAGAAAATGCCGAACCATCAAAATCTTGCTTAGAGTTGTCGTCTACATCAATTTCTTGCTGATCTGCACGGGCAGAAAGCTCAAAATGTACGTCTTTCCATTGTTTATGTTCTAAAGCAAATACGCTCCACTTTTTGGTAGTGGTCGGAGCCATAAATGCTTCTTCGCCAGTTAAATCTAATTTCTGTTGACCTAACTGTGCGCCAATTACCCCTTCCCAACTTGCAATAGGGTTATGTACTAACTCAATACGTCCGTCATAACCTTTGTTTTGGAATCGGGTCGCAATTGCGCCCTCTTCAATTTCATCATGCTGATAGTCAGTATAGCTCGCTTGTGCACGTAACTTTTGGAAGCCTGCAAATGGATCATTTAACTCAGTTTTAAAATCATAACGCTCAGATTTTAAGTCAATCCATGGGCCGCCATGTTCGTGTTCATGTTCATGTTCTTCATGCTCATGATCGTGAGCTTCTTCACCCTCTTCATGATCATGGTCTCCACAATGCAAGCTCAGATCATCTAAATGGCAGGTTTCGTATTCATGGCTATGCCCCGGTAAGCCATATTGATCCCGACGGTTGCTATAAGAAATACCCGTATAACCTCGGTCATAAATCCAAGACAGACCAACATTAACCGAGTCACCCTGCGCAAAGGTATTGTCTACACGGCGCTCTTTTTCACCTTCATGAATATAGTTTGGTGCAATATAGTTATTCGCATCACGTGTTAACCCCTCAACACGTAATGCAACTTGGCTGCCCAAGCCAACAGTTACGCCAGCGCTCGCCAGTTTTTCATCACTTCCAGTGTTGTAACGTAAGCCAACTTGTCCTTCATAACCATTTTCAGGCATTTGCGTAGGGATCTTGTTATCAATGACGTTAACTAAACCACCGACAGTCCCCGCACCAAACAGTAAAGTTGAAGGGCCGCGAATTACTTCGACTTGTTTCGCAAGCACAGGATCTACAGTAACAGCATGGTCAGGAGACAATGTCGAGACATCAATATTTTCTGATGAATTTTGAAGTACTTTAACGCGTGGTCCATCTTGTCCACGGATGACTGGACGACTCGAACCAGCCCCAAACTGATTCGCGTAAATTCCGACTTCACTACTAAGTGCATCCCCAATGGTGGCAGCACCTTGCGACAAATGCTTTTGATCAACCACGGTATCTGCAACAGCAAAATCTTGTGACGTTTGCTCAAGTGGGTGAGCCTTAATTCGGATGGTTTCTAGCTTTTCAACATTTTCACTTTCTGCTGCAAATACAGGTACCGATATTGCAGCCAAAATAGATATGGTCAAAATATTTTTATAGAACAACATGAGGTGATTCTCTGATCGCTACGCCTTTTGTTTTGTTATATTATAACATTTCAGTTGTTTTGCAATAAAAAACATTTCTAATTAGATGATTCGTTAGACTGGCCAATTAAATGATGTGAGTAATTCCTGTTTTATAATGCCTTTTACAATCTCTCATGCCGTTATAGCACCACCTCTTTCCAAGCTTAGTCAAAACACTTTACCAATTGCTGCATTAGCAATTGGCAGTATGACACCCGATCTTTACCGCTTATTTACAATGCAGTCAGGGATGTTGACTCATCAATGGAAAGGACTTCTCTACCCAAATCTTGCATTAGGATTATTATTCTGTGCTATTTGGTATTTACTTTACCGGCCTGTAATTTATCGTTTTTTTGGCATTCAACATGATCTTGGCCTCAACTCTTTAAAACGTATTTTTTTATTTTTGATTGGAACATTACTCGCACTTATTTTAGGGATTGCAACTCATTTAATTTGGGATGGCCTAACACATTCTGACTTTCGGACTTTTATATTTAAAGATGTATTAGCGACCACAGTTCATCTTTTGGGACACCCTTATCCCTTACATCGTCTTTTGCAGCTAGGCTCCTCTGCTCTTGCGCTACCTTTTATTGTTTGGATTAGTGTTCACTATTATCAGCGCTATAAACAACACTGGAAAGTAAACTATAAAATTAAAATTTTCGCATGGTGTTTGTTGATTCTATCTACAGTGTTAGGTTTATTCTCTTTTTGGGATTATGCCCGCTACATTCCTCATGAAGTTTGGCATGCCGATACGTATTATTTCACGGGTCGCTCTATTAATGAATTTATGCAAGGCTGGTTAAGTACCTTTAGCTTAGGATGCTTACTATTCTTGGTTTTAGATCGACAAAAAAGAATGGGGTGAATACTTAAAGTTGCTGCCAAATTGCTCATTTTCAGCTTAATTTCCGCGGTTTTTTGATCTAGTTCTTGTGGCAAACCATCCAACAAGGCATAATCGAAAACTTACTTTTTTGACGGTGCGCGGTTTACGCATCCGTCCTTTCAGCCAATATAGTTTGGATAATCTTCATCATGATGCGAACTCATTACTGTGGCTCTTTAACTGAAGCCCAAATCGACCAGACCGTTACACTATGCGGTTGGGTACATCGTCGCCGCGACCATGGCGGTGTTATTTTCCTTGATATGCGTGATCGTGATGGTCTCGTTCAAGTGGTTATTGACCCAGATACTCCAGAAGCATTTGCAACTGCAGATAAGGCACGTTCTGAATATGTATTAAAAATTACAGGTCGTGTTCGTCGCCGTTATGAAGGTACTGAAAACCAAAATATGGTAAGTGGTCAAATCGAAGTTTTAGGCAAAGAAATCGAAGTTCTTGCTGCTTCTGAAACTCCGCCATTCCCATTAAATGATGACACAATCAACGTGTCAGAAGAACACCGTTTAAAATATCGTTTCTTGGACATCCGTCGTCCAGAAATGTTAGATCGCTTACGTTTCCGTTCTAAAGTAACTAACTTGATCCGTAATTATTTAGACGATCACGGTTTCTTAGACGTTGAAACTCCGATTTTAACTCGTGCAACTCCTGAAGGTGCACGTGACTATTTAGTACCAAGTCGTGTACAAAATGGTAGCTTCTACGCACTTCCACAATCACCGCAATTGTTTAAACAATTATTGATGGTGGGTGGTATCGATCGTTACTACCAAATCGCGAAATGTTTCCGTGATGAAGACTTACGTGCTGACCGTCAGCCAGAATTCACTCAAATCGACATTGAAACATCGTTCTTAAATGACGATGAAATCATGGATTTGATGGAAGGCATGACTGTTAAATTATTTAACGACTTGCTTGGCGTAAAATTTGAAAAATTTCGCCGTATGCCATATAGCGAAGCAATGCGTGACTATGCATCTGACAAACCAGATTTGCGTATTCCGTTGAAACTCGTTGACGTTGCAGACTTAATGCAAGAAGTAGAGTTCAAAGTATTTGCTGGACCTGCAAAAGATCCTAAAGGTCGTATTGTTGCTTTACGTGTTCCAGGTGCAGCATCATTGCCACGTAGTGCAATTGATGAATACACCAAATTCGTTGGCATCTATGGTGCTAAAGGTTTAGCGTACATTAAAGTTAATGAACTCGCTAAAGGAATTGAAGGTCTTCAATCTCCAATCGTGAAATTCATTGAACCAATTGTACTTGAGCTGTTGGAACGTGTTGGCGCACAAGATGGCGATATCGTATTCTTCGGTGCTGATAAAGCTAAAGTTGTAAATGACGCAATGGGTGCGCTTCGTGTCAAGATTGGTCACGATTTGAATCTTTCAACTTGTGAGTGGGCTCCACTTTGGGTTGTTGACTTCCCAATGTTTGAAGAAACTGACGATGGTAAATGGACTTCTGTTCACCACCCATTCACGCTACCTAAATCTAGCGTAGAAGACGTGAAGAGCAATCCAGGTGAAGCACTTTCTGTTGCTTACGACATGGTATTGAACGGTACTGAAGTTGGTGGTGGTTCACTTCGTATTTACACATTAGAAATGCAAAAAGCGATTTTTGAAGCGCTTGGTATTTCTGATGAAGAAGCAGAAGAGAAATTCAGCTTCTTACTTAACGCGCTTCGTTATGGTGCTCCTCCTCACGGTGGTTTGGCATTTGGTCTTGA
The DNA here is from genome assembly GCF_034064985.1 of Acinetobacter pittii. Lineage (NCBI taxonomy): Bacteria > Pseudomonadati > Pseudomonadota > Gammaproteobacteria > Moraxellales > Moraxellaceae > Acinetobacter > Acinetobacter pittii. The sequence continues at coordinate 592,562 of NZ_CP139249.1, read as the reverse complement.
CCGTTTAGTTATGCTGATGACTGGCGCGACTTCAATTCGTGACGTTATTGCGTTCCCGAAAACTAAGACAGCTGAATGTCCACTTACTCAGGCTCCTGCTCCAGTTGAAGCAAATCAGCTTCGTGACTTGGGCATTCGCTTACGTGAAAAGCCAAAAGCTGAAGAATCTAAATAATTCTTAGATTTTTAAATTAAAAAACCCTGCTTATGCAGGGTTTTTTAATAGACAGTATTAAACAAACATTCAATTTTCATAAGCTATACTTTGCGAAAAAGCACGTCAGTGGCATAATAGGTTGCTTTTAATTTAGAGGTCAGCTTTATGGCTATGCGCCCTGATGTACGTCGACATACTTTAATCGTGATTGTATTCTCTCTTGCGCAATGGTTTTTGATGCGCTATATCCTTGCAAATGAATTATTTAACATCACTACAAGTCAACGTATCCTTTATTTCTGTGTAAGTAGCTTAGCAGGTGCATTGCTTATTTTTGTTGCGCTGATTTATATGGTTTTAAAAGGAAATGCGGATAAATAAAAAATCTATATTATAGATTTTTTATTTTTAAATATTATTTTGAAAGACGAAAAGATTATATATGATTCCACGCATAATACATTATTGTTGGTTTGGTCCCAATAAAATCCCAGAACAACTTATTAAATATATGGAATCATGGAAATTATTTTGTCCTGATTATGAAATAAAAATATGGAATGAACAATCATTTGATATAAAAAGCCAACCATTTACTTTATCAGCCTATAATGAAAAAAAATATGCTTATGTATCAGACTATGTAAGAGCTTATGCTTTACATAATTTTGGAGGAATTTATCTAGATACCGATGTAGAGCTAAAAGAAAATCTTGATATTTTTTTACAGCACGAAGCCTTTACAGGTTTCGAAGGGAAAGGCTCTCCTTTTACTGCTGTTTGGGGTTCAATACCAAATCATAGCCTAACCAAAAGAATTTTAGAATATTATCATGAACGTATTTATACAGCTGAAGAGAGTACTAATACTTTTTCGGTATCAGAAATATTAAGAGAAAATTTTTTTATTGATCCTCTAAATAATAACTTGCAAGTTGGAAAGGATTCTATAAATACAATTCATGTATATCCATCAACACATTTTTGCTTAGACTTACCTAAAAATTTTGCTACGCATCATTTTTATGGTTCTTGGTTACCAGATAGAACTAAGAGTTATAAAGAAAATGCATTAGAGATATATTTTAATGAACAATTAGAATCTTTAGAAAATATTACTCACAGTAAAAACTTTCTAAAGACTCTAGCTACTCGTATTAAAATTAAAGATTTATTTAAACTTATACGTTATTTTATACAATATAAATTAAAGTAATTTATATTGTATGACTATATTTATCCAAAAGAATTTGTTTGATTTTAATACTAGCTGTACCATCCCCATAAGGGTTGTTAGCTCTAGCCATCTGATGATACAGCTCACTATTTTCCAATAATGTTTCTACCCAAAATGTTATTGAAGCAGTTTCTGTTCCCACCAATTTGACTGTGCCTGCATCAATAGCTTCTTGTCTTTCAGTAGTATCTCGTATTACTAGAATTGGCACCCCCAGACTTGGTGCTTCCTCTTGAATCCCCCCAGAGTCTGTCAAGATTAAATAACTATGTTTCATTAAATTAATAAATTCTAAATAAGACTGTGGTGGTAATAAAATAATATTTTTAATATCACTTAGATAACTAAAAACAATATCTTTCACATTAGGATTTAAATGAACAGGGTAAATAAACTCTATTGTAGGATATTTTAATGCTAAATCTTTAATAGCTTGACAAATATTAATAAAACCTTGACCAAAATTTTCACGTCTGTGCCCTGTAATCAGAATTTTTTTTATTTTTTTATTCAGTTTTAAAACACTACCATCATATTTTACAGGTAATGGCAATATTTGATTAGAAACACTCAATAAAGCATCTACCACAGTATTTCCAGTAATATATATATTATTTAATTGAATATTTTCTTTTGTTAAACATTCAGCAGCTAACTCAGTTGGAGCGAAATGCAAATTAGAAATTTTAGAAATTAACTGTCTATTACCTTCTTCAGGCCAAGGCGATTTTAAATTATAAGTTCTTAATCCAGCCTCAACATGGCCCACATCAATTTGATTATAAAATGCAGATTGCGCTACCACAAATGCAGATAGTGTATCACCATGGACTAACACTATATGTGGCTTAAAATTCTGATAAATGCTATCCATATTCTGTAAAATATTTGCAGAAAGCTGATTTAAGCTCTGATTAGCTTTCATTAAATTTAAATCAAAATCAGGGATTATTTTAAAAACTTCTAATACTTGATCAAGCATCTCTCTATGTTGAGCAGTCACTAATACTTTAACATCAAATCTATTATCTTTCTTCAAACACTCGATCACAGGTGCCATTTTAATTGCTTCAGGACGCGTACCAAATGAGATAAGAACTTTAATCATAATGAAATAAATTATTCCTTTTTTCTAGTCGACCCAGAAATAGAGAGAAAGAAAATGCAAAATCTAAGATATTACTCAGATTATTACCTAAATGAGATTTTCTATAATATCGCAAGGCTATCAACAATAAGCATAGCAAGCTAAAATAGCTAGAATGTATTGTATCAAGTTAGTTGAAGATGAAAAAGATTCTTATTCTATGCGTTTCTTTGCAAGGAAGTAATGAACGTCAAGAAAAAATCAAACAGCAACATCAAGATTTACAATCAATTGTTCCTGATATAAAAATTGTCTTTGAATTTTTCGACGCTATTTATGGAAAAAAACTTCCTCAAGAATATTTAACTTTTCTAAATTTAAGTCGTCAATTTGCTGGATTATGTGATCACGAACTAGGGCCAAGTGAACTAGGCTGCTGGTTAAGTCATATGATTATTTGGCAACGTCTAGCTCAAGGTGATTATGCAGCATATGATCGCATAATAATTATTGAAGATGATGTAATTTTTCAAACCGAACATATACAGCAGAAATTACATTCTTTATTAGAAACCAATCCAGCATTCGCATTCTTAGGAGGACACTCTGAACCATCTAGACGACGAATAAGAGGATACGTAAGTAATGATGAACTTTACTTCAATATGACTGGTCCTAAAGACCTATATACAGCCACATATGCTTACTCTTTAACCCGAGAAACTGCTCAAGATTTTGTCACTAAGCAAATAAAGAAATTGACTTATATTGATGACTGGAAATATTTATTAGAAGGAGATATTTCCACTCCTTTTTACTATTGCTTTGAGCATGACGATGAGATGCAAAGTCATATCGCATCTGACAGAAAAACATATATGAAAAAGCCAAATCGATTTAAAAAGAACTTTAACAAAATAAAAAATGATTTAATCTCTCGAATCATTTCTCTTTTTATTTTCAAAAAAATTATTCGATTAGCATTTTTTCTCCAATCCGCCCAAACACAAAAATGAGTAGCTATAGGTAATTAAATGTTAATAACTCGCGGTATTCAAAAAAAATGGTACAAGTACCAACAAGCAAAAAAAGCGAAAACTTTTGACTCCCATTGGTATATGCGTTTTGGCTGGTTAGAGCAACCTTTTACTAAACTTGAGCAATTAGATTCACTCTTTGAGATCCATTCCCCTAGAAAGTTTACATTTGCAGATAGCTTTTATGCTTATGAAAATGACCGTCATTTCATTTTTTTTGAAGAAGTCGATGACGAACATCCAGTAGGCTTTCTTTCTGTTTTAGAAGTTTTTAAAGATGGCACTTACACCCCGCCTGAAACCATTTTAAAACTCGATTACCACCTCTCATACCCTTGCGTATTTAAAATAGATAGCACTTGGTACATGATTCCAGAGTCTTCTGCCAACAAAACTATTGAGCTTTGGAAATGTACTGAGTTTCCATTGAAATGGGAAAAGCATTCCAACCTTATTGAAAATATTGAAGCAGTCGATAGCACCCCTTTTTACCATGAGGGCTTATGGTATCTTTTTACCTCAACACGTCGTGATTGTAAAAAATTTGGTGATCGCTTAGATCTATTTTTTACCGAAGATATTTTAAATCCTAACTGGCAAGAGCACCCAATGAATCCAGTGTGTCGAGGCAGTCAGCAGTTCCGTATGGCGGGTAAACCTTTTCTTTATAAAGGACAACTTGTTCGACCAAGCCAAGATTCTTTAAAACGTTATGGCGGCAATATCGAATTAAAAGCGATTACTCAGCTTAGCCCAACAGCTTATGAAGAAAAACTACTAGAAGTAGTTTTACCAGACTGGAATCAAGCAGATGACGGTTGCCATACCATTAATGTCGAAGATAACTTCGTGGTGCTTGATGCCATTCGCCTTACGCAAAAAAATAATTAAGTCTTCAGCAGATCTTTATAAATATTAAGCGTCTGCTCAGCCATGGCTGGTACAGTCAGTTCAGCCTTGGCTTTTGCATACAAAGGACTAAAGTCATTTTGCGCATCGGGCTTAAGTGCAGCTTGAATTGCGCTTGCCAAACCCTCTGCATCTCCAATTTCTGCTAGATATTGTTCTGGTAGCCACTCGATCACTCCATTCACTTTAGTAGAAGCCATAGCTTTATGGGCCTGTAAAGCTTCGACCATAACAAGTGGAAAACCTTCACGGTCTGATGATAAAACCACAACATCTGCTAACTGGACCAGATCACGCGCATCAGTTCTAAACCCAAGAAAAGCGACCCGATTTTGCATGTTTAATTCACTGACTTGTTTCTCTAAACTTGCTCGAAGTGAACCATCGCCTACAATCCATAAATTGGCATCAATCTGTTGCATCGACTCAATCAGTAAACTGATATTTTTTACTGGTTCTAGACGCCCAATACACATAACAACTTTTTTGCTTGTATCTAGTTCAGCAAAATCTTTTTGAATCGATTGAAGTAACTTTTCTTTATTTTCAGCTGTAAGTACGGGCTGAGGATAGACCCCGTTATAAACCACGTGTGCTTTAGACTCAGGAATGCCTTGCGTGAGTGCTTGGCTCACCGCAATAACGGCATCACCGGCTAAATAAGCAGACTTATTCTTTTTAGTACCATGTACTGTTGTCACAAATTTTGGGCCAGATAAAAATGGTCTAATTCGGGCAATCAGCTCAGCCGCTTTTCCTGCTTGTGCATGAACAATAGCGGGTTGGATCTGCTGAATAAGATTTTTAAGTTGCCAAAGTAAAAAAATATTCCAACGACTACGGGCAAAATCGATAGCATGAAAATGTACTTGTTGGCTAAACTTGTCTACATAGCAAGGATGTGCAATCACATGTACTTCATGGTTTAAAGCAAGCTCATTAACAAGGTTAAAAGTGTGCTGCTCTAATCCACCAACTCCACCGCTAGTTGCCAATACCTGAACAATTTTCATAGCTTGCCTACTTATTTTTTATCTTTATTCATGGTCTGTTCAAAAAGCTTAGCTTCTTTTAGAAATGCATAAAATGCGTTAATCATACTATTTACGAAACCACGCCAACCATTTAAGAAGCTACGGCGAATAAAATAAGACTTCATAAAAGTCACTGGCATCACCAAAACCAATTTTGCAATGCTTGGAGACTTTCCTTTTTGGTATTTCTCTAATGCTTTTAAGTTGGAATATTGGTTATTTTTTTCGACTTTAACGAAAATACTCGACTCACCATAATGGTAAATATCGTGTTGAGCACGCTGAGATTCACCATCTACGATCACATTTTCATGGACTTTATTGGCAAGGTCATAATGCCCTTTAGACCTACGGAAAAAACGCACTTTTGCATGTTTTTTAGTATGTTTACTGTTCGGAACACCTAAAAATACATCATTAATTGGAGTGATTAATGCATCAAGCTTGTTCTGTTGAATGGTCTCAACAATTTCTTGTTTTAATTTATTAGATAAGACTTCATCACCATCTAGATTGAGCACCCAATCATTACGGCACTTTGCTAAAGCCAAGCTTTTTTGTCCAGCATAACCTTGCCAATCTTGATGAGATATTTGCGTATTTTCAAAGCTCTGAGCAATTTCATAAGTATTATCAGTACTGCCAGAGTCTAAAATAATGACTTCATCAAACTCACTGACACTTTGTAAAGTTCGCTCTAACCAAGCGCCACAGTTTAAAGTAACAATATAGACACTACATGGAATTTTATTCATAACTTATAACGTCCTTTAGCAAGGGCGATACGCATCTGTAAAGCATTCATGGCTCCATGCGTGCTGACACGTGGAATATTAAATTGGTTATTTGCTTCGTAAGCTTCAATTTTTTTACGAGTCGATACTGCATTTTTAAAGCCAATCTCTTGGGCCATTTTCTGGTGCTTTTCGTTAAATCGACCAAATGGATAAGCAAAACTCGGGCACTTCCCAACTAATGCTTCAACATCACGCTTAGACTGAAGCATTTCGTCATAAGCGGTTTGGTCATCAAGTTTAAGTAAGTTCACATGATGTTGGGTATGTGCACCAAATTCAATTAAACCAGAATTCGCCATTTCATGAATTTGCTCATGAGTAAGCTTTTCGATGCCTTCAATTTGAGTTGCCAAATAAATAGTTGCTTTCGCGTTATATTTTTTGAGTAATGGATAAGCATAGAGATAATTATCCATAAAGCCATCATCAAAACTTAAAGCAACGACATTCTTTTGATTACGATATTGTTCAAGCTCAGAGACAAAACAAAAAGTAGCTCCTTTACGCGTCAACAACTTTAAGAGTTGTTCAAACTTTTCAGGAGGCATATTCATGCCAGACGCCGCATCTTTAGGCGTAACCTGATGTAGCATCACAATGCGAGGTAGTTTGTTCGAACGAAACGGAAGCCAGAAAGTATAATTACCCAGCACATATAACAGTGCAGCAAGTACTAATAGGCCCACCGCAACGTACAAAAACCACATCATGCATAAACCTCATGTGACCATTCATAATTTTCTGAAAGGGGCTGCTTAAATGTCACCTCAACCATAAACTGGGTAATGCGTTTAGCATTAAAAGATTTACGCGTTTTCTCCCAGCCCTCTTTCGCTATTTTTTCAGCCTGCTCTGGGTTTTGATCAAAGAATTGGATCTTCTTGGCCAAGTCAAACTGATCATCAAAGTAAACAACTTCTTGCTCAGTATAGAGCTTCTCAAAGCCTGGAATTCTTGGGCTAAAAGTAAGTAAACCATTACCAGTTAGCTGTACAATACGGTCAGAACTATACAAGGTTACATCATTACGACGTGAGTAATTAAGTCCCATTTTTGTTTCAGACAGAACTTTATAATACGCTTTACCATATACACCTGGCTGTTCAAAACAACCATAATATTGATAATTTACATGGCCTTGTTGCAAAGCCTCTGCCAAATCCTTTAAGAATTTCTCGCGCTCAGGCTCTTTATAAACAACACCGCAGAAAATAAAAGTTTTGTCAGTCTTTGAGTTTGAAAATTGCTGTAGTGTTTCTACATTGCGGTGACCAACATTTGGCAAATAGGCTACGCTTAAATGGGGTTGCTTTAACTTTTGTAGATATTCCCCGCCTGTTGTACAGAAAATAGCATCTAAATACGGAGAGAATGCTTTAACAAAGTCGAGTTTGTTTTCAAGATAAAGCGGATCAACATACCAAAATGCAATTTTAGTATTTGGATAAGATTCTTTAATTTGTCTTAGAACATCTGGACTCATTAAGTCACTATGTCCAATCAGTACCAAGTCAGGTTCAATATTATTGACGACCTTTAGTACTTCTTTATTAGCCCAATTGGCACCCAGTTTTTTTGTTTTAAAAATGGTACCCATTCGAGCCATATCGCGAAAACTAAAATCATAAACGAAATGGCCATTTTCAATTAATCCGGCAGAAATTTTACGGTCTGTGCAGTAAAAATGGGCGCCTTGTTTATTAAAGCCAAAATTTGCAATATGCAATATTTTCATTTATTTACTCAAAATAAAAAATTTAATTTTTTGCTAAAAGATATGTTGCCACACGGTCCGCTTCTTTAAAAGCATAAGGTTGTGGTAACTGTACAACACAAGTCTGCTGTGAAATTAATTTTGATTCTAACATTTGATCAACTGAGTGCGTAATCCGGTCGTCTTTCAAACGGTCCATGGCCATCACCCCTACTCGACAACCCGCGGTAAGCGCCTCAAAAATCATAGACACGCTATCTTCTGTCACCCAGACAGCTTCTGCTTTTTGCATTTCTTCGAAAATCCAGCCTTGAGGGGTTTGCTCAACTGGAAATATGTGTAAATGGTAGGCAAAGCTTTGTTGCTTTAAAATATCGACAAACTCTGCTGGGGTTCGACGTGAAGTGGTCAGAATAATTTCAGCATCTGGATTATTCTCAACAATTTTTTGAACACTGGTTAATACTTTATTTTGGTTCCATTGATGTCGTTTAGATGAACCACCTAAAGCAATTAAGATTCTGGCTATTTGATGTCGATTTTCATTACGAATAGGATTTAATGCACCACGTGTGACTATCACATGGCTATCGGCGTGAATACCATCGTGCTCTGGAATAACAGCATAATCAAAGCAACCAATTGGTAAACTCGGCTTCATTAAAATAATCGTTTTGGCCTTTTTAAAAATTTTACCGAGTAACCAAACACGAAAATGTGTGTGACTTCCCACGCCGAATATAAAATTAGGCGCTTGTTTAAATAAGGTTTTTTTTGAAGAGAAAAGTGCCTGAATTAAAGAAATAATCGGCAAATCAGTAATTAGGATTTCTTCAAAAGTTGTTTCTGGCTGTTGTCTTTGCATTGCCTGAAACAAGCCTAATGCTTGTGAGCGGTGCCCTGCCTTACCATCAGACACATAGACAATATGCATAGAAGCTCCCTAAGCCAAAAAATAAAAAAGGCGAAACCAAAGTTCGCCTTTTTATGTTAACGGATTAACTTATTTTACGTAAGTTAACCAGTGTTCATATTTCGGGTTTTTACCTTGAACTGCATCAAAGAAAGTTTTTTGGATTTCAGTGGTAATTGGACCACGGCGACCTTCACCAATTTGACGGTCATCATATTCACGAATTGGTGTTACTTCTGCAGCAGTACCTGTAAAGAATGCTTCATCTGCAATATAGAATTCGTCACGTGTAATACGACGCTCAACAACTTGATAACCAAGATCTCTAGCAATCGTCATTACTGTTTGACGTGTAATACCATCAAGCGCACCACCAGCGATATCTGGAGTATGTAAAACGCCATCTTTAATCAAGAATACGTTTTCACCAGAACCTTGGCATACATAACCTTGTGGGTCCATAAGCATTGCTTCATCGTAACCTGAGTGTGCAACTTCTTGGTGAGCAAGAATTGACAATGTGTAGTTACCAGATGCTTTTGCTTTACACATCGTCACGTTTGGATGATGGTGAGTAAATGATGAAGTTTTAACACGAATACCATTCGCCATTGCTTCATCACCAAGGTATGCGCCCCACGCCCATGCTGCAACTGCGGCATGAATCGTGTTATTTGTTGCTGCAATACCAAGTTTTTCTGAACCGATCCAGATTAATGGACGTAAATAGCAAGAAGCTAATTTATTTTCACGAACAACATCGATTTGTGCTTGTTCAAGCGTGGCTTGATCATACGGCACTTTCATTTGATAAATTTTTGCTGAATTTAACAAACGTTTTGTGTGGTCTTGAAGACGGAAAATGGCAGTACCTTTAGGTGTTTCATAAGCACGAACACCCTCAAATACGCCCATACTGTAGTGTAATGTATGGGTTAAAACGTGAATCTTTGCATCACGCCAATCAATTAATTTTCCATCTTGCCAAATAAAACCATCACGATCAGCCAAATTCATGGAACACTCCAAATTGTTATAAAATCATTCACTATCCAACTCAACCGAGGCGGTTGGGTCTATTAATCTTTGCCATAAATTGCAAACGACCGCACGGGTACTACGCCAGTCCGCTGCGCTGACTTGCATGGATTGATTTGCAAGGGCTAAACGGTGGCTTTCGGCACGTTCACTAAGATAAGCTCGAATTAATGCTGTGGCATCTTCACTGGATAAGCAGTCTGCTTTAGCAGCATCTTCTAATATTCTTACATTATCAGAATAATGGGCGAGATCGGGTTTCGTCCCGCTCCATGCAAGTACAGCATACTGTGCCATAAATTCGATATCGACGATACCACCTGCGTCCTGTTTTAAATGAAAAATACCATGTTTTTTTTGTTCAGAAGACGAACCTAGGTGGTCTTTCATTTTCTGACGCATTTTCAACACTTCCTCACGAACATAAGCCTCATCTCTAGATTGAGTCAATATCTCGCGTCGAAATATTTCAAATTTCTGGCAAAGCACCTCATCACCTGCAATAGAGCGGGCACGTACTAAAGCCTGATGTTCCCAAAGCCATGCACTTTTCAACTGATAGTGTTCATAGGCTTTCAGACTCGTCACCAATAAACCTGCCTCACCTGAAGGTCTTAACCGCGTATCAATCTCATAGACACGGCCGTCTAACGTTTGAGTAGTCATCAAAGACATAAACTTTTGAGCAACACGCATTGCGAACTCAAAGCCACTAATAGACTTAGTTCCATCCGTATCGGATTGTTCATCTAGATAATGAATAAAGACAAGGTCTAAGTCAGAACCATAGCCAAGCTCAATGCCACCCACCTTGCCATAACCAATAACAGCAAAAGCTTTATAGTCGAGTGAGCAGCGTTTTCCATCAACATCGCAAGGGTAACCATGACGTTTTGCTACTGTTTGATAAGCTAAATTAAGTGTTGCATTAACACTAACTTCAGCAATATCAGTTAATGCATCGGAAACCTTCATGAGAGGGCTCTCAGCTAAGACATCACTTGCAGCAACAGTTAACACATTGCTCTTTTTAAACAGGCGAAGTACTCGCATCTGATCTTCGACCTGATCAATCTCAATACGAAGCAACTGCTGACGTAATGAATCTTCTAAGTCCTTACGTTTTGGTAACTCAAAATCCATCGATAAGAACTCATCCAGCAGTACCGGATACTGTGTCAGTTCTTCACAAATCCACGGACTCACCGTCGCCATTTTCACTAAGCGTTGCAGTGCCCCTTTACTTTCAATCAACATCACCAAATACACGGTTCGACGCATAACTGATTCAATCAGTGGCATTAAGCGCAACAGTGCAGTTTGTGGTTGTTCTGATTGTAAGATCGCTTCAATTAAATGAGGCCAAAATGTTTTTAAACGCTGCACAGCATTTGAAGGAAGTTTTTTAAGTGCATGACCATGCCAAAACTCATGAATCAGATTTTTCGCATTGTCATCCAACACTTCATCTAACTGCTGCTCTAACTGCCCAAAATTTTCAGTTGCGGCATTTGAACTTGTATCTTCAATAAGCTGCTTAAATTGAACTTTAACTTTTTGACGTTTCTCGTTAAGAACATCAAGAAACTCATTCCAGCTCGTAAAACCTAAGGTATCTATAATGCGTTTTCTTAAATCCAATTCTTCTGGTAATAATTGGGTTTGCTGATCATTTAGAGCTTGAATCGCGTGTTCAACACGGCGTAAGAATAAGTAAGCATCTTCAAGTTCTAATACAGCTTGTTTTTCTAATAAGCCAGCTTCACCAATGTGCTCAAGACTAACTAAACACTGGCGGTCTTGCAGCTCACGTTTAGAGCCGCCGTAAATAAGCTGGAAGACCTGAACAATAAACTCAATTTCGCGAATACCACCTGCCCCGAGTTTAATGTCATCTTCAATATGCCGACGTAATACTTCGCGCTCAATCATCGCTTTCATATCACGCATGGCAGCAAAAGCGGTGTAATCGACATAACGGCGGAATACAAAAGGACGTGTCATCTCTAACAAGTCCTGTCCTTCTTTACCACCGGTTACAACACGCGCTTTAATCCACGCATAGCGTTCCCACTCACGACCATGCTGACTTAAATATTTTTCTAATGCGGCATGACTAATCGCTAATGCCGAGCCATCTCCCCAAGGGCGCAAGCGCATATCGACTCTAAACACAAAACCATCGGCGGTAATGTGCTCAAGTAAATAAATGAGTTTTTGTCCCCACAAAATACAGAACTGCTGTACATCAATACATTTGCGACCGTTGGTTTCACCTTGCTCATCAAAGGCAAAAATCAAATCGATATCACTCGATAAATTAAGCTCTTGAGCACCAAGTTTACCCATGGCAACCACAATCAAATCTTGAACTTTGCCAGAATAACTCACAGGTTCACCGTGTTTCGCCACAAGTGCTACACGTGCAAAATCCTTTGCTGCACAAATACTGGCATCAGCAAAATCAGAAAGTTCGCGAGTGAGTGTGACAACATCGGTCAGTTGATTGGCATCCTGCCAGATCCAACGGAACATTAATCGACTACGTAAAATGCGCAATCCACGCATCCAAAGCGTTTCATCATCAATCCCATCTAATGTGGTTTGTACACATTGGTAAATCTGTTCGGTCGAGAGCGGTGCAGTAAATTGATCTATTTGATAATCTTGTTCTAAAACAGCTTGATGCAAGCCTAAAACTTGTTCTGCGTACTGACTCGCACGCAATGTTTTTTGTAACTGCTCCGCATTCATATAAAAAGCTCTTTTCCTCGTACTCTCTTTTTAGTTATAGCAGTTCGAGTAGTGGTAGGAAAAGGGATTAAACTAATTTAGCTTCCGATGAAGAATGATGTTCAGTAAGCGCCTCATGACTTTCTTGAGCTGAAGGCAGTAAAACTTTAAATGTCGTTCCAACTCCTTTTTGAGAACTCACAGTAATTTGCCCCTGATTAATCTCGACAAAACGCTTACAAAGGCTCAAACCCAAGCCAGCACCTTTTTCTCCTGCGGTACCTTTAAAGCTAGCGGTAATACGTGGATGGAATAAATTTGCCATTTGTTGCTCGGTCATACCCAGACCTGTATCTCGAACAGTAATTTCTACATTTGTGTCGGCTTGTCTAGCTTCAATAAAGACTTTGCCCGATCCATCAACGTCGGTAAATTTCAGCGCATTTGACACCAAGTTTTGAATTACAGAGGTCATCATATTGATATCGGCGTAGATGTTTAAATCATCTGGAACACCATTCACCAGTTCAATATTTTTCTTTAAAGCTAAAGTGTGCAGTACATCGCAAACGATATTACTGACTTGTCTAAGTTTAAAATTAATTGGGTGATAAACAAAACGCCCGCCCTCTGCCATCGCCCATGTTAGTAAGCTTTCAAGTAAGTTATAGGTCGATTGTGAGGTGTCATATAAATAATCTGCAATATTTTGAATACTTGATTCATCTAAAGTTTCACGCTCTTTGGCGAGCACCTCAGAAAACCCGAGCAATCCATGAAAAGGTGCACGCAAGTCATGCGAAATAATTGAGAAGAATTTTGTTTTACTTGAATTAATCGCAACTTGTTGTTCATAGAGTTCGTTTAACTCTTCATAATTAAACTTCAACTCAACCTGCTGCATAAAAGTAGAACAATAATCAAGCAACAATTGAATATCATCATCTTCGAACGTTGCCGCATCATCGTCAAAAAATACAGCAAAACCCATTGAAGTTTTATCTGGGTGTAAAAGATGCACAGCCAATGCCCTGCTGCACTCAATATTTAATTCTTTTAAATAATTGATTAAATTTTGATATGAAGGATGTAAATGATTAATAAACTGTTGCTTCGCGAAGCACTGTTTTAAATGCTTTGATGGTTTAAACGAGATTGCCGTCATGCCTTCAGGGCAACGGTGCCAAAAGTAAGGTTCCTGATTAAAAGTCAACAAGGCTTTTTTACAATTCAAAAGACGAAGACTAAACCGGAAAAATTGCTCGATATAGTTCTGCTCGGCATTTAATCCAAGCAACAAAGATATTCTACAAGCACTTAACTGCTCAACCTGATTTAGTTCTAAACGTTCGAATGTCATTGCCCGCCTCACAGATTTTGTCGTTTTTGGTCGGAACCGCTCTCAAGAAATGTACTTATAATCATTATGATCTACTACAAACTTTAACACAGTACATTAAAAGAGCAACGTTCTTTTCAAAATAGAAATGTGAAGTTTCAATTAAAGGTTTTCAGATACATAAAGTGGGTATGTTTTAGAAAAATACAACAAATGTTTGAAGGTGGTGAGTTGAAAGAACTTGGAAAGGCGAGTTCAGAATACACGTAAAAGATGGTCAAAAAATATTATTTGAATAAGAGCTTAGATTCTTGCTTAGTTTGACTTTTAACAAACGTGTTTAGTATTTAAACAAGAACTTCTTGAGCTAAAAAATGAAAAGATTTTTATAAGCTCTAAATTTATAGCTAGAAATTCGAGCCCGACACTCGGGATCAAATAATCATTTCATAATTTCTTAAGCCCTATCTACTTTTTTATATCTAACAAAAAACCCCTAAGCCGTTAGCTTAGGGGTTTTCGTAGAATCTTACGATTCTGAATCTTGGTCCCGAGGGTCGGACTCGAACCGACACGTCATCTCTGACAGCGGATTTTGAGTCCGCCGCGTCTACCAATTTCACCACCTCGGGAGAGGAAGTATGTTTGTGTTGCGTATATTAGCGCGTTTGTAAAACTTGTCAAACCCTAAGTGAATATTATCGTTCACTTTTAGATCATTTAAACATTTTTCATGATTTAGGTCAGAAGCACAGCCATAAAAAAGCGAAAAAGTTTATACTAGGCGCAATTTTTGCGGTGTTTTTTCTCAAATATGCAACTGTCTGACTTTTCCTTTGAATTACCTGATGAACTTATTGCCCGTTACCCTCTCGAATCACGGAGTGCTTCGCGGTTGTTGCACTTAGACTCAAAAGGTCAATATCACGATCACATGTTCACAGACATTATCGATCTGTTCGAAGAAGGTGATTTATTGGTGCTTAATGACACCAAGGTCATGAAAGCTCGACTTAAAGGAAAACGCTCTACAGGTGGTGCGATTGAGATTCTGGTTGAGCGTATGCTGAACCACACAACAGCATATTGCCATATCAAATCAAGTAACTCGCCTAAAGCAGGCGCCGAGCTTTTTGTTGGTGCAGATAATATTCCTGTGATTGTACGTGGCCGTCATGAAAATTTATTTGTAGTTGAGTTTTCACAGCCGATCTTGCCTGTACTTGAACAATATGGTCAGTTACCTATTCCGCCTTACTTTAACCGTGAAGCAGAAGAAATTGACACCGAACGTTATCAAACGGTTTTTCATAATCCTGAAAAAATTGCCAGTGTTGCCGCTCCTACTGCGAGCTTGCACTTTGACGAAGAGTTACTAGCAAAGTTAGAGCAAAAAAATGTTCAAAAATCTTTTGTGACTTTACACGTCGGTGCTGGCACCTTCATGCCTGTTCGTACTGATGACATTACCAATCATGTCATGCACAGTGAATGGTGTGATGTTCCTCAAGAAACTATTGATTTAATTTTGGCGACTAAAGCACGTGGCAATAAAGTGATTGCTGTGGGTACAACTGCGACTCGTGCTTTAGAAAGTGCAGCTCAAGCTCATGGCGGAAAAATTGCAGCTTGGACTGGGGACACGCAAATCTTTATCTATCCAGGTTATGAGTTCTGCATCGTAGACCGTTTAATTACTAACTTCCATTTACCAGAGTCTACCCTGCTCATGTTGGTATCTGCATTATCAAATCGAGACAACATTTTAGCTGCCTATGAACATGCTGTTAAAAGCCGCTATCGTTTCTTTAGCTATGGTGATGCAATGCTGATTGATAAGCTAGAAGTTTAAAAATTAAATTCTGATCGATATTGTTAATTATCTATACACATCTTCTATCATAAGAATGCAAATATTTAGCAATATCGATTAGCTTTACCAAGTCGATTATAATTTTTATAAGCCTGAATTTTAGATATTTCCATCATTAAAATATCTATGCCATAAAACCTATCCTTAGTTTCTCCCATCTTTTTATATAACGGCTACATTTAGTAGTAGAACTACGTCGCAGAATCAAGGAAAATAGCCCTCTTTTTAGCAGCGAACTGTTTCTTCGCCTCTGCTCGTGTTCAGGATTTTTAGATGAAGTTTGAAAAATTAGGTCAGTCGGGGCGCGCCCGTCGTGGTCGTTTAACTTTAGAACATGGTGTTGTTGAAACACCTGTTTTTATGCCAGTGGGGACTTACGGCACAGTCAAAGGCATGTTACCTCGTGACATCGAAGACATTCAGGCACAAATTATTTTAGGAAATACCTTCCATTTATATTTGCGTCCGGGTCTTGAAGTGATTAAAGAACACGGTGGTTTGCATGACTTTATTAAATGGAATAAGCCAATTTTGACTGACTCTGGCGGTTTCCAGGTTTTTAGTCTTGGCGCAATGCGCAAAATCAAAGAGGAAGGTGTTACTTTCCGCTCACCGATTGATGGTTCAAAAGTATTTTTATCACCTGAAATTTCTATGGAAATTCAACAGGTCTTGAACTCTGACATCGTTATGATTTTTGATGAGTGTACGCCTTACCCTGCAACACATGAAGAAGCTCAAAAATCATTGCAGCTTTCTTTACGCTGGGCAAAACGTTGTAAAACTCATCATCATGATGAGCTCAAAAATCACAATGCGTTATTTGGCATTATTCAAGGTGGCATGTATGAAGACTTACGCGATGAGTCTTTAAATGGCCTTTTAGAAATCGGCTTTGACGGTTACGCAATTGGCGGTTTATCTGTAGGTGAACCTAAAGAAGAGATGATCAAAGTTTTAGATTATCTGCCAAATAAAATGCCACATGACAAACCACGTTATTTGATGGGCGTTGGTAAACCAGAAGATATCGTTGAAGCGGTGCGCCGCGGTGTCGATATGTTTGACTGTGTAATGCCGACTCGTAATGCTCGAAACGGTCATTATTTTGTCACTGATGGTCTGGTACGTATTCGTAATAGTAAATATCGCCATGACCAGAGCCCGCTCGATCCACATTGCGATTGCTACACTTGTAAGAACTTTACCCGTGCTTATCTATTCCACCTTGAAAAATGTGGAGAAATGCTGGCGTCTATGCTCGGTACTATTCATAACTTACGTTATTACCAACGTTTAACTGAAGGTATGCGTGATGCATTAGACAATGGCACATTTGATGAATTTGTTCAGGACTTTTATGTCCGTCGTGGTTTAGAAGTTCCACCATGTCCGGTTGATGAATAAGCCAGATTTGCGCTCAACCTCAAGACAAGGTAAATTGCAAAACGAATTAGGATTATGTCAGTTATCTGACTCATATTTTTAACTTTAGGAAATCAAAATGAGCTTTTTAATTTCTGCTGCTCATGCAGCACCGGCAGCTGGCCCAACTAATGGTATTTTGCCAAACATCTTGATGATTGTCGTATTCGTTGCAATCTTTTATTTCTTAATTTGGCGTCCTCAAGCAAAACGCGCTAAAGAACACCGTTCTTTAATCGAGAGCTTAGGTGTTGGTAGTGAAGTTGTTTTCGCTGGTGGTTTAATGGGCAAAGTAACCAAAATTGAAGGTGACTATGCAGTTGTTGAACTTAGCCGTGGTGTAGAAGTAAAAATTCAGCGTGCCAGCGTAATTTCAGTATTACCTGAAGGCACTCTAAATAACCTTTAATCATAAAACAGTCGTGCTTTAGCACGGCTTTTTCATTTAAGAAGAAAGCGAATGCGTTACCCTGCATGGAAATATTTACTGATTCTGGTTGTTCTGGTAATCAGTACATTATACGCACTGCCAAGTCTATATCCGGATGAGCCCGCTGTTCAAATTTCCGGTGCCAAAGCTGGTACCCAAATTGATCAAAGTGTGGTGAAAAAAGCAGAGCAAATTTTAAAAACAGCAAATATTGCGAGCCATGACAATACTTTTACAAATAATGCTGCCCTATTGCGTGTCAGTTCATCTGAAGCACAGTTAAAGGCAAAAGAAGTATTACGTCGTGACTTAGGTGATGAATATGTTGTCGCCCTAAACCTTGCACCAACCACACCTGAATGGCTGCAAAAGATTGGGGCAAAACCAATGAAACTTGGTTTGGACTTACGTGGTGGTGTCCACTTCTTGCTTGAAGTAGATATGGACAAAGCCGTTGCCCAACGTATGGAAACCTCTGCCACCGATTTGCGTCGTCAGTTCCGTGAAAACAAGATCAAATTTAACAGTCTTGCATTAACAAATAATGTGATCACTGTTCAATTTGCTGACAATGCTGACCGTGATGCAGCAATGGATTTTTTACGTCGTAATGGGAATGAATATACCCAACAGGCATTAGCAAGCTCTACAGGTTCTACTTTAAAGCTTACTTATACCGATGTACGTCGCCAAGAAATTCAGTCATATGCGGTAAATCAGAACTTAACAACATTACGTAATCGTATTAACGAACTTGGTGTTGCAGAAGCATTGGTACAAAGTCAGGGTAGCAACCGTATTGTTGTTGAATTACCGGGTGTACAAGATACAGCTGAAGCTAAACGTGTTTTAGGGCGTACTGCGAACCTCGAATTCCGTTTAGTTTCTGACTTAAATGATCAATATATCGATCCATATACGGGTAAATATAATGGTCAACCTTTACCTCCGGGCACAGAAGTTTTTGCTTATGAGTCTTTAGATAGCGGTCGTCAACTCTTGTTGCAACGTAACCGAATCTTGACTGGTGAGCGTGTTCAAAATGCAAGCTCTGGCTTTAGTCAGGACTCTGGCGGTGCCGAAGTAAATATCACGCTCGACAGCGCTGGCGGTAAGCTGATGTCCGATGCAACCCGTAATGCAGTTGGTAAACGCATGGCGGTATTGTTCATCGAGAACAAGCAAAAAATTAACTATGTCACAGATCCAAAAACTGGTGCACAAACAGAAGTTCGTACGCCATACACTGAGTCTGTAGTCATTAACGCTGCAACAGTTCAAGCTGTTTTAGGTTCGACTTTCCGTATTACCGGTTTAAGTTCTCCTCAAGAAGCATCTGAACTTGCATTAATGCTTCGTGCTGGTGCTTTGGCTGCGCCAATGTACTTTGTTGAAGAGCGTGTAGTAGGTCCAAGCCTTGGTCAAGAAAACATTGATAAAGGTGTATTGTCTACTCAAATCGGCTTCTTGCTCGTTGCAATCTGGATGGTGGTTTTCTTCCGTATATTCGGTTTAATTGCGAACTTTGCTCTTGTGTTTAACTTGGCAATGATTTTAACCGTGATGTCATGGATTGGAGCTTCCCTCACCTTACCGGGTATTGCCGGTATCGTTATTACCATTGGTATGGCGGTCGATGCGAACGTATTAATATGTGAGCGTATCCGAGAAGAAATGCTCTGGGGGGCCTCACCCAAACAGGCCATTGTGGCCGGTTATGATCGAGCCTATAACACCATTTTTGACTCGAACTTAACCACGTTCCTCGTTGCATTCATTCTGTTTGCAATTGGTACAGGCCCAATCAAAGGTTTCGCCGTGACATTAATGATCGGTATTATTTGTTCGATGTTTACTGCAATTACAGTAACTCGTGCAATCGTACAAATCATTTATGGCAAACGTCGTAATTTGAAAAAGTTGAGCATTTAAGGAGATCGATGATGACTAAAGTGACTCAACAAGATTCAAAACAATATGGTCGTCCGGATGATGCAAAAATCATCCCGTTTATGAAGATTGCCAAACCTGCGGCGATCTTCTCGATCCTTATTACTTTGGCAAGTATTTTCTTTATTGCGACTAAAGGTCTTAACCTCGGTTTGGACTTTACAGGTGGTGTTTCAGCTGAGCTTAACTATGCTCAACCAGCAAATCAGGCAGAAGTTATTCAGGCACTCGATAAAGCTGGTTTTAAAGATGCTGTAGTACAAACCTTAGGTAGTAATAAAGACTTACTTGTGCGCATGCCAGTACAAGAAGTTAAGGTTGAAGACCTTAATAACGCGATCACTAAGGCTGTACAGCTGCCAAATAATGCCGCAGAAGTTCATAAAGTGGACTCTGTAGGTGGTCAGGTTGGTAACGAGTTATATATTCGTTCTGCTGGTGCTGTTGCACTTGCACTTATCTTAATGTTGATCTACGTAACCATTCGCTTTGAGTTTAAACTCGCGATGGGTGCCGTAATGTCTTTATTCCACGACATTATCATTATTATTGGTGCTTTTGCATTATTCCAATGGCCATTTGACCTTACAGTGTTAGCTGCGGTACTTGCTGTTATTGGTTTCTCGCTTAACGATAACATTGTAGTGTCAGACCGTATCCGTGAAAATTTCCGTAAGATTCGCGGTGCGACTCCTCGTGAAATCGTCGATATTGCGTTAACTGAGACTTTACGTCGTACCATTCATACATCAATGACTTTATTGCTGGTTGTACTAGCAATGATGTTCTTAGGTGGTGATGGTCTACACTGGTTCTCTGTGGCAATGTTTGTGGGTGTATTTGTTGGTACTTATTCTTCGATTTATATCGGTACTGCATTTGCATTGTGGCGTGGTCTTAACCGTCAAGACTTCATTGTTCAGGTTAAACCTGAATTTGAGGATGAAATTCCTTAAGTTGTCTAAAAAAAGACAAATAAAAAAACCGCGATTCATTCGCGGTTTTTTTATTTGATTCAAAAATTATTTACGGCGCAGGGCATCCGAAATTGCTTCAACCAATTGTTGAGAAATTTCTTGTTTAGATGCTTTTTCTAACTCACGCTTTTTCATGTGATAGCTTTCAGCAAAGAAAACTGTCATCGCATTCTCATCAGAAGCAAACCCAATATCAGCACGAGATACATCGTTGCACGCAATCATATCTAGTTTTTTAGCCACTAGTTTTCCTGCCGCATATTCTTCAACATTTTGCGTTTCGGCTGCAAAGCCCACCATAAATGGACGTTTTTCCTGACCTGCGATTGTTGCCACAATATCCGGATTTTTGACAAGGGAAACGTTCAACTCATCCCCTGCTTTCTTAATCTTATGCTCAGCAACTTCTGCTACGCGATAGTCTGCAACTGCGGCAGTTGCAATAAAAATATCACAGCCTGTTTCTAGAGAACTCATGCTGACATCAAGCATTTGTCGTGCTGAGGCAACATTTACACGTTGAACACCATTTGGTGTATCTAAACTCACAGGCCCAGCAATTAGAGTCACTTGCGCACCAGCAGCATAACAAGCAGCGGCTAAAGCGAAGCCCATTTTGCCAGTACTATGGTTTGAAATATAGCGAACAGGGTCAATCGCTTCACGTGTCGGTCCAGCAGTAATAACTACTCGTTTACCTGCCAACAGTCCAAATTTTTCAGCGATGGCACGTTGAGCTTGATGGAAATAGCCAGCGACTTGGCGAGCAATTTCTTCTGGCTCAGGCATACGGCCTAAGCCAACATCACCACAAGCCTGCTCACCCGCGTCTGGCATAATTACATGTACGCCATCTTCGACCAAGGTTTGCAAATTACGTTGTGTAGCTTTAGCAGCCCACATTTGCTGGTTCATCGCTGGAGCTACCCAGACAGGAGATTTTGTTGCCAAAAAAACTGTACTGAGTAAATCATCTGCCAAACCATTCGCAAATTTAGCCAATGTGTCACAGCTTGCAGGTGCGACTAGTAATAAATCAGCCCAACGTGCTAATTCAATATGCCCCATACCCGCTTCAGCCGCAGGGTCTAGAAGTTCAGTATGAACAGGATTACCAGAAAGAGCCTGAAAAGTTAGTGGTGTAATAAATGCCTGAGCACCATGTGTCATCACCACTCGCACGTCAAAGCCATAATCTTTGAGGCGGCGGACTAAGATGGCACTTTTATAGGCAGCAATTCCGCCAGTAACAGCTAAAACAATGTTTTTATGAGGAATAACACTTAGATCAAAGCTCACGAACAGGATACCTTTCTGTTGCAGTGGCGCTCACAATAGCATTAAATACGCGCAGACCCAAGATTGATTGGGCAAACAAAATAAAATTTTAAGCGAATTATGCTGGGGAATATGAATACTTCTATTAAAAATTGGCCTGAACAAGAACGGCCAAGAGAACGGTTATTGCAACAAGGTCCACAAAGTCTATCAGATGCAGAGCTACTGGCCATTTTTCTTCGCTCCGGTTCACGGCAACATTCAGCAGTCGAGTTATCTCGTTTACTCATTCAGCACTTCGGTAATCTTAATGCCGTGTTTGATGCCTCATTTAATGAGTTAACTCAATTTAATGGCATTGGGGCAACGAAATATTCACAATTACTGGCAGTCAAAGAACTTGGACGGCGTTATCTCGATCATCACTTCCAGACAAATAATCTCAGCCTCCATTCATCAGATTTAGTTTTGGATTATCTGCGCTACGAATTAAAAGGTGAGAAACAAGAAGTCTTTGCTGTTTTGTGCCTAGATCCCGAATTAAGAAAGCTTCATTTTAAAAAGCTATTCTTTGGTTCAGTTCAGCATTGCGCAGTTTCGGTCAATCAAACCCTACGCTACGCCTTACAGCAACATGCTTGCCAGCTCGTTATTGCACATAATCATCCCTTTGGTTCAGCGCAGCCGTCTTCCGAAGATATTGCCTTAACTCAGCAACTTGAACGGGCTTGTCAGTTTGTCGAAATTCGTCTGCTTGACCACTTTATTATCTCACCAGAAGGGAGCTTTTCCTTTGCTGAACAACAACTGCTCAACCCAGCAATAATATCAGTTCAATGATATTGACAAAGTACCACTAAGTCTAGAAGATCAAAACAAAAATAGCGACGTTTAAAATAAAATGATTGTTCGGGAACAGCCTAGTATTTTCAAAGTTTTATTCTCTTGGCGAGGCACAATTTTACCCAAAATTTTACCTTCCCTAGGCGTTGTGATGCTGATCTCGGCAATCATTGGTGGAGTAGAATATATCAATCTTTATCGCTTTCCAGAGATCCCTTTGGTTGGCTTTACACTCATTGGTGTCGTACTTTCTATTTTTCTAGGATTTAAAAATACTGCGTGTTATGACCGCTGGTGGGAGGCCCGAAAATTATGGGGCGTTTTGATTGCAACGTCACGCCATTTTGACCGTGACTGCCGTATTTTAACTCAAGCTCGCCGTGAGCGCGTTATTCAACATGTGATTGTTTTTGCTAATGTATTGCGTGACCGTTTACGTCGTCAGACGGCAAACCCAACTGAGTTGATTCAAACCAGTGGTATGAGTCAGCAAGCACTCACTCAACTCTACCAGCAAAATAACGCCCCTCAGTACACACTCAGTCTCATTCACTGGGAATTGTTGCAGGCACTTAAAGAAGGTGAAATTTCTGACATCATTTATGCACAAATGAATAAAAATGTTTCAGATTTAAGCGTCGTACAAACTGGCTGTGACCGAATTGCCAATACACCCATTCCATTTGCCTATTCAGTTTTGCTTAACCGTACAGTTTATTTTTTCTGTTTTATGTTGCCGTTTAGTCTGGGTTCATTGCTTGGATTAGCAACCCCTTTACTCGTCGGAATTTTGGCATACACATTTTTAGGTCTAGATGCGCTAAGCTCTGAAATTGAAGAGCCCTTCGGTACTCAAAGTAATGATTTACCGCTAGATGCAATGGTACGTAGTATCGAGATTGAACTATTAGGGACTCTCGGTAAACCTACCCCACCCCCCATTCAGGCTCAAGATAACAACTTACTCTAAAGAGTTTAAAGAAAACGTTCCCAAATCCCATGCTGCTTATCAGTGGGTTTAGGTGTATTTCCTAGTTTAATCCATGGCATGTTTTCACCATGAAAATCACTGCCAATTGAAACTGCCAACTGATATTGTTCAATCATTCGATCAATCATTTGGCGAGTAGATAGAGGTTCCATTGGTGGAGGTAACTCAATTGCGTCTCCACCTGAAGTCGCGAATAATTCAATTAAATAACGAACGTTAGTTGCAGATAAATCATAACGGGTCGGATGTGCTAATACTGCAAAGCCTTTACTTTGATGAATCACATCAATGGTTTCTTTTAAGCCTAGTCCTTCAAACTTTACAAAAGCACGTTTTCCTTCTTTTAAGAAGCGATCAAATGCTTGTTGAGGACGAGTCACGACATTTTTCTCGACCAATGTTTTAGCAATATGAGTTCTTGTTACCCTATCCGCCTGATTTTCTACTTTAGCAAGAACATCATCATAAATCTGAAAACCAATACATTTTTCTAATAGCTCACAAATCACTTTAGCTCTTTGCGCTCTAATTCTTTTTTGTTGTTCTAATGCTTCTAAAATTGGTGCTTCATCTTGCATATTTAAAGCAACAATATGTACACCATAACTCTTCTTAGTGGTTGGGCGCGACCACTGACTAGAAATCTCTGCGCCAGAAATAATATTTAAATCATGACCTTGTGCAGCAATTTTTGCACGCTGCAACCCATCCATTGTATCGTGGTCAGTCAAAGCCAACGTATGCAAGTTCACATCAATAGCAGCTTGCACCAGCAATTCTGGAGACAAAGTTCCATCAGAAATATTGCTATGTGTATGTAAATCTATGCCTTGCATCTTTTATACTATGCCATTCGCCAAACCTGATCAGATACTCTAACATGAAAGCACTTCTGGACTTTGTTCCATTAATTATTTTCTTCTATTTATATAAAACAGTTGATCCAACTGACACCCAGCATCCTTTACTGAAACTGATCGGGTCTGCTGGTGGTGCCGATAATAATAATATTCTTGTAGCGACGACTGGCTTAATTATTTCAATGCTTGTGGTATATGGTGCCCTATTCGTTTTCCAAAAATTCCGTCTTGATAAACAACAGTGGTTTGTATTGTTTATGACTGTCATTTTTGGTGGCATCACCCTCATGTTAAGTGACGATTTCTATATTCGTCTCAAAGCTGCGATTTTAAATTTAGTTTTCGCAGGCGCATTCTTGGTTTCACCTTGGTTTGGTAAAGATCGTAAACCACTCATTCAACGCTTATTTGACCCGATTTTAGATTTGAGTGAAAAAGGTTGGAAAAACCTCAATTTTGCTTGGGCTGCGATGTTTGTCGTGATGTCTTGTCTGCATGTATTCTTCGCATTTTTATTTCACGGTGGAAAATATTGGGGCGAATTTACTGCATTTGGTGACATGATCGTGATGTTTTCATTTATCATTATTCAGTTCATTATTTTACGCAAACATTTTAAGTCACCAGACGCTTAAAATATTTCCTGACTGTTTATAGAGATACGATTACATGCCTTTTTTTGTTCTAAGCTGTACCGATAACGAAGGAACTTTAGAAAAACGCTTGGCAGTACGCCCTCAGCATATCGAACGCTTACAAAAACTCGATGATGAAGGCCGCCTTGTTACAGCAGGTGCTATGCCAAAAGATCCTAATGATCCGCAAGCAGGCTTCTACGGTAGCACAATGATTGTTGAATTCGACAGTCGTGAAGCATTAGATGAATGGTTAAAAGAAGAACCATTTCTTAAAGAAGGCATTTATGCTCACGTTGATGTAAAACCGTTTAATAAAGCATTTCCAAAAGGGTAATCGCATGCAGCTTGCAATCAAAAGCTTTCTTGGCTTGTGTTTGATATGTTCAACTGCTGGAGCAGTTGAACCTGCTGCGACACCAGCAACACCTTCTCCAAGTGCGCCTTCAGCTCAAGCCGCTAAACCAGCTCTAACATCTGCAACTGGGGTCAAGACAGCAGCGACGACCGCACCAACTGCAACACAACCACTTACAGCAGAACAGCTCGCAAAGAACAAGCAACAGCAAGACGCAAAAATCAAAGTCTTAGTTCAAGATCAAGCATCTCGCTTAAAACAGCTAGAACATGCCAACCTTGAAGCATTGGCTCAGAACCAAGAGTTACAGCTAAAAAATGATAATCTCTCTGTTCAGGTTCAAGTCTTACAAAGCGAACGAAGTGCACAAATGTTTTTATATGGCGCTGTTACCTTAGCGGGTGGTGTATTGCTAGGTTTCTTTATTGCTAGTTATATTCATACAAAACGTCGACGCCAGTGGTAATACCAAGCGATCTATTAAATTCAATGAACGTATCAAACCGTATCCAAACAGCAGAGCTGGACTGGGAATTTGTCGATGGTATCGAGATTCCCATTTCTAAACAATTTGGTGATGTCTACTTTTCTAAAGATAATGGCCTACTTGAAACACGACATGTTTTCCTAAATGGTAACGACTTATCAGAACGATTAGCCAATTTAAAAGATTTTGAATATTTCAGTGTAGGAGAAACCGGTTTTGGTACAGGTTTAAATATTCTTGCACTCTGGCAACTTTGGCAGCAAGTTCGTCCTAATAATCAAAGCCATTTACACGCAATTAGCGTTGAAAAGTTTCCATTAAGTAAAGCTGATCTTATTCGCGCTTTAAATGTCTGGGATGAGCTTAAACCGCTTGCAGAGCAGTTAATTGAACAATATCCCCTGCCTATTGCCGGATGTCATCGTTTAACTTTTCCTAAAGAACGTTTTAGCATCGATTTATGGCTTGGAGATGCGCAAGAAATTTTTCCAAGCATGGCTAAAACTAAAGCTGTGAATGCCTGGTTTCTAGATGGCTTTGCACCGTCTTGCAACCCAGACATGTGGGAACAAAATGTTTTAAACAATATTGTCCGTCTTTCAGGTTATGGCACTACATTTGCCTCTTTTAGTGTTGCTGGTATTTTAAAACGTGGATTAAAAACACATGGTATCGATATTTCTCGTCCACGTGGTTTTGGCCATAAACGAGAAATGCTCAAAGCAGTCTGGAATCTGCCTGAATCTGATAAAGGTTCCTTAGAATTAGATCAAACTCATGCATTGGCTACAGAGCAACAGCATATTGCGATTATAGGGGCTGGTGTAGCAGGTTTAAGCACGGCGTGGGCATTTGCAGCACGTGGCCACCAAGTGACCTTATACGAGCAAACAAATGCATTATCGGGTGCCTCTGGAAACCCTTTGGCATTACTTAATCCGAAACTATGCCCAATTGAACAAAGTCATGAACATCTCATGACCTTAAGTTGGCAACATGCTTTAAATTTTTATAAAAATTTTAATGCATTCCGTCCACTTCAAATTCAACAAATTGCATTGAAAAATGCAGATGAACTTCTCGATTTGGTAAATCAGTATCCAGCTCAAGTTGTTACTAACTCAGCGAACTCACTTGAAACTGATTACTCAAGCATATTGCTAACTGAGGCTGGCTCCGTCTCACCACATCAATTACGTGTTGAAATTTTGCAGCATCCATGTATCAATCTCAAAATTGCCCATGTCACAGCACTTGTTTCTTGTGAAAATAAAGTTCAATTGCACACCGACAATCAAATCATTGCAGAGGCAGACCATGTCGTTGTGTGCTGTGCTCGAGAAAGTGCTGCTTTATTCGACAGCTATCCACAGTTAAAACCAATACGTGGACAAGTGAGCTGGGTTGATAATACGTTTGCCCCTCTGCCTTTAAATGAAGCTTATAGCTATGGCGGCTATTGCATGCAACTTGACGCTGCACAGATGATTTTAGGTGCGTCTTTCTACCCAAATCGTGAAGATCAAGATGTACTTCCCGAAGACCATGTGCATAACTTTGAATTAATCCACAGTGTATTCCCTGAATATGCTGAAAAGTTACCGTCACCTTCGACATGGCAAGGGCGTGCATCCATACGGGCACAAAGCTTGGATTATTTTCCTCTGGTTGGAAAAATGCAGGAGAATAGCCGAATTGCTACTTTTGCCGGGCTTGGCTCTAAAGGCTTTCTTTTTGCACCGCTATGCAGTGAAATCTTAGTTGCTCAAATATTAGGAGAAGCTTGTCCAGTGCCAGACCGCCTATTACAAAAATTGAGTCCTCAACGGTTCCAAAAGAAAGTGAAAACTAAAAAGCCTTATTTTAAACCGCAATAATTCATTTCAATAAAAAAGCACCCGAAGGTGCTTTTTTTATGCGCCCTGCTCTAGAGGCAAGCCAGCATCACGAGCTGCACGTGTCCCGCCCATCAGCACGACATATTCACGCGAGGCATCCAATCCTTCTAGTTTCTCAGCTGCACGAGGAGCTTTGCTACCACCACCACATAAAATATAAATCGGCTGACCCGCAGAGACCTGGTTCAAAATATCAGCATTCAAATCATTAATTGGGCGATTCACCGCACCTTTAACATGCCCTTCTGCATAAGCATTAGTATCACGGACATCCCAGATAACAGCATTTTCTGGGAATTCAAATGTTGTAATTTCTTGTTTACGGATCATTGTGCACTCCTTTGATGTAAACAACACTTGGCAAATGAAGAAAACCCTCTTAGCATCTCAAATATTCTTTCACTTTGTAAAGGTCTAAACTATGCCTTCTTTCGATATTGTCTCTGAATTAGAGTTATTTGAAGTTAATCATGCTGTACAAAACACACAAAAAGAGATTGCAACACGCTTTGACTTCCGTGGTCACGATGTTTCTATCGAACTAAATGAAAAAAATAAAGAAATCAAAATCAGTACCGAAAGTGATTTCCAGTGTGAACAAGTTTATAACATGTTAGAAAATCATTTTTATAAACGTAAAATTGATGTTCAAGCACTTGATCCACAAAAAGCTGCGGCTTCTGGCAAAAACTTTGTACAAGTGATTAAACTTAAAGATGGTCTTGACTCTGATACTGCAAAAAAAATTAATAAAGCCATTAAAGAAAGTGGCGTTAAAGTGCAATCTTCTATTCAAGGCGACAAAATTCGTGTAACTGATAAAAAACGTGACACCTTACAACAAGTCATGACTTTTTTACGTGAACAACAATTCGGTGTGCCATTACAGTTTAATAACTTTAAAGATTAATATCTTGTCGGCCATTTAAAGCTAAGGTAATTCCATGTCTCAATCCAACCGTCTATCAAAACTGGTAAAAGCAACTTCAAAATTTCCAAAAGGTATTCGAAGCACGCTTTGGAGCAAGGCGTTTGGTCGTATCGTGCCAATGGTGGGTACAGCAAATATCCGCTATCTGGAAGTAGACTCAAACCACGTTATTGTCCGTTTAGATAACCAAAAAAATATGCAGAATCATATTAAAGGAGTTCATGCTGCGGCTATGGCTCTTTTAGCAGAAACTGCAACAGGTTTTCTAACCGGTTTACATATTCCTGATAATCGAATTTTATTAATCAAATCATTACATGTAGATTATTTAAAAGTGGTTGAAGGCGGTTTGACTGCTACAGCAACATTGTCTACTGAACAACAAAAGTTTATTGCAGATAATGAGAAAGGCGAACTTGTGATTCCTGTTACTGTGATTGATGACGCAGGCAATGAACCAATTCAATACCAAATGCTCTGGGCATGGTTACCTAAACGTAAGAAATAATAACTAATCTAAAGTATTTTTAGACGGTTATTTACCTCAAGATATAAAACTAATATTTTGTATCTTGAGGTTAAAAATGAAAAAAATATTAATTCTTTCCTCTTTATTTACCAGTTTAATATTTACAACAATAAGTTCTCACGCGACTGAACCCCACATTAAAACCAGTAAAGTAACTTCGGCTAAATCAGAAGCTATTGATAAAGTAAGTGCTCAAAACAAAAGAATAGTGACCGAATTTTATGAAGGTGTCTTTTTAAAACATAAAGTCAAAGAATATGCAGACCGTTATATTGGTCAACAATACATTCAGCACAATCCTAATGTTCCAGATGGGAAAGCACCTTTTGTTAATTTCTTCACTGAAAAATTCCAAAAGAATCCGCAAGCTAAAAATGAGATTAAACGTACAATTGCTGAAGGTAATCTTGTCGTTTTACATGTTCATTCGACTGAAAACGAAAAAGATCGAGGAAGAGCGATTGTTGATATATTCCGTGTTGAAAATGGAAAAATCGTAGAGCATTGGGATGTAATACAAAATATTCCTGAGCAAAGCAAAAATACCAATACGATGTTTTAATTCTAAAAATGATTTCTTTATCTAAATTAAAAATTAAAGCCTGAATACTGATATTCAGGCTTTATACGTTTTATTGAGTATCTAAAAACTTTTGTCTTGCTTCTTCAGGTATTTGACGCTTATTACCTTTTACATCAACTGCTACAAAGGTAAAGACTCCTTCAGTAATACGTATTGGCTCACGAGAGTCATCATGACTATCCCAAACTTCAATTTGCATCTGAATAGAAGTATTTCCAACTTTTAAGATTTTGGTATAGCAGCTAATGACAAAGCCAACCTTTACCGGAACCAAAAAGGTCATTTGATTAATGGAAATCGTAGCACAGCGACCACGACTGAAACGTTCTGCGTGAATTGCTCCAGCCAAGTCCATTTGTGACACAATCCATCCACCAAATACATCACCACTCCAGTTTGTATCTGCAGGCATGGCAATCGTTTGTAAGGATAAAATTCCTTCTGGTTTGGTATAAGCTTCTGACACCTTAGCTCCCGAAATTCGTTTGAAGTTGTTGATCGAGCCACTGCTGCAATTCAGGCGCACGTAATGCACCGCTAATACGCGCGACCTCTGTCGTTTTATTCATTAAGACAAGTGTCGGAATACTTCTCACATGAAAAGCTTGGCTCAAGCGAGGAGATTCTTCGGTATTAATCTTGGCAAAGATAACGCCTGGATTCTGTTTTGCGACCTGCGCAAAATGTGGAGCCATCATTTTACAAGGTCCGCACCATTCTGCCCATAAGTCTATAAGAATAGGTAGATCACTATTCGTGATGTAGTTACTAAAATTTTGCTCATTTAGCTCAATAGGTGCAAGCGGTAGTAATGGCTGATGACATTGCCCACAGCTTGGTTGCTCAGGAAGTTTTTCTTCTGGAACTCGGTTTTTAGCACCACACGATGCACATACAATAATCATTTACATCACTCCTATATGCTGATGTAAAAATTCTAATTGGGTTATCACTGCTTTTTCAAACCATGAACCGTGATAGATATCAAAATGTTTCATATCCCACTCATGATAACTCACAAAAGGCGCAATATTTGTCGCAGCTTCACGGCTTGACTCAATAGGAATAAGTGAATCTTTTTGAGCAGCAATAAATAAAACAGGAATATTAATCTGGCGCACAACTTGGATTGGACGGTATCGCATCAGATTAAAAAAGACACGAGCAGGAACTTCCCCACTCCAATAATAGTCAGGATTCACAATCGATAAATAGCCATAATAACTATCTGCTGTAGGCATAAAACATAAGCTATGTTGATCAACCACAGGTAATCTCTTTGGATTAAGCCCCATCTTTGATCCCATATAATCCTGACTTGATAGCTTCAATGCTTGGGGATAACGCTGTAAAGGATAGAGCTTGGCAGTTTCAGCGCCATCTACATAAGGAATTTGTACTAAAATTGCCTGAATGTTCTTTAACTCTGACGCTAGGCTTAGCGCATATCCTCCACTTAAAGAAGTTCCCCACAGTACAATTCTTCGGTTATCTACAAGTTTGCAATTCGAGGCATATTGAATAACGGTCTTCCAATCTTCTAACTGGGAATTGATCGAGACCATTTCTCTCGGCTTGCCAGTACTCCCGCCCCAATATCGATAATCAAATAAAATAACAGCGTAACCTGCTTGCGCAAATCGCTGGGCATACTGAATAAGTTTAAATTGACGCAATCCGGCAAAACCATGTGCCATAATAATTACTGCAGATTTCTTATTTGTTTTTGGAATATAAAAATCAGCTGCGATCACTTCCTGATCACATGGAACATATAAAGGCTCAACCGTATAAGCGTGCATATGTGCTCCGTGGCATTATAGTCGAAGTAATGAATTTACAAAAAACATCCTGATCGCCTTTTAAAAATCTATAGCTGTTCTATGACATAAGTTTTATCTATGTAGGAACAACGTTTTAGTGTCTTGTATCTCAGGTTAAGCTTAATGCTATGATACAGCATAAGAGGTTTTGTTAAATTTTGGAGTGACGAAATGTCAGATAATGTTGGTTTCGCAGGTCAAATTGGCCCAGAACATGTTGGTCAAGTTGTAGAAAAAGGATTTAAATCTATTATTAATAACCGACCAGATATGGAAGGCGGTCCAGAACAACCTACAAGTGCTCAAATTGAAGAAGCAGCCCGTCAAGTCGGTTTAGACTACGTTTATCAACCTGTTGTAGCTGGACAAATCACAGAACTCGATGTACGTACTTTTGCCAATCATTACAATGAGTTGCCAAAACCTATACTTATGTTCTGTCGTACAGGAAACCGTTCAAACAACCTATATCAATTAGCAAAACAAATGGACTTGTTAGACGACTAAGTTTAAGAAACTATTACTCTTTAAAACCCTATTTCTTTATAAAGTAGGGTTTTTAGATAAATTATTTTGCATATTTCTGCACGAACTCAACAGAACTAAAAATAATATTAATTTAGAGTACTTAGATCTTTTGATTTATTGATTAATTTTTTTATGAATAAATTTATATTCATTCTTTTAAGCTGTTTAATCATTACCGCATGTTCTTCAATGCAAGTAAAACCTACAGTTGGAGTAACGATGGGTACACGCATTTAATCAGTTTCCCTGTCTATAAATATCATGAGCAACCTCATGAAATATATGTTATTTTATAAATCTAAAAAATTATTTTAAATAACTTATCATTTTAATTGGGGATAATGATGAAACTTACTCATGGGGTATGTGGGATTACTTTGGCTGCTTTTTTGACAGCTTGTGGTGGAGGTGGCGGTGATGGCTACTATAACCAAAATTCAAGTTCTGGCTCTACAACAACACCAACCACACCTTCAACAGATCAAGAATTGGCTACTTCTGTTTTAAATAGCGTAAAGCAAGAAGGAAAATATTTGTTTGGTGCCTATGATCTTAACGATGAAAAATTATCAAAAGGTTACATTGATCACGCACTAGACACCTTCGCTCAAGGTCCACTCAAATTAACTTTAGATATTCGCAAAGTAGATCTTACCAAGTACTCCGACCACTATCGTGATAAATGCTTTATTAAAAGTACTACAGACTACCGTGCCTGTTATGTATTTAAAGGTGAAGAAATTAAAAGTTTACTCACTGGATATAGTGATTGGGACTTTGATATTACGGCAGATGATTTAAAAAATATTAAACTAGCGAATGACAATATATCTCCAAATTTAGAGGATTATCAATCAAATACCAGAATTTATATTTTTCAAAATGAAAATAATGATAAAAACTTCCAAGATGTAACAATTACTGGAGCCTTTGCGTATCCATTCCAACAGTCATGGGGACTTGAACAAACTAAGCAAAAAAGATTCGTATTAATTAATTCAACAACAAGTGATTATAAAATCACTACATCGACTATTGTTCAAGATCCAGATACAGGTCAACCGACTGAAAAAGAAGTTACTACTGGTGCAATGAGTGTATATAAAGATAATACATCAACTGATGGTGATCTCTACGTAGTTCAAAGTGGTTCTGGTTTCAACGTACTTATCAATGACAACCCAAATGTTCCTTTTGCAGAGCCAATTTCATTTATTGTGAATTCTACTTCAGGCAATCCGAACAATGCGACATATCAAGTGAAACTCAGTGGTAGTCAAGTATTGAGCTTACCAAGTATTACTGGTATTGAAGGAAGTCGCGTTGAGAATCAATCTCCAACCACGAATGCACAAAAATTTAATGGCAGTATTTATTTAGAAGGACCAAATATTTTCACTTTTAAACAGTCTCCGAATGGAACTACATTAAACTTTAAACATGTCATTAATGGTATAAGTATTGAAGGTCAATCTATTAATCAAAATGGAACTTTTTCAACCACTTTAAAAACACCTTTTATGCAAAAATTTACATTTTAAAGCTAAATAATTAGAGCCAAACCCTCTGTTCAAGAGGGTTTTTCTATATATTCTAAATATCTATTAAAATAGCTTAATGACAATGTTCGATATTATTATCATTGGCGCAGGTACTGCGGGTATTAGCGCATATAAAGAAGCCGTTAAACATACCAATAATATTTTAATTATAAATGATGGACCATGGGATACCACTTGTGCTCGTGTAGGCTGCATGCCAAGTAAAGTTCTCATCTCTACAGCAAACCGTATGTTTGACATCCAAAATGCTCGAGAGGTTGCTTTGGATGTATCTGCAAAAATTAATACAGATCAAGTAATGCAGCACGTACAAACTTTACGTGATCGTTTTACACAAGCAACATTAAAAGATGTAGAACAATGGCCTGCAGAACATAAAATTTCTGGTAAAGCACATTTTATTGATTCACAAACTGTAGAAGTTAATGGGCAACAATACCAATCAAAAAGTTTTATTCTCGCTGTCGGTTCAACTCCTAATTATGATCAAACCTGGAAGGAAGAACTTGGTAAACGGCTTATAACTACAGATCAAATATTTGAGTTAAAAACCCTGCCTAAATCTATTGCTGTCATTGGTAGTGGTGTGATTGCCCTTGAAATTGCTCAAGCAATGCATCGTTTAGGCGTAGAAACTACAATCTTCGCTCGTAGTAAAAGAATTGGAGTACTTACTAGCGCTAAGCTTCAACAACTTGCACAGAAAGAGCTAGGTAAAGAGTTGAAAATTCTATTCGAAACTCTGCCAAATGAAGTTAAATACAGTGATGAAAACGCTTTATTAACTTACCAAGTTGATGAAGAACAGAAAACTCTCGAGGTTGAATATGTTTTAGCTGCAACCGGCCGTACAAGTTTAATTGATACTTTAAAACTAGAAAATATCGATAATTCATTCAAAGATATTAAGTTATTACCTGTAAATGCTAAAACTAAGCAGCTAGATACATATTCAATTTTTGTTGTCGGTGACGCTTACACCTCAACGCCACTACAACATGAAGCAGCACATGAAGGTAAAAAAGTTGTTTATAACTGTTTAAATTATCCACAAGTTAACTCAGTTAAGACGCTTACTCCATTAGGAATTGTCTTTAGTCATCCTGAAATGGCGATTGTAGGGCAAAGTTATAAGCAGCTAAAAGACGAAGGTATAGACTTTATTACAGGTGAAGCCTCTTATGAACGACAAGGAAGAGCTATTGTTCTTGGAAAAAATAAAGGTGCTATTGAAGTTTATATAGAACGGGAAAGCCAAAAGCTTCTAGGTGCTGAGCTATTTACAGAAGCAACTGAACATATGGCCCATTTATTAAGCTGGATAATCGGTGAAGAATTAACGCTAAATGATATTCTAGAGAAACCCTTTTATCACCCGACTTTAGAAGAAGGTCTTCGAACTGCTCTAAAGCATGCACGTAGACAACTGAAATAATCGACTTTAGAAGAACCATTTTTAATAAAAGTTGGCTCTTCTCTATTTCTTCTCATTAATTACTCTATCTATATTTTTTATTAAATTTAAAGATTTAAATCCATAAATCTAATTTAGATTTTTAATTATTTTTCTGATAATAAAAAAACACCCCCATTCATTGGAACGGGGGTGTTTAGAATAATGAGCTGGCGATGACTTACTCTCACATGGGTAACCCCACACTACCATCAGCGCTAAGAGGTTTCACTTCTGAGTTCGGGAAGGGATCAGGTGGTTCACTCTTGCTATGGTCGCCAGCACAACTGTTTATGGATACTTGCTTCGTTTTATTCACTGTGTGATACGTTGCGTTTTCCAAATCTTTACAGACGGGCTGATTGAATCTGATTTTGTTCATTTTAGCTAAGCGTTTAACTAAATCAAGTTGCTTTGCATGTTTATGAATCGATTGATGCTTCACATACAACTGCTTGGGTGTTGTATAGTCAAGCCTCACGAGCAATTAGTATTGGTCAGCTTCACATATCACTATGCTTCCACATCCAACCTATCAACGTCCTAGTCTCGAACGGCTCTTTAGAGGAATAAATTCCTAGGGAAATCTTATCTTGAGGTAGGCTTCCCGCTTAGATGCTTTCAGCGGTTATCCCTTCCGAACATAGCTACCCGGCGATGCGACTGGCGTCACAACCGGTACACCAGAGGTTCGTCCACTCTGGTCCTCTCGTACTAGGAGCAGATCCTCTCAAATTTCCAGCGCCCACGGTAGATAGGGACCGAACTGTCTCACGACGTTCTAAACCCAGCTCGCGTACCTCTTTAAATGGCGAACAGCCATACCCTTGGGACCTGCTTCAGCCCCAGGATGAGATGAGCCGACATCGAGGTGCCAAACACCGCCGTCGATATGAACTCTTGGGCGGTATCAGCCTGTTATCCCCAGAGTACCTTTTATCCGTTGAGCGATGGCCCTTCCATACAGAACCACCGGATCACTAAGACCTACTTTCGTACCTGCTCGACTTGTGGGTCTCGCAGTTAAGCGCGCTTTTGCCTTTATACTCTACGCGTGATTTCCGACCACGCTGAGCGCACCTTCGTACTCCTCCGTTACTCTTTAGGAGGAGACCGCCCCAGTCAAACTACCCACCAGACACGGTCCTCGTCCCGGATAACGGGACAGAGTTAGAACCTCAACATTACCAGGGTGGTATTTCAAGGACGGCTCCATTGGAACTAGCGTTCCAACTTCAAAGCCTCCCACCTATCCTACACAAGTAAGGTCAAAGTTCAGTGTCAA
Organism: Acinetobacter pittii; assembly: GCF_034064985.1. Taxonomy (NCBI): domain Bacteria; kingdom Pseudomonadati; phylum Pseudomonadota; class Gammaproteobacteria; order Moraxellales; family Moraxellaceae; genus Acinetobacter; species Acinetobacter pittii. The sequence continues at coordinate 555,868 of NZ_CP139249.1, read as the reverse complement.
GCTGCAGTAAAGGTTCACGGGGTCTTTCCGTCTAGCCGCGGGTACACTGCATCTTCACAGCGATTTCGATTTCACTGAGCCTCTGCTGGAGACAGCGCCGCCATCATTATGCCATTCGTGCAGGTCGGAACTTACCCGACAAGGAATTTCGCTACCTTAGGACCGTTATAGTTACGGCCGCCGTTTACTGGGGCTTCGATCAAGAGCTTCGCTTACGCTAACCCCATCAATTAACCTTCCAGCACCGGGCAGGCATCACACCCTATACGTCCACTTTCGTGTTTGCAGAGTGCTATGTTTTTAATAAACAGTTGCAGCGGCCTGGTTTCTGCGGCTGTCGTCAGCTCAGGAAGCAAGTTCCATCACCAACAACAGCGTACCTTCTCCCGAAGTTACGGTACCATTTTGCCTAGTTCCTTCAGCAGAGTTCTCTCAAGCGCCTTGGTCTACTCGACCTGACCACCTGTGTCGGTTTCGGGTACGATTCCTGTGTAACTGAAGCTTAGAGACTTTTCCTGGAAGCATGGTATCAGCCACTTCACTGTACAAGTACAGCTTGCTATCGGATCTCAGTATAGAGTACCCCGGATTTGCCTAAGATACATACCTACATCCTTCCACCTGGACAACCAACGCCAGGCTGACTTAACCTTCTCCGTCCTCTCATCGCATTACACAGAAGTATTGGAATATTAACCAATTTCCCATCGACTACGCCTTTCGGCCTCGCCTTAGGGGTCGACTCACCCAGCCCCGATTAACGTTGGACTGGAACCCTTGGTCTTTCGGCGAACGGGTTTTTCACCCGTTTTGTCGTTACTCACGTCAGCATTCGCACTTCTGATACCTCCAGCATACTTCTCAATACACCTTCATCGGCTTACAGAACGCTCCCCTACCACTTGACTAATGTCAAATCCGCAGCTTCGGCACATAGTTTTAGCCCCGTTACATCTTCCGCGCAGGCCGACTCGACTAGTGAGCTATTACGCTTTCTTTAAAGGGTGGCTGCTTCTAAGCCAACCTCCTAGCTGTCTATGCCTTCCCACATCGTTTCCCACTTAACTATGATTTTGGGGCCTTAGCTGGCGGTCTGGATTGTTTTCCTCTTGACTACGGACGTTAGCACCCGCAGTCTGTCTCCCGGATAGTACTCATAGGTATTCGGAGTTTGCATCGGTTTGGTAAGTCGGGATGACCCCCTAGCCGAAACAGTGCTCTACCCCCTATGGTATTCGTCCGAGGCGCTACCTAAATAGCTTTCGGGGAGAACCAGCTATCACCAGGCTTGATTAGCCTTTCACCCCTATCCACAAGTCATCCCCTGGCTTTTCAACGACAGTGGGTTCGGTCCTCCAGTTAGTGTTACCCAACCTTCAACCTGCTCATGGATAGATCGCCTGGTTTCGGGTCTATACCCAGCAACTAAACGCCCTATTAAGACTCGGTTTCCCTACGGCTCCCCTATACGGTTAACCTTGCTACTGAATATAAGTCGCTGACCCATTATACAAAAGGTACGCAGTCACACCACGAAGGTGCTCCCACTGCTTGTATGCATGCGGTTTCAGGATCTATTTCACTCCCCTCACAGGGGTTCTTTTCGCCTTTCCCTCACGGTACTGGTTCACTATCGGTCAGTCAGGAGTATTTAGCCTTGGAGGATGGTCCCCCCATATTCAGACAAGGTTTCACGTGCCTCGCCCTACTCGTCATCATTATGTGTGCCCTTTCGTGTACGGGAATATCACCCTCTACGTTCGCACTTCCCAGAGCGTTCCACTAAAACACACATAACTTAATGGGCTGATCCCCGTTCGCTCGCCGCTACTGAGGGAATCTCAATTGATTTCTTTTCCTAAGGGTACTGAGATGTTTCACTTCCCCTCGTTCGCCTTGCAACACTATGTATTCATGTTGCAATACCTACCTTAAAGTAGGTGGGTTCCCCCATTCAGAAATCTCCGGATCAAAGGATATTTGCCGCCTCCCCGGAGCTTTTCGCAGGCTATCACGTCTTTCATCGCCTCTGACTGCCAAGGCATCCACCACATGCACTTAATTACTTGACTATACAACCCCAAACAGTCGTCAACACCTACAAGTGAGTGTTGTCCGTGCGATTCTTCATCGCTACTATCTGTTGTCTGTGTACTTAAACACTGTACAGCTTCAATCTAAATTCATATACCAAAACGCTTGATTCAGTTAATTTGCTAGTTCTCAATCAACTCCAAGATCAGAATTACTTCCTCTCTTTTTGTTATTGAGTGAACAATTTATTTCAGACTCAATTTTGCCAATCTGTTAATGAATAAACATGCCTTCGTCAGGTCATGCTTAATACCGTGATACTTAAATCACAGAAGTTAATAAACCAAGATCTTAAAATCTCTATTTACTAATTTCTGTAATCCGAACTTCTCTTAAGTTCTGGTGGAGACTAGGAGAGTCGAACTCCTGACCTCCTGCGTGCAAAGCAGGCGCTCTACCAACTAAGCTAAGTCCCCAGCTTACATCATCAGTCATGTATCTTTTATCTATAACTTCAACTAGTCAAAGTCATGGTGGGTCTGACAAGACTTGAACTTGTGACCCCACGCTTATCAAGCGTGTGCTCTAACCAACTGAGCTACAGACCCTCAGATACATCTATGAAGAACAACTTGTTGTGGATTCTTACCAATCGTCAATCTTTCGTTAAGGAGGTGATCCAGCCGCAGGTTCCCCTACGGCTACCTTGTTACGACTTCACCCCAGTCATCGGCCACACCGTGGTAACCGCCCTCTTTGCAGTTAGGCTAGCTACTTCTGGTGCAACAAACTCCCATGGTGTGACGGGCGGTGTGTACAAGGCCCGGGAACGTATTCACCGCGGCATTCTGATCCGCGATTACTAGCGATTCCGACTTCATGGAGTCGAGTTGCAGACTCCAATCCGGACTACGATCGGCTTTTTGAGATTAGCATCCTATCGCTAGGTAGCAACCCTTTGTACCGACCATTGTAGCACGTGTGTAGCCCTGGCCGTAAGGGCCATGATGACTTGACGTCGTCCCCGCCTTCCTCCAGTTTGTCACTGGCAGTATCCTTAAAGTTCCCGACATTACTCGCTGGCAAATAAGGAAAAGGGTTGCGCTCGTTGCGGGACTTAACCCAACATCTCACGACACGAGCTGACGACAGCCATGCAGCACCTGTATGTAAGTTCCCGAAGGCACCAATCCATCTCTGGAAAGTTCTTACTATGTCAAGGCCAGGTAAGGTTCTTCGCGTTGCATCGAATTAAACCACATGCTCCACCGCTTGTGCGGGCCCCCGTCAATTCATTTGAGTTTTAGTCTTGCGACCGTACTCCCCAGGCGGTCTACTTATCGCGTTAGCTGCGCCACTAAAGCCTCAAAGGCCCCAACGGCTAGTAGACATCGTTTACGGCATGGACTACCAGGGTATCTAATCCTGTTTGCTCCCCATGCTTTCGCACCTCAGCGTCAGTGTTAGGCCAGATGGCTGCCTTCGCCATCGGTATTCCTCCAGATCTCTACGCATTTCACCGCTACACCTGGAATTCTACCATCCTCTCCCACACTCTAGCTAACCAGTATCGAATGCAATTCCCAAGTTAAGCTCGGGGATTTCACATTTGACTTAATTAGCCGCCTACGCGCGCTTTACGCCCAGTAAATCCGATTAACGCTTGCACCCTCTGTATTACCGCGGCTGCTGGCACAGAGTTAGCCGGTGCTTATTCTGCGAGTAACGTCCACTATCTCTAGGTATTAACTAAAGTAGCCTCCTCCTCGCTTAAAGTGCTTTACAACCATAAGGCCTTCTTCACACACGCGGCATGGCTGGATCAGGCTTGCGCCCATTGTCCAATATTCCCCACTGCTGCCTCCCGTAGGAGTCTGGGCCGTGTCTCAGTCCCAGTGTGGCGGATCATCCTCTCAGACCCGCTACAGATCGTCGCCTTGGTAGGCCTTTACCCCACCAACTAGCTAATCCGACTTAGGCTCATCTATTAGCGCAAGGTCCGAAGATCCCCTGCTTTCTCCCGTAGGACGTATGCGGTATTAGCATTCCTTTCGAAATGTTGTCCCCCACTAATAGGCAGATTCCTAAGCATTACTCACCCGTCCGCCGCTAAGATCAGTAGCAAGCTACCTCTCTCCGCTCGACTTGCATGTGTTAAGCCTGCCGCCAGCGTTCAATCTGAGCCATGATCAAACTCTTCAGTTAAAATCATTTTGCACCTTATTAAAGACAAGGTGCCAATTCTGGCTCATCAATTACTGACTTAAATTTCGCTCAAATAAACTTCGAGTAATTTAAACCAATCAATCAATGAAAATTATTTCGATTAATCAATCAGTAAAAATCCACACAAGTTGTTCTTCAATTCTCTTAATGATCTTCTTCCTGGTTCGTCACCAGCAAGCTAGGTCGGCTATATTACTCTTAATCTCTTAAAAGTCAACAGGTAATTTCGATATTTTTAAAACTTATTCTCAAAACCAACTTACCATCAAATTCATCACTTAAAGCAACCAATCTAATCACAAGTAACTGTTTTTCAACAAGTTTCTATCTACATCACCGCCGATGGATGTGCATTATAGACCATCTCATCCCCTTTGCAACCCCTTTTTTCATTTAATATTATCACTTGTCTACTTTTTAGGCTTTTTGGTCACTTTTAGATGAGATATTAAACTTTTTTTACGTTATCAACTTCATGTAGAATAGATTATTCGTGCAATAGTTTGGCATTAACTCATCATGTGGCAGTTCGCTAAAAAAGTATTTGTTTGCATACTTGTAGTGTTTGCTACGAGTGCGCCTTGCTATGCCAATTCAAAACATAACTTCTATGTGCTTACTTTATCTATTCTAAGCTACAGTAAATGGGAGAATGTAAACACGCCTACTCTTTGTGTTATTGATAACCCTTCAATCACATCTACTTTTCAATCTTATATCCAGCAAATGTCTTATAATTATCGTGTTCAAACTGTAAATGCGAAAGATTTTGCTCGATCACATTGTCAGGCTGTTTATTTTTCTACTACGTCTCCCCAGCAACAACAGAATCTTATTCAAAATTATCCTTATCATTCTTTACTTTCTTTAAGCATTAATAATCCAGAGTGCGAAATAGGAAGTATCTTTTGTTTATATAATCAGAATAATTACACTACCTTTAAAGTTAACTTAGACGCTTTAAGTCACTCCAAAGTTCATATTGATCCGAGAGTATTACTCTTGGCTAAGAATGCGGAGTAAGGATAATGATATCAAAGTTGTATCAATCCACTTCACTGCATGCATTATTTAGAAAATCTCAATTTACTATTTTTGCTATCACCTTTTTTATTTGCTCTTTTACGTTTGTATCAATTTCTGTTTTTACAATGGAAACTTACGCTAAACAAAATTTGCAATTGCTTAGCCATACGCTATTAGAGCGTATCCAGCCCGCTGTGGTGTTTAATGATAAAATTACCATAGAGCAAATTTTAAATGAGTATACGAATGACCATTCAATTCGTACTATTCATATTTATGATTCTGAACATCATTTAATTGCCCAAAGTTTTAAATTATCAAGTCAAACGTCAATTTTAGAAGGCTGGTTTGATCATTGGTTTTTAAATGAGCCTGTTCATCTTACAATTTATCACCATGAACAAAATGTAGGTGAACTCACACTTTTTGGTAGTTCTGAAAAAATATTGCAGTTCCTCAAAATGATTATGGTCGGGCTTGCGATAGCGATGTTGTTTATTGTTTGCGCTTTGTGGTGGTCAGTAAACTTAACGTATCGTCAAATTATGCAGGCTATTTATCCACTTACTAATATTGCTCAAATTGTAAGTGAACAAAAAGCTTATAATCTTCGTTTCCCTTATAATCGAATTAAAGAATTTCAAGATTTAAATACCGTTTTTAACGAGTTACTTGAAGAAATTCAGATATGGGATAATCAGCTACAAAAGGAAAATCGTAAATTATCCTTTCAGGCTCATCACGACCAGCTTACCTTATTGCCTAATAGACATTATTTTTATCAAATACTTTTAGACATGTTTGAAGATAAAGGTTTCGACAATAAGTCTGCTTTATTATTTATAGATAACAACAACTTCAAGTCGATTAATGACCAATTTGGCCATTTAGCTGGAGATAAAGTTTTAAAAGAAATGGCGAATCGACTGCAAACTCGTCTACGTCATCAAGATTTTATTGCTCGGTTAGGTGGCGACGAATTTGCTGTCATTTTGCATTCCATTAGTCATGCTGATCATTTAATATCTATTGCTGAAAATTTACTCGAAAGCTGTAAAGAACCTTTGCATCTGAATGGTCAAACGATTTACTTCAGTTTTAGTGTAGGTATTGCTTTATCACAATTTGCATCTAGCCCCGAAGATTTCATTATGCAAGCAGATCAAGCAATGTATAAGGCTAAAAATTCGGATGAACACTGGTTTATCTATAAACCTGAAAAATAAATTTAGGCTAATCTATGAATACAAGATCTTTAAAACTCTCCTTTATTGCATTGCTATGCATTACTCTTGCAGGGTGCCTGAGTTTTGGACCATTAAAATATCGTCAAGTAAAATTGCTCAAAAAAGAAGGTTTCGTTCTTACTGATGAGGGATGGACTTTAGGTTTACCAGAACGTTTGTTATTTGACTTTAATAATGCAGAGTTAAAACAAAGTCATGAAGCTGAGTTAGTACGTCTAGCCAATCAATTGAATAAATATGATCTGAATAAATTAAAGATTGTTGGTCACACTGATGATGTTGGTGATGCTACCTATAATCAGAAGCTATCTGAAGAACGTGCACAAAGTGTAGCAAACCTTTTCTTAGCTCGCGGATTCAAAAAAGAAAATATTTATGTGATTGGTCGTGGTTCAACACAACCTTATGTTCCAAATACAACCAATGAAAATCGTGCAATTAACCGACGTGTTGCCATTATCGTTATTCCATAAGTAAATTTAATTCATAAAAAAGCCAATCCTACGTGATTGGCTTTTTATTTTAAACTAGCTCAATAATATCAATGGTCGGTGGCACTCTGAAACGTAAAGGGATTCCGACCATTCCTGTGCCAACGGTAACAAAAACATCCGCATGTTCGTGAGAGTAAAATCCACGTTTGTGACCTAAAATTGATACTTTTTTCATAATATAGTTAGTCAGCCATGGGAGCTCCACCTGCCCACCATGAGTATGCCCAGATAACATTAATGGTCGACTCGGTAATTTAGGTACCATGTCAACCGTATCTGGATTATGAGACAAAATTAACCAAGGCTTGTCTTGGGGGAAATCTGGCATAGAACGCATATCGGTTTTTCCTGCCCAGAGATCACCAATACCAATCAAGCGAAATTCTTCAAAATCAACAATTTTTCCTTCGATATCAATGACTTCATTATAAAATAGAGCATCTTTTAATAATTGTTGAATCGGTGGGCCAGGATATTGCTCATCATGGTTTCCCGGAACCGAATATACAGGTGCCTGAATTTCTTTTAAAACACTTAACTCTTCAATCAGTCTATCTTCTGGCTCATATGTCCAGTCGCCAGCGACAACGACTAAATCAGGTTGCTGTTCATTTAATTTTCTAACTATGGTTTTGAGCTGACGTTCATGCCCTGAAAATAAACCAATATGTAAATCTGCAATTAGAGCTACTTTTACTGGCTTATCAAAACTACGATCTGGATTTAGGCGATATTGATGAGTATCTACACGGACTAGATGAGGCTCGATAAATCGGGCATAAATTAAAACACCACTTAAGAAAAAGATAAAAATACCTTGATGAATTGAGTAGTAACCAATCCAAGCAGCATATAAATTAAAAAACCAGAGAGGAATAAGTAGATAAGAGAGATAAAATGCGAGTAAATGCACAAAAGCTTTAAATGGATGAATCGTCTCGGTTCGAGATTGATGAATCCAAGCCTCAGAAATTCCCCATAGAGCAAGTATTGAAAAAATAAAGTAAAAACAAAAAATGATTGAATTTGGATTCCACATTACGACTCTCGACTTATCTTATATTGATTGCTAGTAATCAAATTCAATATTTATCTTTCAATATGCACGAATTATACTCTAGCTCACCTTATCGTATGTACTGATTATGGCACAATCCTTTCATTCCAAACAGCTTCAAACGAATCAACAAGCTAAAGGCTTTTTGATAAAAGCCTCTATAGTCCTATGTTCAAGTTTTGCTGTGGGTTTGACAGGATGTAGTACTCTGCCAAAACATGGTGTTGAGCCTGTGCAATATGCCAAGGATATTGATACTTCTGAGACTTCACTTGCCAAAATTATTACACCTTTACGTCAACAAAATCCTAAGTTAACGGGTTTCCATGTTCTAAATGATCCATTGGAGGCCCTAGCTGCCCGACTCAGATTAATTGATAAAGCCGAAAAGACTTTAGATTTACAGTATTACATTTGGGATAATGACAAAGTTGGTGCTTTAGCGTTGCACGCTATTATTCGTGCAGCTGATCGAGGTGTAAAAGTCCGACTTCTTATTGATGACAATAATGCAAAAAAAATGGAAGGGATTTTACTAGCCCTTTCTCAGCATAAAAATATTGAAGTTAAGCTTTTTAATCCCTATCGTTTCCGCAAATATCGTGCGATGGATATGGTGCTTGATCTAAAACGTATTAATCGTCGTATGCACAATAAAAGCTTTATTGCCGACAATGAGGTTGCCCTTATTGGCGGGCGCAACATGACCAATCAATATTACAATGTAAGCGATAGCTATCAGTTTTCTGATGTCGATGTAATGTTGGTAGGTGCTGCTGTCGATGATATCGTAAATTCGTTTGATGATTACTGGAATCATGAATATGCATATTCAGTTCAAAGTATTGTAAGTCCTGAGCAACACCGATTACGCTATGAAGGATTAAAAGAGCAGCTTGAAGCGCACTACCAACAAGCTACCGTTCAAAACTTTCTAAACTTAACGTCAAAATCTCATGCATTTGATCAATGGTTAAATCGCAATATTCAATTCGATTGGGTAAAAGCAGAAGTTGTAAAAGACTCGCCCGATAAAATCAAATCAAAAGCTAAGAAGGAAGAACACCTCAACTTCCAATTAATTAATCATTTGGAAAAACCAGAAAGTAACGTTGATTTAATCTCAGCTTATTTTATTCCTGAGAAACAAGGTGCCAAAATTTTAGGCACGCTTGCTAAAGAGGGTGTTGAAGTTCGAGTTTTAACGAATTCTTTTAAGGCGAATGACGTTGCTGTTGTACATGCCTTTTATGGAAAATACCGTAAAGAATTGCTTAAAAACGGCGTACAACTTTATGAATTTTTACCAACACCAGATAAAAGAGATTTAAATAAAAATACAGATGAGCTTGCCACTAAAGCTAAAGTAAATATGAAAGGGCTAAGCCGATCAAGTTTGCATACTAAACTGATGGCATTAGATGAGCAGGTTTTTATTGGTTCATTTAACTTTGATCCGCGCTCAGCTTACTTAAATACTGAAATTGGTGTGATTTTAGATAGCCCATCGCTGGCTAAGACGATTCACCATACAATGGATGAAAATTTGAATAAGTATGCTTATAAATTAAAGCTCGACACTAATAACCATATTTATTGGCAGCAAGAAACTCCGAATGGTCCTGTAATTTATAGACAGGAACCTGAGATGAAATGGTGGCAAAAAGCAGGCATGAAATTTCTTTCATGGCTGCCACTTGAAGGATTTATGTAATTAATTTTTTGGCTTAAGTACTTTCTGATGTAGTTGAGCCAAACCTTCTACCATTTTTTCTTGCACTTCACGCGTTAGACTTTTGACATCATGCCCTTCCACTGAAATAGGAGGCAAAGTTAACAGATGAGCTGTTACTTTAGGCATTTCAAGTACACGTTGAATATGTTCGGCAAATGTCATGTCACCAATGAATGGCGCAACTGTATCTAGTTGCCCATCGCGGTTTACATAACAAATCAAACAAACCTGTACTGGACGCTGTGCTTCAATCGCTGCCCCTAGTAATCTTCCATGTACTTTTTTAACAGAATGTCCATCTGTAGTTGTCGCTTCAGGGAAAAATAATACTGGGATATTCTGTTTTAAAAATTCAGCAATTTGCTCACGAATTCTGACGGAATCGCCAGATCCACGCTTAATAAATAACGTTCCACCACTTTTGGCTAAATTTCCAAGAATAGGCCAATTTTCAATTTCAGCTTTAGCCAGAAAGAAAACTCGCGCACCTGAACCTAGAACCGCAACATCTAGCCAAGAAATATGATTACTTACCCATAAAGCAGGTTCTCTAGGAATTGTGCCATGTACTTCTATATCTAAATTAAAAACCTGACATAAACGGCGGCAAAAGTATTGGACATAACGTGTATTAACAGGATTATTAGGATCTTTATAAAGCCCATGTCGATAAACTAGATAAAAACCTTCACTAATTGCGGCCGTGGCAGAAGTGACCTTTTTTCCGTATAAACCTATTTTTGATAATTTCTTTAACGTTGAATTAACTATACTTTGCGTTTGAGCCATAAAATTTCACTAACGATTAATCATTGTTATACCCATCTCAAGTCATTCTATACGTTTCGTAATAAACTTGCATTGACGATAGAGAACGGCAAATAAAATAAATCTGAACACTAGACTGATCTCATATAACTAATCTAAAGGATAAGAACAAACGCTTTCCCCTTTTGCTTAAGTTTCCTCTAGAATAAAGTTTTCCCATTTTCAGGATTTATAGCCACGTGGAATATGTTGATCGGCATCAAGGCGGTGAACGCACAATCTTAGTGAGTGTTTCTGTACAATTATTAGATGATCTGGATGCCGAAGAGTTTGCTCTACTTGCACAGTCTGCTGGTGCAGATATCCTTGAACATATTAAGGTTCAGCGTAATAAGCCTAATCCTAAATTTTTTATTGGTTCAGGAAAAGTCGAAGAAATTGCAGAGCAAGTTCAGGAACTAGAAGCGAGTCTGGTTATCTTTGACCATGCGTTATCACCTGCTCAAGAACGAAATTTAGAAAGAATATTAAAATGCCGAGTTATTGACCGCACAGGCTTGATTTTAGATATTTTTGCGCTGCGTGCCCGTACGCATGAAGGTAAGTTACAGGTCGAACTTGCCCAGCTGAAACATTTATCTACTCGTCTTATTCGTGGTTGGTCTGCCGACTTTGAACAACAAAAAGGTGGTATCGGCTTACGTGGTCCCGGTGAAACACAACTAGAGACAGATCGCCGTCTCATTCGTGTTCGTATTACCCAATTAAAAGATAAATTAGATAAAGTACAACAGACTCGTATGCAAGGGCGTGCTGCAAGACAAAAAGCAGCTATTCCAACGGTTTCATTAGTAGGTTATACCAACGCTGGTAAATCCACTTTATTTAATATTTTAGCTAATAGTGATGTCTACGCAGCCGATCAACTGTTTGCAACACTTGATCCAACCTTACGTCGTTTAGACTGGGATGGTATTGGCACTGTTGTGCTCGCGGACACCGTAGGTTTTGTACGAAACTTACAACATGATTTGGTTGAATCATTCAAAGCAACCCTTGAAGAAACCCTTGAAGCTACCCTCTTACTGCATGTTATTGATAGTAATAGCCATGACATGCTCGACCAAATTGAAGCAGTAGAAGGTGTATTAAAAGAAATTGGCGCTGATGCTCCCGTACTTCGGGTATATAACAAAATTGACCTGAGCGGTGAAGAAGCCAAAATTATTTATGCTGAGCCACACGTCCCAGATCGAGTTTACGTTTCGGCTCATTCTGGCCAAGGCCTAGAATTGCTCCAAAAAGCAGTACAAGAATGCTTAATGGGTCAAATTCAAAAGTTTTCTCTCGTGCTTAAACCAGCTTATGGCAAATTGCGCACTCAACTTTATGCTTTAAATGTGATTGAGTCTGAACATTATGATGATGCAGGCTTACTACATATTGATGTGAAGATTGCACCACATAAGTTAGAAAAGCTGATTCGCCAAGCAAAACTTCCATTAGATGAAATATTGGGAGAACACGCGAGTCAATTTAAGCGCCCCTTGGAAGAGTTTGAAATCAAGGGCGATATCAGTTAAAACTTGATAAGTAAACTTTTAGAGATAAAAAATATGGATAAGATCAAAAGTATAGACTGGACAGCATGGGCAATTACATTACTACTCATTATTGGTTTTCGTGAAGGCTCTGTCATCGTCATGCGTGCTTTTGGTCATCCAGAATTAGGTAATCTGGTCGGTCTAATCAGCTTACTTATTATTTTACTTATTTGGAGAAAGTTTAAAAAAATTCCACTTCGAATAGTCGATACCAATAATAAAATCATGAAAGAAAGTGGTTTCGCTTTTTTACCCATCTGTGCAGGTTCATTAATTATGCTTGTACATATGGGTAAGGAAATTCCATTATTTCTTTTGGTCTTAGTAGTCAGCACCCTTATACCTTTGTGGGTTTATGCAAAAATGGCAAAACGTTGGTTATAAGGAGAATAAGATGTTTACGATTTTATACGGATTTTTGATCACATTCATTGGTTATCTTTGTGCAAAGCCTTTAAACCGACGTTTTCCGCAAGTTCCACTTCTAGTTTTCGGCATGTTCATTGTAATTGGATTACTTTCAGTTTTGCATGTGCCATATGAGCAGTATCGTCTTTATGTGAATGACTTATTTGGTCATCTATTAGGTTATGTCACTGTCGCCTTAGCCATTCCTTTAGCTGCAATGCGCTACGATGATCTTCCAATTAAATCGGTCATTGGTATTTTACTTTTTGCAAGTATTAGCGCCGTTGCCCTACCTATGGGACTAGCATACTTGTTACATATGTCCGAACCTACCATCCTTGCATTTGCCACCCGTGCAGTAACTACTCCAATTGCTCTGAACATCGCAACTTTATTACATGCTCCTGAAACACTTGTGACCCTCATTGTTATTTTGTCTGGGGTAATTGGCGCTGCATTCTCACCATTCTTACTTAAACATATTCATGATGAGAGAGCATCAGGTTTAGCCTTAGGTTTAGCTGCACACGCCATTGGAACAGCTCAAGCTTGGCAACGTGGACCTGTCGCAGGTCGTTATGCTGCATTTGGTATGGCATTGAATGGCGTATTTACTGCAATTTGGCTACCAACATTAATGTTGTCTTTTGGAACACCATAATTAAGAAGTTGATTAAATAAACATTGAACGGTCTATCAATTCCAAATAAGATGACCTTTCAAAGTTAAAAGGATTTTTAATTATGGGGAAAATTTTTATTGGAGCTCTGCTCTTATTGGGGATTAATACTGCTACATTCGCAGCAGATATTACAGGTCTCTGGCAAACAATTGATGATAAGACAGGTGCTCCCAAAGCACAGGTAGAAATACGAAAAGAAACGAACGGGACATATGCCGGAAAAATTGTCAAACTTACGCCACGCCCCGGTTATACGCCTAAAGAAATTTGTGATAACTGCCCTGCGCCATATACCAATAAACCGATTTTAGGTCTGGATATCGCAACGGGTTTAAAACAGACAGATGGACTTAACTATACGGGTGGTAAAATTTTAGATCCGAATACTGGCAAAGTTTACGGTCTTAAGGCGAAGCTTAGCTCAACTGGCAAACGCTTACATATGCGCGGTTATCTCGGAGTTTCAGCTTTAGGGCGTAATCAAATCTGGATTCGAGTAGAATAAGAGTTCCCAATAAAAAAAGCCGCTTATGCGGCTTTTTTACTTTCACACGGGCACAACTCTCGTCTTGTGCTCGTGAAAAGCATGGCTTTTCCTATATTTGTACAGGATTTTCGACAGCAAAGATTTCTTTGTCTTCAAGGCGATAAGCCATTAACTTTCGTCCCCATACACAGCCGCCATCAATATTCTGGATCTGCTCATTAATAGTTCTACCTTCTAGCGCAGCCCAATGACCAAAAATAATCTGATGAGTCTGAGCAGCTTTGCTTGGAAATTCAAACCAAGGTAGATAGCCTTCTGGCATTGGCGCATCTAGAGCATCTTTAAAAGTAAACTCTAAAGCCCCTTCTGCGTTGGTTAAACGCATGCGAGTCAAATAATTGGTAATACAACGTAAACGCGCTGAACCAGCTAAGTTGTCTTCCCACAAATCAGGTTTTGAGCCATACATTTCTGCTAAAAAAGCATCCAAGACAGATAAATCTTGATGTGACAGTACCGCCTCAACTTCTTTTGCCAGCTTAGCAGTTTTTTGTGCATCCCAAATGCAAGGAATACCTGCATGAGTAAGAATTGTCTGCTCGTTTGGAAATAAGCATAATGGCTGTTTACGTAACCAATCGATTAACTCATCACCATCAATCGCATCAATAACATCTTGGGTACGATCTTTTGCTTTAATCTCTTTTAAACCACGCGCACCCGCAATTAAAGTCAGGTCATGATTTCCAAGTACAGTTGCAGCAGCTCCACGATCTACAAGCTTTTTAATAAAACGCAATGCTCCTACCGAGTTTTCACCACGTGCGACTAAATCACCAGCAAACCATAAAAAGTCTTGATCTGGATCAAAACGTATTTCTTTAAGCAAGGCTTTTAGAGCTTCAAAACACCCCTGCACATCGCCAATAACATAGTTAAAACGCTTAGTCATTTACGTCACCATTTGATCGGCTAAAGCAACAAATTGGGCAAGTGTTAAGGTCTCTGGACGAGCCATCGGATCAACACCAGCTTTTTCAAAGCCATCTTCTGCAATCATACCTTTAAGACTGTTTCTTAATGTTTTGCGGCGCTGAGTAAATACATGGGCAACCAGTCGAGCTAAAGCTTTTTCATCTTTTGCTGTAATTGGCTTTTGATCATAAGGAACAAGGCGGAAAACAGCACTCGTTACTTTAGGTGGCGGGTTAAATGCCCCAGCCGGCACCTCAAATAAAAATGTTGGTTGACAGTAATATTGAATCATTACCGACAAGCGTCCATATTCTTTTGTATTCGGTTCAGCAGTAATACGGTCAACCACCTCTTTTTGCAGCATAAAGTGCATATCTTTAACTTTGCTGCCAAATTCCAAGAGATGAAAAAGTAATGGGGTTGAAATGTTATAAGGTAAGTTACCGACTACACGTAATGGTCGGCCATCTTTTACCAGTTCGCTAAAGTCATACTTTAATGCGTCAGCTTCTATAATCGTCAAACGTTCAGGATGTGGAACACGTTCTGGTAACCCCGCAGCTAAGTCACGATCTAGCTCTACTACTGTTAATGCATCACACTCCCCAATTAAAGGAGATGTTAAGGCAGCTAAACCAGGTCCAATCTCGACAATATTGTCGCCTGTACGCGGACTTACAGAACGCACAATTTTGGCAATGACTCGCTGATCATGTAAGAAGTTTTGACCAAAACGTTTACGAGCTTTATGCCCTTCATCTTTCGGGTTTAGGGCATTAATTTGATACATAGAACATTTCCAACATGAAAAATTTAGCTCGCTGCTAAAGATAAAGCTAAATCAACAGCGACATTTAAACTTGAGCTTTTTGCCAAACCAGTCCCAGCCAAAGACAACGCAGTGCCATGGTCAACCGAAGTTCGAATGAAAGGCAAACCCAATGTAATATTGATGGCTTCACCAAACCCTTGTGATTTTAACACAGGTAAACCTTGATCATGGTACATGGCAAGTACAGCGTCTGCATTTTTAAGATGTTCTGGAGTAAACAAGGTATCTGCCGGCAAGCTTAAACTCATTTTAAACCCTTGCGCTCGATAACTTTCGAGTACTGGATTAATGGTTTCAATCTCTTCACGGCCCAAATAACCATCTTCACCTGCATGAGGATTTAAACCACACACGAGTACACGTGGGTCTGTAATCTTAAATTTAGTTTTTAAGTCATGCAGTAAAATATCAATGACCTGATGCAATCGCTCTTTGGTAATTGCATCCGCTACATCTCTTAAGGGTAAATGTGTAGTTGCTAAGGCGACACGTAAAGTTTTGGTTGCAAGCATCATTACGACACGCTCTACACCTGCAAACTCTTGATAGTATTCAGTGTGACCACTAAACAAAATACCAGCATCATTAATAACCGATTTTTGCACGGGTGCCGTGGCTACTCCCACACTTTTACCAGACATTGCATAATCAGCTGAACGACGCAGTTGCTCTAATACATAAGCTGCATTAGCTGGGTTTAATTGACCATCAATGACAGCTGCTTCTAAAGGCACATGTTCTATATAGAGTTCATTCAGAGATGACGATTCAGGCTGTCCGGTATATTCTATAAATTGAATATCGACCCCAATTTTTTGGGCACGTTGCTCTAATAAGTCTCGGTCACCCAAGATAACAACAGGGCGTTCATCAACCCGCTTAGCCAAGCTCAAACAGATATCTGGTCCAATACCAGCCGGCTCACCGGAAGTGACATATAATGGCAGCACAATCACTCCAGACACATAACAAGAATTTGTTTGATTTTAACATATCTGACATTCATCAGTTTATGGATTAAATTATCTCGCTTAAACTGGATTTTTCTTGTGACTTTGAACAAACTCGTTTAGAATGCTCGCTCCTTTTGTTTGGACCGATTCCATAGTCCAAACCAACTATAATAGGTAGTGGTTTAATGAAAACTCTCAGCGCTAAGCCAGCTGAAGTTCAACATGACTGGTATGTTGTTGATGCTTCTGGCAAAACTTTAGGTCGCCTTGCGACTGAAATCGCTCGTCGTTTACGCGGTAAGCACAAAACTTCTTATACTCCTCACGTTGACACTGGCGATTACATCGTTGTGATTAATGCTGAACAAGTTCAAGTGACTGGTAAAAAATCACTTGATAAGAAATATTATCGCCATACTGGTTTCCCTGGTGGTATCCGTGAGACTAACTTCGAGAAGTTAATCGCTCACAAACCTGAAGCTGTTCTTGAAAAAGCGGTTAAAGGCATGTTACCAAAAGGTCCTCTTGGTTATGCAATGATCAAAAAAATGAAAGTGTACGCTGGTACTGAGCATCCGCATGCTGCTCAACAGCCACAAGTTTTGGACATCTAAGGGATACAGCACATGGCTACTAATTATGGTACAGGTCGCCGTAAGACCGCAACTGCACGTGTTTTCTTGTCAGCTGGTACAGGTAAACTCGTTATTAACAACCGTACTTTAGAGCAATATTTCGGTCGTGAAACTGCTCGTATGGTTGTTCGTCAACCTTTAGAACTTTTAGAAGTTACTGAAAAGTTTGACCTTTACATCACTGTTAAAGGTGGTGGTATCGGTGGTCAAGCTGGCGCGATCCGTCACGGTATTACTCGTGCGCTTATCGCTGCTGACGAAACTTTAAAACCTGTTCTACGTCAAGCTGGTTTCGTTACTCGTGATGCTCGTGAAGTTGAACGTAAGAAACTTGGTTTACGTAAAGCTCGTAAACGTCCTCAATTCTCTAAACGTTAATTCGTTTATCGAGTTGGACAAAAAGCCTTGGATTTTTCCAAGGCTTTTTTATTATGAAAATAGAGCCACAAAATACAAACTTATAAATATAAACAAACTATCTCTTTAGAACCGTGATTTCCTAAAGCATTTTTAGTATCCTAATCGATTCACTCAACCACGTCGTCTTGTGATATGTCGGTCGAAAACACCTCTATTCAGGGGATTACCCTTTACAGTCATGCTGATGATTTCCGTTCTCATTGGATTCGTTTCTTATTAGCAGAAAAACAAATTAAATATCAATTGATCATAACTGACCATGAAGACGAAGATTTAGCCAGCTTAAATCCTTACAACCAATTACCGATGTTGGTCGAACAAAATCTTAAATTATTTTCAGCGCCTATCATCGCTGAATATTTAGATGATCGTTATCGTCAAAGTAAGCTTTATGCAGATGCACCTATGATGCGTGCAGAACAGCGTCAGTATATCTGGAGACTTGAAAACGACTGGTTTAAGTTAGCAGATCACATGTTAAAACATGCTGACTCACTAAATGTCGAACAAAAGCAAAAAGCTCAAAAAGAACTACGTGAAACATTAATTTCACTTACACCCCTATTTCAACATTTTCCGTATTTCATGTCTGAGAATTTTACAATCTTAGACTGCATGCTTGCCCCTATCTTTTTAAGATTAAATAGCATGGGAATTGATTTACCAAAACAGCACTGTCGACCTATATTTTTGTACTGTAAACGTATCTTTGAACGGCCTTCTTTTGCTAAATCGATGACGCCTCAAGAGAAAAACCGTTACAATGAATTATTAAATATGGAATAGCGTGATATGTCTGAGCAAACTATTGATTTAACCCCTACACGTCCTTATCTTGCTCGTGCAATCTATGAATGGATTTGTGATAACCAACTTACGCCTTATTTATTAGTTGATGCGACGCAGCCACATACCGATGTTCCACAACAATTTGTTAAAGATGGACAAATTGTTTTAAATATTGTGCCGCATGCTGTTCATCAATTACTTATTACCAATGAAGTTATTACCTTTTCAGCTCGTTTTGGGGGAGCATCAAAAGATATTTATGTTCCTATTCAAGCTGTTCTAGGGATTTATGCACGTGAGAATGGACAAGGTTTATTCTTTGACCCTGAAGAATATGCCAATGTAATGCCTATAGAAGATACAGTAGAGTCAGAAGTACAAGAAGCAACTGAAACAACATCGACTAAGAAAAAACCGACGTTAAGAATTTTAGATTAAATTTAGAGGAAGAAAGCATGGCATTTGATTTAGTCCAATACTTTGCTGAGCAGATAAAAATTCAAAAGCCTCAGCTTTTAAATCAATATCCAGTTAATGAAAAAAATAAACTGATTGATGAGGTGAATATTCTTACGCTTGGAAAACTGATTAGTTTATGGCGTCAGAATGACAATAAGATTTATCAAGAAATCAAAACCTCTGATCCACTTTATATTCAAGAAGTTGCTCGTCATTTAACGACTTCTAAATATAATCAGTCGACTTTAAAAAATTCAGAACTCGAACAGAGTATTTCTGAAATTTTAACTTTGCAGTTAGCAGAACTTAACCAGCTCGATGAGACAGGTGGTTTTGGGCATAATGGCTTAAAAGAATTAATTTTAGGTCAGATCGAACATTTATCAGGTCAAGCAGAAGATTGGGTTTGGTCAACAAACCATCTAAATGAATTAATTGGTTCTAAACCTGTAGAACAAGAAGAGCTATCATTGGATACAACAATGAAGGAGTTCAACCAAATGGTTCACCAAGCCCAACCTCATCATGATGACGTGCATATTGAAGAACAAGCTGCCGAAATTTCTGTACCTACATGGTCAAAGATTGTTGCCCCAGTAGTTGCTTTAGCAATTTTGGGCTATTTGTACTGTGCTTATACACAATTAATTGCTTAAGAATTTACTTATACAATCCGCTAAATGCCACCCATAAAAGGTGGCATTTTTTATTAGATTTGGATAGTAAATAACATTTGCCGTTTTTTTACTTGTTGCCCTTGCTGACCTAAAACATCATCCACTACTCCATCAACATCAGATTTAATCTGTTGTTGGATTTTCATGGCTTCAAGCACTAATAAAGTCTGACCTTTCACGACTTGATCACCTTTATTAACCAAGATATTCACTACAGCGCCATCCATCGGAGCACGAATTTTACCATCACCCGCTACATCAACTATTTCTGGGGCAGCATAAGTTACGTTGCGGATTGCAACATTGCCATTATCTCGATCTAAATAAAGTTGATCACCATCTAGTACATATTGCACACGGCGACGTACACCATCAATTAAATAAACTAATTGCTCTATCGTTCTTTCAAGCACTTCAATACAAATAGTTTGATCGCAGAGCTGTACCGTAAACGTATTATTTAGCGATGAAAGCTGCATTTGAACTTGCTGATCATCATATTTAAGCTTTAATGGTAATGGCACACCTAGGCCAGTTTGCCATACTGCCGTACCGTTACTTTGGCTAAATAATGCCGCAGCAATTGCTAAGGTTTCTAAAGATAGAACCTGCTTATGTAGACTGCTGTCGTTTTGAAAATGTCGTTGAATGAACGCAGTATTAGTATCTCCTGCAACAACAATTGGATGACGCAGTAAATTGCCCAAAAACTGTTTATTGCTATTTACACCTAGCAAAACACAATCATCCACAGCACGAGCGAGTAAGCGAATGGCATCCTCACGGGTTTTACCGTATGCAATCACCTTTGCTACCATCGGATCATAAAATGGGCTAACCTCATCAGTTGCCAACATCCCATGATCAATCCGTACATTTGGCAAATTTGCTGGCTGCCAACGCAGAACTTGTCCTGTTTGTGGTAAGAAATCTTGCCGTGGATCTTCTGCATACAAGCGCACTTCAATTGCATGCCCAGTTAAGGTCAACTCATGTTGTTGCAAGGGTAACTGCTCGCCATTGGCAACACGCAACTGCCACTCAACTAAATCTAAACCTGTAATGAGTTCAGTAACAGGATGCTCTACCTGCAAACGGGTATTCATTTCTAAAAAATAAAATGTACCTGATACATCTAGCAAGAACTCAACGGTTCCAGCACCTACATAAGCACATGCTTTAGCAGCTGCTACAGCTGCCTCACCCATTTGTTGACGCAGTTCAGAAGTCATGACTGGACATGGTGCTTCTTCAACAACCTTTTGGTGACGTCGCTGGATTGAACAATCCCGCTCAAATAAATAGATATAATTGCCATGTGTATCACCAAAAACCTGAATTTCG
This sequence comes from Acinetobacter pittii, assembly GCF_034064985.1. Lineage (NCBI taxonomy): Bacteria > Pseudomonadati > Pseudomonadota > Gammaproteobacteria > Moraxellales > Moraxellaceae > Acinetobacter > Acinetobacter pittii. Next base: position 535,016 of record NZ_CP139249.1, on the reverse strand, counting down.
ACATGTCGTGGAGCAATTACTGCTTTTTCTAAAATGAGCTCACCTGAACCAAAAGCATTTTCAGCCTCTGAACGTGCTGTTTGTAATGCCTCAATCAGTTCGGATGAGTGCTGTACCAAACGCATTCCGCGGCCACCACCGCCGGCTGAGGCCTTGACCATAATCGGAAAGCCAATCTGCTCAGCTTGTGCTGCTAAATACTCGAGATCTTGTCGGTTACCTTCATAACCTGGCACACAAGGGACGCCTGCTTCAATCATGGCAATTTTTGAGAGTCGTTTACTCCCCATTAACTCAATTGCAGAAGCTGTTGGCCCAATAAACGTAATCTGGTTATCGATACATGCCTGAGCAAAATCAGTATTTTCTGACAAAAAACCATAACCAGGGTGAACAGCATCTGCCCCAGTTTTTTTACAGGCTTCGATAATTTTAGCAATGGAAAGATAAGACTCCGATACTTTAGATGCCCCAATGTAAACAGCTTCATCGGCTTCTTGCACATGGCGAGCATTACGGTCTGCATCAGAATAAACTGCCACAGTTTGATAGCCCATTGCCTTGGCTGTTTGCATCACCCGAACTGCAATTTCACCACGATTGGCAACCAGTATTTTTGAAAATTTCATTATTTTTATCCTTATCTCTTATGATTCATCGGCCCAATTTGGTAACCTTTTCTGGATAAAAGCCATCGTTCCTTCTTGTCCTTCAGCACCACCAACCGCTTGAGCAAACTGCTGTGCAGCATCATCTAGCAACTCATTTAAAGGTTCATTGAGTGTTCGATATAACAGTGCTTTAGTCACACGTGAAGCTTGAGGAGCTGCTCGTTTAATGTGTTGAATGGTTTCCTCTAAAGCTTGTTCAAGTTCAATTTCATTATGCGCAATTTGATGAACTACACCGACACTCAGTGCTGTATGCCCTTCAAAACGCATGCCGAGTAAAGCAAGTCGGCGTGCCTGAGTCAGGCCAATACGTTTCACCACAAAAGGAGCAATTTGAGCAGGAATCACACCAAGCCCAGTTTCAGGTAAACCAAACTGCGCATTATCACGACTGAGGGCAACATCGGAAACACATACCAGACCAAAACCACCACCTAACACCGCGCCTTCTAAAATCACTACAACCGTTTGCGGTGCGGCTTCAACTTGCTCAAGCATGGCACCAAAACGGCGGTTAAAGTCCACATAAGGTTGTAAACTGCCAACATTAGCTGCCTCAACACGTAAAGCTGCCATGTCTTTAATGTCACCACCTGCGCAGAAAGACCCACCTTCACCACGGATAATCACCGCACGAATTGAAAGGTCATCGCGAATGGCAGCAAAAACTTGTTGAATGGCATTCACCATATTCAAGTTCATGGCATTACGGCTCTCTGGACGGTTTAACCAGAGATATAAAATACTGCCGTCTTGTTCTAATTGAATACTGTCATCTATATCTAAAACTTGTAGAGATGCTGAAAGTGTCATGGTGTACTCCTTATTTTTATTTCTGTTTTTTAGGTAGGATGTCCATCAACTTACAGATAATCCCTAGCATAATCTCATCTGCCCCGCCACCAATTGAACCTAAACGACCATCGCGATATAACTGAGATGCAGGGTTATCCCACATAAAGCCATTACCACCCCAGTATTGCAGACAACTATCGGCAACTTCACGAGTTAAACGTCCAGCTTTGAGCTTTGCCATAGATGCCAGCTTGGTCACATCTTCACCCGCAATATGCTGTTCACACGCTTGGTAGGTTAAGGCTTTAAGCGCTTCCACTTCGGTCATGAGTTCGGCAAAATGAAAATGGATATATTGGTTATTAATGAGGGGTTGTCCAAACGTCATACGCTCTTTGGTATAGTCGATGGTCTTTTTGATTAAATTTTCCAACCCACCAATGGCATTGGCACAAGCCCATAGGCGCTCTTCCTGAAATTGCATCATTTGCATCATGAAGCCCATGCCTTCAACACCCACCAAATTACGCTGTGGTACACGTACATTGTCTAAATAAACTTGTGCTGTGGTTGTTGAGCGCATCCCTAATTTATTTAATGGTTCTGAAAAACTAATCCCCTTAGTCTTTGCCGGCACAATAATCATCGACTTATTAACGTGTGGTTTATCATCAGATGTATTGGCTAAAAGACAGAAAAAATCGGCCTGCAAGGAGTTGGTAATCCACATTTTGCTGCCGTTAATGACATAGTCATCACCATCTTTTTTTGCTGTGGTTTTAATGGCAGCAACATCCGAACCGGCATGCACTTCCGATACTGCAATCGATGCGACATATTCCCCTGCAATCGCTGGTGTTAAAAACTCATCACGTAACTCTTTACTACCAAAACGTGCCAAAGCAGGTGTTGCCATATCGGTTTGCACACCAATCGCCAGAGGCACCCCGCCACAAGCCGCATAGCCAATTTCTTCTGCAACCACGAGGTTATACGAATAATCTAACGCTAAACCGCCATTTTCTTCTGGCTTGCAAATTCCTAATAAACCAAGATCACCCATCTTCTTAAATACTTCATGGATTGGGAAACGTCCCGCAGCTTCCCATTCTGGAATATGTGGATTCAGCTCATTTTGAACAAATTGACGAGCTGTACGGCGCAATACTTCATGTTCGGCAGTAAATTTCATGGTGTTATTCCTATTAATTTTTTTAATTGCGGTAAAGGTTAATTAAAAACGTGACACACCAAAACGGCTTGGATTCAACTCGCGCTGCTGTGCTTCATAAATGGTTTGTAAAAGGAAAATTAATAATTTTCGGGTATCTCGCGGATCGATAATACCGTCGTCATGTAGCATGGCCGTATTGAAAAGTGCGGTAGATTGTTGTTCCAATTTCATCGCAGTGCTTTGCTCAAGAAAATCGAGCATTTGCGGATTCGGCTCCTGCCCTGAAGCTTTTTGCTTTCCTTCGGCTACAATACGTAATACTTTTCCAGCCTGTGCAGAACCCATTACAGCAACATGCGAATTCGGCCAAGCAAAAATAAAATCTGGCGATAAACTCCGACCGCACATCGCGTAGTTACCAGCACCATATGACCCTGCCACAACAATCGAAATTTTAGGTACAGTACAATTGGCAACCGCTTGAATCAGTTTCGAGCCGTGTTTGATAATACCGTTTTGCTCTGCGTCAGTTCCTACCATAAAACCTGTGGTGTTATGCAAAAACAATAACGGACGCTTAGTCTGTTCACATAAGTGAATAAACTGAGCTGCTTTCGCTGCTCCTTGAGGGGTAATCGGACCATTATTGGTAATAATACCGATATGCAAACCACCAATTTTTGCCCAGCCACATACCGTTAAATCATCATATTCCTGCTTAAATTCTAGAAAATCTGAATCGTCAATAATGCGGGTAACCACTTCTTTCATATCAAATGGTTGTTTAGGATCACTTGGAATCACACCCAACAGTTCCTCGGTATCGTAACGAGGCTCTTTATAAGTCACATCAACTGGTTTGATTTGCTCTTTCCAGTTCAGGTGTTCAAAAATTTCACGTGCCAGTCGAATCCCATCGGCATCATTTTCAGCCAGATATTCTGCGGTTCCGGCAACTTGCGCATGCATTTCTGCTCCGCCCAATTCTTCAGCTGTTGCTACTTCACCAGTCGCAGCTAAAAGTAAAGGTGGACCTGCAAGAAGCATCTCTGTTTGTTTGCGTACTACAATGACATAATCGGAAAGTCCGGGTTGATAAGCCCCTCCTGCCGTTGCATTACCATGCACCACTGCAAGTTGGGGAATACCTGCCGCAGAAAGACGTGCCTGATTGGCAAAGGTCATGCCGCCATAGGTAAATACTTCTGCCGCATAATTTAAGTTGGCACCGCCACTTTCGGTCAGCGTAATCAGTGGGAGTTTTTGTTCTAAAGCAATTTTTTGCAAGCGCAAGGTTTTCTGTACACCCATGGGTGACATGGTCCCGCCTTTAATCGCACTGTTACTTGCAGAGACCAGACAACGCACACCACTGACAAAACCAATGCCGGCAATCACGCCGCCACCCGCTTCAGAGCCATCTTTATCATCATGCATGTTGTAGCCGACCAAACCACACAGCTCAACAAAAGGCGAATCAGCATCGAGTAATAACCGTACACGCTCATGCGGCAAAATCTTGCCTTTCTTGTCAAACTTCGGTTTAGCAGCATACGATTTATCAATGCTTTTTTGCTGAATTGCACGGACTTCACTCAGCTGAGCAAGCAGTGCTTCTTTATTATTTTGATACTGTTCACTACCAACAGTAATTTCAGATTGAAGAATGGTCATTTTTTATTCCTCACTCCGAGCCTGAATTATTGCTTTGCTCGACTTTCTCAGTCTTATCTTTTTTAAAAATTTCAGGAATAAACGCGCGATGGAAACCATTATAAGACTGACTATTTGTCGCTTCGGTTAGTGGGTACATGCGTGTCCCTTGCGATGCAGCGCCATCAATACGCAAAGTTACACCTGACACAAAAGCCGCAGCATCGGACAGTAAATAACAAATTGCCGATGAGACTTCCGACTCAGTTCCCATACGTTTTAGCGGTACATTGCCAGCAAGACTTGGAATAATCACTTTGGCAAAATCACCGCTATAATTATCCATACCAGATGACACAATCCACCCCGGTGCAACCGCATTTACACGAACGCCAGATTTGCCCCACTCAACCGATGCTGTTTTAGTTAAGTTATCAACCCCCGAACGCGCAGCTCCAGAATGCGCCATTCCTGGCATGCCGCCCCACATATCAGCAGTCATATTGACAATACTGCCACCATGTTTAGCCATCCATTGGTTATAAGCTTCACGCATTAAATAGAAAGTTGCGTGTAAATTATTACGCACGACTGCATCGAAACCATTCGCTGAAATATTCTCTAAAGCTGAAGGGAACTGCCCGCCTGCATTATTTACCAAACCATCGAGTTTGCCGAATTTTTCAATCACTTCGGCAATCATATTTTTCACTTGTTCTTCTTCACGGTTATCACAAACAATGAAATGAACTAAGCCCCCATCTTCTATAATTTCTTGGCTTACTTTCTCTAATTTTTCAATTTTGCGTCCTGTAATTACCACTTGGGCACCAAGGGCTGCAAGCTCATGTGCCGTACAACGGCCAATACCTGAGCCTCCACCTGTCACAATAATGACTTTATTGGCGAAAGCATCTGGTCTAAATATTGATTGATAACTCATCTTTGTTTCATCCATTCATTTTATTTTTCTAAAAGATGTGCCGGAACTTTAACAGGCATATCCAATAACTGTTGGGCAAAGGCTTTACCTTGCGGATCAATACGTAAGCTGGCAACACCACCACCGCCTAAGGCATTCTCCAACATAAAATTCAGTGCATTTAAACCCGGTAACTCATAACGGATTACTCGTCCTTTCTCAGCATCCAAAACATGTCGCATATAGCTCGCAACAGACTGTTCAGTTAGTGCTGCACGAATCCATGGTAAATAGTCTGCTTTACGTGCAATCACGCCGATATTGCTATGATTGCCTTTATCACCACTGCGAGCATGCGCAATTTCAATCAAAGGAACTTCAATTTCATCCCCTTGATAAACTGCATTTTCGCCTGTTGTTAATGTAGGCAATTGCTCTGTAGAAACCCCTTGTGGAATTTCAACCGCATGACGTTGGCCATCAAAATCGATTTCAACATTCACCTGATTTTTATTAATTAAAAATGAAAATAATTTGATCACTGGAGATGCTTTGGGTCGGCCTCCAACAATTCCTGTCACGGCTGGAGCCATACCTGTTGAAGCTTGTGCAATTTCAGATGCAAAGAACATACATGCTTCTTTAAACATATGTTTTACAGCTATTTTGACTACCACTTCACGACTATCTAATGCCTGAGCATGTCCACCATAGGTACTTTCAATCCCTAAGATTTCAACCGATTTTTCACTAAAAGGTGGCACTGAACGCATTGCTAAAACACGCTCACACTTAACCAAAATCGCATCAGCAATGACTTGCGCTTTTTTCGGTGCCTCACGACCTGCAATGAGGAAACTTACTAAAACCCGATAACCATCAGGATAGGTCGCGCTGACTTTATATTGTGTAGTTGGTGCTTGTCCTTTTGCACCCGTCACACGAACTCGATGCTCTCCGACTTGTTCTAAATGCACGTGGCTGAAATTAGCAATTACATCGGGTAGTAAATATGCTTGAGGATTACCAATTTCATAAACAATTTGTTCAGCAACCGTGGCAGTAGATACCAGCCCACCTGTACCCTGTGGTTTCGTCACAACAAATGAGCCATCTTCACTCACTTCAACGACTGGAAAGCCCATGTTGTCGAAGCCCTGCACCAATTGCCAATCGGTAAAGTTACCACCCGTACATTGAGCCCCACATTCAATGACATGACCTGCCAAGGAACCTTGTGCTAATTTGTCATAGTCATCGAGCGACCACTGATATTCATGAAGTAAGGGTGCAAGTACCACAGCAGAGTCAACTACACGACCCGTAATCACAATATCTGCACCTAAGTCTAAGGCGTCACGAATAGCAACCGCGCCTAAATAAGCATTACTGCTTGCCACCTGTTCTGGCAAAGCTTCTCCGCTAAACATTTCTTGAATATTCTGTGATTTTAGCTGCTCATGTTTTGGCAAAAGATCATCACCTAATACCACAGCCACTTTCAGATCTAGTCCATATTCTTTAATTATTTTTTGCAAAGCATCTCGACATGCCAATGGGTTAACACCACCAGCATTACTAATAACCTTAATCTTTTTTTCTGCAATTTTTTTAAGTAGAGGCGCCATCACCCGACTGACAAAGTCCAAAGCATAGCCATGTTTCGGTTCTACCATTTTCGCTTTTGCCATAATCGACATGGTGATCTCGGACAAATAATCAAAAACCAAATAATTAATATCGGTTAGATGTACCAATTGAAAAGCAGCAGTATTGGTATCTCCCCAAAAACCAGAGGCACACCCTATTTTTACGACACGCTCATCATCCTGTTGATTACTTGCCATATTATTTCTCATTATTTTGTTTAAAAATTAAACTCAACATTACCAAGCAAGCGCTTGGTTTGTAAAGAGCAAAATGTTATTGTGAAATTGACCAAAACTGCCAAACTCGACAGCTCAGGTAAAACATGATGAGATTTGGCAAACTTTTCTGTTAAGTATTTTTATATAAAGGATTCGGCTTTCGTATGATTGCGACTTCAATTGAACAGATTCCAAATATCTCTTGTTTTGATGACAGCCCACGTGGTCGCTTATTACGAGGGGCTGCCTACCTATTTCATAAACAAGGCTATGACAAAACCACTGTACGCGAACTTGCTCAATTTATTGGAATCCAGTCGGGAAGCTTATTCCACCACTTTAAAAGTAAAGATGACATCCTCGCTCACGTGATGGAGGAAACCATTATTTACAATCTTGCTCGTTTAAAAGATGCAGCCGCTCAATCTACCGATCCAGAACAACAATTACGTGCTCTTATTAAATCTGAACTCATTTCAATTACTGGAGATACTGGTGCAGCCATGGCTGTTTTGGTCTATGAATGGTTTGCCCTGTCAAAAGAAAAACAAGATTATCTTCTAAAAATGCGTAATGAATATGAGCAAATCTGGTTAGATGTTATTGAAAAATTACGCACTGAAGGCAAGGTAAAGCATGATGCCTTTATTTGGCGAAGATTAGTTGGTGGTGCAATTTCGTGGACCGTAACTTGGTATAAAGCTGAGGGTAAAGTCAAAATTGATGAGTTAACCGAAATGGTCTGGGAAATGGCTTTGAAATAAAAAAGTGGCTCAAAGGCCACCTTGCAATAATTAATAACTCAACTGTTTACTAATTAAATCTTTCATAATTTCTTCAGCACCACCACCAATCATATTGACCTTCACTTCACGGTAAATACGTTCCGACTTGGTACCTCGCATAAAGCCCATACCACCTAACGTTTGTACAGCCGCATCAGCACAAAACTGCATTGTGCGAGTCGCAACATTTTTAAGCATTGAAATTTGCGCCACCAAGTCAGGCCCTTGTAGTTTTGGTTGAGTCATTTTCCATGCAGTTTCTTCAAGTAATGCCCTCGTTGAGGTCAGCTGGGTTGCCATATCTACCAACTTATGGCGTACTACTTGATGATCTATTAATCTTTTATCAAAAGTTTTACGCTGCTGTGCCCATTCTAAAGCTTCTTCATAACAGACTAACGCGTACCCATAAGCCACTACTCCCAAGAAAAATCGCTCCATATTAAAGTTATTCATAATAACTTTAAAACCAGAATTTTCTTTACCAAGTAGATTTGATGCAGGTACTCGTACTTGATCAAAATGCAAATGCGCCGTATCAGAAGCCCACCATCCCATTTTTTTCAAAGGTGTTTTAGTAATACCTTCACTGTGTGCATCAATGAGCAACATTGAAATGCCTTCTGCACCCGTTTTTGTCGGATCAGTACGCACTGCAACTGTATAATAATCTGCACGAATTCCCGATGTAATAAAGGTTTTCTCACCAGAAACAATATAGTAATCACCATCTCTGACAGCTTTAGTCTGTAATGCAGCCACATCAGAACCACCACCTGGTTCTGTAATCGCCAATGCTGAAATCTTTTCTCCAGAAATAATCCTTGGTAAAACTTTTGACTTTAGTTCTTCACTTCCAAAATGCTGAATCGGTGGTGCTCCAATTGTATGTACCATGAGTGAAATATGTACTCCACCCGAACCAGCTTTTGCCATTTCTACACCAGCCAGTAATGAATAAAATGGATCTGCATCAGGAATACCGCCATATTCCTCAGAAAAACCTAAACCTAATAGACCAATTTCAGCAGCCTTTTTATAAAGTTCTCTTGGGAATGTCTCAGCCTCATCCCAGTCATTAACGAAAGGGGCCATTTCTTTTTGTACAAATCTACGAACATTATCGGCAAAAGCTATATGTTGTTCATTATAGTAAATTGGATTGAGCTGCATTTTTAGAAATGTCCTGATATTTTTATTTAATTCCAGAACATATCTTGTCATGTTTACTATCAGTCAAAAGTTGCAAGAATCTCCATTTTCTTGGCATAAAATATCAAATCCAAACGATTGAGTTGATTCAAAAGGCTTATACCCTTAAACAGCAGCGAAAACCACGAGCTGCATAATAAGACTGGGCTCCATTATGATAGATGAAGACTCGACCATAGCGACAGTCCGCAAAAAGAGCTCCTCCTAATTTTCGGATTTCCTCTGGAGTAGCAAGCCAGCTAGATGTTTTTAGATCAAACTCCCCGAGCTGTTGTAATTGGTGATATTGCTCTTCTGTTAGAAGTTCAGCCCCTATTTCTTGGAGTAAGTCTGTTGCGCTATTTTTAGGAGGATGATCTTTTCTAGATTGTAGAGCCTCACGATCATAGCAAAGGCTTCTACGACCTTTGGGTGTTTCAGCAGAACAATCGACAAATAAATATTCATCTTTTTGCTGATTATACGCTACAACGTCTGGCTCTCCCCCAGTATTCTCCATTTCTTGCAATGACCACAATTTTTCTGGTGACTCTATTAATTTTGCTCGCACATTTGTCCACTCAATTTCTTTATGGCGATGTGAATTCTTTTCAAATCTAGCTTTTAATAGTTCAATTAAAACCTCTATTTGTTTTGGAGATAACTGTTTTTTAGTTGTCATGGAATAATTCCTTATATTTCTTAAATTGAACGTCTGTCAAAACAATAAATTTTCTTTCTTTAGTATCTGGTGCTTCTCTGCCTCGAACATTAATTGCAGAGATAGAAATAACTCTAATATATCTACATTAGGTTCCATAATTAAGATAATCAATAATCTTTTACTGTATATTTAATTCCAAAAGTGCCCACAATGCCTACATCTATTACCTTTTTTAAAAGAAAATAAAGGTAGACCGAAAAACATAAACGCTATAAAGGCAGATTTTTTTCCTTCAGTATTAACTTCTATATCCAAACTTCCACACTCAGGGCAACATTCTTTACTCTCCCCAAACTTTTGTTCAAGCTCATCACTGAAGTCTTTTTCAAGAAATGAGTTCGCTTCATCAACATAGTTCTCTGGAACTAATAAGCGAACTCCACCTAAAGCATTAGAATAGAGCCAATCCATATTAATTGTATGCTCATTTTCAATATAAACAGGAATTCCAAATGCTTCTAATTGAGTCTTTGCAATTTGTGCCTCATAAGGAAACGAGAAAGTTTTAACTACGATCCACGGCATATTAAATTTCTAATTAGGTAAATAATTTTAGATTAGCTTTATTTCTTTATAATTTGAATCAATTTTAATGTCTGAAGAATTGGCGATTAAGTTTCCACTTTATCCCCCCAAAAATATTTTAGGTATAAAAAAACACCCCCATTCATTGGAACGGGGGTGTTTAGAATAATGAGCTGGCGATGACTTACTCTCACATGGGTAACCCCACACTACCATCAGCGCTAAGAGGTTTCACTTCTGAGTTCGGGAAGGGATCAGGTGGTTCACTCTTGCTATGGTCGCCAGCACAACTGTTTATGGATACTTGCTTCGTTTTATTCACTGTGTGATACGTTGCGTTTTCCAAATCTTTACAGACGGGCTGATTGAATCTGATTTTGTTCATTTTAGCTAAGCGTTTAACTAAATCAAGTTGCTTTGCATGTTTATGAATCGATTGATGCTTCACATACAACTGCTTGGGTGTTGTATAGTCAAGCCTCACGAGCAATTAGTATTGGTCAGCTTCACATATCACTATGCTTCCACATCCAACCTATCAACGTCCTAGTCTCGAACGGCTCTTTAGAGGAATAAATTCCTAGGGAAATCTTATCTTGAGGTAGGCTTCCCGCTTAGATGCTTTCAGCGGTTATCCCTTCCGAACATAGCTACCCGGCGATGCGACTGGCGTCACAACCGGTACACCAGAGGTTCGTCCACTCTGGTCCTCTCGTACTAGGAGCAGATCCTCTCAAATTTCCAGCGCCCACGGTAGATAGGGACCGAACTGTCTCACGACGTTCTAAACCCAGCTCGCGTACCTCTTTAAATGGCGAACAGCCATACCCTTGGGACCTGCTTCAGCCCCAGGATGAGATGAGCCGACATCGAGGTGCCAAACACCGCCGTCGATATGAACTCTTGGGCGGTATCAGCCTGTTATCCCCAGAGTACCTTTTATCCGTTGAGCGATGGCCCTTCCATACAGAACCACCGGATCACTAAGACCTACTTTCGTACCTGCTCGACTTGTGGGTCTCGCAGTTAAGCGCGCTTTTGCCTTTATACTCTACGCGTGATTTCCGACCACGCTGAGCGCACCTTCGTACTCCTCCGTTACTCTTTAGGAGGAGACCGCCCCAGTCAAACTACCCACCAGACACGGTCCTCGTCCCGGATAACGGGACAGAGTTAGAACCTCAACATTACCAGGGTGGTATTTCAAGGACGGCTCCATTGGAACTAGCGTTCCAACTTCAAAGCCTCCCACCTATCCTACACAAGTAAGGTCAAAGTTCAGTGTCAAGCTGCAGTAAAGGTTCACGGGGTCTTTCCGTCTAGCCGCGGGTACACTGCATCTTCACAGCGATTTCGATTTCACTGAGCCTCTGCTGGAGACAGCGCCGCCATCATTATGCCATTCGTGCAGGTCGGAACTTACCCGACAAGGAATTTCGCTACCTTAGGACCGTTATAGTTACGGCCGCCGTTTACTGGGGCTTCGATCAAGAGCTTCGCTTACGCTAACCCCATCAATTAACCTTCCAGCACCGGGCAGGCATCACACCCTATACGTCCACTTTCGTGTTTGCAGAGTGCTATGTTTTTAATAAACAGTTGCAGCGGCCTGGTTTCTGCGGCTGTCGTCAGCTCAGGAAGCAAGTTCCATCACCAACAACAGCGTACCTTCTCCCGAAGTTACGGTACCATTTTGCCTAGTTCCTTCAGCAGAGTTCTCTCAAGCGCCTTGGTCTACTCGACCTGACCACCTGTGTCGGTTTCGGGTACGATTCCTGTGTAACTGAAGCTTAGAGACTTTTCCTGGAAGCATGGTATCAGCCACTTCACTGTACAAGTACAGCTTGCTATCGGATCTCAGTATAGAGTACCCCGGATTTGCCTAAGATACATACCTACATCCTTCCACCTGGACAACCAACGCCAGGCTGACTTAACCTTCTCCGTCCTCTCATCGCATTACACAGAAGTATTGGAATATTAACCAATTTCCCATCGACTACGCCTTTCGGCCTCGCCTTAGGGGTCGACTCACCCAGCCCCGATTAACGTTGGACTGGAACCCTTGGTCTTTCGGCGAACGGGTTTTTCACCCGTTTTGTCGTTACTCACGTCAGCATTCGCACTTCTGATACCTCCAGCATACTTCTCAATACACCTTCATCGGCTTACAGAACGCTCCCCTACCACTTGACTAATGTCAAATCCGCAGCTTCGGCACATAGTTTTAGCCCCGTTACATCTTCCGCGCAGGCCGACTCGACTAGTGAGCTATTACGCTTTCTTTAAAGGGTGGCTGCTTCTAAGCCAACCTCCTAGCTGTCTATGCCTTCCCACATCGTTTCCCACTTAACTATGATTTTGGGGCCTTAGCTGGCGGTCTGGATTGTTTTCCTCTTGACTACGGACGTTAGCACCCGCAGTCTGTCTCCCGGATAGTACTCATAGGTATTCGGAGTTTGCATCGGTTTGGTAAGTCGGGATGACCCCCTAGCCGAAACAGTGCTCTACCCCCTATGGTATTCGTCCGAGGCGCTACCTAAATAGCTTTCGGGGAGAACCAGCTATCACCAGGCTTGATTAGCCTTTCACCCCTATCCACAAGTCATCCCCTGGCTTTTCAACGACAGTGGGTTCGGTCCTCCAGTTAGTGTTACCCAACCTTCAACCTGCTCATGGATAGATCGCCTGGTTTCGGGTCTATACCCAGCAACTAAACGCCCTATTAAGACTCGGTTTCCCTACGGCTCCCCTATACGGTTAACCTTGCTACTGAATATAAGTCGCTGACCCATTATACAAAAGGTACGCAGTCACACCACGAAGGTGCTCCCACTGCTTGTATGCATGCGGTTTCAGGATCTATTTCACTCCCCTCACAGGGGTTCTTTTCGCCTTTCCCTCACGGTACTGGTTCACTATCGGTCAGTCAGGAGTATTTAGCCTTGGAGGATGGTCCCCCCATATTCAGACAAGGTTTCACGTGCCTCGCCCTACTCGTCATCATTATGTGTGCCCTTTCGTGTACGGGAATATCACCCTCTACGTTCGCACTTCCCAGAGCGTTCCACTAAAACACACATAACTTAATGGGCTGATCCCCGTTCGCTCGCCGCTACTGAGGGAATCTCAATTGATTTCTTTTCCTAAGGGTACTGAGATGTTTCACTTCCCCTCGTTCGCCTTGCAACACTATGTATTCATGTTGCAATACCTACCTTAAAGTAGGTGGGTTCCCCCATTCAGAAATCTCCGGATCAAAGGATATTTGCCGCCTCCCCGGAGCTTTTCGCAGGCTATCACGTCTTTCATCGCCTCTGACTGCCAAGGCATCCACCACATGCACTTAATTACTTGACTATACAACCCCAAACAGTCGTCAACACCTACAAGTGAGTGTTGTCCGTGCGATTCTTCATCGCTACTATCTGTTGTCTGTGTACTTAAACACTGTACAGCTTCAATCTAAATTCATATACCAAAACGCTTGATTCAGTTAATTTGCTAGTTCTCAATCAACTCCAAGATCAGAATTACTTCCTCTCTTTTTGTTATTGAGTGAACAATTTATTTCAGACTCAATTTTGCCAATCTGTTAATGAATAAACATGCCTTCGTCAGGTCATGCTTAATACCGTGATACTTAAATCACAGAAGTTAATAAACCAAGATCTTAAAATCTCTATTTACTAATTTCTGTAATCCGAACTTCTCTTAAGTTCTGGTGGAGACTAGGAGAGTCGAACTCCTGACCTCCTGCGTGCAAAGCAGGCGCTCTACCAACTAAGCTAAGTCCCCAGCTTACATCATCAGTCATGTATCTTTTATCTATAACTTCAACTAGTCAAAGTCATGGTGGGTCTGACAAGACTTGAACTTGTGACCCCACGCTTATCAAGCGTGTGCTCTAACCAACTGAGCTACAGACCCTCAGATACATCTATGAAGAACAACTTGTTGTGGATTCTTACCAATCGTCAATCTTTCGTTAAGGAGGTGATCCAGCCGCAGGTTCCCCTACGGCTACCTTGTTACGACTTCACCCCAGTCATCGGCCACACCGTGGTAACCGCCCTCTTTGCAGTTAGGCTAGCTACTTCTGGTGCAACAAACTCCCATGGTGTGACGGGCGGTGTGTACAAGGCCCGGGAACGTATTCACCGCGGCATTCTGATCCGCGATTACTAGCGATTCCGACTTCATGGAGTCGAGTTGCAGACTCCAATCCGGACTACGATCGGCTTTTTGAGATTAGCATCCTATCGCTAGGTAGCAACCCTTTGTACCGACCATTGTAGCACGTGTGTAGCCCTGGCCGTAAGGGCCATGATGACTTGACGTCGTCCCCGCCTTCCTCCAGTTTGTCACTGGCAGTATCCTTAAAGTTCCCGACATTACTCGCTGGCAAATAAGGAAAAGGGTTGCGCTCGTTGCGGGACTTAACCCAACATCTCACGACACGAGCTGACGACAGCCATGCAGCACCTGTATGTAAGTTCCCGAAGGCACCAATCCATCTCTGGAAAGTTCTTACTATGTCAAGGCCAGGTAAGGTTCTTCGCGTTGCATCGAATTAAACCACATGCTCCACCGCTTGTGCGGGCCCCCGTCAATTCATTTGAGTTTTAGTCTTGCGACCGTACTCCCCAGGCGGTCTACTTATCGCGTTAGCTGCGCCACTAAAGCCTCAAAGGCCCCAACGGCTAGTAGACATCGTTTACGGCATGGACTACCAGGGTATCTAATCCTGTTTGCTCCCCATGCTTTCGCACCTCAGCGTCAGTGTTAGGCCAGATGGCTGCCTTCGCCATCGGTATTCCTCCAGATCTCTACGCATTTCACCGCTACACCTGGAATTCTACCATCCTCTCCCACACTCTAGCTAACCAGTATCGAATGCAATTCCCAAGTTAAGCTCGGGGATTTCACATTTGACTTAATTAGCCGCCTACGCGCGCTTTACGCCCAGTAAATCCGATTAACGCTTGCACCCTCTGTATTACCGCGGCTGCTGGCACAGAGTTAGCCGGTGCTTATTCTGCGAGTAACGTCCACTATCTCTAGGTATTAACTAAAGTAGCCTCCTCCTCGCTTAAAGTGCTTTACAACCATAAGGCCTTCTTCACACACGCGGCATGGCTGGATCAGGCTTGCGCCCATTGTCCAATATTCCCCACTGCTGCCTCCCGTAGGAGTCTGGGCCGTGTCTCAGTCCCAGTGTGGCGGATCATCCTCTCAGACCCGCTACAGATCGTCGCCTTGGTAGGCCTTTACCCCACCAACTAGCTAATCCGACTTAGGCTCATCTATTAGCGCAAGGTCCGAAGATCCCCTGCTTTCTCCCGTAGGACGTATGCGGTATTAGCATTCCTTTCGAAATGTTGTCCCCCACTAATAGGCAGATTCCTAAGCATTACTCACCCGTCCGCCGCTAAGATCAGTAGCAAGCTACCTCTCTCCGCTCGACTTGCATGTGTTAAGCCTGCCGCCAGCGTTCAATCTGAGCCATGATCAAACTCTTCAGTTAAAATCATTTTGCACCTTATTAAAGACAAGGTGCCAATTCTGGCTCATCAATTACTGACTTAAATTTCGCTCAAATAAACTTCGAGTAATTTAAACCAATCAATCAATGAAAATTATTTCGATTAATCAATCAGTAAAAATCCACACAAGTTGTTCTTCAATTCTCTTAATGATCTTCTTCCTGGTTCGTCACCAGCAAGCTAGGTCGGCTATATTACTCTTAATCTCTTAAAAGTCAACAGGTAATTTCGATATTTTTAAAACTTATTCTCAAAACCAACTTACCATCAAATTCATCACTTAAAGCAACCAATCTAATCACAAGTAACTGTTTTTCAACAAGTTTCTATCTACATCACCGCCGATGGATGTGCATTATAGACCATCTCATTCCCTTTGCAATACCTTTTTTAACATTAGTGCAACAACAGTTCGCTTTTTAACCAAAAATGATAAAAATAGTCATTTTTTATATAAACATGGCTGCAAAAGCATCAATTTATCTAAAATTTTCTCGTCTTGATTCTTTTCTTGCCACCTAAGTGGGCGACAATCAATATATTCACAATATCCACCTTCTCCTTGTAGACACTGTTCATTCCAGCTTAATTGATATTGAAAGCTTCCTACATATCCAGCCGCCAAACCAAACTTGTAGTCACCACGGCTTTGTGCATACAGTTCAAAAATTATTTTTCCATTTTTCTTACACTGCCAAGAAAACTCTCGTGGCAAATACATCTCTTTACCATTTGGTGTTTTAACCTTTGGATAAACCCGATGGATATGTAAATTTACATCTTCGGTAAAAATTTCAACAGGCTTCCCAAATTCATGGATCTCTAGTCTTGAGCATAAAATGATATTCCACTGATTTCTTATTTGTAGGAATGTAAGCTGTGTCGTCTCATTCAAATTAATAATTTGGCATGTATAGAAACATAAAGATAAGAACGGTAAATGCAGAGCCCTTGCGTGTTTAAATCGCCCCAATCCTTCAATTTCATATTTTTGCCCTTTATAAAAAATTTCTCCTACACAAACACACAGTGTTGACCAATAGTCAGAAACGCCCCACTGTAATGCAGAGGCATTAGATATATTTTCTGGGATTTGAATCGTAAGATCACATCCCATTTCCGAGTCTAATCGCTGAAGGCGAATCATTGGAATTTGCCATTGAATCAGATCAGTTTTATCAAACTGATAGAGAGTTGAATCAAACTGGCATTGGCGTCGAATAGAATATGTTTTTAAATGTCCCACGCTATGTTGGCTATTACTTACAAGCACTGTTGCAGTGTCGATTGCTGAAGTTGTAATACTGTGAGCGTTATAACAAAGAGGAATGCGCGGCTGTCCAACTAAACTAATATAATTAAAATAACGAAGCGGTGTGGGTAAATTGGGAAGGATTAAAGCTTGATAAACGATTTTAAAAAAGCCACGAGAAGGTTGATAAACAACCCCCTCTTTAGCATTAAGGCCCAGTTGCTGTAATTGATTAATTTCACTTATCAACTTAGGCATACTGGACCTCTTCTATTTTATGTTTTTAGTGTTTCATTACTCTTGCGTGCAAATAGAGTCGTAACAAAGCCAGATAGAGCATAGATAATTGAAACTGTCAAAATGCCCATTGGAATATTATAAGTGATTGCCGCAAAAATCAGTACTACTGGCAACATAACTACAAAAGGAACGCGTTTACGATCCATCTGCTTGAAAGAATAATATTTAATATTGGAAATCATGAGTAATCCCACAATTACCATAAGAACAGCATTAATAGTTTGAATCGCAATATCACGTAAATCAAAAATGAAAGGATAATCGCGAGCAACCCAGACAAGTGAAATAATGATAATAGCAGCGAGTGGACTTGCAATGCCGATAAAATAACGCTTATCAACAACGCCTATTTGCACATTAAAACGCGCTAGTCGGAAGGCTGCGCAGGCTGTATAAACAAAACAACAAGCCAGACCAATACGACCTAAATCATGCAAACTCCAGCTATACATCAGCATTGCCGGAGCCACACCAAAAGCTAACAAGTCCGAGAGAGAATCATATTGTTCGCCAAAAGCGCTTTGCGCGCCAATTGCTCGAGCAACTCGACCATCTAAACCATCTAATAGCGCTGCAATAAAAATGGCATAGATCGCTTGATTAAAATCGCCATTCATACTTGCAATGATGGAATAGAAACCGGACAACAGAGCAGCGGTTGTAATTAAGTTAGGCCAAAGATAAATACCTCGGCGCTTCACTTTTTGTCCTTCCGGATTATCTTCTTCTTCAACCACTTCAAATGTAATCCCATCAAATGAATGTTCATTATGAGTTAAATCTTGCTCTGGTTTAGGCGCATTTGTCATTATTTTCTATTCCAAACATGTGCATTGATTTAAGTTAACTGTTACTCACCTACCAACCAGCGAACAGCAGCATGACCACCAGTTTCTTGCATGCGTAGATGCGGGAATAACCACTGTAGTGCTTGGTCTGCTTGTTCAGAGAACTGCCAAGGTGGGTTAATCACTAATAAACCACAACCATTTAGACCTACAGGAGTGTCATCTGGCCATACACAAATTTCACAAACTAACTGACGGCGAATACCCGTTTTAAACATTTTCTTTTCAAAACGTTCAATCATCGCTCGGTCTTTAATTGGATACCAAACTGCAAAAACGCCTGTTGGCCATTTTTTATAAGCTTGCTGTAAAAGTTCAACTAATTGCGGAAAGTCTTTACGTTCTAATTCGTAAGGTGGGTCGATCATAACTAGACCGCGCTTTTCTTTTGGCGGAATTACGCCAAGCAAGCCTTCATATGCATCGCGCTCATGTAAACCTGCACGTTTATCGCGAATATTATGACGTAATTGCTGAAATACATCGCGCTGCATTTCAAATATTGTCGCTTTGTCGATTTCACGCATGCCTTGCAGGGCAAACCAAGGAGAACCAGGATAACTACCCTTTCCTTCCTCAGAACGTAATTGTTCGACCAATTTCAAATATTGCTGGATTGCTTCAGGTGCCTGACGCTTTTCCATGTCAGATAGTTGAACTAGACGATGAATGCCTGTGAGAAACTCTCCAGACTTTTGTGCAGGTGCCAGAGATAAATCATATTTGCCTGCCCCTCCATGCGTATCGATATAACGATAAGGTTTATCTTTAGCATTTAAACGGTTGAGCAGCTGTAGCAAAAGCACATGCTTCATAACATCTGCAAAGTTGCCCGCATGGAAATGGTGACGGTAATTCATGTTGACTTTAATTCCTCAATTCAACAAATAGTTTAACATGAAAAAAATATTCTTTCGTAAGGTTGTGATCATCTAAAATAGAGCTGCTTGATATTTTTACGATCTACCTGAGGTTATATGCACTCTCACTCGCTTCTTGATTCATGGAATTTGGATCAAATTTTAGATGATTTAAATACACATGGCTTTGCCATTATAAATCAGGCCTATCCCGATCAATATCGCGCTCAGGTCGCCAATGAGTGCAGCCATCACATGGATGAATTTAGAGAAGCGGGTATTCAAAACGGTGTAGTTAGTAATATTCGTAGTGACCATATTCTTTGGATTAACGATCAGCTTCCTATTGCTCAGCAACATATTGAAACTTTACGTTTATTTTCACAAAGTTTAAATCAAGCATTCTATTTAGGAATTAAAGAAGTTGAAGCTCATTTTGCCCGTTATAATTTAGGTGAATTCTATGCTTTACACCGAGACAATCCTCAACAAAAAAATGATCGTATGATGTCAACTGTCTATTACTTACATCCAGAATGGCAAGAAGATTGGGGTGGACAATTACGACTACAAGATAAAAATGATAAATGGCATATTGTTAATCCTGAACCCAATCGCCTGGTAATATTTCAAAGTGATTTATTACATGAAGTATTAACCTCAAAACAACAAAGACTCTCTATTACAGCTTGGCTTCGTAGTGGAAATTCCATTTGGGTCTAAAGGTTACTCTTTAAATTTGGTAAATAAACCCGATATAAAAGCTATTGATTAGAAAAGGTGATGGCGTATGTCTATTGAAAGTAAAACAATTGTGAACCGAATTGGTGAAACAGACCAACTTTATTTGACTGAAAATACGCCTGAGCTTGCTTTGGAGCGTGCTGAGTTACGCATGCAACTTGTAGTATTAAGTCGTGTTCGCCAAGAACAACTTCATTTTCTACAAGAAGCTATTGTCTTACTTGAACAAGCTCGTATGGAATATGAAGAAATGCCATTGAGCTTATATCTTAATTTGTCTTTACACTTAGCCAAAGCCTATATGCTTTATTTTGAACTCAATAAAGAAAAACGTTTTGCGTTAATTACTCAACAAATTTTGAAGCCCTTAGCGCATCATGAACATGCTGATATCTATTTCTTCTTGGCATATGCGTCAGCAGCACGACAAGAGTCAGCATTAACACGACATTGGTTAACTAAATATTTATCAACGTCTACGTGTGATCTTGAATTGCTTCATGGCCAACCTGTATTTGACCTTGTACGTCATGAGCCATGGTATAAAGACCAATTAAAAGTAAAGACACATTAAACCCTTAATGTAATAAAGCCTGTTTTACGTATTACTTGTAAAACAGACTTTATTTTTGAAATTATTTTTTCACACTGTCTTCATGCAGTTGTTCATTCAGTTCATCAATAACCACAATCCACTCATCATCTTTTTCCCAATGACTTTTTAAAAAATCACTTTGCCCCTTTGACCAAAAAGAAGCTTCATGTAATTTTTGTTCGGCTGGCAATTGATGTGTCTTAATAAAATTTTCAATACTTGCTTCATCCGAGTCCAAACCCAGTTGATCAAATAAAAGCTCTAATGTAGGTTGCTGCTCAAACATTGTTATTCTCCTATAACTTCTTTTAAATCATCTATTAACTACTCTAACAATAAAACGTTTTTACTTGCATGATAGTGTCTATATTTTCTTGTTGCTTTTTGTGTTTGCTTTTTCAGGATTCAATAAAAAGCACTCTAAAAGAGTGCTTTTTTTAACTCATCAAATTGATGAATTATTTTACCATGTCAGCAATTGCTGCACGTTCTTCTTCAAGCTCGTTTAGAGTGAAGTTGATACGCTCACGGCTGAATTCATCGATTTCTAAACCTTGAACGATTTTGTATTCACCGTTTTCAGTTGTAACAGGGAAACCGAACATAACGCCTTCAGGAATACCATAAGAACCATCAGATGGAATACCCATAGTTACCCATTTGCCGTTTGTACCAAGCGCCCAGTCACGCATATGGTCAATTGCAGCGTTAGCAGCAGAAGCAGCAGAAGATAAGCCACGCGCTTCGATGATCGCAGCACCACGTTTACCAACAGTTGGAAGGAATACGTCTTTGTTCCAAGCTGGATCGTTGATTTTGTCTTTTAAGCTTTCGCCATTTGCAGTTGCAAAACGATAGTCAGCATACATTGTTGGAGAGTGGTTGCCCCAAACTGTTAAGTTTTCGATATCAGCAACTGCAACGCCAGCTTTTTGAGCAACTTGAGTCAACGCACGGTTGTGGTCAAGACGCAACATCGCTGTGAAGTTTTTCGCTGGAAGATCTGGAGCAGATTTCATTGCGATGTAAGCGTTAGTGTTTGCAGGGTTACCTACAACTAATACTTTAACGTTACGGCTAGCAACTTCGTTTAATGCTTGACCTTGACCGATGAAAATTTCACCGTTAACTTTTAACAAGTCAGCACGTTCCATACCAGGACCACGTGGACGAGAACCTACCAATAATGCGTAGTCAGCATCTTTAAATGCAACTTTCGGATCATCAGTCCCGATCATGCCAGCCAATAAAGGGAAAGCACAGTCATCAAGTTCCATCATTACGCCTTTAAGCGCTTGTTGTGCTTTTTCAACTGGAACTTCAAGCAATTGTAAAATAACAGGTTGATCTTTACCTAACATTTCACCGCTTGCGATACGGAATAATAAGCTGTAACCAATTTGACCTGCAGCGCCAGTCACGGCAACACGAACGGGTTGCTTCATGTAATTGTCTCCAATGAGTGTCCTTAATCGGGCTAAATAGGAATTCCATCTAACCAAATCATCATAAACGGCAAAGATTGTACTCTAAAGATTTGGCAGATGCATGTAAAAGCGACTCATTTTCACCAAAAGTCTGATAGAAAATACAAATTAACCTTTATAAATAGATTCAATGTATGGCGAGCATTTTCTTACGAAATGTTTACTACCTTTAGTAACTACCTTTAATCATGATTTCACCAGGGCAATTCGATACCACATGATTTGCACATTGTTTATATTGGCCTTTTACCGTGTAACAAACTTTCACTTCTGTTAAGACCACATCTGAACGCGATAACTGGCAACTAAAACGGATACCATTTTGAGGTAAGCTTGGATTAAGACGAGTAAACTGCTGTCTTAATGCTGATTGCTGCATTTCAACATTTGTTGAACTTGTAAGACTAGCCGGGATTTTTAAACGTTCAGCAAAATTAATAACTGTACGGAAATATTGGCTTGCATTCATAGGAACGCACCCCCCTACACTTTTCCATAGCTGCACACGAGCATTATTATCAGGCATAACCCGAGCTACGACTTTAGCTTGTAATGGAGAGAGGGCTGCTGAACTTTCTGTTGAACAATCAGTTTTTGTGGTTTCCGGCATAAGGCCTGTAATTGTCAGTGAATAGCCTTCAAGACATTTACGTTGTTTTTGTTTAGAGGGATCTAATGCGCATGCAGCTGGTGTCATTTGCACATGCATAACATACCCCTGTAAATTAACAGATTCGGCATGTAACACGGAACTCATCAATCCTACCCCTGCACAGACTAACCACCATGCAAGTTGCAAAATTGAACGAAGTTCCAAATATCTATATTTCATTTAATTAAAACTTGAATATGCCAATTAAAAGAAGATCCATCATCAACCACCTTAAAGTTAAGGCGACGTACGCATTGGAATGACTTTCATACGTTGTGATAACGACTGAGCCCCTTGACCCAATATCACACCGTAATGTGTTGCATTCGTCATAACATGCTTGACGTAGTCTCTAGTTTCTAACAATGGAATTGTCTCAGTATATTGGTCAGCCGAAATTGATTGATAGTCCGGTTGCCAACGTCTAGCCCGATTAGGTCCCGCATTATAACCTGCAGTTGCCAAAACAGGGTTATTGCTTAATTGCCCCTGAATCATCGACAAATAAAATGTTCCATATCGAATATTGGTATTCATTTCATTTAATGCAGCAGGATTATAAGTTTCACCCATTTGTCGTGCAATCAACTTCGCTGTATCAGGCATAATTTGCATAAGACCACCCGCCCCAACATGAGAACGCGCAGAGGTGACAAACCGGCTTTCTTGACGCATTAAACCATAAACCCATGCTGGATCAATTCCTGCATTGTAACTATGACTTACGACATTAGTCTTATGCGGGGTCACATAACGATACGTATCATTATGCTTATTAGTTGTACGATCTGCTGCATAGATTGCACGGTCATACCATCCCATATCATGGGCACGCTTTGCCGCAGCTAAAAGTAAACCATCATCGTGCTGAAGATAAGCTTGACGAACTGCCCAATTCCACTCACGGTTAGTGTAAGTTGGATTTGCATTAATACGTCTCAAAGTAAAAGCACGATTAAAGTGAATATTCTGATCTAAACGTCTTAAATCACTTGCCGTTGGCTGATCATCATAAGGTTGGTGGTTATAACGTTCACCTAAGCGATCTTTTGCTAAAAGGTTATGATAGTCATCACCCGCCTGAGCTAATTTTCTATAAATTTGTTGTGCTGTTGCTTTAGAAGCACTATCGCCACGCTGCTCTGTCGCACGAGCAAGCCAATATTGCCAGCGGTCTTCTTGTTTTTGGGTCACGGTCATACTATCAATCGCACGGATTAAGCTTTCCCACGCGCCAAAACGAATCGCCTGACGTGCATAAATTTCAGCTTCTTCTGGACTTAATGGATAACCATAACTTGCATCAAAATATTGAAGAACTTCACGATTAAAATTATTTTTCATTACCGTGGTGCCACCAATATAGGCTACCGTACGATATAAATATTTTTGTAC
Organism: Acinetobacter pittii; assembly: GCF_034064985.1. Taxonomy (NCBI): domain Bacteria; kingdom Pseudomonadati; phylum Pseudomonadota; class Gammaproteobacteria; order Moraxellales; family Moraxellaceae; genus Acinetobacter; species Acinetobacter pittii. The sequence goes on along the minus strand of NZ_CP139249.1, from coordinate 511,029 downwards.
ATTTTGTGGCGTACCTTGGGCAACACGCTGTACATTTGAAAAAGCATTACTCAAGTCATTATTAGCTAAACGCCCTAAAGCAAAAATTAAATAAGCATAATCTGCATCATTTGTCTTAGGCGCACTCCATAAATAGTTAAGTGGGTTGGCCTGAATTTGGTTAAGCTGAGCCAAAGAAAGATTCAAGCCCAAAGTCTGTGCTGTCGCGAGCGCCTGTCCCGACAAACCTGCACGCAATTGTACCCATAGACGCTGTTGTTTATCTTGTGCGCTCATTAAAGGACTAGATAACATCATGCGCCCTAAACCTAAGCAAGATTCTGGTTGTGATTCAGTTGCTAACCAAACATCCTTATATTCAGCAAAAACTAATGCATCACCGCTTTTCGCCCGCACTTGTGCTAAAGCACAATTTTCAGCTTGGTCAGGATTGGTAACATAAGATAAGACAGGTTGTGCAGATGCAAAGTCAGCTTGTTTAACTTTTTCTTCAACATAATCGGCTGCTAATTTTTCAGCCATTGCTGATTGTGGATAACGTTGAGCAAAGCTTACGATAGAGGCAGTAGGTTGAAAGCCAAGGTTGGTATTGAGTTTCCAATACTCTGGATAATATCCCAATACATCATTTTGCATTGCAAGCTGATATTGGTCTAATAACGCAGTATTACCGCTATTTGCAGCATTTAGTGCGTCATTAAACTGCTCTTCAGCAGCATAGGTAAATGAACAACCAAGTAAACACATAACTCCTAACCAGCTACGATGCATATATTTATTTTTCATTACACGACTATGTATTGATGAGCTCTTTCTACTTGGTCTCATATATGTGCTAAACCCTGACTATTCACCTTCAACGCATAGTTTAATTATTCTTCGTGCTTTCTTTTGTTGTGTTATGTAACTCTATGATTCAACATCATTAAAATTCACCTAATTTAGTTCACAAAAACCTTGTTATGTTCTGAAAGTTTACTGTTATCGGTTCAGCTCAAATACTGTTATAATAGATAGTTTGACCCATTTTGGGCCAATTTATTCTTTTTAGATCGATCTGTTAGGAGCCTGCATGACGGTTCAAACCTTCATTCCCAATGGTGCCAAAGCTGCCTCAGAAAACACTGTTACCCAGCCAACGCACACCACTGATGTTTCAATAAAAAAACTTTATATTGAAACTCAAGGGTGTCAGATGAATGAGTATGACAGTCACCGTATGGCAGACCTTTTAGGGGATTCTCACGGCTACGTTTTGACGACCAACCCTAATGAAGCAGACATTCTGCTCATGAATACGTGTTCTATTCGTGAAAAAGCGCAGGAAAAAGTATTTAGTGAATTAGGCCGCTGGCGTAAACTAAAAGACAAAAATCCTGATCTGGTAATTGGTGTCGGCGGATGTGTTGCCTCTCAAGAAGGTGACAATATTCAAAAACGTGCGCCTTATGTAGACATGATTTTTGGTCCACAAACATTACACCGTTTACCGCAAATGCTTGATCAACATAATGCTCAAGTAGAAAAACCTAAAAAAGATAAAATCAAACTGGTTGATATTTCTTTCCCAGATATTGAAAAATTCGACTTTTTACCCGAACCACGTGTAGAAGGCTTTAAAGCATTCGTTTCTATTATGGAAGGCTGCTCTAAATACTGTTCTTTCTGTGTAGTTCCCTACACACGCGGTGAAGAAGTTTCTCGTCCATTAGATGATGTACTTGCAGAAATTGCAGGTCTTGCGGAAAAAGGTGTGCGTGAAATTTCACTTCTGGGCCAGAATGTAAATGGTTACCGCGGTGAAACATTCGAAGGTGGCATCTGTACCTTCCCTGAATTGTTACGACTCGTTGCAGAAATTCCGGGTATTGGACGTTTACGTTATACGACTTCGCACCCACTTGAGTTCTCTGACGAGCTAATTCAGTGTTATGAAGATTTACCTCAAATGGTGTCGCATTTACACTTGCCTGTTCAAAGTGGATCTAATGATGTTTTACAGGCAATGAAACGAAATCATACGATCGATGTTTATATCGACAAGATTGCCAAATTAAGAAAAATACGCCCTGATATGCACTTATCGAGTGACTTTATTATTGGCTTCCCTGGTGAAACTGATGAAAACTTCGCCGAAACACTTCAATTTATCAAAGACTTAGATTTTGATCACTCATATAGCTTTGTTTATTCAAAACGTCCGGGTACACCTGCATCAGACTTGCCTGATACTACGCCTGAGCACGTTAAGAAAGAGCGTTTAGCTCAAGTTCAAAAAGTGATTAAACAATCTAGCATTGAAAAAACTGATGCAATGCTTGGTAAAATTGAACGTGTTCTTATTGAAAAAGTTTCGGACCAAGACCCTAATATTTTACTAGGCACAGCCGATAATACACGTCTAGTCACTTTTGTCGGTGATGCTTCTTGGGTAGGTCGTTTTGCAGAGATCGAGATTACTGAAATTAAAACTTTAAATTTAGTTTACGGTGAGCTCTTGAATCTTGAGCCTGACGTGGCGTAATGTAGAGGTATTCTAAAGTCTACTGAAAGGTTTTCTCTTGACTGCAGCGATTCGACGTACCGTAACATTTCCTGAAATTTCAATGGAACGTTTAAAGAGCATCTTGGGTGCCTATAATGGGCACCTTAAGCAAATTGAACAGCGTTTAGATGTCAAAATTACTCATCGTGGAGATGTTTTTCATATCGATGGTGAGATAGATGCTGTTGGGAGAGCCGAAGCATTATTGCAACGACTCTATGAAGAGTCTGAGGTATCCCAGCAAATCAGTGCCGATCTGTTGCATCTGTTAATTCAATCTTCTCAAACCGAACGTAATTTCGAGTTAGTTGGAGAAGAAATGGATGAACATGATGCACCAATGGATGTCTATTTCCAGACTAGAAAAGGGCGTATTAACCCACGTGGTGCCAATCAAAAACGTTATGTACAGCGTATTTTGCAAAGCGATATTTCTTTTGGTGTTGGCCCTGCTGGTACAGGTAAAACCTATTTAGCAGTTGCTGCCGCAGTAGATATGCTCGAACGTAACGAAATTCAGCGAATTTTACTTGTACGTCCTGCTGTAGAAGCTGGAGAAAAGCTGGGTTTCTTACCGGGTGATTTAACTCAGAAAATCGACCCATACTTACGCCCTCTTTACGATGCTCTTTACGAAATGCTCGGCTTTGAAAAAGTTGCCAAGTTAATCGAGCGTCAAGTGATTGAAGTTGCACCTCTTGCATATATGCGTGGTCGTACACTTAACCATTCATTTGTAATTTTGGATGAAGCTCAAAACACAACGCCTGAACAAATGAAAATGTTCTTGACCCGTTTAGGTTTTGGTTCTCGTGCAGTGATTACAGGTGATATTACCCAAGTAGATTTACCTCGAGGCCAACAATCTGGTTTAGCTCACGCATTACGTGTACTTGAGAATATTAAAGAAATTCATATTACCCGTTTCCACTCCCGTGACGTTGTACGTCATCAACTTGTTCAAAAAATTGTTGAAGCGTATGAAGGTTGGGATGGTGAACAACAGCGTCTTAATGCTGAAGCACGTGCTGAACGTAAAGCACGTCAAGAAGCATTAGTTGCTGAAAACGATACAGCAGCAGACTTGCAACATCAGGATGCTTAAGGATTCATTTTGAAAATCAGTTTAAGTTTACAACAAGACTTTCAATCACCTGAGTTAGAGCTCAAAAGAGCTCAACTCAAAAAAATTATTGAGACAACTTTACGCCACGTTGGTTATAAAGAAGATTGCGAAATTGGGGTGGCTTGCGTTGATCTGGACGAGAGCCAGCAACTCAATTTGCAGTACCGAGAGAAAGACAAACCGACTAATGTCTTATCTTTTCCAAGTGATATTCCAGAAGAAGTTTTACCAATGCTCGACGCATTACCGTTGGGTGATTTAGTAATTTGTATTCCAGTGGTATTACAAGAGGCTTTGGAACAAAAGAAAACTGCACAAAATCATTTTGCACATCTTTTAGTACATGGTGTTCTGCATTTACTTGGCTATGACCATGAAACCAGTGATGAAGATGCAGAAGAAATGGAAGGGATTGAAGTGCAAATTCTAGAAAAGCTGAATATCGATAATCCTTACCAAGAACAAATCTAATCATTCTTAATTAGATAAAAAACTAGTCTGTCTTCAGATGGTTTTTTGTCTAATTAATTATAATTAATGTGGATAAGCTAAAACTTATCCACATTTTTTAATTAGTGGATCTCAAATTCCGCTTCAGCTGGATCAAAACGCCAAGTACGTACAATACGTAACTCCGAAATATCTTTCATGTTGGCATCAAAATGTCCAAATGGTGCACCGCGACGTACTGAAGACTTAGCAGCTTCATCTAGTATTGAATGCCCTGAGCTTTCAAGCAAACGGATTGCACGAATTCCACCTTGAGCATTCAAAATCACCATTAAACGGACCTCACCTCTTAGTTGTTGCTGTTTGGCTTCTTCTGGGTAATAGCGGTTACCGTAAAGCTCCACTTTTTCACGGAACTTATCTAAATAAGCAGCCGAGGCATCTTTCTTCGCTTGAATTCCGTCTACTGTCTTTATTTTTTGCTGGCGGCTGAAATCTTGCCTGCGTTGTAAATATTGTGCTTCAAGGCTGGCAACCATCGCAGCTTTTGCTTGAAATTGACTTTGTAATTGTTCTAATTCTTTCTTCCTTTGACTTGTATCAGCTTGTTTTTGCCAACTCAAAACCGTCATTAAAACTTTTTCTTCAAATTTCAGTTCTCTTTGTTGCTGAACCTTTTGTAAAGTTTCTAACTCTGAGCTTCCAGTTGAAGCATCATTAAGCATGGGATTTGGAGTATCACTAGAAATCCGGTGAGCCTCACGAAATACACCTGAACCCTGCTGGTCTGCTTGAGCCAAAAAATCTGCCTGATTAACTGGCTCATTGCCTGGTCGAATTGAAATTGCAATTTCTTTAGTAGATTGCTCTGACGGGCTAGGCATGGCAAAGTGGATGAGCAACACAAAAACATGCAGTAAGATTGCCAATATTGTTGCAGCTATAAAGACTCGGTCTTGCCACCAACAATGAAAAGGCTCTATGGATCGACTTCTGTTGTTCAGCATAATCTTAAAAGCATATAAATGCCTTTTCCCCACGGTTTAATACCGAATAAAATGTAAACTAATATTCAAATCTGGATAAAAGTGTGATTCACTTCAAAGAGAGGGTTTTATCCATTTTCATTTTGTCAAAATGTATCAATTAAATTTGTTACACTGCAATATCAAAACCCGTTTTTTATCATAATAAAGATTGTGTGGGCTCTTTAGTAAATTATCTTCTGGAAGTTCTTTTATGCAAACGCTATTTTCCTCATTAGTCAGACGCCTTCAAAAAGTCTATAAAAAAGCAGAAGCATTCATTGAGGAAGAAAGAGATTTTACGTTATCGCAAACCTTTCTGAATGCAACTTTGCAACGTTATGTCACCAATAATGTTGAATTTTTAGATGACCTACATGCTGATCTTTATCATGACTGGTTAAGATTATATGCAACTATGCATGTAAAAGGTTTAGAAACAACATTATCAGTTGATTTAAAACTAATTCAGATGGAATTTAATAAAGAACAACAGCTTTTAGTTTTTGAACAAATTAGTAATACACAAATTATTGAAGCAAAATATAAAAACTTTTGGCAAAAAATCGCCGTGAAAGCCGCAGTTTTTTACTACCATAAGATTTTGAAGAAAGACCCTTTAGGGATGATTCTTGAACGTTTTAATGTAGCAGAAGAACGTGATGAACTTATATTTCTTGATCTCAACCGTTGGTTTGGTAAAAAAGCCAGTATTATCGAAACATTAGGTAAAGTGCATGTAAATTATGCACGGGTGCGTGAAGCTGAATTAGTCGTATTTGGAAATGTGAATTTAGCAGCACTACTATACCGTGATCAGGATGATGATTTTGAAGATGAATTAGAAGACTCTGAAATAACACCAATTCAGCAAAAAGAAGCTTAAATGGATATAAATGAAAATTAACTCGCTGCCAAAAAAAACACAAATAGATTACACATTTAGCATAAATCCTGATTTTTTCTCCATGATCAACAGGCATAATATGTTTAAGTTACAGATGCATCAGCACTAACTTTTTAGTCTGTACAAGGATACTTACTTATGGCAACAAAATTTCTGAAATCGTTTGGCATCGCAACAGGTATTTCAACAACTTTGCTTTTTGCAGGCTTCTCAAGTCATGCTCTTGCCATGAGCCCATTTCAGGCAAATTATCAGTTTACTTATAATAATAAAGGTATGGGTACAGCTACACGTGCTTTAAGCCAGCAAGGTAATAATTGGACTTATAATTTCACTGCAAAAGCAGGTGGCATTGCTTCTGCAAGTGAAACAAGTAAATTTAGTTTTGCTAATGGTAAAATTGGGTCTCAAAGTTTTAGCCGTACCAGCAAAATTTTGATCCACAACAACACCATGAGTATTAACTTTAATCCGAATAGTAAAACTATTTCGACTAAGAAAGACGATAAGGCCCGTTCATTTGCTTGGCAAGCAGGTGTTCTTGATGAGTTAAATGCAGAGTTACAACTGCGTGAAGATTTAAAAAATGGCTCACTTAAAACTTCTTACCCACTTGCAGATGCAAAAGAAGTTGAAAATCGTCGATTTGTAAAACAAGGCAACGAGAAAGTTAAAACCTCTTATGGAACATTCGATACCATTAAAGTCGTTTTACAACATAAAAAACCTGAACGTAGCACAATCTTTTGGTTAGCACCGAAATTAGATTATTTACCAGTTAAAGTAAGTCATATTGATGGTAAAACTTCTTATGGATTGTTATTAACAAGTTATTCAGGTAAGACGAATTAAAGCTTGCATTTTTTTGGATGCTTTTTAAAATACGCATTTGCTTTAAAAAGCATCCGTCTAGAGGATTCTCCCGTGCACGCACTAGAACAGAAAATCTTAACAGAAGGTATCGTTCTATCTGATCAAGTCTTGAAAGTCGACGCTTTCTTAAACCACCAAATTGATCCTGTATTAATGCAGCAGATTGGTAAAGAATTTGCCGCTCGCTTTAAAGATGCAGGGATTACCAAGATTATTACCATTGAAGCATCAGGTATTGCACCTGCAATCATGGCAGGTTTGGAACTTGGTGTACCTGTAATTTTCGCTCGAAAATATCAGTCATTAACATTAAAAGATGATCTATATCGCTCTAAGGTATTCAGTTTTACTAAACAAACTGAAAGTACAATTGCGATTTCAAACAAACACCTTCATTCAACTGATAAAGCATTAGTTATTGATGACTTCTTGGCGAATGGTCAAGCAGCATTAGGACTGATTGATTTAATTCACCAAGCAAATGCAGAAGTTGTTGGCGTCGGCATTGTGATTGAAAAATCATTCCAGCCAGGTCGTGATTTATTGCTTGAAAAAGGCTACCGCGTTGAATCATTAGCACGTGTTCACTCTCTTACAGATGGTAAAGTTACTTTTGTAAAAGAATAAAATGTATATCTAAAAAAGAGCGGATATCCGCTCTTTTTTATTTGTTCAAAATTAAACTAAAAGCTTTTTGGCTACCTCTCCTAAACGTTTGCCCTGAGCTTCACATAAAATCTTTTCATCCTGACTTAAGTTCTGGTCATGGCGGGGACCACTTACATGGCTAGCTCCATATGGCGTTCCACCTGTTTTCGTGTTAGATAATGCCGGAATTGCATTTGGTAATCCCATAATCATCATCCCATGATGAAATAACGGCGGTAGCATAGTAAGTAAAGTACTCTCCTGCCCACCATGCATTGAACCAGAAGAAGTAAAAACGCAAGCAGGTTTATTATGCAATGCCCCATTGAGCCAAAGACTCGTCGTTTGATCCCAAAAATATTTCATTTCACTTGCCATATTGCCGAAGCGAGTTGGGGAACCTAACGCTAAACCTGCACAATTTGCTAGATCATCTAACGTACAATAGATATCACCTTCTGCCGGAATACTTGGTTCAGCTATCGTGATGACTGGAGCAATATTTGGCACAGTCCGAATTTTTACTGACATACCTGCAGACTCAACACCATTTGCAATTAAATGTGCCATTTCTTTAGTAGAACCATATTTGCTGTAATAGAGTACAAGAATGTAAGGTTGCATCGGTTTCATAAATTTTGTTAAAAAGAACACTATACGGTATTTTTTATTTTTTTGGCGAAGCCAATCTTATGAAATTCTAGAAGCGATTGATCGTGTAGTACTGAAGGCAAGCTTCATAACTGACTCAAACCTATCAGATAAAAAGAGTAATCTTTTTGATTTCGCTTATACCTGATAAGAGGAATATGACTTCCTTCACAAGATTATTGCTACAATTTTTTCTATAGCACATAGTAAACTTACAAAATGACTTTCATTCTTTAAGTTATTATTTTGCTTTAATCTACTATTTAAGTTCTTAAGCTAATACTTTGCTAAGCTATCAATCGCCCAACATGATGACTAAAAAAATCGGGATAGACGACGTATGTTACAACGTTTTTTAGAGAAACTTCCTTTTTATAAGAAAACCTGGTTTCAGTTCGTTTTATATGTATTTAAGCGTTTTGAAGCTGATCGGTGCCGTGAACAAGCTGGCTCTCTCACCTATACAACACTATTTGCAGTTGTACCGATGCTAACGGTTTTTTTAGTAATTATTTCTTCAATTAAAGCGTTAGAACCTGCGAGACAACAGCTTCAACATTTAATTTATAGTAACTTTTTACCGAAGAGCACAATCGCATTTGATAAAGCATTAAATGCTTTTACAGAAAAGTCGAGTAACTTAACTGTAATTGGTGTGCTATTTTTATTCGTCACGACAGTTTTAATGCTGACCTCAATTGAAACAGTTTTTAATCGTATTTGGCGTGTAAAAGAAACGCGTAGTGGCATTATGGGCTTTATGCGCTACTGGACCATTATTTCACTTGGCCCTATTATTTTAGGCAGTGCATTTGTTATTTCATCAACTGTTGCTTCGATGAACTTATTAAGCAATAACTTCACAGGTTATCAACTTGATGGCGCATTTCTACTCTGGCTAATTTCTTTTGCACTCACTATTTTGGGTTTCTTCATTTTATATTGGACCATTCCCAATCGCACGGTCCCTGTGTATGCAGCAGGAATTTCCGCTTGTTTAAGTGCAGTACTGTTTGAAATACTCAAAAATTTATTTAGCTTTGTGATGTCAAATTTCACTAGCTATGAAATTATTTATGGTGCATTTGCAGCAGTGCCAATTTTCCTTCTATGGATCTTTCTTTCATGGAATATTATTTTGCTAGGCGTAGAAGTGAGTTTTGCTTTAACTGCATTTCATTCGGGTAAAGAACAAAAACGTCATCCTGTTTTAATGCTATTAGATATTCTTGAGCTGTTTTATAAAAAACAAAAACTTGGCGAAAGTGTAAGTGATAAAGAAGCTCTTGAAATTTTAGGCCGTGGAGAAGTTGGCCGTTGGCCAGCCTATGTACTCTTACTTGAAGAGCAAAATCTGGTTAAACGCACTGATAAAGATGAATATGTGCTTGCCCGTAATTTAACCCAAGTTGATTTCTGGAGTTTTTTCACAGCTCTTCCATATCCTTTACCGTTACGCCAAGATGTTCAAAATGTACATGACGACGATGAATGGATGGAAAAAATAGGACCTGCCTTAGTCGAATCTAATGATTACTTGGCTGCAAAACTTTCTATTCCTCTCTCAACAATTTTTGAAGAGAAATAGAAAATAAGATTATTTATTAATATAGAAGTGCTCCACATCGAGACAATAAAAAACCCTATTACTGAAAAATAGGGTTTTTTATTATCCATTTTAGGAATGGATTAGGCTTTCACAAAAGTTTTCCATACAAACTCTTGCGTTGCACCTTTTAATGTCATTTTCAGCTGATCACCTGCATGTAATGGTCCAACACCAGCAGGCGAACCAGTCATAATTACATCACCCGGTTCAAGTGAAAAGACTTGATTAATATCAATTAATAGATCGGCAATGCTAAACATTAACAGTGCAGTATTTCCATCTTGACGCAACTCATCGTTAATATGGAAAGTGAATTTGGTCTCTTGCCAATCTGTAATTTCGCTCACATCGACCCAGTCTGACAAAACACAGGCGCCATCAAAAGCTTTAGCACGCTCCCATGGATGACCTTTACCTTTTAGTTCATTCTGTAAATCACGCATTGTTAGATCGAGACCCAAAGACACTGCACCAATCGCTTTTAATGCTTTTTCAGGATCTGTTTCACCCTTTAAAGGCTGATCAATGCGCAAAACTAACTCGCACTCAAAATGACAACTGCCCCAAGCTGGATTCCATGAAATACCGTCATTTAAACCAATCAAGCTACTCGGTGGTTTAATAAATAATATCGGCCTATCAGGCATAGCATTATTTAATTCTTTGACATGATCGGCGTAACTTCTGCCCACGCAAACGATTTTTGAAGGACGGGTATTCATGAGGCTTCCTTTGTTGTTGCGGCTAATAATTCCAATAATTTATTTCTTAAATGTATTTTCAAATATAGTTTGATCTGAAACCTGTGCGAATGCACGCTTTGGCACAATAATTACAGTTTTATTTTTTAGCTCAAGCATATAGGTCAACTTGCCTTTAGCAAAAGTTTGCACATCTGCATATTGCATCACTTGCTTACGGCCATTGGCGTAAAGCTCAAAATAATCTTGATATAAGTCGATTCCCTGCTCACTCTTTCCAAACTGGTAACGCACAAATTGTCGTTTAAATAACATCGGTAAAAGCCAGTAACGCATGAGACCTTGCATCACTAGAAAAAATACGCCTAACCCGACATAATATCGTCCAACACTAGAGAGGCCTAAATAAAACCCCCAAATAATAATTGCAATACTAATCGCAGGTGTTAAAAAACGGGTAATTTGCTTTTTCCCAAACGTCACTAATGAAAATCCATCTTGTGACTCTTCTAAATTCAAATAGTAACGTAAAGATAAAGCTGTTTTTTGCTCGGTCATTGCACTGCATCAATACTCAATAAATCGAAACTATTAGAGCATATTCATTTCAGCTTTAAAATGAATCAAAAGCTATTTTTTATTTTGTTTAAAAGTGGAGCTTATTATTAGATTGGAAGATCAGCTACGTTGCATATATAGAACGTAGATTCATATTTTTTGAGCTTATTTCAGTTTTTAAAATTTCTACAATGGGAACATCAACTTCTTAGTGGAATGTCTCATGTCTTTTCTTGCAAAATTATTTGGCTTAAATCAAAAAGCAACAGTCTCAAAAGATGTGGTTATTCAAGCCACTCAAGAAAATCATCTTTCAAATGAAACTAACTTTTTAGAATTAATTAAAAAACGTCGTTCTATCTATTCGATTGGAAAAAATTTAAAGCATACACCTTCGGAAATTGAAGAATTGATTCAAGAAGCGGTCAAACATAGCCCCTCAGCGTTCAACTCTCAATCTTCTCGCGTTGTGATTTTATTTAATCAGTCTCATGAAAACTTCTGGAATATTGTTTTAGATGTATTAAAAACGATTGTCCCTGCTGAAGCATTAGCTGGAACTGAACAAAAAATTCAAAGTTTTGCAGCAGGTGCAGGTACAGTTTTATTTTTTGAAGATCAGGATGTGATTAAAGGTCTACAAGAACAATTTGAGTTATATGCTGATAATTTCCCAGTGTGGTCTGAACATTCAACAGCAATTGCCCAATTTACAGTATGGAGCGTACTCGCTGAACAGGGTCTTGGAGCCTCTTTACAGCACTACAATCCAATTATCGATGAGAAAATTAACACTACTTTTAACATCCCTACTCAGTGGAAATTAAGAGCTCAGTTAGTATTTGGTTCAATTGAAGGCCAGGCAGGTGAAAAAGCTTTTATTGAAGACGAAAGCCGTTTTAAAACATTTGGCTAAATTTTTTAAACTTCAAATCATTTAAGAGCTGGTTGCCATGAGCACTAGCTTTTAAATCGAAATAGTAAAAAACAAGCATAAAAAAACCGCTACATATAGCGGTTAATTCTTCAAGTGGTGCGCTCAGAGAGATTCGAACTCCCGACCCCTTAGTTCGTAGCCAAGTGCTCTATCCAGCTGAGCTATGAGCGCGTACTTGATGTTGCGCATTATACGCATTTTTCAAAGCTTAGGAAGCCTTTTTTCATCTTTCTGTCATCAAACGTCTAGTTCTTAGCCATCAATCTAGTTTACATCAAATAGTTGCTAAAATTATTAGTATTTTTCTCACTTAAGATGTATTTGAAATATTTTTTTTCAAATAAGTTTTATTGGATTTTTGAGGCTTTTGGCCATATACCTAGAAGATAAAGGCTACTGTTTTAGTCAACATTATAGAAATAATATATTTCTGGTTAAGCTTTAACATTATAAGCATAAGTAAAATTTATCGAGGATAATGCTTCAAATGAGTGAAAAAATGATTAAAAAATAATTAATGAAAAAAATATTATATAAAAAATATTATTATTTTTACGTCTAAATTAAATAAATTATTATTGCTTTAAATATTATTTAATATCAAAAAATGTGACTAAAAATACACATTGACAGCTTTTGAGATCTCACCAATACTAAATCGCAATTATTGAGAGATATATCTCAATAATTAACTCGCGCAATAAATAATACTTACTTAAAAATACATAATTATATAGGAAATAGACTGAAATGTTCTTACTAAAAAATCTCGTTTCTTCGATATCAAAAGTTACTCAAGATTTGGGCAATATTATATCGGTGAATACTAATGTAACGGGCGGCTCTACTGTTGATGGTCACATATCAACTTCTGGCTTACTTTCAGATACTCTATCTACAGCAACAAATACACTTACGACAACCACAACTGGTCTTGTTTCTGATGCAGTGGGCACGGTTACAAGTAGTATTGGTTCCACAAGCCCTGTTGACACGGTAACTAATATTATTGGTGGTGTGACTGGCGGAATTAGTGGTGGCAATCCTCTTGAAACCGTAACTAATATTATTGGCGGAGTAACTGGCGGTATTGATCTTGGAACTTCTCCAATTGCTCCAGTTATTGACGTTGTTCAAGGTGGCATCGACATTCTTCAGGGTGTTGAAAGCCTAAAAACTGAAATCATCAATACAGGTATCGACACTGTTGCTGATACTATCATTGGTGTCCTTCCTCAAACTGAACACCCTGTTTCTGAAATTGCTGATCTTGGTACTCTAACTTTCGAAACTTCTCGTGACACGGTAAATGGCACGCTTGAAGTCATTTCTGATCTAGTGGGTGGAGACATTCAAGGCGCAACTGAGTCTGCTACTGGTGTCGTTGAAACATTAATCACTAATGGTACAACTGCGACAGGTATTGTTACTGACGTTGTCGGAAGCATTACAGATGTCGTTGGTGGTGTAACTGGTGGCGTTGATGGCAACCCGCTTGAAGTAATTACTGACATCATCGGTGGCGTAACTGGTGGCGTTGACGGTAACCCGCTTGAAGTAATTACTGATATTATCGGCGGCGTAACTGGCGGTATCGGTGATGGCACATCTCCAATTTCACCTGTGATTGATGTCGTTCAAGGCGGTATTGATATTCTACAAGGTGTAGAGAGTTTAAAAACTGAAATTATCAATACAGGTATCGACACTGTTGCTGACACAATCATTGGTATCCTTCCTCAAACTGAACATCCTGTTTCAGACCTCGCAGATCTTGGCACACTAACTTTCGAAACTTCTCGCGACACAGTAAATGGTGCACTTGAGGTAGTTTCCGATTTAGTGGGTGGTGATATTCAAGGCGCTACTGAATCTGCTACAGGCATTCTGGGCACACTTATCACTAATGGTACAACCGCAACTGGAATTGTGAATAATATTATCGGTGGCGTAACTGGTGGTGTTGATGGAAGTCCACTTGATGTGATTACCGATATTATCGGTGGTGTAACTGGCGGCGTTGACGGCAACCCGCTTGAAGTGATTACCGATATTATCGGTGGTGTAACTGGTGGTGTTGACGGTAACCCGCTTGAAGTAATTACTGACATTATTGGAGGTGTAACTGGTGGCATTGACGGTAACCCGCTTGAAGTAATTACTGACATTATTGGCAGTGTAACTGGTGGTGTTGATGGTAATCCACTTGAAGTAATTACTGACATTATCGGCGGTGTAACTGGCGGTATCGGTGGTGGAACTTCCCCAATCTCTCCAGTGATTGATGTTGTTCAAGGCGGTATTGATATTCTTCAAGGTGTAGAAAGCCTAAAAACAGAAATTATCAACACTGGCATTGATACAGTTGCAGATACAATTATCGGCATCCTTCCACAAGCAGAACATCCAGTTTCTGAAATTGCCGACCTCGGCACATTAACCTTTGAAACTTCTCGCGACACAGTAAATGGTGCACTTGAAGTAGTTTCTGACTTAGTTGGTGGTGATATTCAAGGCGCTACTGAATCTGCTACTGGTATTCTCGATACGCTGATTACAAATGGTACAACTGCTACTGGTTTAGTCACAGAAATCATTGGTGGCGTGACAGGAACTATTGGTGGGGTAACTGGTGGGGATAGTTCACTTGGTCTACTAACTGATTTACTTGGTGGCTTAACGGGTAGCGTTGGTGGCGATAGCTCTCTTGGTGTAGTGACCGACCTTCTAGGCGGCTTAACTGGTGGTGTGACTGGCGGTACAGACAACCCTATCGGTATCGTTACAGATATCGTTGGTAGCTTAACGGGTGGTGTTACTACTGGTGAAGGCGGCTTAGATGTTATCTCTAATTTATTGGGCGGATTAACTGGTGGCAGCTTACTCGGTGGTGTAACGTCGACAGTATCAAGCGTAACTAATACAACGCATACTATCGTACCTACATCATTACTTACCGATAACTTCTTAGAAAACTCTTTCAATACTGTTTAATATAAGTCATTAAAATAAAGCCACTTATTACAAGTGGCTTTATTTATTAATATATCTTTAAATATTAATTCACTTCTTCCCATCTATAATATTTTTTATGTGCCAGCTCTAACATTGCATAATCATTAGGTGTATCACCATAAGCATAAATTGTAGAATACTGAGTTAAATCATATTTATTTTTTATTCTATTTACTTTTTCTAAATATCCACAATCACCATTAATAAAATCACCTGTCAAAATACCATCACGTATTTCAAGTTGATTACATATAACCTCTAAATCTAAAGATTGGCACCAGCTTTCTAAATAAACACCTAATGATGCAGATACAACCACAACCTGATCACCTTGTTGTTTATGCCAAAGAATACGCTCCAAAGCATTTTGACGCACACAGGTAGGAAGGACATTTTTAGCAAACTCTTGCCCCATATATTTTAGGGAATCCGCATCATAGCCCACGTATCCCACTTGGCAGAGTTTAGTTCGAATGGTTTTATCGGCTACCCATCCAAGCTTATAACCCGCTATATAAGGTGCAAGTCGAATACCACCTAGTATTTGAGTTTTTTTATTTAAAGAAAATTTAAGGAATAGACTGAATGTATCGTTATGAGTGATCGTGCCGTCAAAGTCAAATAAAGCTAAGTTCATTTATGATTATCTCTAATATAATTAAAAAGTTATAAATTTAGATTTTTTAAAGTACTAAAAAACAGGCACAAAAAAACCGCTATAAAAGCGGTTAATTCTTCAAGTTGGTGCGCTCAGAGAGATTCGAACTCCCGACCCCTTAGTTCGTAGCCAAGTGCTCTATCCAGCTGAGCTATGAGCGCGTAACTTGTGTGCCTTTCAGCGATTCGTTCTATTTTACTTGGTGCGCTCAGAGAGATTCGAACTCCCGACCCCTTAGTTCGTAGCCAAGTGCTCTATCCAGCTGAGCTATGAGCGCATTAAGTAAATGGCGGTGAGAGAGGGATTCGAACCCTCGATACCAGTAATAGGTATGCTTCCTTAGCAGGGAAGTGATTTCAGCCACTCATCCACCTCACCGGAACGAGCCGCCATAATACAAACTAAAACCCTATTGTTCAAGTCATCATAGTGAAATTTTCTTGTTTTTTAGTTCAATGAATTATTTTTTAAGCAATTTTCTCATTATTTTCGTCTTTTTCGATCAAACGCTTGTTAAGATAGATATTATTTCTTCATCAAAACACTGTAGTGCATAACACATTATTGCAAACCTAAACGTGCAGTTCGGGTCTGCATGACTTATGCTAAACTTATCTGCCAAGCGTGAAACCAAACGACATGACAAAAAACTGGGCTGACCCCGAAGCGAAAGCTGAAGCTGAACGTTATGACAATCCTATTCCAAGCCGTACTCTTATTTTAGATACATTGGAACAATTGCAGACACCGCAATCTCATGCAGAACTTGTCGATCATTTTAATATTCATGACCAAAAAAGTATTGAAGCACTCAGTCATCGCTTAAGTGCTATGGTTCGTGACGGTCAAATCATGAAAGACGGTTTTAAATTTCAGTTGGTGGCAGATCAACCGACCTATGAAGCAACTGTTTATATTAATAGTAAAGGTTTAGGTACGGCACATATTGATGGTCAAACTGATCTTTTACTTCCTGAACGCGAATTACGTTTAGTATTTAATGGTGACCGAGTTAGAGTGCGCCAGACTTCGGTTGACCGTAAAGGTAAAGCTTGGGGTTTTATCACAGAAGTTTTACAGCATCGCGTTAAACAATTAATTGGTAAATTGTCAGTTCACGATGGCGAATATTTTATTCAACCCAATAATCCAAATCAGCACCAGCCTATTCCTTTAGAAAAAGAACTGGTAACGCATGCTGAAGCAAATGTTGGCGATATGCTACGTGTCGCAATAGATAGTTATCCGACTCGTGAAAAATTTGCGACGGCGCATATTATTCAATCTATGGCCGACAAAGCTGATACAGAAATTATTATTCCGCAGACTATTCTTGAGTTTGGCTTACCTTACGAATTTCCAGATGAAGTTATAAAAGAAGCTGAAAGTTTTAAAGAACCATCTGCTCAAGATCGTGAAGGCCGCATTGATTTACGAGATTTAGCATTAGTTACGATCGATGGTGAAGATGCTCGAGATTTTGATGATGCGGTTTATGCAGAAAAACGTCCAGGTGGCGGTTATCGTGTAGTTGTCGCAATTGCTGATGTTAGCCATTATGTCCGCTTAGACTCAGCCCTCAATGAAGAAGCTGAGGAACGTGGTACTTCGGTATACTTCCCGCACTTTGTATTACCGATGCTACCAGAGGCATTGTCAAATGGCTTATGCTCTCTAAACCCTCATGTAGACCGTTTATGTATGGTCTGTGATTTAAAACTCTCTCGTACAGGCCGCGTAACTGGTTACGATTTTTATCCATCAGTAATGCATTCAAAAGCGCGTTTGACCTATACACAGGTGGCACAATATTTTGACGGCGCAACAGATGCGATTCCAAAAGATCGTGATGTTCATAAATCTTTAAATACGCTTTTCCAGCTTTATCAGATTTTGAAAAATTTACGTGCTGATCGTCATGCAATGGAATTTGAAACCATTGAAACTTACATGACTTTTGATGAGCTAGGCGGGATTAAAGAAATTTTGCCACGTACACGTAATGAAGCACATAAACTTATTGAAGAGTGCATGTTACTTGCTAACGTTGCTGCGGCTGAATATGCATTAGAACATGATGTTCCAATGTTGTATCGCGTGCATGAAGCTCCAGAGTTCTCACGCATTCAGAAAGTAAAAGACTTTGTTAAATTACTGGGTCTACCCTTCCCTGACCAACCAACTCAAGCAGACTATCAAAGAGTAATTGAAGCAACTAAAGATCGTATTGATGCTCCTAGTATTCATGCCGTCTTATTACGCTCAATGATGCAAGCTTATTATGGCGCAAAAAATGCAGGGCACTATGGTTTGGCTTATGAAGCTTATACGCATTTCACTTCGCCAATTCGTCGTTACCCAGACCTATTATTACACCGTGCCATTAAAGCTCACTTGAAACAAAAGCCTTATCCACTCTCTGGTGCTGCACTAGATGATGCAGGTGAACATTTCTCTCAAACAGAACGCCGTGCTGATGAAGCATCTCGTAGCGTAACGACTTGGTTGAAGTGCCACTACATGCAACAGCATTTAGGAGATGAGTTTATAGGTATTGTGAGTGCGGTAACCGAATTTGGTTTATTCGTGACACTGAAAGATTTATATGTCGATGGCATGATTCATATTAGCCAACTTGGCGATGACTTCTTTATTTATGACCAAGCGAGTCAAAATCTAGTAGGTCAAAATCGTGGTCAAGTCTTTGGATTAGGTGATGAAGTTAAAATTCAGGTTGCTGGTGTTAATCTGGAAGAACGTAAAATTGACTTCCAGCTCATTAAGCAAATTACCCATGCGGGTCGAGTAGTTCGTAGCCGTGCGCCGCGTACGACTAAAACAACTGCTCAGGCTAACGAAGAGGTCTTTAGCAAACCAACCGTCAGCAGTGATGGTGAAAGACCTGTTCATAAAAAGAAAGAAAAAAGTAAGCCAAGTTCTTACACCAAAAAATCTGGTAAAAAAACCTCAGCAAAAGCCGAGACTAAATCAGAAAAGGTGAAGAAAAAATCTAAGCCTAAAAAGAAAAAGTCGAATGCAAAATCAAAGGCTGAATAGTGAGTAAATAATTATCACGCTTCAGAAATAAGTCTCCAATAGGAGGCTTATTTCTTTTTAAAAGGGTTATTTTACACATTAAGCTTGATTTCCGACTTGAGAGGACCTACATCTAATACCATGTTTAAAAAATAATGTGGCTATTAGCAATGACTTTACAGCAAGCGACTTTACCAACTCCGCGTTTTGACCAAATTGAATTAGAAAATTTAAAACAAGACATCCAGCAAGCAATTCAAGCAGGTCAGGAATTTTTAAATACTCTTACAGCTGCACCTACAGATGCAGCTCAGCAACTTGCTGTACTTGAGCAAGTCGATACACTTGAAAATAATCTGAGTGAATCATGGGGCGTTTTATCGCATTTAAACGCGGTAATGAGCAATGCAGAAACGAGAGAAGTCTATCAATCTTTATTACCAGCATTAAGTGAATATTACACTCAGCTTGGTCAACACACGGCGCTTTATCAAACCTATCAACACATCCATGATGGTCAAGGCTATACATCGCTTAGCCCAGCCCAACAAAGTGCTATCCGTCTAGCTTTACGTGACTTTAAACTTTCAGGTGTAGCTTTAGAGGGTGAAGAGAAAAAACGTTATGCAGAGATTTCTGCGCGTCTTTCACAGCTTTCTTCTGATTTTTCAAACCACGTACTTGATGCAACACAAGCTTACTTTAAACCACTTACCGAAGATCAGCTAAAAGGTCTTCCAGAAAGTAATATTGAGTTGTTAAAACAGTACGGCAAACAACGTGAACTTGACCAAGCTGTAGCAACCCTCGATTTCCCAGCATATTTTGCGATCATGACTTATGCAGATGACCGTGCATTGCGAGAAGAGCTTTATAGAGCGTATGTAACTCGTGCATCTGATCAGTCTGAACAAACTGAGTTTGATAACAGCAAAATTATGGAAGAAATTTTGAGTCTTCGTCAGGAAATGGCGAAACTACTTGGTTTCAATAACTATGCTGAATATTCTCTGGCAAGCAAAATGGCGCCAGACGTAAAAACAGTTCATGAGTTTTTGGTTGATCTAGCAGAACATGCGCGTGCTCCTGCGCTTCAAGAAGTTGCAGAACTTCAAGAAATTGCTAAACAAGATGGTGTTGATGAGCTTAAACCTTGGGATACAACTTACTATTCTGAAAAGCTTAAACAGCAACAATTCAACTTATCTCAAGAAGCTTTAAAACCTTATTTCCCTGCCCCTAAAGTTATTCAGGGATTATTCCAGATTGTGCAGCGCCTATACGGCATTAATATTATCGAAAGACAAGCACCTGTCTGGCATCCTGATGCACGTTATTTTGAATTAGAAGACCAAGGCCAAGTGATTGGTGGATTCTTCTTTGATATTTATGCACGTACAGGCAAACGTGGTGGCGCATGGATGAATGGCTTCCGCTCGCGCATGCAAACACTTCATGGTTTACAAAAACCAATTTGCTATATGGTGTGTAATTTCACTCCTCCTGTAGGTGATCAGCCTGCTTTATTGACTCATGACGAAGTCATTACTTTGTTCCATGAGTTCGGACATGGTTTACATCATATGTTGACCGAAGTAGATAATATCTCGGTTGCAGGGACTCATGGTGTTGCTTGGGATGCAGTAGAACTACCAAGTCAGTTTATGGAATTCTGGTCATGGGATAAAGAAAGTCTAGATGTATTAAGTGAACACATCGATAGTAAACAGACTTTGCCACAAGAATTACTAGATGCTTTATTAAATGCTCGATTCTTCCAATCTGGTATGCAAACTTTACGTCAGCTTGAATTTGCATTGTTTGACTTAACCATTCACACCAAAACGCCTGCTCTGAACAGTGAGCAAATTCAGCAAACCCTAAACGATATTCGTAAGCAGTATGCAGTCGTTCCTACTGTCGACTACAACCGTTTCCAGCATAGCTTCAGTCATATTTTTGCTGGCGGTTATGCCGCAGGTTATTACTCTTACAAATGGGCAGAAGTCTTAGCGAGTGATGCATTTGATCGTTTTGAAAATGAAGGCATTTTTAACACTCAAACAGGTAAAGAATTCCGTCAGGCAATTTTAGCTGTGGGTGGAAAAGACACTGCGCTTGAGGCATTTGTAAATTTCCGTGGGCGCGAGCCTAAAATTGACGCGTTGTTACGTCATCAAGGTTGGACGAATGACAACAAAACCGCTTAAACTATGGGCCTAAATTGATCGTGTGGTTAGGGTGATAAAGATGAAAAAACGTTTCATTGCTGGGGCAAAATGTCCAAAATGTGAAGCCATGGATCGGATTGTCATGCTAACCACCGCAGAAGACGAATGGATTGAATGTATCGAATGCGGTTATAGTGAAAATCGTCCCACTCATGTTGATGAGCCTGAAACGCCTGCTGAACCGGATGAAATTGGGGTAATACAGTTCAAGCCACGTCGTCCCGACTAAAGGTCTTAAACATGCCACTACAAAGAAAACAAAACTCAAAATTATTATGGATTTTAATTGGGGGCTTAAGCATTCTCGTAGTGCTTTTTTTTGCAGCGCAATGGTTTTTTAAAAAAACCGAGTCGTCAGCACCACTGGTTGATCCACAACCTGTCTCGACTCCTGCTCCTGCTAAACCGAAATCGGCTGAGCCATTACCAAGTTCTGAACCTTTAGCTGAAAATGCAAGCTCTCAGCAACTTGTTAGTGAAAATGTGCTTAAAGAGCCTGTCCCTGCCCAAGAGTCTTTAGCCAAAGAAGAAGTATCTAAATTTGAAGATATTCATCGGCAGCTAAAAGATCAGGAAGCAACCTTAAAAGCTCAGCATGCAGATGCGGATCAATTAACTAAACTCAAGGAAGAACAAGTTAAATTGCTGGAAGCTCAGCTTAAACAGCAATAGTTTTTTAATGGGCTTTTGAAAAAGCTAAAACTCTCCATCTTTAGCTTTTTTGTTCGGATTTAAAAATAGTACTAATTATCTTTTTCTAAATTTACTCAATCTACGTATTAAAAAAGCCCTCCGTTTAGGAAGGCTTTTTTGTATAACCAATACTTTAATTTAAGTTAATGATACCAACCAAATAACTTAAATACATATGGCACATAAGTCACTAATACCAATGATGAGAACAAGACAATAATTGGTAGCAACCAGCGCTCATAACGGAAGTAGAAGCTTGTATATTTCTCTTTCGCTTCAGCATCAGCAGCATTCACCTCATCATCTCCGACAGATAATCTTGTTAAGAGATGGTTCAAGGCAACTGGTGGTGTTACATAACCAAATTCGAATGCAACCAATACAATCATCCAGAAATGAATTGGATGAATACCATTTTCGTATGCCACAGGCGCAATAGTTGCAGCAACTAAAATTACAGCACCAAATGGATCTGTACACATACCAATAATTGCAAGCAATAGCGCAATACATGCAAGTGAAATGTAAATACTGCCTAAATGGGTCGGCAATAATTCAACCACTTCAGAGCGTTCAATTAAACCACCTACACTTGCAGACAATGCCATCAAGATAATTAGAGCACCAATATGACCTACAGTTTCTGAGGTCGCAAAACGAAGTGCTCCACCAAAACCAAGACGGAATTGAGAACTATGTGGATCATGCGCACGAAGAAATGGTGATTTTTGTTCGTGCTCACGAACAATCGCCTCATGAATATTAATTGCAGGAGCTTCTTTGGTAGCGACCAATTTGTCATATAGGATCATTGCGATGAGGACTAATGGCAAAATTACTGGTGCAGTAAATTCGTTCATTCCTGTATCTAGTGCATATTTATAGATCGCAAGAACAACAGCAGTGATCAAAATATATGGAATTACAGGTACAAAGGCACGCATCATGCCCGGAATCGCAACTTTTGGTGAATTCACACGGAATTTTTCTTCAGCCAAGAGTAGTGAAACACCCAAGAAAATAAATGCAGTTAACCAAAATACATAAATACCATGCCCAAATAGCTCATCCGACGTAACATGACGGCTATCAAGCATTGCAATTAAAACGACTAATAGACATGGACGTACAACTACCCCTAAAGAACCTGACATTGCAGACACAGCCAAAGCATATTGACGGCGAGCACCCGCATTCCAGACTTCTTTATAAATAATTGCACCGGCTGCGATAACGAAAATACCTGATGCACCTGTATAAGCTGTTGGTACAGCAGCAGCAATTAGAATTAACCAAGTTAAGGTTTCTGGTGCCAAGTTCCATGGACGAAGCACATTAAGGAACAAGTCCATAACGCGTGTTTGAGTTAAAAGCATACCTGCCCAAATAAACAAGGCAAGGTTTAAGAAGATACCTGAGAACTCAACCAATAAACCAAGGTAAATCCCTTGCCCCATTGGGTAATCCATAAAGAACGTAAATACGATGCCTGTAATTAGGGCCATGTAAGCGTATAAAGGCACTGATAATAAGGCTAAGCCTATATTCCCGCCTTCACGCTTTGGTGGAGGTGAAACAAATAATTGATACAAACTAATTAAAGTCAGAACAACAAATAGAATCATCCAGATCCAGTAAATCGTTACTGTTTCATAGGTAGGTGTTACCCCAGAATTTATGACTGAACGATACTGACTAATGACAGAGGTACTAAGCAGCGCATTACCAATCAACATAAACAAGGAATACACTTTGTAATCTATTTTTGTTGCCGGATTACGCAAGCCAATATGGTGATATTTCAACGATGCAGTAATCGCAGAAATCAGAACCATAAAGACCAGTAAAATGGCACGGTTTTCTGTACCGAATTTAAAAATACCAAAGAAACCAGTCTCGATAGCACGATAAGTACGTACCCCAGGGTTAGCTTCGATATATTTAATAGTTTTATCATATGCCTGATATTTTTCATCACATTGTTGCTGCGCTGCGAGTAGTGATGCACGGACATCACTTTCCGATGCTGCACCAAAGAAACTCGCGAAATCATCAGACGCATTCGCTTTCATTTGTTCTTTTACTTGAGCCTCGATATTTGGATGTCGATCACAAGTTGGCTTTTCAGGCTCAGCACGCAAAAAAGAATATTGCATACCTGTAGCAGGGTCGCCATAAAGACGTTCCCCGATACGTAATAATTGTCCGTGGATCATTTCCCCGGTACCAATAATTAGCGTCATTAATAGCAGAATGAGGATGACGAATGTTGAGATCCATTCGTTCCAGATATAACCCAGCAGACCTAATCCAGATCTTTTTTCTTGATGTTCTTGCATAAATATTCCAATTTTGTTCTCTCAAGTCCCTAAAATTTAAAGAATTGAGTCATGCAATTTTTCTTGGTCAGGGGTTAAATCCATCCCCCTTCTACCAATCCCTTTATTCAACGATCAAATTTGCATCAAACTTTATTAATAAAGAATGACTAAAATCACTTTTTTAACAGTTTGTATTGTCAATGTTTCTTTTTTAATCTCTGCATAAGCCAATAGCATCCCCCAAAAATTGCTCCACCTATCGCTCCATATAAATGAGCCTCAGTTAAAACAGGACTCCCTATTAACTGGGCAGTTCCTGTTTGTCCGAATGTATTTTCCCATATGAGTTTGGCTACGATTAAACCTAGAACCAACACAGCAAAATTACGCTCTTTACGATATTGCAGATAAACTAAAGCAACCGCTGTATATAGCCCATGTAAGACACCAGACAGGCCTGCATAAGCTTCGATATAAGGTAAATAAAAGTAGAACACCAAACTAATAAAGGGTGGCAATAGTAAAAGTAGACTTAGAAGATGCCATGCTTTTGTATGTGGAAAGATAAAGGGTAAACAAGCGAATGCCATCATATTTAAAAGGAAATGAACCCATCCAACATGTACCCAATGAGCAGTCCACAAACGCCAGAACTCACCAAGTAAACTTTCGCGCCAATAAATAAAGCTATCAGGAAACACCTGTAGACATGCAGATATGGAAATGCACACTGCGACCAAAAGCACTTTACTATTCAGTACATGATCCTTCATGGCACACTCCTTGAAATTAAACTTCTTACGATTATTGTAGAACTTAACAATAGACTCGCAAGAAGTTAGCCTTTCAAATATTTTTACTGCGCTGCCAGTGGAGCAGATGAATCCGCAGGGACTTCAGAAGCAGCTCCGCCATCAAACAATTCATCTAACTCTGCTGCACCTTCATTCTTATCATCCCAGAAATGAGACATACCATCATCTCCGGTACGTACACCAGTATGCTCGGTCCAGTAACGATCAGAGATACCCCGTACAATAAGGCCAGCCATACTATCGATTAACTTAAAGTTCGGATTGACAGGTTTGTCATCAGCTTGAGACGCCGCATAAGATCTTAATGCATCACGGATTTTTGCATCATCACCGCTTGCTTGAGCAGCTACAGCATATAAGGCATGAGATAGGCGAACACCTTTTTTCTCACCAATCTGAATTGACTGTTTTAAAGTTTGGTATGGATCAGGTTTCCCTTCATCAGCACCTGGCAATAAAGTCCAGATAACAGCACGCGTTGCATTAGGTGCGCCCCAGAATTTTTCATTATCAAGACAAACCATGCCACGCTCTACAATAGCAGCAATATCTTTAGGAACATTGACTGCGCCGCCTGAGTTAATATCGTTGGTCACAGCCTGAAGACCACTGATCATGCCAAGTAAATAAACGGTTTGATCAGTATCATTACGCATCGTTGGGCAAGAGTCACCTAAGTGATATTTATATTTAGATTCCCAACGATCAGCAAATAACTTATAGCCTGTATACTGACGTTCAGCTGCAATTGCCGCCCAACGCTTCTGTGCAATACGTGCATCTTGGGCTTCTGTTACCTGCCCTGCTTTTGAAGCACGTAAATAACGCAGTTCTTGTTCTAAAGCTTGATTTTCCGCACATACACCTGATGCTGCATACATTAATACTGCAACACGTGTCGGATCTGCACCCATCCCTTTAGTAGACATGATTGCAGGTGTTAACGCGCTACCAGTATTACATACCATTTCAGCATCTTGCATTGCTAAAATAGGCGGAACGACGTGCTTTTCCGTAAAACCTAGAGCAACATTTGCTCCGGTTTTCACGACGTATGAACAACCTGATAAAACTGAAGCTGCAAGAAAACTCACCGCCAAACCTTGGCTTATTTTTTGGACTTTAGACATCTTCCTGTCCTCTATATAATTTGTTTTTTCCTTTTCAGATGTACATTAGCAGATGCATATCTTGAATAAAAGAGTAATTACTCTAATTGTAGCGCTTATACTTTGACACACTTCACAGCAGATAAAATTGACAGTTTTTCGAGGAAACAGAAATTTTGGGCAAAAAAAAGTAGCATTGCGACGGTTCAGCACATGCTACTTATTAACTGGGATAAGCTTTTAACGGCTTATATTATTTTTGTTCTATATAATCCTTAAGTAAAGTTCCTGCTCTTCCTACTACTACAGCCATAACGACTGCAATTAACAGAAACATCCACATTGAAATCTCCATGAGAGACCTCCTTACTACAATCGCACCCAGTTATAAACTGGACACTTGATGAAATTAATCGACTAACCAATTTTAATAATTGACTGATCGACGACCTTGCATCCTCTGTCTCTTAACTCTGTTAAAATTAACTTTGTTAAGATGTTCCCTGAGTAAAGTTCCTGCTCTTCCTATTACCACTGCCAGAATTATGGCAATGACCAAGAACGACCATGTTGGCATCTCCATTTTGAGACCTCCGACACACTTTACGTTGGTGTTTGTACTTTAACCGATCAAATAGATACCCATAGGCGAAATTGTCAGACAATCATATTTCCTTGGCTTTTTTCTATATTTTAATTAGACAATCCGAGGTTTAATAAAGAAAAAAATTATTAAGTTTTTGTTTTTTATAATTTTTAAATAAATATACAATTGTAAAATTGTCTAACAATTAATAGAGCTTCTCTAAAACTTTTAATATTTTCCACTGCTGAATAGGAAGCTGGTCGAACCAAACAATAGCTATGTTCGTAGGAGTTTCTTCAAGGTAAATAACCACAAATAACTGATAATCAATTATTTTAGTAATTTCCGCACGGTAAATTTCTTTTTTCGAAAAATATGCAACCGACCATAATCTTTGATCTAAATATTCAATTTGAGATATTTGTGCTTGCTTTAGAAAAAAAATAAAACCAATAAATAGAAGAACGACAGCACATAGCCACCATATCGGTGTTAATAACTGATAAAGCAGAATTGCTAAACCCAAACCAACAAAAAGCTGAAATATTACCGAGACACGGCTATATTTCAGCTCAAAATTTAATTCTTTTATCAAAACAGTTTAGCCATGCACATACTGTTTTAGTTTATAAATAAATTCACGTAATTCTGTACGTGGAGGCTCAGAAACTTCCATGAACCAATCTAATAAATCTGGATCTTCTTGCTCAACTAACTCTGCAAATAATGCTTTTTCTGCCGGATCAGCTTTTAAATAATAGTTTTTTACATACGGGTCAAAATAGACGTCAATTTCTTTTAAGCCACGGCGTGCTCGATAAATTACTTTACGTTCTTCCAAGGTCATTTCGTCAGACATTTACGTCCCCATCTGTGTTGATAGTGCGCCTAGTTTACCTGATCACATCCTAAAGATCGCTAAAAATATCAAATTGACCAAATTTATCATCTTGTCCGCATAATTGAGCATTCATCACATTGTGAGGCATGAAATGCTTACGTATGTTTAGGACATAACATCACACCTGAACCAAGGAAGAAATACAAATGCAATCTGGTGCCATCCGTCCTATTCCAAATATGTTACCAAGACAATTATTCAATGAAGAACACGAAGCCTTCCGTGAGACAGTGCGTAAATTCTATGAAAAGGAAGTTGTTCCCAATATAGAGAAATATGAAAAACAGCAACATGTTGACCGAGATCTTTGGAATAAAGCTGGAGAACTAGGTCTTCTTTGCACCACAATGCCAGAGCAGTATGGTGGTTCTGGAGTAGATCGTCTATACAGTATGATTCTTATCGAAGAACAAGCGTATGCAATGGACTCAAGTACTGGTTTTTCTCTACATTCTGATATTGTTGCTAATTACGTCAATAATTTTGGTAATGAAGAGCAAAAACAAAAATGGTTACCCAAAATGGCAACTGGAGAAGTTGTTACTGCTATTGCAATGACGGAACCAGGCACTGGTTCAGATTTACAAGCGGTAAGAACCACCGCCGTACTTGATGGTGATGAATATGTCATTAATGGCTCTAAAATTTTTATTACAAATGGCTACTTATGCGATATGGCCGTAGTCGTTTGTAAGACTGGCAATAGTGATAAAGGTTCGGCGAACTTATCCTTAATTATTGTAGAAGCAGATCGTGCTGGTTTTAGTAAAGGTAAACCTCTAAACAAAATTGGAATGAAAGGACAGGATACCTGCGAATTATTCTTTGACAACGTGCGCGTCCCTAAAGAAAACCTTTTAGGAATGGAAGGTATGGGCTTTATCATGCTTATGAAAGAATTAGCATGGGAACGAATGTTAGTTGCTATTATTTGTCAGGCAGGTGCTGAAGCAGCATTTGCACATACCGTCCAATATACAAAAGATCGAAAAGCATTTGGTAAACCTATTGGCGCATTTCAAAATACGCGTTTTAAACTTGCTGAACTCAGAACAGAAATAGATTTCTGCCGCACTTATCTGGATCGTTGTATGGAATTACAACTTGAAGAAAAGTTGAGTGTAGAAGCTGCCGCAGCTGCTAAATATAAAATTTCTGATATGTTCTCGAAAATTGTAGATGAATGTCTTCAATTGCATGGTGGTTATGGTTATATGCTTGAATATCCAATTGCACGTGCATACATTGATCATCGAGCAAATCGAATTTATGCGGGTACAAATGAAATCATGAAAGAATTAATTTCAAGAACACTTTAATACCTTCATAAAAAAAGGGGCATTACGCCCCTTTTCTTATTTCATACGAATTAAGATACTAATTTTGGTTTACGCTCATTTGCTTCAGAACGCTTATGAAAATGAAGAATGCCATCTTCAAATTTTGCATTTTTCAAAGACTTTCTATCTTCTAAATAGTTATTAGTCACCTGCCATGGAGCACGCTTACCTTGTTTAGGAAGTTCATGTGCTGCACGGTTAATATAACCTGAAGATAATTTACCCATTACAGTATCTTCTTCCATCACAGTCTTATCACCCGATGGAATCACTTCATCATAACTATTTTTGTCCATATAGTTTAATAAGCGACAAATATATTCGGCAGCGATATCTACTTTGAGTGTCCATGAGGCATTCACATAGCCAATAATCATAGCCATATTCGGCACATCACTTAGCATTATACCGTTATAAAGCATATGTTCAGATGAGTTGATTGGCTTCCCATCAAGAGTCGCCTGAACTCCACCCATAATCTGAACTTGTAGTCCTGTTGCAGAAACAACGATATCAGCATCAAGATGCTTGCCAGATTTAAGTAAAATACCTTTTTCAGTAAATTTCTCGATCTGATCAGTTTCTACACTTGCTTTGCCTTCACGTAAAATTTTAAATAAGTCCCCATCTGGCACTACACATAAACGCTGATCCCAAGGGTTGTATGAAGGCGTAAAATGCTTCATATCAACCTTACCTTTAAGCTGCACTTCAATTGCTTTTAAAAGTAAGCGACGTACAGTTTTAGGATGTTTCTGAGACAACGCATAAATAGCGCGCTGCATACCAATGTTGCGAGCACGGGTAAATTTATAAGCTGCCTCTTCAGACATAAATTTACGCGTTTTTTCATAGATGAAATCGATAGAAGGAACGCTAGCAATATACGTTGGTGAACGTTGCAACATGGTCACATGACCAGCCCCACCTTTAGCCATTGCTGGTACTAAAGTAATCGCTGTTGCACCACTGCCGATAATAACCACCTTCTTACCTGTGTAATCTAAGTTTTCAGGCCAATGCTGTGGGTGAATGAGTTGCCCTTTAAATGCTTCTTGATTTGGAAAAGAAGGCGCATAACCCTGATCATAATTATAGTAACCTGTACACCCTACAACAAAGTTGGCAATCCAAGTCTGCTGTTTTTTATTGCTATCTTCTACTACAACCTGCCATTTTTTTGAGGCAGAATCATAATTAGCAGAAAGTACACGATGACCAAAATGAATTTTTTCTTTTAATTTATATTCATCAATTACTTCTCCTAAATACCCTTTAATAGAAGCCCCATCAGCTAATACATTCGCTTTACGCCAAGGTTTAAAATTAAAACCAAAGGTAGACATATCTGAATCTGAACGGATACCAGGATAACGGAAAAGATCCCATGTTCCGCCAAAAGACTCACGACGTTCTAAAATCTCGAATTGTCGTTGTGGTGAATTTTTTGACAAATGGGCAGCGATTCCGATTCCTGAAATACCTGCACCAATGATTAAAATATCAACTTGCTTTTCCATTTTATTTTTATACCCATTGTTGAGAATATAAGTTTATTAAAACACAATTTTGACAATACACAATGTCAAGTTTGACCGTTTATCTACTTTTTTATGTCACTTGAGGACATTTTTTATAATTTTTTTGTGACTAGAAATAAAAAAGACCGGTATAAAACCGGTCTTTTTTGAATAAAATCAATTATTCAGCTGAAGTGTTTACTTCACGATCTACAAGCTCAACGTAAGCCATCGGTGCTGCATCACCAGCACGGAAGCCCGCTTTAAGAACACGTAGATAACCGCCGTTACGTTCTTTGTAACGAGGGCCGAGTACGGTAAATAATTTACCAACAGTTGCAGCATTACGAGTACGAGCAAATGCTAAACGACGATTTGCTACAGTATCGTTTTTTGCTAGAGTGATTAAAGGCTCAGCAACACGACGTAATTCTTTAGCTTTAGGCACAGTTGTTTTGATCAACTCGTGTTCAAATAAAGAATTAGCCAAGTTTTGGAACATCGCTTTACGATGGCTGCTTGTACGGCCTAATTTCACACCACTATTACGATGACGCATGGTGATAGTCCTACTTAATTAACGGCTACGATAGGCAAAACGGTCGTCCATACGAAGACTAGCTGGTGGCCAGTTTTCAAGACGCATACCGAGTTGTAAGCCTTTCGACGCCAAAACATCTTTGATCTCTGTTAACGATTTTTTACCAAGATTAGGAGTTTTTAACAACTCAACTTCAGTACGTTGAACAAGATCACCAATGTAGTAAATATTTTCTGCTTTCAAACAGTTAGCAGAACGAACAGTAAGCTCTAGATCATCTACTGGGCGAAGCAAGATTGGGTCAACTTCTTCACGAGGCTCTTGAGCAACTGGAGTTTGGTCTTTCTGAAGATCAACAAAAATTGCAATTTGTTGTTGCAAGATTGTTGCCGCTTTACGGATAGCTTCTTCAGGATCAACCGTTCCATTTGTTTCAAGGTCGATTACCAGTTTATCTAAATCGGTACGTTGTTCTACACGCGCATTTTCAACGGTGTAAGAGACACGTTTAATTGGGCTATAAGAAGCATCTAATTGCAAACGGCCAACCGGACGTGTTTCACCTTCAGGGAAACGAGAATCAGATGTTTCATAACCACGACCTTGAGCAACTTTCAAGCGCATTTTTAATGAGCCTGAAGCACTTAAAGTACCGATTAAATGTTCTGGGTTAACCACTTCAACATTATGAGGTAAACGAAGGTCAGCAGCAGTAATATCGCCAGGACCTTGTTTTTCTAATGTTAAATATGCTTCATTTTGATCGAACAGCTTAATAGACAATCCTTTTAGGTTCAGCAAGAGCTCGACGATGTCCTGCTGCAAGCCTTCTAAAGTACTGTACTCGTGCTCGACACCTTCTATCTCTACTTCAACCACAGCAGCGCCAGGTAAAGAAGACAATAGAATGCGACGTAAAGCATTACCTAGAGTATGGCCAAAACCACGCTCTAAAGGTTCTAGAATCACTTTTGCCGAGGTCCCGCTTACCGCTTCGACCTTGATCGCTTGCGGAGTTAGAAACTCGTTTGCAGTACGCGTCATTATTGCTACCTCAAGGATTATTTAGAATACAATTCTACAATCAAGCTTTCGTTGATTTCAGCAGGTAAATCAGAACGATCTGGTGCAGCTTTAAACGTACCTTCAAGCTTAGTATGATCAACTTCGATCCAAGCTGGAATACCACGTTGTGCAGCTAACTCAATCGCGTTTTTAATACGCAATTGTTGTTTAGCACCTTCGTGAACCGCAATTACATCACCAGCTTTAACTTGAATAGATGCGATGTTTACACGACGACCATTCAAAGTAATGCTACGGTGACTTACTAACTGACGAGCTTCTGCACGTGTAGAACCAAAACCCATGCGATAAACAACGTTATCAAGACGGCTTTCAAGCAATTTCAACAAGTTCTCACCTGTTGCGCCTTTAACACGAGCTGCTTCTTTATAGTAGTTACTAAATTGACGTTCTAACACACCGTAAATACGACGGACTTTTTGTTTTTCACGTAATTGTAGTGAATACTCAGATTGCTTACCACCGCGTGCCTGACCATGTTGACCAGGTGCTTTGTTAGCTTTTTTAGTTTTGACGTCAAACGGTTTAACGCCAGATTTAAGTTGCAGGTCTGTCCCTTCGCGGCGAGAGAGTTTGCATTTTGGACCAATATAACGAGCCATGAATGTTTCTCCTTACACGCGACGTTTTTTAGGTGGACGGCAACCGTTGTGAGGAATTGGAGTCACATCGGTAATGCTGTTAATCTTATAACCCACTGCGCCTAATGCACGAACCGCAGACTCACGACCTGGACCAGGACCTTTTACAAGGACGTCCAGATTTTTCAAACCGTAATCTAAAGCTGCTTTACCAGCAACTTCAGCAGCTACCTGAGCAGCAAACGGAGTTGATTTACGTGAACCACGGAAGCCTTGTCCACCTGAGGTGGCCCAAGCCAATGCATTACCTTGACGATCAGTAATCGTAACAATGGTGTTATTAAAAGACGCGTGAATGTGTGCAACACCTTCAGAGACGGTACGAGTGACCTTCTTGCGTGTGCGAGTATCTTTAGCCATCTTTTAGCTTCCAGAAATCTTACTTTTTAATCGGTTTGCGCGGACCTTTACGGGTACGTGCGTTAGTTTTGGTGCGTTGACCACGGACAGGCAAGCTGCGACGATGGCGAAGGCCGCGGTAGCAACCCAAATCCATTAAACGTTTAATGTTCATGGAAATTTCGCGACGTAAGTCACCTTCGGTAGGAACCTTAGCAACTTCTGCACGAATCGCATCAAGCTGAGCATCGTCCAACTCACGGATCTTAGTAGTTTCAGTAATACCAACTGCAGCTAAGATATTCTTAGCAGTGTGGCGACCGATACCAAAGATGTAAGTGAGGGAGATAACAGCATGCTTGTTATCCGGAATGTTTACACCGGCAATACGAGCCATTCACTTTCTCCAAAAAGGCAGTAGAGATAATCAACCGCCCCACAAAAATCTTGAGGGGCGGATATTAACCCAATTCGCCTACTGAAATCAACAGGTCTTGATTAGATTAACCTTGACGCTGCTTATGACGAGGTTCTGCGCTACAAATTACGCGAATAACCCCATTACGACGGATAACTTTACAGCTACCACAAATTTTCTTTACAGAAGCTTGTACTTTCATGATGAAACCTCTAAGTGCGCTTATCCCTTAGGATGAGCAGTCGTTTTTCTCATTAATGTTTGATTGTCATATTGATGAGATGTTAAATGCGCTTGTAGCTGAGCCATAAAGTCCATAACCACGACTACTACGATCAATAATGAGGTACCACCTAAATAGAATGGAATCCCAAAAGAACTTTGTAGAATCATTGGCATTAAACAAATGACCGTAATATAAATCGCACCAATAAACGTCAAACGATTAAGAATATGATCTAAGTAACGAGCAGTTTGCTCACCTGGGCGAATACCAGGCACATAAGCTCCGCTGCGTTTTAGATTTTCTGATACTTCCTTAGGGCTAAATACTAAAGCCGTATAAAAGTAACAGAAAAAGATAATTAACGCACCAAAGAGCACCAAATACAAAGGCTGTCCAGGCGACAATACTAAAGCTAAGTCTTGTAAGCTACTTTTAATAAAACCAGCATTTGGATCTGCACTTCCTACCCATTGTCCAAGACTAGCTGGGAACAATAGCAAAGAACTTGCAAAAATCGCAGGAATAACACCAGCCATATTAATTTTTAATGGCAAATGTGTCTGCTGTGCTGTAAATATACGACGCCCTTGTTGCTTTTGCGCATAGTTTACTGGAATGCGACGTTGTGCTTTTTCAATAAACACAATAGCTGCCAATACACCTAAAGACAAAAGACCAAAGATTACAAGACCAATTAAGCTTGTCTGACCATTATCTACAGAGGAAACTGATTGCATAATTAATTTAGGCAAACCAGCGACAATACCTGCAAAAATAATCATTGAGATACCGTTACCAATACCTCTTTCAGTGATTTGCTCACCTAGCCACATTAAGAACATAGTTCCAGCGACAAGTGAAGTTACTGCTGGGATATAAAACGCAAGACCAACTGACAGAGTAATACCCTGACCAATCAAACCTGCACACATACCAACTGCTTGAACCACTGCAAGCAACAATGTGCCCTGACGTGTATACTGATTAATTTTCCGCTTACCTTGCTCACCTTCCTTTTTCAAGGCTTCAAGTGATGGGATCACAGTAGACATTAACTGCACAATAATTGACGCAGAAATGTAAGGCATAATCCCTAAAGCAAGAATAGACATTCGCTCTAAAGCACCGCCAGAAAACATATTGAATAGCCCAAGAATAGTTCCTTGGTTCGCATGAAATAAATTTTCTAACGCAGCATTATTAATGCCTGGTACTGGAATATGCGCTCCTAGTCGAAAGACCAGCAATGCACCGATTAGAAAACTCATCCGGCGAATAATTTCACGGTATTTCACATGAAATGGCTGACCTTTCATCATGTTGACATGACCTGAAGAACTAGGAGACATAGACACTCGAGATTACTCCTCGACTTTACCGCCAGCTGCTTCAATTGCAGCTTTAGCGCCTTTAGTCAATGCAACACCTTGAACAGTGAATGCACGAGTGATTTCACCAGAAAGTACGATACGAGCACGAATTTGGTCACGACGAACAACATT
The DNA here is from genome assembly GCF_034064985.1 of Acinetobacter pittii. NCBI lineage: Bacteria > Pseudomonadati > Pseudomonadota > Gammaproteobacteria > Moraxellales > Moraxellaceae > Acinetobacter > Acinetobacter pittii. The sequence goes on along the minus strand of NZ_CP139249.1, from coordinate 476,021 downwards.
CGCAGCTTTCAAAGTTTCTAGGCTAACGATGTCGCCTTCAACTTTGCTTAACTCAGATAAACGTACTTCAGCAGTTTTTAAAGCGATTTGGCTAGTGAAACCGAATTTAGGTAAACGACGATAAATCGCAGTTTGACCGCCTTCAAAGCCTGGACGAACGCCACCACTTTTACGTGATTTTTGACCTTTGACACCACGGCCACCAGTCTTACCAACGCCAGAACCGATACCACGGCCTAAACGACGGTGTTCACGTTTTGCACCTTCTGCAGGCGCAAGTTCATTTAAACGCAGAGTCATGGCTTATTCCTCTACACTAACCATATAGTAGACTTTGTTGATCATACCGCGGTTAGAAGGCGTATCTTGCACTTCTACAGTATGACCAATACGACGCAGACCTAAACCTTGTAAGCAAAGCTTGTGATTTTTCAAGCGATGTGAAGAAGATTTAGTCTGGGTAACTTTAATCGTTTTCATGATTGATTACCCTTGAATTTCTTCTACTGATTTACCACGTTTCGCAGCGACTTTCTCAGGAGAAGTCATATCACGCAAACCTTTGAAAGTTGCGTTTACTACGTTTGCAGCATTAGTAGAACCATAACATTTAGCAAGTACGTTATGTACACCTGCAGCTTCTAGAACGGCACGCATTGCGCCACCAGCGATTACGCCAGTACCTTCAGAAGCAGGTTGCATATATACACGGCTTGCACCATGACGAGCATTCACAGGGTGTTGTAAAGTAGTACCTGCAAGGTCTACAGTAATCATGTTGCGACGTGCAGCTTCAAGTGCTTTAGAAATAGCAGCTGGAACTTCACGAGCTTTACCACGACCAAAACCAACACGACCATTACCATCACCCACAACAGTTAATGCTGTGAAAGAGAAGATACGACCACCCTTAACAACTTTGGCTACACGATCAACGGCAACCAGCTTTTCAACAAGACCTTCGTTTTGTTCAACTTTAGCCATGATTAGAACTCCAAGCCGTTTTCACGAGCAGCATCAGCCAAGGCTTTGATACGACCATGATATTTAAAACCAGAACGGTCAAATGCAACTTTAGTTACACCAGCTGCTTTCGCACGCTCTGCGATTAAAGCGCCTACTTTAGTAGCCGCGTCTACATTACCTGTAGTACCGCTACGTAAAGATGCATCCAAAGTTGAAGCTTGTGCTAAAACTTTGCCACCATCTGCTGAAATAACTTGAGCATAGATGTGACGCGGAGTGCGGTTTACACACAAACGAGTCGCACCCAATGCACGAATGTGCAAGCGTGTGCTTTTCGCACGACGCAAACGGGATTGTTTCTTTTCGTTCATAAGAACCTCGCGCCTTATTTCTTCTTAGCTTCTTTACGAAGAATGACTTCATCCGAATAACGAACACCTTTACCTTTATATGGTTCAGGAGAACGATATGCACGGATTTCTGCCGCTACTTGACCTAACAACTGCTTGTTTGCTGATTTCAAAATGATTTCAGTAGCAGTTGGAGTTTCCGCTGTTACACCTTCAGGTAAAGCGTAGTCAATTGGGTGTGAAAAACCAAGGTTAAGGTTTACAACGGTACCTTTAACCGCAGCTTTATAACCAACACCAACTAGCTGCAACTTACGTTCGAAGCCTTCACTAACCCCTTTTACAAGGTTATTTAATACAGCGCGAGCAGTACCAGCTTGCATCCAAGCATCTTTCGATTCTTTAACTGGAGCAAGTTGAAGTTTACCTTCTTCCTGTTTTAGCTCGACCAGCGCATGCAGGTTGAAAGACAATGTACCTTTGCTGCCTTTCACTTCGACCTGCCGGCCGTTCTGAGTAACTGCTACACCATTAGGTACAGTTACTGGGGCTTTAGCCACACGAGACATGAGGAATCACCTATTAAGAAACAAAAGCAATAACTTCACCACCAACGCCTGCAGCACGTGCAGCGCGATCAGTCATGATGCCTTTGCTTGTAGAAACAATTGCAATACCTAAACCTTGCTTAACGCTTGGAAGTTTATCTTTACCACGGTATTGGCGAAGACCTGGACGGCTTACGCGTTTAACCATTTCGATAACTGGTTTGCCTTCGAAATATTTTAAAGTAATTGTCAAAGTAGATTTTGTCTCTTCTTGAGCAACTTCTACATTTGAAATATAACCTTCTTGTTGAAGTACGTTTGCAATAGCAACTTTCAACTTAGAAGAAGGCATAGAAACAGTTTGCTTCTTAGCCATTTGTGCGTTACGAACACGTGTTAGCATGTCGGCAACGGTATCTTGCATACTCATTTAGTCGCTCCTTACCAGCTTGCCTTAACAACGCCTGGTACATCACCCTGCATTACTGTGTCACGTAATTTGTTACGGCTTAAACCGAACTTACGGAAGTAACCATGAGGACGACCAGTTAAACCACAACGGTTACGAAGACGTACCGGAGATGCATTACGTGGCAATGCTTGTAACTTTAACATCGCTTCGAAACGCTCTTCTTCACTTGCATTTACGTTTGCAATTGTAGCTTTTAATTCAGCACGTTTTGCAGCGTATTTAGCAACTGTTTTTTCGCGTTTCAATTCGCGATTAATCATACCTTTCTTAGCCATATCGACCTCTTATTTGAACGGGAAGCCGAATGCACGCATAAGCGCACGGCCTTCGTCATCGGTGCGAGCAGTCGTAGTAATAGTAATATCCATACCACGAATACGATCAATCTTATCGAAATCGATTTCAGGGAAAACGATTTGCTCTTTCAAACCCATTGAGTAGTTACCACGACCATCAAATGATTTCGAAGAGAAACCACGGAAGTCACGGATACGAGGGATTGCGATTGAGATCAAACGGTCCAAGAATTCGTACATTTGGTCGCCACGTAAAGTAACTTTACAACCAATCGGCCAACCATCACGGATTTTGAAACCAGCGATAGATTTACGAGCAAGTGTAATTACTGGTTTTTGACCAGCAATTAATTGCATGTCGACTACAGCGCCATCTAATAATTTCTTATCAGTTGCAGCTGCGCCTACACCCATGTTTAGGGTAATTTTTGTGATGCGTGGAATTTCCATCACGTTCTTAATGCTAAGTTCTTCTTGTAACTTCGCTTTAAGTTCTTCGTTGTAACGTGCTTTAAGTCTGGCCATTGCCTTTTCAACCTATTACTTCGCTACCGCCACTGATTCACCATTTGATTTATAAACGCGAGTTTTCACGCCATCAATCACTTGGTAACCAACACGGTCAGCCTTCTGGGTTGTAGCATTTAAAATTGCCACGTTTGAAATATGAAGCGAAGCTTCTTGAGTAACGATACCGCCTTCAGCGCCAGTTACACGATTCGGCTTTTGATGCTTCTTCACTAAGTTAAGGCCTTCAACCTTAACGCGGTCTTCAGAAACAGACAATACAGTACCCTGTTTGCCTTTTTCTTTACCTGCGATCACGATAACTTGATCGCCTTTTTTAATCTTAGCCATGATTGCCTCTTATAGAACTTCAGGAGCCAATGAAATGATTTTCATGAACTGTTCAGTACGAAGTTCACGAGTCACTGGTCCGAAGATACGAGTAGCAATCGGAGCTTTGTTGTTGTTCAGGATAACTGCAGCATTATCATCAAAACGGATCACAGAACCATCTGGACGACGAATGCCGAATTTAGTACGAACTACAACCGCATTCATCACGTCACCTTTTTTAACACGTGCGCGTGGGATTGCTTCTTTTACAGTAACTTTAATAATGTCGCCAACAGAAGCATAACGACGATGTGAACCACCAAGTACTTTAATACATTGTACGCGGCGAGCACCACTGTTGTCTGCTACGTCGAGCATAGTTTCGGTTTGAATCATTGCCCTACTCCAAAACCGAGCATCACCGGTCACAATTTCGAAAGGCTCAAAGAGTACTCGAAATTGACCGATGATGCAACAAGAACGTCGAATTACTCAGCAGCTGCTTCAACTACTTCCACTAAAGTCCAAGCTTTAGTTTTAGAAATTGGGCGGCTTTCTTTAATGGTCACAACATCGCCAAGTTTAGCAACATTGTTCTCATCATGAGCGTGTAACTTAGTTGAACGGCGAATTGATTTGCCATACAACGGGTGTTGAACGCGGCGTTCGATAAGAACAACAATAGACTTGTCCATTTTGTCGCTTACTACTTTGCCGGTTAACGTGCGGACTGTTTTTTCACTCATTGTCCGTTCCCCTGTTTTTCGGTAAGGAGTGTCTTAATACGAGCAATTGTCTTACGAGCAACTTGCACTTCATGCGATTTACCCAACTGACCAGTTGCTTTCGCCATACGAAGACGGAATTGATTAAGCTGTTGCTCATCAAGCAAAGCTTTCAACTCTTCTACCGATTTTTCACGTAGATCTTTAGTTTTCATTACATTACCGTCCGAGTCACGATAGTGGTTTTAAACGGAAGTTTAGCAGCAGCTAAAGCAAATGCTTCACGCGCTAATTCTTCGTTCACACCTTCAATTTCGTACAGGATCTTACCTGGTTGGATCTGGCAAACCCAGTACTCCACGCTACCCTTACCTTTACCCATACGCACTTCAAGAGGCTTTTGAGTAATTGGTTTATCCGGGAATACGCGAATAAAGATTTTACCACCACGCTTAATACGGCGGCTAATAGTACGACGTGCAGCTTCAATCTGACGAGCAGTCATACGACCACGTTCAGTTGCTTTAATTGCAATCGAACCAAATGATACTGTACTACCACGATGCGCTAGACCAGTATTACGGCCTTTGTGCACCTTACGGAATTTGGTACGTTTAGGTTGCAACATGGATTATTCTCCCTTGTCAGCAGCACGGTCACCGCGACGACCACGACGCTCTTGACCTTCACCACGACCACGACCACGTTTAGCTGGACGATCTTCAGCAGGAGCAGGGTTCATGACTTGTTTCATGCCACCTAAAATCTCGCCACGGAAAATCCAAACTTTAACACCAATCGTACCGTAAGTTGTTTCTGCACGCATAGTTGCATAGTCAATGTCTGCACGTAGCGTATGTAAAGGTACACGACCTTCACGATACCATTCTGTACGAGCAATCTCTGCACCACCTAAACGGCCAGACACTTCAACTTTGATACCTTTAGCACCAGCACGCATAGTGTTTTGAACCGCACGCTTCATAGCACGACGGAACATTACACGCTTTTCTAATTGAGAAGCGATAGCTTCAGCAACTAAACGCGCATCTAAGTCTGGGCGATCAATTTCGTTGATACTTACTTGCGCAGGAACACCCATAATGCTGGTAAGTTCGCGCTGTAATTTCTCAATATCTTCGCCTTTTTTACCGATTACGATACCAGGACGAGCTGTGCTAATAGTTACTTTAGCAGCGCCTGATGGACGCTCGATAAGAATATTGCTTACCATCGCATTCTTAAGTTTTTTAGTTAAAAACTCACGAACTTGAAGATCTTTAAGCAAGTATTCAGCGTATTGTTTCGGATTCGCATACCAGTTAGCGTTATGACGTTTCACAACACCTAGGCGGATACCGATTGGATGAACCTTCTGACCCATATCAAACCCCTACCTTAACGGTGATGTGACAAGTACGCTTAGTAATACGATCTGCACGGCCTTTAGCACGTGGCATAATACGTTTAAGGCTCATGCCTTCGTCAACGTAAATCGTAGATACTTTAAGATCGTCAACATCTAAACTGTTATTGTGTTCAGCGTTTGCAATCGCAGATTCCAATGCTTTTTTCACTAAAACAGCAGCTTTTTTGTTGCTGAAGTTTAAGATATTTAAAGCATGCGCAACAGATTTGCCGCGAATAAGATCTGCAACCAAACGTGCTTTCTGTGCCGAGATAGCGGCACCGCGTAATTTAGCAGTTACTTCCATCATGACACCTATTAACGTTTAGATTTCTTGTCAACACCGTGACCACGATAGGTACGAGTTGGCGCGAATTCACCGAGTTTATGACCAACCATATGCTCAGTAACAATTACTGGAACGTGGTTACGACCATTATGAACAGAAATTGTTAAACCAACAAAATCTGGAAGGATCATCGAACGACGAGACCAAGTTTTAATCGGCTTGCGAGAGTTACTAGCAACAGCCGCTTCAACCTTAGCGAACAAGTGCGCATCGACGAATGGGCCTTTTTTCAGAGAACGAGGCATTAGTCAGATTCCTTTACTTGACGCGACGGTCGCGAATAATCATCTTAGTCGTACGCTTATTGGTACGTGTCTTGTACCCTTTAGCTTTTTGACCCCATGGGCTTACAGGTTGAATACCTTTGTTACGCCCTTCACCACCACCATGCGGGTGATCAATTGGGTTCATCGCCATACCACGTACGGTAGGACGAACACCACGCCAGCGTGAAGCACCAGCTTTACCCAATGAACGAAGGTTGTTTTCTTGGTTAGAAACTTCACCAATTACAGCGCGGCATTCAACATGTACTTTACGCATTTCGCCTGAACGAAGACGAATAATTGCGTAAGAACCATCACGACCCAATAACTGAACAGAAGCACCAGCAGAACGCGCTAATTGCGCACCCTTACCAATTTTAAGTTCAACGTTATGAAGTGTAGAACCGATCGGCATATTACGAAGTGGCAAGCAGTTACCTGGACGAATTGGAGCATCGTTACCAGATTGTACTTTATCGCCAGCACGTAAGCCTTTAGGTGCAATGATATAACGACGCTCACCGTCAGCATATTTCAACAAAGCAATATGTGCTGTACGGTTTGGATCGTATTCAATACGCTCTACAACAGCTGGGATGCTGTCTTTGTTACGTTTAAAGTCAACGATACGGTAGTGTTGTTTATGACCACCACCAACGTGACGAGTAGTAATGTGACCGTTGTTATTACGACCACCAGTACGTTTTTTAGCTTCAACCAACGGTGCGTAAGGCGCGCCTTTGTGAAGATGGTCATGAACCACTTTCTCTACAAAGCGACGTCCTGGAGACGTTGGCTTACATTTTTGAATCGGCATAATTTTCGTCCTTATTCCGCTGCGCTTTCAGCGGTATCGCCCAAGTCAGCCATTTCAACATCTTGGCCGGCTTTCAGGGTGACGTATGCTTTTTTAACATCAGAACGGCGTCCTAATGTACGACCAAAGCGCTTAGTCTTACCTTTAGTAATAGTTGTGTTAACTTTAACAACTTCTACACCAAAAAGTTTTTCAACTGCTTTTTTGATTTCAAGCTTAGTAGCATTGATGTCTACTTTAAATACTTGAACACCAACAGTATCACCTAAAACTTGTGCCTTTTCTGAGAAGACTGGTCCTTTAAGGACTTGATAGATACGTTCGTTGTTCATCCGAGTTCTACCTCAATTTTCTTAGCAGCAGCTACAGACATCACAACTTTATCAAACGCGATCAAGCTTACAGGATCGATTGCAGTTGCATCTACCACATCTACATGCGGAAGGTTGCGTGCTGCAAGATATAAGTTCTCATCTACAGCGTCAGTAACGATTAATGCACGAGCAGCATTTAAGTCGTTAAGTTTTGCAAGCAACTCTTTAGTTTTTGGAGCTGCAACAGCAAACTCTTCAACCAATACAAGACGATCTTGGCGAACAAGTTCAGCTAAGATACATTGCATTGCACCGCGGTACATTTTACGGTTTACTTTTTGAGACCAATCTTGTGGACGAGCAGCAAAAGTTTTACCACCGCCAACCCAGATAGGGCTACGAATAGAACCCGCACGAGCACGGCCAGTACCTTTTTGACGGAATGGCTTTTTACCACCGCCAGAAACGTCTGCACGTGATTTCTGAGCACGAGTACCTTGACGACCACCTGCTAAGTAAGCAGTAACAACTTGGTGTACAAGAGCTTCGTTAAATTCACGTCCGAAAGCAACTTCAGACAATTCAACAGCAGAGCCGGAAACAGTTTTCAAATTCACGGTATTTCCCCTCAGGCCTTGATGGTAGGACGTACAATCACGTCGCCGCCAGTTGCACCAGGAATTGCACCTTTAACAACTAAAACAGAACGTTCAGCGTCAATAGATACGATTTCAAGACCTTGTACTGTTACGCGTTCATCACCTAAGTGACCAGCCATTTTCTTGCCTTTGAACACGCGTCCAGGAGTTTGGTTTTGACCTGTAGAACCTAATACACGGTGAGAAACTGAGTTACCGTGTGTAGCGTCTTGGGTACGGAAGTTCCAACGTTTAACACCACCTTGGAAACCTTTACCTTTTGATTGACCAGTTACGTCAACTACTTGACCAACTGTGAACAAATCAACGCCAATAGTGCCGCCAACTTCACGACCTTCAAGCTCAGCTTCAGTAACACGGAACTCTTTAACTAAACGACCAGCAGCAACACCAGCTTTCGCAAAGTGACCTTTTTGAGCGTTAGTTACGCGAGATTCGCGACGTTCACCAGTAGTTACTTGAACAGCTTGATAACCATCAGTTTCAAGTGTTTTGATTTGCGTAATGCGGTTTGGATCGACTTCGATGACTGTAACAGGTACAGAAACACCTGCATCTGTAAAGATGCGAGTCATACCACATTTGCGACCGACTAAACCAATAGCCATGTGCATAAACCTCTAAAAAAGCGGCCTAATTAACTTAGAAGTTAATCAACCGAAAGCCTTAACCCAAAGCGATCTGAACATCAACACCAGCCGCAAGATCTAATTTCATCAATGCATCAACAGTTTTATCTGTAGGTTGAACGATGTCGATCAAACGTTTATAAGTGCGGATTTCGTACTGATCACGCGCATCTTTGTTAACGTGCGGTGAAGTAAGAACGTTGAAGCGTTCGATGCGAGTAGGCATCGGAATTGGACCACAAACTTGTGCGCCAGTACGCTTAGCGGTTTCTACGATCTCTTGAGCTGATTGATCAATCAGACGATGATCAAAAGACTTCAAACGGATACGAATTCTCTGGTTAGACATACCAGTAAACTCCAAGCCAAACATATAAAGAATCACCTTTGACGCATCTCACCCATTGGTAAGTGTCAAAGGCAGTGAAAATCACTAAGGTCATGATCGATGCCACGACTGTAATGCACATTTACTACTTTCTTCGCAGTAAATGCCCCTCCTTTTGAGGGTCGCCCATTATAACGATTGTTTAAGTCTTATGCAATTCTCTTTTTCTATTTTTTGCTCAAAACCTGCTTTAACTGAGCATTGGCAACTCATCTATGCATTTATGACAAATTCAATTGCTTTATTTAAGAGTTGATTGCCTTGTTCAAATTTTTGCGCTTCCGAATAGTGTAGTTCTCTCGGAGATTGAACATATTCTCCATTAAAAATAGATAGCTCTTCTTCATTTTCAAGCAAGAGTTCTAATGTCGCCGGTGTCATTTCCGGATGAAATTGAAAACCCAATACATTCTTTCCAATCTGGTACATCTGATTACGACATGCCGCGCTCTCAGCTAAGTGTATAGCCCCTTTAGGTATTTCAAAAGTTTCACTATGCCACTGCATTACCTTTATTTTTTCAGGCAATGGAAAGCTGTCTTGGGGTAAATTTGCAACTCTCTGAACTGTCGACCACCCAAGTTCCTGATAGCGATTACGGCTGACGGCTGCTCCTAATGCATTAGCGATTAGCTGCCCGCCCAAGCAGAGTCCTATAGCAGGCTTTCCTGCTGCTAAATATCGGCGCAACCATCTTTTCTCTATCTTAAGCCATGGATAATTCGCTTCATCATTTACACTCATGGTGCCACCCATGACTAGTAACAAATCAACCTCGTCTATTTGGGGCAAAGCTTCTATTTCAAGTGACCGATCGACCGGAAGTGCAAAAAATTCCGTAGAACTAATAGTCGCATGATGAGCTTTTAAAAATGAATAACAACTCCCAAAACCTTCACCTGCGATATGTTGAAAATAATGAACTCTTAAATGCGACTTCATGCGCTTAAACCTATTGTTGTTAGAATGTTGTAGTGGTCTTTGCAAAAATAAAGCCAAGTTTTTGTTTTATGGGCCTACTGTAACGAAACGTCTTACAAAACTTTATAAATCTAGCGAAGAGTTTAAATTTCTCTTAATCTAACTTTATCATTTAAAACACAACGCACTATGAAAAAGCATAACGATTTTCAGACTCGCCTCATTCATGCCCCAAGAAAGGCTCCGCAATTCATTGAAACAGTGCAACCTCCCTTATTTCGCGCATCAACTATTATTTTTAAATCAACTTCGCACCTTTTTGATCGTCATTGGACTGACCCTTATGACTATAGTTATGGAACACATGGCACCCCTACTACCTTCACTTTAGGCGACAATATTGCGCAAATTGAAGGTGGGTTGCATTGTTTGCTTGCACCTAGCGGTTTATCAGCAATTAATATTGTGAACTCAGCATTTTTAAGCACCAATGACGAAGTATGGGTTCCAGATAATATTTACGGACCAAATCTAGAACATTTAACTTATCTACAAAGTCAATATGGCATTATCGTTAAAGTATATAACCCCATTGACGCTGCAAGCTTTCAACCCACCGAAAGAAGTAAACTGCTATGGCTAGAGGCTGCTGGCTCCGTTACTTTAGAATTCCCCGATCTTAAAAGTCTAGTCAAAAAAGCTAAAGACCATAGTGTATTAACAGCCCTAGATAACACTTGGGGAGCTGGACTTGCATTTAATGCTTTTAATTTTTCTGATGAACATCTGTCAGTCGACTTAACTATTCATGCACTCACTAAATATCCGAGCGGTGGTGGTGACATCTTAATGGGCAGCATTGTAACTCGTGATGAAAAACTGCATCACCGCCTATTTCGTACGCATGCCATTTTAGGTATTGCAGTTTCGGGAGACGATGCAGCTCAGATCCAACGTAGCCTAGCTCATATGTCTTTACGCTATGAAAAACAGTCAGCCAATGCTCACACTCTCCTTAAATGGCTAAAGAACCAGCCTCAATTTACACAAGTTCTACACCCAAGTGATGAATCCTCGCCAGGCCATCAATACTGGCAAGAAATATGCACAACTGGTCAAAGTGCTGGCTTAGTCAGTGTCATTTTTAAAACTGAATATGACATTAAAGCAGTACGTCGTTTCTGCGATGCATTAGCTTTATTTAAACTCGGTTTTAGCTGGGGAGGTCCAGTTAGCCTAATTATGCTTTATGATTTAAAAATGATGCGAAAACTTCAAAATACACATTTACAACAAGGATTATTGGTTCGCTTCTGTATAGGACTAGAAGATCCACAAGATTTAATACAAGATATCGAAAATGCACTGAAACAACTGTAAAAACGACAAGACCATAGTGACTCGAACCACAGGATAAAAATATATGGGTACACCGATTGTTATTGCTAAAAATATTAATGACACATCTAAAGAAATTGTTTTACTTTCCCAGTTTGCTAACCGCCATGGACTTATTGCAGGCGCCACGGGTACAGGTAAAACAGTTACGTTAAAAGTTCTAGCGGAGAGTTTCTCTCGAATTGGTGTACCAGTATTTCTTGCCGATGCTAAAGGTGATGTTTCGAGTCTTGCAAAAGCTGGTGAAGCTTCTGATAAATTTAATGAACGCTTAAAACTTTTACAAATCGATAGTGTCCCTTTTGCAGCCAATCCAGTTGTTTTTTGGGATTTATTTGGTCAGCAAGGTCACCCTATCCGAACCACTATTTCTGAAATTGGGCCAATTTTGTTGGCCCGCATGCTCAATTTAAACGACACCCAAGAGGGTGTGCTATCTGCTGTATTCCGCATTGCAGATGACCAAGGTCTACTATTAGTCGACTTTAAAGACTTAAAAGCCATGATTACGTTTGTTAGCGAACATACAGCCGAATTTAAAGCTGAATATGGCAATTTATCTCCAGCAAGCCTAGGCGCTATTCAGCGCAATTTACTAGCCCTTGCCGATCAAGGTGGAGAGCAATTTTTCGGCGAACCTGCTTTAAATATTTTAGATTTTATTCAAACCGATGCAAATGGGCATGGCTACATTAATATTCTTGCGGCTGACAAGCTCATGAATACGCCTAAGTTATACGCCACTTTCCTCTTATGGATGCTTTCAGAGTTATTTGAACAACTACCAGAAGTCGGTGATATGGATAAGCCTAAACTCGTGTTTTTCTTTGATGAAGCTCACTTGTTATTTGATAATGCCAGCCAAGCTCTACAAGACAAGATTGAACAAGTGGTACGTTTAATCCGCTCCAAAGGGGTGGGTATCTACTTTATTACTCAAAACCCACTCGATTTACCTGAAAGTGTTCTGGGTCAACTTGGTAATCGCGTTCAACATGCCCTACGTGCATTTACCCCTAAAGATCAAAAGGCGGTAAAAACTGCAGCAGATACTTTCCGAGCTAATCCAAACTTTAAAGTTGATGAAGCAATTACGGAACTTGGTGTTGGTGAGGCCCTCATTAGTTGCCTAGATGAGCAAGGTACTCCACAAATTGTAGAACGCGGTTGGGTCATGCCTCCGTACTCTGCATTTACACCAATCACTCCCGAAGAGCGCCAGACACTCATCTCGCAAAGTATTATTGCTGGTGTATATGAACAAGCTGTAGATCGTGATAGTGCCTATGAAATGCTACAAAATAAAGTTGCTGAACGCGAACAACAGCAGCAAGACGCCGAACTTGCAAAACAACAAGCAAAAGAACAAGAAACTTTAGCCAAACAACAAGCTAAAGAGCAAGAAAGGTTGGCACGTGAACAATTAAAAGAAGAAGAACGAGCAGCACGTGAGAGAGCCAAGCTCACCCAAGACATTGTTGGAACTTTTGCAAAAAGTGCAGCGCGCAGTTTAGGAGGAAGTACAGGCCAAAAACTCGTACGAGGCCTACTTGGTTCTTTATTTGGAAAATAAAAAAATTTTAATAAAACTGTGTTAATACTAGGGGATTTTATATCCCCTAATTTTTTTATGGTTTTTTAGGAAAAAGTTATTGCCATTAATTTTTTAAAGATGTATTTTAAATACATCTTATATAGCCAGATAAATAAGGTCTAGCCATGACTCCACAACAAATTGAACTTGTTAAATCTACCGTACCTGTTTTACGTGAACACGGCGTTACGCTGACTACATACTTTTATAAGCGCATGCTTAATAACAATCCCGAATTAAAAAATGTTTTCAATTTAGATGACCAAACCAGCTTACGTCAGCCACGTGCTCTTGCAGCTGCTGTGCTTGCTTATGCAGAAAATATTGAGAACCCTACCGTGCTCGCTAAAGCAGTAGAACGCATTACCACTAAACACGTGAGCTTAGATATTCAGCCTGATCAATATGCAATTGTTGGTGACAATTTACTTCATTCAATTAGTGAAGTACTTAATGTGCCATTCGAATCAGAGCTTATTGAAGCGTGGAAACAAGCATACTTACAGTTGGCTGATATCTTGATTGGAGTTGAAAAACAAAAGTATGAACAACTTGAGAGCTTAAAAGGTGGATGGGCTGGTTGGCGCTCATTTGAGATTACTCAAATTGATCCTCTTGAATCTGGCAAACGTTTCACTTTAAAAGCAACTGACCATGAGGACGTATTAACTGGTCCAGCCAATGCTTTTATTTCAGTTAAAGTACAAGTTCCAGAGCAACAGCTTGAACAACCGAAAGCTTTTAAATTTACAGAAGCACAAGAAAATAACTCATATCACTTCGATGTTCAGCCTGAAGAAAACCATACTGAGTTTTCGGTAGCTAATATTTTACTTGAGCATTACAGAGTGGGTGATCAAGTGCAGGTTTCAGCTCCTTTAACGCTGTAATGTAAAAACCTCTTGCCTGAAAGTTTTCTTATTTAAACTTTCAGGCTAAGATGATCATCCTTTTTATTCCCTTCCATTTTTGGTGATCATGCAGCTCAATAAATTTACCGATTATGCATTACGAATATTAATGTATGTTGCACGCCCAAGTGATGTACCCTACACGATTGCAGAAATCGCGAAAGATTTGCATGTTTCACAAAACCATCTGGTTAAAGTTGTTCACTTTATGGGCAAACAAGAATGGATTATTACCATTCGTGGAAAAGGAGGTGGAATACGCTTAAACCCAGATGCTCTTAATTCGAATTTAGGTTCAATTGTTCGAATATTACAGGGTGATAATCAAATCGTTGAGTGCAATACTCCACCTTGTGTATTACGCAGTCACTGTGGTTTAAAAGGTATTTTAGATCAAGCTCTAGAGAGTTTTTATCAAAGCCTAGATCAATACACACTCGGAGAAGTTTTGCAGCAATCAAAATTGGCTCCTGCTCACTCCCCTATTGCCTTTTTAGAAATCTAAGCTCTACTGATTTTCATAAGTTGATTTATTGAAAATTAGCAAGAATACCCAAGCTCCTTTATACTAGGCGCGAGCCCTCTCATTTAAAAAGTTATTTTTTATGCGTCGTAGTGAAAAATCGAAAGACACCAAAGCCAGACTCGCACCAAAACAAAAGATCAGCTATGAAAAGAAACCAGACCCAGCGATCACAGCCTATGCTGTACAATCACTAAACTGGTTGCGCCAAGCTGAATTTTTAATGAGTGCTCCTAAATTGGCACTTTGTGTTGAAGATAGTGGCTACGAGATTGCTTTTGCAGGGCGCTCAAATGCTGGTAAATCTAGTGCTATTAATGCCTTGACCAACAAAAAACAACTCGCACGTGCCTCAAAAAAACCTGGTCGCACTCAGATGATTAACTTCTTCAGCTTAGGCAACCCCGATCAACGTTTAGTCGATCTTCCTGGCTATGGCTATGCAGCTGTACCTGAAGATATGAAACGAGTATGGCAAAAAGAATTAGAAAATTATCTAATCCATCGTAAAAGCTTACAAGGTTTAGTATTACTGATGGATATTCGCCATCCATTACAGCATTTCGACATGATGATGCTAGAGTGGGCTTATTCACGTCATCTATTTGTTCATATCCTTCTAACAAAAGCGGACAAGCTTAATCGTGGTCCAGCAAACAAAGTGCTATTAGAAGTTAAGCAGCAGCTGAAAAAAATGAAGCTTGATTTCTCGATTCAACTTTTCTCATCGCTTAATAAATTAGGTTTAGAAGAGCTAGCAAGTGTTATGGCTGGACGATTACATTTTACGCTTGATCAAGAGTCCGAATTTGACGTTGATGCGATTCCTGAAGCATCAGATGAGGACACTGAAAGCTAAATTTTCATAGCAGATACAATTTCTTCATTAAATTTATATTCAAATTGGCCCCTATTGCTAAACACAAATGTAGGGGCTTTTTTTATACTCGTTATAACTTCATCGAGTTAAAAATCAGGACTAAATGATGAAATTGTTATCTTTTTTGAAGAACAAGGCTTTAGGTTCTTCTATTGACTATAAAATTCTTCCACGTAAAGTAAAATTTGACTGGAAAGATACCCCTGTTGACTGGATTCCAAATCAGCCTTTCGCAAGTTATTTTATTAATGAAATTAATAACATTTTACCTGCCGGAGAATTCTGGTTTTGCCGTTTGTACAATAAAGTTTTACCGCAAATTAAAGACGAAAAACTTAAACAGGATGTACAAGCATTTATCCGCCAAGAAGCTATGCATGCCAATGCGCATACTTCTGCCAATAAAGAATATTTAAGTGCGCGTAATATTGATATCCAGCGAAATCTGGACATTATGAATTATCTATTTACAACCGCCTTAGCAGATAAACCTTTTGACAAAGAAGTTCCTCAATTTCTACAAGGGCAATGGGACCTTTTCCGTTTAGGCGTTATTGCAACTGTTGAGCATATGACCTGTGTATTAGGGAAATATGCACTTTATAACAAGCGTTGGGAAGAATTAGGCGCTGACCCTGAAATGGTCGATCTGGTTAAATGGCATGGTTCAGAAGAAATTGAACACCGTACCGTTGCTTTTGATTTATACCGCCATTTGGGTGGTGGATATATTCCACGCTACTATTTAAGTCTTGCAGTGATTGTACTGGTGCTTGGATTATGGGTAGATGGCGCTGCGCATATTATGAAACAAGATCCCCGTTTTGCTGATGCTGCTAAATCTAGATTTTTCCCAGTATGGGTTGCTGTAGAGTGGTATAAAATTAGCAGAAAAGATAATCAGGTTTTACCAAACCCAATCTGGCTTATTGCTCAACAAATTGATTACCTCATGCCTTGGTATGATCCAGTTAAAGAAGGCAGTACTGAAGATGCGGTAAGTTATTTATCTCAATCTCCAGCAGCAAAAAGAGCCGAGCTTCAAGCCGCTTAAAAATATAAAAAGCAGGATTTTAAATCCTGCTTTTTATATAGGAGATTAGACACTGATATCTTTATCTTTTGTATAACGATCTACAACAACACTAATCATCATATCCCCTTGCACATTTACCACTGTTCTTACCGTATCTAATAGACGGTCAATCGGAAGTAAAATGGCGATTGCTTCAGCTGGTAAACCTACCGATTGTAAAACCATAATCATGGTGACCATCCCCGCACTCGGAATTCCTGGCGCACCGAGTGATGCAATCATTGCGGTTAAACACACGATAATTTGTTGTGTCAGGTTTAAGTCTAGCCCCACTAAATTTGCGACAAACAATGCAGCTGCTGCTTCATATAGTGCTGTGCCATCCATATTAAGCTGTGTACCTAAAGGAATTACAAAACCAGCTGTTTGCGGACGAACGCCCAAGTTTTCCTGTGCGCATTTCATACTAAGTGGCATCGTGGCAGAACTAGAGCTGGTTGCAAATGCTGTAATTAGCGCTGTACGTGTTCCTTTGAAAAAAGTCCAAGGACTCATACGGCCAAAAATCCAAAGTAGTAACGGTAAAACAACAGCACCATGAAAAATGGTAGTTCCCGTCACTACAACAGCAAACTCAGCCAAACGACTAAGTACCGAAATATCTTCCGTTGCCATTAACTTTGCTAATAAAGCAAAAATACCCAAAGGTGCTAGCTTCATTACCCAGCCGACTAACATCATCATCATTTCAAAAAACTGATGACTTAATACGTGAATACTTTTGAAACGCTCACCGCCATGAACTAAAGCAACACCAACAAATAAAGCAAAGACCACAACAGCTAAAACATTACCGTCGCTAAACGCTTTAAATGGGTTAATTAATGTATTTTGAATAAAATTGGTGAAAAAACTTGCAGGGTTTAAACTATCTGGCGCCTGATAATTTTGCATAGACGTTTGGAAAATAGAGATATCTATACCACGTCCTACTTCAAATAGATGAGCACAACTTATACCTAAAATTAAAGCTAGTGTTGTTGTGGTCAAACAACATAAAAAGGTAATTTTCCAGACCGGACCTAACTGCCCTCCCGCCTGCAAATTAGAGACGCCCACAACAATTGAGCTAAAAATCAAAGGCACCAACAACATTTTAAGTAGCCCAATAAAGACACTACTTAATATGCCTAACCCATATAAACTATGTTTTACAAACGCAGTATCGGGATACAACGTTAATAAGAAACCAAAGGCTAAGCCTAAAATGGCCGCAATAAGAATTTGTGTGTTTAAGTTCATATCAGCATTATTTTTTTCAGTTGGCAATCCTTTTGCAAATATGACATGAGCTCGCTTTTCATACGAGCAATTTTTTGTCACATCGTTTCAATTAAAAATAAAAAAGCCATCTGATGAGATGGCTTTATAAATGAGTTTATTGCGTTTCAATTTCCCGCAAACGAATTAAACCCTCTTGCACGGTACTGCATACAAGTTGGCCATTTTGCCACATACGGCCAAAGTTTAAGCCGCGAGAAGCTGCGCTAACGGTTGCTTCCATATCGTAAAGCATCCATTCATCAGCACGCAGCGGGCGGTGAAAATAGATGGCATGATCAATACTTGCACACTGCAAACTTGGAGAAATATAGCTGAGCCCATGCGGTCTCAAAGCAGTTGTCATTAAGGTAAAGTCTGAATAAAACGCAACAATCGCTTGATGCAGAGCAATATCACCTAATTGTTTTGGAATACGGTCATGTGTGCGGATATAGTGCGCATTATAAGGAGCTTCAGGTTGCGGTTGAAACGGATTTACCGGATCAATTGGGCGGATCTCTACATGACGCTCACGCATAAAGCTAGCGCGAACATTTTCCGGTACGAAGTTTAAAATACCTTCTTTGAGTTCATTTTCAGATTTAAGAGCCTCTGGTGCAGGGTACTCTGGTTCTTGATGTTGATAATTCAGTCCTTCTTCTGGATTAGCAAAAGAAACCATCGCCGAAAATATAACTCGTCCGTGTTGAATGGCACGAACCTGACGACTTACGAAACTTTTCCCATCACGTAAACGGTCTACTTCATAGATAATTGGGGCATTAATATCGCCACCATATAAAAAATATGCATGCAAAGAATGCGCTGGGCGATCGGTTGTATAAGATGCCGCACGTAAAGCCTGACCCAAAACCTGCCCACCAAAGACACGTTTACCGACAAGATTACGGCTTATGCCACGGTAAATATTTTCTTCTAGCTTCTCTAAAGTAAGAAGATCGACAAGTTCTTGGGTTAACGCATTCATGAGAGATACCTTCATATTTCAGGTAAAAAATCGTATTAAAGTACAGATGTGTAGAATCTATTGTGCCATAAAAAACTATTTGAACATGGAACAATCAGTCAACTTCTGACGAAGATTGCTCATATAACAGCTAAAAATACGATTTTTAACGATAAAATATGCCAAAAGCATTATAATTTATAAGAAAGTAGCATATTGTTTTTTTTAATAAATGCCGCAAAATAATTACCCTCTGCATTTGGTGCTGGGATTTGTCTTTAAGAAGTAGGAGTTCTTATGTCCAAGAGTGGGTTTGGTCAAATGTATCGTCGGCTTTCGAGTAAACTACTTGACCTCGTGGTAACACCACATGTTCTTGGGGAAGTTCCTACTGAACCAGTATCAGAAACAACAGAAACAGAAGCAAAGACTGAGCGCCAAAAAGTGGTTTGCTATGTCTTGCAAAACCACTCTCGAAGCAATGCTCTGGTGGTTGATGGAGAAACGCGTCGTTTAAATTTAAAACCTGCGTTAGACCCACTCATTGTGGGTACTCATCAGGAAAAAGCATCAGTTTTATTTTTACAGCACAATGATGAAAATAATTTACTGAATCCGCCTCCTCATGCTTTTCCACCACGCTTATTAAAACTGATTGAAGTTTTACAAGAAAATCCTGAACTTGATATAGAACTTGTTCCGGTTACAGTTTTATGGGGCCGTTCGCCAGATAAAGAAGATTCTTGGTTTAAATTATTATTTTCCGACACATGGGCAACACCAAGCACAGTTAAGCAACTGGTTAATATTGGTTTGCATGGGCGTCAGTCTTATTTAGAATTTCATGAACCACAATCGCTACGTGAATTGGTTGAATATGCACAGCAGCATTATCCAAATCTTTCACCAGCAACTTATATTGTAAGTACGTTAAATGATTATTTAGACCGTCAGCGTGAAGTCGTGTTAGGCCCCGATTTGTCGGATCGCCGCAATGTCATGCAATCGGTTGTTAAATCTCGTGATGTGCAAGAAGCAATCCGCCGTGAAAGTATTCGCGGGAAAGTGAGCATACTTGAAGCTGAACGCCGTGCGATTGGCTATGTGAATGAAATCGTATCGGATTATTCACACTCAGCAGTGCGCTTTGCCGATCTTGCCTTAACACGCCTATGGACCCAGCTTTATGACGGCGTAGAAGTACATAACTTTAGTACCGTTCGTGAATTAGCAAAAGACTATGAAGTTGTCTACACACCTTGCCACCGCAGTCACATTGACTATTTACTATTGTCATATGTGATCTATAAACGTGGTTTGATGGTTCCGTATATTGCTGCAGGTGATAACTTAAACTTACCATTTGTTGGGCAGCTTTTACGTGGAGGCGGTGCATTCTTTATTCGCCGCTCTTTCCGTGGAAATGGTCTATACACCACTGTATTTAAAGAATACCTATATAGCATCTTGTCACGTAATACCCCACTTGAATACTTTATTGAAGGTGGACGTTCACGTACTGGACGTTTATTACCGCCTAAAACCGGTATGCTTGCCATGACAGTTCACAGCCATTTACGTGGCCGTGCTAAACCGATCGTTTTCTTACCAACTTATATTGGTTATGAACGACTCATGGAAGGCTCAACTTACGTAGGCGAAATGCAAGGTAAGCCAAAAGAAGCCGAATCTATTTTTGGTATTGTGAAAACCTTACGAAAAATTGAACGTATCTTTGGTAAAGTCCACGTAAACTTTGGTGAACCCGTTTTCCTTGATGATCTGCTTAAGCAACATAATGCTGAAAATGTTTACATCGAGAAAAATGACGACCCAATTCCTCAAGCCGTTTCAGATGCAGTAAATAGCTCAGCACATGCAATTTTAGAAAATATTAACCGAGCTGTGGTGATTAACCCTGTTTCTTTACTTTCTATTATTTTGCTTGCAACTCCAAAGCATACGCTTGATGAAGAAATCTGTATTAAACAACTTGAAGCTTATCGTAACTTGGCATCGAACTTCCCATATGATCAACGTATGGAAGTAACACCACTTTCTGGTAAAGAAATTATTGCGTATGGTTTAAAGCTTAAACTCATTAAACGCGTTCAGCATGCACTTGGCGATATTATTGCGATTGAAGATAACCAAGCGGTTCTTCTGACTTACTTCCGTAATAACATCTTGCACGCCTTTGTTTTACCTTCATTAGTGGCATCACTTGTTGAACATAATGGAAAAATCAGTCGTTCAGATTTAACTAATGTCATCTATACGCTCTATCCATTCTTGAAAGCTGAATTATTCCTTAAATGGAAAAGCAGCGAGCTTAAGGCACAAGTTGAGCAATATGCAGATGCTCTAGTTCAATCTAACCTTATTCAACAAGATGATGAAGGTAATTTGATTAGCTCTGCGCCAAATACTGAAGAGCATAATCAGCTTGTTGTTTTAGCGACACCAGTTAAGCAAAGTCTTGAGCGTTACTACATGACGCTTGCGCTCATTACTCAACGTGGTTCTGGTAATATTTCTGCTAAACAAGTTGAAGAATTAAGTCATTTATTAGGGCAACGTTTATCAGTTCTCTATGAATTTAATTCGCCAGAGTTCTTCGATAAAGCTTTATTCCAAAGCTTCTTAAAAGTACTTACACAACAAAATTACATTCGTACTAACGATCAAGGCCAAATTGAGTTTGATGATAATTTCCGTCAAATGGCTGCTGGCGCACAGTTGGTGCTTGATGAAGTAACCTTGCAAATGTTGCAGCACATCACCACCTTTACTGACGAAGAATTGAAAGATGCTCTTGAAGCAATGGCATCTCAACAAGCTAAACGCCGTTTAAAACGCAAAAAAGCTTAAAGTCTTTAGTCAAAATAAAAGGCAACTTCGGTTGCCTTTTATTTTATTAGCGAACTGGACATTCAAAATAACGTGGATCGTCCATACAACGTAAGCGCTTCATAAGCTGAACAAAATAAGCATCGTAATAGCCAGAAAGAACATACTGATTACGTATTTTGGCAACCATCACGTCATAACTTTGCTTTTCATAAAAAGAGACATCCACCCAATAATAAGCAGGTAAATGATTTTCCCATTGTGTCGCACGGTTAGTTAGCAATTGACTATTTTGAACAAACCACCCGCGAATTTTTCGACCAAAATTAGCAGGATAAGCTTGCGGTTTAATAATTAAATTAACACTGAAATATGCCAAAGGAAAATTGATGACTTGAGTATCCGGCCCAAATTCCTTTTGCAAGTTATATGGCAATAACCCATACACTGGTGCAGGAACAATATCGATTTTATTTTGCTTAAACTGCACAATCGCGTTAGACAAATCGACATAGACTGGCCGAGCACCTACACTTCGTACCAATGCTTGTTGTGGTGGATTATTAGGTAGCACCCCAATACGCTGATTTCTTAATTGAGCGACTCTAGAGAGGTTCTTATTTTTTAGAACCATATAAGCAGTTCCAATGGGAATCATTCCTACAGCTTCATAATTCTTAGAAACCAGCCTTTTCTCAATTGTAGGGTGATTTAAAAGTTGCAAGAAGCTTTTGGCTGTACGATTATTAGGAATAAGCCCTATACCGGCGGTACTTCCCATAAATTGGTTATAACGATAAGTATTGAAATTGGATGCCGCTAAACCTGAACATTTCCCATCATCAAAAGCTTGTATGGCCTGCTGTTCTTTTTGATAGGTAACTACTTTAAATTTGACTTGATATTGCTGGGCATATAGCCGAATGTCATTTAAACGGCGAGTAATATCCCCTTGGGACCCAATGGGATCATAGGCACACCACACCTGATCCTCAGCCCAACTCGCAACAGCTGTTATGCTCAAGATAAGAGCTAAACAAATTTTTTTCACTTTCAACCTTTTTATCTTTATCGGCAATTTGACTGCCTCATCAGGTATTTATGTTCTTATTTAAAGTTTAATCAAAATTTCATTTAGTGCTATGAACATTTAAACATAATAAATAGTCATTAAAGCAAATCGGATGTTCTAACTGAAAACCTGTTGTAGATAAATGTTTTGCATAAATTCTTTTACCTGAAATTTGGTTTGATTCTAAAGTTAACTCTGGTAAACCCAATTGTTTTTGAAACCACACAATAACTTCATGCAAAGGTAATGGTTGATTATTAGTCACAATATAGCTTGCTTGATGATTTGCATAATCAGCCATAAAAGCTAAAAATCTTGCTAAATCATCAATATGTATTCGATTGCTATAATGTATATTTGGATAACTTTGATTATTTTCAGCCATTTTTTTTAAACGGGCAATAGAAGTTCCATAAATACCTGTAGGGCGAATAATTACACATTGAGCTGGATAATGTTTCTGCCAAAGGAGTTCCATATTACGTAATATATGGCCTTGCTCATCACTTGGATGAATTTCACTAAAATCATCAATAATCTCTCCTCTATTTTCACCATATACCCGCGTAGAAGAGACAACGATTATTTTTTTCACTGGATGTATTTTTAATGCTTCTCGAATCGGTTCAATACTATCAACATAAGTTTGCTGATAGCCCTCAACCGTACTCTCGTTTGGAGAAAGTAAAATATATACAACATCTACAGGTTCAATTTTACTTAAATCGAGCGAAAAAATATCCTGAACAAGATGTGTTGCGTAACTATCCGTTTTTACACTACGGCTGATTGTGGTAATTTGATGTTCTTTCTCAAATAGTTGTTTAGCAACACGATGAGATGTTTTACCATAACCGATAAATAATATATGCATAGAAAACTCGTTGAGGGGACATGACTTCAGTCCATCAGTTACAAGGCGTTGGATCGGCTTCAGCAGCCCTGCTCGAAAAACTAAATATTTTTACCACAGATGATTTACTGTTTCATCTGCCACGTGATTATGAAGATCGAAGTACGATTATTCCAATGAATCAACTTGTGGTTGGACGGAGCTATTTACTCGAAGGAGAAGTCAAATCAATTGATTTCCCTCCGGGAAAACGAAAATCTATGGCAGCCTTGGTGCAAGATGAATTCGGTAAAGTCACCTTACGCTTTTATCATATTTATAAAAACCTGACTGATAAAATAAAACCCGGTCATCGCTTACGTATTTTTGGTGAAGTCCGTGTAGGTGCTCGCGGCCTTGAGATGTATCATCCTGAAATTCAGCTCATTCATGAACATACGCCCCTCCCAAAAACTCAGCTTACAGCAATTTATCCAAGTACGGATGGGTTAACTCAACCCAAATTACGCGAATATGTTAAACAAGCTTTAAAACATCATAGTGATGTCCTACCAGAGCTACTCCCAAAACAATATACCAATGGCTATGCGCTAAAAGAGGCTTTGTATTACATTCATGAGCCTCCAGTTGATGCCAACATGCTCCAATTGGCTCAAGGCTCACACCCTGCACAGCAACGGCTTATTTTTGAAGAGTTGGTTGCGCACCAAATTAGTTTACTTAATCGCCGTGCTTATATTCGTCAAATTGCGTCACCTGCTTTTTCAAGCAGTAAAGTATTAGCTAAAAAACTATTAGAAGCTTTACCATTTCAAATGACCAATGCACAAAAACGTGTATCTAAAGAAATTTTAAATGACTTAAAACAACATCAACCTATGCTACGTCTAGTACAAGGCGACGTAGGTGCTGGAAAGACCCTTGTTGCAGCTGTAGCCGCTTGTCATGCGTTAGAAGCAGATTGGCAGGTTGCATTAATGGCTCCGACTGAAATTCTTGCAGAACAGCATTATTTAAACTTTAAACGTTGGTTTGAACCATTAGGTATTACCGTTGCATGGTTATCTGGCAAACAGAAAGGTAAAGCCCGTGCCCAAGCAGAACAACAAATTAAAGAAGGCCATGCGGAACTTATTGTCGGTACACATGCCTTATTTCAAGACAATGTTGGCTTCGCTAAATTGGGGCTGGTAATTATTGATGAACAACATCGTTTTGGTGTAGATCAACGTTTAGCTTTACGTAATAAAGGTGCTGAGCAATTCACCCCACATCAACTCGTGATGACAGCTACTCCGATTCCGAGAACACTGGCAATGAGTGCGTATGGCGATTTAGATACGTCAATTATTGATGAGTTGCCACCGGGCCGTACACCAATTCAAACCGTTACGATTCCACTTGATCGTCGCGAAGAAGTACTTCAACGAATTGCTTCGAATTGTAGAGATGGGAAACAGGCCTATTGGGTATGTACACTGGTTGAACAATCTGAAACTTTAGATGCTCAAGCCGCCGAAGCAACTTACCAAGAGATGAAAGAACGTTTTCCTGAGCTCAACATTGGCTTGGTGCATGGCAAAATGAAAGCCGATGAAAAGCAAGCCGTAATGCAAGCATTTAAAAATAATGAATTACAACTTCTTATCGCAACAACAGTGATTGAAGTTGGAGTAGACGTTCCTAACTCTTCCATTATGGTGATTGAAAATGCCGAGCGTTTAGGGCTTTCTCAGCTACACCAATTACGAGGTCGCGTAGGTCGAGGTGCTCAAGCTAGTTTTTGCGTACTTTTATATAAAACGCCTCTCTCTCAAAATGGACAAGAGAGACTTTCTATTTTAAGAGAAAGTAATGATGGCTTTGTAATTGCGGAAAAAGATCTGGAATTACGTGGGCCGGGTGAATTACTAGGAACTAAACAAACTGGGGATATGGGATTTAGGGTGGCCCGATTAGAGCGAGATGATCATCTACTGAGTCAAGCCCACTATGTGGCACAGCAAGTTTTAAAAGATTATCCAGAACAGGCAGATGCTCTATTAAAACGTTGGCTTCCTGAGGCGCCTCGCTACGCCTATGTTTAATTTTTTAAACTTCCAGCATCTTATTCAGTTATTTTCACCTTGCTCATTGTGCGAGTTAGGCATGCGAGAAAAATACTCGCTCTGTAAAGACTGTTGGGAACAGCTACCTTGGCTTAAACAAACGATTCAACGTAATAATCTATCTGTTCTTGTGGCCTGTAATTATGCTTATCCAGTTAACCGGATCATTCAGCAGTTTAAATATGAACAAAAGTTACATTATCAGATCTTATTAGGTGAAATTTTAAAACAATTAAAATTTCCCAAGGTACAAGCGATCGTACCTATGCCCATTTCCAATCAACGTTTAATCGAGCGTGGTTTCAATCAGTCATTATTACTTGCCAATATCTTAAGTAAACACTTAAAAATACCTGTTTGGCAACCAATTCAACGTTTAAATGAGCACTCTCAAAAAGGACTTTCTCGACTGGAGCGCTTTGAAAATATAGAACAACAATTTTTACCTCATCATCAAGAGAAACGACGTTATCGCCGCGTTCTCATTATTGATGACGTGATAACTACAGGAAGCTCTGTTCATGCGCTCAGTCAAGCCCTTAAACCATTAGGCTGCACATCCATTCATACGGCGTGCCTAGCAGCGACGCCGAAGAGTTAAGCTATTGCACTGTAGATAAATACTCTTCACACCAAGGAATGACAATTTCTCGGGTCAATGGTGCAAGTTGAGTTTCCGAATCATTTAAATCTATCCACTTCATTTCTGCAATTTCGGCTGCAATTTTAGGGGCCTGATCAAGCTGAACTAGATATAAATGACTCACCAGAATATGATCTGGCTCATTGGCAGCTGCTGTTTCGAAATGACCAATAAATTGCTCAATCACACAAGAGCTTCCGACTTCTTCTAAAATTTCGCGTTGCATGGTGATCTCTGGTGCCTCATTAGGTTCCAGCTTGCCACCTACTTGCATAAAAGCGTGTGTATTACGCTTTCTTACAAGCAACAACTGATTTTGCTCATTTAAGATCACTGCGGCAGCGACCGTAATTGTTTTCACCTATTTAACCTCGTTTATGGTTGGACGTCTGCGTTTGTCCATTTTGGAGCAGGAGCCTGATATTGCTCAAATTGCTGAAGGATATCTTCAATTTCGTCTGATGCGATCAATTTATCAACGAACCGTGCTTGGCTGAATCCATTATCCACCGTTCCTTGAATCATTTTAAGTAAATCTTCATAAAAGCCCGCTACATTTAAGAAAGCACATGGCTTTTGATGAATCCCTAATTGCGCCCACGTCCATTGTTCAAAGATTTCTTCCAATGTACCAGCGCCCCCCGGCAAAGCAATAAAGCCATCTGAAAGATCCGCCATCTTGGTTTTACGCTCATGCATATTTTCAACCACATATAATCTGGTTAGGCCCGGATGAGCTAACTCACGATCAACTAAAGCACGAGGGATCACGCCAATGACTTGTCCACCTGCTTGTAAGGCGCTATCGGCCACCACACCCATTAGGCCTGAGCGACCACCACCATAAACCAAAGTCTTACCTTGTTTTGCAATAGCCTCGCCTGTAGCTTGGGCAATTTGTTGGAAAATTGGGTTTGAACCAAGAGATGAACCACAGAAAATACAAATTGATTTCATAGTGTAAAAAACCGTTTTATTGAACTGTCATGCTGACAAACTAAACTATCGATAGAGTTTTTTTTTGCAAAATAGCGTATTGGCAAGTGTTTTTCGGCAAATCCTTGTCTAAAATACACCCATCCATTTCCATCAGACTGCGTGAGGAAAAAAGACACATGCTTGAAGCCTTTTATGCCACAGAACGCGGAAGTCTGGAAGATGCCACCATCAATGGTGGATTTGATCTACATCCCGAATTAGTCTGGCTTGATCTTATTGCACCCTCACAAGAAGAGCAACAATGGGTATTAGATGCCTACGACCAAAATCTACCAACACTAAAGTCGCTTGAAGATATTTCATCTTCTGCACGATTTTACCGTGATGATGACGGTATTTTGCATATCAGTACTTATTTTTTAACGAAAAATAAAAACTATCAGGTGGACGGCGACGCAGAAGATTCATCACACATTTTAGCAATGGTGCAAACGGTCGCTTTCATTTTACATAAAGACCGCCTGTTCACAATGCGCGGCGAAAAGTTAGTTGCTTTTCGCGCCTTTCGTGCACGTGCTCGTCGAAATGACTATGATATGGACTATAAAGACCCTACATGGATTTTATTGGGCCTTCTTGAAGCAAAACTCGATGAGCTTGCGGATATCTTAGAAGATATCCACAAAGATTTAGAAAAATACTCCACCGAGGTTCTTAATAACCATCAACGTGAAAAAATTCTAGATCTTGATGACATGATTACACGCCTTGCTCAGCAAGAAGACATGCTAGGAAAAGCGCAGCTCTGTCTGATTGATTTACGACGTGTACTTACTTTCTTATCGCGTCCACGTGCTTTAGGCAGTCATATTTATGATGCAGACATTCGAGAGCTCAGTGAAGATGTACGCTCACTGGTAGAACATGATGCGTTCTTATTCCAAAAAGTACGATTCTTACTTGATACGACGTCCGGATTTATTAACACCGAACAGAATGACACGATTCGTCGATTCTCGATCTTACCAAGTATGTTGGCGCCTCCGATGCTTATTGCCAGTATTTATGGCATGAACACAGATGTATTACCTTTCGCACATGGTACGACCAGTTTCTTCGTTGTATTACTGATTATTATGGGTTTCTTTATCGGTCCAATTATTTACTTCCGCTGGAAAAAATGGATCTAAGCTTTGTAATAAAATGCTAATTTCGAGCATAAAAAAGCACCTAAATATAGGTGCTTTTTTACATCAAAAACATCAAATCAGATGCAGATCTTCCTGCAAATGACAGGCTTGAATGATCTTCAGCATTTTTTCAGGGACATTTTTAAAATGCAAACCAGTATTTTTTGGAGTTTCTCGTAACCACTGAACTAAAACAGCTAATGCCAAGGTACTACCATGCTCAAGCTCAGTTAAATCTACCACTAGAGGGAAGCTTTGTTGCTTCTTTATGATAGCTAAACCTGCTTGATACTGTTGTTCGGCATTTTCAAAATCTATTTTTCCCGAAACAACCAATTGTTGGTTGAGATACTGAACCACTCGTCACCTACTTATTTCTGTTTGTTTTTATTAACAGCTGCGTCTGCATCAGGTTGGAACGTTGCAATTGCTTTATTTAAATCACCGCCATTGCGTTTCACTGTTGCAGCAAACTGATTACGGAACTGTAATCCTAGATCAATACCAGAAACATTGATATTGCGGATTTTCCATTGAGTACCTTTGTCAGCTAACTGGAAAGAGACAGGAATTTTTTCACCATTGTGATTAAAGTCCAATGTCACTACTGGGTTTTTACCCGCAGTTGCCTTGTAAGGACGCATGGTATAGCTTTGATTCGTATATTTAGCAAATGCACTGCCGTAATTTTCAATTAATGTATTACGGAAATTCGTTTCAAACTGAGCACGTTGTGCAGCTGTACTATACTGATTCGTCGCATAAGTACCCATCACAATACGAGTGAACGCTTGTGAATCAACATACGGGTCCAAATTCTGACGTACGATCGTTTTCACCAACGCAGGATTGCTTTGTAATTTTGCATGATCTGCTTTTAAACGAGCGATCAAACCATCAGCAACACGCTTAATAAAATCAGGTGGTGCTTCTGAAGGCGCAGCAAATGCTGTACCTGCAATCATCGTAGACAAAAGACTTGCTGTCAGGGTTTGTTTAAACAACGTATTCACCTGGAACTACTCCTCAAATAATCTTTTACTCAACAAATGATGTTTGTGCACTATCATTATTAGTGCTTGCAGGAGTACCTGCATCTGTTGAGGCTGAACCAGCGGCAACTTTACCTGCACCACCGCCAGTAATGAATTTACTAATTAAATCTTCTAAATCCATGGTTCCTTGAGTATTTGAAATCACATCGCCACGTTTAAGATAGTTTAAACCACCACCCGGAACGACTTTCAAATATTTCTCACCCAACAAACCATTTGTTGCTACCATTATATAAGCATCTTCATCAATACTTGTGATGGAGTTCATGTTACTGGTCAGTTGCTGTTCCATTGCTTTTTGTTGCTCTGGAGAAGCTTGCGTGTAGTCAGAACTATAACGGAGTTCGTCTAAAGCATTTTTCTGAACTTCTTTTAGCTGTTCAGCATTAAAACTTGTCAACTTCCCATCTAAATCAAATGTTACGGTAGCTAAACGCGTAACTGGATCAAGAGTAATTGAATCAACACGACCAATCGTGACACCGCTCATCGTTACTTTAGCACGAGGCTTTAAACCATTGACATTATCAAACTGAGCCTTCATGGTATAACTATCATTTAAGTTGGTACCCACAAGGCCACTAACTTTCATGGCTAAAAAGAACAAGGCAATACCGAAGATAATAACAAAGATACCTACGGCCAGCTCACTACTACGTGATTTCATTAAATCCCTCCGAACATGACCGCAGTCAACACGAAATCAAAACCTAAAACACATAATGAAGAATATACAACTGTTCTCGTCATTGCAGTTGCGATTCCTTCTGGAGTTGGATCACACGCATATCCTTGATATACCGCAATCCATGTACATAACAAAGCAAACACAATACTTTTAATAATGCCATTTACGACATCATGCCCAAATTGCACGTTGTTTTGCATTCCGCTCCAGAATGAGCCTTCATCGACGCCAAGAAAATCGACACCTACCATTTTACCGCCCACAATACCAATCGCAGCAAAAATGACAGTTAGCATCGGCAAACTAACCACTCCCGCCCAAAGACGTGGTGATACGATTTGTTTTAATGGGTCAACCCCGATCATTTCCATGCTGGCAAGTTGTTCACTTTGCTTCATTGAACCAATTTCTGCTGTTAATGCAGAACCCGCTCGACCAGCAAATAATAAAGCAGCAACCACAGGTGCCAATTCACGCAGCAATGTTAAAGACACCATTGTGCCTAGCATTGATTCACTGCCGACGTTTACTAAAATTGAATATCCTTGTAACCCCAGTACCAACCCAATAAATAGGCCCGATACAGTAATAATTAACAAAGACATCACCCCTACCCGATGCATTTGGTAAATAAATCGACCAAAACCACCAGATGAAGGAAAAGAAAAAACAATTTGTAAGAGCATTAGTGCTGCAACACCAATCCCTCGAATCCGCTCAATAACGAGTCTACCTAACCAGGCAATCGTATTCATGGACGAACCTCGTTATCTAAATAGGCTTGATGACTAAATTGGTATTCAACCGGTCCTTCTGCCGAACCTGTTAAGAATTGGCGCACAAATGGAGAAGCATATGCCTGTAACTCTTCTGGCGTTCCTTCCCCTTGAATTTTTCCTTCTGCTACAACGTAAATGTAATCAGCAATAGAAAGGGTTTCAGGAACGTCATGCGAAACAATAATTGTGGTTAAATCTAAAGCTTCTCGCAATGAACGTATTAAACGTGTCAATACACCTTTTACAATGGGGTCTTGCCCCGCAAAAGGTTCATCGTACATGATTAAATCAGGGTCAAGCGCTATCGCACGTGCTAAAGCAACACGACGGTTCATACCACCTGAGAGTTCTGTAGGCATTAATTGTTCAGAACCACGCAAACCAACTGATTCCAGTTTTAATGCAACCAGTTCAGCAATTAGATTTTCAGGAAGCTTGGTATGTGCTCGAATCGGAAATGCCACATTTTCATAGACCGACATATCCGTAAATAAAGCACCGCTCTGAAATAACATTCCCATACGTGCACGGGCTGAAAAAAGTTCCTGACGAGACATTTTTGCAATATCTTTACCGTCGAGCAAAACTTCCCCCTGATCAGGAACTAACTGTCCACCAATCAGACGTAATAATGTTGTTTTACCTGTACCAGAAGGTCCCATAATGGCCGTAATCTGGCCTCGACGTATATTTAAACTAATATTGTCATAAATGACGCGTTCCCCTCGATTAAAACTCAGATTTTTCACTTCAATAAGTGGTTGAGTCGAGAGAGGAGTTTTATTATTCATAATGGCAATCGTTCCTGCACTTTTATGCACGCATACTATAACACTGAAAATTGGCAAACTTGTTGTTATTTTGACAAAAGCAAAGCTAACTTAGTTGGTAGGAATGGATGAGGTATGTTCGTAAAAAGAGGTTAATTCAGAAATTTGAAACTGCTCAATAGAACTTCCAGTTATAAAAGCATAGGCAAAATAAACCCCATTACACAAAACAAGTGCAATAAAAAGATAAGGCAAGCCGTGTTGAACCAGTAAGTTCTTCAACTGTGCCATTATTGTTTCTTTTCGTTTAATTTTACTCATTATTTAATAAAAAATTGAACCAATTCACACTTTGTTATTTTATAACAAAACTGAAAAATAAAAAAGGCCAGTATTTCTACTGGCCTTTCTTTAAACGAACTTTTGATTAACGGTCGAATTTACGACGCGGTTTATCATCAAAACTACGACGTGGACGATCTTCACCACCGAAGCTACGTTTTGGACGATCTTCGCCACCAAACGCTGGACGCTCACCACGTGGTTTATCATCAAAGCTACGACGTGGTTTATCGTTAAAACCACCTTCGCGACGTGGACGATCTGAGTTGAACTCACGACGTGGACGATCTTCGCCACCAAATGATGGACGCTCGCCACGAGGTTTATCATCAAAGCTACGACGTGGACGATCTTCACCACCGAAACTACGTTTTGGACGATCACCAAAACCATTTTCACGACGTGGTTTGTAATCTACGCGGTTACCACGATTGTCATCATTTGAGTCAAAACGCGGTTTATCATTGAAACCACCTTCACGACGCGGACGATCTGAGTTGAACTCACGACGCGGACGGTCTTCAAAACCACCTTCACGACGTGGACGATCTGAATTGAACTCGCGACGTGGACGATCTTCGCCACCGAATGGGCGTTCACCACGTGGTTTGTCATCAAAGCTACGACGTGGACGGTCATCACGACCACCTTCACGGCGTTTGAAGTTGCTTTCGCCTTCAAAACGACGACCACCGCCAAAACCGCCACCACGACGACCATCACGACCACCGTTGCCGCCACGACCACGACCACCGCCATCACGACCTGAACGAGCAGGAGGTGGAGATGGTTCTAAGCCTTCAATTTCAGAAACACTTAAACGTGCATCTAAATAGTCTTCAAGCGCACGGATTTTACCGCGTTCACGATAAGTCGCTAAAGTAATTGCTTGACCTGTACGACCAGCACGACCTGTACGACCAATACGGTGTACATAGTCTTCGTGTTTCATTGGTAAACCGAAGTTAATTACGTGTGAAATTGTCGGTACATCAAGACCACGTGCAGCAACGTCTGTCGCTACCAAGATTTTTGCACGACCTTCACGAATACTACGTAAACGACGGTTACGAACTGTTTGTGGCATTGCACCGTGAAGTGCAACTACAGAGTGACCT
This sequence comes from Acinetobacter pittii, assembly GCF_034064985.1. Classification (NCBI taxonomy): domain Bacteria; kingdom Pseudomonadati; phylum Pseudomonadota; class Gammaproteobacteria; order Moraxellales; family Moraxellaceae; genus Acinetobacter; species Acinetobacter pittii. Next base: position 443,034 of record NZ_CP139249.1, on the reverse strand, counting down.
GCTTCTGCAAGTTCTTCAGCCAACATATCTGTATCTTCTTGAGTGCTCGCGAATACAACCGCTTGATCAAGAGTTTCATCAGCCAACCAGTGAGTCAGAAGTTTCTTCTTGTGTTCGAAACCATCTGTCCAGTGTAAAGTTTGGGTGATGTCAGTGTTTGTACTATGACCTGTTTCAATTGCAATACGCTCAGGTTCATTCATCATGCGCTCAGCAAGACGAATAATACGGTCAGCGAAAGTAGCAGAGAACATTAATGTTTGACGACGGTTACCAGCTAAATCGCTGATTGCTTCTAAATCTTCAGAGAAGCCGAGGTCTAACATACGGTCAGCTTCGTCAACGATTAAAGCTTCAACTTTATCTAACTTTAATTGACGACGGTTAACTAAGTCTAATAAACGGCCAGGAGTCGCAACAATAACTTGCGCGCCTTTAAGTTGTTGGATTTGCTTACCAAAAGGCATACCACCCATGATTGCAGCAATACGGACACCTTTCATGTGACGTACGAAAGCAATCGCATCTTGGCTAACTTGTTGAGCCAATTCACGTGTTGGGCATAAAACTAAAATGTTAGGTTGGGTCACAGCTTTCATACGTTCTTTGAACGGAACAAAAGTTTCTTGACCAGCTAAATTATGTAATGTCGGTAATAAAAATGCCGCAGTTTTACCAGAACCAGTCTGGCTAGATACTAGAAGGTCTTTTCCTTCTAAAGCTGCAGGAATAGATTGTTCTTGCACAGGAGTCGGGGTAGTAAAACCTAAACCTTCAAGCGCTTGTTGTAAGGTTTCATGCAAAGAAAATTCGGCAAAAGTTTTGCTCATAGAGAGTTTCACCCTAGTGGGTGCTCCATTTTTAATAAATACAAAATAGACATCGGCACAAAGCGGCAAAGCAAAGTTAGCTGAAACGTTTTTTCAGCAGCAATCCGAGTAACGACGATGTGGACTAAACGCACGCTTGATTACGGCCGAACCTGAAGAATCGCTGAGCGATCGGGGCGCAAGAAATGGTCCTCTCTATGGACAGCGTGCGCTTACAATGAATAGAACAGAATGTTCAGGTAATGAACGGAAATTTAAGTGCGTGGGCGGATTATAGCAGAAAGAAATTAAAAGTCATGTGTTTTAATCAACTTTCTTCATATTTATTGAACTCAGTAAAATTTACCCATGGCTTAAAAAAATAAAACCCTCTGATAATAGAGGGTTTTATTTATAAATAATTAAATTATTTTGCGGCTTGACCCCAAGCTGGGACTACAGTTTGCATTAAAGGTTTTAGCATTTTGAGTGAACTTGCAAGCACTTGACCATTTTCAAGAGACTCATTACCACCGCGCGCATCAACCACTACACCGCCTGCTTCTTTAATAATAAGTTCACCAGCAGCGATATCCCATGGTTTTAAACCAAGCTCAAAGAAACCATCAAAACGGCCAGCAGCAACATATGCTAAATCTAGGGCAGCTGAACCACCACGACGAATTTGTGCGCCTGCTTGAGTCACAGCTAATAATGAAGCAAAGTGTTGTTCTGCATAAGATACAATCTCACCAGCACGTTTAGCACGGTAAGGATGGCCTACTGCCAAGAATGTATTTTCTAAAGTATCTTTTACATTTACACGAATACGGCGTTGATTCATCACCGCACCGCGACCGCGACTTGCAGAGAATAATTCGTCACGTACTGGGTCGTAGATTACGCCGTGCTGAGTAACGCCTTTATGCTGAACTGCAATAGAAATACAGAAATGAGGGAAACCATTAATAAAGTTTTGCGTGCCATCAAGCGGGTCGATTACCCAGCACCAGTCTGCATCGTGGCCTTTGCCCTCTTGCAAACCGAACTCTTCACCTAAGAAGCTATGGTTTTTATAACTTTTACGTAATGTATCAATCGTCAATTGTTCCAAATAACGATCTACACGTGTTACTGGGCCATCAATGCCTTTCTCTTCAACTTGCAAATCGAGTTTATGACGATTTTGATGCGCTTTTAAAAGCTCTTGACCAACTGTTTGAGCCGCACGCGCAGCCATAACCACCATAGGTTCCATTGAACACCCACTACAATACAAATTTGAAGATTTTGACAAAGAATAATGCATAAAAGCGCATACATTTTAGCAAATGAATGCGCTTTAGGGGAAAAAATGTTTCAAAAATTTTATTAAAGGCTTAAACCACCTGATTTAGCTTAAGCCAAGCTTGCTCAATTGAGTTTAAAATACCTTTAGCATCTAACCCACAATCTTTTAGCATTTGACCATGTGATGCCTGTTGTAAGAACAAATCTGGCAGACCTAAATTGATAATAGGCTTCACAATTTGTTCTTGTGCCATGAACTCATTTACCGCACTGCCTGCACCACCCATAATTGCGTGCTCTTCAACAGTGACAAATAAATGTGTGTGTTCAGCCAAATCACGAATAATTTTTTCATCAAGTGGTTTCACAAAACGCATATTTACAACACGTACGCCGACATCGTGTTTCTGTGCAAATTGCTCAGCAGCTTCTATGGCAACCATAACGCGGCTACCAAATGCCAGAACCGTAATCTGCTCATCACAAGCAGGCTTAATTTCAGCAACTACTTCTGCCTTACCTAACTCAATAGCAGTTAACTCTTGCTGAATTTCAACCCCTACCCCTGCACCACGTGGGTAACGTACTGCCGCTGGACCATTATAGGCATAGGCAGTATGTAGCATTTGACGGCATTCATTTTCATCTTTTGGCGCCATGATGACCATGTTTGGTACTGTACGCATATATGCATAGTCATATGCACCTGCGTGAGTTGGTCCATCTTCACCCACCAAACCAGCACGATCAATACCGAAAGTTACATCAAGATTTTGTAATGCAACATCATGAATAAGTTGGTCATAACCACGCTGTAAGAATGTTGAATAGATTGCAACAACAGGTTTTAACCCTTCACACGCCATTCCCGCTGCAAGTGTTACTGCATGCTGTTCGGCAATTGCAACATCGAAGAAACGTTTTGGAAATTCTTTAGCAAACTTAACCATGCCTGAGCCTTCGCACATAGCTGGAGTAATCGCTAATAAACGTTCATCTTGTGCAGCTTCATCACACAGCCATTGACCAAATACATCTGAATATTTTGGCGGTGTTTTACCCGCTGAAGTCGCATTAATTTTGCTAATTGCATGATAGGTAATTGGGTCAGCTTCTGCCGGAGTAAAACCTTTACCTTTTTTAGTATAAACGTGGACTAAGCGTGGACCTTTACGTTTTTTTAATGCGTTAAATACTTTAACGAGTTGATTTACATCATGTCCATCGAAAGGACCAAAGTAATCGAAACCAATCGCTTTAAATAAATTATCGGCCGCATCTGTTGCCGATTGATGTAAGCGAGAGTTGTACGTCCATTTCGGATGTGGCTGTACATAAGCCTCTCCATGTTCATCGACATTAACTAAATGACCTTTTTCCCAAATTGCAGCTAAATGCTTAGCAAAACCACCTGTACTGCAAGAAATTGACATGTCATTGTCATTAAGTACAACAATTAAATCAGCATCATGTGCGACAGCATCGTTCATGGCTTCAAATGCCATACCTGCCGTCATTGCACCATCACCAACAATACATACCACATCACATGGGTCGTTTTGATAGCGACGCGCTAAAGACATTCCTAAACCTGCTGAAATTGCAGTTGATGAATGCCCTACACCAAAAGTATCAAAAACTGATTCTTCTCTAGCTGGAAATGCTGCTAAACCGTTCTTAGCCCGGATTGTTGTCATTTGCTCACGGCGACCAGTCAAGACTTTGTGTGGATACGCCTGATGTCCTACATCCCAAACTAATCGGTCATTTGGAGTATTAAAGCAATAATGCAGCGCAACCGTCAGCTCAACCACGCCGAGGTTAGCACCGAAATGGCCACCACTCTGGCCTGCTGCATATAAAATATATTGACGCAACTCATCAGCCACTTGAACCAATTGGCTATGCTCGAGCTGACGTAATTGTTGAGGATGATCAATTGCATCTAACAATGGCGTAACAGGGCGTTGAGTTGGAATTTCGGTATACAACATATGTGGCAAAGCCTTTATAAGCCTGGCAAATCCTAAGCTGGGTCAAAATGGGTCGATCATACAATCGAATGAAGTCACCTTCAATCAGCCACATTTGCGAACGAGGTCATGCAAAGCAGTCTCTCATACAGTATGGGTATGGTTGGCAGATTATCCTGAATAATCTGACTATTTATCAACTATTATCGTCTTCTTTATACAAAAAAGAAAACCTTAGTGCTCAAAATGATTATGACAATTCGACCAATCTCCCAGCATTACGCTATACTTTAAACCGTTTTCGGTTAAAAGATGAGTTAATCTGTGCCTATAGAGTTCATTGCAACATCAAAACTCCCGACTGCTTTTGGTGAATTCAATATTTCTGTGTTTCAAGATCCAGTATCAGGTGAAGAACATGTGGCACTTTCTAAAGGGTTAGAAAATCCACCCACAGGCCCTGTTTTAGTACGTGTTCATTCAGAATGCTTAACAGGTGATGCTTTTGCGTCATTAAAATGTGACTGCGGCCCTCAATTACAGGCAACTCAAAAGCTCATCAACGAAGCAGGTCAAGGCGTTATTTTATATTTACGCCAGGAAGGCCGTGGTATTGGGCTCACAAATAAAATTCGTGCGTATGCCTTACAAGATCAAGGTCATGACACGGTAGATGCAAATTTACTTTTAAATTTACCCGCCGATGCACGCCGTTACGACATGTGCAGCATTATGCTCGATCACTTAAAAGTAAAAGAAGTTAAGTTAATTACTAACAATCCTTTGAAAATTCAGGCACTCAAGGATCAAGGTATTAATGTGGTTGGTCGTGTTCCATTAACGGTTGGACGTAACCCCTTTAATGAACAATATTTGAAAACTAAACGGGAACGTATGGATCACCTTTATCAAAAAGATGATTTCTAAAAAAATTATAAATTTAAAAATAATTGGAAGGGATTTTTAAGACATTTCTTAAAAATCCCTTACTTTTTTTATGGTTTTGTGTTTTGATGTATCTATCTCCTATCTCAATCATCTTTGAGGGTCACTATGCAGCATCCGACTTCAACAGATATTCAACGTGTCCGCGAATTTCTCCTCGATTTACAAGCTCGTATATGTGCTGGTTTAGAACAACAAGAAAAAGCTGGCGGCGGTACGAGTGAATTTATTATTGATGATTGGGAACGCCCAGAAGGTGGTGGTGGTCGTTCACGAGTTTTGCAAAATGGCACTGTGATTGAAAAAGGTGGTGTGATGTTTTCTCACATCAATATTAGTAAACTGCCCGCTTCTGCTACAGAAAGACACCCTCAAATTGCTGGTGCTAAAGCTCAAGCGCTTGGTGTGTCATTAGTGATTCACCCTAAAAACCCAAATATTCCAACTTCTCATGCCAATGTACGTTTATTCGTTGCAGAACGTGAAGGTCAAGATCCGATTTGGTGGTTTGGTGGTGGTTTTGACTTAACACCGTTCTATCCAGATGAACAAGATGTTATCGATTGGCATCAAGCCGCATACGACCTATGTCAGCCTTTTGGAGACAATGTCTATGCTGAACATAAAAAATGGTGTGATGATTATTTTTATTTAAAACATCGAGATGAACAGCGTGGTGTCGGTGGTTTATTCTTTGATGATTTAAATTGCTGGGATTTCGAAACCTGCTTTAAATATATTCAAGCTGTAGGTAATGGTTATTTAAATGCCATTCTGCCAATTTTTGAAAAACACCGTGAACAGCCTTACACCGAAGCTCAAAGAGAGTTCCAGCTCTACCGTCGCGGTAGATATGTCGAATATAACTTAGTCTACGACCGCGGAACATTATTTGGCTTACAAACAGGTGGACGTATCGAATCTATTTTAGTCAGCCTCCCTAACCTTGCAGGTTGGTCGTATCGTCCAGAATGGGATGAAGACTCACCAGAGAAACGTTTAACCGACTATTACTTAAAACCTCGTGACTGGTTAAACCTAAAAGAAAAAGTCGCTTAATTTTTTGCTTTTTTGGAGATTCTTTGGCTTCCACCCTAAAGAATCTCCTTTTTTATTTTCAATTTTCTGAATCTCATTCAAATATTTTTTCTTATTAAAATTTGGCTTATAGTGAGTCCTGCTGAAAATTCAGTACAGACTTTATCTGCCTCATGCCATTTTAAAATTTTGGATATAAGAATGACCAAACAGTTTGCAGTAATTGGCAACCCAATCGAACAATCACGCTCTCCTGAATTGCATCATGCTTTCGCTCAAAAAACAGGTATTGACCTAGACTACCAAAAACGTCTTGCTCCTCTTGATGGTTTTGAGTCGAGTATGCGTAGTTTCTTTGAGAATGGCGGAAGTGGCATGAACGTTACCGTGCCGTTTAAAGAACAGGCATTTGCTTTGTGTGATGTGCTGACTGAACGTGCTCAAATTGCCAAAGCTGTAAATACACTTTGGATGGAAAATAACAAACTGCATGGTGACAATACAGATGGCCAAGGCTTAGTTGCCGCAATTCAAGCTTTAGATTGGAATCTGGAAAATACAACCATTTTAATTTTAGGGGCTGGTGGTGCAACTCGCGGCGTTATTTACCCGCTTGTGCAGGCTGGCGCTAAAAAGATTGTGATTGCAAACCGAACTCTTGCTCGTGCTGAACAACTTGTAGATGACCTAAAAGCAGCAGTTCCGCAAGCTCAATTACAAGCAATTTCTCTAAATGAGCTAGAAGGGAAATTTGATATTGTAATTAATGCAACTTCTGCAAGCCTGTCTGGTGATGCATTACAACTACCAGAAAATTTAGAGTTCAAATATGCCTATGAGATGGCCTATGGCAAGCCATCTAGCTTCCTTGATCAAGCTAAACAACGCAATGTGCCTTATGCAGAAGGTTTTGGGATGTTAGTGGGTCAGGCCATTGAAGCCTTCTATATCTGGAATGGCGTAAAGCCAGAATTAAAAGATTTTCTATAAGTCAAAAAAAGAACCTACACGAAGTAGGTTCTTTTTTATTTCATCTATTATTTTTTAGCTGTAACCATCTGCTTATAAACATCTCGGAAAATCTCATAATCAATAAATTCATTATGTTCAGGTTTTAAATTCTGAATTGTTTTTTCCGTAAGTTGCTGTTTGCGAGCATCGACATAGGCTTTACCTAAAATATCAGCTGTTTCTGACAATAAGTGTTTTTCTTCATCAGAAGTACCATTTTGTTTTTCAAACTCTAATTGATACTGTTTTGAGAAAAGCTGTTCAGGTTGCTTATATTGTTTCTGTAGTTTTTGCCATGCTTCACGCCCAGCTTCACCTTGTATTGTTGTGATCACAATATGGTCCACAGCTCGACCTAAGTCATTATCAAACTGATCTTCTTGTTCAAGATGATGCTTTTTCTGCAATGTCTCAATACGTTCTAAAGCTTTACCTTGAGGGTTATAAGTTTCCTCTTCAGAGAACCAGTAAGCATAAACCTCTGCAATTTCTTGCAACTGTTGAACTGAATAATAATGAATATATGACGGTTTTTCGGCAGTCAATTTTGCAATAAACACAGCCTTATACGTTTTGTCATAAGCACGTGTTGCATCATAAGTCTGGTTAGCCAACAGCGCCAGACTAGAATCTAAATCTTGTACATCGCTATGTGCACCAACTGGATGCTCAGAAACATCACCCTGTCCAAGTTTTTCACTAAATCCTTTTACGAAGTTTTCAAATAAAGAACCTTTGCTTGCCTCTGCAACTGATTTAGCCTGTTTAAGCTGCTGCTGATTAATTGGGGTCGCTTTACCATAATTGAGAATTTGCATGTCTGCTTTAATATTAAAGCGATGGTTAAATTCAGCTGGTGTATACGCAATATCATAATCCGCGTTGACTAAACGGCCCTTTTCATCCAGTCCGACATCAATCGCAACCGGATTTCTTTGTTTTGGTAAAGCTTGTTCAATTTCTGCCTTATGCTTGTTCCATAGAGCTTTGAATGCTTCATCATCAACAAACTGGTTTTGATCATAAGCAGCAAAAGTTTGTTTCAACGCAGCTTGACGAGCTTTAATCTGAGTTTTTTCGGTATTTCCAGCGCTCTGATCAAGCACATCAATACCGTAAATTTGACAGTAATTAATATCACCTAAGGCAACGGAACTTTTTTGAGACTGTAATTCAACACACTGATCTTCTGTAAGTGAAGCCACTTCTTCATCTTGTGTGACTTCTTCAGCATCTGCTACAGCAACATCTTCGGCTTGGGCCGTATCAGAAGCATCCTCTTCGGCTGCACCAGCTTGAACTGCACTTGATTGGTCTTCATCACCATATTCTGAATCTAGAGCATTACCGAAATGAGCATTAATCAGTGAGTAAAGTTGTTGGCTAACTGCGGCTGCATCTTCAGAAGAAACTTTTTGCCCATCAGCATTACCTTCTTTACTCTTCGCTTCTGAAGCAGCTAATTCAGTTGCTATAGTTTCGGCAATCTTTTCTTCATCAAAACCGAAAACATTTTTTTGCAGATATTTAGCATTGACCTGACTATAGAGCTCCGATTGTAGCAATAACGCTTCAACCGTATCTTTTAAACGAATTTTTTCTACAATTCCCGCTTTACGCTCAGCGTCACTAACTGATAAACGCTGTAAATTTTGTGGTTCAGCCAAACGATAAGATACAGCGCCAGAAGCTTTCGCATATTCAACGAATTTCTTCATATCGACATTCGTAAACAGATTTTTATACTTTGAAAAATCGACATACGCTAAATTATTTTGATTATCTTTATTGACCAGATAAGGCATTAATCCGAAATAATTAACGTAAAATTTATAATCCTTCAGATCAAGTACCATTGGCAATTTTGCCTGTACCAAAAGTGTCGGTTTTTCATACCTTGCTGTAAGGTTTAAAGACCCCATTTTTTGACGATAATGAACCGAACCATCATAACTAAATTGAAGATCATTTAATAAATTAATTAATACGGCGTTTACTTTTTCTGAGCGTGATTCACCAGAAATGCCTGAATCCGCTTGCTCATTTGCAATTGCGGCATACAGCGCCTGCTTCTGTTTTTTATTCAAATTAATTTTTTGTTCACGTAAATATTGATCTACTTTTTTTTGCACTACAGCATCTAGCTGCACTGTTTTTTCTACATTATTTATTTTTTTTGACTGATTCGGATCAACACTAACTTTAAAATGCCCACGATAGTCATAGCTTGGGTATTCATATATTGCATTCATACCCTGAATGACTTTTTGATCTAACTGAGTAGATGCTACCGATGGACGTAGGTTATGCTGCGCACAAGCGGTCAAACCCAAACTAAATAAACATAAACTGAGATATTTTAGATGCATAACCTTTTTTAAAACCTTATCGCTTTATCTTTTTAACAAAACTTGCTAAAAATAAGAAAATTAGTTGTTTTTTCACATAAAAGTATAAGTCCTGAATGTAGCAGAAATTATAATTTCAGGTGTATTTATTTTCGACAAAATTCGCTTTTCTGACATTTCTTTCGGGTGCGATTAACATTGTATTTTTATCATGCGAGTGAATAATCAAATCATCGATACAGATAATCCCACAATGATTCAAAATTAGGATTAAAGCCATGCCAGCATATAAAGCTCCGCTACACGATATCCGCTTCTTAATGAATGAAGTACTAGATTACCCTGCTCACTATAAAACTTTATCAAATGGTGAAAATGCTGATCCAGATACTGTTGATATGATTCTTGAAGGTGCGGCAGATTATTGTGAAAACGTATTATCGCCACTTAACCAATCTGGTGATGAAGAAGGTTGCCATTTTGACAACGGCGAAGTAACTACTCCTAAAGGCTTTAAAGAAGCTTATGACCAATTCGTAATGGGCGGTTGGCAAGGTCTTTCTTACCCAGAAGAATTTGGTGGTCAAGGCCTACCAATGTCTTTAAACCTAATTAAATCCGAGATGATGGGTACTGCAAACTGGTCATTTACCATGTACCCAGGTTTAAGTTCTGGTTGTATGAACACTATTTTGCAATTCGGTACTGATGAGCAAAAACAAACATATATGCCTAAGCTTGTTGAAGGCACTTGGAGCGGCACAATGTGCTTAACCGAACCTCAATGTGGTACAGACTTAGGGCAGGTAAAAACTAAAGCTGAACCTCAAGCAGACGGTAGTTACAAAATTACCGGTACAAAAATCTTCATTTCTGCCGGTGAACATGATTTAACTGAAAACATCATTCACATTGTACTTGCTCGCCTTCCAGATGCACCTGCTGGTACTCGCGGTATCTCATTATTCATCGTACCAAAATTCATACCTACAGCTGATGGCGGTGTTGGTGAGCGTAATACAGTCGCTTGTGGTTCAATTGAACACAAAATGGGGATCCGTGCGTCTGCAACTGCGGTACTCAACTTTGATAATGCAACTGGTTATTTAATCGGTGAAGTGAACAAAGGCCTACATGCAATGTTTACCTTCATGAATACAGCACGTATTGGTACTGCTGTTCAAGGTATTGCACACGCTGAGTTATCTTTCCAAGGCGCATTACCATATGCCAAAGATCGTATGTCAATGCGCGCGCTTTCTGGTAAAAAAGATCCAGATAAAGTTGCTGATGCAATCATTCACCATGCAGACGTACGTCGTATGTTGTTAACTCAAAAAGCAATCGCTGAAGGCGGTCGCTCTATGATTTACTACGCTGCTCAAATCGCTGACAAAATGACAGATGCTTTAGCACGTGGTGACCAAGCTGCTTTTGAAGACTACGATGATAAACTTGGTTTCTATACACCAATTTTAAAAGGTTTCTTAACTGAACTTGGTTTAGAAGCTGCTAACCACGGTATGCAAGTTTACGGTGGCCATGGCTACATTAAAGAATGGGGTATGGAGCAAATCGCACGTGATGCACGTATTGCGACCTTGTATGAAGGAACAACTGGTGTTCAAGCACTCGACTTGATTGGTCGTAAAGTGTTGTTAAGTTCAAAAGGTAAAGTAGTTCGTGAATACACTGCTGAAATCTTAAAGTTCTGTGCTGCACATGCACGTAATAAGTATTTACGTCGTTTTGCTTGGGACTTAACTAAGCTTTGTGCTCAGTGGAACACTTTAACAGTTCGTATCATGCTTGCTGCACGTAAAGACCGCGACATCGTATCTTCTGCTTCTGTAGATTTCTTGATGTTCTCAGGCTACGTGATGATGGCTTATTTCTGGGCTCAACAAGCTGTGGTTGCTTCTGAAAAATTAGAAGCAGGTAACGGCCAAGAAACTGCTGAGTTCTATAAAGCAAAAATCAAAGTTGCTGATTTCTACTTTGACCGCTTATTGCCACGTGCTCAAGGCCATGCAGAGTCAATGGTGACTACATCTCGCACATTAACATCATTACCAGTTGAACACTTTAGCTTCGACTACTAATGATTTTTAAGTCGTGAAATGAAAAAGAGCGCAATTTATATTGCGCTCTTTTTTATATTTATCGGATATCTATTCTTTAGTTAAAACATAAGCCTGATTTGGAACAAAATAGTTTTGCTCTAAAAATTCACGATTTTTTCCATAATCACTATAAAATAGTTTTTCTAAATTCGTGACCAATCTTTTCTTTGAATCAAGATTAAAATAAAAATTAACTTTAGATAATGGGCATTGAATCGTTAACTCACGCTCTTTTTCATCTACTTTCCAATTTAGTGTAGGACATAACTGATTTACAGCGGCACTTTTAGCCCCGTCTTTACTTCCTACACGACCAAAATGGACAACATTCCAATAAGCCGATCCATTTGGTAATAAATTTAAAATATACTCTGCTTCGCCCGATTCACAATCAGCAAAAGCATCTTCACATGAAATACGCGTATGATACCTTCCTACATATTGCAATGAGGCGGCACTTAGTTTTTTAGTCTGATCTGAGGTATCTTCGGGTAAAAAAGTACGTCCAGCAACATAGTCTAATGTTTTTATAGATGCGCTACTTTTTATTAAATTTTCTTCATGATTAGAATTAGAACTTGTAGCAGAGTGATCTTTTGAATTGGTATGGTTTATATCGCAAGCACTCATTGTCATGCACATCGCAGCCACTACAACTACATGCTTAACTGAAAAACGAGACCACTTCAAAGTCATATACATTATTCACAGATAACAGCAACAGCTATATTTACAATTCAAATCAAGTATTAGCTAATTGCCGCTTTAAACTCTTAAGCCCTGAAAGGGTGCATTTTAGTAGATGTTGGTTTCGTTCATTTCAATCCTTTACATATTTTAACTATTTTACTTTTTAAAAGACTTTAAACGCGTTATTTCGTCTCCATATTTTTATTAAGCAAGAGCAATAGCTTCTTGTAAATTTTATCTTTAAGGAGAATTAGATGGCCAGTTCTGGTTTATATCGCTCGAACCGACACAGCATGATCGCCGGTGTAATGGGTGGTATTGCTGAACGTTTTGGTTGGAACATAACTTTACTACGTGTCATTTTTGTTTTGATCTCAATTATGAGTGCTGCCTTTCCAGGAATTTTAGTTTATCTGGTTTTATGGTTAGTGATTCCGAAAAAACAGCCAGAACATATTGAAGGCTATCGACAATCCGTCCGGACAGTAAATGAAGAACAAGTACGTTAATTAATAACTTTGGTCGCTACGGTTGCATCCCCTAATCAACCGTAGCTTTTTTTATTATAAAAGTTATAGCTTTCGATTTAACTGTTGCTGTAATGCAGCAATCATATCTGCACGGCTAATCATTCCTATAAGCTTACGATCTTCAACCACAGGAATGTAGTTAAAAGACTTTTCGACAAAGTACGGCACTAAATCTTGAATAGGTTGAGTTGGTAATACCGTGACCACTCGACGGCTCATAATTTGTTTTACGTAATGCTGCCAAGAATTTCTTGGGTCGGCTGCCCCCTTAAACCATTCTACGACTTCATATAACGCTAAAGTTCCGACCAGATGGTTCTCTGCATTGACTACAGGCAAGCTCATTAGGTTCACTTGTTTAAACTTATCGAGTGCCTGATGAATATCATCATCTTCATGTAGTTTAATCACGTCGCGACTCATAATATCCTGACAGACATATTGATTGACCATGCGCTCATTGGCATGCTCTTGCGCTTCTAAAATGATTTTTTCTAAGTCATATTGGCTAATATCTAAAAGTTCAGTGTGATGCTCTAATGCGTACTCAATATCTTTTGGTTGAATCGATACCTTTTGAGTAGGCGTTGGGTCCTTGCTACGCTCATTCAAATGTGCAGTCACCGGATAATGTCGCCCAATTAATCGGTTAAAAAATACGGCAAAACCTAATAGAAGCAATGAGTTGAGTAAAACTGGGTAAAAAATAAAATAAAAGCCTAACTTATGAATCGCAGCTCCACCTAGTACGGCTGTAATCGCAACCGCTCCACTCGGTGGATGTAAAGAATCGGTGGTCATCATTAAAAAAATGGCAAAACCTACCGCAACACTAAAAGCCGTTGTTAAATCAGGAATCCACTGTGCGCAGGCAACGCCAATAATTCCGGCTAAAGTATTACCAACAATCACATTCCAAGGTTGAGCCAAAGGACTGGTCGGCACAGCAAACAATAGAACAGATGAGGCACCCATTGGAGCGATGTACCATGCATTAATCCCCCCTAGAACATACCAACTAATTAAGGAAGAAATTGCTAAACCACACAACGCTCCAATACCGCAAAGTAATCGTTCTTTTAAAGGTAAAACCTTAAAATTTGGTTTTAAAATCTGTAACCATTGTCGCTGTATAACACTCACAGTACACCTTTAGGGATATGCCGTCATTTATAACGGGCAAAAGTATACGCCCAAAGCCACATAAAATGCATTTAAATTATATCTTTGAATAATAAGAAAACCTGCTGAACTATTTTTTATGATTTTAAAACTTTAATATTCCATCAATTTTTCATTTAAATAACGCCAGTAGCGTTTAGGTAAATATTGCACATGGAGTTTTATATTTTGGCGTTCAGTAATATTCACGCTCTTAAAATAATCTTTCCAAAGCTGGTCATATAAAACTTCCTGCTCATCAAGCTCAAGCTGAAAGCTTTGACTCATTCCATTTTTTAAATTACGGTCAACTTCAGAAGCCTCGAGTGAAACTTCATGTATTTCTCGTAAATCATAATAAAGCCCGAACTTACGTTTCTCATCATAAATCAGCCAACGCTGATCTTGATAACGCCGTTTAAAATGCGGCTGAATAAGCGGCAAAACATTAAAATCGGGACGTACTAGACTCAAAAAAAGCTCATCTTTGGTTTTCTTAAAACGAATAAAAGCTTCCATCCGATGCTTCTCTCGTCCGACCTTTTTCGTCCACTGTGCAATCGCTAAAACACTAGGATTTGAATAATCTTTTTCTATGGAAACATGGCTAGTAAACACATAAATACAATAATTAAATAAATGTTGATAGGCATCTAAAGATTCAGATAAAGAGGCAAAATAGAATTGTTTTAATGAAGAAGATGAAAGCTTTTTTTTCAGGGCAGACCAAACACGCTCGGCATGTTGCTCGTTATTTGAAACCTCAATTTTATCAGCAAATAAGCCATGCTGAGCTGCATCATTCAAACAGAGTTTGACCTGTAATTCTTTAAATTGAAATGCACGAAACACACAGCTTAGCAGCCCAACCATTGAGCCATCAAAATAGTAAGCAACTTCCTCATTAAACATGACTAAAACCCAAGGCTTAATTGTGGCGAGAGTTGCTGCACATATTTCGAGGAACCCTGCGTTAAAATCTGCTGCCGAATAAAACTTGAAGACAATTCTTTTTGGAATTTTGGACTGTCTTCACATCGAATAAAGAATTTTGCTCGCTGATAAGCCACACCGAGTTTTTTAAGTAAATCGATATGGATTTTTCCAAAACGGCGAGCTTGCACAATTTTCTTCGCCGACTTCACACCTATGCCTGGTACACGCAAAATCATCTGATAATCGGCACGATTTAAATCTACCGGAAACTGTTCGGGATGCCTTAAAGCCCAGCTTAATTTCGGGTCTACATCAAGATCTAAGTTTGGGTGTTTTTCATTGACGATTTCATTAACTTCAAAACCATAAAAACGCATCAACCAATCGCTTTGATAGAGACGATTTTCCCGTAGTAATGGCGGTGCAGAACCCACTGCTGGTAAATAATTATTTTCAGTATTAATTGGGATATAACCAGAAAAATAGACGCGTTTAAGTTTAAACTCTTTGTAGTGCTTGTCTGCCATAAACAAAACATCTTGATCTGATTCTTGATGTGCACCCACTACCATTTGAGTGGTCTGCCCTGCTGGCACATACTTTGGGACATGCTTAATAATTTGTCGCTCATCTTTAAGCTGAATCAATCTATCACGGACCAAACCTAAATCTTTTTGCACTTCATGATGTGATTTTTCTGGTGCAAAAGTTTTTAGCCCCACCTCGGTCGGCATCTCTAAATTAATACTCATACGGTCAGCATATAAACCTGCCTCATGAATCAGTTCAGGTGATGCTCCCGGAATAGTTTTTAGATGAATATAGCCATTAAAGTTTTCTTCAAGACGCAACTTCTTTACGACTTGAAGCATACGCTCCATCGTGTGATCTGCCGATTTAAAAATGCCTGAGCTTAAAAATAAGCCTTCGATATAATTACGGCGATAAAAATTAATGGTTAAATCTACAACCTCTTGCACAGTAAATGCTGCACGCTGGACGTCATTAGAACGACGTGAAACACAATAGGCGCAGTCAAAAATACATACATTACTAAATAGAATTTTTAAGAGAGATACACAGCGCCCATCTTCAGTATAGCTATGACAAATACCCGAATGGCTGGCATCGCCTAGGCCTTTATCTTTATTTTTACGGTCACTGCCACTTGATGAACAAGACACATCATATTTAGCAGCATCAGCAAGAATCTGTAATTTTTCTCGAATGCGATCAGACATATCAAACGACTCATTTATGGCATCGTTCAAAAAATATCATTTTGCATTCTTAAATTTAATCCAGTGAAGTATGCTAAGCGTCATGAGGTGACGTTTAAAATAATTCGTCTTAATTAACGTATTCTTCAAGCTGTTTTACACGCGCTGCATACTCTTGCATTGGGCAATACGAATACATCGGTGAGCCAATGTATGAGCCTGCATTACTACATTCCTGATCTACATAAGCTTTCCAAAGTCGCTGAGATTTTAAAATATCTTGATAACGCTCTGGCTGTTTATATTCTTCGCTTTGTGTGCGAATTTGATCAATGAGAGCAACAATTTTTTCTTCATAAGTCTTTTTAGCTTGTTCAGAACAGCTATGCACGACCATGTTGTTAATACTCTCAAGCTTCATTTCTTTAATGGTCTGTTCTACACATTGGTTGTATTCATCTTGCTCATCAGTTTCCGTCTGCGCGTAAAGCCATGGACTACAAAAAAGGCTGGATAAAACAATGAGTTTGCAGCAAAATTTCAGCATAATTTATTCTCGATTCTATAATTTTTAATATGCTTCAATATAACAAAAAAATGATTATTCACGCACTTGCGCTTGCACCCATCCCATTGCTGAGTTTATCTGCCTTAGGGGTCATGACATTAAATGCTGAGTTCAACCTTTATTCGATTGGAGTTATTTTTCTAGCCCACTTCTTATTTTATTTACTTTTTTATGGCCTTCTGGTTATTCCTTTTGCATATATCATTTCCTATTTTCTCGCCCGTAAAAATCGTTTAAATCTGATGAGTATTTTCATCAGCGCAACTGCGATTTGGATTTTGATAAGCCCTATTGCACGTTTGATTTTTGTCGGATCGTTTCCTTCTCCTTGGTGGGATATTTATAAGATTTACAGTTTTTATCTCATGATTTTGTTTACTGGCTTTTGCTACTGGTTAAGCTTGAAGTGGCTAAGCCGAAAACAAATAAGCTAATCGCGCATTCCTTTGATTAAGCCTTTGCCACTCCCCTACAAAATCCTTATACTTAGGGGCAATTTTTCTCATAAATTCGTGGATGCTACATGAGTCGCGCCATCTCGCACATTGATACATTTCAGGGCTTAATTCTTGCCCTACAAAACTATTGGGCCGAACAAGGCTGCGTCGTATTACAACCTTACGACATGGAAATGGGCGCTGGAACATTCCACACCGCAACATTCTTACGTGCTTTAGGGCCTGAGACTTGGAACGCAGCATACGTTCAACCTTCACGTCGTCCAAAAGATGGCCGCTATGGTGAAAACCCGAACCGTTTGCAACACTACTACCAGTTCCAAGTAGTACTTAAGCCAAACCCAGACAACATTCAACAGCTTTATCTTGATTCTTTAAAAGCAATCGGGATTGATACGCTTACTCACGACATCCGTTTCGTAGAAGACAACTGGGAGTCTCCAACGCTAGGTGCTTGGGGCTTAGGTTGGGAAGTTTGGCTTAATGGTATGGAAGTGACTCAGTTCACTTACTTCCAACAAGTCGGTGGCGTTGAATGTTACCCAGTAACAGGTGAAATCACTTACGGTTTAGAACGTCTTGCTATGTACCTTCAAGGCGTTGACTCGGTTTATGACCTTGTTTGGACCAAAGGCCAATTCGGTACTGTAACTTATGGCGACGTATTCCATCAAAATGAAGTTGAACAATCGACTTACAACTTTGAATACGCTCCGGTTGAAAAACTATTTGAACTGTTTGATTTTTACGAATCAGAAGCAAACCGTTTAATTGAAGCAAAACTTTCTCTTCCTGCTTATGAGCAAGTGGTTAAAGCGTCTCATACCTTTAACTTGCTTGATGCACGTGGCGCAATTTCTGTGACTGAGCGTCAACGTTACATTTTACGTGTACGTACTTTAGCGCGTGCTATTGCACAAAGTTATGTACAAGCACGTGCAGAGCTTGGCTTCCCAATGGCAGAACCACACTTACGTGATGAAGTATTGGCACAGCTAAAAGCACAAGCTGAAAGTGAAACAGCAAAGGCGGAGAAAAACTAATGAGCAAACATACTGTTTTATTCGAACTTGGCTGTGAAGAGCTTCCACCAAAAAGCTTGAAAACTTTACGTGATGCATTACAGGCAGAAACGGTAAAAGGCTTAAAAGATGCGGGCTTAAACTTCGCATCAATTGAAGCTTATGCAGCTCCACGTCGTTTAGCGCTTAAAATTGTTGATATCGATGCTGCTCAAGCAGATACACAAAAACGTTTTGACGGCCCTGCTGTTCAAGCGGCTTACGATGCAGAAGGCAAACCGACTAAAGCACTTGAAGGCTTTATGCGTGGTCAAGGTATTACTGTTGATCAGCTTTCTACTTTCCAAGCTGGTAAAGTTGAAAAAGTTTGCTATTTAAAAGATGTAAAAGGTCAAAACCTTGACGCTTTACTTCCACAGATTTTACAAACTGCATTAGACAATTTACCAATTGCGAAACGTATGCGTTCTGCTGCAAGCCGTACCGAGTTTGTACGCCCGGTTAAATGGGTTCTTTTACTCAAAGACGACCAAATTGTCGACGCAACTATTCAAGATCACAAAGCTGGTAATGTGACTTATGGTCACCGTTTCCATGCCCCAGAAGCTGTGACTTTAGCGCATGCAAATGACTACTTAGAGGCTTTAGAAAAAGCTTACGTTGTTGCGAACTTTGAAAAGCGTCAAGTAACCATTCAAGAACAAGTGAAAAAGTTAGCTGATGAAGTGAATGCGACTGCGATTGTTCCAGCTGACTTACTTGATGAAGTAACAAGTTTGGTTGAATGGCCTGTGGCTTTACGTGCAACTTTTGAAGAACGCTACTTAGCTGTTCCTCAAGAAGCTCTTATTACGACAATGCAAGACAACCAGAAATATTTCTGTTTGATCAATGCGGAAGGTAAATTGCAGCCTTACTTCATTACTGTTTCAAATATTGAGTCTAAAGATCCGACTCAAATTATTGAAGGTAACGAAAAAGTTGTTCGTCCTCGTTTGTCTGATGCTGAATTCTTCTTCTTACAAGATCAAAAGCAACCGCTTGCATCACGTAAAGAAAAATTAGCAAACATGGTATTCCAAGCACAGCTTGGCACGCTTTGGGATAAATCAACACGTATTGCAAAACTTGCGGTTGCACTATCGCCAATCACTGGTGCAAACCCAGCCGATGCTGAAAAAGCTGCATTACTTGCTAAATGCGACTTAACCTCTGAGCTTGTTGGTGAGTTCCCAGAACTTCAAGGTATTGCAGGTACTTACTACGCACGTATTGAAGGTGAAAACACTGAAGTTTCAGAAGCTTTAGGTGAACAATACTTACCAAAATTTGCGGGTGATGTTTTACCAAAAACCAAAACAGGTACAACTATTGCCCTTGCTGACCGTTTAGATACGCTTGTTGGTATTTTCGGTATTGGACAAGCGCCTACAGGTTCTAAAGACCCGTTTGCTCTTCGTCGCTCAGCAATTGGTATCTTACGTTTAATCATTGAAAATGAATTAGATGTAACAATTGAAGAGTTAGTGAATCTTGCACTTCAAGGTTATGGCGATATCGTTAAAGACCACGACAAAACTCGTGCTGATGCGGTTGCATTCTTGGAAGGTCGTTACCGTGCTAAGTACGAAGACCAAGGTGTTGCTGTTGACGTACTTCAAGCTGTTCAAGCACTTGCACCGAAGTCTCCACTTGATTTTGGCAAACGTGTAAATGCAGTTAACCACTTCCGTACATTACCTGAAGCTGCTGCACTTGCTGCTGCAAATAAACGTGTTGCTAATATTCTTGCGAAAGAAGCAGCACCAGAAGGTTCTGTAGTTGAAGCAAACTTAGTTGAAGATGCTGAAAAAGCATTATTTGCTGAACTTCAAGCAGTTACCCCTGTAGTTGAACCATTACTTGCAGCAAAAGACTACACAGCTGCTCTCTCTAAGCTTGCAGCACTTCGCGCACCGATTGATGCATTCTTTGATGGTGTAATGGTTATGGCAGATGATGCTGACCTGAAGGCAAACCGTTTACGTTTATTGGCTCAGTTACGTAACTTGTTTACTGCTGTGGCTGATGTGAGTGTGTTGCAGGGTTAAAATTATATAAAAATTAATTTTTGTATAATTAAGCTTTAATAAAAACCATGTTTTCACTCTAGTTGGAAACATGGTTTTTTATTGAAGAATTTCATGTAGTATAATTATTAATGATTATTTTATATTCAATTAATAAATAAGAATTATTTACTTCCTTCACTTTTTATCCACAATTCAATAAACTAAAACAAATAATTACCAAACTTAACAAAGTACCATTGCAATGAAAAACTTAAATTTATTACTCATATCAACATTATTATTTACTGGATGTGCAACGACTAAATCGATTCAATATCCAGCTGCGGGTAAACAAACCTCTCTTTCCGTTTCTTCAGAACAATTATCTTCAATGACTGAATCAGGTGCAGGTGATTACTTTATAAAAGACAGCCAAATATTAGTTGGTGATTCAAGCAATGCTTCTACCAGCCCAGTTTCTGGAATGTTCGGTCTTATCGGAGTAGGTGTTGCAATGGCAATTGATAAAAATGCAAATAGTTCAGCCATTGAAAAAAGCTCTCTCAATCAGCCTATTAAATTTGACCAGTTAATACATCAAAAAATTACTGACTCCCTCACCCAAAATAAAGCTGATCCTACAATCAAATTACTAGATTTAAATCAGGCATCTGAAGTTAAAATTGTGCCTTATTCACGTCTTTCTTTCCGTGAAAAGCCAATTGTAAAAGTAAATTTTGGTTTAAAGACCCAATTTAAAAATGCGGCAGACAATAATGCAGATACAAAACGCTTATATCACTATGTAAGTAAGGATCGTATTTCTTTAGCTGAATGGGAAGCTCAAAATAATTTATTATTTATGAAAAAAGCAGATCAAGCATTTAGCGCTCTTAGCCAAGTATTCACTTTAGATTTACAACATCAATTAAATTTAAAAGCATTTGATGAGAGCAAGCAAAAGAACTGTAAAACTAATGCAGATACATCCTTAGTTTCTTTTATCCAAACTCCTGACAATTTATGTGTTGGTGTAGTTAAAACAAATAAAGGAGATGTATTCGAAAATAGTATTTATATTGTTGAGCAATAATAAATATTAACCAAATACATTGGAGAACTACTTAAATTTAAGTTGTTCTCTAATGTAATCAAACAAATGCTTTAATTTCTTCTAAAATTTTCGACGGCTCAAACCACATAAAGTCATAATCAGCTACATCATGAATATAAAACGGATCATTTTTCATGATTTCTTCAGCTTCTTGAATCGAAGAGCTTAAAACCAAAATCACCCCACCTACTCTATTTTCCCGGCGCCCTGATGCCAGAAATTTCTTTTGCTCATAATAATGATCTAAAAATGCAATATGTTCTTTCAGTACAGCATCAACTTCAGCTAATGGTTTTTTATAGGTTAAGGTAACAACAATCATCTCATTCTCTTAAAGTAAGCAGCACATGACATAACATCAATCTACAGATAGTTTAATGATCTATAGCTTATTCGATAGTACGCCTATTCCCCCAATTCATCCACACCAAACTTCCCACAATAATTACTCCACCTAACAGCACCATCATTGATGGTCTTTCATTTAAGAAAAGCACTGCCAAACTCATTGCGACAATGGGCGAACAATATAAAAAATTCGATGCAATCGTTAACGGTATATTTTTAAGAACATAGCCCCAAAGCACATACGCCATCGCACTTGGGAAAATACCCAATAGCACAACCGACATATTGGCTTGCCAACTGGCATGTAAAATTTCACTAGGCAAATGAGCACTATAAAAAAGTAAAGGAATGGTTCCGAACCAGATGATGTAGCACATCATGCTCAAGGCATCGTAATTTAAAGCAAATTTCTTATATAAATTAAAGTAGAGACCCCATGCAATTGCAGCTAAAACAATCAACAAACTATAAGGACTCGGTATACCAAAACCATGGTCACCACTGACCACTAACACCGCTCCGCAAAGCCCCAATAAAATACATAACCATTGTTTGAAACGAATTTTTTCTTTAAAAATTAAAGCCGAAATAATAAATGTAAATAATGGAATAGACTGACTTAAAATGCTGGAGGCCACCGCAGTCACATATTGCTGCCCTGTATTTATCAGCAAGTGATGCAGAGTTACAGAGAAAAATCCTAATAAAGCAAGCGCAGGAGCATCTTTCCAATTTAAAGGCTGAATTCCTTTTTTTATGACTAGAAGTAATAAAAAAAATGAAGCAATTAAAAAGCGAAGCAAGGCTATATGCTGCGGTGTATATGAATGTAAAGCACTATGCACGCCAATAGGTGAATAGCCCCAACAAAAGACAGTCACAGCAATACATAAATAGAGCTTAAATGTGGGAGGCTGGGTTTCGGCAGCAAGAGAAATTGCCATGTTAAATCTGCACTAATGAAATGGAACTCTTTCATCATATGCACATGGATAGTTAAATAAAATTAACTTATATTAAGTCAAATATTCATTAAAAGTGAATGATAAAATATGGATATCGCTCAGTTAAAAATGTTCCAAACCGTGGTTGAATGCGGATCAATGGCTAAGGCATCAATGCAACTACATTGTGTACCCTCCAATATCACAACGCGCATTAAACAACTCGAAGAAGAACTAGGATCACCGCTATTTTATCGTGAAGGAAAAAGTTTAAAACTCACTCCATCTGGTGAGATCTTTCTTAATTATTGCCATAAAATTTTAGCGCTATGCGATGAGGCAAAACGAAGCATTCACCCAGATGCTCCCCCCTCTGGTCCATTAAAAATTGGGGCTATTGAATCTTCTGCTACGACTCGCCTACCCAATTTACTTGCGAAATATCATCAACGTTTTCCAGAGGTTTCCATTCAAATTATTACAGGCACATGGAAACAGCTCTTAGTCAATATTTCTCAGCACAAACTTGATGGTGCAATTGTCGCGGGTAATATCGAGTTTCCTATGCTCAATAAACTGAGTATTTATCAAGAAGAAATGGTCTTGATTGCATCTCAATCTTTAGGAGAAATCTACAACCAAGAAGACTTGATTGGTAAAGAAATTTTTATGTGGACTGAAGGCTGCCCTTACCGAGCAGCTCTTGAAGAATGGCTTAAGCTCAAAAATATTTCACTGCCAATTACTAGCATTACCAGTTACGCCACTATTATTGGTTGCGTGAGTGCAGGTTCTGGCGTGTCTTTGGTACCGAAGAGTATTTATGAACAATATAAAAATTTAACCAATATTCGAGGCTATAAATTTGAACATCTTGCCTTTATGCAGAATCAATTTTTTTGGCATAAAAATGTCAGCAACCATAAAGCCAGAGACATGTTTTTAGATTTGATAAAGTCTGAGTTTTGTTTATGAGTCATTGGGAGAATTACTTTATTGCAATCAAGTGATGATTTATCGTAATCAAATCGTATGGGTTTTATCTCATTGCAGTACAAGCTATATTTTTAACAGTAAGATCACCACTTCATCTTTTGATTCTGGTTGGGGAGATTGATCCATATGAAAACCTTACAAGTGTTATGCGTTGCAAGTTCTATATTGGCTTCATCAACCTTATTTGCAGAAACAACACAGCCACAACAAATTGGTGAAACGACACCTAAAACACAACCTTATGGTGATAATCCTAGCTTAGGACGCGTACTGTTGTATAAAACAGGCAAAGGCATACAAAATTTAGGAAACTCTATTCAAGGTGCTTCTGAAAAAACATCGAATAAAATTAGTGAGAAATGGCAAAACACCAAAGAATTTACTGCTGAAAAAGCAGAAGTCGTTCAACAAAAAGCAGATACAGCTAAAGTATTTACTGAACAGAAAATAGAGCAAGCTAAACAAAATATTACCAGTAGTCGAAATGGTGAAAACATTCCGATTGAGCAAGGTGAGTTAAGTAAATCAAGCACAACAGCTAACTAATTTTTTGGATAGCGCGATAACTTCGCGCTTTTATAAATACAGATATTCATTTAGAACTTTGATCATCAACTATAAAGAGCTAGGAATCTGCCTTATGAATAGTCAAAAACTTCTCTTTTCAACACTATGCTGCTTAGCATTAACTGCATGTGCAACTTCAGCACCTGTCTCTTCTTATTCTCAGGCACAAGTTTTAGAGCAAGATACGAATATTGAAGCTTATCCATCAACTACTGGTAATGTAGCCAAACTCATTAAACAAGATAAGCAAGCTTGTATGATTGAATTTACGGGATATTTAGGCGGTGGACACGTTACTGAACACTGGGTATTTAATGATAAAGGTCTAATTTCAGCCACTTCATTTACCCAACAATACCCTGATGAGTCAGGTATATTAAATCAGGCAACCAACTCTACAACCAAAAGCTCAACGACTTTTAATATTCAAGATCCAGAAATTCAGAATAATTTCAAAAAACTCCAAAGCAACTTTAATCCAGCTAATTTAGCAAAGTGTAATTAATACTTATCCATAAAAAACCCGTTGCAGAAGTTATCCTTTGCAACGGGTTATAGCCATTTATAAATTTCTTGGACCTAATTTAAAAATTATAAATAAGCTATTTAATTAATGGTTAGACCATTTGTTGCCGCTAACAAATCAATACGAGGGAAAACCAAGCCTGTTCTTGAGTCAGTAATTGGCTTACCTGTCGTTTTTAAACGACTAATCGTTTGATCAATACTTTCTGTTGGACTCACACGATTTGCTCGTAATAAAGCAATCGCACCAGCTACATGCGGTGTCGCTTGAGATGTACCGCCCATGGTGTAGCCACCCGCCGTAATCATTGCTCCCGGTGCCAATAAAGTCACAAGGCTACCACCATTACTAAAGCAAGCTACCTTGTCTGCTGCGGTTGTCGGGTCAGAACATTTCACCGGATTACCCCATGACACGCCACCAATATTACTGTCATAAACAGCACCGACTCTTACAGCACCAGCAACACAGGCAGGTGATGAAATCCCATCTGAAAATGCATCATTACCTGAAGCGACTACTGGAACCACACCCGCAGCTCTGGCATTGGCAAAGGCAGTTGCATAACTGCTATTACTACATTCTGAAGTGTATTTAACACCTGGCACGCCAAGGCTTAAATTAACCGCTTTGATGTTATAAGTCTGAGCATTATTCACAGTCCAATTTAAAGCCGCCAGAATATCGCTGTCATAGGCCGTACTCCCCCACTGACCATTCACCCGAACACGTCGGAAGGTATCAATACCAATAATTTTAGTCTTAGATGCAACTTTAGACACAATGCCAGATACGTTACTTCCATGACCATCATCATCTAAAGTGCCATCATCTGGTGCACTATCAAATGAGTAAATCACCCGACATGTGTTTGATGGTGTGTTTACTGCCGTACAACCAAAATCAGAGTGGAGATAATTTACCCCTGTATCAATCACTGCCACACTAGAGCCTTCACCCGTAAAACCATTGGTATTTGCTTGTGGTTGATTAATTAAAGGTAAACTTTCATTGGTCGTAGTCTGGTTAATACGGTTCGGATAAACCGCTTTAACATTCGGATCATTTAATAAAGTGACCAAAGCTTCGCGGTTACTAATCCGATAAAAAGCTAAAGGCAAATTATTGTAGTCTCGCAGTACTTGCACACCGCCCGCCCGATTAAACCTTGCCTGTATATTCTTTTTATTTGTTGCAATATAACTCCGCCGTTCTAAACCGGAAGGCACACTCACCGAAGGAATATTGTATTCGACGATTAAATCATTCGAATCATTATTGACCAAGGCATCCAAATCGATTTTGCTCTGAAATACTTTTTGTTTTGCTGCTTGATTTAACCGCTGTTTAGCATCTTGAGAATCCAAAGGAAGAGCGGATGCAGTTGTACTTAATATCGTACATAGACCTAATAGAAATAACATTTTACTTTGCATTATTTTTCTCCGTAGTTTTTCAACTAACAATTTGCTTATTTCGCTTTTATTTCATTTGCTGGATCTTTTTCTGGATCAATCGGCTGAATAGAAAGATCACTTTTTGTGTCATAAAAAGGAACGGTATCAGCTGATACTGATTGAGGATGAGTTGAAGGTTGAGATAGATTTTTAGTTTGAGCAGGCTCCTTAAGTTTAGAAAGAAAGGACGATGTGTCTGGTTGTGGTGAATTCGATTCATGTAAAGCAGAATTGAACACATCAGATGCACCACTTGTGGGTTTAAAGTAGAAAACAACGGCGATTAAGCCGACCAATACAAGAAGGGAAGCAATAATTTTCATCTGTCATATCTCTGTTTTTTTGTTTATAGACATCTATTTTTATTTTTGATTATTCGAAATAAAGTGCTATTTCTTTAGATATATTTCATGTGAAATTTCTATTTCATGGAATATATAAACATGAGAAAAGCTAAATTACCTTTTCCCGAATAAGCAAAAATACTGTTCTGCCCTGTACATTTATATTTCTGGCAGAATATGGTTCAAAAAAGTGCTAAAAAAACACCCTATTCTCATAATAAGCAATTAGTATGCCGTTTTCTTCAATAAATAATGAGAACTACATCACATATAGAGATATAAGCAAATATCTTATGAATAATGATAAAAAATTTAGGAGATGGAGTTAAAAAGCTGTAAGAGGGAAATAGGGCCAGCTTAATAAGAATAACTAAAAAATAAATGTTCTTTTTCACTTTATTATTAATTTTTATTAATCTTCACAATTCATCCCTAGTCTGTTTACTCAATGTAACACTGTTGTAACATTTTGATGAAGACAGTTCACAAGACTATATTTCCTTGGCTATGATGCGATTGCGTTTATGAAATACCTCACTAAAAGGGTATATTCTTTGAAGGATATCGCAATGAAAATGATGAAAACAGCTATCGTTACTGCAAGTGTTCTTGCTTCTGCCTCTATTTTTGCACAAAGTGCGGGCGTTAATGCAGGTGCTTCTGCTCAAGTAAATGTACAACCGGGTGGTCTTGTTAGTGGCGTAGCCAATACAGTCAAAAATACTGCACACACTGTAGGCAGCACAGCAAAGCATGCGGGTCATGTAGCTGCTGACACTACGGTTAAAGCAACTAAAAAAACAACAGGAAAAGTGACTGAACTTTCTTCTAAAGCTGCAAATGGTACAAAACACTTAGCTACTGAAGCTGCGACAGGTACTAAAAACTTTGCTACCGAAGCTGCAACAGGTACTAAAAATGTAGCGACTAAAGCTGCAAATGGTACTAAGCATTTTGCTACCGAGGCAGTAACAGGTACTAAAGATGTAGCGACTAAAGCTGTAAATGGTACTAAAAATCTAGCAGTTGAAGCTAAAGCTGATACTAAAGCACGTGTTGATGCTGTAAAAACTAAAGTTGCAGAAAAACAAGCTGACCAAAAAGAATTTACTGCTGAAAAACAAGCTAATGCCCAAGCGCATGTAGATGCAGTAAAAACTCGTGTAGCTCAAAACCAAGCTGAGCAAAAAGAATTTGTAGCTGACACAAAAGCAGATGCTCAAGCAAAATTAAATGCAGCTCAACCTGCACATGCCGTTAATGCTCAAACTGGTGTAAATGTTGGTGTTAACGTTGGTCCTGTTGGAGTTAACACAAACGCAAATGTAAATGCTGGTGCTCAAACTTCTACACAAAAAGCTGAAAAGAAATCTTGGATTAAAGGTCTTTTCGGTACTAACTAATTTCTTAAAAATAAAAAAAGGGCAATTAATTGCCCTTTTTTTATTTCTCAAAAATCAAGTATTCAACTCGCTTCAGTTAAAACTAAGCCCGCACGCAAACCAAGCTTCACATTTGGATTTGGAAATAAAATCCAGACCTGATCTTGCTCAACCACATAATTACCAGAAGGTTGAGTCGCAATGATTTCACCCTTGGTAAAAGTTGAAAAATTTGGGGCCTCAGCCGATAAATTCATCTGAAAATCTTCATCTTTTTTAATTAAAGAATCCGATACATTAAAGACCCGAATTTTTGTTTTATTACGTGGTGGTAATGCTTGTTCAGAAACCACATTACGAATGACTTCGTCAATTGCAGCAAACTGGCTCAAGTCATTTTGTCCAAATGGCAAAGCTTTACCTAACTCTAAAGTTGCACTCGCAGCTTTAAAATTTTCACTCGTAAAATGTGTAAACGTTTTACCTACCGCATTGTGATAAACCAAAGCATCTAAATCAGCTGCTTCAAGGCTCGCTTTCAAATCTGCATCATAAGCATGCGTTTGGTATGGAAATAAAGCAAATGTTGGTAACAATGAAGCACGAATTGCTGTGTGTAAATCGTAGTGATAGCGTTTAGCGTCACTTGCACTTTCTTGAAAGAAGTTTGTGACAACTTGCTCTAAAACTTCAGCACGCTTTGATTCTTCAGTCACGGGTAAATTTTTATATCCACCACAAAACATTCGATTTACATCGTCATGCACATAGCGTTTGCCTTGACACATTGCATAAGGGTTACCCAATACAAGCAGCAACCTCACAGCAAGGTTTAAACGCCCTGCAAATAAATCTGTGCAAAGATGAGATAATAATTCAATTGGTGCTGTTTCATTACCATGCACTCCAGCTGACAGTACGACAGCTTTGTCGTACTGTGCGTTTGGCGTACATTCAAGAAGTCCTTCACCCAACCAACGCCAAGAAAAATTATCTTGTTTTCCTTCGCAGGTGTTAGGCTGCTCACCTTGTAAGGTTAATGCTAGAAAATCTTGCATGTCACCTCCTCATTATTTTTGGAAAGGATAAACCGAACCTAAACCTAAAATTTTGGTCAGTTCGTCAAGTGCCATACGGCTTTCCATTAACAAATGCGGATCAGCCAGATCTTCTTGTGCTAAACGATCACGATAATGCTTATCTACCCATTGATTGAGTGTGCCAAACAATTGATCGTTCATCAGTACTTTTGGATTTACAGCATTTAACTCAGTTTCGTTTAAAGCTACACGTAAACGTAGACAAGCTGGACCACCACCGTTACGCATACTTTCGCGTAAGTCATATACCTGAATAGCATCAATTGGTGTACCCATTTGAATCATATCGTTCAAATAGCCCCACACTGCTGCATTTTGGCGAGACTCTTCTGGTACAACAATGGTCATTCCACCATCTGGACGAGTCAAAATCTGGCTATTAAATAAATAGGTTGCTACAGCATCGTCAACCGTAACGCGGTTTTCAGGAACTTCAATCGAGATAAAATCTTCACCGATGCTTGCCATTTTTTGACGAATTTCAGCAAAAGCCTGATCTTGATTTAAAAAGGCATGTTGATGATGGAATAAAACCTGTTGGTTACTTACCGCGATCACATCATTATGGAAAACGCCCTGATCAATTACATCCGGATTTTGTTGAACAAAAACAGTATGTGCATCATCTAAACGGTGCAAACGTGCAATTGCTTCACTTGCCTCACGCGTTTGACGAGCCGGATAGCGTTTTGGTCCCGGCAAGCCATTATTTAAATGTTGTTGACCATAAACAAACACCTGAACACCGCGCTTAGCATAATCACCACCTAAACGATTGTGATTGGCTGCACCTTCGTCACCAAACAACGCCACTTGTGGTAAAGCTTCATGGTGTACAAAGTGGCGTTCATTTTTAAAGATTGCTTGTAAAACTTGGCTTGTAGTTTCAGCTTCAATTGAACGGTGAAACTTATTGTTCAAGTTCGCTGCTGTAAAATGCACGCGCTCATCTTGACTATCTGCCGAAGGTGAAACGGTAGCCGCATTGGCAGTCCACATTGGAGAAGCTGAACTTAAAGATGATAATAGTTCAGGTGAATGACGCATTGCTTGAGCAACAACGCTAATGTCATCCCCAGTAAAACCTAAACGGCGTAACATTGGAACATGTGGACGCTCATGCGGAGCAAGTACACCTTGTTTCATTCCCATGTCAGCCAAAGCTTTCATTTTTAGCAAACCTTGTTTAGCTGCTAATTTTGGATTCGAGGTATTATTACGGTTTTTTGTCGATGCTTCATTACCAAACGACAAACCCGCGTAGTGATGTGTTGGTCCCACTAAACCATCGAAATTTACTTCATATCCTTTCATTTTTTCTTTCCCTAGTGTTTAAGGCAACACAATCCCTGGAGATAATTTTTCTGGTAAGGTTAAGCTGTCACTTTCAAGTGATGCCATTGGCCAAGCACAATAATCAGCTGCATAAAAAGCACTCGCGCGGTGATTACCTGACGCTCCTACACCACCAAATGGCGCGGCACTTGAAGCCCCAGTTAATGGCTTATTCCAATTCACAATACCGGCACGTGCTTCAATGAGTAAGTCATCAAACAGTTCACGTTTTGGTGAAACCAAACCAACTGACAAGCCAAAACGAGTTGCGTTAGCAATTTTTAATGCTTCATCAAAGTTGTCATAACGTTGAATGGTGGTAAGCGGACCAAAATATTCTTCATCTGGAATATCTTTCACGCCTGTGACATCAACAATACCCGGAGTAAGTAACGAGCTGTCTTCTTGAGGACGTGTCATGGCTAATAAACTTTTTGCACCCAGCTCAAGTAACTTTTGCTGAGCATTCATCATGTTTGTTGCAGCAACTGACGAGATTACCCCACCCATAAATGGTTGTTGCTCGTCATTCCAACGGCCAACTTTTAGGTTTTTAGCAACTTCAACAAAACGTTGAATAAATGCATCACCTTCAGCACCATTTTTTACCAAGATGCGGCGCGCACATGTACAACGCTGACCTGCCGAAACAAAAGCAGATTGAATAGCAAGATTAACTACTGCATCGACATCAACAATTTCATCAATAATCAATGCATTATTGCCGCCCATTTCAAGCGCAAGAATTTTTTCAGGTGCACCTGCCATTTGCTTATGCAAGTGATAACCCGTGTTTGCACTTCCGGTAAACAATAAACCATCAATTTCATGTGAAGCAGCTAATGCTTCACCCGTGGTGCGTCCACCTTGAACCAAATTCATCACACCATTTGGCAGACCAGCTTGTTGCCAAAGTTTTACAGTTTCTTCAGCAGTCCAAGGCGTTAATTCACTTGGTTTAAATACAACTGTGTTGCCAGCAAGCAATGCAGGAACAATATGCCCATTTGGTAGATGGCCTGGGAAGTTATATGGACCGAAAACTGCAAGCACACCATGTGGACGGTGACGTAAAGAGGCTACGCCATCGGCCATTTCAGTTGAGCTTTCACCTGTACGCTGATGATAAGCACGGATTGAAATCGCAACTTTGCCAATCATTGATTGAACTTCAGTTAACGTTTCCCAGAATGGCTTACTGGTTTCTTGGCTAATGACTTCTGCTAAATGCTTTTTATTTTCTTCAAGCAAAGCGGCAAATTTTTCAACAATCGCTACACGCTCTGCAAGTGGTAAACGCGCCCAAGCTGGAAAAGCAGTACGCGCTGCCTGACAAGCTTGTTCTACATCAGTAGCAGTAGCCTCGGCACCTGACCATACAGTTTGGTTATCAACAGGATTTGTTTTTTCAAATGTTGCGCCGCTGCCTTGTAACCAGACACCGTTTATAAATAAAGATTTTGACATCAGGATACTTCCATTGGATTTAGTGATAACACACGAACAACGTGACCTTCTTGTACACCGAGTTTTTCAACTTGTTCATGCGTTAAATTTATTGTGTTATCAACAAGATCAAGCTTTAACAACATTGCCTTATAGTCATGATAATTATCATTGGCAATGAGATATTGGGTCTTACCGACCACAGCTTCACTTGTAATTTTGACGTTTAGTAACTGACTTTCTTTTACTGCTCGCAATTCATCAATATTGGCTTCAATGGTTGGACCAGCATCAAAAATATCGACATATCCTTGATAGCGTAAGCCTTCCGACTCAAGCACATGATAAGCAGGCAAAGTTTGTGGATGCATTTTTCCAATCACCTCTTGCGCATCTTTTGGCAAGAGATCTACATAGACTGGGAAACGTGGCATAAGCTCTGCAATAAACACTTTTTGCCCAATTCCACTTAAATAATCTGCTGTTGAAAAATCCATATTAAAGAAATGGTGACCAATCGCATCCCAAAATGGAGAACATCCATTTTCGTCTGAGAAACCACGCATTTCAGCAATTAACTTTTTCTCGAAATATTGCTTAAAGGCAGCGATAAACATAAAACGGATTTTCGATAAGAATTTACCGTTTTGGTTTTCACGACGCTCTGGATCTAAAAATAGTGTACAGAGTTCGCTACTACCTGTTCTGTCATTACTTAAAAATAAAGTAGGTAATGACTTATAGACATTTAATGCTTTTGAAGCGTGTACTTGAGTACCAACATGAAAGTTGTACCAAGGTTCAATGAGCCCTACAGCAACTTCGATTGCACTTAACCCAATAACACGTTGAGCTTCTGTATCTTCAAGAACAAACAAATAACCTTGTTCACTTTTATGGACATTGCCATTTAAAGTATTGCGAGTACGTGAAATTCGAGCCGAAAGTGTATCCATATTTTGTGGCAAGGAAGTCAGGCCTACACCTGACTTACCTGCTAATTTATAAATATCTTCGAGGTCTCGAAACTCGGCATGACGGACGATCATCATGGCTAGCTTTCCTTTTTTTTATTTAGCCAACTTTGCCAATGCGCGTTTTAAACGAGCAATTCCCTCATCAATATCTTGTTCAGGAATAATTAGAGACGGTGTAAAACGAACCACGTTTGGTCCCGCGATTAAAGCAAGCAAACCTTCTTCGCCCGCCCAAGTCGTAATGTCTTTCGCTTTCCCTGCATACTCAGCTTTTAATACGCAACCAATGAGTAAGCCTTGACCACGAATTTCTTCAAAAATCGGGTATTCAGTATTTAATTTATTTAATGCGTCTAGGAAATATTGATGACGATGTTTTACACCTTCAAGTACTTCAGGCGTATTAATAAACTCAAATACTGCACCAGCAACCGCACTTGCTAACGGGTTCCCACCATAAGTCGTACCATGTGTACCCACTGAAAAATGTGGAGCAAACTTATCGGTTGTTAACATTGCGCCGACTGGGAAACCACCACCTAGTGCTTTTGCAGTGGTTAATACATCTGGAATAACGCCAGAGTTCATGTAGGCATATAGTGCACCTGTACGGCCAACACCAGTTTGTACTTCATCAAAAATAAGTAAGGCACCAAACTCATCACACAGTGCTCTTAAGCCTTTTAAAAATTCGATGTCAGCAGGAATAACACCGCCTTCACCTTGGATCGGCTCAACAATCACGGCACAAGTTTGTTCATTAATGACCGCTTTGGCAGCTTCTAAATCATTAAAGGCAACATGGTTGATACCATTTGGAAGTGGTGCAAAGTCTTGTGAATATTTAGGTTGACCACCCGCTGAAACGGTAAATAAGGTACGGCCGTGGAACGCATTGTTAAATGCAACGATACCGCTTTTACCAGCAACGCCGCTGTCGAGTCCAACTTTACGAGCCAATTTTAATGCGGCTTCGTTCGCTTCTGCACCTGAGTTACAGAAGAATACTTTATCTGCAAATGTATTTTCAGTGAGTTGTTTAGCAAGGCGTAGAACAGGTTCATTTGTATAACCGTTACCAACGTGCCAAAGTTTTGTTGCTTGTTCTGTTAAAGCATTTACTGCCACTGGATGCGCATGACCTAATGCGTTTACTGCAATCCCGCCTGCAAAATCGATATATTCTTTATTTTCTTGATCCCAAATACGTGAACCTTCACCACGTACCGGAATGAAATTTGCCGGTGCAAAAACTGGAACCATCCAGTCATTAAAGTTGCTTCGAGTTACAGAAATTGGCTGTTCCATGCTTACCTCAGTATTTATTTAATATATTCGATAACACTTAAATTTGAATAATTCAGAAAAAGGGACTGAACAAATAAATCCTATAACATCCTTTATATTTGCTCAGACCACTTTTTCTAATGTAATTTCCGCAGATTAGCCTGGGAAAATACCGCGCTCTTTACGAGCTTTTAAGATACGCTCACATGCCAAGATGTAAGCTGCTGTACGTAAAGTACAAGCGTTGCTGTTTGCTGTATTCCAAACGTCATCCATAGCTTGAACCATCAATTTATCTAAACGCTCATTGATTTCTTCTTCAGTCCAGAAGTAGCTCGCCATGTCTTGAACCCATTCGAAGTAACTTACAGTTACACCGCCGGCGTTACATACCACGTCAGGAACGACAACAATGCCACGCTCAACTAAAACGTCTTCCGCTTTAGGATAAGTCGGGCCGTTTGCACCTTCTAAAATCAACTTAGCTTTAAGTTTTTGGGCGCGTTCAACAGTGATTTGGCCTTCCAATGCAGCAGGAACAATAATGTCAACTTCAGCTGTCCAGAAATCTTCGTCAGCAATTGATTGAGCACCAGCAAAACCACCAACACCTTGGTTTGCATTTACGTGATCACGTAATGCTTCAAGATCAATACCATCAGCATTGAAAATGGTGCCAGTATGGTCTTGTACGTGTGTAACTTTCGCTTTTGATTCAACAAATAAGAAAGCTGCTTCACTACCTACGTTACCAAAACCTTGAATAGCGATTTTCGCACCTTCAATTGGTAAATTGATTTTTGCAGCTACTTCACGACCTGTAACGAATACACCGCGACCAGTCGCTTTTACACGACCTAAAGAACCACCTAAGTGAACTGGTTTACCCGTTACAACACCTGTTACTGTGTAACCTTGGCTAGTAGAATAAGTATCCATCATCCAACCCATGATATTGGCATTCGTACCAACGTCTGGAGCTGGGATATCTTTTTGAGGCCCGATAATGTGACCGATTTCAGTCGTATAACGGCGAGTTAAACGTTCTAATTCACGATTTGAAAGTTTACGTGGGTCAACACGGATACCACCTTTTGCACCGCCAAATGGCAAGTTCAAAACAGCAGTTTTAATTGTCATCCATGCAGATAACGCCATCACTTCATTTAAATCAACGTTTGGATGGTAACGTACACCACCTTTACCAGGACCACGAGACAAGTTGTGTTGTACACGGTAGCCTTCAAAGTGCTGAATAGAACCGTCATCCATTACGATTGGCACGTCAACAATAAGCGCACGCTTTGGACGTTTTAATGTATCGATAAACTCAGCTAAGTGGTCTAAGTACGGAGCAACACGGTCAATTTGTGCCAAGTAAGTTTGCCATGCATCGCTATGTTCGTTTACGTATGAAAGATCTGACATCTTTTTTCCTATATACCTTCATAGACTCAGATTTGATAAATCTGTAGTCTTTATTATTCAGCAACCAAAACCTTGCAATAACAAAGTCTTAGTTTATTTACTAAACCTTCTGCTCTTCTAAAGCATTAGGTTTTTTAAATTCCATTTGTTGATACTAAAAGTATGATCTACTTTTATATATCGATATCTTTTACAAGCTTTCTTTCATTTAACTTACTGTTTATAAAGCTATCTTTATAAAAGCAAAGTTTAACCACAACCCACTTAATCCAGTCGGCTGAAATATAAATATAAAAGAAATGACATAACCGTTTGGGAGTTAAAAAGAACGATGATTTATAAGAAAATCATGTGTCCATAAAAATTATTTTGACTAATCGATAGATCCCTCCATTAGTCTTTTTAAAAATAAACATTGTTCAATAATGCTACAGATTAATTATCTCTACAGATACCGCTTAAAATTAAACCGGAACATAGCTATAAAATCTTCCATCAAATATAGCATAGAGCGTACTCATTTAGAACATTTTAAAATAAATAAGCAGAGAAAAAATAATCAAATCACCATGATAGTTATAATAAAAAAACAACAAATATTAAAAAAACCTCAACTTTAATAAAAATTTTTTATAGAAAATAAATATCCATAAATAAAAAAAATGTATTAAATTTAAATTATAAAGAACAATAACTTAAAAATTAAATACTCATAAAAACTTATCAAAAAATTATGCGTTCTTCACATTAAATCCATATTAAATTCATTTCCAATTCATATTCCATAAAACCCTAAATTTCTTATTATTAAATAATCAGATGAAACATAGACTTAATCAAATATTAATAATAAATAAATATTAATAAGAATCCGATAAATGGTAATTTTATAAAACAATATTTGTTTCTATGATTAAAATTAAAAAAACATTTTTAAAAAAAATATATAAATTTTACTTTTAGAGTTTCTTCTCATCCATAAAAAAGGCCCCATATGGGACCTCTAAAACTACATTTCTGTATGCTTACAAACTTAGCTCTGCACTTCATCTTTGTTTCGATAAAAAATGAAATAACTTAGATAACAGAGAAGAATAAAAATAATGCAACAGATAAAACCAACTTGCATAGAGGGATCAAACACCATACTGATACAAGTAACGATACAGAACAGTCCACCTACAATTGGAGTAAGAGGGAAAAGAGGCGCCGCGAAACGTAAGTCTTTTGCTGTTTTGCCTGACTTATACCACTGTCTACGGAAGTTAAATTGTGAAACACAAATTGCAATCCAAACCACAACCATTGTAAAAGCTGCAACACCCAACAAATTCTTAAAAATTGTTTCTGGTGCAAATTGTTCTGAAAGCAACCCCGGAATTGCACCAAACATAGTTACAGTAATGGCAACAATAGGTGTTCCAGAAGGAGTTAATTTAGAAAATATTTTTGGTAATTGATTTTTCGCCGAAAGTGACCACATCATGCGTGAAGCAGCAAACAAACCAGAATTTGCAGCAGATAGTAAAGCTGTAATAATTACAAAGCGGATAATATCTTCTGCATATGGAATACCAATATAGTTAAATACCGTCACAAAAGGGCTATTACTTACTTCATTCGCGCTAAGTCCTGCGAGTTGATACGGTAGTAATGAACTAATCACTACAATTGTACCCACAAAGAAAATTAATAGTCGCCAAATAGCCGCGTTGATTGCTTTAGGAACTGTCTGTGCTGGATTTTCAGCTTCCCCCGCCGCCACTCCAATTAATTCTGTACCAGAAAAAGCAAAGTTAACAATCAGCATAGTCGCAAAAATTGGGAAGAGACCATTTGGAAACCAACCGTGAGCCGTTAGGTTGCTAAATAATGGCGCTGTTTCATGTCCGTGGTAAGGAATAAAACCAAAAATTGCCAGTAAACCTAAACCAATAAAACAGATAATGGTGATAACTTTGACGAGCGCCAACCAAAATTCAGACTCGGCAAATAAGCGGGTGGAACTGATATTAAGAAAGAAAACCAAGGCGCCAAAAAAAAGAGTCCACGCCCATACCGAGGTAGATGGAAACCACTCCTGAACCAGTAAAGCCGCAGCGGTAAACTCAGTTCCTAAAGTTGCAGTCCAAGTTAACCAATAGAGCCAAGTAATCATATAGCCCGTACCTGGACCAATATAACGACGAGCGTATTCCCCAAAAGAACCTGATTCCGGCACATGAACCGCAAGCTCACCAAGGCATAACATCACGGTATAGGCAATTAAACCGCCCAAAAAATAAGAAATAATTGCGCCAATTGGGCCTGCTTGGGAAATTACATCACCAGACCCTAAAAAAAGACCTGTACCTATGGCACCGCCAAGGGAGATCATCACCAAATGTCGAGTACTCATTGCTCGTTTCAAAGGTGCAGAACTTCCATGTTGCGATGCATCATTATTCCGATAATTTAATGATTGCATATAAAAAACTGTAACGACAATTTAGTAAAAAATCATTTTAGGAGAAAAAAATAAATATGCAATTATCTTTGAATAGTGAACTTATTTTAACCAAGCTCTTCAGGTAAAAATAAAATATATAGTAAAAACATTTAGTTATATTTTTTTGTAGCTATAACTGTATTTTAATTAATCTTACATTATTTCTATAATTTATATATTAGAAAAACCCATTTATTTTTAAATATAATATTTATATACATTACTAGTTATGCCTACTTTAAATACAGTAGATCACCATATAATAAACCTACTATTTATTTAAATAATGAATTTTAAAATAATATACAAATAAGTTTATAAAAAAATATTTTTTAAGCAAAAAATAAAGCCCAAACCTAAAGGTCTGAGCTTTATTTAAACACTATAAAGTTTTAATAGCTGATGGTAGTCAACTGTTCTGTAGGTTGAATTGAACCTTCCGTAAATTCACACAGCCCTTGTTCATCACAAGATAAATTCAGTTGCTTATAGCTAATCGCAAAGCAGTCGGAATATTTTTTGATTACAAATGGGCTCATATCAGATGATAAAGGCTCTTCACTCTTGAACAATTTAATAACCTTACGATCATTCATCGCTAACAAATAAATTTCATTATTTAATTCAATATGCACTACACCAGTTTGCTCAGCCACAATTGGAACCAAATAAGATTTATTTGCCAGTAGAGTGTCTACCGTGTAACTTTCAAATTTTGAGTTGATGAGGTTGAATACCAAAATTAAACCAAAGCTATTCTGCAAGCCTTCTTTATAATTTGCATCTTCTTGAATTCGAAGCACTTTAATACCAAGCTTTTGAAAGTCTAACTCAGTTGCTTGATTTGTTTTTATCAGACTACGTGTAATAGCCTGTTTAAGTGGGTTATCAAAATAACGTTCATCTAGCTGAAAATCATTTTGACGTAATATTTTTAACAGCATGTCATCATGATGAGTAAGAACATGCGCAAGTACATTACGGAAGTAAAACTTACTTTGTTTTTTGACCTTACGAACTTGCTGATAAAAATAGATTTCATCGAAATCATGTTCAATAAAATCATGTAATAAACTTGAACTAGCCAATACAGACAATGCTTCATGACCAGTAAATGGCAAATGAATCGTATGTAAGCTTGGTAACAGCTCTTTTATTTTTAAGTAATGTTCGCGGTCAATCGAAAAATATGGGTCATAAACAATAACGTATTCACGCGCTGCGTCGACATCTTGCGGCTGAATCTGCATGTCTTTATTTGCAATAGCATCAAAAAACTCAGCGTAGCGTCGGTCTTCAACATGCTCTGGGTCAATTGAATATTGAGGCACAAATGCAATCACACGGTTCATATTCAATAAATTAGAATATTTGATTGCCGCATAGCCGCCCATTGAACCGCCATAACCCACAATATTTTTAAAGCCTTTTAGAATAGGCGAAATTGCTTTTGCCAGCTCAATCATGCTTGCTTGAGGAAACCATGATTTTTGTTTTGGCATTACCCCAATAACATTATATTGGTATTTAATTAGAGACTTTTCAGCATTGATAGATAAGCCACTCGCTCGGGTAATCAAATCGCCAAAAGAGAGAACTAATGTATTAGAATCGCCTGGTAAAAAAATGGCTCTAATGTGTTCGTCTTCAAAAATAATTTGCTTATCCATGCTCACACCGAAAGAAAATTTACTCCCACATACAACGTCAAAAATGAAACAAAATAGGTGTTTTGCCAATTTATGATTGCGGAGTATCTTATTTTATAGATGCCAGTCAGATTAAAAAGCGCAAAATATGACACAATCCTTACATCCTGCCGCTCAAAAAGGCTTCAGCTTAGCTGCTGAACTTTATCAGCAAGTTAGACCTAATTATCCCGCAGAAATAGTAAGTTGGCTGCAAAATTGCCTACAAATACAGGAAAACTATACTGTTATTGATCTTGGATCGGGTACTGGCAAATTCTTACCCTACTTAAAACAAACACATGCAGATGTTATTGCAGTTGAGCCAATTGGCGAGATGTTACAGCAGCTCCAACAAGTTTATCCTGATATCAAAACATTACAGGCTTTTAGCCATTCAATTCCTGTAGCAGACCATATAGTTGATGCCATTATTTGTGCGCAATCTTTTCACTGGTTTGACAACCTCGATACCCTAACAGAAATGCATAGAGTATTAAAACCAGAAGGACATTTAGGGCTCGTTTGGAATCAACGCGACGAACGTACAGATTGGGTCAAGGCTTTAGCTGACTTCCTACTTCCACTTGAAGGTGACACACCTCGTTATCATAGTGAAAAGTGGGAACGCGTATTTGAACAGCAAGATTTATTCGTATTTGATAGCCTACAAACATTCACACAGTCACAACACGGTTCTGTCGAACAAGTCGTGAGTAAACGTTTACTCTCTACCAGTTTTATTGCTGCAATGACTGAAAAAGATCAATTACAACTCAAAGCACAGTTTGAAAAAATTGTTTATGATTTTACGGGATTAGGTCCTCAAGATCAGATTGATTTTCCATATATTACGTATGCATATCACTTTCAGAAAAGTACGTTACCCATTAAATAATTAGTGAATAGGTTTGGTTGAAAGTTATGAAGAAAACACCTCAAATCATATTAATGTCTTTGCTTTGCTCTAGCCTATTTCTGACTGCTTGTAAAAAAGCGGATGAGCCTGCTAAGACGGAGCAACCTTCTAGCACCTCATCTACCGATCAGGTTTTAGAAAAACTGAATGAAAGACCTGTTAAGACCTTCCCTGCCACTGCTGATGATGCACACGATATTGCGCTGTTAGAGGATTATGACCGTCGCTTTACAGAAATGAGTGACGAGATGGAAAGTGAATTAGCAAAAATGCATGAAGCTGGAACCCTCACTACAGAGTTTGAGCAACAGCGTACTCTCGATAATGTGCGCTCTGCTCTAACCATGTTAAAAGATTTAGATCTAAAAACTGAGCAAGGCCGTTACATTCAGGGTCTATTTTATCAATATTGGGAAAACCAAGAAAAACACTTGAGTGATAAGCAAGCCAATAAAGATGAACAGATCAATGATCTTGCCGACTATTTACAAGCGCAAAATCAATTAAAATATTGGAAAGCATCGCAACAGAAATAAGCAAATTAGTGCCTATAAAAAAGCCTTCAAACTTATGAAGGCTTTTTTCAAATTATATATTTTGCTTTTCAACCCAATGAATTGCCTGAACGCGGAATAACTCACATGCACCATCACCCGTATCAGTCGGCGTAAGTGAAGATTTCCAGACTAAATTTTTGTCCTTAATCTCGACAAGGTCACCCTTTAGATAAACTAAATCACCACGTTTAACCTGATTAATCTGCTGAGCAATTTCAGGATTTGCAGGAATGATGTGCATGTTAGACACCATTTGCATT
The DNA here is from genome assembly GCF_034064985.1 of Acinetobacter pittii. Taxonomy (NCBI): domain Bacteria; kingdom Pseudomonadati; phylum Pseudomonadota; class Gammaproteobacteria; order Moraxellales; family Moraxellaceae; genus Acinetobacter; species Acinetobacter pittii. The sequence goes on along the minus strand of NZ_CP139249.1, from coordinate 401,698 downwards.
GCTTGCTCTGCTGGAACAGGTAATTTAGGAATTTTCCAGTTTAAATAACGGTCATATTGTTTCACTGAAATATGACGTGCGATTTCAGGCTGTGCAAACAATCCCCAACTTACGGCATAGTCAATAGGAGAAAATTTAGCTTGTTCATCATTTTGATAAACTTTTGAACCCAAGATTCTGAAATTGCCTTGAAAAGGTTGTAATACAGAAATAGATTGATCTTTTTCTATCGGGCTCAAACCATTGGCAATATTATATTCACTTGAGGTCGATGCAAATGTTGAACTCATACCAATCGCGGCGAGTAAGCCCATCATCAAACGTTGTTTTTTCATCGTGTTACACCTCAAATATTGCTAGATCAAAGTGAATAGATCTTCAATTTATAATAGCTTTAAGCGATGAAAAAAATATCGAAATTTAGTAACAATACAGATCAATTTCGTCTATTTTTGTGCTGAATAAACAGCTTGTTAATCTTCGAAATCTATTCTCAAAGTTTCAAAACGAACCTTGCCTTGTTGAACAGCTTGAGCAATTGCCTGTTGACCTTTCGTAAGTCTAGCTCCACCACTTTTTACATCGAGCAAAATAATATTGATGTCTTCTGCCGTACCATCGCCATCACGAAAATCGGTATATCTATCAAAAATAATATAGTCCACCGGATCGCCCATGAATTTTGCATCGCTTGGTAAATACTGAAATTCAGGCAAAATCGGAGCAAATTGTTCTGCCATTTTTCCTTTCAATACCGCACGACTTGTATTTACACTTCTCTTTTGTGCTTGAGTAAGCGCTTGTTGATGCTCTAGTTCAAGTTCAGCAATATATTGCTCATATTCCGCCTTAATTCGTCCATTACGTGTATTTGATAAAATAAGAGTAGTGATAATGATGCCAATACCAGCACCAATAAGCATGGCAAGCCATACAGACATAAATTTTCCTTAAAAAGCGCGAATTAAGATTACAGATCTAATCATATCTAAAATAACGAAACAGCTTAAACTTTTGTCAAATGTGGTCATCTCCTTCACACAAAAAGATGCTAAGGTATAAAACATAAACAAATGTGCTGCTGAAAATAACTGGATTTATGAAAACGATACTTATTGCAAATCAAAAGGGCGGATGCGGAAAAACCATGACAGCCATTACGTTGGCAACAGCATTGGCACAAAAAGGATATAAAGTAGCATTAGCAGATTCAGATAATCAAAAATCGGCTTTACAGTGGTTAAAACAGCGGCCCAACACGGTCGCAACAATTCAAAGCCTCGACTGGCGTCATGAAAAATCAATTGGTGACGCGCCTAAAAATCTGGATTATTTAATTATTGACGCGCCAGGTGCTCTTTCAGGTGAGCATGCTGAACAGCTCATTAGTGAAGCTCATGCCATTATTACTCCACTTCAGCCTTCATTTTTTGATATAGACAGTACTCGTCGCTTTTTGAAGCACTTACAAGATATTAAGCGTATTCGTAAAGGCAAAGTTCAGATTTTACTTCTTGCAAATCGCGTAAAACCAAACAGTGCCAGCTCAAAAGATATTCAACAGTTTTTTGAAAAAATTGAACAGGAGCCTGTTGCATGGATTGCTGAACGCACTGCATATGGTAGCTTAGCAATGCAAGGCTTAAGCATTTTTGATAAGCCACAAAAAAACTTTATTACGATTCAAAATCAATGGCAACCTGTTCTAAACAAGTTAATTGAAGATAAAGCAGAGTGGTTTTAAAGAAATTTTAGTACTGAAACTGAATGTATAAGGTTCTTTACATTAGGGCCCTAAAATTTGCCTCAGGTTATTTTTCAGTTAAGATGACTTTATTCTATGTAGAAAATTAGAGAAATATTGTTCGTGCATCCATACGCTCCTAATTTACAGCGCGTTTTATTGTTTGGGCTGTTTTTTATTTTAATTTTTTTGGGATTTAATATCCTGAAATATTTTATTGTTCCTGTGCTTTGGGCTGCCATCATCGCTTATATGACTTGGCCTATTTATTTAAGAATTCAACGTTTTTTTGGAGAAAGCCGTAATACTTTAAATGCAACACTCATGATTAGTCTGGTCATTTTGGTTGTGGGTGTTCCTTTTACGTGCGCTATTTTTATTTTGCAGCATGAGGGGCGTAACTTATATTTTGATTTACAACGTCAGGTTTTTTCGGGCCATTTAAGCGTTCCTGATTTTATTCGGGATCTTCCTTTTATAGGAAAAGAAATTTCCCGCACACTCAATGAATTAAATAATGATCCTAATAGCACGATTCAAAATATCGCAGCTTGGGTACAAAGCCATTTAAGTTATGGTCGTGTGCTTCTCGGTGAAATTAGTAAAAATATTGTCAAACTTGGCTTTGCGGTATTTAGCCTATTTTTCTTCTATCGTGATGGGCAACTGATTTTATCTCAGGTGAGTAAAGCTTTAGAAATGGTGATTGGTCCTCGTATTCATCATTATCTTGATACGATTTCTGAGACAACCCGTGCAGTCGTATATGGTGTGGGTTTAACTGCAATTGCTCAAGCTGTTTTAGCTGGTTTAAGTTACTTCGTCGCGGGTGTACCGAACCCTATGGTACTTACTATTGCTACTTTCTTATTGGCTTTAATTCCATTTGGTACTCCAATTTCTTATTTAGGCGTTGGCTTATGGTTGTTCTCTCAAGGACAAACCATGGAAGCAATTGGCGTGGTTGTTTGGGGCGTAGTCATTGTCAGCAGTTCAGATAATGTCATTCGTCCACTTGTGATTTCTGGTGCCACCAAAATTCCATTCTTATTAATTATGTTTGGCGTATTAGGTGGTATTGCGAGTTTCGGTTTAGTCGGTCTATTTATTGGTCCTGTAATTTTGGCTATTTTGCTAGCAATTTGGCGTGAATGGTTACATGAAACGATTGAACCAGAACCTATGCCAAAAACCACCATGATTTATGATTCTGATCATGAATCTTCAACAGATAAAGAGTGATTTATTTATTTAATTTAAAAATGTTTCTAGATACAAATTAACTATTTAAATTAACTTGTAGGTTAACCCTGTGTTTGTTTGAATCAAACGATCATACATATTTATAAGGACATCCAATCATGCAGATGTTTAATAAAATTGGCGCAGTCTGCGCGCTTACGGCTCTTTTTACGGTTGGCTGTAGTTCGGTAACAAAAACTGTATCTGACACAGCTCAAGCATTAACCACAATGCATACAAAAAAAGTGGTTGATGTAAATGAAGTAACCGCTAACGGTATTGGTAAAAAAATAGGTACGGTTAGCTTTCAAGATAGCGACAAAGGTTTAATTATTACCCCTGCTCTTGCTGACTTACCAAGTGGTACTCGTGGTTTCCATATTCATGAAAATGGTTCTTGTGCACCTGCTGTAAAAGATGGAAAACCTGGCGCTGCTTTAGCTGCTGGTAGTCACTATAACCCGAACCAAGCACCTCATCATGGTACACCAACTACAGGCCATCTCGGTGATCTACCTGTTTTAGTTGTCGATAACACAGGTGTTGCAACAACAGCCGTAATCGCACCTCGATTAAAACTTGCTGATATTCAAGGTCGAGCTATTATGATCCATGCGGGTGGTGACAATTACTCAGACTCACCTCAACCTCTTGGCGGTGGCGGAGCACGAATTGCATGTGGTGTAATTAAATAATTTATATATTTTTCAAATTGTGGGTATCTAAAAAGATATCCATAATTTTGTTAATTTATTGATCGTTACAGCTTGGTTTAAGTCTAATAAAATCTTAAAAAATGACTGACTTTTGTAGATAAAAAGAATAATATTTTTGAAGTAATAAAAATTTAAAGTTACATACTGCGTTCTCACGTATTCTCTAATTTAGAACAAAAGCCGTGAATTATCTGACCCAAATATTTAATAGCTTTAAGACAAACTCTATTTTAATTTATTGCCTGCAAATTCTGATTGTACTCACTGGCACAACTTTAGGTTTGCTGTGGCTGGGCTATAATCAACTTATTGTTCCCGTGACCTTAGGTGCAATTGCAGCAGCATTAACAGACTTTGATGATCGTTTAAGTATTCGATTACGCAACTTGGTTTATGTTTGCCTGCTGTTTTTTACAGTCAGTAGTATTCTTGGCTTTTTAGCTCCTTACAAAATTTTCTTTATTTTATATCTCTCTATCTCAAGCGCTTTTTTCATATTACTAGGCGCCTTAGGGCAACGTTATGCCACGATTTCTTTTGGCACGATTCTGCTCTCTATTTATAGTATGTTCGGTTTAAGCGAATATACATATTGGTATCAACAACCTACCTATTTTGTTTATGGTGCTCTGTGGTACGGTTTAACTTCTATTTTATTTTTTATTATTAAACCGACACTTCCCTTACAAGATAAGCTCTCACAAATTTTTAAAGAAATTTCTGTTCTACTACAAGCAAAAGCTCGTTTGTTTGATCCGGACAATAAAGAGAATGTTGAACAGCTTTTATATGAATTATCTCTACAAAATACGCAAGTTGCTCAAAGCCTCAATCAAATACGCAGTTCACTACTTACTCGACTCAAAGCCTCCAGAGTCAGTAATAAAAGCATCTATTGGCTGAACCTATATTTTTTCGCACGAGATATTCACGAGCAAGCCACTTCAAATTATTTACATTACGAACATATTCAACAGAATTTCAGCCGTAGTGATCTTATTTTCCGTTTCCAAAAAAACCTGCGTCTACAAGCACAAGCATGCCAAGACTTAGCTCAATGTATTTTATATAACCAGCCATATCAGCCTTCGCAAGAAAGTCAGAAAGTATTAGGACATTTGGAAAGTTCTTTAAAAGATTGGATACAACAACATCCACAAAATTTTGAAGTTAAAAATTTAAAACTTATTTTTGATAATTTAAAAGGAATGCATGAACAGTTTGAACAACTGCAATATGCCCAACCTATTCCTGAAAATAGCACTCAAACAAGACAAGAACACTTAAATTTACTTGATGACGATATTCAAGGATTTTCAGATCTTATCTTAAAACTTCGGCAACAACTGACGCCACAATCGGCGCTATTTAGACATGCAGTACGAATTGCGGTTGTATTTGCCGCAGGTTATGCCATTTCCCTCTTACCTTTTGCCCAACATGGTTACTGGATTTTGCTCACCAGTTTATTTGTTTGCCAAATTACTTACTTTGCAACCAAAAGTCGTTTAAAGCTTAGAACGATTGGGACTTTACTCGGCGTTTTATTGGGTATTCCCATTTTATATTTTGTTCCTAGTATTGAAGGTCAGCTCATTCTTACCATTATTTGTGGAGTTAGCTTTTTCTACTTACGCCAGAAGAAATATGCCCTAGCAACACTGATGGCAACCTTAATGGTATTGCTCATTTTCAACTTAAAAGGTGCAGGTTACAGTATTATTTTACCTCGCCTAATTGATACCTTATTAGGCTGTTTGATTGCATGGCTTGCCGTAAACTTCATTTGGCCTGATTGGAACTTCCGTAATATTCCAAACAATATTAAGAAAAGTAGCAAAGCCACCTTAGATTATTTCAATGTGATTGTTGAACAATATCAATATGGAAAAAATCAGGATATAGAGTACCGCCGAATTCGTCGTGCTGCACATAATGCTCAAATCGAGCTATCCAACATGATCTCGAGCCTAAGTGCCGAACCAAACCCTGACCCTCAACTCATCCATTATGCTTTTCGTTATCTGGTTTATAGCCACAGCCAACTGAGTTACGTAGCAGCGTTAGGAAGTCAGCGTCAAAAAATTGATGATGAGCAGATTTTGCAATTATTGTTATGCTGCCAGCAAATTATAAGCCAGAGTGTTCTTGAGCAGTCACTTCCCGACCCGAAGCTTATTGAACAAACCTTACAAGAAATTCAAAGCATAACTGCACATGAACACCTTTCCGAAAAATATATATTAGTCTTGAAACAAATCACTTTATTGTTAGAAACTTTGCCTGAACTTTTAACGCTTAAAGGCAAGCTTTTAGAACAAGAAATGATGTAAAACTAAAAAAATACCGGAATATTGATTCCGGTATTTTTAATTTAATCATTTCCTTCGAGCTTTCTTTCTTGCATTTCCTGCTTTAGAGCAATTCGCGGTTGGCTAAACCAAAGAGCAATAAAAGTAAATGCAGATAATGCAAAAGCCCATAAATGAAATTGTGTATAGAGATAACGTACAAGTTCAATCATTGCAAAGAAGCTCATCATCAGTAACATCGAAACTGCTGCTGCAACAGTTCCTTTTGATACCTCAGATGACATGAGTGCAAAGCGATATAAGACTGAAAAGCTAATTCCCTCACCAAAACAGATGAGCGTCATCCCTGTAAGCAAACAAGGTATGAGATAGGTTTGCCACACCACACCTAATACTAAAATGAGTGTCCCAATCAGCATAATAGGCAAACCCATCATGACCGTTCTACCTAAAGCCAGACGATCGATAATTTTAATTAAAACGATGTTACCTACAATCAAACCCAAAAATACAGGGAATTGAGCTAAGCCATATTGCACACTGGTGAGCTTTAACTCATCTACTAAAATGATTGGAGATAAAGCAATCCAGAGCATTAAAGGCATACCCACTAAAGGTAATGCGAGGCTTAAACCTAAAAAACGGCGGTTGGTAAACACCTTCTTAAAATCATCAAAAAGATAACTAAAAGGTTGCTTGGTTACACTGAATTGCTGGCTTGGCATCTGTTTTTTCAACCCGATCCAACTGAGTAATGCTAATACAGCGATGGCGACAAAGCCCCAATGCCAAGACACATAATCAATTAAAAAGGCTCCAAGTACAGGCCCCAACAATGGGGCAAGTAACGAGATATTCGCCATGAGTGCCATAACTTTAATTGCATCACGCTCAGCAAAGCTCTCTTGAATAGCAGCATAACCGACTGCTGAAATGACGGTTAAGCCAATTCCCTGCAAAAATCTTAAAGCTAGAAATTGCTCGATTTGTGTCGTCAGTAAAATTAAAAAACAGCATAGAGCAAAGAATAAAACTCCAGCTAATAGTACTTTTTTACGTCCGAGACGGTCCGACAAAGGACCAAGTAACCATGCAACTGTAGCACCGCCTAATAAATAAAATGACATTGAAGAGGGTGCCCAAGTTGCACTTACACCAAAATCTTCAGTAATTGCCAACATGGCTGGCTGAATCAGGTCATTACCAATATAAACCGCAAATTCAAATAGCACTAAGGCCAAAGGAAACATCAACGTTGTACGGTTCAACGTTGTCGTTTGAATATTTTTCATGAGTTGTACACTTCAAAATAGCGGCCAAAATGTCTCAGTAGCTACATATTGAAATAAATAATGTAGTCATGACGATGACATGTATGGTCAATCAATCTTTAGTTAAGTTGTTATATGCCGTGAGAGTGCATGTTTAGAGTGTGAAACACCGTATTCACGAGGTGTCTAAAACGAGAAAAAATATATGACGTGAGATTCGGTAATTTTTACCAATTGGCACAATTGCCGAGCGCAACAATAGCACTTTTTAAATTGATCAGCAATCATGCAATTTCAAGAAGCTTAAATTTTAGTTTTTTGCACAAAAGGGCATGCAAATTATGGTTGTGCACAAACTTAAAGTTATCCACATATTCGATAAAAAATTAAGCATTATGGGCAAGGATTAACTTGAAAATCTGTAGTTTCCTCTCCTTTTGTACATTGATAGCTTTGCTTTTTATTCACAATTTTCCAGATTTGCTGATCTCGTTTTAATAAATATTCAGTACGTGTTTTCGACACCGCATCTGGACTAGGCTCTGTTTGCAAAATAGTAACTTGAGCATTGGAAGGATCATCCGAAGCATTCATTTGCTGTGAAATATCTAAATTGCTTGCATCATTTAAAAGATCTGGTTGATCGAGTAATACAGCCTGTATAGGACTATCAGCAAGTTGAGCAGAAGAATTTTGAGGTGGAGCACAAGCTGTTAATATGCTTAAGCTGAAAATAATCAACAAACCATTCTTTTTCATCACTCTTCCCCTCTATTTACTCAAAATTAATGCTAAAGATAATAGGCCACTTTTTCCTTTTGAGCTTTGTAAAGAGCTATAAATTTATTGATATTAATGAGATAGATTAATTTTAAATAGAAATCCAATAATAATTATTGATTTTTTATCAACAATATTTTTCCTATTCATGCATTTTTCTACAACAGTAAATCTCATAGAGTATGCGTCAAATACAGGAATTTAATGAGAGCAACCTCCATGAGTAAGATTTTAGTGATTAATGGTGCTAAACAATTTGCCCACTCAAACGGTGAATTAAATGACACATTAACCACCCTAGCAACCACACACCTCACGGAACTCGGCCACGAAGTTCAAGTCACCCGTGCAGACAGCAATTATGACGCTGAAAGTGAAGTTGAAAAATACTTATGGGCAGATGTTGTTATTTATCAAATGCCAGGCTGGTGGATGGGCGCACCTTGGACAGTCAAAAAATACATTGATGATGTCTTTACCACTGGTCATGGTTCACTTTATGCAAGTGATGGGCGTAGCCGTTCTGATGCCTCAAAAAAATATGGTTCAGGTGGTTTAATTCATGACAAAAAATATATGCTGTCATTGACTTGGAATGCTCCAATGGAAGCATTTGAAGATGCAGATCAATTCTTCCACGGCGTAGGTGTAGATGGTGTTTATTTACCATTTCATAAAGCCAATCAGTTCTTAGGCATGAGCACCCTTCCGACATTTATCGTAAATGACGTAATTAAAATGCCTGACGTTGATAGTTATGTTGAAGAATATAAAGCACACTTAAATACTGTATTTGCAGCAGCCTAATAAGGAGAAATCCATGCTAACCATTATTGCGGAAATTCGTACTAAATCGGGTGGACAGCATCGCCAGAACGTATTGGATGCATTTCAAAAAATCATTCCAACTGTTTTAGCAGAAGATGGTTGTCATGGTTATGAGCCTTTAGTTGATCACAAATCAAATGCGAGCTTCCAAACTAAAGAGCCTGACATGATTGTCATGCTAGAAAAATGGGAAAGTGTTACTCATCTTGAAGCGCATTTAGCTACACCGCATATGCAAGCGCATCATGAAGCCGTTAAAGATGATGTAGTTGACGTCAAAATTAAAATTTTAGAAAGCGGCGTATAATTTAGACTATAAAAAAAGACGATATATTTATCGTCTTTTTTTATTTTTAAGAGCAAAGCTGGGTTTGAAAACCTCTAGAGCCTTTCCCTCTCGCGCATTGATAGCTCTTTTGCTTATTTTGCAATTGCCACTTTTCATCAACTAGCTTAAATGAATATTCTGTTCGGATTGCAGAAACAGAATCATCCATTAAACCTGTTTGGATAACGGTAATACGGGAAACTGTTGGAGATTCCACTCGATTAAATACTTGCTGAACTGAGGTATTGTTATGCTCTTTTACGATCTCAGGCTGGGCTTTAAGTACTTGTTGCATCGGGGTTTCAGAACCCACAAAAGGGATTAATTTACTGGTCGTCGCACACCCAGTGAAAAGTCCAGCACAGAGCGCTGAAATTAAAAATAAACGTTGCATTTTTATCACCAAAAAACAAAAGCCATAGCTTTATGATGCTATGGCTTTGTCGGTTACTCTGTAGAAACTATGTAGTCCTACAAAATAGATCTAATTTAAAGATCAAATAATTTACCCGGATTCATAATGCCATTTGGGTCAAATACTTTTTTCAAAGCTTTCATATATTCAATTTCTTCAGGTGAACGTGAATATTCCAAATATGGCTTTTTAGTCATACCTACGCCATGCTCAGCAGAAATTGAACCATCGTATTTTTTCACGGTATCAAACACATATTTATTCACCACCTGACACTTCGCAAAAAACTCATCTTTGGTTAAGTTTTCAGGTTTTAAAATATTTAAGTGTAAGTTACCGTCACCGATATGACCGAACCAGCAAATTTCAAAGTCAGGATAGTTCTCTTGAACAATCGCATCAATCTCACGAATAAATGCAGGTACATGAGTAATTAATACTGAAATATCGTTTTTATATGGAGTGAACGGCGCGATTGATTCAGAAATATCTTCGCGTAAACGCCATAAACTTTCTACTTGGTCAAGGCTCTGGCTCATTACACCATCAAGTACCCAACCCTGCTCCATACAATGCTCGAAGATTTCCATTGCTTTATCGAGAATCGGCTCATATGGCGCTTCAAACTCAAGTAATACATAGAATGGGCATTGAGTTTCAAATGGACGTTGTACATGCCCGTGGTCTAAAACTTTTTGCATTGCAAGTTCACCAAAGAACTCAAATGCAGTTAAGTCGATGTCTTTTTGGAAAGCATGTAACACAGGCATTACTGCATCGAAGTCTGGAACACCTAAAACTAAAACTTGTAAGTTTTGTGGTTGACGCTCAAGTTTAATTTCTGCTTCGGTCACTAAACCTAATGTACCCTCACCACCAATAAACAAATGCTGTAATGCATAACCAGTTGCATTTTTAACCATGCCTTTGTTTAAACGCAGGATGTCACCTTTACCAGTCACTACAGTTAAACCAAGTACCCAGTTACGTGTCATGCCATATTTAATAACTTTAATACCACCAGCATTGGTACCAATATTACCGCCAATCTGGCTAGAACCTGCGGATGCAAAGTCCACTGGATAATACATACCTTGTTCTTCTGCATAATTTTGCAATTGCTCAGTCACAACACCAGCTTGCACTCGAACCATACGATCTGCCGGGAAGAACTCAAGAATTTGGTTCATTTTGTCCATGCTAATGACAATTTCACCATTGGTTGCTACCGCACCAGCAGAGAGACCAGTACGACCACCTGACGGTGTAATCGCAACATTAAACTGGTTCGCAAGCTTTACAACTGCCTGAACTTGTTCTGTCGTTGACGGAAAAACGATGACCGATGGGTTCGGATTAAAATGCTTGGTATGATCTTTACCCCAGTTTTCGAGACTATCAGCATCAGTTTTAATACGGTTTTCACCGACGATTGCTGTTAATTGGGTGAGTAACTCAGGTGTTAAAGCGACTGGAGCATTCATCGTTTGCAGACCTAGCAAGAAGTAAACTGTGGTGGGACTATGACCTCATAATTCTCAAGGTTCTCACCTGAGCAAAGCCATAATGTTCAAGGAACTCCTATATTCTACATGTATCCGCGCAAGCGATAAAGTTCAGAATAGAGATACTGTCACTACAAAACATGTTTAACGTAAATAAATGCTTTCTATGGGGCTTTCAGAGAAAAATCACATTTATCCCCCTACCAAGCATATTTTAAAATGCTCGACAAGCCATAAACAGAAGTGATTAGACATAGATAAAATTGCCATAAGGCGATGGTATAAACGAAATATCTATAGCGCTGCCCAGTATGTTATTATACCGCCACCAAATTTGGCCTTTGTAGCGGAGCCGTAATGAGCCAACATCTTTCACTACCTAAAGATAAAATCCGTTTCCTTTTGTTAGAAGGCGTTCACCAAAACGCAGTCGATACTTTAAACGCTGCGGGTTACACCAATATTGACTATCGTAAAACTGCTCTTGAAGGCGAAGCGCTTAAAGAAGCAATTAAAGATGCTCACTTTATTGGTATTCGTTCGCGTACCCAATTGACTGAAGAAGTTTTCGAAGCTGCAAATAAATTGATCGCAGTAGGTTGTTTCTGTATCGGAACAAACCAAGTTGATCTTAAAGCAGCAATGGCACGTGGTATTCCTGTATTCAACGCACCGTATTCAAATACGCGTTCGGTTGCAGAGCTTGTACTTGCTGAAACGATTCTTCTTCTTCGCCGTGTTCCTGAAAAATCGGCGGCTTGTCATCGTGGTGGTTGGGACAAGTCTGCTGTCGGTTCTTTTGAAACTCGTGGCAAAACTTTAGGTATTGTGGGTTACGGTTCTATCGGTTCTCAACTTTCAGTTCTTGCTGAAAGCATGGGTATGCATGTTATTTATTATGATGCAGTAACCAAATTACCAATGGGTAATGCTCGCCAAGTTGGTTCTTTAGATGAACTTTTAGCAACTGCAGATGTTGTAACGTTGCATGTGCCAGATGTTCCGTCTACACGTAACTTCTTCACTAAAGAACAATTTGCGAAAATGAAAGAAGGCGCGATTTTCTTAAATGCTGCACGTGGTACATGTGTAGTGATTGAAGATTTAGCTGATGCAATCAAATCTGGTCATATTGCTGGTGCAGCGGTTGACGTATTCCCGAAAGAACCAAAAGCAAATGGTGAAGAATTCCAGTCTCCACTTCGCGGCTTAGACAACGTGATTTTAACTCCTCACGTTGGTGGTTCAACCATGGAAGCGCAAGCAAACATTGGTTTAGAAGTTGCAGAGAAATTTGTTGCTTACTCTGACAAAGGTATGACACTTTCTGCGGTTAACTTCCCGGAAATCGCATTACCATTGACAGCTGGTCAACACCGTTTATTGCACATCCACAAAAACGTGCCAGGTGTATTGTCTAAAATCAACAACTTGTTTGCTGAACAAGGCATCAACATTTCTGGTCAGTCACTTATGACTAAAGGCGACATCGGTTACCTCGTCATGGACGTTGACGCTTCTGCTTCTCACGAAGCTTTAGATATGTTGCATGAAGTTGAAGGTACAATTCGCGTTCGTGTATTGTTCTAATACGAACTGTAAATTTAAAAGCCACAGCAATGTCTGTGGCTTTTTTATAGGCATTTACATTATCATGTGAAAAGTATACCAATCGATCAAATAATAAAATGTCCAGTTCGAACCAGAAATCTCAGCTGCATGCTTTGGGCTTTCTCATTCTCGCTATGCTAAGCGTACAAAGCAGTGCATCTTTAGCAAAAATTCTGTTTCAGAACTTTCCTGTGCTCACTGTCTCTGCAATGCGCCTATGTTTAGGTGCAATTATTCTTGCGATTATTTTTCAAATTTGGCGAATTAATTTTAGTCAGGTCCGCTGGAAAGCAATTTTAGCTTATGGATTTGCGCTTGCAGGCATGAACGCACTGTTTTATCTGTCGATCGAACGCTTACCGATTGGGATCGCGGTTGCTTTTGAATTTATTGGCCCTTTAAGTGTGGCGTTATACCACGCACGCCAAAAATATGATTTTGTTTGGGTGAGCTTCGCAATTATTGGGCTGATTTTACTTTTCCCTTTCAATCAGGCCCATAGCTTAGATTGGATCGGCGTTTTATTTGCAATTAGTGCAGGGTCTTGTTGGGCGCTTTATATTATTGCCGGCCAGAAACCTTCTGGTATTTCAGGTAATCATACGGTGTGTTTAGGAATGAGTGTAGGTGCATGCATCTTATTACCCATTACCTTTTTTTCAGGCTCGATTGGTCAAGTGATTGAACTTCCCTATCTTTTTTATTTTATTGGTTTGGCCATTTTAGCCAGTGCTCTTCCATTCTCTTTAGAAATGTTAGCACTGCGCAATTTGACACCTTTAAGCTTTGGAACATTGATGAGCCTAGAGCCCGCAGTTGCAGCACTATCTGGATTTATCTTCTTGGGTGAATATCTTTTATGGAACCAATGGTTGGCACTTGCAACCATTATTACCGCTTCTGTTGGTTGTACCATAACCACCCAAAAAGCTCGTCAAGAACGTGAAAAAGTGGTGAGTTAATTTAATGATCGCTGCCAGTTAAAACTCAGTATTCGTTATAATTGACTCTTATTATTTTTTAAATATCAAATGAAGCGCTAAGGTTTTTTTTCCATGCAAAATCTTCCAATTATTGCTGTGCTGTATATGATTTTGTCGATGGTTTCATATCAAATCAGCGCTTCATTTGCCAAGCAACTCATTGCTACATTAGATCCGCTCACTGTCACAATTTTAAGACTCTGTTTTGCAGCAGTTATTGTTGCCGTCATGTTTCGTTCATGGAAAATTTGGTCTCGCTTACCCTACTTAAAATGGCGTGATTTGTTAATGTACTGCGCATCTTTAGGGTTAATGAATATCCTATTTTATACATCACTTGGAAAATTACCCCAGGGAATTGCTGTTGGCTTAGAGTTTATTGGTCCATTAGGCCTTGCGCTTCTTTCTATTAAACAAAAGAGTGACTACATTTGGGTAGCGCTTGCCATGTTAGGCATCGCACTCATGGTGCCTTGGCAAAACCCAGTTCAACACCATTTTTCGTATGTAGGTGCAGCTTGTGCCCTAGGAGCAGGGCTTTGCTGGGCCTTCTATATTTATTTCGGCCATAAAGTTGTGACTCAAAATATAGGGATGCATGCATTAACAATTGGAATTGGCGTATCTGCACTTGCATTATTACCAATTGGGATCTGGCATAATGCTCCTGCATTACTTGAGACCCAGTACTGGGGTAAAGCATTACTTATTGCGGTTTTAGCGACTGCTATTCCCTATGCACTCGACTTAATGGCTCTCAAACAACTCAATAAATTAACTTACGGGACTCTAACGAGTTTAGCACCAGCATTGGCAGCATTAACGGGTTTCTTATTACTTCACGAAGAAATCAGCACGCTGCAATGGGTGGCTTTGGCTTGTGTAATGTTGGCCTCGATTGGGGTTACTTTAAGAAGCACTAGAAAAGCTGCGTAGGTTTGTTCTACTGCTGCTTTTTATACTTTTTATATTCCTTTAAATATTTATTACCCAGCGTTTCTTTTTCGCTATCTTTCAGAATTTTTCCAGCTTGCTGGAAAAATTTATGCTCTTCTTCTTTTAAATGGTGATGGACTTTTTCACTCAACTGTTTGGCGGTTGCTAACCAGCTAGGGCTACTCATATCGGTTTTTTCAAGCTGTTCAACCAACTCATCCATTTCATGATGTTCGGATAAAGCATGTCTCGTAATATCCAAACCCACATCATCAAACATTAAAGGAATATAGAGATAACGGTCTTCGGCAACTGAATGGGCATAAAGTTCATTTTTTAATGCATCAAATAATTCTTTTCGTTCTTCGGTTAAACCATGTGTCTGGATTAATTGCTCAGAAAGGTTTCGTTGATTTTCATGGCTTTCTCTTAATGCTTCGAAAATATTCATTCTCTTCCTCATTTTTAGCTAAAAAATCTTTTTTATTTCAAGGTTTATCATACGTTGAAATTTATATTATTTAAGTAGCTTAAAATGAGACTATTTTTTACACAGTTTTCTTTCTAGTAAGTTTCTGTAATGATTTTTATATTTTCAATGAGGAACGATACATAAAAAGTATGAACTGCTCCTTAAGACCAGTTCATACTTTTTTATCTTATTTAGCCTGTAACAAACATTTGATAGCCCAAACGGCAAATCAGAATACTCACCAAAATTAAAAAGATAATTCGCACAAAACCACTACCGTATTTAAGCGCGGTACGCACCCCAACAATAGAACCTAGCACGTTAGCCGCCGCCATCATTAAACCAATATGTAAAATAGCGTGACCAGTTGGGATGAGGAAACTCAGCGCAGCTAAGTTCGTCATAAAATTACCGATTTTTGACAAAGCTGAAGCATGTAAGAAATCAACTTGTAAAAAACGGATAAAGAAGAAAATAAAGAAACTACCTGTACCTGGCCCAAAAATACCGTCGTAAAAACCAATAGCCAAACTACCGATACCAGCTAAAATTAACATTTTCGTGGTAATTTTTTGCTCGGTATGAACTTGACCGAAGTTCTTTTTAACTAGGGTATAAATCGCAATCACAATCAACATTACGAAAACGAAAGGACGCAATACCGATTGAGGAATAAGTGATAAGCATGCCGCGCCGGCAAAAGAACTAATCAAGGCACAAATGGCAATAACTGCTAGAAGCTTCCATTGCAACTTTACTTTTTTAGCAAATGTATAAGCCGCCGATGCAGTACCAAAAATGGATGAGACTTTATTGGTACCAATCACCGTAGCAGTCGACATGTTAGGAAAAGTGCTCATGATCCCGGGAATCTGGATAAGTCCACCGCCGCCTACAGCAGCATCAATTGCTCCTGCAGTAAACGCAAAAAAGATCAAACTAAGGATAACGTCCCATTCCATGCCCATGCTCTATACTCTACATCTACTACAAATTTAAGATACGCTTAGGTACCAACCGTTTTTTATCGGTAATCTCGGCTAAGCCTAAACAGCGCTCACCCGAAAACACCAAAACTTCTGCTTCTGCAGAATGCTCAATATTGCTTTCTAAACCGTTGCAAAAATATTTTTCACGCCCTTCCGGAACCAGAATTTTTAAGAAATGGTCAACTGGTGCATAAACTGGAAGTAGCAAAGCTTCTCTTTGCTCTTCTGTTAAACTTTCCAGATATTCAATGGTATAGCTCGGTATAAGCTCAAAATGTCCTGTTTGAGTCCGGTTCAGCATCGTTAAATGCCCACCACAACCAAGTGCTTCACCAATATCTTCACCTAATACACGGATGTAAGTCCCTTTAGAACAGGTTACATCCAGAGTGATACTATTTTCGGTAAATTCAATAAGCTCTAAAGCATAAATCGTGACTGGACGCGCTTCTCGCTCAATCTCTATACCTTTTCTCGCCAACTCATATAATGGCTTACCTTCTTTTTTCAAAGCCGAATACATGGGCGGAACTTGTTGAATATCGCCTCTAAACTTTTTTAAAGTTTGTTCAATAAGTTCTTGGTTAAGCACAGGAATAGGACGCTCTTGTAAAATCTCCCCTTCCACATCACCTGTTGTTGTGGTCTGTCCCAATCGAACAGTGGTTTGATAACGCTTTGTTGAGTCCAGCAAATAATGTGAGAACTTGGTTGCCTCTCCCAAACAAATCGGGAGCAAACCTGTCGCCAAGGGGTCTAACGCTCCAGTATGGCCTGCTTTTTGGGCGCGATATAACCAACGCACTTTTTGCAAAGCGGCATTTGAACTTAAGCCTAATGGTTTATTTAAAAGAAATACACCACTGATATGGCGACGAGAAATTTTTTGATTTTTTGTCGTCATTTTTACTGGAACACAAAGCTAGAAAAAAGTGCCGACATGTTAGCAAATTCGGCAAGATATTTTCACAATATTTAGGTGCCTTTTCACTTATTTTATGGCACATTAATGATCGAGTAAAAAAACAACAAATTAAAACTTAAGGAAGATATCTTTATGCAAGGGATGCAGAAGAAGGTATTGTGGTGCGTGCTCGGATTTTTTATTTTGAGCCTCATTGCATGTGTATATTGGTTAAGTCCTGATTCAAAAAACACATCAACCCAAGTCAGTGAAAAGACAGCTCAAAATTTAGCATCTATTCCACCTACAAATCACTCATCGCTAAATGCAGATGCTTACCATAGTAAAAGTCAGCAAGATACTGAAGTTAACTGTCAGTTAAAAATTGATAATTCCCAACATTTGGTCGTTAACAGTCAAACTCGTGACTGCTTTGAATATTTTATTACTCAATATGGAGAAAATGATTTAGAGCAAATTAAAAATCACTTTAGACAATTTATTCAGGGAAAATATTTAGAACCCGCTCGCTCACAGATTTTGGATTTATGGACCCGCTACTTAAGATATCGCGAACAGCTTGCTCAAATCCAAACGCCTCCATCAAAACAACAAGATAAAAATTATTTTCAAAAAATCTTTAATTCAATTCAAGATCTAAGAAAACGTTTCTTTTCGGCCGCTGAAATTGATGGACTCTTCTCAACTGAAGATATTTATCAGAACTATACGCTAGATCGTATGCAAATACTTGAGGACTCTTCTTTAAGCGAAATTGAAAAGGCTCAAAAGCTTAAAGAACGCTTTGAACAACTACCAGAAGACTGGCAACAAAACCTACAAGAACTTTCTAAACTTGATGACTTACATGCACTGACCAAACAAATTAAAGCACGCCATGGTTCAGCAGAAGAACTTAGACAAATGCGTACGGCACTCGTCGGAGCTGAAGCAACTCAAAGGCTAGAAACTTTAGATACACAGCGTAGTGCTTGGCAGCAAAGGGTCACAAGTTACTTGAGTGGACGAGATGAAATTATTAAAAGCAATATGAGCGATAGTGCTAAAAACCAAGCTATACAACAATTACGGCAACAACAATTTAACTCATCACAAGAGCAATTAAGACTTCGAACTTTTGAAACGGTCCATGATCAGGGAGGTGAACTGCCATTTAATTATTAAGCCTTTTCTTTTAGGAATAGGCTAAACATTCACTAGCAGTAAGAAGCTGCTTTTCATACAAAATAAAAATAGTGAGTAAAAAATGAAAAGGAAGTTAAAGTTTTTTTGCGCTGCAATGCTCTCAGGACTGAGTATTTCGGCGGCCCATGCCACAAATGCTGAACAAGTTAAAAACTCGTTCGTTTATTCATCTTATGCACAAACCAAATATCCATTGGTTTTTAACCACGGTATGGCAGGTTTTAACCGAGTTGGGACAGATACACTTGGTCTCGATTACTGGTACCAAATCCTTCCGGATCTTGCTCGTAATGGTGGAAATGTCTGGGCTACCAGAGTGTCACCTTTCAACTCAACAGAAGTGCGTGGTGAACAACTTGCCCAGCAAGTAGAAGAGATTATTGCCATTACTGGTAAGCCTAAAGTCAACTTGATCGGTCATAGCCATGGGGGCCCGACAATTCGCTATGTGGCCGGTATCATGCCAGAAAAAGTGGCGTCACTTACCACGATCGGTGCGCCTCATAAGGGATCACCAATGGCAGATGTGATCCTGAACGTTGAGGGTACTCCTCTGTCTGGACTGGCAACGTTAGTAAACTGGTTTTCAGCTGCAATTACTTGGGCAGGAGGCCTTGATCCGACAAGCTATCCGCACGACTCTTTAGCCGGAGCTCATAGCTTATCTACGCAAGGTTCTGCAAAATTTAATGCTCAGTTCCCAATGGGTATACCGACCACTTCTTGTAGTGAAGGAGCATATCAAGCGAAAGGCATTTATATGTATTCTTTCTCGGGGAATAAAGCGCTGACCAACCCATTAGATCCATTTGATATTGCGCTTACAGGCAGTAGTTTAGTAGTCGATCCATTTGGTGATAATGATGGACTTGTTTCCCGATGCAGCGCCAAATTTGGTAAAACAATTCGTGATGATTACAACTGGAACCATTTAGATGAAGTAAACCAAGTACTTGGTATACGTTCTATTTTCGCTTCCGATCCTGTATCAGTTTACCGTCAACACGCAAACCGTTTGAAACTTCAAGGACTATAGTTTTTAAACAAAAAATGCGCCAAAAGGCGCATTTTTTTACTCGCTATAAGCTTACGCTTTACGAGCTGGTAATTTTTCACGAATACGTGCAGCTTTACCAGACAAGTCACGGAGGTAGTAAAGTTTAGCACGACGAACGTCACCACGACGTTTCACTTCGATTTTAGCAACAACTGGTGAGTGAGTTTGGAATACACGCTCAACACCAACACCGCTAGAAATTTTACGTACTGTGAACGCAGAGTTCAAACCACGGTTTTTCTTAGCGATTACAACACCTTCAAATGCTTGAAGACGTTCACGATCACCCTCTTTTACTTTTACTTGAACGATGACAGTGTCACCAGGAGCAAAAGCAGGGATATCAGATTTTAACTGTGCATTTTCAACAGCTTGAACTAAAGGATGTTTACCACTCATTGTGGGAATCTCCAATATGTGCGGAGTCAGAAGAGGTCTGAATTTCCGCTGGGGATAGAGGCTAAAGCGCATATCAACCCGTTTATCTTTCCCTTTACGACAATATGTCTATAAAGAGCCTTTAAATTTACATAAAACTATTCATTAAATAGAATTATGCTTTAACTCGAAGCATTGCTTCTCGTCTTGTTGCAGAACTTTCGTTCTTGAGAATAACGATTAAGAGTTACCATTATTCAATTGCGTATCTTTTAGCCATTTTTTTTGCTGCTTAGTCAACTCAACCTTTTCGACCAACTCTGGTCGGCGCTCTAGAGTTCGTTGATATCGCTGCAAAAAGCGCCATTTTTCAATGTTGCCATGATGTCCAGATTTTAATACCTCTGGCACATCCAGCCCTTCAAAATGATCAGGCTTTGTATATTGTGGACAATCTAAAAGACCGTCAACAAAAGAATCTTGTACTGCTGATTGTTCATCTGACATTACATTCGGCAAACGGCGAATAATACTGTCAAGTAACACCATAGCGGGCAGTTCACCACCAGATAGAACATAATCACCAATTGACCATTCTTGATCAACATAATGCTGGATCAAACGTTCATCTACTCCCTCATAACGTCCACACAGTACGATTAAGCCGTCATAATCGACAAACTGCTGTACTGCCTGTTCATTTAAGGTTTTGCCTTGTGGGGACATATACACCACAGGGACATTAACATGTCCTGCTTGTGAGGCAAGTTGTTTGGCATGTGCAATTGCTTTCGCCAAAGGCTCAGCCATCATCACCATACCGGGGCCACCACCAAATGGACGTTCATCCACTCTTCTGTAGTTTCCCTCAGCAAAATCACGAGGATTAATACAAGTGACTTGTACAATATCTCGTTTTGCCGCACGTCCGCTGATGCCGTAGGCTGTAATCGCTTCAAACATTTCAGGAAAAAGCGTAATGACTGCAAAAAACATTACAGACTCCTCTATTTTCCTGCTGTATTAATCCTAAAAGGATTAATAATCTACGCCCCAATTGACGTAAATACGACCAGCTTCAAGATCAACACGTTGTACTACATCTTTGTGCCAAGGAATCATGCGCTCTTCTGAATCAATGCTGTCTGGGGTAGCATGCACCACCATCACATCATTGGCTCCAGTTTCAAACAACTCATGAATTTTTCCTAAGTTTACTTCCTGTTCTTCCTCATCAAGACCTAACACAGTTAAGCCCTTTAAATCTGACCAGTAGTATTCATCTACATCTGCTTTTGGCAGTTGAGACTTAGCAATCCAGATATTAGCGCCAACCAAGCTTTCCGCCCCAGTGCGATCACTCACACCTTTCAACGCAACAACTAGGCCTTTGCCATGTGGTTTCCAACGTTTTACATCTATTGTTTGCCAACCGGCCTTGGTCTCAATGTACCAAGGCAGGTAGTCAAACATGTTGCTCATAGGTTCTGTATTTGAATACACCCAGAGCCACCCATTCAATCCATAAGCTGAACGTAACTGTCCAATCTGAATACGATCTTCGGGAACATTCTGTGTTGATATCATGGGCTACCTACTACAAAAATTATGCAGTAGCTTTTTTAGCTTGAGCAGCTAAAGAAGCAACACGTTCAGAAGGTTGAGCACCTTGAGAAACCCAGTGAGCAAAACGGTCTGCATCTAAACGAAGTTTTTCTGCTTGACCTTGTGCAGTCGGGTTAAAGAAACCGATACGCTCGATGAAACGACCATCACGTGCATTGCGGCTGTCAGTCACAACGATTTGATAGAATGGACGTTTTTTTGCGCCGCCACGTGCTAAACGAATAACAACCATGATAAAAGCCTTATAATTCTTACGGATTATCCCTGCGCCGACCATCGGCAACACTTCAAACCCCTTTCATAGAGGGCGACATTCTACGTGATTTTCGCCCCGAAAGAAAGATTATTTTTTGAGTTATCCGCAGTTTTGAATTTAAATTAACGTCCATCCCAATTCGAAGTAGCAGAAGGAACACAAGCCGTACCATTGTTAATATCGGTACCCTTTGTCCAACAGCGCTCACCACGATAATTTAAGACGATATTTCCGTCTCCAGTCTGTGAAGTATTTGCAAGCGGTGTTGCAATTAACACCCATGTTTCAGCGGTTAAAGCACCAGAGGTAACTGGGGCCAAATTGACTGTATATAGACGAGTGCCATTTGTAGGATAAGATGAGGCAACACCCAAATCTAAAGCCGTAGCTCCACTAACTTTAAAATTAGCTACTTTATAACGTTGAATCTGCATAGCAATCTGTTGCAATGTAGTTTGCATATCCACACGCTTAGTATGACGAATATGCTCTTTATATGAGGGGTAAGCTATCGCTGCTAAAATCGCAATAATTGCCACAACAATCATTAACTCAATTAAGTTAAAGCCTCTGATTTTATTTACCATGGCTCAACTCCAGTGCCACAAGTTGTATAAGTAACATTACTAGTAGCTTTGTTCTTACAAATTAACCCACTACTATTAAACAAAAAAGTAAAATTATTAGGATCGGTAGCCTCTGCGCGGATAACCCAGTTTTGTCCTAAAGCTATAGTATCTGTTAAGGTTTTTGAAGGATCATCGCCATCTCTTACCGTTATTTTATATTTAACAGTACTAGCAGTCGCACCAACAGGCAAAACTACAGGTGCGGTAGCACCTATAGAAAAACCTTTATAATTAAAATTTCTAGATTTATGACGATTGAGCTGTATGGAAATTTGTTGGATTTCCTGTTCTGCGCGAGAAGCATCAGCACGCAAAACATAGGCTCGATATGAAGGAAGTGCAATTGCTGCAAGAATAGCTACTCCAGCTACTACGATCATTAGCTCAATTAAAGTAAAACCTTTGAAATATGACGTTCTCATTTGTTTCATGCCAACTTCCTACTAGTTTTTCTCATACCAACGCTGTGGAATTAAAGCTAACTTTGTACCATATCGCTTATCCTTAATTAGATTACCCTGTATATTCGAAGTATCAACGTTTGCAACAATAAGACGAGTAGATCCCGCTGTATCTGCTGCCCCGATAGAAGCTGATGTAATACCCGCCCCCAGACTTAAACGATAAGTATCTTTTGTACCACTTGCGCACTGTCCATAAGGCATACAGAATAAGTTTACAAAGCTTTCTCCTTTTACTCCTGCACCGCAATCACCAGCCAGTCCCGACTTACTCGCATCAAAAGTACTAACAAATAGATCATTATTAATAACTAACGGCACGCTCATTATCTTTTCGCTTTGCTGCTTATTTGACTTAAATCGATAAAACCACCCATTACTGCTATAGGATGCAGCTAAAGTCTTATTAGAAAAACGATTTGTATCAGTGATTTCAGCTAAGGGATTTGCAGCCGTTGTATTTTTAGCTTCTGTATTTAATGTAATATCTGCATATAAATCACGACGAGCAACATCTTTATCATAAATATTATAAATTGCATCATAATCATATGACGAACCAACAGTATACTCTGCCAAAGGTTTACTTCGATTACCACTGCCCAAAGTAATTACAGCAAATGGAGTTCGTTCATAGTCATAAATTGAAAAAGCGGGCTGTTCATAAAAGCGAGGACTATATTGTCCATTATGTAAATTTAATAATCGAACCACACGAGTTGCAAAGCCACCTATCGTAGAAGAAGAATTATTCAAATCTATGCGAAAAGCTTGCCCCCCCAAGTCTCCAAAATAAAGATGATCCACCAAGCCATCAGCATCACGATCAATGGCTTTAATTTCACTAACAACGCTATATTGAAGATTACTATTCTTTGTCGCAATCAAACCTGAAGTTGTTGTAGCAGCACTTGATGCAGTGGCATTATCACTCGCCCACCAAAGCAAATCGCCATTCTCAGCATCAAACATATATACACCAGCACCAGTTTTGTTTGTCTGACTATAGCTATCATTTTCATAACCAGCGTCATACCCTCCACCAACAAACATAACTAACTTACGTACTCCCCCCCACTTTACCCAAGCAATTGTTGGCTTGGACCAACTTTGTCCCATGTACTGTAGAGCCGAAACTGTCTTTGAAGTACCATTTGCATATATTTTCTGATTAAGAGGATCAATATGAAATTTGAGCTTTGGATTATTTATATCTGCTAAATCAAGTGCGTAGTAACTATTTCCTCCCATACGTAAACCACCATATACGTATTGTTTTCCTTTTAAGTTACCCTTACCTGTTCCTACTGTTAAGTTACCGCTACTATCCGCTACGAACTCTGTATAAGCTTTCCAAGGGCCATCTACACCATAAAATAGATTCTGCATTCCCCCATTCGTTGAATCAAATTTTGCGAAAGCTTTATATTGATTATCAACCATTTCATTTGGAACAAAAGCAAATTTTTCTTTACCAGTTGAGGCATCAACTGCGTGTAATAATCCTTGTGTTGAGCCAAAGACAATATAATCCTCTCGATTTTTTGAACCCAAGGTATTATTGCTATATGTAATTTCACCTTTGTTTGTAATCAATATAGGTGATGAATGCATTACAGCTCCAACTTGACGAAGTTCGGATGCCGTAGAAAGTAATGTTGCATTAATTGTTTCTGGCTTAGTTGCATCAACTGCATAGCCAAGTAAATTCATTAAATAACCACGCTGAGGATCTTCCTTGTAACTATCCTCAGTTAAGTAACTTAAATTTATTTGCTTTAATGCATTTGCCGAACTTTCACTTATTGTTAATGTAGCCCCCGTTCCACTTATACTTCTGTTAGTTAATAACTTACGATTGGCTGTATCTGTATTTGTTGCAGATGTACGTAATGCTAACTGTGATTTAACTCCCCCCATCCATGCAAACTTTTGACTTCCATAAGTTGTCTCATCTGCATCTTTCACATCATCTTGTACATCAGGTGACCACAAATCATTATTTGCCAGTAATTTACCCTGGCTATCAACGATTAAAGTATTATTTTTATCCGTCAGACGGCCACTATTATTTACATTATATTTTTTAAGGTTTCCAGCCCATAGTTGATAATTCTTATCTGGAGTAGGTTGAAACTGAGGATAATAGGCATAATTTTGAATAGCAGTTGGATTCAGCTCATCTTGGGGTATGGTAGGTGTACCTGTAGTCACCGCAGGAATGTCTGTACTCAAATTATCAATAAAATCATTTACGCTATTTACAATATCCTCAGAACTTGATCCTGAATACCACCCTCCCTCTCCAATAATTCCCCAATAAGCGGCTTTTTTTACATTGGTATCAATCGTACCGAGATTAGCAATATTCTGTCCTTGCGTAAGCGTTTTATTATAAGAAGGAGCATCATTAAATTCTGAACCAAACCCAACAACAGCAGTTCTTATTTTTAAACCTAAAGGATTTGCAGTTGCATCAAGTAACTTTAAAGCAAAATTATGAATGCAATCCCAGCCATCATCAGTATTTGCACAGCTAAAACTACTCCCTTTACTTGATAAAGCAGTTTGCATCAAATTTTGAGAACCCAAATTCTTATTTGGTACACCATCTGTTAGGACATAAATACCCTGTCCACTACACTGCTTAATACTATCGGTTTGAATTAAAGAATCTGGTATTTTATAAGATAGAATATCTATTTTTTTACTTTCAGCAACCGATAATGGAAAACCACTATAGGGATGTGGACCATAATAGTAATATCCACTATATCCCCCTAAAGTGCCACTGCTTCCTTTTGTATAATTAGAGGGCAGAGCTCCACTATACCAGCCATCCCAAGCTCCAATACATGCACCGTTTGCATCCCAATTATCACAGACAGCATAAGAGCCATAGTTATTCTGGAAATATACCTGCAAGTTTGCACCATTCGTTGCTGTTCCCATTAAATAGGACGCAACCTCTGCATAAGAACGAGCTGTAGGTGTATAAGTTTGTGCTGGCAGCCCTGAAACTGCAGAAAGTAGTAATGCCCGTTGAGTAAAGCCTCCCACTAAATCCCCTAATGGTCTTGCTGGTACAAGAACTCGCCCCATATTATAAGACTGATTGTTATATACAACTCCTAAAGTTGATAATCCAATTACTTTATCATCTGATAAAGCATTGATTCCTTTAGCGGTATTGCCTTTTAATAAATCAAATACCCCATCTTTCACACGGGTAATACGATCATAATATCTGACCGTATCAGAGCTATAATAGTTAGTATAAGTTCTACCACCAGAGCTATTGGATGTACTGCTTGTATATGTAACACCTGACGGTTTAGAACCTTTGGTCTCATTACCCCAAATACATGAAGTATAATCAACAGCTTTATTTGAACATTCTTGATAATAAGTCGTACCTAATTTTTTATAGGTTCTGTACAGATAAATTCTATTATTTCCTGTTGCTTCACAAAAAGCTCTTTCGTAAGGAATACTAGTTGTAGCGGCTTCTGTACCTGAGCTGATATAAGTTGCCCCACTTGGTAGATCACATGCTGTTTGACCTTTCATACTCCCCGAAATATCCAGCATTAGCATTAAGGTAATTTTTCCAGATCTAGCTTGTTGATAAATATCAATATCACTAGCCTGTACCACACTAGAACAGATGAGCGTTGTTAGAAAAAATGTTCCCGTCATTACTCCTAACCCACTAAGATTCTGAAAGATAGAATCTCTTTCTTTTTTATAATTTTTCATGATTTCCCCAATTAAATAAAATCTTGTGCAATCGTGTATTCAGCCACTTGCGTTGTATACGGTACATTTAATCTATGTAAACAGGCTGAAACGCTTTCTGTCGCTCCTGCAACAGCCGTTAATACATCAGATGGCTGAATAACTTGATTCATTTTGCTTGAAAGACACTCGTCTATATCGGCCTTGGCCGCAGTCGACAAAGATGGAATAAAAGATGTAGCAAAAACAACAACTTTTTCAGTGTCTTCCATTTTGACATTTTTAGTATCTGTGCCACGTAAACTATGCTGAAATGGATCACTTGTAGTGGATGCAAACTTTACTGCTACCTGCGTCATCACGACACTACGACCACTCGTAAAATAATTTTTTGTACTATCAATAGAATTAGATTTACAGTAGCCATCAGTTCCTAAAGCACTTCCTGTTGGAGCAGATGCCCCAGCTATCCATTGCATAATGCTGGCATTTGCTAGGCTAAAAAACTGGCTCTGATCACCTCTGTAGCAAAACACTAATTCTTTATCTTTATTGGCATCCCCGCGAATATAACCAAACATTCCATCACGGGCTAAATTACGCAGTAAATTACTACCATCTTCTACATTAAATAAGGCGGCATCCGAGTTTTGTATAAGTAACTGCTGTGCCTGACTATTTGTGACAATATTTAATGACATCAAACTTTGACGGATAGCTAATGTGCCAATTATCGTAATTACAAGCAATAAGACCAATACAACGATTAAGGTTGCACCTGTTTGAATTTTTTTCATTTTTATCTGCTCCCAAAACCATTTCTCAAGGCGATTGTCTGGGAAATAACCTGCCTAATATATTTTGGGCTATTTGACTGTGGGGTCTTAACGGTTACTGTACGATCAAGCACATTAAATGTTTGATTATCCTTAATAGCGGTATCTCGTCCTACAGACTGTGTAGAACGGGTTAGCATTCCTAATTGAACTGATAAAATACGAGGTCTCGGTGAAGCATAATTCGTTAAATAATCATGAGAACTAATATAACGATACTGTCCATTTCCAATATCAATACCTAATAGAACTCTAAAATAATCAACGCGTTTCATAATGATCTGTCCAGCATCTCCAAAATCCGTAATTTCTGTAGGTGAACCAGATTTTGGATAATGACCAGAGTCACAAGCTAACGCCAATGCCTTATTGGATTCACTTGTTAATGCTCTTGTATCAACTCTTAAAAAATATCGCTCTACAATATAATTATTTGTTGTATTAATTGACTGTCCTTCACAATCAAAACCACCTATTTCAGTAGGAGCAAACTGAATAACCAACTGATCACTGGTAAAATCATTAACATTTGATGCGCCCGCCCATGCCGGAGCAGTGCCGACACTATCTCCATCGCTTTGAGTTAGTAAGGTTAAAGGAACTTTTGCCTCTAAAATAGAATTGGGTAAATTAGCAATTTTTGTATTGCCATTTAATGTATCAATAAAGGCATTCGCTGTAGAAGTAAGTACAACTCCACCATATGTTGTTTGATCATTCATAAATGCCCGACTAGCATCTAGATTAGCTAGTCTGATATCTTTAACTATGTAGTTCAAACCAAAATTAGCATTATCCTGTAAATCTGTCGCACCGTGCTGTAGCGTTAAACTTTTTTGTCCAGTAAAAAATAATAAAATTGCTGCGGCAGTAATAATCAAACCTAAGGTTAAGGACAGCATTAACTCAATTAAAGTAAAACCATATTGGTTTTTCATTAATAAACCTCCATGATTAAACAAGTTGATGCCGCGTTATAACTTGTGCCATTAGTACAATCTGTTACACCATCACCATCTGTCGCACTAGTATCTGCCCATGCAACATAAATACAATTACGCCCATTATTATTACCTTTGCACGTCATCATATTTATAGTCATACCTAAGGCATCTGCATTTTTTGCAACCTGAGAAACATCGAAATCTGCTAACTCAGTTAAAGTACAATTACTTGTTGAACAATTTTTTTGAGATATTTTTTGATTTTCAGCTGTGCTGATTTCTGTTTTATATTTATTTAAGGCTGAGCGGTTTACTCTTATTCTTTCTGCTAAATCACGTGCAATATTAATTCCCTGTGCACGATA
This sequence comes from Acinetobacter pittii, assembly GCF_034064985.1. Classification (NCBI taxonomy): domain Bacteria; kingdom Pseudomonadati; phylum Pseudomonadota; class Gammaproteobacteria; order Moraxellales; family Moraxellaceae; genus Acinetobacter; species Acinetobacter pittii. The sequence goes on along the minus strand of NZ_CP139249.1, from coordinate 373,166 downwards.
TGTAGCCTCCGAAGTAGCTTCTATTGCCCGATATTGCAAAGCCACATATCCCAAAACACCTATTGCGAGTAAAAGTAAGGCAACTAATATCTCCACCAATCCTATACCTTTTTGATTTTTATAATTTTGCATTAACAAGTTTCCTTTGGATTCATAAAGATGGAACCCAGTTTTGATAAAACAAAACTTTTCTTAACGTGTAATTGAGAATTGCACATAGAAATAAGCAAATCTTGTGAAATACTAGAAACCGTCCCATTTGGTATAAATATGATGTTTGAGGTAGATAGTGATGTTGTAGTTCCATCCGTTGCTAAAAGTTTTAGCTCAAGACTATTATCTTTGTCTGCAATCCAGTTAAAAGTTGTTAAAGTATTAGCAGCATTTGAGTTTAGATTTACAGAAACATTTGCATGACTTAGTACAGCCTGACTTTTCGCATCAGATAGTGTGTTGATTAAGTCTCTTTGATTAGTATCAAACCTTATACTTTCTAATAAATTCGACATAGATGGCGCGGCCATCATCGCGATAATCGCCATGACCGCAATCGTCACCATAAGTTCAACCAAGGTGAACCCGTCTTGCGGAGTAATTCCCCTCATCCCCAGAACCCCAAATAAACTTAAAAATTTTTTATTTATTAATTAAATTTTACGCCTTATGTTTACAAAACAAATACAAAGCAGATAAAGGGTATAAAAAAACAGATAACTGTCATATCAACAATTATCTGTTTAACTATTTTAAAATCAGTATGTTAAATAAGTCACACTTTATGCTTGAGTCACATGAATGCGTAATTCTTTAGGAAGACTAAAAGTAATATTCTCTTCACGTCCCTCTAACTCTTTCGGTGCTTGAGCACCCCAATCTTGTAAACGTTGAATAACTTGTTTAATCAAAATTTCTGGCGCAGAAGCACCAGCGGTAACACCGATCTTGCAAGTCTCATTGAACCATGACTGCTCTAACTGATCAGCATTATCTACAAGGTAAGCAGCTTTACCCATACGTTCTGCAAGCTCACGCAATCGATTTGAGTTTGATGAGTTAGGTGAACCTACAACTAAAACCACATCACACTTTTCAGCTAAATCACGCACAGCATCTTGTCTGTTTTGAGTTGCGTAGCAAATATCATCTTTACGCGGCCCCTGAATATGTGGAAATTTTGCACGCAAAGCATCAATAACCTTAGCTGTATCATCAATAGAAAGCGTTGTTTGTGTTACGAAAGCAAGTTTTTCAGGATGTCGTACGGTAAGTGCAGCGACATCTTCTTCATCTTCAACCAGATAAATATCACCGCCTTTTAATTTGTCATATTGCCCCATTGTGCCTTCGACTTCTGGGTGCCCTTCATGACCAATTAAAATAGCTTCAGTACCTTCACGCGCATATTTAGTCACTTCAATATGAACTTTAGTCACTAAAGGACAAGTCGCATCGAAAACTTTTAAACCCCGGCGTTCAGCTTCTTGTTGAACTGCTTTTGAAACCCCATGCGCACTAAAAATTACAATTGAGTCATCCGGAACCTGATCTAGTTCATCAACAAAAACGGCCCCTCTCTGACGTAAGTCATCAACCACAAATTTATTGTGTACAACTTCATGACGTACATAAATAGGAGGGTTGAAACATTCTAAAGCCCGATTGACGATTGCTATGGCTCGATCAACACCGGCACAAAAACCACGCGGATTAGCTAACACAATTTCCATAACAGCCTCAAAATTAATAAAACAGGGGAATTTCTCTTGAATATTTGCAATTAAAACTATTCAGTTTAAACGCACGGTACACTACAATAGCGAAGATATTTTATCATATCAGGAAAAATATCATGTCGGGTCTATTGTTTGTCGTTTCTGCTGCATCAGGAACGGGCAAAACATCTTTGGTAAAAGCCCTGCTTGACCGTGTGAGCAATTTACATGTTTCAGTCTCGCATACAACCCGAGGTCAACGTCCCGGTGAGTTAGATGGTGTTCACTATCACTTTACTACAAAAGATGAATTTCTAGACCAAGTCAACCATGATGGCTTTATTGAATACGCTGAAGTATTTGGTAACTACTATGGCACTTCTCAAGCTACGGTAAAACAACAGTTAGCTCAAGGACACGATGTCTTACTTGAAATTGATTGGCAAGGCGCAGAACAAGTCCGCAAACTTTTCCCTGAATCCAAGCAAATATTTATTTTACCTCCAACTCAATTTGACCTACGTCAGCGTTTATCTAATCGCGGCACTGACTCAGTTGAAGTCATTGAGCATCGTTTAAGCTGTGCAGTAGAAGATATGCAGCACTACACGAACTTTGATTACATCATTATTAATGATGATTTTAATAAAGCCTTACATGAGCTTGAAGCGGTGATTACAGCGAACCGTTTGGTGCTATCTCAGCAAGCAAAACGTCATCAAACTTTAATTCAGGACTTGATTACTCCTCAACCAAAACAGGAATAACTTGAGTCTAGATCGAAAGCCTTTTATACTATTTAGTCTGTTCAAATTCACCATTCCAAAACGAGAACTTTTATGGCACGCGTCACCGTTGAAGATTGTTTAGATCATGTAGACAACCGTTTTGAGCTTGTGCTCGTTGCAAGTAAACGTGCTCGTCAATTGGCACGTCAAGGCATGGAGCCAACTGTAGAATGGGATAACGACAAACCGACTGTAGTTTCTTTGCGCGAAATCGCGGCAGGGCACGTTACGAAAGAAATTCTTAAACAACGTGAGCAAGATTATCAAACTTCTAGTCTTGATCTTGCCCTTTCTACAAACAGCTTAAATTTAGAAGGTTTTTCTTTCTAATTCACTCTGTTTCATAAAAAAACCATCGTTTTTCTGCGATGGTTTTTTATTTGGCTTTGCGCCATATTCAAACATATTGGGAAAAGCAATTATTTTCATTGAAAAAAAAATACACTTTTTCAAATGAAAAAATTGACAAGTTCCGCAATATGCTTTTCATTAAGAAGCAGATAGATTTAGTTTTTCAGCAATAGGAAAAAGGGTGATTTATGCCAGGCGAAGAGGTCAGCCAAGCCAAGCAACAGCTCAAATTAATTATCGACCCTTACTTATCGGTAAGCGAAGTCGAAAAAGTGCTTGCTGCCTGCGATTTTGCCGATCTAGCGCACACTGGCATTACACGTAAAAGTGGCGAACCCTATATTTTGCATCCGATTGCGGTAAGCTGCATTCTTGCAAACATGCGTTTAGATGCTGAAACTTTAATGGCAGCACTTTTGCATGATGTTATTGAAGATACTCAATATACAAAAGAAGATATTATTGAGAAGTTTGGCTTAACAGTTGCAGAGCTAGTTGATGGTGTAACCAAACTTAGCCAATCAAGCGATAAAGAATATAACAAGGCAGCTTCATTCCGAAAAATCTTGCAAGCGACCTTACAAGATCCACGTGTCATCATTATTAAATTAGCAGATCGCTATCATAATATGACAACTCTAGGTGCTCTACGTCCAGATAAACGTGCCCGCATCGCTCAAGAAACTTTTGATATATTTGTACCGATGGCGAGATTAGTCGGCATGAATGAAATGGGCGATAATCTAGAGAACCTCTGTTATCAAAACCTTGATCTAGATATGTTTGATAACGTCCAAAATGCTTTGCTTCAAACAAAGCCAGAACGCTGTAAATATCAAAGTATTTGGGAACAAAACCTCGCAGAACTTCTGCATAATTATCATATTCAAGGCCGTATTAAAAAGAAAAATAACAATATCGAATTATTACGCCATTTCGTTAAAAACGAGATGGATCTCCAAGAACTTACTCATAGTCATGCTTTTGAAATTGTTCTACAAAGCATTGCCGACTGTGACCGCTTAGAAGAAGCATTAAGAGAAAACTTTCAGGTTATCCAGTACCAAGACCACATTCGTCGCCCATTACCCGGCGGTAATCAGTCTTTACTGATAAAGCTTAAAGGCGAAAAAACAACACTATCACTTACCATTCAAACCGAGCTCATGCGTAAAGCTGCCCGTTTTGGGGTAGTATTAGGCGAAAATGCGCCGCAAACTTGCCGTTCTGCCATTCAGGCTTCAATGCAGAACTTAAATACATTGATTGACGGCGAATGCGCTAAAACAACTTTTAATGATTTGCTTGATTATCTACACCAAGAAAAAATCTGGGTATATACGCCCCATGGTCAACTGCATGAGCTACCGCAAGGCGCTACCGTAGTTGATTTTGCTTATTCAGCAAGCTTATTTTTAGGTAACCATGCGGTTGGTGCAAAAGTCGATGGAGAGATTAAACCACTCTCTACACCATTAGTTAGCGGTCAGGTTATCGAGATTATTACGGATGTTTTAGCAACACCAAACCCAGACTGGCTAAGCTTTATTAATACGCAAAAAGCGCGTCGCGCATTACAGCATGTGCTTAAAGATCAAGATATCGAAGAACAACGTCTTGTTGGTGCACAAGCACTTTCTCGTGCACTAAAACTTTTTAATCGTTCAATCAATGATCTTTCTGAAGCGGACTGGTTAGATCTATTGCAATGGCGCCACATCGATAATAAAAATACATTGTTTGAACAAATTGCGGTTGGCGATTTACTACCTCAACTTGTAGCAAACCACCTGTTTGCTCATGATAAACATCCGCAAGTAGAAAACTCAGATCGACTTATTCAAAGTACGGAAGGAGTCGACGTTAAATATGCACACTGCTGCAATCCTATTCTAGGCGATCCAATTCAAGGACATTTAACACGTCGCGGGTTAATTGTGCATCGAATTCGCTGTCATAACTTGCTACATGAACAACATTTACACCCTGAAAATATCATGCCGCTTCAATGGAAAGCAGATGATGTAGATGATGTCCGTTTTACAGCATACCTCGCTATTTATATGGCAATGAGTGACGAACAGGTATCAGACCTAATCTATCAATGTCGTAAAAATAACGCTGGGGTAGAGATGGTTCACTCAAATGAGCAAAGAACTTTTGTGAATATTGTAGTGAATAACCGAAAACATATTGCAAAAGTCATTCGTGATTTACGCATGCACTATGGTTTCCCACGGATTGAACGTTTAGATGCTCCTGCTCCACAAATGGAAATTTCAAAAGTAAGTTAAATCTTTATAGAGACTATTGGTTATAAATTTATGTTTCCTTAACAAAATCAAACTTTCCAAATTCACTTAATCAATTAAATCGATGATACTTTTGTCCAAAGCTATCATCGATTATGATGGAAATAGATTTAATCAAGGAGAACCAAATGTCCCGCCAAGTCATTCATACTGAAAATGCCCCTGCTGCTATCGGCACATACTCTCAAGCTATTTTAGTAGACAATACGCTATATCTTTCAGGGCAAATTGGTTTAGACCCATACAGTATGGAACTTGTAGAAGGTATCGAAGCTCAAATTCGCCGTGTATTTGATAATTTAAAAGCAGTTTGTGAAGCTGCTGGTGGTTCACTTGCAGATATTGCTAAGCTCAATATTTTTTTAACTGATCTATCAAATTTCCAACTCGTAAACCAAATTATGGGTGAATATTTTGCTCAGCCCTACCCTGCACGTGCAGCTCTTGGTGTAGCAAGCTTGCCAAAAGGCGCATTAGTAGAAATGGACGGAATTGTAATTATTAATCAATAAGATATAAAAATTAAAATATCTAAATTTCACTATTTAGTTTTAAAAACATGAACCACCTTGGCATAAAAATCTAAATTCTTTTTAGATTTCCGCTTAGGTGGTATTTTTTTATCCAAAATCCCAATAATGATAAATGAGATTTTAAATGAATTTCATTGACAAACGATAATAATTATCAATAATATCAATTATCGCATTTATATTTGGGGATCACTCCCATGTACGTTTGCTTGTGTCGTGGCATTACCGATCAGGATATTAAAGACGCTGTTGAAAATGGCGCTGAAAGCTATCGTGAAATTCGCGACTTGCTTGATCTTGGTACATGCTGTGGACGCTGTGCACCAGAAGCTCGCGCTATCATTAGCGAAGAATTAGCAGAAATCGCTGCTCGCATTTCTGTGGCTGCATAATAAAAATTAATATCTAACAAAATTTATTGACTCCTCCACCGCTTTTTGCTGAACCTTTATAGTTCCTCATTCAAGCGGTTTTTTTTGACATAAAAACATCCTTTCTAATATTGTGTTGTTTTTGATTGCGATTTTCATTTGCTGTTCCATAAATTACTCGCCATCTCCATGATTGTTCACTAAAATGGATTTATAGATTGCCTTAATTAAGTTTGAGGCAGAAATTGTTTTGGAGTAGCTACAATGAAAGGCAATCGTGATGTCATTAATCAGCTCAATCAAGTGCTGTATCATCATTTAACTGCAATTAATCAATACTTTTTACATTCGCGCATGTTTAATGACTGGGGAATTGAGCAGCTTGGCTCTGCTGAATATAAAGAATCAATTCGTCAAATGAAACATGCCGATAAAATCATTGAACGTATTTTATTTTTAGAAGGACTACCTAACCTTCAACATTTAGGTAAGCTTTATATTGGTCAACACACAGAAGAAGTTTTGCACTGTGACATTCGTAAAGTAAAAGAAAATATAGAAGCAATTCAAAAAGCGGTTGCTTTAGCTGAAACAGAGCAAGATTATGTCACTCGTGACCTTGTTCAAGAAATTCTAGAAAAAGAAGAAGAATACTGGGACTGGCTAGATACTCAAATTGATCTTATTGGCAGCGTAGGTATTGAAAATTATATCCAGAGCCAAATGTAATTTCTCATAAAAAAATCCCCTTATACTTAAGGGGATTTTTTTATTACTTCTCTTTTAGTAATTCCGATAGCGTTATTTTCTGTCTATAGAGATGCTGTAAAATAAATATCTGCTGCTGTGCCTGCTCTACTTTTCCATTATAAGCAAGCAATTTTGCATATTTACGTAAGTTATATGGAGTAGGCTTATTCTTTATAAAATTTCCCCATTCAACCAAATCAGCTTCAGATAAAACATTTTGGGGATTAAGTTCAATCCACTTTAAACGCTGCTCAAACTGCGTTAAAACAAAAATTTTACCGCTTCCCATAAATTCAGCGTTTGGACGCTTTTTATTAAAAAGCAAATTACTATTCAGAACATAGACATTGTAATCACGTAGAATTGCAATAATAAGCAATAAACTTACAACCAATGATAAGCGAAGAAGATGTTTGTTGAGGATAATTCCTTTAAGCACAGGAGTCTGAGCTTGCACAATACCAAGTAGGAACCCACAAGTAAGCAAGAAATAAGCATAACGTTGTGGAAACTCTAACATGGCATGAATAAGTACTGTACATACCATCATAATCGCAATGATTGAGATGGTATTTTTAGCTTGTTGGTTTAACCAAATAAACCAGCAAGCAAAGTAGGTAATGATTACAGTACCCAGTGGAATACCATTCCAGATAATTAAATCGAGCAGCACATTATGAGCACTAGTCGTCCACTCTCCTGTTGGGAAAGCATGATAAACCGTCATTTGTGCCACACTGGTTTGATTCCAACCATAACCCAACCAAGGGTGCTGCTGTACAGCAAGCAACATTTGTGACCAGATATTAAAACGTAAATACCCAGAGCTTGCTCTTTCAACCAAACTACTTGCTTTGGTTACATCAGTACTTGACCATGCTTCAATTAAATTAGTAGCAAATGGTAGAATTACACCAGCCATTACGAAAAAACCGACGCACCACAAAAAACCTTGAAAAACTCCAAATCTTTTTTGTTTCCCAAATTTTTTAACCATCCAGTAGATAAATAAGAATGGAAAAACAATCCATGAAGTGCGTGACTGACTCAAGGCAATCGTAAATAAAATAATAAGTGCTGAAGGCAATAATAACCACAATGTTACTTTATTCTTTTCATATAAGTATAAACATCCTAACAACCCAATAATTAAGAATGTCGCCATGTTGTTGGGTTGACCAAAATTACCGTAAGGACGATTACCAATTAGATGAAGTGTATAAATTAAATGTGATTCAATATTCAGCCACTGGAAAATTGCTATAAGACTAGTTAATAGCGATGTAATAATTACTAGTAAGCTAAAACCTGAAAAAATTTGATCTCTCTTTTTTTGTTCTAAAGATAGGTTGTAGCCAGCCAAGACCATAAACCAAAAACCAAATAAGTAAAATGTACTTAATAAAGCCGTACTTAAATCAAAAACTAAACCGAAACCCCACTGGACAATAGGAATTAAAGTAAATGGGAGCAACAATATCTGTGCTCTAGGAATTTTAATATTTTGTTGAATTAGGGCAGCTAATACGCATAACCCAGCCCCAAAAGTACTCACTTCACTTGAGAACATGACCCAAGGGCTGTAGTGAAATGGAGACAACCATGCAGAACCTAACAGGATTGCAGCGAGAAATAGGAAGAATACTTGCATAGTAAGAGGTTAGAGACCAAAACTTGTGGGAATTATACATGTAAATAGTGAAGGATAATCTTAATAAAAATAGGTGATAAACTACAATTTATAAAATAAAAAAAGCACCTTGCTTAAGGTGCTTTTTTTATTTTTAATTAGATATAAATTAACGCTTACTACCCTTCATATATTTATCCAAAGTATCAGTAGAAGTTTTAGTACACTCGAAATTACCACCAGCATTCACACTACAATCTGCATTAAAAACTAGAGATTTCACTTCAGATGTTCCTGTAAATGCAATATTTACCTTACCTGGCGTTGCTGGAGTAGTCCCTGCTGCTGCTGCTGGAGCTGTACCAGTAATTGTTACAGCGCCTGAAGCATAGTTAGGAGTAGGTAAAGCTGTGCCAGGAAAATCATATCCCTGAAGCTCAGTTAGTGTATCGCATTTAGTACCATCTGTTGCTTGGTCATTTAAGCAATTCTTAATAGCCGACTTAATACCTTCCACATCTGCTACATTAGAAGCCCATTTTGTTCTAACCGTATAATCCTGATAAGCAGGAATCGCAATTGCAGCCAAAATACCAATAATGGCAACTACGATCATGAGTTCGATTAATGTAAAACCTTTTTGTGCATTCATAGCCTTTTCCCCAAAGATTGTATGTATGTTTTTATATAAGCTTTTTCAGCTATCAACTATATAGCAGCATCCATGCCAACTTTTATTTTAATTAAAAAACAGATACTTACACTATAATTAACTATTCTTAAATATTAAATAGGTGTAAGTAATTGACAAAAAATGTCATATAAATTTTTATAAAAACAATTCACGCATTAAAAAAAATAAATTACACAATTCAAATTTTATGTTTATTTATGTGAATAAAATCTCTTTAAAAATAAATATGTAGGTGACATTTTTTGTCAGTCACCTTTAAAAGTAAAATTATGAAATTAGCTAATACTGGAATGTTACAAGGCGAGTTAATTAAGAATAATCGGAGCATTCCCCAATTCATTGGATTGATCAGTCATGTTTTCGTCATAAAACCGTGACATCACTTCTCCAATTTGTTGTACGCCAATCACTACAGCTTGCTGATATTCTTTTTGCTTAAGCTTTTGTACTATTACTTCACAAATCTGTTGCCAGACTTGCTCGTTAGTCGCATTTCTAATACCACGGTCAAATATAATTTCTACTGTTCGCTCACATAAATTTAGGTATAACAATACACCACTATTTAATGCAGTATCCCAAACACCTAATTCTGCAAATAATTGCTGTGCTCTTAATCGAGTATTTTGTCTGTAGGCTTGTGATACTGGAATATGGCCTTCAATTACAACCTGTATTTCTCCAACATGGCCATGTTCTGCTTGTTGTACAGCATCGGCAATAGCTTGCTTATCTTGTTTTGAAAAATAACGACTACTAGCAGGTAAATAGCATAGATGTTTAAACCAACGTTTTATGCTTGGCTCTACAGATTCCTCAATTTTTGGTTGAGTAATAATTTGTGTTGTTTCTGATGTTGTTACCATGAGCCTGAAGCACCTCCACCGCCAAAACGGCCTCCGCCGCCGCCATAGCCTCCGCCACCTCCGCCGAAGCCTCCTCCACGTCCACCGCCACCAGAACCACTCAGAATGGCCTGTAAAATAAATTGGGCAATTGATGTAATGAGTAAAAAGAAAATACCAAAACCAAGTAGTAAGCTAGTGACTAGTCCTGCCCCATTTACGAACCCTGCTACTGCAGCAGCAACACCTGCTGTAGAGGCACTAAGCGGACGACCAACAATAAACGAACCCACAATTCCAGCAACAAGAATAAATAAAGCCATCGTCAGCGTTGTCTGCTTGGCTTGCTGTTCTTCTGCAGCTTGATGTTGGCGCTCTTTCAAGTCTTGGGCAGCTTGCTGTGCTACTTCTGGGTCAAGGTTTAAAATTCTTCCGATTTCATCAAGACCTGCACTCAAACCTTGCGCATATTGGGCTTGTTTAAAATAAGGTGTAATTTGGTTTCGAATAATCCGACTTGCCACAATATCCGGCAATACCCCTTCTAAGCCATAACCGGTTAGTATTTGTATACGGCGGTCATTTACAGCGACTGCAATGAGTAATCCATTGTCACGTTTAGATGATCCCAATTGCCACTTTTCGCCAACACGTAACGCATAATCAAAGATATCTTCTTGACCAGTTGTGGGAACAATCACAATACCAATCTGCGCTTTGCCTTGTTGATATAAACTTAGAATTTTTTGATTAAGTTGCTGCTTCTCAGCCTCGCTTAAGATATTGGCTTGATCAATCACAGGCTGGTTTAAAGTTGGCAAACCACGAATTGATTCACCATCAGCCATATCATTCGCAACTTGGACTTGAGGAGCAGGACTTGAAGCAGCTTGCCCCTCTAGTTTAGTTGCAGCAGCTTGAGTTTGTTGCTTTTGAATAATTTTGCCAGCAACTATTGCATCAGCCTCATCGGTAGCAGTTGCAATATTAGTTTCACTGCATGCCGTATTCTGAAAAAGAACACCACAACAGAGCAAAATTAAGGTCGAAATAAAGACCTTAATTTGCTTTGATTGAAGCAATAGAGTATTTCTCATACGGCACTCCTTTGATTTATAAAATTAATCAAAAGAAACTTTTGGAGCCTGTTGTGCAGATGCTTCTGCAGAGAAATTGGCTTTTGGATGCATACCAATTACTTTTGCTGTTACTGCCTGCGGGAACTGACGCACATATGAGTTATAGTCTTGTACTGTTGTAATATAACGATTACGCGCAACAGCAATACGGTTTTCAGTACCTTCAAGCTGAACTTGTAGTTCTTGGAATTGAGTATTAGCTTTCAAATCTGGGTAATTTTCCGAAACAGCGATGAGTCGAGATAACGCCCCTGTTAATTGACTTTGAGCCTGTTGATATTTTTCAAGTAAAGCTGGGTCTTCTAAAACTTCTTTATCAACTTTTAAACCTGCCACATTAGAACGTGCCTGTGTCACTTCAGTTAATACTTGCTCTTCATGCTTAGCATAGCCTTTAACGACGTTTACAAGATTTGGTACCAAATCTGATCGACGTTGATATTGGTTCTGTACTTCAGACCACGCTGCTGTTACAGCCTCATCTTTTACTTGTAGAGTGTTATAACCACACCCCGAAAACAGTAAGGTACTGGCAAGTGTTGTTGCGATCGCAAATTGTTTCAACGTTTTCATCGTCACATTATCCTCAAGTTTTTCTTTATATTTTTAACCTCTTTACCTGATTGTATGATGAATTAGGCATTATTGTGTTGCTTTTATTTTATTGATTTTAAAAAACCGGACTTTTAAGTCCGGTTATCTATTAGCTCAATCGCTGATCTTTTTCTTGTTCAAAACTTGCCATTTGATATTCTTCTGCTAAAGAGCTTTTCCAATAATTAACCATCCTGCCATAATCTTTTTGACTCGGATGAAAGTCTTTTTTGTAATATGCGAAGTATTCCGGCATTAACTGAACAAGCATCTTCATCAGCAAATATAATCCAAATAAATTACCCCCAATTTTAGGTAAGCTATTCCATTTATCTTGCCAAAATAAACGAGTTGTCCCATAAAAAGCGAGACTCGCAAATCCAGTAGTGACGCTACGCATGAGTAAGCGACGGATACGATCATCACCATATACATGTTGATAAACATCAAATGCAACCGAACGGTGTTCAATTTCTTCAATCGCATGCCATACCCAAAGTTTTAGCGCATCTTCATCTAGCGTCTTTAATAACTCTGGATGCTGTAAGACATATCCCCCAAGTAAAGCAGTGAAATGTTCAAACGCACAGGTCAATGCCAATTGCAGCTTAGGTGGAATTGTTCTTAAATATTTATCACGCTCATTTAGCCAATTTTGAAAACTGTCAAGATTATAATTATCCCGTCGCCAAGCTTCATTAAACTCACTATGAGCTTTGGAATGCATGGCCTCTTGTCCAATGAAAGCCGCAATTTGTGCTTGTAGTTGAGGATCTGAGACTTTATCACGCACATTACGAACGCTATTTACAAAAAACTGCTCTCCTACAGGAAATGTTGATGAGAGTGCAGTTAAAAAATGCGACATGAGGGGTGAATTTGCAAAATAGTGCCGCTTAATTGCCTTTGGATTAAATTCAAGACGACGCACTGTAATACCCAACGCTTTTCGACGATTTAAATATGATTTTTCTGCCGTCATACCTGCGATGTTCATATTCAACACCTACTGTATTGAAGAAGGAAGTTTCGAGTATGTCGCGAGCTTTAAACGCTAAAAAGGGCAAAAAAGCTTATTATATTTGCCAAAAACATCAAAGTGACTAATGGTAGACAATAAAAAAGCCTACTTGAAGTAGGCTTTTTTGAGTGTTTTAACAAATGTCTTTATTAAACACCAAGATAATCCAAAATGCCTTCAGCAGCTTGACGACCTTCCCAAATCGCGGTCACGACAAGGTCTGAGCCACGCACCATATCACCACCAGCAAAAATTTTTGGGTTTGATGTCTGGAATTTGAATTCTTGCTTTTCAGCTGCGACAACACGACCTGAACCATCAAGATTAATATTCACATTACCAAACCAGTCTGCTGGGCTTGGGCGGAAACCGAAAGCAAGTAAAACTGCATCAGCTGGTAATACTTCTTCAGAACCCGGAATTGGCTCAGGGCTACGACGGCCACGACTATCTGGTTCACCCATTTGTGTCGTTACCACTTTTACGCCTGTCACTTTGCCATTTTCACCAACGATTTCGACCGGTTGACGATTGAACAGGAATTTAACGCCCTCTTCATAGGCATTTTTTACTTCGCGCGCAGAACCTGGCATGTTGCTTTCATCACGACGGTATGCACAAGTTACATCGTGAGCACCTTGACGTAAAGAAGTACGGTTACAGTCCATAGCGGTATCACCACCACCTAGAACAATCACTTTTTTACCATCTAAGCTGATGTAGTCACTTGGATCTTTTTCCCAACCTTGGCAACGGTTCACGTTAGAGATTAGGAAATCAAGTGCATCATAAACACCATCAAGATCTTCACCTGGGAAACCACCTTTCATGTAGGTATAAGTTCCCATACCCATGAATACCGCATCATATTCTGCAAGTAATTCATCAATCGTGATGTCTTTACCAATTTCAGTATTTAAACGGAATTCGATGCCCATACCTGTGAAAATTTCACGACGGCGTTTCATTACATCTTTTTCCATTTTAAATTCTGGAATACCAAATGTAAGTAAGCCACCAATTTCAGGACGCTTATCAAATACAACTGGTTTAACACCACCGCGAGCTAGAATATCCGCGCAGCCTAAACCAGCAGGACCTGCACCAATAATTGCAACTTTTTTGTCAGTCCATTTTACGCCTGACATATCTGGACGCCAGCCTAAAGCAAAAGCTGTGTCATTGATATATTTCTCAGCATTACCAATGGTCACTGCGCCAAAACCATCATTTAAGGTACAAGCACCTTCACACAAACGGTCTTGTGGGCATACGCGACCACATACCTCAGGGAGTGTGTTGGTTTGATGACAAAGCTCAGCAGCTTGGAAAATTTGGCCTTCAGCGATCAGTTTTAACCAGTTTGGAATGTAGTTATGTACAGGACATTTCCATTCGCAATATGGATTACCACAGCCTAAACAACGGTGTGTCTGATTAGTGACAGTTTCCGATGTAAAAGGCTTATAAATTTCCACAAATTCTGCTTTGCGGACAGTAATATCTTTTTTCTCTGGATCTTGACGTGGTACATCCAGAAATTGAAAGTCATTATTTAGGCGTTCTGCCATGTCTCTCTCCGTGGGTAGGCGCGGATTTCCTTGTTGCCCGCACCTGCCTATGTCTTTGCAGTCGTGGAATTATTGTGGGTCAGCTTGTGTTGTTTTCAAAAGCGTTTGCAAGTTAGCAGCTTTTGGTTTCACAAGCCAGAATTTACGGCTGTAGAAATCGAACTCATTGCGGATTTTATAAGCCCAAGCACTACCAGTTTCTTTAATGTGCTCATCGATAATACGCAACAAGAACTCTTTATGATCTTCCATAGATTCTGTTGAAATACGATTTAAATCGATCAATTCGTGGTTGTAGTAATCTACGAAGTCATTATCGAGGTCAAGTACATAAGCAAAACCACCGGTCATGCCCGCACCAAAGTTATGGCCTACTTTACCAAGTACAGTCACAACACCACCTGTCATATATTCACAACAGTGATCACCAGCACCTTCGATTACAGCAAATGCGCCAGAGTTACGAACTGCAAAACGCTCACCCGCTGTACCTGCTGCAAAAAGCTTACCGCCAGTTGCGCCATACAAACAGGTATTACCAATAATTGCCGTGTTTTGTGTTTGGAAAGGCGAACCTTGTGGCGGGAAAATCGAAATACGACCACCAGCCATACCTTTACCTACGTAGTCGTTTGCATCACCCTCAAGACGGATATGTAAACCACCAGCATTCCAAACACCAAGAGACTGACCAGCTGTACCAGTTAAGTTCATTACAACCGGATGTGCTTCCATACCCAAGTTGCCATAGCGACGAGCAATTTCACCTGATACACGAGCACCGATCGAACGGTCACAGTTCACAACCTTGAAGTTAAACTGACCACCTGCACTTGATTCAATTGCAGGAAGTATTTCAGCAACCATTTTCTCAGCTAAAACGCCTTTATCAAATGGTGCATTACCTTCTACTTGACAGTATTGTGCTTTACCTTCAGCAGAAGGATGCGAAGTTAACAGAGCACTTAAATCAAGGTGAGCATGTTTTTCAGTCTCGCCCGGTAATACTTCAAGCAAATCAACACGACCAATTAAGTCTTTCAATGAAGAAACACCTAATGCAGCCAGCCATTCACGAGTTTCTTCCGCAATAAAGTGGAAGAAGTTGATGAGCATTTCTGGCTCGCCAATGTAGTGCTCTTGACGTAAATGATCTTGTTGAGTTGCAACACCAGTTGCACAGTTATTTAAGTGACAAATACGGAGGTATTTACAACCTAGAGCGATCATTGGTGTTGAACCAAAGCCGAAACTTTCAGCACCTAAAATTGCTGCCTTGATTACATCAAGACCAGTTTTTAAACCACCATCAGTTTGTACACGTACTTTGCCACGTAAGTCATTTACACGAAGAGCTTGATGCGCCTCACTCAAACCTAATTCCCATGGAGAACCCGCATGGTGAATTGAAGAAAGTGGAGATGCCGCTGTACCACCGTCATAACCAGAAATGGTAATGAAGTCTGCATATGCTTTAGCAACACCTGCTGCAATTGTTCCTACACCCGGCTCAGATACCAATTTCACAGATACCATTGCTTTCGGGTTAACTTGCTTCAAGTCAAAAATTAACTGAGACAAATCTTCGATTGAGTAAATGTCATGGTGTGGTGGAGGTGAAATTAGCGTTACACCCGGTACCGAGTAACGTAAACGTGCAATTAAACCATTTACTTTACCACCTGGTAACTGCCCGCCCTCACCTGGTTTTGCACCCTGAGCAACTTTAATTTGCAATACTTCAGCAGAAGTTAGGTATGCAGGAGTTACACCAAAACGACCAGATGCGATCTGTTTGATTTTTGAGTTACGAATTGTTCCGTAACGAACAGGATCTTCACCGCCTTCACCAGAGTTTGAACGACCACCGATCGTGTTCATCGCGATTGCGATTGCTTCGTGTGCTTCTGGAGAAAGAGCACCTAAAGACATACCTGCCGAGTCAAAGCGAGGTAAGATATCTTCAACTGATTCAACTTGCTCAACTGGAATTGAATTCGTTGTTTTTAACTTAAATAAGTCACGGATTGTCGCTACTGGGCGGTTATTCACCAGCTCAGCATATTCTTTAAAGTCTTCGTATTTACCAGAGCGAACGGCTTTGTGTAATGCATTAATTACATCTGGGTTGAACGCATGGTACTCTTTATCAAATACGAATTTAAGTAATCCACCTTGATCAATTGGCTTACGATTTGACCAAGCTGCCACTGCTAATTTTTTCTGGTCTTTTTCAAGGTCAGCAAATGTTGCGCCCTGAATACGGCTTGGGACACCTAAGAAACATTGATCAACAACTTCAGATGACAAACCTACTGCTTCAAAAAGCTGACCGCCGCGGTAAGAAGCAACTGTAGAGATACCCATTTTTGAAAGAACTTTTAATAAGCCTTTTTCAATACCTTTACGGAAGTTTGCTTGCGCATGGATTGGGTCACCTAAAAGCTCACCTTTAGCAATCAAATCATTGATCACGTCATATGCAAGGTATGGATAAACTGCGGTTGCACCAAAACCAAGTAATACCGCAAATTGGTGCGGATCACGTGCAAAACCAGTTTCAACCATGATATTTGCATCAGTACGCAGGCCAGTTTTGATGAGGTAATGATGTACCGCACCTGTTGCAAGTGCTGCGTTCGCAGGTAATAAACCTTGGCGGATATTTTTATCTGTTAAAACAATTAAAGTTTTGCCATCACGAACTGCTTGCGCCGCTTCTTCACAGATACGCGTGATCGCCGCTTGTAAGCCTTCTTCTTCGGCATAGTTTAAATTGATATCAACTGCTTCGTAACCCGGACGCTCAATGCTACGGATTTGCTGCATTTTTGAATTTGATAATACAGGGCTAGAGATGATGATACGATCAGCATGCTCAGGACCTTGCTCAAATACATTCTGCTCACGACCTAAACAGGTTTCGAGCGACATTACAATTGACTCACGTAGCGGGTCAATTGGGGGGTTTGTCACTTGAGCAAACTGTTGACGGAAATAATCAGTCACATGGCGTACTTGACGAGACAATACAGCCATTGGCGTATCATCACCCATAGAACCTACAGCTTCTTGTCCACTTTCAGCAATTGGACGTAACAATTGGTCGCGCTCTTCAAATGTCACCATAAACATTTTTTGAGCTGCTTTTAAAGCATCGCCAGTTAAACCTTTATCGACTAATTGTTCTTCAAGCTCTGGATTTGCTTTTAGTCGAATTGCATGGTCACGCAACCACTCACGGTACGGACGCATGTTTTTCAAATGCGTACTAACATCTTTAGTATCAAGTACTTTACCTGTTAAGGTATCAACTACTAAAATTTGGCCAGGGCCTACACGACCTTTAGAAATAACATCTTCAGGCTCATATCCCCAAACACCAATCTCAGATGCCAAGGTAATGTAATCATTTTTGGTAATCACCCAACGTGCAGGACGCAAGCCATTACGGTCAAGCATACAAATCGCATGACGACCATCTTGAATAACAAGGCCAGCTGGACCATCCCAAGCTTCCATATGCTTAGAGTTGAACTCATAGAAAGCACGTAAATCTGCATCTAGAGTTTCTACGTTTTGCCAAGCTGGTGGCACGAGCATACGTAAGGCACGGAATAAATCCATACCACCACCCACCAAGATCTCAAGCATATTATCTAAGCTTGATGAGTCTGAACCCGTACGGTTAACGATTGGGTCAAGCTCAGTAAGGCCTGGTAATAATGGGTTTTCAAATTTAGGAGTACGCGCCAACGCCCAGTTACGGTTTGCTGTAATTGTGTTGATCTCACCATTATGAGCAAGATAACGGAATGGTTGAGCCAAAGGCCAACGCGGTAATGTATTAGTAGAGAAGCGTTGGTGGAATACCACGATATGTGATTTTAAACGCTCATCTGCTAAGTCTGTATAGAACTCAGCAATTGCAGCCGGCATCATCAAGCCTTTATAGCTGATTACTGTCGAACAAAGCGTAGTCACATAGAATGACGGATCATTTTGTAATTGTTGTTCTGCACGACGACGTGCCAAGAATAATTTACGGTTAAATTCAACTTCAGTCACACCCATTGGACAGTTCACAATGACCTGTTCAAAAGCTGGTAAAGATTGAAGCGCAATTTCACCTAATGCATCGTTATTTGTAGGGACAACACGCCAAGCCAGTACACGTAGGCCATCTGACTCGATTTCTTTCGTTAAAATATTTTTAGAATGTTGCGCTAATGCCGGATCAGTATTTAAAAATACAGTACCCACAGCAAAAATTTCACTCAGTGTAATATCACTCAGTTTTTTTGCTTCATCACGGAAAAATTGCTTTGGCATCGCCAATAATAAGCCGCAACCATCTCCCGTCTTGCCATCTGCGGCAATACCACCACGGTGCGTCATGCAACTTAAACTGTGAATCGCGGTTTCCACAAGATGATGACTTGATTCACCCTTCATATGGGCGATCAGTCCAAAACCACAGTTATCCTTAAACTCATCAGGTTGATATAAACCTTGAGCGGGAGCTACAGTATTAGGCGATGGCATGTGCATAGCGTACCCTTCTTTCAATAAGGCTCTTTCGAGCGTCAAACAAACAACTTCTTTTTGCGATAGTGCCTACGGACGACAGTTAGCTCAATGTTTCGCAAAAAAAAATTTTGGGCTGATAAGCCAATATACGCTGTTCCATTTTTACGTACACTGGTTTTTGCTAGAAAAATGTTTTGACTTATTTCGCACTCTTTTAAAGCAGTTCGACCCCACGACTCTGCATAGAATTCACTCTTTAGAGCGCCAAAATAGTTTGCAGCACATTAATAAGCACAAGAATAAAGCAAAAACTATGCCAATATAATTTTTAGAGGTTAAGTGTTTATATTTGTTAAAAATAGGTAGGTTTTATTCAGGCTATCATTTTAATAAATGACCAAATATGCACCACTGTCGATCAAAATATATATATGCTTTTTGTTTTCGCACCATATTTGTGCAATTTAACCTTATGATTAATTGCCTCGTGTGCCCTCATTTGTTGCATTTTTTGCAGAAGCTTCTGTTGTGCGATTTTGTTGGGTCTTTTTAGCCGCATCAGCTGCACCAGAATTAGACTGATGTACGTCCACCACATTTCCTTCAGCATCTCGACGAATAATTGTTGTTCGAGTTGTAGAGTTTGTTGCTGGAGTAGCTGCTTTAGGTTGTGTATTCACGGTTCCACCTACGCCGCCCCCTATGAGCAAGGACTCATCAATTTTAGGCAGGGCAGCTGGACGTAATCGCACTTCATAAGTTTGACTCATTCCACCTTTCATTTCGTCCGCACCTAAATCATTAACTAAGGGTGCATAGGTCGAGAATTGTTGCGGATGAGGTTTAACCGACTCAGGCAAATCAAGATTTAGTTGGGTTAACTGCTGAATTGCATCTTCAGAACGTTTAAATACACCATATGTCAAAACATATTGTTCAGATTGCTTATCTCCACTTAAACGGAAGTAGATAAATTTATTTCGTTCTGGACGATTTTTTAAAAAGTTTTTAATAATATCTTCATCAGACGCACGGAAAAGCTCAAGCGTCCATTGTTTCTTGTTTTCATTAATAAATTTTGTACCGCGGAACTCTACCTCATGTTGACCAGAAGCAACCGTACGGGTTGTTAAATCAAGAGGTCTAACTTCATCAGCTAAAGCCCCTAAATTAGCCGTTGTTGCTACTTTTTCAGGCTGAATCTGCACTGGCGCATCCGAATCAGCTGATTTTTCAACTTCAACCAGCTTTTTACTATCGGTCATTATCCAAAAAATAAAAGCCAGCAACAAGCAGACGATACCACCCACCAACCAGATATATTGTTGAACATTCTGCCAAAGTGTACGTGATACAGTCATGTGTTACCTTAATTTATTATCCGTGTTGATTTGCCAAAATAGCTTGTTTCATGAGTTTGACATCAAAGTCTTTGGTAATTACTGCTTGTCCAAGTTGCTTTAACAATACTAATCGTAATTGACCATTGAGAACTTTTTTATCATGCGCCATATATCCAAGGAATTCATCCAAGGGAATTTTTGGACATGATATCGGCAAATTAGCGCGTTGAATAATTTTTTTTGTACGCTCTACATCATCGCTTGAAATCCAACCTAAACGTTGTGATAAATCAGCGGCCATTACCATACCTGTTGCTACTGCTTCACCATGCAACCAAGTGCCATAGCCAAGATAAGATTCAATTGCATGACCGAAAGTATGCCCTAAGTTGAGTAAAGCTCGTTCGCCTTGCTCTTTTTCATCGTTAGCAACAATACGCGCTTTATGAGCACATGAACGATAGACAGCTTCTGCTAAAAGTTCAGCATCCCGCCCAATTAACCCATCCATATTCTGCTCTAACCAAACAAGAAAATCAGCGTCACCCAACAAGGCATATTTAATGACTTCCGATAATCCAGCCGATAACTCTCGATCCGGTAAAGTATCGAGTTGCGCCATATCAGCCAAAACAACTTGAGGTTGCTGAAATGCACCCAGCATATTTTTACCGAGTGGATGATTAATACCAGTTTTACCGCCTACACTTGAATCTACTTGTGAAAGGAGCGTAGTTGGAACCTGAACAAAATAAACACCGCGCTGGAAACATGCCGATGCAAAGCCAGCCATATCACCAATAACACCACCACCCAAAGCTAGAACCGTACAATCACGATTAAAACCAGCTTCAAGTAATGCATCAAAAATCAAATTTAAATGCTGAATATCTTTATATTTTTCACCATCAGGCAAAATACAGGTCGCTACAGTTTTACCCAAACTTTTTAAAGCTTCTTGATAGTGAGATAAATATAAAGGAGCAACCGTTTCGTTACTCACGATCATGACCTGTTGACCATGAAGATAAGGCTCAAGCAACTGCTTAGGATCAAGTTGACTGCCAATAAAAATAGGATAACGGCGTTCGCCTAATTCAACATGTAAAGTTTGCATGAGTTTATAAAACCACAAGTAAGTTTGGCTATTTTAGCGGGTTGGACAAAATAAGTTGCAAAATCTTTTGAGCAAGATCACGAGCAGCGCCTTGATTGGTTTCAATCGTGTAATGAGCAACTTCACGATATAAAGGGTCACGTATTTTTAACAAATCTCGTAATTTTTGTTCAGGATTTTCAACTTGTAATAACGGTCTGTTTTTATCGCGATAAGTTCGTTGTAATTGTAGTTCTACAGGGGTGTACAGATAAACAACTATACCACGTTGCTTTAGAAATTCGCGATTGGGTGCTTGAGTAATCGCCCCTCCTCCTGTCGCCAACACTAAGGCCTTACGAGAAGTCAACTCGTTTATGACTACGGTTTCACGAGTACGAAATCCAATTTCCCCTTCTTTCTCAAAAATCCAGGGAATAGTGGCGCCTGTTTTGCGTTCAATTTCATGATCACTATCTAAAAATTCACGCCCTAATAGTTCGGCTAAATGACGTCCAACGGTTGTTTTTCCTGCCCCCATGGGCCCTACCAAATAAATATTTGGCAGGGTTTCAAACGCTTTGCTTGGCAAGGCGCCACCTATTTCAATTGCTTTCATTAAAAAATATATTAATGATTTCTCACCAAAGTGTCATTAACAATTCGTGGCGTAACGAAAATCAGTAACTCTTGCTTATCATCAGATTTCACATCTTTTCTAAATAAACGTCCAACGACAGGAATGTCTCCAAAGAAAGGAACCTTGGTTTGTGAGTTAGAAGTCGTCTGCTCAAATACTCCTCCTAAAATAACAGTCTCACCATTATTGACGAGTACATTGGTATTAATTTGATTCTTATTTAAAATTAACTCGCCATTAGGGGCCGCGCCAGCAACAGAATCCTTTGAAATATCCAATTTCATTTGAATTTTGCCATCAGGCGTGATGCTCGGAGTAACATCCAAACTTAAAAGCGCATCTTTAAATGATGTACTTGCTGTAGCTCCGGCAGCAGAATTCGTCGTGGTTTGATATGGGACCTGTTGACCTGTTGCAACTTTTGCAGGTTGTTTATCTGCAGTCATCACTTTAGGAGTGGAAATCACCTCACCATAGCCATCAGCTTGAAGTGCAGAAAGTTCGAGATCAAGCATAAAATCCGACATACTAATCAAACCAAAGGCAATACTTCCAGCTGGGTTAGTGACCCCTAAATCGACATTTAAATTATCTGGGCGTTCAATCGTATATTTATAACCGCCTGTTGTTTCATCTTTTTTAGGTTCTCTTAAATTCCACAAGGTTGTTTCACTACCACCCACTAACAAATTATTATTATTGGTAATCCCTTGCGATAATATGCCCCATTTAACACCGAGTTCTTTAGTAAAAGAAGTAGAAGCTCTTACAATACGCGCCTCAACCATAACCTGTTTAACTTGTACATCCAAAAGATCAATCATTTTACGAATTTGATCAATCGACTGAGCCGTATCATTAATAATTAAGGTATTGGTACGGTCATCTTGAGTAATTGTTCCACGTGGACTCAATAAACTCCCTACATTATTACCTAAACTATCAACACCAGTATTTAAATTGGTTGAGGTTGAAGTACCCCCGCCAGACGTACTCTGCAAACCATTACTATTGTTTGAGCCTTTGGTAACTAAGCTCATAATATCTTGAGCTCGTGCATATTTCAGTTGAATATACTCAGTTTGTAATGGCGCTAATTTTACACTCTGTGCAACAGCTTTTGCCTCTTCTTCTTCGGCCTTAATCAATTCTGTAACTGGAGCAATCCAAATTACATTTCCATTTCTGCGTTTATCTAAATTTTTAGTTTTTAAAATAATATCAAGTGCTTGATCCCACGGAACATCTTTTAAACGCAAAGTAATATTACCTTGAACGCTATCAGCCGCAACCATATTAATACCAGTAAAATCAGCAAGTAACTGTAAAACGCGACGAACTTCAATATCTTGGAAATCGAGAGAAAGCTTATTACCAGAGTAGTTAGGTGTCTTATATAAAGAGGTTACATTTTTGTCCTGCGGACGCTTTAAGCTAATGGTCAATTTATTTTCTGCCTGATAAGCCATATATTCATAGCTACCAGTAGATTGAATCGTAATAACGCCATTGCCTTTTTCGTTATAAGATTCAATTGTCGAAACAGGCGTAGCAAAATCATTTACATTTAAGCGTTTAGCTAAGTGTGTAGGAATTTTAGAACCTAACGTTCTCACCACGACCTTGCTCCCTTGTTGCTGGACATCAACAGGGGTGTTACTTCCCAGCAAGTCAATAACAATAAGGCCTTCACCTTGACTACCGCGCTGGAAACCAATATTTGAAACACCTTGGGGTTGCACGACGCTTGTTGGTACGGGCTTCGCTATAGCTTGAGCTGAATTAATTTTTAAAATAAAAGTATTGCCTTCAATACGAGTTGTAAAAGCGCCTGCCTCATTTAAATTTACTGTTAAACGTGAACGCTGATCATCAGAGCTTACATCGACCGAGCTCGCTTCATTGGTTCCAATCGCTACTTTTGACTGCGTGAGATTCTGCTGCGCTTTATTAAAATCTAAAATCAAACGTGAAGGATTTTCAAGTTGATATGCTTGTGGTTGCGGTGGCAAACCATTAAACATCACTCGAATTTCCGTACCCTGACCCGCTATTTGCGTCGGTACAATATTGGTCATGCTGACCTGTGCAGATGCAACCTGCATAATTGCAACCGCTACAGCCCCCATAGAAAACTGACTGAATACGTGATTCATTGTCTAACCATCCCCAATTAAATAATCTTTAAAAAATACTTTTTCTTTGTTATTCCCTAAATTTTAGGGTGCAGGTCCAATTAACACTAAAGTTCTTGGTCTCTCAACATAGCCTTCTCGTCCATCAGGAACAATTTCCACCAGATCAATCTGAGTCGGACCAATATGCGTAATCCGACCTTGATTCATGCCGATATAGTTCCCCACCTGTACTCGCTCAATTTGATGATCAGGTGTTTGGATAAGCGCCATGACTTGCCCTCGGTTGTTACGCATACTTCCTTTCATATTTAAAGATTCTAATGCATAGCTTTCGAGTGGCTGAGATGCGCGTGAGAAATTCGGATACACCCGTTTTCCCGCCATAATTTTGAGCTCAGCCGCAAGTGAGCTTGGTAAAAAAGGACTCTTTAACTGATGGGCTGCATAATTGAACTGGGGCACAGGTGTAAAAACAGGTGCAGGTTCTATAGCTTGTGGTGGCTGATTACGTATATCGGCCATTTGCTGATTTACGGCATCGATTCTTGAGTCGCATCCAACTAAAACCAAGCCAATCCCCAGAGAAAGTAAAATTTTCTTTAGTTTCATTAGTTATCCTCCTACTTTCGCTTTGACTTCTTTATAGAAGGAATATGTACATTACGGCTATCGGAGGCGTTTATCTGACTTTCACCATTTATCACTTGAGGATCACTATTATTTTGGTTTTCAACCACGCCCATATAGCGATAAGTTTTTGCTTTAATAGCGTAATTAAGCACGGGAATATCTGATTTACTATCTTTAACAGGAGCAGCTTCAACTACAAAATCATGCATCGTCACAATACGCGGTAATGCCGCAATGCTGCTAACAAAAGCACCAAAAGCGTGATAATCGCCTGTTGCCTCAATCGTAATTGGCTGTTCAATAAAAATTTCCTGCTTCACTTCATCTTCTAAGCGGATATTTTTAAACTTCAGACCAGAATTCACCCCCGTTAAGTTAATATCTTCAACTAAACTTGGAATTTCAGTTTCTTTTGGCAATTGTTCTAACTGCTGATTAAAATTGGCTTGCATCTCTTGAAGTTGAAGCTGGTATTGCTGCAAGTTACGTAATTTTGAGTCTTTTTCCCGAAACTCATTTAATAAGTTACTTTCTTGTGCCTGAGCATTATCAATTGCTTCGAGCTTTGGTTGAATAGCAACAAAATATCCCAAGGCCAATACAGCAAAGAAAATAAAAATCCAGCACGTAATTTTCACAGATAATGGCCAGCTGCCATAACTGTTCATATCTAGCGTGTTAAATTGCTGAAGAAATTTTTCTAAGGTGATCTTTTTTTTCTTAGATGGAGCTTGTTCTAAAGACAGCTCATGAAGTTCATCAGGACTCATTTTGCTACCTCCTTATCCGTACTTACAGACGCATTGGCGGTATCATCTGTTGCTGTCACTCCCATTTCCCCTAAATCAACAGTAACAACAAAACTGCCATAGCTATCTTCCACTCGCGGAAGCAAAGAACTCATTGCTTTATCTTTTTTCTCTTCAGTCGCCAAGAAAGAATTCATAAAAGCATTGCGATACCATGGAGATGCTTCAAGATTACGTAATAACTCTGCAACTGTATTTGGACTTTCTGCTTTACCTTCAATGGTAAATTTATCTCCAGTTCGGCTGAATTTAGTCAAATACATGGCTGCCGGAGTCACGCGCACCAATTCATCCACCAAGCGCACGACAACTGGACGCTGACTTTGCAAACCCTGAATGAGTTTCATACGCTCAATAATGGCATCGCGCTGTTCTTGCAAACCGTTTAAGGTTTTAAGTTGTTGATCTAGATTCTGGTTTGTACTGATGATGAGCTGATTCGCTTGTTCTTGATCATCTAATTTTTGATTCAAATAAAACCACCCTGCAAATACAGTGGTTATCCCCAAAACAACGACCCCAAAACATAAAATAATAAATTGTTTTTTTCGCTGCTCCCTAAGCCCATCACGCCAAGGGAGTAAATTAATTGTTGCCATTAATCAAAACTCCTTAAAGCCAAGCCACATGCCACCATTAGTGATGAGGCATCATTTTCAATTTTTTGAACGTCGACTTGAGGAGAGAAACCCATTTGTAAAAATGGATTGGCAATAGTGACTCGGTAACCGAGTTTTTGCTGCAACAATTTAGCAAGACCTGGAATGTTGGCATTCCCGCCTGCTAGCAAAATATGGTCAATTTCGTTGAATTGAGATGAAGAAAAGAAAAATTGTAGAGATCTAGCAGCTTGCTGAACTACAGCATCTAAAAATGGTTCTAAGATTTCGATGTCATAATCATCTGGCAAAGAACGTTCTTTTTTAGCGCGTCCCGCTTCTTCTAATGACAAACCATAACGGCTTTGAATTTCCAAAGTAAGCTGTTTGCCACCAAAGACTTGTTCACGGGTATAAATGATTTTGCCATTTTGCATAACCGATAATGTTGTCATGGTATGGCCAATATCTAAAATACCAATGGTATTTGCACCCATAGGCAAGCTATCAGCAAATACACTAAAAGCACGCTCGACAGCATAACTCTCGACATCAGCAAGTTTAGGCGTTAAATCTACCAGTTCCAGTACTTCTACGCGTGTTTCAACATTTTCTGTGCGTGTTGCGACTAAAAGTACATTTACACGATTTGGATTTGGCAGTCGATCTGGTAAAACCTCAAAATCAAGGCTCACCTCATCCAAAGGGAACGGTATATATTGCTCCGCATCTAATCGAATCTGAACTTCACGTTCATCATCGTTCATATCTGCATCCATTTCGATGGTTTTATGAATAACCGTCGATGTCGGAACAGCAATTGCAGCGTTACTGGTTTGGGGATTTGCTAAATTCATCGCCCGTTCCAAAGCTTCTGCAACTGCTTCTGGATTTAAGATATTTTTTTCAACTACACTGTTCTCAGGTAAAGGCGTTAAAGCATAGCTTTCTACACAATATTTACCGTTCTTAACAGAGAGCTCTAACAACTTAACAGAAGTCGAACTAATATCGACGCCCATTAACCCCTTATTCGGTTTACGATATAACCTGAGCACACTATTGTCCTATTATTTTTTTATCCCCAAAAAAAATTACAAACCAATAATCTAGGTCTTTATTTTTACACGGATACAATATCTCATCTAACAATCCGCATGTCTAAAGGCTATACTGACCACAATTAGTTTGTATTCGATCTTATTAAAGCTTACTTATCATGAAAAAGCTATCCAGTTTGGGCTTCGTGCGTCCAATTTTTTTGATCATTATTATTATCTTAGTCTCACTTCCGATGGGCTTTTATGGCATGTATCTCTATATCGCCCCATCGCTTCCAGAAATGAGTTCACTAAAAAAAGCTCCCCTTTTAAAACCATTACAGGTCTACACTTCAGACAATCAACTGATTGCCGAGTACGGTGGTAAGCTTTCTATTCCGGTTGAATACAAACAAATTCCCCCTGCTTTTATTCATGCATTTTTAGCAGCAGAAGACTCTTCTTTCTTTGAACATAGCGGGATCAGTTTTAAGGGTTTAGGTCGTGCTTTGAGCGAAAGTGTGACGGGTTCGGATGTGCAAACTGGTGGTTCAACGATCACCATGCAAGTTGCAAAGAACTATTATTTGAGTCCAGAAAGAACTCTAAAACGTAAAATAACCGAAATCTTTTTGGCTCGAAAAATTGAGCAAAATTTATCCAAAGAAGAAATTCTCAGCCTCTATGTGAATAAAATCTTCTTAGGGAAAAATGCGTATGGTATCGCGGCAGCAGCTAAAATTTATTATAACAAAAGCATTAATGAGCTCAGCATTGCTCAAATGGCGATGATCGCTGGTTTGCCCAAAGCACCATCTAAATATAACCCTGTAGTTAATCCAGAACGCGCTCTCGAACGACGCAACTGGATTTTAGGCCGTATGTTACAGCTGGGTTATATTTCTCAAGCAGAATATCAAAAAGGTGTAGCAGAACCGATTAACCTAAACATGCCCAATCGGGATTTAAATAATATTCACCCGTACGCTGGTGAAATGGTTCGTTCAGAACTTGTAAAGCATTTTGGTGAACAAGCCATTGATTCTGGCTATAAAGTCTACACAACAATTAATGCTAAACGCCAAGCGATTGCAGAAAAAGCTGTGCAAGATGGCCTTGAAGCTTATGACCGTCGTCATGGCTGGCGTGGTGCAGAAGCACATGACAAACCATTAAGTGAATTTAGAGCATATGCCAACACTTATCCTGCACAAGTTACTAAAGTAAATAGCAGCTCTTTTGAAGCATTAATGCAAGATGGCTCAACTGTTACTGTTCAGTGGTCAGGCATGTCATGGGCACGCCCCTATCGCAATGCAAATAGCGTAGGTGGCGCTCCTTCACGTGCATCTCAAATTGTTAAAGTTAAAGATATTGTTCGTTTACGCCCAAATGACAATAAAACAGCTTGGTCTTTAGTTCAGGTTCCAAAAGTTCAAGGTCAACTCATTGCAATTAACCCGAATGATGGTTCAATTGAAGCAATTGTAGGTGGCTATAACTTCTACCAATCAAAATTTAACCGTGCCTTACAAGGGTGGCGTCAACCAGGTTCTACAATCAAGCCATTCCTCTATGCTTTAGCATTAGAAAGAGGCATGACACCTTATAGCATGGTGAATGATAGCCCAATTACGATTGGCAAATGGACACCGCGAAACTCTGATGGGCGTTACTTAGGTATGATCCCATTACGTCGTGCTTTATATTTGTCTCGTAACACCGTATCAGTAAGACTTCTACAAACAGTAGGGATTGAACGTACTCGCCAATTATTTATGGATTTCGGTTTACAAGAAGATCAAATTCCTCGCAACTACACCATTGCTTTAGGTACTCCTCAAGTATTACCAATTCAAATGGCAACTGGTTATGCAACGTTTGCAAACGGCGGTTACCGTGTTCAACCACATTTCATTCAACGTATTGAAGATGCTTACGGCAAAGTCATTTATGAAGCCAAACCAGAATACGCGTGTATTCCATGTATTAATGCACCTGACACGACAGGTGATGAGCAAAAACCTACAACAACTGATGACGAAGTCATTGAAGTTACGAATAAAGACGTAGAGCAGAAGGAAAAAGCCGCTAAGCAGCTTAATCTCAAACAGACTGATAAAAACAACAGTCAATATCGCCAAGCTCAACGTATTTTAAAATCGAGCTCTGCTTATGATATGGCGAACATCTTACGTGATGTAATTGAGCACGGTACAGGTCGTGCTGCACTTAAAATTGGCCGTAGTGACTTAGGTGGTAAAACAGGTACTACGAATGATGCAAAAGATGCATGGTTTGCAGGCTTTAACGGCAAGTTAGTGACTGTAGCATGGGTTGGATTTGACCAACCGACTACGCTTGGCCGCCGTGAATATGGTGGTATTGCTGCATTACCAATCTGGATTAACTTCATGGGTCAAGCATTGCAAGGCACGCCAGCAGCTTGGGTTCGTTTAGATAAAGATGCTCAAGGTCCTATTTCTCGTGACAAACAACAAACCGTTACTGAAGTAGGCGATAAGAAAACTTATCGTGCTGCTCCACCATTAGCGCGTCCGCTCTATCGTCCAGCACCGCCGCAACCAAAACTGAGCAATGACAATGACTTCTCTGATTTACCGGGTGAAGAAATTGTGATTCCATCTAAGGCTGCACCTCCTGTTATGAAACCTTCACAGGAGCCTGCACCTAAGCGTGAAAAAGATGAATTAGAAAATCTGATTAATCAGATTGAATAGCAAAAAAAAGCCATCGTATGATGGCTTTTTTTTGCGCTTTTTAAAACAGATCATCAGATGGCTTCTTTTTTGCGTTTCTGAAAAACATAAATTTGAAAAGACGCTGTTACTTCTAATTGTGAGTGCTGCTCTAACTGCGAACGGCGCTCAGGAGAAGCTTTGTAAGCATAAGGCGTCATAGCAATCAGATTTTTTAAAGCCTGCTGCTCAAGCAAAAAAGGTGCATCAATAATTTGCTCTTGTTTTAGCTCAAACAAATCTTGCAACTGCTCTACAAATTTTTCTGGTGTGTGAGGGTTCACTTGTTCAAAAAGAGCTTCACGCATGGCATACAAATGTTCAGAGGCAGGCGTAACAACTATTAAATAACCATCTTCTTTTAAAACACGCGCAATTTCGGCTTGCGGAATTGGGCTAAATAAACTGGTGCAGGCATTCATGCTATGGTCTAGCACCGGTAAAGTTGCTCCTGTTCCCACCACCCACGTTACTTCAGTGTTGAGCTTTGCTGCACGTTGTACCGCGTTTTTTGCAATATCAACTCCAACACACTGCTCAACAACTTGCTGCATAGCACTTGTATAGTAGCCCTCACCACACCCGATATCGAGTATTGCTTTTACATCGAGTTGCTTTAATAAAGCGACTACAGCTTGCTGTAAAGGCTGATAGTAACCACCTTGTAAAAAAGCTCGGCGTGCATCTACTGACTCAGGTGTATCCCCTGGGTTTTTACTATGTTTATGTTGCACAACATGTAAATTGACATAGCCTTGTTTAGCCACATCGTAACTATGCCCTTGCTCACATCGCCATGTTCTTTCAGTTAAATTTAGAGGCTGACGACACACAGGACACATTAAAATTTGCTTAGCCACGTTTAATTATTCTCTTGTTCTTTTTGTTGTAAATAAGCCTTTGCATGCAGTCCAACGAAGGTACGACCTGCATTTGTTCCATTAATCCATTCATCTACCTGAAACAAATCAAACAGACCTACTTTGATCAAAGTTGGAATTGCAATTTTCAATTCTTCCTCAATTTGTCCTCTTTGCCCTGCATTATATAATTTAATATTGTGCAGCATTGTCGCTACAGTTCCTGTTTGAACTTGACTTCCATCTTTAAGTACAACTTGAGGTAATACTTCGCCCTCTCCAACTACTTTTTGATTAATCACAGATAATTGGTCTAGACCAGCAACTTTTGTCATTCACCTCTCCAATAAAAAAAGCCAGTAGAACTGGCTTTATATTGACACTAAAATAAGATCTATCGCAATTTTAAAGTCATTAGACCTAAAACTACTAATATAATTGTAATAATCCAAAAACGGATCACAACTTGCGTTTCTTTCCAGCCCTGCTTTTCATAGTGATGATGCAGCGGCGCCATTAAGAACACACGTTTATTACGCATACGCAAAGAGCCAATTTGCAAGAATACAGATACTGCCTCCATTACAAATACACCGCCCATAATTGCAAATACGATTTCTTGACGAACCATAACTGCAATTGTTCCAAGCATCGCACCTAAAGCTAAAGCACCGACATCACCCATAAATACTTGAGCAGGATGTGCGTTATACCAAAGGAATGCCAAACCGGCACCAATCATGGCAGAACAGATTACTACGAGTTCAGAGGTGTATTTCACATACGGAATATGTAAGTAGTTAGCGAAACGGATGTCACCAGACAAGTAAGCAAATACGCCCAAGCCCGTAGCTACCATGACAACTGGCATGATTGCCAAGCCATCTAAACCATCTGTTAAGTTAACTGCGTTAGAAGCACCATTAATCACTAGATAGGTAAATACAATAAATGCCAAACCTAAAGGAACAATTGAGAGTGGAATTGAAAGATTCTTAAAAAATGGAATCAATAAATCCAGCATGTTTGCCGTATGTTCTGCATTAGACTGTTGAGTTGCGATCAAATATAACGCAATACCGGCACCCAGCGATGCAACAGAAGTCCAGAAAAACTTCTTACGTGCAGGTAAACCCGCATTGTCTTTATAGCGAATTTTAATCCAGTCATCTGCCCAGCCTACAGCACCAAACACAACCATTACACCAAGCACAATCCAGACATAAGGGTTAGATAAATCAGCCCATAGCAAGGTACTAATACCAATTGAAAGCAGAATTAAAATCCCGCCCATGGTTGGCGTACCCATTTTTTTAGCATGATTTTCAGGAGCAAACGAACTTACTGCCTGACCGTATTTTAACGCTTGTAATTTACGAATCATGATCGGCCCAAGGACCAGACCAATGGTCAGTGAAGTTAATACACTGAGTAAAGAACGTAATGTTAAATAACGAACGACCTGAAACGAGCTGTGATAGCCCGCAAGTTGTTCAAACAACCATAACAGCATTTAAAGTTTCTCCATCAAATCAGCCATCAACGTTTCCATATGAGTAAAGCGAGAACCTTTAAACAGGAAACTCATGGACTGGGGTTGATGTGTTTGGATTAGATTGATTAAAAATGGAAGCGCCTCAGCTTGTGTCTGAAATGCTTTCACTTTATTAGAATGAGAGTCTGCACCCTCGAGAGCAGCTGGAGCGAACTGTCCAACTGCAATAATATGATCTAAAGGAAGTTCGGCAAGGTCACGACCCAAATCATGATGCTCTTGCCAACTGCTATCACCTAACTCACCAATATCCCCCATGACCATCACTTTTACGCCTTGTTGCTGCAACAAAACTTGTGCAGCAGCGCGCATAGAAGTCGGATTGGCATTGTAGGTATCATCAATAAATAAGTAAGGTGACTTTTGAATAAAGTTAAGACGACCTTTGGCTCCCTGAGCTTGCTCTAAACCTTGGACAATATCTTCTAGTCCAATACCAATTGCTAAAGCAAAAGCTACAGCTGCGGTCGCATTTTGAACATTATGCTCACCTGCAAAAGGGAGTTTAACGGCACTACTACCTTGCGGTGTATGAAGGTTAAAATTTGTTGATTGAGGCAATAACTCCACATCTGTTGCATAGACATCACCTCCTACACCAAATGTAGAAATACGATGAGCTTTCGTAGCATCAAGAATCTCAGCAGTAAAGTCATCTTGTTGCGGCACGATTGCAACGCCATTTGGTAAAATATGACGATAAATTTCCGATTTTGCGCGGCAAATACCTTCACGGCCACCAAATTCGCCTAAATGAGCTGTACCAATATTTAATATGCCCGCAACATGAGGCTGAACGAGTTTTGATGTGTAATCAATCTCGCCTTGATGGCTTGCACCCAACTCCATCACCGCATATTGGTGTTCCTTGCGAAGCTCTAGCAGCATCATTGGTACACCAAGGTCATTATTTAAATTTCCTCGGGTGATTAGTGTCGGTGCTAAGCGCGACAATATACTTCCCAGCATTTCTTTGGTGGTGGTTTTACCACTACTTCCCGTTAAGGCAATCACCTTTAATTGTGAGTTTTGCTCACGGCGATAAGCGCCGAGTTGCCCTAAAGCCAATCGAGTATCGGCAACAACGAGTTGTGCAATATCCACATCTAGCGGACGTTCAACAATAGCTATTTGACAACCATTAGCAGCAACTTGCGCAATGAAATCATGCGCATTAAAACGCTCGCCTTTTAGCGCTAAAAAGGCATCCCCAGTTTCCGCATGACGCGAGTCCGTCAAAATACGTTTAATTTCAGTTTGAGGGATCTGATCTTTATGCCAGTAGCCCTGTGTTGCCTGTTGTAATTGTTGAGCTGTCCACGGTTCCAAAGGCACGGTACTGGTGGTTGAAGTATGCATAATTTGTCCTATTGTGCAGGGTAAGCAGCGTCTACAGTATGATGTTGCGCAGCAATCGCAGATTGAACTTCGACAACATCATCAAACCAGTGACGCACACCATTAATTTCTTGATAATTTTCATGTCCTTTACCGGCAATCACAACGATGTCACCAGCCTGAGCCTGCTGTGCAACAAATTTGATAGCTTCACGGCGGTCATGAATTTCATGCATACGGTGCCCTGAAAAATCGATTCCTTGCTTCATGTCAGCAAAAATTTGTTCAGGGTTTTCTGTTCTTGGATTATCCGAAGTCAAAATAATTGGGTTTGCGCCGTCTAAAGCTGCTTGAGTCATGAGTGGACGCTTACCGCGATCACGGTCTCCGCCACATCCAAAGACTGCCCAAAGTTGATTCGAAACATGGCGTTTTAATGTTTTAAGTACTTGAATTAATGCATCTGGTGTATGCGCATAATCAACAACAAATAAGCGATCACCATCGCGAATGACCTGCATTCTGCCTGGTGCACCAATCAGTTGAGGAACGAAAGCGACTAGTGCATTTAAATCAAAACCTGCTTGCTCAGCAGCAATAAGTGCTGCAACTAAGTTTTCGACATTAAAATGCCCTAACAATGGACTTTGCACAGCAAAAGAACCTTGCGGGTTCACTAAATTAAATGCCGCTCCTGCTAAACTGTAACTCAGGTCATTAATATAATAATCAGCAGTATTTTGAGTAAGTGAATACGTTAAAATTTTCGGTTGAGCAGGATTTTGCTTTGCTGCATTGATCATGAGAGCAGCATGCTCATCATCTAAATTAATAACAGCTACTTTTAAAGTATTAAAACGGAATAAAAGAGCCTTTGCTTCTGCGTAAGCCTCTAAAGTGCCATGATAATCCAGATGATCACGACTCAAATTACTATAAACAGCAATTTCAATCGCACAACCATTTAAACGGCCTTGCTCTAAACCATGTGAACTTGCCTCTAAAGAAGCAAAAGCCGCACCTTGTTTTGCATAATCATGCAATGCATTTTGTAGGTGTAAAGCATCAAGCGTAGTATGAGTTGATGGCGTTAAGTCTGGCAAAATACCATTGCCTGTAGTGCCCATCACGGCACAACGCTGTTGTTGTGAGCTAATTAATTCAGCTACTAGACGCGAAATTGTGGTTTTACCATTTGTACCTGTCACGGCAATAATACGTGTTGGCGTCACAGGATCTATACGCTGTAAATAACGCTCTTGCCACTCACCCATACGTTGACGCACATCAGGGCACACCCACTCATTTGCTACGCCCAACTCAGTCTCGCTAATAACGGCAAGTGCACCATTCCCTAAAGCCGACTCAGCAAATGTACGCGTTTTTTCAGGTTGGCTATAACTGGTCAAAGCGATAAAGATCTGGCCTGACTCAACCTTACGGCTGTCTAAACTAAAACCATGAAAAGGCTGCTTAGACCAGTGTGCATCAATCTCGACTGGATTAATTTCTTGAAAAGAAACAGACATAGCTTACCTGCGAATAGGATTTACTGAAGTATCAAGGGGCTTATCAAGCGGCACATTCATTAAACGCAATGATTCTTGCATAATGCGTGCAAAAACAGGAGCTGCAACCAAACCACCGTAATAACGGCCTTGTGGATTTTCAACAACGACAATAACTGCTAAACGAGGATCGCTAATCGGAGCTACACCTGCAAATAAAGCACGGTATTCATTATTTGAATAACCTTTACGGTCTGCACGAAGTTTATGAGCCGTACCTGTTTTACCACCAACGCGATATCCCGGGATATTAGCTTGTTTAGCAGTACCACCCGGCATCGTTACTTGCTCAAGCATAAGCAAGACCTGATCAGCAATTTTTGGAGCAAGAACTTGCTCACCTTTAGGTGCTTGATCGAGCTTATGCAAGCTTAGAGGCATTTTTACCCCATGGTTTGCAAGCATTGCATAGCCTTGCGCCAACTGAAGAATAGTTGCATTTAGACCATAACC
Organism: Acinetobacter pittii; assembly: GCF_034064985.1. Taxonomy (NCBI): domain Bacteria; kingdom Pseudomonadati; phylum Pseudomonadota; class Gammaproteobacteria; order Moraxellales; family Moraxellaceae; genus Acinetobacter; species Acinetobacter pittii. The sequence goes on along the minus strand of NZ_CP139249.1, from coordinate 337,497 downwards.
ATAAGCCATGGTACCAATTTGAGAAGAGTTTAATTTGCTTACGGGAAGTACTAAACCAGAGCTTTCACCTGGGAACTTCACAGCAGAACGCTTACCAAAGCCCGCACGGTTAAAGAAACTTGGTAATGTTTCCTTAGGAAGTGACAACGCAATTTTTGCCGAACCTACGTTTGATGACTTGATAATTACGCCACTAACAGTCAAAGCACCATAGTTATGCGTATCACGAATAGTATGCCAACCTAAACGCATTGAACCAGGTGAGGTGTTGACAATCGTATTTGGTGTATATTGTCCAGTTTCGAGTGCAGCAGAAATTGTAAAAGGCTTCATGGTAGAACCCGGCTCGAACATATCAATCGCACCGCGGTTACGCATGGCATCTTTATTAGATAAGCCATTTTTATCATTCGGGTTATAGGATGGCCAACTGGTCATGGCCAAAATTTCACCTGTTTTAACATCTACAGCAATTGCTGTCGCCGAACGGGCATTATTTGCAACACCAGCAGCAGTCAACTCACGGTACATAATATATTGCAAACGAGAGTCGATACTTAAAGTGATGTTTTCGCCTGGCTCACCCTCACGAATAACCTCTGAAACTTTTAAGCGATTACCACGTTTATCACGAATAATTTTTTGTTCGCCATCTACCCCAGACAGTTGTTTATTCAACTGCATTTCCAAGCCTTCAATCCCTTGGCCTTCACTATTGGTTAAACCAATAATCTGAGCATTTGGCTGCGGTTGAGGATAATAACGTTTATATGTTTTCTCAGCATAAACGCCTTGGAAGTTACCCTTTGTAATCAGGTCTGCCTGTTGTGGTGGTACTTCTTTTTTCAAAACTAAATAACGAGAACGTGGACGCGCATTCATCTGTTTTTTAAGATCTGCACGGTCTAGGCCAACCACATCCGCCAATTCATCAAGATTCAGGTTTTTATCTGGTAATTGTCGTTTTAACTTACGATTATTCGGATCTTTCTTTAATTCTGCCGTAATTTCGTCATATAAATGCTTGGTATCAAAGTAATCACGCGGATCCATTACAATTTTCATAATAGGCGTGCTGATCGCTAAAGGCACGCCATGGCGGTCGCTAATCACCCCACGCATTGCCTCAAGACGTTCCGTACGCAAAATATTGGCATTGGCCTTGTTTTGTAAAAAGTCTTTATTAATGACTTGTACATAAAAAGCACGTGCAATTAATACAACAAAACAGAGCAGTACTGTTGCCCAGAGCAGATAAAACCGCCACATGTCAAAGGCAAGAGTTGGTTTTTCCGAAATAGACTGCTGTTTTTTCCGTGTTTGCTTTGTTCGCTTATCTACCATACAGCAAGGCCTTACTTATTTTGCTCTGAGGTCATCGGTAAAGAAATTACCACCGTTTCTGCAGCAGGTGGCGAAAACATGCGTAGTTGGGTTACAGCACGCGTACCAATCTGTGCTGTTGCACCGAAGGTTTGTTGCTCAATAAGCAAACGCCCCCATTCAGCATTGAGATCATCACGTTCACGCATATAAGAGCTAAGCTCTCTATAATCATGACGATATTCAAATACTTGAAATACGACCATCATGGCACTGATAAAAACAAGTGCCACTAATACGGTGTATACCACAACTTTTTTCACCACTTTATTTTCGGTGGTTTCAATTTCATCACTGCTTTTCATTACGCGCCTTTTTGTTCCAAGCGTTCAGCAACCCGAAGCCATGCACTACGTGAACGAGGGTTCGCTTTTACTTCTTCTTCACTCGCACGAACCCGTGAAATTTTCTTTAATCTTCTTGTATCTACCTGCTGCTGTGGCATTCCCCAGCCAAAATCTTCTGCCAAAGTCGATTCTTTTTGAATAAATTGTTTGATCAAGCGATCTTCAAGAGAATGAAAGCTAATCACAGACAAACGTCCTTTTGGTTTTAGCAAGTCTACAGCTTGTGGTAAAAATACTTCAATATCATCTAGTTCTTTATTAATAGCAATACGAATTGCCTGAAATGTACGTGTTGCTGGATGCTTATGTTTTTCCCATTTTGGATGAGCCGTTTTAACAAGTTCTGCCAATTGGGCTGTCGTATCCAATTTTCCAGCTTGTTTAATCGCTTTTGCAATACGTCGACTATAACGTTCTTCGCCATATTGATAAATAATATTTGCTAATTGTTCTTCTTCAATTTCAAGTAACCACTCAGCTGCGGTTAACCCCTTAGAATTATCCATTCGCATGTCTAGAGGACCATCCTGCATAAAACTGAAACCACGTTCAGCTTGGTCGAGTTGAGGAGATGACACTCCTAAGTCAGCCATAATGCCATCAACACTCATCACACCAATTTCCTGCATTTTTTCTTTAATATCAGCAAAACTGGCATGAATAATAGTAAATCTCGGGTCTTCTTGTGCCAAAGCAGCCGCAACTTCCAAAGCTTGAGGGTCTTTATCAAATGCATATACTCGTGCATTTTCATCAAGTTTCGAGAGCAATAAACGTGTATGCCCACCTCGTCCGAAGGTTGCATCGATATACACCCCTGTTGTGCGATCTGCCAATAAGCTCTCAACGGTCTCAAAAAGTAAGACAGAAATATGCGACATAGGTGTTAAATCATTGCGTAAAAATGTAACTGCACATTATCACCTTGTTTATGTCCAACACCAAACGGCTTTTTGTAGGAAAATATTAATTTTTCATAGATAAAACCGTTTTATTAGCATTTTTTAAGCAAAAAAAGAAAGCAAGCTCACTTTTTTAAGTTTGCTTGCTTTCTTTATACATATTTAGCTTTTAACTTTTCTTTTGGACTACTGTTTTTTAGACATTCTATTTACTGTTTGCCACCATAAATTTGATCAAAAATAGCGCCATTCGCAAAGTGAGTTTTCTGTGCTTTAGCCCAACCACCGAACACATCATTAATAGTAAATAATTTAATTTTTGGGAATTGCGCTGCATATTTCGCAGCCACTTGAGCATTACGCGGTCGGAAATAATGTTTAGCAGCCAGCTCTTGACCTAAAGGTGAATATAAAAAGTTTAAATAGCCTTTTGCTAAAGTTCGGTTCCCATTTTTATCTACGGTTTTATCTACAATCGCGACAGATGGTTCAGCTAAAATTGAAATTGATGGATAAACAATTTCATATTTATCTTTATCTAGCCCTTTAGTTGCCAATAAAGCTTCATTTTCCCAAGACAATAAAACATCACCAATTCCACGCTCAGCAAATGTGGTTAGTGATCCACGGGCTCCCGAATCAAGCACTTTTACATTGTGATAAAGTTTTTTAACTAGCTCTCGAGCTTTCACATCATTCCCACCCGGCTGTTTTAAAGCATATCCCCACGCAGATAAATAAATCCAACGAGGTGCTCCCCCCGTTTTAGGATTAGGGGTGATAATTTCAACACCTGGTTTTGTTAAATCATTCCAATCACGAATATTTTTTGGATTACCTTTCCGTACTAGAAATACAACAGTAGAAGTATAAGGTGCCGAATTATTTGGGAATTCTTTTTGCCAATTCGGCTGAATAAAACCCGCTTTCACAATCTCATCAATATCATTTGCTAATGCTAACGTTACTACATCAGCTTCCAGTCCTGTAGCTACTGCACGAGCCTGTTTGCCTGACCCACCATGTGATTGTTTAAATTCAACATCCTGTCCTGTGCGCTGCTTCCAAAACTTACCAAAAGCCTGATTATATTCTTGATAAAATTCACGAGTAGGATCATAAGAAACATTTAAAAAAGAGGTCGCTGCCTGAGCTGCTGTTACTGCCATTCCCATATACATAGCAATAGCCATTATTGATATTTTTTTCATTTACAAAATCCATCATTGGTTTTAGTTTTACTATATTTTTAATTTTATAATTTACAATCAATTACTTATATTAATATATTTTTTATTAATCTCTTTAAAAGATATAGATTAAGATCACTAAGTTATTTCATTTTTGAAAAATTTTGTAATTATTCTTACAACTTAATGAGGGCATTCACTTTATCTACACATTAATTTGTTAAATAATGAAGCGTAAAGGATACATATGGTCTACATTTGCATCGACCAGATTAAAATATAGCTAAATTTTGTAAAAAGTGTGACACAGTTCCACTTTTTTATTAAGATTTATGTTTAAATCGTAGCATTACCGTAATTTTACATTTTGTTAAACTCAAAAAAAAGATGAAATGTAATGAACAGAGGGGATGATTAATAATGAAAATTCATTATGGAAAAGCGTTAAGCTTAAGTTTGGTGCTAGGTTTTGCATCACAATTTTCTGCAGCAGCAGTACTTAAAGATACTCCAAACAAAACTGGATCAGATAAGCAAACTTCGCTTATTGAAAAAGCTTTAGATCAGCAGAAACGTAATCCTATTGTATTACCTTCTACAAATGATGAACTTAAGGTTCTAAATACGATTCGCGTTACACCAACTCAAAATTTTCTTGCTGCACAACATGAACGTTTTTCACGTTTTGTTCAGGCAATCTTTCAGCCGCATGCTTCTTAAAATCTGAAACACCCCCTCTACGTTTCAGTTTTAGCCCAGACTGACGTTAAATAAAACGTCAGAATACTGGGCTTTTTCGTTATAATAGTTTCAATTTTTATTTTGACCCTTTATCTATGAAAGTTCGTACTCGTATTGCACCTTCCCCTACTGGTTTTCCTCATGTCGGCACAGCCTACATTGCTTTATTTAACATGTGTTTTGCAAAACAACATGGTGGAGAATTTATTTTAAGGATTGAAGATACAGACCAACTTCGTTCTACACCAGAGTCTGAAAAAATGATTTTGGATTCATTACGTTGGTTAGGTTTGAACTGGTCTGAAGGTCCAGATGTAGGTGGTCCGCATGCACCATATCGCCAATCTGAACGTATGGGAATTTATAAGCAATACGCATTAGAACTTGTTGAAAAAGGTCATGCTTTTTACTGTTTCGCAACAGCAGAAGAACTTGACCAAATGCGTGCTGAACAACAAGCACGTGGCGAAACACCAAAATATGACGGCCGCGGTTTAAAACTTTCTCAAGAAGAAGTGACTCGACGTCTTGAAGCGGGTGAACCTCATGTCATTCGTATGAAAGTGCCTGAAGAGGGTGTTTGTAAATTTAATGACTTGCTCCGTGGCGAGGTTGAAATTCCTTGGGCACAAGTCGATATGCAAGTCCTTCTTAAAACAGATGGCTTACCAACTTACCATTTAGCTAACGTTGTTGATGACCATTTAATGGAAATCACTCATGTATTGCGTGGAGAAGAATGGCTTCCATCTGCACCGAAGCATCAATTGCTTTACCAATATTTTGGTTGGGAAATGCCAACACTTTGCCACATGCCATTGTTGCGCAACCCAGATAAATCAAAACTATCTAAACGTAAAAACCCAACATCAATTAACTACTACCGCGATATCGGTGTATTACCAGAAGCCTTGTTAAATTATTTAGGCCGTATGGGTTGGTCAATGCCAGATGAAAGAGAAGTTTTCACATTACAAGACATGATGGATAACTTTGACATTCAGCGTGTATCACTAGGTGGACCAATTTTTGACGTTGAAAAATTGAACTGGCTTAACGGTCAATGGATCAAAGGGTTAACTCCAGGTCAATTACTAGACCGCTTATTAACATGGAAAAGTGATCGCAGCACTTTAGAAGACATTGCTGCCGCTATTCAACCACGTATTAATTTACTTTCAGAAGCTGTGAATTGGGCTGGTTTCTATTTTAACCATATGCCACAAATCACAGCGGAAATGTTTGAAAGTAAAAAATTGACTCAAGAGCAAGTTCGTCAAAGTTTGCAATTTGCAATTTGGCGTCTTGAAGGTCAATTTACTTGGAATAATGACACCGTTAGCCAAACCCTAATGGATCTTGCGAATCAGATGGGCATTAAATTACGTGATTTTATGCCAGCGTTCTTCATCGCAATTGCCGGTTCAACGAGCTCAACACCGGTGATGCAGTCGATGGTGACCCTTGGGCCTGATTTAACTTTTGCTCGTTTACGTCATGCCTTAGAAATTGTGGGCGGACCGAGCAAGAAAGAAGTTAAAAATTGGGAAAAACTCAATGAGAGCTTAAAATTGCCGAAAAATGACGCAACTAGCGAAGTTTAATTCATTTTTTTGTTGACGTGTGAGCGCATTCACCCTAAGATTGCGCTCACACAAACTGGGGTCATAGCTCAGTTGGTAGAGCGCTACAATGGCATTGTAGAGGTCAGCGGTTCGATCCCGCTTGACTCCACCACGCTCCTTTGTGTTTGCCTCATCAAGTCCCTATCGTCTAGAGGCCTAGGACATCGCCCTTTCACGGCGGTAACCGGGGTTCGAATCCCCGTAGGGACGCCATATTCTGCTTTAAAAATTATAAAAAGACTCTATCGTCACCTTACTGTTTATTCTTTATCTCTTTCTAGATTGCACATTTGTCTATTTTATCTAAAATAGCGTCTTTCTTAATTCTCTCAATGTGTAATATGCAGCCATCTGACAATCAACTAGATGCTCATCAGCATCAGAACAGTACTGCACCTTTAAAAAGAGCCATGAGTACTCGCCATCTTGTGATGTTATCACTGGGCGGAGCGATCGGAACTGGTCTATTTTTAGGTTCAGGGGAAGTCATTTCACAAACTGGAGCTATTGGCGCAATTATTGCCTATATTCTTGGTGGCGCGATCGCTTACATGGTCATGCTTTGCCTAGGAGAACTCGCTGTACACATGCCTGTTTCAGGTTCTTTCGGTGCATATGCCAAAAAATATATTAGTCCAAGTACGGGCTATATGATTTCTTGGATGTACTGGCTAACTTGGACGGCAACGCTTGGAACCGAATTCACAGCCGCTGCTCTACTCATGCAAGAATGGTTCCCGCAGATTTCAATGTGGATTTGGACAATTATTTTTGCGGTTACTATTTTTGGCTTAAATATTAGTTCAACGCGTATTTTTGCTGAATCTGAGTTTTGGCTGGCTCTTGTTAAAGTCGTTACCGTCATTGCCTTTATTGTGCTTGGCTTATTAGCAATTTTTGGTTTAATTCCATTCCATGGTTCCCAAACTGCCCCCCTATTTAGCAATCTAACAGCTCAAGGCTGGTTCCCTCATGGTTTAATTCCTATTTTTACAACCATGTTAATTGTTAACTTTGCTTTCTCAGGAACCGAATTAATTGGTGTAGCAGCAGGTGAAACAAAAGACCCAGCTCAAAATGTTCCAAAAGCGATTAATGCTGCAATCTGGCGCCTACTTATTTTCTTTGTAGGTACCATCATTGTTATTAGTGCCTTACTTCCTTTCCAACTTGCTGGCTTAGGCGGTGACGGCGTAAGTAGCAGTCCTTTCGTTACTGTATTTAATTATATTGGCATTCCATATGCGGATGACATTATTAGGTTTGTAATTATCACAGCTCTGCTTTCAGCAGCCAATTCTGGCCTATATGCAGCTTCACGTATGATGTGGTCTCTGTCAGAACAAAAATTGCTACCTAGTGTGTTTGCAACTTTGTCAAAAAGTGGAACACCGATCGTAGCTCTAGTGGTAACGATGTTCGGTGCAATTCCAGGTTTATTATCAGAGCAATTTGCACCTGAGACTATTTTTAAGAATCTGCTTGGTGTAGCAGCTTTTACCATGGTCATTGTATGGATGAGTATTTGTTTAAGTCAGTTCAATTTCCGTCGCCAATGGTATCGATCAGGTCATACAGTTAAAGATTTACAATATGCTGCCCCTCTATTCCCTATTGTGCCAATTTTAGGTTTTGTTTTCTGTTTCATTACTTGTTTAAGTATGGCAGCAGACCCTGAAATGCGTGCTGGTTTTGTAGGCTGTCTTATTTTTACAGCTCTATGTTATGTCAGTTATTTTATTTTTTATCGTACTAAGGCCTAAACTTATTGTTGTGAAGTTAAAGTGTAGCAAAAAGCTACACTTTTTTTTGCCTACATACTGGTTTTCGACAAGATACCGTTGTAGATTGAAATTTATATTAAAAACAAAATCTTGTATAGAATGAAAATTATATTTATCCACGGGATGAATCAACAAAATTACACAGCACATCGCTTGAAAGAGCATTGGTTAAAAGTATTTAAGCTTGGCCTAAAACAAATGCCTTGCAAAATTAATGTCCGCGATCTTCATATTCATATGCCATTTTATGGCGACTTAATGACCAAGTACCAATTAAGCAACCAATTAGACCTTAATACGTTATTACCTAAATCATTTTTAAATAATTATTTACCGATTCACTTCCATCACAACAATCCCCCAGCTAAAGAACACACCCCATTTGTTCCCTTATTACCTCCAGCAACAGACCCATCTGAAAAAAGCTTTTCGGAACGACTTTATCTCACTTCTCAGCTTGTAAAAGACCGCGTACTCAAAGAGTTAGTTGTTCTTTTAAATAACTTCCCTAAATTGCATGAAAGTTTGATTCAGCAATTTCTGATTGAAACGTATATGTATTTGTCTAATCCTGAGTTTATGCAGGAAGTGAATGAGCGGATTTTAAAAAAAATGCGAGAAGACGAAGATTATATTATCGTTGCTCACTCTCTCGGCTCAGTTATTGCTTTTAACCTTCTTTCGAATCCTACTTATCAGTTTTCGATTAAACGATTTATAACGCTAGCTTCCCCTTTATCTTTCCGCGTCATTCAAAGCAAGCTGGCCAGTCCAATTTCTAGACCATCCTGTATCTATGGTGATTGGTTTAACTTTTACTCTCAAGATGATTTTTTGACCGCATTTCCATTATGTGAGGCTCCATTTAATTTTGAGCCTCCTATTATTAATCAGAAAATTTATACTTTCGCTAACCAACCCCACGAGATTTTAGGGTATCTACAACACCCCTCGGTTATAAAGGCAATTATTGAGCCTTTTCAGAAAAATGAAGGCTAAATGTATATATTTTCTACAATTTGAGTTATTTTTAATCGCTTGACTGTTTTTTTTAATATTTCTTCAGAAAACTATTTGACACTTTTATTAAATCGACCTAATATACGCCCACCTCTGAAACGTCCCTATCGTCTAGAGGCCTAGGACATCGCCCTTTCACGGCGGTAACCGGGGTTCGAATCCCCGTAGGGACGCCAATATTTTTCAGATGTATGCCTCATATAAGTCCCTATCGTCTAGAGGCCTAGGACATCGCCCTTTCACGGCGGTAACCGGGGTTCGAATCCCCGTAGGGACGCCAAATTCTAAAAAGCCACTGCATAACGTCAGTGGCTTTTTTCTTATCTTAAAAATAAAAAGCTAATCAATAATTAGCTTTTTATATGCTCTATTAGCCTGCAATTCCTACTTGTACTTCAAGACGACCCGACTGTACTCGAAGTCCTCTAATTTCAAACTGATCTACCAGCTGCTGCACAAGCTCCCGACTTTCTCTTAAAATATTCAAGCCCGGTAAAATACTAAAATCAGTCAAACTTAAAAGCTTTTCAACCATCCATGAGCGGTTATTAATAAAGTCAATAAATCCCGCTTGCTCTAAGTCAATAAACCACATCCGGTGACCATCGCGTTGGATTCCAGGAATATCGCCAATCAAGTGATTAATAAGTGATGGAATAGGCAACATATTTACGACTTCAAAACCCACTCGACCAATACGGCGTACCGCCCAATTGGATAAGGTTCCCCCATGTCGAATCTGGACATCGAGACTCTCATCCATTTGACGTAGACGCAAGAATTTTTCCTGCCCAATACGACATTCCAATACTTTAAAATCTAAACTCAAACGATACATGAAACGATGGTAATGCCCATCGATCTCGACTTGGAAATTATCATTACCACACTTGATTTTAATATCATCAATTTCAGAGCGGTCAATGCGCTTTCGGATTTGATTATTTAATAACATTTCAGGTAAGTACAACGTTAAGGTACTTTTCCCCAAAAAAGTCCGCGCCATAATCAACGCGACTTGGCGTGCTGTTTCACTGGTTTCAGACACCATGTCTCTTACAGTACCTGCTGCCAGATTTGTCATGCCCACAACGCCACGTCTCGTCTGAGTAGTGACTTGATCAAGTGCATCCAAAGCCGCGTCAGCAACCCCGGCGATATTACGTGTTGTGTCACTCGCAAACCCAACTGCATCTTGGGCATGTTGCAATGTCTTATGCAGTAATCGACGAGATAATGACGGTTTCGCGGTATCTGGGGTAGCTAAAACCGATGCTGTCGTTGTAGGCTGCGACTTATTGTCATCTTGTTGACCCAAGTCCCTCTCTCCTTTTTATATTTATTCCACATCCTATTTACGAGTATTTAAGCTCATTTATCGTGCTAATCACACTTCATTTTTCTGTAGATTAGCATGCTCTACAATATTATTTTAATTTTTATGTGTACGGATAAATCGTCAGTTTTTTATATTTCTTTGTTTATTCATAAGTAATTTTTATGCTAACTCAAAGCATCTCATCGATATCTTACAAATTTTTTTCTTTCTGCACATTTCCGTTAGAATAGATTCAAACTAAATGTGGAGTTCTCATGCAATATCGTTGCCCTAAATGTCAAAGTGTTAAAATTATGCCTGTGAGCCAAGGCGTTAACAGCGCGAAACCTGTCGTTCCTAAAAGTCTGGTTATCTTGATTCCTGCAATTTTTGTGCTTTTGCTCTTAGTAGTGATTAGCATTTTTATGTGGATTTTTGGCAATGGTGCAGGTAGTTCTCTTCAAATCGCAACGGTAGTTGCTTTTGTTGTAGCTGTAGGGGCAGGTTTTATGTTCTGGCGTGATTTGCCTGATTTCAAATTATCTATGCAAGCATTTATGCAGTCACAAAAGCACTGGAAATGCCGTGACTGCAATCATGAGTGGGAAATCTAACGGGTTACTCACATCAGTTTAATGCTGATGTGAGTGTTTTTCGTCAGCATGTTCATGTGAAGCATGTTGATTAATATGCTGGCAATTGATCTCGGCATCATCTTCAATTTGTAATGTCACTTCACCAATACCATGTTCATGAGAAAGCATTTCAACCGCATCTTGATAGAGCTTGTTACGGTCAGCTTCAGGCGCAAATAAGTGCACCGTTAAATGGATATTTTTAGAAGTAATCGCCCAGACTTTAAGTTGGTGAATACTTTCCACACCATTTAAAGAAAGTAAATCTGCACGTAGCTTCTCAATATCGACCTCTTCTGGCACACCTTCGAGTAAAATATTAATACTTTGCTTCAGTAAAACCCATGTTCTTGGTAATACCCAAAAGCCAATCAATACCGCAATAATCGTATCGACCCAGTACCAGTTGGTGAAGTAAATGATGAGTGCCCCAATAATTACCCCTACTGAGCCTAGTGCATCACTCAATACTTCTAAATAAGCACCTTTCACATTTAGACTGCTATTGGCACTCGACATGAGAATTTTCATTGAGATGAGATTAATCACCAAACCAATGGTCGCCACAATGAGCATTCCCATACTTTGAATTTCAGGTGGCTTAGAGAAGCGGATATAGGCTTCATATAAAATATAAATTGCCACCACAAAAAGCATGAGTGCATTAAATAAAGCAGCCAGAATTTCAAAACGCTGATAACCGAAAGTGCGTTTATTATCAGCAGGACGTTTGGAAATTTGTATGGCAACCAAAGCAATGGCTAAAGCAGCTGCATCTGTAAACATATGCGCAGCGTCAGAGAGCAACGCCAGACTTTGTGTGATTAAACCAGCAATCACCTCAACAATTAAAAATGTCGTGGTAAGTGCTAAGGCAATCGTTAATTTTTTAGCATTACCTTCAGTTACTACAGCATGACTATGATCATGACCATGATGTCCACCCATTTTGCGGACTCCTTTTTATTTATCTTTATGATGAGTTAAAAGTAACGATGAAGACACCTTTACCTTTAACTCTTACAAACACTTTTTCGACTTAAATTTTGTAATCAAAAAAGATATCTCAAATCGATGACATTATGAATGCTCAACACTTTTCATCTTGTCTTCATTCATCCATCGATAAATGACCGGTAATAAAACCAAAGTTAATATCGTAGATGAAATAATGCCACCAATAACAACTGTTGCCAAAGGCCGCTGAACTTCTGCGCCAGTTCCCGTTGCCAAAGCCATTGGAATAAAACCAAGTGAAGCCACGCAAGCCGTCATGAGTATAGGTCTTAAACGTAAGATCGCCCCATTCCACGTGGCTGTTTGGATATCAAATTTTTCTCTAAGCTCTTTAATAAAGCTCAGCATCACCAGACCATTCAAAACAGCAACACCTGATAAGGCAATAAACCCAACACCAGCAGACATGGACAGCGGAATATCTCTTAGCCAAAGCGCAATCAGACCACCTGACAAAGCAAACGGCACGCCGCTAAAGACCAATAGACTTTCTTTAACATTATGGAATACAGCCATGAGCAGAATAAAAATCATAGCAAGCGCCAATGGAACAACAATTTTCATTCGCGCAGCAGCTGAAGCGAGATTTTCAAACTGACCTCCATATTCCAACCAATAGCCCGCTGGCAGTTGTTCTTTTGCGAGCGTTGTCCTTAACTCTTGAACAAATGACCCTAAGTCACGGCCTTCTACGTTTGCAGTAATAATGACACGGCGCTTACCATTTTCACGTCCCACCTGATTTAGGCCTGAGGTACGCTCAACTTTAGCGACATCTTGAAGCTGGATCAGTCCACCATTTGGCAATTGAATCGGAAGTTGAGCTAAGTTTTGGATGGTACGCTGCTGATCTTCTAAACGAATTTCAAAATCAAATCGTCTATCGCCTTGTAAAATCTGCCCAACATTTTGTCCACCAACACTTGCCGCCACAATATCTTGAATAGCTTTTGCAGATATTCCGTACTGTGCGGCCAGAGGTCGGTTAATTTCAACACTCAGCACTGGTAAACCGCTCGTTTGTTCTACCTTAACCGCGGTAGCGCCTGAAATTTTTTGTACTTTCTGAGCGAGTGCTTGAGCCTGCTCATTAAGTACTTGCATATCATCACCAAAAATCTTGACGCCAATATCACTCCGAATCCCTGAAATTAGCTCATTAAAGCGTAGCTCAATCGGTTGAGAGAACTCACTGTTATTACCCGGTAAGGTTGCCAAGAAAGCTTCCATACGTGAACGTAACTCACTTAGCGTCTCTTTCGGGTTTGGCCATTGATCATGCGGTTTAAGTAAAATGACCGCATCAGAGATATTAGGCGGCATCACATCAGTTGCAACCTCAGCCGTTCCTGTCCGAGCAAAAACAGCTTTTACCTCGGGAAAGTTTTTCAAAATGAGTTTTTCAGTATTTTCCTGCATTCGCAGTGATTGCTCGAGCCCAGTACTCGGTGAACGCATTTGCTGTAAGGCAAAATCACCTTCGCTGAGTTGTGGAGCAAATTCACTACCCATTTGGATAGCTAACACGCCTGTGAGCACTAAAATACTTAATGCAAAACTAACAACCACTATCTTAAGCTGATAAGCCTGATCGAGAATATTTTGATATTTCTGCTTTAAAAGCAACATCCAACGTGTTTCTTTTTCTTTCACTTCACCCGTAACAAAAAGAGCAACTGCGGCAGGTACAAATGTCACAGAAAGAATCATGGCACCCAATAATGCCATCACCACAGTCATTGCCATTGGATGGAACATTTTGGCTTCAACACCAGATAAAGCAAAAATAGGTAAATAGACCACCAAAATAATCATTTGCCCAAAAATAAGAGGTCGACGGGCCTGTTTTGCTGCAAGGAATACTTCTTTAAATCGCTCAGCTCGTGTAAGGGGGCGATGTAAAGCATGCTGTGCTTCTGCTAGACGTCGAATACAGTTTTCTACAATAACGACTGCACCATCTACAATAATCCCGAAATCGAGCGCGCCTAGGCTCATTAGATTGGCACTAATGTTTTGCTCAGCCATACCTGTCAGGGTAAATAACATCGAAAGTGGAATAACGCAGGCTGTGATTAAAGCAGCTCGAAAATTTCCTAGAAAAATAAACAAAATCACAATAACCAGAATTGCACCTTCAACAAGGTTCTTCTGTACGGTTGCAATTGCTTTGTTTACTAAACTTGTTCGGTCATAAACCGTTTCGATTTCCACACCTTTAGGTAATGTAGGCTGAATTTCCTTAATTTTGGTATCAACCGCCTGAGCAACGGTACGGCTATTTTCTCCCATCATCATCATGGCAATGCCAAGAACCGTTTCCTCACCGTTGTAAGTTGCGGCCCCTGTTCTTAAATCATGCCCAATAGAGACATTCGCCACATCTGCCACGCGAATGGGTAACCCATTTTTGGTGCTCACAGTAATGTTTTGAATATCTTCGACACTACTTAACATGCCTGGTACACGAACAGTAAGTTGCTCTCCGTTTTCTTCGATAAAACCTGCACCGCGATTTTCATTATTTTCTTGCAGAGCAGTTTGAAATTCATTGATTGAAATTTGAAGCTGCTGCAAACGTTTTAAATCAGGTGACACAATATAGGTTTTATTGTAGCCACCGATACTGTTGATTTCCGCAACGCCTTTCACACGTTGCAATTGAGGACGTACAATCCAGTCCTGAATTTCACGCAAATCCATCGCTGTATAGGCCGTTCCATCTGTTTTCTTAGCACCTGATTTTGCTTTTACCACCCATTGGTAAATTTCACCTAAACCTGTAGAAACAGGAGACATGACTGGATCGACTGATTCAGGCAGTTGCCCGTCCGCCTCTTGTAAACGTTGGTTAATCAGTTGTCTTGCCCAATAAATATCGGTTCCATCTTTAAAAATGATGGTGACTTGGGAAAGCCCATAACGTGAAATAGAGCGGGTTTGTTCCAGATTAGGAATTCCAGCCATCGCATTTTCAATAGGATAGGTAATCCGCTGTTCAACCTCTAAAGCGGTATATCCATTGGCTTGAGTATTAATCTGGACTTGCGTATTAGTAATATCTGGAACCGCATCAATAGGAAGCTTTTGATAACTCCAGATCCCGACTCCAATCCAAGTCAGTACAAATAACATAACCCAAATGGCATTTTGAATAGCAAACTGAATAACTCTATCAAACAACCCTTCTGGTTTAGGTAGCTCAGGTTTATTAATGTCCATGCTCCGCCTCTCCCTTTTCCAGTTCGGATTTCAGCAAGAAGCTGCCTTCTGCCACATAGCGCTGGCTTGGATTAATACCTTTTACAACTTCGACCCACTGACCATCTTTAGAACGTTGCCCCAACTGCACAGTGACAGGTTCAAATTCAAAGCCTGTTTTCACCATTTTTGGGGTAAAGATAACGTCTTTACCTTCGACTTGTTGAATCGCCTGAGCTTTTACACGGGTCACTTTTTGCGTTGTGCCTGAAGAATTCAGCTCAACATTAACCATCAAGTTTGGACGCAATTCACTACTATTTGCCAAGACCTTGGCACGCACTTGTAAACGTCCCGTTTGAGCATCGGCCTCTGTTATTAAACTTTGAACCTGAGCGTTAAATACATTTCCAGTTTGTAAAGATTTAAATTCAATCTGCTGATTTGGCTGTAAATTCAGATTTGCGGTACTTGGTAAAATAAACTCCAACCACAACTGATCAAGCTGATTAATAATAAAAAGCTGGTCTGCTAGCTGTACGTTTTCACCCACCACAATATCTTTATTACTGACCATACCAGCAATTGGTGCGGTTAAGGTGTAGCGTCCTCCTGAGCCTGGACCCGCCCCGAAAGCACTTAAGCGCGAACGAGCTGCTTTCACTTGAATTTGCGCTTGTTTATAGGCGTTATAAGCTCGTTGATAATCTTGTTTAGCAGAAATTCCTTGAGACCATAAGCTACGTTCACGTTCATAGTCCTGACGCGCTAAATCAAGATTAGACTGTGCAATTTGCAAATTTGCTTGTTGATCGACCAAATCTGGAACCAATAAGCTTGCAAGTGCCTGACCTTTCTTAACCTGTTGCCCCAATTCAACATATACCGCTTCGACACGACCACTAAAACTTGGCGAGACATGGGCTTGTCGGTCAGTATTCACCACCAGTTTTGCTGGATAAGTTTGAAGTTGGGGCACTTCACCTAGTTCAGCTTGTTCAATTTTTAAATTTTGTTCCTGCATTTGCTGAGCAGTGAGTAGCAGTGGTTTTTCACCTTCTTCATGGTGTTCTTCACCCTCTTCTTCAGCATGTCCGTGGCCTTCTGATGCTTCCGAAGAATTAGATTTATTTTTTGAATTTAAAACCAGTAAACCAATTAATATTGCAGTGATTGCAGCAATTACCCCTACCCAAAGCCATTGAGAATTTTTCTTTAAATTTGTAGACATTATTATTCTCCTGCCTGAGTTGAGAATGTTTGACTTTGTTGCCAAGCACGTTGATTGAGTTGCATTAAGGCATCTTTCGCCATGATTTTTTCTGGTTCTAACCCAAAACGCAAACTTTGAATTTCAATTGAATTTTGCCAAGCTTGTTTTAATAGCTCGACTTTACGTAAGCGCACCTCTTGCAATTGCATGGTCGCTTGCTGAACATCGGTAACGGCGAACTTACCCAAACGGAAACCTTGCAATGTTTTTTGCTGAACTTGAATGGCAAGAGGAACTTGCTGATCATTCAGTTGTTTAAACTGAATATGTAAGCCTTTTAACTCTGACATTAGGGTTTCAATATCAACCTGATTTTGCTGTCGATAAAAGGTTTGCTGACGTTGAGATAGCTCTTGTTTGGCCTGAGCAATCTTGATTCCGTATTGCTGGCGATTAAAAAGATTTAAAGGAATTTCCACACCTAAACGAATTTGGTTATCTGTACTCTGTTCCGGAGAACGAGTGTTATTAACACCCAAAGTTACAGTAGGTTGCGGTCTTGCTTTTGCTTTAAGCTGTTGAATATTGGCTTGCTGCGCAAGAGCATCTAGCTGGAACGAGCGCTCTAATAAATTATTTTGCGCATCTTGGCTTGGTTCTAGATTCGCTGCCAATGCCCATAACTGATTTGGACTTTGGAATAGCTGAAACTGACTTGAACCACCTCCCCATAAGTTCACCAATTGTTGTTTCGCAACTTGAAGTTTTAAATCAACTTGTTGGTATAAACGCTGATTTTCCAAGTGAGACATCCGCACTCGGTCTACATCAACTTGCGCAATACTTCCTGCTTGATAACGCTTTTCCGATGCCAACAAATTTTCTTGGCTGACTTCTAACTGCTCTGCAATAAGAGATTTTTCAAGCTCAAGCAAAGCCACTTGTGACCAGAAATATTTAACGATTAATCCAAGTTCAGCTTGATAACGCTGCTCAGCCAAATCAATTTTTGATATTTCCACTTTTGCTAAGTTTTGCGCAGCCTTACGTTGTCCAAAAATATCTAAAGGCTGAGAAATACCAATCGCAAGTTCTTTTTCTTGATCACTTTGGAAGCCAGTTTGTTCAATGGAAAGACTTGGGTTGGTCCATAAACGACTTTGTTTTAAATTGGCCTCAGCCATTTGCTGCTGTGCTTGCCAAACACCTTGCTGACTTTGATATTTTTGTACCTGCTCTAAGGCTTGGTCAAAAGTAAACGCTGCTTTTTGAATATAACGTTCTTGTTGAGTCTCAGACTGAGCCATCGTTACTTGTCCAGCCAATAGCATGGCAACAGATAGGCTTGAGATTGTTAAAACCTTTTTTAACGTTATCTTAACGTTACTCTCTAAGTGAGAAGTAGAACCCACTCGAGTTGAAAAAATAGAAGACATGTTTTTGCCCCGCAATAAATAAGAGATGCGGTGGGCTTGTTTTGGCTACCCCACCTATAGCGGGGTTAAAACAGGAGGAGGTTTTAAAGCAGTAAGATGGGGCGACTGGTAAGAATTAGACCAGTGATAAATTTGCGAAAGCTCATGTACATGCACTACAGGTGTTTCAGCTTGCTTTGCAACTTCAGTCATCACCACATGAAAACATGAAGGCAAATGATCATGATGATCTTGCAAATTTAAAGGTGCTTTATGAGAGGTATTTCCGGCATCTTTCTGTTCAGTATGAGCTTGATGTGAAGGTTGATACACATCTAAAGCTGCGTGATGCCCGAAATGATGCAATGCTTTTTCCTGATTTTCATGCGCGCAAAATGCAGCAGCTACATTCCATAAACTCTGGAATATGAGCAAACTAAACAAGACGGGCATAAAAATTGCGGAACGTGGCAAAAGCACACCATTAAACTAAAAAGTTGAACAAAGGCACTATAACAGGCTCTAGGCATGTAATAAAATTACAAAACCTCGATTCATAAATCTCCGTTTTTTAATTTAGAACTTATCTCACGTTATACGAGACAAAAATAATTTCTTTTTGAGTAATCATTATGTACAAGCTTTTTTCTATGTCGATATTAACCATTTGCCTTAGCTTAACAGGCTGCGCAACGAATCTATTGTCCACCGCTTTACCAAATGAAACAACTGAAATTAAAACTACTGTTTTAAAAAATGATCAAATTATTGCCTTAGGTCAAACAGTTAAAAATGACCAAGAACAAGGTTTTGTATTTGTGGGGAAAGACTATAACTATTTAATGACTGACGGTAGCTCAAACCTTTTAAATATTATCAAAAGTATTCCAGCAGAACAGAGAACCTTAAAGACACCATCACCCCTTGTACTTGAGATGGATGATTCTACTCATTTTCATGGTGAAATAACGATTCGTTATAATATTCCAACTTATCAAATAGATGAGAAACAAAAAGAACTTTTAAATACATTAGGTTTTAAAAATCAATTTATGGTGATGGAAAATCAAAAACAAGTTTTCTACCCTTTCACCATAATCCGCTTTAAAGGAAAGATTTATCAAAAAGCAGATAATCAAAAGATTCAACAGCAGCTCCCAACTCCCTACCCAGTCGCTCTACAACAAAAAGATGAAATAACCAAGAAACATCCGTTTAAACGTGTAACACGCATGGCTTTGTATCCTCTAGCAATGACCTTTGACGTAATTACAGTAGCCCCATCATTAATCTGGTCAGATTTGCATGGTGATTTTAATAAATAAATTCATTCACTCTTAAACAAAAACCAGCCCATAGGCTGGTTTTTGTTTAAGAAAATTTCTTTTGTTTGATATTTATAAATTTTCTTATATTAAATAAAAAACTATTTTCTAGTTTTAAAGATTTCTTGATTTAACTGGGAATACTCTATTCTTATACTAATTCCACTATACGTAAAAACAGATGTAACTTTTATGTAAGCTAAAACCTCATCTGTTTTCATCCAAATGCGCTATATTATATTTACAAAAAAAAACATAATGTTTCAATATAAGGGACTAGCTTAAAAGTGTGAGTCAATTCAATCAAATTGAGGAACAAGGGAGAACTATCATGAATATGAAATCAATCAAGCATGGGCTTAATCACTTGTTTGCTTTTGAAAACTTAACCGCTGATATGCATTCGCAAGCAGTTGATGAGATTGAACAAGGTTTACGCTTTGAAGAGTTAGCCGAGCAAGATCATGAACGTATGCAAAATTGGTTAGATATAACTCCTAATGACCGAAATGCCATGTGGTGCTATTTACGCGCAGCTTTACGTGGTAGCCCAGATGCTTCATTTAAACTAGGTATTGGTTATCTAAATGGACAATTTGGACTAGATAAAAATTATAGTGAGGCTGAGAAATGGCTACAAAAAGCCGCAAGTCAGGGACATCCTGATGCAGATCGCTGCTTACAGGAAGCCTTTAGTAAATTAGCTTTTTCATAAATAAAAAAACCAGCCCGTAGGCTGGTTTTTTTAAATTAGCAAAAATTATCCGCTAATTTTTTTGTATTTCGTACGTTTTTGAACAGCATCTTCACCTAAACGTGACTGTCGATATGCTTCGTATTCTGCATAGTTACCTGTGTAGAATTCTGGCTGTTCATTTTCAAATGACAAGATGTGTGTCGCGATACGGTCAAGGAACCAACGGTCATGCGATACCACCATTACTGTACCTGGGAACACAAGAATTGCATCCTCAAGCGCACGTAAAGTTTCAATATCCAAGTCGTTTGATGGCTCATCCAGTAAGATAACGTTTGCGCCTTGCTGTAAAATTTTCGCAAGTTGTAAACGGTTACGCTCACCACCAGACAATTCGCCTACGCGTTTTTGCTGATCTTGACCTTTGAAGTTAAAGCGGCCGATATAAGCACGTGAAGCAATTTCATAATCGCCCACTTTCAAGATATCTAAACCACCAGACACTTCTTCCCAAACAGTTTTGTTATTGTCTAAAGTGTCACGAATCTGACCTACGTAAGCCACTTTAACTGACTCACCTAAAGTCACAGTACCTGTATCAGGTTGCTGTTCGCCAGTCATCATACGGAATAAAGTCGTTTTACCCGCACCGTTTGGACCAACAATACCTACAATTGCTGTTGGAGGTACAGTAAACGATAAGTTTTCGTACAATACACGGCCGTCAAATGATTTGCTGATACCTTCCACTTCCACAACTTTATTACCCAAACGAGGGCCAGGTGGAATGTAGATTTCAGACGTTTCATTACGTTGCTGGAATTCTTTAGAGTTAAGTTCTTCAAAACGCTCCATACGCGCTTTGTTTTT
Source organism: Acinetobacter pittii (assembly GCF_034064985.1). Taxonomy (NCBI): domain Bacteria; kingdom Pseudomonadati; phylum Pseudomonadota; class Gammaproteobacteria; order Moraxellales; family Moraxellaceae; genus Acinetobacter; species Acinetobacter pittii. The sequence goes on along the minus strand of NZ_CP139249.1, from coordinate 316,814 downwards.
CTTTTGCTGACCTTTCGCATTTGAACGAACCCATTCAAGTTCTTTTTTCAATGCTTTAGCAAAAGATTCTTCTTGTTTCTGCTCTTGTTCTAAACGAGCATTTTTCTGTTCCAACCAAGAAGAGTAGTTACCTTGGTAAGGAATACCGTGTCCACGGTCAAGCTCCAAGATCCACTCGGCCACGTTATCTAAGAAATAACGGTCATGCGTAATTGCAACGATTGTGCCCGGGAAATCTTTCAAGAAGCGTTCTAACCAAGATACAGACTCTGCATCCAAATGGTTCGTCGGTTCGTCAAGAAGCAACATGTCCGGTTTAGAAAGCAATAAACGGCAAAGTGCTACACGGCGGCGTTCACCACCTGAAAGCTTAGTTACGTCTGCATCCCAAGCTGGAAGGTTCAAGGCATCTGCCGCGATTTCAAGCTGGTTGTTTAGGTTGTGCGCATCCCAAGCATGGATAATTGATTCTAATTTTTCCTGCTCTTTCGCAAGTGCATCAAAATCAGCATCCGGGTCTGCATACTCTGCAAAAACCTGATCAAGGCGCTCTAATGCATCTAAAGCTTCACGCACGCCATCTTCAACGTTACCACGAACATCTTTAGTCGGATCAAGTGGCGGCTCTTGCTCTAAATAGCCGATTTTAATTCCAGGCTGTGCACGAGCTTCACCAGAGAAATCTTTATCTACGCCAGCCATAATACGAAGCAAGGTAGATTTACCTGCACCGTTCAAACCGAGTACACCAATTTTGGCACCCGGGAAAAATGATAAAGAGATGTCTTTTAAGATTTCGCGCTTTGGCGGAACCATCTTAGACACTCGGTTCATCGTATAAATATATTGGGCCACGCAGGACTCCTCAATTGAAAAACCAATACATCGCATAAGCGATAAATAATCGCGCGTATTATACGCTGAAAACCCCAATAACTTGAAGTTATGATTTCCATCGTACGGATTTATCAAACAATTTTCTTTTTCAATAAGTTGCAAAATGTTTATGGATAAGATTTATACAACGTTTCAGCGTATATTTTTCTATCTTTATTCCTAAAATTAGAAAACAAACCAGAATTTCTGCAATTTTCTATTTAACTTTTAAGCTAGACTCGCTCAATATTTAACTCACGAAGATGAAGTAATCATGACTTATAAAGATGAAACCTTAGCAATTCATGCTGGCTACTCACCCGAAGCCACAACAAAAGCGGTTGCGGTCCCTATTTATCAAACCACTTCATATGCATTTGATAATACACAGCACGGTGCCGACCTTTTCGATTTAAAAGTTCAGGGCAATATTTATACTCGCATTATGAACCCGACCACGTCTGTGCTTGAGCAACGTCTTGCTGCACTTGAAGGTGGAATTGGCGCTTTAGCCTTGGCTTCTGGAATGGCAGCGATTACCTATGCTGTCCAAACGATTACAGAAGCAGGAGACAACATTGCCTCCGTCTCAACTTTATATGGCGGAACTTATAATTTATTTGCCCACACCTTACCAAAACAAGGTATTGAAGTTCGCTTTTTTGATTATCAACAGCCTGAAAACTTACGTAATTTAATTGATGATAAAACTAAACTTGTTTTTGTTGAGTCGATTGGTAACCCACTCGGAAATATTATCGATTTAGAAGCAATTTCAAAAATTGCACATGAATATGGCGTACCTGTCATCGTCGATAATACGGTTGCCACCCCTGCCTTATTAAAACCGTTTCAATATGGCGCCGATATCGTTATTCATTCTCTTACCAAATATATTGGTGGACACGGTAATAGCATTGGTGGCGCGATTATCGATAGCGGCAAATTCCCTTGGGGTAAATATCCGGAGCGCTTTAAAGTTTTGAATACACCTGACCCAAGTTATCACGGGGTTAATTATGTCGAAGCATTAGGTGAAGCTGCTTATATTGCACGAGCTCGCGTTGTACCTTTACGGAATACAGGCGCGGCGATTAGCCCGCTGAGTGTTTTCTTAATTTTACAAGGTTTAGAAACTCTAAACCTCCGCATGGAGCGTCATACTGAAAATGCGCAAAAAATTGCGGAATATTTACAAACTCATCCGAAAGTAAAGTGGGTTAACTACGCAGGTTTAAAAGATCATCCGCAGCACCAGCTTGCGCAAAAATATGTAAAAGGTAAACCTTCTGCAATTTTATCTTTCGGTGTGCAAGATGGACGTGAAGGAGGTACTCGTTTCATCGATGCACTTCAGCTATTTACTCGTCTTGTGAATATTGGTGATGCGAAAAGTTTGGCTTGCCACCCTGCAACTACAACTCACCGTCAGCTCAATGAGCAAGAACTTAAATCTGCCGGTGTGAGCGAAGATATGGTTCGTCTTTCCCTTGGAATTGAACATATTGATGACTTAATTGCCGATTTAGACCAAGCACTTTCAGCTGTATAAATTTTAAACCATTCAACAAGCCTCTGGAAATAGAGGCTTTTTTCATTTTTTTGTTCATTCTATAACTAAAATAATTAATGGATTAAGATACTATTTTAGAGTTTTTACTCTAAATAAATTGTTAAATTTCATATATTTACAGACTAGACAATTTTTAAACATCTATTAAGATAAGGACAATATTTATGAGTTCATTTGGATGAACCTACGGTTGTAAAAATAAAAATTACATACCGGAATAAATAGTCCCTGCCCCTACTTAGGTAAAATGCTGTGAATAAAAAATTAGAAGCTCTGTTCCAGGAAAAGGTACAAGATAAAGTCATTTTAGTGACAGGCGCCTCGAGTGGAATCGGATTAACGATTTCAAACAAACTTGCTGATGCTGGTGCCCATGTTTTACTGGTTGCCCGTACTCAAGAAACTTTGGAAGAAGTAAAAGCAGATATCGAAAAACGTGGCGGTAAGGCATCAATTTTCCCGTGTGATCTCAACGATATGGAAATGATTGACCAAGTATCTAAAGAAATTTTAGCGACTGTTGATCACATTGATATTTTAATTAATAACGCAGGTCGCTCTATTCGCCGTGCTGTACATGAATCTTATGATCGTTTTCATGACTTTGAACGCACCATGCAATTAAATTATTTTGGTGCGGTTCGTCTAGTTCTCAATATCTTGCCGCATATGATTCAGCGTAAAGACGGACAAATTATTAATATTAGCTCGATTGGTGTTTTAGCAAACGCGACTCGCTTCTCTGCATATGTCGCATCTAAAGCAGCGCTTGATGCATTTAGCCGCTGTCTATCTGCCGAAGTTCATGCACACAAAATCGCAATTACTTCAATTTATATGCCATTGGTTCGTACCCCAATGATTGCACCAACTAAAATTTATAAATATGTTCCAACCCTTTCACCTGAGCAGGCTGCTGACTTAATTGCTTATGCAATTGTAAAACGTCCAAAACGTATGGCAACCAACTTAGGTCGCTTAGCTTCAATGACTTATTCTGTAGCGCCAGGCATCAATAATATGTTTATGTCGATTGGTTTCCGTTTATTCCCAAGTTCAGATGCAGCGAAGGGACAAAAAACTGAGAAATTAAACTGGGCACAAAAAGCTTATGCTCGTATTTTCCCAGGTGAACACTGGTAATTCTGAGTTAATCGCATAACGAGTAAAAAAGCGCCTTAACTAAGGCGCTTTTTTTAACTAAAGGACTGATCAATCAAGAAATTGAACGTGCCCTGTTTTTACATCATAAATTGCACCCACAACTACGATCTCACCTCGATCAACCATATCTTTAAGCACACTGCTGTTATTAATAATGTACTGGATGTTGTAATGAACATTCATTGCTGTGACTTGGCTAATAAAAGCATTACCTAATTCACGTGGCTGCATAATGTCATATACGCTATCAACCGAATGCATTAATGGTCCAAGCACATATTGAATGTGTGGCATTTCCTTCACATCAGACACTTGCTTTTGCTCTAAACGCAATTGACATGCACTCGTCACCGCACCGCAATCGGTATGTCCTAAAACAACGATGACTTTAGAACCTTTGGCCTGACATGCAAACTCAAGTGAACCCAATACTTTTTGTCCAGCAATATTACCTGCAATTCGCAAGCTAAAGAGATCACCAATACCCACATCAAAAATCATTTCGGTGGGTGCACGTGAGTCCATACACCCAAGAACGGCTGCGATCGGGTGCTGTCCTTCATCTGCAGTCACACGAATTTGTCGGTAAATATCTCGTTGTAGACGTTCATTTTTTACAAAACGTTCGTTCCCTTCTTTAAGTAGGTTAACGACCTGTTGTGGACTCAGCTTTTGTTGCAAATCATGCGTACTAATATCAATATCAAGTACCGCATCATCAACATCTTGATAGTGCTGTTTGAACCCGACCAATTTAAGGTTTACCTGACGTTTAATAGCCGTTTCACTTTGATAATCTTGAATAACTTGATAGATATCGGGATCAATCGAATCACACTGAGTTGCATCAATAATGAGTTGTTGATGTTTATGCACATGTTCCAATGCCGAAATAAGCGCAGAACGATTAAGAAAGGTGACTTGTGAAGGAAGCTCAATACGAGTCACTACGCCATGCAAACGCTTCTCTCTATAAACACGAATACCTTTATTAAAATTGCCATAAAGAATAAAAGCACTACTGGTGAACAGACCAATTAAGATTCCCATTAAAAGATCGGTCAGTAAAATTGCAACTAAAGTAATAATAAAAGGTAAAAACTGTTTCCAACCTTTTTGATAAAGCTGTTTAAATAGTTTTGGATGAGTAAGCTTAAAGCCTGTGACAATAAGGATCGCGGCCAATGCAGACAAAGGAATCATGTTCATTAATGGCACAAAGAACAAAACCGCCAACAGCAACAATACCCCATGAATAATGGTAGAGCATTTACTACGCGCACCTGTATTCGCATTCACCGAACTACGTACAATCACTGAAGTCACGGGCATACCACCTATTAAGCCCGAAACGATATTCCCTGTGCCTTGTGCCCAAAGTTCGCGATTAGGAGGAGAAGAACGTTTTTGAGGATCGATTTTATCTGCTGCCTCTAAATTCAATAACGTTTCTAAAGATGCAACGACAGCCAGAGTGATTGCCCCTGTGTAAATCATAGGCTCAGCTAAATAGCTAAAATCAGGAAAAATTAATACTTCTTCGGGTGCTTGTAAGATATTCGGTAACTGAATGAGATTATCTATTTGCACTGCCCATGCAGAGCCGATACTCACTAAAACAAAATTTAAAACTGCTGCTAGCACAACTGCGATTAAAGCCGAAGGTAAAGCTAGTTTTTTAAGCGGACTGCTATCCCACGCTAAAATTAGAAATAAACTGAGCAAACCAATCAGTGCCGCTCCCCCATCAAAACGTTGAAGGAATGCGTCTGGTGTTGAAGTCCAAACCTGTTTCCATGAAAAATCAGAAAGTCCGAACAGGTAAGGCAATTGTGTCGCAATTAGGATGACACCAATAGCGGCTAATAACCCTAAAATGACATTATTTGGAATAAAGTTAGCAAAAAAACCTAACTTGAATAATCCAAATAGAATTTGTAGGACACCTGCAAAAATAATACATAATAAAAAGGCGGCATAATTGCCGCCTAGTTGTTCTAACTGTACAAGAATTACGGCAGTCAGCCCTGCCGCTGGGCCTGCAACGCTAATGTGGGAACCACTGAGTAAACCCACAATAATACCGCCGACAATACCTGCAATAATACCAGAGATGATGGGAGCACCTGAGGCTAAAGCGATACCTAAGCACAGCGGTAATGCCACGAGGAATACGACAACTCCGGATAAGAGGTCTTTTAAATGAAATCTATTTTTCAGGTTTAAAACCGACATAAAACAACCATTTATAATAAAAAGAAATAAGCAAAGTTGTACTATTACAGCCTGAAAGAGAATAAAAGCTTCAAGGCTGGGTTGATGATGTCGGACAACTGAATCTCATTAAAGTTTAGTTATGCTATAACGTTGTGTATTTAATTGTGTGTTTAACAACGATTTGTTGATCTTAAGATTCACCTCATCTTCACGACTGCGATTTTTTCTTAACTGCTCTTTAAAGTCTATTAAAAAATTATATTTCACTAATAAAGAAAGCCCCCGAATGGAGGCTTTTTTATTGTTTTAAAGGCTCTTATTTAGAACCTTTAATTCCAGCTTGTAATAACAATGCACCTAAACCACCAATCTTTTGTTCTTGTGGCTTTTCTTGCTTGTTACGCTGAGGACGCTCAGCTTGATCTTTACGTGGTTGAGGACGTTTACCTTGAGGCTTACGTTCAAAACGCTGTTCTGTATTTTGTTCACGGCGTGATGGACGCTGTGCTTTTACAGGTGCAGAACCTTCAGCACGCATACTTAAGTTCACGCGGTTACGTTCAACATCAACCTGCATAACACGCACTTGTACGATCTGACCTGGTTTTACAACTTTATGCGGATCAGAAACGAACTCATTCGCTAACTCAGAAATATGAACTAAACCATCCTGATGTACACCAATATCAACGAAAGCACCAAAGTTTGTGACATTAGTAATCACACCCTCAAGTTGCATACCTTCAGTTAATTGACCAACTTCAGTGATATCTTCGCGGAATTTAGCTGTACGAAACTCTGGACGCGGGTCACGACCCGGTTTTTCAAGTTCAGCTAATACGTCTTGAACAGTTGGCAAACCAAATTTGTCATCAACAAATTCATCAGCTTTTACTTGGCGAATGATTTCGGTATTACCAATAATGTCTTTCACAGTTGTCGCTTTTGCTGCAACAATTTTCTCAACAAGACCATAACTCTCAGGGTGAACCGCAGAAGCATCTAAAGGTTCAGAACCATTTTGGATACGTAAGAAACCAGCTGCTTGCTCAAAAGTACGCTCGCCTAAACGCGGTACGCTTTTCAAAGCTTGACGGTTATCAAAACGACCATGCTCTTTGCGGTATTCAACAATTTGCTGAGCAATTGCTTTGTTTAAACCCGCAATGTAAGCCAAGATTGCTGGAGAAGCGGTATTTACATCAACACCAACCGCGTTCACACAGTCTTCTACTACAGCGTCAAGTGTTTTTGCTAAACCAGTTTGATTTACGTCGTGTTGATATTGACCCACACCAATTGATTTCGGATCAATCTTAACAAGTTCAGCAAGAGGATCTTGTAAACGGCGAGCAATCGATACTGCACCACGAATTGAAACATCAAGCTCTGGAAGTTCTGCCGCAGCAAGTTCACTTGCAGAGTAAACAGATGCACCCGCTTCACTTACAGTCACGCGTGTTAATTTAAGGTCTGTATTAGCAGCCATCATTTCAGCCACAACAGCTTCCGTTTCACGGCTAGCTGTACCATTACCAATAGCAATAAGCTCTACATTATATTCACGGCATAGACGCGCAAGTTCAGCAATAGAACCTTCTTTATCTTCTTTAGGCGCAAATGGATAAATCGTGCTGTGAGCAAGTACATCTCCAGCATCGCTTACTACAGCCAGTTTCACACCAGTACGAATACCAGGGTCAACACCTAAAGTAGTACGGCTACCCGCTGGTGCCGATAATAATAAATGACGAAGGTTTTCAGCAAATACCTGCATTGCTTCTGCTTCGGCAGTAAGACGCTTCTCTGTCAGCAATGAATGCTCGATTTGAGGGCGAACTTTACCCAACCAGAACAATTTAGCAGTTTGCTTTAAGAAGTCCTGACGTGCTTGCGGCTGAATTTGCTCAAGGTTGTATTCAGTTTCAATACGTGCCAATGGTGCATCATCTTCACCATCTACTTTTAAACCTAATACATTTTCTTGACGACCACGCAACATCGCCAATAAACGATGTGAAGGCAGTTTATTTAAACCTTCAGAAAATTCAAAGTAATCACGGAATTTTTTACCGACTTCTTTCTTTTCTTCAGAAGCAACTGTACTTTTTAAAACTGCAGTTTTTGCAAAAGTTGCTTTTAATTCTGTAGTAAGCGCAATATTTTGTGCCCAGTCATCAATTAGAATATGCTGAATCGCATCTAACTGACTTTCAACATCTGGATAGTCTTCATGACTAAAACCAGCTAATGCTTCTGTCGGGTCAACTTGTTCTGCAATAATTTTTTCAGCAATCGGTCCTAGACCTGCTTCTTTTGCTTTAAAAGATTTACTTGTACGCTTAGGACGATACGGTGCATAAATTTCTTCTAAAGCATTTTTTGTTTCGGCTGCATTCACCCGCGCCAACAAGTCATCACTCAATTTATTCTGTTCTTGCAATGACTGAATAACCTTTTCACGGCGCTCATATAAATCACGTAAATACGCTAAACGAGTATCTAATTGGCGTAACTGCGTATCATCTAAACCTTGTGTTACTTCTTTACGGTAACGGGCAATGAATGGAACACTGGCACCTTCATCAATTAAGCGGATGGCAGCTTCTACTTGGTTTGGACGTACGGCAAGTTCACTTGCCAACTGCTGAACTAAGTCAGTCATCGTGTTTGATCCCACAAGGATAAAGTTTAAAAGCACTGATTATAAAGACCAAGCCCATAAAATCCACACTTGTTTGCGTATTCAAAACGTTTTTTTGTATTGACTCTGAATATTTATACTTTTTTCGACGACTAGAGCACAAAAAAACATGCGTTTAAGTATGAAAAAATTAATACTGAACTCAGCCTTTTAACCTTTATAAAATTTAAACGTATGACTTATGTCATAAATGTGACAAAAATTTAATATAATTTACGAGAAAATGATCATATTGATACATGACCCAAAAGATAAAATATTGAGATTGATCACTGTTTTATTCTCGTAATTTGTTATCAAATTTGGTTATTTGCTCAATTCAACTATTAAAAAGCCTATAGAGGGGCGTTAAGATTGATTTAAAGAATCTATTTAAAACAAAGAGTTATTACTATTGAGAGATTATAAAATCATTGAACATTTAAGTATTTGTTTTTTCTGAACGGTCTTTGCTAAATTATGGGCTTAAGATGTTGTTTTTTGGTTTCAAACCACCTTGAAAATTGTAATTTTGAGCAAATTGATACATAGTCTAAACAAGAACATCAGCATTATACTGAGGGCTTGTTGGCAATAAGCCTATCCGACCCAATAATATATAAATTATGACTTTAAAAGGGAGTACATCATGAGTTTAGTTGTACCTGCTGAACATCCTGAAACCGTACACAACGAAACGGATCGTGTCGAACGTATTTTAGTGGTCGATGACGATGTGCGTTTACGTACCCTCTTGCAACGTTTTTTGGAAGATAAAGGCTTTGTTGTAAAAACTGCCCATGATGCTTCACAAATGGATCGTTTATTACAACGTGAGTTATTTTCACTGATCGTACTCGACTTTATGTTACCGGTTGAAGATGGTTTAAGTATTTGCCGTCGTTTACGTCAATCAAATATTGATACGCCAATCATCATGTTAACAGCACGTGGTAGTGATTCAGACCGTATTGCCGGTCTTGAAGCCGGTGCAGATGACTACTTGCCAAAACCATTTAATCCAAATGAGCTTTTAGCACGTATCCGTGCAGTATTACGTCGTCAAGTTCGTGAAGTTCCGGGTGCACCAAGCCAACAAGTTGAAGTAGTAAGCTTTGGTCCATGGTCTTTAGATTTGTCTACCCGTACACTGACACGCGAAGGACAAATCGTTACCTTAACCACTGGTGAATTTGCAGTATTAAAAGCATTGGTACAACACCCACGTGAACCATTAACACGCGATAAACTGATGAACTTAGCGCGTGGCCGTGAATGGGGCGCAATGGAACGTTCAATTGACGTTCAAGTCTCTCGTCTACGTCGTTTAATTGAAGATAACCCTGCACGTGCACGTTACATCCAAACTGTATGGGGTGTGGGTTATGTATTCGTTCCGGATGGTGCTGAATAAGCTTGAGATAAGATAGAGTGAGTTTAGAACCAATCGCCCCACAGAACTTTACTGATTACGTTACCTACTCAGAACGTAAACGGACTCGATGGGAACGTTTTCTCGACAAAATAAAACCACGTTCTGCTGCCATGCGTACCACTATTCTGGTACTGCTGGTGGTGTTCTTTAGCTTATTTATGTCGTTATGGTTCTTTTGGCGCACTCTTTACTTACCTGAAATTCAACAACATGCACGTTATCTTGCTGTTGAGCTTGAACTCGTCAACAATCCTGATATACGAATTTTTCATCGTGAAAATGAAGTAGATGTTGATGCGTGGTTACGTAATCGAGTCGGTATCGAATACGTCACTAACCCCAAAGAATATCCTAGTGTTCGAGACAAGGTTATTGCCGAGTTTTTTACCAATCAGGTTGAAGAAAAACTTGCCAATGAGATCGGGACTAAAGACGTTACTGTTTACTTCCAGTTTAAACCGAGCCCACGCATTTGGATTCAAACTCCTGAAATGCATGGAAACTGGGTTCGTGAACCTTTAAAAACCTATGCCAACTACAGCCCTGAGCTCTTAGTAGGTTGGGTTGTAGGTGTTCCTTTACTGTCGGCTATCATTATTTTGATTTTGGTCAGACAGATGAACCGCCCTCTGCGTCGTTTGCAGAATGCTGCCAATGAATATAGTAAATCTGGAACAGCGCCCTACCTTGATACCAATCATGGACCACTAGAAATTCGTCAAGTAAACCAAGCCTTTAATCGCATGGTCTACACACTCGATCAGACTGAGCGCGAACGACGTATTATGTTGGCGGGTATTTCACATGATTTACGCACCCCGCTTACACGCATACGCTTAACAGCAGAGATGCTGCCTGATGAGTTTTTACGTGAAGGCTTGGTCTACGATGTAGATGATATGGATGCAATTCTTAATCAGTTCATTTCGTATATGCGCGATGGTTCAGACGAGGAATTGAAAGACACCAATATCAACATGCTTTTGCAAGAATTAGTTGTGCAATTTAAACCTCTCGATATTCAATTCGAGATGCAAGATGTGCCTATTATTCCGGCACGTAGTCTTTCTTTAAAAAGATTGATTGCCAACTTGATTAATAATGCAAAACGATACGGTGCTGAACCAATTGAGCTCAGTGCAAAAGTTGAAAATGAATATATTTTAATTACCGTTGCTGATCATGGTGAAGGTATTCCGGCAGATCAAATTGAAGAGTTGATGCAACCTTTTGTTCGCGGAGACTCAGCAAGAACGATTCAAGGTAGTGGTCTTGGGCTTGCGATTGTTAAACGTATTGTCGATATTCATCATGGTGAGATTCAAATTCATAATCGTGAACAAGGTGGTCTAGAAGTTATTATTTCTTTACCAATCCCAAAACCGAGTACCGAAGAAAGTACCACGACGAATCCTTTGGAAAAAATAAAACAAACATTAAGTGAGCGCTTTTAATTTGATCAATCAGCAATTAAAAGCCTTGTTTCGATAATAAATAAAAGCAATAAAAATCAATTAAATAAAAACCATAAATATAATTTATACCGCCATTTATTTACAAAATTAGACCTTAGCCTAACACCTATGCACTTTTCAATTTTTCATAGCTAAAATCCCCTATGTTTTGACAATATTGAGGATGTCCAATGTCTTTAAGTCGTATTCGCCTAGCTTCTCTTCATGACAAGGTCATCAGTGCTGAACAAGCTGCGCAATTCATCGAAAATGGAATGACCGTTGGTATGAGTGGTTTTACTCGTGCCGGTGAAGCTAAAGCTGTTCCACAAGCACTTGTAGAGCATGCAAAGAAAAATCCGTTAAAAATCACGTTAATTACGGGTGCTAGCTTAGGTAATGACTTAGACAAACAACTCACGGAAGCAGGTGTTTTATCTCGTCGTATGCCATTTCAGGTAGACAACACTTTACGTCGTGCGATCAACAACGGCGAAGTTATGTTTATTGATCAACATCTATCAGAAACTGTTGAGCAAATGCGTAACCAGCAGCTTAAACGTCCAGATGTTGCGGTGATTGAAGCAATTGCGATTACTGAAGATGGTGGCATTATTCCAACAACTTCTGTAGGTAACTCTGCAAGCTTCGCTATTTTTGCCGAAAAAGTTATTGTTGAAATCAACACCTCTTTAAGCGAAAGCTTTGAAGGTTTGCACGATATCTATATTCCAACTTACCGTCCAACACGTACTCCAATTCCATTAACTAAAGTGGATGAGCGTATTGGTACAACAGCAATCCAAATCGATCCTGCAAAAATTGTAGGTATTGTATTTAACGATACACATGACTCACCATCAACCGTAACTCCTCCAGATGATGAGACTCAAGGCATTGCAAACCACTTAATTGCTTTCTTTAATAAAGAAGTTGCGGAAGGTCGTTTACCGAAAAACCTTGGTCCATTACAAGCAGGAATTGGCTCTATTGCCAATGCTGTATTAACAGGTTTAAAAGATTCTGATTTTGAAGACCTCATCATGTACTCAGAAGTACTACAAGACTGTACTTTTGAACTCATTGATGCAGGCAAAATGAAATTTGCTTCTGGTAGCTCAATTACACTTTCTGCAAAATGTGGCGAAAAAGTTTTTGGCAATATCGAAGCTTACAAAGACAAATTAGTGCTCCGTCCACAAGAAATTTCTAACCACCCTGAATTGGTACGTCGTTTAGGTATTATCGGCATTAACACTGCGCTTGAGTTTGATATTTACGGTAACGTGAACTCAACTCACGTGTGCGGCACTAAAATGATGAACGGTATTGGTGGTTCAGGTGACTTCGCTCGCAACGCACACTTGGCAATCTTTGTGACTAAATCAATTGCTAAAGGCGGCGATATCTCTTCTATCGTGCCAATGGTGAGCCACGTTGACCACAGTGAACACGACGTTGATATTTTAGTGACAGAGCAAGGTTTAGCAGACTTACGTGGTTTAGCACCTCGTGAGCGTGCTCGCGCTATTATCGATAACTGTGTACACCCACTTTATCGTGGTGCATTAAACGACTACTTTGATCGTGCATGTGCTAAAGGTGGACATACTCCTCACTTACTTCGTGAAGCATTGTCTTGGCATGCAAACTTCGAAGAAACAGGTCAAATGCTTCAAGCAGAACCAGTTGCAAAATCAGCTTAAATCACTGGTTTAATTCAAGCACTCCTTCGGGGGTGCTTTTTTATTTGTTTAAATTATTGATAAAACACTGCTCAAGTCCTAATTTTTATTTTATCTTTTCAGCACATCAAAACAAAAAGTAGAAATCCATATGTTTATTATTCGTCAATTTACAAATGCAGATCTGGATGATGTCGTTATTTTATGGGAAAGCTGTGGCCTGACGCGTCCTTGGAATAATCCTGAAACCGATATTTTCAGGAAAGTCTCACAACAGGATGATTTGTTTTTGGTTGCTATTAAAGATGAGCAACTCATTGGCACGCTTATGGGCGGCTACGACGGTCATAGAGGCTGGATTAACTATTTAGCTGTTCATCCCCACCAACAACGCTTAGGAATCGCTACAGCGCTCGTTCAGCAGCTTGAAAAGCGATTGATCGCCCGCGGTTGTCCAAAACTACAATTACTCGTCCGCAAAGACAATTTAAATGTACTGAACTTTTATGAACAGCTTGGCTATGACGAAGTAGAAGCAGTGTGTCTAGGAAAACGACTTATTAGCGATAATTCACCCGACTAGCGCAATAAGCCCACAATTTCTTTTTCAGTATTCCTAAAACCCATTTAAGCTTGGGGATAAATAACTATACTTGTGGATAAAATGAGATTTATACACAAGTGAAGTAACGATGTGTTAGGGCAAAACAGATAGACATAAAAAAAGCCCCATACATTATGTATGAGGCTTTTTCGAATATGGTGGCGAGACCCAGGATCGAACTGGGGACACACGGATTTTCAATCCGTTGCTCTACCTACTGAGCTATCACGCCGATGGCCTGTATTAAGCCGTATCTCAGAACAATAGTCAACTATTATCCTGAGTTTCTGATTTAAATGAGTATTTTTTATACTTAAAAAAAATCCCTGATGGGATCAGGGATTGAAAACACAAATAATGGTGGCGAGACCCAGGATCGAACTGGGGACACACGGATTTTCAATCCGTTGCTCTACCTACTGAGCTATCACGCCGAAGTGGGCGTATTAAACAATGTTTATAAGAAGACGTCAAGCAACTTCCGTGTTTTTTGTAACAAGTGATTATTTTTAAATCACAACCACAAAATAATAGAAGCTTTTAGTGATGTAGTTTACCAATGTGAGCCAAACAGCGATGAATCGCGCCACAGCCTGGTTCAAAAGTTTTAACACCTTTTGACTCTTCTATGCGGCAAGCTTCTTCAACTAAGCGCTCAGCTACACCACGACCACGGTTAGCAGGGTGCACAACAATATATTCAAGAACCTTGCTTTCGCCTTGTCCTGAAGACCAAATTGCACCTATAATTTTGGTATTAAATTCGGCAGTGTATAGCGTGGTATACTGTTGTAAATCTTGTTCAAGTTGTTCAATCGCATCGTGCCCGTCACCAAACTCCGGACTTGTATCATACAAACGCTCAAGCTGATCGCGGATCTCTGAATTATCTAGAGAACTATAAGCATGTACGGTAATAGGCATTGATTAACCCTCCTGAGCAAACTATGATGCTGTCACGAATTCGTCACAGCGAAATTGTCGTTAACATCCAATCATTTTTGACGTTTTTTGAGGAACGTGTCCATGACGCAACGTATCAGTGAAGTGGTTAGAAATACCAATGAAACCAAAATTCGAGTTCGTTTAAATCTCGACGGTACTGGTCAAGGCACACTAAACACTGGAGTTCCATTTTTAGACCATATGATTGATCAAATCAAGCGACATGGCTTATTTGATATCGATATTCATTGTGACGGAGACCTCGAGATTGATGATCACCACACCGTAGAAGATTGTGGTATCACGCTTGGACAAGCTTTTGCACAAGCTTTAGGTGATAAAAAAGGTTTAAAACGCTATGGTCATTTTTATGCACCATTAGACGAAGCTTTATCTCGCGTTGTTGTAGATTTATCTGGTCGTCCAGGTTTATTTATGGATATTCCATTTACTCGTGCGCGCATCGGTACCTTTGATGTTGATTTATTTTCTGAGTTTTTCCAAGGTTTCGTAAACCATGCGCTTATGACCTTACACATCGATAACTTAAAAGGTAAAAATAGCCACCACCAAATCGAAAGTGTTTTTAAAGCACTTGCTCGTGCTTTACGTATGGCATGTGAAGTTGATCCACGTGCAGAAAACACGATTGCATCGACAAAAGGTAGCCTCTAATGACACGTATCGCGTTACTTGATTATGGCATGGGCAATCTACACTCAGCAGCTAAAGCACTTGAGCATGTGGGCGCTACAGTCGATGTGACCAATGATCCAAAACTAATTGCACAAGCCGACAAAATTGTTTTTCCGGGTGTTGGCGCAATGCGTGACTGTATGCAAGGCATGCGTGAAGCAGGGATTGATGAAGTTGTACGTAAAGCTGCTTTTAATAAGCCAGTTCTTGCGATTTGCGTAGGCATGCAAGCATTACTACAAAGTTCTGAAGAAAATGGCGGTGTAGACGCATTAGGTATTTTTGACGGCGCAGTAAAACATTTCCCTCAAATGGAAGGTTTAAAAGTACCACACATGGGCTGGAACCAAGTTCACCAAATGGACCCAAGCCATCCAATGTGGAATAACATCGAACAAGATGCTCGCTTCTACTTTGTACATAGCTACTATGTCGAACCAAAAGATGAAAGCGTTGTGGCTGCGACTTGTGAGTATGGTGTGAATTTCTGCACAGCAATTCATAAAGATAATTTATTCGCGACTCAATTCCACCCAGAGAAAAGTCATACTGCTGGTTTGCAGTTACTTAAAAACTTTGTGGAATGGAATATTTAATCTGATTTAAAACTGAAAAAGATCAGGTCGAGATGGTCTGATCTTTTTTTTATTTACAATAATAACTAATCATTTATAGAATGATGTTTTATTCAACAAAATATTGAATATTTATACTTCTAAATAAAACTAAATGATCAGGAAAACAAAATGAATTCACCTTTCGAAAATCAGCCACTTCAACACGATTCCCCCTTTAAAGCTAATGGTCGTTTTGGACGACTCTCTTATGCTGCTTGGACATTCTTATTTTCACTCGTCATCGGTATCGCTGTTGTCATCATCGCTTTTACTTTTGGATTTACATCTAGTCAAGAACTAACAGGTCTTTCTACGGCAGGCATGATTGTTATCGCCATTCTCTATATTGTTTGTCTCTATGTAAGTTTTGTATTTACCATCCGCCGCTTGCACGACCGCAATAATACAGGATGGCTATCATTACTGATGCTGATCCCCGCCGTAAACCTGATTTTTATGATCTATCTCTTTGCAGCAAAAGGTACAGAAGGCAATAATGATTACGGCCCACAGCGCCCTACCCCTGGTTGGGAACGTGTTTTAGGCTGGATTTATATTATCCTAATTCCACTTGCTTTGGTTTTTGCTGTCGTTGCCACAATCATGTCTCCGACCTATGAAGGCTATGTCGAGAAAAGTGAAAGTGTGGTCATTGGTACACCTTCTCAGTCTCAATAATTTTTAAAGACATTCATAAAGCCTAGTTCTCTAGGCTTTATTCATATATAAAGTGAATAGCCCAATTCTTTTGTACGCTGTTAAATATGTCCGAAGCCGTTGCCCTCCTTGATAAAGCCTCCATTCAGCAGCTTCCTCCTTTTGAAAATCTTAACCACCATAATATTGTGGTGATTGAAAATATTGAGCAATGCAAAAGTATTGAAGAAGAATTAAAAAACGCTGCAATTTTGGGATTTGATTCTGAATCTAAACCTACATTTAAAGTGGGTGAAATCTCAACTGGTCCACACTTAATTCAGCTTGCCACAGCAAAAAAAGCCTATTTGTTTCATGTAAATTCATCAACTTTAAAATTTTTACAGCCCATTTTGTCTAACTCTCAGCAAATTAAAGTTGGCTTTGGCCTTAAAAATGACAAACACATTTTTCATAAAAAAGGCATTGAGCTGGAAAGTTGTGTCGATCTAGCTAAAAGCTTTAGTCACTTTGGTTTTACCCAGCAAATGGGGGTTCAAAAAGCGATTGCACTACTATTTGGGCAGTATCTTGCAAAGTCGAAAAAAGTTGGAACTTCAAATTGGGCACGAAAGCCACTTACATCACAACAAATAAGCTACGCTGCTGCCGATGCCTATGCTGCATTATTGGTATTTGAAGAGCTCAGAAAGCAAGAACTATTACCGGCTCACATTTCACAAACGATTCAAACCGCACTTCAAACGTAAAGTTATAAAAGTCTTTTCTAAGGCTTAGCGATTGATCAATACTTTGCTAAGATGTGCACAATTTCATAATCATGATGAAGCAAGGAGCGGAAGCATGCTAATCATTCCAGCAATTGACCTGAAAGATGGTAAATGTGTGCGTTTAAAACAAGGGCGTATGGAAGACGATACCGTTTTCTCTGACGATCCGGTTGCAACTGCCCAGCATTGGGTAAATGAAGGCGCACGTCGTTTGCATTTGGTTGATTTGAATGGCGCTTTCGCAGGTACCCCAATTCATAAGCCTGTTGTTGAAGCAATTGCTAAAGCTCAGCCAGAATTACCAATTCAAATTGGTGGTGGTATTCGTTCATTAGAGACTATCGAACACTATCTAGAAGCTGGCGTGACTTTTGTCATTATCGGTACAAAGGCAGTTCAAGAGCCTGAATTCGTAGAAGAAGCTTGTAAGCGTTTTGCAGGTCACATCATTGTTGGTATTGATGCCATGAATGGTATGGTTGCAACTGATGGCTGGGCAAACGTTACTGATGTGAAAGCAACAGATTTAGCGAAACGCTTTGCAGATGCAGGCGTGTCTAGCATTGTTTATACAGACATTGCTCGTGACGGCATGATGCAAGGTGTAAATGTTGAGCAAACTGTAAACTTGGCTCAATACTCAGGCTTACCAGTAATTGCTTCTGGTGGTGTTACCAATCTTGATGACGTTCGTAACTTAAAAGGCCAACCGGGCATTTTAGGCGCGATCACAGGCCGCGCAATTTATGAAGGTACTTTAAACCTTCGTGAAGCTCAGCTTTTGTTGGATGAAAACCGTCTTTAATTTTTAAGATGTAAAAAAGAGCCTGATTAGGCTCTTTTTTATTTTTTGATTATTTTTAGTTTAATAACTTTTCTAAATCGATTATCTCATCCGCAATTTCCATCGCATACGGTGAATGCGTAATCATGATCACGGATGGAACAACCTGCTGAATATATTCAAGTATCTTTTTTGCAGTATCTACATCCAAGGCGGCAGTCGGTTCATCTAAGATCATGAGTTGAGGACGAGCCAATAAACCACGAAGAATACAAATTCTTTGTTTCTCTCCTCCTGAAAAATTCTTATAAATTTCAGTTAGATCATCGTCGAGCGTTAGTTGATGCTTTTTCAAAATATGTAATAGATTAAATTGATCAAGCATCTGAAGTAAGTAAGAATCCTCATATATGTGCGAGGAGTTATAAACTAAATTATCCCTAAGGGAATAAGGGAAAATAACTGGTTGCTGTGCAACGTAAACAACCTCATCAAAAATATGTTTAGAGAAATTTTGGCTAATATCAATATTCTTATAGCAAAGCTGCCCTGATTGAATCTGATAGACGCCCATTAAATAATTCATTAGAGAAGTCTTTCCCAAGCCAGTCGGCCCAATCACGACATACGTTTTATTGGCTAATATTGTTAAATTAAAATGATCTACAGCTCTTTTCCCAAGTAAAAATTTAGCATTTATAAATTGAAAGAGAACGTTGGAGTCTTGAACGATAGAATGCGTATAATTTTCTTTATCGAGATTAAAGTATTTTCGATATTTTGCTAAAGCGACAAAGTTACCATTTAAACGCATCAAGCTTTGAGAAACTGCTAAAAATGGATTGGTGAGTTGAATAATATAAGTACTTATCAATACGAAAGCACCCGGTGTAAGCTGCTTTTCAGTCGAAAGAAATACTGTAAATAACATAAAAATGAGCAAAAATAGAAAGATCAGGAACAATTGGGAAATCATAAGTAGCCCTATTTTTTTATTCCTATCTTTAGCGGTTGTGATGTATGAATTTAGTGTGTCATTAAACTTTGATAATTGAAAAGGAACCGCATTTTTCACCTTAATTTCATACGAGTTTGAGATCTGATGTATCAAATGGCTATTTACTTGATTATCTTGTTGATACATAGCATCGAATAGTGAACTACTTGTTTTATTTATATGAAAAGAAATTACAAAAATAACGATAGCGACCAATAAAAAACTGATACTAAAAAGTAAATTAATGGTCGTAAATAAAACTGCAAAAATCATAACCAATTGAAAAACTATTGGTCCTAAATGAAGAAGTAACGTTAGATTAATCTCACCAAAAGCAGAACTTCCTCTTGCCAGATCACTAATCACGGTTCCAGTTTCAATTTGATCTTGTTCATCTTTTTTAAGATTTAAATAATTCTTTAAGCCTGCAAAAATTAGTGCGCCTTTGAAATCTACTATCAGATAAGCACTAAAAATATTTTTTGTCCAATTACATAACTCATTTGCTAACCATGCTGCGGCATAAGCAAGTGCGATTAGATATAAAAAATTGAATGGAAGTCGAATATCAAGTGGAAAGTCATATTTCTGTGCAGAATAATCAATAATAAGTTTTAATAAGTATGGCAATAATGTTGTAAAGAATGCGGTAAACATTACTAATAAAAACATAAGAAACATACTTCCCTTCTGCTTCTTATATTTTTCTTTAGAAACCTGCCATAAAAATTTATAGTTTTTAATATCTTGTGAACTTAATAAAAATTTCATTTCTGTATCTTTTTTCTATTAAAACGAATTAAAAAATAATTTCCTTACATAAGAAATATCATAACTTCTCTTATTTAGTCTTATCCGTGTTTTTTGTTTAAAATTACATCCATAAAATTTTAATTTTTTTTATAAAACCTTAAAATCTAATCAATCAATATACCACATTACGAATAAACTTAAGGACTTGGTTACCACTATTAATATAAGTGTAAGTTACTGAACTGGCATATATAAATGAAGAACCAGCAGCAATAGTTTTTGAGCTATCTGCAAATTGTATGGTCAATTCACCTTCTAATACGTAAATAAGCTCTTGCCATCCTTTTGCATCTGGCTCAGCAATATAAGATTCCCCCACTGCCAATGACCATGTCCAAAGCTCAACTTGGGAGCAAGAAGGGACTGAAGCCAATAGCGTTGCATTACTTTCTTCTTTTTCACCCTGCCAAGCGAGTACATTTACTAAGGCATGTTCTTTATGCTCAGGTGCACTCACAATCGTTTTAAAATCCACACCCAACACTGCTGCAATCGAATCGAGTTTAGCCAAACTAATATTGACCTGCCCTGTTTCCAAAGCAGCAATGGTTCGTCTACTCACACCTGCCTGATCGGCCAAGTCCTGTTGGCTTAATCCACGCTCATCTCTTAATGAACGAATGTTTGTGCCTACGTGCTGTAAAACGGTGCTCGACTGGCTCATAAAATAAAATAGCAAATAAAATATGAGCAATATATTGCACAAAATAGAAGAATAGCGCAATATGTGCAATATATTGCACAATTTCTAATGATTTTAAGTATGTCACCAATTTCCCTGAGTTCAAGCAAAGCCCCACAGTTAGCACTCATTTTGATTACGATCATTTGGGGTGGAACATTTCTTACTGTGCAATATGCACTGCATTTTTCGTCACCTATGTTCTTTGTAGGCTGCCGCTTTGCTGTCGCAGCGCTTACCTTGCTACTTATTTCTTTCAAGAGTATGAAAGGTATTACATTAAAAGATTTAGGCGCGGGTTGTGCGATTGGTCTTGTTATTGCAGCAGGCTATGGCACCCAGACCATTGGCCTGCAAACCATTCCAAGTAGTGAGTCGGCTTTTTTAACAGCGCTATACGTTCCACTTGTACCTATTTTAATGTGGCTCATCTTTAGAAAAACTCCACACATCATGACTTGGGTAGGCGCTGCTCTTGCTTTTACTGGCCTTGTGTTATTGACGGGCAATGGTTTTGAGCAAATTTCCTTAAGTTTTGGGCAACTTTTAACAGTGCTCGGGTCATTTGCGATTGCTTTAGAAATTATTTTTATTAGCTACTTTGCTGGAAAAGTAAATTTGCGTCGCGTTACGATCATTCAACTTGGTGTCGCTTCTCTACTTTCTTTCGCGATTATGCCTGTGGTGGGTGAACATACGATTCCAGTATTTTCATGGCCCCTAGTACTCATTGCTGTCGCATTAGGTTTAGCGAGTGCACTCATTCAATTTGTAATGAACTGGGCTCAACGTGTGGTTGATCCTTCACGTGCTGCAATTATCTATGCTGGCGAACCTGTTTGGGCAGGCATTATTGGCCGAATTGCAGGTGAGCGTTTGCCATTGATTGCCCTTTTGGGAGGTGCTTTAGTGGTCTTAGGTGTTTTAGTCAGTGAGTTAAAAATTAATTTACCCATTAAGAAAAACAAAAGAATTAGAAAATAAAAAAAGAGAGCTTGGCGCTCTCTTTTTTATTTATTAAGGCTGATACATCGGGCGATTATCGTTTAACGCAATCAAACCACGAATTGCACGATATACAATCCAGATCCACGCAGCACCAATTACGCCCACACAGAATACGGTCGATGAAACGGCAACGCCTGCAAATAGATTAGTATTTTCGCCCGTAAAGAACAGGAAAATAAACGGCAGAAAGGCAATAATATTCCAAGCCAGATACCACCAGAATGTTCTGATTTGCCATGTAAAGTGGCTCGCAAAAATTGAACCCTGTACATCAGAACGTTTTACGTAGTTAATAATTAAAGCAATAACCGCAAGTAAGCCGCCTGTAAAAATGGCAACAATATAAAGTACATATAAAATAAGTGTTAAAGTACGATTTGGATCTTGGTCGATAGAACTATTCATTTTTATACCTCTCAAGTTTATTAAAACGATTTACTTTTATGAGCCCCGCAATACGTTTAAGGGAGAAATTAGCCACAAAATCAAAAGTAAATGAAAGAATATGGTACAAAAATAAATCCTACGAAAGGGTTGTTTTTGTGTTTTATGTCTCAGTTTTTGTTGTGCCCACCATGCAGCTGGCCAGCCTCCTAAAAAGCTAACAATGTGCAGTGTTTGTTCAGGCACACGTCGATTACCCAATTGTGCGGCTTCTTTGTCTTGTGAATAAAGCCAATAACTTAAGGCATTCATCATTAAAACAAATAGCAAGGTGTAAGCGGGTAAAATATGAATAAAACTCATAATTCCCATTAAAACGAAATAAAACACGATCCCCATTTGCATTGCAGACCATGGACTGGCTTGAAAAGAAGATTCTGCTTTTACAGGCTTTGACGCTTTTCGGGTTTGAGATGCTTTTAAATAGGTGACCTGCTGAGCACGAAAACGGCCTCGTTCATCGAGAATCACCCGATATTCCAGTGCACAGCCAATAATTGGCCGAGGTCCGGGGCGTGCAAAATCTTTGATATGCAAAAAGACTCGCTCTTTTTCAGCATCATCTGGCTGAATAAAGCCATAACCTTTTTCGTCGAACCATTCGACTAAACGCCCCTGATCTCGCATCTTTATTCCCTTTTATGCTTTTACATGACTTAAACGGTCTTGCATCATTGCTCGCATTTCTTGCGGATCTTTTTGCAAAATGTCATCGCCGGTACGTCCTTCTTCTTTATTTTTTTGAGCAACTTGCAAACGCATTGACCAAAAACGGCAAGCCGCCATTGCCAAGAATACATCTAAACACTCAAGTTCATCTGAAGTCAGCGCACGAACTTTCTGGTATGCCGCTAAGTAAGCTGCTACCTTATCTGAGTTTAAATGCGCTGCTGGATATTCGGTACAAAAATCATTAATGGTAATCGCAATATCAAATAGCAATTCATCTTGATTTAACTCGTAAAAATCTAGAATACCTTGTAATTGCTCACCTTCAAACAAAGTATTGTCGCGGAACAAATCAGAGTGAATAAAACCTGTTGGTCGATTTGAGTACTGCGTTGTTTTCGCATTAAAAGCTTGATAGACCTGCTCAAGTAACGTTTGGTCATCTTGAGTCATGCTTGGTTTCAGCTGTTCTGCAACACCTGTCCAGTATTGATGATCACGTCGATATTCACGTTCAAGGGGAAAATCTTGTAAAGCCACATGCAGTTTCGCCTGTGCATCTGCAATCGCGGCAACTTGCGCTACTGTGGTTTGCATGGGATGGTGACCCATTAAACGTGGTGCAATTTGTGCAGGCTTGTCTGCAATCACATGAACCGCTTGTCCGCTGTGTTTTAATGGCACGGCAACGGGTACATCATGAGTCCCTAATTGTTCAAGTACAGGAATGAGTTCACCTGCACCTTGTGCATCTAACTCTTCAAATACAGTCAATACATATTGTTTGCGGTTTACATCAACCAAAAAATAATTGGTGTTTTGAATACCTCCCTGAATTGGGTTCAGCTCCAACACCTCTAATCCATAAGGTGCAGCAAAGGTGCGAACTTCATCTAAACTCAACGGGGTATAAACCGACATGGAAAACCTGCAAAAAACATCTGTGAAGTTTGATAGAATACCTCTTCCCTCCATGAAGGTGTAGCGCCTGTGTAGGAACTTTCACCAACGGCGATTATTTTTGGAAAAAGCTATGCTTGCTAAACGTATTATTCCTTGCCTAGACGTTGATAACGGACGCGTAGTTAAAGGCGTTCAATTCCTCGATATTCGTGATGCTGGCGACCCTGTTGAAGTGGCACGTCGCTATAACGAACAAGGTGCAGACGAAATTACTTTCTTAGACATTACCGCTACACATCATGGACGCGATACCACTTACCGTACTGTTGAACGTATGGCCGAGACTGTATTTGTGCCTTTAACTGTCGGTGGTGGTGTACGTAAGGTTGAAGATATTCGCGCATTATTAAATGCAGGTGCAGACAAAGTGAGTATTAACTCGGCTGCTGTGTTTAACCCTGAATTTGTTCAAGAAGCTTCTCAGCACTTTGGCGCGCAATGTATTGTGGTTGCGATTGATGCCAAAAAAACTGGCGACAACAAATGGGAAATCTTTACTCATGGTGGCCGTAAACCAACTGGAATTGATGCCATTGAATGGGCTGTAAAAATGGCTGACTACGGTGCGGGTGAGTTGCTGATTACCAGTATGGACGCCGACGGTACTAAAGCAGGTTATGATATTGCCTTAATGCGTGCCATTAATGACCGCGTTACCATTCCAACGATTGCCTCAGGCGGTGTGGGTAACTTACAACACCTTGCAGACGGTATTTTACAAGGTGGTGCCGATGCAGTATTGGCAGCAAGTATTTTCCACTTTGGTCAATATACGATTCCAGAAGCTAAACAATATTTAGCTGAACAAGGCATCGAAATGCGCTTGTAAGCTTAATCATAATTAAAGGGGCGATATGCCCCTTTATTTTTTATGCCGCACCATCTACTTCTTTCACTTCACTAGGAAGTTCTAGTTTTTCTTTTTTCTCGACCCATTTTGTAGGAAAGATTTTTTCTACAGCTTGAGACAGTGATTTAGCAAGCGCTGTAGGTAACCGTATACCCAAAGGGTTTTGTTCTTTTAAATCTGCCGAAGACACCACTCGTGTTCCCATCACATAATCAAACCAAGGCTTGGTCACACACCAATTAGCATCTTGATTGGAGTTCATGTGGTGGTCGTAATGCCATGGAATTTTACGCTTTGCCCATTCAGGCTCTAAATGTGCACGGCGATGAATATAATAATAATTTCCAGCACTGTACCAAGCTGCGAGTGCCATGCCTTTTGAAAAAGGGTAAAAAATTGCACTTGAAACAGTTGCCACCACAGCAAGCGAAATTAACTCATTTTTAGTTCGCCAGTTTCCAACGCCCTCAACATAACAATCATCATGAAACTGTTGTTTACGGACTTCACGATGGTGTGCCCAATGCGACTCCATACTTTTTGGTACTGGGCTATAACGTGGTTTTCCAGCACGGTGTACACCATGCAAAATATATTTGTGTGCTACCCATTCAAATGCATTCGCAACTGCAATTCCTGCAATAAACCCTTTTAACATCACTTAACTCCTTTTTCTTTTTATTCAGCATATAAAATTCGTTATGCTAGGTATTGACCAGAATTTATGGTTTCATTGACAAATCACGACAAGAAAGAGGTGGTTAGGGATGCCACAGCTAAAAAATTATACAGGCTCAGTGTATGGAGGGCTGGGACATCTATTAAAAGCTTATTGCGAAGCCAATCAGTTAGCTATTCCTGAACAATTAGAACAAGTTCAAAATCTGGAACGCTTTGACTATGTGGTTTGGCGTGATCTATTAGAAGTGATTTATAAACTAGACCCGAAGCCGGGTTTAGGGCTAGAAATTGCCAAATATGTGCAACCCAAACACTTAGGGATTATTGCTTACCTCGCGCTCTCTTGCGACAACTTAGGTGAAGCCTTAATTCGCTATCATGATTTTCACCGTCTGATTTATGACGGGAGCCCATTAGTGGTTGAGCTACAAGGGAGATATGGTTCTATTCGCTGGGAAGCGACTGAGCTACACCCTACCCAGCTTACCGATGAAATCGCGATTGCGTTGGTGATTCAGTTCTTACGTCTTTTTATGTCTCATGAAGACGTGCATTTACATGAAGTACGTTTCTTAAATGCTGCTCCTAAAAATATCAGGGTCTACGAACAATACTTTCAATGTCCCGTTCATTTTAGCCAGCCGCGTACAGAATTACTCATCCCAATTACGGAAATTCATAAGCCACTCAGCAGTGCCGACCACACTCTACAGCAGCTATTGGTTCAGCAGGCCCAAGCGCTGTTAGAGCAATTGCCAAATTCGACCCAACTTGATCAGCGTTTACAGCATTCAATTTTGACTGGGCTACAAAAGAATCAATATCAAATTGAACATATTGCCGCTCAATTAGGCCTATCAGTTCGGCAACTCCAAAGACACTTACAGCAACAAAACACCACCTTTCAGGAACGTGTTCAGCAAGTACGATTTATGCTCGCAACCGAGTATCTAAAAGACCCGCATTTAAGCCTACAAGAGATCGCACTTTTACTTTGTTATTCAGAACAAAGTGCCTTTCAAAGAGCATTTAAACATTGGACCAATCAAACACCCCAACAATGGAGAGATCACTTTTTAGACAAAGAATAACCAACCAAAACTTACAAATCTTTTCTTGATTAAAACAACACTGAAAACAAAAATTTCATATAGTCACATGCTTCAAATTTATGTGACGTAATTCACATTAATTAAAATAGATTAAATAAATGAGTAATCACAATGAATAAATATTTTGCTGAATTTCTAGGTACGTTTTGGCTAGTCTTTGGTGGTTGTGGTAGCGCAGTATTAGCCGCAGCTTTCCCTGAACTTGGTATTGGCTTTGCAGGTGTAGCCCTTGCCTTTGGTTTAACCGTACTAACAGGCGCCTATGCTCTAGGGCATATCTCAGGTGGACATTTTAATCCCGCGGTAAGTGTTGGCCTTTGGGTCGGCGGCCGCTTCGATGTTAAAGATTTAATTCCCTATATCGTTGCTCAAGTGGTCGGTGCGACTGCTGCTGCATTTGTTCTTTATATTATTGCTCAAGGCCAAGCAGGCTTTAGTGGTGTTGGTGGTTTTGCTTCAAATGGTTTCGGTGATTTATCACCAAACAAGTTTGGCTTAGGTTCAGCTTTCATTATTGAAGTCGTTCTTACAGCTTTCTTCTTAATCATTATTTTAGGTGCAACTGACCGCCGTGCGCCTGCTGGCTTCGCTCCTATTGCAATTGGTTTGGGCTTAACACTCATTCACTTAATCAGTATTCCAGTGACGAACACTTCGGTGAACCCTGCACGTAGTACAGGTGTTGCGTTCTTTGCTGAAACGGCTGCGTTAAGTCAGTTGTGGTTGTTCTGGGTAGCGCCGATTTTAGGGGCTGTGATTGGGGCAATTATTTATAAAGTGGTAGCTGGAGATAAGGATTAACTCTTCCTAGATGTAATCTACTATCGCGGAAGGTGACATGGATGTCACCTGTTGAACAGGGGTACATGGATGTGCCCTCTGATCAACAAAGCCTTTTGTTTACTTTTGGGCTTTCAAAAGTAAAAAATGTCTATACACATTTAATAAAGTCTAACGTGGTATTAAAGACTGTATGGCAGCATGACCATACTAAATATCACGCATAGCATGCATAAATTATAAAAACGGATTATTAATTTCTTGTTCAGCTGGACGTTCAATTTTCTCAGGCAATTCTTCTTTTTCCAAAGCTGCAACCACATCGTTTAAAAAGCTCTGTAAAGCCTTTGCCTGTTCTAACCCGACTTTGTCTTTGGTGATTTGCAAGTTGCCATAAATGCTGACGCAATCGACATCATTTTCTAATGTTAAATCTTCAATTGATGAAGACTCTGTACCCTTTTCAAATGGCTTAAACATAGGTCTTGTCTCGTTGTTATATATTCACAGTGTAATACGACCAATTTAAAAAAAATCAATCAAAATTAAAAGAGCCGATAAAATTAAAAAAGTGCCCATCAAGATATTAAAATATTTCAAACGGTTGCCCTGATTGAGCACAACTGAAAATTTATCACCACAAAACCCCCAAAAGAACAAACACGCATAGCAAGTGAAAAAATAAATAACGATAAAGATCGGCAACGCCTGCGGGTTTTCAATGCTAGTAAACATGGTAATGCCTGACACACAAGCCAACCATGCTTTGGGATTCAGCCATTGTAATAAGAACCCATCTTTAAAATTGGGAATAATCATTTGCTCTACAGGAACACTGGAAATAGAAATATTTGCAGCAGAAAGAATAATTTTAATCCCGATATAGCAAACAAATAGTGTTCCACAGACTGCAAGAATTTTTAATACAACAGGAAACTGAGTTAATAAACTCTGAAGACCAAATGCCATAAAAATTAAAAGCAAGGTAAAACCAATTGTGGCGCCTGAAATATAGGGAAGCGATCTTTTTAAACCGTGATTTAAACTGGTCGATAAAATGACAGTATTTACTGGCCCTGGGGTAATAGACATTGCAAATGAAAAAAGAAACATCGAGGCAAACATTGTTATTGTCCTTATTAAAATAAGATCCATAGACAGATCTGTCTATAGATTCTATTTTAATCAATTACGGTGTTGCAATAACAATCAAAAAAAGCTGCTTATTTCATTATTTGCAAGAAATAGTTCACCAAGGCTTCTACCAGTTGTTTCACAATCGCCTTTCTCGTTTCTTCATCAATTGTTGGAACTTTTGCTTCCATTGGCTCGGAAGAACCAGTTTTTTGCTTTTTAAATTGGTCTTGTAGCGCTTGAATTTGGTCAGCGTTTAAGTCTTGCTCACACTGACTTTCGCCATCCCAATGTAAATAGTCTAGCTTTTGATTTGGCTTAACTTGGCTCGCTGTTAAAGGTAGACGATAGACATTACGTTTTTGTTGCTCAGTTAACTGCGGGAACAGGTTAACGCCTAAGCGCTCCTCAAGGTAGCAAACACTCACAACTTTCACTTGTAGAGAGTTATTGTTAGGTGCGTAATAAGCGCCGATCGCGCCAGTTTTTGGCATATACACCGCTTTATAAACTGCGGTAGGAACAATTACACCCTGACCAATCGTCTTGAGTCGCTTACCTTCAAAAACAGGACCTGTCACTACATAAACATCTTGTTTTTGTTTAGTGGCAATAGCACGGGTCGCTTCTTCGAGCTTACGCCATACTTCTTGGTTATTTTTAGGCGCTTGAGGCACCATGTTACTGAGCGAGAAACTATCAGATTGGGATTCTTTATTTGGCATATCACCATTTGGCGCCATATGCCCACGATCATAGCCTGAACCACGATAATCACTTAACAGTGCCCGATGTCTTTGAGCAACACGGGTTTCTTCATGAAAATTATCTTCACGCTTAATTTTGGTACTCAAACGTTCTGCATTTAAATGCTCAGCCGACCACAACGGCGTTTTAGAAATGCCCGAATACAAAACGTTAAAGCCATTAAAACACAGCGGATAACTGTCTTTTTTTAAGCTTTCTTTATTTAAAGCAGGTGGAACTTCACGATAGAACTGATTAAGACAAGTCGAGTTAGTCGTTAAAGGTGAAAACCACTGCGAAATCTTTTCACTACCAAAAGCAATCGCAAAACTTCCAGCCGCAATACAAGCAAGAATAATCTTGCCAAAATGCTGACTTATAGAGAATGAGTTTGTACCTTTACTACGTTTTTTACTTGCCATGTTTCTATCAATACCACTGTCCACACGCAGCTTAACAATCCTGCTTTTTTAAGTATATCTCTTATCTTTCATATGGTTAAAACATGGTCATCTTTTTTGTAACTCTATTCCGTTTTACGTAACAGTCTGTTGGAATTATGAGAGCCTTTGGCTATTGAATTGCGCCAATTGCGTATCTTTCGTTGAAATGCACTGTTTGCTTATGACATGGTTAGCTCCACAAATTTGGATAAAAATATAATCGGAGTCCACTTAATGATCCATTCAAAGATTATTGGTATTGGCGTAATCACGGGATTATGTAGTATGGCCGCTTTGGCTGAGCCAGCAGTCCAGCCAGGAGATACTTTAGAAAGTTTGTCTAAAGTAAAAGTAACCACAACCGTAAATGGCCAACCAGGCTCTATTAGCGATTTAGTCAATAGCGGACAAGTACAGCAAGTTTCTGCTGCACCAACAAATGCAGCACCTACAGGTGCTCCTATTCCTGCGGACGTTCCACCAGCGCCTCCAGCAGGCGGTGAAATGGCGCCACCAGCAGCACCAACTGATGCAGTACCACCTGCACCGAACCAAGCGCCACAAGATCCGAACACTCCACCGCCTCCGGCAGATCCAAGTCAGTCGGCAGACCCGATGGCAAAAGACGGTGCTTTACCAGCAGACGCACCTATGCAACAAGCTCAATAATCAGAGCCATAAAAAAACCAAGACTTATGTCTTGGTTTTTTTATTACATCAATTTTTATATTTCGATTTGACTACCTAACTCAACCACACGGTTGGTTGGAATCTGGTAGAAGTCACTGACCGGACTGGTATTACGCTGCATAGAGATAAACAGTTTTTCTCTCCATGGAGACATACCATCGCCCACCGAATGAACAATACGATCACGGGAAATAAAGAAGCTGATGTGCATCAAGTCATATTCAAGACCGAGCTGCTCATAGGCTTGTATCAGCGCTTTTGGTACATTCATTTCATCTTTAAAACCGTAGAAGATTTTAATACGGAAGAAATGTTCAGCTAAAGTTTCTGTCGTAATACGCTCTTCTGGCGCAACGAACGGTACATCTTCAATCACTACTGTCACCAAGATATTACGCTGATGCAGCACTTTATTGTGCTTAATGTTATGTAGCATGGCATGTGGCACAACGTTCGGTGTACCTGTCATAAAGACTGCATCACCCGGCACCCAGTGCACGCTATTACCAATACTTTTTACAAACAAATCTAGAGCCAAAGTGTCATGTTCAAGCTTAGCAAAAGTAAGCTCACGACCACGTTTCCATGTCATTAAAATGGTCACGGCAATCGCACCAATGAGTAACGGCACCCAACCGCCAGACAAGATTTTAAGTGAAGTTGCACCGACCAATACCGACTCTAAAACAAAGAACGGAATAATCAGAAGAAGTACTTTTGGCAGGCTCCACTTCCAAGCCGAGTAGATAAACACCGCAACCAAAATCGTGTCACAGAGCATCGTCAAAGTCACAGCTAAGCCATACGCACTTGCAAGGTTCGAACTGCTTTTGAAGATCAAGATTAGGATAATAATTGCGATTAAAAGTAACCAGTTTAAGAAAGGAATATAAATCTGGCCTTCTTCAGACTCAGACGTATGTTTAATACTTAAACGAGGTAAATAACCCAATTGAATCGCTTGGCGCGCAAGAGAAAATACCCCAGAAATTACAGCTTGAGAGGCAATTACTGTTGCCATGGTTGCCATAATAATCATTGGGTAAAGTGCCCATTGCGGAACCAATAAATAGAACGGGTTTTCAATTGCCGCTGGGTCTCTGAGCAATAATGCACCCTGTCCTGCGTAGTTTAAAACCAAGCACGGCAACACCACAAAGAACCAAGCTAAACGAATCGGAACCGGTCCGAAATGTCCCATATCGGCATAAAGTGCCTCACCACCTGTTACTGTTAACACTACAGCACCCATCACAAAGAATGTCATGATTGGGTGGTGATAGATAAACTGAATGGCCCAATGCGGACTGAACATGCCTAACACCACAGGAGTCTGAATGACGCTGTGAAGACCTAATAATCCTAAAGATAAGAACCATACCATCGTGATTGGGCCAAAAAACTTACCGACAAAGGCCGTACCGTGTTTTTGTACTAAAAACAAAGAGATGATAATGGTAATCGCAATCGGCATGATGAATGGGTCAAACACATCGGTTGCAATCGACAAGCCTTCAACGGCTGACAATACCGAAATGGCTGGGGTAATAATACCGTCACCAAAAAACAGCGATGCACCGATAAAACCAATGGCAATCATGTAGATTTTTTTGTTATCGGCAATTTTGGCTTTACGTAAATTCAATGCGAGTAAGGCCATGATCCCGCCTTCGCCGTTGTTGTCTGCACGCATGACAATAGCGATATACTTGATGCTGATGATCAGCATTAAGCACCAAAAAATAATGGATAAAATTCCTAATACGTTTTCAGGCTGAATTCCCAACCCATGCGCTACATGGAAGGACTCTTTCAAGGCATAGAGCGGACTTGTTCCGATGTCTCCAAAGACCACTCCAAGAGCTGCCAAAGCCGTGGCAGGCAAGGTCGCTTTTTTGGCCGTATTTTGCATTGTGTAATTAAACCAATATGATTTTTAGCGCAATCTTATCACCTCTATTATTTTTTTTCTGTAATGCTCGTCTTAAATCTTGGCAGGACTCGTTTTTTTAGTTACTATCGCACGCCTTGGTGAGGTGTCCGAGTGGCTTAAGGAGCACGCCTGGAAAGTGTGTATACGTTTGCGCGTATCGAGGGTTCGAATCCCTCTCTCACCGCCAGAATTCAAATTTAAAGAAGCTTAAACTTAGTCGGTTTAGGCTTTTTTATTGGCTCAAATATTAAAAAATAGCCAAAAAATATTGATAATTTTTACATCCATCACAACATCTAAATTTAAGTAATCATTTAACTTCAATGAAGAATCTTATTTCTTTAGCTAAAAAAAGCCTGCTCAAGCATAGCAACTTAAACCTGCCTTTTGCGGTCTATTCAGCCTACGAAGAGCAAAAAATTACAAACGTTCCGATTTCTAAGCCCTTACTCATTATCGTTTTAAATGGTTATAAAGAACTTGGAAAAACGGAAAATATTAACTGTGAAGCTGGTTCTTTTATTTTTTTAGCCAACAGCTCCAGCATTGATATGCGTAATATTCCAGATCAAGAAGAATATTTCGCTCTTCTTATCGAGTTTGATTTTGAAGATTTTAATGATCTACCTCAAAATGCTGGCATTTCTCAAAACTATATTCAAGGCCAGCTGAATCCTCTTTTAGAAAGTGCCCTGCATCAGTTTATAGATTTCTCTTTAGTTGCCCCTCCTTCTGCATTTAAATTTAGAAAAAGAGAGCTTGTAGAGCTTATTTATTATTCAGGCTATACCGACATTGCTAAACTCAACATGAATAAAAGCTTGAGTGAAAAAGTTCAGACTTTGATTTCCGATCATTTGTCTACAGAACTCACCGCTGAATTTATCGCGGCTCAACTTTTTATGAGTTCATCGACGCTAAGAAGAAAACTAAAAAGCGAAGGAAATAGCATTCAGGACATTCGTAATAGAGTAAGGCTGGGACACGGATTACACTTACTTCAAACCACCAATAGCAGCATTGGAAATATTGCTTTTGAATGTGGCTATCAATCCCAATCTCGATTTACTGAACAATTTAAAAATTTGTTTGGAATTACCCCACGTGAACTACGTAAAACAAAAATGCTCACTTAGGGCGAATTTATGGCAAATCTGCGTATAAAAAATTTTTAGAAAAAAACTTAAGATCTTTTACACATTTAAAAAGGTTCTTGAGAAAGCAAATGAAAAAAGTAGCAGTAATTTTATCGGGTTGTGGTTATTTAGATGGTTCTGAAATTAGAGAGTCTGTTTTAACCCTATTAGCTTTAGATACAGTCAATATTGAATATCAAATTTTTGCACCTGATGAGCCTTTGTTTCATGTCATCGACCATGTGAGTGGTGAAATAAACATGACTGAGCGGAGAAATATTTTGCAAGAAGCAGGACGAATTGCCCGAGGTAAAATTTCCTCACCCGATCAACTTAATGAAAATGAATTTGATGGTCTTATTTTGCCAGGTGGTTTTGGTGTCGCTAAAAATTTATCAACTTTTGCGTTTAAAGGCGCAGAGGCACGAGTACATGGTACGGTAGCTTCAATTTTAAAAGCGTTTCATCAGAGCAAAAAACCTATTGGGGCAATATGCATATCTCCTGCACTATTAGCACTTACTTTTGGAGAGTTACACCCAACTATTACGTTAGGATCTGACCTTAACATTGCTAAGGAGATTGAAAAAACGGGTTCAATTCACCATGTTTGTCAAACCTCAGACTGTGTGGTCGATAAACAAAATTTATTTGTTACTACGCCTGCCTATATGGATGATCAAGCTAACTTAAAAGATATCTATGCAGGTATTACAAGCTTGGTTAATACAATGACAGCTTTAGCAAATTAAAATGTTTAATGAGGGATAGAAATTTCTATCCCTCATTTGATGTGTTCTTTGTATAAGTCTAATCAACGATAAGTAACTTGGCACCATTCAAGCTATAAGACTGATGTGGCTCCGAGTTATCCCCTACTTGATAACTCATGCCTGAAGTTAAAGTAAATGTTCGTCCGTCTTTCAATCTACTTTCTAGCTCGCCTTCTAGGCAAAATAATATGTGCCCTTTTTCACACCAATGATCAGCCAAGTAGTTTGCTGAGTACTCCACAAGTCTCACTCTAATCTTATTTGTTTCTTCACCAAAAAATTGAGTTTTCCAATAAGCCTTTCCAGTTTCACCACTATATTCAGTGACTTCTATTTCTTCCCAATTTGTGATTTGAAATGGAAAAGGTGTGATATTCATAGTTTTTCCAACGAAGTATTATTGTATTTTCAACTTATAGACAAATTTAATTTTTGCAAATGATTTATTAATAAATCATAAAGATACCAGCAGACCCAAACCTCACGTTCAGGCCTCCTCCTTTTTAAACTTACTCAGACAATGCTAATAACTTCTGAACATACTGAACGGCACTGTTATCAATTTCTTGGTGAGTTGGAATAGCATCATCTGGTGAAGGGTTTGTGTCTAAACCATAAAATGCATAAAGCGGTTGATAGACTGCCCCAACATATAAAGCGGTGAGTTCAAAAGAACTAAAAATCTGCTCTAAAGAAAGCTTATATTCGCCTTGCTTTGAATAAACTTTTTCTTGAGCACCCGCAGACACCGCCAGCATAAATTTTTTATTTTTAAGCTTGTCACCTGTTGAACCATAAGCCCAACCATACGCCAAAACTTCATCAAGCCATTGTTTCAAAAGCGGCGGACAGTTAAACCAATACACTGGAAATTGAAAGACTAAATTTTCGTGTTCTTCTACAAGCGCTTGTTCTTTGGCAACGTCAATTACGCCATCTGGGTAGGCTTGATAAATCTGGTGAACTGTAAATTGGTCTGGGTGTTTTTCTAACTCCTCTACCCATCTTTTATTAATTACAGACTGGTCTATGTGAGGATGTGCAACGATGACTAATGTCTTTTTCATTATAAAAACACTCTTATCGAAAAGTAGATAAATCGATTATAGAAGTGTGCTTTCCTAAATATAAGTACGGTAATTTTTGTTATATACTATACTAAAAGATAGTGTAGATTTTAAAAATGACTGACTGCCTTCCATCAAATACGCCATTAGAAGAAACAGGTTTTGGCTATACGCTTTCTTTAATTAATGGCAAATATAAGATGATCATCATGTATTGGCTGTATGGAAAAACCGTTATGCGTTTTAATGAAATGCAACGCTGCATTGGCAATATTTCGTTTAGAACGCTCAGCAATACACTTAAAGAGTTAGAAAGAGACCAGCTTATTATTCGTAAGGAATATCCTCAAATTCCGCCTAAGGTTGAGTACCGTCTTTCAGAAAGAGGACAGTCTTTAATTCCTTTGTTAGATATGATGTGCGATTGGGGCGAGCGAAATATGAATTCTTAGTTTTATAGACTGAAAGTGATACTCAATATGAGAAATGAATTAAGAGAAATTTTTATTAAGGGATGCGACGAAAAAATTGAAAAGAAGGGAGACAATGTAGGTCTATCTTTTTATGCGTTTTTTAAAAATAAGAATGATAACCCTGAGCTACTTATGGAAGCAGCGCATTGGTGGATTATGGAGCATAAGTTAGATCACTTCGAGAAAGCTGTGAAGATTAAACAGTTGATTTTGAGTGAGCGCTAAAATTAAGATTATTCGAAAAGACTTAAATTTAAACAGTTTAAGTCTTTTTAATTAATTTTATTTACTAATTTTGGACAGTAAAGGTGTAGTTTTTGTTGATTTCAGCATCCCCTCCTCCAAAAAAATCAGCTTTTATATTTATAGTATATTTTCCAGTGTACTTCGGAGTACCTTTTATTTCTATAACATTATAGCCATCTAATTCATTAACAGGCTTTACTGTTACACCTAGATTTTCTGGAATATTTGTTTCTAATTTAGCGTATTGATCAACAACCTTACCACCAGAAATTTTAATAATTTGTTGATATTCTTGATTAACATGAGCAACTGGTAAATTTTCAGGAGTAATTTTATATTTCTTCCCACAACCTGTAATTATAAGAATAGCTGAAAAGATAAATATTAACTTGTATTTCATTAGAACTTTTCCTTTTTAATAACAAGAGCAAAAAATACTTTTCTTTTGAAATTATATAAAGATATTTTTGTACCTAATCTTTGTGCGTTTTCTCCCCAAGTAAACATTTTTAGCTTTACTTCAGAAGTATAAGGGTTTGAAGTTTTTGATACAGGTTGCCCACTGTTATCTCGTAATTTATCTGTCCATACAATCCAATGATCGGGAAATATTTGTGTTCCAGAACTTGTTCCACTACTAAGAAGACTGGCTGAAATTAATGTTACTACATAATAGTCTGGTCCAGCATACCTATTGAGATCAGAAATCAGGTCTAAACTATAGCCTCCCATTTTTATGGGGTAAGAAGCTACAATATTAAAACCAGATTTTCTATACCAACGTTCTAACTCCATTGGAGTTGTAATACCAGGAACTTCTTGATCAGGGTCAGTCAGTGTAAGAGCAATATTCTCAGACTCACGTAAACTTGCAAGTGTCATCCAATCAATTGATGGAACCTTTGGCTCTCCACTAGGACGATAGAAATTCTTTACACGTCTACTCCCATTAGGTGAAGGCTTTATTTCAAGGTCTCCAATTTTAGTTTGCCCCATTTCCCAGAGTTGTTTTACTGCTAATCTATATCTAGAGGTACTCAGATTAATTAAGCAAAAAAAGTATGCAGCAGGCCCACATAATGATGTTCTATCTTGGTTGGGTAAGGGCTCATTCAATCTAGACTGTAATGCGGCTTCAATTTGTGCTTTAGAAAAAGGATCTTTGGGTTCTCCAGGTTTACAACCAGGATCAATACATTGAAAAATTCTATTTCTATTTAAAGCTAGCTCAAAAGTATTTTTTGAAATATTCTTTTGAACAATTTTTGTCACTGCTTGTGCTTCATAATATTTTGTTATTGAAATATTGTTGTTTTTATTATGATCTGGATAAGCATATGCCTCTATTTTATCTGGAATAATATAATGATTAATTACTAAACTTTCTTTCCCTGAAGCGCTTAGTCGATATAAATTGAGAATAATGACACAATCTCTGAGTCTCTCTAATCCTATCCTTGAACTATCAATTTCTACTGATTTGGTTTGATAAAGCTGATCACCTACTTTTTTAAATGCAGTATCTTTAAAAACAATAGCTGTTTCAGATTTATTTAAAACCGTGTTATACAAATAAATATTGTATTTTAATAGTTTAGGACTTACATTGGTCTTTAATACTATATAGGGATAAAATTTTGTCATAACTAGTCTATATCAATTTGCTCATTTTTATATAAATGAATAGAGATTTCTTCGGGGTTAGTGGTATTGAAAAGCTCCGTATACCCATCTTTATCAGTGGAACCCTCAACTACTTCACCACTAGGCAAAAAAGCAATATACTTATGATTAGAATAAATTTTTTCTTCTTTATCTTTTAACAAATAACGTAAATTATATTGATTCGTCTCTCCCAAAACAGGTAAATTAGGAACTACATTTTTTATTTCAGCCCCACCTTTAAATAGATGCTGCCCAGCTTTTACTTCAAACTTTGCGGGTGTAATTAATGTAATACCATTTTTATTAATAATAATCTGGGAACCACCTGCCATATACACAACCTTATCTAGCAAAATTTTATTTATGTTTCTAAAATAGATTAAATTAAGATTAATTTATTTTTTCTAATATTATGACATTTATTCTTGCCATTCAACTTGAGGATAGTATTGTAATTGCGGCAGATACTCGCAGCACTATACCATATCAGAATAATGGCTCATATTTATATCAAGATGGTATTCAAAAACTCTTTCCATGGAAAAACGGTATTATTACAGGAACTGGAGAATTAAACCTTATCCAAAATGTTATGCATTCTTTCGATAAGTTTACGAAACAGAATATCTTTGAGCTACCAAATTTATTAAAAAAATCTAAATTAAACCGTGAACAAGAAATCAAACATTCACAGTTAGAAATCACAAAATTGCTCTATTCAACTTATAGTGAAAATGGAGCACAACTTTACTCAATTCAACCCAAAAAACTAGACGAATATGAAGTAATTAGATGTGAGAAAAATGAAATTTTACTATGGACATTTAATCCAGATATTCGACCTATTATTAATGCACTAACAGAGTTATATTCCAACTTAAAACCATTGAACTTATTTAATAATACGACTGACTGTATCTATTACTATTTAAACCAAATATCTCCTATCTTTCATAAACAAGCGCAACATGATCCTATGATGAGTAAAGAATTTAACTTCTTTTTTCAAACTAAAGATGAATATTTTTTTGGTGAATATTTAAATCATGACTCTAGTACATAGAGTAATAAAATAAATAATTTTTAAAAGCCGACCCAACTCCCGTTGGGCCTCTCCCCTATCAAACCCGACTTAAAAAATAGTCGAGCAATACCTCTCTTTCATCAGTACTATTCGCTCCTAAAAGCTGAACCATGGCCCCATCAATCACAAATAAAAACATGTGTGCATCTTCAACCGTAGCAGTCGCTTTTACAGTTAAAAGGAATTTATGAATTTCTTTAATGAACTAGTTTCGGTAGTCAATCACGAGTTTATAAGCCGTGGGATAAAGCTTTTCAATTTCAAAAATGGCTTTAAATGGCAACCGATAAAAGCCCTCTAAGTTTGCATGTAAGAGGTAAATTTTCTTGAGTTTATCGAATGCCATGAGTTCGCGGTACGAATGAATAATTGAAAATACCTCATGTCTTAAGGCATCTATTTGAAAAGTTAAGCTCATCTGAATAAGCCTTTCTTTGGAGTGAAAGTAGTTATAAAAAGTGGCTTTGGGAATTTTGGCTTCCTCAATAATTCGATCGATCCCGATGTAAAACCCATGTTGATTAAATAAATCTTTTGCTGCGTGGAGCACGCGTAATGCTCTAAATGATGCTTCTAAATTTGGCATTTTTATACCGTTTAAAATAATTTTTTGTTGTAAGTTAAAGAGATAGAAATGCCGTCGCTCTTAAATTGAGCGCTAAAAACAGGCATGCAAAAGCCGCACAATAATGGTG
The DNA here is from genome assembly GCF_034064985.1 of Acinetobacter pittii. Taxonomy (NCBI): domain Bacteria; kingdom Pseudomonadati; phylum Pseudomonadota; class Gammaproteobacteria; order Moraxellales; family Moraxellaceae; genus Acinetobacter; species Acinetobacter pittii. The sequence continues at coordinate 277,569 of NZ_CP139249.1, read as the reverse complement.
TGCTCGCCTATCTCGGGTTTTATTGTTGCTATGATTTTTTAGTCGTAATGACCTATGGCTTAAAACCTAGAGTCGGTTAAACCGTTTTAAAGACCAGTTGGGTATTGAGTCAAAGATTTTGGCAAAGGTTGCCAATGAGAGAGATAAAATAGTACACATATGACGGATTCCTGTACAAATAAGGATTCTGCCAATCTCTGCTAAAAGATGGTGGCAGAACGAAAGGGGGTTAGCAGACTGGGTACAGAACCAGCACACCCGAAGGTGTCCCCCCTCCGCCCTACCATAACGTAACGTCAGGGAGACGAGTGGAATACAAGCAGATTCCATCCTCAGAAGGATTAAATCTGATGCACTGTACCGCGGTCTGCTAAAACCGACTGGCAATGTGGCCAGCAGGCAAAGGATAATCCGCGTGTTTTGGAGTGTCAATGTGATATTGGCTATTCATTTATAAAGATTATTTTTATTTTTCATTGGCCTAGTGATTTAAGAATATATTTTCTTAAAGTTTAGTTTCTCTGATCATTTCATTGTTAATTTATCGTTCATTTTCAAACCTATTTAAATGAACAGATTGATCACGCTATAAATAAAAGCTACAGTAAATAAAGTTTGAATTTTATAACTTTAAATAAATTGATAACACATACAGGCAAAGACATGGAAACCATACATGATTTTTATCGCCGCTTTTCTTTAACCAGAGATAGCGATTACTCGGTTCCATCGACTTCGTTTGGACATTTTAACGTGTTCCAACGTGATGCCTGCTCGTTCCTCACCCCTTATAGCCGCCGCGATTATTATAAAATTTCATTAGTTTTAGGCACAGGCGAACTTCACTACGCCAACCGCTGGATACGTGTAGACCGCCCTGCTTTACTGTTTTCAAACCCAATGGTGCCCTATGCATGGGAAATTAATTCGCCCGAACAGGCAGGCTGGTTTTGTCTATTTACCGAAGAGTTTGTAAACCAAGAATCGAGACAAAGTTTTTTAAAAGACTCACCGCTGTTTAAAGTCGACGGCGACCCGCTATATTTTTTAAATGACCAACAAGTTGAAGAAATTTCATTTATTTTCAAAAAGATGATGACTGAAATAAATTCAGCCTACATTCATAAATACAATGTTTTAAGAAACTATTTGCACCTGATTGTGCATGAAGCCATGAAAATGCAACCGACCCAACAGTTTGAAAAACATAGCAATGCTGCGGTTCGGATTTGCCATTTGTTCTTTGAATTATTAGAGCGCCAGTTCCCCATCGACTCGCCCCATTTTCAGCTTAAACTCAAAACGGCAAATGACTATGCATACGGTCTGTCTGTGCATGTGAACCACTTAAACCGCGCTGTAAAAGAGGCCACAGGTAAAACCACTTCTGAACATATTAGCTCGCGCATTACGCAAGAAGCTAAAGCGCTACTGCAACACACCAGTTGGAATATTTCCGAAATTGCCTATAGCTTAGGCTTTGAATATTCAGCATATTTTACCAATTTCTTTAAGAAAAATACGGGCTTTTCGCCTAAAAAATTCCGCGAAGACTGTGTAGCCTAAAAACAGATTGTTTGAATTTTATAATTATTGGTTTGAATGTTATATGTCAGTTTGAGCCAAAGCATTTTATAGTTTTTCTACTCAAGTGATTTTGCAAAAAGAGTGTGAAAAATGAAATATAGAACTTTAGGACAAACAGGCGAAAAAGTATCAGCACTTGGTTTAGGTTGCATGGGAATGAGCTTTGCCTATGGTGCCTCAGACGACACACAAAGCATTGCCACTCTAGAAAAGGCATTAGACCTAGGAATTAACTTTTGGGACACCGCCGACATGTACGGCAACGGCGCAAACGAAGTTTTGCTCTCAAAAGTTTTAGAAAAACATCGCGACAAAGTATTCTTGGCGACCAAATTTGGCTTCCGCTATAAAGAAGACAACCTTAACCCACAAAACTCTTTAGAGTCTTATATCGACGGCTCACCTGAGTGGATTAAAGTCGCGGTCGAAAACAGTTTAAGACGCTTAAATACAGACGTGATTGATTTGTATTATGCGCACCGCATTGACCCGAATGTTCCAGTTGAAGACACGATTGGTGCAATGGCGGACTTGGTCAAACAAGGTAAAGTTCGTTATTTAGGACTCAGTGAAGCATCGGCTGAAACCATTCGTAAAGCACATGCGATTCACCCGATTGCAGCGGTTCAACATGAATATTCACTACTTACCCGTGAGTTTGAGCAAACCCATTTGCAAACAATTCGTGAGTTAGGAATTAGCCTTGTGCCGTATTCACCGCTATCGCGTGGTTTAATCACCAATACGCTTGATGTGAGCAGCCTAGACGAAAGTGATTTCCGTCGTCAGTTACCACGCTATCAAGGTGATAACTGGAAAAATAACCAAAGCTTGGCGCAAGCATTTAGTGACTTTGCTCAAAGCAAAAACGCGACAGCGGCTCAACTGGCTTTGGCTTGGATTTTGGCGCAAGGTGACGACATTATTCCAATTCCGGGTACGCGTAAAATTGAGCGTCTTGTGGAAAATGCGGGTGCTGTAGACCTTCATTTAACAGCAGCAGATTTGGCAGAAATTCAAGCGATTATTGCGAGATATCCAAACATGGGCGCACGCTATAACGCTCAGCAACTTGCTGCGGTGAACCACTAAAATCTAAGCTATAAAAAAGTCCGACTTAGTGTCGGACTTTTTTATTTAGTCTTTGCTATATGTACCTTGCTGGCGTCCACCTTCCCAGATCGCATCTAATGATTTATCTGAAATATTCAGCCTTCCAGGGAAAATACTTAAATCCTTTTTAAATTTAGAGTCTGGTTTTAAACCAATACAGTCTCCATTTTTCCACCATGTGCCTTCGGCATATTGGTCTAAAGCACCCACAGCAAGCATCCATTTAAACTTACCATCTGGTTGAAGTAAAAGTTCCGAACCCACTTCCATCACGCCATTTAAATAATAGTGCCCACTCCATACCTGATCAGCTTTTTGGAATTTCATTTCCTTACAGGTACTAGTCGGCTCTGCATAAATTTGAGCAGAAAAAATAGCTGTAGAAACAAGTAGTAAAGGTACAAATATATTTTTCATTATTTAGTTCCTATAACTTTTAAGATTATTTCCCAGACTCAACTTTTAAATACGTTCCATCGGCATAAACGTTATGTCCAAAGCCACAACCCGACTCACCTTCGCTTTGTTTAACCTGAATATAATTTCCTAATTTTGCATTAGATTTAAAATCGAGCTGAATACGGCAGTCTTGATCTTTATAAATGGTTTGCTTGGCATTGGCAGGCATTGTCGTGCCAAACTCACCCATATTTGGGCCATAGATCAAACTTCTAAGTCCCATATATAAACCGGCATAGCTAATTGCATATTGGCCCTGTTTACGATTTACCGTGATGTGATCCCACTCACCAAAACCTGAATAACGCACATATTCACCAGACAAATCATTTGAGGCTTTAGGCGCAGGTAATTGCTTAAGATTAAACTGACTAGATTTTGATTTTTCATCAAGCATAAACCATGCTCTTGCCCAAAGTGGCTGACCCAATTTGGCATAGGCTAAGCCCACGTTATTGTTGGCAACTTCAATATCTCGGTCGGTAAATTTAACTGTAGTTTCATCTTCATTGGCTTTACAAAATGCAGTCCAAGAGGCTTGGTTTTGGAAATTTTCGAGCGCTTTTTTATATTGTTTTTGGTCGTAAAATTTCTTACCTAAGCTCGCGTATTGCTTCACTTTATTACAGCTTTGTTGTAGTTCTTGTTCAAAAGAAAACTCTGCATGCGTGACCGCCAAAGCCGAAAGTGTAAGAACCACGCAACCTGAAATAATCGATTTAATCATTTTTAAAATTCTTTAATAATTAACTAATTATATAATATGAGTTGGCGCTATAAATCACAATTCTCTGAAACAAAAGTCTATTAGAAGCATTTAGATTTTTATAAAAATAGTTAAATCCATACAGAATAATTTTTTGAAAATATTCAACCTTAACTGGTTATTTTAATTGAATATTCAACCAAAAAATAATGTAGACTGCATGCGTAAAAATTAGGAAGAATTATAAGAGTGAATAATTTAATTATTGGAACCCTATTTGCACTTTGTGCAGCGGCTTTAAATGCCTCTATTGGCGTGATTAGCAAATTACTCATGCACAGCGGTTTAAACCCACAAGATATTGCCTTTTTAAAAACCATTATCGCCTTTTTCTTTTTAAGTGTTTTTTTATTTAAATTCCCTGTTAGCCAAAAGATTGCATACATTAGCAGCACGACAAGTAAACTCAGCGTTTTTACTCAAATTGCTATCTGTGCTTTTTTAGGGATTTTCTCTTTATTCTTTTTCGAAACCATTGCCTACAACCACGGTGCCGCCGCCAATGTGGTGGTGGTCCTCATGGCTTCGGCTGCCATCTCCGCCCTATTTTTTGGTCGATTCATTTTAAAAGAAAGCATCTACATTCATTCGCTTATTGGAACATTATTGGCTGTCGCGGGGATTAGTATCATTTCATGGAAAGGTGAAAATAGCCTTTTAATGCTGATCAATGCTTCTGTTGCCGGCACGGGTTATGGCCTATTTTCGGTTTTAGTGAAAAAGTTCAAATTAAACGGCGGGCTGTTTCTTACCAAATATTTATTGTTATTTGGCAGTGTTTATCTTGCCGTTCCGTTTTTAATTAATTTTCACAGTATTAATTTTAATAGTGACATTGTTTTAGGCTTGATTGGTTTAGCTGTTCTACCAACCATCCTCGGCTTTTTCTGTACAACCAAAGCGTTGTCTTATATGAGTGCCGCAAAGGTACAAGTGACTGAACTTTCTGAACCGATTTTTGCAGCGCTTATGGCTTGGGTTTTCATTCATGAACAGCCGACTTTATCGTTTTTATATGGCGCGATTTTTATTATTTTAGGCATCTTTTTAATGAACACGGCGCCTAAACATTGATATCAATTTTACGGCTATATTACTGAAAAATAAAATCTAAGCTCTCTTTAAACATACATAATAAATTTTAGAGAGCTTTAATTTAAACCGAATTTTTCTTACGCAGGACAAAGTATTTTAGAAACTGAAAGTAATAATTCTTCAATTTGCTGTAAATTCAAACCCGCTCTAGCTCGAATACCAATACTATGTGCGGCAGAAGTCATTAAGAAAGCTAATGCATCAATATCAGTATCATGAGGCAATTCTAGATTTTGTTTAGCTAGGCTCAATCGTTGATAAAGCTGTTCATTCATTTCTGTTAAAACTTCTTTTAATACAGCTTGGATTTCATTATCAGCCAACGCATCAGCCATGGCTGTTGATATAACTGCACATCCGCTCAAATCGATATCTTCATGATATCCATCTACTTCGAGAGCTGTTCGCAAATATCTCAAAATAACATCGGCAAACGACCTATCCGTATCTTTATGTTCCAATGCTTTGCCAAATTCTGTCTGGGCATATTTTTGGAAATAATGCATAGCTTTAATATAAATCGTGCGTTTATCTCCTAAACCTGCATAAAGACTTGGTCGATTTAATCCTGTGACTAAGGCCAAAGTGTCTAAAGAAGTCCCAGAAAATCCACCTTTCCAAAATGCATGTAAAGCACGCTCTAGTACTTGTTCAGGATCGTAAGAACGCGGTCTTCCTCGTGATTTAGTTTCCATTACCCATCACCTTGAAAAATTCATTGACTATTTTATACAAATCAGTACAAAATTCAAATATTTTGCGAACCAGTACAAAAATATTTCTCTGAAAACTTTAGTTATTTAAAAACTCCCTTTAAGGACCTATGAAATGCCTCCAATAGAGTTTAAAAATCAATTGAAATCATTAGAACAAAATATCTATATGATTTTTATAGTTTTAATTTTTATAAGTTTTATTTTCTTCGTTGGCTGTAGCCATAAAACCGAGGAGCCAGAAAAGGTTATTGCGGTTCAACTCACCACAGCATCTCCTGCTGATGAACTCTCTAATTTATCTTTTTCCGGAAATATTGTGCCTCGAGTTGAAAGCCAACTCTCTTTTCGGGTAGCAGGTCGTGTCATAAAACGTTTAGTTGATACAGGCGCAACCATTAGCAAAAATCAGCCATTAGCACAGTTAGACGATACTCCTTTTAGACTAAGTATTCAGGAAGCATCTGCTGAATTGCACCAAGCTCAAAGTACCCTTGCAAGAGTACAAAGAGATCTACATCGCAATCGTAGCCTGGTCGAAATAGGTGCTATTTCACGAGCCGATCTCGATAGTCTTGAAAACCTATATCAAAATACTCAAGCACAGGTAAATGCAGCTCAAAGCCGACTTGACCGAGCAAAAAACGATCTAAGTTATACGACTTTGCGTTCACCAGCAGCGGGAACAATTGCGGAAGTTCAGGCAGAAAGTGGGCAGGTTATCTCAGCTGGAACTCCTATATTTAAACTGGCTCAAAACGGTGAAAATGAAGTACAGATAGATGTTCCAGAAAGTCAGATTAATCAACTTAAAATAGATCAACAAGCTAGCATCAAATTACTTAGCTTTTCCGAGCATACATTTACAGGACATGTGCGTGAGATAGCGACTGTTGCAGACCCGAACAGTCGAACTTATCGTGTTCGAATTTCTATAACGAATTTACCTGCTGTAGCTAAATTAGGTATGACAGCAACCGTCTATTTTTTAAATAACAATATAAATCAGGAAATTATTTTACCTATTGGTGCCCTGTTTCAAAAAGGACAGCAAACCGCTGTTTGGGTACTCCCTCATGGCGCTAAAAATCTCCAACTCCGCCCCGTCTTATTGAGCAAAATCAATACTGAAACCATTACGGTTGCCAAAGGAATTCTGGCTGGCGAACGAATTGTCACGGCTGGGGTACATCGCATAGACTGTAAGATGGCTGTAAAAGCATGGGATGGGAGGTTGCCGTGAAAGGATTTAATTTATCCAGCTGGGCCCTCGAGCATCGAACATTAGTTATTTTTGCGATGCTACTTTCCCTGCTTTTAGGTACCGTGGCTTATTTTAAATTAGGGCGAGCTGAAGACCCTAATTTGACGATCAAAGTCATGACCATAGACGTCAATTGGCCAGGTGCTACCACACGTGATCTAGAACAACAGGTTGTCGAAAAGATTCAGCGTACACTGCAAGAAGTACCTAATTATGATTATGTACAAAGTTATGTACGCCCAGGTCAAGCAACTATCTTCTTAGTTCTGAAGGATTGGACCCGTAAAAGCCAAATTGAAGAAAGCTGGTATCAAGCACGTAAGCGTGTAAACGACATACGACAGAATTTACCTAAAGATATTCAAGGCCCTTTTTTTAATGATGACTTTGGAGATACCTTTGGATCTATTTATGCATTTCATGCTGATGGATTTGACGATGTCAAAATGAAGCAGGTGCTTCTTTCTACAAGAGACCATCTTCTTCAGGTTCCTGATGTATCAAAAGTCATGTTGTTAGGTATTCAAGAACCTCGCTTTTATATTGAATTCAATTATGCAAAGTTAGCTCAGCTGGGTATTTCACCCTTAGACCTAGTCAATGATTTACAAAAACAGAATGCGGTTGAGTCAGCAGGAACTTTTGAAGGTCCTCATGCACGTATATATGCTCGTGTTGATGGAGATGTAAAAAACGTACAAGACTTAAAAAATATTGTAGTTCAGGTTGGATCCCGCAATATTCATTTAGGAGATGTTGCCCATATCAGTAAAGGGTTCATTGACCCTCCCCAAGTCTCTATGAGACGAAATGGTGAACGAGTTACTGGACTTGCTGTTTCAATGACAGAAAAAGGCGATATTCTTGCTTTAGGTAAACATCTAGACCAACGTATTAAAGAGGTACAAGAAGCCTTACCTGCTGGGATTACTATTGAAAAAATAGTAGACCAACCTAGTCTTGTCGAACATTCGGTGAATGAGTTTCTCGGACACTTTGTGCTAGCACTAGCCATTGTTTTAGCTGTTAGTTTATTTGCTTTAGGTGTGCGAACAGGGATTGTGGTTGCTTTATCTGTACCTCTAGTTTTAGGTATTACCTTTTTCTTGATGTGGCGCCTAGATATCAATTTACAACGAATCTCGTTAGGTGCTCTTATTATTGCCTTGGGCTTGTTAGTTGATGACGCGATTATTGCAGTCGAAATGATGCAAGTCAAAATGGAAGAAGGTCTGGACCGTTTTAAAGCTGCCAGTTTTGCCTGGAGTAATACAGCTTTTCCAATGCTAACAGGTACTTTAATTACAGCAGCTGGCTTTGTCCCAGTTGGCTTTGCATTATCTTCAACAAGTGAATTTACCGGATCAATTTTTTGGGTCGTTGGGATTTCTTTAATTGTTTCGTGGTTGGTGGCAGTATTATTTACACCTTTTTTAGGCACAGTTTTACTTCCTAAAATACAAGCCCATGACTCTCATTCCGCACAAAACTCCCATAGAGATAAACTCTCACAATGGTTTAGCCGTAAAATTATGTGGTGCGTCAAAAACAGGAAATGGGTTTTACTAGCAACCATTCTCAGCTTTATTTTATCTTTAATTGCATTTCAATTTGTTCCTCAACAATTCTTCCCTGATTCTCCGCGTGAAGAAATTTTAATTGATGTACAACTCGAAGAAGGCGCTAGCTACACAGCAACTTTAAATGCAACGAAACAGGTTGAAAAATTACTTTCCAGCGATCAACGAGTTCGGGATTACACAGCTTATGTGGGAACTGGTTCTCCTCGTTTTTATTTATCTCTCGATCCGGAAACACCTAAAAATAATTATGCTCAGTTAATTGTTTATCCTAAAGACATTAAACAAACGAGTCAGCTAACTTCTGATTTGCATAATCGTCTTACTCAACAATTTCCGCATATTCGCACACGGGTTTACCGACTAGAGTTAGGACCAACAGTCGGCTACCCTGTACAGTTTAGGGTTCGTGGTAAAGACCCAGAAAAAGTTCGTGAAATTGCTGGCGAAGTCCGTGACATTATGCGTCAGCATCCAAATGTACGCGACGTCAATTTTCAATGGAATGAACGCAGTAAAGCTATTAGATTTATTATTGATCAGGAACGTGCTCGTAGTTTGGGTATTAGTTCGCAAGATATTTCCCGTACCTTACAAATGTTATTAAGTGGTTATACGGTCACTCAAATTAGAGAAGGTACCGAATTAATTGATGTGGTAGCAAGAGCGAAAGCAGATAATCGACTTGATACAGCTCAAATGGGCCAAATTACGATTCGTGCATCAAACGGAAGAAATATTCCTCTCGACCAAGTTGCTGAACTTAGACCCGTATTAGAAGAAGGGGGAATTTGGATACGTAATCGCTTACCAACTCTCAGTGTTCGTGCTGATGTAAATGATGCTCAAGCGCCAGATGTTTCAAAGCAAATTGAATCGAATTTAAATGACCTGAGTCAAAAGTTACCTATTGGCTACAGTATTGAAACTGGTGGAACAATTGAAGAAAGTGCTAAAGCAGATGCAGCTATTCAATCTGTTATGCCTGTTATGTTCTTACTGTGGGTAATATTTCTGATGTTACAACTACAAAGCTTTAGTCGCATGTTTATGGTGGTATTAACGGCACCACTTGGCATGATCGGAGTAAGCTTGGCCTTATTAATTACTCGTGCTCCTTTCGGTTTTGTTGCAACATTAGGTGTAATTGCCCTAGCGGGTATGATTATGCGTAATTCGGTTATTTTGGTTGATCAGATAGATAGAAATATTTCTACTGGTCAAACACCAGAACAGGCGATTATTCAAGCCACTGTAGGACGTACTCGTCCTGTTCTATTAACAGCTTTGGCTGCAATTTTAGCAATGATTCCCCTGACGCTTTCCACATTATGGGGTCCAATGGCAATTGCAATTATGGGCGGTTTAGCAGTCGCAACTGTACTTACCTTATTCTTTGTTCCAGCACTTTATGCTGCTTGGTTTAGAGTGAAAAGCTAAATTTATTTAGTTTGATAGAACTAAAAATTTATAGCTTAAAAGCACAAATAGATTTTTCTATTTGTGCTTTTTATTTTTTATAAAATAATTTTTTCATCTATTATGCGTAGGTCTGACGACAATTTTTTATTTAAAGTTACTCTTTATTTTCAACACCAGACTGCTCAGAATTTTCAATTTCCGCAATTCCTATACGTAAAATTTTTACTACACGTCACTTCAAAATGAGACAAATGCATTTGGGAAAAGAGTCCCCGTATACTAAGCACTCATGTAATTCTGGCTTCCACATACTGATTTCATTTGAGCTAAAACATTTGAGCATTCTAGGCAATGATTCTGCTGATAAGCAGAACCACCACCCACTCAATGAAAAAAGTGTCGTAATAACTTCAGCTGAAGCACTTGATCCGTTAACATTTTCCATCGATTTGTTTTCTATCGATTAGTTACAGGATATGGACACGTTTTAAATGTCGATTCACATTACCCTCAACTTTTGCACGGCCATGTAATACTGAATTGTTATCAATTAACATGTAATCGCCACTAACCCACTGATGTCGATACATATATTTAGGGTCATATAAAATCTCTGTAATTGACTGAACAATTTCTTGTGATTCTACTGGTTGATGATTTAAATCTTTAATGGAGAGCTGTACAGGATTCACTTCCTGATTATCTTCATTTTCGATTTCAATAAACCGGATAACTGAATGGCCTTTATGAGGATGGGTTTCAATGAGATTTACATCAATTGAGCCACCATAATGTGCTTTCTTTTCAGTCGAATAAGATAGCTTAATCTTCTTCCAGTCTTCTAATTGGCTAGAAGGGATGTCCTTCAAAATACGTGTAGTATCAACAAAAAGTGTTTCCCCACCTCGCCCATCTTCTGAGGATACGGTACACTGAAAAGCATTAATTCTTGGAGTTTGTTGCGCAAAAGCTCCATCCCAATGTAATTCAACCCGACCTTTTGAGAAAATATGGTTTTTAGGATCTTGTTCCATTTTTACATTGAGTAAAGCACCGAACTCCCAATACATCAGATTGCCCAATGACTCGCAAAAGTTAATATATTGTGGATCTAGTAACGCTTTAAATCCACGAAATACTAAAACCTTGTATTGAGATAATAAGTTATTTAAAACCTCGGCACCGATCTCATTAATATTATCATGTTCACTTGATGCCGTTATTAATGCTCCAAATGGAGATAAATCTTTTATACTAAACATTATTTAAATCTCTAAATATAAAGCTATATTTACTTACATTTCTTGTTGGTTATTACGCAAATAATGGCTAGCTTTACCATTTTTAAAGATTAATAAAGCATTTTCTTCCTCCGCTTTGTGTCGTGGAACCAAAGTAAATCCATCATCATCTTGTATAACGACCGAATGCCAAGGTGTACGCCAATTGTCATCAGAGTCCATCAAAAATATTCCAATTTTTTCTGAAACTCGCGGTTGTGGATGAATACTAAGACGAACCGAATTTGGGAATTGCTCCTTCAATAAATTAGTCCATGCATTACTTCTTTGAATTACCCGGTAAGCATTCATACGAGCTACATTTAATATCTGGTTTTTTGACCAGCCTTTGAATTCATTAAGACCTGAAAAATCCTCAGTCAAAAAGCGACAAATCCCGCGGTACATTTCAGCTGCTGGTTTCTCTTGCTTACATCGGTGTTTTAAGCTTAATAATGACTCTCCATATTGAACCATCAACTCTTCACGCAGTGTGCTATATTCTGGTATATCTTGAAAAACATCATCTAAATCAAAGTAATCAATATTATCTGCATAAGGTTTTCCCACTCTCTCTATAAGGTCATATTTATAAGAAGATATGGCCTCATCCGGGATTCGTACGAGTTCAGCAAAAACCCTTCCATCCGAACAAATCGTTAACTTTGCTCCAGGTGCATAAATATTTTTTATTTTTTCGCATAATTTATTCAATGTTGCTAAAGCTAATTCCTCACCCTTATCAGGGAAAATATCTAAAGTTTTTTTCCTATTTGGTGATTTAGCTGGAAAAGCAGGTAAAATCATATGAATAGGTTGTTTATTTTTGACAAAATTCAATACTTTTTGAATATGTAAAAAAGCTTCTTCTTGAAAGTTCTCTTGCTCTGAATCATTTGCTAATAAACGGCGCTTATGAAAAATTAATTTTACGATCTGCTCAGCTATCATTAAATCATTATTTAAAATTTGTTCCACAAAAAAATCCTTAAATACTGTTATAAATGTAAAAAACTTTTAAATTAAACTTATTTTTAAGCTTTAATTTATATTTTCAATATTACTTTATAAATAATTTTCAACTAGTTCATTTCAATTACTCTCCAACAACAACTTCTATAGTGATTACCTCTATTTTTGATGACATTAACTTTTTTTACTTAACATAACAAAACCTTCATATAATTTAAATTAGTCAATTAGCTTTATATAAACCATTAATAATTAATAACATCTAACTTATATATATCTAATTTTAATTATCAAAATAAATAACTATTGACTATTTAACCACTAATAAAAAAATATCTATTAGTTAAAATCTCATTATTTTCTTTGATTATAAAATTTTATTTATATTAAGCTTCCTAAATCAATCACAAGTGTAGCATTTACTTTAACGCAAATCCATAATCTAAAAACTGATTAAAACACCCACCAATACAATATAATTATTTAGTTTAATTTAATATTAATTTTTTGATACAGGATAAAAATTAAATAGATATAAAAATAAAATTTTATTTTCTTTAAATTAAATAAAATTATAAAACCCTATAATAAACCTTTGCTTAAATTTAAATTATTAAAAACCCCAAACAATAGATTGATTATTTACAATTAAGTATAAATTTAAATTGCCAAAAAATTTATTAATAAAACTAATATAAAAATTTTATAATTTCACCGAATATTTAATATTATTAAGTTTTCATAAATTCTATTAAAAAAAATAAAATAATAATTTTTATAGTTTATAGATAAAAATCTTTGTTCATAAGCCTATTTTTCAACCAAAATTAAATAGTTTTTGTATAAATAAAGAACTATAAATAATTATATAGTGAATAAATTTTAACTTCCTCTTTATAACATTTAATTAAAATGGAGAATATCTTGCACCACACTGGCAAAGTTAATCGCCATTTGTGAAGGGGCATGTTTTTTATAAGCAAGCCCTAAGCCCACCGTAGGGACAGGCGCTTTCAAAGAGCGATATGTCACACCCTGAATTTGCAATTGTCTGGTCGACTCCGGCACCAAAGATACACCTAAGTTTGCAGATACTAACGATAAAATCGACACAATTTGCGGGGCGTTTTGTCCAATTTTGGGTTCAAAACCACGCTCATGACAGGCTTGTTTAATCGCATCAAAAAGCCCTGCACTAATGGAAGGTGGCGAGACAATAAAATCAAGCTCTCGTAGCGCCGTTAAATCAATTTCTGGTGATGCATGGTCGAGTTGAAAAGTCTCGGAAGGCAAAGCAGCAATGAGGGGTTCTGCTAATAATTCTTGAATAATTAAACTATCTGGAATATTTCGTGGTGAACGAATAATCGCGACATCTAAGCGATCTTCAAGCAGCAAATCAATGAGTAGTAAGGTATTGGCTTCTTCAAGCTTTAAATTCACTTTCGGATATTGCTGCTGAAAATAGCGAACGCATTTAGGAATTAAAGGGTTCAACATTGAAGTCCCTGTAAAGCCTAATCTTAATTGACCGACTTCGCCATTTGCCACTTGCTTAACAAGGTTCGCTGCATCTTCTACACGCTGCTGTACGGGCTGAATTGCATTTAAAAAGGCAAGCCCAGCTTCGGTCAGCTCCACCCCATGTGGCGAACGAATAAATAAATCTGCACCCAGCTCTTCTTCTAAATCTCGTATTTGCATGCTTAAAGGTGGCTGGCTCATGTTTAAGCGTTGCGCAGCTTTGGTAAAGTTTTTTTCTTCTGCTACCGCTAAAAAGTAGCGTATATGTCTGAGTTCCATTGCTATATATAAAACATATCATGACCTATTGTTAAATATATTAGAAAAATACCTTTCAAATTGCTAATTTTAATTTATCGAATTTTCTCGATGCAGTATGCCCCTAAAGCACTGCACTTTCTTTCTGTCATGGTCATGATATGAACTCTTCATCTACACACAGTACCTTAGGCACTGAGACGACTTCTGTTCTGTCCCGCGAGTGGATTCACAAAGGGACTAAAGCCTATAAACACGCAGGATTTGCTTTATTCTTGGTTGGCTTTGCCAGTTTCTCACTGATTTATTGTGTACAGCCACTCTTACCTGCATTTAGCCAAAGTTTCCAAATTAGCCCTGCGAGTAGCTCTTTAGCACTGTCATTAACGACTGCTTTTTTAGCAATTTCGATTGTACTATCAAGTGCCTTTTCACAAGCCCTTGGCCGTCGCGGTGTAATTTTTACATCAATGCTGTGTGCCGCAATTTTAAATATTGTCTCAATGTTTACCCCTAACTGGCACAGTTTGCTGATAGCACGCGCTTTAGAAGGTTTGCTGCTCGGTGGCGTACCCGCAGTGACAATGGCTTGGATTGCCGAAGAAATTGCACCTGAACACCTCGGTAAAACTATGGGTTTATATATTGCAGGTACGGCTTTTGGTGGCATGATGGGCCGTGTCGGTATGGGTATCTTGGTTGAATATTTTTCTTGGCGAACTGCTTTAGGCTTACTTGGAGCAATCTGTTTTATTTGCTCAATTGCCTTTTTAAAACTACTGCCTGCTTCGCGTAATTTTGTGCAGAAAAAAGGGCTAAATTTAGATTTTCACATGCAAATGTGGCGTGCTCATTTAAGCAATACTAAATTATTACGCCTGTTTGCGATTGGTTTCTTGCTCACCAGTGTTTTTGTCACCCTGTTTAACTATGCCACTTTCCGTTTAAGTGGAGCACCTTATTCACTCAGTCAGACGCAGATTAGCCTTATTTTCTTGTCGTATAGCTTTGGCATGGTGTCTTCATCGTTGGCAGGAACGCTAGCCGAGCGTTTCGGTAAAAAAACCATGATGATGAGTGGCTTTGTTTTAATGATTGTGGGTAGCCTCATGACCCTGCTCACCTCTCTTTTCGGCATTATTATTGGCATTGCATTTATTACTACGGGTTTCTTTATTACCCACTCACTTACGAGTAGTTCTGTAGGTGCTGAAAGTCAACAAGCGAAAGCCCATGCCAGTTCGCTGTACTTACTTTTTTACTATATGGGTTCAAGTATTGTCGGCTCAGCAGGCGGTTGGTTCTGGCTGCACGGTGGTTGGAGTGCCATTGTTGGCTTAACCGTTGTACTGTCATTACTTGGAATATTTTTAGTCATTTATACAAAACACGCGAAAACATATTAATTTTTAAGGTAAAGGAAAATCACATGTCGACTTTATTTGTTTATGGCACTTTAGGCCCGGGTCGTCCTAATGCACATATACTTGAGAATATTGGCGGACAATGGTCAGAAGGCTGGGTCAATGGAACCTTGCGTAATGAAGGTTGGGGAGCTGATCTAGGCTATCCGGGAATTGTACTTGATGAAAGTACCAATCAAGTTCAAGGTTTTGTTTTTAGCTCAGAGCATTTAGACGCAAACTGGAAATTACTCGATGACTTTGAAGGCGAAGGGTATGAAAGAGTACCTGTGCAAGTCACTTTAAATAGTGGCGAACGTGTTAATTCGTTTATCTATGTGTTGAAGTCTTAAGTTATTTCTAGAGCTTAACAGTATAGGCAATTAAAAATTGATAGAAAAAATTTAAATGCTCATTTTTTGGCTTGTAATTTTTTTAAGAAACTGTAAAATTCACTCCACGTTGCCGGCATAGCTCAGTTGGTAGAGCAACTGACTTGTAATCAGTAGGTCCACAGTTCGAATCCGTGTGCCGGCACCATCATTAAACCTCATGAATATTTGATTTATGGGGTTTTTTGTTGCCTGTAGGTTTTGTACAGTGCTAGCCCAACGGACTATTTAACGGTCCATTTGATCGATAGTCTGTTGGTCCAAATAGATCATTGGGCCTACTCTTTTTCCTTATCCAACATGTTCCCCATATCGTTTCCAGCTCTTTGGCCTTCCATGCGAATTGCGATGTCGATATACCAACTTTCATAGTTGCTATCGCAGCACAGAGCAGAACGCATGGAAAACTTAAGACGTTAGGGGAATTCTAAAAGTTCCTTGCATTTCCTGTTTCGGGCTGGACATCTAAGGGGAATGCCTGATGGTTGTGGGGAATTTCCAAGTATAAAAATCATTAATATTGGATATGCTATTAAAATCTATAGATAGCAGCCTCGTCACTAGAAACAAAGCTGCCTTTCCTCTAATAAAGATCCGATAAATCTAAGTCAATTTACTATTTGACTTGCGGTAAAATAAGTTAATGAATAAATACATTTGATGCGATCAAATCATTTAATGAACTATGATTATCTACAAGCAAAATCAATTCTTGAGAATTATACATAGAGTGACTTGAACCATCCCTATCAACAGAAACAATTAATCCAGACTGAGTATCTTGTACAGATACATAGCCTTGAAGATTTCCACTGTCATTTATGAGTAATTGAGATAAATCAATTTTATCTTGCTCAGCAAGATTAAAATCCGTCCACTCACTCTTAGCATTTCCGCCTAAATTATCTATATTATCAAGAACATTGAAAATCAACGTATCTGCGCCAGCATCTAAATTATAAGAGTAAGTTTGATCTGCTATAATTGTCTCAATTACATCATTACCAGTTGTACCAAGCACAGTTTTGGCAATATGTTGCTCAATTTGAGCTTTATCCCAAACAGTTTCATCATCAAATACAATAGAAGATAAATTATCCTTACCAAAACGTATTGTTGATGCTGAATCATTGAATGATATTATGATTAGTGAATCCGACTGCTTAAGTGAAATATCACTAGAAAGCACTGATTTTAAATGAAGAATATTTTCTTCATTTGTATTATCTAAAATATGAATATAACTTGATGTACCAAGTAATGTTTTATCTACAATATAAATATCATTACCTGCTTGACCCAATAAAGCCGTATACGCATTTGAATTACCACCATAAACCAACGTATCACTACCAGCCCCACCATATAGATAGTCCGAACCTGTATTAGAAATTAACGTATCATCTCCATCACCACCATACAGATAATCATCCTGTACACCACCTTGTATCGTATCATTACCATCTAGACCATAAATTATGGAATAATTAGCATCTGCCAGTAAATGATCATCTCCATCTGTACCTAATAATCTACCGATAATATTGGCTTCAATTTGTGCTTTATTCCAAACTGTTCCATCGTCAAACACAATTGAGGATAATTGTCCCTCACCAAAATGTATGGTGGCAGTTAAATCATTAAATGTAATAATTCTATCCGCACTAGCTTGTTTTAAGATAATTTCATCAGCTGAAACTGATTTCAAATAAAGTGTATTTTGTTCATTTGTATTATCTAAGATATGAATATAACTTGATGAACCAAGTAATGTTTTATCTACAATATAAGTATCATTACCTGCTTGACCTAGTAAAGCCGTATAGCCATTTGAATTACCACCATAAATCAACGTATCACTACCAGACTCACCATATAGATAGTCCGAACCTGTATTAGAAATTAACGTATCATCTCCGTTCCCGCCATATAGATAATCATTTCCAGTAGATCCTTTAATAATTTGAGTAAATGTAGGGTCTGTTGGTTTGTAAGTTCCTGATACAGTATTAATTATAGTGGTTAGTGGTTGAGAACTATTCCCAGCTTGATCTGTAGCAGTTACCCTATATTCTACATTTAACCAATCGAATTTTTCCTCAATATTTACGTGAACCCAAGCCCCATCAATTTTTTGCTCAACAGCATAACTATCACTTGGCGCATTAAAAATAATTTTATCTGTACTAGCATCGTAATTAAACAAATTAGCCAATATAGGTGCCGTAGTATCAGGTGCATTTATATTAATTGAACTTTCATTACCTTTAGCATCCGCAGCAATTACTTTTAATAATTCACCATCTTCATAAACTGTATTCAAAATTACATTGTAATACCCGGATGCATCAGCTATTGCCGAACCGATTACATCACCTGCAGTATTTTTAACAATTATTGTGGTATTTGCTTCAGTTGTACCTTGTACTGATTGCCCTTCAGCCCATCCACCTTGAATAGTTGGTTGATGCAAAATTGGTGGCGTACTATCTGGTGCAATAACCTCTTTCGCTTCAGTTTTATTATCCGATTGATCTGCTGCCGTTACGCTTAAGCTTTCACCATTTAAGTAAGCTTTATCAAGAGTAATAGAATAATTTCCTGCCTCATCTGCATTAGCTGTGCCTACAACTTTTGTTTCGTAATGGTCTACTTCTAAAATAGTTTTTGGCACTTCTTGCGTTACATTTACATTTATAACGGGGACCATTGAACTAGAATAATTTACTGTCAAAGTATAGGTTCCAGGCGGTAATACCGAACCTTTTGCTAAATCAATACTGTAATTGCCGTCTCCAACTTGGGAAATACTACCATTTAGACTTGTATTTAAACTCGCACTAGAAAGAGTTGAACTATAACTACCAGAAAGTGAATTAGTCGAAGAACTCAAATTTAAAGAAACATGTGCATTTGTGCCTGTAACTTCGAAAGAATATGTTTTCGATAAAGAATTTGACTGTACTGTCTCACTCAAAACAGATTGGGTTTCTAAAACAGTGACTTCTTTATAAATAGCAGTTATTTGTTCTACTGTCACTCTTGCACCTACTTCAGTCGTACCTGTAACCACTTTACCTGCAGCATCTATAATTGCAGTTAAACTTGATGGTGCCGTGGTGTCGGGTGCATTAACTGTTTTTGGTGCGGTAGCATTACCAGATTGATCTGATGCTGTAGCACTTAAGCTTTCGCCATTTAAGTAAGCTTTGTCTAGGGTAACTGAATATTTACCTGTGGCATCAGCAGTACCTGTACCGATTATAGTTCCTGCAGTATTTTTAATTGTTACAACAGCATTCGCTTCAGTTACACCTGTAACCACTTTACCTGATGAATCAATCGTTGCAGTTAAACCTGTTGGTGCCGTGGTGTCGGGTGCATTAACTGTTTTTGGTGCGGTAGCATTACCAGATTGATCTGATGCTGTAGCACTTAAGCTTTCTCCATTTAAATAAGCTTTATCTAGGGTAATCGAGTATTTACCTGTGGCATCTGCGGTAGCCGTACCAACTACGGTTCCTGCAGTATTTTTAATCGTTACAACAGCATTGGCTTCAGTTACACCTGTAACCACTTTACCTGATGAATCAATCGTTGTAGTTAAACTTGAAGGTGCAGTGGTGTCGGGTGCATTAACTGTTTTTGGTGCGGTAGCATTACCAGATTTGTCCGCAGCCGTTGCACTTAAAGTTTCACCATTTAGATAAGCCTTATCTAGGGTAATCGAGTATTTACCTGTAGCATCAGCTGTAGCTGTACCGATTAGGGTTCCCGCAGCATTCTTAACTGTTACAACAGCATTTGCTTCAGTCGTACCTGTAACCGCTTTACCTGATGAATCAATCGTTGCAGTTAAGCTTGAAGGTGCAGTGGTATCTGGAGCATTAACTGTTTTTGGTACTGTGATATTACCTGCTTTATCTGCCGCTGTTGCATTTAAGCTTTCGCCATTTAAGTAAGCTTTGTCTAGGGTAATTGAATATTTACCTGTGGCATCAGCAGTACCTGTACCGATTATGGTTCCTGCAGTATTCTTAACTGTTACAACAGCATTCGCTTCAGTCGTACCTGTAACCACTTTACCTGATGAATCAATCGTTGCAGTTAAGCTTGAAGGTGCCGTGGTATCCGGCGCATCAACTGTTTTTGCTATTGTGGTATTACCCGATTTGTCTGCCGCCGTTGCACTTAAAGTTTCGCCATTTAGATAAGCTTTATCTAGGGTAATTGAATATTTACCTGTGGCATCAGCTGTAGCTGTACCGACTACGGTTCCTGCAGCATTCTTAACGGTTACAACAGCATTCGCTTCAGTTACACCTGTAACCACTTTACCTGCAGCATCAATCGTTGCAGTTAAGCTTGAAGGTGCTGTGGTATCTGGCGCAACAATAGTTTTTGGTGCGGTAGCATTACCTAATTTATCTGCTGCAGTAGCACTTAAGCTTTCACCATTTAGATAAGCTTTATCTAGGGTAATTGCATATTTACCTGTAGCATCAGCTGTAGCTGTACCGACTACGGTTCCTGCAGCATTCTTAACGGTTACAACAGCATTCGCTTCAGTTACACCTGCAACCACTTTACCTGCAGCATCTATAGTGGCAGTCAAACTTGAAGGTGCAGTGGTGTCCGGTGCAACTATTGTTTTTGGTACGGTAGTATTACCTGATTTATCTGCCGCTGTTGCACTTAAGCTTTCACCATTTAGATAAGCTTTATCTAGGGTAATTGAATATTTACCTGTAGCATCAGCTGTAGCTGTACCAACTACAGTTCCTGCAGCATTCTTAACGGTTACAACAGCACCCACCTCAGTCGTACCTGTAACCACTTTACCTGCAGCATCAATCGTTGCAGTTAAGCTTGAAGGTGCTGTGGTATCTGGCGCAACAATAGTTTTTGGTGCGGTAGCATTACCTAATTTATCTGCTGCAGTAGCACTTAAGCTTTCACCATTTAGATAAGCTTTATCTAGGGTAATTGCATATTTACCTGTAGCATCAGCTGTAGCTGTACCGACTACGGTTCCTGCAGCATTCTTAACGGTTACAACAGCATTCGCTTCAGTTACACCTGCAACCACTTTACCTGTTGTGTCGATAGTTGCAGTCAGACTTGAAGGTGCAGTGGTGTCCGGTGCAACTATTGTTTTTGGTACGGTAGTATTACCTGATTTATCTGCCGCTGTTGCACTTAAGCTTTCACCATTTAGATAAGCTTTATCTAGGGTAATTGAATATTTACCTGTAGCATCAGCTGTAGCTGTACCAACTACAGTTCCTGCAGCATTCTTAACGGTTACAACAGCACCCACCTCAGTCGTACCTGTAACCACTTTACCTGCAGCATCAATAGTTACAGTCAGACTTGAAGGTGCCGTGGTGTCGGGTGCAACTATTGTTTTTGGTGCGGTAGCATTACCTGATTTGTCCGCAGCCGTTGCATTTAGGCTTTCGCCATTTAAGTAAGCTTTATCTAGTGTAATTGAGTATTTACCTATGGCATCAGCTGTAGCTGTACCGACTACGGTTCCTGCAGCATTCTTAACGGTTACAACAGCATTCGCTTCAGTTACACCTGCAACCACTTTACCTGTTGTGTCGATAGTTGCAGTCAGACTTGAAGGTGCAGTGGTGTCCGGTGCAACTATTGTTTTTGGTACGGTAGTATTACCTGATTTATCTGCCGCTGTTGCACTTAAGCTTTCACCATTTAGATAAGCTTTATCTAGGGTAATTGAATATTTACCTGTAGCATCAGCTGTAGCTGTACCAACTACAGTTCCTGCAGCATTCTTAACGGTTACAACAGCACCCACCTCAGTCGTACCTGTAACCACTTTACCTGCAGCATCAATAGTTACAGTCAGACTTGAAGGTGCCGTGGTGTCGGGTGCAACTATTGTTTTTGGTGCGGTAGCATTACCTGATTTGTCCGCAGCCGTTGCATTTAGGCTTTCGCCATTTAAGTAAGCTTTATCTAGTGTAATTGAGTATTTACCTATGGCATCAGCTGTAGCTGTACCGACTACGGTTCCTGCAGCATTCTTAACGGTTACAACAGCATTCGCTTCAGTTACACCTGCAACCACTTTACCTGTTGTGTCGATAGTTACAGTCAGACTTGAAGGTGCCGTGGTGTCGGGTGCAACTATTGTTTTTGGTGCGGTAGTATTACCTGATTTATCTGCCGCTGTTGCACTTAAGCTTTCACCATTTAGATAAGCTTTATCTAGGGTAATTGAATATTTACCTGTAGCATCAGCTGTAGCTGTACCAACTACAGTTCCTGCAGCATTCTTAACGGTTACAATAGCATTCGCTTCAGTCACACCTGTAACCACTTTACCTGAAGCATCAATAGTTACAGTCAGACTTGAAGGTGCCGTGGTGTCGGGTGCAACTATTGTTTTTGGTGCGGTAGCATTACCTGATTTGTCCGCAGCCGTTGCATTTAGGCTTTCGCCATTCAAGTAAGCTTTATCTAGGATAATCGAGTATTTACCTGTGGCATCAGCTGTAGCTGTACCGACTACGGTTCCCGCCGTATTTTTTATTGTTACTGCTGCATTAGCTTCAGTTACACCTGTAACCGCTTTACCCGCAGAATCAATAATCGCTGTTAAACCTATTGGCGCAGTTTTATCGTCAGCCAAAATTGTTTGAATCGTTGATTTATTACCAGCTAAATCTTCAGCAGAAATAGTAAGCTTTTCACCATTTAAATAAGCTTTATCTAGTATGACTGTATATTTTCCATCACTATCAGACTTTGAAGTTCCAATAATTTTTCCAGATGAATCTTTGACGGTGACAGTTGAATTAGCCTCTGTCAAACCTGTAATAGTTTTACCGTTAGAAGAAATAGCATGTGTTAAAGTAGGAGCTGTAATATCAGAAGCGATAAGTTCTTGTTTAACAGTACTATTACCAGCAGTATCTTGAGCAGAAACTTTTAGTATTTCACCATTAATATAGGCTTTATCCAAATTAATTAAATATGTCCCATCTGCTCCGGCTTTGGCAGAACCGATTACTTTTCCAGCCGAATTTTCAACTATAACAGTTGCTCCAGCTTCTGTTAAACCACTTACCGTTTTACCATCTTTAGACAATATTTTAGTTAAACTTGCTGGAGGAGTTTGATCAGAAGGTGCTGAACCATCACTACCACCACTACCTGATGCTGCTACCGCAATACCACCAAGTGCGATCGCAGCACCACCCCATAACATTGCTTGTGAATCCAATAAACTCTTTTCTTTTAAAACTTCTTCTTTTTCAACTTCCTCATCAGCTTCAGAATTATTTTCTACTTGCTGACTAGAAACTTGCTCCACTGGTTGAGTATTAGGAGTAACGCTATAGGACTCAGCTTGAATTATCTCACCACTTTTAAGAGTGATTTCAAAACCATTTCCCGTATCTCTTACACTTTTAATATTGCTTGCATCTAACGTAAATTTTTGACCATTTTTAATAAAAGTAAGTATGTTTTGCATTTTTGTAAATAATCCAAAAAAATAAACAAAAATCTACCACAAAAACATAAGAATAATTACACAATAATTAAAAATTAATTATTCTACTAACTAGTTCACACTTTTATTATAAATTTTATCTAAAAAAATCTTCAAGACTATAAGTCTAGAGGCCATTTTAAGGTTTCAACTACTTTACTTATTCAACATTTTTAGGATGTGTCGCATAGACATCAAATTGCTTGTATAAGGCTCATATTTACCAATAAATTCATCCAGAGTTTTATTAAAAAAAAACATCTAAATTTTTAATTTAACTTTAAATATCTTCTATAAAAAAAAACCCATACCTTGGGGAAGTTATGGGCTATAAACTGATAACTATTTCTAATATTTTCAAAAAAACCTAATGCCATTCAATATATTTTAACTTATTTTCAAAATCAAGAAATATTTTCACTTAAAATATCCAAACACTATTTCCCTCTCAATATAAAATTTCTAAAAACCAATTTTATTCTTAATTATTATAGCAATGGCTATTCACCTAAATTTATTAAAAAAATGCTCTTATCCACTTTAAGTTTTCTAAACTCTATTTAAAATCATGTATAGACAGCTTACATCAAAGAACAGAAGATACTATCTACACAACCTATTTGTACTTGTCTCAATTACTGATCCTCAATCAGATATATGCTTAGAGTCAATTATATTTCTTAGTTATCTTCCATAAAAATAATAATGCCTGTATTTGTCTTGAATTTGCATAGATATTATCTACATGGTCTATTAACCAAGGAGTGACCATGAAGAAATACTTTCCTGAGCTTGATACAGTTTCCGATCTTCTTGCATCAATTCCTCATCCACAAATCCAGTCCATTGCACATGCTATTCGTATCTGCAATGACCAAGATACGCATGTTCTCACTAAACTACATGCTGTAGTTGGAGTTATGATCTAAGTACATGGAGATGAAAATGAAAGCTTTGAAAGAGTGGCTCAAACAGCAACGCGAATTCAATGATCTAACTCAACAGCAATTAGCTCATAGGCTGGGCAAACCTTTGCAATACATTGAAGATGTGGAACATGGTGATTATCGCTTGGAGGTCATTGAATTTATTTATTATTGCCAAGCCTTGAATATTGACCCTCATCAGGGTATTCGCTTAATTGATCTTGATCCTCAAGAGCAAAACAAGTAAATCTCTTCTTAATAGTTATTATGATCCATATCAATTTTTTGATGCTGGAATCGCTTGCCTAATCTGCTCTAACCCCTCCTCTGGGGTAATTCCAAGTATACGGCAATACCAAACATACTCGACAACATCTAACCGACGCTCGCCTTGTTCAACCTTTTGAACATACGAGTGTGGTTTACCCATGCGTTCAGCTAATGCTCGCATAGTGAGGTGTTGTTCTTCCCGCATTTGCTTCAACCACTTAGTTAAAGCCTGCATTTCAGGGGTATTGATACTTGCTGTCATGTACCTATTATCGATACAATATATTTTGTACCCAATATAGATACATTTAATATGTAACTAATCCTGAATTCAGAACTAAATCTTCACTTTCTAACGAGAAAATATAAGGTGCATAAAGATGGGGTTTTCAAATCTACTTAGCTCTGCACTGACTGCAGTGGCTACATTCTCTGGTAATCCAGATGTTCAACAAGTTGCTAATTCCGCTAATGAATTGGTGGTTTCTTATCAATCTCAGCAACAACAGGAAATGGCTCAACGAATCATGAGTTCACCTGACGGTATAATCCCCGTATCTGAAAAAGGTAAAACTGTATGGCGGGCTTTGAAATACAACGCTGACGGAGAAATTACTGGCTTTGCTGACTTTAATACTAAGGAAGAATATTTAGTGTTAAAGCAGCAGGAACTTCGCGCTCAACAAGCATTGGAACAGCAAAGGAAAGCTGAACAAGCTACCCAACGTCAGTATTCAGCTCAAACCAAACGTGCAGGTGATGTCTCAATTGCTGATATTGATGCGTATGGACAAATGCTTGGCACCATGCAACAGGCTTCTATGGGTGCTTTAAGAAACTGCTCTCAATATGTTGAAAGCTCGCCCCCTTGGAATGCTTGCGTACAGCGTGAGGTACAAAAGGTTGAACAGCGCCGATAATGTATCGGAATTGATATCAACTCAAAGGACTTACTTTCATTCATCTATCAGGAAGAACAATCATGAAAACCATAAAAATGGTTCAGCTACTGACTTGTGGCTTACTTAGTTTATTGATGTGCTCTGTAGCAACGGCGAAAACTGAAAAAATCACCTTGAAACAACCCATTGATTTTGGTGAAGAAGCAGTCGTATTCTATACCACTAAAGGTGAAGTCACCCTCAATCTGTATGCACTTCCCGTAAAGGTTGCAGAACAGCTTAAACCCTTTAAAAAAGGTCAATGTCTGGAAATTCAGTCAAAATATGGTTTCTTTCACGACACGGGAGATGGTCAATACATTCAAAGTATTCGACCATGCAAACGTACTCCCTCTAAAGTAAGTTAACCTACACGAATAGATGAGGGAGACTCCCTCATCTAAAATTCTTTTCTGGAATAACAATGAAAAATATATTACTTGTTTCATTACTCACTTTTGCTGGCTTTGCCCACGCGACACCGAATGTATGGCAATCAAGCTATGCTCAAGGTTTTATTGAATATTCGATTCAAGATACTAAGGGTAATACACTTTGGGTAGCCTGTAATGAAGGTGCAGGTGATGATTATGATCATTCTGCAAATCTACAAACAAAGAAAAATCGGTATGAAAATACTGACTCTAAATACCCATTATCCTTCCTATTGGACGGAAAAACTTCTGTTGCTCCTGCGGGTTCAACCAAATGGCGCAATGGAGCTAATGCTTGGTATGATTTTTCTCATGGTATTGCCAAAGCCAAGAAAATTGATGTCTTCGTGAATAATAAGAAGATAACAACTTTTACGCCTAATCCTCACAGTATTAAAGCTGTAGCGAAAGACATAGCATCATGTGATGCAATGTTTTAACCAAACCCATTATCAATTTATCAATCCCGATGATCTTTAAAGGTCATCGGGATTTTTTATTTCTAAGGAATTTCAACATGCAACAACGCGTATTCGATAAGGTTAATCAAACCCTCATCAAAACCTTTATTTGCAATAAGCTTTCGGAACGCTCTAAAGGCCAATTGCATTACCAACTTTGGCAAGACAATGATGATTTATCTCTTGGTATTGCTTTGAGCCACAATGAATCATCTGGTGGATTTAGTTCTGAACTCATCAAGGTAGATGACATCCTCAAAACGATCAAAGAATTATTGCAGTCTGGGAAACCTTTCCATGCAACTGCCTTGAAGGACTTATTCATAGGAAAATCAGTTAATAACTATAGTTTCTTGGGTGCTGCTTTAGTTGATCAACAGGTCATTCGCTTACACCCCCAAACAGCCCGTTTACTGGAAGTGATAGAGGAATATGAACTATGGCCTCTTCGCCTTGAAGAAATGGTAGGTAAAACTGATATTCAAGAGAATATAGTGACTAAGATTCCTGCCAAACGTGGTCCAAAACCTAAGAATCAATCTATCGAATCCGAAGTTGGGGAAGAAACGCATGATGAAGTGCATTAAGACCAAAGATGATTTATCACATCTAGAGAATGAAGCGATTAAGGACAGTATTTCCAATCACATTCTGACTTTAGAGCAACAGTACAATGAGCCTTATCAAGCCACCCTACATGGGTGGTTTATTATTTGTGAAGATGAATCTGATTTATCTGAACCACTTGCCAATCTGACCTTTAGTCTGAGCGATAAGCTTCACTTAGGTGAAGTGGAATATGTCGAAAAGAAAGAGAATTGGTATGAGGTTTATGTATTGCTTAATGATAATGAAGGCATATTAATCTATGTTCCGAATGACATATTCAACAATCATTCTTTGACAGCGATCTAAAGCTGTTTACAGCACCCTCTCCTACAAAACCTCTTTCTAACTTTTATCTAAGGCTATTTTATGACAAGGCATATCTTATTCGCTTTGGGAAAAGTCGTGACTACTAAAAATGCAGTAGAGTTCATGACTCAAAAATGCATTACTCCTTTCGATTTACTTCATCGACATCAACATGGCGACTGGGGTAATTTAAATGAACCTGACCTTGAAGCAAATGAACAGGCTTTGATTGAGGATCTCCGGATTCTCTCAAGCTACAATTTTGACAAGGAGAAAATTTGGGTTATCACTGAAGCAGATAGGACATTAACAACGATTCTATTACCTAGTGATTACTAACAGAACCGTAGATAGACCTTAAAGCTTTAATAGCTTAAGGTCTTTTTTTTATTAAGGCACATCAATCAAACACGAATGAATTTTAAGAATAAACAGGCAAACGTTTTAGCAGTCCGAAGATCCAAAATTGGGATTCTCGACAGTATGGAAACCTATCTTTACCATGTGAGATTTTCTAATAAATAATTTATAAGATATCTTCTGCCTTTCCAAATCATCGCGCACCATTTTAAAGTATTTATTAAAATTATTTTTTGTTTGACCTCTATATATTGGATATTTTTTATAAAATTTACTTATTAAATCAGCAGTTGATATAAACCCATTATCTTGCAATAAAGACTCGATAAAACAACTTAAATCTTTTTTCTGATTATTGTTTTTTCTAAAGCCTGAAATATTTATTTTCTCATATTTGTGAATTAATTGAAAATTATTTGGATTCCCTTTTAATTTTTTATAAGCAACTTTATATCTATAAGCAGTTGCTCTTCCCCTTTTAGAAATTTCCATAATATTTTTAATTGATAAATTATGATTATCTTCTAAAGCGAAATAAATATTTTCTGGTAAATAAATAAACTGCATAGATATATAACCACAGGCAAAACAATGTTACCAAATGTAACTTAAATTATTCATTTAAGTAAATACCTTCCCGATTTCCCTCAGGTAATTTGGGGTGAGAAACCAAAAAAAATAAATAATATCAATATCTTATAAAAAAAACCTACTTGACGAAAATCTTAACCCAGTCTAACCTCTCTTCATCCCATAACCCCTGCTTAAACGCTTTAGGAAAGCAGAAGGTTATGAAACTTAATTTAACTAATCTGAACAATCATTCAGAAGTAGAGGGAAAAATGTCTAATTATTTTTATTTTAATAAATTAATACTTTCTGGTTCCTTAGAATATCTCAACCTTCAGAATGAGCATGTTCTCGCAAATGAGAATTCTTCTAAGGAAATACAAAAGCGCATTAATAAAGAAAATGGTTCAATTGGTAGAAAGATTAATGAAGCAGCATTTACAAGATTTTTTAATAGTGATGGATATCAAAGTTTGAATACTATTGATTTTGAAAATATAGAACCTACCAAGGCCTTTAAAATTAAATCAGGTAATCCTAATGATAGATTTTGTATTTTATATTTATACAGTGTACTTAAAAATATATGTATGGTTTATTTCTATAATAATAGATATGAAAAAGCACATGCTTTTTCATTAAGAGAGTCTGACTTTCATCTATGGGATGATGCTATATGTCCAAATTATATGGAAGAGCTTAAAACTGCCGATGATATTACTTCAATGTTAGAGAAGTTTAAGCCAAATCATATTAGGCTTTCTAAACTTTTTTACGGTGATCTCGCTGAGCCTGGTAAAGAATTCGTGAGTGGATTTGGAGTAATTTTATTCAATGAATCTGGCGAACTTTTAAGTAAAGCCAATTTTAAATTTTATGATCTAAGTAATGCTCCTCAAAATACCTTAAGATTAGATACTGCCAAAATTCGAGAATGCTTAACGCAGCCTTCAACAAATAATCTGCCGTTTCTTCTCTCGCAAGATATTTAAATTATTACATTATTCATTCAATTTAGATTAAATCAACTTACTGTTTTCAGCGTACTACTCCACTACTTATACATGATTTAACAATCAGGGATTAGTGCGCCTTATTTTTAAATAACAGTAAGTAACCACACTCAATTAAAAAGATTAAAAAACATAATTAAAGCTTGGTTTTTTAAAGATTTTTTAAACAGATATTATTTTTTTGGCACATCAATCAGAGGACCAAAAAATGGTAAAGTTTTTAGAGAAAAATACCCAACTCAATCAATTTGAATCGGGTAAAGAATTCGATATTCGCAAGTATCGTCCAGACCTAAAAGTGATTGGATTACGCTTTGTGGTTACTGCACAACATGTACGTACTCTAGCTCGTTTAACCTTTCAAGGTAAGAAAGCCTCAAAAAGTTTAGGTACATTTTCTCATGCTGATTTTGATCAAAACTTAGAGAAACTGGTCTCTCAAATGCAGGGATTTCATCAACGAATCGCTCAAGGCCTAGCGCCATTCGAAGATGAGGTCAAACCTACAAATACATTGCGTGAGTTTGCTTTAACGATCTATATGCCAAGTGCTGAGATGCGTAAAAAGTCTTATAAGGATGATGAGGCAAAATTACGGATGCATATTTTACTAGTCATTGGAGATTATCCATTTGAGGATATCAATGCTGGAATGCTCAATAAGCTATTGACCGAACTTCGTTCAAAAGGCTTAACGAATGCCTCGATCAATCGGGTTCGGGCACTGCTCTCTGTCATGTTCAACATGGCAATTAATCATGACTTGATACATGTTAATCCTGTAAGCAAGGTATCCAAGTTTAAAGAAAACAATCAAATTGAGCGTTATCTCAATGCTCAAGAGATCAAGCGTTTAATGGATGTACTGAATGCACCGCATCAGCATGGCATAGACAACTTGATTATTGTCGCTATCGTCAAGTTTTTACTGCTTACAGGAGTACGTAAGCGTGAAGCAATGGACATGAAGTGGGCTGATATTGATCTCACTACAGGGGTTTGGCTTTTAGGTGAAAACAAGTCTGGAAAGGCTCGACGCATTACTTTGAATCAGGATGCATTAGCGATACTGCATTCACTATCACGGCAGCATTTATTTATTTTTGCGAACCCGATGACAGGTCAACCGTTTAACGACATGCGAAAGACCTTCCAACGCATCATGAAAGCTGCTTCGATTCGAAATATCCGTATCCATGACTTAAGGCATAACTTTGCCAGTTTAGCTGTGAACAGTGGCCAAAGCCTATATGTCGTTCAGCATCTGTTAGGTCACGCCTCACCACAGACTACTCAGCGCTATGCACATTTGCAGTCCAGCACATTGAAACAAGCTTCAGAGGAAGTTGCTGCGGCTATACGTGCCCAGAGTAATCACCCAATTCCAACGGCGAATGTCGCTTAGTTAAACCTCTTCTCACTTATTTTAAATTTTGAATGGATATGCCCTTACAGGCATATCCAGAGGATTTTTTATGTCAAATTTACCTAAACCAATAGAGTTTCATCTTAATTCTAAGCAGTTTATTGCTGATGAAATCCCAGCACTACTACATGGAAATACTTTAATTGTTGGAGGTACTGGAACAGGCAAAAGCTCCTATGTATTAGAAACCTTATCTGAGTCGAAGCAAGTTATTCTCTTATGCCCTTTAGTCGCACAGGTAAAACAGTTAGAAGAGCTATATCAAAGTGATCGGTTCGTTTTTATTCATGGTAAGAAAAATATACCTAAAGATGAAATTAAGTCGATTACCAAAAAACATTTGGTAATGACCTACGATCAATTTTCTAAATTCGCTCCTCATTTATCAAAGGATGCTGTCATCGTCGTAGATGAAGCTCAAAAACTATATGCCGTAGGCTACTATAGGGAACAGGCTATTCAATCTATACTGCACATCATTCAATCTCAAAAATTTGATCATGTACTCTTTCTAACGGCGACATTAACCAAGTATCTTTTTGAAAAATTAGATATTCAAATCAGTCACTTTTATAGTTTTTCAAAATTATCTAATAATAAAAGAAGTATCAGGATTATAAATCCACAAACGGCAGAACCTCTCTCATGGATATGGGAAGTACAAAAACGTTTAGAAAAAAATCGCAAACAAAATGTGAAAAAGGTTGTCATTGCACGTGTTAATGACATCAAGTTAGCCAATCAAGTCAAAGAGATGTATGAGCAAAAAGGTTATAAAACCCAGCTGATTAATCGTGAGCAGATTACTAGTCATAGCTGTATGGATTTATTGAGTCTTGAGCGTATTAACACTGAATTTGATGTAGTTATTTGTACTTCTATATTAGATGAGGCAATTAACCTAAAAAATAGCAATGATGAGGTCGATAGCGTACATATTATTGGCAACAATGCTCATCCAGAAGAAATTGTGCAATTCATTGGGCGATTACGGGCAGCAACACCACCTGTATATATTCACTTACCAAGTCCCATTGATGATTATGAAACTAATTGCGATAGGCTATTTGCAAAATATAGAAAATCGAATAAAAGTAACTATATGGGACTAATTGCTTTTTTACATGGCATAGAACTTTCATTAGATAAAGAAAAGTTCAAAGAATTTTCGGATATTATTAATACTAAAATTGATAAAACTCAAATCATGAACGGTCTGACAACTGACCTCATCGAATGTAAGGGTTTTTGGTCAGATAACAATATTATCAGGCACAATACCGCAAGTATCGTGGCTCGCTTCTATCGATTAGATATTCAGCAATGCTATAGCAATCTCAATTATCTTAAATATCGGCTATTACAGCTTTTACCAAATGGAACAGTCAAGATCATCAGTTCAGATGGATTAATTCCTGACGCAATAAGGAATGCTTTTGAACAGAGTGAGAAAACATTAAAAGATCGTCGTGAGGAAGGTATTCCAAAAGTCATAGATCTACTTTTTGAGTGCCTAAGAACTACTAAAGGCTTTAAAAACCTAAGAGAAAAAATAGAGGATTCAATATTTGATGACGACAGTATTTACTATGAGATACAAGAGGAACCTATCTATAAAGGTATTTTTGATGAAGCCATGATTCTTTCAGAAAAGTTAGATAATCTAAAAGATGTACAAGAAAGCCTTGTAGCAAATAGAACAAATCAGGTTATTAAGATAGCTCATGAATATGAAAATAATCCTATAGTCCTCAGCGTCATCCAACACTTACGAAAAGCTTTTGATCGAAAAGATTTTAGAAATAAAACTCACAGCTATTATGATATTACGCAGCTTATGAATGCGGCACTTCATAAAATTGCTAACACAAAGCCTCTTCTTGAAACACTAAGAAAATATCCATCTAAGTACGTTGAGGTATTTAATGATGATTCGATACTTTTCCAAGACGGGAAATCTATCAACTTTCTTAAGAAGTATTGTCACGTAAAGATTTTTAATGACAAGAAACATTACAAGCATAAGAAAATTAAATTCTTAAACCTAACAGCATTTGGATATAGCTTTTATGATGTTTCAGTCAGACAGAAAAAATTTATCACAATTAACAATATAAGGTATAACGCTCGTACAGGTTATGAAGATGAATTATTAGATGATAGTGATTGATCTTATGAAGAAATGGCCCATTATGGGCCATTTCTTCTTTAAATATTAAAATCAAAAACAGTAAAAATAGGCTTAATCTAATCAACATTATAAATAATTGATATAATTGAAGGTTTATTTCAAGTTAACTAATATGTAGTAGTAAGTCTAGACTTGACGTATTCCTCATAATTAATATTATACTTCACAATATAATAAATAGTTTCCAAGTCTTCTATACTATCCAAAATTTGGATATACCTTTCAATATATTCATTATCAACACTCTCACTTAGATTTTTTTCATTTAATATTTGTTTCTCATATTCGCTTTTTTTCTTAATAAATTTGGCATAAAAATCTTCATAATCATCTCCAAGTACTTCATCATCATAAAGATCATTACGAATATTTTTATTTACAAGCCCCATCTTATTCAAAAATATAATATTAAGATTAATATCTTTACTATTTAAATTGCAATTAATTTTCTCAAGATCATCAAAATATTTTAAAAAAAACTTATTTCTATCAAAAGCACTTCTATCATACATATAAGCAAACTGATTTATTAACTTACTATAATTATCATACCTTAGGATAAACAAAGGCTCAAAAATCCCATATTTTTCTAATATTCTCTTATACTTACTATAACCATTCAAACAATTATAAAATAATGCTTCAAGTTCTGCTTGCTGTAAAGTTGCTTTAAAAATATCAAAATATTGTTTCTGTTTATTAGAAAAAGGTTTATTTTCAATTTTATCTATTTCTCTTAAAGTTGTATTACTATCTATTAATCTAACTATTTGATAACAAACTCTAAAATAACTACTAAAAGTACTGATTAACATACTCTCATAATATTTTTTCCAGCTTCCTGAAACATGCTCTGAAAAATACTTTAAATGCAAATTAATCGCTTCCTTACCATATACTGTTTCAACCTCTATATTACCCGTAGAATATGATCCTCTACGGGTTTTAAAGTAAATCCCCTGAATAGCCTCATTTTTCGTTTTCAATAATTCAAAAAAAATATTTTCAAAATTTTGAATAGCAATTTGTTGCTGCTGTTGTTGTGATGCCTCAATCTGCATTTCTAAACTACTTTTTTGGAGTTTTAAAATTTCTTGCTGTGTGTTTACATTTTTTTCATCTAGTTCAGCTATTATTTTCTGATGTTCTGCTGACTCTTGTAGAACAATACGTGTATCCCTTAACTCCTGAATTTGTAATCGTATTGATGATGTTAGCCAATAAAAAGCTAATGCTGCTAGTACAGGGTTTAAAGTTCCACCAACAAAATCGCCAAACGTCCCCCATTTATCAGGATCTTTTTGAAAGTCCCCATTGAAATGAATAAAGTACATTACTAATACTAAAGCTATTAAAACTAAAGCAATAAAAATTGACCATTTAATTTGTTTTTCAATTTTTGAAAGTTGTTTATCAGGTGGTAACAAATTTGAATCATTCATAAGATTATTTAATATTAATTAAAGTAAACGACACAAAATGTCGTAGCCCACTTATAAATTATATAATTTTTTTATTGAGTAAGGCATTATTATAATGCAATATTATTTAAATTATTTTAAATAATAGGGCTTTAGTTAAATGTCGATCACCAATCTTTCTGTTCATCGAATTATTATTCATCAAATTTTTCAAAAGAAATCAGATACTATGGAAACACCAGAGAAAAGTACTGAATATACAAGATTCGATACATCTGCTCAGATGGATTTTGATAGTCGTGTAATAGGAGCATTAGGCTCAGACTCTAAAGCTGTAACAATGCATATTGTTGATCTAGAGACTGATAGCTTACCAAATATCATAGATAAAGCGATTGATGATAATTCTGAAGACTTCATTGAGTCTTCGTATAAAATTGCCTATAAATTAGCTAAAGCACAATTTGAAAAAGGAAGGAATATTATAGGGGGTATTGTTGTTGTTTTTACGGGTACATATGGAGTATCTAATAAAAAAATTTTAGGTGTAATGAAAGCAGATATTCATAGTGGATATGAAAGAGTTACCACAGAAAATGGACAAATTTCATTAAAACATATTAAACATCTTTTATTAACACCATCTTCTAAACTCTATAAAACGGTGGGTTTTTGTGAGAAAGAAGATTATGACCCATCTTCAACAAATCTTAATGATAAATGGTTGGTCTTGATTTCAGATAATCAAATTAGCCAAGTTGATGGTAAAGCTTCTGCTGAGTATTTCTATAATACATTTGCTGGTTGTGGGTATCCAGAAACAAGTGCTCGTACTACAAAAACTTTCTATGAAGCAACGAAGAAATTTATTCTGGATTTAGATGGTAAAACAACAGAAGAAAAATATGAACTCACCAATGCATTAACTACTTACCTTAAACTCGGGCAGTCCTCGACTGTAAGCCCTATTGAATTTGCTGAAAGTTTTTTTGATAAAAAAGTAATTGATGACTATAGAAATTTTCTTAGAAAAAGAGAAATTCCTATTACTCCTTTTACAAAAGATATCGAGCATATAAAAAACCAGTTAAAACTTCACAAAGTCACTTTCGGCAATAATGTTAAAATTGAGGCTGATCCTGATACTTTCAGTAAAGATATTACTATCGAACCTATTCAAGGAGAACCAGATGAAAATGGAAGCCCTACATAGTGGACAAAAATTATTATCAAATCCAGACTGATTCATAAGAAATGACAGAAAATGAATTTTTAGAAAGATGGCTTACTGAAGAACCTATCTATACTGCATGGGGAGAGTATATCGTCTCTCAAATAGTTAATTCTTTGGTAACCCATCAAATTGAATCGGACGTATTTTTAAAAATTCCAGTTAAAGTAAGGACAAAAAATCGGAAATCTCTAATTGATAAAGCTTTTTATAGAAATAAGCCTTATATAGACCCCTACCTAGAAATAGAAGATAAAGTTGGAATTCGATTTGTAGTTTTATTAACTGATGAGGTTGCAAAAATAGGTCAAATTATACAATCACATGAAAAATGGACAACCTTAGTAGCTCGAGACTTTGAAGAAGAGAAAAGTAAAGACCCTCTACTTTTCTCTTATCAATCAATGCATTATATTTTAAGACCTAAAGATGAGATAGAATATAAAGGAATAAAAATAACTTCAGATATTACTTGTGAAGTGCAGATACGCACTCTTTTACAACATGCACATGCTGAGTTAACTCATGATGCTGTTTATAAAAGTAAACGAAAGGTAAAGCCTACAGTTCTCCGGACTGTAGCTAAGTGTATGGCTTTAATTGAAACAACCGATAATTTCTTTGTTGAAACTACTAATGATCTTAATGCGGGACCTATTACAGAATTTAAAATTATTGAGAGATTAGATTCCTTATATCTATCAAAAACTGGTTTATATTCTAAAAATCAGAAATCATCTTTAATTGTTTTTGACACCTTTGAAGAATTTATTAATGATCAACTTATAGATAATATTTCAAGTCTTTTAGAAGTACATCCATACTTAGTCAATAAAATTAAACAGCGATATGCTTCTTTCAATTTCTATCAACAAAGTTACATTCTATTTGTCTATTGGTTAATAGAAAATAGAAAATATTACGTAACTGAACAATGGCCACTAGATTATAAAATTATCGAGTATCTGGCGACAGATATAGGTATTAGCTTATTAAATTAATATTGAATTAAATTTAATTTATCTATCGATCAACTAAAATTTATCTATTACGTTATTCTTAATATAAATATTACCACGTCAAATATTGGCGTAGACATTCAATTATCTATTGTTCCTAAATTAAAGTTTCAGCTACCTTATTATCTATATTAACAAGGAAAAGATAAAAATATGCCTTTACATGAACAAGCTGTATACGAAAAAGATGGTCTCTGGATAACAATTACACCTCAGGAATTAAGAGATCCAGAAAAACTAGCACTTGCTAGAACTCAGCAATTATATGACTCAGAAGATTGTAATTATGAATTATTCATTAGAAATAGAGAGGATCTACCTCATTTCTATAGAAAAGGTGTTGTACGCCATAATTTAGACAGACAAAAAGACTCTCAAGAACATGATCGTACTATTAGGAATCTTCTCTCATACTTAAAGGCAAATCCGTCTATAAAATTAAAAACCTATTTCTTTCGTAGCTTTACAGATAAAAAACTTCATACCATAAAAACTATAAAAGATTATGAATGGAAGGATGAAGTTTCTTTCGCCGTATCAGAAAATGGCTATGTACGATTTGATTTATTAGGTAGACCTAATTCGTTGAATTGCACTAACCACAGCCCATTTATTGCAATTGAAGTTGTAGATACACATTTCTCATCAAAAGCATCATTCTTAGCATTACTAGAACTAAGTAGAAAACTTCCATTTGTCATTGGGTACTTTTTTGTCAAATCTGCCCCTTATTACAATGCCCCATACAAAGCAGAAGGTAGAAAACTACCATTTGTTAGAGTCTCTTGCTACATCTTTGATGGAGATTTTTGGATTCGAGATGAACGTGTTAGTGACATCGTTAGTATCGAAATTAGAAATAATCCTGATGCATACTATGAATATATTTTTGAAAAAGTTAAGACTGAATACATGATAAAAGTATCTAAATAAACTTTATTAAAAATCGATAGCCGTTACAGAATTTCGATTGCTCTAATGGCTATATTTTTAATTTTATAAAATTCTATCTACTAATAAAAATAAGTATAAAAGAAAACTTAATATAAAAAATTTCTCAATTTCAAAATAATCTTATTTTTGAAGACATAACCTGTCAATTATATATGCTTTAATATAAAAGTTAGTTGCCTATAGCAATAACACACAGAAAATATTGAAATTTCTTATCCGGAAATGAGCAATCAACTTCACTATTAATAGGCAATTTATGGCTAGAGTAGTTTCTCAAAAAATGAAGATGTGTAAAGAATGTGGTTATAGAACTTTACATCAAAAAAACTCAAAACAGATGAGTTGGTTAATGCACTTATTCTTAACTATTTGCACACTTACTATTTGGATATGGATTTGGCTGCTTATGTTACTTTGGCATACTTTTGCTAAACCCATGACAGCTCTAACAAATAGATGGACCTGCTCAAAATGTGGTCACTAATTTAACTTTATTAATTGGATATCGTCATGAAAATACTTATTGCCCTAAGTTTAACTACTATTCCATTTGCAACCTATGCAATGTGCGAAAATGAACGCAACAATGGAACTACTATCTCAATTAATGAATGTTATAAAAAAGAAGTTCAAAAATCAGATAAAAAAATAATGCAGGTTTATACAAACTATAAAAATACTCTCAGCGCTAATGAACAAAAAAATTTATTAGAAGTCCAACGTTCTTGGATAAGTTATAAAATGAAACAATGTAATTTTGAAGTTGCTTCCTACGGAACTATCGCTGGACAATTACATGCTCAATGTATGATTAATATGAATAACAGAAGAATTAATGAACTCAAATATATGCAGGATTGTGGCTTAGAAAGTTCATCTAACTTCTGTATGAACTACAGACCTGCTTAAAAGTAAATTTATTAGGAAAAGTACTTCATGAATCGATTATTAACCTCAGCTATAACCTTAACTTTAATTTCTACTACTTCTATTGCCTCTACAGATAAACAGCCTCTTGAACAAATAAATTTCGTGAAAAAAGTATATATGAGGGCTGTAAGTGATAAATATATGGGAGTAGATATTCTTAAGCAGAATAGTTCTTCTGAACTTAAACAACTGCTTTCTCGCAGAGATACAATTGCTCTTCGTCATAACGGGGAGATGTGTGAGTGGGTCCGTAATGTTCTTATACCCGGCAATGATTATGATGTACGTGTAAATCAGATGAAATTCTCTGCACTTAGTAACGGATTAATTCGAGCTCAAGGGAAAAACTTTGGGGAAAGCTTTCAAGTAGATTTTAAAGTTCAGTGTGATGGGAAAAATTGTCAAATTGATGACATTTACATTCCTGATAGCTATAAAAAAGAAGTAATGGCGATTGTCAAAAATAATCAGTGTTAATAAATATTATTCAGAAGTAAAAGCTACGCTAAGTAGCCTTTACTTCATTTAGAATGCAACCCAGCAATCGTCAAATTATCTAAAATAAGCTCGCTACGTTCTAAGTCAAATGGAACTACCCAAATTTTTGGTTGCAGTCCAGTCTTCAATAATTTATGAATGTTCAACTCAAACGGTTCTAGTGCTATCTGGAAATTTTTATTTTTTGGATAGATTAATACAATATCTGATGTGTGGCCCTGATACATATGGTTATAGGCAAACATCTGATACATATCGCTTTGTTTTAATCCAAACTTATCCTCTATATTATTGCTATTAATAAGCTTCCATTTAGTATCAAGGATCAAATATTTTTTAGACTTTGAGTGTTCACAATAATATTGGATAGCTAAATCTGGTATTAAATTAAATATATCTTTTGAATTATATTGAGCTAAGTATTTGCTAGATTTCTGAGCCACAAGCTTTGCTCCTTTTATAAGTTGCTTTGATAATTGTATTTCTACATATTTTTCAAATAACTTTTCCATAGGAAATAGAATACTTCTTGCCTGATTAATACCTTTTACAGCAAATGGGATTTCATTGCCTAAAATCAATTCACACCAATACCTTATATCGGAATAATGTGACATTAGTCGATCATTTTTCCATTTTTTAAAATCTTCCCTATAATTTGTAGATTGAGGCACTTCTGAGAACAGTAAATGAAACTCATGTGATGTTCGCCACAAATTAGCAGTCTTAGCTCTTTTACAGACCACATCAATACATGACCGAATCAACCGATTCTCTGCCCGATTTGACGTAAAAATATCATGTTTTATACTTAATTGATGTTGCCTCGTTAAAGGTTTTCGCATTTGTTGTGCTGTATCTAACTGTCCTCGTAAGAAGTTTTCTTCAGCCTCTACTCGCTGATAATCAAATCGCACCCCTGTACGATAAAGTTTCTGCAAAGCATCTAAAAATTGTGCATAGAACCAGTCTGTTAGAGGTACTTTAAATTTTTCAATCGAGGCAAGACCTGTATCACGCTGTGGCAACTGTAAAACCTGTTTCAAGATTTTAATCAAGATAGCCCTAGCATTACCATTATCCTCTACTGAATCAGCATGCTTTGGTAAGATCTCAATTTCTGTACCGCATGGGGTTTCAATAACCCCAACAAAATTCTGTACTTGAATTTCCGATGCTGTTCTACCTAACTTTAAAATTCGCTGCCCATTTCTGAGCAGATCCTGATTCAGTTGAAATAAGTAATCAAATCCACTCTGTGAAATTTCCGCAAAATCTAACTTGTGATTCTGCAGAGGAGGATTCTGTGAAACTCTTAAATATGCATATTCACGGATAGTGATATTCGACATAATCAATATCCATTTAAATCATTTTCAACTTCGGATGTTTCGTTATAAATTGCAATATAATTCTTCACGTTATTAAATGCTTCAGGCTTAATCTCCCAAATACTGCGATTAATCAAGCTTTGATCTTTAAATAATCTATTTTGTGAACTTGGATCATACTTTTTATGAAGCATTCCATTTCCATTTAAAACTGCGTCGATCTTTTCCCAATCCTCAAAGAAATATTCCTGTAATTGTGGGATAATTTTTTGCTGGAAAATTTTTGATAATTTTTCGATTCTTGGTTCCACCTTTAAAGGCATAAAATTGGCATGCCCTATACAGTGATCTCTATCTAATAGTATTTCGATGCGTTGATTCATTACAGTCAGTAATTTCACAATATTAATGCCATCAATCTCTATCTCGTTCTCTTCCTGATCTCTTAACAACTCAGGTTTTGGTGGCATTTCAATAAACTCAAAACGTCGACGCAACGCAACATCCAGCCCGGTTAGTGAACGGTCTGAACTATTCATTGTCCCGATAATATAAAGATTATTGGGAATACTAAATTCTTCTTTTGAGTAAGGCAAAATTGTACTTAACTCTTCATCATTGCCTTGACGTTTAGAATCTTCAATTAGAGTAATCAACTCACCAAAAATACGGGAAATATTCCCCCTATTAATTTCATCAATGATAAGAATAAAACGTTCATTATTTTCTTTGCTTGTATTAGATCTATAATCAATTACTGTACGTAAAGATTTAGCGATTGCCCATTCATAACTTCTTTGATCAATTATTTCGTCAGACTGATTTAATAGATAGTTAGTGATATAGCTTTTTGCCAATGTTACTTCGGTATCTTTAGAAGTAGTCGCGATTAGCGTACCACTTGAATTACTTTTAACTTTAAATTCAGCTCCCTTTTTTGTATAAAAAGTAATTTCCTCATTTTTTGCCTTTTCAGTTAATTCTGAAATAGCAATTTTTATACTTTCATCAGTCGCTTTTTTATTAATAGCCGCTTTTTCACACAGCTCTTTAAAAACACCTGGTTTAATACTATAGCTAAGACCGCCATTGCTTACTTCTGCACGAATACCTTCTATAAAATCTTCATAGCTAAAGCTCTGATGGAAGGTAACAAACTTAATGTTGCCATTCTCTTTATATTGATCAAACCTATTTTTCAGTTCTATACGTTCTACTTTTTCCAGCTCTTCTAATGTTTCATCATCTAGAATACTAAGTGCATGATTAATTGTATGATATGTTTTCCCTGTTCCTGCTGCACCAAATAAAATACGGTTTAATGGCTGAACTATCTTTTGCATTTTTTTCTCATCATATCTATTGGTTTCTGATACACCCTCATCGGTATCCACTTTATTTGGTACTGAAATTTTCTGCTTTGAAAGCTCGACTTTTTTTACATATATTTCCCATATAAATATATTTATCCAATACTTATCAATCTCAACTATACCTTTAAGATCACTTAGTATTTCACGAAATTTACTTACTAAGAAAATATTCTGGGCATACCAATTTTTATCTTTTACCTCTTGAGGAATATCAAGAATTTTCTCTTTATCAAGATATTTAAATAATTGATGAAATTTACTTTCATCTACAACAGTGGACAAATCTAGATTACAGGCTGCGACCGCTCTATTAAAAATTAAAGGAAAATTATTGCTACCCACTAAAGTTAATATACGCTTACTAACTCTTCTAAAATTAATATAATTTTCATAGGTTGGTTCTTTGATTACATTTTCTAAAATCTCAAGAAATTCCTTATTATTTATTAATTCGTTATAAGCTACATCACTAATATTAGACTGTCCTCTTGAAGCTATTCCATTTTTTTGAATTTTTAATAAAGATAATAAGAACTTCTCATCACTTTGAGGATTTAATTTATAGCCTTTAGTCATCTTTTCTCTCATTTCTTCAACTTCGGAAACTCGAGATTTGTAACTCTTATACCATCCTTCTAATTGATCAATATTTATCAATTCTTTATATAATTCCTTTAATAACTCAACGTTCACACTATTTCTCGTACTTTAAATTGATAGACTATAAATAATCATAAATGAGCGGTTAGACAGGATATGTCCCTCTAAGAACTCACCTGATTCAAATTTTCTAAAAGTAAGCTAAAAACTTATCTCTAGATATGACTTTAGATCATTCTCTACACTCTGTTGGAGCTCTACAGGGGAAATTACCTTAACATAAGGTATCCAGAATCTAATTAAGGATTTAATCTGATCTTGATGCGCAATACGACTTGAAATAATCAAACTTCCATCATCGTTTTTTTTCATAATTTGCTGCTCAGGAAAAAGCTGTCTTTGTTCGAAATGTTCAGCAGCTTGATATTGAACTGACAATACTATTTCTTTTTTTTCCTTGCCAAACCAAATACTCTCTTCATTTTTTAATTGTTTTATTATTTCCATATCAGGTTCAAATTGATCTAAATGATGTTGTATTTGACAATCGTTACCAATTCTACTCAAGCGATATGCTCGTAGCTCTAACTGATCATTTCTTACCGCTGCTAAGTACCAACTACCGTGATGATGTATAAGTTTATATGGCTGTACTGTACGTAACTTACTGTTGTATTGAAAAGCTATATGTTTTCGATCTTGTATTGCTTCGCGAATTAATTTAAATAGCTCTGAAA
Source organism: Acinetobacter pittii (assembly GCF_034064985.1). Taxonomy (NCBI): domain Bacteria; kingdom Pseudomonadati; phylum Pseudomonadota; class Gammaproteobacteria; order Moraxellales; family Moraxellaceae; genus Acinetobacter; species Acinetobacter pittii. The sequence goes on along the minus strand of NZ_CP139249.1, from coordinate 234,615 downwards.
AATGAGTTGTATTTTCAAAAAAATAACCTTTTGCCGCATAGACCTCAGATGAACGACTATCGAGTAACTCTCTTAGAAATGATAGATCCAAATTAGGATATAAACCTGTAATTCCCGAAAGCTGAGCAAAATTTTGGATATCCTTAGGGCTGATTTTGCCAACATAATTTACTCCTAAATGAAACTTCTTTGTTTTTTCATCTATAACTAACGGTAAACCTGCGATTGACAGCCTTTCTATATCTCGTTGTATAGTCTTTTTAGTTACACCAAAATCTAAAGTCAATTCATTAGGGTCTAAATACTCTCCTCTATTTAAACGGGTTATAATATTTGCAAGCCGTTCTGCTAAACGTTCATGAGCTTTTAACTTTTTTACCATGCTTACTGACCAAATATTTTTCAGCTAACTAATTTAAACTATTTAAAAGCAATATTACCCTTAAAATTAAAGAAAAATAGAAGAAATCTTCCTAAATAAAATAATCTGTACTATAGTTTTTTTGCTAATAATTATATTTATTGATTCTCTATCTACATGTAAGAATTAGCGAGTAATTACTAATTCTTACATGTTTTAATTCCAAATATATAGAATTACTGCTCTCTACAAGTTGTACTCACCCCAATATTTATACAATTAAAAGTTGATTTCTGTTTATTTAGTATTGGAGCAGTAGAATTTGGCATACTATTTCCAAAGCTTCTATACAAATCAGCTTGTTGCTTATAACCATCAGCAACACCATTACTTACTTCAGTAAGTGCATTCAATAAAGTTGTCCAACCTTCTTGAGATCTTTTCTGCTGTTCTATTCTCATTTGTTGAGCTTGTTGAATATTAGCTTTTTGTTGATCCAGATATTGTTCTACTTCTTCCGATCTTTTTTGTGCTTGCTGGTTTGCAAATTCTTTTCCTTGTTGAATTTGATTTTTAAAAATTCCTAATGATTTATAAGGTGAACAGATTGCAAAATAATTATCTTTCCCAACCTCTTTTATATAGTTGGTCGAAGTACAAGTTAAATTAACATACGTATTTACTTTCTTATCCGCTTTTAAAGATCTTTGCAGATCTAAATCATTTTGATTAGTTACTTTACTATCAATTAAAGATAGCTTTTTCGTAAGAAATTCCTTTAAATTCTCTGAAGGGATTGCTAGAACTGGCGAACCAGAAGTCATATCAACAAATAATTTTCTACCATCTTTAAATGCCTCAAATGAGTATAATTTATTATTTTGTATTTGAACGAGCATTTGCTTTTGTAGCATTGGGTCAGCAGTAAAAGTTTTTTCTATTACATTTAAACCACCTGAACTTGTATAACCTATCCCTTGCATCCCTACATCATCGTAAGACATTTTTTCATACATGTCTTTTTGTTTAAAATCATAAAAAATAATACTTTTTTTGAACATGTTATTGTTATCTAAGGTTCCTTGAAAAAGTAGTGTATTTTCAGGATTGTTTGGCAAATATCCTATAACGAATATTTTCTTAACTTTATTAAAATTGTAGAAGTATTCAGGTAGCTTTTTTCCTCCTTCATACTCTCCAATTGCTTCTACATAAGTTTGTTTTCCAATCGAAAATTCCCTACCTAAACCTATAGCATAGCCATCTTTACACTCCCCATCCCAATAAAATTTTACTGTTGGATCTTCTTTTTTAAATTGAGACGAAGCAAAAATTTTGCAATTAGCCTTTTGAGTATCTACCCATGTTTCATCTAAAATTTGTGGTTGAGGAATATTAATCTTAGATTTTGCTTGGATATCTTCATCCAGATATTTTTTAAAATCCGTATCTGATATAGATTTTATCTGTGCTTGATTTCTTAAAGAAGTAGAAGAAACACACCCATATAATGAAAGAATAGTAGAGACACCAATTACAATATTTTTAATCATTTTATATCCCAATTACATAAAATGGCTTATTAAACCAAAAGTTAATGCTTATAGATAGAATAAATTTCTGTATGCATAAACCACGCAAGTATTTAGCTATTTACTACTATTAGAATGGGGATTATTCAACTGTAAAGACAATGCTTCTAATGAATAACCTATACTCTTTATAGACAAATAACATTTTACAAATTTAGTAGTTATATTTGAATTTCATCGCACATGTACCTCAGTATTTCCTCTTTTCATTTGTATTCTCTGATCATAGAGACTTCTCACATCAATCTCTCGGAGAGCAGAGAATACAAATGCGGAAAAGCTTTTCCGCATTGTAAATATTAAAATTCCTTTGAAAATTATGAAAAAATAGTAAAATTTAGGGGGAGGAAATCATATAAAAGAAAAATTAAATCCCGTGCTCCCCCTATTACTCATCCCTAACCACAAAAAATTTGATCAAGTTAAACTCACTGTATTTCTATTTGAAGGCAGAAACAGAACTTAAGGTACTATCTCATTTTCCTTAATAGCTCTACGCTTTAATCAAGGTCCGTTACGGTACTCTATGAAAAGTGTTAGTTTTCTTCAATTTTCTGTTTACGGTCCATCAACTCAAAGTCAAAAAAGATATGGTCTAGTGATGGTCTATCTTTAATTATGCGTGTTATTTTTCTTCTACTTAACCATCATCGCTTTACAAGAGACTTTGTTCTCCATCCGTCTACTTTCTTAACTTTCAACACCTTAGCGACAATATCACGGTCTCATTGTTTTTATTGAATTTCTTATCAACCCATACACTCAATCCATTGTTTTTATTATTAAAAATATAGGTACTTGTTCGTACTTGTAATCAGTAGGTCCACAGTTCGAATCCGTGTGCCGGCACCATCATTAAACCTCATGAATATTTGATTTATGGGGTTTTTTGTTGCCTGTAATTTTAGGCATAGTATATTCATACTGTTTTGAATGAAGGTATTTAACTAAAATTTTATTATAAACTTGAGCTTCAAAATATTTTTTCTAAAACCAATTTATTCTTTTAACAGAAAAATATACGTTCTTAATTTATAAAAAATATAATTTTAAAATAAGAAATATGAAAAAGATAAGATTATAATGCGCCACCAAATAAGGTCATATAAATAAGACCTATTTTATAAACTTTAATTCATTAAGATACCTATACGGAAAAATATGAAACTTCGTTTTATTTTACCTGCTTTATTTCTAGCATTCCCTTTAACAACATATGCTCAAGAAACTACATCTCAACCTCAAATTCAAACTACTATAAACCCACCCATTTGCTTAATTGAAGGTACTCCTTCAGCAGAGCACTATAAATCTATTAAACGTATTAAAGCTGCGAAAGGAACTTATGGTGGTTTTGAAGAAGTAAAACCTAAATTAGCGATCGTTGCCCGTAAATATGGTGCAGATGTGGTAATTAATTATCACCAAAGCCAAAGATTTGGCTTCTGGCCTTGGCGTATTGTTCGCCCAGTACTTACAGGTACTGCGGTGAAATGGAATACACCTGTTGATTGTGCTGCCTTAGGCGGTAAAGAAATTCGTTAATAAGAAATGAAAAAAGCCCAACATCCTGTTGGGCTTTTTTCGTATTTCGTTACTAGGTACACTTCCTGTAATACCTCACGTCCTGATGCTTAAACTTATTATTGTTGTTTTACGTTTCGGAACTTCCTGTTCCTGATGAGTTCATCATAGGCAATTCATCACGTCATAAAAAGACGCCAATTTTCCGAATGTATGTAAGAAAAAGCGTACGAGCTTGTCAGAATGCCTCTATCCTTCTTTCTTCTTCTCTATCATTTTTTCAAAGTGTTTAAGATTTGGATTCAACGTATCCCATGCGTAGGCTTGGCTCACAAACACCTCTGCTCTAGGCTGATAGAGACTCGGGTCATCCAAAGTACCTGCACGTATTGAAATCATTTCAGGCGCAATTTCAGGTAAGCCAAAAAGCTGAGAACCACACGTCGGACAAAACGCTCTTTTAATAGATCGGCCAGAAGATCCCAAAGTCTCAAAATATTTCAGCTCACCACTTACTTTCAATTCAGATTGGTGAAAAAAAGCAATTGGTGCATATGCTGAACCTGTGGCCTTTTGGCAATCCCGACAGTGGCAATTAAAGCTATAACGTGGCTCTGCTTCACTTTGGTAGCTCACAGCTCCACACAAACACGATCCTTGATATTTGGCTGACATGGTTCATCCTATTTTTTTATTGCTGTGATTTGAATATAACGTACATATCCATTTTGGTAGAGTTGTTGGCATAACTTTGCAGTCATTTGAATTTTAAAATTTGCCAATCCTCGGCTTTGCTTTTGTCCTTGTTGATTTTGAATATATTTCGAAAAACCGAGTAACACTTGCTCAGATAAATCTTCAATTTGAATATCGACAAAACCTTGTTGTTCCAAGGTAGTTCTCAGCATTTTTTCATTTGGCACAGCATCCCAAGCGACATTTGCTGCTTTGAGTAAATAACGATGCTTTTGTTCTTGTAGAGCGGTCATGTTTTGACATGAATCGGAACGCATTAGGTAGTGAAAACCTAATCGTCCTTTTGAATTTAAAACTAGAGCGATGGAATCTAGAAATGAATTTAAATTGCTGTGATAAGCCGCATCAATACACATCACCACATCGAAGCCTTGTTTAAATTCAAATTGTTTTAAATTTAAAAATGAACCGCAAAAAATCTGGCTTATTTCGGGAATAAGATTTTGAATTTTATAAACACATTGGGCTTGTAAGTCAACTGCACTGAGGCTTTTAGGCTGATAATGCTGTAACCAGTGCAACAAACTTGCACCCTGTCCGCAGCCTAAATCTAAGAGATGATCTTTTGAATTTAAATTGACAGCTTGTGCCAAATGGTCAGCCAATTGGCGACAAGCTTCACGGTAGTTTTGAGTATTTTTCCAAAAACCCAAATTTGTCCAAGCAAGCTCTTGATCATCCCCTAAGCTTGATGCATCAATTGCATATTTATGAGGAATGAATCGAGAGAGAGCTGCTCGAACTTTTGTTTTCACAATTTTAGTAGCCGAGTTCTGGAGCAACTTCCACTTTAGGTTTTAAGCCTACAAATGGTAAAGGTGCACCTAAAATTTCAGCAATATGCATGGCAGAAGTAACTGCTGACTCTAAAATTGGCAAGCCATCGCATGACCATGAACCACAGTAAAATACTTTACGGCTTGGGTCTAAATGGCGTTGTTGCAATTCTTTGTTTAAAGCAACCGTTTGTGAATCTACAACCGCACGCGTTAAAGTCACTTTTGAAATAACTTTTTTAGGGTCGATATCAACCACTGGACGCCAAGTTTGGAATACAGGATTTTTACCCACGAGTGTTGGCTCAACCGCATTCATCCAAACTGTAAATTGCTGACGCGTAAACTTACGGTCCATCATGTAGCTCAACACTGACCAGTCTTTACGGCGTGGCGGCATGACTGTCGCATCGGTATGAATTACAAGATCGCCTTGTTCAAAGCGGAATTGCTTAAGCAAGTTCATATCTTCTGCAAACTGTTCAGGATTTAAAAACTCATCGATTTTAGATGTTGGCGTTGCAACAATTACTCGATCAAATAAGTTCTGTTCACCTTGGCTATTTTCAACCAGTACTTTTTCGCCTTGTTGCTCAACTTTCTTAATTGCCGATCCGCTATGAATATCGATGTCTTTAATCAAGCTATCTACAAATGCAGGTGTACCACCTTTCATGCGCAATAACATGTCGCCATCAGTTAAGTGACGTAAAAACTCAAGTAAGTTTTTTGCAGGCCAATCGCCAATTGTTTTTGGATTACATGTACAGATTGTATAGAGCACTGGCATAACCACACCATGCCAGAATACTTCCTCAATATCGTTCTGATTAATAAATTCAGCGAGGGTAATATCTTGATTTTTAGATTTGAAAAACTGGTGAATCGCAGTTTTTAATTGCAACATCCCTTTCACAAGACGCCAGCCATATTGCTGGATGCCTTTACGGTTATTAATAATCGGGAAATTACCAATACGGCTACGAGAAGTCGTTAACCATGTTTCCGTACGATCTTCGAATAACCAGCTACAAGACATATAAGTACGAACTGGGAAAGTTTTAATGCCTAAATGAGCAGCAAGGCTAAGTGTATTTTTCCATAAGTGAGGATTCATCACACGTAGCGGTGCATCAATAATTCCACCATCGAACTCAATGCTATGGCTATCCATTCCCCGGCCAGGAAGTGCTTCAAATATCGTGATCGTATGCCCTGCATCTTTCAGAATTCTTGCTGCCGCAAGCCCTGCCATTCCACTGCCAATAATTGCGATATTCAAAATGATGTCCCATTTTTCGAGAATTTTTTTGATTATCACTCATACCCTAAAAAAACACCGTATTAAAAACTACCAGATTTTTATTTTTTGCATCAATTTATATAGAAAATATTTAACTGCTCACTTGTCTCATTTTTTATATTTTTTTACAAAACCAGAGAACTCTATAAGACCTTATATTTTTTCAAAATTTAAAAAAAATCTTTTAAATAAAATAAGATAATTTAACTATATTTATATCATTTGTTTTACAAGTATCTTTTTTTAATATATTATTAACTCATAATAATGAGAAGCAAATCACACAAAACAATGCCGAAACAACAATACAAACCATCATAAAAATAGAACCTTTACAGCGAAAAAGCCCGCTATTCACACTTGATAGCGGGCTTTTTATTACTTTGCTTTTAGAGCTTAATCAAACGCAGTTCGGCAATTTATGCTTCTTGCATGATTGAACCGAATTTTCCACGATTAAAATCATTAATCGCTTCCATAATCTCAGCTTTGGTATTCATTACGAATGGACCATAACCTTCGATTGGTTCATTGAGTGGTTGTCCAGTCAACACTAAGAATTTAGTGTCTTCTTCTGCATTTAAACTAAACTCGACCCCCTCACGAGACAAAATCGCAACGGTTTTACCTTCAAGACGATTTGCATCATTAACCACAACCGCGCCATCTAATATCACAACAAGCGTGGTGTGACCTTCAGGCACATAGAGGGTATGTTTTTGGCCTTTAGCCAATTTACCATCCCATACATTTAATGGACTAAATGTAGTTGCAGCACCTTTTGCATCTGCATATTCACCAGCAATCACACGTAAATGACTACCGTGCTCGTCTAGTGCAATGTCTGGAATATCTTTCGCTTCAATTGCTTGGTATTTTCCAGGCGTCATTTTTGAATGAGCAGGTAAATTTACCCACAATTGCACCATTTCAAACAGACCACCATGCTCTGCAAATTCAGGAGAATGGAACTCTTCATGCAACACGCCTGCACCCGCAGTCATCCATTGCACATCACCAGTTTTAATGGTTCCGCCGCCGCCGCTTGAATCTTTATGAGTTACTTCACCTTGGTAGGCGATGGTCACTGTTTCAAAGCCACGGTGAGGATGTGAACCTACACCTTGCTGTTCAGTTGTTGGCGAGAATGTATAAGGCGCTGCATAATCTAGTAGCAAAAATGGGCTTAGGGTTTGGCCTAAACGGTCATAAGAGAATAGGTTATATACAGGGAAACCATCACCCACCCAATGCATGTGGTTATTTTGATATGCACCAAGAAATTTCTTCATCTGATCTCTCCTATATATGTAGGATTTTCTTGAACTGGTATTGATTTTACGCCTCAATAATTGCAGTTTATAGATCAGGATTAGCAACACATTATTTCATCTATGAGACAATCATAAAATTTAATGTGCTCTTTTTAAGATCGTCCTATTTTTAAAATTCTTAATCCTATTTTTTAGACTTAATCACGACATAAAACTCAACTAGCATAATTTTAGGCAATAACGACCTACTCAATAATTTTTGATTATTTATTTTGATAACACGAGGACATAAAAAATGGCTCAAGATTACGTGCGTTTAGACAAGGATAATGCTGCGGTTCTTTTAGTTGACCACCAAGCAGGTTTGCTTTCTTTAGTTCGAGATATCGATCCAGATAAATTTAAAAACAACGTACTTGCTGTTGCGAATGCAGCAAAATACTTCAACCTTCCAACAATTTTGACAACCAGTTTTGAAACTGGTCCAAACGGTCCTTTAGTTCCTGAGTTAAAAAAAATTCATCCAGATGCACCTTTCATCCCTCGTCCAGGCCAAATCAATGCATGGGACAATGAAGATTTCGTAAAAGCGGTTAAAGCAACTGGTAAAAAACAACTGATTATTGCAGGTGTGGTAACTGAGGTTTGTGTGGCATTCCCAGCTTTATCTGCTTTGGCCGAAGGCTTTGAAGTATTTGTGATTACTGATGCTTCGGGTACTTTCAACGAATTAACACGTGATGCTGCTTGGGACCGTATGTCAAAAGCAGGTGCTCAGCTGATGACTTGGTTTGGCATGGCGTGTGAATTACACCGTGACTGGCGTAACGACATCGAAGGTTTGGGTACATTGTTCTCAAATCACATTCCTGACTACCGTAACCTGATTTCAAGCTACAATCACAACACTAGCCAAAAATAAGTTCTGTTGCCAAGATTAGAGTGCTTAAGCACTCTAATCTTAAATTTAAATGGATTGATCGGACATTGATAAGTTCTTTTGATGATTTTTATTATTTCTATTTAGTCGTAAAACACGGCGGCTTTAGTGCAGCCAGTGATGCTGAAAATATTAGTAAATCTAAGCTCAGCCGACGCATTATTGAACTTGAAAATAAATTTAATGTCAGCCTGATTCAAAGGACAACACGTCATTTTAAGGTGACCGATTTAGGCCAAGAGTTTTATGAGGAATGCTGTAAGGTTATTACTCAAGTTGAATGTGCAGAAAACGTGTTATTAAAGCAAAAAAGTGAACCTCAAGGATTGGTCAAAATTAGTTGCCCACCTCTGATGATGCATTTTCAAATTAGAAAAATTTTAAATCAGTTTTTAAAAACTTACCCAAAAGTTGAGATCTCACTCGAGCTAACAAGCCGTCGGGTAGATATCTTGCACGATGACATCGACCTCGCGATTCGTACCAATTTCGAACCCAATGAAGATTCGAATTTAATTGTTCGTGATGTGATTAAAACGGATCATTGTCTGGTGGCTTCGCCTGAATTACTGCAAGGTCGCATCATTGAACATTATTCTGAATTACAAGATTTCCCAAGTATTAGCTTAGGTACGCAAAAGCAAAATCCTATTTGGCATTTATGCAATATTCGTAACGGCGAATCGGTTGATGTGCCTTATCAACCACGAATCAAAAGTAATGATTTGGCTGGTGTGTATTATGCCGTGATGGATGGTTTAGGCATTGCCGACCTTCCTTTTTTAACCGTCGAATCTGAAATTCGTAAGGGTACGCTTATCCATATTCTTCCTGACTGGAAGTCGAATATTGGAACGCTGCAATTGGTTTATGTTTCGAGAAAAGGCCAACGTCTTGTGGTTGAAAAACTCATTGAAACGCTGATTGATGAACTTAGGCGTTTGCCTGAAAGTCGTGATGGCTATCTATCGACTTAAAATAAAAAACCGGTCATGAATGGGCATGACCGGTTTTTTGTGAAACATCACATACAGCATAACTGTATGTTTTCGTTCAGAACAAAACGAACTCGCTTTATTCCTTACTCAGATAAGTCTACGCAAAGGTATTTCATCTCGACATATTCTTCGATGCCGAATTTTGAACCTTCACGACCTAGACCTGACTGTTTTACGCCACCAAACGGAGCAACTTCATTTGAAATTGCGCCCGTGTTAATGCCGACCATACCGTACTCAAGTGCTTCACCCACTCGCCATTGACGAGCTGTGCTTTGAGTAAACAAATAAGCAGCTAAACCAAACTCGGTATCGTTCGCCATTGCCACTGCTTCATCTTCAGTTTTAAAGCGGAATAGTGGTGCAAGCGGACCAAAAGTTTCTTCTTTAGACACTTTCATGTCTTGCGTTACGCCAGTTAAAACTGTTGGCTCAAAGAATGTGCCGCCAAGTGCCGAGCGTTGACCACCAATACGAACTGTTGCGCCTTTCTCAGTTGCATCTGCAATATGAGACTGAACTTTTGCAATCGCATCTTCATCAATTAAAGGCCCTTGAGTTGAACCTTCTTGACGGCCATCGCCAACTTTAAGCTTAGACACAGCTTCAACCAAACGCTCTGCCAATGCATCGTAAATACCGTCTTGAACATAAATACGGTTAGCACAAACACAGGTTTGACCGCTGTTACGATATTTACTTGCCATAATGCCCTGAACTGCTTGTTCGAGGTTGGCATCGTCAAATACCACAACTGGCGCATTACCACCGAGTTCAAGTGAAAGCTTTTTAATAGTTGGCGCACATTGTTGCATCAAGATACGGCCAACTTGCGTTGAACCAGTAAAGCTTAACTTACGAACAATATCGCTTTCGCATAGAGTTTTACCGACTTCAACTGCATCACCACTAATGTTAATTAAAACATCTGCTGGTAAGCCTGCCTGTAATGCCAATACTTCAAGCGCATAAGCGGTTAACGGCGTTTGCTCTGCTGGTTTAACCAACATTGAACAACCCGCAGCAATCGCTGGGCCTGCTTTACGCGTAATCATGGCAGCTGGGAAGTTCCACGGCGTAATTGCCGCTGTAACGCCAATCGCTTGTTTAATCACGAGCAGACGTTGGTTTGGCAACGTAGGTGTTAAGACTTCACCATCAATACGGCGCGCTTGCTCGGCAAACCAGCGAATGAATGATGCTGCATAACCAATTTCACCACGTGCTTCTGCTAATGGCTTACCTTGCTCAGCCGTTAAGATTTGAGCCAGATTTTCTTTGTGCTCAAGCATGAGGTTGTACCATGCCAATAGCACATCAGCACGAGCCAAGGCAGTTTGCTTTTTCCAAGCAGTCTGCGCTTTTGCTGAACGGTTAATTGCGGCTTCAACCCCTGCACGGTCATAGGTTTTTACCCATGCCAAAGTTTCACCCGTAGCAGCATCATTAACCTCGATATAGTCATTTGATGCAGGTGCTTCTAATGAAATATCAGGATGTTTTAATAAATACTGCAAATTATTTTGAATCATGCAGATTGCTCCATTGCTTTTGCACTACCTGCTTTGAGTGTCGCAAAACCTTGTTTCAAGATATCAAGGCCTTGACGGAATTGTTCAGCAGGAATGGTTAATGGATATAAGAAACGAATTACATTACCGTATTTACCACAAGTAAGAAGTAACAACCCGTTTTCCATTGCATAGTTTTGTACAACTTTTGCTTGTTCAGCTGTTTCAAGCTCTACTGCAACCATTGAACCTAATGCACGAATATCAGTTACGACATCGCCTGTTGCTTGCTGAATATCTTTAAGGGTAGCGACTAATTCTGCACCTAATTCATTTGCACGGTCGCATAAGTTTTCTTCTTCAATTGCATCAATTACCGCGTGCGCAGCAGCAACCGCAATCGGGCTACCTGCGTATGTACCACCTAGTCCACCTGGGTTTGGTGCATCCATCACTTCTGCACGGCCCACAACACCTGAAATTGGGAAACCGCCGCCTAAGCTTTTCGCCATCGTGATGAGGTCTGCTTTAGTCTCGTAATAGTTCATTGCAAATAATTTACCAGTACGGGCAAAACCTGATTGCACTTCGTCAGCAACCAATAAAATGCCGTGCTTGTCGCAAATTGAACGTAAACGTTTTAAGAACTCAGCTGGCACAACATTGAAACCACCCTCACCTTGTACTGGCTCAAGCACAATTGCAGCAACATCATGTGGTGCAATATCTTCACTGAAAATATCTTCAACGCTTTCAATTGCTGCCTCTACTGAAATACCTTTAGCTGGTACTGGGTAACGTGCATGGAACACACCCGCTGGCATTACGCCGAAATCACGTTTGTAAGGCGCAGTTTTACCTGTCATTGCCATGGTCATGAATGAACGACCGTGGAAACCGTTACCAAAAGTGATAATGCCGTGACGACCTGTATAAGAACGCGCAATCTTCACCGCATTTTCAACTGCTTCTGCACCAGTTGTGAAAAAAGCTGACTTTGCAGGACCAGCAATTGGCGCGCGTTCATTAATACGCTCAGCTAAAGCGACATAGCTTTCATATGGTGTTACTTGATAGGCAGTATGCGTAAATTTAGTAAGTTGCTCAGTCACCGCTGCAATGACTTTAGGGTGGCGATGGCCTGTATTTAAAACCGCAATACCACCAGCAAAGTCGATAAATTGGTTGCCTTCCTTGTCCCAAAGCGTGGCATTTTCAGCTTTTTCCGCATACCACTGGCACATCACGCCTACACCACGTGGAGTTGCTTGCTGTTTACGTGCGTTAAGTGCAGAATGTTGATTATCCATTTGATTCCCTCATATTTTCATCATCAGTTGCAGCTTTGGTTTCTTGCATCCTGTGCTTAATTTTCAGGGTGCTTTACAACGACTGCCTATGCATGTAATTTCGCTCGTCTGATGCCAACTGACGAGAGCCACTTTTTAACTGTAGGAGAGAGCCAATTGCGTAGTTTACTTGGAGATCATTTGCTGCAACGACTCCAACAGGACACTGAAGGGAAACTACATCAACGCCTTTTCCGTTGCCTGCGTGGTGCCATTATTGATGGAGTCATCCAGCCCAAGACTCGTCTACCTGCGTCACGCGATTTAGCCAGTGAAATTCATGTTTCTAGAAATACAGTGCTCACTGCCTATGAACAGCTACAAGCTGAAGGCTACTTAGAAGCCCGTACAGGGCACGGCACTTGGGTTGCCGAAAAATTACCAGAGAGTTTTTTAAATACACAAAACAAGAAAAAAGTAGTTTCTAGCCCGAAAGTTCAAAGCTCTTATGCGCTCTCAAATCGTGGTTCCAACTTATTGGGCTATGCCGCAGCGTCGCCACACCAATGGGGCGCTTTTGTGCCAGGTGCGCCTGACGTAACCGAGTTCCCACATCATATTTTTAGTCGTATTCAAGCACGCTTAAGCCGCGAACCTGACATTAACCGCCTGATTTATAGCAATGCTGGTGGCTGTATCGAGCTTCGAAGTGCGTTGGCAGATTACTTACGTGTTGCACGTTCAGTCCAGTGCGATGCGGACCAGATTATTATTACCGAAGGCATTCACCAGGCAATCGACTTAGTCTCACGTGCGCTCAGTGATATGGGAGATAAAATTTGGATTGAAGATCCTGCTTATTGGGGAATGCGTAATACGTTACGTATCAATGGGCTTGATATTCAGCCAATGCCTGTCGATGCTGAAGGTATTATTCCTGAGGAAAATCCAGCAAAGCCTCCTAAACTCATTTTTGTCACACCTTCCCACCAATATCCGCTTGGCTCTCATTTAAGCCTAAACCGCCGACGTAAATTGATTGAGATTGCCCGTCAGCACAATAGCTGGATTGTAGAAGATGACTATGACAGTGAGTTCCGTTTCTCAGGCCAACCGTATCCATCATTACAAGGCTTAGAAAATGATGCGCCTGTGCTGTACATGGGTACGTTTAGTAAAACTATTTATCCATCTTTAAGAATTGGATATTTGGTGGTACCTAAACCACTCTTTTCACCCCTACGTATTGTGGCAGCCGAGCTGTATCGTGGTGGGCACTTGCTTGAGCAAAAAGCCCTCGCTGAATTTATTCGTGAAGGCCATTATGAAGCGCATATTCGCCGTATGCGGCTACTTTATGGCAAACGCCGCGACTACTTGGTGAGCTTAATTCAACGTTATCTTGGCCCCGAGTTTATTCATGAATATGATGAAGCGGCAGGATTACATTTAGTTTTAAAACTGCCAAACGCTTGTGACGATGTTGCGATTGCAGCCACAGCGCTTGAACGTGGTGTCAAAGTTCGTCCTCTTTCACAGTACTACATGCAGTCACATGCACATGCAGAACGTGGGCTGCTGATGGGCTTTGCCTGTGTAAATGAAAAAGATATGGTGATGGCTTTTGGTGTCTTGCTCCAGTGCTTACGTGAAGCAGGTGTACCCACACTGAATTGATCTTTTTATCTGAGCAAAATAAAAAAGAGCCTCACTGTGAGGCTCTTTTGATTTAAAAATTTAAACTAACTTTTCTTCATGGCTATGAGTTAAATGGGTTGCGCGACGATCTTTACCCCAACCCAATTTTTCAGATAACAATCCGAAGAACACAATAATGCCGAACAGCGCTGTGGTGTAAATCACTTCTTTAAAATAGGTGCCTTCAATCAACATGGTAAGAATTGCACCAATAATTGCAAAGATCACCACATAAGTTAGATAAGGGAACATCCACATTTTAAAGTCAATTTTTACGCCTTCAGCCTCTAATTTTTTACGCATACGAAGCTGAGAATACGCAATGGTCAGGTAAACATACAGTGTTGCCGCACCTGTTGTTAGCATGAAAAAGTCATAAACATTCATACTCTCGGTTGCAGTTAAAACTACCGCAATTACAGAGAAGAAGCATGACACAATCACGCCCACCCAAGGACTGCTTTTACTGTTTACAGAGCCAAAACTTTTCGGTGCATCACCACGTTTAGCTAAAGAGAACAACATACGTGAACACGTATAAAGTGCTGAGTTAAAGCAACTACATACTGAGGTTAGAACCACAAAGTTTACGATATGGCGCGCGCCCGGAATACCAAGTGCAGACAGAGTTACACTATAAGTACCCCAAGTCGAATCTTTTAAAAGTTCATTGTTGTGAGGAATAAGACATACCGCAACGAACATTGAACCAACGTAGAATAAAATAATACGCCAAACCACCGAGTTCGAGGCTTTACGAATTTCTTTAGATGGATTTGCCGACTCTGCTGCAGCTACCGTAACAATTTCGGCGCCAATATAGGCGAACATCACCCCAAGCAAGGCGGTAATCACTGAAGAACCGCCATTTGGCATAAAGCCTTGAGAGGTTAAGTTACTAATACCAGATGCAGCCGGATTGCCCCAAGGCCACAAATGCATGATGGCTAAACTACCAATCACAAGGAAAACAACAATCGCGATAACTTTGATGAGCGCAAACCAGAACTCAAATTCACCATAGTTTTTCACGTTTTGTAAATTAACAACAACCAGTGCGCCAATCACCACGACCATATAGACCCAGATCGGTATAAACGGGAACCAATTGTTTAGAATTTTACCTGCCACATAGGCTTCCCAGCCCATGAGCATGGCCAGAGTACACCAGTACAACCAGCCAATTGAGAAACCTGCCCAACGGCCAATCGCACGGTCAGCATAAGTTGAAAAAGAGCCACTATCAGGGTTTAAAACGGCCATCTCGCCTAACATACGCATGATGAACCAAACAAGTAGACCACCTAAAGCGTAAGTTAAGAAAACTACAGGTCCGGTATTGTAAATAATACTGCCTGAGCCGACGAATAGAGAACCACCAATAACCCCTGCAATCGAGATCATGGTCAGGTGGCGTGATTTGAGTCCATGTTTTAAACTTTGGGAGTGATTGGCTTCAGAACCATTTTGATGAGCTGCCATATCATTTTCCTTAATATATGGAGGATATCGGCTAGTCTCGGAAATCCTCCGAAGCCAAAAAATATCCCCTAAAAATTTAGCCGTTCTGCCCAATTCCTAAAACAGAAAATTCACTGAGCTTATCCGGCGCTTCCGTATGCATACTTCCAATAGCTTTAATTTGTCGTTTCGGCACTCAAGAAACGAGAGCCATTTTTGTAATAAAAGAGAGAGCCAATTGCAAAATTTATACGCAAAATTGGCCCTTTTTGTAGGGGATGCTGGTAAATGGCTTTTAGTTTTTATTTTAATCAGATTGGAATTCTTTAGTTTTGTTCTGAAATTAATAACGCCTTTGTGCCTGTTTCTAATGCTCTAAATATATGTTTTTGGTCAGCTGGATAACAAATATAGTCTCCAACTCCAAGCTCAACAGCTTCATCAATTAAGCCCACTAAAGCTTTACCTTCAACCACAATAATATGTTCCACAGAGCCAACTGGATGTGGTTCTGAAAGTCGGTCTTCGCCCGGCTCAACAATCAATAAATACACATCGCGGCGCGCATGAGGTGGACAAGTCGCCAGCAAAATTGCTTTGTAATTGGCAATCTCAGAACTCACCGTTGGCCCATCACCACAGCGAATCACTTGTACCTGATTGCTCGGTTCTTCCATCAGGCGTGCAAATGGAATATTGAGCGCAACACAAAGTGCCCATAAAGTTTCAATGCTAGGGTTACCTTGCCCTGCCTCTAATTGTGACAGTGTAGATTTAGCAACACCTGCACGACGAGCAACCTCTGCCAATGAAAGCCCTGCTCTTTGACGTTCACGCGTTAAACCTTTGGCAATAATTTCAATTGGCTGAGACATTCACCACATCCGTTCTATAAAAAAAACGATCGTTCGTTTTGACAAAACGATCAGACTTATTCATTATAATGGAAAATCGTTCGTTATATCATGCTATGTCCACATACTCTCTGATTAAAAAACTTAGTAAAGACACTACCCGCTCGATTTTCTTTGTGTGCCTAGCAACGAGTGTTGTTGGTATGTCTTTAGGTTCACTCGCTGCAAGTTATGGCTTAGCGCTCTGGATCCCGCTTTGTCTATCCGTATTTGTGCTCGCAGGAACTGCTGAATTTATTTTTATTGGTTTCTTGGCTGTAGGTGGTAGCCCAATTGCAGCTGCGATTGCAGGACTACTCGTCAATTTAAGACATCTACCTTTTGGTATTGCGGTTAATGAACTAATCCGTGGTAAATATTCTCGATATTTCGGGACTCATATCATGAACGATGAAAGCGTTTTGTTTGGTATGGCACAGCCCGATTTTGAAACAAAAAAAGCTGCTTACTGGTTATGTGGGATAGGCATTATGCTGAGTTGGCCACTGGGTGTAACGGCGGGTTATTTTATTGGAAGTGCTATTCCAGACCCTAAAACATTTGGCTTAGATGCCATTTTCCCAGCAATTTTAATTGCACTTACTTTTAATGCTTTAAAGAATAAATCCACTCGAAAAGCTGCTTTTGCCGGATCAACTTTAGCACTAATTACTACACCTTTTTTGGCCTCAGGACTTCCAATTCTGATTTCACTTTTTGGTTTGATATTTGGTAGAAAGAAATGAGTCAACAATTACTAATTATGTTAGGTATAGGCTTACTAGCACTTGGAACATATGGGATTCGTTTCGCTGGGTTTCACTTGGGTGCCAAGTTCTCTTTTTCTGAAAAATACCAAGTTTTACTCTCAAACGGTGCGACTGTTTTGCTCTGTGCGATTGCCGTGACCACAACATTTTTTGAAGGTCAACATTTTGCGGGCTTCGCGCGTATATTTGGTGTTGGCTTAGCACTGTTCTTAGTTTGGAAAAAAGTACCGCTTTTATTGGTGATTTGCTTGGCAGCTGCGGGCACGGCACTGATACGTTTGCTTGGAATTGAATAATAAAAAAGGCGAGATAAACTCGCCTTTTTTGAAACTTTGATTGATTAGAACGGTAAATCGTCGTCTAAATCAGCTGGTGCAGAAGCTGGTTGTTGCGGAGCTTTAGGTGCAAAACCACCCGCTTGAGGGTTGCTTCCACCATTACCGAAACCACCTTGGTTACCATAACCACCGCTGTTTTGGCCATAGCCGCCACCTTGGTTGTTATTATTTTGATAACCATTACCACCTTGTTGAGGTGCGTTAAAACGTGGTTGATTAAAATCATTACCACCAGCGAAACCTTGTTCACCTTGTTGACGAGCATCTAACATTTGCATCTGATCGCCACGGATTTCTGTAGTGTAACGCTCTTGGCCATTTTGGTCTGTCCACTGACGTGTACGTAGTGAACCTTCAATATAAACCTTAGAACCTTTACGTAAGAACTGCTGAGCAATTTCCCCTAAACGGTTATGCAAAACAATACGGTGCCATTCTGTTTGTTCTTTACGTTCACCAGTATTTTTATCAGTCCAAGCTTCACTTGTCGCGATTGAAAATTGGGTCAACGAGCCCCCATTTGGAAAAGTTTTTGTTTCAGGATCACGACCCAAAGTACCAACCAAAATAACCTTATTTACACCACGCATTAGCTGTCTTCATCCTATACATTTCTATGTTTTACTTTATAAGAGTTATGCTTAAATGGCTACCTCTTTACCGAACAACTGCGTTAAATCACGTCGCGCAGCATCATCTAGAGACTGTTTATCGACTTTAATATAAGCAACTTGCTGGTCAGGCATCACCACAACTTCTTCGATACCACGAATTGCCAATAGCTGTGTGGTCCACTCATTCACCTGTTGCACTTGCGGCAATGGCAACACAATCGATGACAAATACCGCGGCTGAGCTAAACCAAAACTAATTAGCAACCATATTATAGCAATCCCTGCCAAGACACTCCATCCAATCGCAGTATTATGTAACATCAATAATTGACCCCCTAGTGTGCCACCGAAAAAAGCGCCTAAAAACTGACTACTGGCATTTACGCCCATAGCCGTTGCTTTTGACTGGATTGGAGCAGACTTTGACAGCCAAGAAGGCAATAAAGCCTCCATCACATTAAATGCAATAAAGAAAATTCCTAAGCCAGCGAGTAACACATATTTTGATTGATAACCAAATATGAGCAGCAGTAAACCGACAATAATGCCTGTAATGGCTGTTAAGAAAATCCCGCGCATTTTGCGATATTTTTCAGCAATGATAATGCTTGGGAATGCAAAGAACAGGCTAATGACTAACAGGGGTAAATACACCAAACCATGACTTGCTAAAGGAATATGTGCAAACTCGATGAGCTGTGAAGGCACATAAATAAACATGGCAGTCAGTAATAAATGCAATGCAAAAACCGAAACGTGTAAACGGTTTAAATCACCCATTTGAATGACTTGCTTAAGCTGTGCCATGTAGCCTTGCTGATAATTACGATGATGGCGAGTGACTTTAGGTACAAGCAATAACATCGCAATCGCAATTAAGCCCATAATGGTCGTAACAAAGAATAAGCCAGAAATGCCGACAAGGCTTGTGAGCCAAGGCCCAAGGCTAAACGCCACTACAAAAGACAGACCAATACTCATGCCCATCGCAGCCATGGCTTTAGTACGCTGCTCTTCACGCGTCACATCGGCTAAAAGCGCCATCACGACCGCTGAAACTGCACCAGCACCAGCGATAGCACGGCCAATAATTACGCCATAAATCGTGTCAGATAATCCCGCAATTGCACCACCAATCGCAAACAGTAATAGACCAAATACTACAAGCGGTTTACGGCTAAAACGGTCTGCCAGTAAGCTAAATGGAATTTGTAAAATTGCCTGACTTAAGCCGTAGACCCCTACAGCCAAACCAATGAGTGCTGGAGTCGCATATTGATATGACTGCCCAACTACAGAAAAGACAGGAATAATCATGAACAAGCCCAACATGCGTAGCGCAAAAATACTACTTAAGGCAAAAGTTGAGCGACGTTCCAAAGCATTCATCATATCAATACACGTTATCAAACTAGGTAAATTATAAGCCGATTCGTTTCTAAAAATACGGAACACCTTATTTAAAATAACGATTTGGGCTTAAAAAAATAAAGAGGCATTTAGCCTCTTTATTCTATCGAAGTTTGCTGAAAATTAGCTTAAGGCAATTGTTGCTCACGCTTCGAATATTGAATTGAAGCAATAACCGCCCAAACAATAAACGCTACACCAATTAAACCTGTAACAACTTCCGGCACATGCACACCTGTACCACTTGCAATCATAATGAATGCTAAAGCACCAATTGCATAATGCGCCCCATGTTCCAAGAACACATAGGCATCTAGTGTGCCTTTTTCTACAAGGTAAACTGTCATTGAACGGACAAAAATAGCACCGATTGCAAGACCAAGCATAATCACAACAACGTCGCTAGTAATTGCAAAAGCACCAATTACGCCATCAAAACTAAATGATGCATCTAACACTTCAAGATATAAGAAACCACCTAAACCTGCTTTCACCACACCAGAAGCAGCACCTGATCCATCTTGTAATACAGCATTACCATTTTCATCAATTTCAGGCTCACCACCTAACAAATGACTTAACACTTCAACGCCAATATAAACCACAATGCCCCAAATACCAGCCATGACCACAGCTAAGCGGTGAATTTCGTCCACATAAGCAGCCATCACGATTAAAGCAATTAAAGCAATAAACACAGACATTGCCGGTACACTTGCCAAACTCGCAAGTTTAGATTCAAGCCATCTAAACCAATGAGTTTCTTTTTCGTCATCAAAGAAAAAGTTCAAGAACACCAATAATAGGAATGTTCCACCAAAAGCTGAAATTTCAGCATGGTGTGCCATTAAACGATCAGAGTAAGTTTTCGGATCATTGAGTGCCAATTTAGCCACTTCAATAACACCCATATCTGCAGTCACTGCAACAATTACAACAGGGAAAACTAAACGCATACCAAAAACGGCGATTAAAATACCTACCGTTAAAAAGATCATTTTCCAGAACGGGTCCCAATTACGTAGAACCGATGCATTTACGACAGCATTGTCAAAAGATAAAGAGACCTCCATTACAGCTAAAATGGCTGTAATGGTTAAAGCTTTAAGCATGGTAGACACGCCCGCTTCAGGTCCGTGGGTAAAACCCCAATACGCGGATAGTGCTAAACACACCACCGTAAAAAATATCGAAAATCGGAAATGCTTCATGGATCAGACCTATACCAAGAATAAATTTAATCTTTCTTAAAAACCGCGGCTATTATATCGATAATTAACCACAAAACGATGATGTTTTGTGCCGTTATTCAATTTCCTTTATCTATATGTTTAATAAAGAAATTTATAATATTTAATTAACTCATTAATCGCATTAAATATTTTCTTTCGATATATCTATCATTATTATTTTTGTATTTTAAAATTGATTTAAAATCTGGTTCAGCTGTCTTAATTTAAATGGAATGTTTTTATGCTTTTTTCTCAAGAACTTTGGCAACGCAATTTAAATTTATATCAAAAAATTCTCGACCTGCCTTTTAATCAGGAACTTGCTAACGGTACTTTAGATAAAGAAGCTTTTTGTCATTATGTTATTCAAGATGCTCAATATTTAGTGGCCTATGGTCGTGTGCTTGCTGTTGCAGCAGCAAAGGCGTTTGAAGCTGACGATATTATGCAATTTTCAGATGCAGCTAAAATTGCGATTGTGGTGGAGCGTAGTTTGCATGATGACTTCATGAAAAACTTTGGTGTCACCAAAGAAGAATTTAAAAATACACCGTTGACCTTGGCAGGCCATCATTACACTTCATTTTTGACAGCAACTGCTTGGTCTGAAAGCTACCCTGTTGTACTTGCTGCACTTTTACCTTGTTTCTGGATTTATGCTGAAGTCGGTAAAGACATTGTAAGTAAGTCTGTCCCGAACAATCCTTATCAGGCATGGATTGATACCTACGCAGGTGAAGAGTTCCATACAGCGGTTCGTAATGTGATTGCGACAGTAGACAAGGTTGCCGCACGTTGTGATGCAGATACTTTAGAGAAAATGCATGCAGCCTATACCATGGGTGCAAAACTTGAATGGTTATTTTGGGACAGTGCTTACCATCAAAGACAATGGTTAGGTTTAGATCAGATTTAAATCAAGATGAGCTCTGACCATTTACTTCGTTAAATGGTCAGCCTTAAATTTAACTTTGAAACCACTGCCAGCCGTAAATCAAACCTGCCGCGGCGACAACCCAACATAAGGTTGCCACTCCTAGACACGACCACATCGACATGCGCGTTGCTAGCACATAAACAGCAACTAAATAAATGGCATAAGGAATCAGTGACCATAGACCAAACAGAGCCGTTTTTTGTAACGCTTCCGCCCCTTTTTGCTGGTAAACAATCACGTGGGCAATCAAAGCGAATGTAGGAAAAAGCGGGACCAAGCCTGCAATATAAAATGCCTTACTTTTCGATAAAATTGAAATGATGAGGACAACCCCGGCCCCCAACATACACTTTAAAAATAACGCCCACATGCGCTGATCCTATCTGGTCATTTCCATTTCAAAACGCTGTATTTTGCGCTTTTTAAAGAAAATTAACAGCGACTAAAGCAATCAATGCCGGAACCGCCTGAATATAAATAATCTTTTTACTGGCAGTCAGACCACCATAAATACCAGCAATCAGTACACAGCCTAAAAAGAAGTTGGCAATTGATGTCGCAAATGGCTCATCAGCCAATAAAGACCAGAATAAACCTGCCGCTAAAAAACCATTATAAAGACCTTGGTTTTGTGCCATCACTTTAGTGAGTTTTGCTTTTTCGGCACTATTTCCAAAAGCTTTCATGCCATAAGGTTTGTCCCATAAAAACATCTCTAACACTAAAATATAGACATGTAATATTGCGATAAGCGCAATTAAAATTTGTCCGATCATACATTTTCCTTTTTATTTTAAAGATATGAAAAAAGATCAGTCTCTTGACTGATCTTTTAGTGTTTTACGGCTTTAATAATACTTTGCCTTGACGAGCACCTTGCGTTGCTCTTTGAGCGGCAGTTTTAATCTCATCAAAACTAAATACACCTTCTACAGGAAGGATTAATTTTTTCTGAGTCGCTAATGTTAGCAGCTCAACGATCAATTCCTTTTTACGAGCTGCTGGCATTTCTTTATTAACCACACTCGCCCAGAAACCTTTTACTGTCGCTTGTTTGAAAATTAGATCACCCGATGAAATCTGCATGGTTTCACCCGTCATACTACCGAACGAAACGAGCAAGCTATTTTCACTGAGTAAATTCAGCATTTCGCCACTTGCGGTTCCACCAATCGAGTCCACACCGGCAATAAGAGGTTGGTCACCGTGAATCTGTTTAACTTGCTCTTTCCAGTTAGGCTGATCAGTTGCCACAACATGTTGAATGCCTAATGCCTGCATCTCGGCAATTGCATCACTACGACGAACCAGATTAATCACAGGTAAACCACGTGCCTGCGCAATCATGGCAACTGTTTTACCAACTGCACCATTCGCCGTATTTTGAATGAGCCATTGACCCGGCTGAACGTTAACAAAGTCGAGTAGCATGAGTGCACTAATTGGCATACCAATCAGCTGCGCTGCTGTTTCATCATCAATTTCATTATTGAGTGGAATAATCCCTTGCGCTGGCGCAATAAAGTATTCAGCCCAACTGCCATGCACAGCCGCAACGGCAATACGTTGCCCTACCTGTACATGTTCAACACCTTCACCCAACGCATCTACAATACCAACTGCCTCACTGCCACCAATCGCAGGTAAGGTTGGTTTATAGCCATAACTTCCTCGTACTGTCCATACATCATGATTATGGATCGGAGACATGATGGTTTTAATACGCACTTCGCCTGCTTTTGGTTCAGGCTTTGGCATATCCGCCTGCTCTAAAACGTCTACAGGTTCGCCAAAATTACGATGGATAATACTTCGCATGCTTTATTCCTCTATCGGTTTTAAGAGTTGTTGGGTGGTTTCTAAGGCTAGATGTAGATGTGCTTTGTCTTGCGACAATTTTGTGAGTAAAGCAGCACCTAACCATAACTGATACATGACTTGCGCAGTTTTCAAAGGTTCAATATGTTTTGGAATTGATCCTTCTTGTTGCCCTTCTTTGAGTAGCAAAGCTAGACGCTGCGTTAATTTGTGCACACCGTCATTGAGAATTTGACGCATATCTTCTGATAAGTCCGAAACTTCAGCTGCCAATTTCACAATCAAGCAGTTTTCAGCCCAGCTACCATGGACCGGATCATCAATCCACGCCTGCCATAAAGCCATTAAACGGGCATGGGCACTTTGCTCACTGTGTTGCCAAAGCTGTTCCATACGGACTTTATAATTGGCCATGTATTGTTCTAACAATGCACAGCCAAATGCCTCTTTCGAGGCAAAGTAGTGATAGAACGAACCTTTAGGTACGTCACAAGCTTTTAAGATCTCTTGCAAACCAACACCAACAAAACCTTTATGTAGTACCAGCTCAAAGCTGGTATCCAAAATGTGTTGTCGCGTGGTTTCACTTTTATTTAAACGTTTCATGCCTACATCATAAACAACTATTAGACCAGTCGTCTAGTAAAGTTATGTTGCTGGTTTAATTTTGTCTAGAGTAGAAATCTGAAGTAAGGAATGTTAAAAATACAACCTGCTTATTTAAACAAATTTTGTCGATTGTCGTTTAACCGTCACAATTTGTCGCTTTAAATCATTTTGTACCACTTGAACAATTTTAAATCGTTATCATATATAAGGTCTGTTGTTTACCACTAGTCACACCTCCCTGCGGCTGATCAAACAACACCTAAATTTTCATCAATACATAATTGAGATGTTTTATGAGCCAAAGTCATATCCGTATTCGAGGCGCACGTACCCATAATTTAAAAAATGTGTCTCTCGATATTCCACGCGACAAATTTGTGGTAATTACGGGGTTATCAGGTTCAGGAAAATCTTCTCTAGCCTTCGATACCCTGTATGCCGAAGGACAACGCCGTTACGTCGAATCGCTTTCAGCATATGCCCGTCAGTTTTTATCGCAAATGGAAAAGCCTGAAGTCGACTCGATTGAAGGTTTATCACCAGCGATTGCTATTGAGCAAAAATCTACCAGTCATAACCCGCGTTCAACCGTTGGTACGATTACCGAAATTTATGACTATTTGCGTTTGCTTTACGCACGTGTCGGCACCCCTTACTGCCCTGAACACGACTTGCCAATGGTTGCGCAAACTGTTTCTGAAATGGTCGATGCGGTAAAAACCCTTGAGGAAGGCACAGCACTCATGTTGCTTGCCCCTGTCGTTCGTGAGCGTAAAGGTGAATACAGTAACCTGTTCGAGCAGTTACAAGGTCAAGGTTTTGTTCGTGCTCGTGTAGATGGTGAAATCATTGATATTGATACGCCACCAGAACTCGACAAAAAGAAAAAACACACCATCGAAGTTGTAGTTGACCGCTTTAAAGTGCGTGAAGACTTAGGTAACCGTATTGCAGAATCATTTGAAACCGCACTGCGTTTAGGTGGAGATATTGCTGTTTTATCATGGATGAATGGCGAACATCCAGATCGCGTTTTTTCTGCAAAGCACTCGTGTCCTGAATGTGATCGCGCAGTCGCAGAGCTTGAGCCACGTTTGTTTTCATTTAACAACCCGTTCGGTGCCTGCCCTGTTTGTGATGGTTTAGGTACACGCAGTCATTTTAGTTCTGAAAAGCTGATTCCAAATCCTGACCTTGCGATCAGTGAAGGTGCTATCCGTGGTTGGGATCGTCAGCGTCCATATTATTATTCGATGCTGCAAAAAGTTGCCGATCATTTTGGTTTGAAACTTGATACGCCTTGGAATCAGCTAGATAAAGATACTCAAAAGAAATTCTTACAAGGTACGGGTAAAGAAAAAGTCGATTTAAGCTATATCGACGAACGTGGCCGCAAACATACTCGTGTGCAACCATTTGAAGGTATTTTGCCGCACCTTGAACGTCGTTACCGTGAAACTGAAAGTAACTATGTACGAGATGATTTAGCTCAATATCTCTCTAATGCAGCGTGTGATGCATGTGATGGTTCACGTCTCAATGAAATTTCACGCAACGTTCGTGTGAAAGATAAAACGATTGCTGACATTACTCGCATGTCGATTGGTGATGCTGAAAGCTACTACCAAGGCTTAAACCTTGAAGGTGCTAAAGGCGAAATCGCAGATAAAATCTTTAAAGAGATTCGTGAACGTCTACACTTCTTAGTGAGTGTAGGTCTGAACTATTTAAGTCTAGCTCGTTCTGCCGAAACGTTATCGGGTGGTGAAGCCCAGCGTATCCGTTTAGCCTCACAGATTGGTGCAGGTTTAATGGGCGTAATGTATGTGCTCGATGAACCATCAATTGGCCTACATCAACGCGATAACGATCGTTTATTACAGACCCTGATTCGCTTACGTGATTTAGGTAATACGGTATTAGTCGTGGAACACGATGAAGATGCAATCCGTGCTGCTGACCATATTATTGATATCGGTCCAGGCGCTGGTGTACACGGCGGTGTGATTATTGCTGAAGGCACGTATGATGAATTGGCTAAACATGCAGATTCACTTACAGGACAGTATCTTTCTGGCAAACTCAAAATTGAAGTGCCAAAAAAACGTACTCAATCCCCACGTCCAGATGAGGTCATCAAACTCTCTGGGGCAAGTGGTCACAACTTAAAAAATGTCGATTTAACGATTCCGCTTGGCATTATGACCTGCGTAACCGGGGTTTCAGGTTCGGGTAAATCAACACTAATCAACCGCACTTTACTTCCATTAGCGGCAACACAGCTCAACGGCGCAACGACATTAACAGCTGAGAAGTTTGACTCAATTGATGGTCTTCAACATCTAGATAAAGTTGTCGATATTGACCAAAGTCCAATTGGCCGTACACCGCGTTCTAACCCAGCGACCTATACAGGGTTATTTACGCCAATCCGTGAATTATTTGCTCAAACGCCAGAGGCAAAAGCCCGTGGTTATAGTGCTGGTCGTTTCTCGTTTAACGTGAAAGGCGGACGCTGCGAAGCGTGTGAAGGCGACGGCATGATTAAAGTCGCAATGCACTTCTTACCAGACATGTATGTACCTTGCGATGCTTGTCATGGTAAGCGCTATAACCGTGAAACACTTGAAGTTGGCTATAAAGGCAAAAACATTTCTGATGTTTTAGAAATGACTGTTGAAGATGCTGCTGAGTTCTTTAGTGCCATTCCAGTCATCCACCGCCGTTTAGAAACCTTAACTCAGGTGGGCTTAGGCTACATCCGTTTAGGTCAAGCTGCTACCACTCTCTCTGGTGGTGAAGCGCAACGTGTAAAACTTGCACGTGAGTTAGCAAAACGAGATACGGGTAAAACTTTATATATCTTGGATGAACCAACAACAGGTCTACATTTCCATGATATTGCTAAGTTACTCGATATTTTGCATGAGCTACGCAACAAGGGTAATACCATTGTTGTGATTGAGCATAACCTTGATGTGATTAAAACAGCCGACTGGGTTGTTGACTTAGGTCCTGAAGGTGGCTCAGGTGGTGGTATGATCATTGCTGAAGGTACACCTGAACAAGTGGCTGAGGTTGAGATTTCCCATACGGGACGTTTCTTAAAACCGATGTTGAAGCAATAAAATAAAAAGCCGGAAATCATTTCCGGCTTTTTTTACCCCTCAACTGCATTTCGACCTCGGGCTTTTGCTCTTAAGAGTGAACGGTCAGCTTTTTCTAAAAGCTCAATCCAACTCGTCGCTCCGATAGCAAAACCAATACTGACAGACACATGCAACTTTTCTTCTGAACCCGATAAATCAATCTCTTCTAAAGAAATCGCCATCCGTATTTTCTCTGCTAAAAGACGAGCATCTACAAATTGCACCTGCTCTAGCAATATTAAAAATTCATCTCCCCCATAACGGACAATTAAATCTGAACTACGAATATTTTGCTTTAATTGCTCGGCAATACTGACAATGACACGGTCACCAACAATATGGCCATATTGGTCATTCACCTGTTTAAAACGATCTATATCGATGATCATTAAACAGGTCTGCATAAATTTTTGAGGATAACTTTCAACAATTTTTAGATATTCAGATAAAGCCAAACGGTTAGACACACCGGTGAGTGGATCAGTATTAGCAATATTCTTTAATTGAAACTCAAAAGCATCTCGCTGTTGCAACATACGTTGTAATCGGTCTATCGCTTCAAATAAAGAAAAAAATTCACCTTTTGTGGTGACATTCATGTCATCTGTACAATGATCAGAACTATGAGATAAATCTAAAATTAAAGTTCTCGCTTTAATTAAAGGAGAAAATACACGTCTTTGGGCATATATCAGAGTAAGTAATGCTGTAGCCAAAGAAATTAAAGAAATAAATAAAGTTAAAAAGAAATCATTTCGAGCAATCGCATTTTCTTGAGTCGCAATGACTACACTCTCATCAAGAATATAACTTTGTAAATCAACGACAGTAGTAAATTTACCTACGATTGCTTCAGTTAACTGTGTACCATTTAGAAAATATGGTTCGCCCTTTTGGCTTTCTTCCAATAACTTTTCTACAATCGGAATACCTTTGTCTATAAACTCCGTTTTTACCTGTGAATATAATCGACGATATTCTAGAGTTTTTGCCTGTTCAGGCTGTAAGGTATCGACCAAAATCCATAAATATCTAGCTTGATGCTGAGTTTGTAGAGAGCGTGCCCGGTTATTACTTGGAATCTCTTCATTAAAACTAACAGGAGCAATAATGTTAGAGGCCATGCGACCAGCCTGATCACGCATATCAGTTAGAACTATAATGAGCGTAAAATAATTAGAAATACGGCTGTCTTTACTTTTTAGCTGCAACATCAGTTTTTGCAGGATTCCCCTACAATGATCCCATGCGCCAAACATCCCTAAAATAGCATTATCCATTTGAACGGAAGTCCTTGCTGCATAGGGAGTTTCACCGTAATAATCAACGACAGCTCTCGCCTGTTTAATATTTTCCTTTAAACTGGTTTGCAACTCATTGGCTAATGAAACATAACCCGCTTGTTTTAAAATAAGAATAGTTGAATCAATTTGCTCATCGACAATTAAACGAAATTTTTTTAATTCTTGTTGATTCTTTAATAAATCCTCCGGAGCACTCGACATCATTTTGTTAGCAGGAGCACGTTCCTTAGAAATTTTATAAGCAATATCTGCTACTGCTCTTAAACTTTTTATTTCAGCTAAGGCTTGTCTTGTTTTTATATAATCCTGATAGCTTCCCACAATAAGTGGTATTGCCATGAATAATAAGGACAAAATAATAACCAGCATGAAAAGAAACAGTCGATTACTAATATGTTCTGAACGTAATCCTGACATTTCTAGCTGGTACTCCGTAAATGTCCTGCCATTTTTAATACGATATAAATTAGGCTTAAAATTTATCCTAGCATTTTAATAACTAGAATTTCATCCATAAACCTTTCTTTTCTCTTTTTAATAATTATACGGGTCCTACACTTTGTAAGCTTAAATAATAAACTGGATCGAAAAATTGAATAATTTTTATAAAAAAACTCCATTTTACAGATTAAGATTTTTTAGTGATGATAATAAAACATATTCACTTATCCTCTTGGATGCTTTCTCCCAGCATCCATTGCCCAGCTTGTTTAAGCTGGGTTCTTTTTAATCTACTGTTTTAAAATAAACTTCACATAATTCTTATTAGAATTTTTAGATTTTCTTATAGATAAAAAAAAGCTCAACCTTGGGGAAAGCTGAGCTCGTAAAGTCTGATGTGGTATACACATCGTATCTGGGCAAGCACTTTAAATCCTAAAAACGTTAGGCAGTGAACTTTGCCACTGAATTATGTGATTTATCTCTACTTTTGTAAAGTTGATTAAATTAATCAGAATTAAAACTTTAATCGTTTTTTTAACTTAAAATAGAGATTTCTTTTACTTTATTCACTTATATAATAATTAAGAATAGTTAAATTTTTTAGCTAAACTAATCTAAATATTGTTAACTATTCCTCAAAATAAAACAAATTAGATAATAAAATGGCCATTTTTTACCCACTTTGTAAACAAAGCGATACTTTTATTAATGTTAAAACCGATCAACATAATCTGTTTTTCCAATAGCAATTGTAATATCTTTTTAATATTTACTTCTTAATTCATAACGAAATATAATTATTAGCTTATTGTAAATGTTCATTTTTTTATCAGGTTGACAATTCACTTTTCATTTGATTAGTTTTTCACCAATTTTAACATAAGTGTCAAATATCTTTAACATTACCTTTTCTATATTATTGACTTCATAAATTGTTACAATACAATGACCCCAGCTTTATCTCTTGTTAATGCTGGAAATGATTATGAAAAAACTTGGTTTAGCCACTGCTGTATTATTAGCCATGACCGGTGCTCATGCTTATCAATTTGAAGTTCAAGGTCAATCTGAATACGTTGACACAACTGCAAATGATAAAAACTTCACTGGTGACGTTGCTGGTACATTCTATTTAAAAAATGTTGATACCGCTAAAGGTCCTTTAGCTGAAGCAGCTTTCTTGAACCAAGCTTCTAGCGTATCTTTAGGTTATAGCTACCAACAGTATGACCAAAACAACGGTTTAAACTACCACGTTGGTACATACGGTGTTAAAGGTGAGGCTTACGTTCCTACTCCTTACCTTCCTGTATACGCTAGCGCAACTTATAACCACACTGATGTTGATGGTAAAAACGCTATCTCTCGTGATGACAACGGTGACCGTTATGCATTAGAAGTTGGTGCTATGTTGCTACCTAACTTCTTGATGACTGTTGGTTATACAAGTGTTGCTAACCAATTCGCTTTAGACAACTTTGGCATCATCAGCAACGGTATCTACTCTGCTGTGAACCAAACTGCTGCGATCCAAGACGACCAAGATGCTGTTACAGCTCGTGCTAAATATGTAGGTCCAATCGATGGAACTAACATGGCAATTGGTTTTGAAGCTGCTGGTGCTTTCGGTCAAGAAAATCAATATGGTTTAAAAACTGACCTTTACTTAACTCCTAAGTTAAGCGTTGGCGCATCGTTCATTGGTAACGATGGTTCAGCTGACATCAAAGGCAATGATCTTGGTGAATTCCGTCAAGCTTGGGGTGGTAACGTAAACTACTTCATTACTCCAGCTTTAGCAGTTGGTGCATCTTACATGAAAGCTGACGTTAAAAATGCGTCTACTAGCTACGATACACAAACTATCGGTTTAAATACTAAATTCCGTTTCTAATTTAAATTAGAAATCGAATTAAAAAAAGGACTCATTTGAGTCCTTTTTTTACAGCTAAAGATTAACTTCGTACAATATTTAAGAAATATAAATGACGTTCATACTGATCAATAATGTCTTGAATTAAATCTTCTTGAGTCCAATCCATTACATCATAGTTCTGCCCACCCTCTCTTAAAAAGACTTCAGCTTGGAAATATTGCCCATCTTCAGCCTCAGTACGTCCGATTAAAAAACTTGGCGGCACTGTTTCACGTGAAACAACTTTATAAATAAAATTAATTTCATTGTGATGATCGACTCGAAGTTGCATCCCATCCTCAAGTTGAGTAATTGAAACTTCTAAATGACGGCGTCTAAATTCATGTTTGATATTTTCAAACGCACGAGCCACTTGTTTTTCGATATATTCTCTAACCTCTTCTTCACTATGAGGATAGTGCATGATTAAACCTAGCCGCTGTTGCCAGCTTCTTGGATTATGAATGGCACGTGGTGTAATACGTGCTTCCTGAATTGCCTGCATTTTCGTAACATCAAGATGTAATGCTTTTATTAATCCCCAACTCATGAACAGCATAACCACAGTAAACGGCAATGCGCTCATAATGATTGAAGATTGAAGTGCAGCCAAACCACCGACTAACAATAAAATAATGGCGAGTACAGCCATTAGTACTGTCCAGAACAAACGCTGCCAAGTTGGTGAATTTTCAGTTTTTGCAGTTAAGTAGTCTGTTACCAATGCTCCCGAATCAGCAGAGGTCACAAAGAATAAAACCACTAGAACGGTAGCCAGAATATTCATGACACCTGACCATGGCAAGTGCCCTAAGAATTCAAACAGTGCAACTGATGAGTCTTGCTGAACAGCCTGAATGAGAGTGGTTTGATGTTCATGAATAATGCTAAATAATGCAGCGTTTCCTAAAAAGCCCATCCAGATAATGGTAAAGCCTGTCGGGATGAGGAGAACCCCTACAATAAATTCTCGAATGGTACGACCACGTGAAACCCTTGCGATAAACATACCCACAAATGGCGACCAAGAAATCCACCAAGCCCAATATAAAATTGTCCAACCACCAATCCATCCATTCGGCTGATAAGCGTATAAATTGAATGTCATGGTAAAAAGATTAGAGATATATTGCCCAGTGTTTTGAATAGTGGTTTGGAGTAAATAGATACTTGGACCGGCGATAAAAACAAATAGTAATAAGATTAAGGCTAAGACTAAGTTTAGCTCTGATAAGCGTTTTACCCCTTTATCAAGACCTAAGAATACAGATAAGGAGGCTAAAATACTCACAAAAATAATGAGTAAAACTTGAATATGGGTGCTTTGCTCAACACCGAACAAATAATGTAAACCCGAGTTAATCTGAGTAACACCGAACCCGAGAGAAGTCGCTACACCAAATACCGTACCAATGGTCGCGAATATATCGATGCTGTCGCCCCATGGTCCATAAATCTTTTTACCAATGAGCGGATAGAGTGCTGAACGGGTCTTTAAAGGTAAATTATGTCGATAAGCAAAATAAGCCAATGCCAATCCCACTACTGCATAAATTGCCCATGCATGTAAGCCCCAGTGGAAGAAGGTTACTCTGAGCGCTTGCTGAGCTGCATCAATAGTCTGGGCATCCCCACTCGGTGGATTAACATAATGCATGACGGGTTCGGCAACACCGAAGAACATGAGACCGATTCCCATCCCTGCTGTAAACAGCATGGCAAACCAAGACCCATTATTATATTCAGGCTGGCTGTGATCAGGCCCTAACTTAATCCGGCCTATTGATGAGCAGGCGATATAAATCAATAAAATGAGAAAGAAGGCAACAGATAAAACATAAAACCAGCTAAATGAATCGGTAATCCATTGTTTTAATTGCTGCGTTAGAAGTTCAAAGGAACTCGGGGCGATCACCACAACTGCTAAAAATAAGGCAATAATAATGACCGTACCAAAAAATACGTTAGGATTAACGTTTGCGAACCAACCTGGTTGTTTGGAAGGCATAACTCCTCCATGTTATTTTAATGAAAAGTGACAGGCATTAAGCCAATAAAGATATTCACGGAATGAACAAAGTTAAATCTTTCAATAGAGAAAGCCGATAATACTCTAAATAAACTTAAATAATATTGCAGTTACAAAGGTGTAAACAAATTGAAACACCTTCTTCTTTATTTGTCGGTATTTCTCCTTGGAGGATGAGCAATATACTGTAGAGCAATCAAACGTGTAACAATCAAAGCGAGATACATCACGCCGCAAAACATTTGTAGCATCGCTAAAACGCGTGCTGGCGGACTAAGCGGCATTAAATCAGATAAGCCTGTCGCTGACTGTAAGCTAAAACTCAGGAAGAGTAGATCTAACCACGTCTGTAAATGATGAGTATTATTTGGATTTTGGAAGCTAGCAGGAATCAATAGCTGACAAATGTTATAGAGAAATGCAAAGCCCCAAGCCAGCAGAGTAAAAACTGCAGCCGCTGCAAATAATTCATCTCTTGTTAAATATCGGTCAGCAAACATATAACGAAATAAACCATACGCTGCCGAAAAATAAGCTAACGCTTCACAACTATGAGCAAATATCTGGATCGTTAAATTGCTATAGCCTAATAAAATAAAGACCGAAGATATAATCGCTCCACTGACAAAGCTTAGACCCAGAAAAGTAAACATGGGGGTTTGGCGAATCACTTTGGCAATAATGAGTAAGGCAAGTACTCCTAATGCCCAAGTGAGAGTTCTATAAGATGCATCGTGAAAGGTCAGCATAGCTAAGATCAATAAAACAAACTGAACCAGCAACAGCCACGCAGAAGGTAGCAATCGAAAGCTCGCCCAGAACTCGATAATAGAGCGCATTTAATTATTTTCCTTTTTCGTTATATTTTGAATTATAGAAAATCATACTGTACAAAAAATAGGATAAACAAGTTGTTCTTTATTAAAAAACTCTTTCATCTCAGTATATAAGATAAACAAAAAAAGCCCCTAAGGGCTTTTAATGAGGTAATTACTCAGTATTGATTTTAGTGATCTGACGCACCAGAAGCACCGATACCTGTCATTGAACGAACATATTGGGCATCGAATGCAGCACGCTCTTGTTTAGCACGTGCAGAGTTGTCAGTCACCGAGAAGAACCAACAGCAAAGGAATGACAATGGCATCGCAAATAATGCAGGACCATTGAATGGGTTAACTGGTGTATCAGAGATTTTTAAAGTATCTACCCAAACCGCTTTAGACAGAACAATAAGTACTACCGCTGTTACAAGACCAACTACACCACCGATAACTGCACCACGAGTGGTTAAACCTTTCCAGAACATTGATAGAACAAGAATAGGGAAGTTCGCACAACATGCCACAGAGAACGCTAAGCCCACCATGAATGCTACGTTTTGTTTTTCAAACAAGATACCCAAAATCATGGCAAAGATTGCTAAACCAAGTGTCGCAATTTTTGACATACGAAGTTCTGAAGCTGGAGTCGTTTGACCTTTTTTGAATACGTTAGCGTATAAGTCGTGTGAGATTGCAGATGCACCTGAAAGTGTTAAACCAGCAACAACAGCAAGAATCGTTGCGAACGCTACTGCTGAAATGAAGCCCATGAATAAGTCACCGCCTAAAGCGTCACTTAAATGCACGGCTGCCATATTATTACCACCAACGAGCTCAAGCTTGCCTGATACCGCCATTTTCGCAACATCAAGGAACTGTGGGTTGTTTGATACGAAAAGGATCGCACCGAAACCAATAATGAAAGTTAAAAGATAGAAGTAACCAATGAAACCTGTCGCAACCACAACCGATTTACGTGCTTCTTTTGCGTCTTTTACAGTGAAGAAACGCATAAGAATGTGTGGAAGACCCGCTGTACCAAACATGAGTGCTAAGCCAAGAGACAATGCATCAATCGGGTTTGCGGCAAGTTTACCTGGACCCATAATTTTTGCAGCTTCTTCAAAGCTTACGCTGTGAACTTTACTGAATACTTCAATTGATTGAGTGAACATGTTGCTGAAGCTGAAACCAACCGCTTTCATCACCATGAATGCCATGAAAGTCGCACCACTAAGCAACATAACCGCTTTAATGATCTGTACCCATGTTGTTGCCAACATGCCACCAAAGATCACATATGCCATCATTAATAGACCAACGATGACAACAGCGATGTTGTAGTTCAAACCAAATAGTAATTTGATGAGCTGGCCCGCGCCTACCATTTGAGCAATCAAGTAAAATGCAACAACAACAAGCGAGCTTAAGGCAGCTAAGGTACGGACCGGTTTTTCTTCGAGACGGAATGACACTACATCTGAAAGATTGTATTTACCGAGGTTACGTAAACGCTCTGCAACCAAGAATAAAACGATTGGCCAACCTACCATAAACCCAAGAGAATAAAGTAAGCCATCAAAACCCGAACTAAACACCATCGCGGAAATACCGAGGAAAGATGCAGCTGACATATAGTCACCGGCAATTGCCAATCCGTTTTGGAAACCGCTGATTCCGCCCCCTGCGGTATAGAAATCTTGTGCTGATTGAGTTTGTTTTGCAGCCCACTTAGTAATAAACAAAGTGAAACCAACAAAGATGACAAACATGATGATAGCGTGCCAGTTGGTAGCTTGTTGCTCTGCTTCACCTAAGTCCGGGCTTGCCATAGCAACAGTTGAATATAGCGATGCTGCTGCCAATAAGGCTTTCGCTTTTAATGAATTCCATTTCATATTAGTGTAATCCTTTCTCATGCGTGATGGCTTCAACTTCCTTCAACGCTTCTTCACTCAACTGGTCAAGGGTATTGTTTGCGATATAGGAATACACGCCACACAGTAGGAAAGATAAAACGATAATTCCTAAGCCTAGTGGAATACCCCATGTCGTTACACCACCACTAAATGAACTCATCAAAAATTCTTTGTTGTAGCCAACAAGTAGCATAAAGCCCACATAAAGCACTAACATAATGATTGTGAGCGTCCAGCTTAATGCACTTTTTTTCTTGACCATTTTCTGAAACTTTGGATTGTGTAGAATCTTTTCTACTTGGCTTTGATCCATAACCAAACTCCTTGCCCTGTGCCCAACCTTGGTCACTTTTTTAATAGTAGTTTCTCATTATTCAAATTAGCAAAATTACGTGTAATTCGTAACTTAGACTTTGGTCGTTAAAATTTAATCAATTTATAGCTTTGTTCCTGCTTGGGGTATGATAGGCACAAGGTTTTAATCATGTAGGTCATATGAACAGCTGGCTGATTATTGGGGTACTCACACTTTATATAGCACTCTTATTCATTTGTGCTTTTTTTGGCGAAAAGCATGCTAGTCGCCTGAGTACACGTGGCCGGATGTTCCTGTTTAGTTTGACCTTAGGTGTTTACTGTTCATCTTGGACATTTTATGGTGCAACCGGAGCTGCCGTCCGAGAAGGTGTTATTTTCTTACCTATTTATTTAGGTCCGCTGTTATTTGTCTGGTTTGGTTACGATATCTGGCGACGTTTAGGCCGAGTACGTCAGCACCACGCGATTTCCTCAATTGCCGACTTTGTTGCTGCACGTTATGGCAAAAGCGGCGTATTGGCATCGCTGGTTACGATCTTGGCAGTTATTGCGATTATTCCCTACCTCGCCCTACAGTTACGTGCAATTGCCTTAAGTACATCAGTCATATTGGAACAAAATGCTCATATTCATACGACCACCAATAGCGTTTTGCTTTTAACCAGTGTCCTTGCGATCTTAGCCATGATTTTTGGTACAAGGCAAATTGCAAACACCGAACAGCATGGCGGCCTCATGTTAGCTGTCGCTTTTGAATCTTTTGTAAAATTATTCGCACTGATTTGTGTCGCTTTATTTTTTATTTTTGAGGCACCCGCGAACTTAGTTCAAGTCACAGCCGACGTAAACCAAACCTTTCAAGAGGTTCAATTATTTGGGGTCCCTGAAACTTTCTGGATTCAGACATTATTGGCAGGCCTCGCAATTATCTGTTTACCCCGACAGTTTCATGTAGCGGTTGTTGAATTACGTGATGAAAAGCATATTCGCGGTGCACGTAAATGGTTTGCGGCTTATCTCATTTTAACGATTCTAGCTATTATCCCGATTGCAAGCTGGGCTTTACATGCAGCGCCAAAATTCCTAACAGTGCCCGATGTTGCAGTACTCTCATTACCCCTCAGTTATAATCAAGAGTGGTTAGCCCTACTGGCCTTTTTAGGTGGGTTTTCTGCCTCAACAGGTATGTTACTTGTTTCATCTGTTGCATTATCTATCATGCTCAGTAACGACTTGATTATGCCTGCCCTGTGGCGGTTCAAGTTGCTTTCGCGACACGATAAACACTTACCGAAAGTTCTTAAATTTAGCCGTCGTATTAGTATTGTCGCAGTAATGCTTCTTGGCTTTTTATTCTTCCATTTCTTTAACGATATTAACCAGCTTTCAGTATTTGGTTTATTAGCATTTAGTGCGGTTGCCCAGTTTGCACCGGCTCTCATTGGTGGCTTGTATTGGCGAGGCGGAAGTCGTCAAGGTGTCTATGCTGGTCTTATTGTTGGATTCTTAATGTGGAGTTACACATTACTGTTTCCAACGATCTTACGTAGTTTGCCGGAAGCCTATCAAGAAACAGCCCAAAGTATTTTGCTTTTTGGTCCTTTGGGAATTAATGCATTACGTCCAGAATCACTTTTTGGTTTTGAATCATTTGCACCTTTAACCCACGGCGTTATTTGGTCTCTCGGTTTAAATATTGTTTTATATATCTGGATTTCTAAACTTTACCGCCCAAGTGTGGCAGAACAAATTCAGGCAGAAAGCTTTTTTTATTATGAAACTAAGCCTCTGCCATCACCACATACTTCTACCGATTTGACCTATTTACCCCACGATGCTGCACGTTTAAAAGTAGGTGATCTGTTCGCCCTTGCTAAAAGAATTACGGGTGAGCAACCCACAACACAAGCGTTCGAGAACTTTTGTGAGCAAAATCATCTCACACTCAATCCGAATAGTATTGCCAATGGCATGTGGTGGCGATTCACCGAGCAATATCTAGCTGGCATTATCGGCGCAGCCTCTGCACGTACGTTACTGACCACAGCAATGATCAATAATGGTTTGGCATTAGGCCAAGTCGCCAATATTTTAGACCAAGCCTCACAGTGGCAACGGTTTAATCAAAACCTGCTGATGACCATGATTGACCACATGACCCAAGGGGTAAGTGTGGTCGATAAAAATATGTGTTTGGTCGCTTGGAACAACCAATATTTAAAACTATTTGGCTACCCAAAAGATTTAGTCTATGTGGGTTGTCCAATTGCCGATCTGATTCGTTATAACGCTGAACGTGGCGAATGTGGCCCCGGTTCAGTCGAAGAACATGTTCGTAAACGCTTACACTGGATGAAAGTCGGAAGTGCGCATGAGTTTGAACGTATTCGTAAAGATGGACGCGTTATTCAAATGCGTGGTAATCCTATTTCAGGTGGAGGCTTCGTTACAACGTTCGCCGACATTACTGCTTTCCGTGCAAATGAGGCAATACTCGAAGCCCGCGTAAAAGACCGAACCCAACAACTTGCCGATGCTTTAACCGAGCAACAGCTGGCGCGCGAACAAGCCGATATGGCCAATATGTCAAAAAGCCGCTTTATTGCTGCGGCCAGTCATGACTTATTACAACCCATGCATGCTGCTCGTCTCTTTAGTACTGTTCTTGAGCAAAGCATTGCAACCGAAGAAGATCGTCAAACTCTACAGCAACTTGACCGTGCTCTGTATGGTGCAGAAAGTATGCTCTCTGCCCTACTCGATATTGCACGTTTGGAAGGCGGCACCATACAACCAAAAAGACAGCCTTACCCTCTGCACGATTTATTAAGCGATCTTGAACTCCAGTTTAAATCGATTGCTGCACAGCGAAATATTTCATTAAAAGTTCATGATGTATCATTCTGGATTGACACAGATCCACAGTGGATTCGACGCATTATTCAAAACTTTGTGAGTAATGCACTGCGTTATACCGCCAAAGGCCGAGTGATTGTTGGCGTATTACGCTCAGCTCAAAAACCTGGACACATTCGAATTGGTGTCTGGGATACAGGTCCCGGAATTGCCGAAGAGCAACGTATTAAATTATTTCAAGAATTTGAACGCTGTGGGCATTTATCGCCTTGGGGCGAACAAGGTTTAGGTTTGGGGCTTGCTATTGTGCAGCGTATGACGGGTTTGTTGAATTATCCAGTCCATGTCTATTCGCAACTCGATAAAGGCTCCTGCTTTATGATTGAGGTTCCGGTGGTAGAAGCTCCAAAAGTGATAACCCCAACCGTACAGGCAGTACCTTTAAAAACTAAGGCTTACCGAATTTTATGTTTAGACAATGATGAAACCATTCTTGAGGGTATGAGCAGCTTATTAGGTCGATGGGGTTATGAGGTTTTTAAAGCCACTGAACCTGAACAAGCACTTGAAATTATTCAAAAAGAGAATATTCAGGTCTGGCTTATCGATCAGCATTTAAATAATAACCAACTCGGTGTCGATTTTATTTTGCAAAATCGTCAACATGATGTTCCGGTTGCTCTGATTACAGCCGACTCTCATCCTGAGTTACCTCAACAATTGAAAGAACTGAATATTGTTTTACTCAAAAAACCGCTTAAGCCAGCTTCTTTAAGAGCATGGCTATCGGGTCTTAAAATTGCCAGTGAGACAGATTAATTTTTTTCTCTCCCAAACCTTTAATAAGTTTGGGAGGAATTTTTGGCAAAAATTATAGGACTAATTTAAGCCAATAGGCAGAACTGCTCAAAAAGTCTACTTTTGATGATTAAATAATTGGCCAAACTTTCCAATAGTCCTTTTTCTATGGCAAAGCTCACCTTTTTTGTAAGTGAACACTTGTATACTTAGTTACAATTTCATAAGCTTCTGTTTTTTAAAATTATAATTAGATAAAAACAACCATATACGACTTTAGTCGTATTCTACTTGCATTCTTCATGACACATAAATATTCAAAACCAATTTATTCTATGTACAGCTATTTTTATAAGCCATTTCCATATTAAGCACCCCTGCTCACGAATTAATGCAAAGGACAATTGCCATGAATATTTCTGATAACAGCCCACAAGGCCAACTTTCGTCTCAACAGTTTTATCGTCAATACAGTGCCAATGCTTTACTTCCTGAACTAGATTGGCAAAGTATTTTCCCCCACAGCAAGCTCAATGAAGCCCATATCAAAGCGTTAAATACAATTTATCAATGTGCCGTCCCCCTCGCACTCAATGTATTCCACGACCTAAATTTTGATGTATTTGCACCTGCGGCTTATCATCCTCAAGGTTTAGGCTTATTTGATAAATTGGCTCAACAAGAAGAGAACTTTTTAAAAGTTCTTAGCGCTGAAAGTGAAAATCTTGACCATGACACACGTCATCAAATCTGGAGCATGCTACTCCGTGGCGGTGCTGTACTCGTTTTCAAAGCTTGGCTTGGCCATGTCAAACTCGGCGAGAATCAGTTAGATATGACTCAATTTGATGAATTATCTGATTTACTCTTTATTAAAACGCACCCCGATCAACTTGCTGAACGACTACATGTTGATGAAAAAGCAAAACTCGACCATATCTTCTTAATGTATGGCAATGACATTTTCCTTGATCGCTTCAACAGCCTAGAAACAGCTGCACTTTTTGTAGATTTAGGCGTTTATGACGCAGCATTCTTAAGCCTACGTGATGACCGTGTGGCTGAATATTTAAAAATGAAAGGCTACGTGACTCAAGAACAAATTGATGATTTGCAATGTGCACTTAATCCGTTGTACTGCGACAGCCTAACACCTAAGCAAGATTGCCTCGCTTAAGTGACACCTATAAAAAAGACCTCAATCGAGGTCTTTTTTCTTTTTAGATTTTCTTATCTTCAATATTGAGTGCACTAATCGCCAATACGGCTTGTGTACGGTTTTGCACACCTAACTTTCTAAAGATAGCCGTTACGTGAGCTTTAATCGTTGCTTCTGAAACATCTAGCTCGTATGCAATCTGCTTATTTAACAAACCTTCCGCAACCATCATCAAAACACGGAATTGTTGAGGTGTTAATGATTGAATACGTTCAGCTAAAGCAGTTTCATCTGCTGCTCTTGGGTCAAGGTTAAGATTAGATGGCAAATTAGGTGGTAACCAGATATCACCTTCTAAGACTTGACGAATCGCTTCGCCAATATGACTTGGATGAGCCGACTTAGGAATATAACCCATCGCACCATGAGCGATTGCACGCTGGATGATTGAAGTTTCTTCATGTGCAGAAACAACAATAATCGGAATAGATGGATACTGTGCTCTTACATAAACCAGAGCCGAAAATCCTGAAGCACCCGGTAAATTTAAATCGAGTAATACTAGATCAGGTTCTGCCCCATTTTCCAAACGCTCATAAAACTCATCAACCGAGGCTGTTTCATGAATTTGTGCCTGTGGCAGGCTATAACGTACTGCTTGAATTAAAGCATGACGAAACAAAGGATGATCATCAACGATTAAAATATTCATAAGCGATTAAAGTAATCTTGAGCATAAGTATGGCCTATTGTAACCCTACTATTTAGATGAAAGATACGTTCATCTTATCCATTTTTATGCAAAATGTTGATAAATGCAGAACTTAGCCAAGATTTTGAGATGTTTTTTAACTTTTAATCAAAATTAATCTTTTTTTTATATAAGCTTCCTTTTTATTATAAAAAATATATCACCTATAATTATATAAAATAAAAACAGCAACTTAATAGAAAAACAAAGTATAAAAATCCACTATTTATCTTTTATATTTAAAACTGATAAGGTTGACCAATTTCGTTATTTTACAGTTTACCGTCGTTGTTGATTAATAAGTCCAATCTCTTGTTTTAGGCTTAGGAACCAAATTATGACTGGTATCACATCACCAAAACCTTTAAATATCGTTGCTGTTTCTGGTGGCTTAAATACCCCATCTAAAACGGAAAGTCTGGTTCAAGCCATTCTTGATGAATTATCAGAAGCAATCGATATTAAAGTTCACTTTATTAAATTAAGCGAAATCGGACCTCTATTAGGCGGCGCATTTTATCGCAACCAACTTCCACAGCGCGTACAAGATGACCTTGCAGCAGTTGAAGCAGCAGATGCTTTAATTGTAGGTACACCCGTTTACCGTGCATCTTTTACAGGTCTTTTCAAACATTTCTTCGATTTTGTTGAACAGACTGCTTTAGTCGATGTGCCTGTACTTTTAGCAGCATCAGGCGGTAGTGATCGTCATGCACTCGTACTTGAACATCAACTACGTCCATTATTCAGTTTCTTCCAAGCACAAACTTTACCAATTGGCGTATATGCGACAGATCGTGACTTTACCCCTGAATATACGGTGAAAAGTGAGCAATTATCAGATCGTATTACGTTAGCAGTGGCACGCGCATTACCAATTTTAGAATGGGCGCCAGCGAAAGGTAAACGCGCTGAAGTGATCAAATCTAAATCACAGCAAGCAAATCAAGAGCTTGGTATTAACAAGCAAATTGAGCAAGAAGAAGTATTACCTTCAGCGGCTGTACCAGACCTTGATGCAGCAGAATCTCGTTTGCATCACAAGTCTGGCAAATCATTAACGCATGTTGCCTAAGCGCAATGTAGCTAAATAAAAAGAACGAATGGGGAGAGCGAACCATGACGCAATTACAACAACTAATTAAATTTGCTTATTGGGTACCAAACGTAAGCGGTGGCCTTGTAGTGAGTAACATCGAACAGCGTACAGACTGGAGTTATGACTACAATGTCCGACTTGCACAGGCTGCCGAAAACAATGGTTTTGAATATGCGCTCACCCAAATTCGTTTTACGGCGGGGTACGGGGCAGAAAACCAACATGAATCGGTAAGTTTCAGTCATGCATTATTAGCAAAAACTGAAAAACTTAAAGTCATTGCGGCTATTCTGCCCGGCCCCTGGAAACCAGCGTTGGCGGCAAAACAACTTGCAACGATTGATTATCTAACTGAAGGCCGTATTGCGATTAATGTGGTGAGTGGCTGGTTCAGAGGTGAGTTTGATGCCATTGGTGAAGAGTGGCCTGAGCATGATGAACGTTATATTCGCTCCGAAGAATTTATTCGCACACTAAAAGGAATCTGGACCACCGATAACTATAGTTTCGATGGTAAATACTATCAGTTTCAAAACTACACGCTTAAACCAAAACCTCTGCAAAAACCGCATATTGAAGTCTTTCAAGGTGGCAGTTCACGTGCCGCACGTGACATGGCTTCACGTGTATCTGATTGGTATTTCACCAACGGCAATACTGTGGAAGAAATTCAAAAACAAGTCGAAGATATTCGTACTAAAGCAAAAGCAAATAATCACCATGTCAAAATTGGGGTAAATGCTTTCATTATTGCTAGAGATACTGAAGAAGAAGCAAAAGCGGTACTTCAAGAAATTATTGATAAAGCCAACACTGAAGCCGTAAATGCATTTGGAGATGCTACACGTGAAGCAGGTGCTGCTTCACCAGAGCAACAAGGTAACTGGGCAAAATCAAGTTTTGAAGACTTAGTGCAATACAACGATGGCTTTAAAACCAATTTAATTGGTACGCCGCAGCAAATTGCAGAACGTATTGTGGCACTCAAAAATGTAGGTGTTGATTTGATTCTTTCCGGATTTTTACACTTTATTGAAGAGGTGGAATATTTCGGTGAAAAAGTTCTGC
Source organism: Acinetobacter pittii (assembly GCF_034064985.1). Lineage (NCBI taxonomy): Bacteria > Pseudomonadati > Pseudomonadota > Gammaproteobacteria > Moraxellales > Moraxellaceae > Acinetobacter > Acinetobacter pittii. The sequence goes on along the minus strand of NZ_CP139249.1, from coordinate 190,878 downwards.
CGCTCGTTCGTCAGTTAGAACTTCAACAGGAAAAGGAGGTAGAAATCCAAGCTAAATCAGCCTAAAAAACCCCAGTTAAAACAGCGCAAGATAATAAAAACAATAAATTAAAAATAAAGAATTTATTGGCTCCAAGACTCGGCTTGGAGCCTTTATTTTTTAAGATTTTTCGACTTCTCGAATCACAGTTTCAACTGAGTAACGGCACCATTTTGAAAGTTTTTCGATAAATTCATTTAAGGCAGCGGGTTCAAAATGGCTGACAATCATATAGCAAGCATTGCCCATGACTTTAAAGCATTCATCGATTTGTTCATATTGCTTAACCAAATTTTCAATTTCTTCAAATGCGCGTTGTTCATTTAAATGCAAGTGAATAAATTGTTTATGCGAATATTGAACAGCAATGGTGTAGTTTTTGATAACACCAGCATCCATTAACTGAGCAATTCGAGCGCCCACCGCCTGCCCTGTTCGATGGACACGCTGCCCAATTTCTTTATTTGTCAGACGGGAATCTTGTTTAAGCAATGCAATAATTTTTAAATCGATCGGGTCTAATTCAATATTCATTTTTCATGGCGAAAGAAAACTGGCGATAATGCTTTCATCTGACTATAGCCGATTTTTCAAGCAGAGATTACTCTTGTTTTATCTCATATCAACAAGAGTAATCTCATGAAACAAGCACTATTAGTTATCGATGTTCAAAATGATTATTTTAAAAATGGCAAAATGGAATTGATTGGGCCAGATCAAGCGCTAGAAAAAATAAAGCAGCTTGAACAATATTTTAACGAGAAAAACTTGCCGATTATTTATGTGCAACATATTAACCCGCCACAAGCGAGCTTCTTTCAAGAAAATACCGACGGTGTTTTACTTCACCCTGAACTTAGTGCTGATAGTGATTCATTAATCGTGACAAAGCATTATCCAAATAGTTTTTTAGAAACCAATTTAGACGAGCTTTTAAAAGCACATCAAATTGAGCAACTCGTGATTACAGGTATGATGACTCACATGTGTATTGATTCAGGTACACGTGCAGCCAAAGAGTTAGGTTATCAACCCATCTTAATTGCAGATGCAACCGCAACTCGCGATTTAAGCCATGACGGAAAAACTGTAAAAGCTGAAGATGTACAAACTGCTTTTCTGACTGCGCTGAGTACATTTGCAAATGTACAAAATACTGTTGACTTTTTAGCAAGCTCTTAATAAAGATTAATAAAAAAGCCCCGCTAGGGGCTTTTTTATTAAAACGTTATTTTTGTCTATCGGGATAAACCGTTGCAATTAACTGATCTACCACTGCTGGTTCAGCCAAAGTTGAAGTATCACCCAAACTATCAAGCTCGTTTGCCGCAATTTTTCTTAAAATACGGCGCATGATTTTACCTGAACGCGTTTTAGGTAATGCTGGCGCCCAGTGCAGGGCATCTGGTGAAGCCACTGGTCCAAGTACTTTACGGACCCAGCTAATTAACTCTTTACGTAGTTCTTCCGACTCTGGAACGCCTGCTTGCAAGGTCACAAAAGTACAAATACCTTGTCCTTTAATATCATGCGGCATGCCCACCACTGCTGCTTCTGCTACAGATTCATGCGAAACCAAAGCACTTTCAATTTCAGCAGTACCTAGACGATGACCTGAAACGTTTAAGACATCATCAACACGGCCCGTAATCCAGTAATAGCCATCTTCATCACGGCGAGCGCCATCACCCGTAAAATAAGTATTTTTAAAGGTCAAGAAGTAAGCCTCAATAAAGCGGTCCGGATCACCCCAAATGGTACGCATCTGGCCTGGCCATGAATCTTTAATCACTAAATTACCTTCAACCGCACCTTCTAGTTCATTGCCCTCGCCATCGACAATCGCGGGTTGAATACCAAATAACGGACGAGTTGCTGAACCCGGTTTTAAGGCTGTTGCGCCTGGTAATGGAGCAATCAAAATACCGCCTGTTTCGGTTTGCCACCACGTATCAACAATCGGGCAGCGACCTTCACCAACAACGTTGTAGTACCAGTTCCAAGCCTCAGGGTTAATAGGTTCACCGACCGAACCGAGTAAACGCAAGCTGCTACGGTTACTTTCGCGTACAAACGAATCACCTTCTCGCATCATGGCGCGAATCGCAGTTGGGGCCGTATATAAAATCGAGACTTTGTGCTTATCGACCACATGACCAAGACGTGCCCATGTTGGGTATTGAGGCACACCTTCAAACATTAAGGTCGTGGTACCATTTGCCAGTGGTCCATAAATTAGATAACTGTGGCCTGTAATCCAGCCTACATCGGCCGTACACCAGTACACATCATCTTGTTTTAAATCGAAGACTTCTTTAAAGGTACTCGCCACATAGACTAGATAACCGCCAGTAGTATGCAAAACACCTTTAGGTTTTCCTGTCGAACCTGACGTATAAAGAATGAATAATGGGTCTTCCGCCTTCATCGGTTCTGGAGGACAGTTTGCATCCACCTCCATAATAATAAGGTGATACCACAAATCACGACCCGGCTTCATTTCAATCGGGTTGGCATTACGGTAAACCACCACTACATTTTCAACACATTCTGTGCCGGGCAATGCTAAAGCCAAATCGACGTTTTCTTTAAGTGGTAAGAGTTTACCAGCACGTAGACTTGAGTCTGCAGTAATCACCAGTTTAGCTTGGCTATCCTCAATACGACTCGCTAAAGAGTCTGGCGAGAAACCACCAAACACTACACAGTGAACAGCACCAATACGGGCACAGGCTAACATGGCAATTGCAGCCTCAGTGACCATCGGCATATACAGCACAACGCGGTCACCTTTACCAATGCCATATTTCTTCAAAACGTTGGCAAAGCGGCAGACTTCGTCGTGTAACTCTTTATAAGAGACAATTTTATGACGAGAAGGATGGTCACCTTCCCAAATAATTGCAGGTTTATGTGGATGTTCTTTAAGATGCCTGTCTAGGCAGTTTGCTGATACGTTCAACTCGCCATCAGCAAACCATTCAATTTTGAAATTGTCTTTGTCAAAACTTGTATTTTTAACTTGGGTAAATGGCTTTATCCAATCGACAATTTTAGCTTGCTCTGCCCAGAATTCATCTGGGTTCTCGATAGAGTGTTGATAACGTTTAAAGTAGTCTGCTTCAACAGTACGAGCTGTCTTTTTAAATTCCTCTGGTACTGGATAGATCTCATTCATACGCAACTTCCTTGATCTTGTGCATCCCATCTCGAGACTGTGGCTATTATTTTACTGGATCTTATTTGTATGCCTTTTCAGTATGATGACTCTTTCAAAGCCTAGACAATGCGACTTTGGTCATATATTAACCACTTACTCAAGCATACGAAATTATGAACATTTTTATAAAATTAAGTTGATTTAAAACATTTGTCTATAGCTTTTACTTTTATAATTTTTTCAAGATTTGATGGTTTTGATCATCAACAAAGATTATTTTGTCTCTCATATGCAACCTAGGAATAAAATAATATGTTTGCCCAAACTAGCTCCTCACGCCCCCCCCAACTCCCTTTTAAAGATAATCCGTTTTCAATTCATGGGCGCTTTAATCGCATGAGCTATTTAGGCGGTTATGGGTTGATTTATTTAGTCACCCTTGTGGGCTATTTCATTTTGGCCTCATTTCTTGGAAGTTTTCAGCTTTCAAGCAATTTATTTAATTTTGAGTTTTATAGCTCTCTTTCTGGGGCTAGTGCTTGGATCGTCTGGGCTTTTTGGCTATTCCTGATTTACTTAAATGTTGTTCTCGTCGTGCGACGTTTGCATGATCTAAATAAAAGTGGTTGGATGGGATTGCTGTTATTCATTCCAGTTGTTCAATTCTTTTTTATGATTTATTTACTGCTTGCCTCAGGTACAGCAGGTCCAAATCAATATGGTCCATCTCGACCATCAACGTTCATAGAAAAACTCATGGCTTGGTTTATTTTATTGGCCATTTTAATTAGCCTTATTTCTACCGCAGGCTTTTTCTACTACTTCTCTGGTACCGATACTATAGAAACTCCGTCACAAATCTTACAAAAAGGAACGGAATACTTTTAATTAAAAAACACTTTATTATTTAGATGAACTCATTATAGTAGGCGCACATTTTATCTCCTACTATAATGAAGGCCGATCATCGCTTTCATAATTTTTTTAAATAGAGACTTGTTGTGGCTGATGAACAAAAATCCTTAACGGATGTTGCAAAAAATACAGGCGAACTTTTGCAAGAAGCAGGTACTAAAACCACTCAAACGGTTTTAGCCCATACCGAAAAGTATCATGATGCCTATACCACCATTGATAAAATCGTGGATAGCTTCTGGGAACGCGTGCCTTATATTTGTATTGCGATTATCGTCTTCGTTATTTTTTGGCTACTCACCAAATTATTTAAATTCTTTGTTCGTAAAACCTTAGAAAATCGTTCTTACACGCGCCAAAACCTAGTCTTGGTTCTAAACCGTGTAGGAAGTACGACAATTTTATTTTTTGGATTCTTAATTGCACTTGTCATCATGATCCCAGGTTTTACACCAGGACAACTTATGAGCGCGTTAGGGATCGGTTCGGTCGCAATTGGTTTCGCATTTAAAGATATTTTTCAGAACCTGCTGTCAGGTATTTTGATTTTATTGAGCGAACCATTCCGTATTGGTGATTCAATCGTAGTCAATTCACTTGAAGGAACTGTTGAAGATATTCAAATTCGTGCAACATTTTTACGTTCACCAGATGGACGCCGTATTGTTATTCCAAATGCCACTGTTTATACGAGTGCTTTAACTGTAAATACGGCTTATCAGCAACGACGCTGTGAGTTTGTAGTCGGCATTGGCTATGACGACGATGAACAAAAAGCTAAACAGATTATTTTAGATATTCTTAATAATGACCGAAATGTACTCAGTCAGCCGGCTTTCTCGGTTAACGTTACAGCTTTAGCAGATTTCTCGGTTAACCTGACTGTACGTTGGTGGGTTGATACTACTGAAACTGATATGTCCTCATCTACAAGCACAATTCAAGCTCAAGTAAAACAAGCTTTCAATGAGAACGGAATTAATATTCCTTACCCAATTCAGGAATTAAAAATGGCTTCAAACCAGCCGCTTTTAAACCCTGAAGCATCAACTAAACAGACGACCTAAAATATAAGAAATAGACGTTTCAGTTCTTAAAATACGGTTGCCTAAGCTCACAGCTTGGCAGCCGTTTTTTGTGAGCAAATCAACTTCATAGGGAATAAAGCCGCCTTCGGGTCCAACGACTACACTGCACGCATGCGGAATATTAACGGGCATGCTCTGCTCTACATACGGATGAGCCACATAGGCGGGACTTTCCTTTGAAATTAAGTTTGGTAGAACATCTTCAACAAAAGGTTTAAAGCGTTTATATAATTGAATTTCAGGAACAATTGTATCGCCTGCTTGCTCAAGCCCTAAAGTCACATAGTTATCAAGTTGTTGCAAAAATGGAGTTTGCCAATAGCTTTTATCTACACGATAACTATGAATCAAACTAATTCTTTCAACCCCCAAAGTCACACTGTCCATAATTAAACGGCGTAAAACTTTGGGCCTTGGTAAAGCTACAATTAAATGTACTGGAAGTTTTGCAGGTACAACTTCCTCAGTGATAGGCCGTATACAAACCTCATGCTCGTTAATCGAAACAATTTCAGTGATATAACGTGCCCCGTTACGAATACCAACTTTTAGATTTTGGCCAACCCTAATATCAAGATGTTCATCTAAATGCTGTAATTGACGCTTTGAACGAATTGACCATAATTCTGACTGAACATCTTCAGGTTCTAGCAAAACGATATTCATGGTTTTTCGGCCAAATACCGGTTAATTACGCCAATATGTTTCTGTAACGAACCTTGGTTACGCTGCAAGACTTTATGCGCCTGCTCAACCACTTGTTGAGCCTGGTCAGGTTCAGCTAAACATGCCATCCAGATTGCCACAACTTGCTCAGCGTCTTGGGCAATGAGCACACCATTTTCATCAATGAATTCATCAACAATAGTTTGAAAATTAAAGTAACGAGGTCCAATTACAGTCGGCACATTTAAGACCATAGGCTCTAAAATATTATGCCCACCGCCCGGTTCATTAAGTGATCCACCCACAAAACACACCTGACTTAAGGCATACCATAACCAAAGCTCACCCATACTATCCGCCAGATAAACCTGTGTACTAGCATGAATACTATGATTCATACTTCTACGATGAGTGACCAGATCTAAGTTCTGACAAATTTCAAATACTTCATCGAAACGTTCAGGATGTCGAGGCACAACCATACAAACTAACTCTGGATCTGACTTTAAATAAGGCCCAAGCACTTCTAAAATTTGTTGTTCTTCCGGTGCATGCGTACTGGCAATTGTCAGAACTTTACGCTGTCCCAAATACCATTGTTGTTGTAATTGCTCAGCCTGATTTATAAAAGCTTCTGGTGCGTGAATATCAAATTTAATATTTCCAACCACCTGACTTTTTTGTTGATCTAAACCAAGTTCTACATAACGTTGTCGAGTCGCATTATCTTGTGCCAGCACCCAGTCAATTTGTTTCAGCATTCCTGCTGTTAGACCTGAAACACGGCTATAACCTTTCGCTGATTTTTCTGATAATCGCGCATTTAATAATAAACAAGGAACCTGTTGTAGTTTGGCTTGATCAATTAAATTTGGCCAAAGTTCAGTTTCCACCAATGCTAAAAGTTTTGGCTGGTACAACTCAAAAAATTGTTTTAAAAGATGTTTTTGATCAACAGGCAAATAAACTGCTTGAAATAAATCTAAATAAGGCGCTTTTAAAAATAATGATTTGGCACGCGCTTGCCCAGTTTTAGTGGTATTAGTCACTAGCACAGGCTGACCGAGTTTAAGATAATGCTCGATTAAAGGCTGCGCAGCATTGGTTTCTCCAACCGAAACAGCATGGAACCAAATTGCTCTCACATTTTTCGGAGATTCAAACGGCCCAAATCTTTCAAGACATTCCTGATGATATAATTCCTGGCTTTCTGCACGTTTTTTTATCCGCCAGTGGTAAAAAGGTTTTAATAAATGGAGTGCGGTGTTGTACCAAAATGGGGTCGCCAAGCGGTTTGCCTCAAATAGTCAAAGTTTAAAACTGGGGAAAATATAACATAGATAGAAAAAATGGCAGAGTTTCGATACCTAAACTCTACCATTACAAGAAAAGCGATTTACTGAGCCCATAAATTAAAGAGGTCAGTAAATCATCTGTTCAAAAAATTACGAAGCTTCCAGCGTTGGATAGTCTGTATAACCTTCAGCACCTTTCGCATATAAAGTCGTTGGTTGAAGTTCATTTAATGGCAAGTCTTTTTCTAAACGCTGTAAAAGATCTGGGTTAGCAATATATGCCTTACCAAAAGATACAGCATCTGCCTGACCTTCACGCAAGATACGTTTTGCTGATTCTGGTGTTAGGTTCTCATTGGCAATCCATACACCATTAAATTTTTCGCGAAGTTTAGGACTAATGCTGTCAGCAGCTTCATATTCACGAGAGAAAATGAAAGCAACATTACGTTGGTTAAGTTGTTCCACTACATAACCAAAAGTTGCTAATGGGTTTTCATCACCCATATCGTGTGAATCACCACGCGGTGCAATATGTACACCTACTCGACCAGCGCCCCACACTTCAATAAAGGCATCAACCACTTCTAATAACAAGCGAGCGCGGTTTTCAACCGGACCACCATACTCATCATCACGTTGGTTGGTATTGCTTTGAAGGAACTGGTCAATTAAATAACCATTTGCAGCGTGTAACTCAACACCATCAAAACCTGCTGCTTTAGCTAATTCTGCTGAATGTTTATATTGAGCGACCACCTCTTTCACTTCTTCTAAGGAAAGCGCACGCGGTTTTACATACGGGCGTTTAGGGCGTAATAGGCTCACTTCACCCGCAGGTTGAATCGCACTTGGTGCAACAGGAATATCGCCATCTAAAAGCTCAGGATGCGAAATACGACCTACATGCCAAAGTTGAACTACAATTTTTGAACCTTGAGCATGAACCGCCTCAATAATTTTATTCCAAGCTTGTGCTTGCTCTTCTGACCATAAACCCGGGGTATCTGCATAACCCACAGTTTTTGAACCAATTACTGTTGCTTCAGTCAAAATTAGACCAGCATTTGCACGTTGTTGATAGTATTCAACCATTAAATCATTAGGCACTCGGCTTTCACCACTACGCGCACGCGTTAATGGAGCCATGACCAATCGATTTTTGATTTCAAAATCACCAACCGTTAAAGGAGTATTGAGTTCAGCCATAATCGCCTCGACTTACACTTTTAATAATTTAAAGTGTTTGTTTTAAATGTTCGATATATTGCTGAATCAAAGCTTCGTTACGTGAAAAATAAGACCATTGACCATATTTTTGGACTTGAATAAGCCCCGCCTGTTGTAACACAGACAAATGATTAGACATCGTAGACTGAGCTACTTTACCCAAACGTTCAATATGACCTGCACAAACACCCTTCTCAAAACTACCACCACATTCTTCAATCGGTAAATAATGTGCAGGTTCTTTTAACCATTGCAAAATTTGCCGACGTAGAGGGTTGGAAAGGGCTTTGCTAATTGCATCAATATCCATAGGCTCAACACGTCTTTTAAACGAACAAAGCTTTGTTCAGCATTTCGAAAACATAATATCGCATTTTTTCGATATTCATATCTATTTTTTTCGATATTCATATCGTATTTTTTCGATTAACATTCGAAGGCTGAACTACTTTGCCGTTTTAATCGCTAAAAATCCAAGAGTTCTACATATTCATAAATGAAATGTATTTAAACTAAAAGTTCAGCAGACTCTTATAAACCTTGCTTTAAACTCGCTTCGATAAAACGATCAAGGTCACCATCAAGAACAGCACCTGTATTAGAGTTTTCTACACCTGTGCGTAAATCTTTAATACGAGAATCATCTAATACATATGAACGAATTTGGCTTCCCCAACCAATATCAGACTTCGAGTCTTCTAGAGCTTGAGCCGCTTCATTACGTTTTTGCATTTCTAATTCATACAAACGCGCACGTAACTGTTTCCATGCGTGGTCACGGTTAGCATGTTGCGAACGTTGGTTCTGACACGCTACTACAATACCTGTTGGGATGTGAGTCAAACGCACAGCCGAGTCGGTTTTGTTAATATGCTGACCACCTGCACCAGATGCACGGTAAGTATCAGTACGAACATCAGAAGGGTTAATATCAATTTCAATATTGTCATCAACTTCTGGTGAAATAAATACCGCAGAGAATGAAGTGTGACGACGGTTGCCACTGTCAAATGGGGATTTACGAACTAAACGGTGTACACCTGACTCTGTGCGTAACCAACCGTAGGCATATTCACCTTCAACACGTATCGTTGCTGATTTAATACCAGCTACGTCACCGTCAGACACTTCCATAAGTTCTGCTTTAAAACCATGACGTTCAATCCAGCGCATATACATACGTAAAAGCATAGACGCCCAATCTTGTGCTTCCGTACCACCTGAACCTGATTGAATCTCGACATAGCAAGGATTCGGGTCCATCGGGTTACTAAACATACGACGGAATTCAAGTTTAGCCAGTTCATCTTCGGCAGCACCAAGCTCAGACTGAACATCTTCAAGCAGGCTTTCATCGTCGGCTTCTACAGCCAAATCCAACATCGCTTTTGCATCTTCAAGCTGTGTAGATAAGCCATCCAATACATTAATAACGTTTTCTAGTTCGCCCTTTTCTTTCGCCATCGCCTGAGCGCGACTTTGATCATTCCAGATCGCAGGATCTTCTAACTCACGTAAAACTTCTTCTAAACGTTCTTTTTTCAGATCGTAGTCAAAGATACCCCCGTAGTGTTTGGCTACGATCAGTTAAGTCTTTCAATTGGTTTAGATAAGGATTAATTTCCACGCGAGTGTTCCCATAAGAGCAGATAAACAGTCAATTATTTTAGCATAGCTTGCCATACTCAAACAAAAAGGCTCAAACATGTTGATTTTTATTATCTTATTGATGAAAAACAAATATAATATTATTGATTTATTTATTAAAAATACATTAAAATTAACAACTTAAATCTTAATAACTTTATAACATATATTACTCTAGAGTTTTACCCATGAAAAAATCAAAATTTTTGTTTGCACTCGTAACAGCTGTATGTGCTTTCAATGCGAATGCCTATCAAACTGAAGTTGGTACAATGTATGAATTTACAGATATGGATGAGGGAGAAAATAATAGCTTCGGAATTAATGGCAAATATTATTTTAATCCGGTAGAAGCAAAAACTTTCCCTTTAGCTGAAGCTGCTTTTTTAAATAAAGCTTCTAATATTGGTCTTGGATATGCCTATAGCAAGTTAGAAGATGATGAAGACTCTGGAAAACTCGAATTTAGTTCGTTAGGGGTTACAGGAGAATACTTTATTCCAAGTACCTCATTCTATTTATCAGGAGCATTTAACCGTACAAAAACTGAAGTCACTGCAAGTGGTTTTGGTTCGGTTGATGATAGTGGTAACGGCTATGCTGTAGAAGTCGGTTTCTTACCAACCGATGGCTTGTTATTGGCTGCTGGTGTAACAGACTTGTCTGAAAGTTTTGATCCACTACAAGCAGCTAAATATGGCTTCATTACTTCGCTTTCAAATACCGTAGCCGTAACTGGTGAAGATGATGATGATACTGCCATAACTTTACGCGCCAAGTATGTTACTCAAATTTCAGGTTTTTATACTAATTTTGAAGGACAAACCTATATTGGGGATGAAACCACTTATCGTTTAGGTGCAGATCTTTATCTTGATCCTACTTTAAGTGTTGGAGCATCTTTTGCAGATTCAACAGCAGAAGATTCAGATACAATTTTTAGTGTTCGCGCACAGAAATTCTTTACGCCTCAAGTAGCAGTAGGCTTAACTTACACAACTGTTGATGATGCTGACTCTTTTGGTATTAATGGAACATTCCGTTTCTAATTTATAATTACTTATTATTAAAAATATGAATGCTCAAGGGATTTCCCTTGGGCATTTTTCATTTTATTTTAAGTTTAATTGGTAACATCCTCATACAAAATTGGGTACTTTTACAGCATTCTTTATGATCTACACAAAATATCCTCAATTTTAATAAAATAAAACATTATGTTTTTATATTTTAAAATCAATATCTTAAATTAAATTAGTTTACATAAATATCACACGGTTACAGTACGGTTACTTGCGCAAGATTGACGACAAAGCTTTTTCGTCTAGACTAAAAGTTGTAACAAAACATTTATAAAATCGCTTTTTAGAGGGGAGAGATTCCATGAAAAAACTAGCAATTGCATCAGCTCTTTTATCTGCACTCGCAGTGAGTGGCGCAGCAAACGCTTACCAAGCTGAAGTTGGTGGTTCTTACAATTATCTTGATCCAGACAACGGTAGCAGCGTAAGTAAATTCGGTGTTGACGGGACTTATTACTTTAATCCTGTTCAAACTCGTAACGCTCCACTTGCTGAAGCAGCTTTCTTAAGCCGTGCAAGTAACGTTAACGCCCTTATCAACTATGGCGATAACAGCGGTACAAAAGATACTCAATATGGCGTAGGTGTTGAATATTACGTTCCTAACTCAGATTTCTACCTTAGCGGTGATGTAGGTCGAAATGAGCGTGAAGTCGACAACACCAATATTGATAGCAAAGTAACGACTTATGCAGCTGAAGTAGGTTATTTACCAGCTCCAGGTTTATTACTTGCTTTAGGTGTTAAAGGCTACGACGAAAAAGACGGTAAAGACGGCGCTGATCCAACAGTTCGTGCTAAATACGTAACTCAAGTAGGCCAACATGACGTAAACCTTGAAGCGTTCGGTGCATTTGGTGATCTAGACGAATATAAAGTTCGTGGTGACTACTACATCGACAAAACTTTAAGTGTTGGTGCTGATTACTACAACAACGACTTAACTGATAAAGATGAATTTGGTATCAATGCTAAAAAATTCTTAAATCAGCAAGTAAGTGTTGAAGGCCGTGTTGGATTTGGTGATAACGACAACACTTATGGTGTTCGTGCAGCATACCGCTTCTAATCAAGCCTAAAGTCATAAAAAATCCGCTCAATTGAGCGGATTTTTTTATTGGTTTAAATGTACGATGCGTAATTGTAAATTCACATTGCCATTAAATGCATTACGATCTATTTCATAGACTAAATGTACATAATCCCGCATTGGGTCAAATTCAAAACGGCCTGCTGCATTAAAAGCAATTGCATCAAAACTGTATTGGTCGAGTGCTAATTTAAGCTTCAAATGCGTTTCTTTAAGCCAGCGATAATCAATAACTTTAAAATGCCCCTCAAACTGAGGAAAAGGGAATTTTTGTCCCCAAGGCCCCAACTGTTCTATCCAATCTAATGTATTTAGTTGCAAAGCCGAAGCAGGGAGTTCTCCATCCGTCCATAGCGTTGCTTGAAATAAAGATTCTTCCATTGCTGCAATGCAATTGGTAAATGCAGTTTTAAAAGCTTCGAAGTTTTCTTTACGTATAGTTAAACCCGCTGCTGCTGCATGACCACCGAAATGGCTCACCAATTCTGGATGTTGTTCAGCAACCTGTTCAATCGTATCTCGAATATGCACTCCATCAATTGAACGTGCAGATCCTTTTATATGAATACCATCTTCATCAGGTGCAAACACAATAGTGGGGCGATGAAATTGTTCTTTTAAACGCCCTGCAACAATCCCAATCACACCTTGATGCCAGTTTTCTTCGAAGAGTACAAGAGCTGGAGGAATGTCTTCTTTTGAGAGCTGCAAGCTATCTAAAGCAGATAAGGCTTGTTGCTTCATTTCCCCTTCGATTTGACGGCGCTCTATATTTAATTGATTTAATTGTCTCGCGATCGGATAGGCAGATTCCATAGTGTCAGCTAACAAACATTCAATGCCTATACGCATGCTCTCCATGCGTCCAGCAGCGTTAATACGCGGGCCTAAAACAAAACCTAAATCTTGTGCACGCAAAGATGAAGCCTCACGGCCAGCAATATCTAGCAACGCCAATATTCCGATTCGACATTGATGTTGCTGAATACGCTTCACGCCTGCATCAACCAAAATACGGTTGTTATAATCTAGGACAGCAACATCGGCATACGTTCCCAAAGCAACCAAGTCTAGATATTGAGTGACTTTACTCGTACTTTTACCTTGCTTACTACGTAAACTTGCTAAATTGGCCAGCACATAAAATGCAACGCCAACACCTGCAAGTGCTTTACTCGGAAAATCACAGCCTAACTGATTTGGGTTTACAACTGCTTCTGCAAGCGGTGTTTCTTTAGTAGTTAAATGGTGATCTGTAATAACTACTTGCATGCCCAGTGCCTGTGCCGCATCAACACCAGCATGGCTGGAAATCCCATTATCAACAGTAATTAATAAATCGGGTTGATAAGTTTGATGTGCAAGCTCTGCAATTGCTGGGGTAAGTCCATAACCATATTTAAATCGGTCTGGAACCAAATAGTCGACTTGTGCTCCCATATCGCGAAGCACCAATACCATTAACGCTGTACTGGTTGCTCCATCGGCATCGTAATCACCGACAATAACAATTTTTTTCTGCTCATCAATAGCTTGATCTATTAATGCCACAGCAGTTTCTAGCCCCTTGAGCTGTGGGGCTAATAAATTCTTAAGCTTTAGCTCTAATTCCTGTTCAGATTGTACTCCACGCCTTGCCAAAATTTCAGCAATAAACGGAGGCACGCCCTGAAACTGTTCAGGGCGTGTTAATAAAGGTCTTTGTTTGATTTGTATTTTTGTCATTTAAGGCATCAGTCGGTGCAGCGTCCATTGACCATCGATTTTTTCATAACTTAAGCGGTCATGTAAACGATTTGGTCTTCCCTGCCAGAATTCATAATAATCTGGTTGCAGACGATAGCCTCCCCAGAACTCTGGCTTATCAAGCACTTCACGGCTTTGAACTTGTTGTTGCAAGTCTTGAAAACGCTGTTGTAACAACTCGCGACTTTCAATTTTACCACTTTGTGGAGTACTGATATGTGCTGCAATCTGGCTATCACGTGGTCGTTTAAGATAATAATCTGTAGATTCTTGCTCAGCAATTTTAACTACATGACCACCAACTCTCACCTGACGCTCTAAACTTGGCCAGTAAAATAATAATTCGGCATATGGGTTTTCTGCCAAATCTATACCTTTTTGACTGTCATAGTTAGTATAAAAATCATACCCAGATTCTGTGGCCCCACGTAACAAAACTGTTCGAACATGGGGTCTGCCATTCGCACCTGCTGTTGCTAATGACATTGCATACGGTTCATGTAAATTCGCTGCTAGAGCATGGTTAAACCAACCCAAAAACTGCTGATGAGGATTAGATTCAACCTGCCCCTCATGCAATTCTCCTTGCTCATAACTTAAGCGCAACTCACTTAAATCTTTAATGACATCACTCATGTCATCACCTTACGCAACTTGTGCTTGTGAACGTACCGCATTTGCCAAGTGCTCAGCCAAAGCATTTACTTCTTGCTCGTTATCACCTTCAACCATGACACGAATCACAGGCTCAGTTCCTGATTTACGAATCAAGATACGACCACGGCCTTTAAGCTGCTCTTCTGCTTTATCAAATTCAGTAACCAATGCCGGAATTGAATACGGGTCAAGCATTTGTTCTAAACGTACATTCACAAGAATTTGCGGGAATAGTTTAAAGTCTTGAACCAGTTCATGAAGAGCCTTATTTTGCTCGACCATCACGGTTAAAACTTGAAGCGCTGCAATAATCGCATCACCAGTTGTGCTCTTGTCTAAAGTTAGAATATGACCAGAAGGCTCACCACCTGTTACCCAGCCGTTTTCTTCTAAAGCTTGTAATACATATCGGTCGCCAACCTTAGCACGTACAAAACCAACATTCGCTTTTTCAAGTGCAACTTCAAGTGCCATATTACTCATGACAGTACCAACAACACCTGCTGGTTTTTTCTGAGCTTGAGTCGCTAAAATATATAAAATATGGTCGCCATCAATTAAGTTACCAAACTTATCGACCATCACTACACGGTCAGCATCGCCATCAAAGGCAATCCCTAAATCTGCTTCGTGCTCAACTACTGCTTTTTGTAGGTTTTCAGGGTGAGTTGAGCCACAGCCTTCATTAATATTTAGGCCATCTGGCTCATTATATAAAGCAACAACTTTTGCCCCTAACTCACGAAAAACTGAAGGCCCAACGCTATATGCAGCGCCATGAGCACAGTCCAATACGATCTTTAAATTATTTAAGTCGAAATGGTAAGGGAAAGTAGATTTACAAAATTCAATATAGCGACCGTTTGCATCAGTTACGCGAACACTTTTACCTAAGTTTGCAGTATCCTCAATTAATAAATCTTTTTCTAATTCAAGGTTAATTTCTTCTTGCAACGAATCTGGTAATTTTTTGCCTTCGCTTGAGAAGAATTTAATACCATTATCAAAATATGGATTATGCGAAGCAGAGATAACAATACCTGCATGGGCATGTAAAGCACGAGTAAGGTGTGCAATTGCTGGTGTTGGTAATGGACCAAGTAAATGAACATACACGCCAGCAGCGTTCAAACCTGCCTGCAAAGCAGACTCTAAAATATAACCAGATAAACGAGTGTCTTTTCCTAATACAACAAGTGGCTTATTTTTCGGACTCGTTCGTTTTAATACCTTCCCTGCAGCAAAACCGAGTTTTAAAGCAAACTCTGGAGTAATAGGCATTTGCCCAAATTTTCCACGAATACCATCCGTTCCAAAATAACTCATAGCTTATCTCATTCTTACGCCACTTCAACCGTGGCTTACTTCATATATGGCAATTCCGCCATATTTCTTTTCGTCAAATTTACTTTACACCAAAAACAAAAAGCCGTCAGTGTAATGACGGCTTTCTTGATTGTTTTGGTTACCAAAATCTAACCAACACGATAGTTTGGAGCTTCTTTAGTAATCGTTACATCGTGAACATGTGACTCAGACATACCCGCTGAAGTAATTTTCACAAATTTCGCATTTTGGCGAAGGTCTTCAATTACTGATGAACCTGTATAACCCATTGATGAACGTAGACCACCCATCATTTGATGAACGATGTTACCCATTGGACCTTTATATGGAACACGACCTTCAATACCTTCTGGTACTAATTTTTCAGCACCCGCTTTTGAGTCTTGGAAATAACGGTCAGCAGAACCAGTTGCTCCCGCCATTGCGCCTAATGACCCCATACCGCGATATGCTTTGTAGTAACGACCTTGGAAAAACTCAACCTCGCCCGGTGCTTCTTCAGTACCAGCCAGAAGTGAACCCACCATGATCGTACTTGCACCTGCACCGATTGCTTTTGCCATATCGCCAGAGAAACGGATACCGCCATCTGCAATTAAAGGAATTTGATCTTTTAGTACATTAGCAACGCTGTCAATCGCAGAAATCTGTGGCATACCAATACCCGCCACAATACGTGTGGTACAGATAGAGCCAGGACCGATACCAACTTTTACAGCATCTGCGCCTGCATCTAATAATGCTAATGCAGCATCACCAGTTGCGATATTACCGCCAATCACTTGTACTTGTGGGAAGTTTTGTTTTACCCAACGTACACGTTCAATTACACCAGCTGAGTGACCATGTGCTGTGTCAACAACAATAACGTCTACGCCAGCTTCAACTAACGCTTCCACACGACTTGGAGTCTCAACACCTGTACCTACCGCAGCACCAACACGTAAACGGCCAAGATCATCTTTACAACTGTTTGGATAACTCTCAGCTTTACGGAAGTCAGTTACTGTAATTAGGCCTTTAAGCTCATTGTTTTCACCAACGACCAAGACTTTTTCAATACGATGCTTTTGCAATAATGCTTGAATATTTTCTTTAGATTCGCCTTCACGTACAGTCACCAAGCGATCTTGGCCTGTCATGATGTTACTAACTGGTTGTTCTAAATTAGTTTCAAAACGCGTATCACGGCCTGTCACAATACCAACAACCTTGCCGTCTTTCACAACAGGTACACCGCTAATGTTATTAGCATTGGTAATTGCAATTAGTTCACGTACTGTAGTTTCAGGCGTTACAGTGATAGGATCTTTCACCATACCCGCTTCAAATTTCTTAACACGGCGTACTTCTGCAGCTTGAGCAGCAATATCCATGTTTTTGTGCAAAATCCCGATACCACCATTTTGTGACATTGCAATCGCCATACGTGACTCAGTCACTGTATCCATTGCCGCTGAAACTAATGGGATATTTAAATGAATGCCGCGAGTTAAACGTGTCTTTAAAGAGACATCTTTTGGGAGAACAGTAGAGTAGGCAGGAAGTAATAAGACATCATCGAAGGTTAGCGCTTCTTGAACGATGGTCAGCATAACAATCTCACTGGTAAATTCCGTGAGCTATTATAAACAAATTTCGATGCAATTTTCATATAATCTTTGCCTTTTTCAGCAATAGATGTCCAGCTACTCTAAATATTTCCCACTTATTATCATGTTAGCTGATATTTAACTCACCTGATCATAGTCGTGATCATTCTCTGAATCTGCTAGGCTAACTTGAATAAGAGGAATAAGCTGATGCGCTAAACGAGCCTTATTACATTGCTCATCAGCAATCTGCACCTCTCTACAGGTAGAACTACGTGCAGCATAGATGGTACAACCCACCTCTTTACCAATTTCACCCGTCAAAGCCTGACACCGCGGCTCAGGCTGATTGGTTCCACGCATACAAGAATAAACAGGTGTCAAAGGTTCAACTAGATGTTCATCTATTACCTCGGCCTCGGCCCAGTAAAATGAAACCCGAAAATGTGCACAACATGCCCCACAGCGTAGGCACTCATCTGGAGTCGCAACTTGAGATAACATTTTATTCAAATTCTCGTCATCAAAAATTTTTCTGCGACGGAAAATACTAAAAAAATTCAAATTGGACTCAAGATAATGAATCGCATTTTTTAGGTTGGACAACTAAAAACCTGTTCTGTCATCAAATCAACACCACAAGCTAACGTTTCAATCCAGTCTAAAAACTGATTGACCATTTCTTTACCCATAAATGGACTACCGTGCTGAGGCACAATCATTTCGATATCCATCTGGCGCACCATATTGACCCACAAACGGATAACCTTATTAGAGCACATATAACGTTGATGAAAGGCTTTCATTTTCATGACGTGCGTATCGAAATCTTTTAAAGGCTGATTAGCATCTTCAACAATCGAGGCGCCCATATCACCCGAAAATAAAATTTTAGCGACTGGATCATAAAACTGGAAATTACCCACCGAATGTAGAAAATGTGCAGGAATCACCACAAGCTTTGACTCGCCCAATTGAATCACTTGGCCACGGTCAGGCAATTCAATAAGGCGGTCTTCCCAATTACCTTTCATACGATCACTCATAAATGAGGAATTTAGGTGCGGTAAGAATCGTGCCCATAATTTTGACGCCACGACTTTAGCGTCGGTATAGACTAACCAGCGTGGCATTGAGGTAATAATGTCCGGATCCTGATGCGAAGCCATCACATAGTCCAAATTTTTTAATCGAGTATATTTATTTAATTCCATTGTTAATGGAACATAGGTCAAATCGCCACCTGGGTCGATTACAGCAGCACGTTCATGGTCAATAATTAAAAATTGATTGGCTTGGATACCTTCCCCTTTGACCAAACTGGTAAAACTAATACATTTATGTACGCCATTATCAAATAATATCTGCGACGTTGTTTTTTCAACCCCCATAAAATTCCCCAAAAAAGCTTTGAATATTAAATATTTTTATATCCATGATAAAATAAAGGGATTCAACAACTCTTGCAATGAATTGTTTGATTTTTCTCATAATATTTTAAAATGGATTTGGATTTTCTTATTTTAGAAATGAATCATAATGTTATTTAAAATTAATTCGCAATAAATTAAAATAATTCTCATTATCAAATTTACTTTTTGTGCTGCTTAGGCCTCCCATGACTCAACCCTTCCGTTTTTCGACTTCAAAAACATTGTTAGCAGTTGCTATTTTTACTTCGATGACAGCAAGTCACGCTGAAGAAATAACAGAACAAGGAAATTCAACCAATGTCCTACCCACAATTTCTGTTCAAGCGCAAAAAGAAAGCACTTCACCTTATGTCGCAACGAAAGCAAACTCTGCCTTAAAATCAGATGCACCCTTATTTAAAACTGCTCAGTCGGTTTCGGTAGTAACCCGCGAACAGCTTGACCAGAAACAAGCAAGAACTTTAGCAGATGCACTTGAAGGTGTCGCAGGCGTAGAAGCTGGGAAACTTGGTCGTCGTGGTTGGGATGATTTTGTTATTCGAGGACAAACTTCTTCTGATTCAGTTTATGTAGATGGCTTAAGAGTAGGCCAAAATACGTATGTTGCTACTGAGTTATCAGGCATGGATCAGGTACAAGTTTTAAAAGGGCCTGCATCTATTAATTTTGGTTTGGTTGCTCCAGGAGGCATGGTCAACTTAGTGACTAAACGCCCTCAAGCTGAAAGCTTTGCTCGGGCCAGTATGACTTATGGCAGCTACAACCTTAAAGAAGGAACGTTCGATTTAAACTATAGCCCTAATAATAGTGAAAAAGGTGCTTTCCGTTTAAATGGTCGTATCTCGGATCAAGATGACCCAACAGATTATGTATATTTTAAAAATTACTACATTTCCCCCTCTTATAACTTTGACTTAGGGGATAACACTGATCTATCTGTCATCGCAAGCTATCAGCATCGCGAATACATTCGTCAACAAGGCTTACCTGTCATTGGTACATTAAAAGATAACCCTAACGGCGCTATAGACCGAAGTTTATATATTGGCGATCCTAATTTTGGTAAATATGAAGCAGATGTTTACCGCACAGGTTATACCTTTAAACACGCTTTTGATAATGGTTGGAACTTTAATCAGAACTTTGCCGTACAAAAAACTGAAATGGATGGTACTGCTGTCTTTGCTCGCACGGGCAGCAACTTTTGGGCAAAAAACAAACAAGGTGAAATTGACTACACAACCATTAGCCGTAAAAATAATAGCCGCCACCAAATTATTGATAATTTAAGCTTTGCCATCGATAACCGTTTAAATAAACAGTTTGATTTATATGGCATGCAACACGACCTTAATATTGGGGTAGATGGTTTTCAGGAAAAAAGTGATTACACCAATGATAAATACGATATTGGCGATTTAAATATCTATGACCCCGTTTACGGTCAAAATGTAAAATTGACTCAAAATGTTCGTGATATCAACCGTCTCAAATATTTAGGGCTTTATTTACGTGACCGCATTCAGCTTAATGACCAATTACTTTTAAGCTTATCTGGTCGTCAAGACTGGGCTCAAACTCAAACTACAAGTTTGGTTAATAGCAATACGAGTAAACAATCAGACAATGCATTTACGGGCAGTGCCTCTGTCATGTATACCCTTAATGACATTGTGGCTCCTTATGTCAGCTATGCCACTTCATTTACCCCAAATAGCGGTACTGATGTAAATAATAATCCATTCAAACCTGAAGAAGGGAAACAGGTTGAAGTCGGAATGAAATTACAAAGCCCAGATCAACGAGTTCAAGGTGCTATCGCTTGGTATGATTTAAAACGTCAGAACGTAGTAGTTAATGATTCAGTAAATCCAAATGAAAAAGTACAACGTGGTGAACAGTTAACTCGTGGTATCGAGACTGAGCTCAGCGCAGAAATTTTAGAAGGTTTAAAATTAACAGCTGCTTATACCTACACAATTGATGCTGAAATTAGTAAAGATGCAAACGTGAGCAATGTAGGAAAAGCACTCGACAATATTCCTGAGCATGCTTATAGCTTATCAGTGCGTTATAAATTTGACCCTGCCTCAAAACTTGGTTGGTATGTCGGCGGTGGATTCCGAGGTGAAACCTATAAAACTATGGATAAATTAGATGTCCATATTCCAGGCTATACCGTATTTGATACAGAAGCTGGCTATGATGCAGGACATTGGGGTGCTCAACTTGCGATCCGTAATCTATTCGATAAAGATTACTATGCAGGCGCCTTAAATGAAAATTTGGTGACTTTAGGTAATCCACGTCAAATTAACTTTACTGTGAAATTTAACTATTAAAATTAACTATAAAAAACGCACTCGATTCGAGTGCGTTTTTTTGGCGGCTTAAAATGTGTTAAAAGAAATAATGCTGTACTAAAGTAGAGATACCTACAATTAAGAAAATAGCAGCACCAATTTTATGAATGAGCGAGATAGATAAACGTTCAGCCAATTTATTACCAATAAATACAGCAGGTGCATTAGCAATCATCATTCCTAAGGTTGTACCTAACATCACCCAAAAGATGCTGTCGTAACGTGCAGCTAAAGCGACTGTTGCTATTTGGGTTTTATCGCCAATTTCAGCCAAGAAAAATAGAATAAAGGTTGCGCCAAAAACACCAAACTTTTGCCATCTATTAATACTATCTGTTTCATCATCGAGCTTATCTGGAATAAGCATCCAGAACGCCATACCAATGAAACCAGCTGCAAGAACCCAGACTAAGATTTCGGGGCTCAACACGGTCGTAATCCACTGTCCAAGTACAGCAGAAATACCATGATTAATTAGAGTCGCTAAAAGAATCGCAATAAGAATAGGGATTGGCTTACGGAAACGTGCAGACAGTAAAAGGGCCAATAATTGGGTTTTATCGCCCATTTCAGCGAGGGCAACAATTGAAGTAGAAATCAGAAATTCTTGCATGTCGTTTCTCTGGCTAGCATAAATGCCCATGACCTACCTCTCCTGCTAGCCAAATATCTGCAGAGTGGTAAATCAAAGGTCTTGCCAACTCGGAAACGATGAGACGTTTAAGCTATGATGACCATGTTCTGTTGAACAATTATGTTGATCATCACCTATTCATTTAGAAATGAATAGCGGCTACTCCCCAATGAAGTATGTGCTCATTATATTCGAGCAATTCTATTTTTCAAATAAAAAATTTTATCCATGCCCAAACCAACAGTCGACCTAAACCCAATAATAAAGCTAAACAAATACTTAAGTTAATAAATCCAAAATTATTAATACCAGTTACGTGCTGAGACTGAAATTCAAATGGCAAAATAAGCATAGCTACAAATATTTCCAAGCCCATTGCAACGTAAGTCATCCATTCCCAAGGAAAGTGTAAAATACTCACCCACAATCCCATTAATAAAAATACAATTAATAGAATCGGCACCATGATTTTTAAAAATCCTACCATTTATTCTTTCTCCTTTACCGACTAACGAGAAACTTCTCCTCTCTCGACACTTCATTTTTCGTCTTTAGATTAACTTAAAACCAATTAAATTAAATATCAAAATAAAACCCCGCCGAAGCGAGGTTTTTAATGATTCATTTAAAAATATTAGATTAATAAAGTACGAATATCTTTAAGCAGTTTCGTAAGTTTATTAGTAAAGCGAGCAGCATCTGCACCATTAATTACACGGTGGTCATAAGACAACGACAATGGCAACATTAAGCGTGGATCAAAGTCTTTACCATTCCAAACAGGCTGCATTGTTGCAGGTGAAATACCTAAAATTGCAACCTGTGGCCAGTTCACAAGTGGTGTAAATGATGTGCCACCAATTGAACCCAAGCTTGTGATCGTGAAGTTCGCACCTTGTAAGTCTTTCGGTGTTAATTTCTTATCACGTGCTTTTTTACTCAACTCACCTAACTCAATAGCGATTTGCTTAATTGATTTTTGGTCAGGATTACGTAGTACTGGTACTGTCAAACCATCTGGTGTTGCAACAGCAATACCCATATGGATTTCATTACGGAGCAATACAGATTTCTGATCATCTGCTAAGTGGCCTGCAAAATAAGGCTCTTCTTTCAACAAGTGCGCTAACGCTTTTGCAATGAATGCTAAGATTGTTAAGCTAATACCTTGTTTCTTAAAGCCGTCTTTTAACTCACCACGCCAAGCTTCTAACTCAGTAATATCAGCAAGATCAAACTGAGTTACCTGTGGAATATAGTTGTTTAAAGACAACTGTGGCACAGAGACTTGCTGTAAACGAGTCATCGGCTTCACTTCACCGCCACCAAAAGCAGTAAAGTCAGGTAATGATGGTAATCCAGCTGGCGCTGCAGCAGCTTGAGCAACAGGTGCTGCTTGTGGTGCAGTTAAACGAGTCTTCACATATGCAAAGATATCTTCTTTAACAACACGACCATGTTCACCAGAAGTCTTAACTTGAGATAAAACTACACCAAGCTCACGAGCAAGCTTACGCACAGCAGGGCCTGCATAAACTTTAGCGTTTTCGGCTTCTTGTTCTTTGGTTAATTTATCATTACCAGAAGAGGCTGGAGCAGACACTGCTTGAGTCGGAGTAGGAGTTGCCGCTTTAGGCGCTGCTGCCTGTGGAGCTGGAGCTGATTCTGCTTTCGCCGCTGGTGCAGCAGCAGGCGCTTGGCCTTCAGCTTCAATTGTTGCCAGCAATACACCTTGTGAAACTTGTTGGCCTGCTTGCAAGTGAATTGCTTTCACAACACCAGCAACAGTACTTGGAACTTCCACAGTTGCTTTATCTGACTCAACAACAACAAGGCTTTGGTCTACATCAACTTTATCACCAACTTGAACCAAGATTTCAGCAACAACAGCTTTATCTACACCCAAATCAGGAACATTGATATCAACTGAACCAGACTGAGCTGGAGCCGCTGCCACAGTTTCTTGCTTTGCAGCAATCGGTTCTGCTACCGCAGCTGGAGCTGGTGTAGTACCAGGAGCTTCTGCTTGCGCATTAGATGCAGCTGCTGTTTTCACTTGAATAAGAACAACACCTTCTTTAACTGTATCGCCTTCTTTAACTTGAATGCTTTCTACAGTACCTGCAACACTGCTTGGTACTTCTACAGTTGCTTTGTCAGACTCAACCACAACGATGCTTTGTTCAACATCGATTTGCTCGCCAACTTTTACTAAAATTTCACCAACAAGTGCTTTTTCAACACCAATATCGGGAACTTGAACTTCAACCACTTGACTAGTTGTTGCAGTTGCTGGTTGAGCTGCCGTTGTAGACTGTTGTGCCGCTGCTGGCGCTGCAGTTTGTTCAGCTGCTGGTGCAGTCTTTGGAGCCTCTTCTGCTTGAGCTGCAGGTGCAGCTCCTTCAGCTTCAAGTTCAAGCAATACCGTACCTTCAGTTACGCTATCACCTTCTTTGATTAGGATGCTTTTTACTACACCTGCTGAAGTGCTAGGCACTTCAACAGAGGCTTTATCTGACTCAAGCAAAACAAGGCTGTCATTTTCTGCAATGCTGTCGCCAACTTTTACTAAAATTTCAGCAACAACTGCTTTATCTACACCAATATCAGGGGTCTTAATTTGCATGCTTAGTTCCCCTCACCTGTTTGCGTTTCATTATATTCAGCAACTGCTTGAACTTCTGGATGCGCTTGAGGAGCCCATGCCACCGGACGGTCAGTATCTAACTCAAAGTTAGAAATTGCGTCTTTAACCAAACGTGCATCTACTTCACCTTCGTCAGCTAATTTTTTCAAAGTAGCAACAACGATATGTGCAGCGTCAACACCAAAGAAACTACGTAAGTTAGCACGTGTATCTGAACGACCGTATCCATCTGTACCTAATGCAACAAATGGACGGCCATCTGGAAGATAAGCACGGATTTGTTCGCTATAAGCACGCATATGGTCAGTTGCTGAAACAACGATACCTTCTGTACCACGTAACTGTTTAGATACCCATGATTCTTTCACTTCTTCAGAAAGTGGGTGTAAACGGTTATATTCTTCACATGCCATACCATCACGTGACAACTCATTGAAGCTTGTTACACTCCAAACGTTTGAATGGATTTGGTATTCATCACGTAAGATTTTCGCAGCTTTGATCACTTCACGAAGAATCACACCTGAACCAAGTAATTGGACAGTTGCTTTTTCATCTTTTTCGAACAAGTACATACCACGTTTAATGCCTTCCTCAGCGCCTTCAGGCATTGCAGGATGCTCGTAGTTTTCGTTCATTACAGTTAAGTAGTAGAACACACGCTCTTGGTTCACATACATACGTTTTAAACCGTCATGTACGATTACAGCTAACTCATAACCAAAACATGGATCATAAGATACACAGTTTGGAATCGTGTTCGCCAAGATATGCGAATGACCATCTTGGTGCTGTAGACCTTCACCGTTCAACGTTGTACGACCAGCAGTTGCACCTAACAAGAAACCTTGAGCTTGCGCATCACCAGCTGCCCACGCAATGTCACCAATACGTTGGAAACCGAACATTGAGTAGTACATATACATTGGAATCATTGGCAAGTTATTCGTTGAATAACTTGTTGCCAACGCAGCCCATGCACTCATCGCACCAGCTTCGTTAATCCCTTCTTGAAGCATGTGACCGTCACTTGCTTCACGGTAATGCATTAACTGTTCTTGGTCTTCTGGCGTATATTTTTGACCATGAGCGGCATAGATACCGAGCTGACGGAACATACCTTCTAGACCAAAAGTACGTGCTTCATCTGGAACGATTGGTACTACGCGGTCTTTAATCGCTTTTTCTTTGAGTAAAGAAGCAATTAAACGAACCATGACCATAGTGGTAGACTGTTCTTTACCACCTGAACCATTTAATACAGCATCAAATACAGATAATTCAGGAATCGCTAAAGTTTCACTCTCACGACGACGTGCAGGTAGGTAACCACCTAATGCTTCACGACGCGCCTTCATATACTTCATTTCTGGAGAGTTTTCACTTGGGCGGTAGAATGGAAGCTCTTCTAACTTATCGTCTGTAAATGGAAGGTTGAAACGGTCACGTACATATTTTAAAGAGTCGATCTGCATTTTTTTGATTTGGTGAGTTTTGTTCACCGCTTCAATTTCTTCGGACAAACCGTAACCTTTAACAGTTTTCGCAAGAATAACTGTTGGTTGACCTTTGGCTTTCATTGCTTCTGCATATGCAGCAAACACTTTGTAAGGGTCGTGACCACCACGGTTGAGATTATCGATGTCTTCATCGCTTAAATCTTTTACAAGTTCCGCAGCTTCTGGGTACTTGCCAAAGAATTTCTCACGTGTATATGCACCACCTTTCACTTGATAGCGTTGGTACTCACCATCAACTGTTTCTTCCATTACCGCTTTCAAAGCGCCTGAGGTGTCTTTTGCAAGAAGTGGGTCCCAATGACGGCCCCATACAACTTTAATTACACGCCAGCCTGCGCCACGGAATAAAGATTCTAACTCTTGAATGATTTTACCGTTACCACGTACCGGACCATCTAGACGCTGTAAGTTACAGTTAACAACCCAGATAAGGTTATCAAGCTTTTCACGACCAGCAAGTGAAATTGCACCAGTACTTTCTGGCTCATCCATCTCACCGTCGCCAAGATAAGCCCAAACTTTACGATCTTCTTCTTTGATCAAGCCGCGGTTCATCAAATATTTTTGAATGTGCGCTTGATAAATTGACATGATTGGACCAAGACCCATTGATACGGTTGGGAATTGCCAATAGTCAGGCATTAAATATGGATGTGGATAGCTTGGTAAACCGTTACCGCCAACTTCACGGCGGAAATTACTTAACTGTTCTTCAGTTAAACGTCCTTCAAGGAATGAACGTGCATAAATACCAGGAGCACAGTGTCCTTGGTAATAAATCATATCTCCGCCAAAATTATTGCTGTTTGCGCGGAAGAAATGGTTAAAACCTACGTCATATAATGTTGCACTTGATGCGAAGCTCGCCAAGTGTCCACCTAAATCATCACCTGTTTTATTCGCACGAAGTACCATTGCTAAGGCATTCCAACGAATCAATGCACGAATACGGCGTTCCATATCTTGGTCGCCTGGCATTGCAGGTTGTTCTTCAACAGAAATTGTATTTAAGTAAGGTGTATTGAGACGTTGAATTGGAACATGCTTAGCAATTGCTTGTTGGTAAAGTTTTTCCAACAAGAATGCCGCTCGTTCAGTTCCCATATGTTGTAAAACTGAATCGAATGCATCTTGCCATTCTTGGGTTTCTTGTGCGTCGGAGTCACCGTAAAACGCCATAATTCACCTGTTCCTTGTTCTCTAATCTACTTTGTATTTTTACCACGTTTTACCCCTTTCAAGTTATTGCCTCGGGTGAATGTGAGGGGGCTCTATTATTTTCTGAATGAATAGTCATTGACCGAGCATTAAACAAAATAACAAAAAAACGCCAATAATGGCGTTTTTTTATACAATCTTTACGTTAAAAAAGGTTTAGCTTAGTTTTAGATTCATAAATTTAATAACCTTACTTTTTTAACTATGTTTTATGGAAGCATCGCTAAGTAAGTCGTTGGGTTCTTACGTTGACCATCTTTCACTACTTCATAATGTAAATGTGGGCCAGTACAACGACCTGTACAACCTACATTAGCAATATGCTCGCCTGCTGACACTTGGTCGCCTACACGAACCATTAAACGTGAAGCATGAGCGTAACGCGTTAAGTAACCATTGCCGTGGTTAATTTCAACATATTGACCATAGCCAGTGCCCCAACCAGATTTAGTTACGATACCTGGGCCTGTAGCATAGATTGGTGTGCCACTCGGAGCAGCCATATCTAAACCACCATGATGTTCTGCACGACCACCCATGGTGCGACCACCAAAGTTTGAAGAAACTCGTACAGTATCAGGAAGAGGATGAGAAACTAACCAAGAGTAAGAATTTGAAGAAGAGGCATTAAAAGAATTCTTTGCAGTCGCATTACCGTACTTCTTTGCAAGCGACTCATTGTTGAGTTCAACTGTTTTTTGGCGTAAGGTCACTGAAACTTTCGCACTCGCCGGAAGATCTAAATCGTCAGGATGAGTATATGAACCTTGAGATAATGTTTTTGATAGCTGTTCCAATCGATCTGAGTCAGTAGATTGGTTAATTGTTTGATAATCTGCAAAAGCAACTGATGCTGCCGAAGCGGCAAGTGAAAACGCTAATAAAATACGACGCGTGTGCATAAAAACCTCTTGAAACTGTTCTTACTCAAGTTCCTTATGATCTCTTCCTTGATATCGATTGAAATGAACGCTTAAGATGAAGACAATAATCCATCCGAGAATGAACATGTCTAAACCCGATAACGTTTTTCAACAAACCGGAAAACACATAAAAACAGGAAACCTTACGTTTCTAACAACGCAAGTCGCGCAATGGCAAAGACTTACGAAAATTATCCAACCCTTATTACCCCAACCGGAACAATGGCAGGTCGTGTGTTATCAAAATGGTTCTTTAATCATTACTGGTGAAAATCAAGCGATGATCAGTCAACTCAGTTACTTACAGAACCAATATGTATCTAAATTATCTCAACTTGAAGGGTTGAAAGACTTACAAAGAATTCAGGTTCGCTTGAGAAATAAAAACACTCCCAATACACCCTCATCTGAGCCCTCTAAACCCATCCCCCCGGAAACACAAGAAATGTTACGTAGTGCAGCCGACTTCGTGAGCGACCCTAAGCTTAGCCAAGCTTTACTACGTTTGGCAAGCAATAAAAAATGATCAGCTTTCTATTTCTTAATTAGAATCGTTCTTATTATGTGATTATAATCACACTTTTAAATGTTACATTATAACATAGCCAAGTAAAGACAATGACTTATGTCACGCTGACATATGGAATTGGACACTGATTCTCGTCATCAAATGTTACAATTTCATAACTACTCGGATCACTTTGAACATTGCGTAACAACTGATTATTTAAAGCATGTCCTGATTTATAGCCATCAAACTTGGCAATAATTTGATGACCAAGCAAATACAAATCACCAACTGCATCTAAAATCTTATGTCTAACAAATTCATCGGCGAAACGTAAGCCTTCTTCGTTGACGACCCCTGTATCATCTACACCAATCGCATTATCCAAACTTGCGCCTAGCGCTAAATTGTTTGCTTTCAGATAATCTAGATCTTTCATGAAACCAAATGTACGTGCTTCACTAACTTCATAAACAAAAGTTTCTGTCGAAAAGTCAATCGTCGCGGATTGATATTCTTTGGCAAACGCCGGATGGTCAAAATCAATCGTGAAATTTAATTGAAAACCATTATGAGGACTGAAAATTGCTTTCTTATCATCAATCAGTGCTTCAACTGGTTTTAATATTCTTATAAATTTTTTCGGTGCATCTAGTTCACGTAATCCACCTTGCATTAAAAGGTAAATAAATGGACCGGCACTACCATCCATAATTGGAACTTCAGAAGCAGATACTTCAACAATCAGGTTATCAATTCCTAAACCTGCAATTGCACTCATTACATGCTCAATTGTGCCTACTTTTATATCTCCGGTTACCAAGTTGGAGCACATAAAAGCTTCTTGGATGAGCAATGCATTAGCAGGGATATCGACTGGCGGATCCAAATCGATACGGCGAAATACAATACCTCCATCCACGGTATGTGGAATGAAATTGATCATCACTTTTTGACCGCTATGAAGACCTATTCCACTCGCTTTTACCACACGATTGAGAGTACGCTGTTTCACCATGCTTTGTAACTTCTTTTTTAAAACCGCTATACGTTAGCATATTTAGTCATTGATCAAAAATAAAAAAAGGCAGTGTTTAAACACTGCCCTTCATTAAATCTAACGATAATTTACTTACGTTGCTGATTTTTCAAGTAATCTTGAATACTCATTGGAGAAGAACGCGGAGTAGAACTTGCTGTGCTACTGACTTCATTATCGGCGTTTTGACGCTTATTAATTGCAGGAACATCATCTTCATCAATAGATTGAGCTGATTGACTCGATGCATGGCTTACCGTGTTACGCTTTCTCGGTTCAGCGTCTGCTGCATTACGAGTTAAACCAGTTGCAATCACTGTTACACGTAATTCATCACGTGCATCTGGATCAAATACTGTCCCGTAGAAGATTTCGCCTTCATCAAGGTCAACAATCTGGTTCACAACATCAGTAATGATTTCTGTTTCACGTAACGTAATATCATCACCACCCGTAATGTTAATTAACACACCTTTGGCATTAATAATATTAACATTATCAAGTAATGGACTACGGATCGCTTGTTCAGCAGCTTGACGTGCACGATCTTCACCACGACCTAAACCAGCACCCATCATTGCGTAACCGCGAGTGCTCATTGCAGTTTTCAAATCGGCGAAGTCAAGGTTAATGTGACCACGGTTAACAACCAAGTCAAAGATACTACGTACAGCGTTTAACAATACATCATCAGCTTTTTTATAAGCATCTTTCATTGAAATATCACCATATACGCTCAATAAGCGTTGGTTAGGGATAATAATCAATGAATCAACATGTGCTTCAAGTGCTTCAATACCGCGTTCAGCAGATTTTAAACGACGACGGCCTTCAAAGTTAAATGGAGTTGTAACTACGCCAACGGTCAAAATACCCATTTCTTTAGCAACTTCAGCCACAACAGGCGCTGCACCAGTACCTGTACCACCACCCATACCAGCGGTAACGAAAACCATATCGGTACCTTCAAGGTGGTGACGAATGATTTCACGGCTTTCTTCTGCTGCAACTTGCCCTACTTCAGGGTTAGCACCAGCACCTAGACCACGTGTACTTTGCTCGCCTAACTGAATTTTGAAAGGTGCATTCATACAGTCCAGTGCTTGTTTGTCTGTATTGGCACAAACGAATTTAACACCTTGAATATCAGACTGCACCATATGTTGAACGGCATTACCGCCACCACCACCTACACCAAATACAGTGAAACGGGCTTGACCGTTGCCATCGTTTAGTTCATCTTCTATAAATTCAAATGAGGCCATGACCTTTAGGGTTCCTAATACATTATGGCAGTCACTTCAGCCCGTATACTGCCTTGATTTTCAAAAATAACTAATTTTAAGAATGCTGTGCAATACCAACCTTGTCAAGTACAGCGGTTTTCTCTTACAACTTCCTAACAATTCTACCAATAAATACATACATCCTAAAAAATGGCTTTTAACTTGCTATTAAACGCATTCCAGCCATTTACCATTCGTTCCCATACCGAACGGTCATTTGCCTCTTCAGGCTCTTCAACAGCATCTTGCAACTCACTTTGGCTAAACATGAGCAAACCAGCTGCTGTTGCATACATAGAACGACGTAAGGCTGCTTGATGTTGATCATCAGCATAAACCTGTAACGGCGGATTACCCAAATGTGCAGATACACCCAACATACGACGAGCTAAACTCACCATACCTTCTATTTGACAAGCATCCCCTGTCAATACTACCCCATGGTATAAACCATGAATTGCACCGCTTTGTTCGAGTTCATCGCGAATCTGGCTAAAGATCTCTTCATAACGGGCAATAATAATTTCTGACAACTCAATCCGGCTAATGGTTTGAGGGCCATCAATTCCTTCTACTTGAATCATGTGATCTGGCTTAACAGCACTTAAATCGACGCAACCATGTAGAATTTTAATTCGTTCAGCTTCTTCTGTCGTAGTTTGCAATACAGCAGCAATATCACGTGTGACATGCTCACCACCACGTTGCAATGTACGCGCCAGAGCTAAACGTCCATCAAGATAAACTGCAAGATTGGTAATGCCTGCGCCAATATCAACCAGACAAACACCGTACTCTTTTTCATCTTTCAGCAAGCTTGCCTCAGCGGTTGCCAGACAAGACACCACCATTTTTTCAACCCCGATATTTGCACCTTTCATGGCACGATCAAGGTTTTGCATAGTCGCTATAGGCATCATCATTAACTGATAATGTCCAGTCATACTATGGGCAGTCATATTAATTGGATTCTGCACCCATTCAGCAGAATCACCCAATTCAAAACCTAACGGCACTGCACTTGCTAAATAGTAATCCGAAGTCACATGACTTGCTTTTGCCAATTCTAACGCGCGCACAACTTCATTTGTTGTAATCACATGTGCTGGATTAGATACTGGTGTGCGACCAGAGGCATAAAAGCTTTGCAGCTCGGTACTCGGAATAGATACCCAGGCGCTATGAATGCGACATTCGGCCATATTTTCCGCTTCTGCAACAGCATTTTTAATCGCAGCAATGACTTTATCGAGGCTTACAATTTTTCCTTTATTCATGCCTCGATTGCGAGCAGTTGCCATACCGATAACTTGAATGTTATCCGGCGCATGAATTTTTCCAATCAAAACTGAAACTTTATGCGTCCCAATGTCAATCGCAACAACTGAGGGAACAGCTTCACTCATCACTCATACCATTTCTTTGTTGTTTAATACCAGGCAAATTGCCTATTTTAAAGCCACGTATTATGGCTTTGCTTTTGTTCCACCTGCAATGCTTGTGTCATCAATCGTTACAACAAACTGACCATTCACAATTTTAGGTGGTGTTGCGTTCTTCCATTGAATAGATAATCCATTACGATATCGCAAATCAATGGCTGAGATTTTCGGCCACACTTGTTTTAAGTCAGATTGTGCCAAATGACTTAAACGTTGCAACTTATTCATTGTTTGATCTTGGTCAACAATAATGCGTAAACCAGAGTCAAACTGCATAAACCAAGTCATTCGCTCAGTCAGATATAACTCTTTTAAGCGTAAATTGACAGGATGGAATAATTGATTAATTTCATTATAGCGTCGCATCATCATTTTTGACTGACTTACCGGCCCATGAAGCAACGGAAGTTCAGGATGAATTGTTGGCTCCGCCTCACTAAATACATCGCCTCCATCGCTTAACAAGCGACCTGTTCCCCAACGGGCGATAGCATGTCGAGGCATGACACGAACACGAATACCATTGGGCCAAGCACGAGATACAACAACTCGGTCTACCCATGAAATTTCTAATGTTTTGTCACGAATCTGCTCTAAATCAGATGTGAAATAATTTGCTTTTATAATTGGAGCAACATGTTGCATCACTTGTTGGGTTTCAACAGAAGATGCTGAACCTACAACTTCTAGTTTTGCAACTGTTGCATCTGTAATAACTTTATATAACCCATAAATCCCGACTGCCAGCACTACAAAAGCAATAACCAACAGCACCCATCCACCAGCATTCGCAAGTTTCTGCTTACGCGTAGGCGGTTTATCATGAATAGAGGTGATGGCCGCACGTTTACGGCGCATGGAAGCCGGAAGTTGTGCCATATTTAAGCCGTACCTTCCAATGTTTGCTCAAGAATCGCAACACACAATTCATCAAAGCTATAACCAACCGCTTTAGCAGCTTTTGGAACTAAAGAGTGACTGGTCATACCTGGAACAGTGTTTACTTCTAAAAGCCAGAAATTACCTTGCTCATCCTGCATCGCATCAATACGACCCCAGCCTTCTGCACCCACCGCCTGAAAAGCACGTAAACACAATGCTTGTAGGTTTTTCTCTTCAGCCTCACTGAGACCACAAGGAATACCATACTCTACATCATTACGTTGATATTTCGCTTCATAGTCGTAGAAAGCTACATCTGCTGGTGGTTGCAAACGAATAACCGGCAAAGGCTGCCCATTGAGGAATGAAATTGTGAATTCACGACCAGTGATCCATTTTTCTGCCATCACCACAGCATCGTGCTGAGTCGCTTTTTCAATTGCTGCTGCAAAGTCTTCTGCTTTCTCAACCTTACTCATGCCGACACTTGAGCCTTCATGTACAGGTTTAATAATGACAGGTAAACCTAACTCAGCAATCACCGCATCTAAATCTGTTTCTTTAGTAATAATACGATATGGCGCTGTAGGTAAATCGCTACCTTGCCAGATTTGCTTGGTTTTAACTTTATCCATGCCAATAGCAGAACCTTGCACGCCTGTTCCTGTATAAGGCAGATTTAACCATTCAAGCACACCTTGAATTTGGCCATCTTCACCGCCGCGACCATGCAATACAATAAATGCACGATCATAATTTACAAGTTCAGTCACACTGCGGTCTTGTGGATCAAATGCTTCAGCCTGAACACCTGAACGTAACAAAGCGTCCAAAACTGCCTGACCACTATCCAAAGACACAGCACGCTCAGCCGATTTCCCACCAAACAACACGGCAACTTTGCCGAATTTTGTAGCATTTGACACGTTTAAATCCTTAACCCGATTATTCAATACTTTTTGTTTATTTCACATACAAATGGTGTTGTGCAAGTTCTACTGAAATTGCTCCCACGTTACCCGCACCTTGTGTTAATAACAAGTCATTTGGTTGTAACACATTTTGCATGATGTTTTGCAAATTACCTTCAACCGGATCGACCAAAATCGGCTCTACTTGTCCACGTAAACGAATACTACGCGCTAAAGTACGGCTGTCTGCACCCACAATAGGTTTTTCACCAGCTGGGTAAACTTCCAATAATAATAATTGGTCGACTTGAGAGAGCACTTCAATGAAGTCATCAAAACAATCGCGAGTACGAGAGTAACGGTGTGGTTGGAACAACATAACCAAACGACGATCCGGATGGCTTTGGCGAGCAGCTTTAATAGTTGCTTCTACTTCTTTCGGATGATGTCCATAGTCATCAACTAACTTAACGTTGCCATCAGCAAGTTCAAATTCACCTTGCACTTGGAAGCGGCGACCTACACCACTAAATCCTTCTAATGCACGGCTAATTGCATCATCAGAAACACCTTCATCTGTTGCAACACCAATTGCTGCTAAGGCATTTAAAACATTATGTAAGCCTGGTTGATTAATTGTTAAACGCAATGGTTCACGACCTTTACGCAACACAGTGAAGTGCGATTGCATACCATCTTGTTCAATATCAACTGCACGAATGTCATTATCTTCATTAAAACCATAAGTAATAACCGGACGGCCTACACGCGGCAAAATTTCACGAATGTTCGCATCATCACCACAAACTACAGCCAAACCATAAAATGGTAAGTTATGAAGGAACTGTACAAACGTATCTTTTAATTTATCAAAACTACCTTCATAGGTGTCCATATGGTCAGCATCGATATTGGTTACAATCGCTGCCATTGGTTGCAAATAAAGGAAAGATGCATCCGATTCATCAGCTTCAGCTACGATAAAACGGCTTTCACCTAAAGCCGCATTTACGCCTGTACTGTTAAGTAAGCCGCCAATAACATAAGTTGGATCAAGGTTTTCTTCCGCCAACATTGTCGTCAAAAGACTTGTGGTTGTAGTTTTACCATGTGTACCAGCCACAGCAATACCGTGACGGTAACGCATAAGCTCACCTAGCATTTCTGCACGACGTACAATTGGAACACGCTGTTCAATTGCAGCTTTAATTTCCGGATTTTCTGGATCAATTGCTGTAGAAACTACAAGCACATTGGCATTTTTAATATTTTCCGGTTGATGGCCAATATAAACTTTGATGCCATTTTTCTCTAATTGTTCTGTAGTTTTAGACGCTTTAATGTCTGAACCGGAAATTTTATAGCCTTGGTTGCCCAATACCTCTGCAATGCCACACATCCCAGCGCCACCGATCCCCACAAAATGAATGTGTTTGATACGGCGCATTTCAGGCACTTTAATCAGTTTTTTTGCTTGGTTCGCAGCTGTTGATGGAGACATAGTAAATCCGATTACATTTTTTGGATAAGATCAACCACATGCTGAGTTGCATTTGGTTGGGCATGTTGACGCGCTTTCACTGCCATTTCTGTAAGTAATTGGCGATTCATCAGCGTAGTAAACAATTGATTTAAAACTTCTGGTGTCATAGTCGATTGCTGGCAAATTTTTGCAGCACCGACATCGGCCAGAAATTTGGCATTTGCAGTTTGGTGGTCATCCACCGCAATAGGAAGCGGTACAAAAACTGCTGCAACACCAGCTGTTGCTACTTCTGTCACAGTTAAAGCACCAGCACGGCAAATAATCAGGTCTGCTTCGCTATAAGCTTTCGCCATATCTTCAATAAACGGCAAAACCTGTACGGTCAAATTTGCTGGTACGTCTGCGTACAAAGCTTGAGTTGCTTCAACCTGTTGCTGACCACATTGATGGAAAATATTCAGTGGAACTTCAAGTTGTTTTAATGCCGGAGGTAAGCGTTCATTCAGTGCTTTTGCACCTAAAGAGCCGCCCACAATTAAAATATTTAACGGCTTACCCGCTTGCTCGCGTTCATCATAGCGCCACTTTGGACTTAAGATATCAGTGATTTCACGACGTACCGGATTGCCGGTTGTCACTACTTTTTCGCTAGCAGGAAATGTATTTGGAAACGCTTCACATACCACTTTAGCAACACGGGATAACTGTGCATTGGTAAATCCTGCAACCGCATTTTGCTCATGGATGAGAACAGGAATACCTAATAAACGCGCTGCTAGCCCACCCGGGCCTGCCACATATCCCCCAAAGCCTGCAACAGCATCCACTTTAAGCTGTTTCATATAGCGCATTGCACTAAAAGTTGCTTTTAAAATTTTAAAAGGTGCAGCAAGTTTACGGATCACTCCGTTTCCACGCACACCTTGAATATCAATTTGATAAATTGGAATATTTTGATCTTTTAATAAACGATTTTCCATACCTGTTGGCGTGGCTAACCATGAAACTTGACAACCTTGTTGTTGAAGTTGTTTGGCTACGGCGAGGGCTGGAAAAACATGTCCACCAGTACCGGCAGCCATCATCATGACATGTTTAGGTTTGCTTTGCTGTGAATCGGTCACGGTCTAATTCTTCAACTCAAAAAACAATGGAAATTGTCATCTATTTTTGTAGCCGTTTATTTTAATCCTAAAGCTTCATTAACGAAAAGCGAATTTCACTCGTTTATAACAGAAAGATGTGCTTTTTTGAAAATATGCCTACAAAGCGCTAGCGTATTTCATATTGTGATTTTATTAATTCATATATTTTCGGGTGATTTCCAATAATAAGCTTAGGAAACCGCCCGAACTAGACCCTTATGCTGGACGACCGGCTTCTAATACATCAAATAGGTCATCGGCAATTGATGTACCAAATTGCGCATCAATTTCACGAATACAAGTTGGGCTTGTCACATTAATTTCAGTGACATAATTCCCAATTACATCAAGACCTACAAATACCAAACCTTTTTCACGTAAGAAAGGACCAACTTTAGCAGCAATGAGTTTGTCATTTTCTGTGAGTGGACGCGCTTGACCTAAGCCACCAGCTGCCAAGTTACCGCGTACTTCACCATTTTGCGGAATACGTGCCAGACAGTAAGGAATAGGCTCGCCATTTACCATTAAAATTCGTTTATCCCCTTCTACAATTTCAGGAATATAACGCTGAGCCATAATTGGGCGGGTACCTAATTCCGTAAGCATTTCTAAGGTAGAACCAATATTTACACCGTCTTGGTATAAACGGAAAATACCCATACCACCCATACCATCAAGTGGCTTAACGATCACATCACCGTGCTCGGTAATAAATTCGCGAATCAAACTCTGCTGCGATGTTACAAGTGTTGGCACCTGTAATTCAGGAAATTGCGTAGCAAACAATTTTTCATTGCAGTCACGCAGTGATTGGGGCTTATTAATAATCCATGAACCTTCACGCTCGGCTTGTTCAAGCACATAAGTTGTGTAGACAAAGTTCATGTCAAAAGGCGGATCTTTACGCATAAGGACAACATCATAAGCCGCGATAGATTCTTTTTTCTTTTCGCCTAACTCATAATAATGGTTGTAATCTTCGAAAACTTTTAACGGAGAGATGAGACCGTAAGCCTTACCTTGATCGATATATAAATCTTGTTGTAATGCATAACCTAACTCATGTCCACGACGGCTCGCCGCCCACAACATTGCCATGGTTGAATCCTTTTTCAGATTTACGGTTTCAATCGGATCCATGACGACAAGTACACGCATGCTCAAGCTCTTCTTAAAATTTAAATTAGCATGAGTATAGCTGAGATTTTTCACTCGTTTTTCTTAATTTTAGTAAAACCTTATCGGTTATTTCTTTATCTTGAATTAAGGTAAATTCAGTTAAACTACTCCCATAAAATATTATTTTTAAAGGCTAAAGATGAAACTTTATCGCTATTTAACCGGACCTGATGACTCTGCTTTTTGTGCACGAGTGACTAAAGCACTTAATCATGGTTGGGAGCTCTATGAAGCACCTACTATGACTTTTAATGGCTCTCAAGTTATTGTAGGCCAAGCGATTTGCAAAACAATTGATGAAAATTATGATCCAGAAATGGATATTTTAGATGTTCTCAAAAATAATGCGTGATTTTAGAGGGGCATTTTTATCAATAAAAAGCCCCCTCTAAAACCTAATTAACAAGAAAAACTAATGAGTCAACCCAACAAGTCCTTTAATTTTCTAATTAACTTCTTAAAAATCAGTTAATAAAAAATAAATATGCCATTTTTTAAGTTAATAGTTCTTTTATTCTAAACAATTAAATGATTATAATTATCATTTATACTTTTATTTTTGTTAATTGATTTTATTTTTATGTTAAGAATTTCTATATCATCTCCCCAAATTAAGGGTTCATTCCCGCTCAGCTTACTCAGTTTAATGATTTTAAATATTCAAGGTGCTAACGCCGAGGAATTGATTGGCTCCTCATCAAAAGCCGCAGCCACCATGCCAACCATAAAAATCGAGGCCATGAGTGAGCTCGACCCGATTAAAAGCTATATCGATTATGACAAGGCCAATGTCACTCGTAATGGTTTAGATAAAAAAGATATCCCTCAAACCGTTGATACCATTGATGTTCAGAAATATAAAATTTATGGATCGAATGACTTAAGCGTCATGCTGCAAGGTACACCAGGGGTATCAACCAGTTACGATATGCGCGGCGATGGGATCACGATTCGTGGTTTTGGTGCTGACACAGGTGATATTTACCGTGATGGCATACGCGAAAGCGGACAAGTACGCCGCAGTACAGCCAATATCGAACGTATAGAAATTTTAAAAGGCCCTGCTTCGGTTTTATATGGCCGTAGTGCTGGCGGCGGGGTTGTAAATATGGTGAGTAAATTCGCCAATTTTGACTCTAAAAGTTCAGTTGGCGCATATGCGGGTTCATACAATAACTACGGAACAACCGCTGACATCAACCAAGTACTTAATGACAATTTAGCAGTGCGTTTGACTGGAGAATATGGCGAGGCAGGCAGCTTCCGCTCTGGTATTGAAAATAAGATTGAGATGTTTTCCCCAAGCTTTACCTATAAGAATGACGATGGAAAGCTGACCTGGACCACACAATATACCTATGACAAATTAAATCGTGTACCTGACCGTG
This sequence comes from Acinetobacter pittii, assembly GCF_034064985.1. Classification (NCBI taxonomy): domain Bacteria; kingdom Pseudomonadati; phylum Pseudomonadota; class Gammaproteobacteria; order Moraxellales; family Moraxellaceae; genus Acinetobacter; species Acinetobacter pittii. The sequence continues at coordinate 151,317 of NZ_CP139249.1, read as the reverse complement.
GACCAACACGTGACAACTTGCCTGCGGGAACTTCTATTAAAATGGGATTTGCCCAAGACGGTGATTATGTTGATGATATTTTGCAAGTCGTTCGTACCGATGTGAATTATGAATATGCGCCTGATTGGAACTTCCACTGGGCGGCAAGTTACCGACAAGCAGAACAGAACTTTGACCACTTTTATTTTGGAAATTATTGTGGTTTAGATGGAAAAAACTCAAAGAATGAGGCTTGTACAAAAAAAGGTTACATCGACCAAATTTACTACTGGCAACAAACCAGCAATAAGACCACAACCAATACATTTGATATTAAAGGAAAGTTCAAGACAGGCCAGCTTGAACACCAAATTATGGTTGGTACAGACTGGACTTATGAACAACGAGAGCCACGTCTAGCCAATAAAACTCAAAATGGGTCGGCCATTTATGGTTACGTTAATCCAATCACTGGTGAACGAGAGTACAGTCGTGGCAATGGCCCATTAAAGATTAGTCAGCATAACTATAATGAAGGCACAACTTACGGCGTATTTATTCAAGATTTAATTGGTCTAAATGACCAACTTAAACTTATGATGGGACTCCGCTACGATTACTTCGACTTTTCAACCACCAATAAGCTGACAAAAGAACACCGTAATGTAAAAGATGGCAGCTTTAGCCCAAATGTTGGTTTGGTATGGCAACCGCTTCCTGAACATAGCTTTTATACGTCTTACTCTAAAAGCTTTGCTCCATTTGGCGGACAAATGGGTGTTAACCAAGTTACTGGAAACACCGATGTCACAAAAATGGATAAAGAGCCTCAATATAACGAGCAATATGAAGTGGGTGTAAAAAGTGAATGGTTAGATAATCGTTTAAATACTCAATTTTCTGTTTTTGATATTCGTAAAAATAATATCCGCTATAAACCAAATCCTAATGAACAACCAGATGTATGGGCAACTGCTGGTCAGCATCAATCTCGTGGTCTTGAATTTAGTTTTATTGGTCGCGTACTTGATAACGTCTTTGTTCGCGGTGGTTATGGTTATACCGACGCCAAGGTAAAAGAAGACAAACAAAAGCCTGAACAAGAAGGTAATTATTTAGCAAACACATCTAAGAATACTGGTAATTTATTTGTTCGTTATTTACCAACCGAACAGTGGTATACCGAGGTGGGCGTGACTTATGTCGGGTCTTATTATCCAAATATTAATAATCAAGTAAAAATGGAAGGCTTTAATCGTGTCGATGCAGCGATTGGCTATAGTGCAGATCCGTGGAATGTCACGCTTGCAGTGAATAATTTGACTAATAAAGAGTACTGGCGTTCAGACAGTATGCCAGGCACACCACGTAATGTATTATTGCGTTTGAATTATCAGTTCTAAGTAAATATTAAAAAGGCATACCCTTATTTAGAAGTATGCCTTTTTATTTTTAGATACCGTATTTCTCGCGATAAGCTTGCATGTTCGCTAGCGCTTCTTTTTCGCCTTTGGTGATGACTGAACAAGGACAATAAGACAAGTTGGGCATGGCATTGGTAAGAAGTGGGGTGTAAAAAATTTTAAATAAATAAAATTAGAGGATTTCGCATAATGTCCCATTATATTAAATGGAGGAGTTACTCTGTTGAGTTTTCACAGTTCAGTAACATACATTTTCCATCAATTTTACTAACTAAGCTTATAGGTTTAGATGTTTCTCCATCATCAAAAGATAGCTCAACTAATAAATTTTGATCTTCAAAAGATTCTAATTCTTTAATTAATTGTTTGATGCTTTTGCCCCGTATTATCCACTTTGGCTGTTTAGTCATATTATTCCCAGCTATTAAATATTTCTAAAATTAACATAATACGAGTTATACGAAATACTTTAAATTTTTATTTTAACATTATAATCTTATTCTAATCCGTTCTAGGTTTCAGCGCATTAGAACGGTTTTTTATAATTTTTAACGCCCCCAACTATCATTTAACCAATGTCATTAATTAGATCAAATCAATAATTAAATTATGTAAAAGGAAGCCTTAGCTTCCTTTTACATACCTAACTCTTAGATACCATATTTTTCGCGATAAGCTTGCATGTTCGCTAGCGCTTCTTTTTCGCCTTTCGCCTCTAAATAATCCATTAAATCTTTCATGGTAATCAGTGCGTGTACAGGAATTTCTAATTCTTTTTGAACTTCTTGAATTGCAGAAAGCTCACCTTGACCACGTTCTTGACGATCTAATGCCACCAAAACACCTGCAATAGTTGCGCCAGCATTTTTCAAAATCGTTACAACTTCACGAATCGCTGTACCTGCGGTAATTACGTCATCAATAATCCAGACCTTTTTACCTTCAACCGCAGCACCAACTAGAACACCGCCTTCACCATGATCTTTCGCTTCTTTACGGTTAAAGCCCCATGGCACGCTTTTGTTATGGACTTGAGACAAAGCAACAGCAGTCGCAGCTACAAATGGAATACCTTTATAAGCTGGTCCAAAAATCACATCAACATTTTCACATTGTGTTAATTTATCGGCATAGCCTTGTGCTAAAAGAGATAAAGCTTCACCATCGTTGAGTAGGCCTGCATTAAAAAAATAAGGACTCACGCGTCCAGATTTTAAAGTAAACTCACCAAATTTAAGCACACCGCGTGATAATGCGAGTTCGATAAATGCTTGCGGGTGAAATGACACAGGCGTTGTCATGAGGTGCTCCAAATTCACAATTGAGGTTAAATTTTCGCATGATACCAAAGGATCAGTATCCAAGTGATGTAAAAATTCTTCGAGTCGTTTCCATTAACGTAAATGGCTTACGTTCTTCAGTAACGAAAGGCTTACTTGAATGGTTAGAACAATCAGATGCCGATGTCGTATGCATGCAGGAAAGCCGCATTACCCATGAACAATGGACTGAAAAATTTAGACCCGAAGGATGGCATACCCATCTCTTTCCAGCAGAGCGTGCAGGTTATGCGGGGACTGCAATATATAGCCGCCTACCCTTTGTCTCTGTTAAAGATGGTTTAGGGTTTGAGTTAGCTGACAGTCAAGGCCGCTTTATTTCTGCGGAATTCGATTTAGGTTTGTCACATCCGGTACATATTGCATCATTATACTTACCTTCGGGCTCAAGTGGTGAAGAAGCGCAAGCACGTAAAGATTTATTTTTAGGTGAATACGCAAAAATCCTGAAACAATGGCGTGATGAAAACAAGTCAGTCATCATTTGTGGTGACTACAACATTGTTCATAAACGTATTGATATCAAAAACTGGTCAGGTAACCAGAAATCATCTGGTTGTTTACCACATGAACGTGCTTGGCTTGACCATATTTATGATGAACTTGGCTATGTCGATACTTTCCGTGTTGTAAGAACAGAAGCGGAACTGTATTCATGGTGGTCAAATCGCGGTCAAGCTCGTGCAAAAAATGTAGGGTGGCGTATTGACTACCATGCATGCTCGCCAGACTGGAAAGCACGTACAATTAATGCTTGGGTTTATAAAGATCAATGGTTTAGCGACCATGCGCCCGTTATTATCGACTATAAAATTCAAGAGTAAGTGAACAACCGTTCACTTACATTGTCGTTTTCGCTTACAGCATATGTCGTTTTTGAGTATTTTTCTTACACAGCTTTAACGGCATTATAGCCCCACGGCACAGGGAAGCAGTCAGGATGACGCAAAAGGATAGGACGCCGTAGGAAGATAAAATAAACTTATGATAAGTTTATTTGCAAGGATGTGACAATGGACGTTGAAATGAGACCCGCATGATCAGGATGATTAAATGCGGGTTTTCTCTTTTCTGTCTTTTATTTTGCGCTAAGTTCTTTTAGTTTTAACTTCTTCTTATTAAGCTCATTATTACCTTGTCTTATGACAATAACATGACATTTCTCTTTCGATTAATCATTAATTTTCATTTGTTTTAAAAGTATCGGTATAAAGTAGTGATTAAAAGCATTTTGGGTTAGGCTGTGTGCTCTCTCTTTTTGACATGGTCCGATAAAATGTTAAAAATTTATGGAATTAAAAACTGTAACTCAATGAAAAAAGCATTTGATGCCTTACAGGCTAAAGGGCTTAACTATGATTTTCATGATTATAAAAAACAAGGCATTGATGCAGATACTTTAAAAATCTGGTTAAAAGAAATTGGAAAAGATACCGTTCTCAACAAAAAAGGAACGACTTGGCGCAAGCTTTCAGAAGAAGAACAAAATCGTGCTCTAAGCAGTGAAGATCACCTGATTGAAGCACTCATTGCTCAACCAAGTTTGATTAAAAGACCTGTTTTAAAAACTTCACAAGGTTTCATTGTAGGTTTTGATGAAACCACCTATCAAAATATTCAAGCCTAAAAAAACGAGCCATTTGGCTCGTTTTTTATTAAAACTTTTAGTTCGCGCGAATCCATGTTTGGTTACGACCAAGTGCAGAAACGCCAATATAACCACGTAATTTAAGCTTTTTGCCGCCATCAGTTAACTCACCTTTCAGTTTGTAAGTTTTACCTGATTTTGGGTCTAAAATCGTACCGTTTTCATAACTGTTACCACCTACATTTTTTAAATTATGTACAATGGTGACACCTTTAAGCGGTTTGTTTTTGTACGGACCTTCACATTTTGTACAAGCGTTTTCTTCACCTGGTGTCAAAATGTTTTGGATGGTTGCTGTTAAGGTTCCGTCCTTCTGTTCCGTAAATTTCACTACGGCTTTTGGCTTGTTGGTCTGATCATCAATCGTTTTCCATACCGTTCCATTGAGTGAATCAGCCGCATTGGCAAATGCAGCCATACCAATGAGTCCTAAAGCTAAAGCAATCTTTTTCATTTTTGTAATATCCTTGGGTCTTTCAAGATTTTTAGTATTCAGAAGTCGCAAAGATATTGCAATTTTTGAATGTGACTGTTTCGTGTAACCTTGTAATCTTGCAAAATAAAATTTACAAGAAAACAAGAAACTAGCATAAAAATGGATGCTATATGAATATATCAAATGTTTGGAAATATTATTTTACAGAAACTTTTCTTAAAACAACAATTCGCAAGCCAAGCCAGCTAAATTTGCCGGCTACTGCCTTACGTCCTGTACTAGATAAAATGTGTCGTGCTTTTCCACGACAAAAAAATGTTTCTGTGCGCCCGATTCGATTAGCAGGCATTAAAGGTGAAGAAATCAAACCACAAGATTCTGCGACTCAACTGATTTTTCACATTCACGGCGGTGCTTTTTTCCTTGGGAGTGTCAAAACACATCATGCTTTTATGACGGATTTAGCTGCCCGTACTCAAATGCAGATTATTCATGTGGACTATCCACTTGCACCTGAACATCCCTACCCTGAGGCAACCGAAGCTCTGTATGACATCTATCAATCTTTGGTGGTGCAAGGCATTCAGCCGAAAGATATTATTTTATCGGGTGATTCATGCGGAGCAAATTTAGCGCTAGCCCTTTGCTTACGTTTAAAAGAACAACCTGAACTCATGCCGAGTGGCCTGATTTTATTGTCTCCATTTTTGGATTTAACACTCACAAGTGAGTCTCTTCGGTTTAACAAAAAACATGATGCTTTATTATCAATTGAGGCCCTACAAACAGGCACTCAGTACTATATAGGCAATCATATCGCAGCCGATGACCCACGCGTTTCGCCTATTTTCGAGGACTTGCATGGCCTACCACCAACTTTGGTTCAAGTAGGTTCTAAAGAAATCTTATTAGACGATGCCAAGCGTTTTAGAGAAAAAGCTGAAGAGGCTGGCGTTAAAGTTCAATTCAAACTTTATACGGGCATGTGGCATAACTTCCAGATGTTCAATGCGTGGTTTGATGAAGCAAAACAAGCATTGGCAGATATTGCTGAATTTGCCCACGAACTGGATAAAACTTAATTTATTTATAAATGATGTGAATAGGCTTCAAAACTTTTCACATCATTTTCTTTATAAAAAGTCATCATATATAAATTGAAAATCATGTTATGTTTAAAATATAAATTATTGAAAAAATCCAATTTTAGGATGGTCTAACAAAGAGGCATCTATATTTAGGAGCCCTTATTTATTATGAAAAATCGTTTAATCACTTATCTCGTAAATAGTATAAAACAGGTGATAATCGATTTCATCCACAATAATCACATCATCAACTGGACGCCATTACAAAAAAGCGCACTGATGCTCACACTTGCTTGCGCAATGAATTTCAGTTGGATTTTATGGAAGGGCTATATTTTAATTACACCAAGTGTTTGGCAATGGGCAAATCTGCCTTTAGTTGAATCACAAATCTGGCTTAATTTATTGACCCTATTTTTATTAGTCCTTTTGATTATTCCATGTTACCACTACAAAAATGATGAGTGGGCTCAAAAAGTTATTCCTTTCATTAGCGTGCAGTTCTTTGCACTTATGCTATGTCATGATGGATATTTAATTGGCAGTATCAGCCCAGCCACTATGGTCGGTTATGTGGGTACGATTGGAGTGGGTCTGGTGTTATTTGATCGAAAAATTGTTTATAGCGCCCTTGTACCTGCCACGATTATTTTAACTGTATGTACATATTTAAGTATGAGCGGTACTGTGCCTTATGCCCCTCTATTTAATTTTAAGGCTATGGAACATGCTCAAACTAACCCCTTTTGGTTAGGGAGCATGGCTTTTTTTATTATGCCGATTTTATTGGCTTGTTTTATTTTATTTGAAATATTACTCACCCAATGGCGTCAGCGAGAAACTTATATTCAACGTTTAAGCCAAATCGACCCATTAACTAATGTATTAAATAGACGTAGTTTAAACATGCATTTGGAGTCGCTACACCAACAACAATTTGATTATGCTGTGGTACTTCTTGATATCGATCATTTTAAAAAAATTAATGATATATACGGCCACCACCAAGGTGATCAGGTCTTAATTGAAATTGCTCAATGTCTTTCTGAGAATTTACGTAACGAGGATATTATTGGACGTTTTGGTGGAGAGGAGTTCATTTTATTACTCCCTCACACCGATATTATTCAAGCAGAGAAAATTGCTGAGCGTTGTCGTCTTGCTTTGCAAGAACTGCCTGTTTGTAGCGCTCAAAACAATCCTATTCATATTAGTGCAAGTTTTGGAATTAGCAGTTCAGCTTTTGCACAAGATCCTTATCTCGTTATTCGGCAGGCTGACCAAGCTCTCTACGCGGTGAAAGCTTCAGGCCGTAATCAGGTACGTACATTTCATCAGACTGAAGCTGTTAATAGCTTATGATTGTTTTAGTTTTGCCAAGCTCGCAAGTTGTTGCAAAAGTTCTTGCTGACTAAAAGCACCAGTTAAACGTAAAGCACGAATCTCTTTTTGTTCTGGGCTTAAAAATAGATAGGTCGGTGGACCTAAAATATTCCATTGTTTGAGTAGTGCTTCATGTGACTGGTCATAATGACTCAAATCAAGCTTAATTAAATAATAAGGTGAAAGAGCAGATTGAACCTCAGGTGCTTTTAAAATACGGTGCTCAATTGGCTGGCAGGCAACACACCAATCTGCATAGACATCAACCACAATAGCCCGATCTGTAGGCGCTGCTGCTAAAATTTTCTCAAAGTCCGCTGCTGTAGTTGCAATATGCCACTCGGCCATATGATTAGAACTTTGCAAAGTTCGATTTTGAATATGTTGATATTGGTTATAGGCCACAAAAGGTGTAACGATTAATAATAAAATCGCGTAGAGCCATTGTAGTTGCCCTTTTTTCCAGAAAAACTGATAAACAGCATAGGCTATAAAAGCAAGGCCTAATACAAGGCTAAGCACTTGCATGCCCCAATCTGGCAGCAAAGGACGAATAAAATAAAGACTTAATCCCAACATCAGAAAAGCAAAAATTACTTTAATCTGATGCATCCAGTCGCCCGCTTTAGGCAAGAATTTTGCCCCTAAAATACTTGCCAGCAATAGCGGAATTCCCATTCCAAAGCCTAGGCAGAATAAAAGCAAAGCACCTTGCCACTGATTTTGCGTTTGAGAAATAAATAATAAAGTTCCAGCGAGAGGTGCGGTCATACAAGGACCCACCAAAAGCGCAGAAACGACACCCATAACCCCAGCACCGACCAACGTGCCGCCTTGTTGCATTGACTGAATACGATCAAGTCGGTTTAACCATGTTTGCGGTAAATGAAGCTCAAACAGACCGAATAAATTCAGAGCAAAGACAATAAACAGCAAACTAAAAGCAATTAAGGTTGCTGGCTGTTGTAACCAGCGCTGGAAATTTAAACCTGCCGAAGAAGCAATTAAACCTAAGCCTGCGTAAACCAATGCCATGCTACACACAAAAGTAAGCGCAATGGTCCAAGCCTTTAGCCCTTTATGATCCCGAATGATTAGTGAAGTTAAAATAGGCAGCATCGGTAAAGAGCATGGTGTAAATGCGAGCAACATGCCTAAACCTAAAAATAATAAAACTCCATACCAAAGCGAGTGTTCAATTAACTTGGCTGACCAGATCTGATCTTGCGCAATTTGAGGTGTAGTTGGATCAGCTGCTGTCTCTGTACTCTGCTCTTTTTCTAAAGATTCTGAACCCGAGGAGGTGTCGGATTGTGTATTCGCTAAATCTAGTAATCGTTTTGGTGCTGTTCCTGCTTGGTTTTGCACACCCACCAAGCCATCTGCATCGGTTTGAAACTCAATGGTCTGGGGTGGATAACAAATACGGTCTTTGGCACAGCCCTGCCAAGTCACACTATAGTGCTCTGAAGGCTTAGTCTTAATTTGGAAATTGACTTGATTGTAATAAACTTGGCTTTGCCCATAATTTTCATCATATTGGGCAATCGCTTTCGGTAACTTCAAAACTAAAGGTTGAGTACCTTGTTGTACGGAAAATTTATGCTGATAGAGATAGTAATTTGGCTGAATCTGCCAAGACAAACTCGCAGTATGCGGCTCAGAAGATTCAACCGAAAATGAAAAAGCTTGTTCGGGTGAAAGTAGCTTATCTTGCGCAGAAACCAACTGGCTAAACACACAAACAGCAACTGCTAGAAAATAAAGAATTCCCTGATGAATCAGCTTTTTCATTAACATAAATTTAAATTGCTTTATTTAGAACAAGAACGCCACGCCTAAGCCACCATTGTAGCTCTTGTCTTGACCATTCAAATCAACCCCGATACTTGCATCGAGTTGTGTACGATTATTTACGGCGTAGACTAAACCTGTACCTAAACCATACTCATAATCCTGGCTTTCAGCTTTACGGTAAATGAACTCAGAATAACCTGATAGCTTACCTGCGATTTTATAGTCAATCGTTGGAATTGCAGTTACTGCCCAGTTACTATTTTGTACTTCGTAGCGCATGGTAATTGATGTGCCGACTAAGTCATTATATTTATAAGCGACTGCTGAACTTAAGCTATAAATATCGTCATGCGCAGTAAATTCATCATTTCCAGTGGCAATGATCGCTTCAGCTAACACAGCCATTGATAAATTTTCATCGTTTAGATCAATTGCTTTTTTCAAACCGATGCTGACATCACCAAAGCCTGAAGTGTCATGTTTTTTACCAGCACGTTTGGTTTGAGTCCATGCTGGACCTTGCCATCCTAATTGTAATTCTAAATCACGCGCTAAACCTGTACGGAATAACATATCCTGATTTAAGGTTACGGTCTTTTCTTTAACACCGTCAACAGTCGACTCAGTATAGGTTACGCTTGGTAAACCTTGCTCCCACGCCAAATTACCTACAGGAGTAATTCCCGTTCCCATTCCAGCACCTGGACGATCAAACGAGAACTCTGCGGCAAAAGTACTTCCTGCAGCAACAGTGGTCAGAGCAAAAGTTAAAATTTGAAATGTTCTCATTCTATTATCCATTCAAGTAGTTAGTTCTTTTGACATTTTTGCCCCATGTTGGCGCAATAACTCGAGTGTTTCACGCTCTTCTTGAAGCGCTTCTGACCAATCTATTTCATCAAAGTCACAATCAAAGAATAACTGACTGATTGAAGATAAAATAGTGAGACCCTCTTCATCACGTGTGTTTGGGTCAACTTTTTCATCGAGTAAACGTTGAACGGCTGGAGCACATGCCGAGCTTGCTGCATCCCATAAAGGACCATAAAACTCTTCTGCATCCCAAAGGTGTACGTTGGCTTTGGCTTGAATTAAAGCTTCAAGAATATCGAGATAAACTTGTAATCTTTGTTGCTTTTCTTCTTTTGATAACGGTGTACCCGCTTCATAAGCTTCTGATACATCTTCCCACCATTTGAAAATTCCGTCACAAATGATTGATACAGGTGGTCCTTGTTCTGGATCAATAAAGTTCGGATCAAGCCCGTCAGCAAGTAATTTTTGCACTTGCGCGAGTTCTAATTCTTCTATGGCTTTAATTAAAGCTTGCTGCTGGGTGGTTAACATGACCATCTCTCAAAAATATATTAGGACTATTATGCCTAATCTCATCTGAAGATTTTAGAGGTTGATTGCATCGCATTGCAAACCTAATGTTGTGAATAGTTTTATTTTTATCAAATATAAAAAAAGCCCCGAAGGGCTTTTTAGCGTTTTCAATTAGACTTCATCATCAATGAATTCTGGTTGTCCACCTCTCGGGTGTTCTTTTTTCTCAAAAGTATGTTCAAGGCTACGTTTTAATTTTTCAATCGCGCCATGAATAGAGGCATCAATATTTCCTGCTTTATGGTGCACTGCAACTGGTTTCAAACCTGAAGGACGCGCTTCAATCATACAGTGGATATCTTTGTCACCACCTTTGTCCCCATTTTCATCACTAAAATGAACCGAAAAATGCGTAATACGTTCGCTATGACGTTGGAATTCTTGAGTAAGTTCTGCACGTACATAAGTAATTAAACGTTCACTGTTATGGATGTTTTTATCTGTGCGGATTTCAATATTCATAAATACCATCCTCTCTTTCTTACTGTGGATCTTTTCTATGCAAAACTTTTTTATGTTGGCATGTTTTAAGCATGCATGAACTGACTTCAATTGTACATTTTGATGGTGTAATGGTTTGTTATCTCCTGACTTAAACGTACTGGTTTTAATTTATTTTGAAGATCTTCATATCTTCAATATCAGTCCATCTATAAAAATATGCAAGCTGATTTTTTAAATTTTTATGAAAAATTGAACAAAAGGAGAGCAATCGTGTCCAAATCTTATCTATCTGGAGCCGAGCTCATTGAGCAAATTCAAAAGTCTCCTTATTCACGTGATTTGATCGGTTATCACGGACAACCTCCACAGGTTAAATGGCCTAATAATGCCAAGGTTGCTGTGCAATTTGTTCTTAATTATGAAGAAGGTGGCGAAAAACATATTGAGCACGGCGATGATGGTTCAGAACAGTTTTTATCAGAGATTATTGGCGCTGCAAGTTACCCAGCCAAACATATGTCGATGGACTCGATGTACGAATATGGTTCACGTGCTGGTTTTTGGCGCATTCATAATGAGTTCCAAAAGCGCAAACTTCCAATGACCATTTTTGGAGTGGCAATGGCGCTTGCCCGCAACCCTTATATTGTAGAAGCGATTAAACAAGCTGATTATGACGTGGTTTCTCATGGCTACCGCTGGCTTCACTATCAAGATACCGATATTGAAGTCGAAAAACAGCATATGGAACAAGCCTTATCTGTTTTAGAAAACTTATTTGAAAATAAAGTGATAGGTTGGTACACCGGACGTGACAGTCCCAATACACGTCAGTTACTCGCAGAGTTTCCGCAAATTCAATATGACTCTGATTATTATGGTGATGACCTGCCTTTTTGGACAACGCTCACCGATGCTGGTGGTGCATCACGCCCTCATCTGATTATTCCTTATACTTTGGAATGTAACGACATGAAATTCTGCTCACCGGGTGGATTTAATAGCTCAGAACAGTTTTTTCAATATTTAAAAGATAGTTTTGATGTGTTGTATGCCGAAGGAGAAACTGCACCAAAAATGATGTCAATTGGAATGCATTGCCGTATTTTAGGGCGTCCAGGCCGTTTTAAAGCACTACAAAAGTTTCTCGACTATATCCAAATGCATGATCGAGTGTGGGTATGTCGTCGTCAGGATATTGCCGAACATTGGTATAAAAATCACATAACTAAATAATTGATTTTTAATTTTCAAAATCCTTAAGCGAATTAAAACTCGCTATTGGCACTGTTATTGCTAAAACTTTATATCAAGACAACGAGTTTAGGAATAACAGTGTTTTTAGCCGAGTTTAATCAAGCCTCACCAGAACAGCTCAAGACTTTGTTAAAAAACTGTGTCCACATTCAAGCATGGGCCGAAAAAATCATCTCAAATCGTCCCTATTCAACAAAAGCATCTCTTTTGGAATATGCAGAACAGTTAAGTCAAATGTGGTCATGGCAAGAGATACTAGCGGCATTAGCCACCCATCCAAAAATTGGTGAACGCCAAGCTAAAAAACAACTCAATGCAAAAGAGCAAGATTTTTCAAATCAGGAACAAGCTGGCATTTCTTTAGATGAACAAACCCAACAAGCTCTGCTGCAAGGTAATCTTGATTATGAACAAAAGTTTGGCTTTATTTTTTTAATTAAAGCGGCAGGCCTCAGTAGCGATGAAATTTTAAAAAAGCTACATGAACGACTAAAAAACGACTTGGCTATCGAAAAAACAATTGTACATGAGCAACTCGCAGCGATTGCTCTATTACGTCTATCTCAGGAAATACAAGCATGATCAGCACTCATATTTTAGATACGAATTTAGGTAAACCGGCTGCAGACGTAGAAGTGAAGTTGTTTCATGCAGCAACCCATGAGCTGATAGCGACAGCAACCACCAATCAAGATGGTCGAGTGAGTGATTTTGGAATAACAGACTTTGCAGAAGGTGCTTATCAACTTGAATTTGAAATTGCGCCTTATTTTTCATCGCAGCAAGTCAAAACTTTTTTCCCGCGTGTTTGTATCCAATTTTTTATAGAAGACCCCAATCAGCATTATCACATTCCATTACTGATCAGCCCATTTGCTTACTCCACTTATCGCGGCAGCTAACTCAAATATAAATAGGAGAAAAATATGAATCATCAGCAAAAAAATGCGATTTCTCCAGAGCATGAATATTTAGGAATTTCCAAAAGTTTTGCTTACGGTTTGCAGCATGTGCTTACCATGTATGGTGGCATTGTGGCTCCGCCCCTCATTATTGGAACAGCGGCAGGATTAAGCTCAGCACAAGTCGGAATGTTAATCGCAGCAGCCCTATTTGTAGGTGGATTGGCAACACTGATTCAAACAATCGGAACCAAATATCTAGGGGCAAAGTTACCTTTAGTTCAGGGGGTATCCTTTGCAGGTGTGGCGACCATGGTTGCCATTATCACTACAGGCGGTGGTTTGCCTGCTGTCTACGGCGCGGTCATTGCAGCCTCTCTAATTGGACTATGCCTTGCACCTTACTTTTCAAAAATTATTCGGTTTTTCCCACCTGTTGTGACAGGATGCGTTATCACGATTATTGGTCTTTCTTTGTTGCCTGTTGCGATTCGCTGGATGATGGGTGGCAACAACAAAGCGCCCGACTGGGGTAGCGTAGAAAATATCTCTTTGGCCTTACTGACCTTAGGCATTGTGATCGTTCTAAATATGCTGCCGCAAGCAAGTATTCGTCGTTTATCAATTTTGTTGGCTATTGTGGCTGGTACCACCCTCGCCTACTTCATGGGTTTTGGTGATTTTAGTCAAGTGAGTTCAGGCGCATGGCTTCAATTTCCACACTTATTTGCATTTGGTTTACCGACTTTCGAGCTCAGTGCAATTTTATCGATGCTAATCGTTACCTTAGTGATTATGACGGAAACCACAGCCGATATTATTGCTGTCGGAGACATTGTAGGAACTGAAGTCGATTCTAAACGAATCGCCAATGGCGTACGTGCCGATATGTTTTCGAGTGCTTTTGCGCCTATCTTTGGCTCTTTCATGCAAAGTGCTTTTGCCCAAAATGTTGGACTGGTTGCGATTACAGGCATCAAAAGCCGCTTTGTAGTCGCAGCAGGTGGTGTGATTCTTATTATTTTAGGCCTACTACCTGTTATGGGTCGTTTGATTGCAGCGATTCCAATGCCCGTACTTGGTGGTGCAGGTTTGGTCTTGTTTGGGTCGGTTGCAGCGAGTGGAATCCGCACTTTGGCAAAAATAGATTATAACGATCAGAAAAATTTAATTATTGTCGCAACCGCTTTATCAGCTGGGATGATCCCAATTATTAACCATGAGTTTTATGCTCATTTCCCTGTTTGGGTACAAACTTTGTTCCATTCGGGCATTAGTTCAACTTGTATCTTTGCTATCTTATTGAATTTATTATTTAATCATTTACCTTCATTTCGTAGCTCGCGTACCCCGCATTTGAGCCAAACAATAAACACAAGAAATACTCATTAAAGATTTACTTTTTAGCGCCCCACTTCGGTGGGCTTTTTTTTAACCGTTGATCAAATTTGGCTTCATTTTTGCTTAAGACCCTGTATCCTTAGCGTGCTTTATTTGGGGGGAGATCATTTAAATGCAATTAAAGCAACTTGCGGCGACTTGTACCTTGTTATCTGCAACTGCCATGGTTCAGGCAAAACCAATCTGGCAAGATTTTAGTGTGACTGGACTTTATGGTGAAAACTATGAAGTTGTAGATGACAAAGAAACCACGATTACTTTGGAATATGCAGCGAAAGTTAAATACGCTGATGTATTCTTTTTCTTAGACCGCATGCGTGGCGAAGATGACTATAAAAGTACTTATTTTGAGTTATCACCACGTTTAAGCTTAGGTGAAGTGTCTGGTAAAAAACTGGCATATGGCCCAGTAAAAGATGTGTTGATTAGTACGACTTGGGAGAGTAACTCTCAAAACGGCAATAACTTCGACAATTTCTTGTATGGTTTTGCAGTTGATTTAGATATCCCATATTTCCAATATGCGAATTTAAACTTCTACCGTGCAAATAATGAGAAAACTGACGACGATTATCAAATGACATTCGTTTACGGCATTCCATTAAAATTAGGATCTGAAGATTTCTTGGTAGATGGTTTCCTTGACTGGTCAACCGCTGAAGATGACCATGCAAGCGAGTTGAACTGGACAACTCAATGGAAATGGAATGTAGGTAAACACATTTCTCCTGATACGCGTTTATACCTCGGTATCGAGCACTCAGTGTGGAATAACAAATTTGGTATTAAAGGTGCCGACGAAAATAACGTTAGTGCATTGGTTAAATACCACTTCTAAAATTTTTATTTAGAAGATAAAACAGCAAGGAAAATTCCTTGCTGTTTTTGTTTTTAATCAAGTGGATTACCTACAATATTGCTAATAATCCCCTGCATAATATGTCCGCCTTGTTCACGGCGTAATTCTGCATACCACGCTTGTGTAACGGCTTCATCTTTCATATGTGTCACATCACAACGTTTGCGTGCACGAAGCACCAACTCATTGGCACGTTCATTGCGCTTGTTTTGATAACGTCGTAAAGCATCCTCTAGCCCCAAAGTATTAATTTGCAGAGAACGCGCTAAATAAATCGCATCCTCCATCGCTTGGCAACCGCCTTGTCCAATATCAGGTGTCGTGCTGTGCGCAGCATCACCCAAAATCACCACGCGACCTTTATAAAATTGAGTGAACGGTTCAATATCATGTATTTCTACCCGATTGGTCTTTTGCGGGTCTAAGCGTTCAATAAGCTGCTGTACGGGTTGGCACCAATCAACAAAATATTGTTTTAAAAGTTTTTTATATTCATCTCGATTATTATCTAACCCTGCTGGTAAAGGGACATCTAAAAAGAAATAGAACTTTCCATCTGCAACTGGCATTAGGGAGGCACGCTTGCCTTCACCCACATAAGTCGTCCATTGCTGTGCCGGAGCCAAATCTTCAGAGATCTCAACCAAACCATTCCAATTTACATAACCTGCGTAACGACGCTGTACTTGCTGCCCCAACACATAGGTTCGTGTAAGTGAATGAGTGCCATCCGCCCCAATTAATAGATCGGCCTGCGTCGAGCTACCATCTGCAAAATGAACCTCGACATAATCAGCTTTGTCCTCAAGGCTGACCATTTTTTTGCCTAGATAAATCTGATCACGACCAAATTCATCCATCAACATATTTTGTAAATCAGCACGTGCAACTGGATAAGGTCTTTGGCCCACTTCTTCAATTAATGGCAGTAAACTGAATTGTGTCATCACATCTCCAGTTAGACCGTCCACATAGGCCAAATCATCCATTTGTCCACCAAGTTTGGCGATTTTGTCAGTTAATCCCAGATAGTTCAGACATTTCACACCATTCGACCACAGCGAAATTGCCGCGCCGACAGGAAGAATTTTTTCAGTTTGCTCAAAAATGCGAACTTGGTGACCAAATTTCTTTAATGCAATGCCTGTGGTTAGACCTCCCATTCCTGCACCAATAATCACCACATTCATAACACTCTCCTATAGATATTCACCTATAGGGTGCTTATGCTAAAAACATGCCATCGTTCAAAATTTATTTAGCTTTTCCACAAAACTGGCATGCACCATGCTTATATATTTATGTATAAAACTCGTTTCGGCACGCTCCGTGTTAGCGCAGTTTTAAATGAAAAATCATGTTTTTAACAAGAAATACGGATACTCCACTATGGCAACATTGCACGCTCCAGCTTTTGAACTTCCTGAGATTTTGAATACGAAAACCAATTTGGCAGATGCCCGAATTGGTGCACAAGTCATTGAGTGTTCAGATGATTTCTTTGCAGAAGCAAAGCGTATGCTGCAATTTGATGCACCTATTTTTGTTGAAGATAAATTTGATGACAACGGCAAATGGATGGACGGATGGGAAACGCGACGTAAACGTCACGCAGGCTATGATTGGTGTATCGTGAAGTTAGGTGTAAGTGGAAAAATCACTGCACTTGATATTGATACCAGCTTTTTTACAGGAAATTATCCTGCATCTGCATCATTAGAAGCATGTTATGCACCAAATGGCGACCTGTCAGGGGCAAAATGGGAGGATGTTTTAGGAAATACTGAACTAGGCCCAAGCCAGCATCATATTTTTATGGTCAATAATGATGCACTTTTCACTCATATACGTCTCAACATTTTCCCTGATGGTGGTATTGCCCGTTTGCGTGTCTATGGAGATGTTCATATTCAGGTAACTGACAGCCAACAAGCTCTCGATTTATTGGCTCTCGAAAATGGTGGTCGTGTAGTTGCCTATAGCGATGCGCACTTTGGACACCCGCGTAATTTGATTAACCCAGGCCGCGGAGTCAATATGGGCGATGGATGGGAAACCAAACGCCGCCGTGCACCGGGTTATGACTGGTGTATTCTTGCGTTGGGTAAAAGCGGAAAAATTGAAAAGCTTGAAATTGATACAGCTCATTTTAAAGGGAACTTCCCTGCCCAAGTATCTATTCAGGCGGTTTACCTCGAAAATGCAACCGATGCACAGTTAATTCCTCAAAGTATGTTTTGGTCTTACTTACTCGAAGCCCAACCGATGCAAATGGACCATATTCATGAATATGTGAATGAGATTTTACAGCATGAAAAAATCTCGCATATTCGTATTAACATGATTCCGGATGGTGGTATTAGCCGTGTTCGTTTATGGGGAAAAATTGCTAAGTCATGATGATGAGTAATATTCAAATTCAGCCCTTAACTATTGAAAACTTCCAGCCTTTCGGAGAAGTCATCTGTTGTGACGGGCATGACTTTTTTCATATTAATGATGCCCATACCGAGCGCTACCATGCGCTTGTTGAAACTGAAATTGAAGGTGAAGCAAAGGCAGGAATTAGTATTTTCCGTAATATTAAAGCTAGTGTGCTGCCTCTGGAAATTTCAATGCTAGAGCGCCATCCGAAAGGTTCTCAAGCATTTATTCCATTACAGCAACAAAAGTTTTTAATTATTGTGGCGCCCGCTTTAGACGAGAATACTCCCGAAATTTCAAAGCTATGTGCATTTGTTTCAAATGGGAAGCAAAGTATCAATTATCGGGCAGGCACATGGCATCATCCTTTGCTTACCTTCGAGGCACCCAGTGATTTTGCAGTGGTAGATCGAATTGGAGGTGGAGCAAATTGTGATGTTTTTCAATTTCAACAGGTTATAAAAATTACCGCCTAAATTAAAATATACAGATCTGTCTATTTTTACTTTAATGAATGGCAGAAACCGTTGTGGTGATTTCTAACAATTTAGGTTTATATAAAAAATCCCCGCCAATTGAGCGGGGATTTTTTATGCCTTTTTAGACAGTGATATCAGCTAAGTTACCCTTCTGCTCAAGCCACTGTTTACGATCTGCCGAGCGTTTTTTCGCAAGCAACTTGTCGAGTAAACCCGCCGTAAAATGGGCATCATCAAGATCTAATTGAACCAAGCGGCGAGTATTAGGATCCATCGTGGTTTCACGTAGTTGAATCGCGTTCATCTCACCCAATCCTTTGAATCGGGTAATTTGCGGATTACGATTACCTTTAATATTTTTCAAAATAGTTTCAAGTTCATCATCATCAAGCGCGTAATGAACATCTTTACCAATATCGATACGGAACAATGGTGGCATTGCCACATACAAATGTCCTTCTTCAACCAATGCTGGGAAGTGTTTAACGAATAAAGCACAAAGCAAAGTCGCAATGTGTAAACCGTCCGAGTCGGCATCGGCCAAAATACAGATTTTGCCATAACGCAGTTCTGATAAATCATCACTGCCTGGGTCTACACCAATCGCAATCGCAATGTCGTGGACCTCTTGAGAAGCCAATACTTCATCTGAAGAAACTTCCCACGTATTTAAGATTTTTCCACGAATTGGCATGATCGCTTGAAAGTTTTTATCGCGCGCCTGCTTGGCACTACCGCCCGCAGAGTCACCCTCAACAATAAAGAGTTCACTTTCTTCACGTGTTTGGCCCACGCAGTCCGCCAGCTTACCCGGTAAAGCCGGGCCAGAAACAATCTTTTTACGCTCAACTTTTTTCGCAGCTTTTAAACGGCGCCCTGCTTTAGAAATTGCCATTTCAGCAAGTTGCATGGCAATTTCAGCATGTTGGTTGAGCCAGAGTGCGAAAGCATCTTTAGCAATATTTAAAACAATATTTGATGCTTCACGACTCGAAAGACGCTCTTTGGTTTGACCTGAAAACTGAGGCTCTTGGAACTTGAGCGACAAGATATAGTTCACACCATCCCAAACATCTTCTGCCGAAAGCTTGAGGTTTCGTGGTAGCAAATTACGTAACTCACAGAACTCGCGCAATGCCTCGGTAACACCTGAACGTAAACCGTTCACATGAGTACCGCCTTGTGCAGTTGGAATTAAGTTGACGTAACTTTCTTGAACCTGCTCGCCGCCTTCTACATTCCAACAAATTGCAAATTCACACGCCGCACGGTCTGCCTGACCACTGCTCACAAAAGCAGGGTTTGGCAAGATTTCGCGGTCTTGCAATTCATCCATCAAATAATCGACGAGGCCATTTTCAAATTGCCATTCGATTTTTTCATCGTTAATTTGATCAATATAAATAATTTTTAAACCAGCCGCTAAAACAGCTTTGGCTTTTAAATTGTGTTTAAGCGCCTTTAAAGCAAATTTTGGACTATCAAAATATTTCGCTTCTGGCCAAAAATGTACAGTTGTACCTGTCGCACGTTTTGGTGCTTTACCCTCAAGAACAGCTAAAGGTGCTACGGGTTCACCTTGCTCAAAAGCCATTTGATATAGGTTACCCTGACGTTGAACTTCGACCTCAACACGTGTTGATAAAGCGTTTACAACCGAAATCCCCACACCATGTAAACCACCTGAAAATTGGTAGTTATCGGTACTGAATTTACCACCGGCATGCAGCTTGGTCAGAATGATTTCGATACCACTTTGGCCATATTCAGGATGTATATCGACCGGCATACCACGGCCGTTATCTTCAACCGACAATGAACCATCTTTATAAACCGTGACACATATTTTGTCGGCATGACCAGCTAATGCTTCATCAACAGCATTATCGATCACTTCTTGGGCTAAATGGTTAGGTCGAGTCGTATCGGTATACATCCCTGGACGACGACGAACAGGGTCTAAACCAGAAAGGACTTCAAGCGATTGAGCCGTATATTGTGTCACGTTGTACGTTTTCCTTATTTGATGGTGTGCGCAAAGAATTCGATCACTAACGGTAATTTTTCTTCAAAATCTTCCATAGCATGATTGCCATGAGCATCCGTCAAAATCAATGAGGATGGCGTTGCAGCACTATAATAGCGTTGTGCTTGACGATAATCCAAAATTTCGTCGCCTTGTTGCAATAAGACGAGTATTTTGTCGGCATTTTCAGGCTGTTTCTGTTCCAGTTGTTCTAACTGCCGTAACTGAACATGGTCAATTGACCATTGATCATTCACCACGTAGGGCATGCTTTCAACTTGGAATAACTCATCAAACAACTTCCATGGTTGCATAGCAGGATTAATCAGTACAGCTGGAATATTATATTTCGCGACAAAATATGTCGCAAAAAAACCGCCGAGGCTACTGCCCACTAAAGCCACGTCTTGTAAAGATTTAATCAGCGCTGAAACTTGCTCTACCACTAGATCGGGAGATCTGTTTAAGTCTGGCAAATGCACATTTATGCCCAATTCGCTACAATACTGCTTAAGGCTCAGCCCTTTAATTGAAAGAGAGCTACTGTTAAAGCCATGGAGGTAGATAATATTCATATATTTTCCCTCTAAATTGAGAATAAACTCACATTTTTGTTCTCAGTTTGTATATAAAAACACTATTGTCAGACAAGAAAAACCACTCAACTAACCATTCATCAGTATTTTAAAAACATGTGTTATTTAAACTACTAAGATGGAAACGTTAGCTGCCGTTGATAAAAAGTACAGCTTAAAACGTCGGTTATAACGTATATGGGGAAAAGATATGCCGAGCTTAACACCACTACATGAAACTTATTGTAAATGGGATCGTACGCCACCGAGTCAGGCAGACGTATTAGAAGGTTTAGCTCAACTGTTCAGTACCAGCTTAAATGGTGTACATGAATTAATTCAAGTTATTAATATTGAAGTATTAAAAAATGCTTTTGGTATTAGCACACAAAATGCTAAAAACTTTCAAAAACGACCATTTGTGCAAAAGGCATATCAGCTTTCTTATGGCGCTTTACAAAAATACGGTAGCTGTTTTTTAGCACCAAGTTTACGTCACATTATTGAAAAATATCCGACACTTCACGAAAAACCACTCACCCCAAGCCTACATTTTTTAGTCGGCATTTTGAATGGGATTTTTGGGGATTATCTACTGAAACAGCACAGCCCTCTCGCCTTACCCATGGTGCTATACGATCATTACGGTGCAATACAACAAGGGGAACTTGCGGGCCGTATTGTAATTTTGGTCCATGGTTTGTGTATGAACCATCTGACTTGGTCGAATGCCCATTATGGTGGAATTGGTGAGCGCCTGTTAGCGCAGCGTGACCATAACACTATGTTGTATTTAAATTACAATACAGGCCGACGCATTTCAGCCAATGGACGCAGTTTTTCGAACTTATTAGAAGATTTAGTACAACGTAATCCAAGAATTACCAGCATTGATATCATTGGCCATAGTATGGGCGGACTGGTCTCTCGCAGTGCCTTGTTTTATGGCAAACAAAATATGTATCAATGGATTCATATGGTCGAGAATCTAGTCTGTATTGGCTCTCCACATCATGGGGCAGTTTTAGAGCGCTTTGGCTTTACCATACAAGATAAACTTGGGGCATTCCCTTTCGTAGGTTTACTCGGTCAACTGGTTAATATTCGTAGTAATGGCATTTTAGACTTACGCCACGGTAGCGTTCGTGATGACGACTGGGAATATATGGATGCCCGAATTGGTATGATGGATGATAACCGTGCACCTGCTCCGCTACCTTCCCATATCAACACCTTTTTAGTGGCAGGGACCTTAGAATTTGAAAAGGTCCGCAATAAAGCGTTGACTGTCATTGGCGACTACTTAGTGAGTGTAAAAAGCGCGCTAGGCGAACACCCTAACCCACGTTTTCAGCTTAAAGTTCCAGACTCACATAAAGCCGTGTTTTATGGTTTAAATCACTTTGAAATTCAGTATCACTCAAGTGTTGCCGAACAGATCACTCGCTGGTTATATCCTCATGTGAATGATTATGTTCAAGAGGGTATTCAAACTCATATTATTGATATGCCGAACTATACGCTCGAAGATTTAGAAGGAATTGTAGAGACGTAAAAAAAGCCCAACTTTTGTTGGGTTTTTTTAATTAATTAGCTTTGTAGAAGAACGAAAATATTTTAAATTTCAACCTTCCAAGCTTTATTGGCAACTACTTTTCCATTTTTTATATTTAAAACAATATTATAAGCTGCTGCACCACTATTATTAAAAGTATTTAAAATATAAATATTATTATTTAAATAATATATTTTAAAATCAGCAAGCTCGTTCTTGTCACCATCTATACCATTTTTAGGAAAAAAGTATTGCTCTATATCACTTTTACCAATTTCTATTTTCTTATCTTTATCCTTAATTATGATTTTATCAAGTTGTAAAAAATCATTATTAGGTAAACTACCATCAGTACCAAAGAATTTTTTATCATTAAAATACTTATATTCACCTTTAAAATTTTTATAAAGTTTAGGATCTAATATAGCTTTTTTTGCATACACTTCTACTATTATATTTTTATCATTATAAACAGCTTTTTCTCTAGAATATTGAGATAGCTTAATAGAAGTGTAACCACTAAAATTATTTATTCTATTTTTGTAGACAAATCCAGTTACACCATTACTTGCATTAACTAAACAAAAATTATTTGTCCCCTCATCCATCACACAAGAAACAATTTCATTATTATTTAATTTGGACGTAACTTTAGAATTTAAACTTGAATTTCCTCGTACATTAACGTACCCATCCTTATCTTGAATAAAACCAAAGTCAGCATATGAAACCTCAACAGATCCAATCATGAAAGCAGTAAAAACGATAAATTGAAAATGTTTTTTCATTTGGGATAAACTCATTCTTTAGTGTGGATTTCTATTTTTCAGCCAAAAACGCTAAGTATCAAAAAGATGCTTAACTTCGCTTTTATTACTATTAATATAGCTTTTAACATCAAAATTTATACTATTCAACTCATGCTCACTTTTATTATATATTTTTTCATCTAACTATTACATTTTATATTCCACAGTATTTGAGCAGATCATCAAATTAAAGACTAATAGTATATTATTAAAATTGATAATTTATATCGCAACTCCTTTAATAAATAATAGATATTTACTATTATATCTTTTTTAAACTCAGATTTAAAAATTTTAGCTTTTAAATTATTCACTTTAATAGTTCCCTATAATAAACCTTATTTTAAGAGCCAACTAAACAATAATATACCTCAATACAAAATAATATAAAATAACAAAATAGAATTGATCAAAAAACAGCAAATATTGACTGCCTTTCGATCAATTACTTATTCTTAAAAATTTATATACTATATTAATTTCTATTATCTTATTTTAATTTTAATATTTTTTCTTTATTTCCTTCTTTATAAATTAAATTATAGTTTTTATCGATTATTACATTTTTGTTTGCAGATATAGTTTTTTGTTCTACCACACCAAAAGCATTAATAATAGAAATTTCTAACTGTGGACCTTCATCTTCATTGTCTTCAAAAGGAGAAACAATTATTTGTTTACTGTCATCTGTTTCAGGCAGAACAATGCTATCGCCATATGCAGGTGAAATAAATGGATAATATTTAATTAGATTAGATGATTTAACTAAATTAACTTTAGAACAACTATTTACCTCTTTTTTCATGATACATTTAAGATGATCATTCGAATTATATGGTAAATACGTTAATTCTAAACCATGAATATTTGTGTCACTTTTTTTAACTTTTCCCGTATTAATAAAAGAGAGTCTAGACAAATACTCTTCTCGATAACACTGATTTTTAATTAAACCAGCCCCCTCTCCAGAAGCATAGCTTATCTTACCTTCGCATTTATTTTTTATTTCTTTTATCCATTGATTATAATCTTTTCTTTCTTTATTTTTTTTATTATCCAGCTGATTAATTAATTTTTTATTTTCTTTCTCTAAGCATTTTAAATCTCTATAAACATTATTTGTATTACAATTCACTTTTGAATTATCTGCACATGCCGATACACTTAAACTCAAGGTTGCTAACAACCAACCTGTATAAAATACATACTTTCCAAACATATTAAATTCCTTTGAAATCCTTAGGTAGAACAATTTTAAACGGTTTTGGCATTTTATCTCTTAACTCTCGAACCGTTCCGTGGGCATGTATAGCTTTACCTGTACCAAGTATCATACCATTTTTCACCGCCTCATTATGAAATTTATCTACCCAAGCTTTTCTGTTCTTTTCATCTGAGTAATATTTATTTGCATAGTTTAGATTCTCTCCAATAATTGATTTTTTTCCGTTAGCTCGCTCTAAAAGATAACTATTAACAAAATTTCTAACTTTTCTGCTTACATGCGACATAGGCATATTTTCAACGCTACCATATGGGTCCAAACTCTTCGGTCCAGTAATTTTAGAAAATTGCCTATCAGCATTCACAACTTTTCTTACACTATTTCCCCATACTCCTGATTTAGTTCTATTCATAATAGTATCGACAACGCCAGCCGCTTGTTCTAAAAAATATTTTTCTGTCTTAAATTTTATAACTTCAGTTTCGGTTACTTTCATAATGTCTATAATATCTTCATTACTTAAAACTAGTTCATCTGTTATATTATTTTGAGATTTTGGTAATGCAACTATGCCCCCACAACTTAAAATACGTGACGAAGCCGCAAGATCAACTAGTTTAATTCCATTTAAGTCACTTACTTTTATTTTAAACATATTATTATTAAAATATTTATCTAGAAACATTGTAATATCAAAATGCACCCAAGAAGTTGCACCAGCCTCTCCACTTCTAAAGACTTTAGGTTCTAAATAAATTTTATCCCTGATTCTTTGTTCAGATGCCCCCATTTTTTTTGCCATAATATTTTTTCGAATAAATTCCATATCACTTAGTTCTCGTGTTCTAACTCCATTTTTATGAAAATGTATATCCAGAGCTAGCCCCATATGGTTTACAGATGTTCTCTCATGTTTCTTATTATTTTCAATGCATCTATAACCAGATTCTATATATGCCACATTAATTTTCTTATCTTTAAATTCATTTTTTAAATAAAAATTTAAGGATTTTAATATCCAAATTAAAGATCTATGAATACCTGGATATTCATTAGCAGTATTTATACCTGATTGCACTCCCATCTTTCCATTTCCAAAACCAGAACACTTACCACAATTACATGCAGCTTTTCCCATGAAGCTAGAAATGGGGTATTCATCATAAAATTGATCTAAAGCAACTAAAACAGAACCACAAATCTTCCCAGTGTCTGGAACCCCCATATAATCCCGTTGAAATTGTTTAATACATGTTGCAGTCAGTTCTGTAAATTCATCTGTTGGTAATGCTCCACCGAAACCTGCTAAGCGAATATTAACTTCTCTAATTAACTCACTTTTACCACTGGAAATACATTGAGGATTGGTCTTACAAATATTTGTAGTATTTGCTTTAGGAGTACCTCCATCTTGACTACGATCATCAACAGTCAAAATTTTAGAAGCTGAACTTGCAGCTTCATTCAGTGCTTTTTTAGTATCTTCATAAAGTTGATGTACTTTTTCTGGAAGCCCATTTTCTTGTTTTGTTTGGGAAGTAGGATTAGCTGGTCTTTTTGCTGCTGGAGCTGGAGTAGTTTTTGTACTGCTAGCAGTAGGTTTATTTACAGGTTGAGCTGAGTGCTTATGTTTAGATTTGTCTTGATGTGAATGGTTTCCAGAAGCAGGAATATGAACTGGCAGTTTAATTACTTGACCAATACTGATCTTATTTGGATCGTCTATTTTATTTAAACGTTCTAGTGCTCGAACGGTCGTGTGATTTTTTTGTGCTATTTCAAATAGCGTATCACCCTTTTTAACAATATGTGTTTTTCTTTTATATTGCCCATTATTACCTTGATTTGTTAATGTTTTTAAATTTAAAAGTACTTTGGGACTTGTAATTTTTACGACCATTCGGTCTTTATACATTACAAAACTTTGTACTTTAACCATTGAGCCTTTAAACATACTTTTAATATATACATCTAAAGCAGTTCCTTTATCTCGGCTGATTTCAACAATACATCCAGATGAGTTTGTTGTTCCAGCAGCGATAACTTGCCCCGTTCTCTGATTTTTTACTTCATATTGTGCTTTTGAAATTGGGCTACCAAATAAATCTAAGATTTGTATTGTAACTAATGATTTTTTATTCATTTTCAGCCCCTATCTTCAATATTATTATCAATTGCAGAGTTATTACTATTTATGCTCTGATCTTCCAAAATGTCATCTTCATCAAAACTATCAATTAAAAGCCCCCATTCATCATCAGAGCCAATTAAAACTTGAACATTTGTTGGATCAGGAGTACCGATTTTTCCTGTTCGTCCATGCTCATCTATAGCTCCTGAAGTAAATGAATTTGTATCTGGTATGAACGCTTTATAGCTAAGTTTGCTAAAATCACTTTCCCAAAATAGATCATAAATATCTAAACGGTTACTAAAAGTTGGGGTATTCGGTAACTCAGGTACCTCATAAGAAACCTTTGCCCCACCCGTAAATAAATGCTGCCCAGCTTTACTTTCAAACTTACCGCCTGTTGTTGAAAATACGCCATCCGCATTAATTTTGAGCTGTGACCCACCTGCTGTTAATACAATTTCTTTTGGACTGGTAAGCTCGATTTTTTCTTCAGTAGAAATAAGCTTAATCACCTTCTTCGCAATTGCTTCAATAGCATCGTCTTGTGCTTGTAGTTCGAGCTTTCCTTTCGCTGCATAAGCACGCAAACCCTTTTGCGCGGCAAACAAACTGATCTTGTCTTGCGCGTGCCCAATGATATTTTTCTGTGCACTTAAGTTAATTGAGCCACTAGCACTTTCTGCAATATCTTGCGAAGCTTGCAAAATGATATTTTCAGGTGTCGTCAATGCAATGCCATTTGGCGATGCTAATAACATCAAGGCTTGTCTAAAAATTTTGCCTTGTTCTTGCTGTTTAGTATCGGAACTACTTTCTAAACCTTGGGTATAACCTTCCATAAAGCCTTGCAAAGAACTTAATGCTTTAGAAGGTGATACTTCCAATTTACTGCCTTTACTAAACGTTCCACATACACTCATCATGTCAAAGTCTTTAGTCTCGACATTCGCTAAGACTTTTCCAACCTCTTGAATACTTTCAAATGGATTTTTATGAATGCGGTCTTTAATGCTAGCAAGTTTTCCTTTAATGATGTCAGCACCATGTTCTTCAACGTTTTCGATGAACACTTTTAAGTTTTCCACTGCATCTTTGGCATCGGTAAAGAAAGCATTAAATTCATCTACAACGCCTTTTGCATTTCCACCTAGTGCACCAATATCTTGAATAAAGCCACCACAGTCTTTTAAAGCGTGAATAGGATCTTTATTAATCCCTTCTTTAAATAGGTTCACTGTACTATTTAATGCCTGTCCTGTAGTTTTTAGCTCAAGTGACTGGATAAATTTGGGTAAGCGATTAATCACGTTCAAAGCATCAGTTTGTTGCTTTGCTGCAACTTCACTGAGCATTTTCATGCTTTCATAACCTTGTGAAAGTAAGGATTGTGCTTGTGCAGCCTCTAAGTGGTCTGCAATAGCTTGCTCTTGTGCATAGGTACTGATGAGCATGCCTTTACCCGCACGCACAGCTCCCCAAGCATCTGTTCTTAGCTCAAAGCCTTCACCACGACCCTGACTCGTCGCTTGTTCTTTCGGATGGCTTAAATTACCCAAATTCAGCTGTGTCGCTGCATGGCTACTTTGTAATTGGGTACTAATTTGCCCCGTTGTGTCATCAAAGCGTAATTGGTTAAAGCCACTACCACTGATTTCCTGACTGCGAATTCCGCTCAGTTTTTTAGTATCAGGAAGCTGCCCTTTCACATCGAACTTGGTTGGTGAGCGCTGCGCTTCATGGATGCGCCCAGTCACAAATGGACGGTCAATATTGCCATCAAAGAAGTCAATGACCACCACTTCACCAATACGTGGCAAGAAGCGTGCTCCATAGCCCTCGCCTGCCCAAGGAGTCAGTACATCCACCCAAGCCGAGTCGGTATCATTATCATTGCTACCTGCGCCACCATCATGCCCATGATCATCACTACGAGTAAATAGAAAACGCACCTTAATGCGCCCCCATTCATCAACATGAATAGCCTCTCCCTCTGGCCCCACGACTTTGGCTCTTTGCGGGTAAGCAATTGGGCGATGCTGTTCTGGATTATATTCAGGTGCCGTCTTGATCTGACAGCGTATTAGGGTCAGCTCATTACCTTGGCGCTCAATATCATTATAACCATGTTGATCCCAACGACTTTGGGTTAACAATTGGCTCACTTGCTGATGTAAATCTTTTGGTAAGTTATTTTGGTTATAGAAATTTTTAGCAATAATCAGGAACTCTTGATCAGCCCCTTCATGCTGATCAATTTCAGGATGCTCCTGTAAATTAAACCAATAGCCGACTTGACTATCACGGACGCTACTATAAGCCTTAAAATATTTGGCCCGACTCGCGTACATATCCGTAAATTGCTGATTCAATTTCTCTAGCTGATTACTACTTGAAGCAGTAGCCTGATCTTCCCCTTTCAAATCTTGCATCCAAGCTGGACTCATATGCCATGCTTGTTCAAGGCTCAAACTCGCTGAATCAAATTGCTCTGAATGTAGGTGTGTAGTGATCACTGAACCTACACCTTCTTCGTGTGCCAGAGCATCGGGTTGCCAACGCTGCACATGTACCGCTGTCGGTTGCAGAGTCCGCACCGCTACAAAACCCGTAATGCTATCTTGATATTCTGTCGCACTACTTCTGTGATAGCGAATACTACGACGTGCTAAAGCTTGGTACTGGCTATTGTCATCAATGAGTCTTAGTTTTTGAGGTTGTATAGGTACAGTAAAGTAAGGAACAAAAAGCTCTGCTTCATCAATTAGCCAGCTAACGCCTTCACTTCGCCACAAGCGTGTAAGAAAGTCATAATCAGACTCATTGTGCTGCATGATAAATGGGCGAATATCATAACTCTGGCTTAACCCACTGAGGTCGAGACTTAAACTTGTCGCAAAAAGTGGACTTCTTTCTTGCCATTCTTTAAATAAAACTTCCGTGACTTCAATAATGCTTTTATTCATAAAAACACGACTATTACGGCGCTTGTGCCATAAGTTTGTCGCGTCTTTTAAGGTGAGTTTATAAAGCGTTAAAGCACCGTCACTCTGGCCATAACTCGCTTCTGTCACAATTCCTGTAGTTCGGAATAATTGTCCAGAATCAGTGACCTGATCAACGGCAACTTGCACCCCTATAAACTGCTTCAATGCAATTTGGGCACTCGTTGAAAGGCAGATCAACTCAGCTTCCAATCCCCCATTTAGCTGATGTTGGCCTTCTATACGTTGTAAAAAAACTTGGCTATTGAGTAGTTCATTAGAAAATTGCACATGGACGGCACGTTTCTGCGCACTTAACCCTATTTTTTCCAAAACATTAAAGATATTAAAAAGCATTTTTTATAATCATAAGGATATATAAACGGCTGCACTTTATAAAAAACAGAACTATCTGTCTACATGATTATGCTTTTTTTTAATTCGTTTTTTTATATTTTGACCTATTCCAAAGCAATAAAAAGCCCAACATAGTGTTGGGCTTTTTTAAAGAGCTTTAAGCTCTTTTTTTGGTTGTCTTAAATACTGGATAAAAACGGAATAACTGCCATAAACAGACCAGTAATAGTAAGAGGAAATAGACCAATGACCAAACTGGTAAAGATTGACCTAAAAAGGTCCAATCAATTGCTGCACATTCACCTGAACCCGACAATACTTCTTGTAAAACCGTTTTCATTGGTAAGGCATCAATTAGATAATTTAAACCCGGGCCACAGCTTGGTACTTGATCTGGTGGTAAATGTTGCAACCAGACATGACGTCCTGCCACACCTACTGACCATAAAATTGCAATGCCTGCTAAAAATGCATAAAAACGTTTAACCGCATTGGAAACTGGGTTATGCAAAAAGGCTATGAGTGCTACAAGGCCCATCGCCATTAAGCCAACACGTTGAAAAATACAGAGCGGACATGGCTCTAAACCTTTTACATGTTCCAGATACAACGCAAAAGACATGCCGACTATACTTGCCAAAACAAGTAGTCCACTCACCAAACGGTAACTTAATCGCATGTAAAACCTCGTTTTATTATCGATATTGTTCAAGATATTGATCAAAACTGATCGTGGTATCTTGCTCAAGTTTTTCTTGCTGCTGTAAAGATTGCGCAGCCAACTGTTCAAAATGTTTCAAAGTTTCCACACTAAGCTCATGCTGTTCATAACTTTCAGCATGTAACTGAGCCATGTGACTACCAAAACTCCAAGTTCCACCATGCTTTAACGTATCGTCAATGACATGGGCAGATAAAGTTTCATCAACTTCATCAATTCGTGCTTGCATGACCGCCAAAGCTGAACCATACAAGTTCGTTGCATAGGTCTGATCGAGTAGCTGCGCACAATCTTGCATTTTTGCAATATATAAACGTGCCCAATCTTCGATGTGATACGACCCTGTTAAATCTGTAATGGTTGCGTTTGGCGCTCGACCTCGGTTGACCACCTCTGTCTGATTTTTCTCAACCAAGTCTTGCTCAGGACATAACAAGTCTGGACTATCACTTAACAGACAATAAAGTGCTAACACTTCAAGGAAGCCTGCCGTCGTTTCATCAACGCCAATTGCCGAGTATGGATTTACATCTACAGCACGTAACTCAACATAACCGACACCTCTATTTTTTAATGCTTGAGACGGTGTTTCCCCTACTTGAGGCACCTGTTTTGGACGTACGAGACTGTAATATTCATTCTCGATCTGCAAAACATGATCATTAATTTGCAACGGCTCACCAGATGCATCATTTAACCCTAAACGGCTAAATGGTGGGTAAGGAGAATGAACGGCTTTTTGTAAACCATCCAGATAGCCAGACAAATTGTTGTAATGAATACCCAAGCTTTTTTGTGCTGAGTTTTGATAACCCAATCGTCCCATACGCAAAGCTGTAGCATACGGTAAATAGTATGAACCTTTGATTAAAGGCAACAAATGATGTTTATGTCCGGTCAAGAAACAGCGACAGACTGTTGGGCTTGCCCCTACCAAGAACATAACCAGTGGTGTTAAACGAATAAAATTACGAATAAGGCCAAAATAACGATGGCTACGGTAATCCTGCAAACTTAATGATTTTAATTGTTTGTCAGTTTCATGAGCTTGTAGCTCAGCAAAAAGTGTATCTGGGAAAGATAGGTTGTAATGCACCCCTGAAATGGTTTGCATACGACGACCATATCGAATTCCTAACCCACGGCGATAGAGTGTTTTAAAACGGCCAATATTAGAAGTGCCATATTGCGCTAGACGAATCCGTTCTTCATTGTCGTCTAACATACATGGCATAGACAGCGGCCAGAGTTTTTCACCATTTTCTAAATGACGATGCACAACCGCATGAATATCGGTGAGCTCATGCAAAGCTTCTTCAATCGTTGGCTTAGGTGAGGTAATAAACTCCATCAACGCTTCTGAATAATCAGTCGTAATTTTTGGATGTGTTAACGCCGAACCTAATGCCTTCGGATGTAACTCTTGTGATAAGAACCCATTACTTTGCATACGTAGGCTTTCACGCTCTATTCCACGTAACATGCCTTGTAGTAGCGACGAATCCACCCAAGCAGGAATAACTGATTGAGATGGTGTAGTGGGTTGACTCATGCATTTGCTCGCTTATTAAAGATCACTATATACAAAATCGTGAGATGATACGGTTACTTATATAATCACATCATTCCAGTTTGGCAATTTTTATCACAATCTTGTTATTTAAGACACGAAAGAATTGTGATTTTATTGAAGAATAATTGCTAAAGAGTTGTCAATATCATGAACGATCAAGACATTTTAAACTTCTGGTTTTCACCTGAACACCGTTCACTTTGGTTTGCGAAAAGTGATGATTTTGACAAAAAAATCCGTGAAAATTTTTCTGATGTTCATCGACAGGCAACTCAAGCAGAACTCTGGTCTTGGCGAAAAACGGCTGAAGGTCGTTTGGCAGAGATTATTGTACTAGACCAGTTTTCTCGCAACATCTATCGTGATCAGCCCCAATCTTTTGCCTATGACAGCTTGGCATTAGCTTTGGCACAAGAAGCAATTAGTTTGCAACTCGATGCACAGCTTAATCCAGAGCAACGCTCTTTTTTATATATGCCATTTATGCATAGTGAATCAAAATTGATCCATGAGTTTGCCTTGAAACTTTTTCAACGCCTCGGCAATGAAATTAATTTAAGTTTTGAGAAAAAGCATAAAGTGATTATAGATCGCTTTGGACGTTATCCTCATCGCAATACCATTCTCGGACGTGTTTCTACTCCAGAGGAAACCGAATTTTTATTAGAACCGAACAGTAGTTTTTAAAGCTTCTTAATTTTTAATGCTGAGTCATCTTTGTTTTAATGCTCAGCTGGGAGTTCACCATGAAATATCTCTCTCTTTGTTTAGCATTAGGCACTGCCTTAACCTTAACTGCTTGTGCAACGACTCCAAGTAAACCAAAAACCTTTGATCAACTTGGTCAGTTTTCCGCATACCCTTTAAATGCGCAAACGTTTCGTATTAGTTTTCAAGCCGATCCGAATATGAGTTACGGTGCAGCTGAAGAAATCACTTTGGTAAAATCAGCGCAAACGACCGTACAAAAAGGTTTCCGCTTTTTTAAAGTACTGAATGACCCAAGTAACCAAAGTCAGAAACCACCACGTCAGGCTGTGGTTTATCCATCAGCTCCAAGCTTTTATCCTTATGGTTATGGTCGTCGCTATCCGGGTTTCTGGCATGATCCGTTCTATGATTTCCCACAAGTGGTCAATATCGACCCTGTTCAAGTGTCGTATACTATTGAATGTTATCGGGATCAAAAGCAGGCTCCTCAAGACGCTTTTGATGCAACCTTGATCTTGAAATCAATCGGACAAAAATATGGATTGAGTCCGACAGGAGCGCTGTTGCCACCACCCGAGCCTCCAGTAAAACAAAAATGAATAG
This sequence comes from Acinetobacter pittii, assembly GCF_034064985.1. Taxonomy (NCBI): domain Bacteria; kingdom Pseudomonadati; phylum Pseudomonadota; class Gammaproteobacteria; order Moraxellales; family Moraxellaceae; genus Acinetobacter; species Acinetobacter pittii. The sequence continues at coordinate 117,797 of NZ_CP139249.1, read as the reverse complement.
GATAAATTTATGAGTATGGCAGAAGAAGTTCACCACGTGCCCAGTCTTAAACGTAGTAAATATTTTGCTACCCTAGCGCTGATCATCGTCGTTGTGCTGTGGATTGCACTGATGGTAGCCGACCGTTTTCTGCCAGAATACACAGGTTTTATTCATATTTTGATGCTAGGGGCCGAAGCAGGTGTAGTGGGTGGTCTAGCCGATTGGTACGCAATTACAGTTCTGTTTCGCAACCCTTTTGGTAAGTTACCAATTCCTAAGTTTTTACGGGACCATACCGAGATTATTCCGCGTAACAAGGCACGCATTGCAGAGTCAATGGGCCGTTTTGTACAGGAAAATTTTCTTTCGCCTCAAGTGGTCGAAAAAAGCTTAGAAAAAACAGACTTAAGCCTCGCAATCGGTCAATGGTTGGCAAGTCCGCAAAACAATACACAAGTGGTGCGGCTCATTCAACAAACTGTACCTAAAGTTTTTGAATTTGTTAGCCAAGAACAAATTGCCAATTTCGTGCAAAACAATAGTGTGCAATGGGTGCGTAACACTCAAGTCAATAAACTTGCGAGTGAAATGCTGCGTGCAGTATTGGAAAATGATTTCCATCAAGATGTACTGCAACGTGGCCTCGATATCGCGCATGAGTGGGTGGTACAAAATCCGGATAAAACTCGCGAATTGACAAGAAAAATGTTTAAAGCGCTGGGCGTCTGGTCTCTTGCAAAAGGTGCAAGCTGGATCGGTATTGATGTTCAGCAGCGCACCATTGATTCACTGGTTGAAAAAGTAGAATCAATGCTGGCTGACCATGAACACCCATGGCGACAGGAAATTGAAACTATTGCCCACTCGCTCATGCTGGAGTTGGCAAACCCTGAGAGTATTGCCAGCCAACGTCTAAATAGTGGCAAAGATGCGCTCCTTGATAGTCCTCAAGTTCTAAATTTCATTAGTGGTGCTGTCACTATTTTATGCGATGCCATTAAAGAAGATTTAATGAAAGAAGACTCTGGTATTGCAATGAACCTCAGAGCTGCCATTCAGCAGTTGGGTGAAAACCTTGTCCAAAATGTAAAAGTACGTGAAGTTCTCAACAAAGAAATGACAGGACTTGCCATGAACTTTACGGACCAATATAGCCATAAAATCATACGCTATGTGAGTGAGCGCATTCATGAGTGGGACTCACGTGAAATGATTGGAAAAATTGAAAACGAAGTCGGTGGCGACTTGCATATGATCCGAGTAAATGGTGTTGTAGTGGGTGCCTTTATTGGTTTGACACTTGGTGTAATTCGGGCAGTGATTGAGTCAATTTTATAACTTTAAATATTTTTAATAAGAGAACAATATGCTTCAGCTACAGTCAAAATTAGCCACTCAAGGCGTGACTATTTTTAGTACCATGACGGCACTGGCACATCGTCTAGGTGCACTCAACCTGTCACAAGGCTTTCCAGATTTTCCGGCGCCACAAGCCTTACTTGAAGCCTTATCTCAAGCGACTTTAGCTGGACATAATCAGTACCCGCCTGGCGATGGTATTCTCGGTTTAAGGGAGCAACTCGCTTTACAATTTCAGCAGCGTGATCAAATTCAACTTGATCCTGTTACTCAAATCACGATTACGCCCGGCGCAACCATTGCAATTTTTTGTGCCATACAAGCCTGCATCAATGCTGGCGATGAAGTCATTATTTTTGACCCAAGTTATGATAGCTATGGCCCTTCTGTCGAGTTAGCAGGCGGCAAAGCGGTTCATATTGCATTGCAAGCACCTGACTTTAAGGTGAACTGGCAACAAGTTAAAGATCTGATCAATGACAAAACCCGTATGATTGTGGTGAATACGCCCCATAATCCAACAGGTACGATTTGGGCAAAACAAGACTGGTTAGAACTCATTGAACTGATTCAAGATAAAAATATTTTGGTTTTATCCGATGAAGTCTATGAACACTTAGTTTTTGATGGTCAACAACACTTTAGTGCATTGCATTTTCCAGAGCTCAGAGAGCGTAGTTTTGTGATTGGGTCTTTTGGAAAAACCTTTCATGTGACGGGATGGAAAACGGGTTACTGCGTCGCTTCACCTGAGCTAATGCGTTTATTCCGCCAGATTTATCAATATGCGAATTTCTGTGGCACGACTCCTTGTCAGATTGCCCTAGCGCAATATATGGAGCAACATCCAGAACATATTCAAGAGCTTTCTCAGTTTTACCAAACGAAAAGAGACCGATTTAATCAGGCAATTCACAATAGTCGCTTTTTACTTAAACCTTCTCAAGGTACTTATTTCCAAAACCTTGATTACAGCCAAATTCGTCCCGACTTAAACGATGTGGAAATGTGTCAGTTTCTTGCCGAGCAACACAAGATTGTGGCAATTCCAGTTTCGGTTTTCTACCAGCAAGCCCCTAAGTCTTTACGCTTGATTCGATTCTGCTTTGCTAAAAACGATGAGACTCTGCAAAAAGCAGGAGAAATTCTGAATCAATGTTAATAAATTTAGCCACTTAGCACTGTAAAAATACTACAAGTCATTCACTCCAAATATGCTAAGTTGAATATCCGCCCAGCTCAACAAAGAGATGGGCGATGGAGAATACATGCCACCAAGACAGTCCTTAATTCAACAGCAAAATCTATGGAAAACATTTTTTGTTTTCTTGCTACCCTTGATTGCAACCAATATTTTGCAGAACTTGTCGGGAACTATTAACACCATCTTTGTTGGTCAAATGATGGGAGTAGATGCAATTGCTGCCGTCTCGGTTTTTTTCCCTATTTTGTTTTTGCTCCTCGCTTTTATTATCGGGATTTCAACAGGTACTACTGTTTTAGTAGGACAAGCTTGGGGCGCGCAAAATATAGAAAAAGTCCAAAGTGTGGTTGGTTCTACCCTGTTTATGACCATCATTGGTGGAATTATTACCGCGATTATCGGTGTGTTTTTTGCCCATGATATTTTAGAGTTATTGGGTACTGACCCCAAGGTGATGCATCTCTCTTTGCCTTATGTTCAGTGGATGCTAGCTGGTAGCCCGCTTCTGTTTGTCTATATTATTTACACTTCAATTTTACGTGGTGTGGGAGACAGTACGACCCCTTTACTGGCCCTTGCTTTAACCAGTGTGATTGGCTTGGTGATTACCCCAATATTACTTAAAGGTTATTTTGGTTTGCCTGCTCTTGGGATTATTGCTCCGGCAATCGCAACGATCACGGGTTATGTGGCTATTTTGATTTTTCTCGCGATTTATCTAAACAAGAAAAATCATCCACTTCGGCCGAATCGTCAGCTTCTGCAACATATCCGTCATAATCCAGAACTAAGCAAAATCATTTTACGCTTAGGCGTCCCAACTGGTATTCAAATGATTACCACCTCAATGGCGGGTTTAGTTATTGTTGGGTTGGTTAACCATTATGGTTCACATGCTACAGCAGCGTATGGAGCAGTGAATCAGGTGCTCAACTATATTCAGTTTCCAGCGATTTCGATCTCCATCGCAGCCTCAATTTTTGCAGCGCAAGCGATTGGTGCGGGTAAATCAGATCTCTTAGCACGAGTAACTCGCACGGCTCTGGGAATGAACTTTTTATTTACAGGTACCTTAATTGCACTTGGTTATCTATTTTCAAAATATTTAATGGCTTTGTTTATTACCGACCCAACTGTGGTGGTGTTAGGTCAACAGCTTTTGTTTATTGTACTTTGGGCGATTTTATTCTTTGGTGCAGGTGCCATTTTTGCATCTATCATGCGTGCGAGCGGTACCGTGACTGTTCCAATGCTGATTAACATCTCTGCCATTTTATTTATTGAAATTCCATGTGCTTATTGGTTTAGCTCAATGTGGGGCCTTAAAGGCATTTGGGTTGCGTATGCCTTGGCATTTGTGAGTTTATGTATTATCCAAGGCTTGTATTATCAATTTATTTGGAAGAAAAAGACGATCAAAGTTCTTATTTAGAACCATCCAAACCCCATAAAAAAAGCCATCATGTGATGGCTTTTTTTAATTTAAATCTTATTTCATCCATTTAGTCACAACGGTTGAAGCGCGTTGATATCCTGTTGGGAACAAACGCTGCAATGCATCAAGAAATTTTGCATCACTACCAATCAATAAACGGCGTTTATTTTTCAAAACTGCATCCAAGATTTGACGAGCCGCTTCTTCTGGTGGAGTACGTAGGAACTTATCAAAGTTTTGAATCGATTTAGCTGGGTCCATACCTAAAGTACTCAAGCTATCACTCATTTTTGCAGCTTTAGCAATATTGGTGCGAATTCCCCCCGGATGTACACACAACGAGCTTACACCACTTTTTTCAATATCTAACTCTTGGCGTAATGACTCGGTAAAGCCACGCACAGCAAATTTAGTTGCGTTATAGCCAGATTGAGTGGGTTGAGCAGTCAGACCAAATAAACTCGAGATGTTAATAATGTGCCCATCTTGGGTTTGCTTAATGAACGGTAAAAATTCTTTAGTACCGTATACGACACCCCAGAAGTTAATCCCAACAATCCACTCTAAATCTTCGTAGGTCGCGCCTTCGACAGTCGAACCTAACGCAACGCCAGCATTGTTAAAAATCAGGTTAACAGAACCGTGATCTTGCACAGTTTCTTGCGCCCACTGCTTTACCGCTTCACGATCAGACACATCAAGCTTTTTGGTGGTGACAGTAATATTGCTGTAAGGCTTTAAAAGCTCGACAGTTTGTTGTAATCCTTTTTCATTAATATCACTCAACGAAAGATGGCAGCCCTGTTTTGCCAAAAGAATTGCTAACTGTTGCCCAATGCCAGAACCCGCGCCCGTAATTGCAGCGACTTTGTTTTTAAAATTTTTCATTGTCCATCCTTTGTTTTTCGATTTGCACAATCGGTTCATTGCATGTGCACTTTAGACACCTTCAATATAATTTTGACAATACACATTGTCAATATAGTACACTGTAATTTCAGATAGAATGGCACAATTATGCAGAGGGCTTTATCATAGTGAGTATACTTGGCCAAAACCTATAAATTAGGAAACCATTCTTTAGGAAACAATTTATTTATGGCGACTAACGACTCAACCAGTAAAAAGAAAACAAAAAGTGTGAGTAAAGAACGTCAGTTCAAAGGGTTATCTCTATCTGAACGTAAAGAGGCACGCCGTGAAAAACTGATTGAAGCGGGTATTGCAACCTACGGAACTCTTGGTTTTTTTTCAGTGACGGTAAAAGATGTCTGCCAAGAAGCTAAACTCACCGAACGTTATTTTTATGAATCATTTAAAAAGAGTGAAGATTTATTCCAAACCATCTTTTTAAAAATGATTGAAGAATTACAGCAAAATCTGATGCAAGCCGTGATTAAAGCTGCACCCGATCCAGAAAAAATGGTCGATGCGGGTTTAAGAGCACTGCTGACGACCTTAAAAGATGACCCGAGATTAGCTCGTATTGTCTATGTCGATGCTGTTCTAGTACAAGAATTACATAATCAGGCTACCATTCAAGAAACACTCGCCCAGTTTGATCGCATGATTCAAGCCTTCGTTATGTTGACCATGCCCCAAATTCAGCACCATGAAAATGAGCTCTCTTTAATCGCAACGGGTTTGAATGGATATGTCACTCAAATTGCGATTCGATGGGTGATGGGAGGGTTTGAACAGTCTCTTGAGCAGGTTTTAACCGCATGCCGTATTGTTTTCTTATCTTTATTAGCTCAAGTTTCAAAATAATATTAAAGTTTTTTGACAGCTATAAATGGGACAAACCAGTTAAACCTTTAATGTAGTAACTTATTGAATGATTTTAAGAATTCTTTAGGTTATATGTCATAATTTGGTCATACGTTTGCCTTGGTTTTGTCACAAATTATTGCTAAATTCAATTTTATAGACTTTTCTGCAATGAAATTGTCATAATTAATCTTTGTAATAAGCCTGTCATAACTACAAAACGGTTCACCGTTAAATCTATAGGATATTGCGTTGTGAAAGATGACTATATTTTAATTGTCGATGATGAGCTTCCTATTCGTGAAATGATCCATACTTCTTTGGACATGGCAGGCTTTCAGTGTTTACAGGCAGAAGATGCCAAACAGGCTCATCAAATTATCGTCGACCAACGTCCGGCGCTTATCTTGCTTGATTGGATGTTACCTGGAGGCGTAAGTGGTGTCGATTTGTGTCGCCGCTTAAAACGCGATGAGAACCTAGCAGAAATTCCAGTGATTATGCTGACTGCTCGCGGAGAAGAAGACCACAAAGTACAAGGCCTTGATGCGGGTGCAGATGATTACATGACGAAGCCTTTCTCAACACGTGAATTGGTTTCACGTATTAAGGCAGTTCTGCGCCGTGCCAATGCATTAAGTGGTGAAAAAACAATTGATGCCAATGGTTTAATTCTTGATCCTGTAAGCCAGCGTGTTAGCTTTGGCAACAGCATTTTAGATATGGGCCCAACTGAATATCGCTTACTTGCGTTTTTTATGACCCATCCAGAACGTGCATATACGCGTGCCCAGTTGCTCGATCAGGTATGGGGCGGTAATGTATATATTGAAGACCGCACTATCGATGTGCATATCCGTCGTTTACGTAAAGTGTTAGAACCTTTTGGTGTTGACCGATTTGTTCAGACTGTACGTGGAACTGGCTACCGTTTCTCAACACGTGCAGATTTAGCCGCAGGTTAACCAAGATTTATGTATGAACCCTACCCCGTCCCTGAACAGGTACGTGAACAAAAGCTTTCTCGCTACAGTAGTTTATGGACGTTTGCCAAACAAGATTTACGGCTTTTATTATTTTTTCTAATTATTGCCGGTTTAGTCGGTTTCGGTATTGGGTATTTCTGGAGCTGTATTTTTATCGCCTTCGTGGTGTTTTTTACACTCCAGTTGCGTTCTTTATATCTGGTCAATGACTGGATTGCGAATAAACCTTATGACGTGCCTCCAAACCTTAATGGGATTTGGGGGGCATTGTTATTTAATGTTTACCGTGCTCAGCGTCAGGAACGAATAGTTCAGGCGGAAATGGTCGGTTTAATTGACCGTGCACAGTCTTCATTAGTTGCCCTTGCTGAAGCGGTGGTACTCATTGATGATCAACATCAAATCGAGTGGTGGAACCCTGCTGCCGAACGTTTGTTAGGAATCAGTCCTCTCGACCGTGGCCGAAATCTATTAACCATTTTACGTCAGCCGACCTTTATTGAATATTTTAACAATATTGATCAGGCACCCGACGGGATTAAGCTTCACTCAAATTTTGATGATGACCGTTATGTGCAGGTTAAACTCACAAGATTTGGTGGAGAAAGTCGTTTATTGGTGGCTTACGACGTGACTCGTATGCATAACCTTGAGCAAATGCGTAAAGACTTTGTCGATAATATTTCGCATGAACTTCGTACGCCATTAACGGTGCTCAGTGGTTATATCGAGACATTTACCGATCAGGAAGATATTAGTCCTCGCTGGAAACGTGCATTTGATCAAATGCAGTCACAAACCAAGCGTATGAATGCGTTGGTCAATGACTTACTGCTGTTATCTAATTTAGAAAATAATAAGAAAATTGCAAAAAATCAGATTATTGAAATGCCGAGCTTAATGAATCAATTGTTTGATGATGCTCAGGCCTACAATGCCGATTATGGACACACGCTCAATTTACACATTGATAGCCACTGTGACCTGATTGGTTCTGACATGGAAATTGCCAGCGCATTTAGTAATCTAATTACCAATGCCATCAAGTACACGCCAAAAGGCGGAACTATTACCATTGGCTGGCATGATGATGGTGAACATGCCTACTTTAGTGTGCAAGACACGGGCATTGGAATTAACCCTAAACATTTGCCACGACTGACCGAACGCTTTTATCGTGTTGACAGTGACCGTAGTCGCCAAACAGGTGGTACAGGTTTAGGCTTAGCAATTGTAAAACACGTGCTGATGCAACACGGCGCATATTTAGATGTGCAATCTAAAGAAAATGAAGGATCAACATTTACCGCAGTTTTTCCAAAAGAAAGACTCTATAACATGACCTAAAGTTGCCCTCTCACATTTAAAAGCCGACTCATGAAAAGTCGGCTTTTTTGTAGCATTTAAACCAATTTACTTAAAATTTGAGCAATAAGATTTTGTCTGATTTTTCTCTATGACATTTAAAAAGTGAGTGGCAAACGTATTACTTTGACGCAGTGCATCACGGTGATCTCCACCATCAATCGTTTGATAAATAGTTGGTTTTTTTAATTTACATATCTGCTGATAATAAGCAGATGTCCCTCTAGGATCAACTAAATGATCTTTAGAGCCTTGAACAATCATTAAGGGTACGGTAGGCACCATATTTTCAATAGACTGCTGTTTTAAATAAGCCAAAAGAGATTTTAAGTCTGCATTAGGGCGAAATATGCTAGAAGGAGATTTCTTCAAATCAGATTGAAGTTCAGATAAACAACGACTGCGCGCTTGAGTTAGCACCGCATTCATTTCTGCACTGACTAAATTTTCAGGAACAATGCTTGGCTCCGCTGCTTGCGCTCCCAATAATACAATCGGGAAAAATGCTGCCACACTTGGTTCTGGGTTCGGATTAGTTTTCACATATTCTGCAATGCCCTCATATTGATAGCCGCCTGGCGCAAGAGCGATTGCCCCTTTTAAATCTAGTTCGGGAGCATCTTTTTGACCATAGGCAGACACTGCAATTGCCGCAGCCCCGCCTTGACTGTGACCCATTACCAGCCACTGTTTATTGAAATCTTTCGGCTTGAGCATATGTAATGCCCGCACTGCATCGACCACCGTATGCAGTTGGCTCTTTGCATTCATATAGGGATGTGCACCTAATGTGCCTAAGCCTTGATAGTCAGGCGCGACAACTGCATAGCCACGTGCAAGCCAAGCATCTAAAGCTTTAGAAGCAACTTCTTGATATGAGTGAACTGGCCCACCCACATAATCGCCCGAAGGTGCACAAGTATCAGCGACTCCAGTCGTACCATGCGCCCAAGCAAGTATCGGCCAGCCATTCTTTGGTGGCGTTCCTTTTGGTAATAAAATAAACGCTGAGGCAACGATAGGCTCGCCATTCACACCTCGACTACGATAATTGACCAACAAACGCTGATCGGCATGAGGAAATAAATCCGTCACAGCTTGTTGTTCTAGCGACAATATTGAACCCGGTTTTTCGCTCACAATTTGCCTACCCAAATCTGTAATTGGAATAGCCATAGCAGAACCGGATACCAAACAAATACTGCTAAATAAAATTTTTAATAAAGAATTACTTTTTCTAATCAAGGGATTACTCCTCTATTATTTACATTACATCTATTTAAATAATTAATTTATAAAATATAAATTACCATAAAATTATCTATATTTATATTCAACTCAAAATAATTTACATTTATATAGTCACTTAAAATCTAATTAAAATATATTTTAAAGAAATGTATTATAAATATCGTTGCAAAAATTAATCCAATTTCAATAATAAAAAATATATGCTGATATTTTCTTAATTACGATAGCGATTAAAATGTCAAAACAAAAATTTATACCCTACCTGATTTTTCTTATTCTCGGTTCTCTATCCATCCATAGCTTTGCAGACGTACAAGTATATGGTCCGGGTGGCCCAGCACCCGCTATGAAAGAAGCCGCCAAACAATTCACTAATAAGACAGGTATAGTAGCCCATGTGACTTCTGGTCCTACTGCTCAATGGTCTGAAAAGGCGAAACTAGATGCTGATGTTATATATAGCGGTTCAGAAGCCATGATGTCTGATTTCGAAAATACCTTTTCTGAGCAAATTATAAAAGACTCGGTAGAACCTTTATATTTACGTCCCGCAGCGATTTTAGTGAGAAAAGGAAACCCTAAAAATATTAAAGGATTTAAAGACCTCGCTAAATCTGGCGTTAAGGTTTTAGTTACACATGGGGCAGGTCAAGTCGGTATGTGGGAAGATATCGCTGGCAGAACCGGAAATATTCAATTAACAAAAGCTTTTCGAAAGAATATTGTCACCTATGCAGCCAACACAGGTATTGCCAAGAAAAACTGGGAAGAAAATACCAGCTATGATGCTTGGTTAGTCTTTAATATTTGGGGAATCAGTAACCCAGACGTTGGACAAATTATACCTATCGAACCAGAGCTAGTTGTCTATCGCGACACAGGCGTAGCCTTGACTAAACATAGTTTAAAAGACGCTGGAGCAAAACGTTTTGTAGAGTTTTTATCGTCTCAGCAAGGTAATGCTATTTTCAAAAAATATGGTTGGACTAAATAAAAAAGGGAGCTTGGCTCCCTTTTTTATTATTTACTCTCAAACTCTTTAAAATCAGCTTTTCTGATTTTTGCATGAATACCTTTGGTTTTATCTACTACTTGTGAAACTTCAAAATCAGTTGCGGCACTTAAATAGGCATATGCTGTTGCTTCGTCAATACCATATTCTTGGTTTAAGAAACGAATGGCTTCACGTGTAGATTTCTTCATCGCTTCATCTAGATCTTCATCAAGTCCTGGTGTAATCCAAAACTCAGCATTTTCAGCTAAAGGTTGTTTTAAATCTTTGCCTGGTATTTTGTCCCTACCTGCTTTGAGCAAGGTAAATTTCAGCGTGGCGCGGGCTGAAGCTTCTAGTGCCGTTAATGCCACCTCTCCATCCCCTTGCGCGAAATGACTATCACCCGTATAGAATAATGCACCTTTAACCTGAACAGGATAATAAGCGGTTGAACCTGCACCTAATTCATTAATATCAATATTTCCGCCATACATTGCAGGTGGTACAGAGTGAACAGGCTCAGAAGTATTGGCTGCTACCCCCATAATTCCCATAAAAGGATATAGTGGAAAACGTATTGATTTACCCGATTCTGTTTTTAATACACCTTCGTACTCACCTTTAGCATTTTTTTCAATTGGTGTGAAAATTGAGACATTTCCATAGCGTTCAGGATGCTCAGCCGATGCATTTTCTTGTTTTTCTTTTTTAGGAAACTCCCCTACTAAAGCACCTTTACCATGTCGATTTGAAATAACGCCATAAGGAACACGCGGCTCAACTTTAAGTACTTCAACTTTTAGAATATCACCGGGCTGTGCGCCTTCAATTGCAACAGGGCCTGTCACAATATGCGGTCCATCTTTATGAAAATCATGCTTTAAATTTGATTGCGTAATTATTTTTGCATCTTCTAATATTTGATTAGAATTTACGCCTTTCGATTTAAAGAACTTTTCAGCATTACGCCCTTGGTCTTCAAGCAAACCTTCATGAGAAACCGTATCAAATGTTACGACACTACCCGACGGAACAGTAAGCACGGGTTTAGCATCTCGATTTGGTAAATAACCCCATGTAATGGTATTTAAAGTAGATGGAACATAATAATTCCCTTTATATTCCCCAGTTTGAAGTTGAGTAGGTTGTTTTGAAATTTGATTTAAAACTTTAAAATCATTGGCATGAGTGAGTGAAATACAAAGTACAGATAAAACCGAAGCTGTCAGACATTTAACTTTTAACATGATTTCAGAACCTAAAAAATATGAAAATTACAGTAAGGTCCTGAGTAGTTAGCAAGCATTGTGCCAAGGCTAAAGGCTGTGCAATATCTAAAAAGCGCCTCGTATTTATAAAATTAAATAAATTTTTTGTATTTAATTACTTATCTTCAAATAAAAGTAAAATTACGACTTAAAACTAACTTAAATATTCCTTTCTCTTTTTATTTATTAATTTTCAATCATATTAATATTTTTGCTCTTTTCAGACACATATTTATAGACTAGCTTCTATAACGTGCTATTTCAGATTACTTAACAATAATTATATTTCCATATAATATAGATAAATACATAGTTATATATTTTACTTTTATATAATTTAAATCAAAAAATAAACCCTGAATAATTAAACTCAGGGTTTGCTTTTTATACGAGCTCTATAGAAGACTAAATTGTATGCCCCATGCGCTCGCCCATTACAACTACAGATTCAGCTTTAAAACGTTGTTCCCATTCGATCTTATCTTTTTCAAATAAAATAACGGCTGTAGAACCTAAATAAAAACGTCCAAGCTCAGCACCTTTCTCTAGCTTTAACTGATGATGTTGCAATTCAATACGGCCTGAAGGTTTTACCTTGCCTGTTGCCACAGTTTCAATACCCGCAACAATCATCGCTCCTACTAGAACAACAGCCATACGGCCAAGTTCAGTATCAAACAAACACACCATGCGTTCATTACGAGCAAATAACCCCGGTACATTTTCAGCAGTGACCTGATTTACCGAAAATAGCTCGCCTGGTACATATAACGTTTCTGTTAATGTACCTGCAAATGGCATATGCACACGGTGGTAATCACGCGGTGACAAATAAACTGTTGCGAACTCACCATCTTGAAATGGCTGAGCAAGTTGTGGATCGCCAATGAGTTTCTCTACAGAGAAACTTTGACCTTTTGCTTGAAATACTTCACCCGCAGTAATTTTACCAATTTGGGAAATTGCACCGTCCGCTGGTGAAACAATGCTATCTGCATTTTCATCAACCAGACGTACACCCTCTTTTAATGCGCGGGTAAAAAAGTCATTAAAAGATTTATATTTCAATGCATTGCCTTGTTCAGCAATCGACAAATCAATTCCATATTTGGTTTTAAATGCATGAATAACAGCGGCTTTCACAACTGGATTTTCACTCGCCGCCACTTTACCTACCACACGGCTCAATTGATGCTGTGGTACAAGATTTTGTGCCTTAATAAATAATTCTTTTTTTAATCGAGATGTGAAACTCACGACGGTGATTCTCCAGTAATAATAGGACTATCGAGGCGATTGCCCCATTCACTCCACGCACCATCATAGGCTTTTGCTTCCCAGCCCAAGAGTCTAGCCAGAATATAGGCCAAACCGGAACGGTGATGTGACTGGCAGTACACAACTACAGGTTGGTGTAAATCAAACCCGAGTTGTTCAAGGCGCTGCCGCGTGCGTTCAAGCGGATGCAATTTTAGATGATTTTCACGATTAAGTGCAGTACTCCATTCAAAATGGAGGGCATTTGGAATGTGACCGCCGCGTCGCGCTGCTAAACGGACACCACTATATTCATCACTCGTGCGACAATCCCACAATTGCACACTTTCTTGCTCAACTTGTTTGCGTAACTCTTCATAGTTCACTCGGAACTGCGCAGCATGTGATAAATCAATCTGAATTAAGTCTGCAACAGGAGAAACTTTTTCAACTTCTGCTGTAGTTGGCAAGCCTGCACCTAACCATGCATGGATACCGCCGTTAATTAAACTGGTACGGGTAAATCCTAAACAGTGCAAATTCCAGATTAAACGCCCAGCCCATGCTCCGCCTTCATCGTCATAAACTACGACATGATGATTAGGTGAAATATTTAATTTTTCAATAAGTGCTTGTAAGCCCGCTTCATCTGGCAAAACACCAGTTGCTTCTTCATGTTGAGCCACTAACCATTTAGGTTGTAAGTGAATAGCGTGTGGAATATGGAGTTGTTCATAAACCGATGCACGGCTCAAATCTACAACGCGAATATATTCATTGCCTAAATAAGGCACTAACTCTTCTGCTTCTATTAATAAATCGAGTTTAAAATCAGGGAGGGTCATCGTCATGGTTACTTTTTATACCAGCTTATTTCCAATCTTAGCATAAGCATATATCTAAAAAACTCTGATTTTCTGCTACGCTTTAGCAGAAAATCAGATATCAGCATTCTCACTTTTAGAAATAAAAATAGCGAGATTACTTTTTACTTAAACCACTTCTTCAAGTTCTTCGATTTCAAAAACCTGACGTAAATAGGCCAAGAAAGTATCGTTGTCAGTCATGGTCTTACCCGGACTATCAGAGATTTTCGCAACCGACTGGCCATTACATTCAACAAGTTTCAATACAATATTGAGCGGCTTTTGTCCCATATCATTGGTTAGGTTAGTTCCAATACCGAAACTCACCTGAAAACGATCTTTAAAGTATTGATGTAATTCCCATGCCTTTGGCAAATTAAGACCATCGCTAAAAGTCAGCATTTTAGTTTTAGTATCAATTTTTAATTTACGATAGTGTGCATACGCCTTATCACCCCATTCATACGGGTCGCCACTGTCATGACGTAAGCCATCAAATAATTTGGCAAAATATAGGTCAAAATCACGTAAGAAGGCGTCCATCCCCACCACATCAGTTAGGGCAATTCCTAAATCTCCACGATACTCTTGTACCCATGTTTCTAAAGCAGCTTTTTGGAAATCACGTAAGCGGACATCAAGCGCCTGAAACGCTTGTAGGAATTCATGAGCCATGGTTCCAATTGGTGTAATGTTAAGCTCTTTAGCCAGTAATACATTACTTGTACCACGGAACACATTTGGTACAGTTTTATGAAAAGCTGCCACGACATGTTTTTGCCATGCAAAGCTATAACGACGACGTGTACCAAAATCAGAAACTAAAAACGGTGGATCGTTTGGCTGTTGAGATTTTTCATATTGCTGAATCAAATCGAGTTTTGCTTGTAAACGGCGTTCGCCTTCGGCCCAAACTTGATCTGTCTTGATACGGCTAAAATATAATTCGTTTACAATGGCCAGAACGAAAATCTCGAACATCATCGCCTGAACCATTGGTCCTTCAATATGAATATCTAATCGGCCTTCGGCATCAATACTTGCCTGAATAAAACGTCGTTTAAGTTGGAATAATTCTAAATAATCGACAAAGTCGCTTTTAATAAATCGTAATTTTCGTAAATATTGTAGCTCGTCTTCTTTATATTTGAGATTACATAAATGGTCGAGTTGCTCGTTTAAGTCATCCAAAATATCCACTAACGGATAAACTGTATCTTCTAAGTTTCTGCAACGAAAATGGTAGACACTATGTGTTTGCGGGAATTTATGCAAAACCACTTGTAGCATCGTAAATTTGTACAAGTCTGTATCTAGTAAAGAATGGATAATTGGAGACATAGTCAATGATTATTCGCTTGCTTCTTAGCATTAAAGCACATTTTTATGGATGAATTGCGAGGTTTTATACCATTGTTGCAGTTCCATGAAATTTCCTTTTAAAAATCATTTAATTTAAATTCTGCTAAACTACATTAATTCAATTAATTATAGAAATTTGCTTTAACTATGCGCGCTTTAATACAACGAGTTCTTGAAGCCAAAGTGGTCGTAGACGGTGAAACTACAGGCGAAATCCAACACGGCCTACTGGTGTTTTTAGGCATTGGCCGAGATGATACTCTGGCTGTTGGCCAAAAACTTATTGATAAGATTTTGAAATATCGAATCTTTGATGATGAGCAAGGCAAAATGGGCTGGAATGTATCTCAAGCAAATGGTGGAATCCTGCTCGTGTCACAATTTACCTTGATGGCACAAACACAAAAAGGTCTGCGTCCAGACTTTGGCCCAGCAATGCCACCTAGCGATGCAAAAGCTTTATACGAGCAATTGGTTGAATATGCGCATTCTCAATTTGAAAAAGTTCAAACTGGAATATTTGCTGCTGACATGAAAGTACATTTAATAAATGATGGTCCGGTGACATTCAATCTGGAAGTCGAAGCATAAATATAAAAAAACTCCCAAAATGGGAGTTTTTTTTTAGCTGGATATTAGCGACCAGTTTTCTCTTTAATGAAAGCACGCGCCTGACGTACTTTATCTTTTACTGGTTTTGGTAACTTAGGTGGAATGAGCTTAGCGACTTGGTTAAACCATACCAATAGGCTGAAGTCACCTTCCATTTTAATACTGCCTTCTTGCATACCCGTCATAAATGCTGTTGGGTCACCTTTGATCAAAGTTTTTACGCCTTGCTCACTGTCTGCAAATTGCAAAATAAAATCAGCCTTTTCAGGTGCACCTGCAACCGTGTCGATCTGGCCATTATTAATAATGATCTGACGTGCAACACCTAAATCTGTACCGATCTGAATACGGAAAGCGCGGTCATGAATCAGTTCAATAAACTTAGGGCTAGTACGCGCCAACTGCTTCATACGCAGCACTAAACCTGCTACCAATAAATCTAACGGGTCTGTACTGACATCAACGAGAGGTAACTTGACTACAGGTATAGAAGAAAGTTTCATGAACATTCACGCCTATTGTATTTTTATGAA
Organism: Acinetobacter pittii; assembly: GCF_034064985.1. Classification (NCBI taxonomy): domain Bacteria; kingdom Pseudomonadati; phylum Pseudomonadota; class Gammaproteobacteria; order Moraxellales; family Moraxellaceae; genus Acinetobacter; species Acinetobacter pittii. The sequence goes on along the minus strand of NZ_CP139249.1, from coordinate 101,553 downwards.
AACTTTAGAGCAAAACTTAGCAAGGACATACCATTGCTTATGTTTTATGCATCAATTGATATTTTTTAGCTGGCAACGCAATCTAGATGAAACGTCAACAGACACATCTATCGTAGCATAACTGGCTATTTTTTAATAAATGCTTTGTATAATAAAAATCACGTTTCGTAAATGAAAAAGGCATGCTGTGCATACCTTTTTACCTTTAGATAACAATTTAATTATCGGCTAGAACATTGCTGCTGATCATCTTCATATACTGGCGTGTGTTCTATATATTGGCGATTTGCCAAAGCCTTTTGTGCTTGTTTATCCTCACGTAACAAAATAAATGTAACCATTACCATCGCTAGACTTAGTGCAGTTAAATAACTATATGTGACTGGCATTTCAAAAGTGACTTGAACTCCAAAACGGACCACTTCCAATAGCCCCCAAAAGAACATCCCTGCAAGCATAAAACCAAGCCAACGACGGTAAGGAGAAAAGAAAACAGCAACAAGCGCGACAGCAATTAAGCTGAATCCGGCGATAGCGGCAAAATTCGCTGTTACCATAGAAACCTCCGTCTTAATGAAAACGTCTAAAAACATTCGGTCTTTAATACCCGACCTCATTCCAAAAACAACTTTAATTCATGATTTGTGTTGAAGCTTAGGATGCATTATGTATGTTTTTTTTTAGAAAAAAAGACCCGTTTTTCCTTAATGCGACATACTTTGTCGCAACATTCTTTTGTCATTACATTTTTGTAAAATTCAAAAAGTTCGATTCCCTATATGGCATCAATTCTGGCGTGTCATTACAAAAAAATATGCTGTTTTTAAGACCCAAAATAAGTTTTTTTCAGTTTTTTTTATTGCCTTTTTTCTGTGCAAAATTCTGTCATAACTTGCTTGTTTTTATGACTATTCTGTATAAAAAAAGCGCTACTCTGAAGTAGCGCTTAAAGCTTATACATATAGGTTAAGCACGATTTAAATCTTTGTCATGCATACCGAGTAAATAAAGCACACCATCTAAACCAACACTTGAAATCGCTTGATTTGCATTTTGACGTACTAATGGTTTTGCACGATAAGCAACACCTAGACCTGCAATCGCAAGCATTGGTAAGTCGTTTGCGCCATCACCTACTGCCATCGCTTGCTCTAGAGAAATACCCATCTTATTTGCAAGCTCGCGTAATAGCTCAGCTTTACGGGCACCATCAACAATCGCACCTTTCACTTCACCTGTTACGAAACCGTCTTGCACATCTAAAATGTTAGCGTGAACTTCATCAATACCCAGTTTGCCTTGTAAATATTCAGCAAAATACTGGAATCCACCAGATAAAATTGCCGTTTTATAACCCAGTGCCTTTAAGGTCGAGATCAGGCGTTCTGCACCTTCGGTAATGGTTAAACGCTCGGCAATTTTAGGTAAAACAGCGGCATCAAGACCTTTTAATAATGCAACGCGCGCACGGAAGCTTTGCTGGAAATCAAGCTCACCTTGCATTGCTCTTTCAGTAATTTCAGCAACTTGTGCGCCTACCCCTGCTTCAATCGCCAACTCATCAATCACTTCTTGCTCAATTAAGGTTGAATCCATATCGAAACACACTAAACGGCGATTGCGTCGATAAGCGTTGTCTTCTTGAACAGCAACATCAATATTTAATTCGCTTGAAAGAAGTAAACATGCAGCACGCATAGCTTGTGCATCTAAAGTTGGGCCGCTACTTAAACCAAACTGTACACATGCACGGCGTGGGAATGCGCTATCCTTTTTAAAGTCGACACGACCTGATAAACGCGTTACTGTTTCGATGTTAAAGCCTTGGCTAGACACAATTTTTGTAACTGCTTGTAAGTGTGCCGCAGTGAGTTCTGGGGCTAAAGCCGTGACGATATAACGAGTCCGACCACCTTCACTTACCCATTGATCGTATTCTGCGCCCGTGATTGGTTTAAAGCGCACTGTTAAGCCAATATCATGTGCTAAAATCAGAATCTCTTTCATTGCCAATGCGGTCGCAGTTTCATTATTAGAAGCGACCACAATGCCTAATGTAAGTTGATTATGAATAACAGCCTGACCTACATCCAGTATTTGCAATGAATGTACGGATAGTACTTGCATTAATCGGGTAAACTGGTTTGGTTGGTCCGGTCCTAAAAAGGATATAAGAATGATTTCTCGCATGAATTGACTCTAGTCTGAGTGACAACTATTGTAAGAATCATAATCGAATTTCAATATAATTGCCTTGGAAGTTTAACTTGATTGCGCCTAGACAAGGGCTATTTGCTAGCCTACTGATCGTTAGTTTTGCATTGCATACCTTTTTATTGGTCATTGCAACGACACACCAGCTTAATGAAAACCGTGCGAGTCAAGGTCAGCTCATGACCAGTCAGCTCGTTGCAGACAGCTTATCTGAGCTTGAACCTGCCAATACGGTGTCTTTAGCTCTGATTGCCAATCGCTATGCGACCAATCCAAGTGTTGCGTCTATTCGCATTCTTGATGCTAACAAACAGGTTCTAGCAACGAGCGGAATTTCAAAAACCCGCCAAGGCGAGATTTTTGCTCGTGATGCCCTTCAAAATGAAAAGAAAGTGGGGTCTATCGAAGTTACGCTAATTCAGCCAAGTATTGGAGAAATTCTTCGTACACAATGGCTTGCAATTTTAGCCTCTCTGTTTTTGCATGCTTTATTATGGCTTGCCTATCGCGCGATTGCTCGTCCAACACGAAGCGAATATTTGGCACGCATTAATGAAGAAAACCACTTGAAGCATGAAATTCAGCAGTTAACTCAAGCATTGGCTCTAGAAAAACAAAATACGGTAACCTTGGTTGCACAAGCTCAGCAACAAGCTAAAGCGAAACCAGCAGCTCGCCAACAAACCGCAAGAACTTCAGATTCAGCTGACCAACATACGTTGGCACTCAATATCCAGTTTTATGATCCTAAACAGTTATTAAGCAGTGTTAACCAATCGGTCTCTGTTCCTTATTTCAAACTCTGCCAGCTCTTTTTAAACAAGAGTATTGAGTTGTGCGTTAAGCATTACCAATTGAAGCTCACAGATATTGAAGTGGTAGATGAGTTTAATGCTGAAGGTGCGACACTTGCGATTTCAACGTCGCATACGCATGCCGTAGAATGTCTGCTTATGATTGGAACCGTCTTCCAACTACTTTCAGATGTTTTATATAAACGTTACCGTGAAGATAAACGCTTTGCACTGCAAACTCGTAGTGCAACGTGTAATGCTGTAGAAGCCATGCAAATTGATGCGAAAGAAGCCGCTCAACGTTTAGCACAACATCTTCACGCTAAAGAGTCTGCTTTATATCTAGAGAATGAGCAGCTCAAGGCGATTCAAGATAGCTATCAACTTGTTGCAATGCCAAACCCAAGTAATGTGATGACACGTCATGCATTTATGATCAATGGTATGAATGCAGAGTGTGCTGAACTTGCTCAAAATATCCGCACTGAAATTTTGATGGGGAAAAAATCAATCCCACAAAATGATAGTCCAAGTAGTGCAGCTTCATAAAAAATAACTACGCGCATCAGAACCTAGCCTTTTGGCTAGGTTTTTTTATTTAAATTCATAGCTTTTATTTAAAACCTCTCCTTTTTCTTATGATTTATTTGTATAAATTAAATCTCGATCTATTCTTAGAGGTCACAAATTTGGATAAATCAGAATCATAGGCAAAATTATCTAAACAGCGTAAACTATGCAAAATTTATTAAATAGAAATTGTCTTACGACAAAAAAAGGTGAAAGCGAATGCCGCTGAGTCGTGTTGAAGATCTTGTCGCCGATATTCGTGCAGGCAAAATGGTTATCTTGATGGATGACGAAGATCGCGAAAATGAAGGTGATCTTGTCATTGCAGCAACGCATGTTCGTCCTGAAGATATTAACTTCATGATTACCCATGCACGTGGTCTAGTTTGCCTAACGTTAAGCCGTGAGCGCTGTAAACAGTTAAATCTTCCTTTGATGGTTGACCAAAACGGTGCCCAACACAGTACAAACTTTACGTTATCCATTGAAGCCGCTGAAGGTATTACCACAGGTATTTCAGCAGCAGAGCGTGCACATACAATTCAAACTGCTGTCGCAGCGCATGCAAAACCAACTGATATCGTACAACCTGGCCATATTTTCCCATTAATGGCACAACCAGGCGGTGTTTTACACCGTGCAGGCCATACCGAAGCAGGTTGTGATTTAACACGTTTAGCAGGTCTTGAACCGGCTTCTGTCATTTGTGAAATCATTAATGAAGATGGCACAATGGCACGCCGTGCAGATTTAGAAATTTTTGCTGAGAAGCATGGCTTAAAAATTGGTACAATTGCGGACTTGATTCACTACCGCATGACCAATGAGCAAACGGTTGAACGTCTGGATCAAAAAACGATTCAAACAGAATATGGTTCATTTGAACTCTATCGTTATCGTGAGATTGGTAACCCGGACATCCATTTGGCTTTAGTCAAAGGCGAGCCAAAAGAAGGTGTTACAACAGTACGTGTGCATGGTTTCAGTCCAATTCGCGATTTGCTTAAGCTAAATAAAGCTGATGGTGAACCTGCGTGGAATCTAGACCGTGCACTACAGACGATTGCAGCGAGTGATCGCGGTGTTTTAGTCTGGATCGGTCAAGATCATTTGCAAGACTTGGGACCAGCGTTGGATGATTTAAATAAGCCAAAACCGGTGAAATCCAATGCAGCACTTTCACATCAATATCAAACTATTGGTGTCGGTGCTCAAATTTTGCGTGATTTAGGTGTTGAAAAAATGAAGCTTCTTAGCTCACCATTACGTTTCAATGCCTTATCTGGCTTTAATTTAGAAGTAGTGGAATATGTCACTGCTGATCAAATCACAACGAAATAATCGAGGTTGCTATGGCAATTCGCCGTATTGAAGGTTTATTACATCTCGCAAGCGAAGGTCGTTATGCGATTTTAGTGGGTCGTTTCAACAGCTTTGTTGTTGAACACTTATTGGATGGTGCAATCGACACATTAAAACGTCATGGTGTAAATGAAGATAACATTACTGTTATTCATGCTCCTGGCGCATGGGAACTCCCGATTGTTGCTAAAAAATTAGCTACATCAAACCAATTTGATGCAATCATCGCACTTGGCGCAGTGATTCGTGGTAGCACACCACACTTTGACTTCGTTGCAGGTGAATGTGCAAAAGGTTTAGGTGTAGTCGCGTTAGAAAGCAGCTTGCCTGTCATCAATGGTGTATTAACTACTGATAGCATCGAGCAAGCCATCGAACGTTCAGGTACAAAAGCAGGAAACAAAGGTAGCGAAGCTGCGTTGACTGCTATTGAAATGGTTAATTTATTAAAGGCAATTTAAAGCATGTCTCAAACACTGCAAGCCGCTTATGCAGCAAAACGTAAAGCACGTCGTTTTGCTGTACAAGGTATTTATGAGTGGCAAATGAGTCACAATCCTGTACATGAAATCGAAGCACGCACTCGTGCTGAAAATGCAATGCACAAGGTAGACTTAAACTACTATCACGAACTGCTAACACAAGTGATTGCACAGCACGAAGATCTTGATGCATTACTTGTTCCGGTACTTGACCGTGAACTTAGTGCACTTGATGGTGTAGAGCTAGCAACATTACGCTTGGGTGCTTACGAGTTACGTGATCATTTAGAAGTACCTTATCGTGTCGTTCTAGATGAAGCTATTGAACTCGCTAAACACTTTGGTGGAGCAGATAGCCATAAATATATTAATGGCGTTCTAGATCGTTTAAGTTCAACACTACGTAGTGCTGAAAAACAACAAGCAAACTAATAGGTTTGAAGTTGATATGGCTGAGTTTTCTATTATTGACCAGTACTTTAACAGACAATCTTACACAGACGTCACCTTAGGTATTGGAGATGACTCAGCCTTAATTACCCCTCCCGCAAACCAACAATTAGTGATCTGTGCAGATACACTCGTTGCTGGACGTCACTTCCCTCTTGATACTTCTGCCCATGCGATTGGCTGGAAAAGTGTGGCTGTCAATCTTTCAGATATTGCTGCCATGGGGGCAAAACCGCATAGTATTTTACTTGCGCTCAGCCTACCTACCATTGACCATGAATGGCTTAAAGGATTCAGTCAGGGAATTTATGACTGCTGTAATCAATTTGGGGTTGCTCTCATTGGTGGAGACACGACCCAAGGCCCTCATCTCACCATTACCGTCACAGCCATGGGCTGGATTGAAACTGGACAAGCTGTGTTACGTTCAGGCGCCAAAGTAGGTGACTATGTCTGTGTGAGCGGTCAAGTTGGTGATGCAGCGTATGGTTTACAGCACCTAGGTCATCCATTACAAAAAAGACTGGACTACCCGACGCCACGTTGTCAGCTTGGACAACAGTTGAAGGGATTAGCTTCAAGTATGATTGATATTTCTGATGGATTAGCCCAAGATTTAGGCCATATTTTAAAAGCTTCAAAGGTCGGTGCCCGATTACTTTTAGAAAAGTTACCGATTGATTCAACACTACAAGAACTACCGGAACAGCAGCGCTGGCAATATGCGCTAGCTGGTGGCGATGACTACGAATTATGTTTTACAATAACACCGCAAAATTATGAAAAACTTTTGCAAAAACAACTAGACATTAAGATTACAATGATCGGAGAGATCGTTGAACAAACACAACTAACTTTTGAGCATTTGGGTTCAGATTACCCATTGCAAATTCATGGATACCAACACTTTGCATAAGCCACCGATTCATTTTAAGGACATGTCTTGGTTCAACCGCTGCATCGTTTTCTGTGGAGTTGGTTTCGGATCTGGTCTCGCACCTAAAGCTCCCGGTACTTTTGGCTCTGCCTTTGCCCTACTCTTCATTCCAATCTGGTTATCGCTTGGCTTTAACTTAAGCTTGATCGCCATTCTCATCATGTCCTTGGTGGGAATTTATATTTGTGGTCACACTGCAAAAGTGATTGATGTACACGATGATGGTCGAATTGTGTGGGACGAGTTTGCAGGTCAATCTATTACCTTTCTTCCTCTGCTTTATTTACAACAAATGAATTGGATGTGGGTGATCGGGGGATTTATATTATTTCGGATTTTCGATGTTTGGAAACCTTGGCCTATACGCGTTATTGATCGTCAAGTGCATGGTGGTTTTGGTATTATGCTTGACGATATTATTGCCGGTGTATGGGCTGCTCTTTGTACACTAATTATTATCCATTTGAGTTAAATCATTAGAGTTATACATGTCAACTACCGTCATTATTCTTGCTGCTGGCAAAGGAACGCGTATGCGTTCTCAGCTTCCTAAAGTATTACAACCTTTAGCGGGCCGTCCACTTTTAGGACATGTCATTCAAACAGCAAAACAATTACAAGCTAAAAATATTATTACGATTTATGGTCATGGTGGTGACCACGTCAAACAAACTTTTGCCCAAGAAAATATTCAATGGGTTGAACAAGCAGAACAATTAGGTACAGGTCATGCAGTACAAATGACCCTACCTGTACTCCCTAAAGAGGGTGTTTCACTGATTTTATCAGGCGATGTGCCATGTATTAATGCAAATACGCTACAAAAATTATTAGATGAATCGACCCAGACAGGAATTGGCTTAGTTACGCTCACTGTAGATGATGCAACAGGTTATGGCCGTATTGTGCGTCAAGATGGCAAAATTCAAGCCATTGTTGAACATAAAGATGCAAACGAAGCACAACGTCAAATTAAAGAATTTAATACTGGCATTTACTGTGTTAGCAACGCAAAACTTCATGAGTGGTTGCCTAAACTTTCAAATGAAAATGCACAGGGTGAATATTACCTAACTGACATCGTTGCAATGGCAATTGCAGATGGCTTAGAAGTTGCCTCTGTTGAACCAGAACTTGCTTTTGAAGTTGAAGGGGTTAATGACCGCTTACAACTTGCAGCTTTAGAACGCCAGTTCCAGCAAGAACAAGTCAAAAAGCTAATGCAGCAAGGCGTAATGTTCTTTGATCCAGCACGTTTTGATTTACGTGGCTCTGTAAAAGTTGGACAAGATGTTCGTATTGACATCAATGTGATTATTGAAGGTGAATGTGAGCTTGGTGATTTTGTAGAAATCGGTGCTGGTTGTATTTTAAAGAACACCAAAATTGCAGCAGGCACTAAAGTTCAGGCCTATAGCGTTTTTGATGGCGCAGTTGTAGGCGAAAATGCTCAAATTGGACCATTTGCGCGCTTACGCCCAGGTGCTAAATTGGCAAATGAAGTACATATCGGCAACTTTGTTGAAGTTAAGAACACAACAATTGGATTGGGTAGTAAAGCTAACCATTTCACCTATTTAGGTGATGCAGAAATCGGTGCTGAATCGAATATTGGGGCAGGTACAATTACTTGTAATTATGACGGTGCAAATAAACACAAAACCACTATTGGCGACGCCGTTTTTATCGGTTCTAATAGCTCGCTGGTTGCTCCGGTGACCATTGGGAATGGCGCTACAGTTGGTGCGGGTTCTGTGATTACGAAAGATGTAGCCGAACAAAGTCTCTCCTTTGAACGTGCGCAACAAATTTCAAAAGCAAATTATCAACGTCCCCAAAAGGTTAAAAAATAAGAGGATTGAAGTATGTGTGGTATCGTCGGAGGCGTTGCAGAACGTTGTGTAACCGAGATTTTAATTGAAGGTTTAAAACGTCTTGAATACCGCGGTTATGATTCTGCGGGTGTTGCTTTACTGAATAACCAACAAATTTTACGTGAGCGTCGTGTCGGTAAAGTTATTAATCTTGCCGATGCAGTTGCTGAACACCAGCTTACAGGAGCTATCGGGATCGCACATACCCGTTGGGCAACACATGGTAAACCAACTGAAAACAATGCTCACCCGCATATGTCTGGTAAGGTTGCTATTGTACATAACGGTATTATTGAAAACTACCAAGAATTAAAAGACGACCTTCAAGCTTTAGGTTACGTTTTTACTTCTCAAACAGATACTGAAGTTGTTGCACACTTAGTTGCTGAAGCTCTAAAAAGCACAGATAGCCTTTTAGAAGCTGTTGAAACTGTTGTACCTCAGCTTAAAGGTGCTTACGCGCTAGGTATTATCCATAGCGATTATCCAGATGAACTGATTACTGTACGTGAAGGTTCACCTTTAGTCATTGGTGTAGGTATTGGTGAAAACTTTATTAGTTCAGACCAACTTGCACTTTTGCCTGTAACTAACCGCTTTATGTACCTAGAAGAAGGCGATATTGCACGTCTTACACGTACTTCAATTGAAGTATTTGCAAATGGCGAACGCGTTGAACGTCCAGTAAGAGAGCTTGATGCAACCGTAAGCAGTGCATCAAAAGGTGAATACAAGCACTACATGCTCAAAGAAATTTATGAGCAACCAGAAGCAATCAAGCAAACGATTTCTCAAGCGCTTGATGGCAATAGCTTACGTGATGATTTCTTGAAAAATGCTGATGCAGATTTCAACAAAATTCAAAGCGTACAAATCATTGCTTGTGGTACAAGTTACCACTCAGGAATGATTGCGAAATATTGGTTTGAACAACTGATTGGCGTGCCTTGCCAAGTTGAAATCGCGAGTGAATTCCGCTATCGCACCCCTGTAATTGTTGAAAATACACTTTATATTTGTATTTCACAGTCAGGTGAAACTGCCGATACTTTAGCGGCACTACGTGAAACTCAAAAGCGTGCGAAAGCAAACAATATCGATATTCAGACTTTGACTATCTGTAACGTTGCGACGTCTTCAATGGTTCGTGAAACTGATCATCACTTATTGACGCTTGCTGGTCCTGAGATTGGTGTTGCTTCAACTAAAGCGTTCACGACTCAGCTCGCTGCGCTTATGTTGTTAATTTTGAAAATTGGTCAAGTTAAACAACGTATTAGCCCTGCTCTGCTTGAAGAAATTACACGTGAGTTATGGCACAGCCCGAAAGTTATTCTTGATACGCTTAAACATGATCCAGAAATTTTGCGTTTGTCTGAATTATTCGTTGAAAAAAATCACTGCTTATTCTTAGGCCGTGGTACGAATTATCCAATCGCATTGGAAGGCGCATTAAAGCTAAAAGAGATTTCATATATTCATGCAGAAGGCTATGCAGCTGGTGAGTTAAAACACGGCCCATTGGCACTTGTTGATAATGAAATGCCGATCGTGATTCTTGCTCCAAATGATGAAATGCTTGATAAGCTCAAATCAAATATGGAAGAAGTTCAGGCACGTGGTGGTGAATTATTTGTTTTCGCTGATGAAAATAGCGGAATCAGTGGAAAAGACCGTCAACACGTTGTACATATTCCAGCAGTAAACGAATGGCTCGCTCCAATCGTTTATAGCGTACCAGTTCAGTTGTTGTCTTATCACGTTGCTGTATTACGTGGTACGGACGTTGACCAGCCACGTAACTTGGCGAAGTCAGTAACTGTAGAGTAATTCAAAAAAGATCATTATTAAGGCATCACCTGCTTTAATAACTGATTGATTAAGCCCGATACGCATTAATTGCCTATCGGGCTTTTTTATTGCGTTCATACCAGAACATAGAGAACTCCCCCTCAGGCCTCTGCATCACAACAGACTTTTACTTTTGCGCTGATTTAAAGTTTGAGAGATCATTGCGACACAGAGATAAAGGAGCTAAGCGAAATACTTAGCTCATTTCATTTTTGTCGCAGCGTTGAATGCTGCTGAACAAGTTAGGGGCAAAGTCCTGTGGGAGAACAGGACTTTGCAAACTGGTGTGTTTTAAACGTTGCACGATTTGGGGTGAATACACTTGCGCGAGCTGTTGGCAAACACAATTACAACTGGCTTGCATGTGTTCACCTGACAAGCAAATTCTTTTAAATTCCTGCTGAGCATTAGCGTCATCATTTGTAATACCGTAAGTACCGACCACAAGGTTTAAAACTAATATAAATTTATGAAGTTTCATATTATTCTCATGATTATTTATATCTTTAAATAAAATAAAAATATTATTTGTTTAAATATTAAAATAATTTTTTAAATAACAGTTAATCCTCCCACACAAATAGGAAAATAAAATAATTAAGATTTTCAAATAAAAATAATTTATATATTTAAAAAATCAGGACATAGAAAATCCAAATTTTAAATATATAAAATAGTTAAATGAGAGAGAAAATGAGTTTAAATAATGGCATGGCCAACTCCTTAAAAATGGAGTCCTACCACCAAATCACCGTCAATTGATTAGGGTGGCAGAACGAAAGAGGGTTGACAGACTAGACTTAGCGACCAGCACGCGCGAACGCGTCCCCCTTCCGCCCTACCATAGAGAAAAAGGGGGCACAAAGGTTCCACATGGGAAATACTCAGAAAGTATAACCCATTTGCTAAGTACGGTCTGTCAAAACCGTCTGGCAATGTAGGCCAGCAACGAAATATTAATCTGTATAATAAAGAACGTCAATTTATTTTAATGAAAAAGTTTAAATATAATAATTTAATTAATGTTTATATAATATTTTCCTTATTTTATATTTAAAGCTTTTAATAAAATTTAAAATATAAACATGAGTTATATATATTTAGTTAATAAAATAGATTAATCGTTAATTCTAATTTAACAGTTTATATAAAAATATAAGATGATAAGCATATACCTCTTATCATCTTTTCTAGAGTTTACTTTTCTATAGCTTTTAAATCAGGCCCAACGAAGACCTGACCTAAATTTCGATTTTTGTTTTAAGCTGCCGCTTTTTGTTCCTTAATCCAATTTTTAATACGTGCATCTAATATATTTAAAGGCAATGTTCCTGCATTTAAAACCATGTCATGGAACGCTTTGATATCAAAACGATCTCCAAGCTCCTGTTTGGCTAGCTCTCGTAACTCTAAAATTTTCAGTTGTCCCATTTTATAGGCTAATGCTTGGGCAGGAATAGCAATATAGCGATCTGTCTCTGCCTGAATATCTGGTTCATCTAAAGCTGAGTGTTCCCGCATAAAATCAATCATTTGCTGACGGGTCCATTTTTTATAATGTACCCCAGTGTCAACCACTAGACGACAAGCACGGAACAACTCACTCGATAGTCTTCCATAGTCTGAAAGCGGGTCTTTATAGAAACCAACGTCTTTGCCCAGTTGCTCTGCGTAAAGTGCCCATCCTTCAATGTAGGCGGTGTGGTTGGGTTGCTTTCGGAACATCGGCAAATTTGGCAAGTTTTGGGCAATATCAATCTGCATATGGTGGCCGGGAATTGCCTCATGGTAAGCGGTCGCTTCCATTGATATTTTGGAACGTTCAGAGAAGTCGCCAGTATTTACATATACCTGTCCGGGGCGTGAACCATCAGGTGTGCCTTGGTGATACTCCGCACCTGCCGCTTCTTTTTCTCGGTATTGCTCTACAGGCAAAACTTCGACTTTATTTTTGGGTAATAAACCGAAGAGCTTCGGCAACTCTGGTTGCATTTGGGCAATATACCCGCGATAAATCTCTAAAATTTCTTCACGAGATTTTGGGAAAACCGCGGGATTTGTCTTTAAAGATTGTTGGAAACTTTTTAAATCATTGAAACCTTGTGCTTTGGCAATTTTCAGCATTTCCGCTTCTATACGAGCAACTTCTTTTAACCCGAGCTGATGAATAGTTTCAGGGCTTTCAGAGGTTGTCGTATTGTTTTCTACATAAAAGCGATAGAGTTCGTCACCGTTTGGCAAACTCCATATACCCTCGTGTTGTCGTCCATAGGGTAAGTAATCTTTCTGAATAAACGTCCCGAGCTTTTGATAGGCAGGCCGAACATTCTGATCTATGGCCTGTAGCATTTCACGGCTTAAACGTTCTTGTTCTGCTTTCGAAATATTTTTTGGAAATTGCTTTAATGGAGAGGCAAAAACACTGTCCTTCCCTACGGGAGTTGCAATACTATTAATCTGCTTTGCTACCTTTTCAATTAAATATTTGGGTGGCATCAAGCCATCTTTTTGGCCTTGTTTCGCTAACTGAATCCCTTGATCAAGAATAAGAGGAATCTGTTTTAAACGAGTAATATAGTCTTGATATTGCTTAGCATTATCAAATGGAATCGAACTAATAAATCCTGGAAATTGTAAATGTAGCCCCCACATTTGATTAAAAGGCATCTCATAGAGTTTCAAATCATAATTTTTAAGTGTTTCTTTCAACTGATAAATCATTAAATTTTTATTTAATTGATCAGTTGCTGAAAACCCTGTGCTATCAATTGCTTCAAAACGATTTAAAAAATTTTGCGTACTTTTTTTATCTTTCTCGATCTGATTTTTTGAAAGCTCAGTCCATCGATTGTTATAGCGTAAATCTCCTAAAACGGTTGCAGTTTCAGGACTATTTTTCAAAGTATATTCCCACTGTTCCTGTAAAAGTTGGTTTAAAGCTTTCACTCGAACAGAGACATTACTGTTTTGTTTAGATTGTGATTTTTCGATGCTATTTGTATTTATTTCGGGGGTTGTTGCATTAGAAGAATGAAACATCCAAAATAAAACACTGATACAAGCCAATTGTAAGGTTCTGTTTTTCATTTAATTATCCAGAAATATTTAACAAAGGTTAAAATAAAGACAAAACAAATTACGTGCCAAGCAGCATATAAAATGGTGTAAAAATCGAGTATTTTTTTAACTAAATGATTTTATAAATTAATTTTCTTTTTAATTATATTATTTATAGTTGCTATCTATATTCCACATCTGACTTTAATAGACCAAGAACTTAAAAAAAAAGTGCACATGAACGATCTCAGTGCACTTTTTCATTTCTACATTAAAAATTGTTTCTCAAGAAAACAAATATTGATAAACAATATACGCAGCCAGTTTTGCTGTTCTATTGTCCAAATCAAATTTTGGATTGCATTCAGCAATATCTAAAAGTTTGATTTTGCCAGTCTCTTGAATATGCTTAAAAAGTGCTTCAAAAGTAGCTAAATCAATTCCTTTTACAGCAGGTGCACTCACCCCTGGTGCAACCGCAGCCGCAAAGACATCTAAATCAATCGTAACGTACAAACAGTCTACTTTTTCAATAAAAGCATCAACCGCCGCAAGTACGTTTAATAGGTTAAAAATATTAACCTCATGATCGCGCAAATATGAACAATTCAGCGCATCGGCTGTATCAAACAAAACTTTAGTATTGGCATGGTTGGCGACCCCAATACATAAATAATTAAATTGTTTTTGATGCTGTTCTGAAAGTCGAGCTGCCTGTAAAAAAGGTGTTCCAGAGGTGGCATGTTCGGCTTCACGCAAATCAAAATGGGCATCGAAATTAATAATGCCTATTTTTTTATCTGGCGCGTGGGCTTGTACATATTGGAACAGACCGCTAAAGCTACCAAATGCAACCTCATGTCCGCCACCCAATACAATCGGCTTTAAACCATTTTGCAAGCTGTTTGCGACTTGTTCTGCCAACTCTGTTTGTGCTTGCTCTAAATTGTCATATTCACAAGTCACTGTACCCAAATCGACAATACTGACTGGGCGATGAATCGGTAAATTAGCCAGTTGAGTACGGATTGCATCTGGCGCTTCGGCAGCGCCAACTCGGCCTTTGTTACGCTTCACACCTTCATCAGAGCTAAAACCAATCAGGGCAAATTCAGCAGGTTGGGTTTTATTCATAATATGGTGAATACGTTGGTGTGCTTCACCCTCGCCATCATGGCGGCCTTGCCATTTAAATGTGTGATTCATATGCCACCGTCTAAAAAATAACTTCTTGTCCATGCTGAACGACTCGCTTAGGCAAATCGCCGCCAAGCCAGTAAACAATTTCAGATGGATGCTCAATATCCCAAGCCACAAAGTCAGCGACTTTACCCTGCTCCAGACTGCCGTGTGTGTACTCTAAACCGAGCGCTTGTGCAGCATGAATGGTGACACCCGCTAATGCTTGCTCAGGCGTTAAGCGAAAAAGTGTGCTGCCCATATTGAGCATTAAACGTAAAGAAAGTGCTGGAGATGTACCCGGATTTAAATCACTCGACAGCGCAATACGCACACCATGTTTAATCAGGCTTTCAATCGGTGGGTATTGTGTTTCACGTAATAAATAAAAGGCACCCGGTAATAACACTGCAACCGTGCCCGACTCTGCCATGGCTTTAACATCATCTTCGGTCATGTACTCTAAATGGTCAGCCGACAAAGCATGATAACGTGCTGCCAAACTTGAGCCACCTAGCGATGAGAGCTGCTCAGCATGAAGCTTAACGGGCAAACCTAATGATTGTGCCGTTTTAAAAACACGTTCAACCTGAGCTGGTGAAAATGCCAAATGCTCGCAGAATGCATCTACTGCATCGACTAAACCTTCAGCATGTAGTTTAGGCAACATCTCTGTACAGATATGCTCGATATAAGCATCGCTTTGGTCTTTGTACTCTGGCGGCAACGCATGCGCAGCTAAACAGGTACTTTTGACCGTCATCGGTAAAGCTTCACCAATTTGACGAATCACACGCAGCATCTTGCGTTCATTTTCATAATTGAGTCCGTAACCAGACTTAATCTCGATAGTTGTAACGCCGTCTTGTTGCATACAGCGAATACGTTTAAGTGCTGAGCTTAGTAATTGTTCTTCGCTTGCTTCACGTGTTGCACGAACAGTACTGGCAATACCGCCACCGCTTGCTGCAATTTCAGCATAGCTCACACCTTGCAAACGTTTTTCAAACTCAACACTACGGTTGCCACCAAATACGCTATGCGTATGACAGTCGATGAGCCCTGGGGTTACCCAAGCGCCATTTAAGTCAACTGTTTCGGAATACGTGTCGGCAGGAAGTTGTTGTTGTTTTCCAATCCAGTGAATCAGATGCCCTTCTGTGACGATTGCAGCATCTTCAATGTAGGAATATTGCCCATTTTGCATGGTCGCAATGTGGCAATTTTGCCAAAGTTTTTTCATTAGCCCTTCCTCAAAACTGCCCAATAGTTCAACCATTGGGCAGTTCATTTGTTAGCTTTCTATCTCAACATTTTGCTGGATAGGATTACTTTCCTTTCCCAAGCTCTGCTCTGGCTTGACCCAAATGCGATAAGCAATCGTTAACAGAGCAAGCCAAGTGATTCCTACATAAATTGCAGGACGTGAATCTGGGAAATATCCCATCATGACTAAGATGAACGCCATAAAACCAATTGCAAACGCAGGTGCATATGGCCAACCCCAGATAGGGAAATCAAGTGCTTTAATTTCAGCAGTAGATAACTTACGGCGCATTGCGACTTGCGAAAGCAAGATCATGAGCCACACCCAAACAGTTGCGAAAGTTGCAATCGATGCAATGATCATGAATACATTTTCAGGAATTAGGTAGTTCAGCACCACACCAATTAATAGCACACCAGCCATAACCACTACAGTCATCCATGGCACACCATTACGTGATAATTTCTGAAAAACTCGAGGCGCTTGACCACGGTTTGCCATACCATAAAGCATACGGCCAGCACCAAACACGTCACTATTAATTGCCGAGATTGCAGCGGTCACCACCACCATATTTAAAATATGCGCAGCAGATGGAATTCCTAGATTTTCAAAAATTTGTACGAATGGACTACCTTGGCTACCAATTTGATTCCATGGGAAAATCGACATCAGTACAAAAATGGTTAGTACATAGAAAAGTAAAATACGTACTGGAACTGCATTAATTGCTTTCGGTAAAGTAGTTTTCGGATCTTGTGATTCACCCGCTGTAATACCAATAATTTCGATACCACCGAAAGCAAATACAACCACAGATAAACATGCAACTAAGCCGGCAATCCCATGTGGCATAAAGCCATCATAAATCCATAAGTTTTGAATCCCTGGAACTACACTGCTATGGTCAGCATGGAAGCCGTAGAACATTAAGCCTATTCCACCTAAAATCATGGCAACAATGGCGCTCACCTTGACAATAGACAGCCAAAACTCGAGCTCACCAAAGACTTTAACGTGAATAAGGTTAATTGCACCTAAGAACATAATCAGGGATAAAATCCAGATCCACCGTGGTACATCGGGATACCAGAACCCCATATAAATACCAAAAGCAGTCACATCGGCAATTGCAACAATCACCATTTCAAAGACATACGTCCAGCCTGTCGTAAAACCAGCCAATGGACCAATGTACTGTGATGCATAGTGGCTGAATGAGCCAGAGACGGGATTATGGACAGCCATTTCACCCAAAGCGCGCATAACGATATAAATTGCAATCCCTGCAACGATATACGCAAGTAATACTGAAGGCCCTGCCATTTTAATTGCAGTTGCCGAACCATAGAAAAGCCCAGTTCCAATTGCTGAGCCCAATGCCAAGAAACGAATGTGGCGGGTGTTTAAACCCCGCTGTAGTGTGGAGTTTTGTGACATTATAATCTCCAATCCTTGAGGATATTTAGTTAGATTCGGCCACTCCATGTGACCGTTTTATCAATCACACTTCAGATAAACTAGGGAGTAGTTTTGGAATAATTAACTCGTTTAAGCAGCCGCTTGAGAGTAATTCACTTGCTTGCTCAATATCAGGAGCAAAGAAACGGTCTTCACTGTAGTAAGGCACTTGAGCGCGCAAGATTTTACGAGCTTGTTCAAGTTTAGGCGAGCTTTTTAGGCCTTCACGGAAGTCTAGACCCTGACAAGCGCCTAACCATTCAACAGCTAAAATGCCGCGGACGTTGTCAGCCATATACCAAAGACGTTTACCAGCATTCGGAGCCATTGATACATGGTCTTCTTGGTTGGCAGAAGTCGGCAAGCTATCAACACTTGCTGGATGTGCAAGCGCTTTATTGTCACTTGCAAGAGCAGCAGCAGTTACCTGAGCAATCATAAAGCCTGAGTTAACACCACCATTTGCCACCAAGAACGGTGGAAGTTGTGACATATGACGGTCCATCATCATCGAAATACGACGTTCAGACAGTGAACCAATTTCTGCAATTGCCAAAGCTAGATTATCGGCCGCCATTGCTACAGGTTCTGCATGGAAGTTACCACCAGAAATCACGTCACCTTGTTCAGCAAAAACAAGCGGGTTATCAGATACAGCATTTGCTTCAATTTCTAATACTTCAGCAGCCTGACGGATTTGGGTTAAACATGCGCCCATCACCTGTGGTTGGCAACGTAAAGAGTATGGGTCTTGAACTTTGCTACAGTCTTCGTGTGAATGTGCAATTTCACTCGAGTCTGTTAAGAGATCACGATAAGCCGCAGCTACATCAATTTGGCCACGTTGACCACGTACTTCGTGAATACGAGCATCGAATGGTGCACGTGAACCCAGCATTGCTTCAACGCTTAAGCCACCACAAACAGTTGCAGCTGCAAATAAATCTTCCGCTTCAAATAAGCCGCGTAAAGCATAAGCCGTTGAAACTTGTGTACCATTTAAAAGTGCTAAGCCTTCTTTAGCTGCTAAAGAAATTGGTTCTAAGCCTGCAACTTTTAAAGCTTCAACTGCGGGTAACCATTCACCTTTATAACGCGCTTTACCTTCACCAAGTAACACTAAAGACATGTGTGCAAGTGGTGCCAAGTCACCTGAAGCCCCTACTGAACCTTTCAGTGGAATGTGTGGGTAAACTTCGGCATTAATTAAAGCCAACAAAGCATCAATCACTTTACGGCGAATACCAGAGAAACCACGCGCCAAACTATTTGCTTTCAATAGAATAATTAAACGAACCATTGCATCATCAAGTGCTTCACCTACACCTGCCGCATGCGAAAGAACCAATGAACGCTGTAATTTTTCTAAATCTTCAGGAGCAATTTTAGTTGAAGCAAGTAAGCCAAAGCCCGTGTTAATACCGTAAGCTGTACGTCCTTCATTTACAATTTTCTCAACGCAAGCCACGCTTGCATTAATTGCAGATGAAGCACTTTCATCTAATTTAACTTTAATTGGGTTGAGGTAGGCTTGACGTAAATCGGCTAAGGTCAGTTTTCCCGGTTGGATTAATAATTCCATGTTGGCTTCCTAATTTTTTGCACTATATTCTGCTGAGACGGTGCTTTTCACAATTGCAAAAAGCACCGCTAGTTCTTCCGTGTATTTTTATTGCGTGATCATTGGCAAGTGTAGGCCTTGCTCTTTCGCACAGTTAATCGCAATTTCATAACCTGCATCGGCATGACGCATAACACCTGTTGCAGGGTCATTGGTCAGTACGCGAGCAATACGTGCAGCAGCTTCATCTGTACCATCACACACAATCACAACGCCTGAGTGTTGAGAGAAGCCCATACCTACACCACCACCGTGATGTAAAGACACCCAAGTTGCGCCGCCTGCTGTATTGAGCAACGCATTTAATAAAGGCCAGTCTGATACTGCATCTGAGCCGTCTTGCATTGCTTCAGTTTCACGGTTTGGACTTGCAACTGAACCTGAGTCTAAATGGTCACGACCAATCACAACTGGTGCAGACAATTCACCGCTACGAACCATTTCGTTAAATGCCAAACCAAGTTTTGCACGTAAGCCTAAACCTACCCAGCAAATACGCGCTGGTAAGCCTTGGAAGCTAATACGTTCACGTGCCATGTCTAACCAGTGATGTAAATGTTCATCATCAGGAATTAACTCTTTAACTTTGGCATCTGTTTTATAAATGTCTTCTGGGTCACCAGAAAGCGCAGCCCAACGGAATGGACCAATACCGCGACAGAACAATGGACGGATGTATGCAGGTACGAAGCCTGGGAAATCAAAAGCGTTTGCTACACCTTCTTCTTTCGCCATTTGACGGATGTTATTGCCATAGTCAAATGTTGGAACACCCATTTTTTGGAAATCAAGCATCGCTTGTACATGCTTCGCCATCGACTGTTTTGCAGCTTTTACAACAGCTTCCGGTTCAGTTTTCGCACGTGCACGGTATTCATCCCAAGTCCAGCCTACTGGTAAGTAGCCATTAAGGGGATCGTGTGCACTTGTTTGGTCAGTCACCATATCTGGACGTACACCACGGCGTACAAGCTCAGGTAAAATTTCAGCAGCGTTACCATGAAGCGCAATTGAAATTGCTTTACCTTCTTTTGTATAGCGGTCAATACGTGCTAAAGCGTCATCTAAATCAGTCGCTTGTTCGTCTACATAACGGGTACGTAAACGGAAATCGATACTTGCTTGTTGGCATTCGATGTTTAAAGAACACGCACCTGCAAGTGTTGCAGCTAAAGGCTGAGCGCCACCCATACCACCTAAACCTGCGGTAAGAACCCAACGGCCTTTTAAGTCACCGTTGTAGTGTTGGCGGCCTGCCTCAACGAAAGTTTCATAAGTACCTTGTACGATACCTTGGCTACCAATGTAGATCCACGAACCTGCTGTCATTTGACCGTACATTGCCAAAGCTTTAGCGTCTAATTCGTTAAAGTGTTCCCAGTTTGCCCAGTGCGGTACAAGGTTTGAGTTTGCAATTAAAACGCGTGGTGCATCTTTATGAGTTTTAAACACACCTACTGGTTTGCCTGATTGAACCAATAAAGTTTCATCAGTTTCAAGATTTTTTAGCGTATCTACAATTTTGTCGAAACATTCCCAGTTTCGTGCTGCACGGCCAATACCACCGTATACAACCAACTCTTTCGGGTTTTCTGCAACGTCCGGATCAAGGTTATTCATCAACATACGTAATGGAGCTTCAGTTAACCAACTTTTAGCCGTCAATTCAGTGCCGCGTGGCGCACGAATTTCTACATCACGAAATTTTGTTGTCATTGTTGTCACAGGCGGACTCCTTCCTTTGAGCTTACATCAGCAGAACATCACTTGTTTCTGCATTTGTATAGTAATGTATTAACTTGTATATACATCCATATACTACACAAATATTTTTCGGCGTGAAGAGGCTTGCTCATATTTTTTTAAAAAATTTGAATAAGCTCATGAATTAAATTAATTTATTTTTATAACAGGTATAAAAAAAGCACATGTCTTTTCAGTAGACATGTGCTTTTGAATAAGCAAATTACTTAGGTTTTAACGTTGAATTAACTCAATGATATAGCAACTTTTGAGCTGTTTTATTGGAAGATTGATTGATGTGACACCAGATTTTTTCTCAATTTTTAGCGTCTCGTGAGCAGCAAGCTGAACAAAATCATCATCAACATTCACTTCCGTTTCACCAACATGATTAAAAATAAAAATCAGATCTGCTGAGCTGATAAATGCCTGCTCTGCTGCCTCATTCAACCACTGAAAACGGGCATGAAACTTTGCAGGATCATAAATTAAATTTAAATCCCGAATTGCACCGTCTACCAGTTTACTTTGGACCTGACTCTCACCATGAAAAGCAAAAATATCACCTTGGTTCAGCGTCGTGGCAGGAAGATCATCGATATGCAATACCATGCCTTGTCCATCAATTACGCTAATAATTCGCTGCTTATTGGGAAATAGCGAAAATGGCCCAGAAGTGGTCACATCTGCCATCGAAATGCGCCAGTCAAAGTCAGCCTCACCTAGGCTTCGAGCAATTTCTAAAGTAAAGCCTGCACCATTTTTCCAAAGCATTTTTGTATATTGATCGGCCCTGATCAATTCAATCATGGGTTGAATTTCCCTTCGAGATAGTAGCGGCTACCCGGATAGATCAAACGCGCACTTGAAATGAGTTGTTTGTTTGACCATGTGCGGCGGCGAATGAGTAAGCATGGCTCAGCTTTAGTAATCTTTAACCACTTACACTCTTGAGGAGATGCTAAAACGGCCTCAACAATATGCTCGCCTTCTGTCACGGGAGCTTTTGCCATGAGGTAAGCATTTGGGGTAATGGTTTTAAAATCTTGTTCTAAATAATCTGGAATCAGTGCTGCATCGACTAAACGATCTTCGACCTGAACAGGTACATCATTTTCATAATGCACAATAATCGAGTGAAATAATCTTTGCCCTTCGCGAGTCTGCATTAACACGCTTTGCTCTGCATTTGCATAAATTTGTTCTAAGACTAAAACTTCAGCGTGGTGCTTATGGTTTCGTGCAATAATCTCATCGGCAATATTATTAATTTGAAAAAGTGCAGTTCGGCCTTGCCCTTCAGCAACGAAAGAACCAACGCCCTGAATTCGAACCAACAACCCTTCGGTCGTTAACTCACGTAGCGCACGGTTTACCGTCATACGGCTACAACCGAGTTGATTAACGAGTTCACTTTCCGAAGGAATTTTTTTATTTACAGCCCACGAGCCTTCATAAATCTTTTGTGAAATCAGCTGTTTTACACGTTGGTATAGAGGAACTGGACTATCAGCTTCAATCGAAAGCTCAGTATGTTCTTGTTTTGATGTTCTGGGCATAACAAATACTCAAAAAGGCAGCAGGCAAAAAGGTATTTTAGTTGACATGCTATGTATATACAACCACATACAACATGTTAATTTATGAAATAAATAGATTTTGAAAAGTTTAAAAAATAAACATATATCAATAAGAGCTAATTTAAAGTTTTATGTAGAGAAATTCAAATATATAAAGGCTTTATCAATATTTATTTAATAGTTATTTCTGGTAAGCCAGTGCCCCATCCAAGAAAACAAAAATATCATTTTTTCGGGTTTACGAAATGATGCTTAAAATTTTTATTTAAAATAACTGATCGATAGTATTCTTCTGCCACACAGTATATTAATAAAACTGGAAGCACATCGAATGCGTAATTATAAAATAGATATTCTTCGAGGAATTTCTATCCTTTTGGTTCTTTTACACCATTTTAATATTCCCTATAAACTTAAAGATACATGGTTAGGTTTTGATTTCTTAGGTGAAGCATTTAGCACAGTCATCGCAAGAAACGGAAATTATGGCGTGACCATGTTTTTTGTAATTTCGGGGTTCTTAATTACTCATCACACCTTAAAAAGAGATAAACAATTTTCTGCAATTAACCTCAAACATTTTTATATCCGACGAGCAGCGCGTATTTTACCGTGTCTGGTATTACTCATTTTAGGTGTAAGTGTACTTGGTTCGTTTGACTTAAAACCCTTTATGAACCAAGCCCCGAATGGCATTGAGGTCTCTTATCCTTTAACCATATTTGCAGCCTTAACCTTCTGGATGAATACCCTGATTATTAAATTCGGTTGGGTAAACTACGCTTTGGGCGTGCTGTGGTCGCTCTCTGTGGAAGAAGTTTTTTACTTTGTTTTTCCATTATTATGCTTGCTTACGCGTAGTAATAAGGTCTTTGTTGCTGTACTAATTGGCGTAATTTTATATGGCCCTTATTTTAGGTCATTGCATTTTGGAGAAGAAAGCGGTGCCTATTTATATCATTATTTTTCAAGTTTTGATGGTATAGCGGTAGGCTGTTTAACTGCCATTTTTTCTCATAAATATCAGCCAAATTGGCCCTATAAAAAACCTCTTTCATGGTTGATTATTTTGAGTATGACCGCTCTATATTTATATGCACCAATTAAAGAAATCAGTACATGGGGTATCAGCTTATTTGCTTTTGCTACAGGCTTACTTATTTTGTGTTTTCAACCTCATTCAGGAACACAAGCGCATAACCTATTTACCAAAGTGATGGTCTGGTTGGGGCAACGAAGTTATGAAACTTATTTGTTTCATCTGGTTGTGCTGGGGCTTATGAAAGTTGCTTTTATTCCGGCTCAGACCGACTCTAGCATTAAAATTATGCTTTTAATTGGCTATCTAATTCTGACTTTTATCATTAGCGCAGCGATTGAAAAATACTATTCCACCCCGCTTAACAGCTACATTCGAAAGGTTTTTATTAAAGATAAATCATAAAAAAAGCCCCTTGAAAATAGGGGCTTTTTTATTAAGCGATCAACATCGTTTCATCATCTTGCTTAAAAGGATTAGACCAGCTCTGCCATGCTTGTGGTCCTAAAGCCATTTCTTCATCACTTAATAAACAACAGTCTAAGCGTTCTATTAAAGCTTGCTCATCCATTTGCATACCAATTAAAACCAGCTCCTGACGCGCATCACCTGTGCGGGCATCCCAATTTTTCTTAATTTCTTCAATGCTGGTGAGGTCACTCGGCCAGTCTTCTTCTGCAACGGCCGCCCACCAATAACCAGCTAAACCGTGTCGAGCCATTGCTCCCGCTTGCGACCATGAATAAGCCAATGTCGGTTCGGCAGCCAACCAGAAAAAGCCTTTGGAGCGCACGACTCCCGGCCATTCAGCCTGTACCAAATCATAAAAACGCTCTGGATGGAAAGGTCGGCGAGCGCGGTAAACAAAGCTGCTGATTCCATACTCTTCAGTCTCGGGGGTATGCTCGCCACGTAACTCTTTTAACCATCCCGGCGCTTGTGCAGCTTCATCAAATTCAAATAAATGTGTATTTAAAATTTTATCTAAGTCGATCTTTCCAAATTGCGCAATTTCAATTCGGGCACGCGGGTTTAACGTTTTTAAAATGGCGATAAGCTGGTCTTGCTGAGCCTGATCAATCAAATCAATTTTATTCAGCACAATCACATCACAAAACTCGATTTGATCAATAAGAAGATCGACTACAGTTCTTTCATCTTGCTCACCTAATGATTCGCCACGTTGTTGCAGTGAGTCAACTGAACTATAATCTTTAAGAAAATTAAAAGCATCGACTACCGTGACCATGGTGTCGAGTCGAGCGAATTCATTGAGTGAGTTTCCATCTTCATCTTCAAAGGTAAACGTTTCTGCCACAGGTAACGGTTCTGAAATGCCAGTTGACTCAATCACCAATTGGTCAAAGCGCCCTTCATCGGCTAAACGTCTCACCTCAACCAATAAGTCTTCTCGTAACGTACAGCAGATACAACCATTGCTCATTTCAACCAGCTTTTCATCTGTTCTTGAAAGCTCCGCCCCACCTTCGCGTACTAATGCCACATCAATATTCACCTCAGACATATCATTGACAATCACGGCAATACGGCGGCCTTCACGATTATTTAAAATATGGTTGAGTAATGTGGTCTTTCCTGCACCCAAAAAGCCAGATAAAACAGTGACGGGAAGCTTGGCAAATGAGTTGGCGATTGCAGTGCGCATGGCTTGATCTCTTTGAATAATATTTAAACTGATCATGGCTGGCCATTTAAATATGGCCAGATCACAGGCGTAATCTATTTCTAAACCACAATAATGTTATGTTATAACATAACTATTAATCAAGTTTTTATTCCAGTTTTATTCAAACCAACTCAGTTAGTCTTTGAAAAAATTG
Source organism: Acinetobacter pittii (assembly GCF_034064985.1). NCBI lineage: Bacteria > Pseudomonadati > Pseudomonadota > Gammaproteobacteria > Moraxellales > Moraxellaceae > Acinetobacter > Acinetobacter pittii. The sequence goes on along the minus strand of NZ_CP139249.1, from coordinate 76,231 downwards.
ATTTTATAGTTACTGACAAATCGAGGTTCTATAGTGATGGTCAGGTCCCCATGAACGGAATCCTTGGCTATCAATATGGATTTGTCCCGAGGCATAAACACCAAGACCCATATTAAGTGCTTGCCCTTTGGTTTCCCAGAACTGACAAAGTTTAGTTTTGGTTTGTTGAATATTGAACTGGTCTAAGTCGCTAGGCTCTTCTGGTCCAATTCGAAAATCAAGCGCTGCATTAAAGACATGTCGAGAAGCATCAGCACCACCTGCACAGCGGTTTAGAGATAACGCGCGGTAGACCGAAGTCACTTCAAAATCATTAATTACGCCATCGTCAACTAACGCTTTTAAAATGCTAAGTGTCGGAACGATATTGGACCAAATCTCTCTTGGTGGCACCGCATAAGGCTCAACTCCACATTTTTGCCAATCGCGAGCTGAGCTTAATAATTCATGGTCTGGCACTAAATCTGCAAGTCCCTTTTGCTTAAGAAATTGCTTGTAAGATTGCACAGCCTGTCGATGGTCTGCTGTTGCGACCCAAGCCACATAATCTTCGGGTTGCTGTTTTATTCTGACCACTGGTTTTGTAGGTTGAGGTAAAGATGTGGGGGTGTGCAGAGGGATTGTTGGCTGGGGTGTTTGGGTACTACATGCTGTGAGAGATAATAAAATTAAACCGAAATAACGCTTCATAAATATGCTCTATCTTCACCAAAAATGGGAAAATTGCTCATCATAAAATTAATGAAATGTTATATTATAACAATAATAAAATCCTTTAATTTCTGTTGCTAAATTTTAAAAATAAAAAGGACGTCTCTCAGACGTCCTTTTTAGATACAACTCAATAATTTATTAAATATCTGCTTCTAAGGCAGCTACAGATTGCTCAGCTTTTAATTTTCGGCGTTTAAATTGGTAAGCTACCATCAAACAGAAAATCCAGCCAGGAATCATCATGACCGCAACACGCATATCTGGTGTTAAAGACATCACGATCAAAATGCCAAGCATAAATAATATGCATAAATAGTTGCTAAACGGATACATAAAGCTTGGGAACTTCGTTGTTTGCCCTTGGCGCTGCATATATTTACGGAATTTTAAATGCGTCCATGAAATTACTACCCAGTTAATCACAATCGCTGCAACCACGAGCATCATGAGTAAACCAAATGCCTTTTCAGGAAAAATATAGTTTAACAGTACACATAAAATAGTGACTGCCGCAGAAAGAATCACTGCATTGGTTGGAATACCGCGTTTATTAATACGTGCAAATACTTTTGGTGCATTTCCTTGTTGCGCAAGGCCCAATAGCATACGGCTACTGCAATAACTTGTGCCGTTATAAACTGAAACCGCTGCTGTCAAAATCACAAAGTTCAATAACGTTGCAATGCCTTGGCTATCTAAAGAAGCAAATACCATCACAAAAGGGCTTCCGCCTTGTGCCATTTGGTTCCATGGGAATAGCGAGAATAAAACAAAAAGTGTCGCAATATAGAAAATCAAAATACGATAAATAATTTGATTCACAGCTTTAGGTAAAGTTTTATCAGGATCCCGTGCTTCAGCTGCAGTAATACCGAAAAGCTCAATACCACCAAAAGCAAAAATAATGACTGCCATTGCCATGACTAAGCCTTCAACACCAAACGGGAAGAAACCGCCAAGTGCCCAAAGATTGCTGATACTTGCCTGTGGACCTGCTGTGCCTGTTGCAAGTAAATATGAACCAAAGCCAATCATTGCAAGAATTGCTAAGATTTTGACAATAGAAAACCAAAATTCCATTTCGCCAAAAAACTTAACATGTAGCAAATTAATGCCATTAATTAAGACAAAGAAGGTTAAAGCAGATGCCCACGTTGGGATTTGCGGCCACCAATATTGAATGTAAAGACCAATTGCGCTTAGTTCTGCCATACATACGAGTACATTAAGTACCCAATAGTTCCATCCTGACATGAACCCTGCAAATGGTCCCCAATATTTGTAGGCAAAATGACTAAAAGATCCACTGACTGGCTCTTCAACCACCATTTCACCAAGCTGACGCATCATTAAAAAAGCAATAAATCCTGCAATGGCATAACCGAGGATGACCGATGGACCTGCTAATTTAATCGATTGTGATATACCAAGAAAAAGCCCTGTGCCAATCGCCCCACCCAATGCAATAAGCTGGATGTGCCGATTACTCAAACCATGTTTCAGGTTTCCTTGCTCTTGTGCTGACATATGATTATTCTCATCCGTGTCACGTAATTTTTTTCCAATAAATTACGTATATCATAAATTGATCAAACTTTCATAGAGATTCATGAAAAAATAATTGCGTGACTTTTCTCAAGAACGCGAATGAAAACAGAAAATACAAGAAATGACAATTATTATGAAATGTGTAATTAAATTATGTATTGCGTAATTTGATGAATTCAGTATTATAGAGACATGAAGCAATTGGTTGTGCTCGGTCTATATCAAACTCATAAGACAAAAGATGATCTAAGCAAAGGTTAAAACTTATTGAGTAGCTCAGTCCTAGACCGAACTTTTATTTGTATAAGACCCGAGATAAAGACAAGGAAGCGAAAATGGAACCAAAACTAAACTCTTTTATTGAAGTTTCACCTCAATCAGATTTCACTATTCATAATTTGCCTTACGGTGTTTTTAGCAGAGCTAACGAAAGTGAGCGTCAAGTTGGTGTAGCTATTGGTGATTGGGTGATTGATCTCGCTGCTCTTGAAAAGCATGGGCTTTTAAAACTTTCAGAACAAGACACATATTTTAACCAGCCTACACTGAATAAATTTATCGAGTCTGGCAAAGCCAACTGGTCAAAAGTTCGTAAGACATTACAGTCTCTTCTCTCGGTTGAAAATTTAACACTTCAAGAAAATGAAGCATTGCGTCAGGAAGTTTTGGTTAAGCAAGACAGCGTTACTTTGCATTTACCACTTCAGGTATCTGGTTATACCGATTTCTATTCTTCTAAAGAACATGCGACCAATGTGGGCTGTATGTTCCGCGACCCTAAAAATGCTTTACTGCCAAACTGGACTGAATTACCTGTGGGTTATAACGGCCGTGCTAGCTCTGTTGTCGTGAGTGGCACTCAAGTCGTGCGTCCATCTGGACAAATTAAACTTCCAAATGAAGAGCGTCCAGTTTTCTCAGCTACGCGTAAACTCGATTTCGAACTTGAAACAGCATTTGTTATTGGTAAACCAACAGAGCTTGGCCAGCCGATCTCGATTGAAAATGCTTGGGACCATATTTTTGGAATGGTATTACTCAATGACTGGTCAGCACGCGATATCCAGCAATGGGAATATGTGCCTTTAGGCCCTTTCAATTCAAAATCATTTGCTAGTGCCATCTCACCTTGGGTAGTCACACTTGAAGCACTTGAGCCATTTAAAGTGGAAGGCCCAAAACAAGAGCCTAAACCTTTAGCGTATTTACAAGAAAATATCGCGAATAGTTATGACATTAATTTGAGTGTTGAAATTCAAAGCCCGAAATCGGCACAAGCTGACGTGATTTGCCAAACTAATTTCAAATATATGTACTGGTCTATGGCTCAGCAGCTCACTCACCATACCATTGGGGGCTGTAACGTTCAGGTTGGTGATTTAATGGGTTCAGGTACCATTTCAGGTTCTACACCTGACTCTTATGGCAGCTTGCTTGAGCTTACATGGAACACCACCAAGCCTTTAACACTTGCCAATGGTGAAACTCGTGGTTTCTTGCAAGACGGCGATACACTCATTATGAAAGGTCACTGTGAGAAAAATGGTATTCGCATTGGCTTCGGTGAAGTTCGAAATACAGTCCTTCCTGCATTAAATTTCGATTTTGCAGAAACTTCGGAGCCTGACTATGAAGCTGTATAGTTACTTTCGTAGCTCTGCAGCCTACAGAGTACGGATTGGTCTAAACATTAAAGGTTTAGCTTATGAGACTGCTCCAGTTCATCTGGTAAAAAATGAACAGCAAAGCGAAGACTATTTAAAGTTAAACCGTAGTGCTCTAGTTCCGACTTTAATTGACGGCGATTTAACCTTGTCCCAATCGTTAAGTATTTTGGAATATCTGGATGAACAATACTCAGAAACCAAATTACTTCCAAGTGATGTGCAAGAGAGAGCAAAAGTTCGCGCTTTTGCTCAAGCAATCGCTTGCGATATTCATCCATTAAATAACTTACGCGTACTGAAATATTTAAAAAATGACTTAAATGTTTCAGATGAGCAGAAAAACTATTGGTATCAGCACTGGATTATTGAAGGCTTTCAAAATCTCGAACAGTTACTTCAAGATTCAAATGGACAATTTTGCTTTGGACAACAAGCAACTATTGCCGATTGCTGCCTGATTCCACAGGTCTACAACGCGAAACGCTTCAAGATTGATTTATCTGCGTTTCCAAAGATTGAATCGATTTATCACCATTGTTTGTCTATCCCAGCCTTCTATAACGCGGCGCCAGAACAACAACCAGATTGGGAATAGTAAAAAGGAGTTTTAATATGACATTTGCCATTAAAAAAATACATCACGTTGCATATCGTTGTAAGGATGCGAAAGAAACTGTTGAGTGGTATAAAAAAATGCTCAACATGGACTTTATTTTAGCTTTTGCTGAAGACCATGTACCATCAACTAAAGCCTTTGACCCATATATGCATTTATTCTTAGATGCTGGTCAAGGCAACGTTTTGGCATTTTTTGAATTGCCAACTCAACCAGAAATGGGTCGAGATGAAAATACGCCACAATGGGTACAGCATATTGCTTTTGAAGTTGAAGACTTAAATGCGTTGATGGCTGCCAAGCAACATTTAGAAGAAAATGGCGTGAAAGTCTTAGGTGTGACTAACCACGGTATTTTCCACTCAATTTACTTCTTTGATCCAAATGGCCATCGTTTAGAACTGACTTATAACGATGCTCATGCTGAAGAAAAAATTGCAAAAATTACTGAAGAAATGAAAACTGAAATGTTAGAGGAATGGAGCAAAACCAAACGCGCTCCGCACCACACTCATTTCTTGCATGAAGAAGAGTTAGGAACCTAATTTTTAAAGAGCGCACTAAAAAATCGGCATTGATGAGAATTGTTTTAACGAGCAGTCCTATATCAATGCCGATTTATATTATTTAAAACTGCTAAATTTCTAGAAAATTGCGCTATAAATGAGAGCATGGTGATTTTAGAAAATTGTTGATTATTAAACATGTCAATTTCGCTAATAGAAAAAGGTGATTTCTATTTTTCACTAGGCTCAGGCATGATGTAAAACGCGCCAATTTCAATTTATGTTTTGATCGTCACTGTTTAACAGCTGAAGTAAATTTATTAAGGGTATTTAAATGATTGAAGAAAAAGTATCTGGGGGGGTTCAATCACTTGAAGTCGGTTTATCTGTACTAAACGCCCTTTTGGAACACAATCAACCTATTATTCTCAAAGATCTGTCTAGCAAGCTAGAAATGCATCCTGCCAAGGTTCACCGCTATCTGGTCAGCCTTATTCGTATGGAATATGCAAAACAGCTTGATGATGGACAATATGCTTTAGGTGATCAGGCATGGCGCTTAGGTCTCAACTGTGTTCAACATAGCGACACACTACAGCTGGTACAGCATTTAATTTACGACCTACAAAACAAAATTGGTTGCGGTATACAAATTAGTAAATGGTCACCCAAAGGCCCTGTCGTGGTTCAATCGATTGAATCAAACCACCCTATTTCGATTGTAACTAAAGTCGGCTCGATTATGCCTTTAGTCAATTCTGCTGCGGGACGTCTATTTGCTTCTTATCTTCCAGAACATTTTGTTCGTCCATTAATGGAAGCCGAATGGCAAAAGCATCAAGAGCTTGGTCTAAACATCGCACCACAAAACTGGCAAGCATTTACAGAGCTTAAAGACACTATTCGCCAGCAACAAATGTCGGCAGCGAAAGGTGATTTACTGACGGGAATTAATGCCGTGGGTTTACCTGTGTTTAATTCAAACCAAAGCATTGAGTTTTGTATTGTCGCACTGGATAGCGAAATGTTTTTACCCGTCGACCCTCACAGTAAAACGATTGAAATCTTGAAAAATGAAGTGAATCTCATCAATCAATATATTAAAAGCCGCTAATCAATAGCCATAAAAAAACCAAGAGATCAACTCTTGGTTTTTTTAAGATCAGGAATAAAACTCAGCTTATTTATTTAGTTTCTAAAACACCACGGCGAATCTGGTCACGTTCAATCGACTCAAATAACGCTTTGAAGTTACCTTCACCAAAGCCATCATCATCTTTACGTTGAATAAATTCAAAGAAAACTGGACCAATCATATTTTCAGAGAAAATTTGTAATAACAGCTTCTTCTGACCGTCTTTAGTATTACCATCAAGCAAGATACCGCGCTGTTTTAATTCATCAGTCGGTTCACCATGCTCAGGTAAACGATCTTCTAACATTTCATAATACGTATTTGGCGGCGGAGTCATAAATTTCAGACCAAGGCCTTTTAACTTATCCCAAGTCGAGATTAAGTCATCACAAATAAACGCGATATGCTGAATACCTTCGCCATTAAAGTCAGATAGGAACTCTGCAATTTGGCCATTTCCTTTGTCTGAATCTTCATTTAACGGAATACGGATCTTACCATCTGGTGCTGTTAATGCTTTAGACGTTAAGCCAGTATATTCACCTTTAATATCAAAGTAGCGAATTTCTTGGAAGTTAAAGATTTTTTCATAGAAGTTTGCCCAATACTCCATACGGCCTTTGTAGACGTTATGAGTTAAGTGGTCAATCTCGTTTAAACCTGCCCCTACTGGACGTTTCTCCGCATCATCAAAGAAAACAAAGTCATTTTCATAAATATCACGGTCAACTAAAAAGATTGGCATACCACCAATACCTTTGATTGCCGGAATGTTAAGCTCCATTGGCCCAACTTTTGAATACATTGGTTCAGCACCAAGCTCTACCGCTTTTTGGAAAGCTTTTGCTGCATCACGTGTTTTAAAACCCATCGCACAAGCAGATGGACCATGTTCATTAAAGAAAAATGAAGCATAAGATTCTGGCTGATAATTCAGGATAATATTGATATTTCCTTGACGCCATAAGTACGCTTCTTTCGATTTATGCTTGGCTACTTTTGAAAAGCCGATTGTTTCAAAAACTGGATCTAATTCATTTTCTTTTGAAACAAACTCAATAAATGCAAAACCGCATAATTCTAATGGGTTCTCTAAAATATCCATCTAGTTTCCCTCTGGTGATTACCTGTTCCGTTTATCTCTATTGCTGATGAACTCAGCTCCTTTCTCTATAGAATACGTTGCTATTGGGTGAAGACTTGAACCGTCAAATTGGCTTAACCCAACGCATCCTATGAGAAAAAAACGAGTCATTAAAACGAAGATATGATGAGCGTAGAGCCTTTAATGATTAATTTCCGTTCCATGTGGTGTTTATTTTCCATACACACTGTCCTTTGTTATCTAAAAGTACGATTGAGATTTTTCAATAAACCCTTAAAAATCGTCTTTTCCTAAAATTCATTTATAGATTTATGGAGACCAACATCCTTGTTGGATCTCCAATGGCCATTTACCTTGAATTAGATGCTACTAAAAACAATTAAATTATGCAATACATAACTTAATTATGAATTGCATAATTTTAGTAATCTTTAAATTTGCCTGTTTTTAAAATCAATTGTCATATTCGATATTCTGTTTATGATTCTTTATCTTCAAAATTCTCTCTTGCTTTGAGTTTGGAAAACTATGCTTTTAGTCAGCGCATGTTTAATTGGTGAACCTGTTCGATATGATGGTAAATCCTGTCCAAATACCCGACTTAAGCAGCTATTAATCAATAAAAAAGCCCAAGCATTATGCCCAGAGCTATTAGGTGGTTTTACCACTCCCCGTTTACCCGCAGAAATTGTGGGAGGAACAGGTCAAGATGTGCTTGATGGCAAAGCAAAAATTATTGATTCATCTGGTTTAGATGTAACAGAGTTATATTTAAAAGGTGCTTACCGCGCCCTAGAAGTTGCACAGCAAATAAAAGCAACTTGTGTGGTTTTAAAAGAGAATAGCCCATCTTGCGGTAGCCAAAAAATTTATAACGGTACTTTTCAAGGTGAGAAAATTACGGGAGTTGGAATCACCACAGCACTTTTGCAACGCCATGGCTTTGAAGTAATTTCTGAAAACGAGATTGAAGATTGGTTAGCAACCAACCCTCTTTAAAAAATTAGTCAACTTTGCTTTTAGTAGTTTCATTTCCATCTTTACGACTTGCCCAATAAGTCGCAAGTGCAGGCCCAGAAATATTATGCCAAAGACTAAAAATGGCACTTGGTACGGCTGTAATTGGAGAAGCAGCAAAATGGACTGCTGCAAGTGCAACACCTAAGCCTGAGTTTTGCATCCCTACCTCAATCGCGATCGCCTTACTGTCCGCATAAGGTAATTTAAAGAAACGCGCTGCGGTAAAACCTAATAAATATCCAAGCCCGTTATGTAAGATCACCACAGCTAAAATAAGCAAACCCGACTGTAAAATTGCTGCTTTGCTTCCACCAATAATCGCGGCTACAATCGCTACAATTGCAATGACCGAAACTAAAGGCATGACTTGAATATAAGATTCGACCTGACGTTTAAGCCATGTTCTTAAAATTAGACCAACCACAATAGGAAGCAACACCACCTGCAAAATCGAAATAAACATCGAGGCTGCATCAATCTTTAGCCATTGGCTGGCAAGCAGATAGAAAATCGCAGGGGTTAATACAGGTGCTAAAAGTGTTGATACCGATGTACAGGCTACCGATAAAGCCACATTGCCTTTGGCCATATAGGTAATCACATTTGAAGCCGTTCCGCCTGGGCAACAACCTACCAAAATGACCCCAACCGCGATTTCAGGCGGTAAATTAAATAATTTACACAAAATAAATGCTAAGCCCGGCATCACCACAAACTGCGCTACGACGCCAATCAACACCGCTTTAGGGCTTTGTAATACCCCTTTAAAGTCGTCTACAGTCATGGTCATTCCCATGCCGAGCATAATAATGCCCAAAATCCATGGAATGTATGCTTTGAGCCAGACAAAAATTTCAGGCTGCCATAGCGCTAGCGCTGCAAAAACAATCACCCATAGGGCAAAAGTTTTTTGAATAAATTGGGTAAAGCGTAGGAATGCAGCCATACTTTCTATCCCTAAAAATTAAAATATAAAAGTAAAAACTAGAGCAATATACTTAGTGCTTACTCAACAGATCAGTCGACTGAATACGGACAACACCTTGCTGCTGCATGGTTTGCCAAGCTTGTTCTAACGAACCATTCAGATTAATCCCTTTACAAGCATCTTCAACCACTAAAGTTTTAAAACCTTGTTTAACTGCATCCAAAGCAGTCCATGCCACGCAAAAGTCCGTGGCAATTCCGACCACATAAACCGTATCAATGCCACGCTCTTTTAAGTATCCCGTTAAACCGGTCATCGTGACGTAATCTGCTTCCATAAAAGCCGAATAGCTATCAATATGCGCATGAAAGCCCTTTCGAATAATCAGTTGAGCGGTCGGAATATTTAAATTCGGATGAAATTCGGCATCTTGAGTACCCTGCACACAATGCTTAGGCCAAAGCACTTGTGGCCCATAGTCGAGTTCAATGGTTTCAAATGGCTGTTTGCCCGCATGGTTTTGTGCAAAAGATATATGATTATCAGGATGCCAATCTTGTGTCAGAACAATATTTTCAAAACAATCAGCAATTTGGTTGATTATTGGAATAATTGTATCGGCATCGGCAACTGCCAAGTTTCCACCCGGTGTAAAACCATTTTGTACATCAACTACGATTAAAGCTGCATTTTGGGGTTGTTTATTCATGCTCATGTCATCTTCAATCCCAACCGGGGAAATTGCATTCTATCTTGCCATAAAAAAAGCCTATATTAAGTAAGGCTCAGTCGAATCAGGCTGTATTGTTATATTTACTGGCCTCTCTTAGCTAACAATAATGAAAACATCCTATCTTTTCCTCAAGTTTACATCGCGATTATCCGTTAGGCGTATTGTTCTTATGCGTCTGATCAGTCATAATTTGCATAATTGTCATTCAACAATCTGTTATTGTTAGAACTGGACAATCAAAATACTGCAACCATCCCACATTTTGTTTTTCTTACCTCAGATTCGGATGGATAAATAGGATATTTTTAAAAATGACTCAGCAAGCACAGACCATTCAAGGCTCAATCGTCGCAATCGTCACACCAATGTTGAAAGACGGCGGTGTAGATTGGAAGGGTCTTGAGAAGCTGGTTGAGTGGCACATAGAACAAGGTACAAACAGTATTGTAGCCGTCGGTACAACCGGCGAAGCCTCAACATTGAGCATGGAAGAGCACACACAGGTTATTAAAGAAATTATTCGTGTAGCCAATAAACGTATTCCAATTATTGCCGGTACTGGTGCAAACTCAACCCGTGAAGCAATCGAATTAACTAAAGCTGCGAAAGATCTTGGCGCAGATGCAGCTTTACTTGTAACGCCGTACTATAACAAGCCAACTCAAGAAGGCCTATTCCAACACTATAAAGCGATTGCTGAAGCCGTAGAGCTCCCTCTTATTCTTTATAACGTACCTGGCCGTACTGGTGTAGATCTTGCAAACGACACAGCTGTACGTTTAGCAGAGATCCCTAATATTGTTGGTATTAAAGACGCGACAGGTGATGTGCCTCGTGGTAAAGCTTTAATCGAGGCTTTAAACGGCAAAATGGCTGTGTACTCAGGTGATGACGAGACTGCTTGGGAACTCATGCTTCTTGGCGCTGACGGCAATATCTCGGTTACTGCCAATGTTGCACCTAAAGCAATGAGTGAAGTATGTGCTGTTGCGATTGCTAAAGATGAACAACAAGCGAAAACCATTAACAATAAGATTGCAAATTTACACAATATTCTATTTTGCGAATCAAACCCAATTCCTGTGAAATGGGCACTACATGAGATGGGACTGATTGATACTGGTATTCGTTTACCACTCACTCCTCTCGCTGAGCAATATCGCGAACCTCTCCGCAATGCCCTAAAAGATGCGGGAATTATTTAATAAGAGCAATTTATGATGCAATTACGTCTTGGTTTAGTCCTTGCAGTTTCAGCCTTAAGTTTAGCTGGTTGTAGTCGCTTCGCAATTAATAATCATTCTTTAGATTATAAAAATGCCAAGCAACTTGCCCCGCTTGAGTACCCTGCCGATGCAACTGTACGACCAGCGACACCTTTGTATCCTGCACCAACTGTAGAACAGCGCGCTATCGATAACGCACCGAAGTTTGAAAACAAGCGTGGCAACCGTTTTGAATTGCCACGCCCTGAACAAACGCAAGGTAACGCTACAGCAGATGCGTCTGCTCAAACCACGACCACCCTTGGACGTCCTCAACTTGTGACTGACGGTAATAAAAACCCGTTATTAAAAATTGATGGAAATACGACCGAGATTTGGCAATACACCAAAGCAACTTTAAGTACTTTAAATTACAACATTATCGCTCAAGGCAGTAATCAAGCGACGATTAAAGTAAATGACAATACTTATGTGCTTAAACTTACTGGTGTGGGTTCTAGTCATACTCTTGCTCTATTTAATGTAGATAACACTTTTGCAAGTCCAGATGTGGCCGCTGAAGTGTTAAACCAGATTTACCAAAATTGGCCAGCCTAGTCGTTTACTAGGCATTTTTTTTAAAAAGGTTCCCTCATGTTAAAACAAACCTTGCTCTATACTGGTAAAGCAAAATCTGTATATGAAACAGACAATGCCGACCATCTGATTTTAGTCTTTCGTGATGATGCCTCTGCGTTCAACGGCGAAAAAATCGAACAACTAGATCGTAAAGGCAAGGTGAACAACCGTTTTAACGCCTTCATCATGGAAAAACTTGCTGCTGCGGGTATTGAAACGCATTTTGAAAAATTGCTTTCTCCAACTGAAGTGCTTGTTAAAAAACTTCAAATGATTCCAGTTGAATGTGTAATTCGTAACTACGCAGCTGGTTCTCTATGCCGTCGCTTAGGTGTAGAAGAAGGTAAAGAGTTAACTCCTCCTACATTTGAATTGTTCTATAAAGATGACGGTCTAGGCGACCCAATGGTTAACGAATCTCAAGCGATTGCTTTAGGTTGGGCAACTGCTGAACAGTTAGAACAAATGAAAGTTTTAACTTATAAAGTAAACGACGTATTAAAAGCATTGTTTGCTGAAGGCAACATGATTTTGGTGGACTTCAAGCTTGAATTCGGTGTTTTCCATGACCGTATCGTGCTTGGTGATGAGTTCTCTCCAGACGGCTGCCGTTTATGGGATAAAGACTCTAAGAAGAAACTCGACAAAGACCGTTTCCGTCAAGGTTTAGGCGGTGTTGTTGAAGCTTATGAAGAAGTTGCTGCTCGTTTAGGCGTAGATTTATCTGACATCTAATCAATTACTTCATAAAAAACCGGGCTAAAGCCCGGTTTTTTTTATATTCAGCGCCATGCGCCCCAAACAATGTAGACAGATTTGTCTATTTCAATAAATTAACACTTGCATAAGCTTAATTTAAAACACTAAAATCTAAAAAAACACAAAGTACTTCACAATAATTAAATATAAAAACTCGGGTGAACCTATGGAATTATCTAAGTTTGAAAAGAAATTAATCAATCATCCAGTCCATTTTGGTGAAAATCCTCTAGTCTTATTAACCAACTTTAGCAATTCTGCTTTAAAGCAAGGCTGGACTCAAATAGAGGTCGAATCCGTTATTTCTAAAGCCTCTCAAGGCGACTATATGGCACTCATCCGTACTTTAAGAGCTTATACTTTTCTTTGATTTTGTGATTGATGATCTGACCATTGTGCATTCAATTTATAAAAAGACACATAAAGCTGTTATGAATAGACTAGATTTATCCTGAACACTGCCTTAACAATAAATAAAACAATAAATATAAGATATTTATTCAGTGAGGAGTAAACCTGATGGACCATGAAATAGAGGAAAAGAAAGTCGAGAAAACTTTAAGCTGGCGTGAAAAAATGGCAGTCGAAGAACATGAGAAACTGTCACCCCGTCTAGTTTATGAAATTATCCGCCGTGATGGTGCCGAAGAGCTTGATCGTCCAACAACTGCACTGATCTTTTCAGGGATTGCCGCGGGTTTAGTCATCAGTTTTTCATTTGTATTTAAAGCCATTATTGCCGCTTATCTCCCAACTGATGCAGTCTGGACCGATTTAATCACTAATGTGGGTTATACCATTGGGTTTCTAATCGCTATATTGAGTCACATGCAACTCTTTACTGAGAATACTATCACCACAGTTGTGCCTTTATTTAATCCCTTTACTTTCGATAAATTACGAGCAGTGGGCCGCTTATGGGGTATTGTGATTCTATGCAATATCATTGGAACAGCTTTGGCGAGTTTATTTTTCCTAACTACTCACCTATTTACTCCAGATATTGATAAAGCACTGGATGAACTCGCCCTTCATGTGGGTTCCTTTTCTGCCACTCAGAATCTGCTCAAAGGTATTATGTCAGGACTTTTAATTGCTGCCTTGGTCTGGATGATGCCTTCAGTCAGCAATAAGTTTCTGCTCATTTTTTTCATGACGTATTTGATAGGATTGGGTGACTTTACCCATGTAGTGGTTGGTTCCACAGAAATGTCCTATCTAGTCTGGCAAGGAGAAGCTTCTATTAGCAAGTATCTGTTTAATTTCCTGATCCCAACCACTATCGGCAATATTATTGGCGGTACAGGCGTGTTCACTCTACTGATTTATGGGCAGGTCACTGAAGAGCTGGAATAGCATAAAGCAGGAACTATTGTTCCTGCTGCCATCTGCGTTGCTGTAAGCGCTCACCTTCAACCTCACGCTTATTTCTCGCAGACTCATAGAGTTTGGTTCCCTTCAACTCAGGCGGCAAATAGTCTTGCAGCACAAAGTGCTCTGGGTAGTCATGAGGGTAGAGATAATTAATACCATAGCCTTGTTGTTTCATAAGCTTGGTCGGCGCATTTCTCAAATGCAAAGGCACAGGTAAATTTGCCGTTTTTTCAGCAAGTTCCAAAGCCTTATTAATCGCTAAATAAGTACTATTACTTTTTGCACTTGTTGCTAGATAAACTGCTGTTTGACCTAGAATAATTCGGGCCTCAGGCATACCTACCGCTTGTACAGAGCGGAAACACTCACCTGCAAGCAATAGCGCATTTGGATTCGAATTCCCGATGTCTTCTGAGGCTGCGATCAGCATACGTCTTGCAATAAAAACGGGATCTTCTCCGCCTTTGAGCATACGTGCCATCCAATATAGGGTTGCATCTGGATCACTACCTCGAATTGATTTAATAAATGCAGAAACGAGGTCATAATGCTGTTCGCCAGATTTGTCATAACGCGCAATATTTTGCTGAGCGACTTTCACTACCACCGCATTGGTAATGGTATTTTCGATTTCAGGCTCAAAAGTACTGGCAATCAAGTCTAGTAAATTAAGCGCTTTACGAGCATCGCCTGCTGCGAACTGAATCAGCGCATCATATTCTTCAATATGGATATAACGGTCTTTTAAAAATTTGTCGGCTTGGAGCGCATTATTAATAAGAGTCTGAATTGCCTCTCCGTCTAAACTATTTAAGGTATAAACCTGGCAGCGAGATAAAAGCGCACTATTCACCTCAAAAGATGGGTTTTCAGTGGTCGCACCAATTAAGGTAATTTTGCCTTTTTCAACTGCGCCTAATAATGCATCTTGCTGTGATTTATTAAAACGATGAATTTCGTCAATAAAAACTACCGGTGTTAGTAAATCACCACTTTCTGCAATCACTTCACGTAATTCTTTTACGCCCGTATTCAGCGCAGACAAGCTCACAAATGGACGGTCTATCGCCTGTGCCAAAAGTAAAGCAATGGTTGTTTTACCAACGCCTGGTGGTCCCCAAAAAATAATAGAAGGTAAATGACCCTGATCAATCATTTGACGTAAGGGCGCATGTTCACCTAAAAGATGATCTTGCCCAATAATTTCAGACAAGTCTCTTGGGCGCAGGCGTTCGGGAAGTGGAATATGGGTGTCTGACATCTCAAATGGCTTTATCGTCTTTTCTCTATAGTCTATTGTGTCTCACAGAAATCTACAATTTGAATCTATGAGACACACCCTTTATTTACAAGCTATTTCCTAGCTTTAAGAGGATTTCTTACTGAGCTTGAGTAAACGTGCATTTGAGCCATCTTCAATCACCCAAATTGAACCATCTTGTGCTTCATGCAACCCACGAATACGTTGCTTCATCTCTAGTCTTTGCATTTCTTTCACAGGCTTTTGCTCTAAATCCACCACAATGATTGCTTCAGAAGATAACCCGCCAATTAAGGCTTTATTTTGCCATGCAGGAAGTTGTTGGCCGCGATAAATAATCATACTCGATGGAGAGATTACAGGAGTCCAATCAATTTCAGGTGCTTTAAATTCTGGGCGAGTGTGATGATCTGGAATAGGTTGGCCCGAATAGTGGTCTCCATTTGAAACTATTGGATAACCATAGTTTTCGCCTTTGGTAATAATATTAAGCTCATCACCACCTTTAGGCCCCATCTCCACTACCCAGAGCTGTCCTTTACGGTCAAAGGCCATTCCTAAGGGATTACGGTGTCCCAATGACCATATTTCAGCAGTAACCCCACCTTGCTTATAAAAAGGGTTACCTAAGGCTGCTGAACCATCCTCATTTAAGCGCAAGATTTTACCCAAGTTACTTTTCATGTTTTGGGCAGGATCAAATTTTTGTCGCTCACCTGAACTCACCCAAAGCTTACCATCTGCATCAAAAAGCATGCGATGCCCATAATGGCCTTGCCCTGAAACTTTGGGCACTTGCTGCCAAATCTGCTTCACATCTATAAGTTTTGGCTGATGAGGATTAGATAGATCTAGTTTCGCACGTGAAATCACTGCTCCAGATCCACCCTGTCCTTTCGTAGCATAGCTGAGATAAATCCAATGATTCTTAGCAAAGTCAGGATGTAAAATGACATCTCCTAAGCCGCCCTGTCCCCCATAGTTCACCGCTGGAACACCTTGCACATCCAACATTTGTTTATTTTTTGGATTAAAAATTTTTAATTTGCCCTGCCGTTCAGTCACTAATAAACGTTGATCAGGCAGACTGGTCACTGCCCAAGGTTCATTGAAATGGGCAAAGGTTTCAGTTTGATAAGGTTGTTTGGTTAAAGCCGGCTGCTCTGCTTTTACAGACGTATTTTGTTCAAGATTTTTTGAATTAGTATTATTAGACCCACAGGCCATTAACAAAAAAAAGCTACTACATAATAAGGGGGCTGCTAATCGTCTCATCATTCTTATCTCCTTTTGTTTTTATTGTTATATAACGGAGATGAGCAAAAAATTTACGATAAAAGTGTTACTTTATTATACGCTGTAATTAAAATCTCTCTTTTAAAAGCGAATTAACGCACCCATCGCACAATATAATCTTCAAGATCATCTTCATGGACCTCAACCTCAGATAGACAACGTCCTGCAACTGATTTTTTCGCCTTAACTACACTTTGTCTCGAACCCGTATTTAAATAATGCCATGAAGGTAAATTTTTTCCTTCATTTAAACGCTTATAAGCACAGCTTGATGGCAACCAGTGAATGGTCTTTAAAGACTCTACCGTTAACTGTAAACAGTCAGGCACTTGCTGCTGACGATTTGGATAATCCGAACAACGCCCCGTACCGCAATCGAGTAACTTACAGGCTACTTTGGTATAAGCTACCTCATGGGTATCTTCATCTTCTAGCTTAACCAGACAGCACAAACCACACCCATCGCACAAAGCTTCCCACTCAGCCTGAGTCAGTTGCTCAAGCGTGTAATTTTTCCAAAAAAATGGACGGAGTGAGGTCTCGGTAGACATAGGTTTTTAATAGCTGAATAGTTGAAACAGTGTATGAGTATAACATTGAAGTGTATGGTGCTAAAAAAAGAAGTCGTGTTTTTAGAATCACAAAATGATTGTTTAATATACATTTCAACCACATAAACGACACATTCGGTTCAAAAAACAAGCTTTATAGTTAAACAACAATGAAAAAATAAGGAGGACAGCATATGTTCCGTTGGGCAATAATTTTTGCAGTGATTGCACTCATTGCCAGTCTATTAGGGTTTGGTGGTGTTGCAGGGTTATCTAAAGACTTTGCCGTGATTTTATTAGTCATAGCTGTAATTCTCGCTGTTATTGGTTTCATTTCGCGAGGCAGAACCTAATCTAATCATTAGCACATAAAAAAGAAGGAACCGGTTTCCTTCTTTTTTATTGCCTGAGGTTTTCTAGCTTTTCTTTTGATGTAGATTCTTACATAGTTATTTATATTAATTTTACTTTTTATGCTTTAATCAAGCGTGTTTAAATCGAGTTAAATTTCAGGATTAATGTCATGAGTACAGCAATTAAAACCCGTGAAATTCAATATACTGCACCAGACGGCAGCCAATTAATTGGTTATTTTGCAGCTCCAGAGAGTGAAAAACCTGTACCAGGTATCATTATTGGTCCTGAGTGGTGGGGCCGTAATGAATATACTGAACAACGCGCACGTGAGCTTGCTGAACACGGGTATGCCGCTCTTGCTATTGACATGTATGGCGATAAAAAAGTCACATCAACTGCAGCTCAAGCCTATGAATGGATGATGCAGACATTTGAAGAATTAGACACAGTTACTGATCGTGCTAACGCAGCGCTACAAACGCTTGCCGCTCAACCAGAAGTAAATAGCGAAAAACTAGCGGCAATTGGCTTTTGCTATGGCGGTAAAGTTGTATTGGACCTTGCTCGCTCAGGTGCACCACTTAAAGCAGTCGTAACATTCCATGCGACATTAGCACCGAAGGCTCCTGCTCAAAAAGGTAACATTCAAGGTGAAGTTTTAGTTTTACATGGTGAACTAGACAGTATGGTCACCTTAGAAGATGTTGCTAATTTTGAAAAAGAGATGCAAGCTGCTGAGGTTAAACACGAAGTAGTGGTTTTAGAAGGTGCTAAACATGGCTTTAGTAACCCGCTTGCAGATGAAAAAGCTAAGGCAAACGGTGTAGATCTTGGCTACAGCAGCGAAGCGGAAAAACAAGGCCTTGCTAAAATGTACGGTTTGCTAGATCGTACTTTAAAATAAAAGAAGCAAATTTGGAGCAAATGTTTTTTTGCATTTGCTCCCTTAAATGTTTATGACTTTGCAATATTTTTACTGTATTTTTTAAACCATACTTCAATAACTATACTCCCGTTGAGCTAGAGCAAAGCCTAGTCTTATTTCCCGCACTCGGGGTTTAATGGAATAACATGAGAGGATACAACAATGACTGACAAGAAATGTCCGTATTGCGAATTTGATGAATATGACATCATTGATAAGAATGAATTTGCCGTAATTTTGCCTGATTCTAATCCGTTATCTAAAGGCCACTGTGTAGTAACACCACTGCGCCATGTTAGTTCTTTTTTTGACATTACGTCTAAAGAACACCAAGGCTTACTGACACTTCTTGAAATTGCCCGTCATGAGACACAGCTTCGCCATCAGCCAGATGGCTTTCATATTGGCTTTAATGATGGTGAAGTGTTTGGACAGACTTCTGACCATTTCCACATTCATGTCATTCCATACTACAAAAACCAGCCGTTGAAACTTGATCAACGTTGGGGTGTACAAAAGGATTAATCCTTTTTATACATGAAACAGAGGTTGCCCATTATCAGGTAATCTCTGTTTTAATATACTCTCGCTGTTCGCCTGCTTTAAACAAAATTTCATCTAAATTTCAGCTATAATTTAGCCCTTACTTCTCTTCTATAGCTGTTCATGCCTGAATTTTCTTTTTCTGATGCTCTCTTAAACTGGTTCGATCAACATGGTCGTCACGATTTGCCTTGGCAAGTTGCCGATGATCCGTACAAAGTTTGGGTTTCTGAAATTATGTTGCAGCAAACTCAGGTGAAAACGGTTCTACAATATTTTGACCGCTTTATGGAACGCTTCCCAACTGTAGAAGCTTTAGGTCATGCAACTTGGGATGAAGTAGCTCCTTATTGGGCAGGTCTTGGCTATTACGCTCGTGCACGCAATTTGCATAAAGCTGCTGGCCTTGTCACTCAGCAAGGTAAGTTCCCTGAAACGCTAGAAGAATGGATTGCACTACCCGGGATTGGTCGCTCTACCGCAGGCGCGCTCATGTCTTTGGGTTTACGTCAGTACGGCGTGATTATGGATGGCAACGTGAAACGCGTTTTAGCTCGCTTCTTTGCCATTGAAGATGACTTAAGCAAACCACAGCACGAACGTGAAATGTGGAAACTGGCTGAAGAGCTTTGCCCGACACATCGCAACCATGACTACACGCAAGCCATTATGGACTTGGGTGCAACTATTTGTACGCCTAAAAAGCCTCTTTGTTTATATTGTCCAATGCAAGCTCATTGTCAGGCTTATCAGCAAGGTTTAGAACAAGAATTACCTTTTAAGAAACCGAAAAAAACACCACCTGTTAGAACCGCAGATGTTCTTATCATCCAGTGCGAAGATGAATGGTTCTGGCAACAACGCCAAGCCCATGGTCTATGGGGCGGTTTATTCTGTTTACCTATTTTAGAAAATGAACATGAAAGACTGAGCTTAAGTCAGCAATTTAAATTACAACCTCAACCGCAAAATTTTCAGATCAGTCATAGCTTCACTCACTTCACATGGTTACTTAATACCCACATGTTCCACGTGGAACCTGATCAAAAAGAACATCTGTCAATTGAACTTGAAGGCCAATGGTTAAGCCCGGAACAGGCTATTGCTAAAGGAGTTCCAACTGCTATGAAAAAATTGATCTCGACAAGCCGTTCGTGACATAGTGAGCAAAATAATTTTGATATGGCTGTGACAGGGAGTATTTTGTGCGACGTTTTGTTTCTCATTTCTCACTTGGTTTTCTGATTATTCTATTGGCCGCATGTGCCAGTGCACCTAAAAAACCTGCCCCACTTCCATCTGCTCAAGTTAATAAACTTAAAAGTATGCAGCTTCCAAATCGACTGCCTGTACCCGTGAAAGGTGTCGATCGAGATGAATTAAAAGACACATGGGGTGCTGCTCGTAGTCAGGGGCGCAGTCACGAAGGAATTGATATTTTGGCTCCACGTGGAACCAAAGTTTACAGTGCAACCGAAGGACTGGTGGCCGATCTTCGCAATAATAATCTCGGTGGCAAAGTCATCTGGATTTTAGGCCCGGCAGGAACATGGCATTATTATGCTCATCTTGATGGACATAAACGTGGCTTAAACGTAGGCGACTATGTCAAAAAGGGCGATCTAATTGGCTATGTCGGCAATACGGGCAATGCGCGTTATACTTCACCTCATCTTCATTATGGTCTTTACCTCAACGGTAAAGGACGTGGTGCTGTTAATCCTTATTCATATTTACGCTAGGAACATTTTATGTCGGAAGCGCTGATCAATCGCTTAGTAGAGTTTGCCGAGTCTGGTAACCAGCAAAAGATCATTTTAAATGGCAATAGCTATCAAGGCTGGATCATGGAAATCAGCGATGATGCTCTATTAATCAGCACTGGTTTTTCAGATAAAGTAGGTAAAGACTTTTGGTTAAAGTTTGAAGACTTAACTCAAGCTGAACTGTATTATTGGGACACTCGCCCGAATGAATGGGTGTTATTCAAACTTTAAAATTCTAAGATAAATATAAGGAGCATCATCATGAAAATTCAACGCTGCGGATGGTGTTCCAATGATCCACTCTATATTACCTACCATGATGAAGAATGGGGTAAACCAGAACACGACGAAGCTCGACTATTTGAAATGCTTTGTCTCGAAGGTCAGCAAGCAGGCCTCTCATGGATTACCGTACTAAAAAAAAGAGAAAGCTACCGTCAGCATTTTTTTAATCATCCCATTTCAAACATTGCTTCATTCACAGATGACTTCTTAGAACTAAAACTATCCGATGCTGGTTTAATTCGTCATTTGGGTAAACTCAAAGCCATTCGTGATAATGCGATTGCATGGCAAGCACTCAAAGCCCAGGTTGGTGATGTTCCTACATGGCTTTGGCAGTTTGTAGATGCAACGCCTCAACACAATGATGTTGTAGATTATCGCAAGGCTCCTGCTCAAACTGAACTCAGCATAAAACTTTCAAAAACGCTTAAAAAGAATGGTTTCAAATTTGTTGGCCCAACCACCTGCTATGCTTTTATGCAGGCAGTAGGCATGGTCAATGACCATGAAAATGATTGTCAATTTAAAGCTTCATAACCCACCAGAACGGTTCAAAGCCGCTTAAGGAGTTTCCGATGAGCAATAATACGATTCAGGCTTATGCTGCAATGCAGGCAGGTGAAAAACTGGTTCCTTACCAATTTGATGCAGGTGAATTACAACCGCATCAGGTTGAGGTAAAAGTTGAATATTGTGGTTTATGTCATTCTGATATCTCTGTTTTAAATAATGAATGGCGCTCAACCGTGTACCCTGTGGTTGCAGGTCATGAAATTATTGGACGAATTGTTGCTTTAGGCTCAGAAGCCAAAGGACTACAAATTGGGCAACGTGTTGGTATTGGTTGGACAGCTGAAAGTTGCCAAGCCTGTGATGAATGTATTGGTGGTCAGCAAGTACTTTGTACGGGCGAAAATGTCGCAACAATCGTGGGGCATGCTGGTGGCTTTGCCGATAAAGTCCGTGCAGGTTGGCAATGGGCTATTCCACTCCCCAAAGATTTAGACCCAGAAAGTGCAGGTCCGCTACTTTGTGGCGGAATTACCGTTTTTGACCCACTACTCAAACACAAAATTCAGGCAACGCATCACGTGGGTGTGATTGGTATTGGTGGTTTAGGCCATATAGCCATTAAGCTACTTAAAGCATGGGGCTGTGAAATCACTGCTTTTAGTTCTAACCCAGATAAAACGGAAGAACTCAAAGCAATGGGAGCCGACCATGTGGTGAATAGCCGCGATACAGAGGCAGTAAAAGCTCAAAAAGGTAAATTTGATTTATTGCTAAGTACCGTGAATGTGACTCTAAATTGGTCTGCTTTTATTGCAACACTGGCACCAAACGGAACCTTACATTTCTTAGGTCTTACGCTTGAGCCTGTTCCTGTTTCTGTTGGCTCTCTTATTGGTGGTGCTAAGTCAGTGACTGGTTCACCTACAGGTTCACCTGCTGCACTACGTCAGCTTTTAAAATTTGCTGCACGCAAAAAAATTGCACCTCAAATTGAGCTATTTCCAATGTCACAGCTCAATGAAGCAATTGAACGTCTACACTCGGGTCAGGCACGCTACCGCATTGTACTTAAGGCAGACTTTGCAGAATAAGGCTAACTCACTGTTTTAATCTGTTGTCGTGACCAGTCCGCCAAATCTTTAATGGCTTGGCGGACATCTGCTGTTAGCTCATGACCTGCATTTAAACGAATAAAATGCCGATAGCGTTCATCTTCACCAAAAACATGACCTGGAACTACAGTAATTCCATGTGATTTTGCAGTGTAATAGAGCGCCAAGCTATCTACAGTTTTAGGTAACTGCATCCATAAGGCATAACCCCCTTCTGGTTGGCTCAGCGCAATTGGAATACCTTCAAAGGCATTTAAAATACAACTACGATACTCCTCGACTTGCCGCATCAAATTCGGTCTTAACTGCTCTAAATGCTCTCGATAACCGCGGCTATAAATAAAATCAGCTAGGCCTAATTGTAGCGGTGTATTGACCCCTATATTACTGGCTACAAGCTCAAGCCTTAAATGTTGTAGCTTCGCACTTAAACAGAACCACCCTACGCGATACGCACTCGACAATGACTTAGAAACTGACCCACACCAAATCACATAGCCTTCACGGTCCCAATAGCGTATAGGCAATGGCCGCTCACCACTGTAGCCACACTCTCCATAAATATCATCTTCGATAATAAAACACTGATACTTTGCTGCTAATTCGGCAATCTTTTGCTTTTCTGCATTACTTAAACAATATCCCAATGGGTTCTGATAGTTGGCTGTCATTAAACAAACCTTAGCCAAACCTTGCTTCATAAATGATTCTAAGCGCTCAAGATCGATACCACGATGATGCGCTGGAATTTCAATAATCTGCCGTTTTAAACTGGCTATAAGCTGTAGTTGTCCATTAAAAGTAGGCGTCGGGATTAAAATACTATCGCCGACTTCTGTTAGATGTTGAATCACCAAAGACAAAGCAGGCATGCAGCCATTGGTAATAAAAATATCTTCTGCTGCGATAAAAATCCCATCTTCACGCCAATGATCAGATAGCGCTTTTCTTAACTGCTCATGCCCTTGTTTATTACAATAAAGAAAGTCTTGAGGCTGACAATTTTTTAAAGCCCGTTGAATAGAGCGACGTAAACCTTCCACAGGAATAAAATGAGGCGTTAACTGAATAGAGCCTAATGGTACAAGATGGCTTTGTAAGGCAGCTTCCTGAATTTGATTATGCAATTCCAGATTTGAAACTTGTCGAGGTAAAGACAAGAAATCTGGACTTTCAGGAATGGGGCCCGATTGTGCACGAGCTACCACAAAATAACCTGACTTCGGCTTTACATAAATAAGCCCCCTCGCCTCAAGTAACTCATAACAACTTTTTGCTGTACTTAAACTAATGCTGTGCTGACGAGCAAAATCTCGTAAAGAAATAAGTTTCTGGTGAGGTTTAAGCTCATCTTGATAAATACGATGTGCTAATTGATTGGCAAGAACCTGATATTGGAAAGTCATTCTGTGCTGCTTTTTTAAAAATTTCTGTATCTGTACTGGTTTATAGAACACCTTTAGGCTATAGAAATCAACTTAGAAAGTAGCAAAGTCATGAAATTAAAAGCTATATTTTTATTTACTATTGTTTTAGCTGGTTGCCAACAACAACCAAAAGATGAGCAGTACAGACATACTGTTTGCCAAAGTCTGATCGAAGGTTATTTAAAAATGACAAATCAACAAGACTATAAAATGCAGCAACGCACTGATGACGAGACCAGTACGATTTCTCATTATCAATATAAACGGAATAGCTCAAATGAAGTTGTCATGGTGAACTCGGTTTATTCCAAATTATATTTTAGCTGCCGAGAACATCAAAAAAGCTATTTTCTGTCTCAACATTTATCCCAAGGACAAACGACTCCACTTTTAGAAGTTCATTTTCCAACTGACAGTTACACTACTTTTAGAGAGCGTTTTTAAAACCGTCTTTTAACTGTTCTGCCAAAAACTCAATAAATAAACGAATTCGTTTTGGTAGATGCTCTTGTTGATAATACACAGCATGGATGCTTTGGTATTGATGTTCAATTTGGTCCTCAAATAAAGCAATCAATCGCCCTTCTTCAATATCTTTCCAAACCATAAATTCTGATAAGCATGTAATGCCGTGTCCACGTAGTGCAAGCTGTCGGACAGTTTCACCATTTGAAGCTTTAATATGGGGTTGAGCTACAAAATATTCATTGCCTATCTTAAGCGGCCAAGTGTTTAAGTGAGCTGGCTTGGTAAAGCCTATCAGTTCATGTTCGTTTAATTCTTGTGGCTGCTGAGGATAATTAGTCTGGTTTAAATATTCAGGGCTAGCGACCATATACAGGCGACTTTTGCACACTAATTTGGCATGCATACTGGAATCATTAAGTTCACCAAATCGAAATGCGACATCGGTTTTATGTTGTAGTAAATCAATAATTTGATCATTACTATTTAACTCAATTTCAATATGGGGATATTGCTTGCGAAAAGCATGCATTAATGGAGCAACAACATGTAAAACAAAAGGTGTGGCCGAATCAATTCGTATAAGACCTGAAGTATCTTGATCAGATCTTTGTAGTTCTTCTTCAGCAGCATTTAGCTCATTTAAGATTTTACGGGCCTTTACCAGAAACTGCTGCCCTTCTTGTGTGAGTTTTAATTTTCGTGTCGTTCGTTCTAACAAAGTCACATCTAACTTCGCTTCCAAGCGTGTTAAAGATCGACTAACTCCTGAAGGCGTTTGTTTTAAATGTTCTGCCGCCGCAACAAAAGAGCCCGTATCAACGATTGCGATAAACGCGACCAGCTCTTCAATTGTTGATTTCATGTCTTATTCCATTATTGACTAATGATCAAAGATATTTTGCTTATTCATGTATTTTTTCGCAACAATAAAAAAAGCAAAATGCATCTCATGTTAAATGATTATTCAAATTTAGGTGAACACATGAATATTCCACGTTTTGGTCTAGGTACTTTCCGTCTTAAAGAACAAGCAGTCATTGATTCTGTGAAAACTGCTTTAGACGTAGGTTACCGTGTAATTGATACTGCTCAAATTTATGATAATGAAGCTGCGATTGGTCAAGCAATTGCCGAAAGCGGTGTATCACGTCAGGACTTATTTTTAACTACAAAAATCTGGGTAGATAATTTTGCTCAAGATAAGTTTACTCCGAGCTTAAAAGAGAGCTTAGAAAAGCTTCGTACTGACCATGTTGACCTCACTTTAATTCATTGGCCAGCACCGGACTTAAGCGTTTCGATTCCTGAAATCATGAAGCTTTTACTTGAAGCCAAAGAACAAGGTCTTACTAAACAAATTGGTATTTCAAACTTCAATATTGAGCTTACTCAACAAGCGATTGATACAATTGGTGCTGAAAATATTGCAACTAACCAGATTGAGTTAAGCCCTTATCTTCAAAACCATAAACTTGTAAATTTCTTACAAGAGAAGAATATTGATGTCACTTCATATATGACACTTGCATACGGTAAAGTGCTTCAAGACCCAGTTTTAACTGAAATTGCAGCAGCTCATAAAGCAACGACAGCACAAATTGCACTTGCATGGGCATTGCAACGTGGTTTTGCAGTTATTCCATCTTCGACTAAACGTGAAAACCTGATTAGCAACTTAAAAGCACAGGATATCGAGTTAACTTCAGCTGAAATGCAAATGATTGCTGAGCTCGACCGTAACAGTCGTGAAGTTAGCCCAGAGCCATGGGCACCAGCTTGGGACTAAACTCATGAACACTCAATCAAATACGGCGTTCTCGTTATTGGCATTGGCAATTGGTGCCTTTGCCATTGGCACCACTGAATTCTCACCAATGGGATTGTTGCCGAATATCGCTAATGATTTAGGGATTTCAATTCCAACGGCCGGAATGTTAATTACAGGTTATGCACTTGGCGTCATGCTAGGTGCCCCATTCATGACCCTATGGTTCGGTGGTTTTGCACGACGTAATGCGCTTATTTTGCTGATGGCGATCTTTACGGTCGGTAACCTAATCGCAGCGTTTTCACCAAGTTATATGAGCTTATTAGGTGCACGTCTTATCACAAGCTTAAACCACGGTGCCTTCTTCGGGATTGGCTCTGTTGTAGCGGCGAGCATTGTACCCGCACATAAACAGGCCAGTGCTGTAGCAACTATGTTTATGGGTTTAACCATTGCCAATATTGGTGGTGTACCGTTAGCAACATGGGTTGGGCAGAACATTGGCTGGCGTATGTCTTTCCTTGCGATTTCTTTGCTTGGGGTGATTACCATGCTCGCTTTATGGAAAGCGCTCCCACAAGGTATGGTTGCCCAAAAACCAAATGTGAAAGCTGAATTAAAGGTATTAACGCGTACTCCTGTGGTCCTTGCGCTACTCACCACCGTACTCGGTGCAGGTGCAATGTTTACGCTCTATACCTATATTGCGCCAAGTTTGACTGAGTTTACCCATGCTTCACCGACTTTCATTACGTTCATGTTAGTGCTGATTGGTGTAGGTTTCTCAATTGGTAACCATTTGGGTGGACGTTTTGCAGATTTGTCTATCAACAAAACTCTGATTGGTTTCTTGGTCCTCTTGATTGTGATGATGGTGACTTTCCCAATTCTTGCACAAAGCCAGATTGGAGCAGCCATTGCATTATTGATCTGGGGTGCAGCAACCTTTGCTTTAGTACCACCTTTGCAAATGCGTGTAATGTCAGTCGCTCATGAAGCACCAGGACTTGCCTCTTCAGTGAATATTGGTGCGTTTAACTTAGGTAATGCCGTAGGTGCAGCAACAGGCGCGTTAGTACTCGATTTAGGTTGGGGTTATAGCGCAGTATCATTTGCTGGAGCATTACTAGCTGGCTTAGGTTTATTATTGGTTTTATTTCAAATCAAACGTGAAAGTAGCCCTGCACAAGCTTTACAGCAGTGTTCAGATTAATAAAAAAAGCGCCTGATCTCAGGCGCTTTTTTTAAGCTATTTATTTTAAAATATCTGGTAATTTAGGGTGTTCATAAATCGGACTGGTCACTTCCCGCTTCATTTTAAGCAGCATCTGATAAGGTTGCTGTTGAACAAACATATTTACAAAGCTCAACGGAATTGCACCAGCAGGGTCAGCGTAACCACTGGTGGTTACTTTCACCTTATTATTTGCAACTTTCTGGAATGTCCAATCCCCTTCATAGCGTGTTAAGCGCACTACATCAGGTTGTAACGGATAATTTCCACTAATTGCAGTATTTTTAATTGTCACAACGCCATTTGCAGCCTTGCTCATTTTTCCTTTTACAACGACATCACGATCTTTCAAAGGAAACGGAAAATCCAACACCATATACAGTGTGAACTCACCTTTTTTCTCATCTTGAGACAACATTTCAACTTTGCCCATATAAGGCACCCACTGGTCAGCACGATTTACATCTAAAATCACAGCGACAGCGCGTTCAAGTGGCACATCAAATGTGGTTTCTGCTTTATATTGAAAGACTGGATTATCAGTTTTTTGATAGGTCCAGACTTTAATATTATTGCGGTCTAAGCTGAGTTTAGCTTTTTCTGTAGAAGCAGCCCCCGTCCAGAGGCTGCTTAAGCAAAGAAGAGTGGTCAAGGCAATTTGTTTTTTATTCATGTTCTGCTCTATCTTGTTTTTCTCGCTACACATGGAATACGGTCAGGGTTTTAAACCTGTACGTCGTTCAATCCTAAAACATCTTTCATGTCATATTTACGCGCTTCACGGCCTACAACCCATGCAGCAGCTCGCACTGCACCAGCAGCAAAGTTCATGCGGTTAGTTGCTTTATGAGTCACTTCAACGCGCTCACCTTCACCAATAAACATCACAGTGTGTTCGCCAACGATGTCACCACCACGAATGGTTTCAAAGCCAATCGTTTGACGGTCACGTGGGCCTGTATGCCCTTCACGGCCATACACAGCAACTTCTTTTAAGTTACGACCTAAAGTATCTGCAATTGCTTCGCCCATCATTAATGCTGTACCTGACGGCGCATCTACTTTATGACGGTGGTGAGCTTCAATCACTTCAATATCTACTGTATCGCCAAATACTTTTGCTGCAAGCTCAAGTAACTTGATTGATACATTTACGCCCACTGAATAGTTCGCAGCGTAAACCACTGGGGTATGCGTAGCAACTTCGTCTAACTCAGCTTTTTGCTCATCTGACATACCTGTTGTACCAATAACCATGGCAACCCCAGCTTCACGGCAAAGCTTTAAATGCTGAGCCGTTGCAACTGGTGCAGTAAAATCAATGATTACATCGCAGTCTTTAAGAACTTCTGCCAAGTTTCCTGAAACCTTCACACCCACTGAACCAATACCAGCAAGCTCACCTGCATCAGTGCCCACCAAACTACTTTCCGGACGCTCTACCGCAGCAGCTAATTGATAGCCTGCCTGTTGAACTGCTTGAATAAGCGTACGGCCCATACGACCGCCTGCACCTAAAATACCAATGCGTGGAGCTGCTGACATAATCTTCCCAATCTTCGGTTTTACGTAATTTACCTACTATATCAAAACTCTTTGCTCATCTTAAAAAGTAAAAATTATTTTTTGAGTTAGGACGAATTTTAATCTGTTTTCACAAAAGTTAAAGAATTGATCGGCAGACTACGGAGCCACGAATGAGAAAAAGATGACTATAAGGAGTTCAGCATGCATTCGAGAATTATTAGTTTTACAGTAATGATGGGGATTATGAGTTCAGTGGCATTTGCAGAGCCTGCAATCCAGCCAGGAGACACATTAGAAAGCTTATCTAAAGCACGTATTACAACTAATGTAAGCACTCAAACAGCAACGCCTACAGCTCAAACGAGCGTAGCAACCGATGCCAATATCGACGTCAAAGTTGAAGATATTGACCCTATTATTGGTGAAACTACAGCAGAGGCACCAAAAGTAGCTGTACAGGCAGAAGCAGTAGCCGCACCAGTGATCGAAAGTGCTCCGACTTTTGCTTCTAGCGAGCCTACTGTAAGTGTTGACGACATTGATGTTGCTCACCCTACAGAGTAAGCAGAGGTAATTTTCTTTTAAGCAGAATAAAAATAATAAGATGAATCAGCGCAATAAAAAGGCGGATAGTTTATCAATATCCGCCTTCTTTTTAATTTCTTGTCTAATCAAGCATTAATCGAACAAACGATCAAAGAATGATTTTTTCTTTGGTGAAGAAGCACTGTCTTCGCCATCAAAAGAAGCTTGCAACTCTTTAAGTAATTCACGTTGGCGAGAATTTAAGTTGACTGGTGTTTCTACCACAATACGGCAGAGTAAATCACCGACCATGCTGCTACGTACTGGACGAACGCCTTTGCCACGTAAACGGAATAATTTACCTGTTTGCGTTCCCTCAGGAATTTTCAGACTAACACGGCCTTCCAAAGTTGGAATTTCAATTTCTTTACCAAGTGCAGCATCAGCAATGCTTACTGGTACATCCATATAAAGATCTGCGCCATCACGTTGGAAGATTTCGTGTTCACGAACTACAACTTCAACGTACAAGTCACCTGATTGGCCATCACGAATTGCTTCGCCTTTACCACTCAAACGAACGCGGTCACCATTATCTACACCCGCTGGAATTGTAACTTCCAACGTTTGCTGGCGATCAGCGACACCTGAACCATGGCATGCCTGACAAGGGTTTTTAATAATTTTACCTTGGCCACGACAAGTACCACATGTTTGTTGTACAGAGAAGAAACCTTGCTGCATACGAACTTGTCCTGAACCATGACAAGTTTTACAGGTTTCAACATCTTTTGGATTTTTAGAACCTTTACCATCACACACATCACATGGTGCAGGAGCAGTAAAGGTAATGGTTTTTTTCACCCCTTTTACAGCTTCTTCAAGGGTAAGTTCCATTACATAGCGTAGATCTGATCCGCGACGTTGACGCTGTTGACGTCCACCACCACCGAATGCACCACCGAAGATATCACCGAACTGGCTAAAAATATCTTCTGCGCTAAATCCGCCGAAGCCACCACCGCCGCCGCCAAAGCCGCCTTCGAACGCATTATGCCCCATGCGATCGTACATGCTACGCTTTTCACTGTCCGATAAAACTTCATAAGCTTCAGCAGCTTCTTTAAATTTCTCTTCAGCTTCGGCATTGTCAGGGTTTCTATCAGGATGATATTTCATCGCCAATTTACGGTAGGCTTTTTTGATCTCATCATCACTTGCGGTTTTTGAAACGCCTAAAACCTCATAATAATCACGTTTAGCCATTTTTGGCGGTGCTCCTCACGGAATTTTATCAATACTCTATTGCCGACTAAATGGGGGGCTTTAGCCGAATTTACAAGGGGGAAATGTTTAAAAAATAGATATATTAAAAAACTGCCTTATTTTTTAAATATTTAGACAAGCCTTTTAACCATGCATTTAATAGAAATAACCACGCAATAGCGCTAAAAACTACGCCAGCAACCGTAGAGGCTGTGACCCAAAGATTACTATCCCATGCAAAGAAGAAGAGCGGAATAAACCAGACAACAGCAAAAATTGCCATAAATAGAAATAGAATCGCATTGCGCATAATCCATAGCGCATGCGCATGAATCCAAACTTCTGCATTATCTACAACTGCCACTTTACGAGCGACCAAATAAGCAAAGGCCGCAAAAATAACCGTAAACAATGCAAGAAACATAAACGCATAAGAAATTACTATATAACGGCGATGCTGTTCGATATGGTCTTGCCCCATCTGTATTTCACCTCAATTCACTGCATTTTGCCTATTTTTTATGCAGCGAAATAATCCTGTATTTCTTGTGTAAAGACAGGTGCTACTATATTGGAGTTTTCAATATTTCGCACCTTTATTCACAAAAAATTTATGTATTTTATGCGGTTTTTTTCACCTTAAACCACGCTGCGTAGAGTGCAGGTAGGAAAAATAATGTCAGTAAGGTGGCAACAATCAATCCACCCATGATCGCAACTGCCATCGGACCAAAGAAAATACTTCGAGAAAGTGGAATCATGGCCAGAACAGCGGCTAAAGCAGTCAAAATAATTGGACGGAATCGACGCACTGTCGCTTCAATAATTGCTTCCCAAGTTGGATGTCCCGCTTGTCGGTCCTGCTCAATTTGATCAATCAAAATAAGCGAGTTACGCATGATCATGCCAGAGAGCGCAATTGTGCCTAACATGGCCACAAAGCCAAATGGTTTGTTAAATAACAGTAAGAATAAAACAACACCAATTAAACCCAGTGGAGCTGTTAACAACACGATGGTCGCGCGAGATAAGCTTTTGAGCTGAATCATCAATAATGTCATGACCACTGCCAAAAAGAGTGGCATACCAGCATTCACAGAATTTTGCCCGCGTGCAGACTCTTCTACGGTTCCACCCACTTCAATGAGGTAACCACTTGGTAATTCAGCACGTAACTTATCCATTGATTCAGCTAACTCACCTACAACGGTAGCAGGCTGCAAATTGGTACGAATATCTGCGCGAACAGTAATCGTCGGCAAGCGATTACGATGCCAAATTAAACCATCTTCAAACTTATACTCAATCTTCGCAATTTGAGCTAAAGGTACAGTGGTCCCATTGTTCGTTGGTACAGCTAAGCTTGCCAATGAAGCCACTTCAACTCGCTCTGCTTGGTCTCCGCGTAAACGGATTTCAATGAGTTCACGCTTTTCACGATATTGCTCAATCGCACTACCTGTAATTGATGCATTAATAAAGTTTGCTAAATCCAGACTAGAGACACCCATTTGTCGAGCACGGTCTTGGTCAATTTGAATAGAAATGATCTTACTTGGCTCGCCCCAATCTAAATGCACATTGGTGGTATTCGAGTTTTCACTCATTACTTTAGCGACTTGTTGCGCTTCTTTACGTACCAAATTTAAATCTTCACCTGACACACGATATTGCAATGGATAACCCACAGGTGGGCCATTTTCGAGTAATGACACACGAGTACGAACTTGTGGGAGTAACTGCTTAATTTGTGTTTCTAACGAACGACGAATGTCATCACGATCATCCAGTGATGATGCGAGTACAACAAACTGTGCAAAGCTGGCTTGCGGTAATTGCTGATCTAACGGTAAATAAAAACGTGGTGAACCTGTACCCACATAGGCCACATAGTTATCAATCCCTTTTTGTTTAGACAGAAAGTTTTCAACCTTTTTCACAGCTTGTTCTGTTGCTGTTAAAGAGGCTCCTTCTTCAAGTTTTAAATCAACTAAAATCTCGGCACGGTTTGAAGGTGGGAAAAACTGCTGAGGTACCAGTTTAAACATCAGCACAGATAGCACAAAAATACCCACCGTAGTCGCAATTACAGTTTTACGGTAGGTCACACAAAACTCGACCATCTTTCTAAAACGTAAATAGAAACTAGATTGATAAGGATCGTAGTGATGGTCCTGAGAAATGGCCACAGTTTGCGGTTGCGGCTTTTTAGTTAATCTTGCCCATAAGCGAACATACCAAGGTGCCTGATGGCCTGTTTTGGTAAAATCGGGTAATAGCTTTTCACCTAAATAAGGCACAAATAAAACCGCTGCCACCCAAGAGACCAATAAGGCAATTGTTACCACCTGAAAGATAGAGCGAGTGTATTCACCTGTACCAGACTGAGCCGTAGCGATCGGTAAGAAACCAGCCGCAGTAATTAGTGTTCCGGTTAACATTGGAAATGCTGTGGTTTTCCACGCAAATCCGGCGGCTTTAATTCGGCTATAGCCCTGCTCCATCTTAATAGCCATCATCTCAACCGCAATAATGGCATCATCGACTAACAGACCTAGCGCCAGAATTAAGGCACCCAGTGAAATCTTATGCAGTCCGACATCGAATAGACTCATACCCGCAAAGGTCATTGCTAAAACTAAAGGAATAGAAAAAGCAACAACCAATCCCGTACGGAAACCTAAAGAGAAAAAACTCACTAACAAGACAATAATTACTGCTTCAGCAAGTACCTTCACAAACTCATGAATACTACGTTGTACGGCTACAGGTTGGTCGGAAACTTTTTGCAGTTTCATACCTAAAGGCAAAGTTTTTTGCAGTTGGGCAAACTCTGTTTCCAGATTTTTACCTAAGGCAATAATGTCACCGCCCTTACGCATGGATAGGGCAATACCAATACCGTTTTCACCCATAAAACGCATACGTGGTTGAGCAGGTTGGCTAAAACCACGATAGACATCCGCAACGTCCCCCAGTTGAATGGTTTTATCGCCGACCAACAAAGGTGTTTTTTTAATTTCCTCAATGTCTTGTAAATGACCGCTTACTCTAATTTGAATACGATCTGTGCCCGTTTCAAAAAAGCCAGCACTTGCCATACTATTTTGCTTTTGTAAGGCTTCTTGAATTGCTGTAACCGGAATTCCAAGCTGTACCGCTTTAGTGTTAGAAATCTCAATCCAGATTTTTTGATCTTGTAGGCCAATCAATTCGACCTTACTCACATCCTTGACTCTTTGAAGCTGTAATTGCAAACGATCTGCATATTCTTTTAAAAGCGCATAGTCAAAGTCTTTGCCTGTTAGTACATAAATATTACCGAAAGTGTCTCCAAATTCGTCATTG
Source organism: Acinetobacter pittii (assembly GCF_034064985.1). NCBI lineage: Bacteria > Pseudomonadati > Pseudomonadota > Gammaproteobacteria > Moraxellales > Moraxellaceae > Acinetobacter > Acinetobacter pittii. Next base: position 42,110 of record NZ_CP139249.1, on the reverse strand, counting down.
AAAAATGGACCTTGTACACCATTTGGTAGTTCATGGCGAATATCATTAACCTTCTTACGAACGTTGTACCAAACATCAGGAATCTTGTCAGAAGTCAGTGAATCCTTGGCAACAAAAGTGACCATTGACTCACCCGGACGGGAGTAAGCCATAATCTTGTCATACTGCCCTGTTGTCATGAGTTCCTTTTCGATACGATCAGTCACCAGCGTTGAAACTTCTTTCGCAGTTGCCCCCGGCCAGTAGGTTTGTACAACCATGACTTTAAAGGTAAATGGTGGGTCTTCACTTTGTGAGAGTTTTGAATAAGAGATCGCGCCGATAATGCCAAGCAAGAGCATAAAATAAAGGACGAGACCTTTATTTTTTAATGCCCATTCCGAGAGATTGAATTTCATGGCTGTTTCACTCCCTGAATTTTCACCGCACGGTTTTCACGGTCAATCGGGTGAATCTTCTGTTTATCACGTAGCAAATGTACGCCGCCAATCACAACCCAATCATTTGGAGCTAAACCAGATAAAATAGGTACGCTATCTTTGCCATATGCACCAATCGTTACAGGTACTTTACGTAAAGTTTGATTTGCATTAACTACCCACACATAAGGCTGGTTATCTGTTGCTGAAACACTCGAAAGTGGAACGCTCATCACGTTGGTTTGAGTCGAACTAAAAAATACGCGTGCACTTTGTCCAAGCTGAATAGCAGACTGGCCTTCTTTGAGTGCTACCTTAACTGTAAAAGTACGGGACTGGTCCGCTGCGGGAGAAACTTCGCGAACATATCCGGCAAATTTTTCATTCGGTTTAGACCACAAGGTAATCCAAGCAGATTGGCCAACTTTAATCTCGCTAACCGCTTGTTCTGGTACACCAATGACAACTTCACGCTCTCCATCAATTGCCAGTTGATAAGCAGCTTGTCCTGCTGCCACTACTTGTCCAATTTCTATGTTCCGCGCAGTAATAACACCATTTTTGTTAGAAACGAGTTGGTTATAACCTGTCTGGTTGGCAGAAACCTCATAGTTAGAACGAGCTTGCTGTAGTGCCGCTTGTGCCGCGTCGTATTGATTTTTTACAGTGTCATATTGCGAACGGCTTACAGCATTAATCGGGAGTAATTGCTGAAAACGTTTAAGTTCATCTGCTGCCGTTTTTGCTGAAGCCTGTGCATTGTCTAGCTGAGCTTTAGCAGCATTTAATTGTAGCTGAGCATCTGCTACATCGAGCTTTGCTAATACTTGTCCTACTTTAACCCGGTCGCCTACATCCACATAACGAGCCGTAACTTGTCCACCTACCCGAAATGCTAAAGCCGTTTGTTGTCTAGCCTGCACATCCCCTGCATAGCTTTTTTGTTCATTGAGTGTGGTTAAGGGCTGTGCCACCATCACATAGGGTATTTCTTCTGTTTTTGGAGTTTCTTTACTACACCCCATTAATGTGACCATACAAACAATCACCATACTCATGATGAGAGGTTTTAACACATTCATATCTTATCGCTCTTATTCAAACTGATTTTTTAAGGCACAATATGCTTGCATCATAGTTCGTTTATTTTTTAATTAATATACTCACGGGTACATTAATTAAAGAAAAATGTATAAGTGTTTATTTTTTAAAATTATTATTTAGAGGGTTTTGTGCAAACAATTAATCAAAGTGGTCGCCCAAAAGATCTAGAAAAACGTGCTCGTATCTTACAAGCCGCTAAAGCTATATTTTTGAAATCTGGCTATCACGGTACCAGCATGAACCAGATTGCACAGGAAGCAGGTGTAACTAAACTAACGGTCTATAATCACTTTCAAGACAAAGCCAACTTATTTATCTGTGCGATTACAGAAACCTGTGAAGAGACACTGTGTACTAAACAATTCGAATTAGATGCATCGGCAGATTTTTATCAAGCACTCTTTATTGTGTGTTCACGCGCCTTGCAAATTATTTACTCACCTGAGGCACTTAAACTTGAACATGTTTTATTTGAACTTGCAGCAGAACAAAGCCCTTTAGCTGAACAGTTTTTTGATGCATCACATACTCGACTGCAAAATCAGTTAACCGAGTTTTTGCAAAAAGCAGCTCAATTAGGTTTTATTCAAACCGATGACCCAACCTATCAAACCGAACTTCTTTTGTCCTTATTGCTTGGTGTACGTCACCAGAAGGTTTTACTTAGGATCATTACTGTACCCAATACGCACGAGCTTGAACAAATTATTCAAGATGCAATTCATTTATTCTTGCTCAAATACCAGAATTAAACCAAAGTCCGATTGTCAAAAGTTGTGCTGAGTGCATGTCATCTTTTCAGCCTCAACATGCGAATTAAATGTTATTTTTTAAGCAAAAATTCACATTTTCTTACGCTCAAAGCTTGGAATGTTCGCTAATCGCGCTATATTCGATAAGAATAAGAACAGGAGAAAAATAGCATGGTTCAGCAAATCGATGCGCCACTGCGTGAGGATGTCCGCTTACTTGGCAACTTGTTAGGTGAAACCCTAAAACAACATGCAGGACAAGAACTGTTTAATCAGATCGAGCAAATCCGTGCTCTTGCCAAAGGTGCACGTGATGGTCAAGCTGAAGCCGAAAAGCAACTAGAACAATTATTTTTAGAACTGCCCGATGAAGAGTTACTTCCTCTTACCCGCGCGTTTTCTCATTTCTTAAATTTTGCCAATATTGCTGAGCAATATCATGTGGTGCGTAGTCGCAGACAGGCAGAGTTTGATTCGGATGCAAACTCACCGAACCCGCTTGTTCACTTATTTCAAAAATTTAAAGATAAAAGTATTTCGACGGAAAAACTGTTCCAGCAAATTTGTGATCTTAAGATTGAATTGGTACTTACGGCGCATCCAACAGAAGTGAGCCGTCGTACTCTGATCCAAAAATATGATGATATTAATGCTTGTCTATCGCAGCTTGATCAGCAAAAACTGACGCCACGCGAACGTCAAAATGCACTTGCGAACTTAAAGCAACAAATTAGTTCGGCATGGCAAACGGATGAAATCCGGCAGCATCGCCCTACTCCAGTCGATGAAGCAAAATGGGGTTTTGCCACAATTGAGCAAACACTTTGGAATGCTGTACCTAAATTCATTCGCGAGTTAAATGAGTTGGTTCAAGAAAATTGCCAACTCAATTTACCACTGAACATTGCACCGGTACGTTTTGCATCTTGGATGGGTGGAGACCGTGATGGCAACCCAAATGTTACCCATCAAATTACCCAAGAAGTGCTGTGGTTATCACGCTGGCAAGCTGCTGACCTCTACCTAAGAGATATCGAAAACTTACGTTGGGAACTTTCAATCCAGACGTGTTCTGAAGAAATGATTCAGGCAATTGGTAGCCACCATGCCGAGCCTTATCGTGAATATTTACGTGCAACACGAGAGCGTTTAAAAGCGACCCGCCACTGGTTAGCTCAGCGTTTACAAGGCTTAGAAGCAGACGACAGCAATGTCATTAAAAGCAAAGATGAGCTTTTACAACCATTATTGCTGTGCTACCGCTCTTTAATCGATAGTAATCTGCCTGAAATTGCGAATGGTCAACTTCTCGACTTTATTTACCGTGTGAACTGTTTTGGTATTGAACTACTTAAACTTGATATTCGCCAAGAATCAGGTCGTCATCGTCAAGCCATTTCAGCAATTACCGAATATTTAGGTTTAGGTAATTTTGAGTCATGGACTGAACAAGCGCGCCAAAACTTCCTCATTCAGGAATTACAAAGTAAACGTCCGCTTTTACCGAAATATATTAATGAACCTGAAGGCAGTTTGATTGGTCATCCAGATGTACAAGAAGTATTTGCAACCATGCGTACTTTGGCTGACCAACCGCCTGAATCTTTAGGTGCCTATATTATTTCGATGGCTGAATATCCAAGTGATGTTTTAGCGGTGTTGTTATTGCAAAAAGAAGCAGGGATTCAGCACCCTCTACGTGTAGTTCCTCTATTTGAAACTTTAAAAGATTTAGATGGCGCTGCAACTACCATGAATACGCTGTTCAATATGCATTGGTATAAACAGCACATTCAGGGTAAACACGAAGTCATGATCGGTTACTCCGACTCTGCAAAAGATGCTGGTTTCATGTCAGCTAACTGGGCGCAGTATCGTGCTCAAGAAGAGCTCACTGCAATTGCTCAAAAACACGGTGTACAGTTGACGCTGTTCCACGGCCGTGGCGGCTCAATTAGTCGTGGTGGTGCTCCAACACAGCAGGCACTATTTTCACAACCCCCGGGTTCGATATCTGGTGCAATCCGTGTCACAGAACAAGGTGAAATGATTCGCTTCAAGTTCGGTTTAGAAGGGATTGCCATGCAAAACCTTGAAATCTATACCGCCGCAACACTCGAAGCGACCTTATTACCTCCACCAGAGCCCAAAGCCGAGTGGCGTGAAATCATGAACCGAATGACAGATCATTCTGTGAAGGTTTATCGCCAGACAGTGCGTGAAAATCCACATTTTGTGAAGTACTTACGGACGGTTACGCCTGAACTTGAATTACAAATGTTGCCATTAGGCTCACGTCCAGCAAAACGTAAAGTGAGTGGTGGTATTGAGTCGTTACGTGCGATTCCATGGGTATTTGCATGGACTCAAATCCGTTTGATGCTACCTGCATGGCTAGGTACTGGTGCAGCCATTAATGAAGTGATTGCCGATCAGCAAAAAGCGACACTTGATGAAATGCTCCAACAATGGCCTTATTTCCAAACACTCATTGATATGCTGGAAATGGTATTGTCTAAAGCCGATGCCAACATTGCCCTCTATTACGAGTCTCATCTGACTGAAGATGAAGATTTGAAAGTTCTTGGCAACCAATTACGTCAGCGCTTAAAAGATGCTGTTGAGACCTTGCTAGCATTAAAAGATGAATCAAAGCTTCTTAGCAATAATGAAGTTCTCGATCAATCTATGCAGGTTCGTAAACCATACTTACTACCTTTGCATCTTTTACAGGCCGAACTCATGAAACGACGTCGTGATTATCTCGCTGAACGTCAGGCTGAGAATACCCCTGTTGACCATGCACTTATGGTGAGTATTGCAGGTATCGCGGCTGGTTTACGTAATACAGGCTAAACTGATTTTACCGATTGTTTTATAAAGCAGTGCATCATGATGTGCTGCTTTTTACTTGCAAAGTTCTCTTTTTTTCTTAAATTTTCCTCGATTTTCTATTTTTTATAATATTTTTTTAAAATCAAAAAATTAATTTTTATGATAAAAAAATAACTAATTCCTTATATTTAGAAACCATTAAATTATACCGATCGTTAAAAAATAATTGCTTTTCACATACATACTTCTCTCTAGAGATTAAATGCATTCTCAAGAAAGAGTATCATTGCACCAATTAAAAAATAATGAGCTTATTTTATGTCCAACTGGTTTCCAAAATGGCAGCCTTACCAAGGTGATGTTGACCATCGGCCGGTCTCTACCAATGAATATCTCCCACCCGTTCAAAGTGCTATTTTAGGTATTCAACATGCGTTTGCCATGTTTGGCGCAACTGTTTTAGCACCTTTACTCATGGGGTTTAACCCTAACCTTGCTATTTTAATGTCTGGAATCTGTACCATCCTGTTCTTTTTAATTACAGGTGGTCGTGTTCCGAGTTATTTAGGATCAAGTTTTGCCTTTATTGGTGTGGTTGCAGCTGCAACCGGGCATATTACGGGTTCGGGTGCCAATCCAAATCTATCGATAGCTTTAGGTGGAATCGTAGCATGTGGTGTTTTTTATGCCATCATTGGTTTTATTGTGATGCTTACAGGTACGCGCTGGATTGAAAAACTCATGCCGCCTGTAGTGACTGGTGCCATTGTGATGATTATTGGTCTCAACCTTGCACCTGTTACTATTAAAGGCGTTGCAGGCCAACCATTTGAAATGTGGATGGCATTAATTACTGTACTTTGTATGGGCAGTATTGCAGTCTTTACACGTGGTTTATTACAGCGTCTACTTCTGTTGGTTGGTTTGATCTTGGCCTATGTAATTTATGCCATCACCACCAATGGACTAGATTTAGGTAAACCAATCGATTTTAGCCAGATCTCACAAGCCGCATGGTTCGGAATTCCAAGCTTTTCACATCCTACTTTTGACACCAAGGCTATGCTAATTATTGCACCAGTTGCGCTTATTTTAGTAGCAGAAAACTTAGGTCATATTAAAGCTGTTGGTGCAATGACTGGTGAGAACCTGACTCCACAATTAGGCAAAGCATTTGTTGCTGATGGTTTAGCAACCACTCTCTCTGGTAGCGTCGGTGCTCCGGGCATGACCACTTACGGCGAAAACATTGGAGTTATGGCAGTCACTCGTGTGTACTCAACCATTGTTTTTGTAATTGCGGGTATCTTCGCAATCTTCTTAGGTTTATCTCCAAAATTTGGTGCGGTAATTAGTACCATTCCAAGTGCTGTTTTAACAGGCGCCTCTATTGTCGTGTTTGGTTTGATTACCATTGCTGGGGCCAAAATCTGGATCGAAAACAAAGTTGATTTTTCTAACAATAAAAACCTAATTGTTGCTTCAGTCACGATTATTTTAGGTGCCGGTAACTTTGAATTATTGTTCGGTAATTTCAATTTAGGTGGTATTGGTACCGCAACTTTTGCAGCCATTATTTTAAATTGGCTGTTTAGTTTAAAAGATAAAACTTAAATTCAAAAAGGCAGCGCAAGCTGCCTTTTTTCATTACGATTTAGTATGATGACTGTTTACTCTTCAATACGTTTCCTGTCATGCGTTTTGATTTTTTTGATTTACAGCTGGTTCTTCATATTGTCTCTACAGGTAGTCTAACCAAAGGTGCAGACCGCTCTGCAATTTCACTTCAAGCTGCCAGCGAACGCATTAAAAAACTCGAACAATATTTTAAAACGCCCTTATTTATTCGCCACACGACGGGAGTGGAGCTCACCACAGCAGGACACGCTTTTGTAGAGCATGCTCGTCAGCTTTTAGCACAAAAAGAGCAGCTTGAACAAGAAATGCAGCGTTTTAGGCCGCCTACAACAGAGTCATTAACGCTTTGGTGTAACTCTTCTGCTCAAAGCGAATATTTGCCTCCGTTATTACCGCAATATTTGGTGCTTCATCCCGAAATGAACATTGATTTACACGAGGCAGAAAGTTCAGAAATTGTAGAGGCATTAACTCAAGGAGTTGCAAATCTTGGGCTGGTCTCAAGTTTTTTTGATACCAGACATTTGCAAACTAAGGAATTTGCTAGTGATCCATTAGTTCTGATTTGTCCTCCTACTCACAATTTAGCTCAACACCAACAGCTAAATTTGGTAGAGGCTTTAAGTTATGGTTTTATTGGTCTTAAGCCCCACCATTCGTTGCAACAGTCCATCGAAACTCAAGCTAAGCTATTGGGCTTTAACATACAGTACCGTTTGCGCTTACCTAATTTTGGGGCGATTGCTGAGGTAGTCGCCAAAGGTGTCGGAATTGCGATTATGCCGGCTCGTGCTGCCCAGCGTTTGCAATCGGACTATGATTTTCATTCCATTCAACTGCAAGGCGCATGGGCAAATCGCAAACTACTTTTGGCGACCCAAAATTTCAACCAGCTGCCTAGCACTTACCAACAGTTTGCAGACTTTTTATTGCAGCATCGTCCTGAAAAATTAGCTTAATGCAAAATCATATAAAGCCCTAATGACATCAAGCCAATAAAAAAGATACGGCGAAATAACTGCTCATTTAACCGATAACGGATTTTTTTACCTAACCACATTCCAACGAGCGCCGCCAACAATGCAGCGAAAGATAAACGATAATCCAATGTCATTCCCGACATCGGGTTGTGGTGTAAAAAGACTGCAAGACAAATGGTAGAAACAGTAAAGGTTAGTCCTAAAGCCTGAACCAACTCATCACGCTTTAAATGTAAAGACTGCAAATAAGGAACGATTGGAATAATAATGACACCAGTTGCTACAGTCACTGCCCCGCCGATATATCCAATAATCGGTGATAGCCAACGTTCATGCTTTCCTAAGTGTGGAAGTCTCTTTACGCACAGACCATAAAGTCCATATAAGGCCAACATACAGCCTAATAAAATTTCACTACTATGCCCATGACTTTGACTTAAAGTAGGTAAAAAGCTCCATATTGAACCTACTATAATGCCGACAAGCAACGTCCAGAAACGCCGAATAAACGCCCAGACATGTCCTTCAGCAAAAAGTTGCCAAACGTTGGTGACCATTGAAGGGACAATGAGCAGAGAGGCTGCCTGAAAAGGGCTCATTGCGATGGTGAGTAAACCCATCGATACTGCGGGCAATCCTAAACCGATCATGCCTTTAATCATGCCGGCAAAGGTAAACACCACAATAATAATTGCTAGAAATGTCACTGTTTATCTCCGATTCCCTACATGGTTATGCTACGGAAAAAACAGGTTTTGCCCTATTCTTGTTTTTAGAAGTGGGCCTCAATTAAAAGTTGAGGCTGTTTTATATTTTTCTTCTAATACATTGCTAAAAATACTTTCAATCATCCACACACGATACAAGCTATTAAATACATAAGTCTGACCATCAATACGCAGCTCTAAAACCGGTAAATCAGGCTGATGCTTGTCTTTGCAAAGTGCATCATTTTGCGCCAAAACAGATTGCACATCTTGGTCGGTTAGCTGCTCAATTCCCAACTGTTGCTGTAACTGTTGAAAATGCTTTAAGAAAGATAAATCTTTTCCTTTTGTCCAAACCGCTTGAAGGATCGTAAAAATCGTATCGATTTGCTGATTCTCTTGCACACTATAGAAAAGCTTTGCCATTTCCAGTGTACTTTCCTCGGTAGGACGACAAAATGGCGTAAAGGCCACACCTGTTCGTTTAGAAACACGGGTCGCCAAACTCCAGTCAAACCAGTCTCGACCTTGATAACTTAAAGGGTAAACTTTTAGTTGAATATCATAATAATCAGCCAGCTCTTCCTTGATATAGGCAAGTAACAACCAACTCATTGGGTCTTCTAAAGCAATATAAACATCAAGCTCAGGATGAAGCGTCTGAATCTCGGTAAGCGCCTCAGCATCGTTAATCAAATGTTCACGCCATTCGATATGATTAATTAAAAAAATCGGATTACCAATCAGTAGCTTTTGCTGCTTCAAACGACGAGTCAAACGTAATAAATCGTCTACTGCATGATATTTACGTCCACCAAATTCAAAGTAAGCTGCAGGTACAGGCTCATCCGTAAAAATACGTTCTGAAAAATGTTGAGGAAGCTGATGTTTAACTGCCATGGCATGTAAAGTACGCAACTTTCCATATTGTTGTTGCCAAAGCATGTGGAAAATATCTTCTAATAAATGGAAGAAATTCTGACCTTGTAATGGGGTTCTTTTTAATATGACTGCCGCTTGTTTTAAAGATTCTGGGCTTGGGATTTCTGGAAATTCATCAAAACCGAAACGATGTTGTTTGGCTAATATCTTGGCATCATTTAAACAATAATTTTGCCACTCTTCATGCGACATGCTGTTTGGAGGTTCAGAAGCTGTATGCGAAATAATAATTTTTAAAGGCTTAAGTTCATCACTTAAAATTTCATCTAGCTGAGACAATTGCTGAACAGCTAAGTAGCTATACACATCATCAAGTCGTAAATAAATACTTAAACCATTTTCCGTGGGTAACACCGCTTGACGAGAAGGCTTTTGGTAAAACCAGCTCGATCGAATAGGGTCAAACCAACGGCGTAGCAGTGACATGAGTTGTGCCTCTAAAAAATAAATCCTAAGCGAGATCAAAGATTGTTTTGATCATAGTGCAAGGTAAAACAGTAGTCGAGATTGAAATATAACTACCTTAGTTTACGCAGAAAATAAGACATGTTTTTAGCAAGTTTCTACGTAGGTGAAGATTTTATCACCATTTTATGGCAAACCCATAGAATGATCTAAAAACACCTTTTTCTACAAGCTGATTTTTTTTACCAGACATGAAAAATGCACCCTTAACATGATAGCAATTCATCGTGTTAAAGGGTGCATGATTCATAAACAATTATTAAAATTGAATATTTTATAGAACGCGTACAGCTCCTTTCGCTGCACTTGTTGTATGCATTGCATAAACTTTTAACGCTTTTGATACTTTACGTTTACGTTCTTCTTTCGGATGCCAGCCTTTCGCTTCTTGCACTGTACGGCGATGCGCCATAGTCGCATCATCAACGTTTAAGTGAATCGTACGGTTTGGAATATCGATTTCAATAGTATCGCCATCTTCCACCAAACCAATTGCACCGCCTTCAGCTGCTTCTGGTGAAACGTGTCCAATCGAAAGGCCTGATGAACCACCAGAGAAACGACCGTCTGTTACTAATGCACAGTCTTTGCCTAAACCTTTCGATTTAAGATAGCTGGTTGGGTAAAGCATTTCTTGCATACCCGGACCACCACGTGGACCTTCGTAACGAATCACAACCACATCGCCAGCTTTAATGTCATGACCCAAAATTGCATCTACAGCTGCATCTTGGCTCTCAAATACACGCGCTGTGCCCGTAAATTTCAAGATTGATTCATCAACACCTGCAGTTTTCACGATACAACCATCAAGCGCAATGTTACCGTATAGAACTGCTAAACCACCATCTTTAGAGAATGCATGTTCTGCATTACGGATAACGCCTTTTTCACGGTCGCCATCTAATGTTGAATAATAGCGATTTTGCGAGAATGCAACTTGAGTTGGAACACCACCTGGTGATGAACGATAGAATTCATAAACGTCTGCATCTTCAGTACGAATAATATCCCACTTATCCAACGCATCTTTTAAAGTTTTCTCGTGTACAGTCGGCACTGATACATCAAGCAAATTCGCGCGATCAAGTTCACCTAAGATCGCCATGATACCGCCAGCACGGTGAACATCTTCCATATGAACGTCTTGTTTTGCAGGCGCTACTTTAGACAGTACAGGAACTCGACGTGATAATTCGTCAATATCGTCCATTGTAAAATCAACTTCTGCTTCACTTGCCGCAGCCAATAAATGCAGAACGGTATTAGTTGAACCACCCATTGCAATATCAAGAGTCATCGCATTTTTAAATGCAGCCTTGGTTGCAATCGAACGAGGTAAAATACTTGCGTCGTTTTGTTCGTAATAGCGCTTAGCCAATTCAACAATGAGCTGGCCTGCTTTTAAGAATAATTTTTTACGGTTTGCATGCGTCGCAACAATCGAACCATTACCCGGTAAAGATAAACCTAAAGCTTCTGTTAAACAGTTCATTGAGTTTGCAGTGAACATACCTGAACATGAACCACAGGTTGGACATGCCGAACGTTCAAATTCCTCAACTTCTTCGTCTGTATAACTTTCATCAGCCGCAACAACCATTGCATCAACAAGGTCAATCGCTTTTTCATTACCGCGGAACTTAACCTTACCAGCTTCCATTGGTCCGCCAGACACAAAAACAACAGGAATATTCAGGCGCATCGCAGCCATGAGCATTCCCGGAGTAATCTTGTCACAGTTTGAAATACACACCATGGCATCTGCACAGTGTGCATTCACCATATATTCAACTGAGTCAGCAATCAAATCACGTGATGGTAAAGAATAAAGCATGCCATCATGCCCCATTGCGATCCCGTCATCTACTGCGATCGTATTGAACTCTTTAGCAACACCACCTGCTGCCTGAATTTCTGCTGCGACAAGCTGCCCTAGATCTTTAAGATGTACATGGCCCGGCACAAATTGAGTAAATGAGTTGACCACCGCAATGATCGGTTTGCCGAAATCCTCATCTTTCATTCCTGTTGCACGCCATAAGCCACGTGCGCCAGCCATATTTCTTCCGTGTGTCGATGTTTTTGAACGATAGTCAGGCATTAGTGTTTCCAACAAGTTGTGCTTGAGCGGAATTTTTCCCGCTCTGGCGAATGATACTGATATAGCGTTAGATCAGTCGGAATATTGACTCATCATCATAATTTGATCATTCTCCATTCTATAGAAGCAAATAATATTCGGAAAGCCAAGAACAGTAATAGACAGTCAATATTTAGCAAAACTTACATGAATAATTTTTTATTTTTTCATAACCTTTTTTTATCAATAAAAGTTTTTCAATAATTTTTTGTTCACTATTTAAAAACTAAAATGCTCAATCGCCATGATTTTAGGGCTTCAATCGTTTTTCACGTATACTACGCCTAAACTCTTTTTGGATTGCATTTGTGAAAATTATTTTTGCTGGCACCCCCGAATTTGCTGCAACAGCATTGGCGGCTTTATTAAAAACTTCCCATGAAATTATCGCGGTTTATACTCAGCCAGATCGTAAATCGGGTCGTGGACAAAAACTAACGCCATCTCCCGTAAAACAACTTGCACTTGAGCATAATATCCCTGTTTATCAACCCCTGCACTTCAAAGCTTCAACTGAAGAAGGTTTAGCAGCTCAACAAGAACTAGCTGCTTTAGGTGCTGATGTCATGGTAGTTGCAGCCTACGGTTTGATTCTTCCACAAACTGTGCTCGATACACCGAAATATGGCTGTTTAAATATTCACGGTTCACTATTACCACGCTGGCGCGGTGCAGCACCAATTCAGCGTGCAATTGCAACAGGTGATGAAGAAACCGGAATCACAATCATGCAGATGGCTGCTGGTTTAGATACAGGCGATATGATGTATAAAACATACTGCCTAATCACTGCCGAAGATACCTCAGCGACTTTGCATGACAAACTCGCAGCTCAAGGTGCAACAGCAATTTGTGCGGTACTTGAGTCAGAAGAAACACTACAAAAATATTTGTCAGAACGCGAAGTTCAAGACGAGGGCTTAACGGTCTACGCTCATAAGCTCGTAAAATCAGAAGCTCGTATTGATTGGTCAATTGATGCTATTCAAGTTGACCGAAATATTCGTGCATTCAACCCTTGGCCAGTTGCCTTCATTCCGTTAGATGAAAATAATGCTCTACGTGTCTGGAACTCAATAATTTCTAGTCAAAGCAAAGCGAATACTCAAGCTGGTGAAATTATTGCAATCGATAAGCAAGGTGTACATGTTGCTTGTGGTCAAGATTCATTTATTTGTTTGACTAGCGTGCAATGGCCGGGTGGCAAAGCATTAAATGCTCAACAAATTGCACAAACTCAAAAACTTCATGTAGGACAAATTTTGCCATGAGTCAGGTTACCTCAAATTCTTCACGTTTTAACCTGCGTGCTCAAGTCGTCCAGACGTTATTAAAAGTTCAGCAAGGCCAATCACTCGCTAGTATTTTAAATACACAGCTCAATCAAGTCGCGGAGCGCGATCGCGCTTTATTTCACGAACTTGTTTTAGGTACATTGCGCCAATGGTTTGCGCTTAAATCAATTAGCCTACCTCTACTCAGCAAGCCTTTAAATAATGAGACAGTAGAAACCTGTCTTTATGTGGGTCTTTATCAAGTTTTATGCACGCGTATTGCAGCACATGCCGCTATTTCAGAAACAGTAGATGCGACAAAACAACTTGGTTTCCCTGCACTCAGCGGTATTGTGAATGCTATTTTGCGCCGAGCTACTCGTGAAACTGATGACTTTCAGCAAGGTTTACAGCAAGCACATGGCTTACCAAGTTGGCTTTTCAAACGCTTAAAAAAGGATTGGGGTGAACAAACGGAATCTCTCTACCAATCTTTGAAGCAAGTCGCGCCTTTAACCTTAAGGGTGAACCAGCGTCATATTGGCCGTGATGCTTATTTAGCAAAACTACAAAGTTTAGAAATTCAGGCACGGGCATGTACTTTATCTGAAGCAGGTATTGTTCTTGCACAATCTGTGCAAATTACTCAACTACCTGGTTTTGAACAAGGTTGGTTTTCTGTACAAGATGAACACGCTCAGCTTTGCGCAACATTATTGCCAGATTTAAACGATAAAATAGTAGTTGATGCGTGTGCTGCCCCAGGCGGTAAAACTGCTCATTTACTTGAAAAGTTTAAACCTGCTCAGCTCATCGCGATTGATCAGGACCCAAGCCGTTTAGTGCGTGTAACTGAGAACTTAAATCGCTTAGCACTTGATCAAAGTCATACAGAGATTTTGGCAGCCGATGCAACTCAATGGACTCCTGCACAGCCATTAGATTGTATTGTGCTCGATGCACCTTGCTCTGCTACAGGGGTTATTCGTCGTCATCCTGACATACGCCTATTGCGCCAATCTACCGATATAGCTCAAACTATTGAACTGCAAAAGCAGATCTTGGACCACATGTGGCAACAGCTCAAAGTTGGTGGCACATTGCTTTACATCACCTGTTCAATTTTAAAAGCTGAAAATGAACAGCAAATGATGACTTTTTTTGCTGAAAATCCAAATGCAAAAGAAATTAAAATTGAAGCTAATTGGGGAATCGAGCAAACTCATGGACGCCAATTACTGCCGCAAGCGCAGTCTGGTGATGGATTTTATTATTGTAAAATTCAAAAAATTGCATAAAAAAAGCAGGCTTAAAGCCTGCTTTTTTACTTGATCAGCATTAAAGTGTGTGCTGATCTTTTACTTCTTCTAAGACATCATCTAACTCTTCAGGATGTTTCGATAAATGGATAATGGACAAAGCCAAGCCACCCCATAAAAACACCATCGAAATTACCATCATCACGATTGCTGAAGTATTCATTATTCTATCCTCCTAGCGATCTTTCATTTTGCTTAAAACAATTGCAACGACTGCACAGAAAATCACACTGCCCCAGCCGAATACACCTTGTAAGCTCATACTATAAGTATCATAGCCATTTTTGATCAAATTAAATACAGTCATACTGAGTGTAGTTAACAAGATTAATGATGTAATGACTGTTAAAGTGAAATCCCACCCCTTACCTAATTGAATAGTTGAGATGCGATTCACGTGATCACGAAGTTCCATTAAAGCAGAACGCTTAAACCAAGCCACGGTAATAATAGAAAGTAAAGCACCGCCAATAATACCGATGTTATTGATAAAGTGGTCAACGATATCAACTAACTTAATTGCGTTTACACTTGAGAATAAAATAATTGATACAAGCGCACTACCACCACCAATAATGGTTACAGCTTTTTTACGACCCCATTTCAATTTATCCTGCATTGCTGCAATAGGTACTTCCAAAATACTCACCATCGAAGAAATACCTGCGACGAAAAGTGAAGAGAAGAATAAGAAACCAAATAAATCGGCACCTGTACCTAAACTTGAGATAATTTTAGGGAATGCAATAAATGCTAATCCAATCCCGCCGCTCACAACATCTTTAACTTCAGTACCTGCCGCATGTGCCATAAAACCAAGCGCTGCGAAGATACCAATACCAGCCAAAATCTCTGTTGATGCATTTGCAAAACCGACGATTAAACCAGAACCTGTTAAATTCGTTTTTGGTTTCAAATAAGATGCATAAGTTACCATGATCCCGAAACCGACAGAGAGAGAGAAGAAAGTATGACCATAAGCCGCTAACCAAACTTTATAATCCATCATTGCTGACCAGTTCGGCGTAAAGAAAGCATTTAAGCCTTGAACCGCGCCTGGTAAACGTAATGATTGAATCACTAAAATAGTGAAGAGAATGAATAATAAAGGCATGAAAATCTTATTCGATAATTCAACACCTTTTTTCACACCACCATAAAGAATGATTAGAGTAAGTGCCCAAATCCCAACAATCGGCCAGAATAAATGACCTACAAACTGTAAATCAAAACCGGTTGCTTTTGTGGTCTGTAAATAGGTATTAAAGAAGAAACCTTCCGGATCACTTCCCCACATTTGGCCAATAGAGAAGTAAACATAACTACCCGCCCAAGTGAGTACACTTGCATAGTACAAACCAATGATGATACAGACACAAACCTGCCACCAACCTAATGTTTCCCCGCCTTTAAATAGGGCACGATACGCTTTAGGAGGTGAACCAGTACTACGATGTCCTACCGCATAATCTAAAAATAGTAGCGGTAAACCAGCAGTAATGAGGGCCAATAGATAGGGAATAAGAAACGCACCACCACCATTTTCATAAGCAACGTATGGAAAGCGCCAGATATTACCTAAGCCTACAGCCGAACCAACGGCTGCAATAATAAAACCAGATCGTGACGTCCAGTTTTCACGAGAATCTGTCATAGAACACCTAATGTTAAAAGATTACTTATTTTTACTGCTATTGTTGATTGTTATTCCGCATGCAAAAAAAGAACCAAAAAATACTTTTGTGTTTGTAGAAAATAAAATGCACCTTTTGAGTATTTTTATTCCCTTAACAAACAAGCAAAAATAGAAAATTCTTCCTTAAAGATTTTTGTCCATTTTTTGCCCCTATATAGCTGAACAATACCTGTTTTTATTTCTTTTTACTGTAATTTCCGTCAGAAATTTTACGAATTTTCTGAGTTTTTTTCACAATTGGTTATTTTTCAGCTAATATTTACGTTCTACTACTTGTAGATCAAAATTATTATTCAATGTAATTTTATTGCAATCTCTGCAAATACTTATTTAATTACTCAACTTATCCACTAATTTATTTTTAACTCCCCAGTTATCAATTAAAATTTAATAAGTTCGATACGATTGACAAAATTTATACTAAATTTTCTACAATATTAAATTCATTTAAATTAGGAATAAAACATTAATTATTTGAATTAAATAAACTTTTTTAAGGTTTAAAAATTTACTCATATCACACACCTCAGATCCTTATTTTTTATCAATGCATCTGTAGGAAGATGTCTATATCATGCGCTCAAAGATTTCTTTTATGTGGATGTAAAAATGAAAATATTAAAAATATCTTTATTAACGCTCGGGATGAGCTTAAGTGGCTTTGCTCAAGCAGACTTCGTAGGAGTAAAAGGCGACGTGGGCTACTGGTTTTATGATGGTAAAGCGAATATGTCTTCTCAATCACCTGAAGATCAAGATTTAGATCAAAAAGGTAGTGCTCAAATCTCATTAGCAGTAGAACACCCAATCCCATTTATTCCTAATGCAAAAATTCGTTATGTAAATTTAGATACCGAGACTAAATCAGAAACTTTAGGTCAAGCCAACTATAAAGTTGATTTAGATCATAGCGATTTTATCCTCTACTACGAGTTACTAGATAATATCGTAAGTGTGGATGCTGGTCTTGGTGCAACTGTATTAAATGGTGATATTACTGCATATACAGGTAAGCGCGTGGATATTGATAAAACATATCCTATTGCTTATTTGTCAGGTGAAGTAAAACTCCCGTTTACAGGCTTAAGTGCTAAAGGTGAAGCAACTTATACAAACTTTGATGATGCACGAATTACAGATGCACTGGCAGAAGTAAAATATAAATTTGCAGATAACCTACTCATTGATCTGGGTCTAACAGCAGGCTATCGCATACTTAATATCGACTTAGATGACTACGATAACAATGATCTTAAATTTGAGTTTAAAGGCCCATATGTAGGTCTAGAAGCACATTTCTAAATCAGAATTTCAGAAATAAAAAAGAACTCTATATGAGTTCTCTTTTATTTAAATCATATCTACATAACCTAAATATTCTCGAATCCTTTGACACCATACTTGAATATTTGGATATAACTTTAAATCAAAGCCACCTTCTTCAGCGACATGCGTGTATGCATATAAGGCAATATCAGCAATGGTCAGTTCATTTCCAACAAGATAGTCATGCTCAACTAAAGCGTTATCCATAATAGATAGTGCTTTATGGCCTTTTGGCTGTAAATTATGGTATTCCTCTATTCTTTCTGGTGGTAACCCTAAATATTTATTAATAAAACGAGCAACTGCAATAAATGGTTCATGACTATACTGCTCAAAGAACATCCATTGGTACATTTTTGCTTTAATAAAAGGATCTGTAGGAATAAATTTTGTTCCTTCAGCCAAGTAACCTAAAATAGCATTCGACTCACTCAAAACGCGACCATCTTCTAGGTCTAATACAGGTATTTTTCCATTAGGATTTAACGACAAAAAATCAGCTGTTTGAGTCTCTTTATTTAAAATATCAACGTGGATCCATCTATGATTAATATTTAATAAGGAAAGTAATAGTTTTATCTTATAGCAGTTACCCGAACCGACATCACCATAAATTATCATAGATGTTCTTCCCTTATTATGCGTACTTAAAAGATTAATTTTCTTATTATTTATAGCAGAACTCTTTCTTAGAATTAATATATATCTGTCTTTATTCTCTGCTATATCCAGAGTTTTATAGAATTTTTTTATTTTATCGCAATAAAAAAACACCCCCATTCATTGGAACGGGGGTGTTTAGAATAATGAGCTGGCGATGACTTACTCTCACATGGGTAACCCCACACTACCATCAGCGCTAAGAGGTTTCACTTCTGAGTTCGGGAAGGGATCAGGTGGTTCACTCTTGCTATGGTCGCCAGCACAACTGTTTATGGATACTTGCTTCGTTTTATTCACTGTGTGATACGTTGCGTTTTCCAAATCTTTACAGACGGGCTGATTGAATCTGATTTTGTTCATTTTAGCTAAGCGTTTAACTAAATCAAGTTGCTTTGCATGTTTATGAATCGATTGATGCTTCACATACAACTGCTTGGGTGTTGTATAGTCAAGCCTCACGAGCAATTAGTATTGGTCAGCTTCACATATCACTATGCTTCCACATCCAACCTATCAACGTCCTAGTCTCGAACGGCTCTTTAGAGGAATAAATTCCTAGGGAAATCTTATCTTGAGGTAGGCTTCCCGCTTAGATGCTTTCAGCGGTTATCCCTTCCGAACATAGCTACCCGGCGATGCGACTGGCGTCACAACCGGTACACCAGAGGTTCGTCCACTCTGGTCCTCTCGTACTAGGAGCAGATCCTCTCAAATTTCCAGCGCCCACGGTAGATAGGGACCGAACTGTCTCACGACGTTCTAAACCCAGCTCGCGTACCTCTTTAAATGGCGAACAGCCATACCCTTGGGACCTGCTTCAGCCCCAGGATGAGATGAGCCGACATCGAGGTGCCAAACACCGCCGTCGATATGAACTCTTGGGCGGTATCAGCCTGTTATCCCCAGAGTACCTTTTATCCGTTGAGCGATGGCCCTTCCATACAGAACCACCGGATCACTAAGACCTACTTTCGTACCTGCTCGACTTGTGGGTCTCGCAGTTAAGCGCGCTTTTGCCTTTATACTCTACGCGTGATTTCCGACCACGCTGAGCGCACCTTCGTACTCCTCCGTTACTCTTTAGGAGGAGACCGCCCCAGTCAAACTACCCACCAGACACGGTCCTCGTCCCGGATAACGGGACAGAGTTAGAACCTCAACATTACCAGGGTGGTATTTCAAGGACGGCTCCATTGGAACTAGCGTTCCAACTTCAAAGCCTCCCACCTATCCTACACAAGTAAGGTCAAAGTTCAGTGTCAAGCTGCAGTAAAGGTTCACGGGGTCTTTCCGTCTAGCCGCGGGTACACTGCATCTTCACAGCGATTTCGATTTCACTGAGCCTCTGCTGGAGACAGCGCCGCCATCATTATGCCATTCGTGCAGGTCGGAACTTACCCGACAAGGAATTTCGCTACCTTAGGACCGTTATAGTTACGGCCGCCGTTTACTGGGGCTTCGATCAAGAGCTTCGCTTACGCTAACCCCATCAATTAACCTTCCAGCACCGGGCAGGCATCACACCCTATACGTCCACTTTCGTGTTTGCAGAGTGCTATGTTTTTAATAAACAGTTGCAGCGGCCTGGTTTCTGCGGCTGTCGTCAGCTCAGGAAGCAAGTTCCATCACCAACAACAGCGTACCTTCTCCCGAAGTTACGGTACCATTTTGCCTAGTTCCTTCAGCAGAGTTCTCTCAAGCGCCTTGGTCTACTCGACCTGACCACCTGTGTCGGTTTCGGGTACGATTCCTGTGTAACTGAAGCTTAGAGACTTTTCCTGGAAGCATGGTATCAGCCACTTCACTGTACAAGTACAGCTTGCTATCGGATCTCAGTATAGAGTACCCCGGATTTGCCTAAGATACATACCTACATCCTTCCACCTGGACAACCAACGCCAGGCTGACTTAACCTTCTCCGTCCTCTCATCGCATTACACAGAAGTATTGGAATATTAACCAATTTCCCATCGACTACGCCTTTCGGCCTCGCCTTAGGGGTCGACTCACCCAGCCCCGATTAACGTTGGACTGGAACCCTTGGTCTTTCGGCGAACGGGTTTTTCACCCGTTTTGTCGTTACTCACGTCAGCATTCGCACTTCTGATACCTCCAGCATACTTCTCAATACACCTTCATCGGCTTACAGAACGCTCCCCTACCACTTGACTAATGTCAAATCCGCAGCTTCGGCACATAGTTTTAGCCCCGTTACATCTTCCGCGCAGGCCGACTCGACTAGTGAGCTATTACGCTTTCTTTAAAGGGTGGCTGCTTCTAAGCCAACCTCCTAGCTGTCTATGCCTTCCCACATCGTTTCCCACTTAACTATGATTTTGGGGCCTTAGCTGGCGGTCTGGATTGTTTTCCTCTTGACTACGGACGTTAGCACCCGCAGTCTGTCTCCCGGATAGTACTCATAGGTATTCGGAGTTTGCATCGGTTTGGTAAGTCGGGATGACCCCCTAGCCGAAACAGTGCTCTACCCCCTATGGTATTCGTCCGAGGCGCTACCTAAATAGCTTTCGGGGAGAACCAGCTATCACCAGGCTTGATTAGCCTTTCACCCCTATCCACAAGTCATCCCCTGGCTTTTCAACGACAGTGGGTTCGGTCCTCCAGTTAGTGTTACCCAACCTTCAACCTGCTCATGGATAGATCGCCTGGTTTCGGGTCTATACCCAGCAACTAAACGCCCTATTAAGACTCGGTTTCCCTACGGCTCCCCTATACGGTTAACCTTGCTACTGAATATAAGTCGCTGACCCATTATACAAAAGGTACGCAGTCACACCACGAAGGTGCTCCCACTGCTTGTATGCATGCGGTTTCAGGATCTATTTCACTCCCCTCACAGGGGTTCTTTTCGCCTTTCCCTCACGGTACTGGTTCACTATCGGTCAGTCAGGAGTATTTAGCCTTGGAGGATGGTCCCCCCATATTCAGACAAGGTTTCACGTGCCTCGCCCTACTCGTCATCATTATGTGTGCCCTTTCGTGTACGGGAATATCACCCTCTACGTTCGCACTTCCCAGAGCGTTCCACTAAAACACACATAACTTAATGGGCTGATCCCCGTTCGCTCGCCGCTACTGAGGGAATCTCAATTGATTTCTTTTCCTAAGGGTACTGAGATGTTTCACTTCCCCTCGTTCGCCTTGCAACACTATGTATTCATGTTGCAATACCTACCTTAAAGTAGGTGGGTTCCCCCATTCAGAAATCTCCGGATCAAAGGATATTTGCCGCCTCCCCGGAGCTTTTCGCAGGCTATCACGTCTTTCATCGCCTCTGACTGCCAAGGCATCCACCACATGCACTTAATTACTTGACTATACAACCCCAAACAGTCGTCAACACCTACAAGTGAGTGTTGTCCGTGCGATTCTTCATCGCTACTATCTGTTGTCTGTGTACTTAAACACTGTACAGCTTCAATCTAAATTCATATACCAAAACGCTTGATTCAGTTAATTTGCTAGTTCTCAATCAACTCCAAGATCAGAATTACTTCCTCTCTTTTTGTTATTGAGTGAACAATTTATTTCAGACTCAATTTTGCCAATCTGTTAATGAATAAACATGCCTTCGTCAGGTCATGCTTAATACCGTGATACTTAAATCACAGAAGTTAATAAACCAAGATCTTAAAATCTCTATTTACTAATTTCTGTAATCCGAACTTCTCTTAAGTTCTGGTGGAGACTAGGAGAGTCGAACTCCTGACCTCCTGCGTGCAAAGCAGGCGCTCTACCAACTAAGCTAAGTCCCCAGCTTACATCATCAGTCATGTATCTTTTATCTATAACTTCAACTAGTCAAAGTCATGGTGGGTCTGACAAGACTTGAACTTGTGACCCCACGCTTATCAAGCGTGTGCTCTAACCAACTGAGCTACAGACCCTCAGATACATCTATGAAGAACAACTTGTTGTGGATTCTTACCAATCGTCAATCTTTCGTTAAGGAGGTGATCCAGCCGCAGGTTCCCCTACGGCTACCTTGTTACGACTTCACCCCAGTCATCGGCCACACCGTGGTAACCGCCCTCTTTGCAGTTAGGCTAGCTACTTCTGGTGCAACAAACTCCCATGGTGTGACGGGCGGTGTGTACAAGGCCCGGGAACGTATTCACCGCGGCATTCTGATCCGCGATTACTAGCGATTCCGACTTCATGGAGTCGAGTTGCAGACTCCAATCCGGACTACGATCGGCTTTTTGAGATTAGCATCCTATCGCTAGGTAGCAACCCTTTGTACCGACCATTGTAGCACGTGTGTAGCCCTGGCCGTAAGGGCCATGATGACTTGACGTCGTCCCCGCCTTCCTCCAGTTTGTCACTGGCAGTATCCTTAAAGTTCCCGACATTACTCGCTGGCAAATAAGGAAAAGGGTTGCGCTCGTTGCGGGACTTAACCCAACATCTCACGACACGAGCTGACGACAGCCATGCAGCACCTGTATGTAAGTTCCCGAAGGCACCAATCCATCTCTGGAAAGTTCTTACTATGTCAAGGCCAGGTAAGGTTCTTCGCGTTGCATCGAATTAAACCACATGCTCCACCGCTTGTGCGGGCCCCCGTCAATTCATTTGAGTTTTAGTCTTGCGACCGTACTCCCCAGGCGGTCTACTTATCGCGTTAGCTGCGCCACTAAAGCCTCAAAGGCCCCAACGGCTAGTAGACATCGTTTACGGCATGGACTACCAGGGTATCTAATCCTGTTTGCTCCCCATGCTTTCGCACCTCAGCGTCAGTGTTAGGCCAGATGGCTGCCTTCGCCATCGGTATTCCTCCAGATCTCTACGCATTTCACCGCTACACCTGGAATTCTACCATCCTCTCCCACACTCTAGCTAACCAGTATCGAATGCAATTCCCAAGTTAAGCTCGGGGATTTCACATTTGACTTAATTAGCCGCCTACGCGCGCTTTACGCCCAGTAAATCCGATTAACGCTTGCACCCTCTGTATTACCGCGGCTGCTGGCACAGAGTTAGCCGGTGCTTATTCTGCGAGTAACGTCCACTATCTCTAGGTATTAACTAAAGTAGCCTCCTCCTCGCTTAAAGTGCTTTACAACCATAAGGCCTTCTTCACACACGCGGCATGGCTGGATCAGGCTTGCGCCCATTGTCCAATATTCCCCACTGCTGCCTCCCGTAGGAGTCTGGGCCGTGTCTCAGTCCCAGTGTGGCGGATCATCCTCTCAGACCCGCTACAGATCGTCGCCTTGGTAGGCCTTTACCCCACCAACTAGCTAATCCGACTTAGGCTCATCTATTAGCGCAAGGTCCGAAGATCCCCTGCTTTCTCCCGTAGGACGTATGCGGTATTAGCATTCCTTTCGAAATGTTGTCCCCCACTAATAGGCAGATTCCTAAGCATTACTCACCCGTCCGCCGCTAAGATCAGTAGCAAGCTACCTCTCTCCGCTCGACTTGCATGTGTTAAGCCTGCCGCCAGCGTTCAATCTGAGCCATGATCAAACTCTTCAGTTAAAATCATTTTGCACCTTATTAAAGACAAGGTGCCAATTCTGGCTCATCAATTACTGACTTAAATTTCGCTCAAATAAACTTCGAGTAATTTAAACCAATCAATCAATGAAAATTATTTCGATTAATCAATCAGTAAAAATCCACACAAGTTGTTCTTCAATTCTCTTAATGATCTTCTTCCTGGTTCGTCACCAGCAAGCTAGGTCGGCTATATTACTCTTAATCTCTTAAAAGTCAACAGGTAATTTCGATATTTTTAAAACTTATTCTCAAAACCAACTTACCATCAAATTCATCACTTAAAGCAACCAATCTAATCACAAGTAACTGTTTTTCAACAAGTTTCTATCTGCATCACCGCCGATGGATGTGCATTATAGACCATCTCATCCCCTTTGCAAGGGGTATTTCAGCCTTTTTCACTTGAGTGCCGGTTTTTTCTACTATTTTGCGAAAAAAGTGATATATATGGCTTTTTTTTAGGCATTTTCACTACCTTTTATTAGTTTTTATATTTAAGAATTTAGGACATTTTTAATTTTCTATGTCTTTAATAGAGTTTATAGACATATATAGTCCCTTAATTCTAAAGAATCTAAAGAATCTAAAGAATCTAAAGAATCTAAAGAATCTAAAGAATCTAAAGAATCTAAAGAAATGATAGAGTAAATACTCTATTTTTTTGATTAATACTTTCTATTCTTTACTTATTCTATTTTTCTACTTATTAAGTTAATTACAAATTGTTCCACGTGGAACGCTTAATTGATTTGTGATCAGAAATAAAAAAAGCAGGATTACTCCTGCTTTTTTCAATATATAACTTTCTTAGTCAGTGAAAATCACACGTGCAATCGCTTTTTTACCTGATTGAATAATAAAGCTTCCTTTTTCTTTTACAGAGAAGCTTGCATCAACGGCATTCCAGTCAACTTTTACCGCACCACGAGCTACCGCATCTTTTGCCGCAGCTGCATTCGGGTTTAGGCCTGCTACACGTAAAATCGTAGCAATAAAGATTTCTCCTCCAAACTCACCAAGTGAAATAGTCACTTCTGGTGTGTCTTCAGGTACTTCACCTTCTGTAATACGGTTACCAGCACTCTTATGGGCATTAGCAGCAGCTTCTGCATCATGGAAGCGTTCAACTAGCTCAAGCGCAAGGATACGTTTTACTTCCTGCGGATTACGACCAGCAGCAATTTCATCTAATAAAGCTTTGATCTCATCAAGAGATTTGAAGCTTAATAAATCGAAATAGCGTTCAATTAAAGAGTCTGGCATTGATAAAACTTTTTGGTACATTGCACCTGGTGTATCAAATACACCAATATAGTTACCTAAAGATTTAGACATTTTATTTACGCCATCTAGACCTTCTAGAATCGGCACGGTGATACACACTTGAGATTCTTGGCCATAACGGCTTTGTAAAGTACGACCCATAAGTAAGTTAAAGGTCTGGTCTGTACCGCCTAACTCAACGTCAGCTTCAAGCGCAATTGAGTCATAACCTTGAACTAAAGGATATAAAAACTCATGAATTGCAATCGGCTGGTGGTTGCTATAACGCTTTGTAAAGTCATCGCGCTCTAACATACGTGATACGGTTTGCTGACTTGCTAATTGGATAAGGTCAGCAGCAGACTTTTGATTAAACCATTCTGAGTTAAAACGTACTTTTGTTTTATTTGGATCTAATATTTTAAAAACTTGTTCTTGATAAGTTTTAGCGTTAGCTTCTACTTGTTCACGTGACAACGGCGGACGAGTTGCGCTTTTGCCAGTTGGGTCACCGATCATCGCTGTATAGTCACCGATCAAGAAGGTAACTTCATGGCCCAAGTCTTGGAAAGTTTTTAGTTTATTAATAAGAACCGTATGTCCTAAATGTAAATCTGGTGCTGTAGGGTCAAAACCAGCTTTAATTTTAAGAGGGCGATTCTCTTTAAGCTTTTTCAGTAAATCTTCTTCTGAAATAATTTCGTGCGTGCCTCGTTGGATGAGGGCAAGCTGTTCTTCGGCGGGCAAGAAATTTGACATCACAAAACCTAAACACATCAGTTATTCAATTTGTGCGATATACTAACATTTTTTCAGCGTCTTGCAGGGGAAGTTGCATATGAGCGCAATCTATATCGGCGTAATGACTGGCACTAGTATGGATGGTGTGGATATTGTAGCGGCTTCATTTGAGCCACTACAGCTTCATGCCACTCTTACAGTTCCATTCGAACCCGAGTTACGTGATGAGCTTATGGCATTGACTTTGCCCGATGACAATGAAATTGACCGTATGGGTAAAGCTGATGTTGCTCTGGCCCAAATGATTGGCCACGGGATTAATACTCTCATTGAAAAGCATCAATTAGACCGTAGCCAAATTAAAGCAATTGGGTCACACGGGCAAACCATTCGTCATCGTCCAGAACATGGCTTTACGTTACAAATTGGTGATCCAAACATCATTACTGAAATTACTCAGATTCCAGTCGTTTCAGATTTCCGTCGTAGAGATATGGCAGCAGGTGGTCAAGGAGCGCCATTGGTTCCGGCTTTCCATCAAGCATTATTTCAACATCCAAGTATTCATCGTGTAATTTTGAATTTGGGTGGTATTGCTAATGTGAGTATGCTGCCTGCCAATAACAGTGACAGCGTATTTGGTTTTGATACAGGTCCTGCAAATATTTTGATGGATGCGTGGTGCCATCGCCATACAGGTCATCCATATGATGAAAATGGCGACTGGGCTGCTTATGGTCACCCTATTCGCTCTTTACTCGACCGCCTTTATGCCCATGAGTATTTTTCTAAAGAACCGCCTAAGAGCACTGGACGTGAAGATTTCAATATTGACTGGTTAGATGATCAGTTAATCGATTGGCGTAATGATTTAACTTATGATGAGTTAGAAGATACACCTGAAAATATTCAAGCTACCTTATTAAAACTTACTGTACGTGCCATTCAAAAAGCGATCTATCGTTCTAACATGGAAACAGGTGAAGTTTATGTTTGTGGTGGTGGTGCTTATAACTCTTATTTACTAGAACAATTACGTTGGCGTCTTCGTAAGCACAATTGGTCTGTTCAACCTACTGATGTGTTAGGGCTTTCCCCTACTTGGGTCGAGGCTACAGCATTTGCATGGTTAGCGATGCGTTTTGTAGATGGTTTAAGTGGTAATTTGCCAGCAGTAACAGGTGCTTCAGATTTTAGAATCCTAGGTACGATTACGGCGGTATAAAGCTACCTTTGCGATTTAATTAGAGAGATTAGACCTCATAACACATTTACTGACCCGAAATGCTGTTATTAAATTGGACATAAAAATTCATGATAAATGCCAACAAAAATAAGTAAGGCATGTTGTTATGGATCTGACCAAACGTATTCATCAATACACACGTGGGACCTGGACATTCGATGTCATTGATTCAGGTCCTATAGATGGCCCTCTCGTGGTTTTATTGCATGGTTTTCCAGAAACTGCCCATAGTTGGGAGCAGACTTCGGAATTATTGCATGAGCATCAATTTAGAACACTTGCGATTCATCAACGTGGTTATAGTTTAAATGCTAGACCTCAAAGCCGATTTCAATATTCCTTGAGTGAACTTGTAGAAGACGTAGCAAGTTTAATTAAACAACTTGGCCAGCCAGTTTATTTAATTGGGCACGACTGGGGCTCGGCAATTGCTTCAGGCGTTGCTATGAAGTATCCACAATATATTCAACATCTCACTTTAGTTTCTGTGCCCCACCAAGCTGCATTTTTAAAAGCTTGTTTAAGCAGTAGACAACTTTTTAAATCTTATTATTTTGCAATTTTTCAACTTCCGATTTTGCCCGAACTTTTATTTAAAAAGATACCTAAATTGGGTGGTAAGTTTCTAAAGTCATCTGGCATGACTGAAAAACAAATTGAAATATTCGAGGCTGAGTTTATAAAGGAAAATAGATTAACCACGGCGTTGAATTGGTATCGTGGCTTTTTTTGGGACAAGCCTCAGAATCCGTTTAAAGCCATAGATGTTCCTACTCTCTTTGTTTGGGGTAAACATGATATTGCCGTTACAGAAAAAAGTGCCGAGCTAAACTCACATTATTTTAAAAATAGTTATGAAGCAGTTTTTATGGATGCGTCGCATTGGATTCCATATCAGAATGCACCTGAACTCGTGCAATATTTTTTAGAATCTGTCCGTGAAAAATAATAATTTGATCAATAAAAAACCTCTCGTTACGGAGAGGTTTTTAAATTCTAAAATTCTGTTAAATCGAGAATGAAGAACCACAACCACATGTTGTTGTTGCATTCGGGTTTTGTACGATAAAACGCGAACCTTCAAGACCTTCTACATAGTCAACTACTGAACCAATGAGGTATTGGTAGCTAAGTGAGTCAACCAGCATTTTTACATCGCCATTTACGAATTCTGCATCATCTTCATTTACGCTTTCAGCAAAATTGAAGCCATACGAAAACCCTGAACACCCGCCTCCCGTTACATATACACGTAACATGAGATCGTCATTCCCTTCACTATCACGGAGTTGGCGTACCTTATTGGCAGCATTATCTGTCAAAACTAGAGCTTGGGCATTCATGATGATTGTTCCTCGGATTTTGCTGTGCCTTTCAAAATAAAAAAGACCCTATATTGAGTATAGCATAATCAATATAGGGTCTGTCTTCGAAGTTTAAAGCGAATCTTGAGTATTTTTATCAAGATTATTTGTAATTCTCGTCTTGTAAGCCACATTCGAAGTTTTTAGCATCTTGCTTACAACGGAATTGCCATAATAGTTTCATCATGCGTTTATCGTACACACCGCGTTGTGTAAGGTTAATTCGAGACTCACGCATGAGCTTTTGGTAGCCCGGTTTATCGGCTGCCGGGACATCCATCCAGTATTTTTGTGGAATATCCGCTTTCATTTTACCCAAGATGGTAAAAGCACGTGGTAGCTGACCTGAAACCCACTCTCTAGATTTCTGTCCAAAACCAGCTGGGAACTTATCAGGGCGGATAATAATATTTCCTGTGACTTGTAAGATCGGATAGTTCACAATCGCACCCTTTGTTCCTAAACCTTTTTGTAGCTCTAACGGTTTAAATGCTGCTGCTGGTGCACCAATAATATCAACTTGATGGTTATTAAATTTCGCACCGAAATTTGTTACATCAGCACTAACCGCCTGTGCCCCGACCTGCTGAACCATAATTTTTTGTGCTTCATCATAATCAAGAACAGCAATTTTCTTACCGGCGGCTTTCGCTACTGTATTGATACTACGGTCATTTACTAAAAGATAAGCATCACCAACTGGAATAACACCGACAACCTCATAGCGACCATTAACCATATATTTACTAAAAGTCGGACTCGCTAAACCTTGCATCACTTTTACAGCAAGCTTGAGGTCAGGAATGGCCCCGATCGCGTCTAATGACCCAGTAAATGAGTTAAATTGGCGACCACGCATCCCTGACACGCTAATACCATCACATTTACCCGCTTTAAAATCTTCAGCAATCACGGCTTCGTTTTGGTTTACTTTAAGCTCAATATCAGCTCCCCAGTTTTTTGCGGCAAGTTGATAATCCTTCATTAGTGCATAAACGTCGCCATTTTTTCCAACGAAGTCAAAAACACATACTGTTTGTTTAGCCTCGGCTGCAAAAGAAACTGTAGTAAGTCCCATAGCAAGTAATAGTATTTTGGAAAATTGCATATTCTTTTTCCTTTCCTTGTGGAGTTTTTGTTTTTCGATACCAAGAAATTTCACACCAGCAGGTATGAATCGGATAGGCTTCACATAAAAATCATGTTGGAATATTTTTATAGACCGTTTTTGCTTTTATGATTTTATTTCCATGAAAAATAGATAGCGATTAACCTACCTATTAGCAATTATTTTAATCACTCAAGTCCTTGATCCATTTTTATACCTTCATGTTTCCTTATGAAGTTTTTATCTAAATTTAGCTTAACGTCTTTCTAACTAACCACAATGGCAGAACTGACAGCGTATATAAAACAAAAAGCCTAGAACTCAGTCTAGGCTTTTTGAAAGAAATTAGGATTATTCACCAGGCATTGAACATTCAAAGTTAGCTTTGTCTACAGAACAACGCGCTTTTTTGAGTACAGACATCATTCCAGCATCGTAAACACCGCGTTTAGTTAAGTCCATACGGCCATCACGCAACATTTTTTGATACTTAAGTTTGTCTTCTGCACTTAAGTTCATTTTGTATTTGCCAGGAATTTGCGCTTCTAAACGGTTGATCATTGCAAAGCTCTTCGGTAACTGTTTAACAAACCAGTCACGAGATTTTTGACCAAAACCAGCTGGGAATTTATCAGAACGTAATACTAGATCTGCTGTAACATGTAATACAGGGAAATTCCACATTACACCGTTTGCGCCTAAACCTTTATTTAACTCTAATGGTTTGTAAGCATAAGCAGGGGCACCTACCATATCTACCTGACCATTATTAAATTTAGCAGCAAAGTTTGAGATATCAGAAAGAACTGCTTGAGCACCTACACGTTGTACCATAATTTTTTGTGCATCGTCATAGCCAAGTACAGCGAATTTTTTACCCGCAGCTTTTTCAACAGAGTTGATGTTTTTGTCGCGTACGAAAATGAATGCTGAACCTAGCGGAGAAATACCAGCAACTTCGTATTTTTTACCACCCATATTCGTGGTCATTTTTGCTGCATTACGCGCATCTAATACATAAGTAATTGCACGTTGAGCGATTTGGTTATTTGGAACACCACCAAGTGAGTCGATAGATCCTGCGAATTTGTTATATTGGCGTGCACGCATTGCTGTCATTGCCACAGCATCACATTTACCCGCTTTAAAATCATTATCAGCAACAGCCTCGTCCTGACGAGGAACTAAGTTAATTTCAGTACCCCAGCCTTTTGCAGCAAGAGCCCATTCTTCCATCATTTTATATGAGTCGCCTGCTTTTCCTAAGAGGTCGAATACACATACGGTACTCGCTGCTTGCGCTGAAGCAGAAAAACCAACAACAGAAGCGGCAGCCATAGCAAGTACGATTTTTTTCATTTTCTTCATCCTTCCACGGAACAGATTTTTTGTTTGAAGTTTCCTTTCAAACACAGATATTAATCATGTTTTTTAGAAAAAAATAGAGCTTTTACTCAAATATTTTTATCTCATTGAACCATTGTTTGTTCAATTTAAATTATTTATTAAGGATAAAAATGAATAAGTTTCCATAAGTTACTTTTTATATTCACAATTTTCATACCCATATTCAGCTTTGAAATATATGTAGCGTTTTTGTGTTTAAAAAATAAACTACTCTCCATTAAGCGTACATTCAAAATTTGTCCGTTCAACTGTACAGCGGGCGCGCTTCAGCACACTCATCATTGTTGCATCGTATACACCTTGTTTTGTTAAGCTGAGGCGACCTTCACGTAAAATTTTTTGATATTTAGTTTTGTCTTCTGCTGAAAAATTAATTTTAATTTTTGAGGGTACACCCATTTCTAGCCGCTTTATCATGGCAAAATTCTGGGGTAATTTTTGTATAAACCAAGCACGTGACTTTATACCAAAATCTGTGGGGAACTTATCACTTCGGGCAATTAAATCACCTGTGACGTTAACTACGGGGAAAGTAAACATTGCCCCTTTTACTCCCACCCCTTTACCAATCTCTAAAGGTTTATAAGCATAGGCTGGTGCCGCAATTGCATCGACTTGGCCACTATTAAACTTTTTCACAAAATCGGTAATTTCTGAAGGAATGGGCTGAGCGCCAACGCTTTCTACCATAATTTTTTGTGCTGCGTCATATTGCAAAATAGCAAACTTAGTCCCACGTACTTTTTCAATTGAGTTGAGGTTTTTATCTCTTACAAATAAATAAGCCAATCCAATCTGAACAATACCAACGACCTCGTAATTGGTTCCAGTTTGTGTAGTCACCATGCGATGTTTATTACGCTTATCTAAAACATAACTAATAGCTTTTTGGGCGATTGCATTACTGGTTACCCCTCCAATCGCATCAATTGAACCTGCAAATTTATTATAATTTCGCGCCCGCATGGAGGTCATATAAGCAGCGTCACATTTTCCTTCACGCAGTCTACGGTCAACTAAGCCTTCATCTTGAAATGGAATTAAAGTGATATCTACTTGCCATTCTTTCGCTGCAAGCGCCCACTCTTCCATCATTTTATAGGACTCACCTGACTTTCCTAATAAATCAAACACACAGACACTTTGCCCAGCATGTACTGTCCCCACAGCACAGCAAAATACTGCACCAATTATCCCCAATCTTTTTTTCATTTGACTTTCCTTAGTCTAGTTTTATTAGTAGCTCATTAATCAACCAAATTTCAAACTGTTTTTATTTTAGCCATATTTTTTTAAAAGTATTCTATCTTGTTCAATATTTTGAAAATTTCGGATGAATAGCGAAATTTAGAATGTCTGGATATATCTAATTATTAATACCTGCTCACTAAAATCCGGAAAGTTTTGTTTTCATCGGCAGTTCTCTTTAAAATACAGCATCCCTAACTCACCTCGATACAATAAGATGATTCAATTTGACCAAGTTTCTTTACGCCGCGGTGGACGTGTTCTATTTCAAAAAGCGTCTATGCAATTACACCCAGGTTGGAAGATTGGTCTAACTGGTGTAAATGGCGCAGGTAAATCGACCTTATTTGCTGCATTACTTGGAAGTTTAGGTGCAGATGAAGGTTCACTCACTCGTCCTTCAGGTTGGACCGTGGCGCATATGGCGCAAGAAGTAAAAGCCCTAGATATGCCTGCAATTGATTTTGTTCTTTCAGGTGATGAAGAGTTTTGGGATATTCAAAATAAGCTTGCTCAACCAGATCAACTGACTGATTTTGAACTGGCTAAATTGCATGGCCGCTTTGATGAAATTCATGGTTATTCAGCGCCCTCTAAAGCTGCGCAGCTCATGGCAGGTCTTGGCTTTCTAGAAAATCAATTACGTTTGAACGTTGAGAGCTTCTCAGGTGGATGGCGTATGCGTTTAAATTTGGCGCGTACATTGATGAGTCGTTCTGATCTACTCTTACTGGATGAACCAACCAACCACTTAGATTTGGATGCAATTCTGTGGTTAGAAGATTGGCTTAAAGCCTATGAAGGTACACTCATTCTAATTTCGCATGACCGCGACTTTTTAGATGCGATTACAGATCATATTCTTCACATTGAAAATCAAGAACTCACACTTTACACCGGAAACTACTCTACATTTGAAACCACACGTAGTGAACGTCTTGCTCAGCAACAACAAGCTTTTGAGAAGCAGCAAGAAACACGCGCTCACTTACAAAAGTTTATTGACCGTTTTAAAGCAAAAGCGACTAAAGCTCGTCAGGCACAAAGTCGTATTAAACAACTTGAGCGCATGCAGCAACTTGCACCAGCCCATGTAGATACGCCGTTTACTTTTAGTTTCCGTGAACCGACTAAAATGAGTTCACCATTGCTGACTTTAGACAATGCCAGCATTGGTTATGGTGATAAACAGATAGCCGAAAAAATCAGATTACAAATTACACCAAACTCACGTATTGGTTTACTGGGTATGAACGGGGCAGGTAAGTCAACACTAATTAAGAGTTTGGTTGGTGATTTACCACTCTTGGCAGGTGAACGTAAAGCTTCCGAGCTGCTTAATATCGGTTACTTTGCGCAGCACCAGATGGATGCTTTAGATGGTCATGCTAGCCCAATGTTACAGCTTGCCCGTATAGCAGATAAGCAAATCAGTGAAGCCACTCTACGTTCATTCTTAGGTAGTTTTGGCTTTAGTGGTGAACGCATGGATACACCATGTGAAAGCTTTTCTGGTGGAGAACGCGCTCGTTTAGCCCTAGCACTCATTGTATGGCAGCGTCCAAATGTTTTAATTCTCGATGAACCGACGAACCATTTAGATCTTGATATGCGTCATGCACTGAGCATGGCATTACAAGATTTTGAAGGTGCCGTTGTTCTGGTTTCCCACGAACGTCAACTTATTGCAAGTGTATGTGATGAGCTTCTTTTAGTACACGGCGGTAAATGTACTGAGTTCGAGGGTGATTTACAGGACTATGCTAAATGGCTACGTGAAGCACGTCAGCAGCAAATCAATGCTCAGACTGCCGTCGCACAGAATAATTCGTCCTCTGCCGCTCCAGCGCCTGCTAAAGTTGATAAAGAAGCACAGCGTAAAGAAGCAGCTCGCCGTCGTGAACAGACTCGACCTATTCGTAAAAATATTGAAAAGGTTGAATCACAAATTGAAAAGCTACAACCGCAGCTCGCCAAAATTGAAGAATCCTTAGCAGACACATCTTTATATGATGCTGCACGTAAGGATGATCTACTCAAACTTATGAATGAGCAGACAGAGCTGAAAGCTAAACTTGAGCAACACGAAGAGCAGCTTTTGGAACTCATGATGGAATTAGAAGAAATGGAAGCTTCTTTTGATTAATCCATTTTCTAAAATAAAAAAGCCGATTTCTTAATCGGCTTTTTTATTGATTAGTAAGGCGTATAAAAAGCCCCTAATTCATTTAAATTGGTATTGATCGGTAAAGGCCAAATATTGCTTGATAAGCTGTCTGCAATATATAAATCGTATCCGCCTCGACTCCCTGTTTGTCCTGCAAGAGACACCACCATGTAACGCTGATCTAAAGGAGCTGGATCGGAAGTATCATAATTAATATTGTTAAATGGCAAACGTGTAGTTTGTTTATTAGCCATATCATAAATATAGATCTGGTCATGAGGATTTGTTGGGTTATACCAGCGCACATATAAGAACCGACTTCCTTGCCACCATACTGGATAATATGAAGCGATATTGGTCAGCTGTGTATCATAAGCACCCGACTGATCAATACTAAAAATTCTAGAATTATTTCCAGCACCTTTTGCATACAAAATTTGAGTGGTATTCACCATCGGATAAGGCATCGATTCTTCTATATCCCAACCATTTTGAGTCACAGAAGTCATCGTCCGATCCGTCATTTTAATGATTTTTAGATCGCCATTTTGTTTAAAAATAATACGCTGGTTATCTATAAATTTAGGGTCTTCATCGCGCTTATTATTGCCTTGAGTTAAGTTAATAGGTAACTCAGTGCTTCCGACCTTCCATACATATACATCCCATGCATCGCCATAATGCTGTCCAGAATTCACTCCCATAAACGTTAACCATTTTCCATCTGGAGAGAAATGGCCATTCATCATATGGTCAATTTTCCAATTTGTGCCGAGTAATGTGGTCTGCTGTGTTGTGAAGTTATAAAGATAAAGCTTACTGTCCCATGCCTCATAATCACTATAACGATGAAATACTAATTTTCCATAAAAGGTGGGGGCTATCGCAGCATGCAGTTGAAATAAACAATTAAAAAAAATGATCCCAATGCATAAGAGTATGTGAGTTTTTTTCAAAATTATATTCTCTTGATATAAATGAAAACTACCATTGAAATGGCAGGTTAAAAGTTCAGTTCTTACCAAAAAAAAGGCTTTGTCTTAAATTAAACAAAGCCTTTTTCTTTAATCATCATAAACAATTATCTAAATTTTTTATGATTTTCATTTCGTATTGTGACTAAATTGATTGCTTCAGTTTTGGCTTGATCTAATTGTCCTTGCTCAACCAAAGCAGTTACTTTATCAATCTCGGCAACAAGCTGATCTAAACCGGCTTGATACTCTTTTACCTGTACATTTTCTGATGGCAAACCTTCGATTTTATGCGGTAAATATTGCTTAGAAGAAACTGCTGCTTCACGCATTACCACAAGCTGTTGTTTCGCGTTATCAGTATCTTTCGCTTCAGCAAATGCTTTAGTACTCTTAGCTAAAGTTTTCATATTCGTTTCTAGGTCTGCCGCCGAAACAGCAGAACTTGCTAAAACCGCACATGAAATTAAAAGACTAGCTAATAATTTCTGACTCATCATTCTCTCCCTAGACTGATTTAGAATCATGTTATGAATTAAGCATCAATATCCGCATTTAAAGCATTCTCTTCAATGAATGCGCGACGTGGTTCAACATCATCACCCATTAAGCAAGAGAACATACGATCTGCTTCAATCGCATCATCAATTGTCACCTGCAACATATTACGGTTTTCAGGGTCCATTGTTGTTTCCCACAGCTGTTCAGCATTCATCTCTCCAAGACCTTTATAGCGTTGGATCATCATACCGCGGCGAGAATCTTGCAAAATATGTTGCCAAACTTGATGGAAGTTAGCCACTTGAATACGGCGGTCGCCTTTTTGTAAAAAAGCACCATCTTCAAGTAAAGTGAACCAACTCTTCGAGTTTTTCAACAAACGTGCATATTCAGCCGAATTCAATAAAGCTGCATCAAGCAAGTACGCATGTGGCAGATTATGTACATACACCGTAATACGTGGCCAGTAATGTGCAGATTTTTCACCTTGAGCATTTTCACGCTCAAATGCCTCTAAAGAGATTTCTGGACGTAAACTTGGCTGTAATCTGGTAATGATATCGCGTACCTGATCTGCCCATTGTTGTACATAAGCTTCATCATGGTTTTGATCGCTCTTGAATGCTTCTACTTCAAGTAAAGCATCCAGTAAGCTAGCTGGATAACGTAAAGTTAAGCGCTGCAAGCTCTTTTGTGAAACTTGATAGTCCTGAATCACTTTCGCAAGTGCTTCACCAGTAATTGCAGGTGCTTCAGCATTGGTATGTAAAGATAGCTCATCAATTGCATTTGAGATGAGATAAGTTTCTAACGCATCATTATCTTTGATGTATTGTTCTTGTTTACCTTTCTTCAATTTATACAAAGGTGGCTGAGCAATATAAATATGACCACGCTCAACCAATTCCGGCATTTGACGGAAGAAGAACGTTAATAACAAGGTACGGATGTGAGAACCATCGACGTCAGCATCGGTCATGATAATGATTTTATGATAGCGAAGCTTATCAGGGTTATATTCTTCACGACCAATACCACAGCCAAGTGCAGTGATTAAAGTACCGACTTCCTGACTAGAAATCATTTTGTCAAAGCGTGCACGTTCAACGTTCAGGATTTTACCTTTCAACGGTAAAATAGCCTGCATTTTACGATTACGGCCTTGCTTAGCACTACCACCAGCAGAGTCACCCTCGACTAGATATAATTCAGAAAGTGCTGGGTCTTTTTCCTGACAATCTGCCAATTTACCCGGTAAACCTGCAATATCGAGAGCACTCTTACGACGTGTCATTTCACGTGCCTTACGTGCAGCATCACGTGCACGCGCAGCATCAATAATTTTACCGGCAATTGATTTTGCAGCTTGCGGGTTTTCAAGTAAGTAAGCAGAGAACTCTTTGTTCATTGCTTGCTCAACCGCTGGTTTTACTTCACTCGATACCAGTTTTTCTTTCGTTTGAGAAGAGAATTTCGGATCAGGTACTTTTACCGAAATAATCGCCGTTAAACCTTCACGTGCATCATCACCTGTCACATTGACTTTTTCTTTCTTGAGAATATTTTCATTTTCAAGATATTGGTTAAGACCACGCGTTAAAGCCGCACGGAAACCTGCTAAATGAGTACCGCCATCCTTTTGAGGAATATTATTGGTAAAACAACGCACGTTTTCTTGATAACTTTCATTCCACTGCAATGCAACTTCTACACCAATACCGTTTTCTGTATCAGCAGTGAAATGGAAAATCTCGTTTAGATGAGTTTTACCTTCGTTAATGTATTTTACAAACTCAGATAAACCACCTTCGTAGTCATATACATGCTCAAGGTTAATACGTTCATCACGTAAAACAATACGCACGCCTGCGTTTAAGAATGAAAGCTCACGTAAACGACGCGCTAAAATTTCAACGTTAAAAATAGTTTGACTAAAAGTTAGTTCACTTGGCCAAAAACGTACAGTTGTACCACTGCTATCCGTTTCACCAATCACACGTAATGGATATTGCGGATCACCGTGGTGATACTCTTGTTCGTGCACTTGGCCAGCGCGATTAATAATTAAATGCAATTTACTTGAAAGCGCATTTACAACTGAAACGCCTACGCCGTGCAAGCCACCTGAAACTTTATAGCTGTTGTCGTCAAACTTACCGCCTGCGTGCAGGATCGTAAGAATTACTTCCGCTGCAGACACCCCTTCTTCAGGGTGGATATCTGTTGGAATACCACGGCCATTATCAGAAACACTTACCGATTCATCTTCGTGAATCGTGACAATAATTTCGTCACAATGCCCAGCTAAAGCTTCATCGATTGCGTTATCGACAACCTCGAATACCATATGGTGTAAACCGGTACCGTCGTCTGTATCCCCAATATACATACCCGGACGTTTACGAACTGCATCTAATCCACGTAATACTTTAATACTAGAGGAATCATAAGCCTTTTCATTGGTTTGTTCTGTTTGAGAGGCTGATTGAGACTCTGAACTCATGGTTTCTCCCTAGCAAATATAGGTTTATTCAAAGATGGGTAACATCAAAAAATTATGGTGAAGCAAGACTAACTTGACCGGATTCAACATTGAATAATTGATATGAAATAGACAGATCATGTAAGTGTTTTTTTACCGATGCATGATCTAAAGTTGTCATAAAAACCTGGCTACCAAGTTGGCTTAATCGTTCAATTAAACGTTGTTGTGCGGTTAAGTCTAATTCTGCTGTCAGATCATCTAATAATACCACAGTTTCCTTATTACTCGCATGTAACATTGCAATTTGTGACAGTTTTAAGGCAATAATCAAGAGTTTTTTCTGACCTCTTGATAAAACTACATCAGCATGTCCAAACGGGGTTTTTAAGCGCAAATCTGCACGATGTGGGCCATATTCGGTATAGCGTCGTTCGATGTCTTTTTGGTGTTGATTCAGCAAGTCTTGCATGAGTCCCTGCTCTGTATGAAAACCGGGACTATATTCCAGTTCAATCTCTAGATCAGGTAGCAATTGACTTAAATCATTTTGAAAAAAGACATTCCATTGTTCCACAATACTTAAACGCTGAGAGTGTAAAATTTCACCATAATCACTCAACATTTTATTCCACGGCTCTAAATCCGTTAGAGAAATATTTCGTCTGGTTTTAAGTAAAGTATTACGCTGCTTTAATGCACGAGAATAATATTGCCAAGCAAAATAAAACTCAGGTTCCACGTGGAACATCAGCCAATCTAAAAGCTGGCGCCGAGGTTTCGCCCCATGGTCAATAATATCTGTACTTTGTGGATCAATATGCTGCAAAGGAAGCAGTTTAGCGAGTTGTCCTTGTGTAGCCACTGTATCGCCATTGACCTTCATCAACTGCTCACCAGAGGCCAACTTTTGCATGCCAATTTTTTCAGTTGCAGATTGCGCGAAAACAATCGCATCTTCAGCAGAGTATTGAATATAATTTTTAGGTATATGGGTGCGGAACGACCGCCCTGTTGCAAGCAAATGAATTGCTTCCAGAATTGAAGTCTTTCCTGAACCGT
Source organism: Acinetobacter pittii (assembly GCF_034064985.1). Taxonomy (NCBI): domain Bacteria; kingdom Pseudomonadati; phylum Pseudomonadota; class Gammaproteobacteria; order Moraxellales; family Moraxellaceae; genus Acinetobacter; species Acinetobacter pittii. The sequence goes on along the minus strand of NZ_CP139249.1, from coordinate 2,761 downwards.
TAGCGCCATAAAATACATTAAACGGTTGCAACCCTTGGAGTGCAACCGTTTTTAAATTACGCACACGTTCAATATTTAAACGCGTAAGATGCATATGAAATAGCCAGATTATACACGCATCGGCATAACGACATAAGTTTGATCAGGATGTGCCGGATCTTGAACCAATACAGACTGGTTTGCCTCAGTCATGCTCATATTTACATCATCACCATCAAGCACACCTAAAACATCTAGCAAATATTGCGCATTAAATGACATTTCAAGAGGTATGTTTTGATACTGAATTGCTAAATCTTCAATCGCTTCGTCTTGTTCAGGGTTATTTGCACGTAACTGTAAAGAATCTTGATTAAAATTCAAGAAAACGCCACGTAACTTCTCATTACTCAAAATTGCGACACGTTGTAATGATTGTTTGAACACATCATGGCTAATTAACACATGTTTATCGCCACCACGTGGAATTACACGACGATAATCAGGGAATTTCCCATCAATCAATTTCGTCGTAAAACGAACAATGATATCGCCCTGCTCTTTGTCACGGCTCGGCGTATTAATTGTAACATTTAACAATTCACGGCCGATGAGCAATGTTAATTGTTCATCTTCAATGCTAAGTAAACGCTGCAATTCACCCACAGCTTTACGAGGCACAATTGCTTGAACCAATTGAGATGATGTAGAAGAAGCAGTGATTTCACAAAGTGCTAAACGGTGACCATCTGTTGTTACCGCACGCAATTGATTTTCATCAATTTCTAATAAAGTACCAGTTAAATAGAAACGTACATCTTGTACGGCCATGGCAAAAGCAGTTTTTTCAAATAAACGCTTTAGCTCACGTTGAGTAACTTGTACTTGTGTACCTTGACTATTTTCAGTGGTTAATAACGGGTAATCTTCTGCTGGTAAAGTACCTAATACAAAACGGCTATTACCAGACTTTAAGATACATCTTTGATCTTCAGTAATTTGTAAATCAATCAATGCAGCTGTAGGCAATGATTTACAAATTTCCATCAACTTACGAGCAGGAACAGTTGTTTCACCTGCTTCAATGCATGCCCCTTCTGTTAAAACAGTACTGGCAACCAGCTCGACTTCTAAATCAGAACCAGTAATGGTGAGTGCCTGAGCATTAGTCTGAATTTTGACGTTTGAAAGAATATTCAATGTATGACGACGTTCTACCGCACCGACAACATGCGATAAAACATTGAGTAAGCTTTCTTTAGCGATTTTCAAACGCACGATTCATTCCTCTAGCAACTTGGAGCAAATATTTCATTTTTTAGCTGTGTACTATGCTGCACTTACGTAGACTTTGCAACAAGGTCTTATTATTTCATTAACTCTGAAGTAGACGTAGTAGATTTTTATAATCTTCGTCAAAAATTGGATCTTCCTCTCGAAGACTCACAACTTTTTCACAAGCATGCATCACCGTACTATGGTCACGCCCACCAAAAGCCATTCCAATTTCAGGAAAACTATCACCTGTCAATTCACGAGCAAGACCCATTGCTAACTGACGCGGTCGAGCATAGATTCGTGTCCGTTTGGGTCCTACCAATTCTTTTAAAGGAATTCGGAAATATTCACTCACCACACGTTGGATATTTTCTACACTAATTGTACGTGCACGGATTGCCAATACATCTTTTAAAGACTCTCGGACAACATCAAGATCGATTGGCGCACCTTTAAAACGAGAAATTGCGACGACTTTATTGAGTGCCCCTTCAAGTTCACGGACATTGGCAACTACTTGTTGTGCAATAAATAATGCACAGTTTCGAGGTAAATCAACGCCGCTATTTTCAGCTTTTTTCAATAAAATTTCGATACGAGTTTCAATATCTGGTGGTTCAACGCCTACAGAAAGTCCCCAAGAAAAGCGAGAAACCAAACGCGGATCTAACTCGGTCAATTCTTTTGGATAGCGATCTGAAGTTAAAATAATCTGTTTAGATTCATCAAGTAAAGCATTGAATGTATAGAAGAATTCAACCAAACTTGCTTCTTTTCCTGCTAAAAGATGAATATCATCGACCAATAGCAAATCTAAAGAACGGCAATTTTTCTTAAACTCTTCAACTTTGCCTTTTTGCAAAGAACTTACAAAATCCTGAACGAAGCTCTCAGAGGTCATATACATCACCCGTGCATTAGGCTTGGCTTGCAATAAAGCATTACCAACTGCCTGCATCAAGTGAGTCTTACCCAATCCTGTCGGACCATATAAGAATAAAGGGTTGTGCTGTGAAGCACCTAATTGTGTTAACACTTTTCTACATGTTTCAGCAGCCATCTGGTTCGAGCGGCCTTCAACAAATAAAGAAAAAGTAAATTGAGGATTTAATAGCTTCTTTTTCAGTGTTTTTGAGTTTACTACACTATTAGTAGGTGAATTGGAAATAGCATCCGGTTCTTTTTTTACTTTAATGCTTTGTTGAGGTGCAGTTTGTAAAGCAGCCGTTGTAGTTGCTGGCTGTTCACTCGATGACAAAATACTACCAGGACGAGAATCAACTAAAATCTCAACCTGACGCACACGCCCTTCTGATAACTGTTCGGCCAATATAGAAATTAATTCTAAATGATTCTCTTGAATGTAACGCGTCCAATAAGGGTTAGGTGCATAAAGACGCAGTATACCCTCTACTTCTTCAGCAACTAATGGGCGAATCCACATCGCAAAGACGTTATCAGAGAGCTCTTGTCGCAAGCGAGTTAAGCAGTCTGTCCACAGCAT